>JAJPKA010000002.1 GCA_021323945.1 Pseudomonadota bacterium | reverse complement strand
TCCACGTGTTACTCACCCGTGCGCCGGTTTACTCGCCGGGTTGCCCCGACTTTCTCCCACGACTTGCATGTCTCAGGCACGCCGCCAGCGTTCGTTCTGAGCCAGGATCAAACTCTCCAAAAAAGGCTCTAATTTCTGAACATCGGGTTGCATCTAATACCACCCGATGAGACTGACCGCACTCAAATGGAATCGGACAGGTCGGATCTTCCCGCCGCCCGATTAAAGGCATGCACTGCTATTCAGTTTTCAAAGACCGTGCGTCGCAGAGGCAAAACTTAAAATTATCTCTGAGCCTCACTAGTGTCAACGGCTTCGACTCGATGGCTCAAAGTTGCCGGGGCTCGCCTTGCCCCGGCCGTCTCTTCCCGCAAATTTCACGTGAGTCGCTTGTGACTTGCACGAATCGCGGGAGCGAAACCTCCCCAACGCAGCCTTAACAATTTGCCGCAGACGATCACTAATTTCAAGACCCGTTTCTGGCGCGACCGAGTTCGCTGCGAAATTGCTGAGTACTGCCAGCTCGCAAGGCAAGCTCATCTCACCAAACTAGCCCAGTCTGGTAACGGCTCATTGTACAAAATTGCGCGTGCCATCAGTTCGCCCGCACGCACGCTGAGAGCCACTCCATGACCGGCATAGGCTCCTGCGACCAGTATCGCTGGGTTTGGCGGATAGACGCCGAGCAATGGTAGAGCCTCGTCGGTAAACGCGATCGGGCCCGCCCATTGCGGCCGAATCAGTATATTGTTTAACACCGGATTAAGTTCGCGAACACGACGCACCAGAGCCTGTAGAATTGCTCGCGAATCTTCAGTGGCAATTGAAGTCCGTTCGAGCTCTGCAGGTGCCCCGTGCTTTAACCCGGCCCCAAAAACAATTTCTCCACGTGCCGAAATACGGCCCCAGAGATACGGCCTGTCCGCTGTGTAAAAGGGAATCCTCTCAGCCATCCCCAATTCACGCAGTACGCGATCCGGAAGCGCCTCGGTAGAACAAGCATATGTCAGTGCACTGTGCACTTTTGGTAAGCCGGCGAGCAGCGCTGAGGTCCAGGCATTGACGGCCACCACGATCTTTGAACTTTCAACGACGCCTTCATCGACTTCCACCGCGGGTCCGGCAATCCTTACTCGGCGAACTGGACACTGCGGTTTGATCTTTGCGCCATACCGCTGGGCCGCCTCAGCCAGACCAAAGAGCAAAGCGCGTGGCTCGACGCTGCCTCCAGCCACGGTACGGGCGATCCGAATCGTAATGCCGTCGTCCCGCCATGGCAGCGCGCCGCACCCGCTACCCGACTTATGCTCAATTTCCCAGCATCCAGGCAGCTGCAAATCACAATCGATCTCGAGTTCTCTAACCAAATGAGCGAGCGTGGGTACGCAGTTGTCGACACCTGCGCGAATACCAATCGCTGTTCCTTCCAGAACAATTCCGCCAGTACGGCCACTTGCTCCGTCGCCGATATTTGCCGCTTCAAAGACGATCACGCGTAGGCCAGCACGAGCGAGATGGAACGCGGCCGATACCCCGGTCAGCCCCGCACCCACGACGATGACATCGGTTGTTCGGGGCACGGGCTCGGTTCGGATCAGTAGCGCTCGGGCGGGCCATAACGGCTCACCCCAATCCCGCGCGATCGAGTGCTTGCTCGCCTTCACTTCCGAGTCGCCGAGAAAATGGGTCAGTATTGGCCGGGATGCGTTCGCGCGTTTGCGGCTCGATCGATCGCTCGAACGTGTCCCGCTTTTATGTCTCATCGGGTTCAACGTGGCTCACGGAACCTTCCCTTCAACTACTCGCTTGGAGGATCTCAGGTCCGCTTTGCGCGGCTCGAGGGTGATGACTGCGCCGGCAATATGCGGTGTTCCGGGTGAAATTGGGACCGTAAGGGACAACCGACCGTCGCGCCGTGGGGTAACGTCGCCGACCTTTATCGGCTGGCCCCGCGCTGGTAGCCACCACAGCACGTAGGTCGCTCCAGCCGCCGGAGGCGGCAGACCGGCTATTTCAACTATCGCGTTGCCAGCCTTCCTGCTGATGACGACCATCCCGCTGCTGTCACCTGTCCGGTCAAGCTTGAGGGGTATGACGATCGCGTCATCAGCGGATAGGACCTGGTTGACATCAGCGCGGGCAGCGCGTTCTGCGCGTAGGGCCGCCAGATATCGCTCCGCATTCGCGGCCTGTGTACGCAACTGCGCAATGCGCGAGCGCAAAAACTGCAGCCGGTGATAAAACGCCGTGGACCGTACAGATAGCTCTGAGGCCGTCTCGAGCGCCACGGCAGCGCAACCTAGCGCCAAGGCCAACGCCATTCCTGCGAGCGAGCGCCAGAATGATACGCGTTGGTACCACGGCGGCGAGGCTGGCGCGACGGCGCCCGGCATCTCAGCTGGTTTAGTCAGCAGCTCTTCTCCCTCGTGACTTTCTACCTGCGCAACGGCCTATCGTTGATCCCGCTGCGCAAATTATAGCTCTCTTCACCGAAGCGTTCGATTCCGCTACAAGTATGAAGCCGTGGGAACTGATCAAATACAGGATCTGCACGTAGTTGAGACGTCCCCGTTGCTTGCACCCCGCCTGCTCAAAAATGAACTTCCGGTGGACGAGTTCATCGTGGCCAATGTCGTAAGAACCCGCGAAGTTGTCCGCCGGATCCTGCAAGGTGCGGACAACCGCATGCTATGTATTGTCGGCCCCTGCTCGATCCACGATCCAGAGGCCGCCTTGGACTACGCGGAGCGGCTCTGTCGCTTGAGCGCTCAGGTGAATTCGCAATTGTTCATCCTGATGCGGGTCTACTTCGAAAAACCCCGAACCACCATCGGATGGAAGGGACTGATCAATGATCCGAAGATGGACGACAGTTGCCAGATGGAGGAGGGGCTGCGCATAGCACGCCGACTGTTATTGCAAATCAACCGAATGGGACTGGGAGCGGCCACCGAGATGCTCGACCCGATTACGCCGCAGTACATCGCTGACCTCATCTCGTGGTCAGCGATTGGCGCCCGGACCACTGAATCGCAAACGCACCGTGAGATGGCAAGTGGGCTCTCGATGCCAGTGGGATTCAAAAATTCGACCGACGGAAATCTCCAGGTCGCGATTAACGCTATAGAATCGGCCCGCCACCCGCACTCCTTCCTGGGTATCAACCAGGATGGACTCACCGCTATTGTCAGGACCACCGGAAATCCCGACACTCATGTCGTACTGCGAGGTGGCAAGAGCCCGAATTACGATGCCCGAAGTATCGAAGAATGCTGTCGGCTGTTGCGGGCAGCCCGGCTCGAGCCCCGCGTTCTGGTCGATTGCTCTCACGCACAAACCGCTAAGGATTACACCAAGCAACCCGCCGTATTGAAGGCTCTTATTGAGCAGCGTTGCGATCGCGGCGACGCGATTATGGGAGTGATGCTGGAGAGTAACATCGGCCCTGGGAATCAGCCCCTGGTGCCGGATCGTACCGCCCTGAAATACGGCGTCTCGATAACTGATCCTTGCATCGATTGGCCGACGACTGAGCAATGTCTGTTCGAGGCAGCGGAGGCATTGACGGCTGCTGCCGGACGCTAACGGAAGCACGCTCAAAAACAGAGGAACCGTGGCACGAGGCGTTCGGCTGGCTTGAGCTGACAGCGATCGACTTCGACTTGACATCAGCGCGGCGCACGCCTACGCACAAGTTAGCAGTTTTCGGAGGACGCTTTATGCCGCTCGATCTGGTCATCCGCAATGCCACGGTGATCGACGGAACCGGCGCGCCACGATATTCGGCGGATATCGGGGTTGGGCGAGGCCGCATCGTCGAAATCGGAAAATGTTCCAGTCTTGCTCAGCGGATCATTAACGCGGACGGACTTATCGCTGCACCCGGGTTTATCGACCCGCACACCCATTATGATGCGCAGATCTGTTGGGACCCGCTCCTCACGTGTTCCTCTTGGCACGGCGTGACGACGGTTATCATGGGCAATTGTGGAGTTGGCCTGGCGCCGTGCAAGCCCGCCGATCGCGACGTGGCAACGTGGAACCTGGTCCACGTCGAGGCCATTCCCTATCCGGTTCTGAGTCGGGGTATTACGTGGGATTGGGAGACATTTCCCGAGTATATGGACGCCGCGCAGCGCCGAGGCATCGGAATCAATGTGGGTTTTCTGGCTCCGTTATCGCCCTTCCGGCATTGGTCGATGGGCGAGGCAGCGATGCAGCGCGCAGCCGCCAAGGCCGAGATCAGGGAGATAGCAAGCATGCTGCGCCAGTCGCTGGCCGCTGGCGCATTCGGTTTCTCCCTTACGGTGATGCCTCAGCATGTCGGCTACAAAGGGTTGCCGCTGGCTTGTCGTAAGGCCAGCCTCGATGAGCTCCGGAGCTATGCTCGCGTGCTACGCGAAGCTGGGCACGGCGTTATCGAGATTGCTCTGACTAAGCAGCCAAGTGGACTCTCCGAAGATGAATACGAGCTGCTTGATCTCCTGTCGAGTGAGAGTGAACGGCCGGTAACCTGGCTGAATTTGCGTGATCGCGATGACGCACCGGAAGCCTGGCAGCAGACGCTGGAGCGAGCTGCGCCATTGCTTGCACGAGGTTGTCGGCCGCAGGTGGCGGCGCGCCCGCTAATTGTCGAGTTCAATCTGCGCAACCCTTTCATCTTTGGCAGCATGAATTCAATCAAGCCGGCCTTTGGTGACAAATCTCCTCAGGCCCAGAAGGAGCTATATTCCAGCCGGGAGTTCCGCCGCAGTTTCGAAAGTGAGCTCGCGCGTCGGCCGATTCTTCGCGGCTTGTGGGACCGCGCCCGGGTCAAGGAGGCGATAAATCCCGCGCTTAAATCTGCGCAATGGAAAACGATCACGGAATTGGCCCGGGCACGCAATGCCAGCCCGCTGGATGTCTTTTTTGATATGGTGCTGGAGGACGACCTGAATCTTACGTTTATGATGCCGCTGCTCGACATCAACGAGGACCGAGTGGCGCGCAAGTTCAGTGATCCGCGGACGATGATCGGAATCTCGGACGGGGGCGCTCATGTCGACATGCTGTGCAACGCGGGTTACCCAACCTATTTGCTAGGCCATTTCGTTCGCACAAGACAGGCGATTACCCTGGAGCGAGCCGTGCAGCGTATTAGTTCTGAACCCGCTCGATTCTTTGGAATAAGCGATCGCGGCGAACTGAAGGTAGGCATGGCGGCGGATATCACGGTCTTTGATTTTGCTCGAATCGGTTCACCTGAGCGTCCGGAGATCCGCCATGATTTGCCCGGTGGCGGGCGGCGGATGGTAACCCCGGCCGAGGGAGTCGAGTACACCATCGTCAATGGAACCGTGCTTTATGAGCACGGAGCACACAGCGGGGCGTTGCCAGGCCGCGTCCTCCGCTCCGGCCAGCAGGTGGCATGATCGAAAATCGAAAGTCAGCAGTCCGGGAGAAAAGCACAATGGCAAACATGCAGGTGATTTCAGCAGATTCGCATATGGTGGAGCCGGGCAATTTGTGGGTTGAACGACTAGACCGTGAGTATCGCGACAATGCCCCACGAGTCGTCAAGCGAGAGGGCGCCAGCGGTCTGGCGCTCAGCGCCCCATTTGTTTTCGTCGGGCCGGGCCTTGCCCCGCTGACGGTTGCCGGAGTGTTTGCCGCCGGCCGCAGCGGTGAAGAACTGCGCGAGCATATGAAGCACGGTTACGAGGCTGCGCGTCCGAGTGGATGGGATCCAGTCGAACGGATCAAGGACCAGGACCGTGACGGGGTCTGCGCCGAAGTCCTGTACGCGAGCCTGGGTATCGCTCTGCTCAGTATGACCGATACCAGGCTGCAGCAGGCCTGTATTCGAGTCTACAATGACTGGCTGGCAGAATTCTGCGCTCATGCACCCAAGCGGTTCGCCGGGATCGGCCTTTACTCCTTGAGCAGTTTGCCCGATGTGTCGGAAATCGAGCGTTTCGCCAAAAGAGGGTTAAAGGGCATTCTTGTAATCGCCAGCGATACGATTGCCATTCCCTACAGCCACGAAAGCTTCGATCCACTTTGGCAGGTAGCCTCTGACACCGGACTGCCGATCTCGCTGCATAAGCCACTGGTTTCCGGCATGACCACGACGCCGTTCATGCCCACGCCGGCCGATCTGCAAATTCACTGCATCCATGTGGTCGAGCAATGCATGACGCGTTTGGTATACGGTGGTGTGTTCGAACGTTTTCCAAAACTGCGCGTGGTGTCAGCCGAGAATGATGTCGGCTGGATCCCCAATTGGGTTCATCGGCTGGACCACGTCTATTCCAAAATGGGGAATCCGCGCCCCCGGTTGGCAATGAAGCCGAGCGAATACGTCAAGCGCAATATCATGGCAACCTTCCAGGATGATCCCTTGGGACCGGGGACCTGGAGATTTTTCGGTGAGGACAACTACATGTGGGCGTCGGACTTTCCACATGCCGACTCGACGTTTCCAAATTCGTTGAAAACCATCGACGAAAACTTTGCCGGCGTGCCATTGGAGGTAAGACAGAAAATCGTGTTCAGTAATGCCAATCGCTTGTATCAGCTCGGTCTCAGCTGATCTACGAATGTCATGAGTCTTTCAGCCGACTTGGTCGCACAATTGGCTGCCGGTTGTGGCCCAAGAGTCATATGAAACTGTCACCAGGCTGCAGCACTGGCCTTCCCGGGCGCTGGATGACCGCTGACGAGGGTAAGAGCGGGGAATCACAATTCTTGCCAAATCGCACAGCGGAGAGGATGTAGCCAATGTTTATAATGCGTTTTACTGAGCGACCCTACGTCGCCTACACGGAAGAGGATGTGCGCCGGAGCTTTCGGAGTTCGGTTCGGCTGACTTTCCCGAATAGCCATTTCAACCCCGAGTTAGGGGCCGACCTCTACAACGAATACCTCGATGAATACCAGTTTTCAGAGGAGGTGGGTTTCGATGGTCTGATGCTCAATGAACATCACAACACTCCCACCTGTCTCGGTGCCGCGATGAACCTCGAGGCCGCGATCCTGGCGCGTATTACCAAAAAACCCAAGATCGTGCTGCTCGGCAATCCACTGCCAATCTTCGACAACCCGATCCGACTGGCGGAGGAATTAGCCGAAATCGACATGATCTCTCGAGGCAGGCTGGTCTCAGGCTTCGTCCGAGGTACCGGAATCGAGAGTTGGGCGACCAACACCAATCCGGTTCACAATCGCGAGCGATTTGAAGAAGCTCATGACCTGATAATAAAGACCTGGACCACACCTGGACCATTCCGTTGGGAAGGCAAACACTATCACTTTCGGGTGGTGAATCCGTTTGAACGGCCGCTGCAGAAGCCCCATCCTCCGATCTGGATTCCCGGTGTCGGCAGCCCCGAGACACTGGAGTGGTGCGCGCGCCACCACTATCCGTACATCTATTTGGAAACTGACCCCGAAGTGACAGTGTCGATGACCGACCTCTACCGCAAGGCAGCGGCAGAACTGGGCTACGAACCCGGACCACAGAATTTCGGCTATCTCTGGCGTATCCACGTGCAGGACACCGATGAGAAAGCGCTGGAAGTGGGAAAGGGCTTTCTAGTGGGCAACGCTGGGGTCGGGCGCGTCCCGCTGCCGGCTGACTTCATGGCACCAGCCGGGTACAACTCTCGCGAGGGGTCGAAGCGACTATTGGAACAGTACAAACACGCGCTGCGCCCCGATCCGCTCTATGGTGGTGTTGACGCCGCTGGTTGGGAGAAGGTGGTGGAGACCAATCGTGTGGTGGTCGGCAGCCCCAAGACCGTTATCAAAAAGATTCGCCAAGGGCTGGAGGTATTGCGTCCAGGTATTCTCGGAGTATGGACCAATGACGGCACCATCAGTCATAAGGACACCATGCGCTGCCTGGAGTTGATGAAGGAAGAAGTACTTCCTGCGATCCGCGAAATTGGTAGAGAACTGGATTTGCCAGGCCCCTTCGAGCAGGCGCCATAGAAATTGTCGCTTCCTCCCGACATTTTACCATTCCACCCTATCGGACTTTCCCCCGACCAGATAGCTGCTCTGATTAGGGATGAGCCTTTGGTGAAGGAAGATCACATGCCCGCATTCGAAGAAAAGACGGTAACGGTGGGCGGCGCCCAAATCAGATATTTGATCGGTGGCGCGGGGCCGCAGTTACTTTGGTTACATGGCAGCGAAGGCAATCTGGGTTGGCTGCGCCTGCATGACGAACTTGCCCGCAGCTTCACTGTAGTGGTGCCCACCCATCCCGGCTTCGCCGGCTCAGAGCGTCCTCCCTGGCTGGAGTCGTTCGTCGATCTGTCCCGCTTCTATTTGTGGATTGTGCAGGAACTTAATCTCAGCGATGCGGTGCTGGCTGGTCATTTCATCGGCGGCTGGCTCGCAGCTGAGATGGCGGTGATGTCGCCAAAAAGTTTCACTCGCATGTTGCTGGTGGATGCGGCCGGGGTGCGGCCACGTGAAGGCGAAATCACCGACATCTTTTTGCACGGAACCGAGGGCACCAGGCAACTTTCGTTCTTCGATGTGAGCCAAGTTGCCGATTATGAGTTGCTGTTTGGAACCAAACCCTCGCCTGAGGCTCGGGAGGCCCATATCATTAACCGCGAAGCAGCCACTCGTTACTGCTGGAAACCCTACATGCATGATCCCGCCCTGCCCCCTCTCCTGGAGCGTCTGCGGGACCTACCAACGCTAATCGTTTGGGGCCGCCAAGACCGGATCGTGCCTGTTGAGTGCGGTGAGCTCTATCGCAAGGGAATCGCCGGCTCGCGCCTCGAGATAATTGATCGTTGTGGCCACTTCCCCCACCTGGAGAAGCCCGCGGAGTTCGTTAAAGTCGCTTCGAGTTTCCTCGGTGGCTAGCGCCAGACATGTCAACCCGCTACCGTTTCGCGCCGAGCCGGACTTCGCACTGATGCCAGCCTACGCGCGAATGCTGTCCATCGCTGTGCCTGTACGCCCGTCAGTCGGGGATTTTCTGAAATGCGTGCTGAAAGATGTATAACGAAGGCCCATCGAACAGCACGAACTCGACGCGCTTGAGCGAGGTCTCGCCTTTAAGATGGTCGCGCACCTCCGCCCCCATAATTTCGGCACACCGATCGAGAGGAAAACCTGCAATTCCGGTCCCGATTGCCGGGAAGGCTATCGTCTCGAGCCCTTTCTCTTTGGCTCTCAGTAACGAATTGCGGGTTGCCTCGCGCAAGCTCGGCTCCGTGGTACGTCCTCCCAACCGCATGCTGGCAGCGTGAATGACGTAGCGTGCTGGCAGATTACCCGCCCCGGTGATAGCCGCCTCGCCGATCGGCACCGGGCCTAGCCGATCACATTCCTCCTGAATCGAGGGCCCCCCCTTGGCACGAATCGCGCCGGCGACGCCACCCCCGAGCTTAAGGTCATTGTTGGCGGCATTGACTATAGCATCAACTCGAGCTTCGGTTATGTCACCTTGTCGAATGATTACTTTGGAACGCCAATCGCTGCTCATTACGCACCCCATCAGTATAACGGGCCGACCTCTTCGAGGCCGACTATTCTAGAGATGACGCCGGCGAACCGGGCAGGGATTGCGGGATCGTTTTTGGCGGCATAGTGGTCATATTCTGGGAGCACCAGCTGCACATCGAAGGCCTTCTCAATCTGGCCGATGGTGCCCTTGAACCGGATGTAATCGGCATTGGTGCCGTAGCTTTGGTCGGTAATCGTGAACCCTTGCTCCTGCAGCCATCTTAAAACGTCGTCAAACTGTTGCTTGCTTTCACCAAACCGAGCGTGCATCTCTTCAGGCGTCAGCCATTGATGATACTGCGGAGAATGCGGGTCCGCGATCTGACGCATCAGGTCATCAAATTGCTGCTTGTTTTGGGTCGCAAATTCGACCTCGAGTGGGATTATCTTGTCCGGTGGCGCCTCATGGTCCTTGTCGAGGTCGAGACCCTCGGGACGATCGTGCTGGAGCCGGACCAGTGGCTCTCCTTGAGCGTTAGTGGTGCGCTCGGTCGGTCCCGTGCCAAGCAGACCGGAACTGGAGCATCCGCAAATTGCGAGTGCCACAAGAGGCACCATCGACAAGGCAAAGAGGTGTTTGCTCACAGAGTCTCAAACGGCATCGATTTTTTACCATGATAACCGGTCAATTCTTCAAGCAAAACCTCGTTCAGCTAACTGACGAACCTCAGCCACTCACCCATACGCGGCCTCAGACAAGGCTCCAAGGTTTCTTTTTTCACGTCAGCATCACCCCCGCTTGGACCTGCAATGACGCATAGATTCGTGTTACCGAATTGCTTGCGCCGAGCCTAAGGGCCGTGAGCTTCAGGTGTTCGGTGGCACGCTCAGACCGCCAAAGCGGTCTATGCAATAAAACGGAAGTACCATGTGGTCCTATACGTGGGGTCTAGCGCCGTGATATTTCTCACTCGAGGTCAAACCATGGAAACTTCAGTCGATTATCGCGTGTGCAGCATAGCGCAGTTACGCTCGATCATCGGCGAGCCGGGCGAGCTGGTACCGAAGAAGGTGATGAACACACTTGATGAAATGGCCATCGATTTTATCAGTCGCTCACCTTTTCTGGTACTCGCCAGTTCCGACGCTCAAGGAAACCTTGACGCGTCCCCAAAAGGCGGTCGCCCGGGGTTCGTAATCGTGGAGGACCAGGTGACCCTTGCGATTCCAGATCGCAAAGGCAACAAGCTCATCTTCGGCTTGCAGAATATCCTGGCCAATCCGCACGTTGGAGTGATCTTCATCATTCCCGGTACGAGCGAGACCTTGCGAGTCAATGGTACCGCAGAATTAACGATCGAACCGGCCCTGCTAAATCGACTGACCGAGCATGGAACCCCACCGCAGCTGGCCATTCGTGTCCATGTCCACGAATGCTTCTTCCACTGTGCCAAGGCTTTCATTCGATCGCAGTTGTGGAAGCCGGAGTCATGGCCGGCACCGCAGAAGATCTCATGGGGTAAGTATTTTGCTTCCAAGATCGGACTGAGCTCTGAAGCCGCAGTCAAGCTCGATGCAATGGTCGAGCACGACTACGAGCACAATCTCTAAGCAGCCTGGCGCGTCACATCGAGCTCATCGAGCAAATCCAGGATATTTTGGCGGACTCGATGCTTTGAAAGGAGGTAAAACATGACCGAAAAGAGTCGCTACAAATCCTCCACCGACGGGATTAGCGTCGCCAGCGGATGGAAGTGTAACCATTTAACTCCACCCAGCGCGCTCTATGGCGCCAATGGTATGCGTTTCGGTCCCGACGGCCGATTGTATGTCGCGCAGGCATTTGGCAGCCAAATAAGTGCAATCGATCCGCGCACGGGCGAAGTCTCTGTAATTAGTCCAATTGGCGGACCAATCGTGGCGCCTGATGACCTGGCGTTTGATTCCAGAGGAACTCTCTACGCGACCGAGGTAATGAGCGAGCGGGTCTGCGCACGTTCGCCCAACGGTCAGGTTCGCATCATCGCTGATCATGTTACCGGCGCCAACGGCATCACAATTCACGAGGATCGCATCTTCATGGACGAGTGTCGTCCAGGTGGACGATTGTTTGAGCTCTTCGCGGATGGCCGCCAGCCACGGCTAATTGCTGATAATCTCCCCTTGCCCAACGCGCTGCAACTCGGCCCTGACGGTAACATTTATTTTCCCGTCATCGGCGCCAATGAGATCTGGCGAGTGCCCGTTGATGGCGGGTATCCAGAGCGTTTCGTCGGCGACCTCGCGGTACCCACCGCGGTCAAGCTCGACAGCAAGGGCAGATTGCTCTCGACGCAGGGACGCACCGGAGAGATCTTGCGCTTTGATCTCCAGAGCCGAAATAAGACTGTAGTTGCCAGAGTTCGTCCGGGAATCGACAATTTCGCCTTGAGCTCCGACGACCGCCTGTTTGTGTCGCATTTCGTCGACGGCGGTGTTGCGGAAATTCTCCCAGACGGTCGGGAACGGCGACTGGTTGAACCAGGATTCTGTGGTCCGGCAGGACTGGCCTTTTCGACTGACGGCGTGCTCTATGCAGCCGACGGCATCAGTATGGCGGCGGTCGACCGTGAGGGCTCTCAACGGCGTGTCGGCATGCTGTTCGATGGACATTTTCCCGGCTTCGTCCGCGGCCTCGGTACGGGCACGGACGGCATGTTATTAGTCACTACTTCAGCGGGAGACGTCACTTCCTATCACCCGCTAACGCACGAGATGGTCGAGCACGCCAAGGGGTTGAATGAACTTTACGGGGTCGCTTTGGCGCCCAGCGGTGCGATCGTCGTCGCGGAAGGCGGCGAAGGACGCGTCTTGATTATCTCCGGCAAGGAAATAAAAGTCGCGGCTCAAGGGCTGGCGCGACCGACCGGCATCGCAGCCGCGGCTGACGGCTCCTGCTACGTGGCCGAAGCTGGTCGAGGTCGGATCGTACGCGTAAATGGCGGCATCGCACCGGTGCTCGAAGATCTTAAGGAGCCACAGGGAATTTTGCTGGCTGGCGATGAACTTTTCGTCGTGGACTCAGGGGCCCATGAGCTTGTGTCTTATTCTCTCCGCGAGCGCAAACGCCAGGTTATCGCGACTAATCTGCCTGTCGGAACACCCCCCGGCGTCATCGCCAAACCGCTCATGGGGATTCCAGGACTACTGCAAGGTCCGCTTACAATGTTTGCGGGGATAACCCAGGATCCTAGCGGCACAATTTACGTAGCGGCCGACGGCGAGGGCAGCATATTGGCACTTCGGCGCGTCTGAGCCAGCCAAGCCGACGAGCATCGCGGTCGACGCTGCGGGATCAGCCTTACCTCGCTGTTTTTCCCTACCGGCCGCACGCGCCGGTAGGGGAGAACTTTTCAGCTATGCCGAGTTCTCACAATGAACCTGCATTCGCGCAAGAGTGTTCGCGGACTGTCCGACAAACCGGTCTCGGTCGATCAAGGAACCGATTTCAGCGCATTGGGTTGTTGAACCAGTCGAACTGTCGCACATCTGACCTAACATCCTTTTCGCAACGCTTCGGCACTTGGGTCGCCAGCACTTGTATGTACTATGATCTGCTGGCAGGCATCGCAGCCGGCTGTCGTTCCGATGGCCGTGGCTAACGCGGTGGAAGGTGGGATATGGAAGCAGAAGGAGCAAAGGACCAGAGTGTTTACGCGCAAAGTCCCGAGACTGCTCAAGAAGCTGAGTCGACAGCTGAAGACGTAGCTCCAGCGGTTAATTCGATCCTCGGCCCCAACCTGTTCATCGGGTTTGATTTGGGAGATCTCGCGACCAGCATCACCGACTTCTTGGGCGGCCTCTTCCACGCGCGCAGCAAGGCGCTGGAGCGATTACCGAAGTTCAGCAAGGAACTACTCAATATTTTGATCGGCCGGTCGGAAATTGAGCCGGAGCCCTCGGACAAACGTTTCAACGATCCCGCCTGGAAGGAGAACCCCTTTTTCCGCGCCTTGATGCAGGGATATCTGGCGTGGCGTAGTACGATGTTGGAGCTGGTTAACGAACAGGCTGCCAACGGCTCAGATTGGAAAACACCGGCACAGAAGCGCTTTGCCATCAGTTTATTGACCGAAGCGCTCTCCCCTACTAACGTCCTGTTTACCAATCCGGCCGCTCTCAAACGTGCTTTCGATACCGGTGGTTGGAGCCTTCTGAAAGGTCTGCAGAACTTTGTTGATGATCTCCTGCACAACGGCGGGATGCCGTCGCAGGTCGACAAACGCCCCTTTAAAGTTGGCGAGAACATAGGTGTAACACCCGGGGCAGTTGTCTACCGCAACGAGCTTTGTGAACTACTCCAGTACCGGCCCTCTACACGAGAAGTTTACCAACGCCCGCTGCTGCTAGTGCCACCGCAAATCAATAAATATTACATAATGGATTTGGCGCCGAAACGCAGCCTGACCGAGTACGCGGTCAGCCGCGGAATTCAGTTTTTTACCATCAGCTGGCGCAATCCAGGGCCAGAATTTCGAGAGCATGGCCTGGCCGAATATATTGCTGCCATTAAAGAGACCATCCGGGTGGTCACGAGCATCACGGGCAGCCCGGACATCAATCTCTTAGGAGTCTGCGCTGGTGGCATAACGTCCTCTGTAATGCTCGCCCATTTGGCGGCGACACATGAGCGTTTGGTCAACGCCGCAACACTGCTCGTTACCATGCTCGACTCCAGCGAGCCATCGATGACTGGCATGTTTGCGACGGAAGAAATGGCGCGCGCGGCCTGTTTGCGTTCGCGCCAACGCGGCGTACTGGATGCAGCTTCAATGGCGCGTCTATTTGCCTGGTTACGGCCCAATGACCTTGTCTGGCATTACTGGGTTAACAATTATCTGATGGGTAAGGAGCCGGCGCCGTTTGATATTCTGTTTTGGAATGCAGATTCAACCAATCTCCCGGCCAAGCTGCATGCCGATTTTCTTGACATCCTGGTCCACAACGCTCTGGTCCAAGTGAATCATCTGCAGGTTCTAGGAACTCCCATCAATCTGCGGACCGTCGACTGCGACATGTATATTCTCGCCGGGCTGACCGACCACATCTGCTCGTGGCAGGCATGTTATCGCGCATCCCAACTGTTTGGCGGCCGGGTTGAATTCGTACTCAACTCCAGCGGCCACGTGCAAAGCTTGGTTTCTCCACCTGACAATTTTAAGGCGCGCTACTTCACCAACTCACAAAGGGCGGAGAAAGCGGAGGCCTGGCTGAGCTCAGCGACTCAGCACAAGGGAAGCTGGTGGGAACACTGGATCGACTGGCTGGGCCGACATTCTGGCGAGCGGCGGCCTGCACCTGAGTATCTGGGTAACGCAGAATATCCGGCGCTCCAGCCGGCTCCCGGCACGTACGTATTTGAGAGCCCTCAATAAATGAGGCCGCCGAGCCCCCGACCAGGCTAACGCGCCGCGAGCACTTCAGCGAGATGGCGTGTTTGAATATTCAGACCCTGGCGATGCATAACTCCTCCCAGCTGCATTAGGCAACCGCAATCGTTCGAAACCAAAACCTCGGCACCGCTCTCCCTCACGCGCTCAATCTTGTCCTGAGCTATCGCCAGCGAGATATGTGGATATTTAACCGAGAACATGCCGCCGAATCCGCAGCATTCGTGCGGACTGCGGAAATCGACCAGTTTCAGTTCACGCACTGCGGAAAGCAGCAGCCTGGGTTCGTCCATGACTCCGAGTTCTCGAGTCAGATGACAGCTGGGATGATACGCGACTGTATGCGGGTACCGGGCACCCACATATCTCACTTTGAGCACGTTGACCAGAAATTGCGACAACTCGAAGACCCAAGGCCGAAGCGCCGCCGCCTTCTCGAGCAGCGACGGATTCTCAGCCAACAGATCGGCATAGAAAACCCTGATCATGCTGGCACACGATCCCGAAGGAATAACGATGGGAGTCCCCGGTGTGGACGCGTCCAGAAATCGACGAGCCAGTTTAAGAGCCTCTTCTCGAAGTCCTTCATTGAACGGTGCTTGACCGCAACAAAAGGCCTTGCGCAATGGCCTTACCACCAGTCTAAGCTCTGCCAGGATCTTCTCGGTCGAAGATATAGCGGCGGGATAAAACTCCTCCGCGAGGCAGGTTGCAAATAGGTATACCTCAGTCACTTTGTGCCCCTGATGCCTCACCGCTGCCCCAAACCGCCGCAGCGTAGAGCTCCCTCGGGCCATGCACGCCAAGTACGATCATTTTTTCAATATCGGCCGTGCGGCTAGGTCCGGTTATGAAGGCAACCCGATGTTGCCGGATGGTACTCGGTCCTAGAGCAGCAATCGCCGCCGCCATGTCTGGAAGGATGCGCGAAGCTTCGACCAGGATGACGTTTGTCGGGGGCAGCAACGTCAGCGAACTGGGCTGCCCAGGGCTGGCAACGACCACCAGCGTTCCACTTGCTGCAATCGCGTACTGGGCTTCGACAACTGCAAGGTCGCAGTGCGCGAGCTGCTGCCGAAGCCCCGGCCGCTCGCGGTTATTGGCGTTGTGGAACCTTACCAGTTCAATTCCAGACCGTTCGAGCGCGTTCAGCACGGGCCCAAACTGCAGCGTCTGGGGTTCACCGATGGCTATGCTCCGAGGTTTGATTCGCTTCACAATGGACGCGATGTTTTTGCCAAGCTCGGCAGGCGTGATGTTACCGATGAAGTGACCGTTGACACGTTCCAGTTCATACGCGAACTGGGCTACCAATTGGGTGCTGCGACCTACGGCGATAACGCGCTGATCAAGGGTCGTGGGGTTATGATCCGGCCGGCTGCTTAACTTCGGTTCGAGAGCGGACCGAATCGCCCCGATGACTCCGGCAAAAGCATCTTTCGCCACAATCTTATCCTAAGGCACTGCGTCAGCCCGCGCGCTTGCGCGTGCGCCGGCGAAAATGTGGGATCACCTTCTCCGCTACGAGCTTCATCGAGGCACGTATTTTTTTCGGCTCGATCCCGGGGAGCGCGAGACCGAGCGCCAGATGAGTGGCGTGTTGCTCGAGCTGTTCGACTTTGGCCACGAGGTCGTCAGGGGTTCCGATTACGGCGTCGAAGCCGACTGAGCCTGCGTGCCGTAGCTCGCCGACCGGCGGAACCCGCGCAAAGTTTTCATCACCAGGCACATCGTTAGCTTCGGCAATCCATTGTCCGTAGCATGAAAGCAAATGATGAAGAGCAAATTCAGCTTCGTCCCACGCCTTTTCTTTCTTCGCCGCGATATAACCGAAACATAACTCAGCAACGTTGAAGTCATCCGGATTGCGACCGGCCGCGCGCAAAGCATCACGATAGATTTGCGCCTGTTCGGCCCCAAGCCCGGCCAAGTGATAGCCATTTCGTCCCGCGCGCTCGGTTGCGGAACGCGACCGCGCACCAATCCAAATGGGCGGATGAGGCTGCTGAACCGGCTTCGGGTAGAGTGTTGCGCCGCGTACGATGTACGACCTGCCTTCGAATGTGACATCGTTCTCGGTAAAGAGACGGCGGATAATCTCGACCCCTTCGCGAAGGCGACGACTCCGTTCTTCACGTGGAACATTAAAGCCGATAAACTCGCGCGGTACGTAACCTTGGCCGAGGCCCAGGTCAAAACGCCCGTTGGAGAGCACATCGATAGTCGCGGCGTCTTCGGCTACGCGCAACGGGTTGTGTAAAGGCAACAGTAGTACGAAGGTGCCGATCCGGATGCGCTTGGTCCGGGCGGCGATGGCGGCTGCCAAGGGCAACATGCTCGGCGAATAGCCATCCTCGACGAAATGATGCTCGGTGAGCCAGATGGTATCAAAGCCGAGGTCCTCAGCCTCTACGCATAGATCCACGTGGCGCCGATAGAGCTCCGAGAATGAAAGCTCGTTGCGCGAGGAATTCCGAAAAGACATCAGTAGACCGAAGTTCACCGCACCCTCCTTTTCGAAGCCCGGGCCCCTGCATGTCACTGAAAACGATTTGTGAACCCCCAGCTTCTTAATCACAAATAATTGCACCACCAGCAAAAGGCCAGCGCTTCGACGCGCCATCATGTGCAACACCCGCTCCTGCGAGAGGGCTCTCACTATGCCATATGTTGCGGGAAGTCAGGGCGTGGGCCATTTTGCGCCCCTCAGAACGCCATCACGCAATCCCTGCCAAATCGTTCAGAGGCTGCGTCCTGGAGTCGTCCCGGATGCCGACCCCGAGCCACCTTGCCTGACATCGCTTAAGTCCCTAAGCTGCGCACTTAGCCAGACTGGCGCCTAATGGCCCGTGAAGACTAACTCGCGCAGCCTGCTTGGGGAGGCGAGAATGGATTCTTTCGAGGCTTTGGAGGGCGGCTCCGGCTGGCGGGAGGAACCAACTGGACATGGCTGGAGAAGTCGAATCGAAGGTGCGCGAGATTATCAGCGAACAACTTGGGGTTTCAGCTGATGAAGTGACGCCCGAGGCGTCGTTCATTGAGGACCTCGGTGCTGACTCGCTCGACATCGTGGAGCTAGTGATGGCATTAGAGGAAGAGTACGGTATGGAAATATCGGACGAAGATGCGGAAAAAATCCGAACCGTCAGAGACGTCGTCAATTATATAGAGGCTCACAAGAGCTGAAAGTCACGCCCCTCTGCGATGGACCAGGCGCGGTGAATTCGTCGGCATGGCGGCCCAACACGGGCGTCTAATCGGCAGCCACAATTCGATGAGCTGCCACCACGAAAGAGGGGCCGATAACCAGTCCCGCCGGCCAGTTGCTGCGGGTCTAATCGCCCCTCCGCTGCTGCTAGGATTAGGGCATGCGCTGCCCCTTCTGTCGGGCTCAAGATAACCGTGTGGTCGATTCGAGGATGTCGTCGGATGGTGCGAGCATCCGACGCCGGCGGAGGTGTTCATCCTGCCATCGCCGGTTCACCACCTACGAACGGGTGGAGCAAGCCGCACCGATGGTGGTCAAAAAAGATAATCGACGCGAGCCTTACGAGCGCAGCAAGGTAATTGCCGGTGTAGTCAAAGCCTGCGAGAAGCGGCCCGTTTCGATGGAGGCGATCGAGCAGTTGGCCGACCGAATCGAGGCGGCGGTCGCCGAACGCGGTGATAAAGAAGTCCCGAGCTCCTTCATTGGCTCGGCCGTAATGAACGAGCTGCATCGGCTTGACCAGGTAGCCTACGTGAGATTCGCTTCAGTTTATCGTTCGTTCAAGGACATCGACGAGTTTATGCACGAACTGCAAGAGTTGATTCAGCATCGTAACGAGCAAACCGGATTACTCGCACTAGCAAAGAAAAATCCTTCGGCCTGAGCGATCAAACCACCCCAACTTGCGACCGTTGATCAGGTCAGCTAAGTGCGAAGGCGAGACTCAACCTGCCCCGGCGACAGTCGCTTTTCGAAATTGGCCGCAGTAGAAATCGCGCCATCCACCGATCAAGACGAACGCTGGATGCGAGAATGTCTCGATCTCGCAAAATCCAGGCTGGGATTCACCTCGCCCAACCCCTCTGTGGGATGTGTCATTGTTCGGCAAGGTAAGATTGTAGGCCGTGGAGTGACCGCCCCAGGCGGACGACCCCATGCTGAGCCCCAAGCCATTGCCCAAGCAGGCCACCTTGCGCGGGGAGCCACGGCTTATGTCTCGTTTGAGCCCTGCGCACATCGCGGGCAAACACCACCTTGTGCCCGAGCATTGGCCGAGGCCGGAGTCGCTCGTGTCGTCATCGGGTGCTTGGATCCATATCCCCCTGTGCGAGGGCGCGGTCTAGCTTTCTTAAAGGCTGCGGGGATTGCGACCACGGTGGGAGTGCTGGAATCGGAGTGCCGGCGACTAAACGAGGGCTTTATCGCACGAGTCACCCGCAAACGGCCTTTTGTAATCTTAAAGCTCGCCGTCTCGCTCGATGGTCGAATCGCAACTGCCACGGGTGACTCGCGCTGGATCAGCTCAAGCGCATCGAGAGAGCTTGTTCACAAATGGCGAACCGAAGCCGACGTCGTGATGGTTGGAGCGGCAACCGTCATCGCTGACAATCCAAGGCTGACGTGCCGGATTGAAGGCGGTCGGGATCCGGTACGTGTTGTGCTCGACCAGCGTCTGCGCTCACCCACCAACTCCAGGATCTTCCATCAGCGCTCCCCTGCGCCGACGATTCTCGTGACCAGTTTTAGCAATGCGCCAAAGGTCAAGCGGCGTTACGGCCCCCGAGTCGAGGCCATAGCAGCGTCAAGCGACGAGCATGGGATTTCGCTCAGGGAGGTAATGCATGAATTCGCTCGACGTGGCTGGTCGAAGGTCCTGATCGAAGGTGGCGCCAAGTTGGCCGGAACCGCGCTGCGGGCAGGAATCGTCGATCGAGTCGCTTTTTTTGTGGCGCCCCTTATCTTTGGTTGCGGTTTGCCGAGTGTCGAAGGCTTGCTCGCCAGAAAAGTGCGCGACGCGATCAAACTCAACAATCTCACCGCCCGGCCGCTTGGATCAGATTGGTTGCTGGAAGCGTCGATTGCTCCGCGCAAACTGGCAAGTCAATAGTCATGGCCCGCGCTTACTGGTGTCAGGTTTAGGACCGGGTCTCTGTCGATATTGCGGTGCGCTTTGGCGTTCACAAGCACAGTGCTATTATTTGATTCTCCATGGAGCGAGCCGTGGCAGCGTCGCAAATCGAAGAGGTCTTCAGTGCTATCCGAGCCGCCCGGATGGTAGTGATGGTCAATGACCAGCATGACGAAGCCGAAGGCGATCTGGTCATGGCGGCAGAGAAGGTCACGCCTGAACACGTAAACTTCATGGCCACTCACGGCCGCGGAATTGTCTCGGTCGCTCTGCCAGAGCGCCGACTTCGCGAGCTGGGCATACCCCTGGTCGCTGCAAATCAGACAGATCCGCGAGTGGAGCAGGCGGGAGCACTGGTCGAAGCAAGAGAAGGCGTGACCACTGGTATCTCAGCATTTGATCGGGCTCGGACTATCCAAGTGCTGGCTTCCGACAAGTCGACGCCCGACGATCTCGTGATGCCCGGACACGTGCTGCCGCTGATGGCGCTAAGCGGCGGCGTGATGATGCGCATGGGTCGAGCGGAGGGCGCCGTGGACCTGGTCCGCAGTGCCGGAATGCGCCCGATAGCATGCTTATGCGCAATTTTGCGCGAAGACGGTGAGGCGGCCCGGCTTCCGGAATTGCAGCAATTCGCGGCCGCGCATTCATTGCCCTTGTTCATTATCCGCGACCTAGTCTCGTACCGGCTCACCAACGAGATCCTGGTTCGGCGTGTGGCGGAAAGTGATTTTTCGGTTAACGACTCTGAGTTGCGAGCAATCGTCTTTCGCAACGTTATTGACGGGCGGGAGCATCTTGCGCTGGTTCACGGCAATGTCGGAGCGGGGCGCCCTGCTCTGGTTCGGCTTCATTCCGAGTGTTTGACTGGTGATGTCTTCGGTTCGAAGCGGTGCGACTGCGGCGAGCAATTGATGGAATCAATGCGGCAAATCACGGCGTCCGATGCGGGGGTGATTATCTATCTGCACCAGGAGGGGCGCGGCATCGGGCTGGCCAACAAGATTCGTGCTTATGCGCTTCAGGACCAGGGGCTGGATACCGTGGAAGCAAATCTCGAGCTTGGATTCAAGGAGGACTTGCGCGACTATGGCATTGGCGCACAGATACTCCGCGATCTGGGCGTTGGCGAAGTGCGTCTGCTGACCAACAATCCTCATAAAATTGAGAGCCTGGAACGCTACGGAGTGTCCGTAACCCGAGTTCCGCTCGAGGTGGCACCACATGCCGGGAACATTGAATATTTGCGTACCAAGCGCGAAAAGCTCGGTCACCTTTTTAGCAAACTGAAAATCGCAAGCTAGACCTTTTACGCTGAGGAGCTTTGTAACGACTTCCAGCCACGGATATCTCTGTTCCGGCAACGGCACACACCGCTAACCGGCCAAGACGGTCCCGACATCACTCGGTGCTGCTGATCGCCCGAGCACGACAAGAACCGGGACGGACTACTTGTTGAGGCGGTGGTCGGCGGTTGACCAGCCGCTGCGGAACAAAGCTGTCTCAGCACCTTACTGGATCATGCGATGGGACTCCGACACCTCGGCCGCGAGTTGGCGCTCAAGGCCTTATATCAGATCGATACCCGCGGAGAAGTTTCAAACGCGGACCTCGCGCTATTTTTCGAAACGTTCGCCGGACAGCATACTGATACTTTTGCGCTCCAGTTGGTCGACGGTGTGTGGCGCGAGCGCGAGTTGATTGACAGCATCCTGGCGCGTGCCCTTGAACATTGGTCGATTGAACGGCTTTCGCGAGTCGATCACAACATCCTCCGCCTCGCAGTGTACGAATTGCTGCGGATGCGAGATATACCTACGCGCGTGACCATCGATGAAGCCATCGAGCTCGCCAAGACTTATGGTGACCAGAATTCAGGCCGCTTTGTTAACGGGGTGCTTGATCAAGTAGCGGATCAGCTGGGACTAAAAAACAAGGGCGAACCGCGCCCACACACCAAGTCGCACAGTGCCTAGGAATGAAGAGCTATCAATACTGCGTAATATTGCTGTTAATCCCTTTGGTAACCGGGTGCGGTTATCATTTCGGAGCTTCGGGCTCCGGCCTGCCGCCCCAAGCCAAAACGATTTATGTCGAGAAATTCGCCAACCACTCACGCTACACCGGACTGGATGATCAATTCGACATTTATCTGAAAGATGAAATCGCGCAACACAAGCGGCTGCGGCTAGTCGACGATCCCAACCAGGCCGACCTGGTGTTGAGTGGTGAGTTTGTTTACAACAGGAAGCTGGCAGTCGCGGCTAACGCAGTTAACGAACCGATTAACTATACGCAAACTTTGATTGCTAATGCAGAATTGACGGATCAACATACCAAACAAGTCATATGGAAATCGGCTGGCATATCGGGCAATGAGACCTATGGAGTGGTGGCAAGCGCGGTAGTGACTACGTCTCCCGAATTCTTACAGGGGAATCTGCGCAGTCAGGACATCGCTAATTTGCCCGATGTTCAGCTGGCCAAGACCCAATTCGACTTGGCGCAGAGTGAGATGCTGCAAAACCTCGCCCAGAACGTCTACGTCTCAATGTCCGAGGGATTCTGATTGGCAGTTGAGACCCCTCTGGCTTTTTTGCGCGCCATCGCGGAAGGCCGCCCCGCAGCGCCGGTTACCATCTTTTTCGGCCCTCAAGCTTTCCTTCGCGAATACGCACTGGAGAGTCTACGGCGCCGATTAGCCAACGAGGGGTTCAAATATCGCTCCGTGCAGATTGGCGCTGCTGACACTTACGCTAACCTAATCAACGAACTTGAAGCAGCCGACCTGTTCGCTGCCAAGCGAATGGTCGTTGGTCGTGTGCTGAAATCGCACCGCGAGCGAAATCTCGAGGGAGACGTCAACAAAAACACCGCTTCCGGCTCCCACGATGAAGCTGCGCTGATTGCGGTCGGCACACACCTGGATCCTGGGATCAGGCTGGCACTGGTTTACGAGCGTGAACAGCTGCCGCCCCGGATCCGGCGGGCTTTCGAAGAGTCCGGCATCCTGGTCAATTGCCAACGCCCTTTTGACAGTCAGCTAGTCCAGTATGCGGACCTGTTTGCGCGCATGCGGAACATCAGTCTTACCACTAGAGAAAGGGAGCTGCTGATCACTGCGCACGGAGGCGATCTTGCAGCAATCGCAAACTCGCTTGATAAGGCGGTTATTACTCACCGCGCCGACAGTGGGAACGAAGTCGCCGATCCAACCTGGACATGGCACGCAAAGATACCCGAATTGTTCGACATTGCCCAGACCATAACGCAGCAGAGGATCGGAGAGGCACTTGCGCTTTTTGACCGGGCGACGCAGACAGGACGCGACCCTACCGAGGTTCTGGCGCTCGAGTTGATCCCACAGATACGGCGGATGCTACTCGCCGCAACTCTGCTCAGGCATCGCAAAGATCCACGCGCAATAGCCGCAGCATTGGGATTGTCCCCTAACAGTCCCCTGGCGAGTCGCGCCGTCGAGGGCGCCAAACGCTTCGGATTAGAGCGACTCCAAAGAGTCCATCAACGCGCATGTGCCTTGGACGCCTCGTTCAAGAACGGAACGATTAAGTATCGGGAGCAAGCAGTGGCTGCCCTTATTCTAGAACTAGCCTCGGACGGTTAGAAGTCCGGCGTCGGACGCCGAGAGATCACGCCCTCCGCTCAGCTCATTGAAGCTGATTTCGGGTTATATTTTCGATCGAAGCGGCGTGCAAGTCGCGCGATTTTGCGGCTCGCAGCGTTGCGCTTGAGCGTACCCTTGCTCACCGCCTTGTAGAGTACCTTCGTGACCTGCCGGAGCGATTTGGCGGCGGCTTCCTTGTCGTTCCCCTCGATCGCTTCCAGCGCCAGTTTGGCGGCAGTTCGCACGCGGGTCTTGATGGCGCGGTTACGGGCCTGGCGCTTGAGATTTTGCCGCTGGCGCTTTCGCGCCGATGGATGATTCGGAATATGGGGCATACTCGTTTTTTAACTAACAGCGACGCTGCGACGGGTCAATCCGTCAAGCGCACTCACCCCTCTTAAGGGCTAAGATCGGCCTCGCTCTGTCACTTTGGCGTCTCGTTTGAAGCGGCGCCGCTGTCGAGCTGCTTAACCTCACGCCACAGCGAATCCCATTGAGCCGCTGTCAGTCGATTCAAATCCAAAGTGCGCTCGGAGACCAGCCGCTCGAGTCTCCTAAAGCGCCGGATGAACTTATCACACGCGCTGCGCAGGGTTTCCTCGGCATCGTAGCCAATGAACCGAGGTGCGTTCGCCAACGCCAGCATCATATCGCCAAGCTCACTAGCCGCGGTGCTTAGATCGCCGGCGGCTAGCGCACCTTCGACTTCGTCCATTTCCTCGCGCACCTTGGCTAGGACACTGTGAATATCGGTCCAGTCCAGTCCGGCTTCAGCGGCGCGCATTCCCAGCTTTTGCGCGCGCATCAGCGCGGGCAAACTTCGAGCGACACCATCAAGGGCCGAGACCGATCCCGCGGCTTTGCGTTCTTCGCCCTTGATTCGGTTCCAAAGAGCAACCACTTCCGACGCATTTTCAGTCGTCCCGCCTGCGTAGACGTGTGGGTGACGGCGGATCAGTTTGTCAGACGCACCCTCGATAAGCTTGAGAACTTGAACCCCCTCATTTTGCTCGGCCACGATCGCTGCGAACAGGGTCTGGACGAGTAAATCTCCGAGTTCGTCTGCGATGGCGTTGCGGTCGCCACGCGCGATGGCGTCGGCCGCCTCGTAGGCTTCTTCAATCAGATATTTTGAGACTTCTTGAAGGGTCTGTTGGCGATCCCAGGGGCATTGCTCCCGCAAGTTGCATACTATGTTGAAAAGCCGCTCGAGCTCTGCGATTTCAGCACGTAAGCTCATAGACAGCCTAGACTCGGATAATCGGCTGCACGACCTTTTCGATAAGGAATTGTGAGAGGTCGCGGATTCCGTCGGCGGAAATCTCATGCCCACAATCGTATTCGCGAAAAACAACCGGAATCTTCAGCGACCGAAGTGTCTCCACTGATTTCCGCGCGCGACCGATTTCAAGCATCGGATCGGCACGTCCGTGCTGAACCAGGGTAGGCAATTGTCGAACAGCGTCGGCATTGCTCACCCGTTCCACCAGATACTCAGGGAAGGCTGTGCCGATCCCGACGAGCGCCGCAAATTTCTCCGGCCATCGCATTGCCAGATTGTAAGCCATCATACCTCCCTGGCTGAAGCCCAGTACGACAATTTTGCGGCAGTCGACCGGGTAGCGCGAACACGCTTCATCAATGAACGAGCGAAGTTGCTCGACTGCTGCTTCGACCTTCTCCTCGTCGGGCGGAGAACCGGGACGCATTTGATACCAGCCGTATCCGTTGACAGCGCCAATTTCGACCTCGTGAGGACCTTGAGGGCAGAGCACCAGGCAGCGACCGTCAGCAACAAATGGGGCCAAACCGAGCAGGTCCAAGGCATTGGAGCCCCAACCGTGCATCGCAAAAATGGTCGGAAAAGGACCTTCGCCTCGCGGTTCGTAAGCAGCGTGAACCAGTCGCATCAGGGTTTCTCCTTCAGAAGCTCCATCATAGACTGTTGTGCGCATTAAGCGCCAGTTATGAGTAGTCTTTCTCAGTCCTTTTCCGGCGATGTCGCACTCGGAATTGTCTGCGGAGCGATACTGGCAGCTTTGATCTGCTACGCATTCTTTCTCGCCGTCGATTCGAGTGCGAAGGAGACTAGTGCCCAACTTAGAAAGGCCGGCGCCTTTTTGATGGTGCTGCTGATTGCAAAAACCCTGGCGCTCCTTGTCTTCCCAGGCTTCCGAATAGACGTCGGCACCTACGAGGCATGGGCTATTCGCCTTGCTACCCGTGGACCGGCGAATATGTATCGATTCGGATATTTTCTTGATTACCCTCCGGGTTATCTCTACCCGCTTTGGGTCGCTGGCGTAGTAGCGCAAGCCTGTGGCGCCAGCAGTAACGTGCTTCGGATGATTGTCGGCAGTCCCGCGCTAATCGCTGATCTCGGGCTGGGCCTGTTGCTCTTCGCCAGAGTGCTCCGCTTTAGCACAGTGGGCGCGGCGTGGCTGGCGTTACTCCTTTTTGCTCTCAATCCAGGCCTGCTCTTCGACACCGTGGTCTGGGTGCAAACCGATTCAGTCTTCACGCTGGCAATGTTTCTAAGCGCCGTCATGATCATCGAGGACAAATTCGCAATCGGTTGGTGCCTGGCAGTGCTCGCGGCATTGATAAAGCCGCAGGCCATAAGTTTGCTCCCGGTTCTGCTCATGTGGACGGTCATGCGCGGGGATTTCCGAAATTGGATCGGCGCCGCACTCGCAGGCATTGGCACCTTAATTGTGACCGTTGCCCCTTTCCAGTTGCATCATCCCTTGACGTGGCTGCCTGACCTTTACCTGTCGACCATGGCCTACTACCACGAGACCTCTGTCAATGCGTTCAACTTTATGGCGCTGTTGGGTGGTTTGCGGGTGCCGGACAACGAGACAATTCTGGGCTGCTCTTATTTCGCGATCGGGGTCGCATTCCTGCTCCTGTTGTACGTGGCCGTTCTTTGGCTCCTGAGTCGAAACCCGGTCTGGCATAATTTTCACTTCGCCTGCTTCGTGGCCACGTTCGGCTTTTTTATGTTTGCGCCTCGAATTCACGAACGCTATGCCTATCCCGCTTTGATATTTGCGATCCCGCTCGCCGTCGAGGATGCTGTCATGTTAGGGGCATTCTCGATTCTTACTTTGACCTATCTGGTTAATTTGGTTGAGGTATTAGACGCACTGAATGCGGGAACTTTTCTCGCACTGCGAGATCAATTTTCAATGGCGATATCCTTCCTCAATCTCGGCGTCTTCTGCGCTGTGGGTTACTACTGGTATCAGCATCGAAACAGTATGGGCAAGGTGGGAATCGCGAGCTTTGAACAATTGTTCACCAAGCTATCGTTCCGGCGTGGGACTCGAAGGTTCGACTGGCTCCTCGCTAAGGAGCTCGCTCTCTTGCCTTGGACAAAGATTGATTCAGTAACCCTTGTTTCTCTGACTTTGATTGGCGGGCTCCTGCGCCTTTGGCACCTTGGACACCCAGCCGAGATCGTTTTTGATGAAGTTCACTTCGTCGGTCAGGCCCGGCATTATCTCCACGGTGAACCGTTCCTTGATCCACATCCTCCGTTGGCGAAATTGGTGATCGCTGCAGGCATACTCTTATTTGGGGATCATCCGAGTAGCTGGCGGATTGGAAATGCGCTGACGGGAACTTTGATGGTATCGGTTACTTATCTCCTTGGCCGTCGTATGTTCGCCTCACGTCTGGCCGCAGCGCTGGCTGCCATCCTCGTCGCCCTGGATGGGTTCTTCATTGTTGATTCACGAATTGGCTGCATTGATATTATTTACCTGTCGCTCGCAGCGATTGCTTATCTCTTGTTCTTTCGATTCGTTGCTACCAGTGACCGCTTAAGCCGCCGTCGTCTTGTATTGCGTATTGGTATAGTCTTGGGCCTTTGCCTGGGTTCGAAACTCTATATACCTGCAGTTACTTTTCTACTTGTCAGTTCGTTCTTACTGTTAAATATTTGGCATTCGGCCGAAGGGCCGGCTTTACCAGACGACCGCGGCAGCCGGGTCGGCGATGGGCATCGTCTTCAGCAAATAATGGGAGCCGCGCTGCTTCTCGGGTCAGTGTCGACAATCTTCTATTTAGCGACTTTCCTACCACACTATTTACTGGGCTGGTGGGGAGGGCTAGCGGATTTACTCCACTACTATAAGGACGTAATTTGGTACGAAAAGAGCGTTGCTTCCGCCACTCACCCTTACGCCTCGCCCTGGTGGAGCTGGCCTTTCATGTTACGGCCAGTAGCGTATTGGCAGGATTTTCCATTGCACGGGCGTGTGGAAGTAATTTGGGGTGCGGGCAATCCTTTGACCTGGTGGGCAGTAGTTCCGGCTATAATAATCGTGGGGGTGCGAGCGATAAAGGAGCCAACGCTTGCGCGCGTCTTTCTCGTAACAGGATTTTTTGCCTATTACTTAATTTGGATTCCGATTGGGCGGATTCTTTTTCTCTATCATTACCTGCCAGCGCTCTATATTGGGTATCTCGCGCTCGGGTCACTTCTCGACGATCTATGGAAAGGCAGAGCCGAAAGCTGGGAAAGTTTCCTTCTGTTGCTCAGTATCGTTCCTGTGCTGACTCTTGGCTTCGGACATATAGTCGCTGAATACGGCCTGATTCGCCATCGGCAGCCGTTCATCATAGGCCTAATACTGGTCACTGCAGTATTCGGCGCATTTGCTTTGCTCAACCGAAACGTCCTCCATGCCCACCGCTTCGTTATGATCACATTTTTGCTAATAGCTGGTGGTTTATTCTTTTACTACCTGCCACTCTGGCTCGGCACTCCAATTACCCGTGATGGCTATTATGCTCGAATGTGGTTAGAAGGTCCGGCGTTGCCCAACTGGATATGAGGGATAGAACGCTACGGTGGCGCGCAACCGGCATCGTGGCCCTGCTCCTGGCGATCTTGACTCTTCCCGTAACTGCGCTCGGCAGCGGGAATTTACTCAATAATGGCGATTTCACACGAGGTTCCGGCTCGTCAGTAGATGGCTGGCGTTCGGACGCCTGGGTCCTCACACCTGATACGACTGAATACAGATGGATCGCGCCGCACGGGACTGAGCCTGGCGAGGTCGAGATTTTTTCCCACCGCGACAATGACGCCCGATGGGTCCAAAGCCTGAGCCTATCTGCCGGCTGGTATCACCTTAGCGTCGAAGCGCGCACTCGCAAAGTGCTTCCCTTCTTCACCGGTGCATCCATAAGCGTACTCGAAGACAGCATCATATCACGCGATCTGAGAGGAGATACTGACTGGACGATGCTGGATCTTTATCTGCTAGTTGGACCCCGGGGCGCTGATATTGATGTCGCACTTCGCCTCGGAGGCTACATGAACCTGACTCGGGGACAGGCTTGGTTTCGCCGTGCCCGCGTACTGAAGATTGAGGCTCCACCCCAGGGCGCGCGTTACGTATTCGATCTCGCTGCCATCCGCAAGACGGAAGCAACTGGTCCGATCGGTCATTTATGGACGCTCGTTGCCACCTTCCTGGTCCTCGGCGCTGCCGCCGCGACGGGATGGCGAATGATGAGCGAAGCGCGTGTGCCTCAACGGAGCAAAGTTCAGACCACCAAGCGTGCCTGATCGTTGGCTATTCCGTGGCTATCGATTCGCAACCCAGGTCGAGGCTCCGCTCCTTCGCGAGACCAATAGTCTCACGTTTTATTGCTCAGGGCAGGCGGCCAAGTTAACCAGCGCGGGCATCGCGAACGACTGAAAATGCATCTCCAGAACCAACTTTGACTTAAGAAAGATCTATCTGACCGTTTCACGGGCATGAGGAGGGGTCGGAACTGGCTCAGCCCAACGAGTGGCTTCACCTTTTTTGCTCACCTGTTCGGCAATTTGCTTCAGCAATCGTTGTTCCTGTGTTCCACGCGATACACATCGTTCGCCGCGCACGGGATGAAACGGGATATGCACCGGTGAAGTGTACGTTCCCTCAACTTCAACACTCGACCGCTCAGCCCCTCGTGGCCTGATCTTGAAATCGTAAACTGCCGTGGCATCAGGATCGGGCTCCGCCCGGAATTTTGGCCCTACCGCCCTTAATTTGCCGCAATCGGCATCGCTTAACGTAAAAGCACTGCCTGCCTGAGCCTCGATGGTTCCCGAATCGGGATCCTCGGTTATAACCCGGTAGTTATTCGCGGTTATCACTCGATGTACAGCGTCCCAGACCCTGTAGTAGGGCGCATCGAGTACCAAGTGAGTGCTCGGGCGGTCCAAGGGTTTCTGCACCGGAGGGTAGAAACAACCAGCGAGTGTTACGACGACCACCGAAATTCTGACGAATCGAGCCATTAGCTACGCAAACGATGATAACAGAGGCGCGACAACAAGGCCGAGCCGATGTCAGACCTGGCGTCGGGCGTGACCGGAGGCTCAGAGAAGTCCTAAAGCGGGGATTCCGGCTTAATTCAGCTTTGTGATAGGCTCGTGCCACCAAGCTGTGATGAATCTACGATTGAACGGTTGCGGCCGGCCACGAGCGGCCGATCTGCTACCGCAACCACGGAGGGCTTAGCTCATGTCCGGTCATTCCAAGTGGAGTTCAATTAAACATAAAAAGGCGGCGCGTGATGCTAAGCGTGGCAAGATCTTCACCAAGCTCATCAAGGAAATTACAATTGCAGCGCGGTTAGGTGGTGGCGATCTCAATGCCAATCCCCGACTACGCACTGCTGTCGCGACCGCCAAGGCTCAGTCAATGCCCAATGATAATATCGAGCGCGCCATCAAAAAGGGCACGGGTGAACTGGGCGGAGGCCAGCTTGAGCAAGTGGTCTACGAGGGCTACGGCCCCGGTGGTGTGGCGCTGATAATGGAGGCTTTGACGGATAACCGCAATCGCACCGTTTCCGAAATTCGGTTTATCATGTCCAAGCATGGTGGAAATCTCGGCGAAGCCGGATGTGTGGCGTGGATGTTCAAGAAGCGCGGCGTAATCACGATCGACCGGAATGCGGTCGATGAAGACCGTCTGATGGAAGTAGCATTGGAAACCGGCGCCGACGATGTCACCAGTGACGCTGATAGCTTTCAGGTCATTAGTCCACTCGATTCCTTCTCGGCAGTGCGTGAAGCAATTGAGAAGGCTGGCATCCCTGTCGCGAACGCTGAGGTGACGATGTTGCCCGAGAACACCGTAAAGGTTACCGGACATCAGGCGGAGCAACTGCTGAAATTGCTTGAAGAGCTCGAAGACCATGACGATGTGCAGAGCGTATCCGCCAATTTTGATATCGATGAAGAAGTGATGGCGCAATTTTCGGCGGCCTAATCTTTTTTCAGTCATTGCCGCCGGCTGGTGCGGCATACGGCGGGGGTGTGATGCGGGTAATCGGGGTAGACCCCGGCAACGCGGTGACTGGTTATGGGGTGGTGGAACGAGCGGGCACAGTCAAATATGTCGCCGCGGGAACCGTTCGCACCCAAAAATCAACCACCCGTCCCCAGCGCCTAGCGACGATTTACGATCGCCTGCTGCGAGTGCTCGACCGGTATGCTCCAGATGTGATGAGCCTCGAACGGGCTTTCGTCGCCATTAATGTACAGAGCGCTTTCGCTCTGGGTGAAGCTCGAGCGGTCGCGATGCTCGCGGCGGCCCATCGTGGCGTTAAGGTCTTCGAGTATACCCCGGCCGATGTCAAACTGTCAGTGGCCGGTTACGGCCGTGCCGATAAACTCCAAGTGAAACAAATGGTGCGCCGCACCCTGTTGCTGAACGAAGTCGGCGAGCTCGTAGATGATGCCGCCGACGCATTGGCGATTGCTTTGTGCCATCTTTTCAAGCGAAGGTCACAATGAAAGCTGGGGGTTAGACAGGTCGGGATCGGGTAACAGCTCGCTTGTTAGTGGTCAAGCCGTTTGTCAACGCCCTGCGAATAAACCATGATCGCAACACTGGCGGGAACTCTGCGGACTCGTGAAGCAGGAAGACTGGTGGTTGAGGCTGGGGGTATAGGTTACGAGGTGTTTGTCCCACTCGGCACATATTATCGTGTCCCCTCCCCCGGCAATCCGATCGAATTGGAAATCCGGCAGATTGTGCGTGAAGACGCGATCACGCTCTATGGCTTCGCAACTCGAGCCGAGAAGGTGGCCTTCGATCTGCTGACAGGAATTCAGCACGTGGGACCAAAGTTGGCGTTAGCCGTGCTATCGGTGCTAACACCAGAAGAGCTGGCCTCTGCCATCGAGGACGAAGATGTAGCCCGAATTGACGCAGTGCCGGGTGTCGGCGCCAAAGTGGCCGAACGAGTTGTGCGTGAACTGCGCGACAAGACCTCAGCCCTAACCAGGATTTCCTCCAGCAACCAGTCAGCCACGTCGGACCGGCCAAGTGGAGCCGCGGCCTCGATAATTGATGACGCGATTTCTGCTTTGGTCAATCTCGGATATAAGCCTATCGAGGCGAAACAGGCCGTCGATACAGTGCGAGCCAGCGAACACACCAGCTCGCTCGAAACTTTGTTGCGGAGAGCTTTGGCGGTAATTCTTGGTGAAAGATAGCGATAGTGACGGCATCCAGGTCCGTTCGAAGCGAAGGGATCGGGCTGCACTAACACGAACACAAAAGCCTGCTTCAGCAGTCGATACCGCTTCTCTGGCGGAGGAGCGCGAGCTTGACTGGTCACTGCGGCCGCGCTCATTAGCGGAGTTCGTCGGTCAGGAGCGAATAAAAAAAATCCTGGCAATTTCGATTGAGGCGGCCAAAAAAAGGCGCGAGGTGCTCGACCACGTGCTGTTTTCCGGCCCCCCGGGTCTCGGCAAGACTTCCCTCGCCCACATTATTGCGCGCGAACTCGGCGTAAATCTGCGCGCGACCTCGGGTCCCGCGATCGAACGGCCCGGCGATTTAGCCGCAATCGTCAACGACCTGGATAAGGGCGACATTTTGTTCATCGACGAAATCCATCGGCTAGCGCGGCCGGTGGAGGAGATTCTCTACCCCGCGATGGAAGACTTCGAGCTGAATATCGTTGTAGGTAAAGGACCGGCGGCCCGCACCGTGAAGCTTGCCGTGAAGCCTTTCACGATGGTTGGTGCAACGACGCGGTCGGGGCTGCTGAGCTCACCACTGCGCGACCGCTTCGGCCAACAGTATCATCTCGACTTCTATTCCCATGCCGAACTGAGTGAAATCGTTCGCCGCTCCGCACGGCTGCTCGGGATCGTAATTGACGATGAAGGTGCTGCCGAGTTAGCCGCCCGTTCACGCGGCACACCTCGCATCGCGAATCGATTGCTGCGTCGGGTACGAGACTTCGCGCAGGTAAACGAAAAAGCCACCATCGGACGTGAAGTGACTTTGGCCGCGCTCGAGTTGCTTGAGATCGATAGCTGCGGGTTCGATCGGATGGACCGCGCCATTCTGACTGCGATCATCGATAAATTTGACGGAGGCCCCGTCGGAGTCGAGAGCCTGGCAGCGGCGGTAGGCGAAGAACCTGACACGATCGGCGAGGTCTATGAACCCTATCTTCTCCAAGAAGGATTCATCGCTCGAACCGCGAGAGGCCGTGTCGCCACACACCGCGCTTATTCACATTTGGGTAGGACCCGTCGCGGCTCGCTGTTGTAGGGTCTGAACTCGCCGGCTCGCACTCTTTATATCTATCGATCAGCTGCTATGATTGGCTGATGCCGCCAAGGGGGGGTCGTACACCTAACCGTTAGTCGATCACGCAGATTCCTCCGATACGGCGGGTCTTTCAAAGGGGGGAAGCAGTGTTCAAAACCGACTTCGTGCGCGTTTCCGGCACACCGTCCTCAAAAAGACCGCGGAGGAGCTTCGCCAGCTTCTTTCGAGCCGTCGCCAAAAGCGTCACGGTCCTTTCCGTTGTATGGGCACTTTGGCCACGCACGCTAAACGCGGCGCTAGTAACCTGTGCGGGCGATCTCTCTCAGCTCAGCTCAGGTCCGGAGGTCGATCTGGTTGTGACGGGAAAATGCTCCGTGGCAGCCGGACAGAATTATATTTTTCATTATATTAACATAATCAACGGCGGGTCACTTCAGTTTATCGATCCTCCCAACACGAGCCTGGACAACGCAGAAACCAATCTCTATGCAGCGTCCATTATCATCCAGAACGGCGGCAGTCTCATTGCGGGAACTCTAAAGCCATTTCATCCCATCGGCCTTAACGGTGGAGTCATTACGATCCATCTCTGGGGAGCTCAGGACGATCCGGGTGCCGTCTGCTTAAAGCGGGCCAATAATACGTTCGTGACCGACCCGGAATGCGGCGTTCCGTCAGAGATCTGGAATTCCAATACCGTCAGGATTCCGGCGCCCCACGACTGTGACAGCCGTACATTGGTGCCAAGTACGGTTCAGGATTGCTTTTATAAATACGATGCCCTGGATGAGAAGGATCGGGGGGAAAATTCCTATCTCTACTTTGGCCATAAAGTTCTGGCAGTCTCCTATGGTGGTAGCCTGCAGCTCTTTGGCAAAAAGGGTGTGCGCTACTGTGGTAAACAGGATTGTGCGGCAGACGATCCGAACCCACCGCTGGTCGAGCCGGCTGCCTCTGATTCCGCGGCCAGTTGGGCTCGCTTAACCTCCGACCAGGCGAATGTCGGCTCCAATGGCCTGCTAAGGCCAGGGGCGCAGCAACTAACTATTGATCGGCTGGTCGATTGGGGTGACGGAGACCATATTGTCGTGACCACCACTGATTTTCTGCCGGGGCACTCTGAAGAATTGGTGATTCAGGGTACGCCGATCACTGACGCGGCGAGGAATACGACCACAATCAATTTCACCAACGCGAATACGAGCTTCAACGGTACGCAGTGGCCTCATAACGCAAGGCAATACGATTATACGGGAATAGTCCCAGCGAGGCTCGGGCTTCGAAGCACTTCGGCCGAAACCCGTGCTGCTGTGGCATTGCTATCGCGTTCGATTCGGATTGTGTCGGACGGTTCGACACCAGCTAGCTCGTTTGACGCAACTCCGGGCAACTATTTTGGAGGCCACACTATCGTTCGTCAGGGTTTTCTTTCTTACCAGATTCAGGGGGTTCAATTCGAACACCTAGGGCAGGGCGGCTCAATTGGCCATTATCCTGTCCACTTCCATCTGACCCGCCAGGCCCCACCCGACTGCTACATTAAGGATTCATCAATCGATGACTCGATGACACGGTGGGTCGCCCTGCATGGCGCCCAGGGCGTCACTGTAGCCCGCGTCGTTGGTTACAAGTCCATTGGGCATGGCTTTTATCTGGAGGACGGCACCGAAACCAACAACAAGCTCCTTACCAACATTGGAATCTTCGCTCGAGCCGCGGTCAACAATCCACAAAATCCGCGCCAGGTGCCCGGAATTCTTACGCCCAAGACCGACAATCCAGGTGCGCTAGGCTTCGACAGCTTCCCCTATTACTCCGACTCTGATCGCCCGTCCGTATTTTGGATTATGAATGGTTGGAACGACTTCGAGTATAACGTGGCAGCCGGAGCCGGCACCTGTGGCGCTTGCTATTGGTTCGTGCCCGGGGGGATCAGCGGACCTTCTTTGGGTGAGACGTGGTTTGGTTATGCCAGCGAACAAACCGCAGGGCGCGAGGGGACGACTCCACTGCAAAAGTTCCTGGGAAATTCCTGTACCTCGGCTATGACGGCTTTTACCACGAACAGCTTCACTGCCGCTTGCAACGGTGTCAATCAGCAGCCAGGCGGAGAAGCGCCATTTAGGCTTGCAATGATCCCGTCTGACGAGGCTTCGAAGCACTTCAACCCAGTACCAGCCAACGACCTGTACTGGCCTGTCACCAGCGGCGGCAACCGATTTGCGACGCGTTGCCCAGCCGCCGACGCAGGGGAACCCAAGGCCGATTGTTCAACAGTCCCCAAGTGTTCCGAAGGAACTGAGCAAAATTGTGATGCGACCGTGCTCGATGGCTTTACCACCTCCTACAATTGGGCACAGCAGAACTTCGCCGCCGTCTGGATCCGCCCTCAATGGGCGCTACTGACCAATTCGGTGGTAAGTGATGTTCTCGGTGCAGGGGTCAATTTTGTCACCAGCGGTGGATATAGCAAGGCGGATGTACCGACCGGATACTGGTCATTGGCTCGCAAAACGGTGTTCATCGGTAGCAGCCAGTCAGATAATCCGTTGGCTTCCGAGGCAGGTCCCTTCAACCCGTTTGTTAGCGGAGACGGCAAAACCAGTGGGCTACAATGCGCTCCGGACGCTAACCAGGCCTACAACGCTACCTACTGCATGTCGGAGCCCGAGGGTGTGAGTATACAGTTGAGCAACTTCGGCGTAGCTCAGCGTTTCTTCAGCGTCTATGACGGTCCGGTTTATCAAGATTCCAACGCTTTTCTTAATATTGAGCCTACCTATCTGAGCAGCAACGGGAGTGTCAGTGGCACAGCCGCTGGACCAGGCGGCGCCTGCCATCCCGACCCAAACAATGGCAATCCCTGCGTCAATAGCGGTTTCATGAACGGAGGGATGCCTGGCATCAAAGCCGATCAACTCAACGGCAAATGCTATTTGCCCAACGCGGCAATTGGCTGGAAGCAGCCTAACGGCTTTTATTACGCACCGGCTTTCCACTCGAACAACCTGTTCTTCAGTGGCGTTGCAATCCGCCATCTGGTAACCGAACCATTTTTCAATCTAGGTACGTTTGTCACCGACTTGACGGCCACTAAAGACTCGTACTGCTACTGGAACACTGGTCTGTTTACCGGTTTCACGGACATTGACCGCGAGACCGTGCTTAACGACGACGATGGCTCACTGACTGGTCTGACAAGTTCACTTAACGGACCGGACAACCCGACCGAGACCATCTCGGTGAACAATGAAACCTTTTTCAATGCCCCCGTGGAAACTCCTGAATGCGCCTCGGATCTCGCTCTGAATGCGGCCAATGACGCGAAACTGCCGCCAAATACGGCGAAGACCAGTCCATATGAGTATGTCACCACCGCGATCTACCCTGAATGCGCCGATAGTGTCCCCGAATCTCCTGGCCTACGGTTCTGCAGCGCGGGGAACTGGGGCAGCGACTGCACAACCTCCGACTCGACTCAATCCAACGCCTGTGTTGGAATCCCACTTTATCGGCAACTTCTAACCGCGGCTGAAGTCGGCGCTGACCCGCTCGAACAGGCCAAACGCATGATGGGTCAGGCCACGTTTCAGCGCAGCGGCCTGACGGTCAATCACGGCCGCTACTACATCGATACAACAGTTTCCAAGAGGACCCAGGTCAGCCAGGGAGCAAAAAGCCTCAATGTCTTCACTGGCGGTCAAGCCTATGACCTTTTCTTTTTGTATTCCAAGCCCGATACCCTCCAAACCTACACGATCTATGTAGGAAAAGAGCCTGTGTTCAACCCAAAACAGAACGTCGACTTCGGTTACGTTGATATCGAGACGAAAAAGTACAAATTCCGCAAATCGACTACTGACGTCTGGAACGCGGGAGTCAATAGTTGGTCCAGAGATTATGACCAGGCAACGGGCCTTTTAACCATCAAGGTCAACATGGGGGCTATCGCGAGCGTCTTTGATCCAGGTATCAATGGCAAGGCTCTCTGCCAGCCATCGACCATGTGCCAGTGGAATACCGGTGCGAAGCAATGTCAGTGCAAAAACCTGCAGGATGGAATTTGCCACGACCCAAATAATACTCCAATTAATGACGTCTGTAGTTGGGCGGTAAAGGATCTGGATTGTCCCGCTCAGGGATGCCCAGGTCTTCGGATTACGCTGCCGCGCGGGGCTCTGGTAGCGGATGATCAGAACCATCGACCGGCTCCGATTCTGTTTGCCGATGATCAAAGCTACGCGTGGGGAAATGTGAGATTCAATCTCGCCGATCCATCCATCAGTGGTGCTCAATGCTATTATGGCATGTAGAGTAACGATCCTTGTGGCCCAGTAGTCGAACACTGGCGTCGGTTTGGCTGCCATATCACCGCGGCCTTTGGCACGGTCCCGATACGCTGCGGTCGACCAGTTTTGCTCGTCAGCTGCCATGCACGTCCCCAGCCGCCTGAATAGCTGTAGCTCGGAAATGCGAGCGCATCTGATGCAAATCTTCGCCCGGGCGGTCGCTGCCGTTGAGCCGCGCACCGTTATATCGCGCGCCTTTGAAGGTCCTGCCGCCTCTGCAGAAGCACTGCGTCAGCAGCTAGGGGCAAGTAGACGTGTCCACTTGCTCGCGGCCGGTAAAGCGGCGATAGGGATGGCTATGGCAGCATACGAGCGGATCGGACCCAAGCTGACCGATGTGCTTGTAATCGCTCCTGCCACCGCCGAGAATGTATTTTCTCCTGCGCCGAAGGAATTTCGCATCGTGCGCGCGGCTCATCCGAATTCCGATGGCTCCTCTGAGATTGCCGCCCGATGCGCGCTCGATTTTGTCGCTAAAGCACAGCACGATGAACTGATCCTATTTCTGCTGAGTGGTGGGGCTTCGGCCTTGATGGCGATGCCGGGCCGCGGCCTGACGCTTAGCGACAAAGTTGACGTGACTTCGGCTCTTATGAATGCCGGGTGCTCCATAACGGAGCTCAACACAGTTCGCCGCCATTTGTCGGCTATCAAGGGTGGTCGGTTGCTGCAGGCGTCCCAGGCAGCGTTTTTAAGTCTCATTCTATCCGACGTACCAGGCAACGATCTGGCAACCATAGGCTCCGGACCCACCGTTGCTGACTCAACCACCTATTCCGACGCGGTCGCCATACTAAAGTCCCGCAGGGTTTGGGGGCGGGCGCCGAAAGCAGTCCGTGATTATCTCGAGCGTGGCGTGGCCGGTGAACTAGACGAAACAGTCAAGCCCGGCGATCCAGCTTTGGCGCGCGCCAGACATTTCATTGTAGGCGACAATCTGACGGCGGTTGAAGCTGCCTGTCAAGCTGCCGCAGAGCTCGGATACAATGTCGTCCACGCTGGCAACCTCACCGGCGATGCGAATGATTCTGGAGCGGCCCTGGGGCGATTTCTATGTCAACTCGAAGCGAATCGGACATGTGCAATAGCGGGAGGCGAAACCAGCGTAAAGGTGAAAGCGAATGGCAAGGGCGGTAGGTCACAGCAGGCGGCGCTCGCGGCAAGCCTTGAGTTGGCGCGCCTCGGAGCGCATCGGCGGATTGCCGCGCTATTTGCGGGTACGGATGGCATTGATGGCCCCACCGATGCGGCCGGCGCGATCGTCACTCCAACGACCGTGGCGCGCGGGGCGGAAGCCGGCCTCGATGCAAGGTCGGTGCTGGAGCGCACTGACTGCTACAATTTTTTCAGGGCTCTAGGTGACCTCGTGATAATCGGACCGACTGGGACCAACGTCGCCGACATCTTTGTCGGTTTGGTGAACCACTGACAGGTCATCGCATCTGCCAATCGTCGTCTTAGTCATGGCGCAGAGCAAAAATCAGCGAAGCGAGAATTTTCTCGGAACCGAACGACTCAACAATTCGAACGGCCGGAACAGAGCAACGAGCCTACGAGTCACACTGATACCGGGTGATGGTGTGGGACCGGAGGTGACCAGTGCAGCCGTCCGTGTGCTTGAAGCGGCGGGTGTTCATGTCGACTGGGACGTGCAGGAGGCAGGAGCAGAAGCGCTAAAGAAGCGAGGGACGGCGATTCCTGAGTCACTACTCAATTCTTTGCGCCGTACACGGCTTGCGCTCAAAGGCCCCTTGGAAACCCAGGTGGGTCAAGGCTACCGTTCGATCAACGTTTACCTGCGAAAGACCTTTAATCTTTACGCAAATCTACGTCCAATTCGCAGCTTTGAGGGGGTCCAATCACCGTTTCGCGATGTCGATCTGGTCGTAATACGCGAAAGCACCGAGGACCTCTACGCAGGAATTGAGCATCAGGTCACCCCCGGCGTAGTCGAAAGCGTCAAAGTGATCACTGCGCGCGCCTCGACGCGGATCGCTCGTTTCGCCTTTGATTATGCTCGCCGTCACGGCCGCAAGTCGGTAACCGCCATTCATAAGGCCAATATCATGAAGCTCTCGGACGGGTTGTTTCTGAAATGCGCCCGGCGTGTTGCCAATGATTACGCGGATGTCCGCTATGATGAGCAAATTGTCGACGCGGCCTGTATGCGTCTGGTGACCAATCCGCGGGCGTTCGATGTATTGCTGCTCGAAAATCTTTATGGCGATATTGTCTCGGATTTATGCGCAGGTCTGGTTGGTGGGCTGGGAATGGTGCCGGGTGCCAATTATGGACAGAAGGGAGCGATTTTCGAGGCAGTTCATGGCACTGCACCCGACATTGCCGGGAAGAACGTGGCCAACCCAGTTGCGGCTATCCTTTCCGGAGCCATGCTGGCCGACTATATCGGTTACCAGGATGCAGCGTCGCGGATCCGCCAAGCGGTAGGCGAAGTGTTACGCGCAGGTCACGTGTTGACCCCGGACCTCGGTGGGAGCGCGACCACGACGCAAATGACGGATGCCATTCTGAGCGCGATAGGCTCGATAGAAGCGCGCGTCTAAAGGCAGCTCGGAGCAGCCACGCCAGTTCGAACGGCAATTAACAGCTTAGCTCTTTCGCTCTGATGAGTGGTTGGGTATTGATTTGAGCATATGGCGAAGTCCAGAGAACTAAAAAGGCAGGATATACGACTTCCACCTGGTCAGACTCTGGTCAAAAATTTTCCGGTACTGAGCTATGGACCAACGCCCCGCTTCAATCCTGCTAAATGGGATTTTCGCGTCAGCGGCTTGGTCGAAAACCCTATCCGCCTTAATTGGGAAGAATTCCTCCGGCTTCCAATCTCGAGCCAGACCTCTGATTTTCATTGTGTCACCTCCTGGTCACGTTTCGATAACCTCTGGGAAGGGGTAAAGGTCAGCGATCTCGTCAAACTTGTAAAGCCCAAGCCGGAAGCACTCTATGTCTTCATCCATTGCGACGGCGGCTACACAACCAACCTTCCCATCCATGAATTTGTCGACGATGACGTGATGCTCGCTTATCGGCACGATGGCAAGGACCTCGATCCAGACCATGGGTGGCCCCTACGATTGGTGGTGCCCAAGCTTTATGGATGGAAGAGTGCAAAGTGGGTCCGGGTCATCGAATTCTGCGCTAAAGAGCGGCGAGGCTTCTGGGAAGTTCGCGGCTATCACAACCATGGCGATCCATGGGCCGAAGAACGCTACTCATTTCAAGAAGATTCTGGCGAATAGCGCCCTCGGCCGTTGCGTACCGCAGGCGAAGCGTTGCGAAAGTCGGGAGCAACTGACCCCACTACTGACCGCGAGAGCAACATAGCTCGATTGCGCTCCGAGACCTTCGACGTGGCGATCATTGGTGGCGGCATCACCGGAGCCGCGATCGCCCGGGATGCCGCGATGCGGGGGCTGAAGACTGCGCTTTTGGACAAAGGCGACTTCGCCTGCGCAACTTCCTCGCATTCATCAAAATTGATTCATGGAGGCCTGCGCTATCTGCCTCAGGGCCAGCTTGGACTGGTCTATCGTGCGCTGCGGGAGCGTGAACGGCTACGTCATCTAACCGCTCCCCATCTAGTCCGACCAATCAGGTTTCTGTTCCCATTCTATGACAGCCGCCGTCCCTCGCGGATAGCAGTGAGTGCGGGTCTAATTTTGTACGACCTCTTTGCGCTAACGCCATCGCCCGAAAGACACCGGCGGCTCAATCATCACCAGGTGAGTCAATATGAACCGACACTGAAACGAGAAGGACTTCTAGGTGGCGTAACCTACCTTGACGCAAAAGGTGACGATTCGAGAATAACTTTGGAGAACGTGCTTGACGCCGCATATTGTGGCGCGGTCGCGGCCAATTACGTTGCGGTCACCGAATTGGGACGCACCAAAGACCGGCTCAGGACCCTATGGGTACGCGATATCGAGTCGGGCGAACGCTTCGAAATTCGTACGCACGTTATCGTGAATGCCACGGGACCGTGGGCCGATCAAATTCGGCGGATGGACGACGAAACCTGCCGACGGCTGGTGCGACTAACCAAGGGAGCTCACCTGGTGGTCGACTCGTCGCGCCTACCTTTGCAAAATTCGCTGGTCCTGACCGATGAGCAGGGCCGCATCATCTTTCTCATCCGTTATGACCACTGCGTGCTGATCGGAACGACAGACGCTGATTTTAGTGGGAGCGCCGATGACGTTAGAGTCGACACGGCGGATGCCGATTATTTGCTGCACGCCGTCAATGACCACTTCCCGGGAGTGCACCTGCGTTACCGCGATATTACCGCATGTTTCGCGGGTCTTCGCAGCCTTCCAATGTCGAAGCATTTTCACCCTTCAGATGTCAGGCGCGACGTAATAATCGAAGTAAGTCCCTCCGGCCTGCTAACTGTGGCCGGCGGCAAACTTACTACTCATCGCGAGATCGCTGTTCGCGCGGTCAATTGCGTCACGCGAATCTTGCGATATGGTCGTAGCCGGTCGCCAACAGCGAGCACGCCTTTGCCAGGTGCCCGTTGTCTACTGATCACAAGTCACTCCTTGAATCAGCTCTCCCTCGAAACGCGCCAGCTTTTGCTCGAGCGCTATGGCGGACGTGCTGAGCTCGTCGCCCGACTCGCCACCGAGCGTCCGGAATTGTTAGAGTCGTTAGGGCCCCGCTCGTCGGCAATCGCGGCGGAAGTCGTATTTGCGATTCGCTACGAATTCGCTCGTACAATCTGCGACTTTACCAGCCGCAGGACAACGATGGCCTGGGTAGCGCCGGATGCAGCCCGAGCCTCAGGGCCCGTGATCGCAAATCTGATGGCAGAAGAACTCGACTGGAGCATGGAACGAAAGCAGCTCGAGCTACGGGCGTTGATGCAGGACCTGGATCGTGGGAAGCTTAGTAGTAGTGACCCAGCGTTAAGCGAGAACTCGAATTTGCTGCTTGTCCCGGGCTAGAGACTCGCAAAAGAGAAATTTACGGGTTTGTCACGATCCTGCGCCGGTCCAAGCAACGTTAAATGCATCTCCTTGTATTCAACTGCGGCAGCTCATCGCTGAAATTCGAGCTTTTCGACATCGAGGTTCCCGGATCCGCGTCAGCGAATGTGTCCCGCCTGGCAGGCGGAACCTTTGATGAGATCGGCTCGGTCACAACAGTCCGGCTAAACGCGGGAGCGGCTCACAAAATCGAAGGCTCCGAGACTATTCACGACCATCAGCGCGCGGCTATCCGCGCAATGGACTGGCTGCACCAGGTCGACATCGGCGTTGACGCCGTCGCTCACCGCATTGTACACGGTGGGACCGAGGTGACAGAACCTGTTCTCGTCACCGACAAAGTAATCAGCGCGCTTGAAAACGCATCTCAATTTGCCCCCCTACATAACCCCCCAGCCCTGTCGGTGCTGCGAGCCGTCAGCAGCAGACTCGGGAATATACCGTCGGTAGCGATCACCGACACCGCATTTCATCAGACCATTCCAGCCCTGGCACACACCTACGCTATTCCCCGTTCGCTGAGCGAGCGCTACGGAATACGACGATTTGGTTTCCACGGCATCGGCCATGCCTGGATGATGGAGCGGTGTGCGGCAATGCGATCTTGCGCGCCTGAAAAGCTCAATCTTATAACACTGCATTTAGGGGGCGGGTGCTCAGCTACCGCCATTAGACAAGGCCGTTCAGTCGATACTTCGATGGGACTGACGCCACTAGAGGGCCTCATGATGGCTACTCGCTCCGGGGATATCGACCCGGCCATCGTCACGTTTCTGGCGGCGCACGAAAGACTCTCGCTGGATCAGGTTGAACGAATGCTCAACCATCAATCTGGGCTGCTAGGTGTCTCTTCGGTGTCTGATGATCTGCGAAAAATCGAAGCGGAGGCTCCGCAGAACCGATACGCCTCTCTTGCTATCGAAATGTTCTGTTACCGCGTGCGGAAATACATTGGCGCCTACATGGCGGTTCTCGGCCACACGGACGCTATCGTCTTCGGTGGCGGTATCGGCGAACATTCTGCCAATGTACGGGAGCAAATTTGCTCGGGCCTCGCGCAACTCGGCGTGAGCATAGACCTTCAGAGCAACCGTCGTGTCAGCGGTACCGAAGCTCTCATAAGTGAACCTCAATCACCAGTGTCGGTCTATGTTGTCCCATTAGATGAGGAAATGTACATGGCTCGTGCCGCGGCTCGTGTACTGTCGCGAGCATGAAGAGAGCAACGAGTCTGCTTGTTTGTGTTTCAATCCTTCCTCCCACGAGAAAAAATCAGGGCAACGCGGGGACTTCGGTGTAATCTAGGAGTGAAGTATGAACAGTGAGAAGGTCAGCACCGGCGATTACCTCGAAGCACCAATCAACTATCTCGAGCGCAGCAGCGAGAAGCCGGTTATATATTTGTATGAGCCTCCTCCCGGTGTACCCGGCCGGTCCGGTCGTACGGCCACGCACTGGGTTAAAATTCGCAATGGACGTCCCTTCCACGACAAGCTGGCGCTCGACCGTGAAGGCTTCACTTTTGTTCGCCATCGGAGCCAAGTTGTCAATTTCTATGAACCCGAGGAAGTCCGAAGAGTGTACTACCCGGAGGTCGAGCGCCTTTTGAAGGAAATCTTAGGGGCCGTCCGAGTTCATGTATTCGATCACAACGTACGGTGTCGGCTGATGGCCAAGCGAGGAGAAAAAGGAGCACGCGAACCAGTTAAGTTTGCGCATAACGACTACACGTTAAAATCTGGCCCACAGCGAGTGCGGGATCTCCTGCCCGATGAAGCAGAGCGCTTGCTCGCACACCGGTTCGCCGAAATCAATGTCTGGCGTCCGATTCGTGGGCCAGTGGAAGAATCCCCACTTGCGGTTTGCGATGCGACCAGCATGTCGCTGCAGGATTTCATCGCAACCGATCTTCGATATCGGGACCGAACCGGTGAGGTGTATTCGGTGACGTTCAATCCTGCCCACCGCTGGTTCTATTTTCCGCAAATGCAGGCGGACGAGGTGCTCCTATTAAAATGCTATGACTCGGCAGAAGACGGACGCGCCCGCTTCACAGCGCACACGGCCATCGACGATCCGACGACCTCTCCGCAAGCAGCTCCACGCGAAAGCATTGAGGTCAGAAGCCTGGTCTTTTTCGAAGTCAAATGATTTCTTTGGCAAAACGTGGGTCTTCGGATCTGTGTTGCAGGCGACTTAGGATTTAGCCTGGCTACCGGCAGCGGCCCGCGTAAGCGCCGCAGTGCTGGAAAAAATCAAAGGCCGATGGGATCGACCCATCGGCCTTTGCCATCTTTGTCTGTTCGTTAGACCTAGGCGGTTACACCATGGCGCAAAAGCTTGCCCGGGGTTGCACCGGTACAGTTGCCATCAATAAAGGTAACCTCTCCGTTGACTATGATGTACCGATAGCCCTCGGCGCGCTGTACCCGTCGCCATTCATCGCCCGGCAAATCGTGAACGATCTCAACCGGCAACACGTTGAGTTTATCCAGTTCGTAAACCACGATGTCGGCGGGAGCACCTTCTCGCAGGAAACCGCGGTCCTTGAACCCCGAACAGAAAGCCGGCAGCGCACTCAGGCGCCAATGGATGTCTTCGAGTGATATCCACTGTTTGTCGCGGCAATACTTAATGATGCCCTCAGTTGGATACCGACCAGCGGTCAGGAACTTCGTGTGGGCACCGCCATCGCTCACACCAAAAGCCAGATACGGATAGTCAATCAGCTCTTTCATCAATTCCATGTTCTGGTTCACGGCGGGAGCGAAAAACTCGGTCTTCAAATCCTCGGAGACTGCGATGTCCAGCATCACATCGACCGGGTGTTTGCCGGTTTGGGCCGCAGCTTTGCGCAGTGTGAGGCCCTCAAATTTCTTGTTCTCAGGCTTCACGCACTCGGTTATGATGATTTCGTCGAAGTAGCTCGTGATCAGGCTCTCGCGCGGCATCTGATTCTTCATAGCCTCGCGCCGTCGCGGATCGCCCAGCTTCTCCCGCCGCTCCGACACTGTTCCGGTTGTGGCCTCACGCCAAGCGTCGGAATCGTCGAACAAGTTCCAGTCTTCGAAGGTAAAGGTTAACCCTGCATCCGTCGTAACACCCTGGCCATAAACGGGCAACCCACGCTGGCGGCAGCGTTCCAGCCATTTCATTGTGTTGCGGTGGCGATGCGGGAAACGATCCTGGGTTGCGACAGCTTCAAACATGATCGGACGGCCACTGATCTCGGCGAGCTTTTCGAAGAACAGCGCATCCTGCTTCGGATTCCAGGTCGAGAGTGTCAGCTCCTGGAATCCTTCACCTCGCTCGCCGAGCACCCGCGCCATCTCGATACAGGTCTCGTCATGCATGATGTCGGTGTTCATCGGTGTGGCGTCGTAGTCGCGCTGCACGGAAGAAGGACCGTCAGGAGGCAAGCGCTGAGCCGACCATCCACAGGCACCAGCGTCCATTGCTTCATGTAGGATCTGCCGCATACGAGCATGTTCCTCGTCAGTCGGCATGCGCCCCGTCTTGGACTCCTCGATGCCCATCACGTAGCCAAGCAGCGGGTTCATTGGAACAAATGGCAAAATGTTCACGCCCTTGGGCTGACGATCGACCGCGTTGAGGAATTCCGGGTAGGTCTCCCAATCAAACTTCAGCGCAGCCTTCATCGAACGCAACGGAATCGCCTCGGTCCGAACCATCGTAAGCATTGCGCGCTCGACATCCTTCGGATGCACCGGGGCAAAGCCGAATCCACAGTTGCCGATCACTACCGAAGTAATTCCGTGCCATCCGGAGATGGTGAGATAAGGATCCCAGAAGATCTGAGCGTCGTAGTGCGTATGAAGATCGATGAAGCCGGGTGCGACGATTAATCCGCTCGCATCAATCGTCTTCTTGGCCTGATGCGATTGTATGCGGCCGATTTTCGCGATACGGCCATTCTTGATCCCGATATCGCCCCGGAACCGCGGGGCGCGTGTTCCATCGACGATCATCCCGTCTTTGATAGCAAGGTCGAATTCTGGCATAAGCCGATCTCCGCGTTAGATTGAAAGCTTCTCAGTGTTCAGTCGCACTAATAGCCTTAAGAAGTCAAGCGCCGAGGCCTCAAATCCATAGCATTTACTCGCCTGGGCCCACCCACGTAGCTGCTGATAACCCTAGCTCAACCATGCTATGGGCGCAAGTAAATCGCTTAACAGGAGAATTAATTAAATCGAGAAACATTCGGGCTGAAGACGCAGGGATCGCGCTCTTTTGCCCGAGCGCAGCAGACGAGTCACCTCGGAGTGCTTATAATCTGATGTTTCGGTGGTTTTTCTGATATTGATGCACCGACTTCTCACTCGTGATGATTGCATTCCGCTGGCCAGGACAGAATCACGCGAATGAATGAGGACCGGACGGCTCTGCCTCCCGTTTTCAGTGAGAAGAACTTTTATCTTGAGGAGTTCTACGGCAAAAGCCTGGTATTCGCCTTAGTTCCGCCTGCAGGCGACCGAACGGCTGAACTTCGTTCGCTTCATCGCACCCTGCGCGAGCTTCGGCGTAATCAAACTCGCTGCCTCGTAACCGCGTCACCAGCGGCGATGACGCATCTAACACGACGGCTCGGCCGGATTGCGCCTACCGGCGGCCCGCTACGTTTTAATCCCGCGGCGGGCATCCGTAGCCGTCCGTATCCGCCAGATTCCGCAATCTCTGCAATCTGGGAAGCTCTCCGAAGCAATCCTATAGTCTTGATTGAAGTTGAGGCTCGGGAGCCGACGAGCCTGGTTTCTTTTGCACACCGGTTGGCCGGCCGCCTTCGGGTGTTTAAGCTGTTGTTGCTCGACCGCGCGGGAGGGCTTGTTGACAATAGCGGAAACCGCCATTCGTTCGTTCAGATTGGGCGGGTAGCCTGCCTGCTCAGGAGTATCAGATCGGCTCATCGCCGGCTCTTGGTGCGCGCCGCGCGTCATGCCATAGATGCGGGGGTTGCCTCGGTAAGTCTCGTCGCACCGGACCAGGTTTATGAGGAGCTCTTTAGTTTTAGCGGAACCGGGACGATTTTCACCGAAGGGGGCTACGGCAATGCGCGACCAATCAGCATTGATGATTTCGAGGAAGTGGAGGCATTAATTATTCGGGCCCAAAACGAAGGTTTTCTGCTTTCACGAAATCGCCAGGAAATTGCCCGTCTGCTACCGTCGTGCTTTGGATATCGGATCGGCGACGAGCATTTGGCCGGAGTGGCGTCGCTGCTGACAGAACCGTACCGTCGCGATCGCGCCGGGGAGATTACGGCCCTGTATACCCTAACCCGCTTCCAGGGAGGAGGGGTTGCTGCAGAACTGATCAATGAACTCATTCACGAAGCGCGACGGCGACGACTGCATTATCTGTTCGCTTGCACGACCGAAGAGCGCGCCGCCTCACTCTTTGAACATATGGGATTTTACAGAGTAGAACCTGGGGACGTGCCCCCGGCCAAATGGCGCGGCTATGACCGAAAGCGCATCGCCTTGCTCAACATCTTTCGTTGCGACCTCGGAGATCGTCATACTCAAGACGCAGATTCGAAATAGCTCCTCAGAGTCTCCCGCTTGCTTTTACGATCTCTGGTGTTGCCAAAAGCAGCTTTAAATTTGGCACCGCAGCCCTGCTGACCTGTTGCCGGCAGCCCTCTGCCGATGCGTGAATATGGGCCCTCACCGGCGTGCGACTATCCCTCATTCGAGGGTCGAACTTCGAGAAGCTAAGGCCTCACCAAAGATCCGAAAACCTTCATCAACGGCGCCCCTATAGGATGCTGCTCGAACTCAATCCCAAAGAAAAGTGAACACGGCCGGCCTACTTCGATCACTCTTATGTCCAGGTTGCGAGCTTTTTGCTCAAACGCTGTTACTACTGACGTGATTTGGTCGTCGTGACCACTCATCGCGCGTTAGCGCTCGAGCCTCAATCGGCTGTCAAGCCACACTCCAAATGTGCAAGCCTCTACCGATCACTGGAACAGGTTGTGGCAGGTCGGATCGCTAAAACGAGCCCGGTTCAGCTTAGCGCTGGCTCGAACCTTCAGTTCCAGCTTTAGACTTCTCGCTTGTGCGACTTTGGCGCTTGGCTCGCTTTTCGGCTGCCTTTAGTTTACGTGACATCTCGCGCTGTTGTCGTATGGACGATGACTGTCTCTGCCCACCCATAACTATTCCTTTGACCAGGAGGATATCAGTAGCCTGCATTCGCGCTCACGTGGCTGCCGTTGCCCGGATCAACAACAGCCACTGCTGCCGGAAGTGCATCTATAAATACTATCATCGCGATCCTCGAAGGAGAATACGGCCGAGTTAATCCGCATAACCTTATCGATTATGCAGACTGTCCGAAGACCACCGCGTTGGCGGCCTTCAATGAACGAACGAGACTAAGCAAGAAGGCCGGTCGTCAACTTCAACACCACGAAGGCGTCAGGTCGAGAGACTCAGATTCGTACGGGCTGAACGCAATGTGACGAGGATGAGTATTCGCGCGTTCATCGCCCCATTTGTCCAATTTTCCGGAAGCAATTGCGTATCTCGCGCACAAATGTCTCGGGTTGTTCGAATGCAGCGAAGTGCCCGCCCTTCTCTAGTTCGTTGAAATAGACCAGTTTTGGAAACCTCTTCTCAGCCCAGCGGCGCGAGGTGCGAAAGATTTCCTTGGGGAAAATCGAGCAGCCGGCCGGTACTGTCACTGGTTCAGTTGGAATTCGTCGGAAACTTTCCCAGTACAGCCGAGCTGAAGACGCCGCAGTTCCCGTTAACCAATACAGCATCACGTTATCAAGCAACTCATCACGCGTAAGCACGTTCTCTGGGTGCCCATTACAATCTGTCCACGACCAGAACTTCTCGAGGATCCATGCCATCTGGCCGACCGGCGAATCACAAAGAGCGTAGCCGAGCGTCTGTGGCCTGGTACTCTGTTGCTTCGAATAGCCGGAGTCCCAGTCGTCGTAATACTTAATGCTGGCGAGAGCAGACTTCTCTTGCTCAGTCAGATCCGGAGCCGACGGATCGGGCGGTGCAATCGGCATATTGACGTGGACCCCAAGGCAGTTGCTGGAGTCTTGGATGCCCAGACACATAGTCACCACCGCACCCCAGTCGCCACCCTGGGCGGCATAGCGCTTGTAGCCTAGGCGAGCCATCAATTGGGCCCAGGCTTTCGCGATGCGCTGAACCTTCCATCCGGTTCGGGTCGGCTTATCTGAGAAGCCATAGCCTGGAAGTGAAGGGCACACGAGATGGAATGCATCTACGGCCTCCCCGCCATGCAGCACAGGGTTGGTGAGAGGCTCGATGACCTTGTGGAACTCGACAATAGAACCTGGCCATCCGTGGGTCATCACCAAGGGAGTGGCCTCGGGGTACGGAGACCGAACATGAATAAAGTGAATGCCGAGTCCGTCAATTTGCGTCTTAAACTGCGGGAATCGATTGAGAAGGGCTTCACGCGCCCGCCAGTCGTATTTTTCCAACCAGTAGGCTACGACCTCTCGAGCGTAGGCCAGCGGCAGGCCCTGCGACCAATCGTCAACACATTCACGCTCCGGCCATCGCGTATTCCGTAAGCGGCGCTTTAGATCGTCTAATTGTTCATCTGTGGCCGCGATTCGAAAAGGAACAATCTGTTCACTCATGGCACTTCCCTGCTCCCGTTAGATTGGCGAGGTTTCCCGTCCCATCGAAAACAACAGCCGCCTGCCAACACCTTCGTCCCACGAAAAGAGCTATTGCCTGAACCAGCGAAAGGTATTTAATCGGCATCGAACAAGCGGCACTGCTCAGTAGATCGGGCCCGTACTGCAAGCCGGATTCGCGAACTGTATCGAGATCCTCCGCGCAGCCCACAACCAGAGAGATCATTCAAGGGCTAAAAAGACCAGTCCATGGTAGCCAAGATAGCGACTGATTGCACCAGATCCGCTTGGGCCTGGTGCCACAACCGCTCGGTCACTCTCCCGATCATCAGTAACGATTCCTTGAATCGCCCTGGGTTCCGACGCTCGACTGGTCTTTTGCCAAACCCTTACTCACTTACCGGGGGCAGGCCAGCGGACTTGCGAACCATGTTGAGATAGTCGATCATGCCGGTTTCCACGGAGTAGCGAGGCTTAAATCCCAGGTCTCGTCTCAAGTTGGTCGTGTTCATATTGGGCGTCGTTTGAACGCGTCTTTCCGACACCGTGATGTGGGCATCAGGCAGCAGTTTCCGCAAATGATCAGTGATGTCTGCCATTCGTCGCCGTTCGGCTGCCAAGTTGTAGACTCTTCGTGGTGGGTTGGGAGTTGTCATCGCTCGATACCACGCTTCAGCCGCGTCGGCGGCATAAATCCAATCCGATTCCGTATCGTCAGGTGGCATTTCAACCGGCTGACCTAGGGCGGCCAATTCGGGAAGCACCATGTAATGGACATCCTGAGGTGGTAACAATCCGCTGGCATAGGAGCCGCGCGCCCCGCGGCCGAGTCCGAATACTGAGGTCGGGCGCAATCCTACTGTCTCCAGGCCAAAACGGCGACTATACAGCGCTGCAAGATTTTCCGCATATAGTTTGCACATGCCATAGAAAGTGGTGGGTGCCGGCGGATCATCTTCGTCAAGTTCATCTGTGATTTTTTTGCCCCGAAAGCTCGCCCGACCGTAAACCGCAACCGAGCTGGCGTAAACCACCCGCTTTACCCCAAAAATACGTGCGGCTTCAAAGACATTGAGGGTGCCGTCGCACATCACTCGCATGAATGAAACGACCTGGGCGGGGGCAGGCTCGCCGAGAATTGCCGCCAGATGAAAGATTTGGTCAATCTCGTAGGCCTTCATAGCCGCGGCGATTTCCGATGGCTCTGTGATGTCGCCAGTCAACATCACCACATCATTTGCCACTTCCCCTATCCTGTCGCGGTTGGGATAGCGGTCGAAAAGGACCAAATTTTTTCCTGAAATGCCCTTTTCAAGAACCAGATAGCGGGTCAAATAAGAGCCCAGAAACCCCGTCCCGCCAGTGATCATAATTGCCATTGCTCGGGCCTCCTAGCTTCAAAAAGCCTGCATGGCTTCGCGTTAAACGTCATCCTCGATCATTGAGCCACAGGCTCTGCTAATCCGTACCTTCTGCAGCATTCGCTTTTCGAATCAGCGACGGCCTTGTTTGCTCCTCGATCGGTCAGAGACAAGCGCCTTCAATGACCTCTCCGGTTCTGGCACGCCGACGCCGCCGAAAGAGACTGCGCTTGACCATACTGCATCGTCAACATCAGACAGATTCGACGGACACTAGACGGACACTATCGGTCCGGCTGGCGCCAGCTAACTAAGGGAAAATCTGCTGGCGGTCTTTGTAAAGACGCGCTTTGACGTTTGGCGGGTAAAAGTTCATGATCAAGCTCCGCACGTCACTCCGGACCAGGTCTTGCCAGCGCCGAAGAAAACTTCTATGGGCGAATTTACGCATAGCAGCTGACGACCCAGCAAAAAGAGGCGCAATGCCTCCCTGTACCAATCCAGGAGCCAATTCATATGGCCGAAGTTTCCAGCAAGACGGAGCCGGAGGCGGTTAGGGAGGTTAAGCCGCTCCGACTTCATGGTGTTCAACAACGCCAGGCGCGGGCAGTAGCCGCAAGTCTGTTCGTCGCCTTGTTCTTTCTCTGGGGTGGCGGCTATAACACTGGTCCAATTTTTCTTGCCGCGCTGTTGAAGGCTTTTGGTTGGAGCCACGCACGAGTCGGTTCGCTTATTGGTGCATTGTCGTTGGCAGTGGGAGTCTCGGCTCCGATTGCCGGCTGGCTGCTGGACCGAGCGGAGGCGCGCTGGGTAATGGGAACCGGCGCCCTGATTGCGGTTCTGGGCATGCTCGGCGCTGCCAATTCCCACGGATTTGCGATGCTGTTGATATCGGTTGTGCTGCTGGGAATCGGGCTCGGCGCCTCGACCTGGCTCGCGGCCTCTCTCGTCATCGTAAATTGGTTTCCCGACCGCCGCGGGATGGCGCTCGGCCTAGTCACCTTCGGCATGGAGTCGGGCGGAATGGCCATGACTTTTCTAGTTGGAAGCGTGATCGCGGCGTACGGTTGGCGGACGGGATACCTCTTAATAGCAGCTCCAGCACTGCTGCTCGTGGTCCCGTTGCTACTGTTGGTGGTGCGCACCCGGCCAGCTGACACGGGTTCGCAATCCGTGAGCTCGCAAGGGGACGAGTTGCCTGGCTGTGAAATTGGAGAGGCGTTAAGAACCCGCGCCTTCTGGATGTTGGCACTGGCCGAGCTCTCGTTTGGATTAGCCGCGGGCGGCACCTTCCATCATCTCGTTGCTTTCCTCGAAGGCTTGCATTATAGCCTGCGCGCCGCGACGTTGGTTGTAAGTACGGTATTGGGAATGGCAGCGGTCGGCAAAGTTGCGATGGGTGCCTTGGGCGATCGCATTGGAGGCAAAAATGCGCTCGCACTCGGTTTCGCCATGATAGCGCTTTCGGTACCGCTTTTGCTGAACGCGGTGCGGCCGTCAATCCTGGTGCTTTGGCTTGTCATCGTCGGCATCGCAGGCGCTTCGCCGGTTGCACTGGGTCCGTTGGTTACCGCCGAAACGCTCGGCCTGAGGCGCTTCGGTACCTTGTTCGGATGGCTTGGCTTTGCTCTGACTTTCGGGCTTTTCATTGGTCCGCAAATTGTCGGCTGGGTGACCGATCTAACCGGCAGTTACACAGCTGGTTATGAGCTCTGTGGCACGATCTGCGTTATAGGTGCGGTCGCCTCATTGCTCTGCGTGGCGCCGCGTTCTGCCGTTTCACTCGAGCAGGTGAGGCCGCGACCTTCGTAAGATCAACCTGGTTTCGACCGGTCGACTTTATGCGTATGCTGGACCGAGGAGTCTTAACTTGGAACCGATTCGAAAACTTGAGCGCTCAGTTAAAGGTCGGGCCGTCCTAATCACGGGTGCTGGAAGCGGAATGGGGCGCGCGACCGCTCATCTGTTTGCCCAGGAGGGTGCTGCTGTAGCCGTAACAGATGTTAATCGAACGGGAATCGAGACCGTGGTCGCGGAAATTCGGGCAGCGGGAGGAAACGCCCACGGATGGCATCTGGACGTCTTCGATACCAGCGAAGTCAGGCGCGTCGTAGCGGACGTGGCCGAGCACTTCGGCCGCCTCGATATCATTGTGAATAACGCCGGGTTCGGGGCTTTTCGTCCGCTCGACGATGAACGCTTTGACGCGACGTGGGAACGTGCTCTCGCCGGACTGCTCACTGCGCACCAAGTCCTGATTCGAGCTGCGCTGCCGTTTCTGCGCAAATCTGATGCCGCAAGGATTGTCAATATTGCGTCCACCGAGGGTCTCGGCGCAACGCCGGGAAACGCCCCTTACGTGGTGGCGAAGACCGGTGTAATCGGCTTGACGCGGGCTCTGGCAGTCGATCTCGGACCCGAAGGAATCACCGTCAACTGTATATGCCCAGGACCCATTCGCACTGCGTTGACTGAGTCAATTCCGGAGGAGCACAAGCAAATCTTCGCGCGGCGTCGCACAGCATTGAGACGATACGGCTATCCCGAAGAGGTGGCTCACATCACGTTCAGCCTCTGCCTTCCTGCGGCTTCGTATATAACCGGCGCGGTCATACCTGTTGACGGGGGTTTGACCATCAGGAACGCGTGACGCGCCAAGCCCCGTCCGCCACAATTTAACGCCAGGCGGCAAATGCCGGGGTGCCTTTTGGGGATAAACCGACGCCGCGGTTCTGTAGCCTCAGTCCAAAGCCGCCGGGCGCGAGATAGACCAGAAAGAGAGGAAGTCGTGGGCGGAAGTTTTCCAGCACAGTTTAGATCAGCGAGTCAATGTGAACCACTTGCCAAGTAGCCATCGAACTCGTGGTGTCAGGCGTGAACGGTTGTAGCTATCGGCAACCTTGCGAATTGCTTCAGCCTGCGTAGGGTACGCGTGGATAATGCGGGCGACTGCCTTGAGCCCTATTCGAGCAGCAATCGCCATCGTCAGCTCTGAAATGGTCTCTCCTGCGTGCTTCGCAACCAATGTCGCACCGACGATCTGGTCAGTGCCGCGGCGGACGTGAATCTTCAAAAAGCCCTCTGTCTCCCCATCAATTATCGCTCTGTCAACATCCGCCAAAGGTTGAAAAAAAGTCTCAACAGGAATGCGACGTTCCAGCGCCTCATGTTCATAGAGTCCCACGTGGGCAACCTCGGGATCAGTATAAATGCAGGAGGGAATGGTCAGAGCGCTCAGCTTTTCTCGGCCGCGAAACAGCGCATTGCGGACGACGATTCTAGCCATCGCGTCCGCCAGATGCGTAAACTTAGAGACTGAGCAGACGTCGCCCGCCGCAAAGATGCGGGGATTACTCGTGCGCAGCCGCTCGTCCGTCAACACACCCTTGAGTCGGTCATAGCGAACGCCGGCCACCTCCAGGCGCAGCCCCTCAACCATGGGAAGTCGACCGACCGCCAGAAAGATTTGGTCAAAAGCGATCTCGCGACAGATTCCGTTTGCTGCCACGCAGGCAAATCGCTCGTTTGCGGACTGCCGTACTTGTTGAATCCGGCAATTTTCAATGATTTTGATCCCCTCGCGCAGAAGGGCTTTTCTGATTATTTGCGCCGCATCCGCGTCTTCTCGCGGGAGAATGGAAGGTTCAGCTTCGAGCAGCGTGACCCGTGACCCGAAACGGCTGAATGCCTGCGCTAACTCGCAGCCGTTCGGCCCGCCACCTACCACGAGCAGCCGGCGGGGTAGAGTATTCAGCGAAAAAATGGTCTCGTTCGTGAGAAAGCCGGTTTCGGTCAAACCCTTAATGGGCAAAGAAGCAGAAAGGCTGCCGGTCGCGATTACGGCGCGGCTGAAGCGCAAGGTCTGCCCCATGAGTTCGATTGAGTCGGGACCGGCAAAACGGCCCTCTCCGAAAAACAGGTCCACTCCCAAACTTCGCAGCCGGCTTGCGGCGTCCTTCTCGCTAAGTTCGGCTCGCACTCGGCGCATCCGCTTCATCACCGTGGCGAAGTCGATCCCGACCCCGGACGATGCGGTGAGTCCGTATTCTGCGGCTCGAGTCGCATCCCCATATGCCCGCGCCGCTCGCAACAAAGCTTTCGATGGTACGCAGCCGGAGTTGAGGCACTCGCCACCCATGAGCTCGCGTTCGATTAAGGCCACCTTGGCTCCCAATCCGGCCGCGGCAGCAGCACAGACGAGCCCCGCCGTACCGGCCCCGATTACAGCCAGGTTATAGCGCTTGGCAATCGGTGGATTGCGCCAGTCCGGCGGATGTGAGTTGGCAAGCAGCCGCTGATCATGCGGATCGTCCTGCAACAGCGTTTGCATAATTACGACAAGGCTGTCGCTTAGATCGTTGCGATGTCAACGTTCCTGCGCGCAGCAGAGAATGAACAAGTGGGATGATGGACAGCAATCGGCGACAATGTAGCTGATGACATGCATAGCAGTCGCGGCGATTGGGCTCCGCTGAGCTGGCGGTGAGACTCGGCGGTACCACACAACAGATCACTCGAGCGGTTGTGTTAATTCCAGTGTGAGTCCTGCCGGACAATTGGATTCTTTATCGCGACCGGGTATACATTCCGGTTCTCAAGGCGAGCAGTTGGTTTAGCTGAGCGATGAGGACAGGCAGCTGTGTTCGGAAGAGTTTTGATGATTAACTCGCGATTGAATCATACTGACAGACGCTAGCGAGGCGAACGACAATGGGTAGATTGACCGGCAAGGTAGCAGCAATCACTGGTGCTGCGAGCGGCATCGGACGGGCCACGGCTGTCCTTTTTGCCGCGGAGGGGGCGGCTGTAGTGATTGGCGATTTAAACGTCGAAGGCGGGGAGGCAGCAGTGCGCGAATGCAAAGAGAATGGTGGACGCGCCGTGTTTCAGAAAACTGACGTCGCATCGGAAGCGGACGTCAAAGCAATGATCGCGCGTGCCGTCGCGGAATTTGGCGGGCTTGACATTATCTACAATAACGCTGGTCTTGGCGGTGCGCTTGGACCGCTCGAACAAATCTCGGTTGAGAACTGGGACCGTTCCCTGGCCGTGCTCCTGCGCGGTGTCTTTTTGGGAATGAAGCACGCAATTCCCGAAATGCGCAAGCGCGGCGGCGGCTCCATTATCTCGACTGCATCAATCGCTGGCCTGCGTGGTTATCCGGGACTTCATCCCTACTGTGCAGCAAAGGCGGCAGTTATAAGTTTAACCCGCTCCGCCGCAGTAGAGCTCGGAAAGGATCGCATCCGCGTGAACTGCATCTGCCCAGGAGGGATCAACACGCCAATTTTCACCCGTACTCAGCCCAACCTCGCGCCACTCGTTGAAGAGCGTCTGGCACAGGCCCAGCCGATCCCGCGCGCGGGTCATCCCGACGACATCGCGAAGATGGCGCTCTTCCTGGCCAGCGATGATTCCGAATGGGTCTCCGGGCAAGCGATGGTGGTAGACGGAGCAGCCACCGCCGGTGGCGTGGCTGGGCGCCAACAGCTCGAGCAACAGGGACGGATTCTCCCGGTCCCTCCGTCGGGATTTATGGGCCCCTCATTCGAGGGTTAGTTGATAGATAGCCCACCGGTAACTAACTGTCAGCCGCGTGGTGGCCTAGGCAGCAGCTCAATGGGAGCACGTTTTCGATTTTGGTAGTCTGCCGCTCTTCGAACGTGGGATGAAGGTGATTGACAATAAGTGAGGACCCGTCGTTGAGCGGTCTCTTGCGTTCGCACGCGGATCCCGTTGCAGTTACCATACCTTTAAAGACCCGCGCTCGGAGAGGACACCGTAAATGAACTTCCAGGTTCTGCTAAGGCCGAGGCTCGCCGCTCGAACTTCATTCCCTCGCCGAACCGCATCAATGTGATTAGTTGCTTTAGTGAAGGGGCTCGCTCCGCTTATTATACTCTAACCATCAAACGCTGACTTCTGAAAATTCGCGTGATAGTAACGAAACTATCTAAAATCGCAACCGTCGCGATCTTTGGTGTCACCTATTTTGCGGTCGCAATAGGCCGTCTGCCGGGATTCAAGCTTGATCGCGCAGGTGCAGCCTTCGTCGGTGCCAGCCTCATGATCGCAGTTGGGCTGCTCCCGCTACCGGACGCCTATCGCGCCATCGATTTCGACACCATCACGTTGTTGCTTGGAGTCATGATCGTGGTGGCCTACCTGAGACTTTCGGGTTTGTTAGATTTCGCGAGCAGGACCATCATAAGACATGCGCGGCACCCGCCAATACTTTTAAGCGCGATCGTGGTCTTTTCCGGAATCCTCTCGGCCTTTCTAGTGAACGACGCGATTTGTCTCGCGGTCACCCCGCTGGTTCTGGAGTTGGCCGTGAGGGCGAACAGGAACCCTATTCCTTACCTGTTGGCGGTTGCAATGGCATCCAACGTTGGTAGCGTTGCGACCATTACTGGCAACCCGCAGAACATGATAATTGGGACCCTTTCGCATATCTCATACGCGGGGTTCGTTCGAGCTTTATGGCCGATCGCGGGGCTCGGTCTGGTTGTGACCGCATTGATAATCATGCTGGCCTACCCTTCCGAATTATGGTGCTGGGATCGATTGGACGACGACCTGCCGATGGTGCGAGCCAACAAAGTCCAAATGATTCATTCAGGCCTGACATGTGCCGGTATGATCAGTGCCTTTTTTGCCGGCATCGTACCCGCTCGCGCCGCGATTGCCGCCAGCGCGGTGTTGCTTTTAAATCGCAGAATTGACTGTGCCCGGGTCTTTCAAGAGATTCAATGGACTCTATTGCTAATGTTCGTTGGTCTCTTCATCGTAATTGCCGGCGTTGAGCGGAGCGTACTAACTCGACCTGTCCTTGCAGCGATCGGTCGTCTCCACTTGCATAATGTAACGGTTTTAAGTCTGGTAACCGCAGTTCTTTCGAACCTGGTGAGCAATGTTCCGGCAGTGCTGGCTCTCAAACCGTTTGTGAGCTCGTTTCCGAACCAGCAAACGGGCTGGCTAACAATCGCAATGACGTCCACGCTGGCCGGCAACTTCACGCTTCTTGGCTCAGTAGCCAATCTAATCGTGGCTCAACTGGCCCAAGCGCGAGGCGTCACGATAGCATTTTGGGACTATTTCAAGGTAGGAGCGCCATTGACTATTCTGACTATAGCTCTTGGTCTTTTAATACTGAATAGTACTATAGCCGCGCATCACATAGCGGTTTACTAATAGACCCTGAGTGCTCTTCGTGCGTGAGCCTCACCGGTGCACGCGGGTCAGACGATAGTACGTGATAAAGCCTGATGGGCGGGTTGCGGCACGATTTATTGTTAAGACATCACAGCCGCGTGGTCATTTTGCAGCGGGTCGAATAGTTCTCGCGGCAGCGATTCCGGTTCCGAGCTAGGAGGCCAGTGCATGTGGGTAATCCTTTGTTAACCCAGGTAAACTTAGCCCCGCTTGCCGGGCCTGGCGTTCCAACATGCTAACGAAGAGCTCTGCCAGTTCCCCATTATCGCGCTCTTTAAGACCATAAGTAATACAGTCAAAGGTAAAACCGCTCCCGGGCGGACCGAAAAAGTTCACCGCATCGGGTAGCCATTCGCGCAACGCGGCATTAAGGGCATCGACTCCGAAGCGCCGGGCGGCGTCCTGCAACACACTCGAAGCGAACAGTTGATGCTCCTCCTCTTCCGCCACGATCGTCTCGGCCGCACGTGCATGGGGGGCGTAGCTCGATTCCTTGTAGTTGATCCCAATCATGATCAATCCCGTCATGTCGAGGCTAATTGTCGCCATAACCAGGTCGAGTTCGCCTGCAGCGCGCTCGGCGAAGCGTCTAGGAGCTGCGAAGGATGGCGCTTTGAGCGCCGTGAGCAATAGACGATCGGCTTGCGTCTCGGAAACCCCGAGCTCAGCGAGGGCTGCGTAGACGAGCCTCGAGTGTTTTTGCTCCTCCGCCAGGGTCTTGCGAATCACAGCAGCTAACGCGGGCCGATCGGTTGCCGCCAGGGCTCGCTGGTAACCGATCGCGGTGAGCTTTTCCGCCATTGCATGCGCGGCCAGCAGTCGTGTTAAGACTCGGACGAAATTAGGTTCGACCCGTCCGCGCAAGACGTCTTTGGCTTCGATCGAACGAGGCGGAAACCGGCGCGTCATACTGTTAATCCGCGAGGATTTCGTTTCACGGTGTGGGGCCCTATTTCAGGTCGAGGCCCGTCAATCGGCGAGTAATGCCACGATGGTCAAGAATTGCGCACTGGGAGCACAACCGTTGCACTGCCCGGTGTAGTCTTCTCGCCTTTGCTGTTCTCGAGCCAAATCTCGCAATCGACCAAGTGGTCACCACCTTCGACGTATTTGCGGGTTATTCGCCCTTTGCACACCACCTTCGACCCAGGTTGATCCATTCCTCTATACTGGACCGACAGCTTCCGCAGCCAACCGAGTTCGCCGGCAAAATCGGTCATAAGCTGACCCAGAAAGGCATTCTTCAGCGCGCCATGGATGATAACCCCGGGGAGATTGTTCTTGATTGCGAAATCTTTGTCGTAATGGATCTGATAGAAATCCCCGGACGCGCCCGCGTACTTTACCAATTGCTGCGTGGTCGGCTCTTTTTCCAGTGGAGGGATCTCACTGCCAACTTCCACATCCTCGAAATAGATCTGCTTCGATGCCATTTTTGATCGCCTAATAGCGGATTCCCGTGGCACGCTGGATCGCACACAATTCGCCGAACTGATTGGTGTACGTGATTTCGGTAGTTATAAACACCATGGGCCCCAGCCGCCCTTCGGTCTCGCGCAAATCCACAAGTTTGCTCTGAACCGTGATACGATCCCCGGGCCGAATGGGCTCAAAGTATTCCCATTCTGAGCCTCCGTCCAAACCTCGAAACTGCGGCATGTTTAACTTTACGTCCAGCAGCGGCGCCCCAAGCGAACGGCAAAAAGTTGGAGGTGCTATCATTCCGCCGAAGCGCGTTTTTCGGGCTGCCTGCTCATCGTTGAATAGCGGGTTCGGATCGCCGATGGCCTCAGCGAACCGGCGGATCGCGCCGCGTTCGATCTCATAGGTGCGAGTCTCGCTAACCTTGCCGATCTGCTGCTTTGCTTCTTCCGTGACGTACTTGGGCATTTTCTTCACCGAGTGTCACTTAAGTCCGCGTGTAACAACCATCATCATCAATACTTGCCTGGCGGCAATTTGGAGTGGTCCCAACTCGCCCACTTTTCAGGATGAAGCCGGATCACGACACGTTTCGACGCCAGACGCCGTGCCTGCTCTGATATTGGGTCGCCAACCCCAGCCTGATCTCGGTGGGATTGCTTGCCGTCGCCGGTCGTAAGCCGCCGTCCGATCAGGTCGAGCACGTGCAGGACTTTTTCCGTATTGGCGATTATCTCCGCACGTCCTCGCACCATCACGCCCTTCAACGTATGGTAGTTCCTGCCGCTCTCGACCATAACGGCGGCCCGCGGATTCCTGTACAGATTGACGACCTTTTGCGCTTTGGCAAAGCTCGTCATTACAATGTCCCCGTCCTCAATTGCGTAGGCCATCGCGACGATGTGTGGATAGCCGTCCCGGTCGATGGTGGCAAGTGAACAATTACCGCCCTTTTCCAACCATGCCCACGCCTCACGTTCAGTCATTCGAATCGCTTGTCGCGTATTCGGCTTTTCCACTATTACTCCTGTTGCAGGCCATCAAGGAAGGATTGTACTGACCTTGAGGCTCCGATGGCGCAATCTCAGTCGATCCTTTAATATAGTTCCACTGTTCTTCACAAGCCACCGCCGGAGGGTCGCGTGATGGCAACGCTGAGCGAGGCGGAGATCAGGGACGAACTGAAGTCGCTTCCCGGATGGGAATACCGTGACAAGTCACTATCCAAGCTATTCCGCTTCCGGGAATTCATGGATGGGATCAGTTTTGTGCAGCGAGTGGCCGAAATGGCCGAAGAGGCCGACCACCATCCGGACATGCACATCAACTACACTCGCGTGACTTTTGTCTGCTCAACTCATAGTGAGGGCGGCGTGACGGAAAAGGACATCAAGTTGGCCCGCCGGATCGAACAAGCGTTTGCGTCACAGTCAAGCTGATCGCAGGGGTGGACCTGCTGCAGGCTAAAGCTACGCGGGCGGCTGGCAGACTTATTCAGCCGCCGGCTGTCAGTTTTCAGCCGGCTTCGGGAGCGGAAAATGAATCCGCTCTTCTTTTAGTTTTAGTAGCTCAACTGCCGCGCCTCTGCCAACAAAGGCTTCAACGATCTCCTCTACCAACCAGTCAGGCGATGAAGCGCTGGCAGTCAGCCCAAGGGCACGCACCTCGGTCAACATTGACGGTTGCACGTCCGCGAGTGAATCCACGAGATAGGCGCGCCCGCCCCGCATCCGTGCCACCTCAACCATTCGATTGGCGTTAGAGCTTTGACGCGAACCAACCACCAGGATCGCGTCGCTGACCGCAACCAATTCTTTCACAGCGTTTTGGCGATTCTGGGTCGCATAACAGATATCATCGGTTTTAGGCGTCACAATCGACGGGAAGCGGCGCTTCAGCGTGGCCATGATTTCGCTGGTATCGTCAACGCTAAGAGTGGTCTGAGTGACGGCAGCAACCCGATTCGAGTCCGGGAGCTCCAGTGCTTCGGCTTCCTCGACGGTGCCAACCAACAATACTCTGCCGGGAGCAACCCCAAGCGTCCCCTTCACCTCTTCATGGCCTGCGTGACCAACCAGAATGACGGTACGACCCTCGTTGGCGTATCGCTCAACTTCCAGATGAACCTTGGTAACCAGTGGACAGGTCGCGTCCATCACCCTTAACCGGCGGGCCCGCGCTCGATCCCATTCGCTCGGTGCCACGCCATGGGCGCTGAAAATAACGCGCTGTCCCTCAGGTACTTGGTCGAGGTCCTCTACGAAGATCGCGCCTTCGCGCTCGAGTGCTTCGAGCACAAATCGGTTGTGAACGATCTGATGGCGTACGTAGAGAGGCGCGCCGAACATGCGCAAAGCGCTGCGCACCGTTTCCACCGCCCGATCCACGCCGGCACAGAAACCACGCGGCTCAGCCAGGATCACTTTTTCAACAGAGGTATTTTTGGGGAGCATGGGGTTGACCTGGGTATGGTAGGTTGGCCGCTCGGCCCAAGCGCCGCGACGAAGAGCGCCCTGCACCGAACCTCCTTGGTTCAATCTACTGTACTCGACAGGTTTACTGATTGCAGTATACACGTGGCACAACGTGAAACGCAGGCCCTGGTGGAAAAGTTGCACTTCGACTGCGACCAGACCTGCTGGAGCTTCGACAACACGTTCACTCGATCCGCTAAACTCCGTAGGTGAGGGTTTTCTCCCGAGCAACTAGTCCAGTTCGGGCGGATGAGACGTTTGACATCCGATCCAAACCTCACCGCCTTCGAAATATTCCTTCTTCCATATGGGGACGATTTGTTTGAGCCGGTCGATAGCAAAGCGGCAGGCCTCAAAGGCTTCGGCACGATGGGCAGCGGAGACCGCGATGGCGACGGAGGTCTCTCCGACTTCAACGATGCCGATGCGATGACGAATGGCAATCCGCACGATTTGCCAGCGTTGGCCAGCCTCATAAGCAAGCTTGCGCATCTCCGCCAGCGCCATGGGTTCGTACGCTTCGTACTCCAGCCGAAGGACGCGACGGCCAACGTTCCGGCACCGAGTGGTCCCGGCGAAGGTTACGATTCCCCCTGCACCGGGGTCGGCGACCTCCTGCTCCAACTGTGTAACATCAATCGGTTGATGGCTGATCGAAATCGAACCTACCCAGGGCGCATCGACACCGCCACTGACAGGCGGAATAAAGGCGACCTCGTCATTGTCGGCCGGCCGATAGTCGCGGTTTACGTATTCATGATTGACCGCAAAGGCGATGCGTTCGTCCTGAGCACCCAGGGCGGGAATTTCGCGAACGAGACCGTCCCAAATCTCGCCCACTGTCATACCCTCGGGAAATTCTCGGCGTAGCTCCGCGGTCCGCATGCGTTCGCGTAGAGTCGCAAAAAACTTCAACGTCAATCGATTCATTTGTTCAAGGATGCGATTTCATCCGCACGTGGATAACACACGGGACAGTTCCCTACCCGGTAAAATTACCTGTCATTCGCCCGCCTGAGCTATTTTCGCCGTGCGACCGCTCCCGCGCAACAGCACTGTTGGTTGAAATCTTCGTTCTCGCAGAGCCGCAGGCGAGGCGCCGAATGCGTCATGAATTGATCAGAGAATGCATGTGGCCGAGCTCTGGCAGCAAGAGCTTGTCGAGGGCCAACCTGCAGGCAGTTGGCGAACCGGGCAAGGCGACAACGATTTTGCCGTGGCTGATTCCGGCCAGGGCCCTGCTCATCATGGCTGCAGAACCGATCTCCTGATACGAGAGCATTCGAAATAGTTCTCCAAAACCGTCCAGTTCTTTGCTGAGCAACGGCCGCAAAGCCTCAATGGTCGAATCGCGCGGCGCAATCCCAGTGCCGCCAGTAAAGATAAGACCGTCGACGGCAGCAAGATTGTCAGCCACTGCTCGCCGAATTCGTTCCGGGCTGTCCGGGAGAATCTCGTAATGTACTACGGTATGACCGGCATTCTGCAGCATCTCCTTGATCAGCCTCCCACTCTCGTCGGTCTCAGGAGTCCGTGTGTCGCTCGCGGTAAAGACGGCGATTCTCAAGTGCGCATGGGCACTGTGACGATGATGCTCATCAGCTCCCATAGAAATAGCCTATGGTCCTATATTTTGTGTTTAGGTTACAATGAGAGGCTATGGGCTGAAAGCTCCATTCAACGACGGTAGCTCATTGTCGCGTAATGAGCGAGCCGCTCGTAGGGAGCATTAAGCGACGTTAGAGGCTTGCTCTGCTTGGCCAGGCGAGTCGACCTTCTAGTCGAAGCGCGCGGAGTCCCAAAGGGCTCTCTCAGCTATCGGGCACAGCGCCACGACAACTGCATGAGCTTTTCCGACGCCAGCTCACCGAGTTCTTTTGATTAAGTTCCAACCGTCAATTATTTCTTGAACCATCCAAACAACAGGCCGAATAACCAATGCTAAGCGAGAACCCCAAGCGGCAGATGTTCGAGTGCATGGCCGCTCTCGCACGCGCGCTCGGCTCCGCCCACCGGCTGGAGATGCTCGAGTTACTGGCCCAAAAGGAGCGCAGCGTTGTGGAACTGGCGAAGCTCGTGCGGCTGTCCGTGGCCAACACCTCACAGCACCTGCAACAGCTGCGGGGCTTCGGCTTGGTGGTCGCACGGCGGCGCGGTAAACGCGTAATCTATCAGTTGTCCGATTTGCGGCTGATGATGCTGCTGGCGGAGCTGTCCCGTTCGACGGAGCACAATCTCGGCGCCGCTGAGAAAGTACTTAACAGCTACTTTCGGGAGCGCGATCGACTTGAACCCATCTCGCACAAGGAACTGTTGCGGCGGATACGCAAGGGCACGGTTACATTGATTGATACTCGCCCCCAAGAGGAGTTCGCCGCAGGTCATTTGCCCGGCGCGATAAATATACCGCTCGCCGAACTGAGTGACCGACTATGGCATCTGCCTCGAGAGCGGGAGATCGTGGCTTATTGTCGGGGCCCATATTGCGTCCTCTCATACGAGGCAATAGCGCGGTTGCGCCAGCACGGCTTCAAGGCGTGGCGGCTTGAAGGGGGATACCCGCAGTGGAAGGCCGCTGGATTGCCGGTCAGCGTCGCAAGCGAGAGCTAACGCGCCTCGAGGCCGAGCTGTCGACTTCAGGTCCGGGTCAGAATCTCGAGGACATGGCCATTGGGGTCGCAGAAATAAAGTCCCCGGCCACCACGCCAATTGTTAAGCTTCATATCCGTGCGCGACCAAGGTGTGCTGCCGTAAGCTATTCCGGCCTTCTTCAGACGTGCGAAGATTGCGTCGAACTCCTCGTCACTTACGTGAAACGCATAGTGATGACACTCGAAGCGCTCACTGTTATCGAAATCCAAAGTCAGGGTCTCATTGACCCTGACGGGGGCAAAATGCCCGGCTGGACCGTCGTATCCAAGCCCGAAAATCTCGGCAAAGAAGCGAGCCGAAGCCTCTTTGTCATAAGCGGGAACTATTGTGTGATTGAGCGTAATGGCCATGTCGATAACCCAGCCTCGTTCGTGGATACCATCGCCGGCGAATTGGCGTCGTCCACTATTTCAGTCTGAATTGAGGTGAGGCATCACCTTGGCGGCGAACAACTCCATGGCGCGCATCACCTGCAGGTGCGGGACCAATCCACCTTGATTAAACCAGCAAATCAGGCGGCCCATCTTGAATTCTTCGCGCAGTCGCGACAGGCGTTCGACGCTCGCTTCAGGAGTATCAAATACGCCCATCACTTCCGAAGCCTGCTCGTAAGTCATGCTCCGAACCCGTTCGAACCGCTCACGCATCGAGGGAGCACCACTGTGGGGATTCTGGTAGCGTGCTGTCACCACCCGCAACCAGCGCCTGAGACTGGGCTCCATCTCATTGCGGACCTGGGCCCTGGTCTCACCAACGTAAGTAGGCATCAAGACCGTAACATCTTCAGGCTCATTATCGCGATACCCTGCAGCCGCCAGAGCGGCCCGGTAAACCGCTAAATATTGACCGATTCGGGGCAGCGGATTGACCTGCGAAGCAACAAAGATGGGCAATCCAAGTTGACCCATCAGCTCGAAGGTTTCGGGGCTATTCGCCGCAACTCGAATTGGAGGATAGGGCTTTTGGACCGGCTGGGGAACGACAGCCACGTTTTCGATTTGGTAGAAACGTCCCCGGTAGGAGACGTGCTCGCCGGTCCACGCCTGCCTTATTACTTCGAGAGCTTCCAGGAAGCGCTCGCGGCTCTCTGATTGTTGAACACCGAATCCTTTGAAATGCTCGGGCAATGAACCGCGCCCCACCCCGAACTCGACTCGTCCATTGCTAAGGACATCAAGGGTCGCGATCTCTTCGGCGACTCGAAGCGGGTGCGATAGGGGCAGTAGCACTATCGCGGTACCAAGCCGCAGCTTACGAGAACGTTGCGCCAAGGCAGCCAAGAGCAGCAAAGGAGCCGGCAAGATCGACAGTTGGGGATCGAAATGTTGCTCAACAGGCCACACGGATTCGAAGCCCAGCATCTCGGCATGTGCCGCCTGCTCCAAAGTATCGCGATAACGCTGTACCGGAGATTGGAACTCAGCACAGGGCAGTTGATAGTGAAGCCCGAACTTCATGGTTGCAAAAAGATTAGCTCACTCGGCGGACTAGCCCATAATCCGACAAACCCACGCTTTAATTTGCTTCGGTTTCAAAAAAATCATCAGCAGACCACGGGCGAACGAAGCCACTGGCCGGCTTGAGGTAATACCCTCGCACCCGTTGGCGACAATTTCAGGCCACAGCCAGCAACTCGACAAGAAGATCAGGGCAAATCAAACGGCTTGACGCAGCCGTCGAGCAATCCGCGACCGGCTCTCGTCGCTCTTGCCCTGATCGCCGCCACGAGATCATCTACACTTGACACCCTGGAAGGAAACAGGGTCGTGGCCACACCTACTGAATTGGCGGAATGGGAATCCGAACCTCCCACCTCGGCCTTGTTGAGAGCACGTGCCACCTTGAGCGCAAATAAATTTTCCTCTTCGGAACAGGCTGCGTTTAAAACTTCGATCGCGTCACAGGCTTCAATTATCTCAAGCCTGGCTGCCCTCTCCGGATGTTCGATGTCGATGGTCTGGTGATCCGAATTGATGAACGAAAACCGCGGGTCAAGCTTATAACGGAAAGGATGGTTGGCGATCATCAGTCCACCGGCCCGGTCGACCACCTTGCGTAGCTGGTCCAACTTATAGATTCCACCTACGTACTCGTCCAGTCCGAAGACCCCAACATGACCCAACTCGGTGGTCACCTCGATGCCGCGCAGGCAGACAACTCCATGTATCGCGGCAACAGAAACGAGTTCCTTCAGATCCCACGTATTGTCATGTTCCGTTATACAAATCGCGTCAAGTCTGATCGCCTGCGCCCGTTCAATCAATTCGCGCGGCGCCAAGTTCGAGTCGGCACTGCCACGTGTTGTATGAGTGTGAAGATCAATTGTGAAGTAGGGCCCGGTTCGGTGCCCGCTTCGCGATGGATCCATATGATCGCTCACTCAGGGTAGTGTTGAGGCCAGTGAAATTTGCTGGATGTGGTCACCAACTTTGAGCTTGTCGACCACGTTCATTCCCTCAACGACACCGCCGAAGATGGTGTACTGGCCATCCAGAAAGGGCGCCGGGGCAAGGCAAATGTAAAACTGGCTACCACTTGACTTGCGCTCGGGATTAACCTGATCACCCCGACGCGCCATCGCTACGGTGCCTCGGACATGCTTCTCGCTAGGACTGATCTCGGCCGGCAGTTCATAGCCGGGGCCACCAGTGCCGTTGCCTGCGGGGTCGCCGCCTTGCACGACGAAGCCCGGTTCCACTCGATGAAACGTGAGCTTGTCATAGAAGCCGTCCCTAGCAAGTTTCTCGAAATTGGCGACGGTCTTCGGGGCCTCCGCCGGGTATAGCTCAATCACGATTTTGCCCCGGTCCGTGTTAACGATTGCATAGTGTCCGGTATGTCGCACAGGAACTCCGTCGAGTTTTGAATCGCCCCCTGCATGGCAGGACAGAGCGAAGGTTGAGTTGATTAAAAGGATTAAGCCGGCCTTGAGTAGCCTCATACTCCAACGCTTTTGCGTAGGGTGCTCGCTCAGGGTTGCGGCGGTGAAAGATAAATCGCTAGACATCATCTTTCACCTATTCGAGTAGGCAGCCGCGCGCAAGGGTTTATGTTTTCGGACGCAGCTCGGCCTCATTCGCCGGCCGGGGATAGCGAGAAAGACCACGAATAGGTGCGTCCAGCCGTTATCGAAACCACGTATCGACCCGGCTGTAGTGGGTACCGAGGCACGAGAACTATGGCGCCGAAATCCTTAAGAACGGCGCGCGCCGCATTCTGCGCCACCGCATCCGGGTTGACGTAGGTGGCGGCATTATAGGCGCATGCCTCAACCGGATCGGCACCATCACCTTTCTTCAATGAAAAACTGGTTAACTCAGGCACGAGAAGATGACCCAGTTCAAGTGTAATTGGTAAGCCCGCCGGCAACACGTAGCCATGACAACCGGTCAGCGGATTGGGCCATTCGCTGCTGGATGTGGCCATATGTATGACCGAACCATCGGGCGGAAACGCCACGGGCCTCGACCACAGCTGCGGCGTGCTCGGAGCTCGGAAGCTGCCCGTGTTCAAAGCGGCAAAGCAGGCGGCGCCATGGCAGTCACTGCCATATCCAACCGTGTGTAGGTAAGGGTTGATAATTTGCATGCGGTGAAATGGCCCCTGCATCCAGTCATCGATCGCCCAGGCCGGCTGACGGCGGCTGCGTGGACTCCATGACCAGTCGATATCGCTGGCGGCGGCGGCAGCGGCACCCTCGCCAGTAAAACCGGGCTTGGCAGGATCCTCGGTGTGTGCATCCGCTCCCAAATCAAGACCGGGCAGCTGAAAGCCATAATTGATCACCAGGTAGTGCGAATGAAGCAGATCTCCGCGGCTGAGCTCGGCATCGGCAGTTAATGGTGGAAGTCCGACCATCTCCCGATAACGGTTTAGCGGAACGAGCCACGGCGCCAGCTGCGCTTGATCGAACGCAACTCGAGCTTCCGCAGGTGGCGCAACATTGGTTTTGTCGCCCGATTCGGTTTCGAAAGGTTTTACCTGCAGTCGGGCGGCAGGCTTGAATTCTTCCGCGAGCCTCTGCAATTGATCAAAGTTGAGCAGGAACTTGGCGGTTCCGAAGCCGGCCAGTAGCAACAGCAACCCCGTAAGAATCAGCAGCGCGGCCTCATTAGTAGTCACATCCCGGCCAGCACGCGCTAACCGCTGTCGCCCTGAGCTTCTCAACCACATGTTCGACCGAAGCATTTGTCTTTAATCATCGTGTAAACGGGTTGTGTTTTGAAGGCCACCTGGTTCTAATGGTTCGCCCAATCTCATCGACGCATTGAAACCGCTTTTGCTGGCTTTCGGATCCATTCTGCCGAAATACTATTGGCAACGTTGGGACTTACTGGAAACGCCATCACGTGTCGACCAAAAGCCGCAGAACTCGCTCTACGTTAGAAACCCTGAAAGCTTTACCAGGGGCCATAGCGGTTTGGCCCAAGAGACGGATTAGCCAAATTCTATTGGTGGTGACCTTCACTTTTTTTGCCTACAGTATAGGCACGTACTTTGGTGTCCCGGTCCTCGTCAGGCATTTAGCCGAGGTTCAGGGACCGCTCGCGTTGCATCGGTCAATCCAAACCGGTCGCATTAAATTCAATCCATACACGCTTCGACTGTCCATTAGGAATCTAAACGTTGGCGAACGTGGCAGCCTTTCACGATTCATCCACGTTCGTCGCGTCGCGCTGCGGCTGTCCTGGACCTCGCTGCCACGTCTGGCTCTGGTGGTTAAACGGCTTTCGGTAGAAGAGCCGTTAGTTCGGGTTGAGCGACTGTCGGGATCGACCTTCAATTTTTCGGATTTGATCGCAGGTGGCGCAGCGGGCACGAGCCATTTCTCGTTTGCGGTCTCAAACCTTTTGGTGGAGAAGGGCGTTGTCATTTTTACTGACAGGGTGCTCAAAGAAGAGCATCGCGTGGACAACATCCGGCTGGCGATTCCCTTCATAGCCAACCTTCCGACCGACGCGGACACGTACGTTCAACCGCGGGTGCAGATGACGGTCGACGGCGCCCCTTTCAGCCTGATCGGCAGGACGAAACCCTTTCAAGGCAGCTTCGAGTCCTCGCTGTCGTTGAGTTTTAATCATTTGGATGTCAGCGAGTTCATTGGTTACGTCGATGACAAACTCCCGTTCAAGGTGAAACAAGGTGATCTAACAGCCGCATTGAGTATTGATTTCATCAGGCTGGCAGACAGGCCTCGCCTCCAGATGGCGGGAAACCTAATCCTGGAGAACGTGGCAGTTAAAGATCGACGCGGAGCACCGCTACTTGAATTGCAGCAGCTGAAAGCGTCGATAAGCAAGTTCGATCCGCTGGGCGAAAATCTCGAGATCTCCTCGATTAAAATCGAGGCACCTTCATCTCATCTCGAGATCGGACGCGACGGCAAGACTAATTTGACACCGCTGCTGGCGTACCGCTCAACAGCTCTTGCGTCCGGTTCACATTCACAGGGAGCAAGCGCCGCAACGGCGCCGTCTGCCGCCACCGCCGAGCCTCCGGCACCCACAACGCTGCTGAATCCATTCGCCGCTACCGCGGGCCCAACTAGCAAGGAAACACCTTCGACTAGCGGCTCGAACGTGAAAGCCTCGGCCAGCCTGAACCCTGCTTTCCGTTTATCATTAGCCTCGCTCGAGCTGGAAGATGGTACGCTGGAAGTTACTCCTGCCTGGGACCCATCGCGCAAGGTCCACACAGTGTCAGGAATCCATCTTCGACTGAACAACCTGGGTATCGGCGGCGGAACGCCCTGCTCGTATAGCTTTAGCGCGGAGCTCAAAAGTGGTGGCCGGCTCAGCGCGAATGGCAATGTCGATCTTCCTTCTTTTCAGGTGACAGGCGAGTTCACCATTGCCGATCTGGAACTTCCAGCCCTGGAGAGTTTGGCTCCGTTCGACACGCCCGCAGCATTAAAGTCGGGGCAATTGTCAGGGCGGGGCTCATTTCGAGCTAGCATCGGGAATGGATTCAACCTGCATGCCGAACAGGCCCAGATCGCACTTGCTGCTGTCGAACTCGTCGAAGGCGGTCAGGGGCAACCCTTGATCGGTTGGAAGCGCCTGACCGCCAATCTCAAGATGTTCGATCTCGTATCGCACCAATTGGCGATTCGGGATTTGCGTATCGACGCAATGCATCTGAATGCGTTCCGAGACGCACGTGGCAACCTTAACCTGACCGCCTTGATTAAGGCCCCGACGGCGATCGGCACAGAAACTCAGCCGGCGGCCCAAAGCAGCCCACCCCATTGGCAATTTCAGGTCGAATCACTCGCGATTGAGAATGCGAACGCGTCAATTGAAGATTACACCTACCAGGAGCCTTTTACCCTTCGGGTGACACCATTAAATCTCAGCATAGAGCATCTGACCAGCGACCTGAATAAACTCTTTCCCATCGAGGTCGATGGGGGCATCGGTCGTCGAGGCACTTTCAAGATAACCGGCGAGGCCGCGATCAATCCTTTCCAAGCGCGTTTGCGCGTCACTTCGGAACGTCTACCCCTGGCTGGCTGTGATTCATTAATCGCGAGGACTCTGGCGCCGGCGCAAATCAATGCGAAAGTCACAAGAGGGGTAGTCAGCATCCGCGCTCAAGTTCTGGCGCAGATTCGTGACGGAAAGCTCGATGCTTCCGGCCAGGGCAACATCAGGCTAAGTCAGGTAAGTATCTCTGACAAACTTACCAACACTAGCTTCCTAAGATGGGATGAACTCGAAATCAACGGATTGGAGACCCGCTTTGGCAGAGCGCTGCCGTTGCTCAGAATTGACGAGATAAGATTAAATGATTTTTACGCTGCATTGATTCTGAATGTCGACGGCCGGCTTAATTTGGCCAATATCCTCAGCAGCCCGGGACATCCCGCGGTGCCACTAACGCGCCCAACCATTACAGCTCACCCTCATGGGTCTGTGAAAAAAATCCCGGCGAACATTGCCATTGGAAATATCGAGTTCCATAACGGCCAGGTAAACTTCACTGACTATTTCATCAAGCCGAACTATTCTGTCTTCTTGACTCAGTTGGACGGCAGCGTCAGCAGCTTCGCGACTGACAGCACACAGCCGGCTCAAGTCCTGGTGACCGGAAGAATCAATCGAACTTCACCAGTCAGGGTTAGCGGTGCTATCAATCCGCTCGCGCCTATGGCTTCAGTCGATATTGAAGGCGACGCCCAACGGATCCAATTGCCGCCGCTCACCCCTTATTCGGCCAAGTATACCGGATATCCCATCACGGGCGGAACGCTGACTGCAAACGTGCACTACATGCTGGCGAACCAGCACCTGACAGCCACTAACCACCTGGTTCTGGAGCAGCTCACGTTCGGCGAGCGGGTAGAAAGTTCGAGCGCTAGTAACCTTCCAATCAGACTGGCAATAGCAGTGTTGAAGGACCCGCAAGGACGAATCGACCTGCGAATTCCGGTTTCAGGCTCACTCTCAGACCCGCAATTCGACCTTGGTCGAGTAATCTGGCACGGGTTGGAGAATGTGATCGTGAAAGCTGCTGCTGCGCCCTTTACGATTCTCGCTCGGGCGATGGGCGGCGAAAAGCAGGATCTCTCATACATCGAGTTTGAGCCCGGTCGGTCTGACTTGTCCGAAGGGAGTATGAATAAGCTCGAGAAGTTAACTTCGATTCTGGCCCGACGGCCAGCGCTCAAGATGCGAATTAGCGGGCGTGTGGATCCGCGTGTAGACACGGAAGGTTTACGCGAAGCCATTCTGGACGACGAAATCAAGCGGGAGAAGGCGCGAAGCAAGCATTTGCCTCGGTCGGCTTCAATCGAGAATGTATCGCTTACTCCAGACGAGTACGATCGCTACCTGTGGCGGGTTTACAAAGCGGCTGATTTTGTCAAACCTCGCGACCTGGTGGGATTGGTCAAAAGGCTCCCGCCCAGTGAAATGAAGAAAATGCTTCTGGCGCACATCCGAGTTAGCAGCTTGGATTTGCGCAATCTGGCCGAAAAGCGCGCACAAGCAGTGTATGAGGCAATGAGCAAAAAGATCGACCGATCACGCCTGCTGCTTGGCCCACCAAAACTCGATGCCGCGGGAATTGCCGAAGGCCCCACCACTCGCGTTGACTTTTCGCTCGAATAGGCGCTTGCAGAATTTGTCGCCGGTGCAGCGGCTTAGCGAATCTGGCCGTCGCCGTGGATCACATATTTGTAAGTTGTTAGCTCTCGCAGACCCATGGGTCCACGAGCATGCAGACGATTGGTTGAAATCCCAGTCTCGGCCCCGAAACCAAACTCAAAGCCATCTGTAAAACGGGTGGACGCGTTAACGTAGACAGTCGCAGAGTCGATCTCGCGCTCGAATCGGCGAGCGGTCTCCTGGTCTTCAGTGACGATAGCATCGGCCAGTCGTGAACCGTGGCGCGAGATAAAATCGATAGCCTCGTCGACCGAGTCGACTACTTTAATCGCCAAGATTAAATCCAGATACTCCGTATCCCAGTCCGCCTCGGTTGCTTCCCTCGCTCCTGGGATAATGGTGCAGGTATCTCGATCCCCGCGCAATTCCACACCCGCAGCGACCATTCGTTGGGCAATGGCGGGCAGGAATTTATCTGCGACGGCGCGATGAACCAGCATCGTCTCCATCGCGTTACAGACCGAGGGCCGACTGCACTTGGCGTTAAAACAAATTTCCTCGGCCATTTTGAGGTCAGCGCTGCGATCCACGTAGGTATGGCATATTCCGTCGAAGTGCGGCAGTACCGGCACTTCTGAACCGGCGAGTGCCGCTTTGAGTGATTTACCACCTCGGGGAATTATCAGGTCGACCAGGTCAGGCCGGCGCTTCAAAATCTGAATCGCTTCGCGGTCAGGGGTGTCGATGAATGCCACACAATCGGTCGCGAGGCCGGCACTTCGCAAGGCTTCAGCCATGACTTCAACGAGCACCCGATTCGTCGCCAGCGCCTCCTTGCCGCCGCGCAGCACGACTGCGTTGCCCGCTTTCAAGCACAAGATTGCCGCGTCGATTGTAACGTTGGGTCGAGCTTCATAAATGATCGCTACTACACCAATGGGCACGCGGGTCTGAATGATTTCGAGTCCATTAGGGCGCTTCCAGCGCGCGATAGTCTCGCCAACCGGATCGGGAAGTGCGGCTACTGTTTCAACGCCCCGAGCAATACTCGTGATGCGAGCGCGGTCGAGCGTGAGCCGGTCGAGCATGGCGTTATTCAGCCCAACGTGACGTGCCTCAGTCAAATCATTCTGGTTGGCAGCTATGATGTCGTCGGCTCGACTGAAGAGCTTGTGCTTGATTTCCACCAGGATCTGATTCTTCTGTTCAGTGGAAGCCAGAGCGAGCGCACGGCCACCGATTCGGGCGCGAGCAAGTTGTGAGGTAAGAGCGTGTTCGAGGTTCATACGGTTTCGTCGAGCAGAACGAAATTGTCGCGATGGACAATTTCGTCGGCCAGTTTGTAACCGAGCACGCGCACGATATCGGTGGACTGACGGCCTTTCAAACGGAGCACGTCAGCGGCCGGATAGTTGACCAGCCCTCGGCCGAACTCCACACCATCATTGTCGAGCAGGCTGACACAATCACCGCTGCGGAAGTTACCATGGACATCACGAACGCCCGAGGCCAATAAGCTTCGGCCTCTGAGGCGTAGCGCCTCGGCGGCTCCACGGTCAAGCGCAAGCGCACCCATCGGCCGTAACGCGAAAGCGATCCAGTGTTTGCGGCTGCGCATCCGCTTGCGGGCAGGGACCACCAACGTTCCGATCTCGCTGCGGGGGTCAGCGGCAGCGACAATGGCGTTGGACTCGCGGCCGGGAGCGATAATCACGGTGATACCGGCCCGCGCTGCCTGTCGAGCGGCCTGGAGCTTGGTCGCCATTCCCCCACTGCCGAGTGGACCGGCGCTTTCTGCCACCAGCCCGCGCATCTGCGCCTCGGGATCCATAATCAACGGGATCAGCTTGGCGTCGGGCCGCTTGCGCGGGTCGCCGGTCAGTACCCCTGGAACGTCACTCAAGATTATCAATAATTCGGCCTGGATCATGTCGGCGACCAGAGAGGACAGCACATCATTGTCGCCCATACGGATTTCTTCAACAGCCACCGTGTCATTCTCATTAACCACCGGCAGCACGTGGGCGGACAACAGAGCTCGAATCGTCTGGACAGCGTTGAGCCGACGCCGGCGTTCTGCGACATCTTCGTGCGTGAGTAACAGTTGGGCGATGGTTCGCTTGCGGAGGTCGAAGGCCTTGGCCCATTGACGCATCAATTCGATTTGACCAATTGCCGCCGCGGCCTGACGCTCGGCCATGCTGGATCCGCGGCGGCCGAGCCGAGCGCGTCCCGCGGCGATTGCCCCCGAGGTAACCAACGCCACCTCGAGACCGCGACCCAGCAGCGCTTCAACCTGCTCGGCGAGATGCTCGATAGTTGCAGCCTGCAGTCCGTCTCTGTCTGACAGAACGGCGCTGCCGACTTTGATGACGATCCGCCGAATCGACCCGAGTAATTGAACTTTATAGTCGAGCTGCGACATCCCCCCGAAAAGTGTGGAGGGATTTCAGCATCCGCGCAACCGTCTCGACAAGCGCTGCTAGACCCTGCCGCTCTTGAGCAGAAATAGCAAACACTGCGAGGCCGGTGCGCAACTGGAGCTTCTGAGCCAGCTCGCGCGCTTCGCGCTCCGAGACGAGATCCACTTTGTTCAAGGCAATGACCGCAGGTCGCAAGGCGAGTTCAGGATCAAATGCCTCGACCTCACCACGTACGACGTCGAAGTCATGCAGGGGCGCCGAATCAACCGCTAGGACATAGATGAGCAGCCGCGTGCGCTTAAGATGACGCAAGAACTTAATCCCGAGCCCATGCCCTTGGTGCGCCCCCTCGATGAGTCCGGGAATGTCGGCAATGCTGAATGCTTCATCGTCCGAGACTTTGACGCGGCCAAGGTTAGGAGTGAGCGTCGTAAATGGATACGGAGCAATCTTGGGACGCGCCCCACTGACCGCACCCAGGAGCGTGGATTTCCCAGCATTCGGCAGCCCGACCAACCCCGCTTCCGCAACCAGCCGCAATTCCAGGCGTAGCCACCGCTGCTCCCCTTTCTCACCAGGTGTCGCAATCCGGGGTGCACGCCGCGTGGATGACACAAAGTGCATATTACCAAAGCCGCCACGGCCACCATGGGCGACGATTGCGCGCGCTTTGGGCATCACCAAATCAGCAATTGGTTCTCCGGAGTCCTCATCGAATGCAATCGTACCCGGCGGGACGCGAACAATCAGGTCGCTGCCATTATGCCCGTATTGTTGCTTGCCGCGTCCAGGCTCTCCATCGCGGGCCACCAGACGCGGTTTGAACTTGAAATCCAAAAGCGTTGTCAGCCCCTCATCGACCTCGAAGATGACATCGCCGCCCCGGCCACCATCGCCTCCAGCTGGGCCGCCAAATGGGCGGAATTTCTCTCGCAGAAACGCGATTGCCCCGTCACCACCCTTGCCGGCTTGAACGTATACCCGAGCTTCGTCGATGAACCGCATACCCTGTCAACAAGTTTAGCAACACGCGGACCAGCTTCACGAATTGCACCCCGGAAATTGGCGCCCTGAGATGCCCATGCACACCATGCCAGCAGAAAAGGAGCTTGCAACGCGCCAAGTGAATTCCAACTTTTAACGGCCTGCGGGTTGAACCAGCTCTGTCGGACCGTCGGGCTGCGGCCGTTCGGCAGTTGAGTGAATGCAGCCCGGGAGCGGCGGTTTGCCGAGAGGAATTAGATCGAGCTCGGCGGCGGCTCTTTCTATGGCGTGAGCTGCGACGGTCGCCGCGCTAATTAGCCCGAGTATCAGCGCTATCATGAGGCACAGGCAGCCTATCAAGAACACGGCCGCAGTAAACGGCGGGCCGAACAATGAACCGCTCGCGGCTAGCAACCCTGAGGCGACCAGCACGGCGCGCGCGCCGTTAGTCAGACGGAGCTTCGCTTCGACGTTTGTTCTGAGCTCCAATCCACCGAGCTCTTCTTCGGCGGTCTTGAGCTGTATGCTCGCCCATGGATTGGCTTGTATAAGCAAGTCGAAATCATTCCAACCCGAATCAATCACAACAGGACGCCCCTGCGACCTGAACAATCTACGGAGACTGTCCAGTAGAGCTTCACGGGTCGTATAAACGTTGTTCCAGTAGCTGAGGCGTAAGGCGCGCCGCTTCCAGTCAAAATTGGGTTGTTGTCTTCTTACTTTTTCGAAAAGCGCACACCGGCTCGCTTCGAACCGGCAGCGATAACGGGCGATGGCCCGAACAATCGATCCCGTATAAGCCAGCCATCCGATTAGAATTCGCGACCCAACACCTCTGTGGCACTGCTCTAACGGCGCTCGAAGGGCATAATGTGCCGCCCACACGGGGCTGGCTGCGACAAGAACCAAAGCCGGCCAGAGCTTGAAGCCGGAAACCAGCGAAAGCACAAGTAGTAATCCTGCTGCCAGGCTCCACTCCGCCGTCATTGGGGCCACACGCAACACGTTTAATGGTCTCTCATCGATGCGCTGAAACTGGTCGGCCGTACGCACCCATTCCACCCTTAACGGCTTGGCACCGGGGGTAGTCAGCGAAGCCCCAGGAATAGTCCCCCTCCATCTGATCTGCCCTAACATATTGAAACGCTCGGGATACTTGAAAAAGAGCAGCGCCTCAGCTTTTCCGTATCCGCGCTGCTGGCCATAGTAGGCTCTAATGGTGTTACGCCGGAAATGCCAAACGAAAGCCGATGGACAATACCCAAGTGAGTATCCGGCGTCCATCAGGCGCCAGCAGATGTCCACGTCGTCACCGGCTGCAGTGAACTGCGGATCGAAACCACCCATTGCTTCGAGAGCTGACTTGCGGAATACCATGTTGCAGCCGGCGAGGTGTTCAGCGTGCTCCTCGTCGATCAGCACATGCGAGGGAGCGCCCGGCGCCGCCGCGACGCATCCTTCGACCCAGCCATCCTCATGCGGTGAATAGTTGGGACCGCCGCAGCCATCGAAGCCACCGTCAAGCATCGCCCGAACCATGAACGTAAGCCAATGAGAATCAACTACACAGTCAGAATCCGTGTAGGCTATCAAGTCACCTACCGCTGCCCGCATGCCAACGTTGCGAGCTGCGCTCAGACCTCGATTGGGCTGCCGGATCAGCCTAAAGTTGCGAAATTCCGCTGCGATCTCTGCAGTAGCATCCACTGAGCCATCATCGATAATGATCACCTCGAAATTCGGGTACTCCAGCTGCTCGAGTGCTTCCAGGCATTGTCGGATGGTACGTTCGGCGTTGTACGCACAGATAACCACCGACACTTTAGGAGTGTGCTCGGGCTGGGGAGGACATGAGCCGTTGAGCGTGAGAAACGGCAAGAGTTCAGAGGCGTGAAGCATTTTGAGTGCAAGTGAGCCTTGGCGCGGCAAAGCAGCGGTGGGGCGCTCAGGAACGACCAGGCCTGCAGCCCCTAAGCCAAAAGCGCAAGCGATAAGCTCGTCTTGCCCGCTTGCCGTTTGCTCGAATTCCAGAATGAGCGGACGAGCGCCCGCAATGTTGTGAAGCCTTATTATGCGCGAGCGCAGTTCGGCCGGTGAAAGTGGCGGCATGGCGATGTAGAGAAAATCTTCATCAGGTGAGGCGAGCCCGAGTGTACCGGCCTGATGTCTAAGTCCCAACATTCGATCTGGATCGAACTCCCGCAGTTCGCGTATCAGCCTTTGCAGGCGCGACCGGGCAGTTTCGAGGCCGTGGAACCTCAGTACATCCGGTTCGATTGGGCAATCGAGCAGGTATGCGATGAGAAGCGGATAACTACGTAGCGTATTTATTTTTGCGCGAAGCTCGAGAATGCTGGCGCGTAGGCCATTGCTTGAGAAGAGGGTCCCCGGCAGGACCCGCAGCCGAACGATGGCGTACAAGCCCCACTCACCGACAAGATCCACTAACGGTGTTCCGTCATCTTCGACTAGAAAGGCAGTGGTGTGGGCCGCACGCAGATCAGCCAGGCGCTTGCGCAGCGCGATCTTATCCTCAAATCGCACTGAACTGGCTTCGGCGCCAAAGCGGACTGCCTTCAGAAAAAACTTATTCCGCCCCTGACGGAAAAATTTACCATGACGCGCGATAGGGGAAGCGCTATAGCTCTCGACGATCACGCCCGCTAGAGCTAATCATGTGCCACGGATGGGCAAACGAAGTTGACGTGCGTAATTGCCTTGCCGGCCCGGTTTCTCCTGTAAATCACCACCAATTGGGATGATGTTCGACGTTTTGAGGAGGTGGTTTATGTGCGCAAGGCCGACCGTCTTGTTGCCTCGAGGCGGCTGTATTTCGCACCCAGTATCTTCGCAAAATGCGAAGCCGACAAGGGCCGGGGCTTTGGCAAAATGCGCGGTTTGGTATAAAAATTAAAAGAGCATGAATTCATCGGCTATGGGCAGGCTAGATTTTCTGCCAAGGAGTGGGTCGCGATGGGCTCATCCGTAAAAGTGCGCATCACTGACACAGGTAAGCGGAAGGCTCCGCCGCGACCACGACCCCGCTCCATGAAAACACTTCCTCGGCAGCCAACCGATACCCCCATCGAGGCAACACCCGAAGATCTGCAGCAGATTCGTACCCAGCTAGACGCTATCAAACGAATGCTCGCCCGATTGTTCGGCTGTGCTTATGACGGCGGGCGGATTAGCCGTCAGGCGCGCCGTCGAGCTGCGGATCTCATTGAGGCCAATTTCGACGAGATCGTGGAGCAATGGACCAATGCTGTCGAACAGATGCTCCGGCCCGCCTCTGAACAGCCGTTGGCTGATATGACGCCGCTCCAGCAGGTAGCGCATGTCAAGCGGCGGTTGAATCGCGAGGTGATGGCTAATGCTCTGATCCGATTCATTGGCCATTTGCGCGACCCGGACGATCTTCAAACCTATGTCTACCTGCGACGGCATTGTCAGGAAGGTATGCTGGCCCGTGCCAAACCCTCCGAATTCAACGTTTTTCATATCGCGCTTAAGCAGGTGATTTTGGGGCACGTTTGGCGCCAGCGGCAGACCCGGCTGATGCAAATTGTACGCGACACCGTCGTTGCCGCAATTGACGAACGTCGGTTGATGGTCGACGGCTTCTACATTGAATCGCGCGAGCGGGCGCTGAAGGAATCCGAGGAAAAGTATCGCAACTCAATCGATCACGCTCCTGACCCGATGTATGAGATTGATCCCGACAGCCTGGTTATCCTGGGGGCCAATTCTGCGGCGATGGCTTTCGAGCACGAAGTACCGTTCATCGGACGGCGCCTGACCGATATCGTTCCGCCGGAAATGCATAATGCCGTGGTTAAGCATTTGCGCACGGTGGTCGAGCGCGGCTCCGACCAGGTGCTCGATTGGCCGATGGATGGAAAGTTTCTTGATGTTAACTCGGCGTTGATCTCGTGGGGAAAGCGCCGCTCAATTCAAATGATTCTTCACGATGTCACGCAGCGTCATGAAATGCTTGATTCGTTGCTCAAAGCCGAGCGTTTGGCGGCAGCCGGGACCTTCGCCAGCGGGGTAGCCCATGAGGTCAATAATCCACTGGCCTCAATTTCGTCGTTGGTGCAATCACTCCTACCTGGGGAAAGTGACCCGGAGCGGCAGACAGCGCTGCGCACAATCCTGTCCCAAATAACGCGGATCGCAACCACCCTAAAAGACCTGGTTAATTTCGCTCGTCCCGCGCCTGCCGAACGCAAACCGCTCGATTTAAACGAGATGATACGGGAAACTTTACGACTTGTCGCTTACAACCGACGTTTTGATGGGATTCGAATCGAACCGGCACTGGCCAGCGACCTCCGGCAGCCGTATGCCGATCAGAACGGAATTCAGCAGGTTCTATTGAACCTGCTATTTAATGCTGCCGATGCGATCCAAAACGGCAGCGGGGTGATTAAGGTAATCACAGAAAATGCTCGAACGCCGCAAGGTGACGGACGAGTTTTGATGCGGGTCGTGGATAATGGCTGTGGGATTGCGCCTGAGAACCTGGAAAGGGTGTTTGATCCATTTTTCACAACCAAACCAGCGGGCTCCGGTGTTGGACTGGGCTTGTCGCTGTGTCAGAGCATCGTTCTCACCAACCAGGGCACTATTCGGATCGAGAGCAAAGTTGGTCATGGCACGACGGTCACCATCTGCCTGCCAGCCTGCGGACATCCGGCTCTTCAGGAGGATTGCACGAGGGCCTGATGAGCAGTGAAGCGCTCAATAATAGCCAGCGCTGGTCCTCACCCGAGCGCGGCCCCTATCGCATCCTGGTGGTCGAGGATGAGGACTTGATGCGCTCGATCATCGTTCAGTTGCTCCGGAGCGAAGGATATGACGTTCTCGAGGCCAGTACGGCCGCTGGAGCACTTCAGATTTTCGAGCGCGAGAAGATCGATCTGGCGATTCTCGATTTGAACCTCGGCAGTGGCGGCAATGGCCTCGAGCTTCTGGGCCGAATTCGCGACCTCGATCCCGAAGTCATGGGGATCATTGTAACCGCCTATGCAAGCGTTGAATCTGCGGTCGAGGCCTTGCGCAAGGGTGCGTATGATTACATCACCAAGCCTTTCGCCAATGATCACCTAAAGGCGGTCGTGCGCAACGCCTTGGCGCAAAAGGCCCTGTTTCACGAGAATCGTTTTTTGCGACGGGAGCTCCACGAAAAATATCGCTTCGAGAACATCATCGGTACCTGTGACGCCATCCAACAGGTCTTTCGGATGATGGAAAAGGTCGCCCGGACAGACGCCAGCGTGCTTATCATGGGTGAATCCGGTACGGGCAAGGAGTTGATTGCCCGGGCGCTACATGAGAATTCCGAAAGGGCGAACAAGCGCTTCCTTCCCATCAATTGTGGAGCCTTGCCGGAGCAACTGCTCGAAAGCGAACTGTTCGGGTACAAACGGGGCGCCTTTACCGGCGCGATGCAGGACAAAGTCGGATTGCTCAAGGCCGCCGACAAGGGCACCGTGCTGTTCGACGAGATCGGCGACATGCCGTTGGCGCTCCAGGTTAAACTCTTGCGCGCACTGCAAGAGCGCGAATGCTATCCGTTAGGTTCCAATGAACCGGTAAAATTTGATGTTCGCGTGATCTGTGCCACCAACAAGGATTTGACCAAGGAAGTAAGTGAGGGCAGATTCCGCGAGGAGCTGCTTTATCGAATCAATGTGATCACGATCCGGCTGCCGCCGCTGCGTGAGCGCAAGGACGATATCACCCTGCTAGCCAATCATTTCCTGCGGAAATATGAGAAGCCTTTGGGACGCTCTCCGATGCGCTTTTCCAAAGGCGCGATGCGCCTGCTGATGAACTATCGATGGCCGGGAAACGTCCGTGAATTGGAAAATACGATCGAACGAGCTGCTATTCTGGCTGAAACCGACGTGATTCATACTCATGACCTCCCCGAAAAATTGCATGACGCGTCACCGGCGAACGGCGAGGCCGCGGACAGTTCGGGAATGACGCTGGAAGAACTCGAGCGCGAGCATATGCGGCGGGTCCTGGCCCAGGTCAAAGGCGACAAGGTTAAGGCCGCCCAAATCCTCGGAATTCATTTGTCCACCCTCTACCGTAAGGTCCAACGCTATCGCTTGGACCACGAGGGACAACCCCAGGCATCCAAAGTCCCATCCTCGGCCGCTTAGCTTGGTGGCGGTCGCTGGCAAATCACGGCGCTTAAGGATTTCACCCAAGTGTACCTATTAAGCTAGCATTCGTCAGGCGGGCCCAATATTTAGGGGCCGACGAGGAGGGGTTTCATTATGGCGACCTGTGGTCTCTCCATCTCGCCCTTTTCTGGAATTTCCTACGGTGAATTAATTCAGTTGGCTCGTGAAGCGGAGCAAGCGGGCTTTACCGGGGTTTACGTTCCTGAAGCCAGTAACGATGCGTTGATGTGCTCGTACGCGATCGCGCGCGAGACCCGGCGAATCCAGATAGGTACCTGGATCGTGAACATCTACTTGCGGGATCCGGCGCTCTGTGCCGCAGCGACCGAAATGGTTCAGGATGCGGCCGATGGGCGCTTTATTCTTGGCCTGGGTGTCAGTCACCGTCCTGCGTTGGAAGCTCGCGGAATTGAGATGGGGAATGCGCGGGCTCGCCTGCGTCGCGATACCGAGATCATTCGCAAAACTTTAAACGGCGAAACTACGATCTTCGGCATGAAATTTCGCCAACCAAAAAAGCCCGTACCCATTTATTTTGCGGCGCTCGCGCTCCAAACCGCAAAACTCGGAGGCGAACTGGCCGACGGCCTTATGCTTTATCTTTGTACGCCGGAGCGAGCAAAACGCTCCGCCGAGGTTGCCCATGAGGAAGCGGTGAGGCATGGTCGCAAACCTTCCGATGTAACGATCACAGTCGGCCTTCCGGTTTTCCTCCACGATGATCTCAAACGCGCCTACGCCGCTGCTCAACGTGGTTTGTCGTTCTACGGAGCGTTACCGTTTTACAATCGATTACTCGCTCGCAGTGGTTTCGAGACACCGGCCGCTAAGATTATGGATGCGGCAAAGCGACGTGACACCGAGGCAATGGCATCTGCGGTTACCGAAGAGATGGCCGATGCACTCGCGCTTATTGGGCCACAAGCACGTTGCCGCGAACGCATTGATCACTACAGACAGGCTGGCACCGAGCTGCCCATTCTGGTGCCAAACGCGGTCGACGAAGACTATAGCAGCGCGGTACGCCGGATAATGAAGGCGTTCGGGAACTGAGGGACGCGGCTCAACAACGTCCGGCTTTGCGTCCTTTGGCTGTGTACACCGGCGCCGATTAAAGAGTCCTCGCGGAGCGCCAAAGACAATTCAAAGATAACTAGAGTAACGCCATGGCACTTTTAACCCCAGAAGCTGCAAAGACGCTGGCACAGGAGTTACATGATTACAGCCTCGCCGACGAAGCCGCGAAGACCGTGGCGCATATCGTTGGTGCAGTGGCGACCTATTCGCGCCGCCTGGCTTTGCACAACCACGCAAGCCTTCAAGCGCCGTTCGGCTATTCTGTTCTCATTGCCGAGGCGGAGCGATTAAGGGACCGAAATCGATAAGACCGCCAGGCATCGACGGAGATTCAGCCATTTGTTTGGCATCCAAACCACGACAAACCGCCGTTCCTCGAGAAATAAAGAACGGTCGTAAGGGAGCCTGATAAGTATTCAATGTCAAATCCCGAATTACTTAACTTCGATGTTACTACAGTGAGCGAAAAACTTCGCTCCAAGCAGATCTCGCCCGTCGAATTGACTGAGGCTTATTTGAACCGGATTCGAGAAACGGAAGATCGCATCAAGGCCTACATCACCATCACCGAGGAACACGCGAAGACAGCTGCCAAAGCTGCCGAGAGAGAAATCCTGGCCGGAAGATGGCGTGGTCCTTTTCATGGTATTCCAGTAGCTTTGAAGGATTTGTGCTATACGCAAGGGATTCGTACGACCGGTGGTTCAAAGATCTTTGCGGATCTAATACCGGATTTTGATTCGACAGTCTGGGCAAAACTGGCAAACGCCGGCGCGGTATTAGTGGGAAAACTGAATCTGCATGAACTCGCAGCCGGGGCAACCAACGCCAATCCACACTACGGCTTCTGCCGCAATCCCTACAACTTGGCACGTATTCCTGGCGGCTCAAGTGGTGGTTCCGCGGCAGCCATTGTGGCGCGAAGCGCAGCTGCCACGATTGGCACCGACACGGGTGGCTCCATTCGAATCCCGGCGGCCTTTTGCGGCTGCGTCGGATTGAAGCAGACCTGGAGCCGTGTCAGTCGCTATGGCGTTATACCGTTGGCGGACTCGCTCGATCATGTCGGCCCGATAACTCGAACTGTTCGGGACTGCGCACTGATGCTCCAGGTGATAGCCGGTCACGACCCTAACGATCCGACTTCGAGCCGGGAACCTGTTCCCAATTTCTCTAGCGCCATCGGTCGGGGTTTAAAAGGCGCCCGGATCGGGCTGATCAAGGAATTAGTTAACAACATCAGGGGTGAGGCGTCATCTGCGTTTTACGCTGCATCAGCCAAACTAGTTGAACTGGGAGCTTCGGTCGAGGAGGTTTCGATTCCTTCAATTGAACAGGCAGCAGCGCTGACAACAACAATAATGGTGGCCGAAGCGGCCGAATTTCACGAAAAATGGCTCCGCACACGCCAACACGATTATAGCGATGACGTTCGGCCGACGCTCGAAGCTGGGTTTCTTACGCCAGCGATGTATTATGTGCGCGCCCAAAAAGCTCGTGCCCTGGTGCTGGCAGATTCTTTAACGGCACTGGAAGGTCGTATTGCGTTAATTGCTCCCACCTCCGCAATCGCCGCGCCGGCAATCGACGCACGCGGCCGGCCGGTCACCTCGTCCGGCGAAACAGTCAATCTAGCGACCGAAGTGCTTCGTTTTACTGCCCCCTTCAATATAACGGGGCAGCCCGCGCTTGCACTGCCGACGGGCCTTTCGTCAGAAGGGCTGCCCTTCTCTCTTCAAATCGTAGGCCGTCCATTTGACGAGGTGAGTGTGCTTCGGGTCGCCGCCGCATACGAGGAAGCCCGTGGACCACTACCCCAGCCGCGCTTGTAACAGTCGGCTTTCGCGACCGTACGGGGACCCGAATCGCTTGCCTAGTCGAACATCAAGACCGTACGAGCAACTTCTCCGCTTTTCATCGCCCGGAACGCCTCGTTGACGTCCTCGAGTCTGGCGCGGCGGCTGATCATATCGTCCAGATTCAGACGTCCCTGCAGGTAGTAATCGATATACCGAGGCATATCGATCCGGAAGCGGTTGCCACCCATCATCGTGCCTTGAATCTTTCGTTCGGTGAGGAACATCGGTCCGTCCAGTTGGACCTTGTGGCCAACCGGGATCATGCCAATAATCGTCGCCGTGCCACCGGGTTTGATTGACTGGAAGCACTGTTCGGCCAGTTTGGCTATTCCTACAGCTTCGAACGCGTAGTCCACGCCGCCACTAGGACCCAAGCCCTCAACTACCGGCGTTTCCTCCCGCCCCTCTGAGGTAAGCTTGCGGATCGCCTCTACCGGGTCCGTGCTGGAGGCATCGATCGTGTGGGTCGCACCGAATCGCTTGGCCATCGCGAGTTTCGATTCGAACTGATCAATGGCGATGATCATTCGTGCGCCGGCCAACCGCGCACCTTGAATCGCCGATATCCCGACGCCACCACAGCCGAAAACCGCCACCGTCGAACCGGGTTCGATTTTGGCGGTGTTCAGCACGGCGCCGACGCCGGTCGTGACACCGCAACCGATGAGAGCTGCCCGGTCGAGCGGGATTTTATCGGTGATCTTCACCAGCGCATTCTCATGCACCAACATCTTCTCGGCGTAAGTTGACAAGTCTGCAAACTGTCGGACCGGCTCACCCTTCTGCGAGAGACGCGGCTTGTCACCTTTTGGCCGTTGTGTGGCAGCGCGATTCGAGCACCGATTGGGATGACCGGACATGCACTCCTCGCAATAGCCGCAGAAAACCGACGGACATGAAATCACATGATCACCAGGCTTAAGATAGGTGACCGCCGAACCGACCTTTTCGACGACGCCAGCGGCCTCGTGTCCAAGAATCGCCGGTGTCGGATGCGGATAGAGACCTTCGACGAAATGAAGGTCGCTGTGGCAAACGCCTGTAGCGGCCGTGCGGACCAGCACCTCATGTTCGCGCGGCTCGTCGATGTCGACATCTTCTATCGTTAGGGGTTGATGGGGACCACGAAAAATAGCAGCCTTCATTTTTGTTCACCAACTTGGGCTGAGCCGCCTCGACCGTAGCGGCTCGGTTGCGCTTCCAGCGTTCTCTCTAAAACGGCCATGCACGCACCACCCTCAGGCCGGAGTCCTGGTGGTAGGCGCGATCACTCGAACATCAGCACAGTGCGGGCAACCTCGCCGGCCTTCATCGCACGAAAGGCCTCGTTGACGTCTTCGAGTTTGCCGCGACGGCTTATCATGTCATCCAGGTTAAGACGACCCTGCAGATAGTAATCGATATATCGGGGCATATCGATCCGAAATCGATTGGACCCCATGTTGGTCCCTTGAATTCTGCGTTCGGTCAGGAATTTAGGACCATCGAGTTCGACCTTTTGGCCAACTGGTATCATGCCGATAATCGTCGCTGTCCCACCCGGCTTGATGCATTCGAAACATTGTTCCGCGAGCTTACTGTTACCCACGGCTTCAAACGAATAATCGACACCGCCGCCGCTCAACTCCTTGATAGCCTCGACCGGGTTGCGATTGGAGGCGTCCACGCTGTCGGTCGCACCCAGTCGCCGCGCAAGCGCCAATTTCGATTCGAACTGGTCGACCGCGATGATTTGACGCGCCCCGGCAATCCGAGCACCCTGAATTGCCGCCAACCCGACTCCACCGCAGCCAAAGACCGCGACCCGCGAGCCGGGTTCGATACGGGCGGTATTGAGCACCGCGCCCATCCCGGTGGTCACGCCACATCCAATCAGAGCGGCACGATCGAGCGGGATTTCGTTCGTGATCTTTACCAACGCGTTCTCATGGACGAGCATCTTTTCAGCGTAGGCAGACAGATCAGCGAACTGTCTCATCGGCTGACCTTTCCAAGAAAGGCGCTGCTTGCCATCCCGAGGACGCTGGGTCGCCGCCCGATTCGAGCATCGGTTCGGGTGTCCCGACATGCATTCTTCGCAGTAACCGCAGAAAACCGAGAGACAGGCAATCACATGGTCGCCAGGTTTCACATAGCTCACCGCCTTGCCGGTTTTCTCGACGATGCCGGCCGCCTCGTGACCGAGAACCGCGGGAGCGGGAAACTGGTAGTAACCATCAACAAAATGCAAATCGCTGTGGCAAACGCCGCTGGCAACGGTGCGCACCAGGACCTCACGGTCCTGCGGTTCGTCAATATCAACGTTTTCGACCGTCAGCGGCTGATGAGGTCCATGGAACACGGCAGCTTTCATCGTTCGCGGCTCCTTTTATCATTCAAGGCACGATGTTTTACCATGGGGGCATGGAGTAACATCAAGCCTCTCGATGCCTCAAATTCGTAGGATTTACCCTCGCTGTCGGTACATCACGTCGACTGTCCAATGTCAAGGCGAGCGTGCTGCGCCGGTACGATCCTGTCTAACGATTCAAGCCGAATATCGCCATGGAAAGCTTTCTCGATCATCTTGAATGCACCGGCTGCGGTCGCACGTTCAACGCCGACCAGATCCATACGGTTTGCGAGGAATGCAACAAAGTATTATTCGCACGCTACAACCTGCCGGCCGCGCGCAACTCGATGAAACGCGACCTGAGCGGGCGTGCGAAGACGATGTGGCGCTATCGTGAGTTACTGCCGGTGCGTACCGAATCGAATATAGTTTCTCTCGGCGAAGGCATGACTCCCCTGCTGCGGGCAGAACGCCTCGGCAAGGTATATGGCTTCCACCGACTGTTCATTAAGGACGAAGGGTTGAATCCGACCGGTAGCTTTAAGGCACGCGGCATGTCAGCGGCGGTGTCGCGCGCCAAAGAACTCGGTATCGTCAAGATCGCCGTTCCTTCGGCTGGTAATGCCGCTGGTGCCCTAGCCGCTTACGGAGCAGCCGCGGGAATTGAGACTTCGGTTTGCATGCCGGCCGACGCACCGCAAATTAATCAGGTCGAGTCCGCTGTCTGCGGCTCGCGAGTCTATCTGGTTGACGGCCTCATCACTCACGCAGCTACGATCGTCGCGCATGCCAGCGCAGGCTCTGGGTGGTTTGATATCTCGACGCTAAGGGAACCATATCGCCTTGAAGGTAAAAAAACGCTGGGTTTCGAACTGGCCGAGCAGTTGGACTGGCAACTCCCTGATGTGATCATCTACCCGACTGGTGGCGGCACCGGGATGATTGGCATGTGGAAAGCGTTCGAGGAACTTGAGCAACTCGGCTGGATTGGAAACCAACGACCCAAGATAATTTCGGTGCAGGCGGCTGGATGCGCCCCTATCGTGCGGGCCTGGCAACAGGACAAAGCCTACAGCGAGCCGTGGACGGGGGCCCAAACAATTGCTGCCGGGTTACGGGTGCCTCGTGCTTTTGCGGATTATCTGATCTTGCAGGTCATCCGCGGCAGCGGCGGTGTCGCAATCGCGGTCACAGACGAAGAGATCCTACAAAGCATTCGCGAGACGGCGCGTTTGGAGGGAATATTCATGTGCCCCGAAGGAGCAGCCACGATCGCTGCCTTCAAGCGGCTGACTAATTGCGGACTCCTCCGCCCGGAGCAGAGTGTTGTGCTGTTTAACACCGCAGCAGGACTAAAATATTCGCAATTGATACGGCTACAATGCCCCCGCATCGATCCATCCGATGAGATCGAACTATAGCTCGCAAGTACAGGGCTCGGTGTCCTCCGCACGGTGCCGTCGCACTTTACGGCAGGCGGAGTGATTTCGGCTCGAATCAAGTGAACCCGAGCGAGAATGCCAACGTGGAGTCGCTGTTCTGCTCCCAGATTGTCGCGTTCATGCAGCGCTTGTGGTTCGAGGGTTGGCGACGTATGGCTCAATTAGAGAGCACTGCAACGGAAAGTGATCGTTACGATTCAGTCCCGGTCAGGTTCGGCAGGTTGCAGCGGTATCATGGATTTCGATCCGACTACGTCGCACCGCGCACCGTCGACGTATGGATTCCGCCCGAGCATACGGGGCCCAACCCAAGGTTGCCCGTCATCTACATGCAGGACGGACAGAACTCGTTCGATCCTCGGACGTCGTTTGCCGGAGTCGATTGGGGCATCGACGAAGCCATGCGCGACCTGATTGGCGCCGCAAAGATTTCCCCCGCGATCGTAGTGGCTATCTGGAATACGCCGCGGCGTTCATCAGAGTACATGCCGCAACGCGCACTTGAGCTTTCGCCATCGTGGCTCTCGCGCGGACGCCTTCCGCTGGCCGATCGCTATCTGAATTTTCTGGTGCACGAACTCAAGCCATTCATCGATCGACACTATCCGACACTGCCCAGTCCGGAGAATACCTTCACGATGGGGTCGAGCATGGGGGCCCTCATTTCAATCTACGCGGTGTGTGAATACCCTGACCGTTTTGGAGGCTCGGCGTGTATCTCGACGCATTGGCCGGCTGTCGGAGGGGCAACGGTCAATTACTTGAAAACAGCGCTGCCTGATTCGGGACACCATCGGTTTTACTTCGATTATGGCACTGCAACAGTTGACGCACTGTACGAGCCTTATCAAAAGGAGGTCGACCGGATCTTGAGAGAAAAGGGCTACACTCGCGGCCAGGATTGGATCACTTTGAAGTTTGAGGGAGCCGAACACAGCGAAAAAGCCTGGCGCAAGCGAGTTCGTATCCCGCTGGAGTTCCTGCTGGGAAAGCATTAGGCGCCAGGCTCTGGGTCGGCCAAGGGTTGTGCGCCATGGATTCGTGGGGAAGCCGCTGCCGTCCCCAAAAGCAACACGAACAGCGCAATAACTCGAGGCGACCGGCGTCTGATAGGTTCCACAGGTCAGCAATTTGGGACGCACGTCGTGGAACCAAACTACTTTGGCTGCACGGTGGCGGTCACTGAGGGTAGAAACTTGGCTTTAAAGGCTTCAGCCGAAAGGTTCGTATGGGCAGCGAGATGGGAGAGTTGCGGTTCCTCCAAATCCTCAGGTTCCAGTCGAATCATGTAAGACCGCGCTACCTGATAAGCTTCGGCGCGAGTATCGACCATCCGCACCCGGATTCGACCGGTTGCCGGATCGCACAACTCCTCGAGTGTCACCGGGGTCACGTGGCCGCCGGTTATAGCGATCAATGCCCCGGAACCGCCGTTCAGCAAATAACGTACAGCCCCGTAGCCAAGCGTTCGCGTATACTCCACGTCAAATGGCAGAGGCTTCGCACACCGTAGTTCATAGCCGATGTCCTTGGGTACAACGGTAGCATCGATAGCGAGGGCGGCTAATTCTTCGCGAACCTTATCCCGCAACAGCATTCCCAATGGGATGTCAGCGATGTGGAGGTGGCCATAGGCATCGCGCTGAAACGTGCTGTTGCTGGGCAACGCATTTTGATCGAGGCGTTCGACAATGCCCTCAGCAATTACCGCAACGCCATTATCGCGTCCTGATGCACGCCTTTTGATAATCGCACCAACGGCTGTATCGACCACCAACTGGAGGTCAAACTTGTCACCGGAGAACTCTTCGGGAATAACAGCCAAGGTAGCGCCGGCCGACCTGCACATGCCCAGTGCGAGAGACCCTGATTTTCTTCCCATCGAGATGGCGAGGTACCATCTGCCTGTGGTCCGGGCGTCTTCCATCAGAGCTTCAATAATCGCCGCACCCACCGTGCGCGCGGTTTCGAAGCCAAAGGCTGGAGCGTTCTCCGGCAGCGGCAGGTCGTTGTCAATCGTTTTAGGGACGGTGGCGACGCCAATACGCCCCCGAGTCATCTCCGCGATTCTGGAAGCTCCATAGGTAGTGTCATCACCACCGATACAGATCAGATAGCGCACGTTGAGGAGATAAAGAGCCTTCACCACTCGTTCAAGTGTCGCTTGGTCGCGCGCGGGATTGGTCCGCGACGTGCGCAAAATGGATCCGCCAGTAAAATGAATGCGGCTGACGTCTTCGATTGTCAGTGGCACGACATGCGAGGTATCCCCCTCGGCCAACCAGCGGTATCCGTCGCGAATCCCTACCACTTGGAGACCTGAATTTATCGCTTCAATCGTCGCCGACGCGATGACGCTGTTGATGCCGGGGGCCGGTCCGCCACCTACCAGGATTGCAAGCACGTCATGGTTACGGGCACCACGATTCATCGTCTCACCAGCGGGGCTGGCCTGCCGCCTGCCCACCTTTTGGATTGCCGCTGTCAACCTGGAGCGGGCCGCAACCCATGTCAGGCTAATGATTGGCCACTTAACCCGGAGACTGGATCAGAAACAGGAAGGCGCCCCAGAGTCGTCCAGCGGCTGCCTCTCAGCTTGCAATTATATCAAGACCGTTCGTCGCGAAGCGACGACCCAGGGTGCTGAAACCACTACCGTGCGGCCGACGGCCGACCACCAGCGGAAAACTTGCCGTCAGGCCGTTGACATTTCGAAGGACGGTTTTCACTGGCGGTAAAGGGTTTTTGAATCTGAGGTTGCCGAGCCAATCGTTAAAGCCTAGAAAGTCCTACAGTCGCAGCGTTTAGCGAACGCCTACCGTGGCGCTGCTGATGAAAATCCAATTCGACAGATGGCTTTTCCGCGCGGGCGCCTTTTGAATTGCCCAGAGCACGAGCACCGCAGCAGTTCCAAAGCCGATTTTTGCCACCACGCCAGGGATGTAAGCGGCTGCTAGGTACCGGTGCGCCAGCTGGACAGATACTTTTTTTGTTCGTCCGTAAGAGTATCGATTCTGATCCCCATCGCAGCCAGCTTCAAGCTCGCCACCTCATTCTCAATTTCCTGCGGGACCTCGTGCACTCGCACTGGTAAGGGTTCGCCCAATGCTGCCCAGCGGGCAGCAAGTGCCTGTGTGGCGAAACTCATGTCCATTACTTGGGCGGGATGACCTTCCGCGCACGCGAGATTGACCAAACGCCCTTGCCCGAGGACATAAATGGTTCGTCGATTGGGCAGAACGTAGGCATCAACGTTCTGAGTAATGTTCCTCTCCACTCGGCTGGAGCTATCGTTAAGGTAGGCAATATCGATCTCAACGTCGAAGTGACCGGCGTTGCAAAGAATTGCGCCGTCCTTCATGAGGTTGAAGTGCGGGGGTCCTAATACTGACCGGTCTCCGGTCGCGCTGATGAAGATGTCGCCGATCTTGGCAGCCTCAATCATCGGCATCACGCGAAACCCTTCCATCGCCGCCTCCAACGCCCGAATTGGATCGACTTCGGTTACAATTACTTCGGCCCCGAGACCCCGAGCGCGCGAGGCAATTCCACGCCCACACCATCCAAAACCGGCTACCACCACCACAGAACCAGCGATCAAAACTCCGGTTGCGCGTATTATGCCGTCTAAGGTTGATTGACCTGTGCCATAGCGGTTATCGAACAGATGCTTGGTCTGCGCATCGTTAACTGCAACTACCGGGATTCGCAGCGCCCCTTCCTGTTGCATCGCTCGCAAGCGGATTACCCCCGTGGTGGTTTCTTCCATGCTCGCACGTACATCTGCAGCCTGCTCGCGAAATTCGGTGTGTAACAGACTGACCAGATCTGCACCGTCGTCCATCGTAATCGTCGGACGCTGAGAGAGAGTGGCCCGTAGATGGTTGTAGTAGGTATCGCGGTTTTCGTCATGGATCGCGTAGACAGGGATGCCATACTCAGCGACTAATGCTGCCGCTACGTCATCCTGGGTCGACAGCGGGTTGCTCGCACAGCAAATCACTTCGGCTCCTCCGGCCTTAAGAGTGCGCAGCAGATTGGCCGTCTCGCAGGTCACATGCAGGCAGGCACCGAGTCGCTGTCCCTTGAGCGGCTGATCTTTAGCAAATCGCTCACGGATGAGACGTAGGACGGGCATCTGTCGGTCGGCCCATTCGATTCGCTTGGCGCCGAGTGGGGCCAACGCTAGGTCACGAACGTCATGGCCGTTTTTGGGCATAGCTTCCTCCTGACTCAAGCGGGACGATACAAGCGTAAGGAACGGACGCAGGAGGATGACGACGGAAAGGGCAACCGATGTAAGAAACCGGGGCGAGTTACCGCTTGCGGATTGCCGCTCCTCCTCATGCCACTCCGATTTTTAGCGGGTCCCGTTAACGCCTAAAGCGCTCTGCAAGGCATCGACCATGTCAATGCGTTCCCACGGGAAAAATCCGTCGCGTGGAACGCGCCCGAAATGGCCGTAGGCGGCGGTCGCCTGATAGATTGGTCGCTTTAAATCCAGCGTTTTGATAATCGATGCTGGGCGAAAATCGAACAGCTCACGTAAGGCCGAGGAAAGACGATGTTCGGGCACTATTCCCGTGCCGAGTGTATCGATCAGTAACGAAACTGGTTCAGCTACTCCAATTGCATAGGCCACCTGAATCTCGCACCTGGTTGCCAAGCCGGCAGCCACCACATTTTTGGCGACGTATCGAGCCATATAGCATCCCGAGCGATCGACCTTGGTCGGATCTTTGCCCGAAAATGCGCCTCCGCCGTGACGGCCATAACCGCCATATGAATCGACGATGATCTTGCGTCCGGTCAGCCCGCAGTCGCCGTGAGGTCCACCGATGACAAAACTACCCGTCGGATTGACGTGATACACCGTCGATTTGTCGAGATATTGTTCGGGAATTGTCCGCTTGATCAGTTCCTCGATGATCGCCTCGCGAATCGTCGAATAAGGTACGCCAGGCCGATGCTGTGTCGAAACGACGACATGACTCACACTGACCGGCCGCCCGTCGACGTAGCGTACGGTGACCTGGCTCTTGCCATCAGGACGGAGGAAATCAAGTTTGTTTTCCCTTCTCAGCGATGCAAGGTTCTCCATTAGCCGATGGGCCAGCGAGATCGGTAATGGCATTAATTCCGGCGTTTCGTCGCAGGCGAAACCAAACATCAGTCCCTGGTCACCGGCTCCTTGTTCTTTGAACAAGCCCTCCCCCTCGTTGACACCCTGAGAAATATCGGGCGATTGCGGCTCAATGGCAGTCAATACCGCACACATATTACCGTTGAACCCGACCTCGTCCGAGTCGTAGCCGATTCTAACCGCGGTCTGTCGTGCGATCTTGATGAAGTCGGGGCTAGCTTTCGAAGTGATTTCGCCCGCCATCACGATAAGTCCGGTTTTCGCCAGCGTCTCGAGCGCCACGCGTGAGTCAGGATCCTCGGTGAGCAATGCGTCGAGAACTGCATCCGAAATCTGGTCACACATCTTATCGGGGTGACCTTCCGAGACCGATTCCGAGGTGAACAGGAAATCCTTAAGCGGCATTGAGTACGACTCCTTCAAACTACTGCGGGTAGCAAATGGTTGAGGCCAACAGCACGACGAGAACTATACCACGAAGAAATTGATACAAGGTGCCTGAACGGAACTTTGTCGAAGCTTACATCCCGTATGTAGCGCTATAGCTAATCGTGAAACGTGGTTCTGGTCAAGAATTTAGATCCCAAGCTTAGCCAGCTGGCATAGCTTGGAATCGCCTGGGCAAAGTCCCGGTCGGCCGGACAGTTATTCTTCGCCAAAACGTGATTCGAATAATAACTTGAGCGCCGAGAGAGCCTCTCGCGCGTCACTGCCCTCAGCGCGCGCGGTGAGTTTGCTGCCCTGGCCGGCACCCAACATCATCAGGCCAGTGACACTGCGCGCGTTGACCTGCTGCGATCCGTTGGAAAGCGTAACTGCACAATTGAACTGTCGAAGCGTTTGGGCGAGCGTTGAAGCCGCCCGAAGGTGAAGCCCTAGTCGATTTTTTATTTCCAGAGTCGTTTCCGCCGCGTCCACACCTTTAACGATAGATGCTTGTGACAGGTCGGTAAACAACGCCTGCTGGCACCAATCGGTGGCGCAAGCTAAGCGCAGCCGGCGTCATCAACCGGGGCCACGCGAATTGGTGGAGATTGAACGGCCGTTGGTCGGATCGGCCTCGCCGATAATACCCTTGGTGAACAGCTCGCGCAGGCGACGTTCGATCTGGGCAGCCCGGGTCACATGCTCGCGTTGATTCCAACTTTGCATTGGAACTATTGCCTTGGCCATATTTCGATGGCCTCCGGCATTGCCGATATCGCCGAACAGTCGTCTGACCAGTTCACCGGCGTTTGCTCTTCCCATACCATGGTTGCGGACAGCTACTACCAGGTTGGGCCCGAGTCTACCCGCGACGACGACCCATTGGACGCCTTCGAATTGCAAGCAGAAATCGGCAATCTGCACAATCAAATCGTCGCGTTCTACTTCGCCCAAGTAAATTACAATTAGGCCGTCACGCAACTCCAAACGCTTCATCGCGCGCGACAGAGTCCGGGCGAACTGAATTGGCAATTCGGGCCGGTCGATTTGTCGCAGCAAGTGATAATTGGCCAAGGGGTAAAGATGAACAAACGCCTCAATATCGTTCTCGGTGACTCGCCGCGAAAGCCCCAAAGTATCGCTTCTGATGCCATACATCAGAGCGGTCGCCAGCCGTTCGCTAATCCGTTCCTCGGCCGTCACCAGATATTCAGTCATTATCGTTGCGGTCGCACCGTATCCAACCCGTACATCTTCGAAGGGCGAGACTCCAAGCGGGTAACCAGGATGGTGGTCAATTACGATGTCAGACCGGGGTACTTTGTCACCGAAGTAGCCCGGCTCGACGTCAACCATCGCGATTTTGTCATAACTGCGGAGCTCTTCGGTGTTAGCCGGAGCCACTTCAATTTCGAGCAGATGCGCCATCGTCAGGTTCTCTGGCCGGGTGACCGGGGTGAAGGCAAAAATCGGCGTAGTCTGCTTGTTTCGGCCGAGTAGGGCGCGTAAGGCAATTGCACTCGACATCGCGTCGGGATCGGGGTCGTCTTGCAACACAACCGCGATCCGATCGCTTTCGGCGACCAAGGCGCGGAGTTCCTTTATCTTCTGTCTGGTTAGTGCCTGATCCATAGGCTTCGGACCCGGTGGAGCTTTGCGCAAGACCCGATCCGAACAAAATTCGCAATGCGCAGATAGCGCTGGTTCACTTGATGCTAGCTTCGTTCTGAGGGTGCAAGTCTAGCAGAATTGCCGTAGCATTACATCAGAGACCTTCAATCATTTTGGAGCTCCATAGCAAGCTTGCCGGATGGGAAACAAGTGTCAGATCTGCCAGCGTCCCATTTCCGAGTGGTTTCTGCGAATTACGGTCGAGGATGCTGGCGGTTTTGCTGAGATCGCACATATCTGCGGTAACTGCAGTGTCAAGCTACGTCTCGCTTCGGAGCATTCACGTGACCTGCAGATCGATCCCTGGGTGCATACCGCGGTCGCGAGAGTTTTACGTGGTCGGAAGTAAGTCAACGCTACCAGCGATTAAAGCGCCGAAGGGTAATAGCGCACCGCCTCAGGAAGCGTTTATATATAGCTAGTGGCATCGAATGATCACCCGCATTCACACTTGGATCTTTGGCCTTACGAAGAGGCTCGCAAGCTTGCGCAACGCGTCCGTGATTATGATCCGCAGCGGCCCGTAATTTTCGAGAGCGGGTTCGGCCCCTCTGGCCAGCCGCACTTGGGTACCATGGGCGAGATCCTGCGGCCTGCATATGTCAGGCATGCGTTCGAAACGTTAGGAGACATCCATCCATCCCGCCTAATCGTCTTCATTGACGATATGGATGGACTGCGAAAGGTGCCCGAGAATATTCCCGGACGGGACGCGTTCGCTCGGTACCTTGGTCAGCCGGTCTCGCGCATACCTGACCCGTTCGGCAGCTGTCACGGAAGCTTCGCTGCTCATATGGTAGGACTGCTGGTTACATTTTTGCAGCCAGTCGAAGTCGACTACGAGTTGCTGCAATCGAGCGAGATGTATGCGAGCGGTCGGTTTGACGAGGGGTTGAAACGCATTCTCGCGAAGCATCAAGAGATTATCGCCATCGTCACGCCTACCCTGCGCGAGGAGAACCGCGCGGGGTGGTCACCGATAATGCCGCTATGTCCGCGGTGCGGCCAAATAAATTCGACGCTGGTCACTGCCTATCACCCGGAACGAACAAGCGTTGACTTTTCGTGCGAGCGTAGTTTTGCCGGGGCACAGGGCTGTGGTTTTGCCGGAGAGCAATCGATCTTGGGCGGCAAGGCCAAAGTTCAATGGAAGGTGGACTGGGCTTTGAGATGGCACGTGCTCGGCGTCGATTATGAGTTGTATGGCAAAGATTTAATTGATTCGGCACGCCTTTCCGGTCAGATCGTGAGGCTCTTGGGAGGCAGTCCGCCACTCGGATTCGCCTTCGAGATGTACCTCGACGAAGAAGGGCACAAGGTCTCGAAGTCTGTTGGCCGCGGTGTCGGTGTTGAACAATGGCGCCGTTACGCACCGCTGGAGGTGCTGAAGTATTTTTTAATCCTTAACCCGCGACGGGCGCGGCGGCTTTTTCTCGAAGCTATCCCGCAGTACGTCGACGAATACCTAATGGCGTTACGAGACTGGGCTGAGGCCGATCCAGCGGCGCGGCTCAACTCGCCACTCGAGTTTGTATTGCAGAGCAACAGCCCGCGCCGTTTCAATTCCAGCGTCAGTTTTGGGATGCTCATGAACCTGGTGCCGGCGCTGGGTACCTCTGACCGCGAGCTCCTGTGGAAATACGTCGTCAGTTACGACCCTGGTATTATCAACGATCCGGACACCGAAACCTTGGCGCGCAACCTGGTGGAGTGCGCGCTCAACTTTTACCGCGACTTTATTGAGCCTACAAAGCAACCTTATGTCCCGGCCCGCGAGGAGCACGGCCAATTGCGCGCCCTCGCCCAGTGGTTGGAGTCCAATCCCGACGCGGCAGCCGAAGAAATCGAACGCCAAATCTACGATCTCGGGCGCGCACACTACGACAGACCGGGCAAGATTTTCCCCTTGCTCTACAAAGTCCTGTTAGGCCAGGAACGCGGACCGCGGCTGGGCGCTTTTATTCGGCTGGCAACGCCGGCCAAAATCGCCGACGCTCTTCGGTCTCGGTCATCCTGATGCTGCATCCAGCTCAGTCCGGTAACCGTAAAAACCGAGCCGATCTTCGAGAATCTAGGGTCGAACACGCGTAAGTGGCTGATCGACCAGGTCCGAGGGCACGCGTCCGTGCGCCTCGGCGTGGCGCTTGTAATCTTGTATAGCCTTCATTATTGCCGCCACCGATGAGCCAAAGAGTTGTTCGCTGCGTTGAGCAGCCCACTGCTGCGAATAGGCGATAGAGGTGACACGGTCCTGAAACTCTGGCATGACATAACGTGCCATCAGCTCGAAAGAGTGAAGGACCTTTTCACGCGCAGCCCATTCGTGGGCCAGGAACAATACCCCCCCAAATCCCCCACCCGACAACTCCCAAACATTTTTTAAATAAGCTATGGCGTCATCGGGCGTCCCGACGATAGAGCCGCCTCGGGCTACCATGCGGTCGGCTGTCATCTCCTCGACCGGTTGGCCCGGATATTCCTCGAACTGAATCTTGGCAGCGAGCGTCTCGACAAAATACTTCTGGATCCAGGCATTACAGCCTTCGCGAATGTCGTCCAGAGCTTCCTTGCGTGACTCCGCCAAATGCATTGGAAACACGAGGCGCCAGTTCTCACGATGGACCTGCTTACCATTTTCGGCGGCTATCTCCTCGGCCATCGCCCATCTTTTTGGGAGGTCCTTTAGGCCACCCGGAGCGAAGGTGCCGATCGATAGTACTCCACAACCCAGTTCCCCAGCCGCCACCATACCCGAAGGGGAAAACGTGTTAGCCACGAAGATTGGCATATGGGGCTTCTGAAACGGCTTCACCTGCAAATGTGCATCTCTCAGCTTGAAATACGAGCCGTCGACTGAGATGCCACCTTCTTCGGTGAACAGACGTTGAATGACCTTAATCCCTTCGACCATCCGATCTCTTTGAGTAGTGGTCTCGATGCCGAGCATGTATGCGTCACTCGGCAAGGCGCCCGGACCGCACCCGAGCATGACTCGTCCTCGGGTGAGATGGTCAAGCAGAGCAAAGCGATTAGCGATATTAAAAGGGTGATGATAAGGCACACTCACCACACCGGAGCCAAGCATGATCCGCTTAGTACGGGTCGCTGCAACTGCCATGAAGATCTCGGGTGACGGAATAATTTCCCAGCCGGCGGAATGATGTTCGCCAATGAAGGCTTCGTCGTAGCCCAACTCATCAAGCCATTCGATAAGTTGGAGATCGCGTTCAAATGCCAAGGTCGGATTTTCACCGACCCGGTGAAACGGAGCCATGAATATTCCGAATTTCATCTTTCCACCGATCCTTTGCTCGAGACTTTGTCGACTCGGACGCTTCAGTTCTGTGGGATTGCCGGGCCCGGCACCATTGGGTCCTATGCGCCTAAAGCTCTCGCGACCTACCTGCAGCCTAGTCCTTCAGATTCACTCGGACAACCCGCCGAGCAATCGGTTTTCGGGATCTCTGAATCAATCGTGACTATAGGGACCTACCGGGCTGACCCATCACCGCGCAGAAAGAGGCAGACAAAGATGATTAGAGCTCAATGGGCGCCTGAAGGTGCGCCGCCACTCGGACGTGGCAAGAGGATAGTGAGGACCAAAGCGACGAGCATAACACCCGTCAGCATGCGGTAAATGTTGTTGAGCGAAATCATTGTGGCCTGATTTTGCACTTGGCCATACAACATCATGAGCCCCTGTTTCTGCCCTGTAATCAGCTCCTCAACATATTTGAAGCGCGGAGCGCCGGGCAGATGAGCACTTGCAAGACTCATTTGCCAGGCGCTGAAGACAGTCACGTGCTCTGCCAAATGGCTCTGCTGGATTTGCTGTTTACGGACCAGGATTGTGGTCAGGACAGAGGTGCCAATCGAGCCTCCGATATTGCGCGTCATCGAATAGATGCTGGCGGCGTAACCCATCTGCTCACGCGGAATTGAGCTCAGGGCCGACGCGGAAAGATTTGGAAAGACCAACCCCATTCCCACGCCTTGAAAAACGGTGGGCCAGATGAAATTGGAAATTGCCATGTTGAGGTTGAGGCTTCCGAGTTGCCAGGTAGCCAACGCAACCATTAAGAACCCCAGTGCTACCAAAGGCCGTGTGTCATGCCCACGGCGCGCAATGCCGCCCAACAAAAACATTGAAGCCATTACGCCCAAACCGCGAGGCGCCATTGCCAGGCCGGCTTTCCAGGCGGTGTAACCAAGGAGATCCTGTAGAAAGACGGGATTTAAGATCTGCATGCCATAGGCGCCGAAGGTCAGCACTATTAGCAGCAGGGTCGGGATCGCAAATTTGCGATTAGCCAGCAGGCGTACGTGGATAATGGGTTCGGGGGTTCGCCACTCGTGAATAATCAGTAGCACGAAGGCGGCACCGGCGATGAGCGAAAAATACCAGACCCACGGCGTCGCGAACCAATCCGCCCGTTCGCCACGATCCATCACGATTTCACCCAAACCCAGGGCCAGCACCATACAAAAGATCCCGATCCAGTCCGCTCGGCCTCGTCCCTTAAGCTTGCGCAAGTAGGCGGGATCGTGAACAAAGGTTGACACCATAAAACCCGCCGCAATTCCGATCGGCACATTGATGTAGAAGTTCCATCGCCAGTTGAAGTTATCAGTTATATAACCGCCGACTGTCGGCCCCATGATGGGGGCTACCATTAGCCCCAGCCCCCAGACTGCCATCGCCAGCGTTTGCTCGTTGGGTGGGAAAGTTTCCATGAGAATGGCCTGAGACAGGGGCTGTAAGGCTGCGCCAGCGATCCCTTGGAGGAATCGAAAGGCCACCATCTCGTCCAGAGTCTGAGCCGCACCGCATAGCGCCGAGGAAATGACGAAAGTGGTGATCGAAATTAGGAAGTATCGTTTGCGCCCAAACTGACCGGCAATCCATCCGGTGGTCGGAATCATGATCCCGGCGGCCACTAGATATGTTGTTACCACCCAGGTGACTTCGTCGATGGTCGCCGAGAAGCTGCCCTGCATGTGCGGAAGTGCGACATTAACGATCGAACTGTCGAGCACTTCGAGGATGGTACAAAGGATCACCGAAACCGCGATGATCCATTTGCGGGCTTCCTCAGCGGCATGGGTATGCACCGTCGGGGCGTCAGCCGCTCGAAGCCCGACGTTGGCTTTAGGACTGGCCTCCATCCGGGTCAGGAGCGAGTAAGGAAAACGTCGCGTTCAAGCTAACATTACCCGGCAGGCAAGAAAACCTGTCAGGAGCTTTGCATCCGAACGCGTTCCGACACAAACTGTTTGGTGTCGAGATTCTGACAGCTGGTTCAAAAGGATTATCGGTAGTTTACGGTTCCTGCCAACCTAAGCTGCGTGCATCATGACAGCTCCATCCTGTGACCAACAATCGCCGCGAATCCACAAAGATAACGCTCTCGCGAGTTCAGCCGTCGCCCAATCGCGATCGCGATGGACACGGAGGCTGAACGGAATGACGCGGCGGCTCACGCGCTCCGAAAGGGCGAGCCTAGCCTGGCGCATCATTGCGGGACGGACAAAGCCCGGGGAAGCGCATGGTCTCCTGAAAGCCTGGCCGGCTTGGGAACAACTCGCCCGGCTAATTTGGCCGGTTTGTGAGATTCCAGGTGCGCCCTACGGGCTGCTGTGCCTGAGAATCCGCCCTTATCGAGGAGAGCCGGTTACGCTCGGTGATGGCACACTCATCCAGCCTGGCGCGTTGCTCGCCGAGCTGCATTGCAACAACCGGGCGATACTGGAGCTCGTCAGGCAGCACCGTAACCCATTCGCCGCCTGCCGTCACGACCTTAAGCGGCTTAGCGATTGGATTCAAGAGGATCCGGTCGCTCGGCGCATTAGCGCGCTGTACGCCTGCACCATCCTAGATAAAGCAGCCGATAGGCTGGGCTTTACAGTGCGGCCGAAGCCCATTACTTTGCGGCGGCGACTGGAGAAATTCTTCTTCAAGGGCCTGTTACTACTCTACAGCCAAGAGGGACTAGCTCGAATTCAACACGGTTCGACGATTCAGACCTATCCCAGCGATGTATGGCTCTCGCGCAACGAGTTCCTCCGCCTCTACCGTGACCAAAGCAGACTGGGCCGGCGGCTCCCGAGGGAAGCTACAGAACCGCCGAGTTCGCGACTGGTGGCACCTTCCCGCTAATGAGCCGACTCAGTCGAGGGGCGTTGGTCGCTTGGGGCAGCCTTGGCTTCATTTGCTTCGGTCGACCGCGCGGCCCCATCGGGTCGCAGTACGTGAGCGAGCACGTCGTCAACCGTATCGACGAAGATAATCTCCATCTCTTTGCGCAATTCTGGCGGAATATCATCGAGGTCGTGCTCATTGCGACGCGGCAGAGCCACTGTATGAATTCCGGCTCGACGCGCAGCCAAGACCTTTTCCTTGATACCGCCGACCGGCAATACCTTTCCTCGTAAGGTAATCTCACCAGTCATCGCCACGTCCGAACGTACCGGCCTGCCGGTCATCAGTGAAGCCAGCGAAGCGGCAATCGTCACCCCGGCGGAGGGACCATCCTTGGGGATGGCTCCGGCGGGAACGTGCACGTGGATATCTGATTTCTCGTAGAAATCCGGCGCGATGCCAAGTCCTTCAGCCCGAGTCCGGATGTATGAAAGCGCCGCTTGCGCAGACTCTTTCATCACATCGCCGAGCGAGCCAGTCAAGGTAAGACCTTTTTGACCGCTCATCCTGGTACTCTCGACAAAAATGATGTCGCCCCCGTTGGGTGTCCAGGCAAGACCGGTCGCTACGCCAGGTTCGTTTGCCCGTTCGGCGACCTCGGAGAAGAATTTTGGTGGCCCGAGATACCGCTGAAGCAGATCGGGGGTGATACGCTCCGGCGGCGTTTCGCCTTCGGTAACCGAGCGTGCGATCTTCCGGCAAATCCTGGCGATCTCTCGTTCAAGGTTGCGCACTCCAGCTTCACGAGCGTAGTTACGAATGATCTCAGCAATCGCTTCCTGAGTGAACTCAACCGGCCTGTCGCTCAGACCATTCTCGTTGAGCTGCTTGGGAACCAAATGGCGTTGGACGATGTGAAGTTTTTCCTCTTCGGTATACCCGGGCAGCTCAAGCACCTCCATGCGGTCGCGCAGCGCATGTGGTATCGTATCGAGCACGTTAGCGGTTGTTAGAAACAGAACATGCGACAGGTCGAAGGGCACGTCCAGGTAGTGATCGACAAAGCTGCTGTTCTGCTCGGGGTCGAGCACTTCCAATAGCGCCGACGCCGGATCTCCGCGAAAATCAGCCCCCAACTTGTCGACTTCGTCGAGGATGAAGAGCGGGTTGTTTGAGCCAGCGTTCCGCAGGCCTTGGATGATGCGCCCCGGCAAAGATCCAATATAGGTGCGGCGATGGCCCCGGATTTCCGCTTCGTCCCGGATACCGCCGAGCGACAATCGCACAAACTTACGGCCCAAAGCTCGCGCGATCGAGCGTCCGAGCGAGGTTTTACCCGTGCCCGGCGGCCCGACGAAACAAAGAATCGGACCCTTCGTGTCGTGCTTTAGCTTCCGAACGGCCAGAAATTCTAGGATACGCTCCTTTACCTTCTCGAGGTCGTAATGGTCCTCATCGAGCACCGCTCGAGCGTGAGCGATGTCGAGATTGTCCTCGGTCGAAATTCGCCAGGGTAGACTCACCAGCCAGTCGAGATAGGTGCGGACGACGGTGTGCTCAGCCGACTCCGGAGGAATCATTCGTAGCCGGTCCAACTCCTTGTCGGCAGCCTTACGGGCCTCCTCGGGCATATTGGCCGCCTCGATCTTCTTTTCGAGATCGTCGATCTCAGCCGACCGGCCATCATTTTCGCCAAGCTCCTTTTGGATGGCCTTAAGTTGTTGACGTAGAAAATATTCGCGCTGATTTTTGTTCAGCTCCGTCTGCACCTGAGACTGAATCTTGTGGCCAAGCTCGAGCAGTTCGATTTCGCGGCTCAGGATGACGATTAATTTCTCAAGACGCTGCCGAACATCCAGCGTGGACAGCAGGTCCTGGAGCTCTTCGATCGCAATTTTGAGATACGATGCTACCAGGTCGGTGAGCCTGCTCGCCTCGCGAACCTGCATTGCCATCACTTGGAGCTCGTCGGGTAAGTAGGGGACCAGCGAGACGAACTTGGAAAACTGCGTGACCAGGTTCGCTTGAAGCGCATCGACCTCGCGGTCGGTATTCAATTTTTCGGTTAAGCGCCGAACACGCGCCACAAAGTAGGGCTCGCGTTGTGTAATTTGCTGCAGCTCGATGCGCGCGATGCCTTGCACCAGCACCCGAACACTCTTGTCTGGATACTTGAGCATCTTGAGGATCCGCACCGCAGTTCCGCATTGGTAGAGTGCTTCGGGACTGGGGTTTTCCTCTTCTGGGTTCTTTTGAGCGGCCAAAGCAATGAGCTGCGAGCGCCCGGCCACGTCCTCCAAAAGTTTGAGGGAGGACGGACGCGATACCAGAAAAGGATGTGTCTGGTTTGGAAAAATGACGATACCGCGCAGTGGAAGCAGCGGCAAGGTCGACGGAATTTCGATCTGCGTCAAATCTTCTTCGGTCTCGAAGTGCTTCTCTCCTTGGCCCTTATCTGCCATAGCCTACCTGTAAAGCCCGTTCGGGGAGCACCCCGCCGGCGATTCACGGCCCCACCCCTCGTCTGCCGCCATTTTGCTGGTTTTGACGGTTTAACGTAGTATGGGATCCGAGGTTCTCAGACATTCTAACGTAAACATAAGCACGATTCGCAATGTGGCTAGCTGCTTCGGCGGAGACCTTTAGCCTTGCCAAAGTACCAATTCGATAAGGTTTTTACGCCTTCCGAGGCTAACGAACTGATCCCAAGGCTCGAGATAGCGATACGCGAACTACAAGCCAGGGCCAATGAGCTGCGCGGTAACATTAACGATCTGGTTAAGGCTGATCCCTTGGCCAGGCAGCTCCCGTTGTCGGCGCTGATTAAACGCTATCCTGAACTTCAGAAATCCGCTCGCGAGATCGCTCGAGCCGCGGAAAAGATCGAATCTTACGGTTGCCTGCTCAAGGACATCGATCAAGGCTTGGTCGATTTCCCGTGGGAAATGGAAGAAGGTGAGATGGCGTTTCTTTGTTGGCAATTTGGCGAACCCGCGGTAATCGCCTGGCATCCGATAGACGGTGGCTTTGCACAACGGCAACCGCTTTCCGGTGCACCAAAACCCTATCTCAATTGAAATGCTGGCGGGACAACTCTCCCAAAATCGACTGGCGCCAGCTTAGCGTATATGGTCACTTTATTCATTTATCTGCTCTCACTCGGATGTTGGCTGGGCGGGATGATCTTTTTTTCTATTTTTAGCGCTCCCGTGATTTTTCGCGTGCTAAGTCGTGCTGACGCCGGCAAATTGGTCGGTGGAATTTTCCCTCGCTACTACTTGCTGGGCTACGTCGCTGGAGCAATCGCCTTCGTTTTGGCGATTTATTTCTGCATTTCGGGACGCAATCGAATTTGGTGGCTGTTGAGTGCGGTTGCCTTGGCATTGGCGCTGGGTTTGACGGTGTACGCAGGCGCGATAATCCGACCGCGCATCGAGGCTATCCGCGCAACCGCAGAAGGACCGGACGCGCAAGGCGATCACGCGATTGAGTTCGCTCAACTGCACCGCCTCTCGGTGTCGCTCAACGGAGGAGTTATGGTTCTAAACTTGCTCTGCCTGTTTTCCACCTCCGCGGCACTTTCGCGATAGGAAAAAAGCGATCTTTCACAATGATAAACAGCGAGTTTCGGGCCGTCGTAGTCGACCTCTTCGATACACTGGTCAGGTGGGAACCAGAACGCTTGCCCTTGGTCGAGATCGACGGGCGTGCAGTCCGCAGCACGATGCCGTGGATCTTGCCAAAGCTGCGGGAATCTTTGGGCGAGGCTTTCGATTGTGACAGCTTTATTCGGACTTACATGAGCGTGATGGAGGAAATTGCGACGGAGCGTGACAGCAAGGGCATAGAGATTACCTGTCAGGAGCGCTTCGCCCGCACACTCGCCAGATTTGGCGCCATCGCAAGCAATGAAATCGAGCCCCTGGCGGAACAACTCACAAGAATCCACATGGCTCAGGTGCGAGCGGTAACCATCGCTCCAGCCAATCGGGTTGAGGCAATTCGCCGCATCGCCGCCCATTACCGGCTTGGCCTGCTGTCAAACTTTGATGACGCACAAGGGGGGCGTGAAGTCCTGGCCGATACTGGCGTTGCAGATTTATTCGAAGCCGTCGTCATTTCGGCGGAAGTGCGCTTGCGCAAGCCAGACCCTCGTATTTTTCGGAGGATGCTTGAAATGCTCGATCTGGCACCGAATGAGGTCTTGTATGTGGGTGACACGCCCGTCGATGACGTGTGGGGCGCCTATCAGGTTGGTATCCCCACAGTCTGGATTAGTAAGGGAGCGCCGGGACTTCCAGAAGGGATACCGCAGCCGCGATTTATAATTCGAGAGCTTCCAGAGTTGCCGCCTCTGTTGGGATTGCCCTACTAGAATGCGGCTCCGAAGTTACTCGTCAGTTGATAAGCCGAACTTGCAAATCAGCCAGCAAGTTCGTAGGAATACGGTCCTTGAACAGCAGGATTCGTCGGACAATCGCAGTAATTGGTAGTGGCGATGCGCCACCGGCTGTATGCGACCTCGCCTTTGCCGCCGGCGCAGCCATCGGTCGTCACGGAGCCACTTTAATCTGTGGGGGACGAGGGGGCGTGATGGCTGCCGCAGCTCGCGGCGCGCAATCTACCGGAGGACTCACGGTCGGCATCTTACCTGGTTATCAGCGCGCTGACGCCAATCCTCACATTGAAATAGCTATCGCCACGGGTATCGGTGAGGCACGTAACGTCATTGTGGTTGCCAGTGCCGACGCGGTGGTTGCTCTGGAGGGCGAAGGGGGTACGCTTTCAGAAATTGGCCTGGCTCTTAAACTTGGACGCCCAATAGTTGCACTTCGAGCTTGGCGTCAACTCGAAATGATCTTGCACGCGGACGACCCTGATGCAGCCGTAGGAATGGCGCTCCAACTTGCCGGCGAGCGTCTCAAAAATCAAGGCCAGAGGTCCGCATTAGGCTAACAACGGGGCGACGAGTCTTTTGAAACCGTGCAAATGGCTGATATATACCAGCGCTTCCCGGCTCTCAAAGAATTAGCCGACGGAGCATTTTCTTCGTTGCTCGGACTTCGGGTAGACAGTGCCCAGGAGGGCGTTGTCAGGGTACGGATGCCGTTTGATCTCCGGCTGCTCAATTATGGCTCCCCCAGCGTTCCGGTGCATGGCGGTGCGATAGCATCACTCGTGGATTTTGCGGCTTGCGCTGCGGTCTGGACATTACCCACCACCCGGCGGAGTGCGACGATCTCGCTAACCCTGAACTATACGGCGCCTGCGATTCAAAGTGACCTGTTCGCTAATGCCACAGTACGTCACAGCGGTAGACAGATCGCGAGCATCATAGTCGAGGTTCGAGACCGTCACGATACTTTGATCGCGGATGCTCTAGTTACTTACAAAATCTCCTAAGAATACGGCAGTGCCAGCAGGGCGCTTGTCCTAAATTTAAATTTCAGTTCTAAAGACTCGCCGTGCTGCGGTTCGGTAGGCAGGCTCGTCCTCGTGAACAGGCCGCGGATCTTCGATCGAGTTCCCAGATAACCGTGACCTCCCCAAAAGGTATGCGCAATTCACGCTTACGTTTGGATACGGTCATCGTTTGCGCCGCGTGGCGGCCAAAGGGAGGCAGGAGCATGGAAAAGCTACTTGGCATGGGGGTTGCGCTTGAATCGTGCGACTGCTGGCAACTGGACGCGCGCCCGAGCTGATCCATGAACTCAATTCGCGACAAGCATTCCCATCACTAGTGGGACTAAGGTGTCGGCGGGAAAAGCAGTCCGCTTGTCGCAACAAATCTTCGCAGGAGAAACTTTATGCGTTTGACAAAGCAACTTAGTGTCTATGTGGTTGGCGCCAGTCTGGCCTTATCCGTTGCGGCGTTGGTCCCCGCGACTTTTGCTCAGACTGCTGGCGGGACGGCCGCTGGCTCAGATAGCGGCATGGGATCAGGTAACGCGACGCATCCCGGCAACAGCTACGCTCCCGATAACGGCAACCTGAGCGATCCCGGTCCAGCCACCGGCAACAGCGCGGCTTCGCCGTCCGGTTCGGTTGGTGGCTCAGACAATTCGGCCGTTAATCCGAATTATCCATCTTCGCCGGGCAATACCGGAGCAAACGGCGACACTGGAGCAAACGGGAACATGGGCTCGAGTACTTCCTCTCCGGCCGCGGGGGATTCGAGCGCTGATGGCAGCTCTACTGCTCGCTAAGTGTGTTGAAGAGAGCGCCGGAGCTTCGTAGCCTGCGCCCTTGCTCTTTGCACCTTGCAACACTGAATTTTGGACCAACCGAAAGGCGACAGGGGCGAGACAAGCAGACCCCTGTCGCCCGAACTTAAACGACCACCCAGGCAAATAGTTTATGCAATTCGATTATCCGTGCCGATGCGGTAAGGCTTACTTGTCAGGTTCCCCAGTGAGGTAACTTTTCGATAATAAAGAGAGCAACACCGCTGGTGTCAACGAACCGACGATTCCTCATCGATCGAAGTGGTGAAGGTGCTGCCCAAAGACTGTTTAGCGGGAACTGCCTGATAGCATCGATGGTTATCGTACTTGTCGGTGTTGCGGGAAGCGGCAAGAGCACGGTAGGGCGATTACTGGCGCGTCGTCTAGGATGGCCGTTTCATGATGGCGACGACTTTCATTCGGCCCATAACCGCAACAAGATGATGCGTGGAATTCCACTTGATGACGATGATCGGCAGCCGTGGCTGGAGGCCATCCGAGCCTCGATCAGACAAGCCCTGGCAGGCAACCAAAATGCAATTTATGCGTGTTCGGCGCTGAAAAAGCGCTATCGTGAGCTGCTGAGAGTCGATCCTAATCGAGTTAGGTTTGTCTACTTAAAAGGATCGCCCGCTGTAATCGCCCAGCGTCTCGCTAATCGGCGCGGTCATTTCTTCAATCCACAGCTCCTGCAGACTCAATTCAGCGACCTCGAAGAACCGAGCGACTCATTTGAGGTCGATATCTCATTACCACCGGAGGCCATCGTTGACCTGGTCGTCGAAGGGCTCGGCATTGCGCGTGCCTAAGCCTTCCGAGCAACAAACCCGCGCGCTCGGACGACTCTGTGAGATTCGCTTGTCAATCGCCCGGTTCTCTCGACTTTTTCTGCGGTTGCCAGAGCCGCTGCCAGGTGCGCATACCCTCGGTGAGAATTTTCTGAACGTTCTCGGCCTGCTTGCGCGCTTCCTCGCTCCAACTTCCGCTGGCTAGAGTTTCGGTGGCCTTGCGCCAGTTTTCGACCCAAGCGTCAATGGGGTCGGATGCCTTCGCGGAAGCAGCGCCCGTCGTGGCATTGCGCACCTCACGCTCCCAGAATTCATAAGCCTGCTCGATTGCCGTTATGAGGCCGTCCTTGCTCATGCGAGCGACGCGAAGCCAGCCTTCAATCAACTTGTCGCGCTCGCTACCGCCCGCCTGGGTGGCAATGTCTTGCAATGCCTTGCCAACAGCCGAGATGGCCTGCAAGTACGCTTCATTTGCTTTGCGTATCGCTTCGCCAATGTTTGAAAGACTGTCTGCCATGTTTGGACCTGCTTATGGGCTCTATTCCTTCAGATAGCACCTTCGCGGACAACGTTTTTCGCCACGTTTCGACCAATAACCGCGCTACCCTGATGTTCCAACCCAAGCGGCCTCGACGGCTACAGATCGACCGGCAGCTCGAGGAACTCGTGATAGATAAAATCACGATGAGCCATGAGCTCAGGAACGGCCTCGGCCGTTATCAGAGGGTCTTTACAGGTATACATTCGGCGAAATCCGGAACTCATCCTACACAAGTCATCAGGCAACGGTTCGATCAGGGCCGCGAATGCAGCCCAGTAGATGTCCAATGCCGACAGGCGCCGCCCAATTAAAAATTTGCTGCCGTTCTTTCGCTGCGACTCCAGCTGGCTTCTAAACGCCCTCAGTATTTCAACTACGCGGCTCGGCGCGGCCTCGGCGAGTGCAGGGGAGTAGCCATATTTTCGCCCTAACAAGCTGGCCGACGACTTGGCCGCCTCCGGCGCGTTGGGATCGGACAGCGTCGCGTGCAACAACATCAGTCGCCGCGACCAGCCAAATCCGTTTTCGCCACACAGTTCGTTGGCCAACCCGAACATTAACGCGCGCTCTTCCAGCTTCTGTGGAATCAGTGGCGGATCGGGAGCCAGTCGTTCTGCAAGATAGAGTTGGTCGTTCCAAAGGCTGCGAGGTCGCTCGTTTTCATAGACAAAGACGGGCGCCGTTGTCTGCGCCGTCCATCGGAGCAGGGGTAGATTTTCGCCCCCGAGTTCCTGGCGCACTTTCACATAAGGGAGTTGCTTGACGTAGAGGATACCCTTTGCCGCTTCGCTCCATGGTCCAGGCACGCCGGGCGAAAGCACCACCCGAAGACCACTCATGCCGATCGCCTGCTCGACTTCTACGTAATTCGCCATTGCGTCGCTCTCCGCGCCGAAATGCTAACGCGTTTGAAGCTTAAATTACTATCACTGGCGGCTAAATAGGGACACCTTCGAGCACTGAAATTAGCAGCCGGCTTTATACCTGTGGGCTTTTCAGGATGAATTGCTCGCGATCGAACCAGCCCGTGCTCAGCTGCAGATTAAGATCGAACGGTCGTGCGGCACAGCTCTCCTGATCATTAAACCCCTTTTAAAGAGCCTTCCTTACGAGCGTCAACTCGAGTGGCACGTTCTCACCGACCACGATTGACGAGCTACATCAGAAGCGCAGAACTGTGCAATTATTGAAAGCAGGCTTGATTGGCGGGACTGAAGCTATTTAATGACCCAGGTTACCGTAGCAATTGAAAGTGATTCGCCCTAAGGTGCCCGGGTCAGGATCAGAGCCCGTATTGTGGCCCACCGCTGGCCTGATTGTCATCGTTATGTTTACTCCCAGCTAACATATTAAGCCTCTTGGTCGGTGCGTCACCAGGCCGCTCATCGGATTGCTTTGCTTCGGGATAGAATCTGCAGGAACCGAGCTCAAGGTCGCAAACTCGCCATAGTCAACGACTATACACCGAAGTGCAAAACGGCCAAATGCGACAAACCTCAACATAAAGCGCAACCCGGAAGAACGTCGCAAAAGCGCACACCACCCGTCCTAGGCTGCTGTGAAACGAGAGCAGCTGTTCGGAGCATGAACGCAGTCTGAGCGGAGCTCTCCTCTGCGCTAGGAGCACAGTGCATCGACTGAGCGCTGGCAGTCAGCCTAACTTGAACGCACGTCAGGCGGGAGCACTTTATAGGTGACCGCAAGATATGAACACGACGAGATCGGGCGAGCATCGCCGGTCAGAGCACGGTGCCGGAGCTTGCCGCACCGTAGGGGACCAGGAGGCTCGTTACTGGAGGGCTGTCTAGCTTGTTGAGCTCATCTTCCTACGAATAGTTGAAGCTCGGGAATTTTCTGGCAGACCTGGAGTCAATACTACGAGACGCTCTCAGGTGCCTCTTAAATTGCGGCCGAGCCGTCTGTAAGTGGTCTAAACCACTGGGCCAAACGTGATAGCCGCATCGCACCGACGGCTTCTGCGCCCGCGCTCAGGTTAGGATAGCCGAGCGCCACGCCCCAAGCCATTATTTAAGTGACGCTCGCCGGCGTCGAACAGATGCAGCTGGTGTGGCCCACGATTCCGTGGTATCTCGACGGGATAATTGCCGGTGAAACACGCATCACAAAACCCGTCGCGATTCCCGTTTTCGAGAAAGGAATATAAGCCGTCCCAGCTCAGGTAAGCGAGGGAATCCGCGGTGATGTATTTCCGAATCTCTTCGATTGATTGGTGGGATGCCAGCAGTTCCTCACGGTTGGGGGTGTCAATTCCATAAAAGCATGAATGGGTCGTAGGAGGAGCCGCGATACGCATGTGGACTTCGCGCGCGCCCGCTTGACGCAGCATCGGAATTACTTTGCGCAGCGTAGTGCCACGCACCAGCGAGTCCTCAATGAGCACGACGCGCTTACCGCGCAGCAGGTCAACGACTGGATTGAACTTTATCTTTACACCGAAATGACGTATCGATTGGCGAGGCTCAATGAAAGTGCGGCCAATATAATGGCTTCGCACCAACCCCATCTCGAACGGCAGCCCCGACTCCTCAGCGTAGCCGAGTGCGGCGGCGTTGCCTGAATCCGGAACCGGGACCACTATGTCGGCGTCAGCCGGGCATTCGCGGGCGAGCGCCCGACCCTGGATCTTCCGCACCTGATATACGTTGCGGCCGTAGAGCAAGCTGTCGGGGCGCGCAAAATAAACGTACTCGAAGATGCAGCGGCGTACCGGCACTGGCGGAAACGGGCGAAGTGAGCGCACTCCATTCTCGTCGATTACAACGACCTCACCTGGTTCCACCTCTCGGACGTATTCCGCTCGTACCAGGTCGAGCGCGCAAGTCTCGGAGGCGACGATCGTTGCCTGGTTGAGTTTGCCGAGCACCAGCGGACGAAACCCAAACGGGTCGCGAACCGCGATTAACTGAGTCTCTGTCAAAAGGACCAGCGAATACGCGCCCCGCACTTGCGCCAAAGCCTCGATGACCCGTTCGGGCAATTCGGTAGCTTGAGCTGATGCCACCAGGTGAATGATCAGTTCGCTGTCAGAAGAGGATTGAAAAATTGCGCCATTCTTTTCGAGGCGCTCGCGCAGTTCACTGAAGTTGACCAGATTGCCGTTATGCGCAAGCGCGAGTCCGCCTTTGGCATACTCGACGACCAAGGGCTGGCAGTTTTTTAGCGTGGTTGAGCCAGTGGTTGAGTACCTGTTGTGCCCAATCGCGCTGGTGCCTTCGAGCTGCTCGATTAATTTGTTGTTGAAGATGTCAGCTACCAAGCCCATGCCGCGATGCGCAATCAGAACTTTGCCATTGGAGGAGACAATTCCGGCCGATTCCTGGCCCCGATGCTGCAAGGCGTACAAGCCGAGGTACACCAAGTTGGCGGCTTCAGGATGCCCGTAGACACCGAATACGCCGCATTCTTCGTGAAAGCTGTCGAGCTTCGCCTCGTCGATTACAACCGACAGATCACTCGCCAGCGGCTCGTCAGTCATTGTCGGCTAAGCTCCTCGCTCAGTTGCGGCTCGCTTTGAGGCTTGCTTCCCGCCCTGGAATTTAGACTTAGAGGGAGCGCCCCTTCGTAGATTCGAAGCAATTCGCGTACGTCTTCGTCGATATGCGGGGCGATTCGCAACCGTGGGTTCTTCGTTACTCGCCCGAGTACCAACACCTCCAGTGGCTCGAATATTCGTCTGAGCTCCGCCAGGCACTGCGGCGCCGTCGAAATGATTATTGTCGAAGGACCTTCACCGAAGAGTTCAACTTCGGATTTTAGTCCTACAATTTCTGCCCCCAGGATCTGGCGCGAGTTGAAACATGCTTCCGCCAGGGTGACTGCAGTTCCGCCTTCCGCAACGTCGTGCGCTGATCTTATCAAGCCAAGGCTCGCTGCTTCAATCAATCCATTTACGAGCTGGCATTCCCGACCCAGATTAACAGTCCAGAACTCATCGCTATCGTTTCCAAACAAACAGTCATATTCGGAAGCAGCCAGAACGGGCGGCGCCGTGCGTACTGCGAGGATTAGGTCATCAATCTGAGCAAACTGATGGCGGATATGTTTGCGGACGTCGTCCAGAATTCCGACGACCGCAATGGTCGGAGTCGGCGGAATCGGACGCCCCTCGGTTTCGTTGTAAAAACTGACGTTGCCACTAACGACTGGAATATTGAAAGCCAGAGCGGCAGCACGCAGTCCTTCAATTCCTTTGATGAACTGCCACATGATTTCGGGTCGTTCGGGATTGCCATAATTGAGGCAATTGGTAATTCCTGCCGGTCGTGCTCCGACACAGGCGACGTTGCGCACCGCCTCGCAGACCGTCGCCTGCGTGCCAAGATATGGATCGCGAGCACAGGCGCGCGGATTAGAATCAACTTTCAACGCCAGTCCGCGAGAGGTTCCCTTGACGCGCAAAACCGCCGCATCGCCGCCCGGCCCAACAACAGTGTTGCCGCGTACGATCCAATCATATTGTCGAAAGATCATTCGGCGCGAGCTCACGTTGGGGCTTGCGAGCAGGGAACGTAAAGCTACCTGTGGCGACGGCCGGGCGCGTTTTACAGGGGTGCGAAAGCCTGTCATGGCCTTCTTGGGCGGGCTCGAAGGACGGTCGTAAACCGGCGCCTTCTCGGTGAGTCCATCGGCAGGAAGATCGGCCACCAATTGACCTCGCCACCATGCTCGCCAGCGCTGCTCCCCGATTATGCACCCGACTACAGCCGCGTTGAGATCCCATTTGCGGAAAATGCGCAAGAGTTCTTCCTCACGTCCTTTCGCCGCAACCAGCAGCATGCGTTCCTGCGATTCCGACAATAGGATCTCGTAGGGCACGAGTCCGGCTTCGCGTAGAGGCACCTTATCGAGCCAAAGCTCGATCCCAACTCCGCCGCGACTCGCCATCTCGCTGGACGAAGAAGTCAGGCCAGCCGCACCCATATCCTGAATCGCTATTATTGCGCCCGTCTCCATCGCTTCGAGACAGGCTTCGATCAACAGCTTTTCGGTAAATGGGTCTCCAACTTGGACAGTTGGGCGCATGGCAGTAGCACTCGGTTCGAATTGGGCGGAGGCGAGCAAGCTGGCTCCGTGAATTCCGTCGCGACCCGTGGTCGAGCCAACGTACAGCACTGGGTTGCCCACACCCCGCGCCCGAGAGCTCTGGAGTTGCTCGCGCCGTGCCAGGCCTAGGCAAAACGCGTTGACGAGGATATTGGAGTCGTATCCATGGTCGAACATCACCTCGCCGGCGACGGTGGGTACTCCGACACAGTTTCCATAACCGGCAATCCCTCCGATCACCCCGCCGACCAGGTAACCTGTCCGTGGATGGTCCAATGCGCCAAATTTCAGCGAATCCATGCTCGCGATGGGCCGTGCACCCATCGCGAGGATGTCGCGCAAAATTCCACCGACGCCCGTTGCTGCACCTTGGTAGGGTTCCACAAACGAAGGATGATTGTGGCTTTCGATCTTGAAAACCGCGACTAGACCATCGCCAATCTCAAGTGCGCCAGCATTCTCGCCCGGGCCACCAACGACGCCTTGGCCTGTCATGGGCAGCTGTTTGAGATGATTGCGTGACGATTTATAAGAACAATGTTCCGACCACATCACCGAGAAGACGCCTAGCTCGGTGAAAGTCGGGGTCCGCCCGAGCAGCTGTTCAATTGCGCCATACTCCTCTTCGGTCAGCCCATGCGCGCGCGCCAGTCCGACGTCGACCTTGGGCTCTCCTGGAAGAGAAGCCGGCGTCATCACGTTCTACTCGCGGTAATCGATTCAAATATCTTGCGGCCGTCCGTGCTGCCCAGCAGGGCCTCCACGGCGTGCTCTGGATGCGGCATCAGGCCGAAGACGTTGAAGCGTTCGTTTGCGACGCCGGCTATGGCGTGCATCGATCCGTTCGGGCTACTCCCGGCGCCAAAAGACTCGTCGTTGGCGACATACCGCAACAGCACTTGCCCGCGTTCTTCCAGTTGGCGCAATTCATGTTCAGGCGCAACATAGCGTCCTTCACCGTGCTTTATCGGCAATCGCAACACATCGCCTATCTCAAGTTGATTTGTAAAAGGCGTTTGACGGTTTTCAACGCGGACGGTTGCCATCTCGCAAACGAATGAAAGTGACTCATTGCGAGTCAGCGCACCAGGCAGTAGGTGCGCTTCGCATAGAATTTGGAAGCCATTGCAGATTCCCAGTACCAGACCACCCTCAGTCGCAAACCGCTTAACGCTCTTCATTATCGGCGAGAAGCGTGCGATTGCTCCACAACGCAGGTAATCTCCGTAACTGAAACCGCCCGGCAGTACCACACAATCAGCTGCACCGAGGCTTTCAGTCCTATGCCAGACGATCGAAACGTCCTGGGCCAGCACTTCGCGGAGGGCGTAGACTACGTCATCGTCATCAAGCGAGCCCGGAAAACGCACGACAACCCACTTCATCCGGGCTCAACCTCAAAGCGATAGTCTTCGATCACCGGATTAGCGAGCAGCTGCTCGCACATCTGACGCACGGTCTCCTCCGCCGCTGCCTTGGAAGGTGCCTCGAGAGTCAGGATGATGTAGCGCCCCACATGAAGATCACTTACCCCAGAGAAGCCAAGGTTCCCTAGTGCGGTCTCTACCGCACGCCCTTGTGGGTCGAGTATACCCTGGCGCGGCGTGACAAAGATCCTAACGCGCACTAACTCTCCACTCGCCGCAACATTTCTTGGTAAGCTTCCTCAACATCGCCGAGATCACGGCGGAAGCGATCCTTGTCGAGTTTGCGGCGACTAGCCTTATCCCAGAACCGACACGTATCGGGACAGATTTCATCCCCGAGCAGCACCTCGCCGTGATGACGACCGAACTCGAGCTTGAAGTCGACCAGGATAATACCTCTTTCGTCTAGAAACCGGCGAAGAATGTCATTCACGTTCAGCGCCAGTGAGCGAATGGCCTCAATTTCACCAGCGCTCGCCCAGCCGAACATGATAGCGTGCTCCGGATAAATGAGTGGATCGTCGAGCGGATCGGATTTGTAGTAGTATTCGACCACTGGGGAAGGAAGTTCGCGACCTTCCTCAAGGCCCAGCCGCTTCGCCATCGAGCCCGCGACGATATTCCGCACCACGGTCTCGACCGGAATGATTTCGAGTCGCTTACAGAGCATTTCCCGCTCGTTTAGTCTTCGGACGAAATGAGTTTTAACTCCCTGACCCTCCAACAAGCGGAAAAACAGCTCCGACATTCGATTGTTAATGACGCCCTTGTCTTCGATAGTGCCCCGCTTCTTGGCGTTGAACGCGGTCGCATCGTCTTTGAAATAACAGATCACCAAATCCGGATCGGAAGTAGCATAAAGCTTCTTAGCCTTTCCTTCGTAGAACATTTCGAGCTTCTGTGGGGCAGTTTCCACGGCGGCCTTTTTCCTCCCAAGGGCAGCAGCACGTCATCATTGTACCGGGACCGCCAGCCACAGCAAGGCCAAGTTACCTATCATCGCTTTCACCGCCGCGGGTTTACTCACAGGCAGCTGTTACGAGCGAGGCTCCTTGGTCAAGCTCTCCCAGTGTGGCCGATGCCACCAGCACCGCGCTTTGTAGAGGCGAGCTTCTCAACTTCGACCAATTCTGCGTGGGCAACCGGAGCAATAACGAGCTGAGCTATGCGCTCTCCCGGATTGATTGTGACGGGCTGTTGGCCCAGATTTATAAGTATTACCCTAATCTCACCTCGGTAGTCGGCGTCTATGGTACCTGGCGAGTTAATGATTGTTAGTCCTTCGTCAAGCGCGCGACCGCTTCGGGGCCTTACCTGGCCCTCGAATCCTTGAGGTATCTCGAGCGCAATCCCGGTAGGTACGCCTGCACGTTGGAATGGCGCCAGCACCAGGGGCTCGTCGAGCGCCGCGGCCAGGTCAATACCTGATGCGTGATCGCTCTGATAGCGCGGCATCGAGCCACGTAGACGTTGAATTTTGACGACCGGAACGACCAAAACAGTCTTTCTTGGCCCTCCAGCAGTGTCGCACGCTGAGCAGCTGATGACTTCGCAAACGAGTCTTCAGAGTGAAGCCAGAGGCTCAAACACTTCCGGACCGAGCTTGCGTCCCTTTAGATCACCCAACATTACCAAACCCATCCGCTCAGGCCGGAAGCAGGAGGACGCGAGTTCAATCACCTGCTCGTTCGTAACAGCCTCGATACCGCGTGCGATCTCCTCCAAGGGAATATCTCGGCGGAAATAGATCTCATTGCGCGCGAGCCGGTTCATGCGGCTGTCCGTAGATTCCATTCCTAGCAGCATGTTGCCCTTGAGCTGACTCTTGGCTCGAGCCAACTCCTGTTGACCAAGACCTTCGCGCGCCACTTTCGCAATTTCCCGTAATGAAACCTCGATCACCTCGTCGACCCATTCGGGCGACGTTCCAGCGTATATGCCGAAGTAACCACAATCGAGAAACGACGAAAGGAATGAGTAGATACTGTAGACGCGCCCTCGCTTCTCACGAACCTCCTGAAACAAGCGCGATGACATACCCCCGCCCAGCGCTGTGTTCAGCAGATAAGCGGCATACCGCAAAGGCGCCACCTGGCTCAGGCCCGGAGCGCCGAAGCACAGGTGTGCCTGCTCAAGTTTTTTCGGATGGTTCACCACGATTAGCCGCTCGCGTGGTGCGTCGATTTTGGTAGGCCTGCCATCCCCAGGAATCGAACCAAACAGCCGTTCGCAATCGGCCACCAGCCGATCATGGTCGACTGCGCCCGCAGCAGCGATGAGAACTCGCTCCGCACGGTAGCGGTCAGCCATGAAGGAGACCATTAGTTCGCGGTCTATCGCATTAACCGTTTCGACTGAGCCAAAGATCGGCAACGATAAAGGATGGCCCTCCCAAAAGTGAAGATTGAAGAGGTCGTGAATGAAATCATCGGGGGTGTCTTCAGCCTGGGAGATTTCCTGAAGTACCACCTGTCGCTCGCGATCGATCTCCTCAGGGGCAAACACTGATTCGAGGAAAATGTCGGCTAAAAGCTCGGTCGTCGCCTTGACGTCCTCGCCTAAAACCTTGGCGTAATAACACGTATATTCCTTGCCGGTGAAGGCATTCAGAACGCCGCCAACCGCATCGATCTGTTCAGCAATCTGGGCTGCCGTTCGGCGCCTGGTTCCTTTGAATAAAAGATGCTCGATAAAGTGCGAGACACCATTTTGGCTCGGTTCTTCGTAGCGGGACCCATTTTCGACCCAGATCCCAATGGTTGCCGAAACCATTTGGGGCATCGGCTCGCTCAGAACGCGTACGCCATTCGAAAGAGTGCTTTTATAGACCACCTATTTTGCCTTTTGTTCCGCTTCCTGTAGGGCCTCGCGCATCGACAAACGAATCTTGCCGTTGCGGTCGATGTCGAGCACTTTGACCATGATTTCGTCACCTTCGCTCAATTCGTCTTCGACGCGCCGGACCCGATCCTTGGAGATTTGCGAGATATGAAGCAGCCCGTCTGTACCGGGTAAGATCTCGACGAATGCGCCGAAATCGACGATCCTCCGCACCTTGCCCCGGTAAGTGCGTCCGACCTCCGGCTGGGCGGTAATCGCTTCAATAGCAGCCACCGCTTTCTCCATCGCGGCGCCATCAGCCGAGGCAATTAAGACGGTGCCATCGTCCTGAATATCGATCTTGCAGCCGGTCTCTTCGACCAGACCTCGAATGACTTTTCCGCCGGGCCCGATCAGGTCACGAATCTTATCGGGCTTGATATGCATTGTAACGATCCGCGGAGCATAGGACGAAACTTCCTTTCGCGGTCGTTCCAAAGCTTTTTCCATCACGCTGAGCACAAACAGGCGAGCATCGCGAGCTTGAAGCAGCGCTTGCCGCATAATGTCGCGCGTTATACCGCCGACCTTATTGTCCATCTGGATGGCGGTCACGCCCTGGGCCGTACCGGCGACCTTGAAATCCATATCGCCGAGGTGATCTTCATCGCCCAGAATATCAGTCAAAACCCGCACCTGATCGCCTTCCTTCACAAGCCCCATGGCGATGCCGGCCACCGCCGCCTTGACGGGTACGCCCGCGTCAAAAAGGGCCAAACTTCCCCCACAGACTGTGGCCATCGAAGAGCTGCCATTCGACTCAAGAACCTCAGAAACTACCCGAATCGTATAGGGGAAGGTATCTTCGGGCGGCAGCACTGGCGCCAACGCCCGCTCTGCCAGCGCGCCATGGCCAATTTCGCGGCGCGACGGTCCGCGGAGAAACTTCACTTCGCCGGTTGAAAAAGGCGGGAAGTTGTAGTGTAGCATGAACTTCTTGAAGCGTTCGCCCAGCAAGGCGTCGATTTTCTGTTCGTCGGATGAGGTGCCCAAGGTCACGGTGGCCAAAACCTGCGTCTCGCCCCGGGTGAATAAGGCCGACCCGTGTGTTCGCGGCAGCACCTGCACTTGGGCGCTTAAGGGGCGAATCTCGGTCGAAGTGCGATCATCTATCCGGCGGTCCTCCTCCAGGATCATTCGCCGGACGCGATCGCGCAGCACCTTTTCGGCTGCTTCTGCCAACTCATTGCCGCGGTCGGGAAAACTGGGGGTCAAGTCATTAACAACCTGCGTCGAAAGCGCATGAATTGCAGTGTTCCTTTCCCGTTTGCCGGCAATTTTCAGGACCTCGTCGAGCTCGCGAGACATCCGCTCGCTAACCGCCGACAGCAAGGCAGGATCATACTGTTTTGGCTTGAATTGCCGTTTGGGCTTGCCTGCAAGCCGACGCAGCTCCTCCTGCAATTCGAAAATCGGCCGCATTTCTTCATGTGCGCTAAACAGCGCCTCGAGCACGGATTCCTCGTCAACGATCTGGGCGCCACCTTCCAGCATCACGATTGAGTCGGGCTTGGCGGCAACCACGAGCGACATGTCGCTGGTTTCCATTTCGCTAAAACGAGGATTCACGATCAATTTACCGCCCACTCGGCCCATCCGCACTGCGGCCACCGGACCGTTGTGAGGGATGTCGGACAATTCCAGTGCCGCTGAGGTTGCAATCAACGACAACATGTCCGGGTCGTTGTCTCGGTCAGCAGAGAGGACCGTAACCAGGATCTGCGTCTCCTGATCGAATCCCTTGGGGAAGAGGGGACGCATGGCACGATCGATAAGCCGCGAGGTTAGAATTTCCTTCTCCGAAGGACGTCCTTCGCGCTTAAAAAAACCGCCGGGAATCTTCCCTGCGGCAAATGTCCGCTCCTGGTAATCGACGGTTAAAGGCAGAAAATCGACGCTTTCACGACTTTGATAAGCCGCGACCACGGTGGCCAGCACGATGGTCTCGCCGTATTGAGCGAGCACTGCGCCATGGGCCTGCTTGGCGAGGCGTCCCGTTTCCAGTGAAAGGGGCCTGCCTGCGAACTCAATCTCCAACTTACGGTACATTCGGGTACACCTGGGGGAAAGGAGAAGTCTCAACGGGACACGTCATCTCGCACCGACTCTTCGCGACGCGGTCGTTCCGACACTTGCGCCGTGCCAACGCGTCGCCGAAATTTCCCGTTCGGCGCACCTTAGGTGGGCTGGCCCATTTGTTCGGGCGAACGGTCGTCGCGAATTCGCCGCGAAATGAGCTATCGCCGGATGCCCAGCTTGTCGATGAGGCCTTGGTAGCGCGCGAAATCCTTGGCGCGCAAATAGTCGAGCAGACGGCGGCGCTTTCCGACCAAGCGGAGCAATCCACGCCGCGAATGGTGGTCCTTCGCATGCGTTTTGAGATGTTCGGTGAGCTGCTCGATACGGGCGGTGAACAAGGCAACCTGGACTTCGGGTGACCCCGTATCGTTTACGCCTCGCGCGTGGTCGGCAATGATCGTGCGCCGACGGGCGGCCTCCAAGGGCATCAGGTCTATTATTCTTTCCCTTTTTATTTACTTCGTTTCGAAGATAACAGACCACCCCTGGCAAGTAAAGCGGATAGCGCGGCGAGCGGAATGGGGCCCGCTCGCTCTTCTTCGCATCCAGCTCACTCAAGGCCCTTTTTAGGGCTCCGCCGAAGCGGACTCGGTGCCTCCGACCTCAACGCCCTTGCGGACACGAATCTTATATTCGGGGTGAGCCGGAACATCCACCCGGACGTTGCGATAGCCGCCACGGCTGGGGTCGGCATCAAGAAAACCCAAGGTGTACTGTTCGCGCAGTTCACGGCTGATTTGGGCGCAATCCTCACGCATCGCGCTGCCGTCGCCGATAGTGCGCAGTAGAAAGGTTTTGGCCCCGGTTTCGCTGGAAAGCAACTCCAGAGTTCGCGCGTCAACCGCATCCTGGGCGATTAATCCGAGTCCGAACGGGCCAAAACTAATCGCTGAACTGTCGATATTGGAGTTGCCGATGCCAATGGAGTAAATCAGCACTCCCATCTGCCGTGCATATGCGATCACTTGTTGCAGATTCTGCTCGCTGGCGTTGTCCTGGCCGTCAGTTACAACTAGCAACGCCTTCTTGTCCCATCGGCCGTGACGAACCATTAGAAGCCCATCTATGATGGTGTCGAAAATGGCGGTTTCACCCTGAGCATAGAGCAGGCTAAGACGCCCGATTACCGCCTGATGGTCGGTAGTGAAAGGCTGCAGCAGGAAAGGTTGACTCGAAAAAGCGAACAAAAAGACATCGTCACGCGGATTGAGGTCGTTAATGAATTCGGTAATCGCTGCCCGTGCCTGCATCAATTTGGGCTCCATGCTGCCGGACGTATCCACCAAGATTCCGATCGAAACCGGCGTATTCAGATCCTGGCGAAAGAACTCGATTGGCCGCTGCTGGCCGTCGATATAGAGCTTGAAATCGCTCTTCTGCAGTCCCGTAACGTAGCGCCCCTGCTGGTCAGTAATCGTAACCGTGAGCTCCTTGAAGCCGGGCTGGCGAGTTAGCTGGCGAGAGGGCAAGGTCAACTCCTGACCCTGCTGAGGAACCATCCGGGGAATACTCTCGGTTGCCCCAAATTGGCCTCGGGGCACGGTCGGCACTTCCAGCACCGAGCCACTCTGCCGTTGATTGGGTCGAATCGCCGGGGGTAGAGTAAGCTCGCTCTGCTGGGAGAATGCAGAGCCGGAGAAAATCCCCCACGTTAGCATTTCAGCAACCAGGACTAGGGCTGCGACTGGGCGGAACCTTGCACTTGGTTTCATCGAAATAGCCTCGGCGCTGACACTCAAGCAGCCTTGACCTACCTCTTTCGATTCTTGCCTAAAATCGAGTGAAAAGCGATTACAAACCCTGTATGAAGCGTCTGAGTTGTCCCAATCGATGCAGTTCCTTCGCCCACCTATGCAAACATACGCTCGTAGTAGTGGTTTGTATCCTGCTACCGAAGTGAGCCGGTTGGCAAGCCGCTATCTGACTAATGCGACCAGAATTTGATTGACGATAGATTTCATTTTTGCCGAAGCCATGCGAATAAAATTGAGCAACGAATTTGCCGCCGTCGAAATAGCCAGCGATGAAAACGGCAACGGCCCCCGCCTGCTCATCCGAGATTTGCAGACCGGCCAGGAAATTTATTTGGATCCTCTCGAGTTGGCGGCACTGGCCTGGACTCGCCACGAGGAACTGTCACCTCTGCTGGACCCGGGGCGCCTGGCGCAGCGAACCGAGTATGACTCAAACGAATTAGACTCTCGCCCGGAAGAACAAGCCGCGAAGCCTTCGCGACCTTACCATCGCTCGTAATGGATGGCTCGCCGTTCGTAGCCAGCCCCGCGTAGCAGATCGCGAAGCTTGAGAACCCCCGAACCGATGCCGCACAGGAAAAAGTCCCGGCGCCGCTCACCGTCACCGTGCACCCATCGGCGCGCGACCTCATCTGACAACGACTCGTAGAGCTCTTTGCCCTGAACAATCAACGGTTCGAACCGAAACCTGGAGTTAGTCACGGCCAAAGACTCAAACTCAGCACGATACAGCAAACGCTCAGGTTTGGCGGCCGCATAGATAAAATGAACCGAATGAGAACATGGCTGCGACAGTGCCCGACGGAGCATGGGACGAATTGGCGCAACCGCTGTTCCCTCCGCAATGAACACGGTTTCGCGGTCAGGCGCTCGCTCTAGAGTAAAAGCACCAAACGGACCCGTGAAGTCGAGCAGGTCGCCGACTTTTCGTTCGAACATCCAGGCAGCGCCGCGGCCATTCGGTACGAGGTTGAAGATCAACTCGAACGGCTCACCATCCTCAGGGCTGGTAGCAATTGTGTAGGGTCGGATGCGCAGCTCCTCTGGTAAAGGAATCTTCACTGAAATGAACATGCCGGGCGAATAGAACGGCATCCTTCCCGTGACCGTGCGTAAAAATAATGAGCGTGTATCGGCTGAGTGCTCCAGGATCCGCTCCACCCTGGCTCTATAAGCCGGTCTTTCCATTTGTGGCAGTCAGTCAGCGCGATTCACTTACCTGATTGATGGTATAACGGGGCACCACGATGACGATATCGGCATCTGCATCTTCGATTACCGCCTGACACCCAAGCCGAGAAGTTGGTGTCAAGCCAGGAGCCCGATCCAGCATGTCTTCTTCTTGCTCGGTCGCTTCGGAGAGCGAATTGATGCCCTGTTTCACGATAACGTGGCAGGTCGTGCACGCGCAGTTGCCACCGCATGCGTGCTCGAGATGGATCCCGTGGCCGAGAAGCACGTCGAGGACCGACCCAGGCTGGCCGTCATGTTGAAAAGGCGCCGCGGCAGGATCGAACTCAATGGTCCGTTCAGGACTGCCATTCTCGTAGATAACGCGGATTCTAGCCATCTGATTGCGTAACGATCCTGACTCTCGTCACCAGAGTATCTCGGGTTTCGGGTGTGAAACAGTCCGGTGGCCAGGTCTTGCCCGATCGCTTTCAAGCAAGCGTTTAATTTTGTCACCCAGCTGACTTATTCACTGCTGCGCTACCAGGGTCATCGATGCTATAAGGACCGAGCTCGCGATTACCGTCAGGAGCTTAAACTTGCTCCGCATGCCGCAATAGAGCGGCAAGCTGAGTAACATCAAAGGCGCTCCAGATGTGACGGATTGCCGACCTTGACTGCGTATTCGCCATTGTTCGACTAGCGAACAGGAGTAAGCAAACCGAAGCGATGTGGTACCTCAAGAAAACCTGGCTGGACGAAGCACCGGGAATCAACGAAGTTTACATTCACTATACGTTTACCCCGCTTTATCAGCTACCTGACTGGCGCTTACCGCACGAAGTCAGGCGGATGGAAAAGAACTCGATGGTAAAGCAAGGTCTGGGCGGTGTTACGCTAAGCGGCGACGAGTCGGTCGTCACCGCTCAAGTGAGCGAACGACCTGTCAATGCTCCTCCAAATGCTCGCGTCAAGGTCATCAAGATGCCCTCAGCGATCCCGAATCCGTTGACGGGCCGGTTCCACGAAAGCTATCTGTTCCACTATTTTTACAATGTCTGGCATAACGGAACAGCCTCGCCTACTGCGGTCTTTAGCGAACAAATCGTGTGTCAGGAGATCGAGCTGATCGACTGGCACGGCAATGTTTCCGGCGTTTGCGCCCATTGGAGCGTTTACGACGGCGATGCCTTTGTCTACTCGCCCACCGAAACCGTGGATTTTATCGCACGCTATGGAGAGGACGCACCACTGCGGTCCCACAAGTTTTATGGCCATCATGATCGGGACTGGTTCACTCGAGCCAAATGGGCCCTGGTTCAACAGTTACCGTTGCCACGCCGTTGGCGGACCAAGGTCTGGGGACCGAAAGGAGCACCTTTGATTCAGGGCTGGCATATCGGTTTCGTCGATCAACCCAGCCCTCCGGGTTCATTTCCTCGAGGACATGAAGAGTGGACCGGGTATAGCGTTCGTGTCTTGTGAATTGCGAGACAGGTCCGAGCCCCGACAGGAACGATTAAGATGCAGCCCCTGCGCGGGACAGAATCGAGCGCACTTTGGCTTTGATATCGGCGGCAAACACGACATCGCTAATAATAGCGACCGCGTCGGCTCCAGCGGCAAGCACCTCGCCTACAGTACTTTCAGTGATTCCACCGATTGCAACGATGGGCAAATCTACCGCCGTTCGGACTTGGCGCAGCAGCTCGAGTCCCCGAGGATTCTGGACGTTTTTCAGACCTCCTCGGTAGATAGCGCCGAACCCGATGTAATCGGCGCCTCCACGTGCGGCAGCCAGGGCCTGCTCGACGGTGTGCGTGGAAATGCCGATCAGTTTATCCGGACCCAGGATTTGTCGTGCCTCGCGCAAAGGCAAATCTTCCTGTCCCAAATGCACTCCCGCAGCGCCCGCCAGCTTGGCTACATCAACGCGGTCATTGACGATCAGCATTGCCTCATGGGCCTCACAGAGGCTAGCGATGGCACGTGCCGCGCTGAGGAAATCTCTGGCGGTTGCGTTCTTCAGACGCAATTGCATGATCCTGACTCCCGCATCCAGCAGGGTTTTGGCCAAGGCAACCGGCTCGTGCCCACCCGCGGGGTCTACAATTGCGTAGAAATGAGAAGGCAATCGTTTCATTTCATGAGAAGCTCGCCCGCTGAGAAAATTCCCGCTGTGGCCGACGTGCGCGGGCCCTTCGCGTTGACACGAGAAATACCAAATCACCCTTATATGGGGAGCTTGGTGATCGGAATGCCGTGTTCAACCAGTTTCTTGCGCAGCGTGTTGCGATTGAGCCCCAGGATACGAGCTGCGTGAACTTGATTACCGCGAGCGCGCCGCAGCGTCATTTCAATCAGCGGGCGCTCCAGTTCACCGATCAGCTTCTGGTAGAGATCACGCGGCTCGGTACTGTTGTTTTCCAACATCTCATTTATCCGCTGGCCAATCAGGTCAGTTAGTGAAGCTTGGGCCGCCTGATGCTCTGAGCGCGAATGGAGCGGACTGTGCCGCAGCTCGATGTCTTCGGCCCTGATGGTATTGCTCGGTGTAAGTAGCGCGGCGCGCAAGATGGTATTCTCCAGTTCGCGGACATTGCCCGGCCAGTCGTAGGCCTGAAGTTTGGCACGAGCTTCAGGAGCGACGTAACGTGCGTGCGCTCCCATTTCACGCACAGCCTTGGATATAAAGTAGTCGGTTAGTTCGGGAATATCCTCGCGGCGGTGTCGTAAAGGCGGCAGGTTGATAGGAATCACACGCAAGCGAAAGTATAGATCTTCACGGAACCTACCTGCCGCAACTGCTGCTTCGAGATCATGATTGGTAGCGGCTATAATCCGTGCCTGGGCGTGCAAAACCTCCAAACCACCGACCCGCGAAAATTCCCGTTCTTGCAGTACCCGCAGCAGTTTGGGTTGCAACTCGAGCGGCAAGTCGCCGATCTCATCCAGGAAGAGAGTGCCGCCAGCAGCCTGTTCGAATTTGCCCGCTCGCCGCTCGTTAGCCCCGGTAAAGGCACCCCGTTCGTGGCCAAAAAGTTCGCTTTCGAGCAGACCTGCCGGGATCGCCGAGCAGTTGACGGCAACAAACGGACCTCGCCAGCGGGGCGACTTGAAATGAATCGCGCGGGCTACCAACTCTTTGCCGGTGCCACTCTCACCGCACACCAGCACGGTGGCCTCATTGGTTACGACGCGCCCAATGAGCTTATAGACCTCCTGCATGGCGGGACTGCGCCCAATGATTTCCCCGCCGACGAGCTGACGGTTCACCTCCTCGCGCAGACGTGAGAAATCAGTGGCAGAACCGGCCAGCCCGCGCACGAACTTCTCGAGCCCTGCCACCTCGATTGCCCGCCCGACCGCGGCAGCGACCAGATCAAGGTTCTCGAAAGGCTTGGTCAGATAATCGTGAGCGCCCCGCTTCATCGCCTCAACTGCGTTGTTCATCGTGTTGGCCGCGGTAATCACGATTACCAGCGTGCGTGTCCCCTCATCTCGAGCCTTGGAGAGTATCTCGAGGCCGCCGGCACCCGGCATCATGATGTCGACAAGGGCAACATCGTAACGATTGCTGATGAGGGCCCGGAGTGTGGTGGCGCTATCAGCCGTCTCTTCGACTTCGTACCCCGCAGCGTCCAGCCGATGCCGCAAGACCAACCGTATTCCGGGGTCGTCGTCGGCAATAAGAACCAGTGGTCTAGATTCGCCGGCTCGCAGCGAGTCGTTGGATGGGGCGCAACTCATATCGTTGCCAGTATAACCGGTTCAGCACATCTAACCGAAGTCAACGCAGATTATGGGCAATATCCGATATGGTGCAAGCTCTGCCTGAACGCTACCTCCCGGGTCTTGACCACGTCCGATGCGAATGCGGGCTTCGCTGTCTAATCTGAACGTATAGGTAAAGTAACACAGAACGTCATGCCGGCTGCCGGCTGTTCGCCCCGCGCATTCGGCGCCCTAAGACCGGTACCACCCAGCTGCGCCCATAACCTGCCGCCGTGCTGCTCGACGATCCGGCGACTAAGCACGAGTCCGAGGCCTGTACCTGAGGGCTTGGTAGTAAAAAAAGGGGTAAAGAGCTGTTGGAACTGCTCCGGTGCCATGCCCTTCCCCGAGTCGCTGATCTCAACGCGCAGAAATTGCACCCTACGCCCCTGCGCGTTCATCCGTAGTTGAGGCTCCAAGCCGGTCTTTAGGATAAGCTTGCGCAGTGGCCGGGCAGGCCGTTCAACTGCCGAGCCGGTGTCTTTGGCGGACGCGTCGGAAACGGCAGCGATTGCCTCGAGCCCGTTGCGGATCAAATTGAGAAAGACGCGCTCAAGGGCGACAGGATCACCCATAACCTCGGGCAAACTGGGGTCAAATAACTGTTCTATCGCAATCCCCTGGGGAGGAACCGGATATGCGCCCGCCATTCTGAGTGCTTGATGCAGGACTTGATGAATATTCACCGGCTCGGTACGCAGCCGCAAGGGTCCTGACACAGCTAAAGCCTCTTCAAGTAATGAGGTGATTCGTTGCACTCCATCGAGGATAAGTCGGCAATATTGCTGAGCTCGCGGATCCGTGGGCAGCATTGCGGCGATCAGTTCGGCGGCACCCTTGATCCCGGTCAACGGATTTTTAAGCTCATGCGCAAGGCCAACTGACGACAACTTTAACGCCTCAGGCTCGGCGCGGAGACCGGGTTCGGCCGTCTGCTGATAGGAAAGGTCTTGCAGCAAGATTACCACGCCGCTGGTCTCTCCAGTCTGGGTCGTCAGGGGTGACACGGCTGCGGTCACCAGTGCCTCACGTTGGCCGAGTACCAGTGGGGTTTCCGGATAATGCAGGCTTTGACCCGAAGTGAGACACCTGTCCACCATGGCGGCCAGCCATTGGTTGCGTCGAAATACGGAATCAAACCGGGTTCGCCGCAGACGTGAGACCCCGAGCAGAGTCTCTGCAGCCGAGTTTATTGCGATCACCTGGCGCTCGGGCGAGACCGCAACGATCCCAACGGTCAGGCTGTCGACGATTTCTCGCCACAGCTCATCGCCTTCCTGAATCGCCATGAGGCCTCAAATTACCACAAATCGGTATCAGGCGGAGCCTTTGGCCGCCCTTGGCAGGGGCTGAGTGGGAGCCGAATTGCGTCAGACAAGCCAAGGTTTTCGCCTCACGAGCTATTCGACTACTTGTCTGACCCTGTGGATAGCTGCTGACAAATATTAGTCTTTTTAATCGCAATTGCGTTGATTATGGTGCTCGTGACAGCTAGGGTAGCCGGGCTGGGGGTTGATAGTGATGCGGCGAGACTGGTTCCTTATACCCGCTCTCTTCGTGCTGATTCTGGTGCCGCTGTGTGGTTGCGGTACGTCGCTCGAACCCACAGCTACGACCAACCCGATCTCACTTCCTCAAGTGGCTTCGAGCGCAACCCCCGTGCCGGTGATAGCGGCAGAGGTTTTGCCCGATCCTGTTGTTGCCAAGCCCCTGCTGACGCCGGACCAACCAATCGAAAAGCTTCCGTTTGTCCGCAGCCAGCCAAAATCGGTGCCTCCGTTTCCATTGGTTCTGAACCGTACCGTCCAAAGTTACATCAATAGCTATTTGGCGCGCCCGCAAACTCTGCGTCTGTCTTTTGAGCGGAGCAGCCCGTTTATGCCCGAAATGCTGTCGGTTTTTGCCGATAACGGACTGCCGCAGGACTTGGTCTACCTGGCCTTTGCCGAGAGTGCCTTTGCCCCGGGAGGCTCGGGACCATGGCAATTGAGCCGAGCTACCGCTCGCCGATATGGCTTGAAAATGAACCAATGGCTGGACGAGCGCCGGGACCCCATCAAATCCACAGAGGCGGCGGCCAATTACTTGGCGGAATTACACGACCAAACCCCCGCTGATTGGCGGATGACCCTGGTTGCCTGGAATAACGGCGATGAAGGGGTCTACCGTTACTTGCAGCTTATGACAGCCCCCTACGAAGAGCTAATGCAGCGATTGCCACGTCGCACACGGGCGCTGATGAATCGTTTCATGGCAGTGGCCCTGATTGCACATCACCTCGAGGAGTATGGGCTCGGGCGTGTCCATTGGACCGGACCTCGTCCCTATAAGGTAATCGCAGTCGAGGGTGGTACCACCCTCAGGCAAATAGCCGAGTCGAACCACACGACGGTTGAAGCCCTCCAGCGACTGAATCCAGCTTTGTTAAGCGACCGTACGCCACCTGGACTGCAGAGTTACCCGATCCGGATCCCTCGGAATCCTTCTGATACCAAGCCGGCGCTGAACAACTCCTGAAAAACGAATATCCTTAAACGCCTCTGCGCCACCTGAGCGTAAGCCGTGCGCGGCGCGCCGCAGGGCTTACGCCCAGTTCGCCTTTGCGACAAGCGCACCGAGCGCTTGTGGCCTCGAAATCAGACCTGCTCATAAGGTTTCAAACAGAAACCGTTGCCCTTTGACAACCAATAAATCTTTGCCGATTATATGGCGAAGTCACCGCCGCTACCGGCTTACTTGGTCCATGGTACAGGAACTCAGGAGGAGAAATGGCAAGTTCGATTGAGAGCACCCCCATACGCAGCGAATCAGTGCCCCACAGCGCAACGGGGGCGGAGCCGATCAAACAATTCGACGCGATCGTGATTGGTGCCGGCGTCGCCGGTCTCTACCAGCTGTACCGCTTGCGGGAGTTAGGTCTGTCGGTGCTCTGTCTCGAGGATGGAGGCGGGGTGGGCGGGACATGGTATTGGAATCGCTATCCCGGCTGCCGATTCGATTCTGAAAGCGAAACCTACGGATATTCCTTTTCCAAGGAATTGCAACAGGAATGGGACTGGAAGGAGCACTATTCGGGTCAACCGGAAAATGAGCGGTATTTGAATTTCGTCGCCGATAAGTTCGATCTGCGTCGCAACATTCAATTCAATTCGCATGTCACAGCGGCGACCTACGACAAAGCAGCTAACCTCTGGGAAGTGCAGCTTGAAAGTGGACAGCGCATGCGTTGTCAGTTTCTGGTGGCGGCGGTCGGTATCCTGTCCGCCCGCTATATACCTCCTTTTGAGGGCATCGACAGCTTCCGCGGCCAGTCGTACCACACTTCCAGATGGCCCAAAGAAAAGGTCGATTTCAGCGGCAAGCGCGTCGCGGTCATTGGCACCGGAGCAACGGCCGTTCAGCTCATACCCATAATCGCCAAAGAGGTTGCTCATCTGACCGTGTTCCAGCGGACACCCAACTATTGTGCGCCTTTGCGCAATTCGGAGGTCAGCGAGGAGACGCAACGGAGGTTTAAGGCTACCTACGACGAAATTCACAAGAAATGCCTCGAGACACCCGCCGGATTCCCCTATGATTTCGATCGCCGCAGAGCCATGGAGGTGCCCAAGGAGGAGCGTCTGAAATTTTATGAAGAGTTATGGGCATTGCCCGGTTTCAAGAAATGGCTGGGCAATTTTCGCGACATCATGACTGACCCGGTGGCCAACGAGGACTTTGCCGAATTTGTGCGCAATAAGATCCGTGCTCGAGTCAAAGACCCGGCGGTCGCCGAAAAGCTGGTACCGAAAGATCATCCCTTCGGCGCGAAACGAATTCCACTCGAAACCGAGTACTACGAGGCTTACAACCGCGACAATGTACTCCTGGTGGATGTGCGTGAGACGCCGATCGAACGTATTACGCCCAAAGGTATCAAGACGACCGATAGAGAATACGAATTTGACATCATCATTTATGCAACTGGCTTTGATGCAATAACCGGAGCGCTCACCCGAATCGATATTCGCGGTGAGACAGGACAGACACTTAAGGAAAAATGGGCAGGTGGCCCACGGACTTACCTTGGTCTACAGACTGCAGGTTTTCCCAATTTCTTTATCGCCACCAATACCGCCTTCTGCAATTATACGGTCTGCGCAGAAAAAGTTGTCGAATGGATCACTGACTGTATCCGTTATGTGCGAGACCACAACTATTCACGCATCGCCCCCAGCCCCGAAGCCGAGGATGCGTGGGTAAAACATGTCAACGAAGTTGGCAGCCAAACACTGCTGAGTGGGACAAAGTCCTGGTTCGTGGGCGACAATATTCCAGGCAAAGCCCACGCGATTCTTCTATACGCAAATACCGCTCCGGCTTATCGGGCAAAGATTGCGGAGGTAGCGGAAAAGGGATACGAGGGCTTCCTGCTCCAATAAGATCTTGCGCACCGGCCTGGGAACGGTTGCAATACAGTTCGAGGGTGAGCGCAGGCAATGAGAGCGGCCAGCTCATTTCGGCTTGTGCGGCGAGAGAATTCGTCCCTGGCCGAACGACACTGCCTAGCCCGGGCCTCGGAGTTTCACCCCAAGCACGAAGCACCCTACGAGGGTGTTTCGTGCTTCAGTCGATCTAGCAAATCTACCAGTTGGTCCAACGAGTTGATGAGAAAATCGGGCCGATAGCGCGGGTGTTTACGCAACAGCTCGGCACTGGCCGGCCCGGTCGGCACGGCAACAGTCGCGCCGAAGCCCGCCCCGATTCCTGCCATAACGTCGCGCGGTTCGTCCCCGACATACATGCAAGCCTGGGGCACTACTGAGGCGCGCATCGCGGCGCGCCGCAGAGCTTCAGTCTTATCCAAGGCCTGCAACGAGGCAGTCTCCTGGGTGACGACCTGGTCGAAATAGGCAGCCAAACCGACCATCGCCAGCTTCTCGACTAACGGCCTGGGAGCCCCGGGGCGACTCGTCACGATCCCCATCCTGTACCCGCGTCGCTTTAGCTCGGCCAAGGTCTCCTGAACATGGGGCAGGATCTCGAGCCGCTCGGTACGATCGAGTTCGGTGATGAGATAAGCGAAAACAAGTTTTAGATAATCGGAGCGGATCGGTTTGGGAACCTCTACCCACGGATCGGCGCTGGCTATCGCCTGGAGATATCGCTCGCGGGTGAGCGGCGGGCGGTGACCTAAATTGTCGAGCGCATTGCGTGCCGCGATGTACAGCGGTCCATGGATATCAACCAAGGTGCCATCCAAATCGAAGAAAATTGCTTTGAATTCCCGTCCCAAACTACCCCCGATCCGTTGAAGGCGAAACAGACGCTGCTCACCGACTCGATAAATCCTGGGATTCCGCAACCTGGCGCTGTGGGACCGCCTCCTTCGCCAATAAAACTCGATTGTTTTCCGCACGCAAGCCGCACTGTCGGTTATAGCTCCAGCCGTGCATCCCTAAGACCTGACAATATCTTCGCATCGGAGAGGCCGAAATTGCACTAGCCCAAAATTTGGTGCTTGACAGCCTCGGTTACTGAGTCGGATAAGCCTAAGTGTTGTTTCACTTCGTCCTCGGGGACCGCGAGGGTGGCCACTCGGCTCCGTCATAGCTGTGATTTTCAGGGGAGCGGGTAACAGATTGAGAGCAACGGAGGACCATCAATGAGGAAACTTAGCGTGTTGGTAATCAGCCTGGTGCTTGGTCTGATGCCGTCGTTGGTGTTAGCCCAAAGCACCGACCGCAGCGAGATGGACCAGTGGATCAAAGACACCGAGCATCAAACCGAACCGCCGGTCGGGACCACAATAACCATGGCGAACTGGCAGCAGTACAAAAGTGTCATGCCGCTCGGGATGATCAAGCTGTTCCAAGGCGTTTATGGCTGGAAAATGCCCGCTGACGTACAGATGCCAGTAGGTCCGCCGCGCTTCGACTTGATTCCCAAGAGCTGGACTGAGGCGACTGAAAAATACGGTTCGCAGACTCAGGTTGAGGTTCTGCCCAACGGCCACTACCGAATCAAGAATTATTATGCAGGGACTCCATTCCCTAATCCGACGGAACCACACAAGGGGTGGAAGATCCTGGCAAATAACTTCTGGTTCGTGCGTCCCGCTTTGTATGTCAACACCGAGCAGAATTACGGATCTGTATGGTCGGTAGATCGCTTTGGTGACATAGCACCGTCATCTTTCGATGTAGTCTATCGACAGACCGCCTTCATTAGCGACCCGGGTTTTCCTCACGAGGAAAGTTACGCACCAGGCACTTGGCAGACCCAATATGGAATGCAACTGTCGCCCGAGCAGGCTCGCTACACGGCGTCGCTTTCGATGTTTTACCAGGATCAAGAGAAAAATCCCTATCCAGACACGTTCGTATTTGTACCGGCGCTCAGGCGGTCCTTGCGCCTGTCAACCTCGTCGCGCTGCTCACCGGTGTTTGGCTTTGACTGGGCTTACGACGACGCCAATGGCAACGGCTTCAATGGCAGCACGGCAGTGTATACTGCGGACTTCCTCGCTGACCGCAAGATCATCGGTATGACAAACTTTTCCGACACCTCCGAGGGAGCGAATTTCCCTGCCGACTACGATATGCCGATTGCCTGGCCGAAACCATCATGGGGTAAATGGTCGCTGCGCCCGGTCTCCATCATTGATGTCCATCGAATTCCGAGTGAAGCCGCCGGTTACTGCTACTCAAGCCGCATAATGTATGTCGACAAAGAGCTCTGGGGTGCCGGCTGGGTTGACCTATACGACGCCAATCGGAAACTGTGGAAGGCCATCTACTACTACGGCTATTTCACAGATATCCCGGGACTAGGCCATAGCGGTAACGGGGTGGCGTCTGTCGCGTATGATCTGCAGAATACGCACATGACAGTGTGGTGCGGTTTCGCGAATCCCTGGCGAAGAAAGCCTTACATCAACTTTCAGGCGCCGAAGGAGTTCTTCAACGGCGTCAAGTACGGGACTCCGGCCGGCCTGATGCAGATTCTACGCTAAAGATTGTCCCGCGGCGCGGCCGCGATCCTACCGACGAGGGACCGTGCGGCAGCGATTCAACGCGCTGCCGCACAATGCCTCTCCACAGTTTGTCACTGTCCGGCTGAACTGCCCGCCGGTAGCGCTGAGCAATCCAGCATACTTTAGCAGCCTTTCAGACTCGCTGCCGAGTGAACGGCGGCAAAATGCTGCGCGCTTTGATGCGATTTTATTCGGCAACTCAAGACGCAGGGCTCCGATTCGTGCTACATCATCATCAGTCGTGCGCCGGGCAAGATCGCACCAAGCCCCGATACTTGCCAGGCGAGCCAGCGACAGCAAGCTCAAGCTAATGGCATTCGCACTCTTGCGAGGATGTCCGGCGTGAGCGGCTTTCGAATTTTCGGGAGGATACGGCGATGGAATATCGTTCATTCGGCCAAACCGGCATCCAAATCTCTGCCATCGGGATCGGCTGCTGGGAAATCGGCGGAGGCTACGGCAGCATCGAAGAGGCGGAGTTTATTAAAGCGGTCAATTACGCCCTCGATCGGGGCATCAACTGCTTTGATACGGCCGAGGCATATGGTTTCGGTGCTTCCGAGAAGTCGTTGGCCAAAGCATTGGGCAAGCGTCGCAAGGAAGCTGTCATCACAACCAAGTTCGGCGTCGGCTACCAGGACGCGCCGAATTTTCGCGACGGCAGCCGCAAACGTGTGATGGAATCGATCGAGAAAAGCCTCAGAAATCTCGAGACCGATTTTGTCGACGTTTACCTGGTTCACTGGCCCGATCGTAACACGCCGTTTGAAGAGACAATGGGCGCGCTTGACGACCTCGTTAAGCAGGGCAAAGTGCGAGCGGTTGGCCTGTCGAACTTCAAGCTTGAAGAGATCAAACGGTGCATGAGCGCGCGGCGGGTGGATGTGGTTCAGTACTGCTGGAACATGCTCGACCGCCGAATGGAAACCGAAATCTTTCCCTACTGCCGCGAGCACAATATCGGAGTGATGGCCTACGGGTCGCTCGCCTACGGCATGCTGACAGGCGCGTTTACCGAGGAAATGACCTTCGACAAAAGTGACTGGCGTTCGAAGCGCGGACAGCTCGCCAATCTCAACCTCTTCCAGCATCTGTTCGGACCGGAGCATTATCTCAAGAATTTGAGGGCGGTTGCTGAGCTGAAAACCATTGCCCAACGGTACGGCAAGACCTTGCCCCAATTTGCCCTGCGCTGGACCTTGTCTAATCAGGTGATCAGCACCGCTTTAGTAGGTTGTCGCAATCCACATGAAGTCGAAGACAATCTTGGTGCCCTTGGCTGGTCAATTTCGGAGGCCGACATGAAGGAGATCGATGCAATTTTCGCACGTCACGGAGTGGTAACGAAGCCATCGGTCTGGCTGGAAACCGAATGAAAGTTTGCGAACCAGGGGAAGAACCATGAGGATCGGCTTCTTTGCCATCGGGATTGGCAATCTCGCGCGGCCCGATTTGATCACGGCCGTAGCCGCTCATGCCGAGCGGCTGCACTTCGCCACGCTCTGGGCACCGGAGCATGTTGTCTTCCTGGAGCGGTTTGCCTCTCAATATCCCTACTCACGGGGACACAGCCTTCCCATCCGTACTGACGTTGCGCTGCTCAACCCCTTCGTGGCGCTCACTTATGCGGCAGCGCATACCAAACGCATTCGGCTCGCAACCGGAATCTGTCTCGTTCCAGAGTACAATCCGCTGTTGCTCGCCAAGATTTGCGCCAGCCTTGATTTTTTGAGTGGTGGACGCCTGGCGCTCGGCATCGGCGTTGGATGGCTCCGAGAAGAATTCGACGCACTCGGAATTCCATGGGAGCGCCGAGCGCAGCGCACCAGGGAGTACGTGGAGGCGATGCGATGCGTCTGGGGAAATGGGCGCAGTTATAGCGCGGAATTCGTCAACTTTGAGGGCGTGGTTAGCTATCCAAAACCGACTCAAGGCGCAGGACTGCGGGTGCTGGTAGGCGGCCAGACTGAGGCAGCGCTCAAGCGCGCCGCGTCCTATGGCGACGGCTGGTGCGGCTTCAATCTAACGCCTGACGAAACCTCCCAGGCGATCAACCGACTTCGTGAATTGCTCGCAGCCAACGGGCGCGACCAACAAAAGTTCGAATTCGCAGTTTCTCCCACGGTTGAGGCGACTCCCGATGACCTCGCCCGATATCGCGATGCCGGCGTTGACGAACTATACCTCACACCGGTGTTTCAACGCTCAATGTCGAACGAGGCGGAAGTCAGGCAACTAATCGAAGAATTGGCGCGCAAGTGGGTTGAACCCGCGCTTAAGCTATGATCGGAAAACAACCCAGGACGCATTGCCATGCGCAAACGGATCATTGGCCAAAATCGCACGGCAGCAGGGCCCGAATCGGAGAACTGGCTCAACCTCGAAACCCTAGCCGAAGTCGAACTGACATCTGAGGATGCGGCGTTTCCGATAGAATCTGCATTGATGCTGGCCAGCGGAGGCCAAGGGTGGAGAGCTGCTGAACCAGGCGAACAACTCATTCGACTCGTTTTCGCGACACCGGCCACCTTGCATCGAATCAGACTGGAGTTCGCCGAAACCCACGCTGAACGTACCCAGGAATTTGTTCTGCGCTGGGCTCCCAGTGACCAGACGGCATCCTTCAGCGAGATCGTACGTCAGCAGTGGACTTTCAGCCCCAACGGATCCACTAGCGAAATCGAGGATTACCGGGTCAATCTGAGCGACGTCGGTATACTCGAACTCGCAATTAAACCCGACATAAGTGGCAAGGAGTTGCGCGCCAGCCTGGTTACATTGCGGGTGGCTTGAAGCGCGGGTACCCATCCTCTAGCCTCGGCTGATTTTTCCACCTCCTACGAGACCGCCCGTCCCGCTGCCTCCCGGCCTGGTAATCCGATCGAGACGGAATAATCAGTCAGAAAGCGCGGGCGCTGCCATGCGATATAGCTGGGGAGGATCAACAAGCCAACCAGCAGGTTCGCCACCATCAACAGAATCAACAGTACGCTCATTTCGTTATGGAATAAGAGCGGGGAAAACGCCCATGGGATTATTCCACCTACCATCACCGCAAATGTGGCAAATACCCACCAGCCGGTCGTATGCAAGGCGGTGGTAATCGCAGTATCGAGCACGACCCCGGAGGCTACCTCATCGCGAATCCTTCCCAAGGTGTAGATTGTATAGTTGATGCCGAGGCCGATACCTAGCGAGATGACAGGGATGGTGTCGATGGTCAGACCTATGATCTCGCGATTCATGTAAATGAAGGCACCGAAGTTAGCCATTACGGCGGCAATTACCAGCAGCAGCCCGGCCGTAAGCGAGCGAAAGATCAATGTGGTCGTGAGAAAAATGACAGCCAGAGTCAACGCCAGATTTATTGTATTGAGCCGCTGCACAACATTGTCACTGGCCAGGTAAAGGCCCGCGTCACCGCCGACGTAGCGCACTTTCACCTGACTGAGGTCCGGATCGTTGATCACGCGACTTTTGACGAAATTGTCCAAATCAGCATGCAGGCGCTGTAGCCGACGATAAGTATGATCTGCAAGCAGGAGCCGCACACTCATACTTGTGACACTAGGATACCGGCCAAAGAAGGTGTAGACCTCATCCGGGGCACTGCCGCTGAAAAAGAAGAACCACAAGGTCCCGCTCAAGGTATCGGTATCGGGCAGCGCATAGTATTTCGGATCGCCATTGTGAAGCAACATGTTCATGGGTTTGGATGCGATCTCAGCGAAACCCAGCACCGCCAGGACGTCTCCCCGATCGAGCAGGTAGGTTGCCAGATCATCGGCCATTCGAAGGGTCTTGACCGAAATCGGGTTTTCCGGCTTGGGGAAATTCGGAGCCTCAATCACCACCCACGCCATATTGGTGGGCACGAACCTGCCAATTTCAGCCGTGTCCTGGTTGATCTTGGCGTTCTCGCGGTAAAGCGGTGTTCCCAGGGTCTGGTACCCTATCGGCACATGCTGGCTGGCGACGACACCCGCGATCATTAATGCCGCTGCCGCAACGACCAATGCCGTCCGCATTACCCCGTGCGTCACGGGTATCTGCTCGAACCGCGCCATAACTGAACCCAAGAAGGAGCCGCGAAGGCCTTCGCCCTGCTTCTGGCGCGATGGATAAATCTGTGGCCGCGGCAGATAACTCATGAGGATAGGCTGGAACACAAACACCATTGCCAAACTGGCGCCGAGCCAGACCGCACCTCCGTAGCCGATCTGCCGGAGCAGAGGAATATTGCCGATAACCAGAAATATGACTCCGGCGATGTTCGCCACTACCGCCAACAACCCCGGCCGCAGCATCAGGTCGGCGGTGGCTGCGCAGGCCGCCATCTTGTCAGCGTTCCGATCGAGCTCGTCGTAGTAGCGGCCATGCCATTGGATCCCGTGGCTCAGGTCTCGGGCGGTTAGAATAAATGGTATAACCAACATCACCGGATCGAAGTTGAATCGCATCAAACCAACGAACCCGAGCCCCCATATTGTCGAGCAGAGCCCGGTGACAATCGGCGCCCACCAGGTGCTCCGGCGGCCAAGAGCCAGGTATAGAATGAGCACCATCAGCGCCACGGAAATCAGAAAGATGAGCGAAATTCGCGGCAAATAATGATAGCCCCAGGCCGCAAACATCGCGGCACCGCTCGCGTAGATTGTGGTGTTTGCATCCTGGTATTTAGCGATTAGTGACTGCACTGCATCGAACAGCGCTTTGTAATCGAGCCCCCGTTCGTTGAATGCGGCAACGATCAGGGCCCCTTTAAAATCCGGCGTAACATAGCCAGCCAATTCCTCACGATGGGCCATGACCGTTTTCTTCAAGTCTTCGAGTTCGGCCTGGTTCTGGGGAATTTTGGGATACATGTAGGGACGCGACACCAAAGCGCCAGGGATCGCGCGCGCATAAACCAGCCGATAAGAGGCGAGCGAAAACACCTCGTTATGGTTGACACCGGGCAAGATATCGACTTGCCGAGTCAGGTCCTGAATCGCCCGCAGGGTTTTCATGTTGAAAATATCGCCGTCACGTACGCGCAGCAGCAGCACCAGAGTCTGCGCTCCCCCATATTGCCGCCGATATTCTCGATACAGCAGGACGTTGGGATCCTTGCTGGGAAACAGATCCTCGAAGCGCGTCGCCACTGGCACACGCGTCGCCCAGTAGGCCATAAACGCGGTGATTGCGATCAAAATGGCCGCCAGTGGTTTGCGATGGGCAAGAATGTATCTGCCAAACGTCTGAGGTCTTACCTCCGTGTCGAGACCCATACTCTCAATCCTCGCCGCAGAATTAGCTCCCCCGGGGCTCAGGCTGTAAAAGCGTGACCGTTTTCTATCAATCCTTCCACTGCCCGCCAATACGCTTTTTGCTAGTCAACTGAGGGAATGAATCAGGCATGCCGAATGCGGCGCAAGTTCAATTTCATGCAGCGCATCCCGTTCGCCGTCCCGATCGATCATCCGCGCACGCTTCCCGGCGGCCAGAAAACCAGCAGTTGAGACGCGCTGCCGAGTTTCCCCGGCGTTGAGCAAAAGATACCAACGACCGTTATGCGCTGGAGCAGTAGCGATTCGAATCGAGCTGCTGCTCATCATGGTTTTGGCGATAACTGGCTGTTTGGAGGCAAGACTGTCGACCTCCTGCCCGATTTCCGTCACCATGCGAAACAGTCTGAAATCGACCTCGTCGAGAAGGCTCATATCGTCGGACAGAATGAGCATTGCGCCTGAGATCGCAATCGCCGATGCAAGGGCGAAACGTTCCTCTGATGAAAGGCGGGTCTCCTTCCTCCTCAACATCAGACAGTCAGGGTCGTTAAGCCAGAGACGACGATGCATAAAACTGCGCGCGAAGATAGCTTCGATGGCCACTCTTGCTCCAGGCTCGGTGTCGTCGCCCCAATAAGGGGCAACATCGGGACCGATCCGCATCCCGTCAACAATGCCGACCGCTGGTCCAAGCGGACAGCCACAACCCAGGAGGAAAGCGTCGTCGCCGGCGCCGCGTCGAACCGCCTCCAGACCGCGGCGTAAAGCCTGCGCTCGTGTCAGTTTGCTACTGTAACGACGGCCTTGCGCGGCACCGGCAAACAGGAAATCAAGCTTCAGGTACGAATAGCCGAATTCATGGACAAGTCTGTCAAACAGTCGTTCGAGGTATTCACAAAAATACGGATTGCTTGGATCAAGTGCGTAAGCATAACCTCCCGCGGCGCTCGTCCACGCCGGATTCTTGATGACCGCGAGCGGCTCTCCCTCGTCATCGCGGATGACCCAATCCGGATGGGTGCGCATGAGCTCAGAATCGGCCGCGGTCAAAAAAGGTGCGGTCCATAAGCCCGGGGTGAACCCTGCCTGGCGAATCCTGTCAGCAACCTTTTTAAGGCCGCTGGGAAACTTTGCGTTAGCGCGCTCCCAGTCGCCCAGCGCCAGCTGAAAACCATCGTCGAGCTGAACGATATCGACCGGAAGTTCGGCCCGAACCTCTCTGAGCCTATCCAGATTTGAGCATAGAGAGCTTTCGCTGATTGTGTCGAAATAGTGATACCAGGAGCACCAACCGCGCTGATAAGGGGCGGCGATGCGTGCTTTCATTCGCTTCCCCAGCAGCTCCGCCCACCGGGCTGCCATGCGCGCGCTTTCCTGTTGCGAACGCCAGCAAAGGAGCGGCTCAACCTCCACTGTCTCATCCGGCTCCAACCATACGTCATCAAACAGTGCGCGCGCAGTAACCAGAGCCGGGGAGTTGACAGTTATGGTAGAGAGTTGATTGGCTGCCGCGATAAATCCGCAAAGCAGGCGCTCTCGCGCTTGGTCAGCTTCAATAACCGTGAAGAGTTCCGAAGTTACGCCCTCGGGAGCAATCTCTGGCCGGTCGGCTTCGCTTTGATGGCTAATGCGTGCGAATCGTGACCTTAACGGTCTCGGTACAGGGCGACCGATAACGACAGGGTAGGATGGGCTCCAGGATTGGTATCCATGCTTGAAGAATCGCGCCGCTGACGAAGCCTCGAAACCAGTGTCAACGTCAAAGCCAACCCATCTTAAACGGGCCGGTTCCCGACCCCGATTTTGGACCGTCGCAAAAACGATCTCGCCGCTCTCAATCGGTTCGACTGATTGCGAAATTGTGATGCTGCCCCGCTCACTACGCGTCTGGTCAGCCATCCGGAGCACCCGCTCCGCGCCTGTCGCATCGCGATAGGACACTCGCGTTTCGAGTAACATCTTGATTGCAGCCTCAAGCCACTGAGGATTAGAAGAACTTTGCTAGCTATTTGATTCTTTGAATTGGCCGCTTACGGGAGGATAGCTCGAGAGCGCAGACAAGCGCTAATGGACGCGATTTTCCGAGCAGAGGAAAGTGCTATACTTGGCGCTCCCCAAGCGGCAGACTAAGCTTTGTAGCAGAACGGATGCATACCAGCCCTGACTTGAGATCGGCGAAATCGCAACGCTTGATGGACCGAACGGAGCCGCATGCCTGGATTTCCACCGCCGTTGACCGCCTCTGGGGACAAGGCGCGCTGCTCGGGCTAGAGCCACTTAAAGGTGATGCTTCGAGCAGGCGCTTTTGGCGAATAAGGCTCAACCCGGACGGCGCTCGGCCCCCTTCCGCGATCGCGGTCGACCTCGGACCGGATGATGTTCCGTCGTACGTTCGCGCCCTCGGGTTACTGCGCGAGCCATTACCTAATCCGCCATGGCTCAATGTCCACGCCTTTCTCCAGAAAATCGGCGTCGCGGTGCCTGAGATCTACGTTGCGGATACAGACGCCCGCATGCTGCTGGTCGAAGATGTCGGCCAGCTTCCATTATTCGAAGCCGCCCAGACGGCCAACGCCGGCGATCTTTACCGGCTAGCTGTAGACGAACTGTTGATTTTCCATATCCGCGGGACTGAGCAGCTCAATAGCAATTGTCTAGCGAGTGAAATCGCTTATGATCGGCGACTGTTCCGCTGGGAGCTGCAGGAATTCGTTAAGAGTGGATTAGGCGCAATCACAGCGGCGGCCAATTACCAGGGACTCACTGAAGAACTTGATGAACTCGCGGCTCGGTTGGATGCCTTTCCACGCGTCTTTTCTCATCGTGACTATCACGGCCACAATCTCTTCATTCAGCGCGATGGCGGGAGTCTTCGGATTCGAGTCATCGATTTCCAGGATGCGCTCCTGGCGCCTGCGGCACAGGATCTCGCCGTGTTGCTGACCACGCGCGATACTGGACGCGTGATTACGCCGAGACTCGAGCGCCGGCTGCTCGATTACTACCACGCGACTTTGCTGAGGCGAGGGGCGAGCAAACTCAGCTACGCGGACTTCCTTACAAGCTACCGCTATTGCGTGCTGCAACACGCGCTCAAGATCATCGGCCGTTTCACCTCCCTGGCGCATCAAGGCAAACGTGAATACCTCAATTACATTCCATCCGCACTGCAACAAGCCAAGCGAATGCTTACACCGGAGTTTCCCATACTGCGCGAAGTCATCGATGAGTTCGAACGAACTTCTCAACTTTGAAAGCCAGCCGCCAATCTCCGGGTGAACCGCAACAGCCGGAATCGAACAAGCATGAAGGCATTGGTACTGGCGGCAGGTTACGGCGAGCGTCTGCGGCCGTTAACCAACGCGATACCGAAACCGTTGCTCGAAATCGGTGGCCACCCGCTAATCCATTATCCGCTGCTGCTGCTACGAGAGGCGGGAATCCGCGAGATAGCGATCAACGTGCATCATCTTGCGGCCAAAATCACCGCAGCTCTCGGCTCCGGCGCCAAGCTGGGTGTCGAGATAACCTATTTGCCCGAGGCGATTCTGCAGGGTACGGGCGGCCCTCTGCTTCGCTTGCGCGGTTACTTCGGCAGCGAGTCATTTCTGATCCTAAACAGTGATACCATCATGGACCTCGATTTGCCCGCCATGATCGCGTCCCATCGGCGACGGAACGCAATCATAACAATGGTGCTGCGTGATCCAGCCAAATCGGATGCATACAGCCAGATCGAGATCGACAATGAAGGGCGAGTGCGACGGATTCGTCTGCTGACTGACCGCTTATCTGGCAGTTATCAAGATTATCCAGCAGCAGTTCCCGCCCACCCTGGCGTCAACTTAAGACCGTTGATGTATTGCGGGGCGATGATCTGTGAGCCAGCAGTGTTTGATCATACGCCGGCAGCCGCACCTTTTGGCTTAATTGTCGACCTGGTCGCCCCCATGGTCTCGAAAGGGATGCCGGTTTTTGGCTATGTGCACGAAGCCTTCTTCCGAACTGTCGACGATCTCGACGGTTACAACAAGGTGTACGAAGAATTCAGGGCATCGCCGCCGCCGCTGACATATCTCAGGCACCAGGAATTGTAGGTTACCAGGCGCAGGCAATCGGAGGCTACTTCGCGTCGTGAAAAATTATTCCCAGTGCGAAACGCTGGCCACTATGAACGCGACTTAACCCATGCCGCAAGGTAACCCGATGGAATCCGCGAGTCCCTCTGACTGGCCTGTAGCGAGTTGCGAAGAGAACCGCCGCACCGAGGTCCAGCGAAATCGCTTCGCATTTCGATTGCGCGCGCGGCCGCTGTTCAAGCATTAGAAACTCGCCACCACTGTAATCGACGTTCCGACGGCTCAGCATGAACGTAAACTGGAGGGGAAAGACGACTTCACCATAGAGGTCCTGGTGCAGGCAGTTATAACCGCCGGCTTCGTAGCGCAGCAGAAGCGGGGTCGGCTTGTTCTGGCCGCTGCGACGGCATTGGTCGAGGAAATCATCGAGCGTCGGGGGAAATCTAATTCCGCTCCGCAATACCTTCATCCAATGGTTGGCAACCGGCACAACGCAGCGGTACAGCGAGCAGCGTAATTCAGCAACGATGGGTGGCAACGGAGCAGCAAAATACTTGTACTCGCCCACCCCGAACCGAAATCGCGCCATCTCGACGCGACTCCGAAAGCGCTCTCTGACGCCGTACATGAGCCGCAGCTCGGAGCATTCCTGCGCAGAAAGCAGCGGGGGCACGGTGGCAAAACCTTCGGCATTGACCGCCTCGAGAATCGACTGCCAGTCCAATCGGTTGATACGTTCGGTGATTGTGAGACCCCTCGCCGCTGGCATCATCCAACCAGTAAAACACCACTTGCGGGGCTTTGTTAAATGACGCCGCTTACGGTCGAACAGCTGCATCCCGTCTTATTTTACGGCCAGCCTATCGGCGTTTTTCCGGTTTCAAAAAAGGTCGTCGACCATCTAGATTACATTCACCATTACCTGGATCCGGACGAGGTGACCTTATGAATTTTGGAGTTTCGCTCTTCGCCACTGATTACTCGATTCGGCCCGATGAATTCGCTCGCGCTGCCGAGGAGCGCGGTTTCGACTCAGTGTTTTTTCCCGAGCACACCCATATTCCAACCAGCCGTAAAACTCCTTTCCCGATGGGCGGCGACCTGCCGACCGAGTATTCACACATCCACGATCTGTTCGTAGCGATGACGGCGGCGGCGATGGCAACGACCCGCATAAAAATTGGCGCCGGCGTATGCCTGGTCACAGAGCACGATCCCATCGTTCTCGCCAAGCAGGCCGCGTCACTGGACGCACTCTCCAATGGGCGCCTGATCCTGGGAATCGGTGCTGGATGGAACGCCGAGGAAATGGAAAATCACGGCGTGCCGTTTAAAAAGCGCTGGCGCGTAACCGGCGAACGCGTCAAGGCAATGCGCCGCATCTGGACGCAGGACGTAGCCGAATTCCATGGCGAGTTCGTAAACTTCGATCCGATCTGGTGCTGGCCCAAGCCGGTGCGTCCTGGCGGGCCACCAGTCTGGCTCGGCTCGCTGTCGATGAAAGCTCTCGAACGAGTTGTCGATTACTGCGATGGCTGGTACCCGGTTGCGGCGGATTATGAGGCTCTGAACCGACGCTTGCGCGCACTGCGGGAGGCTGCCGATCGAGCGGGCCGGCGCTTCGACACAATCGAGCTGGCGGTGGCCGCAATCACCCCCAATGAGGATTCTTGTAAACGAATGATCGATCTGGGCTTTTCGCATCTGGTCCTGGGCGTGGCCAGCGAACCACGGGACAAAGCACTGGCAGCCCTGGATAGGCGGGCATCGCTGGTCAGCAAACTGCGTTGATAACCGCAATTCGCTGAGGGAGCGGACTCCGATGCTCGGAACCGCTCGGGACGAGAACCATTTTTGGCAGACCACAAAAGACCTCTGAGAAAGTTCTTTCGTCCCAGGCTCGACTCAGTCCAGAGAGGTCGGAGCTAGTGTCTCTCGGTTTGGCGCGGCGGGGTTAGTGCAGGCGATCGGTATCGGGCGATGCCGCTCGGCCTGAATCACGTTAGCCAAGCCGAGACAGCTTCGAGCCTGCGGCTCGAGCTAGACCGGCGGTTAGCGGAGAGGTGCCTCGGCGGCCGCTTGTGCTTTCTGATCAAACCGTTTCTTTGAAGGTGAGGCACCCGCTGCGTCGCTGCGATGCTCAAATTCAAACGGCGCGCAACTCCAGGTGCACAAATCAGCTCAGTGTAACGTTGGATTGGAAGCGGAAGAGCGGAGATTGCCTGCCAACGACGAAGCGACCTCGAGCAACCCTGCAAACCACAATTTGCAGTGCTAACTGCGTTTGCAATGGAGATCATCAGCTCTTGGCCACGTAGCCCCACAGATCAAGGGCGCGACAATGGCACCCGCGTTGCTCCCCCTTCGAGTGGAAGAAGTGCGAGGCCGCTGGTCACGGTCGGAGGAAAGAGCAATGAGCAAAACCCAGGTAAACACGGGGACAAAGGTGCCGCCGCCGATGCGCGCGGACGCCATCCTCAGGCTGGAGAACATTATCAAACACCAACCTTTGCCGACCGCACTGCATAAGCTGAAGTCCGCCAACAGCTTCACAGTAGCAGGCTCGGTAAACACCGACACGATCATCCACGAAATCAGCAGTGTAAACGGCATGCGATCTTTTCAGATTTGTCGCGAACACAAGCTGATGCGGGGTCTGCCGCTCACGGAAACCCGGCGCCTCAAACGGGACGAGCTCAAGGTCAGCTCACCCACCCTGCCGCTTCCGCCGCCCAAAATTCCCGAGTGGGCCGACATAATTTACCATCCCAAAATGGCAGCGCGTCTGCCTCGCCCAACCATGCGGCGGGTGAACGGCAAACGTGTGCGACCGCTGTATATTTTCGGCAACGACGTACGCCAGCCCTTTTACCCCACCGGCTATCCATGGCAATGCATTGGCCGAATCTTTTCTTACAACGACCCGTACAGTTTCGTGCCGTCGTGGAGAGCAACTGGCGTGCTGGTGTCGCGCGATATCGTGCTGACAGCTTCGCACGCGGTGCCGTGGGGTGCAAACCCGGGAATGATCCAGTTTGTGCCGGCCTACTTCAATGGCGTCTCAACGCTGGGTCCGAATGTCTACTCCTACGTCGACGCAGCGGCGGCCTACTACCAGGAGCCCGCCCCCGATGTGGACCGACCCGCTTGGGACTTTGCGGTGCTGCATCTTATCGATCCGCTGGGTGACTTCCTCGGATGGTTCGGCGGCGAGACCTACGACGACAGTTGGAACGACGGTAACTACTGGAGCTTCGTGGGTTATGCAAGCGCCATCGCTAAAGGCGAGCGGCCCTCGTGGCAAGGAGGGATCAGCTTCCACGATGACGACGAAGATGGCGCTGCGATGGAGCTCGAGACCGACAACGGCGATGTGACCGCCGGCGACTCTGGCGGCCCGTTTTTCGGGTGGTGGGACGGCGAGGACTATCCGTCGCTGGTCGGCGTCGCCTCCGCCGAGGAACAGGAATGGGATTTTCCCTTGTGGAATGGGCCCGAAGACAATAATGTCGCTGCAGCTGGATCACCTATGATCGACCTCGTGTTGTGGGCCCGGAACAACTGGGGCTAGAGATATCCTGCGGCTTCGGTCAGCCTGATCGAGTAAGCGTTTTCGGCGGAGCGAGTTCATCAAAATCGTAACCACCGGAGCGTCCGTCTCCGGTGGTTAGGATCCGCGAAACTTGGACAGGTCCGTGGCTCATTTGATGAGACTCTGCTGCGGTGTCGTGTATGATCGCGGCCTTCCTCGGGCAGACTAAAAACCCTTTGAGATCCGTAATCCTGGCCATCGGGCGACCTTGCAATCGGTAGATCCCTGGGTAAACGTACCGGCCAACTTAATGCTCGATGAATGGCGTCTGACTCGTCGGGAACCATACCGCAATCAAGGAGGTCGCAGAAGCTCCACGAGTTGGTGCCAAGACTTATTGAGTAATCGGCCTCACCCTGAAAGCCAGGGCCGACGCCAACTGCAAGCGGGCTAACAGGCATTTTGAACGCACAGCGGCGAACGACGCGATCAGACGGGCGGGACGCGCAGAGCATCACTCCAAAAGCGGTAATCGTTCTGGTGAGGCGGCGCCTGCTCGACGACCCACCGTTGGTACTGCGGCGGTATGGTGGATGGCTCCGGCGACGATCAGAACATTCATCTACCTAACACCTCTCCACCAAAGTCTGGTAACTTAAAGTTAACCGACATGGACTGATAGCGAACTTGCCAGTCGCATTAGTCCGGTTCGAGTACGCGTTCGGAACTGCATAGCGCAAAGATGGGCGGTGGACGCCCGATTAAGTCATCAGCGATAATTTCGACCGGTGGAGGCGTGACCGGAAAATGATCGAAGTCGTTCCAACTCCGGCCGGTGTATTGGCATACGAACCTTTCGGCTTTACCAACTGCGTGCGCTACCGCGACGTGTTGTATTTGTCGGGCATTTCCGCGCTGGACGACAGGGGCAAGGTGGTAGGTGACGAGATCGAAACTCAGACTATCCAGACTTTCCGCAATATCGAGCAAATCCTGCGCGCCGCGGGAAGTGGGCTCGACCGCATCCTACAGATGACCAGTTTCGTAGTGGATCTAGCCGCTAACGGTCAAAAATACGTGGAGACGCGCAAGCGAATCTTGCGGACGCCCGCCTACACCAGCGCGACAATTGGAGTGTCGGCACTGATGATTCCGGGGCTGTTGCTGGAAATCCAGTGCTGCGCCGCGATCGCTTGAAGACATCCGGGGCGTCGCTCTGAAACCAAACATCCACAGCGAGCTCGACAATTCGCGAGCGCCACGGGCATGCGTTCCTGACATTTGCCTCGCTTCTCTTCCCAACTTTCCCTTGCGATGCGGGTCTAGCTTTTTTCGGCTTCATGACCGAGGGTTTGTTTGCAGCAGACCATTGTCAGGTTCGGGCCGCGCACGCCAGCCGCGGCGCATCATATGAGCGCACATGGGGTGATATTCCGGTTGACGAGGCGGAATAAGTCGGCATTTAAAATAACTTATGGCTTGGCTGCTCGCATTTCTAAACCAGAACTCCGCCGCGGTAACCGCCGTCGCCACGGTGGTGATTGCCGTCGCGTCGTGCATAAATGCTCGTATAGTCAGTTTTGAGAAGAGAAGGGAGAAAGCGGCTCGTATGCCCATACTCACGTTTGAAGAGCAGTTAGGCCCGGGTGGCACTTGGCGTGACGTCTACGTCAAGAACATCGGCTATGGTCCAGCCCTTAATATCGTTCGAAAGGTGCTCGACGCACCGAATTTTGTCGTGTGCGATAGAGATAAGGCTTTCGCGCTCGGCGCCTTGGGACCGACTGAGAAGGTGTACGCCTTGGCAGCAACTCAATGCGGCGTTTCCGGCGTGTCGATTCTTGACGATCCACGCTTCCATGCGGTCGTTGAGTGTGACGATGTGCATGGTGAGCATTATGAATTTGTTTATAAAAATCGAATCCTCACTCTCACTTCAATCTGTCGGAGAAGAATGACAACCGCCCAGGCCAGTAGGATTTAGTTCACGAACGAGACCTTGATTGCCGCTGTTTTGCGCCGCAACGCGACCTAGATGCTCGCGAGAGTAGCCTGGCGGATCGAGAGGTGAATCTTAGTGGGTCACCTTTTTCAGCTTCGACGGGACCGGAGCCTCGCACTCATGCTTCTTGCCGGCGGGTCCGTCTTCGGCGTCGCAAGGCCCGACGGCGGGTTATTCAGCCGCTCCTTGCGCATATGCTGATATGCCTCAAGATTGCGCTTCGGTCGCGATGTTATTGCCTGTGCCATGTCTCACCCAACAGCTACGCAACCCCATCGATGTCAAAAGGTTCTCCCCACACGGTCGCTAGCTTATCGGCGTCAGACCATAGGGTGTTGAGCGATTTGTCGTCTTTGAAGTACTCAAGGTAATCTTCTTGCTCCGCGAAGAACCGTCGATAGAGTTCGCGGGCGAAGGCCTCGGCCTGCCTCGCACGCTGCATAGCTACCTTTTCTGGTGTTTGGATGCCACGGAGCGTGCGCGTGTCAAAAAGACGGTGGTGTTCGGCGGCACTGCGCAAGTCGTACATCTGCCGCAGAGTCGTCTGAGCGCGCGGAGCATCTCTCAGAAATTTGCAGGCATACTTGCAGAATTTTTTGGCCCCAAAAACGGAGGGCGACAAAAAGGACTCGATCGCCCTTACAAACTGGTGGAGTCGAATCTCCGCTTGCGGGGCCTTCATTGCAGCAACGAAAGCGTAGAGCCCACTCACTGGTCGCCAATACGAGCGCTGTTCCCGTTGTCTCCGTTGAACAATCTTCTCGAAGCGCTCCACGAATCGCGCCGCGCTGCGCAGTTCCGAAACAGTGGTCGACGGTATTGAAGTTCCCGGAGTTCGGTAAAACGACTCGATTGGCGCCACGCGCCGTAGAAGCGCATCCTGTGCGGTTCTTCCACCGGACAGGATGGAGCCGAACTCTATCGATGGCACGCCCGCAACTATAGCGATGCCCCAGAGCAGTAAGTTCAAACGTTCAAGCAGACGCGTGTCCTGCTCATTCAGGATCTCGGGCTCCGCCGATGGCATCTTCGTGGTAAAAACGAACTTCTTGCCTCGCTCGAGCCAATTTGCCTCAAACTCCCCTAGTTGGAGTTTCCACCGGTCGTTCAGCCGAAAAGGGAGGCCCGAAGAAGCCCAACAGCTGTGACCCAAGCAAGCGGGTTCGTTGGGCGGCAGATCACAAATTTCCAGCGCGGTGGTTGGGAGAGCCGCACAAGCGAACTTCTCGCCGGCCTGTACCTTGAATTGTTTCCTGTTGACCTCCATCGCGGGAAGTACCTAGGATTCAGCTTCCCGCCTCGGCCACCGTGAGGACGATACGTTTTGGAACGGCGCCGTCGTCGAACGCGCTCTTTCTCACGTACACGCTGGTGATGACGGCGTTCGGATCGGGCGAATCGAACCGGTACGTTCCCTTGGTCTCTTTGCTTTTCTCCAGCGTGACGCTGATCGGCTTCACGGCTTCTCCTTCTAACAGCAAACGCAGTCTTGCGACGCAACTATCCCCGTGCCTTCGACCTGCTCTTCTCTTTACGCACGTCCCGGTGCCAGAGCCTGCGTGGACTTGCGATTCGCAGCTCTTGAAACCTTAAGCTCGAGCATTTCCGATCCGCTGTAATCAGTGTCTCCGTCATTTGCGTTCTGCGTCGAGACGGCCACGAGCACGTCATTGCACTCGGCAGACTTCAGCTCCAGCAGCCCACGGGGTTTCCCGTCCACGTGGCAGCTGCGCGGGAACTGCTAAATTGCAGCCCGACTTTCAGGTTGACAGCTGGTAAAGTCGAGCGGCGTTGCGCCAGAGGATCAGGTCGCGCTCCTGAGCAGGTACGTCAGCGAAGTTGTTGGCGATCATGCGCGTGGTTTCGGGGTAGGTCGACGTCGAGCGGGGAAACTCCGATTGCCAGAGGATGCGCTCCACACCGACATAGTTGCGATTGCGCAGTCCGACCCTTTCTTTCCACGTCGTCACGTAACACTGTCGATGAAAAATCTCAGAGGGCCGCTGCAGGAAGCCTTCGTTCTCCGCCAGACGCTGACGTTCCCACTGATGGTCCAGTGCTTCGAGCGCAAACGGCACATAATCAATCGCACTACCCGGAAAGACAACCTGCAGTCGCGAAAACCGGTACAGAATTCCCGACAGCACCATCCCATTGATCAATGCTGCACTGCCGGCCGACTGGCGGACGTTGTCGAATGCGCGGGCCCCGGCTGAGTCGTAGGCCGGGCTTATCTCGAACATAACGCTGGGAGCGCTGCCCGCGTGGAAGCATACGGGGACCCCGAGTTCCTCGATTGTCTTCCATAGCGGATCCCAGTCAGGCTTGTAGAGATGAGGTACGGCTGGATTTATTTGCGAGGGCTGCGCGGGCATGATTAATCCCTTATGGCCCCGGCCCACCGCGCGCATGGCTTCCGCCACCGCCGCCTCAACCGATCCTGCGGGGAGGATGGCCTGGGGCACGAAACGCGGACTGGATGCGCCCCAAACGTCAATAATCCAGTCGTTATAGACACGCGCGCATTGGACTTGAAGCTCGAGGTCTTTGATTGCGCCAATCGCCTCGCCGCTCACGCCCGCGGCTGACGGGAATAGCACCGAGCAATCGACGCCGTCTGAATCCATCGCGGCCAGCCGCGCCGCCGGGTCGTACGCGGCCTTGGGCACCTCACTCCAGTGCTGCGGCTCCGAACCTCGGTCTGTGGATAACGCCCCGGTCGAGACCAGCGAAGTTGACAGCCTGACCTGGCCATCGATTACCCAACGCTCGGTCGCGTCCGACTGCACAGCCACGTGCGGAATGCGGTCGCCCCATTTTGCCTGCGACAGGCAACTGGTCCACAGATCAGGCGGTTCCACCACATGGTCGTCAGCAGAGATCACACCAAATCGCAGTGCCACAGCATCGTCCTTCCTGGCCTGGAGCAGAGCAGCGAGTCAAACCGAGCGGTAACTTTTTATCCGCTACAGCTTGTAGAGCCGTTTGGGATTTTCAACCAGAATCTTATGCTGGTCCTCTTCGGGAACTCCTTCAAAGCTCCATTTGAGCCACTTGTCCGCGGCCGGCCAAATCGAGGTCGGATGCGGGAAGTCCGTTTCCCACAGGATCCGGTCGATGCCGATGTAGTCACGAAGTTTAATCCCGGCCTGCTCGTACCAGAAATCCACGTAGCATTGCTGGCGGAAGGCGTCGCTCGGCTTGCGCTTGAGACCGTTTTTGTAGAGCTGGTTGCGCTCCCATTCGTAATCGCACGCTTCAAGCACGTAGGGCACCCATCCGATCCCGCTCTCGGCGCCGACAAAGGTCAGCCTAGGGAATCGTTCGAGCACGCCGCTCAGCAGCAGATTGGCAAAGATCTGCGCAGAGAGCGCAAAAGAATTGGCGCTCGCCATCGCAAGCATCTTCATGTCGCTCGAGCCGGGTTCCGAGCCCAAGGTAAGCCGTTTGGCGCCAGCCACATTGTGGAAATGCACCGGCATATCGAGCTCCTGGGCAGTTGCCCAGAGTGGGTCCCAATAATGGTCGGCGAAGGCAGGCAGGTGATACTGCTCAGTGGCGCTGATCATGAGGAAACCGCGATGGCCCCGCTTGGCGGCTCGCTTCAATTCGGCGACCGCTGCCTCCACGCTCGAAAGCGGCAGTATCGCCAGGGTGATGAACCGGTGAGGGGCAACGTCGAAAAATTCTTCGGCCAAATAGTCGTTATACGCCCGCACACAGTCCTTTTGGAACTCGGGGTCCATTTTCATCATGAAGCCCTCGCCACCAACCCCCGCCGTATTGGGAAAGAGCACCTGGGCCGAAACGCCGTCGCGATCCATCGCGCGCATACGACCGTCGGCCGTATAGATCATCGATGGGACGTCGCGCCAATGGGTCGGCAGGGTTTTGCGATCCGGAATAACCCCGTGACACAGCGCGAGCCATCCGTTCATCATTATTCTGCCATCGCAAACCCAGTATTCGCGTCCGTCCTTCTCGCGAATCTGCGGGATGCGGTCGCCCCATTTGGTTTTCGACATCCGGCTGGTCCAGGTATCCGGTTTTTCCTGGCAATGACTGTCGGCATCAATGCGCTTGTACTCGAAAGCCATAACCGGGTTTCCTCCGACGACGCTCTAACGCGACCGGTCTTTCAATTGGCAGCTTATGTGGGCAATCCAGCCCCGACCCACGGGCCAACCTTGAGTTGAAATCCGGTCACGTGCGGTTCCAAATTTGCTGGCAACGACCAAAAAAGCCATTCTGCGCCTAAAGCATACTACAATGTGTTGGCCTCGTGCCAAACACCGGCGGGCTTGGCCTTGTTTCGTCACTGGGTTATGCGGCTTGCGGAAAACCAGGTTGAGCCACCGGTCAGCGTTGTTCTAAGCTTGATAGCCGCCCTACGATGATTGTCGAGAACAACGCCTGCCGTGCGCCGCGGGTCTATCTGGAGACCTACGGGTGCCAGATGAATATTGCGGATTCGCAGATGGTGACTGCTATCCTGCAGCAGGCAGGATACGCGACCACCAGCGATGCCAATGAGGCGGACATTATCCTGCTCAATACGTGTGCGATTCGCGAGCACGCCGAAGACCGTGTTCTTGGGCGGTTGAGCGATCTCGCACGACTCAAGGACGCGCGCCCGAGGCGTAAGCTCGGATTGCTCGGCTGTATGGCCCAGCACAATCGTGCTTCATTGTTAAAAAAGGCGCCGTGGCTCGACGTTGTCGCTGGTCCAGACAGCTATCGGCGGCTACCTGAACTGCTTGCCGGCGTAGCCGGTGATCCGACCGTCGACGTGCGGTTGGACCGCGCCGAGACTTACAGTGATATCTCGCCCGCATATGATTCTGGTGTGCGGGCTTATGTCACGGTCATGCGGGGCTGCGACAAGTTTTGTGCGTTCTGTGTAGTGCCTTACGTTCGAGGACGCGAACGCAGTGTCCCCCTCCCTGCCATCTTGCGCGAAGTTGAGCGTCTGGCGGAACGCGGGACCAAAGAGATCGTCCTGCTCGGCCAGACGGTAAACGCTTATCGTTACAATCAAGTCGGATTTGGCCAATTGCTCCGAATGGTAGCCGCGGTGGATGGCATTACCCGGATTCGGTTCACTTCGCCCCACCCCTCCGACATGACCGCAGACGTGATCGAGGCAATGGCGCAAGAGCCCAAGGTGCAGCCATATCTTCATCTGCCGGTGCAGTCTGGCTCGGATCGGATCCTGGCAGCAATGGGCCGCGGATACACCACTGAGGCATATCTCAGGTTGGTGGAGCGTTTACGGTCCGCTATTCCAAATCTGGCCCTGTCGACCGATATCATCGTGGGTTTTCATGGTGAGGAGGAAAGTGATTTCGCCGCCACGCTCGACCTCATGCGGAGGGTCGGTTACGACTCGGCGTTTATGTTCAAGTATTCGGTGCGCGAGCATACGCGCGCTTTTAAACTTGGCGACACTGTCAGTAACGAAGAAAAGAGCCGCCGCCTGGCTGAGGTTATTGCGCTTCAGGAATCGCTCTCGCTCGAACGTAACCGCGCGCTGATCGGGCGCGAGTTCCCAGTGCTCGTTGAAGGTCCCGCACGACGTGGCGGCGGCATGATGGTCGGCAAGACGCCGCAATTCAAGACGGCGCTCTTCCCCGCCTCTCCCTCTATCAACATCGGTGATACAGTCAACGTTCGCATCGCTTCGGCGACAGCTCATTCGTTACTCTCGACGGTACCCTGAGGCGGGCAATCGGGATTGCCGGACCTCATTCGCCGGGTGGAGATCATCAGGCTTGGTTTTAGGTACAGCAGGAACTGGGACTATTATTCAAGGCATGGTGGAAGGCGACGACAGGCGGCAAGAGCGGGTGGCCGAGATGGTGCTAAGAGAACTCTCGCAGCTGCTGCTGCGCGACCTGAAAGATCCGCGCTTGCGGGGAGTAACCCTAACTCGGGTCAGGATGAGCGACGATCTGCGGCACGCCCGCATTTTTTTCTCTCATTTCCAGGGTCACCAGGTTGCCACCGAATCGGTCAAAGGATTTCGCAGCGCCAGCGGCTTTATTCGACGGCAAATCGGCCGCGTGCTCCAGCTGCGCTACACTCCGGAATTGGATTTTGAATTTGATGCTGGAATCGAGAACGCGGCCCGCGTCGATGAATTGTTACGAGCCGATCGGCCAAAGCATAGTGGTTGAAGTTCTTTAATCGCCGGCCACGCCACCACCCTTCCGCTGATCGAAAGCTCCCATCAGGACTTCCGGATCTATCCTGATTGAATTGACAGCACCGAGTTCGCTCACGCTCTTGACCCGGTAACCCATCTGGCGAAGCGCGCTGAAGGTCGCCGCAGGTAGATTCGACTCCGCCAGCACCATATCGGGATCGGCCTGATCATGGACTCGTGGTTGAGCAATCGCCTGAGCTGGGGTCAGACGAAAATCGAGCTGATTGAGCGTTACTTGAAGCACGCTGCTGATGATGGTAGGCCCGCCAGAGCCCCCAGCCGCCAGTACCGGCCGCCCATCCCGGAAGGCAATCAACGGAGACATGCTCGAAAGCGGGCGTTTGCCGGGGGCGATTTCATTCGCCGCCGACTGAGTTAACTTGAAGGCATTGGGCACGCCCGGCGCGACGGTAAAGTCATCCATTTCGTTGTTAAGCACCACGCCCATTTCCGGAACCATCATTTTTGCGCCAAAAATCGTGTTAATCGTTGTGGTAACGACAACAACGTTGCGGTGGCGATCAACTACGCAAAAATTGGATGTTCCGTGGTCGTGCACGACTGCGATTGCCGGCACAGCGCGATTTTTTCGTAGGGCGACTTCACGTGCCTGCAAGATGTGACTCGCCGACAGTAACTGCGCCACCGGCACCTTGACGTAAGCCGGGTCGGCGTAGGCGCTCCGATCAACGAAACCCTGGCGCATCATTGGAACCAGGTAGGCGAGATATCGCGGCGAGTCGGCCGCCAGATGAGCGATAGGTTCCGACTCGATCATCTTCAGAATTTCGAGCACGATCCCGCCCGAGGATGGCGGCGGCATCGTGTAGACCTGATATCCTCGATATTCGACACTGATCGGGCTGCGCCAGATTGGACGGTACTCGGCCAGATCGCGCAACGTCAGGAGGCCTCCATTGCGGGCCAGGTAGTCGACCAGTTGATGTGCGCTCTTACCGTGGTAGAAGTCCTGAACCGGATCGTTGCCCAATCGCTCGAGCAGGGCCGCAAGGGCGGGATTGTGTGCGATCGCGCCCGCCTGCAACGGCAAACCGGCATCATTAAAAAAAACCGTGCGAAACCCGGGTTGATGAGAGATATCAGCGGCGGTAAGGCGGATATCCTTGGCCAGGTGCGGTGAGATGGGAAATCCATCGCGCGCCAGCCTGATCGCTTGCCGGCTCAGCTGCGAAAATCGCATGGAGCCAAAGCGACGCAGCGCCGCGTCGAGACCGGCAAGCTCGCCGGGTACGGCTACCGCAAGCGCCCCCGTGCGCGCCAGCCGTTCGTCGGGTTTGCCGTCGCGTAAATAACTAGCTGGGGTCACCGTCATCGGTGCCCTTTCGCGGTAGTCCAGACCATAAAGTTTGTGGTCTTGGGCCCAATAGATCAGCATGAAACCGCCGCCACCGATGCCGCACGACGCCGCGTTGGTGACGCCCAGGACCAGAGAAGTTGCGACTGCAGCGTCGACGGCATTCCCCCCATGTTTCATAACCTCGAGGCCAGCGTCGGCAGCCAGCGCGCCCTCGGCGGCAACCATCTCGTGACGAGCGTCCGAGGCTTGTGAGCGCGTCGGCGAAACGAGATCAGCGACAACGCAAAGCAGGAAGGAAAAGGCACTAATCCATACCGCAGATTTCAAACGATAGGCAATCTGGGACGTTAACATGAAGCCCTGCCATCGGGAAGGTTCGGTCAGTGAAGCATTTTCGGCACTTTTCCGCACCGGGACCTTCTCAGCGGAACGCCACCTCGGGATCGCGGAGCCGAGGGAGTCTGAACCAGACGTCGTTGCAAACCTCCATTTCATCGGCCTCGAGCTTCAGTTCTACGGCCGGCAGGGATTGATGGATTTGGGCAGGAGAGGTGGCTCCGACTATGGCAGATGTCACGTCGGGTTGTGCCAGAACCCACGCGATCGCCACCTGTGTGAGGGACTTATTGCGGCGTGAGAAGAAGTCCTGCAGGTGTTCAACAGCCTCGAATTGCTCATCCTGCCAATACCGTTTGTGGTAAATCGAGCGGGTTCGGCCCGAGAGAAATCCAAAGCGAGTGTCGCGTGACGGCGGAGTGTCGCGTTTGTATTTGCCGGTTAGGAAGCCGCCTGCCAGTGGGTTATAGGCAATCACACCGATACCGAAATGATGGCATAAGGGCAGCAATTCATTTTCGATTTCGCGAAACAGCAGATTGTAGCGGGGTTGGACGCAATCGAACCGCGCCAAATCATGCTTATCGCTGATAGCAAGCGCCGTTGCGAGCAGCCACGCCTTGAAGTTTGAGCAGCCAAGATAGCGGACCTTGCCCTGGTGGACCAAGTCATCGAACGCGCGCAACGTTTCATCCAGCGGGGTTTCCGGGTCAGGTGCATGAGCCTGATAGAGGTCGATGTAGTCGGTCTGGAGTCGCCGCAGGCTGGCCTCTACGGCGTCAAAAATGTGTTTGCGTGAAAGGCCGCGGTCGTTGGGCTCGCTACTCATCGGTACCCAACACTTGGTGGCAAGCACAATTTTGTCGCGTCGGCCTTTAAGCCATTGACCGACAATGGTTTCTGTCCGTCCCACGGTCTCCAGATTGCCGCCCATCGGATAGCCGTCGGCCGTGTCGATAAAATTTACGCCGTGTTCCAATGCCGCGTTCATGATAGCGAAGCTGGTTTGCTCGTCGCATTGTAAGCCGAAGGTCATTGTTCCGAGGCAGATCTCCGAGACCTTGAGGCCGGTACGTCCCATTCGTTTAATCTTCATGATACCCCCATCCGATGTATCAATAGTCGCCTGGTTGAGCTCTGTCGTGCGGACGCGTGTTCGTCAATGGCGACGGCGCTGGACTTGATGGCTGTCGTCAGTGATAGTTTCTGCACCTGCCAGCAACATACTGCCCACGATCGTTAAGATGAATGCGGCGGAACGAAAAGCCGCAGGCAGCGACTCCTGCGGCAGACGTTCGCCGAAAGCCAGCATACCGCCGGCTATGGGTACCACATTGGATATTGCCGACGACAGAGGCATCGCGATCAGTCCGCGGGTGTGATGAAAAGAATTTTGTAAAAGCACGAGACCACCGATGTTGGCAATCATTGTCAGGTACAGCCAGGGACTGGCGAGCAAGGCAAGCGCCGCTGGGTAGTCGGTCCGAGTCGCGAGAACATCGGCCAACGCTTTGGTGTATAGCGTACTCAGGCCGAAAGCGATGCCCGATGCGATCGCCTCCGCTGAGCCGTTCGAACGCAATCGGCGCGCCGACCACAAGACGACCGTGCCAGCCAGCGTAACCGCCGAAACCATCCACAGGGTATCTGAATCAAGTTGACCACGAACCGGAACATTATCAAACGACAGCGCCAGCAGAACCATCGCCAGGATAATAGCGGCGATTCCGCTTGCCTCCAGGTAGTTGGCTCGCTCCCCGAGAAAAACCACCGCGATCAGCACAAACACCGCAATACCGCCCTGCATCACCACGGCCACCAGCGATACTGGGGCGCGTGCCAAAGCCACGAAATATAGCGCATAACCCGCGGCTTCGATGATCAGCGCTGCGAGCCAGGGCAAATCGCAGATCCAGCATAGAAGAGCTTTGACGGGTGAGGACGCGCGAATCGCTGGCAGCGCTGGGGCGCGTTCTTTCATAATCGCCAGGCCGGCTGCCAGCATGATGCTGGCGATCAGAGCCACCAGCAGACCACCAACAAAACGCGATTCAGGGCAGTTGTAGCATTGAAGTCCCACGTACGCTCCACAAGATTGCGGCCGATCCGGAGCGAAGAAGGCAGTCGGCGGGGGGTCGACGGAAGATCAGTCGCCGCTATGACGCTGGTCAATTGCGGCAGTTCGCGACGGGCCCGGCCAGCCTACCACCGGCGAGCTCACGATTTCCTCCATCGTGCCATCGGATCTGACCCGCAGCCGTCGCCCCGCCCACAGCACCTTGTTACTCAACAGACTGGCCACCCATGCCGCGGTCATAACCAAATCCTTAACCGGAGTTAACCAGGAGTCATTGCGCTGCTCCGGCAGTCCGAGAACCTGGCTTATCTGCAAACGCGCGGTGAGTATGCGGACAGCGACAACAGCAGCAAAAACGGTTAGCGCGAGTTTACTGCAGTTCGTCAGCAGTAGAAGCATCGAGGCCCAGAAGGGACCATGCAGGACAATAGTCGCCACGCTAATGGGGCGCGTGTTGCGATAGGTGCGCATCCACCGCAATTGATGGTTCCAAAACGCAGTAAAATCAGGCTCGTCGGTCCTGACCGTCACAATCGAACTGGACAGCCCGATTTTGTAGCCTTGGTCGCTGGCGAATTTACCCAGATAGTAGTCATCCGCCAGCAGGTCCTTGACCCGCGTGAAGCCGCCAATTGAGGCCAGCGCTTCGCGCCTGATCGCTATCGTTGCGCCCATTGCGTACCGCATAGGCTCAATCGTCTTCGAGATCATGATCAGCGGCACGAAATCGGTATTTACGAAGAGCGCGGCAAGACGCGAGACCATCCCACCACCGGCCTTCGCTCGGTAAAGGCAGGTAACCAGCCCTAGCTCAGGGTCAGCCTCGAGTTCATTCACCAGCCGCCACAGATGATCGCGTTCGACTGCAACATCGGCATCGCTTAGGACCAGAATTTCCGCACGGGGAACCCGTTGCGCCATTTCGATGAGCTTGGCTACTTTGCGATTGGCGCAGTTGGGTCGCTCACCGATATTTAAAGTTATGTGTCTGAACGGATATCGGGGTTTAAGTGCAACCACTACCGAGGCGGCCGGGTCTTCGTAATCGGATACGCCGAAAACAAAATCCACCTTTGAGTAGTCCACCTCCAGGTAGCTGACCAGGTTGTCAGCTAGATAATCGTCAGAGCCGTGCAGCGGCTTCAGCACCGCAAGCCGAGGCGCAATCTTTGGCGAAGATCCTGGTAGCTGTGCCGCCCGGCGGGCGAAGCGCAAGCCAATTGCCGTGCTAAGCAGGTAGTAGGCAACCGAAAGCGCACAACACGCAGCAGCAAAGCCGACAATGAGATTCACTGCGCAACGCTGAACGTCGTAATAGTTGCGGCAATAAGCAGCATCCTCGAGCGTGTTTTCCTGTGGTGATCAGCAATCAGGCCTGGGTCATAGTGGGACGCTGAAGTTGGACCCGCCGTTGCCGCATTGTAGACAGGAACTGCATCCCCTCCTTGAGCAACCTTTTACATTCTTCAGATGAGGAGAGCATTTTACGTACCGATTTGAAGATATAGCGCGGACGAAAATAAAAACTGCGATAGAAGCGTTCGACCGAACGGTAAATTTCATCGGCGCTCAGGTGGGGATACTGCACGGTACACTTCTGATAGCCCGCCTCGTCGAGCAGTGGGTCGACAGCCAGGTAACCGTGATTCGTAACGTACTCAAACAACTCGGTGCCAGGATATGGCGAGGCGAGCGAAACCTGAATAGTTTCGCAATCCATCTCCTGGGCGAAACGCATTGATTCTTCGATAGTTTCGCGAGTTTCCCCGGGGAGACCCAGAATAAAGGTCCCGTGGATCAGGATGCCGAGCTCGTGGCAGTCGCGAGTAAAGCGGCGCGCACGCTCGAGCCTGACTCCTTTTTTGATGTTTTTGAGAATTTCCGCATTGCCGCTTTCATAGCCGACGACCAACAGCCTAAGCCCGCCTTCCTTCATCACCTTGAGGGTCTCGTAGTCGACATTGGCGCGCGAGTTGGTCGACCAGGTAATGCCGAGTGGTTTCAATAATTGAGCAATCTTCCGTGCTCGCGCCGGATCGGCAGTAAAGGTGTCGTCGTCGAAGAAGAGCTCCTTCATTTTGGGGAACTTCGCTCTCATCGCGGCGACTTCCTCGTATACATTCTCCGGACTGCGCACGCGATAGCGGTGGCCCTGGGTCACCTGGGGCCACAGGCAAAAGGTGCATCGTGCCGGACAGCCGCGCCCGGTGTACATCGACACATATGGATACTGGCAGTAAGGACTATTGTACTTGAGATAGTCGAGATTCTTTTCGTAGACCTCCGTCACAAATGGCAATCGATCCAGCTCTTCATTGGTCAAGACCGGACGGTCGGGATTGTGATGGATCGTGCCGTTGCGCCGGTAGCTGATGCCACCGATAGTTTTCCATTCCTTGCCGAACGCCACCTCGGCCATGGAATAGTCAAATTCTTTGCGGGCGGCGATATCGATTGCCTCGGACAGCTGCAAAGTCTCCTCGGGACGCGCAGTGGGATGGCCACCGACGAAGGCGATGATGCAATCCGGGTTGGCCGCTTTGATGGCTTCCGCCGTCCGTATGTCTCTTTTCAGCGACGGCGTAGAAGTGTGAACGACCACAAATTCATAGTTTTTGGCTTCAGCCACTGTTTGCTCGGGCGTGTAGCCGTGCGGCGGAGCATCGAGCAAGCGGGCTTGGGGCACCAAACCTGCTGGGTAGGCCAACCAGGTAGGATACCAGAACGACCAGACTTCGCGCGTCGCCTGGTAACGTGACCCGGCCCCTCCATCGAAATCGTCATAGGAAGGAGGGTTCAGGAACAAGGTTTTCATCGCATCCATGCGCAACAGCTTCCCCACCTGTCCGAGAGGTTAGTGCCCACTATACAAACCGCTATTTGTCGGTTCAAGAAACGCCTTGTGGAATTGAGCTGCGGGCGAGTTGGGCCTTGATTCTCAGCAATAACGAAATCAAGGCCCGGGACTGCGAACGTCGCGGAAAACCCTCACGCGCGGAAGATTTCTTCGAAGAAGGACGCCATCGCTCTCCACGAGCGTTCGTCGGTTCGCTTGTTGTAAGCAAGACCTGGATTGCCGACGCTTGCCGCATCAGGATTCGTGAAACTATGAACGGTGCCACTATAGCTGATAACTTGCCAATCGACCTTCGCCTTGGTCATTTCTTCCTGAAACTTGACCACCTGATCGGCAGGCACGAAGGGATCGTCGGCCCCGGTCAAAACCAGAATACTGGCTTTGACCTGACCTTCTACGGCTGGGCGCTGGGTCTGCAGGCCAGCGTGAAAGGTGGCTACGCCCTTGAGGGGTGCACCGTCCCGTGCCAGTTCAAGGCCAAAGGTACCCCCCATACAGAAGCCAATGGCACCAAGGCGCGTCGCGTCAACCTGGTCAAATGCAGCCAGCCTGTCGAGTGCGGCTCGTCCGCGTTGGCGAAATTTCGTCGGATCCTGCGTTAGAGGACCAGCCAATTTCATTGCTTCCTGCAGGTCCTTTGCCTCGACTCCGTTGCCATAGGGATCACCGGCAAACGCCACATAGCCGAGTTCGACCAGGCGCTGGGCGCGCTGCTTGGCGTGGGTACCCAGCCCGAACGCTTCTGGCATCACCAGAATCCCCGGTCGTTTGCCCGATTGACGCTCATCGTAGGCCAGAAATCCTTTGAGGGTTACGTCGCCGTCGCGATATTCAATTGTCTCGGTTTTCATTCGGTGCTCCTGTCATTGAAATCGAGCGATCCTGCACGTTTCCATGTTTTGGCTGGTACGGCAACCGCAACTGCTTAACCGTCAATGAGCCGCAGCCGTAGCTGCATGTTTCGAACTGGGAAGCAGCACGCAAAGCGGGATGAGGGGAATCACTCCGATCGCAATCACCCAGTAAATGTCATTGAAGGAAAGCATCGCCGACTGAGCCTGCACCGCCCCATAAAGTATCCCGAGTTGCTGGTGGGCAGCCGGCATCTGCGGCAGATAGCTGAAGACTGGTGAATTCGGTAAACGCTGGCCCACCTCGTGTAATCGCCAAGCATCAAAGACCGAGAAATGCTCGACCAGCCGTGATTGATGTACTTGCTGGCGGCTGAGCAGGGTGTTGGTCATGAAGGCGATCCCAATTGCGGCTCCAGTATTGCGCAGCATGTTGAAGAGGCTTGAAGCGTAGCCGATTCGCTGGGGTGGAACACACGACAGCGCAGCCGCCGAAGTATTGGGGAATATCATACCGAAGCCCAGTGACATTACTGTTCGGTTCCAGATCACCGTCCACGCATTAATTTGAAGGTCCCACCCAGAGGTCAGCCAAGCACCCAGCGAGGCCAGCGCAAAGCCGAGCCCCACCATTGGCCGCGTGTTAACTCCGGCACGCGCCAGTTGCCCAGTTAGCATCATCGAGAACATCGCGCCGAAACCCTGCGGAGCCAGGACAAGTCCGGCGCGCCAGGCGCTATAGCCCATTAGCTCCTGCAAGAAGAGGGGGGTCATCAAGATGACACCAAACAGGACAAAACTCATCGAGACGGTAAGAGTGGTAGCCACAATAAAAACCGGCTCTTTGAAGATGCGAAGATCGAGGATCGGTTCACTGAAACGTAACTCGCGCAGGATGAGAAGCAGAAAGGCGGTAACCGAACAGCTGGTTGCGTACACCACCCATGGGGCGTTGAACCAATCGGCCCGCTGCCCGCGATCCAGCACGATTTGCAGGAGCCCCAGACTTAAGGCCAGCAAAACAATGCCGAGGTAATCAACCCGGCCTCCGCGTGCTCGCCGTTCTCTCATAAACGCTGGATCATGAACAAAAGCTGACACCATCACGAATGCAAGCGCACCGATCGGAACGTTGATATAAAAGTTCCAGCGCCAGCTCCAGTTATCAGTGATCCAGCCCCCCAAAGTGGGACCAGCGATTGGCGCCACCATCAGGCCGACTCCCCACAAAGCCATCGCGAGCTGCTGCTCCTCAGGCGGGAACGTCTCCATCAAGATGGCCTGCGACGATGGGATCATTGCCGCGCCGGCCGCCCCTTGAACCAGCCGGAATATGACGATCTCAGCCAGCGATTGAGCTGCACCGCAGGCGGCGGAGGCGAGAACGAACACCATTACCGAGGTGAGAAAGTAGCGCTTGCGACCAAAATGGGAGGAGATCCAACCGGTCATCGGAATCATGATCCCATTCGCCACCAGGTAGCTGGTCACGACCCAGGTGATCTCGTCGACCCCGGCAGAAAAAGAGCCCTGCAAATGAGGAAGAGCAACGTTGATGATCGAATTGTCCAGGACTTCCAGGGTCGTCCCCAACATCACGGCTAGTGCAATAAGCCACTTGTGTGATGACCGATGTGCTTCGAGATGTAATGCACCGGCTGGCGCAGCCATTCGGTCTCAGCTCCGGAGGCGTGGTGCCTCGGCCCCAAGCGGCCAGGCGGACTTTGTCGGGAATTGCTGCGTCGAAGCCAACCCCGAGCTTCTGGCCTGAGAGTTGCCCCCGTTTCTGCGGGGATGAGGTGGGAGTGGCGGCACTCGATTCATCAACGGTCTCGATCGCCTGGCCGCGCTGGTAACCCGCGACCCGTCGTACCCGCTTATTGCTTCTTTCCGGTCGGCTAACTTCAGGGCAGCACCGAGGTTCGAAGCAAGCTCTGCCAACCTTTTTTACGTCGATGGGCTTCTGCTTTCAATCGCAACTGCCCTTTTCCGTTTGACAATTTCCCCTTACCGGGACAACCTCAAGGTAAGTTAACTGCCGCAACTATTTACAGGCTCAATATCCCCGTGACGGGAGGCCGCCGGCGGCGGCAACCAAAGGCGGCGATATTGAAATGCCATAGGGTGGCACGGCAGCGAGAGAATTCGTGCCGACTCGTTCCGGCACAACTGGAGCGTAGGTTCAGACAAGGGGAGATGCAAACATGGCTGAATTCGATGTGCTTATCCGAGGCGGAATGGTGGTCGACGGAACGCGGATGCCCAGATACAGGGCCGACGTCGGTATCAAGAATGGCCGCATCGCAAAGATCGGCAATCTCAAAGCCCATCAGGCTGACAAAGTGATTGATGCCGGCGGCATGATCGTAGCTCCGGGTTTTGTCGATCTTCACACGCATTACGATGCACAACTGTTTTGGGATCCCTACTGTACAATTTCGAGCTGGCATGGTGTCACTTCGATCGTGATAGGCAACTGCGGCTTTGGCTTCGCCCCGGTCAAGCCGGAGTTGAGGGATCGTGCGATGCTCACCATGACCCGCACGGAAGCGATTCCGTACGCTTCAATGAAGGCTGGACTGCCCTGGGATTGGGTTACCTACCCAGAATTCCTGGATAGTGTCGACCGCCGACCGAAGGGGGTCAACATGCTGCCCTTCGTCCCAATGGCTCCGGTGATGACCTGGGTAATGGGCCTCGAAGAAGCTAAATCCGGCAGACTCCCGACCGAGGCGGAGACCAAGGAGATGTGCCGAATCATCCACGAGGCGATGGATCATGGAGCCTGTGGCTGGTCGGCGCAGCGTTTCGGCCGCAACAGCGTACAGGCCGATTACGATGGCACCCCCATGGTGACGGACCTGATGGCGGACGAGACCGCGCTCGCGCTCGCCAAAGTCTTGGGCGAACGCAACGAAGGTTTTATTCAAATGTCCTATATACCCGATGCCAGCAAGTACGAAGGCGACGCCCAGGACCATACCGAGCGCCATTTCGAGGAACTCGCCCTGGTCAGTGGCCGGCCGATTCTGTACAACGCAATCGCGGTCAACGATGCATATCCTGAGCGCTTCCGCCGCCAGTTGCGCTGGATTGAAAGTTGTGCGAAACGCGGCATCCGGGTTTATGGGCAAAGCGCAACCCTGGAAGTGGGCTTCGCCTTTACGTTCAAAGACTGGAACCTCTGGGATGATATGCCGGCGTGGCGTGAGGTGACTGTCGGGTCGATCGAGGATCGTCTGCTCAAACTTTCCGACCCGGCACGGCGGCCCGAGCTGCGCAAGGTGGAACAGACCGGGCTCATCACCAACAACGTTTCTGACATCTTCGTCCTGGAGTGCAAGGATCCGAGTTTGAAGAAATATGAGAATATGACGGTCGGCGAAATCGCCCGGCTCGAAAACAAGCACCCGGTCGATGCGATGTTGGACATCGCGACCGCCGACGGGCTGAATACCGAGTTCTACACGCCGCCCATTAACGTGCGCGTCGATCACATGGCCGAACTAATCAAGTCTGAGGGATTGGCCATTTTCGGTGTCTCCGACGGCGGTGCGCATACCAAGTTCTTCACCGGTGGCCGCTACGCAACCGAGGCCCTAATCAAGTTCGTGCGAGACAATGAGGTCATTTCCCTCGAAGAGGCGCATTGGCGCCTGAGTGCTCATCCGGCGATGTGTGCGGGCTTCAAAAATCGCGGCACGCTGGTCGAGGGCGCGTGGGCCGACGTGGTGGTATATGACCTGAACAATTTGAAAATCCTGCCGATGGAGATCGTCCACGATTTTCCCGCTGGGGAATGGCGCAGGGTACAGCGCGCCGAAGGCTATCATGCGATACTGGTTAACGGTCGATTGACTTTCGAAGACGGCAGATGCACCGGCGAGACGCCGGGACTTTTGTTACGCCGCGGCGGTGTCGCATAGGTTAATCAGCCCGGCGAGCTAAATCCTGGCTCGCCGGGTTACCGAAGAGCTGTCCGCCCGTCGTTCATCGAAACGAAGAACCGCCAGCGCTGACCTATTGGCGGCAATCACTAAGGAGCTTAGGTATGCCGTATGCCGATAATCAGGGGGTGAAGACCTTTTACGATGTTTACGGCGAGGGAATCCCTATCGTTTTCCTCCATCCGTGGACGACTAACGGTTATATCTGGTACTTTCAGGTCTTCCCGTTCGCGCGTACGAATCGCGTAATCGTGATCGATGAGCGGGGTCACGGCCGCTCGGACAAGCCTCGTAGCGGCTACTCAATCCAGGAGCACGCCCGCGATGTTGCGGCGGTCTTCGATGCGGCCCGGATCGACAAGGCGATCCTGGTGGGGAACTCGATTGGCGGCATGATCGCGATGCAGTTTAATCTCGATTATCCTGATCGCGTACTCGCCAATGTGATACTCAGTTCAGGTACAGGCCTGGGCGAGACCATGCCGAAAGAAGCGGCGGAGGCTTTCAAGAATAACTTCGAGGCTACCTTCGCTGCGCTGCTGGAGGGCGCAGTCTCGGCGCGTACCAAACGCGAGCGCCCGGAGATCCTCGAAGTGATGCGCTCGCACTTCATGGTGCAGTCAAATTTCCCCAAATATGTCTTCGATTCGGCCACCGCAGATCCGAACGGGGTATTCAACTGGAATATCAAGCATCGTCTGAGTGAGATTCGCAAACCCACGATAGTGCTGGCTGGCGAAGAAGATCAGGCAACTCCAGTTGCGGCTAACAAGTTGCTCGCCGACAATATACCCGGCGCCAGGTTGAGCGTGATTAAGGAGGTCGGCCACTTCTATCAACTCGAAAAACCGATGGAATTCAATTCGACGGTAAGCCAGTTCATCACCAGCCTGAACCTGAGATAATGAATCAGACCGAGCAGACGTCGAGTTGGGAAAAATCGGCCGACTTAGTTTTGGCCCAAGACGCGTTGGTCCCGATTTATCGGAGCTTTTGGGCTATCCCCGGACCCCGAGGAGATGTGGGTAATGGCGTACGATCTTTTGATTAAAAACGGAACTGTAGTCGACGGAACCGGTACCTCGCCGCGCCGAGCGGACGTAGCGGTTGGGGATGGCAAAATTGTCGAAATTGGCAAAGTCTCGGAGCCAGCCAAGCAAATTGTTGATGCCTCTGATCTGATCGTCGCCCCCGGCTTCATCGACCCCCACACGCACTACGACGCGCAGATTTGCTGGGATCCCTATATAACTTCTTCGTCCTGGCACGGCGTCACTACAGTCATAATGGGCAACTGTGGCGTAGGTATCGCGCCCTGCAGACCCGATGTTCACGAGATCGCGGCCTGGGACCTGGTCAACGTCGAGGCTATCCCGTTCGAGGTTTTGGGCAAGGGAGTGACCTGGGACTGGGAAACCTTTCCGCAATATCTCGACGCCGCCCAACGGCGCGGCTGCGCGATTAATCTGGGCTTCATGGCGGCCCTGACGCCGTTTCGGCACTACGTGATGGGCGAGGAGTCGATGGAACGGGCGGCAAATCCCAAGGAGACGGCCGAAATCGCTGCGTTGATTAGGGATGCAGTCGCGGCGGGAGCCTTTGGCTTCTCCACCACGGCGGTGCCTCAACATATCGGGTACAAAGGCAGGCCCATCGCCTGTCGCAATGCCAGCCGTGACGAATTCAAAGCCTATTGTGGAGCGCTCAGAGAACTCGGGCGGGGGACAATCGAGCTGGCGCTGACCAAGTCCGTGGCCCTGATGGCTGACGAGGAGTATGAATTTCTCGACCTGCTGCTTCGAGAGAGCAACCGGCCGGTCACGTGGCTGGCATTGCTTAACCGCGACGATATGCCTGAAGCATGCCAAGAGACCCTGCGCAAAGCCGAACCGTTGATTCGGCGCGGCGGTATTCCCCAAGTAACGTGCCGTCCATTAACCGTACAAATTAATCTCCGCGACCCCTTCATCTTTGCCAATCTGAGCAGCTGGAACCCGGTTTTCAATCAGCCGCCTGAAGTCCAGAAAGCGATATACCGTGATACCAACTTTCGCAACGAGTTTCGTGAAGCGCTAAAGCGGCCCGCCGTATTCAACGGCAAATGGGAGCGGCTGGAAATCAAGGAGGTGAAGACCCCTGGTCTGCGGAGCTTGGTCGGCCGTAGCGTCGCCGATATAGCGCGTGAGCGTGGATGTGATGGCGTCGACGCCTTTCTCGACCTCGGACTCGAGGACGATCTCGGCATCGAGTTCACAATGGCACTCTTCAATGCCGACGAGGATCGGATTCCGGAGTTAATCACAGACCCACGCACAATGGTCGGTTTGAGCGACGGTGGCGCTCATGTCGATATGCTTTGCGATGCGGGGTATTGTACCTATCTGCTGGGCACCTGGGTGCGCGAGCGCCAGGCGATGCCCCTCGAATATGCCATCAAACGTATCACTTCCGAGCCAGCTGACTTCTTTGGAATCCGGACTCGCGGCCGGTTGTTGCCTGGAATGGCCGCTGATATCGTGATTTTTGATTACAACACCGTTGGCTCCGACAAGCGTGGCGAGATGCGCAACGACCTGCCGGGAGGCGGGCGGCGTCTCGTAATGCCCGCGCGCGGCATTGAATACGTTTTTGTCAATGGCCGGTGGCTGTACGATCGCGGTCGGACCAACGAGCAGCTACACGGCGAAGTTCTACGCTCTGGCAGCTGCTAGGCTGAGTTTTCTCACACCTTTGCCCGGCGGAAAGATTCCGCCGGGCAAGGTTCCAACGCGGAGAACGAGTCTCCTGCCAAACTAACACGACCTCTCCCGATTCTGTGAGGGGCCGTGGATCTGCACCGGCGCTTGGGTATCGGGCGTCACCAAAGCCGTGACGGCCGGCGTCTGCTTCTGCTAACTTGCCTGCGAGAACCTAACGGACGTGGTGCAGATGAACTCACTCGGCCTAAGAAACGAGCTCGGCATTGGCCGAAGCATCCTCCAGTTCCGCGTGCCAATCGGATTCCTTCTGATCGCGGTAACGATATTCATGGCGTACTGGGCGGTGCACGTGAGAATTGCGACTCGGTTCGAGAATTTCTTTCCCAGCAATCACCCCAACACGCTCCTGTATCGCCAATACCATACCCACTACGGCGGTGCTCAGACGCTGGCGGTGATGCTGCGGGTGAAGCGTGGAGATATTTTCAACTATTCCACACTGCAGAAGATCGAAGACATCACCCGGGCAGTTAATATCCTGCCCGGGGTGGATCACAACGAGATCTTTTCACTGGCCTCCTACCGCGTGACCTTCGCCAGTGCGGTGCCCGGCGCGATTATCACGCGCTGCTACATGTACCCGAAGGTGCCGCAAAATCAACAGCAGCTCGATGAACTCAGGCACAATGTCTTTGCTCATCGCGAGCCGGTAGCCGGGCTGGTAACCGCCGACAACAAAGGCGCCCTAATCACAGCGAGCTTTAACGAGGGTGCGCTCGACTATCGTGATCTGTTCGACAAGATCCAGAAGATTGTTGAGCGGTACTCGGACCAGAACACCGAGATCTATGTTTCGGGTCAGCCGGTTATTTCGGGTTGGGGCTATTACTACCTCCCCCGGATCAGCGCGATTTTTTTCACGTCGCTCTCGTTGATGATCATCATTCTTTATTTAAGCCTCGGTCATCGCAGCAGTTGGTGGGCACCGATCGTAACCGGCTCGTTCTCGGCCTTATGGGGTCTCGGGTTCGTGAGCCTGATGGGCTACAACTTCGACCCCGTAATGCTGGTCATCCCCTTCATTCTCACCGCCCGCGACCTTAGCCATGGAATCCAATGGCAGGGGCGCTATTACGACGAACTCGACCGACTGGACGACAAGATCCTGGCCTGTGCGACGACCACCGATGTAATGCTGCCGCCGGGACTGTTGTCGATTCTCGCGGATATCGCCGGCATTATCTTCATCTCTTTCGGTGGAATTCCGGTCCTCAAGGAGATTGGGCTCGGCGGCGCTGTATGGTTGGCGTCAAGCCTCACCATGGTCTTCGTCTTTCAGCCGATCTTTATGAGCTTCCTTCCGCGACCACGGATTCGGGACAGCTGGCTCACATCGCTGCGCCGCCAGCGCAAGAGCCGGTTTCGCTGGTTGACTGATTGGCTGATTGGCCTGCCGGTTACGCCTGGATTCGCCCGCAGCGCGCTACTGCTGGCGGGCGCACTATTTATCGTTTGGGGAGCGATCTCCGGTCAGCGAGCGCACGTTGGGTATGAAACGCCAGGCACTCCCCTGTATCGCCCTGACGCGAAAGTGAATCTTGATACGGCTGAAATCGGCAGGTTCTTCCCGACCGATGAAGGATGGGTGGTGCTAAGTACCCCTGACTATCCGGACCCCGAATCAGGGCTCGGGCCCGAGGTGCTCAGGATGTCCGATGATCTGGGAGCCTATTTAGTGAGCCGAGGCGATGTCCTGGCAACCGTCTCCTTCGCGTCGGTAATCAAGCCGCTTAATTCGATGTTCCACAATGGATATCCGAAGTTTATCGCGATTCCAACCGGGTTCGAGCAGTCAAAGTTTCAAAGAACCTCGGTGGGCATCGAGCTCGGGGGCAATCTATGGTTTATGTATCTGGGCGGAACTGCTCCAGGCGAAATGGAACGATTTTTCGCTCACAGTCCGCACGTCAACAGCTCCTGCATTAGATTGTTGCTCCCAGACCACACTTACTCCCGACTCAACCGTCTCCGGGACGATATTCGAACGTTTATCGAACGTCGCATTAGTCCCGACCCACGGCTCCGTCAGGTCAAAATGCGCTATCTGGGAGGTGAAGCCGGACTGTTTCTGGCAGCAAATGATGTCCTGAAGCAACTCGACTTCATCAACATTACTTTCGTATTGCTCGTCATCTTTGTCTGCTGCGCTTTTACTTTCCGCTCGTTGACTGCGGGCGCGCTCTTTATTGTGTCGTGCGTAATGGCTAATTTCGGCGCATTCGTCTACATGAACGCACGCGGTATTGGTCTTACCATCGACACCATACCGGTGATCTCTCTGGGTATCGGTCTCGGCGTTGATTACGGCATTTACACCGTGGCACGGATTCGGGATGAGGTTGCAGGCGGCGCCAACATCGAGGATTCAATCACAACCTCTCTGCGGACCACCGGCGCGGCGGTGTTTAGCACTTTCGCTGTGATGGTCGGCGGAATTTTACCTTGGGCGTTTTCTCCCTTGCTGTTCCACAATGAGATGAGCGTGCTGTTAATCTTCCTGATGGCGACCAATATGATCGCAGGCGTAGTGATTCTGCCTGCATACATTGCCTGGCGGAAGCCAGCCTTTGTGACCCGTTACCTGCGGCCAGCGCCCGCCGCGCAGGCTGCGACGGCTGCTGGCAACTAGGCAGGACACTTGCCGCGTCCTGTCCGGAATCTGGAAAATTTCCCTTTCCGAGGGTCAGTTGGCGACGAACGAGACCGCAAATGCGCATGACCAAACGTGAAATCCTGGAATTCTTAAGCGAACCGAACGTCGCTGTAGTTGCCGTGACGGCACCGGACGGCTCTCCTCATGCAGTGCCAACTTGGTTTGAGTATCGACGGGGTGAAGCATTTTTTCTCACTGAATCGAGCGCCTTCAAGTACAAGTGTCTACAACACGATCCACGCGTCACCTTGTGTATCGACACGCGCAAACCGCCCAATTACAAAGCTGTTATCCTCAAAGGCCGCGCCAGTATGGAAGAAAAGGTGGCAGATGAAATGCTTGAACGAATGTCGATCGCCTACATGGGCAAACGTGCCGGACGCCAGTACGCTGCCCAGTTCAAGAATCATCCGATGGTGGTTGTCCGCTTCAAGCCTGAACGCGTCATTTCCTAGGACTACGGCAAGGACTGACATCGCGACTTCTGCCTGAGGACTAGCATGTTACATACTCGCCTGTGCGACATTTTCGGGATCGAATTTCCAATCGTGTCTGCCGGAATGGGCGGGATTGCAGGGTCCGGTTTGGCCGCGGCGGTCTCCGAAGCCGGCGGTCTCGGCACTATCGGCCTGGCTGCCTTCACTCGCGACGGAATTCGCAACGAGATCGCTTCAGCGCAGAGGTGCACAAGCAAGCCCTTGGCCGCCAACCTGATAGTCCCTTTTCTTCGCCCTGGGATCCTCGAAATAGTCGCTGAGAGCAAGCTGGCGGCCGTGACGTTTTTTTGGGGCGACCCCCGGGAGCATGAGAGCGCTATCCGCGCATTCCAAGCCGTAGGGTCAAAGGTCATTTGGCAATGTGGCGGAGTCGACGAGGCGCGCCGGGCGGTGGACGCAGGGGTTGATGTAGTGATGGCACAGGGTTTCGAAGCGGGCGGCCATGTGCGAGGCCAGGTCAGCACCTTTGCGCTAATTCCCGCGATCCGAGATGCCCTCCCGGAAGTGCCGCTAGTCGCGGCTGGCGGGATCGGTGACGGTCGCGGACTTGCCGCGGCACTAGCACTCGGAGCGGATGGCGGGGCCTTGGGTACCCGATTCCTCGCTACAATCGAAGCATCAGCACATAACTCGTACAAGGAACGCGTTATTGGGGCCCAGGCTGCCGACACGATTCACACCACGCTGTTCGATGTCGGATGGCCGGATGCTCCCCACCGCGTGCTGCGCACGCAAGTGGTTGAGGAATGGGAACGGGTGGGACGACCAGCGCCAGGCAATAGGCCCGGCGAAGGAGTGACAATTGTGACGCTGCGTCGCTCCGACGTCGAGATACCGTTAGTCAACTACAGTGTTTTGCCGCCGACGGATTACGCCGAAGGCGAGATCGAACGCTTGCCCTTTTATGCAGGACAGTCCTGCGGTCTGGTGAAGGAGCTGCTTCCCGCAGGAGAAATCGTACGGCAAATCGTCTCGGAGGCATCGCAAGTGATAGCTCATCGATTGAGCCCGCTGATCCGCTAAATCATCGGTAGAAACCGGTTTGTCGCAACCACTCATCGTTCGCAGATTTGAAAATTGTGCAGCGGCGCCAGCAAATGAATCCATAGTTCGACTCTTTAGTCCAGGCCGCCTACGAGCTGTTTTTTGCTTGCTGGACGGCGCCACTCTCATTCGAGCCTCCGCCTTCCCGGCATAGAGGTTCATTTCGAAACAGTAACCGATCTTCTGCTGCACCGCTGGCACGGCCCAACGAGCTGTTAACTTGCGAGCGTAGTGTAGCAACTCACTGCTATGCACTCTTCGCATTCTCGAGCCGATGCAAAGATACCTTTGCACTCAGCGGCGGATAAATACGCGGAATTGGCACTTGCGCGATTGGCACCCTTGTTGCGCCGATCAACTCGGAGTAAAGCAGTGATTGACTCGGCGTAACGTAGAGTTCACTCACAAGAAAAGGAGAGAAAAATGGGGCACAAGATTCAACGCTTTGGATGGATTCCGGACCTACCGGACCATCGAGACCATCTATATGCGGCGCCTTTGGTCAACCTGGGAGTGCTTCCCCCTCAGGTCGACCTGCGCCCCGCTTGTCCGCCGGTTTATGACCAAGGACAGCTGGGCAGTTGTACGGCAAATGCGATCGCGGGGGCGATTCAGTTCGACCGGATGAAGGAACACAAGCCTAATTTTGTACCCTCTCGTTTGTTCATCTATTACAACGAACGAGTCATCGAGGGCACGGTGAATACCGACAGCGGCGCTATGATCCGCGATGGCATTAAAAGCGTGGCAAAGCAGGGCGACGTGCCCGAAACTGAGTGGCCCTACGACATTGCGAAGTTTGCCGAAAAACCACCCCAGAAAGTGTACAATGACGCTAAGAAGTACAAGGTGATTCAGTACCAGCGGGTCTCGCGCAATCTCATTCAGATGAAAGGCTGCCTGGCTTCCGGCTACCCCTTCGTTTTCGGTTTCTCGGTATATGAAAGCTTCGAGAGTCAGCAAGTTGCTCAGACTGGCCAGGTGAATATGCCGGGTCCGAATGAACAGGAGATAGGTGGCCATGCAGTACTGGCGGTCGGCTATGATGATGCGCAACAGAGATTTATCGTGCGCAACTCCTGGGGTACTGACTGGGGAATGGCTGGGTACTTCACCATGCCATATACCTATTTGACTGACCCGAACCTTTCCGATGATTTCTGGACCATCCGCCTCGTGCTTTAGAACCCCAATCAACTTTGGCCACCGGCGCGAATTTCCAATCGGAAGGTTCGCGCCGGCGCGCTATTCTGCCAACGCCGCGCGTAGCTTAGGCAAATTGTTGTGCTGCCTGAGGCCACTGCCTTGAAATTCCAATGATGAATTCCCGGCCCCCCGGGGAGCCTACCGGGTACCGAGAAGTAATCATCTATGAGTGAACAAGTCGGCGCCCCCGCGCAGTCCAGCCGCCATCGAAAGCCTGTTGTGGGGTTTTCAGCAAGGTAAATCTGGAATACTTCGCCCACGGTGACCTGGACCGTGGTGGCGTCTGCCTGCTCATTGAACTGGCGCATTTGACGTCCTGGCTGTGCTGGATTCAACTCGACCGTTTAGTGACTGCGACAATGAGTTTCTAGACCCGGCGGCGGGTTTCACCTGTCTCGAGCATTTGAAATAATGCGTTTTGATGAGCCGCAACGTATCGGAACAAGACATTTTTTCCGCTCTCGGCCGAATTCATTATCCCGGGTACCGCACTGACATAGTATCACTCGGGATCGTCGAAGATGTGACCCTTGCGGCCGGTGGCGGATTTGTCATTACCTTGCGCCATCCGGGCGAAAAGGATCGAACCTTGCGCGAGATTGGCACTCAAATCCACCAGCTGCTGGCTCACGAGCTGGGCGTCCCCAAGGTAGAGCTCAAGGTCCGTAAAGTTGAGGCCGAACTTGGGGAAAAAACCGGCCGCGCTCGTATTGAAGGTACGCGCTGGGTTATCGCTGTTGCCAGCGGCAAGGGAGGCGTGGGCAAATCGACCGTCGCCGTAAACCTGGCTGCCGCCCTGAGCCAAAACGGCTACAAGGTGGGTTTGCTGGACGCCGACATATACGGCCCGTCGATTCCAATGATGATGGGGACAGGCGACGAGCGACCGCGCTCCGCCGGAGGCCAGAATTTCTATCCACTCGAACGTTACGGTATCAAGTTGATTTCCATTGGTTTTTTCCTTCAAGAAAATGCACCGGTAATCTGGCGCGGACCGATGGTAATGAGTGCGGTTCGGCAGTTTCTCAAGGATACCCTGTGGGGCCGCCAGGACTTTCTGGTTGTTGACTTGCCGCCAGGCACCGGCGACGCTCAACTCACGCTCGCGCAACAGGTGGCCCTCGACGGGGTCGTGATTGTCACGACACCGCAGGAGGTCGCGCTGGCCGATGCTGTACGCGCAGTCCAGATGTTTCGTCAGGTGCATTGCCCGCTGCTCGGCATCGTCGAGAATATGAGCTATTTTGAATGTCCCGATTGTGGCGAAAGGGATGAGCCTTTCGGCCATGGCGGTGGCGACAAAATGAGCCGCGAGGAATCGATTCCGTTACTTGGTTGCTTGCCTATTTACGCTGAAATACGCGCGACCGGAGACCACGGTATGCCGCTGGTGCTGGCGCATCCTCACCATCCCGCCGCCACGGCGTTCAAGGAACTGGCGCGCCGAGTAGCCAGCGCGATGCCGCAGAGCTAACTGTTGGATGGCAACCCTGATCACAGAGGAATGCATCAATTGCGGGGCATGCCTACCGCGGTGTCCTAACAACGCAATTTATGAAGGCGGTCAAGCGTCCGAATTGAACGGTGTGATCCGCCCGCCGCTAGCCGAAGACATTTATTATATTGCACCCGACAAGTGCACCGAATGCGTCGGATTTTTCGACCGAGAGGAATGTGCGGCGGTCTGCCCGGTCGACTGCTGTATCCCCGATCCGAACATTCCGGAAAGCGAGGACACTCTGATCGCCAGAGCCCGCGCACTCCACCCCGATCGACACTTCGGACAGGAATTTCCTTCACGATTCAGGGTAAACAACGCGCCATGACGCGCCGTGTTTCCGCCTTACTTCGGGTTCTCCAAAAGTGACGTCCATGCTAATCAAGTTAAAGCTTATAACATCGAGAGTTGCCCATGGCCGATGTTCGCATTGAAGGGAATTGCGATCCGCGGTTTGCGCTGGTCAGAGACGCCTTCGCAGAAAACCTGGAGAAGCGTAACGAATATGGGGCGGCCGTTGCGGTCATGGTCGACGGCCGCATGGTAGTCGATTTGTGGGGCGGGTATGCTGACAAAGCTAAAACTCGCCCCTGGACTCGCGATACCCTGGTTAATGTCTTCTCCACCACCAAAGGGTTAACCGCCATTTGTGCCCATCGTCTGGCTGGCGAAGGTCAGCTTGATTTCGATGCTCCTGTCAGCCGCTATTGGCCGGAGTTTGCACAGAATGACAAAGGTCATATTACTGTCCGCCAGCTCTTGAATCACCGAGCGGGGCTGCCGGCGGTCAGGACGCGGCTCAAAGTGGACTCATATTACGACTGGAATTACATGGTCGAGTTGCTTGCCGCCGAACGACCGTTCTGGGAGCCGGGCACCAAACACGGCTATCATGCGATAACGTTTGGATGGCTGGTCGGTGAAGTAATCCGGCGGATTACTGGTAAGAGCCCGGGTCACTATTTCAGAACTGAATTAGCGGGACCGCTGGGCCTCGATTGTCATATCGGGCTTGACCCTGCGCAAGATCATCGTTGTGCCGAAATTCGTCAGGCACCCCCGCCCGCGCCCGGGGAGTTCAATCTCTTCGATTACGCAACCAAAAACCGCGACTCATTGACTGCCAAGGTATTCCTTAACCCCTCGGATGGATTAAGGAGCGAAGTGATCAACTCGCGCGGGTGGCGGGGAGCGGAAATCCCCGCCGCCAATGGACATACCACAGCGCGCGCCCTCGCCCGGCTTTATGGAGCACTTGCTCGCGGTGGCCAGATTGATGGGGTGCGCGTCATGGCGTCAGAAGAAATTGAGAATTGCTACTGCGAGGAATCTTGTGGGACTGATGAAGTGCTGATGATCTCCACCCGGTTCAGCAGCGGCTTCATGCTCACGCAAACCAACGATAAATGGGGGCCGAACGCCCATACATTTGGTCATCCAGGCGCTGGTGGTTCCCTGGGTTTCGCGGATCCTGACGCCAGGATTGGCTTTGGTTATACGATGAATAAGATGGGTTCGGGTATCCTGATCGACCCGCGAGCACGCGCATTGTTTGAAGCGGTCTACGCTTCGCTCTAGTCAAACGATTATCGGCAGGATCGGGCTCACGACCGCCCCTGACGCGTATACGGGAGTTGCTCGGCACTGACCCAGGTAGCGCGTGCAACAGGTAGCTGAACAGTCAAGTGGATTGAGATGGACACCATAGTTTCGGCCTGGTTCCCCATCGCAGTTACGATTGTCGTCTCGGCCCTAATCGTTGGCGGGATGGTAACGGTTAATCGTTTGCTAGGGCCGCGGTCGGCTCGCAACAAGGTTAAGGGCGAGGCATTTGAATGTGGCAATCCGCCGAGCGGGTCCGCGTGGAACCGCTTCTCGATTCGCTTTTACCTAACCGCTCTCCTGTTTCTTATTTTTGATGTCGAAATCGTGTTTCTTTATCCTTGGGCGGTCGAGCTGCGTGAGCTCGGGATGGTGGGTTTTGTCGAGGCCTTAATCTTCATCGCCGTCCTCGTAGTTGGCCTGGTTTACGCCTGGCAACGTGGGGCTCTCGATTTCGAATGAATGCGACGATCTAATAACACGGTCGCGCTCCCATCGACAGGACGCGCTCCACGTCCGTGGCGTGCGGGTATACTTTGCTGATGATCGTCGGCAAGCTCACCCCTCGACGCATACTTATTCTTTTAACTGGCTCGATCGGTGACGTAATTCGCGCACTTCCGCTTCTGGGCCGAATACGCCGGGCCTGGCCCGATGCCTATATTGCCTGGGCGGTGGAACCTAAATCCGCGCCGGTTCTTCGTGGGCATCGCTGGCTCGACAAGCTGATCATTTACGATCGCACGCGAGCACCCTGGGCATTCATTCCGTTTTTGATGGCCATTCGCTCCGAACGCTTCGATCTCGTCCTCGATCTTCAGCGTCATCTAAAAAGTGGCATCATTTCGATTGTGGCCGGCGCCTCCGAGCGCCTGGGTTTCGCCGAGGCGAACAGCAAAGAATTCAATTATCTATTTGCTACGCGCCATATTGCTATTCAGCCAACCCTGCGTTTGAAGCTTTTGCAATATCAAGCCTTCGGCGATGCGCTCGACCTGCCGGCAGCGCCGGTCGAGTTCGGGCTCGAACTGCAGCCCTCAGAATATGAGCACGCCCGCAAACTTATCGCGGGGGTTCCACGGCCGATTGTCGGTATTATATTAGGCTCCTCATGGCCGAGCCGAATCTATTTTCCTGAGTCCATTGCCGCGGTGATTCGCGAGTTGGCGATTCCTTCCGATCGGCGCCCGGGACTCTTTGCGGTTTTGCTCGGTAGCCACGACGAAGCACCGTTAGCTGCAGCGGTCATTAAGCACCTCGACCAGGTGCCGGCACTCGATCTTACTGGTCGCACGAGCCTGCGCGATCTGATCGCAATCTTTCAGGAATGCGCCGTTGCATTTGGTCCCGACTCTGGACCAATGCACTTGGCCGCAGCAATGGGCTGCCCGGTTGTGTCGGTCTGGGGCGCGACAGCCCCTGAGCGCTCCGCCCCGTGGGGCTTTGCTGAGCTGGCGATCAAAGCCGAGATTCCATGCCATCCCTGCTACCTCCGGACATGCCCAATCGAACGTGAATGCATGCGGAGGATTACTCCGGAAGCGGTCGTGGCGATGGTCCGGCGCGCGCTCGACACTCACGCCCAGGGACGTGTTAGCGAGATAGCCAGTATTTGAGGCATTGACTGATGAGTTCGCTAATCGGTCCCACACAATTTTCCGTTGAGCAGGACAACTGGCGGCTCTATCTTGCCGAGGACTTCCCGCACGATCAGCAAACTATTCGAGCCATTTTGGAGCTCGATTCCGGCAACCGTGCACCGTTCCGCCGCTCCCGACATGCGCGCACTTACTTGCTGTCCGGCGGTCCGGGAAACGAGCATTCAGATTTGTTCGTTAAATATTACGATCCACCGGCTGCCTGGAAACGTTTAAAGTCATATTGGCGCCAGTCCACGACTTTCAGAACTGCGAGAATCACTTTGGCCTTGCAGGCAGCAGGCTTTTCTGCACCGCCGGTCTTGTTATACGGCACGAGCCGGAGTGGTCAGCGCGGGATAATTGTGACGCGCCGCGCTGAAGGTGACGGACCGATTCTCGCCCTACGACGACTCGCGGGTGCGAAGACGGCAAAATGGACCATTTTACGCGCTCTCGGACAAGAGATCGGCCGCCTTCACCGTGCTGGTTTTATTCACGGGGATCTTACTCCCTTTAATATCCGAATCGTGATTGATGAGCCCCCAAGGTTTACTTTTATCGATAACGACCGTACCCGCCGCGGACCGCTGATCGGGCGGCACCGGCATCGCTTGCGTAACCTAGTTCAGTTGGGTCGTTTTCCATTAGAGGGCATCACCAGGACCGATCGGATGAGAGTTTTTCGGGCGTACGAGGCAGCACTCTATCGATGTCATTCACGTTCACTGGAGCGTCGGCTGGCTGCTATGATCCGGCGGCGCATCCAACAGAATCAGAGCATCTGAGCCGAGATTGGACCCGGTGGCAACTGTTTCGTCATAAGGCTAAGCTAAATTGAATCAGCGTGTGCCTTCGATGGAGAAGCATCTATGGATCTTTTCGCGCCCTCCCATTTGCTTATTCTGCTGCTAATTATTCTTGTCATATTTGGCCCCTCTAAACTCGGTGATGTTGGTGGTGCGCTCGGACGAGCGATTCGCGATTTCAAGCGAGCCATGAACGAACCAGAGCAGTCGCCGCAGTCAGCGAGAACGGTTACCGCACCAACGGCAGATGCCACTGGAGGCACTGACAGACCTGCCAATGCCGAGGCGAACAAACCAGCTTAGGGGAGAATTTTTGGCGAGGCGGTTAATCGCAGGCCGACCAGTTGTGGAACCCGCCTTTGAAACCTTTCGGGCCTCTTTTCGTCTGACCACTTTTTCAACCGGCGCGCTGCTCAAGACTAGCGCCGGAATTTCACCGCGATTGTTCAGAAGTACACTCGCAGTTATAGAGGGGGACTGTCTGTAGGCAGCGAGTTTTCCGTGAAGGCCGGTCGCTGTGTCCTCTGGGTAGCAATCGCCGCGCTCGGCGCGTATGCCCTGGCGCTCGTAGCGCTCGCTCGTGGAGAGCAGAGGCCCAACACCGTCTGGTTCATAATCGCCGCCACTTGCATATACGCTATCGGCTACCGCTTTTATTCAGGCTACATTGCTGCTCGTGTGGTCGAACTCGACGGTTCACGCCCCACTCCCGCATTGAGGCTTAACAATGGCCGCGATTACGTACCAACACCACGCTGGATCACATTCGGGCATCATTTCGCGGCGATCGCCGGACCCGGACCCCTTGTAGGCCCGGTACTGGCGGCCCAATTCGGGTATCTGCCATCGATCCTGTGGATCGTAATTGGCGCTGTGCTCGGGGGCTGCGTTCAGGACTTTGTCATCCTTGTTTACTCGATGCGGCGTGACGGGCGCTCGCTGGGCAAGATGGCGCGCGATGAAATCGGGCCGGTGGCGGGCTTCACGGCGCTGCTTGGCGTGCTGCTCATAATGGTGATCCTGATTGCCGTGCTGGGGCTCGTGGTCGTCAACGCGATGAAACGGAGCACTTGGGCGACGTCAACCGTTGCGGCAACCGTGCCGATTGCGATGGTGGTGGGGATCTATATGACCCATCTGCGGCCGGGCCGAATCGTCGAGGCCTCAGTGCTGGGCCTCGTGTTAACCATACTCGCGGTTGTGGGGGGCCGATACACGGGTCAACTATCGGTTGGCCATTGGTTCGACCTTGACGCTCCACAGCTCGCTTTGTGGATTATCGCCTATGGTTTTCTCGCCTCAGTGCTGCCAATTTGGGTGCTGCTAGCGCCGCGCGACTATCTGTCGGCCTTCATCAAGATCGGAACCATCATCGCGTTGGCAGTCGGGATCATCGGTCTGCGCCCGGTTGCGTTGATGCCGGCCCTTACCCGTTTCACCGATGGTAGCGGCCCAATCTTCGGTGGCAAGGTTTTTCCGTTTGCCTTTATCACCGTCGCGTGCGGCGCTATTTCGGGATTCCATTCACTGGTTGCCTCGGGTACTACGCCGAAGATGCTTCAGGACGAACGCGACGCACGGATGGTCGGCTATGGCTGCATGATGATGGAATCGTTCGTGGCCGTGATGGCGTTGATTGCGGCAGTTATGCTGGAGCCTGGAGTTTATTTCGCGATCAACTCACCCGTAGGCGTAGTGGGAACGGGGGCTGCAGCGTGCGCAAAGATCAGTGCGTGGGGATTTCCCATCAATTTGCACCAAATGGAGCATCTGGCAGCGAGTGTCGGCGAGAATTCGCTATTTTCGCGCACCGGCGGGGCGCCCTCGCTTGCCGTGGCGATGGCACATGTCTTCGCCGGATCATTCGGCGGCAGCTCGGTAATTGCCGTCTGGTATCATTTCGCGATCATGTTCGAGGCATTGTTCATTCTGAGCACCCTTGACGCCGGCACGCGCGTGGCTCGCTTCATGCTCCAGGATCTGTTGGGCAATTTGTGGAAGCCGTTGGCTAACAGCAGCTCCTACCCGAATATCTTCTTCACCTCAGCGTTGGCGGTAGGAGCATGGGGTTATTTTCTTTATTTTGGAACTCTTGATCCGCTCGGTGGTATTAATTCACTGTGGCCGTTGTTCGGGATTGCCAACCAGATGCTGGCGACAATCGCGCTAAGTGTGGCGACGACGGCGATGATACGGCGGCGAAAGGCTCGTTACGCCTGGGTCACGCTGGCCCCGCTTTCGTGGCTGCTGGTGGTCACCATGACTGCCGGGTTCGAAAAGATCATCAGCGGCGGGGTGAATGTCGGTTTTCTCGCGCATGCTTCCCTGTTGCGGGCCCAACTGGGTCAGCCCGGAATTACAGCGCTCCGTGCAGCCCAGATCGAACGCTTAATCTGGAATGATCGCATCGACGCACTTATGACCGGAGTGTTTATGGCAGTGGTTTTGATTATCCTGGCCGATTCGGTCCGAATTTGGCTCAGGGTATTGTCAGGCACCGAAGGCCGGCTCACCCCAGTGCAAGAAGCAGCCGCGTGACGGATTATTGCCGCAACTATCGCCATCCCCTGAGCGCACCATTTGCTCATTCGGTGCGCAGAATCGGTCGCGCGTTAGTAATGGTGGCACGCCAGGTAATCGCTGAATGCAGACGACTGAACCACGGTGGCGATTACCTGCTACTGACGGGAAACAAAAGCCGCAGCCTCAACAGTATGGCATTTAAGGCGTCGCTGGCTCAGCGCTACGGCGACCACCACCGGTGTTGCTGAGGGCAGCAAGCGAGACTGCCAGGGGCCAGATGGATCATCGGTAGTGGCGCATAAGACCAACCACTACGCCGCGGATTCGGAGATTGTCTTCCGGCACGTAGATAGGTTCCATCGAGGGATTTGCCGGCTGTAAGCGGATTCGCCCATCAGGCTCGCGATAGTATTTCTTAACCGTCGCTTCGTCCCCGATCAGCGCTACAACGGTTTCGCCCGGATTGGCCACCTCGCGACCCTCAACAATTATATAGTCACCGTCGCGGATCCCCTCATCCACCATCGATTCGCCCTTTACTCGTAGGCAAAAAGTATTGTCACGGCGAACAAATTCTTGCGGCACGGAAATGGTGTCGTTGCCCTCGATCGCGTCGATCGGCGCGCCAGCCGCCACCAAACCGAGCAGGGGTAAGTCGCGCGTCGAGCTTGTCCGGCTATCCTTAACAGCGACTTCGAGGGCTCGGCTATGATTGGGGACACGGCGAATGAAACCCTTGCTTTCGAGGTTGCGTAGATGCTTGTGAACCGTTGCGAGCGATGACAGACCGAAATACTCGCCAACTTCGGCCAGCGTCGGCGCGTAGCCATGTTGCTCTATATAGTCCTCGAGAAAGTCAACCATTTGCTTCTGACGCTTGGTCAAAGTTGCCATAGAGCATTTTCCTTTCAGCGCGCTCGCCTGACTCACACTCGCGGCAGATGATTCACGCTACCCGATTCTGGCGAAAATTGGGCGAAAAAACAACACCTATTGCCTGCTGAGCAGGCGATGCTTCAGCAGCTACACAACTGCCTGGCAAGGTCAATGGCTTGAAGCGATTGATCCCAGAGTCAACTCGGCCCAGCGGCGACCCGCTAATGTTGCAAGGAGCGGGAAAGGGCGCTGGCCGTATAACTAACCAGTGGAATTACGCGCTCGTAATCCATCCGCATCGGTCCGACCACCGCCAGACTGCCGAGTGATTGAGAACCGCTGATGTACGGGCTGGCAACCACGCTCAGACTGGACAGACGCGCATCAAAATTCTCCGAGCCGATCGAGACCACAAGCTCGCTGGCTCTCAAAGCGCGCTCGAGTAGATCAAGTAGCGCTGTCTTGTCATCGAGAGCACGCAGCAATTCACGCATTCTGGCAGGATCCGCAAATTCGGGCTGGTTGAGTGCCTTGCTGCTACCTTCAACGTAAATCTCTGCCGGCGCGGGACTATTGGCTAGGAGCTCGCCCAGGATCAGAGCCTCGCGCACGAATTGATCATACGCAGCGCGCTCCTGGCGAAGTTGCTGAGCGATCCATTCACGTGCCTGTTCGACAGTGCGACCACTTAAGCATTGGTTGAGATAAGCTGACATTCGGTCGAGATCGCTCTGTGTGTAGACCGGATCGGTGCGAATCAAACGGTTCTGCACCATTCCCGTTGTCGCGACGAAAATTGCAAGCACTTCGTGTTCGCGCAACGCGATTAAATGAACGTGCTTAAGCTGAACCGATTCCAGTCGCGGGGCCATAACGACAGCGGCATGACCAGTCATCAGCGCAAGCAGGCGGGACGTATCGCGGATCCGCTCAGCCGAGTCGTTGGCTGGGACTGAGTAATGCAGCTCAATCTGGGTACGATCCTCGAACCGCAGGCGTGGCGCCGTGAGATGATCGACAAAATAACGGAACGCCCGCTCGGTCGGAACGCGACCGGCTGAGGTATGGGGTTGGCTCAGATAACCACGTTCGTCCAACTCAGCCATAAGGTTCCGCACCATTGCGGCCCGAATACCGAGGGAACGGTGAATCGCAAGTTGCTGCGAACCAACTGGTTGCGCAGTGTCGATAAACTCATGGATTGCCGCCAATAGCAGTGAATGCAGGCGCGGAGGCAATTCGTCAGGTTTCCTGTTCGGACACATGTTGGCAAATCGGTGCCGCTGCGATGCGGGCGCCGCCTCCACGATCTTGTTACCGGTCGGCCTTATTATTCAAGTCATTCGCGGAGCGCTGTTTTTTGCCCCGAACCGAAGCGCTTCGCGCATCCGGTTTTATCGGCCTGATCAGGCCTGATAATGTGTTAGCGGGACTAATCGAATGGCACGAAAACGTCCAAGCATAAAGAGGCGGTCGCTTTATGTGCCGACCGTGCCCAATAATGCTGCGTGGATCGAGAGCGATCATTATGACCGTCGCGCATGGAGCGAGCTCGGCCTAAGCACCTCAGCAATCAGGGCGCTGATCGAAGCGGGTGAGGTGCTGGTACCTTATTTCGGTGCGCTGCTCGGAGATTTGTTCTTCGCGTTGTTCAAATACAACGTTGTCTGGATGAAACCGGACCAGGTGAGGCGCAGCGCTCTACTCAATCGTACAATTCTCCAAAATCTTATCCCGAGCCCGGGATTCGAAATGCTGAAGTCGCGCACCGTGCTTGAAGAGGACAAAGCGATTATCGCCGCCCTGGTCCTGGGAGAACACCTGCTCGAAGCCGTCCGTGCCGAAAAAATGATTAACCGCCGCCAGATGCTTGATCTCTGGGACCTCAAGCATCAGGAGGATGAACTGGAACAGAGTGCCGCGGCACTCAAAAATGCCGCAGAGCTAGCCGAGCGGCAACAAGATGGCGAGCCAGGTCCTGACAAGGAGCTGCAAACAAAGATCGCGCAGCTAAAGGATGCGGCCGCGCGCGCTGCGCAGGTCGCTGAAGCCCGCCTCAACCAGAAGGCGCGCATTTTCGAGGAACACCTCGAGAATGCCGATCGGACTGAGATTAAGCGACTCCAGCTTCGTACTGGCCAGTTGTCCGAAGAGATCGACCGAGTTGCGCAGGATAGCCACGACTTTAGCCTCGAATTCGGGCAAGGCGGGCGCCTACCCGCAGGCGAGCGGCTCGAACTGGGTCGGCGCCTCGCGCGTAACAAAAAACTGGGTGAGCTCGCTCGACTGGTTGGACGCTTTAAAGATCAAGCCCGGGCTCTGCGTCGACGGACGCTTGATCGTGGAGTGGCAGAGGCTTATGACGTCGAGCGCGGCGTCGAGCTGGGCCGGCTGATTCCGGCCGAATTGATCGCGCTCCACCACGCCGGCCTGCGCGCTGACTTCCTGCGCCGTCTGCTCGAGGGTGAGGTGCTGCAATACCACCTGCGGCAAGACGAGCAGAAAGGACGTGGTCCAATGATCGTTTGCATCGACGTCAGTTCGTCGATGCAGGGCGACAAAGAGCTATGGGCAAAGGCGGTAAGCCTTACTCTGATGGACATCGCGCGACGCCAACGCCGTTTGTTCCGTGCAGTCCTCTTCTCCTCGGGTTCGGAAAGCCTCAAAGTGCTTGATTTGAACAACGGGCGTCGCTACCAACCCGAGCTCGCCAAAGTACTCGAAATGGCTGAATACTTTCCCGGAGGCGGTACTGATTTTCAGGCACCGATTGATGCGGCAGTTAGTCTGCTCGAAGAGAAGAAATTAAAACGTGGCGACCTTGTCATCATTACGGATGGTGAATGTCAGGTCGCCCCGGAATGGCTAGCCAACTTGCGCAAGCGCAAAGAAGACCTGAAGTTCAATGTCTTCTCGATTCTGGTTGACGTCGGTTCGAGCGAACTGTCGACCCTGGCGCAGTTCAGTGACAGGGTGAGTTCGATAAAGCGGCTCACGGTTGAAGCGAGTCGAGACATATTTCTCAATATTTGAACGCTCCGCTGAGCGAATTCGACTCGAGTGAGTGGACCCAGACCGATCGTCTTTGCCGTGACCAGGCCGGTTAAGAGCCCTTGATGGCGCGGCGGGACTCGAAAAAATCACGGAGGACGCGGGCGCATTCCGCGCCGAGGATGCCTCCGTATACTTCCACGCGATGATTGAGCAGCCCGTCACGCCCGATATCATAGACTGAACCCAATGCTCCAGCCTTCTCGTCGCGCGCGCCATAGTACACTTGTGCGATGCGCGCATTGAGGATCGCGCCAACGCACATGACACATGGTTCGAGAGTAATGTAGATCGACGTATCAGTGAGTCGGTATTCTCCCAGATGGGCCGCAGCGTCGCGGATAGCAAGGATTTCCGCGTGCGCGGTCGGATCGCGAAGACTAACTGGCAGATTATGGGCGGCCGCGAGCAAACGTCGACCTGCAGTGATAACCGCACCTACTGGTACTTCAGCATCATGGATGGCAAGCTCGGCCTGGTGTAGGGCAAGGCGCATCGCTGCCTCGCCGAAGGTGTACCGCCGCTGCAAGTCCTCAAACTGTTTTTGCAACGAGGCCAGAATTACATCATCTTCCCGGTATGCCATCAGTTCCAAACCCGGCCATAATTTCACTTAGCAACGTTGCTCATGCTAATTCACAAGGTTAAGAAGATCGAGTCGCAAATTGGAGAGGGTGCGATGCGAGAACTGGCTGAGATTGAACCAGCGGAACTCAAGCGCCGGTTGGCGCGAGGCGAAAAGCTTCGCGTGCTTGACGTGCGTGAACCTGAGGAGGTCGCTATAGCACCTTTTCCCAATGCGCTAAACGTTCCGATGGGTGAAATACCGTCGCGAGCGAATGAATTGGACCGGGACGAAGAATGGGTGGTGATTTGCCATCACGGAATTCGAAGCGCAGAGGTGGCGGCCTACCTGGCGCGGCGAGGCTTTCAGCACGTGGCAAATCTCGCCGGTGGTATCGACCGCTGGTCGCTGACAGTTGACCACTCAGTGCCACGCTACTGAGTCGATCGCATGGACCGGTCGAGGCGAATACCTGTGTAATGTTTGCTCTTCGGCCCTTGCTCGGTCCCGGAATTCACTCACGTCGCGCGCCCATAGGCAGGAGAACTTCCGATTTCTGACAGCCGAGAGGTTTTGTCTTATGACTTACCTGGCAGCAGTTGTCCAAATGACTTCGGCTTCCGACAAAGCAGCCAACCTTCAAAAAGCGGAACGGATGATCCGCTTGGCGGCGGCGCGGGGAGCGCGTTTGGTCGCTTTGCCGGAAACTTTCAACTGGCGCGGCAAACGAAGCGAAGAAGCCGAAGCAGCGGAAAGTCTCACAGGCGAGTCGCTGAAAACCATGGCTGGTCTTGCTCGCCAATTGGAAATATTTCTGCTCGCAGGGTCGATCACCGAACATGTGCCAGGAGCGACCCGTAGGTATAATACGTCAGTGCTTTTCGGACCCGACGGTAGCCAACTTGCCGTCTATCGCAAGATTCATCTGTTCGACATCGACCTCCCCGGCCGAGTCACGGTCAGAGAATCCGAGGCTAAAATGCCCGGCTCGGAGGTCGTCAGCATTGGGACCGAGCTCGGCAGGATTGGCCTCAGTGTTTGTTATGACTTGCGTTTTCCCGAACTCTACCGGCGGTTGGTGTACGACGGCGCCACGATTATCACCGTGCCCAGTGCGTTCACCTTTCCCACCGGTGAGGCGCATTGGGAGGTGCTGCTGCGCGCACGTGCGATCGAGAATCAATGCTACGTTCTCGCACCTGCCCAATTTGGAATGAACGTTCACGGTTTTGCGGACTATGGTAATTCGATGATCGTCGATCCGTGGGGTCGCGTACTGGCTCGGGCGGCTGACCAGGAAGGTGTGCTGGTGGCTCCTATCGATATGGAATATCTCGAGCGCGTACGGCGCGAGTTGCCCGCCCTTGCGCATGCGCGTCTCAGATGATGGCTACCGGGTGCAACGTTTAGCATCGATCACTTTTTGAGGGGATGAGCCAGACCTGGCGGCTGAACTCGAAACCTGAGCGTTGTGACATGGCCCTGCGACAGGCCTTTTGGGCTGGGGCTCATGGTAACGTCGGGCGAAAATGAACGGGGAAACCAGATGGCTGAAGGACCACTTGCGGGGTTCCGTATCCTTGATCTGACCCAGGTCGTTTCCGGACCGTTTTGCACCATGCTGCTTGGCGACATGGGTGCTGATGTTATCAAAGTTGAACCGCCCGAGGGTGACCCGACACGCCGCATCGGGCGCCCGAGCAAGAACGGTGTGACCTCCAGCTTTTTGGTATTTAATCGCAACAAGCGCAGCATTGTGATCGACCTGAAAAAAGAGCATGGGCGCGACGTCGTCAAAATGCTGGCGGCGAAATGCGATGCTCTCGTTGAGAATAATCGCCCCGGTGTAGCCGACCGTCTGGGAATCGGTTACTCGGACGTGCGCAAGGTAAATCCGAGGATTGTTTATTGTGCTATTCACGGTTTCGGCCCTAAAGGCAAATTAGCCAATGCACCAGCCTACGATCCGGTAATCCAAGGGTTCTCTGGGATGGCCGCCGTTCAAGGGGGCCCGAGCGGAAAGCCGGTCGCCGTCAAGATGGCACTGGCTGACAAGATCAGCGGAATGACTGCCGCGTTGAGCATTTTGGCCGCACTTCACTCGGCGCGCAATCGCGGAGTCGGCCAGTATATTCGCGTCGCGATGGTGGAAGCGATGATGGCGTTCGCTGCCAACGACTCAATGGTCGGCTACGTCTTTGTGCCGGAGGATGAATTCAAGAATCAGGCACCGAAAAACGGCAGTCTTGACCCATTTCGTACCAAAGACGGCTATGTCACTATTGCACCGTATACCGACGAACAGTGGAGTCGGTTGCTAACTGCGATCGGCCATCCCGAGTGGTGGGAGATCCCGGATCGGCGAGAGCGGCTACGGACCTGTCTTAAGGGCATTGCTGCGCTATTTCCCGAGCAGAACTCAGCTTACTGGCTAGAAAAGCTCCAAGAGGCCGACTGTCCTGGCGGCCCCGTCCATACCTATGAAACCCTGTTCGCCGACCCCGAGATTATTGCCAACGAAAACTTCACTCTTTATGAACACCCCGAAGCCGGAACTGTGCGCAATACAAACCCCGGTATGCGTTTCAGTGAAACTCCTGCGCGGCTTTGGCGTATACCCCCGAGACTAGGCGAACAAACCGAGGAAATCCTCCGCGAAATAGGCTTATCGGGCGAGCAGATACGCGACCTGCGGCTCGAAAAAGTCGTCAATTGAGAGCCTCAAGCTCGTCGGGGAGCGACAAGTTATATTGTTAATCACATTCGGAAAACCCCGAAGGGCGGGGCCGGAGGGATACCAGCATTCAGCGACGCCGCGATGGCCAGTGCCAGGGTCGCGCGGGTTTCCAGCGGATCGATTACGCCGTCGTCCCACAGGCGCGCACTCGCAAAATAGACCGACGATTCGAACTCGTACTTCTCCAGCGTGGGTCGAACAAATTCGTGCTGCTCTTCGGGTGTCATGGTTGCGCCTTCTCGTGCGAGCTGATCGAGCTTAACGGTGAGCAGGGTATTGGCGGCCTGCTCGCCTCCCATTACCGAGATTCGCGCATTGGGCCAGCTGAAGAGCATTCGCGGTGAGTAAGCCCGGCCGCACATCCCGTAATTGCCCGCACCATTGGAGGCACCGATTATCAGCGTAAACTTGGGTACCTGGGCATTAGCCACTGCGTTGACCATTTTGGCCCCGTCCTTGGCGATGCCGCCGTGCTCGTAACGCTTGCCAACGATGAAGCCAGTGATGTTCTGGAGGAACAACAACGGTATTCGGCGCTCGCAGCACATCTGAATAAAATGCGTGGCCTTGAGCGCTGATTCGCTAAAGAGCACTCCATTGTTGGCGAGGATACCAACAGGATAGCCATAAAGCCGAGCGAACCCGGTCACTAAAGTGGGACCATATCGCGGTTTGAATTCGTGGAAACGACTACCGTCAACCAGCCGTGCGATTACTTCGCGCACTTCGTATGGCCGCCGAGGGTCGGGCGAGATGATGCCATAAAGCTCGGCAGGGTCATAAAATGGATCCTCGGGAGGGTCTTGTGGCAAGACCTCGTCAACTCGAACTCGCGGTCCCAGATTTTCGAATATGGCGCGGGCGATCTCCAAAGCGTGTTCGTCGTTGTCGGCCAGATGGTCGCTGACTCCGGAGACCCTAGTGTGAACATCGCCTCCTCCCAATTCCTCTGCCGTAACAACTTCACCGGTTGCCGCCCGCACCAGTGGCGGACCACCCAGGAAGATGGTGCCTTGTTCACGGACGATAATGCTCTCGTCGGACATCGCTGGGATGTAGGCGCCACCGGCGGTACAAGAGCCCATTACCAGCGACACCTGGGCAATTCCCATGGCCGACATGCGCGCCATGTTGTAAAAGATGCGGCCAAAGTGGTCGCGGTCAGGAAAGACCTCGGACTGCAGCGGCAGAAAAGCTCCTCCCGAATCCACCAGATAGACACAGGGTAAACGATTCTCTAGAGCGATTTCCTGTGCACGCAGATGCTTTTTGACGGTAATAGGGTAATAGGTGCCTCCCTTAACTGTCGCGTCGTTAGCGACGATCACGACCTCTCGGCCATGTATCATGCCGATGCCGGTGATGATGCCCCCTGCGGGAGGTTCATCACCATCGTACATGCCGTAACCCGCCAGCACCGAAAATTCGAGAAAAGGACTATTTGGGTCGAGCAAACGCTGAATCCGCTCGCGCACCAGCAGTTTGCCGCGCTCGGTATGACGTTTACGCGCGCTTTCGGGCCCTCCCTGGCGAATTCTTTCGATTTCACGACGCAGGCGCGCCACCTGCTCTTTCATTAGCTCGCGATTGTGTTTGAAATCGGGGCTGTTTGGATTAATCCGCGACTCTATTCGTTCCATCTGACCTAACTAAGCTCGCATGCCACGGCGTCGTGTCACAATTGGTTCTGAGGCCGGAAGCTCAGAGCACGCAACGCCGACTTGAGTTGGCATAATGTAAAGAATTACCTGAAAGGACCCAAGGATTGACAGTCCGCTAAACCAGACGACTCAGAGCACCAAACTGAACGGGGGATAATACCCACTGCTGTTGCGGCCAGATGTGCGGCCTCCCGCGGCTACAAAATAACGCCAGCCGTCTGGCTTAATTCACCGTTGCGCGTCAGTTGATCGGTAGAGATATGAGGGAACGCGACCTTAAGTCATTGGAGTTTGACAAGGTGATCGGCTTGGTTAGCGAGTTCGCGGTCTCACCGCCGGGACGCGATGCAGTCACCGAACTACGGCCCGTCACAGACCCGGGTGAAGTGCGCAGGCGCCTACGTACGGTGGCCGAGCTCGTCGACTTGCGCTCTCATGCCGGAGCGCTGCCACTGGCCGAATTTGTCGACCAGCGCCCACTCCTGCTGGCTGCAGCACCGGAGGATGCGGTGCTGGATGGTATCTCGCTGGTTCAGATTCGCGATTTTGTCCTGGCAGCCCGCACCGTAGAAGCCTTTCTTCGGTCGCGCGTGGAGACACGCCCATTGCTGGCCAACGTTGTGCAACAATTGGTCGCGCCGAAGGAGCTGGCGGATGCGCTGTTGCGTGCGCTCGCGGACGATGGCAGCCTGCTGGATGATGCCAGCCCGGAATTGAAAAGACTGCGGACCCGACTGCGGGATGAGCGGCTCGAGCTGGAGACGCGCCTCGCACGCTCGCTCAACGCCCCCGGGATGGAACCGTTCGTCTCCGACTATCTGGTGACCGTCCGTAATCGCCGCTTTGTCCTCCCGCTGAAACCCAACTATGCGGAACGTCTGGACGGCATCGTTCAGGACCGTTCGGTTTCAGGTGAAACACTGTTCGTAGAACCGATGTGGGCAGTCGAGCTGAACAATCGGCTCATGATGCTCGAGCGCGAAGCCCAGGCCGAAGAATACCGGTTGTTGATGCAGCTTACCGCTTTAGTCCGCGGTTATGTCGAGGAACTACGATTGACCTACGGTGCGATGGTTACACTCGACTCGCTCAACGCACGGGCGATTTTTGCTGAGCGCTTCGGCTGTACCGAGCCGGAACTAAGCGAAGAGGCCGTCGAGCTGTTTGAGGCTCGTCACCCATTGCTTCTGGCGAGCGGACGGCCGGTGGTTCCCATCGACCTGCAGATTAGCCCCGGCCAGCGGGGACTTGTAATCTCGGGGCCAAACACGGGAGGCAAAACGGTAGCGCTAAAGACGCTTGGATTGCTGTCGCTGATGGCACAAGCCGGGATTTTAATCCCGGCCGCTCAGGGCAGTATGGTTCGACCATTTCGCAGCGTCTTCGCTGACATCGGCGACGAGCAATCGATCGCAACAAGTCTATCGAGTTTCTCCGGGCACGTCTTAAACCTCAGTGAGATCGTGCGCTCGCTCGCCGAGCCGGCCCTGGTAATCCTTGATGAGCCGGGGGCAGGTACAGATCCGGTCGAGGGAGCCGCACTAGCAATCGCGTTGATGGATTATCTGGCGGCTCGCGATTGTTTGATCGCAGTCGCCACACATTCGACCGCGATCAAGATGTACGCATATTCGACGGCGGGATTCGACGCAGCGGCAGTCGATTTCGATCCTGAGCAGCTCAAGCCCTTGTATCGCCTAAAGCCCCATACCATCGGGCAGAGTTACGGCCTGGCCATTGCCCGGCGCCTCGGACTGCCGGAAGAAATCGTAGCGAGAGCACAGGCCGTACTACCTGCTGGGTCGGCGGAACTAGCTGAGGCGTTGAACCGGCTCGAAAGCGAGCGCGAACAATTTCGCGCGCAGAGAGAGCACCTGCGAGAACAGGAGCTCGCGCTTGCCCAACGGGAACGGGAAATCATCGAGGCGGCCGAGGAAAGCCGTTCTCGTTCTCAAACCGAACGTCAACGGTTACGGAGTGAAGGAACTCAGTTCCTTACCGAGCTTCGTCGCGAAGCAGCGTTGATCCTGGCCGATCTCAAGTCGGGGATGAAGGGCCGGCGCGAGCTCAGCCGCACACTCGAACGCGCCGCGGCTCGGCTTGACGAGCTGGCACCACCACCGCGACCAACAGACCAGCCTCAAGATGAACCGTTAAAGACCGGCGAACAAGTTGAATTCGGTGAGATTCGCGGCGAGCTGCTGGCGCTTGAGCCCGGCCGAGCGATTATTGGCCGCGGCGGGCTTCGCATCGAGGTTGCCCCAGAACGCCTGCGGCGCGCTCGCCTTCAGCGAAGCAGCGAGCGCATCCCGACGGTAACCGTCAGCACCGAAGCGACTCATCGTAGCGAACTCAATGTAATCGGGCTGCGAACGAGCGAGGCCTTGCATCAATTGGAGCAATTCCTCGATCAAGCCTACCTAACCAATCAGCGAGAGATTCGCGTTGTGCATGGAATCGGGTCGGGCGCACTCAAGAAGGCAATCCATGAGTATCTCCGCACTTCACCCTATTGTGCCGGTTTTCGGCAGGCTGAGCCGCATCAGGGTGGCGCCGGTGCGACCATCGTCCTGCTCAGCACATAACCGCGCCCGCGGAGGGACTGCGCGTCGTCAGACTCTTCAAGGAAGAGCGCGAAGCGATCGGGCGCCGTGGTCAAAGTCTCACGCCCCTACCCTCCAGAAGCATCGACCCGCCAACGCTTCACGGGTCGCCGTTGGTCAGTTGAGATTGAACCAGCGGGCAGCATTGTCCCATAGAATCTTGCGCTTCGATTCGGCAGGGATTGGCTGCTTCAGCATCGCCTCTACCCCCCAGGGATAGGTGCCATCAGGGTGCGGGTAATCGGTGTCCCAAGCGAAGTTGTCATCGCCGACCAATTCGACAGCCGCTTTCATCGTCGGCTCGTCACCGCGGAACGCCACGCAGACATTGCGTTTAAAATATTCAGTCGGTCGCTTAGTCAGGTATTCATGCTCGGCGTTGCCGCTAAAGTTCCAATGTTGCTCCATTCGCTGGAGCCAATACGGCACCCAGCCGCCATCGGCTTCGACGTGAACGACCTTAAGATTGGGAAAGCGTTCGAACACGCCGTACCAGATTAACCCAGCCATCGCAGCCATTGCCTCGAAGGGGTGAGAAAGGATGTGGCCGCTTACGTGCGTATCCATTCGATCACCGAATCCGGGAACCGACGCGGAGGCCGATTCATGGGTAGAGATAGGCTTGCCGATTTGCTCAATCTCGGACCATACCGGGAATAAATCTTCATGCCACAATGTCCGGCCGCCGACGGGATTGGGGCGCATGTAATAGCTGACGCAGCCCATCTTGGCAGTGCGGTGAGCTTCCTTGATCGCTTCTTCAGGGTCCTGCATCGGCAGAGCTGCCGCCCAGCGCAACCGCTCCGGGGCTGCTGAGGCGTAGTCGCAAGCCCAGTTATTATAGGCGCGTACACAGGCGGCGAGCAGTTTGGTATCTCGGAACTCCCGGCCGAGCATCTGACCCGCTACTGTTGGATAGAGAATCTGGACGTCAATGCCCTGCTCATCCATGTCTTCGAGACGGCTCTGAGCGCTGAAGCCGCTTTTGGCGGCACGTTCGAATCGTTGCATCGCCTTCTTGACCGCGGCCAAGAACGCAGGCGCAGCCATCGGGTACTTGCCTTTTTCGCGGACGAACGACTCGCCCTCAACCATAAAGCCGCGCCGTTGGGACTCGGGAATGATGCCGATCTTGGGAGCGCGAGACTTGTATGCGTCCTCAGTGTAGCGCTCCCAAATCCACTCGGGCTCCATCATGTGTGCATCAGTATCAACGATTTTGAATCCGTCACGCATGGCAGTTCACCTCAAGAGGACACTCGTGCGGGCCTGAGCCTGCGCACACCAAGTAAAAAACTTCGAAAGATATTATAGATGCACGCTCGCGCCCCGGCAAAATTTGCTGCAATGTAACATGGAAACTCCCAAAAATGGGTATACAGCGAATGGCGTCCAAGGCGTGCCTGTGACGCTCACTCCGGACGCGGCATGATCAGTGCCTTGACTCCTTGTTTGTTGCGCAGCAGTTCGAACGCCTCGACTGCGTGATCCAGGTCGTAACGATGCGTCACCATCGGCTTGAGATCGATGGCACCGCTGGCCGCCAGTGCAATTGCCCGTCTCCAGGTCTCGGGCACGCGTACTCGTGAGGGTATGATTTTGACTCCGTGGAAAAACAATGAGCGCAATTCGGCACCTGGGATATCTCGCGCCGGCCACCCCACCTCGATTAACTCGCCGTTACGCTTGATTATGCGGCGCACCGCATCCAAAAAGCCCGCCGCGTCAAATACCACGTCGGCGCCGTCCCCCGGCAACAAACTCTTCACCTGGTCGGTCCAGTCGGGATCGGACGCGCACACGGTGGCGAAGCCAAAACGGCGTGCCAAAGCCAATCGCTCCCTGTCCTGCTCAAGGCCGGTAATCACGATGGACGTAGCGCCGAGGGCGCGCGCGGCGATCGCAGTCGAAAGTCCGATCGGACCCGGCCCTTCGATAACGCAACTGTCGCCGGCGCGCAGTGAGGATTGCTCCACGGCGTGAACGCCGGTTGCGAACGGTTCGAGCAGAGCGGCTTGCTCGAGGTCCATCGACTTGGGAACCCGCCACGCGTTCTGGACCGGCGCGACGCAATATTCAGCAAAGGCGCCGCCCAATCGACCGGGATTAAGACAGAAATTGAACCTGCCGCTCTGGCATACAGCGCAGCGGCCGCAAGGACCGAAAGGGTCAAGCGCGACGTGATCGCCGATCTGAAACTCAGTGACACCGGGGCCGAGTTCCACTACCTCGCCTGCCGGCTCATGACCAATCACCGCGGGCATGCCGGTTAGTGCGCGATCGGCACCGAGCTCCCACAGGTAAATGTGCAAATCGGAGCCGCAAATTCCGCACGCCGCGATTTTAACCAGGATTTGTTGTGGCCCTGGACGGGGGATTGCGACCTCGATAATCTCCACTCCCGGCTCTGGGCGCGTCTTGGCGATTGCCTTCATTGGGCTGCCTCCCGATGTTCATTAATATGACCCCGTCCGCAGTTCGTCAAAGTCGTCGGTGGTTTCAAGATACGAGCGCGGCGCCATAAGGTGCGAATGATCCGAATTTGCGGTATCACGATTGGCGGGTTAGCCGATGAGTGAAGAGCTTAAGTTTTATTATGACTACAAAAGCCCGTTTACATACCTGGCTTTGCGCCCGGCCATTGAGCTCGAAGCCACCTATGACGTACATCTGCGATTCATTCCTTACGAGCTCGATATCCGAGCCGTATACGGCGATTTGGAACAGCGTTCCGCGCGAGAAAGGTTCAAAGTGCGCTACCTGTACGCCGATGCGCGGCGTTTCGCCAATCAACGCGGACTAATAATTCGCGCCCCGCATAGGATCTTCGATTCACGACGGGCCCTGATCGGAGGACTTTATGCCGACCAGCACCAGCGTTTTTGCGATTACTCATTCCGGATCTTCGAAGGTTTCTTCAAGCGTGAACTCGACCTGGAGGATGACTACTCTTTGAGCAGGATCTTAACCGAGGTAGGCCTTGATCCTGACGCTTTTCGGCGGTTTGCGGCAAATGAAGGAGAGGCCGCGCTGCGCCGGGCGACCGAGGAGAGCGACCGCGATGGAGTGTTCGGCGTACCCACTTTCGTTGTCGCAGGTGAACTGTTCTGGGGCAACGATCGCATCCAGTGGGTCATGAAAAAACTCGACAGTCTGGGACTCCGAAAACAGCTGAATGGAGAAGGTAATCTATGAACCCGGTTCCGGTTGGAGCCAAAGGATTATACGAATTTACCGTCAAACCCGAACAGCTCGCCAGTGCGATGGAGGGGTCGCTGCCACCAGTCCTGGCCACCGCAATGATGAGTCTGGCGATGGAATTGGCCGCGATGGACGCGCTCAAACCCTATCTGGAACCGGGCGAGATGTCAGTTGGAGTGGTCGTCAACGTCACTCACACCGGCGCTACTCCTGTCGGCTGGAAAGTTCGCGCCGAAGCCGAGGTGATTAGGACCGAGGGTCGCCGGATTGAATACGAGGTGCGCGCTTTTGACGAAAAGGAGCAGATTGGACACGGAACACATTCGCGCACTGTGCTCGAACGTGCAAGATTCGATCGGCGTTTTAAGGAGAAGGTCAAGTCGAGGTAATCGACGGCCCAGGGATGTCATGACCACTGAAATTTATCGGCCAAACGAGATCTATGTCGGGCGGGATTTTGGCGGCTTTGAATTCGAAATCACCACGGCCGCTATCGACAACTTTATTGCCGGCACGGGCGACAACAACCCGTGGTATACGGGTTCCTCGCCTTTAGGCGGGCCCGTGGCTCCTGCCCTCATCATGCATTCCGCCGTGTTTCGCCGCCAAGATTGGTATCTTCCAAATATCTATGGCAATCTGCATGCGCGCCAGGAATGGCAAGGATTCGCGCCGATTCGCCCCGGGGACCGACTTCACACACGCTCGGTTATTGTCGATCGCTACGTCAGGCGCGACCGCGAATACGTGGTTAATGAATGTCTCATCTTCGCTGGCGACGGCCGTATCGTGCAGCGCAGCCGAACTCACCAGAGTTTCTTGATTTCTGCTCCCGGCGCCAGAACTGGTCTGGCCGTCGATCGGTCGCGTGAAAAATCGCAGTCCCGGGTGTTCACCGTTGGTCAGCGCGGTGGCGAGCCGATCGAAACTGCAATGCGTCGAGTTTCCCAGGCGATGTGCATGGCATTCTCGGGTCCGGGTCGTAATTACCATACCGACCGAGAAGAGGCTCAGAGACTGGGATTTCCTGAAATTGTCGTGCAGGGAATGCTATCGATTTGCCTGATTGGTGAACTTATGACGAGCAGGTTTGGCCTGGGCTTCATCACCGGCGGCCGTTTTGACGTGCGTCTGGTAAACGTCTTATGGGCTGAAGAGACTACCGGCGCAAAGGGCCGCATTCTCGAACGCCGTCCTGAAGGCGAGCGTACTCGGGCAGAGGTGGAAGTTTGGTGTGAAAAGGCGGACGGCACGATTACGGTGGTGGGTACCGCCTCGGCGCTCGAATTGTAGGCTCGAATACCAGTTTGCCGGATACCTAGTCTCCGCCGGCAGTGGTCAGCGCCTCTATCTGAGCGACCGATTTCGGTACTGCGGCCGTCATCACGTCATGACCGTCCGATGTGACGAGCACATCGTCTTCGATTCGGATACCAAGACCTCGAAACTCCTCGGGGGCCTGGTCATCGTCTTGGCTAATGTAGATTCCGGGCTCCACGGTCAAAACCATCCCGGGTTCGAGTGTCCGCGACTCACCGGCAACTCGGTACAAGCCAACATCATGCACGTCCATTCCAAGCCAGTGACTCGTTCGGTGCATGAAATAGCGGCGATATGAGCCGTTTTTGATCAGCTCTTCGGCATCACCCTTGAGGAGGCCGAGTCTGCACATTCCGTCGACCAGAACACGCAACGCAGCTTCGTGCGGCGCGTCGAATTTAACCCCGGGTCGAATTGTTTCAATGGCCTTTGACTGTGCCTCCAGGACAATCTCATACAAATCGCGCTGCAGCGGGCTAAAACGTGCACCCACCGGAAAGGTGCGAGTGATATCGGAAGCATAGAAAGCGTATTCGCAGCCGGCATCGATCAGCAGAAGCTCGCCTGTGCGCATCTCACGGTCGTTATGAATGTAATGGAGAATAGCGGCGTTCGGACCGGAGGCGATGATAGACGGGTAACTGGGGCCCGCTGCCCCCCGCTTGCGGAAGTTGTAATCGACCAGTGCTTCCACCTCCCACTCCATCATGCCACCACGAGCACTACGCATCGCCGCCTTATGGGCTTCCGCAGAGATGGCAATCGCGTGGCGCATTGTTTCCAGTTCTTCAGCCGACTTGAAAAGGCGAGCCTCGTGCAAAATCTCGCGTGGATCGATCAGAGCATTCGGGCCTGAGCCGAGGCGCGGACGCATGGCCGCGGCGCTCTTGAGCATCTCCAACACACGCGCGTCAATCCGTTCATTGATACCGAGAGGGTAATAGATGCGCGCGGCTTTTTCGAGGTAGCGGGCTGCGACGTGTTGAAACTCATCGATTCGATAGGCCCGGTCGGCTCCGTAATCGGCGATGGCGCCCTCGAGTCCCGCCCGCCGACCGGTCCACGTTTCGCGCTCCTTATCGCGCGGTCGAACGAACAGAATAAAGTTGTCGCTCTCGCCTGGCGCAAACAGCGCGATGGATTCAGGTTCAGCGAAACCCGTCAGATAGTAAAAGTCGTTATCCTGACGGTAAATGAACTCGACATCCGCCGAGCGCACGGCAATCGGAGCACTGGGCAGGATTGCGATCGCATCTCCGATCGCCTCGATGAAACGCTTGCGCCGCAACGCGAACAGTTCTCGGGGAATTGCATTCTTCACGGTATTGGGGTTGCTCTCCACCCGACCACCCTCGTTCATTTTACTTGACGGGACTGATTTATTACAAAGGTGCAGGAAAACAGAGTCACGCTGGCTCGCCTCGCACCGGCCAGCATCGAATGCAGGAGTAAAAGCTATGGAAAATGTCGTCGTCGCCGCCGCAGGCCGGTCGCCAATAGGAAAGAAAAATGGGGCGCTATCCGCGGCGCACCCCACCGAGCTGCTCGCCCAAGTGATGATGGAAGTCCTCCGACGTGCCGGCGTGAACCCCAAAGAGGTCGGACAGGTAGTTGGGGGCTGCATCAACAAGGTTGGCGCCCAGGCGATGAACGTCACCCGAACCGCCTGGCTGACGGCCGGCGGCCCGGTCGAAGTTCCCTGCTCCACCGTCGATTCCCAATGCGGTTCGAGCCAGTACGCCGTTAATCTAGCCGCCAGCATCGTCGCCTCAGGCGCCGAAGACGTGGTGCTGGCTTGTGGGGTTGAGAACATGAGTCTGCTGCCGATCGGCTCTGATGCACTGGCGGGTGCCCAGGCGGGTTTTGGCAAACCAATCACTCGCAAGTACCGCGAGCGCTTCGAGTGGACCAGCCAGTTCGAAGGTGCTGAGCGGATCGCGACAAAGTACGGCATCACGCGCGAGGATGCCGACCGATTTGGACTTGAATCCCAGCTGCGAGCAGCCCGTGCCATCGACGCTGGGCGCTTCGAGTCCCAGATAATTCCTGTTCAGGCACCCGTACCGAACGGTGACTCGAAACAGAAAGGCGAAATGCGGACCGTGACCCGTGACGAGGTTCCACGGCACACCAGCATGGAAGCCTTGGCAGGGTTAAAACCCGTGGCACGACCTGACGGTATCCACACAGCGGGCTCCTCATCGCAGATCGCCGATGGAGCTGCGGCGGTGCTGGTGATGAACGAAGCGAAGGCGCGGGAGCTTGGATGCCGGCCGCTGGCGCGTGTGGTGGACACTTGCCTGGTGGGTTGTGATCCCGTGTTGATGCTCGAAGGGCCGATACCGGCAACGCGCAGACTGTTGGACAAAAACGGGCTCCGCATCAGTGACATCGACGTTTTCGAAATCAATGAAGCGTTTGCCTCAGTCGTATTGAGTTGGGCTCGTGTACTCGAACCGGATATGGCTCGAGTCAATCCCAACGGCGGCGCTATTGCCCTGGGCCACCCGCTAGGGGCGACTGGCTGCGGGTTGGTGACTAAGGCGGTGTACGAACTTCAGCGGACCAATTCCCAGAGGGCTCTGGTCAGCATGTGCTGCGGCGGCGGGCTGGGGACCGGGACGCTACTCGAGCGCATCTGAAAGGGTTTCTGAAAGTACAATCCTGACCGGCCGGAGACCGCGGTTTACCGCTCTCCCCGGCCAAGGCTGCCGGGTCTGCCTACTGGGTGACAACCCCGCGGGGCGGACCTTGCAACGCTCTAAAAAAGCTTTCGATACGATTGTAATTGGCGCCCAAGTCGCCCTTGCCGTCGCGGGATTTCGATCGCATCTCGACCAAGCTCTTGCCACTTTCCGGAGCGGGGCGTACCTGGATCACAAAATCATCTTTGAACTGAAAGAGCGTTGAAGTGGCGACGCCTTCTATCGTGTGATGGACAGGGTCGCGATATGTGATCTGCCAACCGGGAAACTCTCCCGCGATAATCTCGGCTCGTTTGTAAACGTCATCGAGACTGCCTGGCAGTTCCAACGGTTTCAAATTCTGATAAATCGGAGCCCGTAGTTGGGCGGATGCAGTCTCGGCCTTGTAGCTCATGTCGCGGCCACGATTTGGAGGTAAAGTTTCCGCGTAGACAAACGCGGGTGGGTTTTGAGTATCAGTAGTGATATCATTGATTGGCGGATATTGTCGGGTGGACCACGCAATTCTCAGAATTGGCACGACCACCAGCAGACCGACAATAATTCCTGCAATCGCTCGTCCACGCCCTGCCCTCCACGACGGCATGAATAACGTTGTGAGCAGTACGATTGTGCCGACGATACAACCGAGGATCCCAAGAAAAAACCCGAACAGAACCAGGTAAAGCCCAAATAAGGCGGTGGAGAGATGCAGGTTGAAAGGCGGCAGTACTCCGAAGTGGGCGCAGAGAATACCGGTCACTGCCAACGCGACCGCCAAAATGCCGTCGAAGAGGGTTAGCCATGCCAGGATCATTTATGCCTCGGATATAGTTGACGAACGTCACCAGCGAATGTAAACAGCAATCTCCGATCTCTTCAGAATTTCGATAACGCACCCATAGTTTTGTCTCATCCGCTTTAAATCAGCCACCCCGCAATCATATGAACCGCTTTCGCTGGCTTTGCCAGCAAATTGCGACAAACTCTACCGTCGGCTAGCCTGTTGGAAAAGAAGGCGTCAAATCAGACGGATGTTCAATAGAGGCAATCGGCTGGACCAACTTCGCCAGCTTCTGACAGAGCGTATTGTGGTGTTGGATGGTGCTGCCGGGACCTCGCTCCAGGACCTGCACCTCAGTGCCGACGACTTCGGCGGACCACAATTCGAGGGATGTAACGAATACCTGGTCTACACTCGCCCCGATAAAATCCGCGAGCTTCATCGCAGCTTCCTGGCGGCCGGCGCTGACATAATCGAGACCAACACTTTCGGCGCCACTTCAATCGTGCTTGCGGAATACGGCCTGCACAATAAGGCGCGTGAACTTAATCGAATCGCCGCCGAATTGGCACGAGCGGAGGCCGATGCGGCATCATCCAGCAGCCAGATGCGGTGGGTGGCGGGCTCGATGGGCCCGACCACCAAGAGCATTTCGGTGACTGGGGGCGTCACTTTCGCCGAGCTGAGCGCAGCTTACCAAGAACAGGCCGAAGGATTGCTCGAAGGCGGCGCCGATATTCTGTTGTTGGAGACGGTCCAGGATACGCTTAACTGCAAAGCCGGCTTAACAGGTATCAAGCAGGCGCTGGAACGCACGGGTGCAGACGCGGGCATCGCGATCTCGGGCACAATCGAAACGATGGGGACGCTGCTGGCGGGTCAGGACATTGAAGCGTTCTACGTATCGATCGCCCATCAGCCGTTGCTGTGGATCGGGCTTAACTGCGCCACCGGGCCGGATTTCATGACCGACCATCTGCGAACCTTAGCGAGTATTGCGCGGTTCCCGGTAGCTTGCGTGCCGAACGCCGGGCTCCCAGATGAAGAGGGCCGTTACAATGAAACCCCTGAGACGCTCGCGAATAAAATTGCCCGGTTCGTCAAAGCCGGCTGGGTGAATCTCGTCGGCGGCTGTTGCGGCACGACGCCCGCGCATATTCGAATGTTGAAAGAGATCACCGCACGGGCCGCAACGCGCAAGATTCCGACTGTCCGGCGTTCTGCGGTCTCCGGTATAGAAGCACTCGTCCTCGATGACACCACCCGCCCGGTAATTGTCGGCGAACGCACAAATGTGCTTGGCAGCCGCAAGTTCAAACGTCTCATCGCCGAGAACAAATTTGAAGAGGCGGCTGAAATCGGCCGGCTCCAAATCCGCCGCGGCGCCCAGATTATTGATGTCTGCCTGCAAGATCCGGATCGGAACGAGGCCGCTGACATGGCAGCATTGCTGGCCAGCCTCGTGAAAAAGATCAAGGCGCCATTGATGATCGATACAACCGACGCGCGGGTTCTTGAGGAATCGCTTCAGCGGACACCTGGCAAGTCAATCATCAATTCGATCAACCTCGAGGACGGCGAGGAACGTTTCCGTCGGGTCGTGCCATTGGCCCGCCATTATGGTGCTGCACTGGTAGTGGGATGCATCGATGAAGACAAACAGCAGGCACAGGCGATAACCAGGCAGCGCAAGCTCGCGATTGCAGAACGGTCTTATCGGATTTTGACCGAGAAATACGGCGTCGAGCCGGAAGATATAATCTTCGACCCGTTGGTCTTTCCAATCGGTACGGGCGACCCGAATTATATTCGCTCCGCAGTCGAAACCATCGAAGGCATCCGTCTGATCAAAGCCGCCCTGCCGCGTTGCAAAACTGTACTGGGAATTTCCAATGTTTCCTTCGGCTTGCCCGAGGCGGGTCGGGAAGTTCTCAATTCGGTAATGCTTTACCATTGCGTCGAAGCCGGTCTCGATCTGGCAATCGTCAACTCCGAGAAACTTGAACGCTATGTCTCAATTCCTGAGGAAGAGCGGCGTTTGGCTGAGGACTTAATCTGGTGGCGGGGAGAAGACCCGATTGCCGCATTCGCTGCGCATTTTCGCAGTAAAAGGAACAAGCCGTCGCGCGAAGAACGCCGCTCGTTACCGCTCGAGGAACGACTCGCGCGGCATATCCTCGAAGGCTCGAAGGAGGGGCTGGCCGAAGACCTCGAGGAAGCGTTGCAGCGCTACTCGCCCCTCGAGATTATAAACGGCCCGCTCATGAAGGGGATGGATGAAGTTGGGCGGCTGTTCAATGCCAACCAGATGATCGTGGCTGAAGTGCTCCAATCCGCGGAAGCGATGAAGGCCGCGGTTGCCTACCTGGAGCCGCGCATGGAGAAGACTGAAACGCTTGGCAAGGGCTGCATTGTTTTGGCGACAGTGAAGGGGGATGTGCATGATATCGGCAAAAACTTGGTCGATATCATCCTGAGCAACAACGGCTATCGGGTCGTTAATCTCGGCATCAAGGTCCCTCCCGAGGAACTGATAAAAGCCTACCACCAATACAAGCCAGATGCGCTCGGCTTATCCGGCTTACTGGTCAAATCAGCGCAAATGATGGTCGCAACCGTTCAGGACCTCAAGGCCGCCAGGATTCGCTGCCCGATCCTGGTGGGAGGCGCTGCCCTGTCATCTCGGTTTACCCGTATGAAGATCGCCCCGCACTACGATGGCATCGTGGCTTACGCTAACGATGCCATGGCCGGGTTGGACCTCGCTAACCAATTGATGGATGCTCAGCGGCGCGAAGCACTTGCGGTTGAACTGGAGGAAGAAACCCGTCGGCTGCTTAATGCCCCGGCTCGAGCAGCCGGTGACAAACCAAGGGCTGCGGAACGTCCGCGGCCGATGCTTTACGAGGGTCCCATCCCCGAACCCCCTGATTTGCGACTGCATATCTTACGCGATTACAACCTCGATGAGATTTTCCGTTACATTAACCCTGTGATGCTCTATACCCGTCATCTCGGTTTTCGCAATTTCCAGCAGGCACTTGATGCCCGTGAACCAAAGGCCCTCGAATTGCGGGATGCGGTGGCGTCAGTTGAAGACGAGATGCTGGCGCGGGACGATATCAGCGCGCGAGCCGCTTACCGCTTCTTCCGCGTCAATTCGGATGGCGAGCGGAGCGTGATTGTCTATTCTGCCGATGGCAAACACGAGCTGGAAAGGTTCGTTTTTGGCCGCCAATCCGAGGCTCCCTGGCTCTGTCTGGCCGACTATGTAACGCCGCGACAGTTGCAGCGCCCCGACTATCTGGCGATGTTTGTTACAACCATCGGCGAGGGGGTGCGGGCTTTGGCGGAAGAGTGGAAACAGCGCGGTGAATATCTTCGTTCCCATATTCTCCAGGTACTTGCCTTGGAGAGCGCCGAGGCATTTGCCGAACTACTCCATCAGAAGATTCGACAGATGTGGGGGATTGGTGACCCGCCCGGCACCTCGATGAAAGACCTGTTTCAAGCCCATTATCACGGCAAGCGGTATTCGTTCGGCTATCCCGCCTGCCCCCGCTTGGAGGATCAGTCAAAACTATTCCGTCTGTTGGAAATCGAGACTAACAACCTCGGAGTGCGGCTCACCGAGGGCTATATGATGGACCCGGAGAGTTCGGTTAGCGCGCTGGTTTTTCACAACCCGCAAGCCAAGTACTTCAGCCTTTCGCCGACGGACATCGAACGGCTGGAGTCTGAATTTCAATCCGAAAACGCCTAGCAATTGCTTTGTTGCCGACAGAAGATCCACGCACTATGACAGAAGGAACAAAAGTTGGGCAATGTACCGCCGAGCCGACAGTACCCGGCAACTCCCAGCGATGTGGCAGAACAGGGATCACAAACGAAAACCCGTAGTTGAACATGTTTTGCGATCGCAAATTCGGATTGTCGCACCCTATTCATTGGGCAGCGACAAACTATTGGGGCGGAGAATGTGCCGTCAGCAAACAGGCCGAAGATCCGCTCCTTAAGCGGTGCGTAGCCCTACCACCTATCGGAAAATCCCACCTGGGTTTAAAATTGGTGCTACCCGAACGTTTTGAGTGATCTGACTTCAGCATATGCGCTGTCCGATCTGTAAGAAGACCACCGACAACAGTCCGACAAATCGGTATCGACCTTTCTGCTCCGAACGATGTCAGACAATTGATCTGGGACTTTGGGCTGGCGGCGAGTATCGGATCGCCGGCAAACCGGTCGAGGATCACGAACACCCGGGTGACCGTCCCGAGCACAAGTCTCGCCGTGACAACCATTCGAAATGAGTCCCGCTGAAGGAAAAGCAATTCATGTGCATCCGACGGCGGTCATTGGTCCCGAGGTCGAGCTGGCTGAAGGAGTTTATGTCGGGCCCTTCTGCCTCCTGGAAGGACGGATCCGCCTCAACCCCGGCTGTCGATTGCTGAACCATGTGACCATCCTTGGTGATGCTGAACTCGGGGCCCGTAATGTTCTCCACCCCAATGTGGTGATAGGCGATGAACCGCAAGACGTCGCGTACACTGGTGGGCGACGGCGAGTTTTGATCGGTGACGACAACGTCTTTCGCGAAGGCGTGACCGTCCATCGCGGCAGTGAACGGGGCGATGCCACCATCATCGGCAATGGAAATTTTTTTATGCAGAACTCACATGTCGCCCACGATTGCCGCATCGGCAACCACACAATAATTTCTGGCGGAGCGTTATTGGCCGGATGGGTCGAAGTGGGTGACCACGCCATCGTTTCCGGCAACTGCGTGGTGCATCAATTCGTGCGCTTGGGGCGACTTTCCATGATGCGTGGTCTGAGCCGGACCAGCCGCGATGTTCCTCCGTTTTGCCTAATGGATGGCACACATACATTGCGAGCTGTAAATGCAATCGGTCTGCGCCGTGCTGGCTTTAGTGCTGAATCAATTCGCTCTATTCGCAACGCCTTTGCGCTACTGTTTCGCCGACGCCAGAACCTGAAGCTTGCTCTGGAGAGACTTCAAGAACAAATGCCGCTTGCCGCTGAAGTCGCCGAAATGATCGAATTCATTCGCAACAGTAAGCGGGGAGTCGCGCTGGGCTCAAGCCAAGCCAACGAGCAAGACAACTAGGCCTTTCGGGCACGGCCTGAGCTAAGGCGGACAGACACGAGGGCGAGTCGACTGGGCGATCTCCTCCAGGCGAGACGGCACGATAACCATGCGTCGACCCTCTCTATAGATCGCATGGCGTCGAATCAGCTCGCTCAAGACAATGCTGATCTTGGGCCTCGAAGCCCCGACCAGGTTGGCCAATTCCTGTTGTGTAAGACTGATAGTCAGAACCATGCCTCGCGAATTGCGCGCCCCGAAACCCATGCCCAGCTCCAAGAGAGCCTGTGCCACTCGCGCGCGCAGTTCCAGGCCGGTAAATCCTGGATAGCGAATCAGCAGCCTATCCAACCCTCCAAACAAGAGAGTCGCAACCCGGTCAAAATTGGGAAGCCGATAGCCCGTCAGGATCTCTATAAAGCGTTCTCGTGCAAGTCTGGCGATCCGGCTGTGCCGCAGTGCTTCGCAGTGAAACTGGCATCTGAAGCTGGTAAACACGGGCGGTCTCGGAATCACGCCCGGCGGCAGCAGGGCAATCGCGATGCTGCCGTGCTTGACCCCTACGCAGCGGAAACGGGCCGCGCCCGAAAGGATTATGAATACGTCTGAGCTTGGTGCGATCTCGTCCGAAAAGATTAGTTGGTCACGCGCCACGTCATAGGTTGCGGCAGCAGAGATGAGGCGTCGTCGCTGCGGTCCGGAAAGCCATTCCAGACCCTTAATACGCCCCAGCAGATCCAGGTCGTTAGGCTTGCGAGGCTCTCCTTCGAGCATTCAGAGGCCTCCGACCGTGCCCAAGCGCGACAGCCCCACTTCCGGCACATGGATTCCGTTTGTCGGGAGATTACACTTGCCTCTCGCAATCTATAACATCAAAGAGCATTGACCATCGCACGTCAGGGGGCCCGACGGTTAACCCGGCGATGCGCAAGGTTGGTTACTCATCTTCGCCATAGCGTGAAACGATTGTCAGAAAAACCGTCATCCAAATGCGCGCATCTCTTCATGATTGCGTCAACGCGGCCAGCTGTGGCGTTGGCGATTCTGACCGCACTGCTCCTCAGTCCAAAATGGCTGCTTGCGCGGCCGGTGGAAGTGCCGTTGCACATAAGCTATCCCCTGATGACCGATGTGCTGCGGCAACGCCTCAATAGCCGGGCTGGGAGGGCGCAACTCTGGAACGGAGAGAACGATTGCCAATATCTTTATGTTGAGAACCCGTCTTTCGGTCAACAGAATGGAGCGTTGCATGTCGAGAGTGTTGGTCACTTGAACCTGGGGGTCCCTGTCGGCAACCAGTGCCTGGCCCCGATAACCTGGTCGGGTATTATTGACGCCACTACTACCCCATATATCGCCGGATTCGCGCTCAAGGTTCACGTAACCGATGTTAACCTGTACGACCGCAATCATCAGAAGACTTTGCTGGTTGGTCGTGGCTTCGATCTAATCAAACAAAGCTTCACACCCGCGCTGGAAACCTATTCGTTCGACATGACCCCCGCGATTCGCGAGCTCGACAACCTCGCCCAAATGGCGGTGCCAGCAGAACATCAAGCGGCGCTGCATTTGGCGCTCGCGAGCATTCAACTGGGGCGGAGAATAGACGTCGAACCTACTGGTATCCGGCTGACGATGACCATTGATCTGCCGTCGGAAGTTGCGGTACCGCCAACCAGCGGCTCCACAGCACCGCTGAGAGCTGCAGAGGTCGCAGCCTGGAATAACGCGCTCAACAACTGGGATGCGTTTCTCGTTTTCGCGATCAAGCAGGTCGGGACAACCGTGAGCAATCACGATGTTCGCGATCAATTGTTGGACATCCTGCTTGACAGCCGGGAGCGGCTAGTTGCTGCGCTCGCACAGCCGCAGGGCGTCAGCGGTCCGGACCCGGTTCGTCTGTTGTTTTTGCAAGAGTGGACCCGCCTTGGGCAAGTAATTCAGAAAGCTGCGGCGCAAGGAGCCCTGGGCGATCGGTCGCTGGAATTTCTTTCGTTTATCTCGGCGGGAGATGCTTTGTTCGCCTTGGACCAGGCTGGCTCGGCTCTTGGTCTGCGAATTTCGGCCGCAGACCTCCGGCGCCTGGCGCGCATCATGGCTCCTCAGTGGAGTGGCGATCCTTTGGCTTACAGCTTCGACGAGGATCCGGAGTTGCGCCGGTTGTTTGGTCTGGCCGCGCCACTCGAGCAACCGGCCGCAGCTGAACCATCAACTGGTCCAGCGCCAACCACGCGGTATGGGCCGCCTGGTTCGCCGTCGCCTACACCACCGGAGCCCAGCGGAGCCTCGGCTCATTTTCCATTAAATCCGCCACCTGGCCCAGCCATTGGCGGTGCGCCAGCCGTGACCAATGTCAACCCGACGCGACCCGCAATCTCGACCGTGTCTGCACGCTGGTTTGTGGCGGGACCAATTCCCGCTTTCGCTGATGACATTTCGACGAAACGCCAAAACGCTGTTGCGATGCTGCAATTGGGGAGCAAGTTGCATGGAGTTGTGGTGAATGGAAAGAATGCTGCAACCTACAAGAACGAACTCAACCAGTTGCTGAATCTGGCTGCACGTTATGAGTTTGAAGACGATACTCCCGACCCGCCCTACCGGGATTTGTGGCCTACCTTGTTAAAAGCGACGGCATGGCAGGAAAGCTGCTGGCGGCAATTCGTTATCAAGCACGGTCGGATCAGGTTTTTGGAGTCAAGGAGTGGCGATATTGGTTTGATGCAGGTCAACAAGTATGTGTGGCGGGGTTTCTATAGCCTTCCACATCTGCAGTGGGATATCGTCTATAATCTGAGTGCAGGATCAGAAATTCTGCGCCGGTTTTTAGGAGGTGCCTCTGCTCGTCTTCATTCCAACGATGCTGCAGTCCTCGCGCGCGCCGCATACGCGGCATATAACGGTGGTCCGGAAGCGTATAATCGATGGCGACAGGCGGATGAACCTCAGGCCCTACGTACAACCGACCAGGCTTTCTGGGTCAAATATCAGGCGATCGCATCTGGGCAGTCCTTTGACATACTGAATTGCGCCAGCCAATGGGACCGCCGCAACGCCGACTGATGCCGAACCACGAGAATTGAACGTCTTTGTAACGCGCTTGCTGATTCTGGGTTAGCTCGGCAAGAATAGGGGGCCAGTCGGTGCTGAAACCGCTTTAACGCAATCTCAAGAAACCGAGTATGCCAAAACAGGCGCGATTTGTTATCGGCATAATGCTCGTCGTAGCTGCGATCGGATATCTGATCGCAAGCGCGGTAAGCAATACGGCCGAATATTACCTTACTGTCAACGAGGTCAATGCGCGGCGCGGCGAGTTATCGGGGCAAATGCTGCGAATAGCCGGGCGGGTGGTGCCGGGCACGATTCAGTGGGATCCGTCGAGCCTGACCCTCAAATTTGCGATCTCCGAGCCGCCAGCCGAAGGAGAGTCGCCAGTTACCCCGGTGGCTGCCGGCAGTCTTGGGACAGCGGTATTTAATGTGCTGAGTCGCGGTCAACCAAAGCCCGACATGTTTGCGGCTGGGCGCGACGTCATCGTTGAAGGTCAGCTGGACGGCGACAACATGATTGAAGCACGGCAGGTTTTAACCAGTTGTCCTTCTAAGTACGTGCCTAAATCGAAGCCGGAATAATTCCATATGCCTCTAGTAGGTGAACTGGCACTCGCGCTCGCACTCGTAGTCACGTCATATTCCATCGTGGCGAATGTGCTCGGTACGCAGCGCAATATACCATCGCTGGTCGCAAGCGCGCGGCACGCTCTTTGGGCTAATGCTGCGATGGTCACGGTGGCGGTGTTGGCGCTCTTGATGAGTCTGCTACAAAGCGACTTCTCTCTCGAATATGTCGCCAGTTACAGCAGCCTGACTCTGCCGACTATGTACAAGGTTACGGCGCTATGGGGCGGTCAGCAGGGGTCGCTACTGTTTTGGACGTGGCTCTTGGCGCTGTTCACGGGAATTGTCGCCTTTCAGTACCGCCGCAGTGCGGTACTGGCACCATACGCATTATCGGTGTTGGCAGGACTCGCAATTTTTTTCCTATTCATGCTGAATTTTGTCACTCGGCCGTTCGACATGGTTACCAAAATGCCCACGGACGGCCAGGACCTCAATCCTCTACTGCAAAATTACTGGATGGCAATCCATCCTCCCTCTCTGTACACGGGCTACGTTAGCGCCAGTGTGCCGTTTGCGTTTGCCACAGCCGCCTTAATTACCGGACGATTTGACGACGGCTGGATTCGGTCTACGCGCCGTTGGGCGGTCTTCTCGTGGTTTTTTTTGACGCTGGGGAATTTGTTTGGTGCCAGATGGGCTTACGAAGTGTTGGGTTGGGGTGGCTACTGGGCCTGGGACCCGGTCGAAAATGCGGCGTTTATGCCGTGGTTGGTTATGACCGCATATCTGCATTCAATAATGATTCAAGAACGCAAGGACATGCTTAAGATCTGGAACCTCGCACTGATTGGCGTGGCCTTTTGCTTGACCCTGTTTGGAACGTTCATAACTCGCAGCGGGGTAATTTCTTCGGTCCATTCGTTCACACAATCGGGGCTAGGGCCATTCTTTCTGGCTTTTCTGCTATGTGTAACGGTTGCCTATACGGCGCTGCTGCTCAGCCGGGTCAAGCAATTACGGTCCCCCGCAGAAATGGAGTCATATCTCTCGCGCGAAGCCGCATTTCTCTTCAACAACCTGGTACTGGTTGGCATTGCGTTTGCGGTTTTCTGGGGTACCCTTTTCCCAGTTCTATCGGAGGCAGTGCGCGGGGTGAAAATCACCGTTGGCCCGCCTTTCTTCGATAAGGTCAACGCTCCGCTGGCCCTGGCTCTGATCTTTTTGATGGGTGTGGGACCTTTGATAGCCTGGCGGCGGACCTCGCTACACGCTTTGGCTACAACATTCGCAACCCCGGCGGTCCTGGGACTTATGACCGGTCTCGGTGCGCTAATTGCCGGTTTGCGTCAGTGGTATGTGCTCAGCGCATTCTCATTGGCGGCGTTTGCCCTGGGCACCGTGCTGGTGGAGTTTCGTCGTGGAGCCAGCGCCCGCCAGCACATGACCGCAGAAACTCCGGTACGTGCCGTTGTCAACCTTATAGCCAAGAACAATCGCCGTTACGGCGGTTATATCATTCATGTCGGTGTCGCCCTGGCGTTTGTCGGAATCGTGGGTTCGTCGTTTTTCAAGACTGAAGTAAAGAAAACTCTCAAGCCGGGCGGCTCGATGGATGTCGGGCCGTACGAACTGATCTTCCTGGGACTGGATCATGACGCTACAGCGCATCTCGAGAGTGCGCGCGCTGAGCTTCAGGTGCTCTACAGGGGCGAACCGATCGCAAGAATGTACCCTGCGAAGCTCTTTTATAGGCGCCAGCAGCAGCCAGCAACCAGTGTGGCCATTCGCTCTACACCGATGAGCGACCTTTATGCAGTACTTGCGAGTATCGATGACAAGAGCGACCTCGCTACGTTTCAGGTCTTTCTAACGCCGTTGGTCTTCTGGCTGTGGGCCGGTGGCTTCGTGATGGCAATAGGTACAGTTGTCGCCCTGTGGCCGAATGTTCGTGAGCGCAGCGCGATAGCTGCCCTGGTGCGGGGCACGGTAGCCGCAGAGACCGGACCGCCGGCAGTTCTCGAAGGTGAATGAGGCAGCCAGGTTTGATTCATCCACCCCTCAAATGTCTGGTCTTGTCTGCCTGGATTATGATTCTTATGGCTATACCTGTTAGCCGCGCACTTGGACTATCGCAGAAAACCTCTTTGCAGGAAGTCAGTGAAGGTCTGACATGTCAATGCGGATGTGGGCTGACAGTCGCCAATTGCAACCACCCGCAATGCGAATTTTCGGTCCCTGTACGCGAGCAAATCGAAGCCATGATACTGCGAGGCATGGGGCCGACGCAGATAATTCGCAGTTTCCGGGTTAAGTATGGTGAAAAAATCCTGTCGGCCCCGACCGCCGAGGGCTTTAATCTGCTTGCCTGGTTAATGCCCGGCATAGCGGTATTCGCCGGCTGCTTCATCATTATTGGAGCCATCTACCGGTGGCGCTCAGAATCGACTGTGCTCAACGAAACCCTTGACCGTCCAGCGCCCGACGAACTCAAGCGCCGGCTCGAGCAACAGATTCGGGACCAAGTCTGAAGTGGCCATCTGGATTGCCGCCCTACTGATAATCACCGCAGTAGCCCTATTTGTGGCGGCACCTCTTACTGAGCTTCAGGCGGGCATTTCGGCTCCCGAGCCGGACATGAAACGTCAAAACTTTGAGCGGGAGCATGCCTTAGCGGTCCAAGCTTTGCGTGAGCTCGAATTCGATCGCGCTATGGGCAAACTGGATGCGGACGACTATCGCTTTCTCAGACAGCGTTTGGAAGCTCGGGCCCTGGCTGCAATGCGCTCAATCGAAGGCGACGCAACCCCTTCGGGGTCTCGATCTGACCTCAGACCGGCAAATGGGGGCCGCGCGACCTTTGAAAAAGGTAATTTTTGTTGGCAATGCGGCGCTAGATCCAATCCGACTCACAACTTCTGCCCAGATTGCGGCGCCCTTCGCGAGTAGGACGGGTTTCCGTCATACATGAACACGGCACAGCTCGAAGCCCGCCAGGTAAGTAAAATCTTCGGCGTGCTGCCGGTTCTGCGCTGCATTGACCTTAGAGTCAACCGCGGTGAAGGTGCGCTCATCGTTGGCCGCAATGGTAGTGGTAAATCCACCCTAATGCGGATTCTTGCGGGACTATCCCGGCCGTCGAGCGGTCAGGCCCTGTTGTTCGGCGAACCTGCTCACAGTCTTGGGCCTCAACAGCGATGCCGAATCAGCCTAGTCTCTCATCGGAGTTTTCTCTATCCCCGACTTACAGCCCGCGAAAACCTCGAGTTTTACGCGCGACTTTATCGGGTAACGGATTACCAGTACGTCGTGGAGAAATTACTTGACCGGGTAGGACTGGGGTCATTTGCCGACGAACCCGTCTTCGCCTTCTCCAGAGGCATGGAGCAACGCCTCACAATTGCCCGCTCGATGATGACCGAGCCTGAGGTCCTGGTCATGGATGAGCCCTTCGCCGCACTTGATGCTGAGGGAATCGACATCGCAGCAGAACTCGTCCGCGATGCCCTGCAGCGCGGCTGCGCCGTCGTCATGACCGCACATGATCCGCATCAATTGCGCCACTTGGCATTCATCAGCTATTCGCTTGAGAACGGGCGCCTGGTAATGGCTCACTTTGGCTCGGATTCTGAGGGGCGCAAGCCACGACCGGCAGCGGCAGGCTAGTTGACTCAAGGCCAGCTAAAATCGCTGCAACTTTGCGAATTGAGCGCGGAGAGCTTGGCTCAAACGCGCATTTTTCATACCGAAATTTAGTAACCGTGTCGTCATTCGCGACCATACTGCATAAAGACCTGCGACTCGAGCTTCGAGGAGGCCAAAGCACGATCACTCTGAACATCCTGTCCTTGCTGATCTTGACTGTGCTGACATTTGCGCTGGATGCGCCCTCGCGTAGTTCTCTGCTCGCAGCAGGGGCACTCTGGGTGGCGATGATTTTCGCTGGGTTGGCCGGCGCGACACAGGCAATGGTGAGCGAATGGGAGAACGAGTGTATCCGATGCCTTCTTCTTAGCCCCGCCGACCGAGGGGCAATCTACGCCGCCAAACTGGTCGCCTCCTTCATCTTTATGACAGTAGCCCAAATAACCTCACTGTTCCTCATGGTCTTCTTTTTTGATCTTAACTTCGATATGCGAATCGTCAGGCTGGCACCAGTGCTCATGATGGGAGCGATGGGCTTCGCTTCTCTGACCACGCTCCTGGCTGCAATCCAAGCTCAGATCAAGACGGGAGAGCTGCTGTTGCCACTATTGACCGTTCCGGTGTTCATTCCGGCTCTGATCTCCGGTGTGAAGGCAACTCAGGCTGCTTTAGCGGGGCTACCGTTTGCCGGTTTCGCGCAGTGGCTTAAAATTCTCGGCGCCTGCGACCTGTTGTTCTTGGCCGGAGGTTACCTGCTGTTTGAGCAAGTCGTAAGCGAGGACTAAGCGGCGCTGCGTGAAGAACCGAGCAGGACAAAACTCGATTGGCCCCAATTGGGCCAGCTGGTTCGGTCTTTTGACAGTCCTCCTGGTTTCATGGGCGCTGTTCATGGTGTTCGTTTATGTTCCGACTGAGGCGGAGCAGGGAATCGTTCAGCGCATCTTCTACTTTCATGTGCCCTGCGCGTGGGTAGCATTTGCTGCCTTTGGCTTGGTGGCGATCGCGGGGTTCTTTTACCTCCGGTTTGGACAGAAAATTTGGGATGACCTTGCACGCGCGGCAGCCGAGACCGGGATGCTTTTCTGTAGTTTGGTCCTGATAACAGGTTCACTTTGGGCCAGGCCCATCTGGGGTACGTGGTGGACGTGGGACTCTCGTCTTACCACCACTTTGGTCTTGTGGTTGCTCTACGCTGCCTACCTTATGCTGCGAGCTATGGCCGAGGAGCTCCCGCAAGTTGGTCGGCTAGCGGCGGTCGTCGGAATTGTTGCAGCTGCTGACATTCCGGTTATCGTTATCTCAGTTCGGCTATGGCGAACTATACACCCAGCGGTCATTATTACTCGTCAAGGAAGACATGGGTTGGAAGACCCGCGCATGATCGCGACGCTCCTCGTCGCTTTTGCGGCAGTTACGGTTCTCTGGATATGGTTGCTGATGCTGCGGTTTTCGATCCTGCGAACAGCCAGACGGCTGACGGAGCTTGGCGGTGGTCTGGCGGAGCTCCGAGCGAGGTTGTCTGAGCAAGAGCCCAAGCGAGGAAGGCAGATACTGGACCTGCAGAGCAGATAACGACGGACTGACAGTGGCGGCTTCCCGAGCCGCCCTCATGCAAAGGGTGTAAGGCTGAAGACTAAACAGGCCGATGGGACAGTTCCGATGGATAATTTAAGCTACTTGTTCGCGGCATATTCAATCATATTTGCGGCGGTTGCACTTTACGTGATTTTCCTCTGGCGACGCCAGACTCTTCTCGATAGTCGACTGCGCAGCTTGGAAACCCAGCTCAGTGAAATTCGCGATGGATTGGCGAAGTCTTGACCCTGAACCTTCCTGCATCACAAGCTCTGTCGACTGTTGCTGAATCGCTGCTTAGTGGGCATCTTTAACTGGTGGGTACGGGCTGGTTTGGAGCTGTGACACCCGATGAATTTTAAGGGCTTGACCTAAGCGCAATTAGGTCGAAGGCCCTCAACCACGATCAGATGGAATTTCGTGACTATTACAAGACTCTCGGCGTCGACCGCAACGCGACTGAAGCGCAGATCAGAAGTGCATACCGCAAGCTAGCCCGCAAGTATCACCCCGACGTCAACCCGAACAACAAAGACGCCGAGCGGCGGTTCAAGGAGATAAATGAAGCCTACCAGGTGCTGAGCGACCCGGAGAAACGCAAGAAGTATGATCAGCTAGGAGCGGATTGGGAGCGGGGCGCAACGGAGGACGAGGTCTTTCGTCGCTACGCGCAGTCCTCTGGTCCCGAGTTCGGCGGCGCCGGTGCCGGCTTTAGTGACTTTTTTGAACGATTCTTCGGCAATCTTGGAGGCGGGTTCAGTAACGCGGCCGGCCGCGGTTTCCAGTCATTCAGTTTCGGAGAGGAGTTTGCAGGCGGCGCACCGACTCGCGGTCAGGATCTCGAGTCCGAAGTACGGATTTCCGTACGTGATGCTGTGCATGGAACCCGTCGCCGGCTTGAACTGGCTTCCGAAGACCGTTGCGATGTGTGTGGGGGTAGTGGTCTGACGGCGCGTCAAGAGACGCGCGGCCGAACCCGGATAATCCGTTCGGCCGAACCCTGTGCGAAATGTGGTGGCCGGGGAGTCGTCCGGGCTCACCGCGCCCTCGAGGTCACCATTCCCCCCGGAGTTGGGGAAGGCTCACGGATCCGGCTCAAAGGGCAGGGAGGCCGCGGGTCGCGACCAGATCAGAACGGCGACCTCTTCCTGATAACCCACGTAGAACCCAGCGGCCCATTTGTGCTCAGTGGTCGTGACGTGAGGGCTCAGTTGCCCGTATGGGATTACGAAGCGGCATTGGGTGCGGAAGTCACTGCGCCTACGTTGGATGGAAAAATTTCGCTCAAGATTCCTCCCGGTAGTCAAAGCGGTAGAGTTCTGCGATTAAAAGGACGCGGATTGCCATCGCGCACTGGCGAGCCTGCCGGGGACTTGTTGTACGAATTAAAGATTCTTGCGCCAACCGACCTGACCGACGAGGAACGTCGATTGTTGCAGCAGTTCGCGGAACGAAGGCGTGCTCGTGCGGTCGCCGATCCGCGCGAAACGATGCGAGGTTAGACCGGTGGTGGTTCGTTCCGCCAAGCGCAACCAGCGCAGGTCTTCCAACGTACTGGTGAGCAGAGCCGCTTTTCGGGTGCTCGCCGGCATTACCGACGCCGAGCTCGAACTATGGGAGCGCGAAGAGTTCATTGTACCAGCGGAAGAATCGAACCGAGCTGGTGAACTGTTGTACGATAGTTCAGCACTTAAAAGAGCTCGGTTGATTCGAACGCTAAGCGAAGAACTGGACGTCAACCTGGCCGGTATCGAGGTCATCCTGCACTTACTAGACCAGATCGAACGCTCAAATAATCGACAAGAGCACTAGGATCATGGCACGGGCCACCTAGGCGGTCGTGGCTTTTGCTGCAGTGAAACGGATCTTTGGCCCTGTCGCTCCTAGACTTTGAGGATGCCGCCTAGTCTTTTCTCGGCGCCAGAACAAAGAGTGGTCAAAACGGTTGAAGCGACCGTCGCCCGAGTTGTCAGGCAGCTGCACTGCGAACCTGGCCAGAGACTGTTGGTGGCACTCTCGGGCGGGCCTGACTCAGTTGCGGTGGTTCATGCGCTTCATCGCATCCGGGAGCGCCACGGTTTTCAGCTCGTAGCAGCTCATCTGAATCACTGCCTCCGGGGGACTGAGTCCGAGCGTGACGAACTGTTCGTGCGCGATTTGTGCCGCCGGCTGGCAGTGGAATTGATAGTCGAACGAGCCAGCGGCTTGAGGCCGCCTAATCTTGAAGAGCGCGCGCGCCAGATTCGATACGACTTTTTGAATCGGGCAGCGCATGCTTTCAATGCCCGATTCATTGTTTTAGGTCATCACCAAAATGATCAAGCGGAAACGTTTCTGCTCCGCCTGTTACGCGGAACGGGTATTACAGGTCTGGCAGCGATGAGCGAGCTGGGACCCGGAAGTCTGATACGCCCCCTGCTTTCGCTCGACCGGGATATCATCCGCGCCTACTTAAAAGCGATCGGCGCCGACTATGTGATCGATAGTAGCAACTCTGACGAGCGTCCCCTTCGTAACCGCGTCAGAGCCATCCTTTTGCCTCAGCTTGTGCGTGACTACTCTCCAAAACTTCAATCTCATCTGGTCGACTTGGCCGCGGAAATGAAGGAGCTCAATCAGTTTGTCCGCACGGAGGCCGGACGGGCGTTGGAGCGATTACTCGTGGGCTGCTCACAACCAGGCACTCGAACCTCGTTGCGAATCTCTATCGCCGAATTGGGGGCAATGAACCCTGCTTTCGCCCGTGCAATCATGCGCGAGCTCATTGCCCGGGGCATTGGTGATTTGCGTGGAATTCAGCGGTCGCACATCAAGGCGATGAGTAAAATTGCAACCGGCAGCAAGCCTCGCGCCATGGTGGTTCTGCCGCGTGGTTGGAGGTTTCGTCGAGATTACGACAGCGCGGTTCTTGAGCGGGCGGACTCTGCTGAGGCCTCCGAGCCCTCCGCAGATCAATCTGAGCTAACGCTAAAGTCGGGAGAGAATGCGCTCAGATGGTGTGGTTGCAGTCTGACTTTGAGCGAGCTCAACATTAACGAACCTGACTTCTCGGCTGCTCCATGGCACAGGGCAAGCCTGTTGGAGGCATACTTCGATGCCGAAGTGGTGTGTGTGCTGGCGGTGCGCCGTTGGCGAGCTGGTGACCGGATTCGGCCACTGGGGTTAGGAGGTAGCCGAAAGATTCAGGATGTATTTGTCGATAAGAAAATCCCCCGGGCGAGGCGCAGCCAATGGCCGCTCGTGGTCTGCCAGGAGGAGGTTGTCTGGATTCCCGGTGTCGTCCGGAGCGCGGTCGGGTTGGTAAGCAGAACTTCACGAAAAGTCTTGCATTTACGAGCCGATCCGCTTCCAGATGCTCCAAGTGTTTGATTGCTTGGACTTTAACACGCGTGCTAGGTTTGTAATGGCGATGAATCAGGTTTCGCGGAATATCGCGCTGTGGGCGGTAGTAGTGCTGATGGCGCTGTTGCTGGTCAACTTCTTTACTCGCACGCAGCAACATGCACCTGAAATAATCTTTTCTGATTTCCTCAACGACGTCGACCAGGGGCACATCGCCAACGTCACCATTCAGGGTAACCAGATCCAGGGTGAAACCAGCAGCGGTGAGCATTTCAAAACCTACGCGCCGAACGATCCCGGGTTAATTCAGGAACTGAGGGCCAAGGGCGTCAAGATCGCGGCCAAGCCAGCGGATGGCGACCCTTGGTGGATGGTTCTGCTGGTGCAATGGCTGCCCATGCTGCCGCTGATCGCGCTGTGGATCTTCTTTATGCGCCAAATGCAGATTGGCGGCGGCAAGGCAATGTCGTTCGGCAAGAGTCGCGCTAAGCTGCTTACCGAAAACACCCACAAGGTAACTTTCACAGACGTTGCTGGCATCAACGAGGCGAAAGACGAGCTGGAAGAGATTATCCAGTTCTTAAAGGACCCCAAGCGGTTTACCCGTCTCGGCGGAAGGATTCCAAAGGGCGTACTGTTGGTGGGCCCGCCTGGGACGGGAAAGACCCTGCTGGCACGAGCGATCGCTGGCGAAGCGGGTGTTCCTTTCTTTTCTATTTCCGGCTCGGATTTTGTCGAGATGTTTGTTGGCGTGGGTGCCTCGCGGGTCCGCGACCTCTTCGTCCAAGGCAAAAAACACGCACCGTGCATTATTTTTATCGACGAGATTGATGCCGTAGGACGTCACCGCGGTGCCGGCCTGGGCGGCGGTCATGACGAGCGGGAACAGACACTCAATCAGCTCCTGGTGGAGATGGATGGCTTCGAAGCCAATGAAGGGGTGATTTTGGTGGCCGCCACCAATCGGCCCGACGTGCTCGACCCGGCGCTGTTGCGGCCTGGACGTTTCGACCGCCGCGTGGTTGTGCCCCGTCCAGATGTTAAAGGCCGCGAGGGCATTTTACGAGTTCACACCCGACGCGTACCGTTGTCGGATGACGTCGATATTACCAAGCTCTCCCGCCAAACCCCAGGTTTTGCCGGCGCAGACCTTGAGAACCTGGTTAACGAGGCCGCCTTGCTTGCCGCGCGGCGCAGCAAGGATAAAGTCGATATGGCGGACTTTGAGCTCGCCAAAGACAAAGTGCTGATGGGCGCCGAGCGGCGATCCATGGTGATGTCCCTGCAAGAACGGCGCAACACGGCTTATCACGAATCAGGCCATGCGCTGGTTGCCATGCTTTTACCCGGGGCCGACCCGGTTCATAAAGTGACCATTATTCCGCGCGGCATGGCGCTCGGTGTCACTCAACAGCTCCCGCTTGATGACCGTTATACCTATTCTCGAGAATACTTGATGACACGACTGGCGATGATGTTCGGGGGGCGCGTTGCCGAAGAATTGGTCTTTGGTCAAATGACCACGGGCGCAGGTGACGACATCGAAAAGGCCACGGAACTAGCCCGCAAGATGGTATGCGAATGGGGAATGAGTAAGGAACTCGGTCCCATGACTTTCGGTCGCAGAGAGGAACAAGTTTTTTTAGGCCGGGACATCACTCACGCCAAAGATTACTCGGAACATACCGCGATCGAAATCGACCGGGAAGTTAGACGGATAGTAGACGAAGCGTATCAGAAAGCGCGCACCTTGCTCTCGGAGCATACTCCGCTCCTGCACTCACTGGCTGAGCGATTATTGGAAAAAGAAGTGGTCGATGGCGCCGAGGTGGCGGAAATGGTCAAGGCCTATAAAGAGGGCCGGCCGCTTCCTACAGCCGAGCCCGCGGCAGCCGCTGACAGCACGTCGCCCGACCAGTCTTCGACCAGCAAGCAGCGACCGCGGGTGGCGGAGGAGGATAGTTGCTCTCTGCCCGGTTTGCAACCCAAACCGTCTCTGGCCTGAGACCGTTTCTACTTTTTCGCCCGAGCTCGGCTGACGAGTAGGGCACGGAATAGTGGCAAGCCCTTTTTGGCGGCTCAACGGTTCGGTCCTTGGCTCCCACGCTTAACCCGTCAAGCAATACCGCTACGAAGCTGCAAGCGTTAAAAGCTGCGGACAATATCGAATCCAAGGAACCAGCGGCCTCTCGTAGTCGCGTATCAGGCCTCTACTTGACCGACGGAAGGATTATTGAGTTCCCCGCCATCATGGGGGTGTTGAATGTCACCCCGGACTCGTTCTCCGATGGAGGACTCTATCTCGATCCTGAGCGTGCCGCTGCGCGAGCTTTCGAGATGGCCGGGGAAGGTGCTGCTATTATCGATATAGGCGCTGAATCGACGCGCCCCTACGGTGCCCGCGAAGTTCCAGCCGACATCGAGTTAGCGCGGCTGGTACCCGTCCTGGAGCTCCTTCAAGGTAAACTCCAAGTGCCGCTCTCGGTAGATACTCGTAAGCCGGAAGTCGCAAGTGTTGCTCTGGAGCTAGGGGCCTCGTTCATCAACGACATTAGCGCATTATCGCATCCGCGAATGGCAGAGCTCGCTGCCGAGCATCAATGTTTCGTCGTGTTGATGCACATGAAAGGCGGACCCACAGACCACATCCGGTTCGCCTCTTACGCGAACGTAGTCGACGAAGTACTAACGTTTCTGGCCGAACGCGCCCTGGCAGCCGAGCGCGCTGGAATTGATCGATCGCGAATCATTCTCGATCCAGGGCTGGGATTTGCAAAAACGCCACAACACAATTTCGCGATTCTGGCGAACCTCGACCGCTTTTGCGCCTTGGGTTATCCGCTGCTAATCGGTGCCTCGCGCAAGAGCTTCATTCGCAATCTCGCGGGCGAGCAAAAAGAAGAGCTTATCCTGGGGACGAATGCGGTCAATGCCGTGGCGGTCGCAGCGGGGGTGGCGATCATCCGGGTCCACGATCCGAGGCCAGCGGTTGTAACGGCGAGAATCGCCGCGGCAATTGGCTCAGCGCGGCAAACTTAAGCCTTAACCGATGCACACGTATATGCACGTAATCCCGCGGCTGCGTTGGCAGGATGCATTAGATGTCCTCATCGTCGCGTATGTAATTTATCGTATTACGTTGCTGATACGCGGGACCCGCACGATGCAGATGGTGGTCGGTCTCGGAATTCTCGCCATCGCTTTTGTGGTTTCGCAAATGCTCGGCCTATTCACCTTGAATTGGCTGCTCAACAACTTTCTGGGTTCTTTGATTGTGATTTTGGTGGTGATCTTTCAGGCCGACATTCGCCGCGCTCTGACCGGCGTCGGTGCGCGGTCATTTTTCACCACCCGAGCAAACGTAAGCGACATCGCGGAGGAGCTGGTTAAAGCCGCGGAGTGGCTATCAGCTCGCCGTATTGGCGGATTGATCGTCATTGAACATGACGTCGGCTTGCAAGATGTAGTAGATACAGGGCGTGTGATCGACGGCCGTGCCTCGCCTGAATTGATCGAGACGATTTTCATGCCCGGCTCACCGATGCATGACGGCGCGGTAATTATAAAAGGTGATCAGGTGTTGGCGGCGGCCTGCCAGTTGCCGCTTTCGACAAACCCAAATGTAAGTTTGACCCTGGGAATGCGTCACCGGGCCGCGATCGGACTAACTGAAGACAGTGATGCGAGTGTGATCGTTGTCTCCGAGCAAGACGGTACAATTTCAATCGCTCGCCAAGGGCGCTTAATGCGTGGTCTTAAACCACAGGAACTGTTGGTAGCCTTGCAGAACCTCGACAGTCTGGGCACCGATACGAGAGGAGTGACATAGAGTGGCAGTGCCGGCGATGAAGAAACCGACCCGGCCACCCATCGCCCGGTTGAGATTGATCCGCGCCGCTGATCTGAAACGGCGCTACTCGTTCGCCGCGCTCCGACGCCAACTCCAGCAGAATCTCGGCCTGCGGATAATCTCATTGCTCCTGGCTATCGGCTTGTGGATTTTCGTGAACGCGGGCCAGCACAGTTCCGTCGAGTCGTTCAATATTCCTGTGAGCTACCGCGGGTTGCCGCCCGGATTCGTCATCACCAATGAGCACCCTGATTTCGTCAAAATCCAATTGTCCGGACCGCAGACGTTGCTTTCGTTGGTTGATCCCAGCCGGCTCACGTTAAAGCTCGACCTGAGCGGCGTAGGGGTCGGGCAGGCTTCGTTTAAAATTGGACTAGACAGCTTCAACGTTCCGCGGGGAACGGCAGTTACCAGTATCTCCCCTTCGCAGATCGTGCTCGATATCGACAAGATCATCATCCGCTACCTGCCGGTGCATGTCGTGACAGTCGGAGCACCAGCGGATGGATATCGGGTGGCTTCAGTCGAGGCTTCGCCCGCTCAGATTCAGGCCAGGGCCCCCAGCCGGCAAATTGCGAACCTTGCGATGATTGATACCGAGGCAGTCGACGTCGGGGGTTTGGCCGCTGATACCCAACGGGCCGCCGCAGTCACCACCCCGGGCGGAATGGTACGGCTGGAGCCCTCGGAAGTGATGATCAAAATCGACATCGCTCCAGTGATTGCGACCAAACAATTCCACGGCGTGCCTGTGACAGTCCGCGACATCGCCTATCAATCAACCCTTCAGCCGTCGCGCATCAATCTGCAACTCCGGGGTGCCAAGCTTCAACTGAACAAACTGGATTTAAGTAATGCCGTATACGTCGATGGTGACGGACTGGAGCCAGGAACTTACAATACTCCGGTAGAAGTGCAGCTGCCGCAGGGAGTGGAATTGCTTCGGCTATGGCCAGACAAGGTGAGGATCACGGTCAGGCGCAATACCCGCCGCTGAGCGCACCGACGTCCAGACTTTTTGGTACAGACGGGATTCGTGGAGTCGCCAACGTTGAGCCGATCACGTCGGAAACGGCATTAAGGTTGGGTCGCGCGCTGGCTCACGTCTTCAAAAACAGCGGACGGCGTCATCGGCGGATCCTGATTGGCAAGGACACCCGGCTTTCGGGTTACATGCTGGAGACCGCCATGGCATCCGGCATTTGTTCGATGGGCGTGGATGTTCTGCTGGTTGGGCCGCTGCCGACCCCGGCAATCGCCTTCCTCACTCGCAGCATGCGGGTCGACGCAGGAGTCGTAATTTCCGCCTCACACAACCCGTTTCAGGATAACGGTATAAAGTTCTTCTCGAGTGAAGGTTACAAACTCGACGATCAGATCGAGCGGGCCATCGAGCAGTTGGTCTTTGACGATGGAGCCTTGAGCCGGTTCCGTGCGGCCGGCGCTGACATCGGCAAGGCCACGCGCATCGACGATGCCATCGGGCGCTACCTCGTTTTTCTGAAATCCTGCTTGCCGCGTGAGGTCACACTCGAGGGTCTCAAAATAGTAATCGACTGTGCCAACGGTGCAAGCTACCGGGTAGGCCCTGAAGTACTTGAAGAATTAGGTGCTGAGGTGGTGCCGATTGGCGTCGATCCCAACGGGATAAACATCAATGCAGGCTGTGGGGCAGTCCATATTGAACAGATGCGGCGTGCGGTGATCGAAAAGCGGGCCCACGTTGGGGTCGCCCTCGATGGTGATGGCGATCGTGCCCTGTTTGTGGACGAGAATGGTGAGCTCTTCGATGGTGACGATGTAATGGCGCTGCTTGGTAAACACATGCATCAGCAGGGAACACTTAAGCAGAACACCGTCGTCGCCACCGTGATGAGCAACTTCGGTCTCGAACTGGCCCTTAATGGTTGCGGCGTCCGGTTGCTTCGTACCGACGTCGGGGACCCTAACGTGGTGCGCGCTATGCGGGCCAACTGCTTCAACTTAGGCGGAGAGCAGTCAGGGCACGTAATCTTCATGGACCACTCAACCACCGGCGATGGCCTGATCACTGCGTTGCTCATATTTTTGCGCATGGTGGAAGCGAGCAAACCCCTGAGTGAGCTTCGCACAATGCGGCGGGTGCCTCAGGTTTTGGAAAATGTCCGCGTGCGCCAGCGTATCCCGCTCGAAGAGCTGCCCGAGGTCAGTCGCACAATCCAAGTCGCTCAACAGCGGCTGAATGGGCGTGGGCGCCTTTTAGTGAGATATTCGGGGACGGAAATGCTGGCGCGTGTTATGGTCGAGGGTGACGACCCGAACCAGATCAGCGAAATTGCCCGCGAGATCGCTGCGGCAATCGATCATCGGCTTGGAGTGTGTGGCTGAAACAAACTGCAGGTCAGTTCCAGCGTGAACCAAGGAATAGATCGCTCAGAAACGGTGAATGATTAAACTCGGCGTTAACGTGGATCACGTCGCCACGGTTAGGCAGGCGCGCTTAACCCGCTATCCGGATCCGGTGGAGGCTTCGCTGGCGGCAGAGCGGGCCGGGGCGGGCGCAATCACTGTGCACCTACGTGAAGACCGACGCCATATCCAGGACACGGATCTGTTCGGTATTCATGAAGCGATAAAAATTCATCTCAATCAGGAGATGGCCCCGACCGCAGAGATGCTGGAAATCGCTATGGAATTGCGGCCGGATGAAGTCTGCCTGGTACCTGAAAGGCGCGAAGAGCTTACCACCGAAGGGGGTCTGGATGTTGCCGGCCTCAAGGAACGGTTGGAGCCGATCGTACAGCGCCTCAAGACGGCAAACATTGGAGTGAGCCTGTTCGTCGACCCGGAACCGAGGCAGATCGAGGCGGTAGCAATGCTTGGCGCGGATTTCGTCGAGATCCATACAGGAATGTATGCCCGTTTCGCTGATGCCGACATTGTACAGGGTCGCGAACGTTCGGCCTCAAGGCGAAGCCCACGCGGTCGAATCAACGGTCGCATTTCAATAGCAAACTCGAAAGCTGCGGCTTCATTCGAGTTCAGCGAGCAAACAAAGTTAGAGCTGCAAAAGATTCGCGCCGCCGTCAAATTGGCGCGCTCGTTGAAACTTAAGCCCAATGCTGGTCATGGTTTGAATTACGAAAATGTCGCACCGATAGCGGCTATCCCAGGGATTGTCTGGCTTCATATCGGGCATGCAATAGTCGCTCGTTCTTTAATCACCGGGTTCGAACGCGCAGTCCGTGAAATGCTGAAATTGATCAATCCTCGCAAGTCAACGAGTCGTGATCGATGAGGCTATCCGGCTCTCGTAGCCAAATGAGTCGCAACCGCCGTGGCACGCTCCAAGGCGAACGGACGCAGCAACGTCTCGCTGGCTACAAGCGTCGATTGGAACCCCGATTCGATCCTTAGGCAGCGCCAATGATTCTTCTCAATGCAGAACAGAGCAGGGAACTCGACCGCCTTAGTCAGGAGAAATATGGCGTCCCCTCATATGAACTAATGACCAACGCCGGTGACGCAGTAGCCCGAACAATTGCGCGGCGGTGGCCGGAAGCAATGGCACGCGGGGTGCTCGTGGTTGCAGGCAAGGGCAATAACGGTGGCGACGGGTTGGTCGCGGCGCGTCGCCTCCATCAGATGGGTGAACGGGTCCGAACCCTGCTGCTCGCGCGCAAAGGCGAGTTACGCGGCGATGCCGCCCGAGCACTTCATGATCTTGCCGAGGTCGGCAGCGTTATCGTTGAAGTTGTCGACGAAAATGCTCTGGATGCCGCCATGGCCGCTGAACCACTAGGCGTAATAGTCGACGCCATCTTCGGAATCGGTCTTAATGCGGAGATTCGTGGGATAGCTCGTCGAGCAATCGAAAAGATTAATTCACGAGAGGTTCCTGTTATATCGGTTGACATTGCCTCCGGGGTAAATGCTGATACCGGCAGGATCATGGGTTTGGCGGTGCGCGCAACCGTCACGGTGACGTTCGGATTTGCCAAATATGGGCATGTTTCCTACCCCGGCGCCGAACTTTGCGGCTGTCTCGAAATTGTTGATATTGGTTTCGCGCCCCAGGCGATCTCGGAACTCGCGCCGAGCGGTCGGTACCTCGAACGAAGCGAGGTGCTATCCTTTCTGCGGCCACGCGCCGATAATACACACAAGGGTACGTACGGGCATCCACTGATTATTGCGGGCAGTCGCGGCAAGTCAGGTGCTGCGTTGCTCGCAGCGCGGGGGGCGTTGCGGGCCGGTGCAGGCCTGGTGACGGCCGCGATTCCGGAGTCAGTTGCAAGCATTGTAGCTGCCGGTCAGATGGAATTGATGACCGAACCGATGCCAGATTGCGCGGGTCACTTCGACGGTCCGGCAACTGTGAAACTGCTTGAACGGCTTGTGCCTAATAAAACCGCGTTGATCGCTGGTCCCGGGATGGGGACGAGTGCCGATACCCACCACATCGTCGAATGGCTGATTCGTTCATCGAGCCCCGATTGTCCACTAGTGCTCGATGCCGACGCGCTCAACGTTCTGGCACCAGCGCCGCGTGACATTGCCAAAGTCGCGGGTGGGCCAATTATTATGACACCGCATCCTGGTGAAATGGCGAGACTGCTCGACGTCACCACACAGGAAGTGAATGCTGATCGGATAGGATCTGCGCGCAAGTTGGCCGAAACCACGGGAGCGCTGGTTGTTCTAAAGGGTGCGCGCAGTGTCGTTGTCACATCCGAGCAGGACATCTCTGTGAATTCCAGTGGAAATCCCGGGATGGGAACTCCCGGGATGGGCGACGTGCTGTCCGGTATTATCGGCGCGCTGGTCGGGCAGAAGATGCGGCCCGCTGATGCTTTAAAGCTGGCGGTTTTCATTCACGGTCATGCCGCCGATCGTTTAGCTACCCGCATCGGCTCATTCGGTTACTTGGCCAGCGAGCTCGCCGATGAGTTACCGTCCGCGTTCGCGGGTTAAAGATATGAGGAGAAATTCGTGGAAACTGAAGTGTCCACCCACCCGAATACGTCATTCGTCATTGACAGCAGCTCGAGCCGTGCGACCAAGATGTGGGGCCGTCGATTGGGTTCGTTACTTGAAGGCGGCGAGCTGCTCGCGCTGATTGGTGAATTGGGAGTAGGCAAAACGTGCTTCATCAAGGGTATCGCTCTTGGCCTGAACCTGCGCGAAGAAGACATTTTGAGTCCCACCTTCACGATGATCCAGGAGCATCGCGGGCGTCTGCCACTTTTTCACATCGATCTCTATCGCCTGGACCGAGTTGGACTGGACGATCTGGGCCTCCGTGAATATCTCTTTTCAGAGTCAATCGCCGCGGTAGAGTGGTTCGAGCGGCTTCAGGAAGCCTCCGCAATCGATCGCTTATCAGTTAAAATAAGTTACACGGGAGCGAACAGCCGTCGTATTGAATTCACCGCCGTAGGCGAACGCTATGTTTCCTTGCTCATGAGATTGCGCTCGCGCTCGGCTTGATCAGTTAGTTAAACGCTCCGTGCAGAAAGAAGCAGAGTCGGGCATACACCCTTCGGCAGTAAACTTTAGTAGATGGTCCGTGTTGCATTAACCATTGCAGGGTCCGATTCTGGGGGCGGTGCTGGCATTCAAGCCGACCTTAAAACGTTCGGTGCCTTTGGGGTGTTCGGCACTACGGTGATTACCGCCCTGACTGCGCAGAATACGTACGGAGTGCGTGCCGTCGCCGAAGTTTCGCCCGCCTTTATCCGCTCGCAACTTGATGCCGTACGCGAGGATTTCGCGATTGCTGCTGCCAAAACCGGAATGCTGGCGCGACGAGCAATTATAGAGGTCGTCGCCTCATATTTGGGCGCTCGCCGCCTCCGCAACCTGGTTGTTGATCCCGTCATGGTCGCGGCCAGCGGCGACGTTCTCTTAGCGCCTGACGCGATCGAGGCTTTGCGCGAGCTAATGCTACCGCTGGCTACCGTCGTTACACCCAATGTGCGTGAGGCCGAGATGTTAACGGGCACCGTGGTACGCGATCTCGAGGGAATGCATCGAACGGCACAAGCCATTCTTGAATTAGGTCCTCAAGCTGTGTTGGTCAAAGGGGGCCGACTTGGTGGCGCGGCCTCGATCGACGTGCTTTTGGGCAAAAATGGCGAGGCTCGTGAATTCAAAGCGCCGAGAGTCCCAATTGACCGTCCTCATGGAACGGGTTGTACACTGTCCGCGGCAATCGCGGCGGCTTTGGCGCTTGGAATGCCCTTGGATAAGGCGGTCGAAGTCGCAAAGGATTACGTCACTCGGGCGTTGCTCGGCGCCGAGAGAGTTGGTCACGGTGCAACTCCATTGAATCATCTGATCAGGCCCGACTTGGATAAGGTTATCAATTAAGCAGGGGTATACATCAATAATCCGCTGCCTCAGGCGGTTGGCTGGCGGCAGCAGCTTGCCCTCTGCGACGATTCGCGGAACTATAGGGAATGTCGACTGAGCACATCCGCCAAGGAACCTGAAAGACACACGTGAACAGGAGTCGATTGCGAAATGGCGCTTCGCCGCAGACTTGCGAGCTTCGTGCTTAGCGGGACGACTACCCGCCAGGCACTGGTCGATGAAGGCAACGCCTTTCCCGATGCGTTTGTCACAACTCGGCTGACAGATGCGGTGAATTGGGCGCGAAAGTATTCATTCTTTCCCTACCCGTTCGTTACCGCATGCTGCGGTATGGAATATTTTTCGGTCTCGGGGCCGCGGTACGATATCGACCGTTTCGGTGCAGCTCTGCCGCGCTTCACCCCACGTCAGGCCGACCTGCTGATGGTTGTCGGGACCATAACGCAACGCCAGGCGCCGATTCTCCGTCGCGTCTATGAGCAGATGGCAGAGCCCAAATGGGTGGTTTCGTTCGGTGCTTGCACCAGTTCGGGCGGTCCTTATGACAACTATGCTGTGTTGCAAGGAATTGATCGTATCATACCGGTTCATATTTACATTCCAGGGTGTCCGCCGCGACCGGAGGCAGTACTTGACGGCCTGATAAAGTTGCAAAACCGAGTTCAGCACGAACGCCCCGACGCAAAGTGGGAGGGCCTGCGACTGCATGGCAGCGGGCGCAAAATTGACTGACGCGCCCAAGCTCGTCCATGTCACCGTCGACGGGACCTCAATCGAGGCCCGAGAGGGTGAACCGTTGTTGCAGGCGCTACTCAATGCCGGTTTCGATATTCCCCACTACTGTTATCATCCCAAGCTCAGTATCGACGGCTCCTGCCGCCTCTGTCAGGTAAAGCTCGAGGGGATTCCGAAGCTGCAGATTTCGTGCAACACGCCGGTCCGGGATGGTTTGGTGGTACACGTCGATGATCCCGAAGTTCACTTGGCGCGCCGCGGAGTCGAGGAACTTTTGTTGCTGAATCATCCCTTGGATTGCCCGATCTGTGACAAGGCCGGGGAGTGCTGGCTGCAGAATTATGCAATGCGCTTCGGGAGCCGGTTTTCGCGCACTCGCGATCCACGCCGTAAGAGACAGAAGCGCATCGACATCGGTGAACGGATGCTGCTCGACCAGGAACGATGCATTCTGTGCCGTCGGTGCGTGCGGTTTTGCCGTGAGATCAGCAAGACCGGCGAGCTCCATATATTTAACCTCGGCGACCGATCAGTGCTCGACATTTATGATCAGCGGCTGGACAACGATTATTCGATGTGTACGGCTGATATTTGTCCGGTCGGAGCACTGGAGACCAAGGACTTCCACCACAAAATTCGCGTCTGGTTCCTGGAGGAAACCGCCAGTGTGTGCCCGAGTTGCTCGAACGGCTGCAACATCATGGTGTGCACGTATAAGAACCGGATTTGGCGCCTGGTGCCGCGACGTAACGATGCTGTCAATGACACTTGGATGTGCGACTCCGGGCGGCTCAACTATCGTTTTGTGATGGATCCGGAGCGCCTACGGACCCCCAGGATTGCCCAACAGAACGGTCAGGTCGACACCGCGTGGGAGGTTGCTGTCCAGGAGGCAGCCGCTCAACTCAACGCCTTCAGAGCACGCCACGGAGGCAAAGCTCTCGGTGCCGTGATTTCACCCCATCTGACCAATGAGGAGAATTACCGCTTCGGCGAACTCATTCACGCACTCGGAGTTGAGCGCTGTGCGATGGCGGTCGTGCGCGGCAAATATGACAATTTCTTAATCAAGCCGGAAAAGGCCGCTAATGCTCGTGGAGTCCGCGAACTTGGCTTGGTTGCCGGAAATGACGATGGCGTCGACGATCTGCTGGCAGCCTGCGAGGCCGGTCAAATAAAGGGACTCTATCTCTGCTCCGAAGACATCTTTCATGTAATTGATCCCGATCGGCTGAACACGATTTTGGGAAGCATGGAGCTGCTTATCGTGCATAGTCTCAAGCAGCATCCTCTGCTGACCGGGGCTGCGGTGATTTTTCCAGCTACTACTTTCGCTGAAAAGGACGGCACCTTCACGAACCACGCGGGGCGGGTACAACGCATTCGCAGAGCCCTGCAGTTACCCGCCGGCTGGCTTACGGAGGGTGAAGTTTTCACCCGACTCTTGAATCAAATCGAGGCGCGCCAGGAACAATTTGACTTATCCTTCATCTGGCAGTCGATGGCACGAAATGGTACTGCCTTCGCAAACGTTCGATTTGAAGAGATCGATCCCGATGGTGCGCCGTTACACAACCTCGCCTGAGCGCGCCCTGGCTGCTGGCCGCCTGCGCTCCCAGTGAAGTGAGCTGCTAGTCCGACCCCTAAAGTATCTTGACAATTCAACGACGGCGGCCCATAGCGCGGAAGGAGTAGCGAAATCAGGATCGTGCATTATGTATCGTGCAAGGTCTTGTCACGTTGCTCGCGACAATCAGGAATTGTTACCCAGGCCTGAGCAAAGTTGAGGGGACACAAGCTATGGCAACGGCTCTGCAAGTCGAATCCGGGAGATTGAAAGGCTATTTCGCGACGCATCGAACGCTCGAGGCTTACCCGACCGGCTGGTACCGCTGGTGGATGCTGCTTCTAACCGTCTTCGCCACCATAGTCTCGTTCTATGAGTTCGGGCTCTCCTCGATGCTGCCGTTGTGGATGCCCGCGCTGCACTTCTCGATCAAGGATTTCAGCTGGTTTCTCACCGGCGCGGTTTTTTTGTCGGGATTTTCAGCCATGGCTGGAGGTCCCTTGGCTGATCGGCACGGCCGCGTTGTCGTTATCGATGTCTGTCTCGCGATTATGATCTTGCTGACTTTCGCCAACTTGTTGATGACCGGCTTCTGGTCGTTCGTGGCAATACGCGGCTCCATGAACCTTGTCGCAGGACTCATGTGGGGCGCACTGGGGGGACTGACGCGCGATATGTCACCAAGGGTCAGCCGGGCGGCAGCTTTCGGCCTGCTGACCGTGGGCGCAGTAGGTTGCCAATGGTTGTGGGTGTTCGTTCCAGGCCTAACTTTGCGGAGCTTTCCGACCTGGCGTGAGCAAATGGTGATAATGGGTCTTTTGGCCTTGGTCCTCTACGTACCCGTGGTTTTGTGGTTGAAGGATTTAGCTCCAAAGTTACGCTTAATGGTCCTTAGCACCGAACGCACTGGCGAGGCATTCGAGTCCGGAGACCTGCCATCGGAAGGTCCGGGCAGTGCAATGTCAGCATTCGGCCAGCTACTAGGGCGATGGCAGATCTGGCTGATGGTAACCGGGGTAGTAGCGTTTATTACGGTCGCTATAACCGTCCAAACCTTCGGCCCACTCATGTTCGAGCAAGCGTTCGGTTACGATCACGCGACAGCAGACCGACTGGCGTCATACTTCTGGTTGTTGAACGGGGTCATGCTGGTGCCCGCCGGGATGTTCTCCGACTGGCTCGGTGTGCGCAAGCCGATATCCATTGTGATGGCTTTACTGACTTTCGCCATTTTGCTGTGGTGGACGCAGCATTTTTATCCTCCATTGTCGGCAAGCGCGCTGACGTGGGTCACCCTACTGTTGGGTGCGATCACTGCCGCCGCGTTTATTCCGTGGACCGCACTGTATTCGGAATATGTGGAGGATATTTCGCCGGCACTGCAAGCCACTGGCTGGTCGTTTTTTCAGTTGATCTATCGCACATGGGTGGCGTTCTCCGCACCCGTGCTCACCGCCGTCACCGCGCATTATGCATTGTCAGAAGCTAGCGCGCATCATTTGGCGAAACCGGACCTTCGCGCATGGAGTATTGGTTGGGCGACCTGGATGGAGGTAATAATCGCGGGCACGTTACTGTTTGTCTTTTCGCTCTTTGCCTTGCGAGGTTTTTGGAGACCCGCCACCAGCTCTCAGCGTTCCGCTCACGGTGCACCGGCACGCGCCGCCGCGGGTAGATAGCGAGGAAGGAAAAAACTTGAAAGAATAGGGTTGCGGGCCATTGCCGACAGGTTTTGGGAGCCCAAAGCCGTTGGCGTGTCAGGGTTTGGCTTAGCTTAGAACGTTCATGGCCGTTCGGATTGTCAAGGTAAAGCGTCCAACTCAACCGTGGTCGAGCATGCGTCCCTGGTGGGCGGTTGTCGTCGGCCTTTGGGTTTCCACCCGCCACTTCTTCGTTAACCTTGGCCGGTTTCTTCGGGGCTCGCAGGATTTTACCGTTCATTTCCCCGAGCAGCGTTTCGTCCACCCACCGGCACTGCGCGGCATGCCGGTCCTTGTACAGATGGAAAATGGCAAGGAGCGGTGCGTGGCGTGTGGTTTATGCGAATGGGCATGTCCTACTACCTGCATCACAATTTTTCCGGCAGAAACCAACAACGAGGTTGAGCGGTATCCCGAAGTTTTCGACATTGATATGTCACGATGCATGTTCTGCGGCTATTGCGAGGAAGCCTGCCCCGAAGAAGCCATCGTTATGAGCCGGCAGGTTGAGATCTCCTCTTACTCACGGCAAGGCTCGCTGTGGCACAAGGAAGATCTGCTGGTGCCAATCAGCCAACTGAAAACTCGCATCGACTATCTACGTAGCCATTATGAGCGTTGACAAATCCCAGGCCTCCTCAGAGGCGGACCGATCGTCCGGACAGCCGCTTTCACCAATGATGGTGCGCGTGCGTCAGGTCCTCGGCGAGCTTATCCTGGAACACCGTTGTTTTCGAGGTGACGATCGGATTCACGTTGCGCGCGAGAGAATTCTCGAGGTCTGTCAGAAGCTACGAGACGATGTTGAGTTGGCTTTCGACCTGCTGCTGGACGTTACCGCCATCGATTACCTGGGCCAGCCAGACGATTTTGAGAGACCGCGCGAAATCTGGGACCAGGAGCGACCAGTGCTTCGCCGTCATCCTGCTCGGCGCCATGAACTGGTATTGCCGCCGCGAGGCCCTCATCCGCGGTTTGCGATTGTTTATCACCTGACATCCACCACCCGTTTCCATCGGTTACGCATCAAATGTCGCGTTCCCGAAGACGACCCGACCATAGCGAGTCTGACACCGGTGTGGCCTGGCGCCAATTGGCTCGAACGAGAAACCTACGATTTATATGGTATCCGGTTCATCGGACATCCTGATCTTCGTCGTATATATCTGAACGAAGAATTCGTTGGACATCCTTTGCGCAAGGACTACGGAAAGTTTGACGAACAACCAATTCAGCCTTATGTCGGACCAGGAGCTAAAGAACCTCGTCGCCCCCATTGATGGCGCTAACCGGCGGCTGCACGGTTTCGAGGGCGATCTTCACACCGAACCGATGCGGATCCAGTTCGGTCCGTCACATCCCGCTACGCACGGGACCGTGCGGATTGTGCTTGACCTCGATGGTGAGCGGATTGTTGACGCTGACGTGCAGGTTGGATATCTGCATCGGGGTTTCGAGAAAGAGTGCGAGACGGGGCTTTACTATCAAAATATCCCCTATACCGACCGGCTGAACTATAGCTCCCCAATGCTGAATAACGTGGGATACTGCCTCGCGGTGGAAAAGCTTTTTGATATTCAAACCCCACCGCGATGCCAGTTTCTACGGGTAGTCGGTGGCGAGATCTCCCGGATGGTCGATCACATGCTGGCGATTGGCTCTTCCGCGATGGAGCTGGCGGCTTTTACCCCGATGCTATACTTGCTGGAGGGGCGAGAACTGCTACTCGATCTGACCGACGCGCTGTGCGGAGCGCGGGTAACCACAAATTTTACACGCATCGGCGGTCTATGCGCGGACATGCCCGAAGGATTCAAGGAGTTCGCGATTCCCCGGCTCGATCGTGCACTTAAACTGGTAGAAGATGCGGACAAGCTCCTGACTGAAAACCCGATTTTTCGCGAGCGGATGGAAGGTACAGGACGCCTGCCAGCGCAGGACTTGATCGCCTGGGGTGTCACAGGGCCGATTCTTCGTGCCGGGGGCATACCCTATGACGTGCGGCGTGTGCAGCCCTATCTCGTATACGGGGACCTTGATTTCGACGTTCCAGTCGGTGAGCACAGTGACAACTTTGATCGATATCTGGTGCGGCTGGAGGAAATCCGCCAGAGCCGCCGCCTGATTCTTCAATGTCTTGAACGAATGCCGGACGGGCCCGTGGATTCGGATGACCCGCGAGTTCGGTGGCCAGCGAAGCGCCGTGTGTACACCCAAATGGAAGAGCTCATTGATCAGTTCAAACTGGTCACCGAAGGCGGATATCCCCCACCAGGGGAGATTTATCAAGCGGTCGAAGCAGCTAACGGAGAGTTAGGCTTCTATTTGGTGAGCGACGGCAGCGGTAGACCATGGAAGTGTCGCTGCCGCTCGCCCAGCTTTTCCAACATTTCTCCCATGAACTTGATGCTGAAAGGTGGTCAGCTCGCCGACGTTGTACCGACCTTTGGCATGATTAACATGATTGGCGGTGAGACTGACCGATAGTAGATCGCAGTATCTTGGAGAACCCGCCAGCCTGCCGGGCCCGTCGAGCCCGATCTGGGACTCGAAACTGCTGATCTTTTGATCAGCGCAGACGGACCTTGTTTGAGAGGAACAAAGAGGACTGCCAGCGGTATGATTTTGTCTGCTGATACACACGAGCAAATCCGCAAAGAAATTTCGTATTTTCCTCAGGCTCGAGGCGCACTGCTGGGGGCGCTTCATCTCGCGCTCCGAGAACGAGGACGCTTCGACCGCGAAACCTTTGCGGAAATCGGCCAGTTCTTCGGGATGCGCTCCGGCGAAGTGGCCGAGGTGGCATCGTTTTATTCGCTATTCAATCAACCGCGAGCTCGGGCGATCTTTCAAGTCTGCACCAACCTGCCCTGCTGTCTCCGCGGCGCGCGCGCCATCGTTCGCGACTTGGAGCGGCGCCTTGGCATCAAAGCTGGCACTGCGACCTCAGATGGGCGCTTTGCCATTCAAGAGGTGGAATGCCTCGGCTCATGTGCAACAGCCCCGGTCGTTCAGGTTAATCTCAATCCATATCTCGAGAATGTAACGACCGATTATCTTGCCACCATTCTGGATACGCCCGAAAAAGCCCTCTCGGCTCGGCGGCCAGGGCCGATGATCTCGACGGTGCCGCCCGGGGTCAACGGCTATCTACTTCCCCCCGACGGCGAGAAATGGCTTACGCTCGAAGACTACAAGCGCAACGGTGGTTATCAAGCCATTGTCAAGGCAAGTCAGATGTCGCCCAAAGAGATCGTGGCGCTGGTGCGCGATTCGGGCCTACGCGGACGGGGCGGCGCCGGCTTTGTCACAGGCATGAAATGGAGCTTCATGCCGCCGCCCGACGGTGGTCCTCGCTATCTGGCGGTTAATGCCGATGAGAGCGAACCCGGCACCTTCAAGGATCGCCAAATCATGGAGCGCAATCCGCATCTCTTCCTTGAAGGGATCATGATCAGCTCAATGGCGATTGAAGCGTCGGCGGCCTTCATCTATATCCGCGGCGAATACGTCGAAGCCTATGAGTTGGTACGCAAGGCAATCGAGGAATGCTACGAAGCAGGTATACTGGGAGAGAGAGCACTCGGATTCAATCGCCGCTTCGACATCCATATTCAGCGCGGCGCCGGCGCTTACATTTGCGGCGAAGAGAGCGGCATGCTCGAGTCGATGGAAGGTAAGAAGGGCCAACCTCGCAAGCGCCCACCCTTCCCTGCCACCCGCGGCTTGTGGAATCGGCCGACCACGGTCGACAATTGTGAAACCGTATCGCACGTGCCCTCGATCATCTTGAACGGCGCAGACTGGTTCAAAGCCGAAGGTGCAAAAAACAGCTCCGGCCACGCCTTGTTCGGCGTCAGTGGCCATGTCAAGCGCCCGGGGATTTTTGAACTACGGCTCGGCGTCAGCCTCCGTGACCTCATCTATAAATATGCTGGCGGCCTCGAGGAGGGTCGCACCGTCAAGGCGGTGATTCCCGGCGGCATTTCGATGCCGGTCATCCGCGGCGATCAGATCGACGTGGCCGTTGACCATGAATCGCTGCGCTCTGTCAACTCCTTGCTCGGCACTGCCGGTGCAATCGTGATGGACGATCGCACATGTATTGTTCGCGTCGCACTTGTCGCCGCGCGTTTCTTTGACCACGAATCCTGTGGTCAATGCACGCAATGTCGCGAAGGAACGGGTTGGATCTACCACACGCTGCGACGAATTGAGGCCGGCGAGGGAGTTGCGCGCGATTTGGAAGTCCTGGCTGATTGCTGCAATTTTATGGACGGCAAATGCATCTGCGCATTGGCCGACGGCGCTTCCTGGTCGGCGCGTGCGTTTCTCACTCAGTTCCGCGATGATTTCGAGGCCCACATCGCGGCTGGCAAATGTCCGTTCCCGGAAAGCTTTGAGGTGTGAGGCTGGCAACTTGAGCGCTCAACAACCTGTGACCCGTAATAGTATTGTTGCCCTGCTGGGTACACCGCACGCCGTGGAAGGCAGCTTGAATGATCCGGTAGAACGCGAAGAATTCGGCATCCGGTATAATGAAAAGTGGCTATATGAGGGCCTGTCGAACGATCCAGCTGGAGCTTCCAGCCGCTCGGTGTACTGGCATCGTTATGATTTCATCGCGACGATGGTACGCAACAACGCTGACGAACAATGGCGACCCGATTCGCAACTCCTCGAGGCCGCCAAAGCGATCGACGCACGCACGATGGTGGTCGATGATCACCACCTGCCCCATCCCGTCACTGGACGTTATCACTCAGTCTCGACGCCGCAGGATTGGCGCGACCTGGGCGGTTATGTTCAGGATGAATCTGCTCGCCGCCTAAGCAAGGCCGAATCCTAAACCCCTCCCAAATTCGTCCGTGCAGCCCGGTCATGCTGGCTGGCGACTCAATCGCCTGGGCTGCGCCCCCAAGTGGAATTCTGGTTCCGCTGGTAGTCAGTTCAGTCGACTTGACTCTTGGGCGAGGCAATCCTCCGCCGCGGCAACTTGATCCTACTGCCGTCGCATGCGGACGAAGACCTTCGGTTGCACACCCTGTAGGCCTGACTCACGTCCCTATAGCGCTGCGCAAGGCCATAGCCGCGTCCTGAATCGCCACCTTGGCCTTCTCCAAGAGACCGGGCATACCGAAGAATCCATGAGTAACCCCCTCGTAACGCTTCAGGATAGTGGACACGCCTTCGGTGCTTAAACGGGCAGCATAGGCTTCGCCCTCATCGCGGAGCGGATCGTATTCGGCTGTAATCACGAAGGCGGGTGGCAACCCGGCCAAGCTTTTGGCGTAGGCCGGACACGCATAAGGGTTGGTCCGGTCTTCAGCTTTGGCCAAGTAGTGGTTCCAGAACCATTCCATATCAGCACGCGACAGAATGTAGTAACCATCTTTGGCGAACTGAGTATGGGACGCAGTAGTCAACTCTGAAGTAGTTGCAGGATAAATCAACAATTGGTAGGCGATAGACGGCCCTCCTCGGTCGCGCGCCATGAGTGTTACCGCCGCGGCCAGTGTCGCCCCCGCGCTGGTGCCGCCAACAGCAATCCGCATCGGATCGATGTCAAGCGATGCCGCGTTGTCGTAGACCCATTTAGTCGCCGCATAACAATCTTCCGGCGCGGCAGGAAATTTGTGTTCCGGTGCCAGCCGATAGCCGACCGAGATCACCATGCAGCCCGACGCATTGGCCAGTAGTCGACATGGCTGGTCGGTCATCTGGATATCGCCCAATACCCAGCCGCCACCGTGAAAGTAGACGAGCGCGCCGAACGGCGCAACGCCCGCGGGCGTGTATAAGCGAACAGGGATCTCCGTGTCAGACGATGGAATGTTGCGGTCTTCAACTTTGGCCACGGGCTCAGGCTGGGCTGGCTGAGGCCGAGCCGCGGCAATGCGCCGCGCTTCCGCTGGTGTCAGAGTGTGGAATGCAGGGTTATTTGCGGCTGCCATTGCATCAAGTACTGACTTCATCTGTGGATCAAGCGCCACGGTCTGACTCCGCCAAAATCGACGGCCTCCCGCTGTTAGCCATAACTCCAGCCAATCAACTCCCGCGCAAGGACTATCGCGAACTCGATTCCGAGCGAGCCAGAGCATCGATTTTTGCCGCCATTACGAAGTCGTTTCGATGCAAGCCTCGGATCTTGTGCGTCCAAAGCGAAATGGTCACTTTGCCCCATTCCGTGAGGATTGCAGGATGATGGCCCTCCTGCTCGGCCAGCTCACCCACCAGATTGGTGAACTTCAAAGCCTGTTCGAAATTGCTGAAGCGGAAAACCCTTTCCAGGCGCGGGACCCCGTTCACCTCAGTGAGGGTCCATTCGGGAATTTGCGGCTTTAGCTCCTGGACCTCGGCCTCCGTTACTCGCGGAGAGTCGCGGCGGCAGGCGGTGCATTTTTCACTGGTTAACGCAGTCATTTTAGTTGTCCTGCAGCATTGCCAACTCCTATTGGCGAACTCATCTTAAAACATGCTTGCTCGAAAGGGTACCCTTACAAAGTTCGTCGCTCCGCTTGCGTTCTCGGACCAGCAATGCAATTTGTTGCGGCGCGAAGGAGGCGCCATCGATGCCCACGGGAAAGCCAATGCTGGAGGGTTATAAGGTCCTCGACTTCACACAGGTCCTGGCGGGACCAACGACGTCTCGCTACATGGCAGAACTGGGTGCCGAGGTAGTGAAAGTGGAGATTGCGCCGAGCGGCGACATATCGCGCCAAGTACCGTACATACACGACGGCCGCAGCGGTTATTACGTGCAGCAGAATCGCGGCAAAAAGAGCCTCTGCCTCGATGTCAAGCATCCGGCTGCCGTTGCCATCCTCAAGGAGCTTATCCCGAAATTCGACGTACTGATAGAAAATTTCGCTCCCGGCGTGATCGGGCGCATGGGATTCAGTTATGAGGTGGTAAAAGAACTCAATCCAAAGATCATAATGTGTTCGATTTCGACCTTCGGCCAAAAAGGACCGCTGGCCACTCGGCCCGGCTATGATTTTATCGGCTCGGCATATTCCGGCGTCCTCAGCATGATTGGTGAGCCTGAGGGACTTCCGGTACTGCCTCAGGTGGGAGTCGGGGACATCAGCACCGGCGTGCACGGGCTGGCGGCCATCCTTGCTGCCTTGCTGCACCGCGAACGCACCGGCGAGGGACAATTCGTCGAAACCTCTCTGCTCGATTGCTACTTTAGCTACAATGATATGACCGTTCACATGACCAGTCTTAGCCGTGGTGCCAGACTGGCCCGGCGCAGCGGCTCACATCACTTCGGCATGGCACCACTTGGAGTTTTTCAAGGCAAGAGTTGTCCGATTCTCATCATCGCCGGCATTCAGCATCAATTCGCTTATCTGTGCCAGGCAATGGGGAAGCCCGAACTGTCAGACGATCCGCGCTTCAGGACCAACGCTGATCGGATGGCCAATCTCGAAGAGCTCACAGGCATCATCCAGCGATGGTTCGATTCGATGCCGAGCGATGATGAAATCTTTCGCCTGTTGGACGAGTATCGCGTGCCGTACGCGCCGGTTCTCAATGTGGAACAAGCGATGGCGCATCCACATCTGCGGGAAAATGAGATTGTACGAACGGTTAGAGACCGCTTCTTGGGCGAATTCGAGGTACCGGGTTTTCCCCTGCGATTCTCCCAATATCAACGGCATCCCGCGCTCGAAGCGCCAATTCTGGGTGAGCATAATCGGATTGTCTTGAGTGAGTACCTTGGATATGCGCCGGAGCGCATCGATGCCTTGGAACGCGAAGGGGTACTCTATCGAGGAGCTCGTTAAGCTTCACCCTATGACATTATCGATCCGGGTGCGAGATCACGTTTTTTAACAGAGGAACCTGAGAGGCTCTTGAGAGGATAATGAAAACAGCGCTGGTTGTGGGGGGCACCGGTCCTAGCGGACCCTTCCTGGTCAATGGGTTGCGAGATCGCGGCTACGACGTCGCGATCTTTCATCGCGGAACTCACGAAATCCCCGAAATTCCCGATGATGTTGAACATATCCATGGCGATCCGCATTTCCGCGAGACGATTGATGCAGCTCTCAACGGCCGAAGCTTTGATGTAGTGATCGCGACCTACGGCCGGATCCGCATCCTGGCTGAGGCCTTGGCGGGCAAAACGCGCCAGTTTATCGCCATCGGTGGCGTGCCGGCTTATCGAGGCTACTTCAATCCGACGGTGAATTTCCCGCCGGGGTTGCCTATCCCGGTTCCGGAGACCGCTCCAACGGTGCAACAAGAGGAGGGAGAAAATCGATTTTCCTATCTCATCGCGAGCACCGAACGCGCAGTCCTTGCAGCCCATCCCAACGGCGTGGTTTACCGCTATCCCTATGTCTATGGTCCCTATCAGTTGTTGCCGCGCGAATGGTGCATAATTCGTCGCGCCCTGGATAAACGGCCTTTCATAATTCTTGCGGAAGGCGGCCTGGGGCTGATGACCCATGGATACGCGGGCAATTTGGCCCATGCCGTGCTCCTCGCGGTCGACCACCCGGACGCCGCTGCCGGCCAAATCTACAACTGTGGCGATGACGTCCAGTTCACAATCCGTCAGATCGTCGAGATCATTGCCGACGAGATGAACCACAAATTCGAGGTCATCAGCTTACCCGCCGAGGCGGCGTTTCCGGCTCGCGGAGTAAGCCTTGAGATAACACCCCATCACAAACTGATGGACTGCCACAAAATCAAGCGCCAGCTGGGTTACAGTGATCCGACTCCGCCGGACGAAGCACTGCGCCGCACCACTCGATGGTATCTGGAGCACCAACCAGAGCGTGGTGGTGAGATTGAGCAGCGTCTGCAAGACCCATTCGATTATGCAGCTGAAGATCAGCTCGCGGAAATCTATCGCGAGGCTATGCGACGCGCACAGGCTTTCCGCCGCGAAATGGTCCCCACCCCTCATCCTTACCCGCATCCCAAGCAACCGGGACTGGCACGCGACCATCGCAACCGATGAGCAAACGACTAATCGAGGTTGATGTCTTTGTTGTGCCGGTTGTGTGTGCGTGCTCGGAAGTGATTTGAGGGGGTCCGGGGCATTGCCCGTGTTGTGCGCGACGACCTCATTTCCAAAACGGATCTCGGCCGCAGGATCGATTCAACTGGTCGGTAATCTCAGCTGCACCGGCGCGCAATTGCTTCTAGAGCAAAAAGGCCATATTAGGTTGCGGCAGCTCGCTGGTTACCAGTTCCACGATCTTTTTTGACATCCGCAGCCGCCCTTCGACGCGCCGCAGATGGTGAGTCACCCGACCGGGCCAAATGCGCAGTTCGTTAGTCGCCTGTGCGGCTACTTCGTACAGCACAAAGTTAGAGGCCACAACGAACCGGCCAGCAGCATCATCAGCCTCGAGAATCTCGATATTCGAAATGATCCGCCGCATCGGCGAGGGCGGTGTCTGGGCATGACGCAAGCCTGTTCGAAGCTGGCGGATGCGGGTGGCTAGTCGGGCTCGGTTGTCGTTGATATACGAAAGGCGAGTGGCCGGATCGTAATCCGCTGCGCCTTTGGGCACCCAATAGTGCATGTCATCGGTGACGAGCGCTTCCCATTCAGCATAGCGAGATTCGTCGGCGAGCCGCGCCTCGAGATAGAGAAACGCCTCGATTTCGCGACGTGTGACGTCGGCGACAATGACTGCACTGGGCGACGGTTGGTCGACACTCATTTCGCTCTCATCATTTGGCGATACCGGCGCCAGAAGGCGCGATTGGTGACCTCATCACTAACGTGGCCAATCCGCCGGCCCTGCTCGTCAACTCGTTCCCGCTTCTGACCACGGCTCAGGTCGATCCAAGCCGCGCCGAAGCCATTGGAGCTCCTGCCGACTGCGGCACCGGCAAATGCCGTTTGCATTCTCTCGGCAGTCACCGCGTCATCTGCCACGATGAAGCTACCTGGGCCGAGTGCTGCTTCCGACTGACGCAGCAAACGTCGATTAAACTGGTCGTCGACCCCCTCGAACTGGACAGCGGTATGATAATGAACCGTCAAATTTACTCCCAAAGGCTCCACACGGGCGAGATTCAGTTCGGCGAGAAACAGATTGGGAAAGATGAAAGCGTGGGGCGGACCCTCCCATAACAACCGATTCGCGCGCGCCTCACCATAACGACGAACCATCGCATTGCAATACTCAGTCACCTTCTCGCGCGTCACGCCTAGCCAGGAGAGCTGCGATTTGTAACCCGGCCTCATGTCCAGCTCAGAATGTCCACCACCGTGATCCACAGCGCGCGAGTTGTTGCTGGCTTCTCCACCCACGATGGTGTCCTGATAGTAGCTCTGCGTGGTTCGCAGCATCGAGATATGGACGAAATCGACATGATATCCATCCTCGTCGCTTTCGGGCCACATCTTCCAGTTTGATTGGATACGATGTCCAATCCAGCCTGCGTCCAGCCTTATATTGCCCGTGGGCGAGAGGTCACAGAGCCGATCTATCAACTCTCGCCCACCCGCTCCAAGATGGTCGGATAGCGGCCCCGCATCTCCCGAGATATTGGCGAAGACAAAACCCCTGTAAAGCTCGACCGCGCGTGGCCTGTCCAGACCAAGCTCCGCACGCTCACGCTCAAAACCAGCCTTGTGGGGCACACCGCGCAAGCTGCCGTCCAGACCGAAGGTCCAGCCGTGATAGTTGCACTGGAAGACACGGCTGTTGCCCTTCTCCCTCCAACATAGCGCGGTACCGCGGTGTGCACACCGATTGCTCAGCACCCGTACGGTGCGATCGGTGCCGCGCACCATGATTACGGGTTCCAAGCCGATGAGCCGTGTCACCCAATCACCTGGTTGCGGTACCTCCGATTCGTGACCGACGAAGACCCATCCCCGCCTAAAGATTCGATCCATTTCGTGGTCAAACACTTCCGGATCGGAGTAGAGGCTGCCGTGGACTCGGTCATCGTGAATTACTTCTGCATAGTCTGCGATCAAAGCGGTTCTCCAGAGCGCAAGTTGAATCCCATTAGATCTTAGAACTTTCAGGCGCTGCAGAGAAATCCCGACTTGAGGTCATAGCGCCCCTGCGCCGGCTCGTAGACTTCGATCGGGCTTACTGCCCTTCGCCGTAGACGGAAGCGGCCGACCTAAATGACCCCGGCGTTTTTGAGTTCAAGCAGCTCGGCTTCACTCAGATTCAACATGCGACCATAAACTTCGGCGTTGTGTTCGCCCAGTAACGGAGCGCTCTTTACCTCCACCGGGGAGTCTTCGAGCCGCACCGGGCAGCCGGGCATGGTGAATTCACCGCGGACTGGATGGTTCACCGTCGCGATCATTCCTCGTTCGCGCAAATGCGGGTCGTTGAGCAATTCAACGCTATCCAACACGGCCCCACAGGGAACGCCTGCTTCCCCCAGGATTTTCATGACCTCTTGTTTAGTGTGTTGACAGGTCCAATTCTCGATAAGCTGGGTTAACTCTTCCATGCGCTGGCGGCGCTCTCTGCGATCAAGCAAACGTTGATCTTCAGCAATATCGGGCCGACCGATGGTTTGCCATAACGCGCGCCACATCTCGACGTTGGCACAATACAGATACACGTAGTCATTCGGACCGCCTGGTGCGCATTTGAAGATGTCGCCGATCGGGCCTGCACCCAGGCGGTTACCGACCCGCGGAGTTGGCTTGTTGGTCAAATAGGTCCCCATCATCGGAACCCGGCAAAAGTTCAAGACCGCCTCCTGCATCGCGACTTCGACTTTTTGCCCTTTGCCCGTGCGTTCGCGCTGATAGAGTGCGGCGAGTATTCCGCAAGCGGCGTGTACACCCGTCCCGGTATCGCCGATCGTGGGGCCAGGTTTCAGAGGCGGGGAGCCAGGGAATCCGGTTAACGCCATTGCGCCTCCTGCGGCCTGCGCGATCATGTCGAAGCTTTTGTATCGACTGTATGGACCGAAAGTACCGAAGCCCTTGACCGTCAGATAAATCAGGCGCGGATTGATCTGACGCAAACGGTCATATCCGAGACCGAGGCTTTCCATGGTGCCGAGGGTGTAGTTTTCACTCACAATATCGGCCTGCTTCGCCAGGGCGATAAAAAGCTCCTTACCCCGATCCGACTTCAAGTTGAGCGTGATGCTGCGTTTGTTGGCATTGAGCAGCATGAAGTAGTAGGAATCGACCCCAGGCTGCTCGGTCACCCGCCAGCGTCCCTGCTCACCCATTTTCGGCTCTTCGACTTTGATTACATCGGCCCCCAACCAGGCGAGCAGCTCGGTGCACGAAGTGCCCGCTTCATACTGAGTCAGATCGAGAACGGTTACCCCAGCCAATGCCTTCTCCATGGTGATCTCCGATCAAGTTACGAGCCTGCCCCTACAAATTAATTTATTCCGCGTACTGCGGATTCCAATTTGACGCCGAGGAACGGTCTTCCACAAGTTACTGCCCCCTGAACGGCCCCTCAACCGCCTGGTACAGGTCAGCGGAAGAACCAAGAGCCGCCAATTGTGAAGCTAACGGGTGTATTCAGGGAGTAGTTGCGATTGGGGCCGTTCAAGCCGGCATTGGAAAGGTGTTGCGCCTGTAGCCCGATGTAGGTAGCCACATTCTCCGAAATGAAGTAAGCAACGCCAATGCCGCCCTTGATGCGGTTCATGAACGGGCCGGTTAGTAGCGTTTGGTTTCGCTCCCGGCCAATTTTCAAATCGCTACCTCCCGGAGCGATCCCAGCTTCGATCCAAGGCACTACCGGCCCCAGCTGAAAATGGACAAAATAGTAGCGCAACACGAGGCCGACACCTTCATAGTTGGCAAAGCCGCCTTTGGATCCGCTAGCCGCTCGATGCCTGACGGCGAAACGCTCGAATGTCGGCTCCAACCCGGCTTCGAAAGCTCCATCAAACACTCCGCTGAAGCGACGCCAGCGCCTGACGCCGAAGGGCAAAAGTGAAAGGCGGGCGGATAGACTCCATGCCTGTATGGCACGGTCGTTAAGCCTTGAACCAAAGTGCGCCACTGTACCCTCCCCTGAAATTTCCCATCGGTAGGTATCAAGCGTGACCGACGGCTCGGAGGCAAATGCAGAGCGGTCACTCAGCATGGTTAGTACCAATAGAAGCTGAGCCAGTTGCCAGATGCTCGTGATGAGGGGCAGAAACCGCATAGCTCACCGCCGATTACCGACGAATTGGATCGCTGTCGAACGACGGTGAGCTTTTAATTATCACTCACATGATTAGTCGTCACTGGTGAGATGAGCCGGTAAAGCTGCCATCAAAGCGAACGGCGCCTCGGTCCTTCGAGGCGCCGTTCGCTCTATCGTTGGTTCGAAAGCTGTGAGCGGTCCCTGTGCTAGGCTCGCAAGGCCTCCAGAGAGACCAACTGCGTACGCGCCGTACCCGGCGTATACGGACGTTGACCGGGCTGACGCTCAAAGGGATCCACCAGACCGAGCTCTTTAGCGATCTCGCGCACCGCAGGAAGCACTTCCTGACCGAGCAACCTGATACTCGTCATCCGATCCTCGAAGCTCACCGGACCCTGACTTTGGAAAAATCCTAACGTGCCAGGACGTAGGACTTCGAGAATAGTCCGCAGCTTGGGAATCACTGACTTGGGCGTACCGGCAATTATTTGCAGCCCTGCGACGGCCTTCGGGTAGGCTCGGTAGATTGCCTGCTTGGCCTCCTCAATCGTAACCTCGCCGCGTGCCATACGACGGCGTGTGCTGTCTGCAACACGCTGGAGATTTTCCGGCTCTCCGGCTCCTTGGGCGCGGCCGAGTTGCTCGGAGCTAACTCCGAGAAAGCCCCCTGAGCCGGCTGTCATGGTTCGCGCTAACCGTTTGGTAGCCTCTTTCGAGTTGTAACCGGGTGGCAAGGTATGCTCGGGACGCGAGAATGCGCCTTGGCCCCCGCCGAAGAGATGGGCTTTGCCAAGTTCCTCGGCCTTTGCTTCAGTCTCGGCCACCACCACGTGCTGGAGGTAGCCGAAGTTCTCAGACCCGGCTTCATAGCCTTGCTTCGCGGCTACCTCCCCGTACAAGTTCCACAGCTCGGCAGTCGCTGGCAGCGCAGTCCCAAGACCCAGGTACGGATAGCGACGCTCAGCGCACCAAACGACGGTCTCCGGGCTTAGAACGCCTGGAATCATGATCGGCGGATGTGGCTTTTGATACGGCCGCACCCACGGGTTGATGAAACGATAGTGAAAGTGTTTACCTTCCCATCGAAACGGACCAGGCCTTGTCCAGGCAGCCAGAATCAGATCGTGTGCCTCATTAAACATCTCGCGGTTATAGGCCGGATTGGCGTTATTGAAGATCTGCTCGCTTCCTGCGCCGCGGACCCATCCAGGCACCAGCCGGCCATGTGAGATGCAGTCGATGGTGGCCAGCTCCTCGGCGACCCGCAGGGGGTTCTTGAAGGTAGGGAGCGGATTACCCAGGAGGATGATTCGCGCCTTTTTAGTGATCCTGGCAAGAATTGCCGCCTCGACGTTCATCACCGCGCCCATGCAGAAGGGTGTGCCATGATGCTCGTTGAGCATGATCGCGTCGAAGCCAACCTCTTCGGCATAGACCATTTCGTCGAGATACTCGTTATAAAGCTGCGAACCTTTTTCGCGATCGAAAAATGTATTGGGCAGGCCAAAATAGGCGCGGTTCTTTATCAACTCGTCTTCCGGAACGTAGCGATAAGGCCGTTCGGTAAAATACATCAGGTTCATCTGTAATCTCCTTGGATCCGACCGTCTCGGCTCAAAGCTCGGGCTTCTCCCGCAGGTTCCCCGAATTACTAGACTCTGACGCTCTCGTCGCGCTTGGGGGCACGCTTGAGTGCATCGAGGTCGACCAGCGGCTCGAGTTGAGTCCCCGCGATGTACTGGCGAGAACCAGGTGCCCGCTCAAACGGGTCGACAATGCCGAGTCCTTTGGCAATCTCCCGCAACGCGGGGACCACCTCCTGACCCATCAGGCGGATGCTGTTCATTCGCTGTTCCCTGGAAAGAGGGCCCTGCGCCTGGAACAGCCCAAGAACCCCAGGACGGAGCACCTCGAGAATCAATTTAAGCTTGGGAATCACCGTTTTGGGTGTTCCGATAATGATCTGCAAGCCATCCTGCGCTTTCTGGTACTGAGCATAAATTTTGCGCTTGGCTTCTTCGATACTGACCTCACCGCGCATCAACCGCTCGCGAGTGCGACCCTTGGCCTCGTTAGGGTCGCGCCGCTCGCCCTGTTGCGATTCGGCCAACTTCTCTGAAGTAACGCCGAGGAACCCGTATTCCGTGGCCTGGCGTGCAAGGCGGCGAGTAGCCTCTTTGGAGTTGTAGCCGGGGGGAAGCGTCCATTCAGGACGCGAGAAGTTGGCGGCACCGCCACCGAACAATGCGGCCTTGCCTTCTTCCTGGGCCTTTTCCTCGGTATCCGAAACATGGATTTGCTGCAAATAGCCGAAGTTCTCCGAGCCTGCCACGTAGCCCTCACGCGCCGCCGTCTGCTGATATAGGTTCCACAGCTCAACGGTCGAATGCAGTGCGGTCCCCAGCCCGATATAGGGATATCGATGTTCGGCGCACCAGATTACCGTCTCGGGGCTGATAACCCCTGGAATCCAAATCGGGGGATGCGGCTTTTGATAGGGCAGCACCCACGGATTGATGTAGCGGTAGTGGAAATGTTTGCCCTCCCACCGAAACGGACCAGGGCGAGTCCATGCCGCAATCACGACGTCGTGGGCCTCATTGAAATATTCGCGGTTGTAAGCGGGGTTGGCGTTGTTGAAGATCTGCTCGCTGCCCGCGCCACGGACCCAGCCGGGCACCAGTCGCCCCTTGGAGATCAGATCAATCATCGCCAGCTCTTCGGCCATCCGCAGCGGGTGCTTCAGCACCGGCAGAGGATTGCCAAGCAGGACGATGCGTGCTTTCTTGGTCACCCGCGCCAGAATCGCGGCTTCGACATTCATCACCGCGCCCATGCAAAAGGGCGTCCCATGGTGCTCGTTGAGCATGATACCGTCGAAGCCGAGCTCCTCGGCATAGATCGCTTCGTCGATATATTCATTGTAATAGCGGGCGCCCACCTCAGGGTCGTAAAAGCTATTGGGCACGCCGAAGAAACTTCGGTTGCGGATTACTTCGTCCTCGGGAACGTCACGATAAGGACGTTCGGTAAAATACATCATGTGCATAGTTTTTCTCCTTAAGGGCGCGCGCAGCCGGACCGAGCAAATGCGCACCGTGCTGGGAAAACTTGGTTTGTAATCGGCACGATTTCGCTCTCGCGGCTTAGGCGAAAAACTCGCGTACCAACTTGATGAACTCGTTTGATTTCTCGATTTCGGGACGATGGCCGCAATGGTCAAAGATCGTGACCTTCACCTCGGTGTTCCGCAGCGCCTGTCGGTAAGCCTCCGCGGCACTTACAGGCACGATTGCGTCTTGCCGTCCCCAGATGATGTGGGTTGGAAGCCCCGTAACTCCTTCCAGGAAGTGAGGCAGCGCTGGATTGTGCAGAATCGGCTCCCATGCCAACCGGGTGTTTTCAGTGCGCGCATCCTCGAACGCCTCGAACTGCTCAGGTGTTCGCTCACCGCCATAGAGCTTTGCATACTCCGGCGTGGCATCGTGATCGTAAACGCTATGAGAAAGTGCAGTGCGGGCGGTGATGGAAAAGATATCCATGATCTCACCCTCGGGGGGCTTGATTCCCATGGGCGCGACCAGCACCATTCGCCGGAATTGTCGCGCATTTATGGTCGCCATCTCCGCCGCAATCCACCCGCCGATGGAGAAGCCGATAACATCGATTGGAAACCAATCTTTTTCGCGGAACGCCCACGAATACCACAGCGCCAGATCGTGGATGTTGCGCAGCCAGTCGATCTTAGCGGATTTGCCTAGCGCGGGTTGAATGGGAATCAGCAGGGTGTGTTCGCGCGCCAGGGCAGCATGCCAGTTGAGCCAGCCGGGATGGCCCAATTCCTCGTGAAGCACCAGAATCGGCTTGCCGGTGCCGCCCTTGATGATTGCGAGGTTGCTCCCCGCGACTTGGGTGACTTCCTCAGTCCAGTCTGCCATCTGTTTCTATGTCCTCCATTTTTCGCACCGGCGGTAAGTGCCCTGCATTCGGTCACATCCGCCGACCGAGTTCGTTATGACACAACCTCCGGCGCTGCCGGCTGTGCCTTCAGCAACACTCCTTCGGCGTACAGCGCTTCGATTTCTCGTGTCGATAAACCCAAGAGCTCGCCGAGTACCGCCTCATTGTCTTGGCCAACCCGGGAAGCCTTCAAATCATCCGGGGGTGCCCAGTCGGAGAATTTAACCGGAAAGCCTGGGATCTCGAACTGGCCCAGGGCCGGATCGTAAACCTGTCGGATGGTTTTGCGCTGGCGCAGATGCGGATGAGCCATCGCCTCCTCCAGTGACCAAACCGGAGCACACGGCACTCGAAACTTGTCCAACGCTGCGACAACGCTGTCGCGATCAGGAAAGGTTGCAAACCAATCCTCAATTATCTGTTTGAGGGCCTCGTTGTTTTTGACTCGGCGACTGTTGGTCTTAAACCTGGGATCGGCAGCGAGTTCCGGGCGCCCCATTGCGTTGGCCAAACGAGGAAATTCATGTTCCTGAACCAGCAACATGATGTACCCACCCGGACACTTGAACACTCCCGAGGGGCTGCCGTAGGGATGCTGCGAGCCGTTACGTTGAATCGTGAACTTCTCCTTGCGAATTGAAATCACCGGCACCGCCATCTCATGCATATGAAAGTAGGTGTCGAGCAGCGAGGCGTCGAGGTATTGCCCTTTGCCCGTGCGCTCGGCGTTGAGCAGGGCAAAGCCAATTCCCATCGCGGCCGCAACGCCCGTCGAGACATCACCTATTGCCAGAGTCGGACAGATCGGTGGTCGGTCAGGTTCTCCGAGCAGACCGGTTACACCGGCAAATGAGGCGCCGATAAAATCATAGCCCGGCCGCTTGCTTAGCGGTCCAGTCTGACCCGTGGTCGAGCAAGAGCACATGACAAGCCTGGGGTTGATTTTGCTTAGAACCTCATAGCCGAAGCCGAGCTCGCCAATAGTGCCCGGCGCAAAATTTTCGACCACCACATCGATTTTTGGAATCATTCGTAGAATGATTTCTTTTGCCTGGGGCTTGCGCAGATCGAGGGCGAGGCTGCGCTTGGAATGCGAGTGCTGGAAATAATAGGTACTCATTCCGTCCGGAGATCGCAGGCCCAGGCCGCGCACATGGTCGCCAGCAAGCGAGCGCTCGATTTTGATAACGTCTGCGCCGAGTTCCGCCAAAATCCGGGTACAGGTCGGTCCTGCAACGAAATGTGTAAAGTCTAATACTCGATATCCCTTGAGCATCGGAGCTTGTTGTTCCATTCTCACTCCCAGCGCAGGGCGGCCATTCCGTGACGACGTCACGGAATCTGGGTTTCCGCCACTTATTTGCTTGTCATTTCGGCATGATACTAAGGTCCTAGGCTAAGTGTCCACGCCGCGCGCAAACGCTGGTTCAGTACGGTTTTGGAAGCCGTTACGGCTGAGGCACGCGCAATCCGCAAAAGAGGGGAGTGATGCTCCAGACGAATAGCAAAGGTAACTACTCGTTTATCCCTGGCCCAGGACCCTTCTCCGCGGCGGTTACGGCAGAATCAGGATTCGAAATCGTGCACGTGCGTTTCCTGCCGTTACTGCCCCTCAACAAGGGTTATGTTCGAGTCGAGCGGCACTTGCACGAAGTGCAAAGGCCTCTCAGCGCACTATGCGGCATGGAGCTGCGGATTCCAAAGGTTCTATCCAGCCGAGGATTCGATGAATTCAATCGCCCATATGTCGAGCAGCTGCGTTCGTGGGGGCTCGGGTTGGACGGAACCAATCCCGTTGCGCGCACGAACGTTGTGTTCGAAGCTGAGCCCGTTCAGGAGCCTATGCTCGCCGGTTGTTACTATACTTCGCCGACGCGCGCCCATGGCGCTTCTTTTGTGCTGTCTGGTGCCGCGGAAATCGCGTCTCGCGAAGGCGGTAGACAGATTGTGGCGCGAGGAGATACCTCGCCCGAGGGGTTGCGGCAGAAACTTGACTGTATCCTGCGGGTGCTGGGCAGTCTTCTTTCTGAGATGGAGCTTCAGTGGGAAATGGCAACGGCGATAAGTATTTACACCGTCTATAACGTTTATCCTCTCCTTCGAAGCCTGCTGGTGCCGGTACTGGGTGCCGCTTCACACGCAGGTATCACTTGGTTTCACGCGCGGCCGCCGGTCGAGGGTCTCGATCTTGAAGTCGATGCTCGGGCGGTACGCCACGAGCTCGTGCTATCCGGCTGACGATCTTATCAGCACAGACAAGAATTATTCGCTCTAAGTATTGAGCCATATTCGATTATTGGCGATGGGAGTCATTTTAACGGAGAAATCACCCTTTATCGCCTTTCTTGTCTAATAATATACTGCTAAAAGCAGTTTGTAGTTCGATTGCCAATCGTAGCAGTCGTATGGTCCTGCTCGTGCCATCATAGCGGTTGAAAGGGTGAAGAGTTGAAGGGGGTTCCCACAGATTTCTGGGGGAAGCTTGTACACACTGGCTCCGATTTTGAGTGGCATCCCTTAATCGATCATTGCGCCGACGTCGCTGCCGTCTGCCAGGCATTGTTACAGCGCACTTTGGTCCGTGAACGCCTCGCCCAGCTTGGCGGGCGCGAACAATTGAATGACGCCGACATTCAGCGACTCGCCGTGCTGGCCGCACTGCATGATGCCGGCAAGTTCAACCGTGGCTTTCAAAGCAAGGCGCATCCGGATACACGCAATGCCGCCGGTCACGTTGAGCCGATCCTGGCGGTCATTGGTCACAGCGACAGTCCTGAGCACGTCAAGTTATTGAAAAGCATGCCTCTGGAAGAGATTGAGGCATGGGCTGAAGATGACTCGGGGCTCGAACTGTTGTGCGCTGCCATCGCCCATCACGGACGCCCGGTAGAGGTAGGTGGCGGTTCCGGACCTAGGCGCGACATCTGGCACCCGGGACCCAATGGCCTGGATCCCTTCGAAGGGATCCGACGACTTTGCCACAAGGTGCGAGAATGGTTTCCGGCCGCGTTCAGTGCTAACCGACCGCTGCCCTCGAAGCCACAATTCCAACATGCTTTCTGTGGGCTGGTGACGCTTGCAGACTGGATTGGCTCGGATCGTTCCGTCTTTCGCTTTGCTGAAGAGAGCGACTCCGAGCGAATCGCTTTCGCACGCGAACGCGCAACCTCGGTGTTGCGCAGTATAGGACTCGACGTAACCGCGGTACGCACTGGACTTCAGAATCAGCCCTTCGGGTTCGAACGGATCTTTGGCTTCGCGCCAAATCGTGCGCAACGCCAACTCACCGAGCTTCCAGCAGTTCATGGTGGCAGTCTTACCTTGCTCGAGAATGAAACTGGATCAGGCAAGACCGAAGCCGCGTTGACGCGATTTTTCCGGCTCTTTGAGGCTGGCCTGGTCGACGGAATGTATTTCGCCTTGCCGACTCGCACTGCCGCCCTCCAGATGCATCAGCGGATTGCAAGGGTAGTCATGACCGCTTTCCCGGATGAATCGACGCGACCACCCGTGATCCTGGCGGTTCCCGGTTACTTACCGTTCGACGCCCAGCCCTCACCCAATCTTCTGGCCCCGCCCGATGTGCTGTGGCCAGACGACGAAGTTGCACGCTGGCGCTTCCGTCGCTGGGCGGCAGAGCATCCCAAGCGCTACCTGGCTGGGGCGATCAGCGTGGGCACGATCGATCAGGCGCTGCTCTCAGCGCTTGCGGTCTCGCATTCGCACTTGCGCGCCACTTCATTGCTGCGTCAGTTCCTGGTGGTCGACGAAGTCCACGCCTCAGATGCTTACATGACCTCGATTCTCCTGGAGGTTCTGCGCTTCCATCTCGCGGCCGGCGGTCATGCCCTGCTGTTGTCAGCAACACTCGGTTCACGCGCTACGGACCAATTCAACTCTATCAGAAGCGCCCAATCGCACCGGCCTTCCCTGGCCGATGCCGTCAAAGTTCCCTATCCTGCGTTGACCACCATATTTCCGACCGAACACGTGATGCCGCTTGAGGAGCTAAGGCGAGCATCGCCCGGTCGCGAAATCACCATAAAGATCATGCCGATAGCCGATGACTTCCGGGCCGTCGCAAGCCTGGCCCTCGATGCCGTGCGACACGGCGCCCGCGTGCTGGTTGTCCGCAACACGGTCCGCGATTGCGTTGCCACACAGGTTGCCCTGGAGTGCTTGGCTGCAACGGGCAACCTCACTGCAAGCCTCTTTTGCGTCAATGGGATTTCTGCGCCGCATCATGCGCGGTTTGCTCGCATCGATCGTGAGTTGCTCGACCGCCGACTGGAATCGTGCTTTGGCAAGGATTCCGCCACGCCCCTGGTACTGGCCGCGACTCAGACCGTTCAGCAAAGCCTTGATATAGACACCGACCTGCTTGTTTCCGACCTCTGCCCGATGGACGTATTGCTGCAGCGCATTGGCCGCCTCCATCGTCATCCGCGCGATCGCCCTGAGAAATTTCGCGAGCCGAGTGCAATCGTGCTCACGCCCGCGTCACGCGACCTCACACCACTCATCAAGCCCGACGGTTCCGCTCTCGGTGAGCATGGCCTCGGCACCGTGTATGCCGACTTACGCATCCTCGAAGCAACGTGGTGCGTCTTGGAGCAAACCTCAATCCTTCAGATCCCTGCGATGAATCGCCGACTGGTCGAATCGGCCACGCATGCCGATGCCTTGAAAGAAGTGGTGAATCGATTAGGGGAGCGCTGGCGAGCCCATGCTACACACTGCGACGGGATTGCGATCGCTGAGCGGAGGCTGGCAAGACTCAACGTGGTCGATCGCGATCAACCTTTCATCTGGTGTCGCTTTCCATCGTCGCTAGACGCCCGCATCCGCGCGCGGCTTGGGGAGGACGACCGCCTCGTGGAGTTTGGTAAAGCGCTGCGCGGACCCTTCGGCAATCTGATCGACTGCCTAACGATACCCGGATGGTTCGTGCGGCAAGCCGCCGACAATGTTGAAGTAAGGGACTTGAACGTCCAGCCTCAGGCGATCAGCTTCGACTTTGCTCAACGTACCTTCGTCTACGACCGTCTGGGATTGCGCCTCGCTAAATCCTTGTCCGCCTCAGAGGAGGATATAGCTGATGCCTGACAAACTTTACAATTTGCTAATCGATCCGCTGATAACTGTCACACCGTACGGCCGCCCTGCACAAACTCTTTCTCTACCCCAGGTTCTTGCCGCTCTCGGCCAAGACGAGCCGTTCGAGTTCGCCGCGTTGCAACCACATCAATCGCACGCATGGCACGCTTTTCTGGTTCAGCTGGCTGCCATCGTTTTGCATCAGCGCGGCGCGGGTCTCGCCGATATGCTCGAATCAACTCAGTGGCAGGAGGCCATTCGCGAAGCTTCGAGTGGTGACGACAGCCCCTGGACGCTGGTTGTACCAGACTTGGCTGCCCCAGCTTTCATGCAGCCGCCGGTCCCGGAAGGCTCCGTGGACACCTGGAAGAATTCAACTGTCACACCAGATGCGATCGATCTTCTGCAAACGGCGAAGAACCATGATGTCAAGATGGAACGGATCGCCGTGCCGCGTCCCGAGCATTGGATTTTTGCGCTGGTCGCTTTGCAAACCATGGAGGGTTATGGCGGCAAAGAGAACTACGGCATCGCGCGCATGAATGGAGGCTACGGCAGTCGTCCAGGTTTCGCGACCTGCGCCGATCTTTCATGGCCCACCCGCTTTCGACGCGACGTCGACCTATTGCTCGAAGCTCGGGACGAAATCGCACGCGAGCAGAGTTTTGACTTTGAAACCGGGCTCGCTTTTGTCTGGTTGCAGCCTTGGGATGGGGTACAACAGCTCGACATCAAGGAACTCGATCCGTTCTTCATCGAGATCTGCCGTCGTGTGCGATTATTTTACGATGAGGGTCGCATCGTTGCCCGCTGGACTACCAGCAAAAGGCAACGTCTCGCGGCCGCGGAGTTTAAGGGCAATCTGGGCGATCCCTGGGTCCCGGTAAAGGTCGACGATAGCGCCGCGCTCACAACCCGCCGCCTCGACTATGAGCTTCTTCAAAGGGTCCTGTTCGATGGCGATTTCAAACCGAGCCGCGCCAGCATCCCCCGTCCGGGCGACGGCAACGAACCCTTGTTGTTTTGCCAGCTGTTTGCGCGTGACCAAGGTAAGACGGATGGCTATCACGAGCGACTTATTCCTATTCCGCCGAAGGCGCGTTTGCGCCTGGCCACCGAACAGGGTCGCCGTGAACTAGGGGAACTTTCGAAAAAGCGCCTTGCTGAGATCGAAAAGGTTGCGCAAGCACTTAGGCAGGCGGTGAATGCGCTGTTGCGGGGTGGCGGAGACGGAGAAAGCAAATCCACTAATAACTTAATCTCGCCCTTCATCAAATCATTCGATGACGAGGTCGACCACATCTTCTTCGCCGAACTGTTCGCCGACCTCGAGCTTGAATCCGACGTAGCGCGCCGCAAATGGCTGCGCCAACTGCTCAACATCGCACGCAGAACACTCGAGATGGCCAAGGAGTCGGCGCCCATTCCATCGGCGCGGCTATTTCGCGCTCGTGCTGCCGCCGATCGTGTCTTCGACTGCCACGAATATTCGTTGCGCAAGGCCGCGGGCGAATTCCTTGGCGAAGGAGAGAAGGATGGACGAACAATCAGTTGAGCACCAATCACTCTCGTCGCTGGTCGGACGGATAGCCGCCGACCTTGCCGAGGCGTCGACGGGCGAACTCGCCGAGCTCCGCCGGCTCACCCCCGACGACTATGGCGGTTCGGCGTTTTGGCGCGTCGTCATCACCCGCCTCGATCCAGAGTTACTCAGCGACGAACCAGCGCGCGCGAGCGCGCTGCGTCAGTGGGCAATAATTTTGCGCGCGCTCGCCGAACTCGGCGATCTCCATGACCCACGCCATCGGCTCGGGAGCTCGATGGCCGAAGCCCAAGTCTCTGAGCTTCGTCTGAACCGTCTGCTGCGCGCCAGCGGTGAGGCCTTGTTCGACGAGGTTCGCCGAATAACCCGACAACTTGTCTCACGCGGCGCAGCAGTCGACGCAACCGACCTGGCAAGACTCATACTCAGTGACGGCCGCAGTGATGAACTGAGCGTCCGCCAGAGGATCGCCAACGATTACTACCGCCAGCTTTATAGGCAGCAGGAGAAGGAGGGCAATTAATGCCATCGAGTCGCTTCATCCAAATTCACACTCTCACCTCATACCCAGCAGTGTTGCTCAACCGCGACGACGCCGGTTTAGCCAAAAGGATCCCCTTTGGTGGCGCTGTGCGCACGCGCATATCATCGCAGTGCCTTAAACGTCATTGGCGCACAGTCGACCATCCCGACGCACTTAAAAGCTGCCCTGACGGCGAGGGCTCCATTCGCTCGCGATGGAGCTTCGAGCGCTTCGTCTATCGTCCCTTGGTTGACGAGCATAACGTCGACCCGGCAATCGCTAAAGCGGCAACCGAAAAGCTGATGGAGCTCGTGCTTGGTGAGAGCAAGCGCCGCAAGGCCGGGAAGAAGCGCCAGTCAGAGAACGATGATGCTTCGAACTATCCGCTGCGGACCAACCAGGTGACCGTCCTCGGGCGTCCGGAGCTCGACTTTCTCTGCAAAGAAGCAAGTAAGATCTGCGCCTCGGCCCGCGGCGTAGAGGCAGTAGAGGAGGCGCTCGACAAGCATTTCAATGGTAAAGGAAAAGAAAAGCTCAAAGAAAACCTGCAAGCCCTCAAGATGGGTGCGGGGCTGGACGCGGCGATGTTCGGCCGCATGGTCACCGGCGACATTCTGGCGCGCGTCGACGCGGCGATCCATGTCGCGCACGCCTTCACGGTCCACGCTGAACAAACAGAAAGCGATTATTTCACCGCGGTCGACGACCTCTCGCAAGATAGTCCCGAGAATGACCTCGGCAGCGGTCACATTAATTCTGCCGAGCTTACCAGCGGCCTGTATTACGGCTACGTTGTGATCGATCTTCCCGGCCTGATCCGGAATCTCAGTGACGACCACAAGCTCGCGGCCGAACTGACACGGCGGATGGTGAGCCTGATCGCCACCGTCTCGCCGGGCGCCAAGCTGGGCTCGACCGCTCCGCACTCGTATGCCCATTTGATGATGATCGAGGCATCCGACGCCCAGCCCCGAACGCTTGCCAACGCCTTCCTGACACCCGTGCCACCCCAGCCCGATCTGCTTCGCAACGCTTACGAAGCCTTCGCCACCCATCTGGCGGAAGTAGGCAAAGTCTACGGACGACCAAACCAACGCCGGGTGATCGCCATAGGCCCCGCTGACGCACTGAGATCCGCAATCCCAGAGGGCGAATTTGCGCCCTCCCTCGTCGAACTCGCCACATGGACTGCTAAACACGTGGAGGCGACCGCATGATCGACGTCATCATCCTGCGCTTCGACGCTCCGCTCATCTCGTTCGGCGGGGTCGTCATTGATAATAACGGGGTAACCCGCAGCTTTCCGGCGCGCTCAATGCTCACGGGGCTGCTGGCCAATGCTCTCGGCTATGAGCACCGCGACTTTGCGGCGCTTCAGAGCTTGCAGCAACGGATTCAATACGCCGTTCGGTGTGACCGAACCGGCGAGCTGGTGCGCGATTACCAAACCGTCGATTTATCGCAGCCCTTCCTCGCCCTGGGCTGGACAACGCGGGGAGCGGCTCAAGCGCGTGCGGGCGAGGTAGCCACGCGCACAGGAACACACATCCGCCTGCGCGATTACCTCGCTGACGCGGTTTACACGGTAGCGCTTACGCTGGAACCTCCTGAAGCTGAACCGGATACCGCAAAGCTGGCCGCTGCGCTTCAAAGTCCCGCCCGCCCGCTTTTCATTGGACGCAAGCCCTGCCTTCCTGCAGAGCCAATTTTGGTCGGCCGCGCGAGAGCGGATAGTCTGCGTGCTGCGCTGCTGACCGCACCACTTTCGTCGCGAGCCCGATGTAGAAAGCTCCGCGCCTGGTTTCCGGCTGAGGGGCCTTTGTCGCGCGGCGCAACGCCAGTCACTGACGACCGCGATTGGGCTAATCAAATCCATGTCGGGCGGCGTTTCCTTACTGAGGAATTCATCGATGTTTGAAGAGCAATTGTTCATGGTTCGCGCGGAGTTGGATCAGGTCGCGCTGCTGCGCTTCGCCGAGCGTACCCATCTATCTCTACGTACTCTGGACGACAGTTATGTCGTACACGCGGCATTAAAGGCACTCTTTGGTGAGAGCGCACCGAAGCCTTTCATCACACAACGGGGCCGTGGCCATCGCCTCACTCTACTTGCCTATGCAGGACATGATCACCGCGATCTCGCTGACCGCGCCCTTGCGCTCGCTGATCCTTTGGCCGTTGCGACGCTCGACCTCGCGTCGATGTGTTCGAAGCCAATGCCCTCCCGATGGCGCACGGGCGCGATTTACCGCTTCGAAACGCGGGTCTGCCCGGTCGTCCGAATTAGCGGCCGCGCCCGTGGCGAGGATCCGCGCGAGGTTGACGCGTTTATCCACCGCTGTCTGCAGGTGGGGGCCGACATCCGGCTCAATCGAGAGGCGATTTATCGGGAATGGCTTGAGCGCGAACTCGGCCGCGACGGCGCCGCGCGCACGCTCGACGCCCAGCTCGCTCGCTTTCAACTCCAGCGCCTGTGGCGGCGCGCGCACGCCGCGAACGAGGCTCACCTGCGACGGTGCCAGCGACCCGACGTTACGTTCAGGGGAGTGCTTGAAGTCGAGGCGCCAGGAGCGTTTCTCGCTCTGATTCGGCGCGGTCTCGGCCGTCACCGGGCTTTCGGTTTTGGCATGCTGTTGCTGCGCAATTAACCAAACCGAAGAGAAAGGACCGACCAAATGCTCAAGGGTCGTTTGGGTCTCGAGACTGCGCGGATTCCCCACATTGATCGGCACGGTCTGATGTGGCTTGGCCGCGGTAACCTCCTGGTCGAAGACGGGACGCTGCGGTTTGTCGCTGCCGGCGACGATTCGCTCCCTCCGGGAGAGTATCTGATCCCATTCCAGACGGTGTCGTGCTTCGTGCTCGGACCCGGCGTAACCGTAAGCCACGATGCAATGCGCCTCGCCGCACGTCATGGAACCGGGATTCTTTTTACCGGCGAGGGAGGGGTGCGTCTTTACGCCAGCATGCCGTTTGGCCCGGATGATTCCGCGCTTGCTCGCCGCCAGATCGCCTGCTGGGCTAACCCAGAAGCACGGATGCTCTGCGTCCGCCGCATGTACGCGTGGCGACTGGGCGAGGTGCTGCCCGACGCCGATCTCGATACTCTGCGTGGAATCGAGGGGGCTCGAATGCGTGAAACTTATCGCTTGCTAACGCGCCGGTTTGGCGTCAAGTGGGAGGGCCGCCGCTACGACCGCTCCAATCCCCAAAATGACGATCTACCCAATCAGGCGATTAACCACGCCGCCACGGCGGTCGAGGCGGCCGCGATGGTTGCAACCGCCGTCGCCGGAGCAATACCGCAGATCGGTTTTATTCATGAGGCTTCGGGAATTTCTTTTTGCCTTGACATCGCAGATCTCTATCGTGATTCGGTAACTTTGCCGGTAGCGTTCGCTGCGGTGCGCGATTTCGAGCGCCAGCCGCCACCGCCCCTGATGACGCTCGAAGCCATCACCCGCAAACTTGCCGGTCGGACTTTTCGCAAGCAACACCTAGTCGCATCGATGATTGACAGGATTAAGGAGCTCTTCTCGGATGACCGTGGTGGTGACGCGTGACGTAGCCGGACGGTTTCGAGGCTTCCTCGCCTCTTGCATGCTCGAGATCGCGCCAGGAGTCTACACAGCACCAAAAATGAACCGGGCGGTGCGAGAGCGGGTATGGTCTGTACTTGAGGAATGGTTCGCGGAGCTTGGTGGCGGTAGCATTGTCATGACTTGGCTCGAGCCGCTCGCCCCGGGAGGGCAACAGATAGCTGTACTGGGTTCAACGCCATACGAACTCTATGAGTGCAATGACGTCTTTTTAGCTCGCAAGCGTGATCTGAGGTCCGAAGATTAAGGCTCCTGACCGAATAACGGGTTTCGGTCAGCGATGGTTTGAGGTCGCTCTTTGACAAGTTAAGAGTTGCTCTTATACGTTTGTACACGCGAAGCGCTCGCAAGAGGTTGCCCCGCGCCCGCGGGGATAGGCCCGGCTTGAAACAGCGTCGGCGGGTCATTGACTTGGGTTGCCCCGCGCCCGCGGGGATAGGCCCTTCGGTGGGCTGGCGACCGAGCAATCAACCGGGGTTGCCCCGCGCCCGCGGGGATAGGCCCGCTCGCGGCTGAAAACAGCGGCGGGCGATATCGGTTGCCCCGCGCCCGCGGGGATAGGCCCTATTCGTTTATCATGCCATCGAGCAACAACGCGGTTGCCCCGCGCCCGCGGGGATAGGCCGTAGAGGCGTTCGATGATCATGAAACTGGCACGGGTTGCCCCGCGCCCGCGGGGATAGGCCCTTTGCAGGGCGCGCAACCGTCATTCGGTGATAGGTTGCCCCGCGCCCGCGGGGATAGGCCGTCTTTGCCATTGGAGTGTATGCGGATACAGCGGGTTGCCCCGCGCCCGCGGGGATAGGCCCCATAGTTGCATCCGCCGGACAACTGATATTGGGGTTGCCCCGCGCCCGCGGGGATAGGCCGCGCGCCGGCATCAAGGGGTTCCTAGCCAACCGGGTTGCCCCGCGCCCGCGGGGATAGGCCCGCAAACATATGCGCGCGCGCGGAATCATCCGCGGTTGCCCCGCGCCCGCGGGGATAGGCCCAACACGGTTTTCACCGCGACCTTCGAGAACAGGGTTGCCCCGCGCCCGCGGGGATAGGCCTGGCTGGCCTGGCGCAGTCTCGGGATAGGAGCCGGTTGCCCCGCGCCCGCGGGGATAGGCCCCGCGTTCCATACCGCCAGCGAGCGCTCTTCCAGGTTGCCCCGCGCCCGCGGGGATAGGCCCCGTCGCGCCGTTATTGTGCTGCGACGCCGTGGGGTTGCCCCGCGCCCGCGGGGATAGGCCTTAACCACCAGTAGCGCCGAATAGAGACTGATAGGTTGCCCCGCGCCCGCGGGGATAGGCCCTGTGCGACGTATCTGTTGAAGGTCCTCGACAAGGTTGCCCCGCGCCCGCGGGGATAGGCCTGTTAGGGTATGTTTTGCCACGCATGGCGGTAGGGTTGCCCCGCGCCCGCGGGGATAGGCCGTAGAGGCGTTCGATGATCATGAAACTGGCACGGGTTGCCCCGCGCCCGCGGGGATAGGCCCCGGTCGCGTGCAGCCCAAAACGCCGACTCGCGGGTTGCCCCGCGCCCGCGGGGATAGGCCCTTTCGATGTAGGGCTTCTCCGCTGGCTCAAACGGTTGCCCCGCGCCCGCGGGGATAGGCCCCCGCCGCACTACCCTGGCATGAGCCTTGCGTGGGTTGCCCCGCGCCCGCGGGGATAGGCCTGAGCTTGGCGTCAAGCGCGTCTTGCCTAGCGCGGTTGCCCCGCGCCCGCGGGGATAGGCCCGGTCGGTCCAAATCGTGTCTGTGATCGCGCGCGGTTGCCCCGCGCCCGCGGGGATAGGCCCCACTGGAAGGTCGGATCGAGTCCGAAGAATCGGGTTGCCCCGCGCCCGCGGGGATAGGCCTGGATGACGCTGAAGGATCTGCTGCCGCTCGCCGGTTGCCCCGCGCCCGCGGGGATAGGCCCTCATCGGATGGCAATGACAAACTCATCTATCGGGTTGCCCCGCGCCCGCGGGGATAGGCCGGTGTGCGGATCGCCGGCGCCCGCTACGTCCCGGGTTGCCCCGCGCCCGCGGGGATAGGCCGCGGATCGCCTCACGACCGCAGCTGCAGCGCAGGGTTGCCCCGCGCCTGCGGGGATAGGCCTTCGGCAGCTTCTTTGCCGTAAAGCCGGTTACGGGTTGCCCCGCGCCTGCGGGGATAGGCCGGAACGGGAACGGTATCGAGCAGGACGGGAACGGGTTGCCCCGCGCCTGCGGGGATAGGCCTTCAGGAGTATGTGCGGGCCACCCGGGCTGACCGGTTGCCCCGCGCCTGCGGGGATAGGCCTTCCTGCTGGCGCTAACCTTTCTCTGAGTGTGGGGTTGCCCCGCGCCTGCGGGGATAGGCCTGGCTCGAACGGCTGAAGCCAACCAGAATGGGGGGTTGCCCCGCGCCTGCGGGGATAGGCCCGTCGTCGAGTTTCCGAGAGACACACTGGGGAGGGTTGCCCCGCGCCTGCGGGGATAGGCCTGTTTTTGTCTTTGAGGGCGGCGGTATTCGTGGGGTTGCCCCGCGCCTGCGGGGATAGGCCGCATGAAATCGTGAGGATTGGTTTCCAAACCACGGTTGCCCCGCGCCTGCGGGGATAGGCCTCTCTCCAAATTCCGGCCGCCTTGACGGCCTTGGGTTGCCCCGCGCCTGCGGGGATAGGCCGTGATCGGCGTAGTGCTAATCGGCTGGCACTTGGGTTGCCCCGCGCCTGCGGGGATAGGCCCCCGCGCCAGTGCTCGATGCGGGGGTGGGCACAGGTTGCCCCGCGCCTGCGGGGATAGGCCCCTTTAGTGGGCTCGGTTCTATAACGATCGAGCGGTTGCCCCGCGCCTGCGGGGATAGGCCCCTATCTGTTCCTGGAGATCGATCCGTATCAGCGGTTGCCCCGCGCCTGCGGGGATAGGCCCGCAGCCGTAAGCGTCTCTGCGGCGACCTGCATGGTTGCCCCGCGCCTGCGGGGATAGGCCCCAGCTTTTTTTTCGGAGGAATAGCGATGGATGGGTTGCCCCGCGCCTGCGGGGATAGGCCGCTGGTTAAAAGCTGGTTGGATCAAGTCTCCCAGGTTGCCCCGCGCCTGCGGGGATAGGCCTTCGACCTGAGCGTCGGTTAGTTCGCGAAACTGGGTTGCCCCGCGCCTGCGGGGATAGGCCTTCGACCTGAGCGTCGGTTAGTTCGCGAAACTGGGTTGCCCCGCGCCTGCGGGGATAGGCCCTTCGGCTGCTGGGTATCCTCTGGGAAGCCTGGGGTTGCCCCGCGCCTGCGGGGATAGGCCCTGCATACCTCCGAGGTATGTCAGTTTCGCGACGGTTGCCCCGCGCCTGCGGGGATAGGCCGATATAGTGCAGACGCTGGCTGCGCAGCCTTCTGGTTGCCCCGCGCCTGCGGGGATAGGCCGTTCGATTCGGGTAAATACCCGGATCTGATGGAGGTTGCCCCGCGCCTGCGGGGATAGGCCGCTCGGGATATTTACCGTCGTCGAAGTCGTGTAGGTTGCCCCGCGCCTGCGGGGATAGGCCCGCTGAGGTCGGAGAACTCACAGGCACGCCAGCGGTTGCCCCGCGCCTGCGGGGATAGGCCTGTTCCAGAGCCGGGGCCCCAGATATTAGTTCCGGTTGCCCCGCGCCTGCGGGGATAGGCCTTTTAGACTCTTTTCAGTCTCCGGAGGAACTGGGGTTGCCCCGCGCCTGCGGGGATAGGCCCTTGTGTCGCCATCGATTCCTCCTCCTTTTTCGGGTTGCCCCGCGCCTGCGGGGATAGGCCCTTCCGCATTCACGACGAACTGAAAAAAGACCGGGTTGCCCCGCGCCTGCGGGGATAGGCCTTGGCGTATCGAGCTTGTCGATATGCCCGACGAGGTTGCCCCGCGCCTGCGGGGATAGGCCCCGCGAGTCAGGAGTGCGGTCGCGAGGTGCACGGGTTGCCCCGCGCCTGCGGGGATAGGCCCTGCTGTTTCAGGCGGGCAATGTCTGGAATGAAGGTTGCCCCGCGCCTGCGGGGATAGGCCCCGGACGTGCATGACGCCGCCGTCTCCATAAACGGTTGCCCCGCGCCTGCGGGGATAGGCCCCGCCGTGGAATCCCCGCCCGGAGTGCAGACCAGGTTGCCCCGCGCCTGCGGGGATAGGCCCTACGCTCCCGGCGAAAAGAGCTGGGCGTTACGGGTTGCCCCGCGCCTGCGGGGATAGGCCTTTAGAACGTAACGCGCGTGACCATGTAGGCACGGTTGCCCCGCGCCCGCGGGGATAGGCCTTCATCCGGGAGTTTGACCGCGGCGAGTACCCGGGTTGCCCCGCGCCCGCGGGGATAGGCCCAATACTGGGAGCCTTTAGTGGAAGACCGAAGCGGTTGCCCCGCGCCCGCGGGGATAGGCCGCAACCAGTGATACCTCCGCGGAATCCACCAGCGGTTGCCCCGCGCCCGCGGGGATAGGCCCTTGGAGCGAATACATGAGGAACGGAGGAAGGAGGTTGCCCCGCGCCCGCGGGGATAGGCCCGAGGAGATGACCGTTCAGTCGGTGTCGGGCAAGGTTGCCCCGCGCCCGCGGGGATAGGCCGCATACGCCGGGTGCGTCTGATGTGGAGTTTTAGGTTGCCCCGCGCCCGCGGGGATAGGCCCGACCCTTAAGCTCCGCAGTCGTTATCCGCTATTTAAAGGCCTAGTAGTCTTCAGTGATTCCGATAGAACGTGGATTGACATCCTTCGTGCGATGTTCGTGTAGTTCTGTGCATTCTTACTTGTAATTATAGGTCTCGCGACTATGCTAATTGATGCGGCTGGAATTACGGATAGGCTAAAGGATGAATCACCCATTCCTCTTATTCCTAGCGATATATCGATGCGGCTGGAATTACGGATAGGCTAAAGGATGAATCACCCATTCCTCTTATTCCTAGCGATATATCTCACGATAGGCCTAGCGGGCCTAGTCGATGAGCGAAAACAATGGCCTCCAGGAGCTTATACCGCTGGCTCTTATTTCGCTGCGCTCTTGACCCTCGTCCTCATCATATTTCTCTACTACCGTAGCTGCACTTGAATCCGTTTCAACGATCGTCATGTTGCCCTTCCCGTCCGCACGGAAGTCAAGCAAAAACCGACGATTAGATTATTCACGTGGTAAAATCTCGCCCGGGGATGTGTAAGGAAAAGTCAAACTGGTCGGGTGTAGGATTAGTGTTGTAATACTCAAGCTCTGCAGATATCCCGAGAATGCTTAGCTGAATGCGTCCCGGGCATGATCATTTAGCCCCCAGGTTGCCCCGCGCCCGCGGGGATAGGCCCGAGGCCTTATCAGGGCACTGCGGCGGCTGCTCCGATGCGCCGAACAGCTCCCGGAACACACAACTATTTTGCCTGAACCGCTCGGACCGATGACCGCAGAGCGACGCCCCGCGGTCGACGTTGAATGCTGCCGTTAGTATCGCGAAACTCGCCCAACTTCTGCGCAGAAGCTTTATCGCATTTGCCTTTGAAAAACCCCGCTTCAGAAAGAACCTAGCCCAAGGGGTAGCCACCGAAAAGGCGATGGTGAAGTGCAACCAGTGCGAGGAAGGCGGCAATACCGATTGCTGTTGTCAACCATGGAAAATCCCCCGCACTCAGCCGTTGGCGGCCACTGAGCAACGCCACACCCGGCATCAAAGAGGTTTGGTCGAAGAAACGGCAATAGCGCTCGCCTCCCTCGCGTAGCTTGCGGCGATCCTGATGCCATGCGCCGACAAGACCCAGCAAGGGAAACGTGGCAAAAAAAGCGATGTCACCGATCCAGCCATTCATCAGCATGTGGGCGAACCCAAAGAGGCTGAAAGCGACGAACGCTGGATGTCGCGTCAGCTTTAGGATGCCGCGTGGTGTACCGTCACCGGCCGGCACGCCAATAGTGGCAGGATTGGGCGTAATGAAAGATGCGACAAAAATCACTATTGCCGCTAACATCATCAGCCAGACCAACCATCGCACCGGGGCGACAGTGCGCAGGTTCCAAAGCATCGCCCCCGCATGTTTATGGCGCGCAAAGACCACGACCAGCGGAATGAATGTCGCTAGTGCTATCAGCGAATAGAGGCCGCGAAACAGCCGCTCGCCAATTGCGCCAACCATCGCTGCACGTACTGGCACCGAAGAAAGAACGAAGTGACCTCCAATAAACAGGGTAGCCAACAGCGCGATTAATTGGACGGCTCCCATTACGTCCCCTCGACACGCCAAAGGTGCGCTTCGCAGTTCAACGCCATTTCGACAGGTATAATTTACCACGAACAGGCACTTCCCAGTTTGCGCGTCATGAGCCTTGATCGCACCCGACGAGCATTTTTGAGCTTCGGCGCGATCTCCCTCGGTGGTTGACAAGACTATCCCGTAGCAGCTAAGTGAAATTCGATGCACGGCTATACTACCCGTAACGTTTGGGCGGATTGGCGCTCGTCGATTGGCGTCGTCGCCTGCGCTCGGGTTTTGTAAGTCGTTTAACAGAACCGAAAAAACAGGCCGCAGGCGATGCAACCTGCGGCCTTTTTATTTTCGCTTGCTGTTTCGGCTTTGACCAAGAGCCGTACGATGACGATTAAGATTGGGCCGGACCCGGAGGTGAACAATGCTCACGCCCAGCTTGGCTGAATGCGAAATGCTGGCTCATCGCGGTTTCAACCTGATCCCGGTTGCGCTCGAGGTTGCCGCAGACCTCGAAACTCCGGTCTCGGCATTTTTGAAAGTCGCACGCGGAGATTACTCATTTTTGCTCGAAAGTGTCCGCGGGGGCGAGAAATGGGGACGCTATACATTTCTCGGCACAGAGCCCTCTATGGTATTGCGGGCGCGAGACGGGCAAATGGATCTCATTCGGCCCTCTGTCGTCGGGCCCGAAGGGGTGGGCAGCATCGAGTCGCACGCGGTGGATAACTGTTTCGAGGCCTTGCGGGCGGAGCTTAAAAAATTTCGCGCTCCGGAGCTGGCCGGATTACCACGCTTTTTCGGCGGAGCGGTCGGCTTTCTCGCCTACGATTTGGTCCGGTTGTTCGAGCCCAGGATTCCAAACAGCGTGCGCGACGACTTGGGCGTTCCGGAGCTCTACCTGATGTTTACCGACACCGTTTTGGTCTTTGACAACGTACGTCAGACGCTGAAAATCATCGCTAATATTGCGCTCGATCATTTCAACAGCGTGGTGGCGGCTTACACGTTCGCCAACCAAAAAATTGAGCAGATGCGCGAACGGCTGCGCAGCAGCCCCTCTCAACCAGCGTTAGCATCGGTTTTGCCGAATCAAAACCATGCGGGCTTCCAGGTAGCTTCTCATTCGCGGCCGGACCATTTTGAGGACATAGCAATCAGCTCCAACATGACCCGCGAGGACTATGTGTCGATGGTCCGCGCAGCCAAGGCGTACATTGCAGCCGGGGACATTATCCAGGTCGTTCCGTCGCAGCGCTTCGAGGCTCCTCTGACGGCCCATCCGTTTAATCTTTATCGGAGCCTCCGGACGATCAATCCCTCGCCTTATATGTTCTATTTACGGCTTGGCGATTTCACATTGGTCGGCGCCTCGCCCGAAACCATGGTGCGGGTCGAGGGTCGGGAGATAACTCTGCGCCCGATAGCCGGGACCCGTCCACGTGGAGCTGATGAGCACGAAGACCACGAACGGGAGCATGAGTTGCTCACTGACCCCAAGGAGCTGGCCGAGCACATCATGCTGGTCGATCTGGGACGCAACGATGTGGGCCGAGTGGCGAAGATCGGCTCGGTTAAGGTGACTGAGCTCATGACCGTCGAACGCTACTCGCACGTAATGCACATCGTCTCGAACGTGGTGGGCGAGCTCAGCGACGGCATGGATGCATTCGATGCCTTTCGCGCTACCTTCCCGCAGGGTACCGTCTCAGGTGCTCCTAAGATTCGTGCGATGGAAATCATCGACGAGCTCGAGCCAGTTCGACGCGGCGTCTACGCCGGAGCGGTAGGTTATTTTAGCTTTACCGGGAATACCGATACGGCGATTGCACTGCGCACACTGCTGATCAAGGGCGATCGTGTCTATATTCAGGCGGGTGGCGGCGTCGTGGCTGATTCGGATCCTGACGCAGAGTATGAGGAATCATGCAACAAAGCACGCGCTATGATTCGCGCGCTGAGCGCGGCCCGGCAGTTCGAAACTTCCTGCCCAATAGCAGCCAATGAGTTGAGCGGTGGAGAGCATTAACAGAGCTTCTCGCTATCGTCGAAGGCGCACCGAGCCCAGTCTGCGCGATGGCTCTTGCCCAACAAAATCTGTGTGCTCGGCAGGAATTCAGGAGAAGGATCGCCGTGAGACTCAAGCTGCTGATGATCGACAATTATGACTCGTTCACCTACAACCTCGTTCAGTATCTCGGTGAATTGGGAGCAGAAGTAATCGTGCGCCGCAACGATGCCTTGGATGTCGCCGGCGCGCGCATGCTGGCGCCCGACGCGATCGTGATTTCGCCGGGACCGGGCACCCCCGCTGACGCCGGCGTTTCCGTATCCCTCCTGCAAGAGCTTTCGGGCCACTATCCCATCCTGGGCGTTTGCCTCGGCCATCAGTGCATCGCAGCGGCGTTTGGGGGGAGGATAGTTCGCGCGTCTCGCCTGATGCATGGCAAGACCTCGCCGGTTAGGCACGACGGAAGGACGATTTTTGCCGGACTCTCGAACCCCTTCGAGGCAATGCGTTACCATTCGCTACTGGTCGAGCCGGATAGCCTGTCGCCGGCTCTCGAGGTCAGCGCCAGAACCGCCGAGGGCGAGATTATGGGCTTGCGTCATCGTCAGCATCTGGTTGAAGGCGTTCAGTTTCATCCGGAGTCGATTGGCACACAGGAGGGAAAGAACTTGCTAGGGAATTTTTTGAGCCTCGTGGAGGCCCACAGAAAGGCATAAGGCGGCCCGGTCTGCACCAGGCGGATAACAAGCTATGACGCGGATGGATACGGCTCGCCAGGCATTTGAAGCGGTGCTTCGAGGTCGTTCCCTGAGCGCTGACGAAGCGGAAACGGTAATCGGCGAGATTCTAGACGACGTGGTGCCGGATGTATTGGTGGCCGGCCTTTTGGTCGCCCTTAAGATGAAAGGCGAAACCGCCCTCGAGCTGACTGGCGGCACCCGGGCCATGCGCCAACGTGCACGCCCGCTGGACCTTGGCAACAGCCCCTTGCTCGACACGGCGGGGACTGGCGGCGACGGGGCGTGCACGTTCAATATCTCCACAGGTGCGGCGCTCGTGGCGGCGGCCGCAGGGATACGCGTGGCGAAACACGGCAATCGCGCGGTCAGCGGACATGTGGGCGCCGCCGACGTGCTCGAGTACTTCGGCGTGCGGATAGATTTAGATCCGGCAGGACTGCGCAACTGTCTCGAAAAGGCGGGGATATGCTTCGTTTTCGCGCCAGCCTATCACCCCGCACTAGCTCGGTTGGCGGTGTTGCGGCGCACTCTTGCCGTTCGCACCATTTTCAACTTGATGGCGCCTCTGGCCAACGCGGCTCGCCCGCGCTACCAGCTCCTGGGCGTCGCGGATGAGCGGCTGATGCGGCCAATGGCAATGGCGCTGGCGGCTTTGGGCGTCGAGCGCGCAATGGTAGTGCATGGTCACGATGGACTTGATGAGATTTCGCTAGCTACCGCAACGCGCGTCATCGAGGTGCGCGACCATGAACTCCAGGAATACCAGATATCGCCAGGCAACTTTGGTCTCTCGCCGGCTGGAACAGCACAATTTCTCACAGCCGATACGCGCAGTGCCGCCGAGCTGCTTGAAGCGACTCTGGCAGGTGACCCAGGCCCAGCTGCCGATGTGCTGGCCCTCAATGCCGGCGCCGCAATCTACATCGGACAGGGCGCAGCGACTCTGCCAGATGGAGTAAAGCGTGCCAGAGAGATTCTGGCGTCGGGCAGTGCACTCTCGGTACTCGAAGCAATGCGCGACGTCAGCTTGCAATCGAAAGCGCCTTGAATGGACCTCTATCAATGACATCGATACTCGAACAGATCTTCACGGCGAAGCGCGCGGAGCTGGCGCTTGAGCGCGCACGGGTGCCGCTCGCAGAGATCAAGGCTGCAGCGCTTAATAGTGCACGGCCGCGAGACTTCATCCAGGCATTGCGGCGTCACAAGCCCGCTATCATCGCCGAAGTCAAGCGGGCGTCACCGAGCAAAGGGGACATTTTGCCGGAACTCCATCCGGCAAGTGTGGCGTGCGACTATGAAGCGGCGGGGGCGGCGGCCGTGTCGGTATTAACCGATCGCCATTTCAAAGGTTCGCTCGCGGATTTAACCGAGGTCAGGCGTGCCGTCGAGCTCCCTCTCCTGCGCAAGGACTTCATCTTTGATGCCTACCAGTTGTATGAAAGTCGGGCGGCGGGCGCCGACTGTGTCCTGTTGATAGCGGCGATGCTCGCAGCTGAACAGCTGGCGGAGTTATCTGGACTAGCCGACGAGCTGGGTCTGGCGGTGCTGATCGAAGTGCATAATCAGGAAGAGTTTGCGCGCGCGCGCCGACTTGGCGCACGACTTATTGGCATCAACAATCGCGACCTGCACACGTTCCGCACCGATCTTGCCACGACCTCCAGGCTGCTTTGTGAGTATCAGGGCGACGCTCTCATTGTGGCGGAAAGTGGAATCGAAACTCCTGAGCATATTCGGCGGCTCTATGCGGACGGTGCGCGCGCTTTTCTCATTGGCGAGAGTCTTTTGCGCGGAGGCCAGCCGCGCGCCAAACTAGCCACCCTGATTGGCTGTTTTGACGGCTCCCAGCCTGGGTCAAAGGCGCATTAGGCTGAACTACTGGTTAATTATGTGCTTACCGGATGACAGTGCGCATTAAAATCTGCGGGGTTACGCGTGTAGAGGACGCTGAGCTGGCCATCGGCCTGGGAGCCGATATTGTCGGGCTCAATTTCTTTCCCGCTAGTCCCCGTTTCGTTACGCTGGAACAGGCGCGCCGAATTCGTCGGGCTCTCGGTAACCGGTGCGAGGTCGCTGGTGTCTTTGTCAATGCCACCCGCGACTACGTCGAAGAAAGGAGGCGGGCACTGGCGCTGGATTATCTTCAATTTCATGGTGATGAGGAGGATGATGCGCTGCGCGGATGGCCGGTTAAGGTAATCCGTGCCATTCGACGAAACCATATCGTAGCAAGCCAGCCTATCGAGTGCCCGCATGCGGATTTCCTGTTGTTTGACACCTGGCATCCAAATTTATTCGGGGGTACTGGTCAGGCTCGCCCGCTGCGGGAGTTAAATGGGCTCGCGCTTGATCGGGTGTTTCTGGCTGGGGGTCTGAACGCGGACAACGTGGCCGAGGCGGTGGCTTTGCGTCCGTACGCAGTTGACGTGGCCAGCGGTGTTGAATCAGCCCCGGGACTGAAAGATCCAGCCAAACTGAGGAGTTTCATTCTTAATGCAAAATCTGCCGGATAGCCGAGGACATTTCGGTCCTTACGGAGGACGATATGTGGCCGAAACGCTCATGCCGGCGTTGATCGAGCTGGAGCAAGCTTACAAGGAAGCGCGGCGCGATCCCAAGTTCCGCCGGGAGCTGCGCACCTACGCCCGCGAATACATCGGGCGCCCCACTCCTCTGTTCTATTGTGCGAACCTCAGCGCTCGACTGGGAGGGGCCAAGATTTATCTCAAGCGCGAAGACCTCTGCCATACCGGCGCCCATAAGGTCAACAACACACTAGGGCAGGCGCTGTTGGCGGTACGCATGAACAAGTCGCGGATCATCGCCGAGACGGGTGCGGGCCAGCATGGAGTCGCGACCGCAACCATGGCTGCGCTGTTCAAGCGGGAATGCGAAGTTTTTATGGGGAGTGTGGACGTCGAGCGGCAGTCGTTGAACGTCTTTCGGATGAAATTGCTGGGGGCAAAGGTCACGCCAGTGGATTCAGGCAGCAAGAGCCTCAAAGACGCGCTGAATGAGGCTCTGCGCGATTGGATCGCGAGCGTCCGTAATACCTATTACCTGATTGGAACGGCCGCCGGACCACATCCGTATCCCATGATGGTGCGCGATTTCCAGTCGGTCATCGGGCGCGAGGCCCGCGTGCAGATAATGCGGCGCGAAGGACGCTTGCCCGACGTCCTCGTCGCGTGCGTTAACGGCGGCTCAAATGCCATTGGTCTGTTTTACCCCTTTCTCAAGGACGCGGGTGTCAGAATGATCGGGGTTGAGGCAGCTGGCCTCGGACTCGGCGGATCACAGCATGCAGCAACGATCTCTGCCGGTGTGGTGGGAGTGCTGCATGGTAATCGCACTTACCTATTACAGGATGAGATGGGTCAGATCCGCGAGACTCATTCGATCGCGGCCGGGTTGGATTATCCCGGCGTCGGGCCGGAATTGGCGTGGCTCCATGATACGCGCCGCGCCGAATACACCTCGGTCACCGATGCCGAGGCACTCGAGGGATTAAAGCTTTTGGCGGAGACCGAGGGAATCATCCCGGCGTTGGAGAGCGCGCACGCGGTTGCTTATGCGGCCAAGTTGGCACCCACACTCCCACGTGATCATTTGATGATCGTCAATCTCTCCGGCAGGGGCGACAAGGATATGCAAACGGTTGCGCGCGCCGAGGGTGTCAGCCTGTGATGAGCGACGAAGCCACCGACCAGCGTGGGCGGGAGGGCCGCATCTACCAGAAGTTCGCCGCGGCGGCGGACCGCAATCAAAGCACGCTGATTCCTTTCATCGTGGCGGGCGATCCGGACCTTGAGCATACTCAAAAATTGGTGCTTGAACTGGAAGCCCGTGGTGCGGACCTGATCGAGTTAGGAGTACCTTTTTCCGATCCTATGGCCGACGGCCCCGCTAACCAGCGAGCTTGCGCGCGCGGACTTGCCGCTGGTGCGACCCTTCCCCGGATCCTCGCGACGGTGACAGAGCTGCGAAGGCATACTCAGATACCCATAATTCTGTTCGGCTACTTCAACCCGATTTTTCGCTATGGGTGCGAACGGTTATGTGTAGACGCCAAACGCGCAGGTGTCGATGGCTTGCTGGCAGTGGACCTGCCACCGGAAGAGGCTGCTGAACTTGCCGCACCGGCACGGGCCGAGGGTCTCGATCTGATTTATCTTCTGGCGCCCACCACTCCGCCGCATCGCAGCAAGGTGATCGCAGAGTCGGCGACCGGCTTTCTTTACTATGTGTCGGTGACCGGGGTAACTGGAGCGCGCCACACGCTTCCATCCGATCTCGAGCAGAACGTGAAGGCTCTGAAAAAGATCACGCAAATACCTATTGGGGTGGGCTTCGGCATCTCGAACCCAGATCAGGCCGGTGCCGTAGCTCGCTTCGCTGATGCGGTAGTAGTGGGCAGCGCCTTCTCGCAACTCATAGAGGCAAATGCCGCCTCAGAAAGACTCGTGACAATGGTGGGGGAATTCGCCGCCGCACTCAAGCAGGCGATTGTCGGCGCCCGCACCCCAAAACAGGAATAGCTAAATGCGCGAAGAAGCTAACTCTGAGCAACCGCGAACTACAGCAAAGCTCGCGCGTCCTGCCCCTGGAGCTGCGCCAGGTTCCGCCCGGCAGCCGTCACCGGATGCTCTGAACGAGACGCCATCAGCTCCGGACCGCGGCAACGTTGGCCAGGACGTGCAAGCCGACATCTGGGTCAAGTGCCCGGGCTGCAAAGAGATCGCCTTTCGCAAGGAGGTTGAGCGCAATCTAAATGTCTGCCTGAAATGCGGGTATCACCTGCGCCTCACTGTTGAACAGCGACTGGCAATCACGGTCGACCGTGGCAGTTGGCGCGAGTTGTTCGCTGACCTGGCGGTGGGGAATCCATTGTCTTTTGTCGATTCTCGCCCCTACTCCGAGCGGCTTGAGACGGCAAGGCGAGCAAGCGGTCGCAATGATGCGATCGTGACGGGTATTGCGAAAATCGACCGGCGGGTTACGGCGCTCGCCGTGATGGATTTCAACTTTATGGGGGGTAGCATGGGAATTGTCGTTGGCGAGAAACTCGCTCGACTGATCGACCATGCTCGGGCGCGGCGCCTGCCGGTGGTCGTTTTCAGCTCCTCCGGCGGAGCTCGCATGCAGGAAGGCGCGCTGTCACTAATGCAAATGGCGAAGGTTTCAGCCGCATTGGGGCGCCTGCGCGACGCTCGCATCCCCTATCTGTCGGTCTTGTGCGATCCGACTACCGGAGGCGTTGCCGCTTCCTTCGCCAGCCTGGGCGATCTAAACATTGCCGAACCGGGCGCGATAATTGGCTTCGCCGGGCGTCGGGTTATCGAACAGACGACTAATCAGCAGCTGCCGGACGGGTTTCAGACGGCGGAGTTTTTACTTCGTCACGGCATGCTGGACGCGATCGTGCCGCGTCATCGAATGCGCGCGACTTTGTCGCAGTTGTTGGGCATACTCGCACCCAGACGCGCGCACAAAAGTGTGGACTAATCGGCGCAGCAGCGACCCGGGGTTCGACTGGAAACGCAGCTACTCTCCGCTATCTTCAAACGAGGCGAGTCGTTCGTATAACCCCTCGATTTCGCGACCCAGTTTCTCATACCGGGAGATAATGGCGTCGGCATCCCGGCGCGCGAGGTAAAAGTTCGGATCGTTCATCTCGGACGAGAGGGCGGCGAGTTCCGACTCCTTTTGTTCAATTCTGGCTTCAAGTTCGGCCCGCGCCTTTAGCAGCTTGGCGCGTTCGCGCTGAAGCTGGCGTTGAAGTAGTCCGGGCTTGTGGTTACGCTCACGTCCGGCGGCGCTTGGGTTTACCACGTCATCGGCGATCTTGGCGCGCCGAATCTGCTTCATCGGCGGAAGATTAGGACTTGTCTGATTCACGGCCTGGAAATCGATCGCTGCCTGCTCGGTCATCTTCTTGTCCAGGTAGTCATCATAATTGCCTAAATAGCGAAGGGCGCGGCCGTGGCCGACTTCGATCACCTCATTAACCAGCTGGTTAAGGATGTGGCGGTCGTGACTGACCAGCACGACCGTGCCGGGGAATTCCTTGAGGGCCTTGAGCAGGACCTCCTTGGCGACGATATCAAGGTTATTGGTGGGCTCATCGAGCAGTAGACAGTTGTTGGGATGGGCCAGCACTTTGGCCAAGGCCAGGCGTCCTCGCTCACCGCCCGAGAGAACAGCGATGCGTTTGTTGACGTCATCACCAGAAAACAGCATCGCCCCAAGCAGATTGCGAATTTCGGTGGTAGTCATCCCCTCGGCATGATTGGCGAGTTCGGCAAAAACCGTGTTGGAGTAGTTCAGAGCTTCGGATAGGTTTTGCGCAAAGTAGCCGATTCGGACGCGGTCGCCCACCACGCGCTCACCGGCGGTGAGCTGCTCGACGCCTGCGAGGATCCTCATCATCGTCGATTTACCTGCGCCGTTGGGACCGACCAGAGCGATTCGCGCACCTCGTTCGATCGCGAGGCTTACGCCGTCGTACACGGTGAGCGCACCGAAGCGCTTAACCACATTGTGCAATTCTATGACGCGCCGGGCGCTGCGCTCGCAGGCGGGGAATTTGATCGCGGGCGGCCGTTCGATGCCCGCTGGCGGTTGAAGCCGCTCGATCTTTTCGAGCTGTTTGATGCGGCTCTGGACCAGCTTCGCTTTGCTCGCCTGATAGCGGAAACGGCCGATAAAGGCCTCGATGCGTTCGATCTCTTCGCGCTGTTTCTGATAAGCACTCAGTTCGATTGCAAAGCGTCGCTCGCGTTCGGCCAGGTAGAAGGAATAGTTGCCGGGATATTCAGTCAAGCTTCCGCGGGCAACCTCAACGGTCAGGCGAGTCACGCGGTCGAGGAAGTAGTGATCATGTGAAACGACGATGATGCCACCTGAGTAGCTGTCAAGATAGTCTTCGAGCCAATTGCGAGCCTCGATGTCCAAATGGTTGGTTGGTTCGTCAAGCAGCAAAAATTCAGGCCTTTGCAGAAGCACTTTGGCCAGAGCTATGCGCATCCGAATGCCGCCGGAGAACTCAGCGACGTCGCGTCCGAGATCTGCTTGTTTGAAGCCAAGACCGAAGAGGACGGAAATAGCGCGACTCTCGGCCGTATAGAATTCGTGGCGCTCGAGCTCGTGCAGCACTTCCCCGTACTCGTGCAGAGCGGCGTCATGGCGCGGCCCCGAATGTTCACGGCTTAGAATGTCTTCCAGTTCGAGCCTGCGCTGATCGAGTTGGCGCATGTCAGCCAGCGCGGCCAAGGTCTCGTCAAGAACCGAGCGCCCTCCCATCTCGGGAGCGTCCTGCTCAAGGTAACCTATCTGGCTGCGCTGCGGCTTGGTAATCCGTCCTGAGTCGGGTTCGAGTTTGCCGGCAATAAGTTTGAGCAAAGTCGACTTGCCGGCACCGTTAAGTCCAACCAGGCCGACGCGGGCATCATCCGCGACGGTCCACGTCACATGGTCAAAAATGATTCGGCCACCGAATGACTTCGAAATGTTGTCGAGCGTAAGCACGTGACTGTGGGCAACTTTGCATCAAAGACCGATACCAAATAATGTACCGGGTGGCGCTTTGGGGCGGAAGGTAAAGCCGACCGGACGGCGCAAGGTCGCGCGGCGGCTATTCCCGCTCGACGTCCCCACGCGATTGCCTCCTGACGTCGATTTCGGTTCGGCGCCCGCGTACAATCGTAGTCACTCGAACGCCGCCATGGCGCTCGGAGGAGGACCATGCCGGCCCTGCGCGACAGTGACCGAGTGCTGATAATTGATCGCAAGCTTTTCAAGGACGACAACACGAGACTTTTCGTCGGAGTTATCGAGGAATACGACGAGGGCACGATTCGAGTTCGCGGTATCCCGTTTCACCTAAGCCCCTACGAGATATCAGGTGCCGAACGTCATGGCGACGAGCGCGTACGCATTATCTCGCTCAGTGCGGGCGACTTGATTTACGTGCTGCCGCGACATCTGGAAGTCTCGAAGGTTCAACTTCGGCGATCGCCCAAGTCGTTAATCCTGACCGACGGGGAAGCCATGTCGCTTGATCTGAGCGAATGGTTGCTGCGCCCCTAGCGGCGGATGCGGTCCTTTTAGAGCTGGCGACGAAACTGAATCGAAGCGGGGTTGGGGACATTTTAGTGCGGCTTTCGCCTACCCTGACCTCACCCCGCCAGCTATTGGCCGCCAGAATAGTGAACTCGGACCATGGACGATGAACACTGCAATCCTGTAGGTTCTTTCCGGTCCCAAATTGAGGCGGAGGAATTTTCCTGATGAATGGCCCGAGGATGCTCGAAGGTTACCGAGTGCTGGATTTCGGCCAATTCGTGGCCGGGCCCACCTGCGGCCGGCTGCTGGCGGAGATGGGTGCCGAAGTCGTAAAGCTCGAACTAGCTCCTGAAGGCGATCGCGTGAGGGACGGCGGCTTCAAGCCGCTCCATCCCGACTATAAACATAGCAGCCAAAGCACCTATTACTTTCAGCACAATCATAGCAAGTTGAGCTTCGCGATCGATCTGAAGAAACCCCGCGCCCGCGAGTTGGTCACCGCCATGTTACCAAAGTTCGATGTGCTGGTCGAAAATTTTGCCCCCGGAGTGATCGGTCGCCTCGGCTTCTCTTATGAAAGCGTGCGAAAGGTCAATCCTCGGATCATCATGTGCTCGATCTCCATGGCCGGACAAACCGGACCGCTGTCGAGCAAGGCCGGCTACGACCATATCGGCCAGTCATATGCCGGGATCACCGACGGATTGGGTGAACCGGACCGGGGCCCCGCGATGGCGACGATGGCGATCGGCGATGTTTCAACCGGCGTGGCAGCCGCCATGGGAATTTGCGCAGCGTTGTTGCATCGCGAGCGCACCGGGGAAGGTCAGTATCTCGAGAGTTCATTGCTGGATACGTACTTTCACATGCACGATCAGCATGTGCCGAAGATCGCGCTGGCAGGCGACAAGGTGCGGCCAACTCGTGAAGGCGGCCAACCGAAGGCCGTCGGGCCCTTGGGCATCTACCGATATCGCGACAACCAGTACATAACGATCCTGACCACCCCTCACCAATGGCCGCAAGTCTTGCGGGCAATGGATCGCCCGGACCTCGCCGACGATCCACGGTTCGCCAAGCCCCGCGCTCGCGCAGCCAATTACCGCGAACTGACCAAAATCATTGAGGAATGGTTGGCCACTTTCCCTACTCGCGATGACGCGCTGGCCGCCTTGGACCGCGAACGTGTACCGTGCGCTCCAGTGCTTACGGTTAATGAGGCGATGGCTCATCCGCACCTCATCGAGCGGAAGACTGTCAGATGGGTCGAGGATCCTCTGCTCGGGCGTCTGGCGATCCCTGGGATTCCGGTCAAGTTTTCGGCCTGGCCTGATCGTATGGAATTGCGCGCCGCGCGACTGGGTGAGGACAACGAACGAGTGCTGCGCGACTACCTGAATCTGAGTGACAGCGAGATTCGCGAACTCTATCGCAACGGTGTCCTGGTGCGCGACCCGACCCTGGGGCCGAACCCTGTTGAGAACTAGTGCTTAACAGCCGGTCAACGACAGCAGAGGCAAGGGTGGCCGGTAGGCCACGCAAAGACCGACGAGGAAAGCATGACAGTCCGAATAATGCCGATGGTCTGTGGATGGCTCGAGACCGAGCTACGTTCCTTACTCGCCAAGCAACCCGGGCGGATTAAGATACCGATACCGAGCTTTCTAATCGAGCATCCCAAGGGACGGGTGATCTTTGACACGGGACTACATCGAGAACTACAAACCAGCCCAACCCGGATCGGAGAGCTCGCCAAGTTTTTTCAGGTGCACTATCTGCCCGGCCAGGAGTTGGGGGCTCGCTTGCGTTCTCATCAGATCGATCCCGAACGGATCGACTTCGTGATCAACTCTCATCTCCATTTCGATCACGTCGGCGGAAATATCGAACTGCCAAATGCGAAATTGATTTTACAGCGACGGGAATGGGAGGCTGCCCGGGATCCTGAGATCGCTCAGCGCAACGGCTACAACCGGGCAGATTTTGACCTGGGTCATCAGCTGCAGTTGATCGATGGTGAGTACGATCTGTTCGGCGATGGGTCGATTGTGTGTATTCCGACGTACGGTCACACAGCGGGCCATCAATCGTTGCGAGTGCGGCTCGCCGATCGCGAACTGCTGCTGACCGCGGACTCGTGCTATATGCGCAAAGTGCTCGAAGAGATGATACTGCCACCCTTCGCCCATGATTTTGATTCAATGCGGCGGGTTATCGAACGCTTTCGGAGCATGGAAAGGAGTGGCGTACAGCTAATCTTCGGCCACGATCCCGCACAATGGAAGGGGGAAGGCACGCTGACCGCCAATCTGCAATGAGCCGGCCATGTCACTCCGAACACAATTAGCTATAGCAGTCAGCCTACGGGCACGGCCTTTAGCAGTCAGTGCGACCGCCGATAGAAGGGCAGAGGAACAATCTTCGCCGGAGCCATCCGCCGCCGGACCTCGACCGAGATTGGCGCGCCCGATTCAGTGTTTGCGCGACTCTGGACCAGGCCCATTGCCAGCGGCCGATTGAAACTTGGAGCGAAGCTGCCGCTGGTTATGACGCCAACCTCACTATCGTCTTGAAAGATGCGATACCCCTGACGCGGGATCGTTCTGCCATCAGCGGTCTCGAGCCCGATCAGGCGCCGACTTGGACCGTGGTCTCTTTGCGCGGCGAGGGCGGACTCGCCGATAAATCCGCGCCCGAATTTAACGAACGCCCCCAAACCGGCTTCAAGCGGTGAAATGGCGCGGCTCAGTTCGTGACCGTAAAGTGGCAGTCCGGCTTCCAGTCGCAATGTATCGCGTGCGCCCAGTCCACATGGTAGCAGCCCTTCATCCCGACCGGCCTGTAGCAACGCATCAAATATTGTCGCTGAGTGTGTGGCTGCCACGAAGATCTCAAAGCCGTCTTCGCCTGTATAACCGGTGCGCGCAGCGATGCAGGAATATCCGGCGAGCTGGCAACTCTGAGCATGGAACCGGCCGATTTCACCCGGCCTGATCGGCGATAGCCTGGACAGGATCGTTGCCGCTTTGGGACCCTGGATAGCAACCAAACCAAGCTCCTCGCTAAGGTCGACGAGTTCAACACCGAAGCGGCGACAGTATGGCAAAAGCCATTCGCGGTCGATCGCTATATTGTCAGCGTTAACACAGAGCAGATAGCGGTCCCGTCCCAGCCTGTACAGGATTAGGTCGTCCAGCGTGCCACCGTCGTCCGCACAAAGAAGCGTATATTGCGCTTGGCCATCGGCGAGACGTCTCGCCGAATTAGTCAGCGTATATTCAAGGACACCCAGAGCCGCATCTCCTCGCAACTCGAGTTCTCCCATATGACTGAGGTCGAAAATTCCGGCGGCTTGCCGCACCGCGCGATGTTCCTCGATTATGCCACTGTAGCTGAGTGGCATTTCGAAGCCGCCGAATTCAGTCATCCTGGCGCCCAACGCACGGTGCAACGCATAGAGCGGAGTACGCTTGACCCTTTTTGACACGCTGCCTAGTTTAGCGAGCCACCACACATCGGCGAAACCGCGGGCCGAAACTGGTGCTTGATACAGTCGGGCGCGTTTTGCGTCTACAATCTACTTGGGGGAAGCTTCAAGCGGCAGGGCCAATCCGGCTAAAGATCTGCAAATGGGGCTGACATCCCGCAACTGCTAGCGCCGGCGCAATGCGTTGTCGTGGTGTAAGCTCGGACCAGCATCACTAGCGTTGAAAGAGCGTCGAAATTGCATGTCAGCAATAATTATGGATGGCCGAAAGTTGAGCGATCACCTAAGGCCGGAATTGCGTCGTTACGCGGATGAATTGCGGGAAAAATACCATTATCAGCCGACCTTGGCCGCTGTACAGGTTGGCGATGATCCGGCCTCACGCCAATACGTGCGCAATAAGCGACGCTTCGCCCAGGAACTCGGCTTTCACACCACCCTGCTCACGCTCACACCGCAAGAGGCCACGACCGAGCGTTTGGTCGAGGAGATCCGTCAGTTGAATGCGGACCCAAGGGTCACCGGTATTTTGATTCAACTTCCGCTGCCTCAGAACGTTGATGCGCTCGAACTTTTTGACGTGATCGCGCCCGAAAAGGATGTAGACGCAGTGGGCGCGGCCAACATTGCAGATATTTACCGTCGTGGAACGGCACGGTTTATCCCATGCACGCCACGCGGTGTGTTGGCTCTTCTCGACCATTACCGGGTGCCTGTGGACGGCTCCGAAGTGGTGGTTATCGGGCGCAGTGATATCGCCGGCAAACCACTATCACTAATCCTTAACAGCCAGCTGCGGAACGCGACTGTCACCTGTTGTCATCGCCATACACGCGAGCTCCCCAAGGTTTGCCGGCGCGCTGATATCCTCATCTCGTGCGCGGGATCCGTCCCCGCCGGCCATGAGTACCTGATTACGACCGCGATGGTAAAGCCTGGTGCTTGCGTGGTTGACGTCGGGTTCCGACGCTTGGCTGATGGCAGATTCGTCGGTGATGTCGACTTCGCAGCCGTCCAGCACGTGGCTGGGTGGATTACCCCGAATCCGGGAGGTACCGGACCGGCAACGGTTGTGGCATTGATGCAAAACCTGATCGACGCAGCGCGGTATCGTCTCGGGCTTGAGCGAGCGACATATTCGCTCTGAACTGACCGGCCTGCATCGGGCACCGATCGCTGATTATACCGGGCGCGCGGCAGAGCCGTGTTGTGACCGCGGGCTCTGGGGGTTGAATCCCAGGTCACGTTGGCTTAAGAACCCGGACAATTTGCAGCCTGGGCGGTTCGATTGCTACAGGAGTATTACCGAACAAAGACAACTGAAAAGTTCTGCTTAGCTGCGGGAGGTTCATTCTGATGATGCAGGGTCAGCCCCGACACGTCCTCGACGGTTTCAAGGTGCTCGATTTTACGCAGTTCGTCGCGGGACCCACGGTAAGCAAGCTGATGGCGGAGATGGGGGCTGAGGTAATCAAGGTGGAATTTGCGCCCGATGGCGACCGTTGTCGAGGGGTCCCCTTCGTGAAGAACGGACGCAGCGGATACTTTGTTCAGCAGAACCGCGGCAAAATGAGTCTCTGCCTCGACGTGCGCGCAGAGCCAGCCAAAGCGATTTTGCGCGAATTGGTGACCCGCGTGGACGTCCTCGTCGAAAACTTCGCCCCCGGTGTAATCGGACGGCTGGGTTTCAGCTATGACAAAGTGCGGGAGCTCAATCCCAGCATTATCATGTGCTCAGTGTCGACCTTTGGCCAAAGCGGACCCTTGGCGAATGATCCCGGCTACGACTACATCGGCCAGGCGTATGCGGGCGTGACTTGGCTCAGCGGTGAAGAGGGCGGTCCCCATTACCCTCCGATGTTGGCTGTGGGTGACGTTTCCACCGGGGTGCATGCTCTGGCGGCAATAGCCTGCGCGCTGCTCCATCGGACTCGTACTGGCCAGGGACAGTACCTCGACATCTCGCTGCTGGACGCTTATTTCCATTACCACGATTTGAACGTCGAGATGGTGAGTGCCAGCGGTGGTACCATGCGGCCCCAGCGGACCGGCCAGCATTACGCTGCCTTGTGCCCGGCAGGCATTTTCAAGGGGCGCGACGGCTATCTGTTCGTCTTTGCCTGGCTCGACCACCACTGGATCAAATTCTGTGAGATTATCGGAAAGCCTGAACTGGGTACGGATCCTCGCTTCGCCGACAATGCATCCCGGCTGCGGAACAGACCCCAAGTAATCGAGATCATCGAGAGTTGGTTAAATCAGCTACCAAATAATCAGACCGCAGTGGAGATCCTGCGGCAAGCCCGCATTCCTTCGGCTCCAATTCTGAGTGTCGAACAAGCAATGAATCACCCCCATCTCCGGGAGCGAGAGACGGTTCAGAAAGTTCATGACCGGCTGCTGGGCGATTTTGAGATACCAGGTTTTCCCTTGCGCTTTTCCGCCTTTCCAAAACGGCTTGAACTGGAGGCACCCCTCCTCGGCGAACATAATACGAAGATACTGCGTGACTACCTCGGTTATGATTCCGAGCGCATAAGTCGTCTCGAACGGGAGGGTGTGTTGCACAGCGAACCCCGGTGATTTTGGAGAACTACCGCCGTTAGTCTGCCAGTGGCCGACCATCTTCGGACACGATCCTAGCGACCCGCCGAGGTCCGGCCCGTGAGAGACCTGCTTAGAGAGACGTGTTTTCGAGCGGGTCACTCCTCGCGGGAGGCTTGACCGCGACGCTAATGCACAGCTGGCCCTTTCGATCTGGAAGGGAACCAATTCCTATTGCCGATTGTTTTAAGTTCGGCCTGACCGTGCCGGATAGCGACGCGTCAGGTTGGCCTCACTGGGGGACATATGAGTTCTAGACTTTGCGCCGTTTCACGCGCACCGGTTACCTCTGGAACCGAGTCGGACTTTATCCTTCCCTGCCAATACTGTGACATTTCGAGTGGCTACGGATTATCGGGCGAACAGCGACTGATGCTTGCCTTACTTACCGACGCACTGAACGTTTATCAGAAGGGGGCGCTGTCAAAATCAAGCCGTCCTCGGCGCTTGTTTGTCGATGCAGAGCGTTGGATTCTCGCTGACCAGACGAACTCCGGTGGCTTTAGTTTCGTTACCGTGTGTGACGCTCTGGGGATCAATGCCGATTTGCTACGCCGCCGCATCATCGAGTGGAAACACGCGGTCTCTGCCGAGCGCCGCGCCTGCTCGGCGTCCCGCATACGACTCAAAATCACGCCCCGCACGCGTCATGCTAAAAACCGTGCGAAGGTGCCCAAGGCTGCCGCTCCTGCATAGGTTTCTGATTTGATCGACACCGCCGAGGAGCCTTAATGCCGGCTGTACCAGCTGGCATTAAAATGAGAACCGCCTATCCTGGTTCGCGGCTCCAGAGTCACTTTGATACCGTAACGCGGCCGCAAAGTGACCAACGGTTGCGGCTCAACTGGGTGACCGGCAACTACTCGTAAGCGGTATTTTTGTGCGACCGTCGCGAGCACAATTTGGGCTTCGGTCAGCGCGAACAGGTTGCCGATGCACAAACGAGGTCCACCGCCAAATGGAAAGAAGGCGTAACGCGGCCGCTTGGAATCACCTCCTTCGGCGAAACGCTCAGGCTTAAACCGGTCAGGTTCATCCCAGAAACTAGGGTGCCGGTGAACGAGCCATTGGCTCAGCAGCAGGTTGGTCCCTTTTCGTATGCGGTAACCCATCACCTCGTCGTGGCCAACGGCAGCCCGTCCAATAGCCCACACCGGCGGATATAAGCGCATAGCCTCATCGATTACCATCGCTGTGTACTTGAGATTCGGCAAGTCGGAAATCGAGGGCTCGCGTCCGCCCAGAACTTCATCAACTTCGCGATGCAACTTATGTTCGGCCTCCGGGTTCTGTGAAAGTAAATACCAGGTCCAGGAAAGCGCGGTCGCCGTTGTTTCATGTCCTGCGAGAATCAGAGTCAGAACCTCATCGCGCAATTGTTCATCGCTCATGCCTTCGCCGCTTTCGTCACGAGCCTCGAGCAGCATCGACAACAGATCCCCGTAATCGCGGCCTTCTCTCCGGCGTTGAGCGATGATGCCGAGAACAATTTTTCGCAGGTTACGGGCTGCGATACGAAAACGTAGGTTGCCGGGTGTCGGAAGCCATGGTGCAAATGCCAGCATTCCCATACTGCCGAATCGTTCGTTGGCGATCGTCATATTGCGGCCAATGGCGTCGGCCTGCGCGGTCAAGTCCATCGAGAGTAATGCCCGGCCGACAACTCGCAGGGTCAGGCGCATCATCTCCGGCATAACGTCGAAGGCCGCTCCTCGCTCCGCCCATCCACGCCATGAGTCGAGCATCGCCGTTGTACATTCCGCCATGATAGTGCCGAATTCCGCCACCTTTTGACGATGGAACATCGGCTGGATCAATCTCCGTTGCCCAAGCCATAACGCACCCTCGCTGGTCACCAGCCCCTGGCCCAAGAGGCGTGCAAGGATTTTGTAGTCAAACGACTTCTGGTAATTGCGATGATTATCCTGCAGAACGTGTTTGATGCCGTCGGGATGCGCTACCAGGCAAATTCGCAGGTTCATTATATTGAGGCGCACAAGGTCGCCATAAGCACGAGACACTTTTTCGAGAAACCTCAGCGGATCGTACATCAGGGACGAACCGCTCATGATTCCGCGTGGCCCTGGCGCTTCGCGCGCAGCCGAAAATCTGATCTTCGGGGTCGCCCGGCGAGAAGGAAGCTCAGAAAGCGAATGGATGCCGTGCGATTGACTGTCAGTCGAAACCTTCATCTACCATCGAGGATGAATGTGCCGCATCAGCGAATCAACCGACTGCTGCGTTTAAGATATGGGTCCTGGATAACATAAACGAGAGTTCAACAAACGCGCTCCGCAATGTCCAACCCATCCATTTGGCGCCATTCATCGTTGAATCGCTAACATCAACGAAGGTGGAGACTGGCCGGGTCTCGGGTCGAATCGTCTTCAAGTGGCGGAGGGGGTGGGATTCGAACCCACGAGCGACGTAAGCCGCTGCCGGTTTTCAAGACCGGTGCCTTCAACCGCTCGGCCACCCCTCCCTGAATTGCCTGGATAAACTATAGCAATCAGCGGGCGCTAATTCGTAGCTTTCAGATGAATTGGAGCCGTCTGGCCAGACCGTTGCGCCACGTGCTGACGCGATGCTACACAATGCGATTATGGCGGAGCTCATGCAAGGAGCGGACGCTATAAAAACAGCAAGGGGTGGGCAGTGCGCATAGCGCTGGTGGTCGCCCTGGTCGTCGCGATCGGTGCGGCCGTTACTGGTCTGAGGCTTTATTCGCGCACCAAGGCGGCCGTGGCGGAAGAACAAAGAAAGAGCCTGGCGCTCCAGCAGCAAATCAGTACGCTACAATCTGAGAACGCACAATTGAAAGAGAATCTCGCCAAGACTCAAGCCGAGGAAGAACGTTTGTCTTCGGCGAATCAGGAGCTCGCGAAGTTGCTGGCAAAAGCGCGCCTAACGGGCAAGGTTCCACCATTGCCTTCGAGCGCCCTTCCCTACCCGCCCAAGTGATCTCCTCTTAACAGCCACCAATGCGACTCAGCTAAAACGGGGGTCTCGTGCTCTCAACTCAGCACAAGAGTCGCGTACGATTCTGGTGCAGGAAGTTATCCCGATTCGCCGGCGCGTTGCGGTTGTTTTTGAGGCGTCTCAAGCACGAACCTTTGCCATTCGGCCAAATGGCTGAGGGAACGTAGATTCGGCATTCGATCCAGGTAAACCTCGCCTTTAAGATGGTCAACTTCGTGCTGTATCACGCGCGCGTGGAAGTCGTTGGCAACGAAATCCAGTTCCTCCCCGTGCCGACCGAGCGCGGTTACACGTAGTTGTTTGAAGCGCGGGACCAAACCCCGCATATCGGGAATGCTGAGACACCCTTCCCAGTCATCGATGGTGGCATGCTCTAAGATTGTCACTTGAGGATTAATCAGGTAGGTGAGCGGAATCTCAGGCATGTTCGGATAGCGCGGATGATGCGACATTTCCAACACCGCGACCTGAAGCGACAAATGTACTTGTGGCGCCGCCAGCCCAACGCCGTTGTACTCACGCATCGTCTCGACCATGTCGTCGAGCAGACGCTGAAACTCGGGCGAGCGGATTATCGCAGGGTCAACCGCGCTGGCAGCAGTACGAACTGCGGGATGGCCTAGACGTGCGACCTTCAGGATCATGGATCCTGATTATCGCGTTTCGACCTTGCGTGAAAGAGTCTCCCTTGGCGGGCATCTTGCCCAAGCTCACTGGGCGCGCCGGGCTTCGTGGCGGCTGAGTGGCCTCTTCAAGCTTAACGCCCGCGACGATTCCCGGCTGCGCCGCCGGCCGCTCAGGAAGCTATCTCCCCTTTGCCGTTTTCGTTCGCGAGACCCACTGGCCCCCGGCTTCGTTCGGCATCCGCCCGCCAGCGATCAATTGATTCGAGATTAAATCGCCAGTCACGCCCAACCTTGAACGCTGGAAGCTGCCGCTTCTTAAGCAGACGATAAATCGTCGACGGGTGCACTCGCAGGTACTGAGCGACGTTCTCGAGAGTCAAAATTCGCGCACGCTCGGCTTTGTTATCATACAGTTCCATAGCTACCCCCTGCCTCTTCATTAACAAATTGTGAGCATCATCGCAACTGTATGTCGAGTGATGACGGAAGACGGTCAAGCATGCACAGCCATCGCGCCGTCGGCTCGCAACCACATAGGCGGGCCAACCGTTTATCACACAATGTCAGGATTAACTACCGCTTCAGTGAGCACCGGGCGTGGCAAGCCGCGACTGACGATACACCAAACGTTTGGGAACCTTCGCAGGCAACGGTTGCGAAACACCGGACCTTTTTAGATTGATGCATCCGTTTTGCCGGAGCGGACTTGAACACGAGTAGGCCAGAATCGCGCGCACAACCAGTGACGTCTGCTTACTCCCGCGGGTTCGTCAGAAGCTTGTATCTGGAGCAATGGGCCACGCAATGCCAACGCCATCGGCCATCCACCAGATGCCAGATTATCGATGGTTTCTGGTAGGTAGACTGCGGTGACGTGTCCTGCTTCTCATGCGCAGGCGGCGTCTGTGACTCGGCAGGCAACCGGGTCACCAGCGTGGTCGGTGGCAGCATCTCTGGTAGAGCCTCGCCACCCGGCCAGGCCTGCTGGGCCATTGCATCGAGCGCACAGAAGGCAATGGTCAGGGCGGGCAAGAGGAGCAGCCTGATCAAACCTCGTTGTCTGCACCACTGGTGAAAGCCGAACGATCGATGCAGTAGTGAACCCCGGCAGTACATCATGACCAGCCTTGCGTTCATCGACAATCTTCAGGGCTGCCGAATTTGGCAACTAATCGAAGATGAATTATGGCCCGAAGCGCGCGTGCGCTGCAAAGCGAATGCGGTCACGCGGTTGGATTTATCCAGATCGTGGGCCGGGAGGTCTCGGTCACCGGCGGCAGAGGCTCGCCTGTCCATATCCACGAGGCAAAGCTTTAGTATCCACCGGTAAAGAAGCCGGGCCAGTCGCAGGTTTATCAGCTTTTCACGCAATTGGCTGTTGAATGGTGATCCCAGGGGGATTCGAACCCCCGTTCCCGACGTGAGAGGCCGGTGTCCTAACCACTAGACGATGGGACCTGTTCGACAACCAGGTCAGGGCTGAGGAGGGAGGACTCGAACCTCCAATCGCCTGATCCAGAGTCAGGTGGCTTGCCAATTAGCCGACTCCTCAGCGCTCTCTTAAGTTTATACTGTTCGTGGGGGCTCCTTCCAACCCCCTAAGGGTCGGAGCCGAGAGGTTTAGCGACGCTTAGGCGCCTGACTTAAACGTGGTTACGCAGGTAGTCGATGGACGCGTCCTGGCAAAAGAGCCAAATGTTGCCTGATCACTTCGCATGGCGAGTGCCTCGGCAAGAATGAAGCAATGCTGCGAGGCTACTGGGGCTTCGTAAGCTGGGGCGCGGCACAATGTCTGAGTATCTCGGCATGATGGTTGACGAGTTCATCACAGCGCTGCAGCAGCGCAGGATCGTGACAATGCTGCTCTATCATGTAACTAAGTTCGCCCAGATCGTGAACCAGCAGGCGTTGGCAGCGCTCGTACTCGTCATTTTGCTTCAGCGCCTGCAGCAGGTCGCCAACCATATCTTCGAGTTCGGTCTCTTCGACTTCAAGAGCAATCGCCAGTGCGCGCTCAAGCCTCAAAGTTTCGGCAGGTTGGCTCAGACAGCGGGCCAACAGGGACCGTAGCCGCTCGACATCCTCTGCCCTCATAGCGATCGGACTGGGCTTGTCGAGGACACCTTCGATTTCCAGAACGGTTGAAACCAAGTCCAGTGCGCCAACGTGGCGCGCCTCGTCTCGCGCCATATTGAACCAGAATTCGTGCAGAGTAGGGTCGGCGGAGAAGATCTTGGCGAACCGCGCGTACAACGCCATACTCTGCTTCTCGAGAGCAATCGTAGCTTCGAGTAGTTCGCGTGTAGTCGGCACGGGGCGAAATTGTACCGCGATGATTAGCAGCGGGTAAAGCAGAACCGACGCGGGGCGAAATGGCCGAAAGTCGCATGCGCCGGCAGCTCAGGCTGGCAGCACTGGATCAAGCTGCCGACCTGAGCCTGCCTAGCGGGCTAGCTCGGTTGCGCGAGTCTCACGGATGACCGTGACTCGAATTTGACCCGGATAGGTCATGTCATTTTCGATTTTGCGGGCCACTTCACGCGCCAGCATGGTTGCTTCTTCGTCGGAAACCTCGGTAGGTTCGACAATCACCCGCATCTCGCGCCCGGCCTGCACCGCAAAACACTTATCCACGCCCTTGAACGATCGGGCAATGGATTCGAGATCCTCGAGCCGCTTCACATAGCTTTCGAGCACTTCGCGCCGCGCACCCGGCCGCGCGCCCGAGAGCGCATCGGCTGCGTCGACCAGCGGCGCCAGAATGGTCTCGGCTTTCACCTCTTCATGGTGAGCCGCAATGGCGTTAACGATCTTGGCAGACTCGCCGTATTTGCGCGCTAGTTCGGCGCCGATCAGGGCATGGGACCCCTCGACCTCGTGGGTGAGCGCTTTGCCGATATCGTGCAAGAGTGCAGCGCGTCGCGCCTGCTTTTCGTTCAGCCCCAATTCCGCGGCCATCGCGCCGCAGATAAACGCCGCTTCGATCGAATGCATCAGAACGTTCTGTGCATAGCTGTATCGGTATTTGAGCATGCCGAGCAATTTCGACAATTCGGGATGGACGCCATGGACACCAACTTCGATGAGTGCGCGTTGTCCGGCTTCCTTGATCGATTCCTCAACCTCCTGTTCGGCCTTGCGCACCACCTCCTCGATTCGCCCCGGATGGATTCGCCCGTCGGAGATCAGCCGTTCGAGAGAAACGCGGGCGATTTCTCGGCGAATAGGATTGTGGCACGAGATCACGACGGCTTCGGGGGTATCGTCGATGATAATATCGACGCCCGTGGCGGCTTCGATTGCGCGGATGTTGCGTCCCTCGCGGCCAATGATGCGCCCTTTCATTTCGTCGCTGGGGAGCGCCAATACGGAGACTGTACGTTCGGCGACAAATTCTCCTGCCAGCCGTTCAATCGCGATTGAAATGATGCGTTTGGCGCGACGGTCGGCTTCCTCGCGAGCCTCTTCCTCGACGATTCGGATATGACGAGCAGCCTCCTGGCGCGCTTGGCCGATCATTTCCTCCATCAGCGTACGCTTGGCCTCCTCCCGGGTCAGGCCGGCCACCGCTTCGAGCCGTGCACGCGCCTCATCTATCAACGCCTGGCGCTCGGATTCTTTGTCGTTGAGGGCTTTTTCGCGGTTGCGCAGAGCTTGATCGCGCCGATTCAGTTCGGCTTCGCGGCGTTCGAACGTTTCCAGGCGTTTCTCGAGTGTTTCCTCGCGATTTTGCAATTTGGTCTCAAGTGCGGTGAGTTCCCGCCGACTATCGCGCAACTCCCGTTCAGCGGCGGCTCGCGCCTCGACCAGCAAATCTTTGGCTTTTAGTTCGGCCTCCTTGGTCAGCAGTTCGCTCCTGTTCCTAGCTTCTTCGATGATTCGCTCAGCCTCTTTTTGGACCGAGGGACTTAGGCGCTGGTCGCGCGACCGCACCTGAAGCCACACGAAGAAAATTACGCTGGCTAAGGCAATGCCTGATAGCATCGCTCCAATTAGCATCAACACCTGCTAGCACCTCCTTGATCCGGACGAGCACGAGCAAGGCCGGTCAAACGGCGACGATCGGGCTGTCGAGCGCCGCTCCAGCGTGCGTCGCGGATTCGGTAAAAATCACTTTAAGTCGTCGATCACACGACGACTGTGGAAGCCGGTCCAGCATTTGGAAGGAATAAGCTAGACCGGCCGTGAGTGTTTGCCGCCCCACCGCGGCCAGCGTCCGATCGTAGTAACCCCCACCGCGGCCAAGCCTCTGGCCAGTGGGACTGAAAGCCACTCCCGGTACAACAAATAACGCCTGCCCAAAATCAGCTGGTGGCAAAAGTTCTGTCCCGGTCGGTTCGAGTATGCCGAAACTTCCCGGGGCTAATTCCGCGCAATCTCGAAGACGGACAAAACTCAGTTCGCGGCTGTTCTGACGAATTCTTGGCAGGAAAAGGCGCCGATCAGACGCTAGCGCGTGCTTGATCAGCAGGTCAGTGCGAACTTCGTTGTCCGTGGCGGCATACAGAACAAGGGTCGGAGCAGCTCGATAAAAACTGGAACTCAGGACTCGAAATTGTATTTTTCGCGAAAGCGCCGCGACATAATCGTCGGGTAGGTTACTCCGGCATTCGCCGAGGACCTTGCGAAGATATTTCTTTTCGTCCGCCACGCAACTGGGCAGTGACGGGAGGGGGTCTAAATCTTCGGCCACACCATAAGATGGTCCCGCGCACGCGTGTTAATGAGCGAGAACAGCTACTTTCACTTTTTTGATTGAAAATCCCGACCAACGGAACGGCTCCGATCGCTGGAATACGCGATCTTGCCGTACGAGTCCGTTTGGCTTCGCGAGCGCCATTGACGCACCTTGACTTTTGCCCCCACAAGCCCCGCCACCGAATTAATCTGGAAATTGTTCACGCCCCAGCAGCCGCAAGCACCATCGCTTCAGCCTTCAATTGCTTCCGACAGCCGATGACTCAATATCTTGAGATGATTTAACAGTTCAGCATGCTCTCGCCGTAGGCGTTCCAGCTCCTCCGCGAAGTTGAGCGCGGCAAGAATAGCGATATTGATTAAATTCACGGTCTGGCTGCTGGCGCGAATCGCCCTAATTTTTTCGTCAACTGCCGCGGCCAGCGTACGCGCCCACTCGTCGCCGCCATCGCTGGCAACCGTCAATTGCTGGCCCATAATCTCGACGTTGACGCCTTTCACCCTTAGCCTAAATCCAAGCCGTCGAAGCGGGAAAGTATACTTTCGATCCGGAGTTTAATTTGGTTGCGAGCCTCTTCGTGCTCTCGCAGTCTGCTGCTCGCTTCGTTGAATCGCTTTTCACTTTCTGCCAAACGCTGGGCCAATTGCTCGTTTTCCCTCTGTAACTGCTGGATTCGGTTCAATGAAGCCTGGATTCGCTCGTCCAATTGCCTCAGGACGTCTTCGTGCTCCATAGTCGTTCTAAAGTTCCACCTTCACATTAATTTTCAGTCAGCCGGGGAGTCAAGCTGCGTGGCTCCGATTAGCCGCTTGACTATCCTCGGTCTCCGAAAAGAGCGCCTCGACAAACTCATTGGCATCAAATGGGCGAAGGTCCTCGAGCTCTTCGCCTAGTCCTACATAGCGCACCGGTAACTTAAGTCGGTCGGCGATGGCTATGACAACGCCGCCCTTGGCCGTGCTGTCGAGCTTGGCTAGAACGACCCCTGAGAGTTTCACGGCGTCATTAAAAACCGTTGCCTGGCTCAAGGCGTTCTGGCCAGTGGTGGCGTCAAGAACCAGCCAACTTTCATGTGGTGCTCCAGGGATCTCGCGGCCTACAACCCGTGCGATTTTCTTAAGCTCCTCCATCAAATTGACCTTGGTCTGTAGTCTGCCGGCAGTATCGATGATAACTGCTGCGGCTTTGCGCGCGTTGGCCGCCTTCGCCGCATCGAAGGCCACTGCCGCCGGGTCCGAGCCCGGCTTTTGCTTTATGAGCTCGACGCCAACTCGATCGCACCAAATCTGCAGCTGCTCGATTGCGGCGGCGCGAAACGTGTCAGAGGCGGCAACGATCACAGATCCGCGTTGGGCCTTGAGCAGGGCGGCAAGCTTAGCAACCGTGGTGGTTTTACCCACACCATTCACGCCTGCCAGCATGATTACCAAGGGGGAGCCGTCTTGGAGCGGCCTCTCGACCGACAGTAGCAGTTGTGCAATTTCACGCTTCAGCGTCTCGCGAATTACGTCAGCTCGGACGTCGTTTTTGAGTGTTGACCTTACCGCTTCGACCAGCTTGACACTGGTCTCGACTCCGACGTCCGCGCCGATCAACGCTTCCTCGAGACCTTCATAAATCTGATCGAGTTGGGCGCTCCCGGTTATCGCGGCGCGAATCCGGGCAAGGAAGCTTTCCCTGGTCTTACGAAGGCCCAGCCCGATGGGGATTGGCTGCCGTCGTGGTGCTCCCGTCAGCGCTTGGTCGCGAGGCTCCCTCTCGGCTTTTTCGAGGGCCGCCCGTTGACTCTCGGCTTGCCCGCTCTCGCGGCCTTCGGACGGAGATAATGGCACCCTGGCGCCCCCACCATCTTGAGGAAGCTGATCGCGGACCGCACCGGCTTTTGCCGGCTCCGACTGCGGCGACTCAAATGCTTCTGGTCGCTTGGCGCCGATATCCGGTTGCTGTGCGGCTCCGGAGTGCTGGTCGGAAGGCTCGGCGGTCGCGGCTGATACCGTTGCAGGGCGCTCGGCGTGACCTCGCTGATGATCAGCTGGAGAACGCAACGCGGGTGCTCCGCGCGGTGCGACAGGACGTCTTTTTCGCTGATTCCATTCCACGACAGTAGCCAGGGCAATCAATGGGACTTGCATGAGCAAGGCGGTGACTGGCAGGCCGGGAATGGGAAACTTAAACAGATGCGACAGCGAGACAAGTATAGACACAGCTCACGCCCCATTTGCGCCGGCTATCCAGTGCGCGATAGCGGCGCGAGAAACCTCTCTCTTAGAACAATGATCGCTCGTCGATAGAATAACAGTATCGAGCCTAAAGCTAAATCGACTGGCGCGTTTTATTTCTCTGGACACGGCACCACCCGGGATCATTTCCCCAACAGTGACCTTAAAGATTGTGAAACCGGCCGATTGATTATCAGACTTTCAACGGAGATCTCGTCGGATGCAGGCAGGCGCTTGTATGCGGGAGAATCGTATGGCCACGCGAGCGCCGCTGGCACAAAAAGCACGAACTATCGACAAACCTCCTCGACGACCAGCCGTTGACTCTCAAGCGAGACCCAAACGGAGCGCACTCATGCAGCGCGGCTTATCGGCCGATCTCGGGTCTCGAATACAGGATAGGACTGGGAGATGACCCCTATCGGTGCTCAGGAATGCTCAGACGTTACTTAGGCGAGAACAAATTCGTGGAGGCGCTGCTCGCTGCGAATAGCCTTGAGCGACGCCTCGCGGATGGCCTCGAAGTCTTTTGCGAAGCGATCTTTAAGCTGGTCCAAGACCAAATCCTCGGTAGCCCCACGTTCGATCAGGGTCACAGGTACTCTGCATCTGGTGACAAACCGCTCGACACCGTCTGCGCGTTCCATGGCGAGCGTCAGGAGGACGTCAGTTTCCTGATATTCGAGCGGTGTTGCCAAAACAAGGCGATATACGCCGCGGTTAGTAGCAATCTCTACGGGCATGGTGAATAGACTATGATAGAAGGTAGGCAGTTAAGCAGCTCGAGCTGCGGCACCCTTGATGCGCTGCCCCCGTTCCCAAAAGAGCACAACCGGCGCGGCAATGTAAATCGAAGAATAAGTGCCGGTAATTATGCCGACGAAAAGCGTGAACGCCGCGGGGCGCAGGATGGGCCCACCCAAGGCCAACAGTGCGACGAGTACCGTCAACGCCGTACCGGAGGTCAGAATAGTTCGGGACAAGGTCTCGTTGATCGCACGGTTCATAATGGATTCAAGCGGTTCACGCCGCCTCTTGGCGGCGTCTTCACGAATTCGGTCTGAGACGATAATCGTGTCATGAACTGAATAGCCGATAACAGTCAGGAGTGCCGCCAGTGTAGTCAAGTCAAATTCGAAGCGCGAAAGTACAAGCGCGCCGCTAACAACCAGCACGTCGTGGATGAGAGCGATCACTGCACCCGCGCCGAAGCTCCAGCTGATCCGTGCGAATTGCCAGGCGATATAGACCCCCATAAACACGGTTGCGACGGCGACCGCAAGGAATCCGTCAACGCGTAGATCATGACCGACCTTCGCACCGACAGTTTCCACTCGCAGAACATGAGCCTGATTGGTTGAACCGTAAGCGTCGTTAAGAGCACCTTCGATTCGGGTGCCAATACTGCCGATATTTCTGACCTTTTCAAATCGGATGAGAAATTGGTTTTGACTTTTGGTGCCGAAATCCTGAACCGCTATTTCACCTAATCCCAACCCGGCGAGAGCTTTTCTAATCTGATCACCAGTGGTCGGCTTATCAAACTTTATTTGAACGACGCTGCCACCGGCAAAATCCACACCGTAATTAAGACCTACGGTAAGCAAGAGAACGATAGCGGCGAGGTTGATCAGGGTCGAAAGCGCAACAAAGAAATATCGCTTGCCGACGAAGTCGACGTTGATGTCAGGCGGGATCAGCTGTAGAGACATCGATTGCTCCTCGCGTCAGGCCCGTACCCCCGGGTTCGCCGACTGGGCTCGAGGTGCGCGTAACCTGACTTTCAGCAGCGCCGAGTTGGCTACGAAATTAGCGAGAAGCGAATCTAAAAGAAAGCATCCAAAAAGACCCGTCGGTCACCGATGCCACCTCGAATCAGGCCGCCGCCGTGCGACCCTTGGCGCACTTCGCGCACATGTTGTTCACATTATTGGGGTCTTCCTGCAGGCCTTCATCGAGCGAATGACAGACTTTCGTGCAGCGCGCACAAATGAAATAGATTCCCTCAATTGTCTTGTTGATTCGTTCTCGATTCAGAATCCGGCCCTTGAGCTTTTCGATGCGAATACCGAGTAGTTCCTGGTATTGGCGTTTGATTTTGCGACGGCCAGCTTCGTCCTTAGGCAGGTCAGCATCTTCGTCATTCGTTTCGCTCGTTTCGGCGAACCCATACAGATCACGTTTGGGGGATTTGGACTTGCGGACTTTCGCCATCGGACTGCAGCTCCCTCACCTCAGACGGCCTATGAAGCCGCAATTTTTTTCGCATACAAGAAAGAATCCGCGCCGACCATAGCCCGTAAAGAGAGTAACTTTGCTCTCAGCACCACAGCTCGGACAGATGTGTCGGTGCTGCTGAACCTGGCCCTTTTCCGCCGTCCTCGCTTTTTTTTCAGCCATGTTTTCCTCTGCCCCAGACCCCTTTTGAAACTTAACAGTTAATCGAGAGCGATCGCCACCGGGGCCGCCGACAGCTCCCGGTCAACCCGCGATTTGATAAGATGCTTTGCAAAAAATAACCCGGCCGCCGTTCAGCCTGATGCACGCATCGGATGAATCGCAATTGCCGGGTTCAACTTCAGCCTAAGCGCGAGGCCAACCTTCAGTCAAGCGTTAGCCGGGTCAACTCGCTAATGCGCCAGGTCTTGCGCCTGACGCGCAAGCCGTCTAAGGCTTGATTCGGTTTGAGTCGCCCGCTGACAGAGCATGATGCCGTCCTCTTTATCGACCGCAAGGCTCGTCGTTATCTCAAGCTGCTTCGTCGGGGCCAAAAGATAATTATTCGAGGCGAGATACGAAGCGAGGAGCTGTTCGGATTGGAGGAAGGCTCGCGTGTCAAACTTAGTTCAGGCGAAACATTTTTGGTCTTAAGACCGACTTACGCCGACCTCGTACCTCATTTGCCGCGCGCCGCTCAAGTGATTTATCCGAAGGACACTGGGCCTCTCCTGGTATGGGGCGACGTGCGCGCAGGTGCGACGGTAATTGAAGGCGGGGTGGGAGCCGGTGCGCTTACGATCGCATTGCTGCGCGCCGTCGGACCTCAAGGTCGCGTTATTTCTTATGAGGTGCGTGAGGACTTTGCGGCCCGAGCACGCCGCAACGTCGAGGACTTCTTCGGCCCGGCACCCCAATGGGAACTGAAGGTGCGAGACCTTTACAATGGATTCGACGAAGTCGGCGTAGACACCGTTTTCATCGATGTACCGGAGCCAGCACGCGCGCTGGACGTAATCGCCAGGGCCTTGCGCCCCGGCGGTGTCTTCGCAGCCTATGTACCGACTGCACTGCAACTCAAGGAAACCGTGGAAGCTCTGCAACAGCGCAACGACTTTGGCGAGGTCGAGAGCTTTGAAGTGATGTTGCGCAACTGGCAGGCCAAGGGAATGAGTGTCCGGCCGGTCCATCGCATGGTAGCACACAGCGCATTCATCATCGTAGCTCGGCGTCTGGCCGCGGCTCCTGCAATGGCGCCGGATGCAATGCCTGGGCGTGAATGAACGATAAAGCGAGCTACGGCTACTGAACAGTAAAGGGAGCCAGGGCGTCCAACCGTAAGCCGGTAAATGCCCGGAGGTTGGAAGTTTGATGTTTTCCGGCCGCCAACACCGCCGGTCTAATCTGTTGCAATGCGACTAATGACAAAATCGGGATGCAGAGAGTCTAGCAAAGCCTCGATTTCCGACAGCAACTCGGGCGAAAAATACAACTTGAGATGGTGCTGCTGCGGATCATCGGTACGCAGGGTGGCCAGGTTGTCGTATGACTCCACAATTGCCTTAAACAGCGCAATCCGCTCTGGCGGCATGGTAAGCGTTATCGTCTGCATTCGCTCTATCGCACACATTTCAGAATTAGGAGCCAGCGTATTCTGGCAGCGATCATACTAGCATGGAGCCGCACCTCTCCCTGGTAACCGGCAAAGGCGGTGCCGGCAAGAGCACCGCCGCTGCCGCGCTGGCGCTAGCGCTCTCGAAGCGGACCAAAACAGTGTTGGTGGATCTCGACCAGCGTGCTAGCGCGGCCCGCCTGCTGGAGCTTGAGCCGGCACCGAGGTACGAGGGGACGACGATCGAAAATCTCGAGGTGCGCTCGTTTACCTCGCAAGACGAGCTCGCGAGCTTTATCGAACGGATTGTGCCAATCAAAACAATCGCGCGCCGCCTGTTGCGTAGCCACACCTTCGGGTACGTGAGCGCTGCTTTGCCCGGGCTTGAAGCTTTCCTAATGTTGGAGCGATTACGTCAGCTTGCCGAGGAAGCCGAGTCGCAAGGTACGTTCGTGGTTGTCGACGGTCCAGCAAGCGGAACAGCCGTGGAACTGCTGTCGGTCCCACTCCGATTACGCCAGCTCGCGCCGTTTGGCACGCTCAATGCCCTGGCTCGGCAGATTGAAGACTTTCTCAATGATCCGCGCCGTTTTGGCCTTTGGCTCACGGCTCGACCCGAGCGGTTCGCCATCCATGAGGCATTTGAAACGATTGACTGCCTGGTTCAGAGGCGACAGACAGGTGTGGTGGCGGCGATTCTTAACGCGGTGCCCACACCGCTGCTGCAGGCGAATGATTGCGCGAGCCTTCGCTCGGTACAAGGGCATTGGCAGCTGGCGCTAAAGCGCAAGGCAATCTCCGAGATGGCGGCTCATGCCCGCCAGCAGTTTAAGCGGGCCGGTATCAAATTGATTGAGTTGCCAATGCTCTACACTGCGGAATTCGGCCGGACGCAAATCGAGATTCTAGCCACTGCGTTCGCTGAGCTCCCAGGATAAAAATAGCGAGGGGCGACGTGCTTGCGCTTGAGCTATGGCCGTCCGCTTCGAACTCACCAATAAGCGCTTAATCATCTGTCTCGGCACCGGCGGTGTAGGCAAAACCACCATTGCCGCGGCACTAGCCCTGGAAGCTGCATTGGCCGGACGCACCGTTGACGTGATGACGATTGATCCGGCTCCGCGTTTGCTCGACGCGCTCGGCGTACCCAATCGGCCGGCGGAACCACAAGAGATTCCCCTGAACGGTGTGATGCCGCTTCCAGTCGGGCGGCTGCGCGCCTTTCGGCTGGACCCCAAACGCATGTTCGACCGCCTGGTTCACCGGTACGCGCCGTCACCAACAGTGCGCAAGGCCATCCTCGACAATCGCATTTACCAGGGACTCTCAACGGCACTGGCTGGGGTTGCGGACTACATGGCGGCTGAACAGTTGCTCGATCTCTGGCGTCAGGCGGGCTCAGACCTGATAGTGGTAGATACGCCGCCGGCACATGAAGCCATCAACTTTCTCGATGCACCTCGGCGGATGGTGGAGCTGCTCTCCTCTCGAGCTCTAACGCTGCTGGGCGCCTCCAGAACGATCGGCCGGCGCCTCGCAATCTTAGACGTTGCGGCTCGGGCGGTAATCAGAGCGTTCGACCACCTGACCGGGCTTAACCTGTTGGATGACGTGCAATCGTTCGTGCGCATCTTTGATGGCATGTATGAGGGTTTTGCCGAACGCGCTGGTCAGTTCGAGGCAGTGGTTCGTGATCCAGCGTCCGCCTTGTTGCTAATCAGCAGCGCCGAGCCGCAGCGCGTTGAGCAAACCCGCGAGTTTGCTTCGTCATTGAGTCGACTTGGACTCTGGCCGGATGCATTGCTCATTAATCGCATGACGGATCCTCTCCCCAGCTTCGAGCAGCTCCGTAGCGCCAAGCTCCCGGCCTCCCTTAAACGTAAGCTGGAACGCAATTTCCGGGATTACAGTGCGCTGAAGGCGAGAGAAGCCATTTCTGTCCGGAACTTGCGCGAGTTGGCGGCGAACATTCCGGTGTTACTAGCAAACGATCTCGACGCGGAACCGGTCAGTCTGAAGGACCTGGTTTATATTGCCCGCTCAATCCGGTCTGCTGATTAATTATCAATGTTCATACATATGAGCAGGGATTAGCCGGCCCTCGTCTCTAGTGTCTGAATTCGCTGCTGTCCATAATCGGCGGTAACGCGGGTAACGTAACGGTGAATCGATGCGACTCCTAGTGCTGTTAACAGCGTTCGGGCTGCTTTGGACCACCGCAACCGGCGCTGCGACAAATGCTTTGCGCGAGACCGAGGTGGAACACAAATTTGACACCATGATCCATCCAAGCGAGTTGCGCGACTGGATGAAGTTGCTCGCCAGCGAACCGAATCATGTGGGTTCTCCGCACGACCGGGTCAACGCAAACCAGATCCTGAGTTGGTTCAAGCAGTGGGGCTGGGATGCGCGGATCGAACGTTACTGGGTACTCTATCCCACCCCACTGAGCGAGAGCTTCGAGCTGGCGGGCACAAAACCCTTCAAAGCGACCCTGCAGGAGCCGCCAATCCCAGGAGATACCAGCGCGACGGCAACTGAACCGGCACTGCCAGCGTACGTCGCATATCAAGGGGACGGAGATGTTACGGCGCCGCTCGTTTATGTGAATTACGGAATGAAGGACGATTATAAAACGCTGCAGCGATTGGGCGTGAGCGTTAAGGGAGCAATCGTTATAGCTCGCTATGGAGGCGGCTGGCGCGGACTGAAGCCTAAGCTCGCTTATCAGCACGGTGCGGTGGGTTGCGTCATTTATTCGGATCCCAACAACGACGGCTATGCTGTCGATCGAACCTACCCGGCCGGACCGATGCGCCCACCTCGTGGCCTCCAACGAGGCTCGGTATCGGACATTTCACTCTATCCCGGTGATCCGCTTACTCCGGGAATTCCGGCTACCAGGAACGCCAGACGGCTAAAGTTTTCAGCCGCGCCGACCATTTTAAAGATTCCGACTTTGCCAATTTCGTATGCAGATGCACAGGTCTTTCTGGCCGCGCTGGGCGGCCCTGTGGCACCGCAATCTTGGCGCGGCTCGTTGCCGATTACCTATCACGTGGGTCCAGGCCCCGCTCTAGGTCATCTCAAAGTCAAATCCGACTGGAGCCTCAGAGAGATCGACGATGTGATTGGAGTCATCAGGGGCTCGACCTGGCCTGAGCAATGGGTCGTGCGTGGCAATCATCACGATGCTTGGGTCTTTGGTGCAAGTGATCCATTGTCAGGCCAAGTGGCGCTTCTGGCAGAGGCTAAAGCTATCGGCACCCTCCTTAAAGGGGGATGGCGGCCAAAGCGGACAATTATTTATGCCAGTTGGGATGCCGAAGAACCCATGCTACTCGGTTCAACCGAATGGACCGAAGCACACGCTGCCGACCTCAGAAAAAAAGCCGTCCTTTACCTCAACTCTGACAGCAACGGGCGCGGCTTCCTGCAGGTGGCAGGTAGTCACGACTTCCAGCATCTTGTGAACCAGGTCGCGGCTAAGGTGATCGATCCGGAAACCGGGGTACCCATCGCGCAGCGGCTGCGCGCACATATTCGCGTCGCCGCGTTCGAACCCGATGCCAGCGAGCATATCAAAGAAGGAGCGAAGGTCGCTGCCGATCCTGAACGCGATTTCCCCATTGAGCCACTCGGATCAGGGTCGGATTTTTCCAGCTTCATTGACCACTTGGGAGTACCTGCGATCGACGTATCCTTTGGCGAAGAGGGAGACAGTCGCGGCGTTTATCATTCACGTTACGACACGTTCGAGCATCATAGTCGCTTCGTCGATCCCGGCTTTGTGTACGACGCACTGCTGGCCAAGACCGCCGGGCATCTCGTCTTGCAAGTGGCCGACCAGGACCTTCCAGTCCAGCGCGCCAGCGATTTTGCCGATGCCGTAGAGGACTACCTAGAGCAGGTTGAAAAGCTCGCCGACGAGGAGCGGGATAGGGCTGAGACCCAGTCCGGGCTGCTGCAGGATCGCGCCTTTCAATTGGCTGCAGACCCGACCAAGTCCAGTGGCTTACCGAGTCCCTTGGGCCGGGTTCCACATCTCGAGTTCGCCGCATTGGAAAACGCGGTCGATCGCCTCCACCGTAGCGCGACGGCTTACGATCAGGCGCTAGCTAAAAAGGGTTCGGACCTACCCGCACCAAAGCTCGAACGATTGCAGTCTTTGATGCTGACGATTGATCAGACCCTTGCACCGGAGATCGGTTTGCCGGGCCGTCCCTGGTATAAAAATCTGATTTACGCGCCCGGTGCGTTCACGGGCTACGACGCTAAAACTCTACCTGGCGTACGCGAAGCGATTGAAGACCATCGTTGGAACGACGCCAATCGGTACGCACGGATCACGGCTGAGGCGATAGATCGCTATAGTGACCGATTGGACCAAGCGACCGCAGTGCTCAATGCCAAATGATGCCGGGATAGAAAGAGGTCGCCTTTCTCTTGATCAGAGACTGCCTTCGGTGGTGGAGTTGGCTGAGTTTCACGAATAAGGCGCCGGGCGCTGGGTTAGTCTATCACCCACTCTGAGACCCTTCTCCATTCGGATTAGCCCGTTTCTCCGGCCTAGGAGCGTGTGATGCCCAACAAACACACGATTTCCTATCTTTCGTTAATTCTGGTGATAGCGATTTTCGCACCGCCGGCCAGCGCCGCGGATATAGGCGGAGATTTGGTATCCGACTTCAAATATCTCACCAATAACGCGCTACTCGACGCCGAGGATATCGCGACGTCCCCTTTGTATGCAGCTTCTCCCGACAGTCCCTTTCGCTCACACAGATTCTACTTGGTTTTGGCAGGAGCAGGGGCCTTATGGGCTGGTTCTTACGCCCTTGACCCCACGATACGGAGCCATTTGAGAAGTATGAGCAGCAGTGACGCTGACCTCCTGCAGAACATAAGCTATGCGAGCGTCAGCGCGAGCACGGCACTCCTGTACGGCTATGGTCTTTGGCAGGACGATGCAAGAGCACGTCATTATGCCCTTACCGCCGGTGAAGGCGCAGGAATTGCGACCTTGCTTAACGTGGCGATAAAAGTTGCGTTCGGTCGCCTGCGACCGCGCCAGGACGCGCACGATGTGGACGCCTTTTTCCATGGCGGGCAATCCTTTACCTCAGGCGATGTGACGCCGATGTTTGCACTTGCCGCAGGCGTCAGTGAGTACTTTCACAATGAATGGTACGTCGCAGGACCGATTTACTCGCTTGCGCTGCTAGACGGATTTGGGCGCATGGGCCATGATGCGCATTGGTTTTCCGACGTAGTGGGAGCAGGTTTACTGGGTGTGGCGACGACTGAGCTGTTCATCTGGTTGCACAAGCGCCACGACGAGCAACCAAGTCGATGGCGGATCTTCTCAATGAGTGAAGCGGGTCCGGCATTAGCCGCTAATCAAGCCTCGCTCGGGGTGGGAATCATCTACAATTGGTAAAACCTGGGCCGGCCCGAGTGGCACTCTCGCCCGGCCCTTGATCGAATTGCATGTTTACGGAAGCGGCGGAATCTCGAAGCCGTAGAGCTTCGCCATATTGTCACGGGCTATTTTCAACTTATCGGCCTCGGGAACCTCGGCGAAATCACGGGCCAGGACTTCCTGTGAACGGGGCCAAGTCGCCGCACGGTGCGGGTAGTCCGTCGACCACAGGAAGTTGTCCGCACCGATGAATCGGTAGACTTTCAAGCCGAGGGGATCTTCGATAAACGTGGCGAAAACCTGGCGTCGAAAATAGTCGCTGGGCTTCATCGGCAGGGAGATTTCGTAGGCTTTTTGATAGGCGTAGTAGTAGCGATCGGCACGTTCAAAGACAGGTGGCACCCACGAAATATCATTCTCGGCCGAAACCAACTTAAGCCCGGCAAAACGTTCGAGCACGCCATAGAAGATGAATTCCATCAGTGAGGTCTGGACCTCCTGTGGGCGTGTGGTGACCAGAACGTACATGTGAGCAGCATCGGGAGCGGCTCCAATGCGTCCGCTGCGACGTGCTCCGGTTAAAATGTGGAGAGAAAGTGGCATGTCGAGCGCCTGCGCGGCGGCCCAGAATCGGTCATACTTGCGATCGCCGTAATGCTCACCTTCCGGCGGTGTGGCCCAGATCATGCCGCCTCGAAGGCCCATTTTTCTGCATCGCTCCAGTTCACGTGTGCCGCGGTCCACATCATACAGTGAGATTAACCCAAGGCCAGCCAGGCGGCGCGGTTCGTACTTGCAGAATTCGGCCAGCCAATCGTTATAAACTCGGAAACAAGCTTCTTGGAATTCCGCGTCGTGGATGCCGAAAAGCGTGAAGCCCACGGTGGTGTAGAGGACCTGGGCAACGACGCCATCCCGGTCCATGTCTTTCAGCCGCGCTGCCGGGTCCCATCCGCCAGCCGGTGCGTTTTCGAGCCCCGATTCTAGAAACTTTTTGTCAAAGGTCTGCCCCGCGGCGAAGGCGCCGGAGACAGGAAAGGGCGGCAATCCCTCGCAGACAAAAAAGGCGCCTTTACGTCCGTTTAGGTCCTTGACGATCCGGGGGGCTCGCTCCCTGAAGCGCCTATCGATCCGCTCGACCCACAGATTTGGCGGTTCGCACATATGCGCATCAGCATCCATGATCGGAAACGTTCCCATAATTTTCCTCCTTTTACTCTAAGAGGCGTCCGGGAAATTACCCTTGTGCGCGTCGCTTAAGCCGGAAGACGGGCGCAGCGTTGGGGCTAACCGGCGCGGCCGGTGCTGATGTCAGCCAGGTGGTTCGGGTTGCTGTTTACAACATTGCTCGATCTCGCTCTTAGCCTGGTCCGCATCTACCGGATTCAGCCGCGGATGGCCGCTGAGCAGGCCCCATCCAAATTCTTCGCGAACGTAGTAGACGCGTCTTGCCCCATCAATTTCCACCTGGTCCAAGTTTTCTGTCCACTGGACACTACATTGGGTCTTTTCGCCGGCAGGCACCAGAAAAACGTGATACCCGCCGGGCCCGAGGCGTGTCATCTCTTCGCCACAGGTAACAGGTGGCCGTAGCAATGAGGCGGCATAATGATATGGTCTGTAGACGTAGATAACGGTCTCACCTGGTGGAACGTTGACCTTTTTGAAGGAACCGCCCGTCACGGCACAGCTCGAGCCGAGTGCGGCAATGAGCGGCAAGGTCGCAATTTTAACCCAGTGATTCACGGTGAATGAGGAGCACCGTCGGTGCTCGCAACCGCTTTTACCAAGCGCTCCTGGTCACGATACAGTTTCTCTTCGATCTTTTGACGCACGTTACGCCGGGCTTCATCCTCCAGTTGTTTGTGCGTTGGTTCCGAGTACAGGGTATAAGCTTTGGACACGAATGCCTTGGCAGTGTAATCACCCAGCACCCGATCGCCCCGAAAGATCGAAAGTGAAGCGAAGGCCGTTACCCCGTAATCACCCAGCGGTGCCCCTAGATACGTAACCGGATCCAACGCCGTGACCGCCAGCGGAATGTGGTATTCGCTATGTGTCAACTCTTCACGGTAAGAAAACGCAATGGGCGAATTTGGCGATAACGACATGGCAATTGCTGGCGGCAATTGGTTAGCATTGCCGCTCACGAGGCGACCCTTAAAAGGCAACGGGTGTTCCATGATCGGATCAGAAGGCGCAACAGTTTGTGTTAGTGGAACCTGCACAGAACATCCGAACTCGGCGGCCGCCAGAAGCATAATCAGTACGACAGACGAACATCTCATAAAAGCTCGATGAAACAACATTCGTCAGGCGCTCCGCGATTGTCGCCCAGGACCCTTTAGTTTTAACGGCGCGTTCGTCTCGAAAAATCGCACTCGGTCACATCAATGAGTTTAAAAAATCAGCTGACCGCAACTTGCGATCGAGAATCGTCATCAGAAATCGCGTTATTGCCAAAGTGCCCTCAGCCCCGCCGTCGGGCAGCCTGGTTGACTCCGCCAGCGGCGCCACGTTCAGCCGGGCGAGTGCTGCGATGCTTGTGGGCCGTATGGCTACCGCACTTTCAACGGCTTGTGCTCGGCAGCCTGAACAAACCGCTCCGCCGCGAGAAGCGACAAAATAGACGACCCCTGCTTCAGGTTCGATTACTTTGCCACACAACCGGCAATGGCCAAAATCGAGGCCGAAACCGGTTGCTTGCAGCATGTGTAACTCAAAGCCCTGCCGCAGCGCTCGACTTGGCATTGCGCGGCTTAGTGTAGCGAGCGCGCCGGTCAATACTTGGTAGGCTGCTATTGCCTCAGCCTCCTCGGTCGTAAGTGCATCCGCGAGCTCGAGCATGTAGCTTCCAAGTGCAATCTTTCGCAGGTCGTCAAATTCGCCCGGCGCGTCCTCGACTCGTTCCGCCCGCGTGATAAACACGAGTTCACCATGTGGCCGGCGTTTGAAAGAGATCAACGCCTGAGTGAACGGTTCGAGTTTGCGCTCGAACCGACGCCTCGAGACCTTGACCCCCTTGGCAATCCCGTTAAGTTTGCCGAAATCACGCGTCAATAAAGTAACGACACGATCGGCCTCAGCGTAATCGCGGGCCCTCAGCACTATCGCCTGAGTTGATTCTTCAGCGGGCAATGACGTTATAACGACTGACGCAGCATCGACTGCTGAATTTCCTTTACCTTCGACCGCATGGTCTCAATTACGCCTGTCTCCCGGCCGCTCTCGGAAGCCTGGCGCAAGAGACTGTCGAACTTGAGCAAGATATTCGCGAGCTTAGTGTGGGCTTCGATAACCGCGCGCTTGCGGAGCTCCTCACTTTCCCAGTTTCGCTCGGCATACTCACGCAGCTCCTGACCCTGAATCAGCAGTTCGCGCGCCTCATCCTCGAAGCCTTTGACCAAATGACGTATCGCCTCGCGGACCTTGGGTAGCTCTTCGGGATCCTTCCACAGCATATGTTCCAAGAATGCCAGGTCATCTTCGCTCACCGCCGTGCGGCCGAGCACTACCGCGTGAGCCCGCAGGATCGCCAGTGAGTTACGCCAGCGGCGATCAGATGCGATTATCTGCTGCGCTGCCAGATTGCGGCGAAGTTCGGCAATTGCTCGGAGAATGCCACCACTGACCTTAACTGTCGCAGCATATTCTCGGAGTTCCTCCAGTTGACTAAAGCTCAAAATCGTGCGCCTCGGTGGCGTTATACCCTCCAGCATTTTGAGGAAACGAAACTCTTCGCTGAGGTAGTCCACCACAAAGCGGAGCATGAAACGGTCAAACAGCGCAGTAAGCTCTTCCTCATCGGGCAATTCGTTGGAAGCCCCAAATAACGTAATCAAAGGCACCTCTACGCGCTCGCGCCCATTGTGGAAAATTCGCTCGTTAATCAGCGTCAACAGCGCGTTGAGTATGGAAGAGTTTGCTTTGAAGATCTCGTCAAGGAAGGCGATGTGCGCCTCCGGCAGTTTATGAGTGGTGACGCGTCGATAGTCATCCTGTTCCAGGCTTTTGAGGCTTACGGCGCCAAAAATCTCTTCCGGGGTGCTGAACTTTGTTAGCAGCCACTGAAAATAGTTGGCACCTTCGACTCGACGGCACAATTCGTCGGCCAACATCGACTTGGCCGTGCCCGGCGGACCGATCACAAGCACATGACTGCTTGCTAACAGGGCACATAGGGCTCCATCGATTAGTTCAGCACGCTCGAGGAAAAGATGATTCAGCTCCTCGCGGATCGCTGCGAGTTTACTCAACGACTCGGATAGCACGGACGAAACCCCGCTTAGCGATTCTATCAGATTGCGTTGCTTGACGCGGAATTGTTCGATCGCGGCTCTCTGGCTTCAATCCTAGTTCGCCACCGACTTGCCCAGCTTCACCGGAACCTTCAAGATTTTGCGGCTTCCCGCCGCGTCCATACGAACCAGCGTCAAATAGATCGTATCACCGGGTTGTGCGTTCGCGAGAGCGGTTTGCAAATCCGTTTCACTGGTGACACGACGATCATCAACCGCAACGATCAGGTCCCCACTGCCGCCCAGTTGGCCCGTTTTTTTCAAGAGTGGCATCAATGCGATGTCCAGCGGTGCCATCAACGCCCCTGCGGTGGCGGCACTCGCGCCAATGCTGGTCATCGGAACTCGACCTTTCAGTCCAGCCTTCTCGGCTGGACTATTATGGTCAACACTGACAATCTCGAGTCCTTCGATACTACGTCCAGGCTTCGAGTGCGATAAGATGCGCTGCACAGTCAAACCCAGATAAGGCAGCGGTCGTGAGGAAACGCGAGCAGCGGACAGCATCGAGGCAGGCGGGCCACTGGTGGGCAATGGCGGAAGCTCGGGCTCGATAGAATTGCCCAGTTCACCCGAATTGCTTTCCTGCTCATTCGGCGAACTCGTCGTGGGCGGCTGCGATGTTGCCGTTCGCGGAGTGATTTCAAGTGCTGAATCTGAACTCGTTTCACTAGGGCTCGGACGAGCAGGAGCACTGAGGCCATACGGTTGGATTTGTGGGTTCCGATCATTCACCTGCGCTAGCAGTGGCAGGGGCTCGAGGATGAACGCCGCACAAATCCCGACTATTACCGATACCGAGGTTCTTGGCCGACGGATCATCGCCTAATCTTACCGCGTTAAGGAATTCCTTAAAAATTCAACGACGTTCACGGACAAAACTTGAGGACGCCGGATCGACATGCGAGAAAGAATGAACACGGAGATTGAAACATTCTTCATCAAGGGCGCGCGAGGGATATCTTGCGATGAGGATTCTTTCGACGATTGGCCTCACAGCTGAACAGCGACGAGTTATTGAACAGGCCGCTGGAGACGCGGAGCTAGTCGACCGGCGTTGCCGCTCGCTGGCCGAAGTGGTCGAGGCCTCGCAAGAGGGCTGTGACGTGCTGTTCGCGTTGCGCGTGCCGGACGCAATCATAACCCGTTCGCCGCAGTTGAAATGGATTCAACTCATCAGCGCCGGTGCTGATCATGTCCTGAGAGGCAAGCTCGGCGAACATCAGGCTATCACGATAACCACCGCGAGCGGCGTAGCCGCGGCCACTATCGCCGAATATACGATTGCCTCGATGCTGGCGTGGGCACACGCGTTTCCAATGACGATACGCGCCCAGCTGCGCCACGAATGGAAGCGCACAGGTTTGATGGATATCGAACCCATGCGCGGCAAAACACTCGGCGTGATCGGCTATGGCTCCATCGGTCGCGAAACCGCCCGGCTCGCAGATGCGCTTGGAATGGATGTGCTGGCGCTCAAGCGCAATCCCAACGAACGCCGAGACTGGGGATGGAGTCCACCGGGCGTGGGCGACCCGGATGGGAGCATCCCGCGTTTTTGGTACGGGCCCGATCAGCGTGAACAGCTTTTGCGTGAATCTGATTATGTAGCGGTGACTCTACCGCTAACGCCAGACACCCGGGCCTTTATTGGGTCAAAGCAGATCGCAGCGATGCGGCCCAGCGCCTATATCGTCAATGTGGGGCGAGGCGAAGTGATTGACCAGAGCGCACTGGTCCAGGCGTTGCGCGAAAAACGAATCGGCGGAGCCGGTCTAGACGTATTTGAGCATGAACCACTCGAGGCCGAGAGCGAGCTATGGGATCTCGAGAACGTGATTCTCACGCCACATGTGTCGGGTGGTTTCAAGAACTACAACGCCCTTTGTTGCGAGCTCTTCGCCGCCAATCTGCGGCGCTTTCGGACCGGCCAACCCTTGTTCAATGTGGTTGACCGGTCTGCGGGTTACTGAACATGTTTGCGGCCCGAGCGCGGCGGATTGATTCAGGGAGATACAGCGCGAGTATCAGAGGCGGAAGCCAAGCATCTTCTCAACCGGCGCGGTGCCGCTTAATCCCAAACCAGCCCCCCGTCGACATTGATCGACTGACCGGTGATGTTGTTCGCTTCGTCGGAGGCAAGAAAACAGGCCATGTTGGCGATGTCGTCGGGCGAATTGGCGCGCCCCAATGGGATCGATGCCTCCATCCGCCGTTCGGCTTCCTCGCGACTAAGTCCGCTTTTCGCCAGTATCTCCTGTTGGATGGTTTCATAGAGGTGAGTGCGAGTCGCCCCCGGACAGATGGCATTAACGTTGATGTTGTAGCGCGCCAGTTGGTGCGCCGCTATACGCGTCATCGCGATTACCGCGCCCTTCGTGCCGGCGTAGGCAATATTGGAAGTGCCGCGAAAACCCTTACCCGCAATGGAGGCAATGTTGATGATTTTGCCGGACTTCTGCTTAGCCATCTCGCGTGCTACGCGCTGCATGCAGAAGAAGAGGCCGCGGGCATTTATTGAATACATCCAGTCCCAGTCCGCCTCGGTCACTTCGAAAAAGCCCAGACTCCGGGTTACGCCGGCGTTGTTGATTAGGATGTCGATTCTGCCAAAAGCGGCCATGGTCCGCTCCACCAGGGCGTTGATATCTGAGACCCTGGCCATGTCAGTTAGCACCAAAAGGCCGTGGCCCCCTATTTCCTCGAAAGTCTGTTTGGCGCTGGTCTCGTCGATCTCGGCGACGACCACCTGAGCTCCTTCCTTGGCAAATCTCACTGCCTCGGCATGACCCATGCCGCGACCCGCACCGGTTATGATCGCAACCTTGTTTTCGAGCCTCATTAGATTATCCTCCTGGTTTAATTGGCTTGTAGCGCATCGCGGCTGGCGGACGAAACCCGCAAGACGGCCGGGATGATCAGATTGGGTTGGCGTTCTTCGATCGTCTGCGATTGCGGCAGGGACGCTTTGATCTTATTGCCTGCTTGTTGGGTAGATAGGATCGTGAACACCTTGGGAGAAGCTCGCTTAAGGCGGACAAAGTTCGCGAGAAAAGGCCACAGCGCTAATGGAATGCCTGCGCGCAGATCGACAGACTGCAGGTCCTCTGGAAGTTGCCCATCGATATGAGCAATTGACCGTTCCCGAGGTGGATTTAAGCAGCCGGTCGTCCGATCGTGCAAATACACGCTTCCGAAGACGAGACAAACCCAGAGGTGTTCCTCGCTGAGTTCGTCATCGAGACCTCAGAAGCTCATCCTGGCATATGAGTCGAGGCCGTCACGCGGCAAGGGTGGCTTATCGCGAGTTATAATCGCGTCGAGACCGTATGCTTTAATCAACGGTTCGCGAGCTGCGGGAGGAGCCAACGCGGTCAGCTGACGGCTATTAGACGATATAGCAGGTCACCAATCGGCGCGTCTTCGGTCTGCGGCGCGCTGCTGGCATTGCGGAAATCAGCCGGTTTCGCCGAAACTGAATCCTCAAAAACAACGTCGAAGGAGGTCAATCCATCAGTCTTGGGGATCCGGCTTGACTGGTGCTATGCTTGCTCGCTGCGTCATGGGGCCCAGACGAACCGACCCGACGAGCGTGCGTCAGCAATTCGAGCTGATGGCACTGCCTCATTTGGACGCTGTCTATACGGCGGCGTTGCGCTTGGCGGGCAATCCGGACGATGCCAAGGATTTGTTGCAGGACACTATCCTTCGCGCTTACCGGTTTTTTGACCGATTTGCTCCCGACAGCAACTGCCGGGCGTGGCTGCTTACGATCCTCTACAACAACTTTAGAAACCTGTTGCATCGTAGTTCCATCAGTCCGGTAACCTTCAGCGACGAACCCGGCGCACAAGCTAGCATTGACTCCAAAGCCGACAATCCCGAGGAGCTCGTGGCCCAGCGTTGGATTGGGCGCCACCTCAAGGCCGCGATTAATGCCCTGCCGCTTGAGTTCCGCGAACCCATGCTACTGGTCGACGTTCAGGAACTAAGCTATCCGGAAGTGGCCAAAGTTTTAAAGATTCCGCTAGGAACCGTGAAGTCGAGAGTATCTCGGGCGCGATCGCTGCTGCGAGCCAGTTTGCGCGACATCGTTTATGCGCACCGAAAAACAGGTACTTGACAGGGAGGATCAGCGCACATAGGGAGATGGCTAAAGAGCATCGATGGCCATGTGGTCTGATCTGCTCACTACCGGTCATCAGCGTGGCCGACGCAATCATTCGATGATGATCGATGGCGTTCGCGCAGCGGCTCCAGTGTGAAGCGCATGGATTGAGATTTATTCGATGAATTGCAACGAGTACCTGGAACAGTACCTGACCGCCCATGCCGACGGACAGCTCGCGCCTGACGAGCGGCATTCAGTCGAGCAGCATCTACGGGGATGCACCTCATGCCGAGCGCGTCTGATCGAAGAACAGGTGTTAAAGGCGCAGGTCCGGCGTTACGCCGGGCTCGTTAAAACTCCAGCCGACGTGCGGCTACGGATTCGAGCCTTACTGGGTGAAGCCTCCGAACGCCCGCAGCGCTCTACCGGATATTCTGCCGTGCGGGTAGGCAGTTCCAGGCACCCTCTGAGCCCTGCGGCCTTGCGCTCCTCGGCTCGCGTATGGTTGTCGCGCCAGCTCCAATATGCACAGTATGTAGCCCCCATCGGGCTGCTCATGGTTCTGCTCAGTGGCGCCACTGTACTGTCACGGCTCTATTTCAGAAGCATGCCGGGATTGACTATCGGCGAATCTCAGAAGTCGATACCTGCCTTCGACTTCGCAATCGAGCGCTTTAACGGCTTATCACAGGAGTTTGCGCCTAATGTGCCCCCCGAAGCATTCAGCCGCAATGATGGCGCTTACTTTGCCTGGGTTGAGGACACTAATCCGGTGCGTCATGTGTCGGCGGAATTGCCCGATATTTCCATGTCCTACGAGAAGATGCAAATGTCGCCCGAGTTCTGCGATTTCGCGCTGGCGGGGTACAAGCTGGTCGGAGGGCGCGTGGAGCGGGCGCCGGATGGCAAAGTGGTGACCTACACCCTTTACCGCAACCAAACCGGCTCGATCTTAAGCATTGGTTTGAAACAGCAAATTGCAGCGCCGCAAGGAGGATATTGGTTCGGAACTCACGCGTTTTATTCCTACCACGATTATAGCATTTGCCTTACCATCGACCCCGTCGGTCATTTTGCTTCGATTATTCTGACCCGCTCACCCATGGTCGAACTGCTGCGCGATGTGGCTGTAAGTGATGTCACAACATGGGATCGGTAAGTGCCTGATCTGCGCGGCCAACGTTTAGTCTTGCTCAGTTGAGCTGATGATGAGCGGTTTGAGGCCGCTTTCCGGCGCCAGAGGGTTTGGAATGTCTGCCTTGATGCTCCAGGGCTGCGGCTCGGATGTCGGCAAGTCGGTGTTGACAGCGGGACTTTGCCGTTTGTTCAGTAACCGCGGCTTGGCCGTTCGTCCCTTCAAGCCTCAGAACATGTCCAATAACGCGGCGGTTACGGCTGAGGGAGGCGAGATCGGCCGAGCTCAAGCGCTTCAGGCGTTTGCTTGCCGGGTACAGCCCAGCGTGCATATGAACCCTGTGCTGCTGAAGCCCCAGACCGACGTTGGTGCTCAAGTGGTGATTCAGGGCAGGATGTCGGGAACCTTGAGAGCAGGCGAGTATCAGCGGAGCAAAGCGGCCCTCCTCGACATCGTACTGCAGAGCTACCGCACCTTGGCGTCCGAATGCGATCTCGTGCTGGTGGAAGGTGCGGGCAGCCCGGCGGAGATCAACCTGCGCGACGGCGACATTGCCAACATGGGTTTTGCGCGGGTTGCGGGTGTCCCTGTGGTGATGGTGGGCGACATCGATCGCGGCCACGTAATCGCGGCGTTGGTGGGAGCCAAAGTTGTGCTGTCGCCAGCTGACGCCGCGATGATACGAGGCTTTATTGTCAATAAGTTTCGCGGCGATCCGCGACTGTTCGATGCCGGTCGTCGCGCCATAGCTCAGTACACAGGCTGGCGTGACCTGGGTTTGGTACCATGGCTTGCCGCAGCCGCCCGGTTACCGGCCGAGGACGCGGTGATTTTAGCGCATAGTGTGAGCAGTAACGCGCCATCGCAACTTCTGATCGCGGTCCCTATGCTGCCCAGAATCGCCAATTTCGACGACCTGGATCCGCTGCGCCGCGAGGCGGGCGTCGAGGTACGCTTCATTCCGCCCGGGTCGCCGCTGCCGCCTAACGCCGGCCTGATAGTTCTTCCCGGCTCAAAGGCAACACTTGCCGATCTGGCGTTTCTGCGTGAACAGGGCTGGGATATTGACCTCTTTGCTCATATCCGACGGGGTGGTCGAGTCCTGGGACTTTGTGGCGGCTATCAGATGCTGGGACGGCGCGTGGCCGACCCTTACGGCATCGAAGGCAGGCCGGATGAGGCACCCGGCCTCGGCCTGCTGGACGTCGAGACTGTACTCAGCTCAAGCAAGGTGCTCAGGCGCGTGAGCGGCGAACTTGCAGGCGCGCGCTTTGAGGGTTACGAGATGCATGTCGGGGTCACCAGCGGTCCCGGTCTTCTGCGCCCCTTCCTTCGGCTTGACGACGAGGGACCCCACGGCGCGGTCTCTGCGGATGGGCGGGTAATGGGCGGCTACATTCACGGGCTTTTCCATCAGGGCGAAGCTCGAGCAGCCTTCCTTCGCGGATTCGGTCTGGTCGGCTCTGGTCTGGACCACGACCGCGTCGTCGACGCGGCCCTCGATGAGATTGCGGGTGTGCTAGAAACCGCGATCGATGTTCAGGCATTAAGCCGGTTCGCCGGGCTGTCCGTCGCGCCATGATTTGGTCAGCGGGAGCTCACTGGTCAAACCCAAAGCGGTCGCTCGGCCATTGGTCGAGCGACCTTTAAGAAGCGCCTTAGGGTGAGACAAATGGTCGGCCGCGGCTAGCAAGAACGCGACCCCTTGTCAAACGGATGTGCCCCGCTGCAGGAGGATTTGCGGGGGAAGGATTTGAACCCTCGACCTCCGGGTTATGAGCCCGGCGAGCTACCAGACTGCTCCACCCCGCGCCGATATTTTATCCGCCACTTTCCCTCCCGGTCAATGCAGGCGTTATAAACTCCAGTACCTCGAAGATTCCCAAAATCGCTAGGTTCCGACCTGAACCGGCTTCAACCGTCTGAGTACGCCTATTAACTAACAGCTAATCGACCAGGCCCCGAGTTTTGACAATCCAATTTTGCTGCTTGCGAGTAAGGCCCTTTTAGTTTCAATTGGAAGCAACGCTTCATAGGGAGATTATTCCGATGCGTGCATGCTTTTTGCGCCGACTCCCTCTTGTCCTGCTGCTTTCTCTCGCCCACTCATGCACACAGATTGCGACGGGACCGGGTCCTGGTAGATCAACGATGCCATTCGCGAGTAACGTCACTGGCGTGTGGCAAGGCAGAAGCTTTGCCGATTGCCCCATAATTACTACGACCAATCCCGGACGCTGCGGGGCTATGCAGCGAATTACGTTGGTAATGTTTCAGAACGGAGTCCAGATCAGCGGCTCTTACCGATGTGCCTATGGCAATGAGAATTGTCGCGATCTGGCCGAAACCGGCGTTATTAGAAACGGGCAGATGACTGCAAGACTGCTACGAATTGTCGTAATGCTCGAGGACGGCTCGATGTGCCGCTTTACAGGGATTCCGGAAAACGGCATCCTGCGAGGCCGCTACCAGTGTCATTGGGGAGGACCTATGGAACAGGGTGGTTTCCTTGTCGAGCGTAGCTACTAAGTTTTCCGCCTCCCGTAGGCATTAGGTGTAACGACGCAGAGCCTAGCTACCAACCTGTCCAGTGTTTTAAAGGATTTAATGCAATTCCGACCATCATATTTCAGTACACGACAAACTCTTCTAACTAGCGGGCTGTTGGTTCTCGTGTTGGCATACGGTTGTAGCAGTTCCGAAACGTATCCGCGTGCGTCAGACGGCCAATCGGCCGTCACGGTGGCGACACCTCAAAACTCCGGTGGCGCCGATGCCAAGAACGTTTCCGGTGTCTGGCAGGGAACGACGCTGGCAACATGTGCCACCTTTGTCCATCTTCCAAGCCGTTGCAACGCCGAACAGAAGGTAACCATAACCCTACTGGAGGCCCCCGGTGGTGGGTTTACAGGCCGTTACTCGTGCGCCTACGGCAACATGGACTGCTACGATGCTAACTATACCGGCAAAGTAATTGAGGCCGAGGTCAATGGACCACGGCTTAGTATTCGCGTCATGATGCCTGACGGCACGAGCTGTATTTATACCGGTTTCAACACAGATCAGATGATCAACGGCGGCTACACCTGCTACCAAGGCGGGGGGCTGATTGAGCAGGGGTCGTGGCAGGCTCACCGCTCCTACTAAGGAACCTGTATGCGGCGGGCACCGCGCACGGGCGCAAGATTCTTAAGTGCTTGCAATATGGCGTTCGCTTCGGCCTCGATGACTCGGTGATCAACCCCGGTTGTTTCCTCGACGGTCCGCATTACTTCAGCGATTGTTCGACCATAATCGCCGCGAAACCGGCGGTTCAATTTCTTCCAGGGTATTTTGCCGAGCGCTTGGATCACATCCTCGCGGGCCTGAAGCAGCCCCCGCTTGAGCATCATCGCTATTGCGGGATAGCCGAGGTAGCCCTGCCAATATGAGGCATTGTCGTTGGAGGAAATCGAGCGACAATCGGTGGAATTCTCGACCTGGTAGGTCCTTGTGAAATCCGACGAAATAACGGTCGCATGACAGTCGTCCTGAAGCTGGACACGCCCGTCGGCTACCGCGCCAAAAGCCTCATAAACCTTGATGATTGGCGGCATCTCCCACGGCTCGCCGGGTTTCGCTTTTTTTGCCGCCTGGCCGCCTGGGAGCGCACCACGGACCGATGATGACGCTTGACGATCTGACATCGCGCTCATTAGAGTTTTGCAATAACCGCTGTCGGCCGAACGATCGACAGTGGAGCGTCAACCTCTGAGGATTAGTATGCTAAGACTCTTCGACTATAAACCTTGACCCTACGCGCGCAAGACGCGCATTGCCCTTTTGGAAAAAGGGCTCCAATGGGAAACCACGTGGCTCGATTTGCCTTCGGGTGAGCACAAGAAACCTGAATACCTCGCGATCAATCCAGTGGGCAAAGTTCCAGCGTTAATCGATGGTCGGGTCATCGTCCACGACTCAACTATCATCAACGAATACCTTGAGGATACCCATCCGGTGCCTCCGCTTCTACCGCGCGATCCGGCCAAGCGTGCACGGGCCAGAGCTTTCGAAGATTACGCGGACGCCTACCTGATGCCATCCTTGTTCAAGATCTTCCGGGAGATGCGCAAGCCACCCAGTGAGCAGCACCGCGGCAAAATCGCGGAAGGTGAACGCGAGGCACGTCAGCATTTCGCTTATCTCGAGCGTGAACTGGAAGGGAGAGAATACTTCGCCGATGAATTCAGTCTAGGCGACATCTCCTTTATACCGCCGCTGGCCAATTTCGAAAGGAGCGGCTTTTCTATTCCAGACGATTTTCCCAATCTCAAGGCCTGGTGGCAGCGCGTGAAAGCTCGTCCCAGTTTCAGTGCCAGCTGGCCTGAAGAGTAGGAGGACGCCAATTGCTGGGTCGGGGCAGTAACGTGAAAGAGCGCACAGATGAGATGGTGAAAGGATGACCGGAGGAGCAATTGGCAAACTCGACCACATTGGAATCGCGGTAAACAGTATCGCCGAGGCCCGCAAGTTTTATGAAGGTGTCCTCGGCGCTCGTTTTTTGTATGAACACGCGAATGCTGAGGCCGGCTACAGAATTGTGGAACTCGATCTCGACGGATTTACCCTCGAGTTGTTGGAGCCCTTGGGGGAAGACTCATTTTTGCGAGCGTTTTTGCAAAAGCATGGTGAAGGAGTACATCATCTTACACTCGACGTTCCCGACTCCAGGGTCCGGATAGCGCAGCTCAAAGAACAAGGCATCAAAATCGTGGGCGAACGTGAATTCGGACCGGATTCTTACGAGGGCTTTATATCTCCCCGCTCGAGTCACGGCGTCCTCATCCAGCTAGGTTCGGGTTATCCGACATTGGCCCGTGCCGCGGAATGGTTCCGAAGAGACGACAAGTGAGTTTGAGGCAGACTTTCCGCCCGACGCCGATTCTATTTACGCAAGCGCAGCCACATTAGGGTCTGGCAGCCAGTTTCAGAACAATCAATTCCGAGCCATAAGCTTGCCGGTTCCAGTATTATTGATTCTCACAAGCTTATTCGGTTCGAACTGCGCGCGCGCTTTCCAGGCGACGCTCTGAGAATCGATTCGAGGTCACCGGTATGGCCCATTACAGTGGACTGCGAGTCAGCTATCTGACTACGGGCCTTGCCGTCTTCGTTGGCGCGGGGTTTATGCGCGTCTGAGCTGCCGCGGAGGGCGACAAAGATTACCTTGCTGCAGATGCAAGAGGTCTCGGACTTTTTAAGTTAAGCGACTCGGGTCTGTCCAATAAGCCTCGACCGAAAGAATCGTCGGGGCCGCGAACAGCTTCACCCCAGGCTTGAGGACTGTTTGGGCAAGTTGTAACGACCATTAGGGCTGGAGAAAACTACGTCGCCATCGCTTACCGGTCAGGGTATAGATCTCGCGCTCGTGCAGCCGATGCTCGCGATGGGTCCAGAACTCGATGGCGTCTGGACGAAGCCGAAACCCGAGCCATTCACGCGGCCTCGGGATGCTTTGACCGCGCCGCTGGGCGGCTAGTTTCTTTACTCGCGCCAGGAGGAAATTCCGTGAGCGCAAGCGGGCGCTCTGGGTTGAGGCGCAGGCAGCAATCTGGCTTTGTCTTGGTCTGCTCGACCAATACATGTCAGCTTCTTCTGGGGTTACTTCTTCAATTCTACCCTCGACTCGCACCTGCCGTCCTATGGCCTGCCAATAGAAGGCGAGCGCGGCCCGGGGATTGGCGCGGAGCTCCCTCCCTTTACGACTACGGCTATCGGTAAAGAACACGAATCCTCGGGCATCAAATCCCTTGAGCAGGACAAAACGGACCGAGGGCCGCGCCTCAGGGTCGGCAGTAGCCAAGGCCATCGCCTCATGGTTGGGCTGCTGGCGAGCATCGTCCAGCCAGCGAAGAAACTTTGCTATCGGGTCGCTACTCCTTGCCACTAGTACCCGCCCGCGCCCCATCGCGTGAGCTCTGAGCTCCTATCGGCCGGCTCGCCCCTCGGCGAGGTCATTGCCAAACCGCAAGGTTTACGACGAGCCGAGCGAGGCGACAGTAACGGGCTCTCAGGGCATTTACAATTTGGCGGCCGGCTCGACGAACTCTCGCGCCATCTCCTCCATCCGCTGCACCATATCGTTTACGGATGGTGCAGGGCGCCAGGACAGGAGTACGACCTGGTCGGCGCCAACGTCGCGATAGCGCTTAAGGTCATCTCGGGTGATGGGTTTGGTATAAGGCGATACCGCGAGATGCACGTCGGAACGTTTGCGGCCGTTGGCCTTCAAAATCTCTTCGATGCGTTTGATCTTTGCGCCGGCCTCATCCGGCAACAAATTAAATCCAATCCAGCCGTCGCCGTACTCGCCAACCCGTCTTAGCGCTGGCGGTGTCTCGCCGCCGAACCACACCGGCACTGTGCGGTTGTGAGGCTTAGGGAAGCTCTGCACCTCCGGGAAGCTTACAAATTCCCCATGATGCGAGCTTTTGGGCTCGACCCAGAGCTTGCGCATCACATCGATATACTCGCGAGTGCGCTGAGCTCGGCGCTCGAAGCTGATTCCCAAAGCCTGAAACTCTTCTGCGAGCCAACCGATCCCCACACCCAGAATAAATCTGCCGCCGCTCAGACGGTCGAGGCTGGCCACGGTCTTGGCAAGCACCAGCGGGTTGTGTTCTGGCACCAGACAAATGCCCGTCGCAAGTTTGATTTTGCTCGTACACGCAGCCACAAACGCCAGTGTCGTAAAGGGATCCGCGAATGGCGTATCAGTCGGCATCGGAAACTCACCGGTCGAATACGGGTACTTTGAGCTGTATCTCTCCAAGAGGACAACGTGCTCCGGCGCCCAGATGCTGGCAAAACCGAGTCGCTCGGCCGCCATCGCCACCGGCCTAAGCCATTCCGATGAAGTAAGCGCGCCGATCCCTATTCCAAAATATCCGATATCCACTTCAGCTGCTCCCCTAAGCCAGTTCGTTCAACGCTTCTGCGGCTCATTGGCTAACGAGTAGATGCGGTTCGGTCCGCCAAAGCCTGTAGAGAGCGCCAGTCGAGAATACTGGCGATGCTACCGTCAGGCTTATGAAAAGCAACTGGTCCATATACGTTGGCAATGTAAAGCGTGTCCATCGGATGGGTTGTCGCGTCATGGACCGCACCCGTAGGCTCGTAAACCCAATCACCGGCACGGGCCGAGCCGCCACGGTAGTCGAAGCCCCCTTCCAACACGTAAAAATCGGCCGGTCCCAGGTGAGTATGAGGCGGGTTTACCTGTCCGGCGGGAGCCTTTATTAGGATGTGGAAGTAACCGGTTTCTTTGTTGATGCGCAGGATCTTGATTTGGTTTCCGATCCCGTCATCAATCCATTCAAGCTCGTTAGTCCGCACGAGCGCCGCATTGAGTGGATCGAAGTAACCTTGCGGCCGTTTTATTCGGGCGCCGTTGGGATTTTTTGCCCGATCGACCATCGCTTGCGACGAGCGCCAGTCAAGGACCGCCGGCTCTTTGCCATCTTTGTCATGTAGGAGGACCGGTCCGAACACGTTCGCAAGGTAGATAGTATCCACCGGATGACTGGTCGCGGGATGCACGGCACCTGCCGGCTCCCAGACCCAGTCTCCGGCCCGAGCTGAGCCGCCACGATAGTCAAAGCCCCCTTCGATCACATAAAAGCACGCCGGTCCGATATGCGTGTGCGGCGGATTGACTTGGCCGGCACGCCCTTTGATAAGCGCGGCGAACCATCCGGTCTCGCTGCTTATGCGCAGCATCTTGATGCCGCCATTGATACCATCTCCGATCCAATCGAGCTCGTTGGTCCGCACCAGTGCTGCGCCCAACGAGTCGAAATACATTTCTGCTCCGCGTGTCGATTCCGGGGTCAGTGCTGTAGCTGCCATTCGTCACTATTCCTTCCGCTCTGTCGTACCTGTCTCTGCAGAGTAAATCGTCGCCGCGGCCACCGCGAGCGTTGGTGAGGAGTGCCGTTGCGCATAGCGCTCGAAATTTTCTCGCCCGGAGAAAACCCATCGGCTGAAATTACCACAGCCCGTACTCTTGAGGTCACAGCGATGCATACACTGCATTGATCAACGCTGCGCATCGCGGATCAATCAGCGAAGTTGCCGAGTCACCCATTTGATTCATGACATAGCCGAAGCCGATCTTTGCGTCGAGGTCGGCAAATCCGAGTGAACCGCCTGCGCCGGGATGTCCAAAGGAGCGCGGATTCGGTCCGAATTCGGCGCCCGGCTGCGAGAGCATGAAACCGAGACTGAAGCGAGTGGGAATTTTGAGCACCTCATCCATTCCTTTTGACTGCTCTGCATAGCATCGCGGGAGATTACCGGAGGAGATCAGCCTCACACCATGGAGTTCGCCGCCGCAAGCCAGCACGCCGTAAATCCGCGCGAGCGCTCGTGCAGTGCTGTGGCCATTAGCACCGGGGATCTCAGCAGCTCGCCAAGGGCGTGAATTAACCGTCTCCGTCGCTATCGCATTGGGCGGATTGTTAATCGCCTTGGCGCTTACCGACTCCGGGTCCTTTAGCAAGTCCATCAAAATGTTCGGTTCGCCTGGCTTGGGCGCAGGGGCTGGCAGGATCTCAGCTACGCGCGGGTCGAGCTCGGGACCAAATCCTATGTAAGCGTCGGCATCAAGCGGCGTGGCGATTTCGTCGCGAAAGTAAGTGCCAAGACTCCTGCCACTTATCCGGCGGACAACCTCGCCCACCAACCAGCCGAAGGTGATTGCGTGGTAACCGTGCCTGGTGCCCGGTTGCCACCATGGCTCCTGGCGCGCCAGCTCATTGGTGACTTTATTCCAATTGAATTGATCTTCGAGCTTGAGCGGTGTCCGAATCGCGGCAAGTCCGGCTTTATGACTCAGCAGGAACTTGACCGGCATGCTTTCCTTACCAGCGACCCCAAATTCCGGCCAATACTTCGCGACCGGGGCCTCGAAATCCAGCTTCCCCTGGTCGGCCAGGCGATGGGCACACAAGGCGCAAAGGCCCTTGGTAGTGGACCAGACGTTGACGATTGTATCACGTTGCCAAAGGCGGGTGCGTGAACCGTCCATGTGTCCGCCCCATAAATCAACGACCGGGCGCCCACCAACTGTTACTGCTACGGCCGCCCCCACTTCGCCGCGTCTCTCGAAGTTTTCGACAAAGGCTTGTCTGACGCGGGCGAATCGCGCTTCGCATTCGCCTTCAATGGTTTGTGCCAAGGCCTTACCTCAGGATTTGATTCCGCCGCTTCATAGTAGTCACAATCGGGCAGCTTCTACCAGAAGAAAGATGGCTCTTTTGACAGCCCGGGTACGACTTCCGCAGAAGAACTTCCGCAGAAGGTACGTGTATTTCAGGCTTTAGATGCGTTTGAAGGGCGAGGGGCTAAAAAAGGCGAGAAGAAATGCCGCGGGTTTGCCGTCTGCTTTATCTACGAGCACAACTGAGTCTAACTCGACGCGGGTATTTCGGTTCGCAAGCGCGTTCCCTTCCCGACGGCTTTCTTAAAAGGGGCCGGACCAGCTACGGGCTATAAAATTCCAGCCGACCATTATCTGGCGCGGGCCCCGATCTTTATGCGCAACCGTTCAATCGTCCCGGGGTAAGCTGCACATAGGATCGGTTCAGCGACGCAGCCTGAACTCCATGGTATGGATCTGCGCGCAGGTCGGATGGAACACCGATCCCGCCGTGCGGCACGATTATCCTCAGGCGGCGACGCATGGTTTACGCACCGGGTCCAAAGAATGACGCCCGAGAGTCTCGCCACACGACCCACCTGACAGTGTTCAACGAAGACCCTGACAAGCAGCAGAACGATTAGGTCTTCGTGCCGGATGAGTCCGCAATCGGCCGCTAGCGCGCGGTTCATTAGAGTACGGTTCGGGCAGCGGTCCGCGCAGTCTGAACCGATGTCGACGCCTGCGGGAGCAGTCCTCGGAACCATGTCTGGCGTCGGGTGTTCTGCGCTGTCAGCTTCATTCTGAGCACAAGCCTTCTGCCGAGTTATGGCAGGCTAGAAAAGAATGACCGTCTAAGCCAGGATGACAACCGGACCAGAGAGGTGGAGCTGTGTTTGCTTGCTCGCGCTTTGTGCCTTTCACTGCCTGGCCGCTTTTCGCTCTGCACGGCCACGCCAGAGGATCGTGCGGTGACTCGGCACATATCATCTGAGCGACTCATACTTCCCACTCGGAGGGACGCTTGCACGAGCAGGCTGCATCTCGCGCAAGCGTGCCCCCTCGGCTAGAAAAAGGATGTGAGTTACCAACCTCACGAGAACCGACAGTTCAATCCATTTTCATGGGACTCATTACGTGAGAGCTGAAGAACAGGAAAAAATTAGACGGGACCTCGATTGCGTCTCCTGCCTTCTCGGCGTCGTCCATCTTCTCGACCGAGGTTATGCCGCTGCTGCCATCTTGCGGTGGCCAGTCACTTGGATTCGTGACGAGAACCGGCCGGACTTCCCACCAGATCGCGCCGGAGTTCACGCGATTGTTGTCGACGACATGGCTATGGTTGGGAGTTGGAACAAAAACGTTCGTGGGTGGCGGCGGAAGTTTTTTTAGTGCGACCAGAGCAGGACCCAGGTCGACTGTCGAAGAGTGCATGGTGCAGGTACCGGGCGGTGTGCCAGGATCCGGACACTGCGTGAAAACCAGAGGGGTTGTCTTGAAGGCCTCGGGCAAAGCGCCAAAGAGGCTGATTAGAACCTTTCCTAGGGCTGCCCCGCAAATGGTTGTCGATCGCACCCCCTCAGGACATGCGATGGCGTCGGACGGATTTTGATCGTTGTCGAGCGAGAACATCGGGACCAGAACATATAAGTGAGCAGTATTCCTGGTAATTTTTCGGCCCGGCGGGTCGACCGTAGGTTCAAATGCAGCCTGACAAATCGGGGTTTGAAACTCCGCTGGGTCAGATTGCGCCAAAATACCATTGAAGTTGAGGTCATCTCCGGGCTGATCGACGCAATCGAAATTCTGCTGATAGGTGAACGTTAGTAATCGGTTATTACCGAACCCCATGGTTTGATTTGGAGCTAGTGGTGCAGCATCCAATCTGAGCGCTGACCCCGCAATACAAGCGAAAGCAAACAACCATCTCCATAGCAGACGACCGCGCTGGCTCTTCATGAGCTCCTCCCTAAGGCTCGTGGTTTTATTCACCTATACGTTTAGGGGCAGCGATCGGATTTGCCGATTGACGTAATCGGCACTTTCCAGAGGTGGCTAGCCGGCGACACCTTTGAGGTACATGGCGCCAGTTGGTGAGTTGCTCCCACCTGCGGGCTCAAGCGTGACGGCACTTAGCAGCGCGTGCTGGCCAGCGGGTGGCGGCTCAGCTTGGGCAATTACCGTCCCAGGTCCTTCGACTTGAAACAGTCCTGCTTTTATCGGTCCGCTCTCGCGAGTGATCCACCACAGTTCGTAGGTCTTGTCACTAGGGGTGGGAGGCAGCCCGGACACCTGTAGCAATGCTGTGTGATTGACGTTGCTCACAGCTACCAAGCCAGCGCCCCGGGGGGCCGGCTTCAGCGGTTCAAGGCGCGTGAGGCGCAAATCCGGGGCCATCAAAATCTGGTCGAGACGTGCCTTATCACGCAAAACACGCTCCAGCGTGATGATCTCACCGCGCGAGGATGCCAACCTCGTGTGCAACTCTCGCAACTGAGCGTCACGCGTAGCCATCTGTCGCTCGAATTGGGCCTGTAGGTGTGCTGCTCGATTGATGCTCAGGATGGCAAAGGCGCTTGCCGCGATTAACGCGGCTGTGGCGATTGCGGTGGCCGCGCGCCACCTGATCAGCTGAGAACTTGCGACTGGCACCAGCTCTTGCCCGCGGCGGATTGGGCGAGACCATGGGGAAGATTCCGCCGAAGCGGCGAGTCGCTCATCGAGGCGGTTCAAAATGCGCACAGGTGAGCCCGCGGGCTCGAGAGCTAGGGCAAGTGAGGCGGCAACCTCGCGAAATTCGCGCAACTCCGCCTCGCACTCGTCACACCCGGCTGCGAGATGGTGGCTCAAAGCGCGTGCTTCCTCGCCCTCTAGTCGGTCGAGCGCGGCCAACGCGAGCAGGTCTTTGATTTCCTGGTGCTCCATCACCCGCCTGGCGCTTACTTCTCCGTTTTCAGCAGCGCCTCACGCAGCTTTATCATCGCGCTACGGATTCGGGTCTTGGCGGTTCCGAGCGGAATGCCAAGCTTCTTCGCTATCTCGCTGTGAGACAAGTCGGAGAAATAGGCGAGTTCCAGTGCCATTCGCTCCTGGGCATCAATGTTCATCAGTGCTGCTCGAACCATGCGAGCGCGCTCAGCGCGATCAACTTCAGACGCCGGATCAGCAGCAGGGCAAACCGGTATTTGAGGTTCGGCAGAGGCTGAACGCGCTTTGATGGCGCGCAGTCGGTCAATCGAGCGACTGCGCCCCAGCATTACCAGCCAGGCCATGACTGATCCACGACTTGCATCAAACAGCCGGGCTTCGCGCCAAACCTGCCACAGAACATCGCTCGCAACTTCTTCAGCATCAGATTCACTGCCCAGAAAACGCATGGCCAAGGCGGTCAACATTCTGCCGTAGCGGGAACTGAGTTCGCGCAAGGCCTCGATACTGCCTTCGGCGACAGCAGCAACAAGGTCCCGATCGGAAGCCCCCTCTAGTTCAGGTCCGGACACTTCCTAATCCCAAATACGCAGGCGACAACTTATCAGATTAACGCCGTTGGTAGGATGCATTCAGTTTGACCCATTTCCGGTTATTTGGCCCCGGAGCTCATCGTTTAGTACCGACGCTCGTGGTTCACCAGAACAACAATCGTGCTTCTGTCACCGTTGCTACTGGCTGGCAAGTCATTATGACGAATTGGCTGTCAGGGAGCCCAGAACGCGGAGTTTCTTCATCCAGCAAGGCGCTCGGTTGAACCCCGCATTGGCGCTGACCAATGGCGATTTGACAAGACCGCTTTTCGGGGGTGACCATCTCCCCTGGTGACAAAAGCTCCGGAGGGCGGGGCGACCGAGCAGGAGGTGCTCCAATGTCGCTTTACGTTCACCTTGTAAAGATGACCCCCCAGGGGGCTGCGAAGATCCGGGACGCCTCATCAACCTACGAAGCGGTCAGGAAGTTCGGGGAATCATTAGGCTGCAAGCCCCTCAGCGTCGTGGCATGCTTCGGTCAGTATGATTATGTGGGAATCTGGGATTGCCCCAACGAAGTCGCGGCGTTGAAGCTGGCAGGTTGCGCTGTTTCGACCGGCGATGTGCACGTTCAGACGCTGCCGGCCTGTGAGATCGAAGATTTCTTCAAGACTATGAGCGAACTGCCGAGATAGAAGGTAAAACCGCCCCGCCCTCCCCTTCACAAGTCTCCCAACAAGGCTGAAAAACATCATCAGTTCTGGGCAGCCAGGGGCGCTGTGCGGGGTGCTATTCAGCATCTCGTGTAGCGAACGTGCCCCGAGCCAGCGTCAGCACGGCTCTCGTCGTGCTGCGAAAGCATCAGGCTGGGTCACTGTAGCGCAGCGGTCAGAGCCGGGCAGCTGTCTGGGTCGGTTCGGACGATAGCCCAAAACAGAGCTTCATCTGGTCGCTCTACTGAACACTTTCCGTGGCTCCTCGATGACCGGTTGAACTGTCGGCACCAATGAAAATGCCTTATCAGCTCGGCCGAGCGTGGCTTGAGTCGATCGGCGGTTACTGAACCAGCCAAAAGATTTGAGCAAAGCGCGACCTGCAAAGGACGTTGCCCAGGCTCATCATCCCAAACCTCGCCCTCGCAATTCCGTTGCACAGTCAGCACAGCTGGGAGCATCGCCACATTTCCAGCAGAGAGAGCGTGCCGTCGTATGAGCTTGTGGCCGAGAGAGAAGCGCAATCTGCATCACACTTTCTTACTGCGCGGCAAGTGATTGCAGAAGCCGATGATGAAGACGCTGGTGGTCGGTCGACAAGTTACGTCAAAAGTCGTTGACCTTGTACGCCAAAAGTCGTAGACTTCCATCCGCCAAAGAACTGCCAATCCTCGATTCCGGCTGCGGGAGCCGGCCACCAAAGGAGAGCGCGATGGAACTGCGTCTGCTTGAAAGCGACAGCGAACGGAATACATACAGGGCGGGGATGCTGGAGGCGCGAGCCGCTCGAGGCGGCAAGTTTCGAGAAACCGCGCGTTCGCGGGTGAGCGAAATTCAACTCACCTTCGCCCGGCTCTACGGCATCTTCGATGAAGCCGAACCGGACCGGTTGCTCGGCGGCTTCAGCCTCCATTGTCTTAACGAGTTCAGTCAAAGTTTTCCGGTGCCTAACCTAAGTCATCTGGCGCCCGACGGTGTCTACGAAGCTGGTCAGCTCTGGGCCCGCACGCACGAGGCAGCACTAGCATTGCGGAAAGGGTCAATGATTCTGCTGGGACTGCTACAGGCGCAGGCGCTTCTCATCTATCCGCTGGTGATTCCTCGCGACATCTCGCAGTTCTACAAGGTCTTCAAACGAGTGGGACCGCCATTCGAATTGCCGTTCGCGGAGACCGTGACCGGCGACAAGGTCTATATGCAAGCGATGCTGCTGGAGGGCAATGATTTGCGCCGCCAGGTTGAACTCGCATCGCGCGACGGTTTTGAGACACGTCGCGGCCACTCCGTCGTAAGGTTTTCCAGTCCATCAGCCGCACACAGTGTCGTGAGCTCCTGTTCGGTGCGCAACGCGTCGACCATCGAACAAGGACCGAGGACCGGCACCGATGGATAGCCTAGCGCTTTGGCGGCGCTGTGCGTAACCCAGCCATTGAACAAGTCCTGACAAGTCTGAGTCCTCGCAAGAGCGACCAGGTCGAACCGCAAAAGCTGCTTTTCGTGGCGCTCAGCAGAGCTTTGTGGGTCCGAGCGGACGGCCGGGATCATGACTGCGATTAAGCTTGTGGTGACTGGGTCGCGCGTGCTGCCGAGCGCGAGGCGAACCGGCCGTGAGCGACCCTGGAATGGCCAATTCCACGGCCCGGACAAGACGATCGATTGGGGTGTCTATTCGGCTCAGCCGTTCGGTGGCTGCCGCAATACGTTCAATCGGAACTCGCATTTTGGACGCTTTGTCGATCGCATTCATCAGGTGCGCGATCGCGTCGTGTATTAGTGTAGCCAACAGCGCCAGATCATGAGCGGAAGCCGGGTGGCTCATTCCGGACGAGGCAGGCACCGCCTGCAGTGGCTTCTCTAAGCTGCTTACGAAAGCGGGCGATATCGAGCCGGCAAAATCGGAGAGAGGCTCGCCGCCTGGCTGGTCGCGCAGCTTCTGAATCCGTTCCTCCCACCGGTTTCCGAGCTTCAGGTTGCGACATATCTCGATAGCCGCGCCAAGCTTGGCGGCTCCTTCGTCCCGCCTGCCGTGCCGTAACAACAGGCTGCCACAAGTGACCAGCGTTTCGGCGACTTCCCATGGCAAGAGGTAATAGGAAAAGACTCTTTCCGCCTCCCGCCATAATTCCTGCGCTGTTTCCAGATGGCCTTCTTCAGTAAGCAACGCTGCTTCGGCACGCGCGACAAAACCAGAGAGCCCGCGCCAGTCTTCTGACGGCTTCAGCAGAGAGCGACATTTCCGGACCTCGGATCGAGCATCTGCGATCTCCCCGCGGGCCAGCCGCAGCAGAACCAGCTCAGAACGAGTTGCGATCTCCTCAGGGACACGCAGCAGTGATCGAGCGATCAAGGGAGTTCGCTTCAAGAGTTCCAGCGCGGAATCGTAGTCCCCACCGATCCGTTTAAGGCGAGCGAGCCAAAAGCTGGCAATCCAGTGTTGCTGCGTACTTTCTGCGGGGTGGGCGCGTTCGAGCTGCTGCTTTAGCAGCGTCTCAGCCTCCGCCCATTCGCCCTCCAGAAACCTCAGATTAGCCTCGAGAAAACGATGGGCCGCGCTGCTCAAAACTGATCGCGCCGGGTCCAATCGTCCGGAAAAGGCACGCGCAATGCCCAGATGTGCCAGCAGAATTTGCCGCAGGAAATCAACCTGCTGAGAATTGGCCGGGATCAGGGCCGTCTCGATAGCATTTTCGGCGGCACCAGGATCCCACAAAAGGAGGTGGGAAAAACCCAGCAGCCATGCGGTGGCCAGTCGCGGCTTGGCATCCCCAGTGCTCAGAGCGCGGTCGGCAGCTTGCTCCATTAGCGCCATGCCCTGGCGCACCTTTCCTGCCGCTAACAAAAAGTGACCGTTGAGGGCGGCAGCCTGGCACCACAGGCTGGGATCTTCGAAATTCTGCGCAAGCTCCATCGCCCGCTTTGACGATGCCAGACCTTTATCGGTGCAAAATCGAGCATGCGCGGCGATCGCGGCACCGATCTCGGATTCGGCTTCAGCACTGGGATTTTCACAAACGACCAATGGCGTCTCGGCAAGCGCCTCGCCAGTCACGCCGCGCGCTGCCATTGGACTCATGGTGAGCAGCGAAATCGACTGCCCGACGCGACACAGCGAAAGTAGGGTGAAAAGATGAGCTTGGACCCGAGCGACATCCGCCGGCTGACCAAGCTCCTTATAAAGTTTTAAAGAGGCTTGCAGGTAACGCGCGGCTTCCGCCGGCGTCGCCGCACGAACACTGGCTTCACCGAGGCGCTCGGCCAACTCCGCACGTAGTTTGCGATCGCTGCCGTTTGCGATTTTCAAGGCGCTCCGCCAGTGCTTAATCGCATCCGCATAGGCTCCCGCCTCATATGCCATTTGACCGGCGCTCGTGGAATAGGCTACGGCTTTGGCCAGGTCACCCTTGGCTGCCGCGCGGGTGTAGTGAATCGCAAGTTGTTGGACATACGGGGCGAGGTCAACGCAATGTATGGCCTCGATGGCCCTCGCCGCTTGTGCATGGCGGGCACGTCTTGCGGGGTGGTTATGGCGTTCGTAAAGGCTCTGACGCACCAGGGCGTGAGCGAAAGCGTAGTCGGCACCTTCGTCACCCCCCAAGGTCAGAATTCCCGTGCGGGTCGCTTCGTCCAGTGCTTCGGCGAGCTCACTTGCGCCAAATTGCACCATTCTTGCCAATACGTCGAATTCAAACTCGTCACCCAGAATCGCCGCGGCTCTAAGGACCTCATGGCAACGCGGGGACAATCCTCGTAGGTGCGTATCCACAACCTCTCGCAGTTCGTCGTCGGCGGCAAACCTGGCCTCCCATTGCAGCTCGACCTTGGCGTGGCCACTACTCTTGGACAGCCGAGTTTGTTCCCGCAGATGACGGATAATTCGTTCGACGAACCGCGGGTTGCCATTGGTCAGCCGCGTCAGCTCAGGACCAAGACGCGCTGCCTGGTCGGCCATTTCGGCACCCAGCAGCTGCTCGGCGAACTTTACAATTTCGGGCTCGGCAAGCCCTTTGAGACGCAACCGCCGACAGCACCGATAGCGAACACATTCAGTGAGAGCGCCGTTCACTTCCGCGGGATTCTCGCGTGGGCCGCAGGTCGCCAGGATAAACACACGGGCTCGCACCAGCACGCGCACGAGGTAGGCTAACAGGGAGAGTGAGCCCGAATCGGCCCACTGAATGTCCTCCAGAAGAAGCATCAGCGGACGACGCTCGCCGCATGCAGTCAACGAGCGCCTCACTTCTTCGAACAGATCTGCCTGGGCTCGCTCGCTATCCACTGGTCGAGCCTGCGCAAGCGAAGCATTAATTCGCAATCGGTTCACCGCCGCAACCGATGTCGAAAACCGTCCCGTCCCACCCCGGCCCTTTCTACCGTTTAGGCAGAAATAGGACCCGAGACGGCGGAAGGCTTCGACAAAAAGGGCATAGGAAACCTCGCTTTGGGCCTTGCAGCAGAGCCCGGTAATGATCTCGAAGCCGATGCCGCGGGCATATTCGCACGCTTCATCGGCGAGTCGGCTTTTACCGATGCCGACCTCGCCCGAGACCAGCACGGCGGAGAAGCGTCCGTTCTTGACCGAGTCGGCAGCGGTCTTCAACACAGACAGTTCCGCCGCACGCCCTATGAGAGGCACTTCCGCGGTCGGGCCGGGAGGCATGGCCTGGCCCTGGGATCGGGGTCTCACGACAGAGCCTTCTTGTCCACGTTTCGGGTTTTATATAACTAACAGTTTGTTATTCTAAACAAACTAGGAGTGTCTAGCCAGCCGGAAAAAACACCAGGATGCAACTTTTGAACGAGACCGTTCGCGGCTACCAAAGGCGATTTGGCGCGGGTTCACGGAGCCAACTCCAGGCGCAAAGTGGCTCTGCTAACTGCTCAGCAAACTGCGCCGCAGCACCGCTGAGGAACGAAGCTGACGTCGGGCGAAGCCGTCCGTCCGCTTCGTTCCTCTCAAGGCCCCCCCTGTTTAGGCTTCCAGTCCCACCTGGAGCGCATTCAGATTACGCGCCATCATGTTCCAGAAAGCGATGGCGCCCGTCAGATCGACCATCTTATCTTTACCAACGACCGCCTCCACTTTTCGGAATAGATCATCGTCCACTTGTGCCTTGGTGGTCAGCTCTTCGGCATATTGCAGGATGAGTTTGTCGTTGTCGCTGAAGCGCGAGCTCGTGCGATACGAACCGATCTCGTCGATCTGTTCCTGGCTAATGCCTTCGCGTTTGGCGATCTCGATGTGACGAACAAAACCATACTCGCATTCACATCGCTTCATCAACATCAGGACGGCAAGTTCGCGTAATCGCTTATCAAGCGGTGACTGATTCATGAAGTAGTTGGCCAACGGAAACACCCTGGTAGCAAGCCCCGGGCTGTTGGCCAGCGCTTTGGCTACGTTGGGCACGGAGCGGATACCAAATTGCGCCTCGAACCCTTCGTAAAGCTTCTTGATTTCGGGTGGTGCTGATTCTTTTTCGACGTACGGTACTCGCGGCATGGACCTACCTCCAACGTTTGGCTTCGTCGGCTATTAGGACGAATCATCAGCCGTCCGTCAAACGCGCAAGGCGATTTGAAGCGCTGGCTGAGTCACTGCAAACCGAGCCGTGCGCTGAGTTCCTGGATCTTCAGCTCACCCTCCCGTGTCTGGCCGCCAATTGTCAGAAAACGTTGCATCCTCTGACGTGCACTTTGAGTGCGTAGCAACTGCTGGAAGAGATAGCTCTCGTCGCGAAGCCCTTCTGCCAGAGGTTTCTCATAAGAATTGATGGCTTGCTTGGCCAATCGTACCGCTTCGGGCGGAAACGATGCGATTCGTTGTGCAAGCCATTCCACGTATGGGCCAATCTGACCAGGCTCGAAGGCGCGGTTAAGGTAACCCCAGCTCTCAGCGAGGGCAGCGTCGACGTCAATGCCACCTACAATAACCTCCATGGCGCGATTGCGACCAATCAGGCGTGGCATCCGTTGCGTGCCGGTCCCGCCGGGAAGAATCCCGAGCGGCACCTCCATCTGGTTGATTACGGTTTTGCCACGCACGCCGAAGCGCATATCGCAGGACATCGCGAGTTCGGAACCTCCGCCGCCGATGCGGCCCTCGATTTGAGCGATGGTGATTTTGTCCATCAGGCGAAACCGCTCGCACATATCGTGATAGAACGCGTTGGCATAGTCTTCGCGCGACGCAGGCTTATCAGTTGGAAACTCGAGAATGGCGCCCACATCGAAATGAGCGATGAAGAAATCGGGGTTTGCGCTTCTCAGCACGATGACCAATAGACTGTCATCCGCCTCCAGCTGCCTTGAAAGTTGGACCAGCTCGTCCAGCAGGTTACGGGTAATGAGATTGATCGGAGGGTTGTTGATGGTCGCATACGCGATTGGGCCCCGCTGTTCTACCGTCACTAGCCTGTACGCATCGTAAGCCATGAGTTATCTCTCCATATCGATTGGAAAACCGCCAAGGAGCGCGGCTAAAAGCAGGATTGGCCGCGGACCGAGAGCTTCGGTCTGATCGACCGCATCTCTGCGCCAAATCTCAGGTACTAACTCCGACCGAGGCGAACCGGGGCTTTCGGTCAGCAGGCAGCCGAGCCTCAGCACTAGTAGCCGGCACTGCAGAGAACGCCTTCCTGGGTGAGGCGGTTGACCTCTTCTCGCGAATAGCCGAGGTATCTGGCTAGCACGGCTTCGTTGTGTTCACCCAAAAGGGGCGCCTCGAGTTCGAGTTCCTCAGGGAACCGGGAAAAGCGTAGCGGAAATCCGGGAATTTGGAATTCGCCTAGCAGTCTGTCGGTGATGGTCCGAACGGTGCCGCGCTCAACCAAGTGCGGATGATGCATGGCTTCCGCGACGGAGAGAACGGGCGCGACTGGTACGTGACGCGCGCGTAGGGCGTCAATTGACCGCTGGTCATCAGGCATCGAGGCCAGCCATTCCTCGATGAGCTGGATGATTTCATCACGGTGCCTCGCCCGGCTGTTAACGTCGGCGAAACGTGGATCGGAGAGGAGCTCGGGCTTGCCCATCGCTTCGCATACTCCGCGCCAATGTTGATCGAGCCAGGCGAGGATAATGATATACCAGCGGCGCCCCCTGAAGGTTCCCGCCGGCGCAAAGAATGGATGATGAAGGCCTGAGCGTTTGACTTCGAATTTGCCGCCGCTGGCACTGTACAGCTCCACCCCGACAGTCTGACAGTGGAAATAGGAGTCGAGCAGCGAGACATCGATGTATTGCCCTTCGCCGGTCTTTTCCCGATACAAAAGCGCACAGGCAATTGCGCCCATTGCATGGACTCCGGTGCTTACATCACCAATGGCAACCATCGGCATATAGGGCGGCCCGTCCTCCTCACCAATCAGCGAGGTGATACCGGCATAGGCCTGACCGATAAAGTCGAAGCCCGGATCGTGCGCCAGGGGTCCAGTCTGTCCCAATGCCGAAATTGAACACATGATGATACGGGGATTGAGGGAGCTGACCGTCTGATAATCGAGGCCCATCTGGCCGATCACGCCGGGCGCGAAGTTTTCCACCAGAACGTCGAATTGGGGGATTAGCCGCTTGAGCAACTCGATCGCCGCCGGCTTCTTTAAGTCGAGGCAGAGACTCTGCTTCCCGCGATTCTGCTGGATAAAGTAGGCACTGCGCTTGTCGCGGATGAATTCGATCGCTCGGGCAGGGTCGCCGTGGGGCGCGCGTTCCACCTTCACCACCTCGGCCCCCATCCCTGCCATCAGCCGAGTAGCAGTTGGACCCGCTATGAAATGGGTGAAGTCGAGTACTCTGTAGCCATCGAGTAAATGCCGCAGCATTCTGTCAATCCTTGCTCGTGAGCCTCTGCAATCATAGACGCGGATGTTTCAGGCCGATTGCCGTCGGCGCGCCTTGGTAGTCGCTTATGCCACTGAGCTGGCCGCCAGCTTGGCGCAGCGGTCGAGTACAGGCATTACCTTGTCGCGGCCCTCAGCTGGCAGGAAAAAAACCGAACGTTCTATGCCGACTTTCTCGAAGGATTCGATTGCGCGCGGGTCGAGGGGCGCAGCAAAGGCGGTAACCGAAATGGTTTGAGGATCGCGCCCGGCCTGTTCGGCATATCGCCTCAATTCGGCGACCTGAGCCGGCAGATCGCCGCCCCGCCCACAATTGGGCAGCCAGCCGTCGCAGTATCGTACTACTCGCTGGAAGGCACGAGGCCCATGACTGCCCAGCAGGATCGGCGGATGCGGCTTCTGAACCGGTTTCGGCCAGCACCACGATGGCTCGAAGCGAATCAGCTCACCTTGGTACGAGGCGACCTCGTTCGCCCAGATAGCCTTCATCGCCTCGATGCTTTCGCGCAGGCGCTTCCAACGGGTTTTGAAGTTAGTGCCATGATTTTCCATTTCCTCGGCGTTCCAGCCGCCACCAATACCGAAGATGAAGCGGCCATTGGACGCCAGGTCGACGCTGGCGACTTCTTTGGCCAGGACGATCGGATCGCGCTCGATAACTAGGCAAATTCCTGTCGCCAGCTTAAGTTTCCGCGTGGCGGCGGCTGCCATCGTCAGCGCAACGAAGGGATCGATCGTGTGATAGTACTCCCGCGGCAGCTCACCGCCCCTCGGAAAGGGTGAGCGACGGGAGGTTGGAATGTGGGTGTGTTCGGGAAAGAAGATCGACTCGAAGCCGCGTTGCTCGACCTCACGCGCCAATTCGTCGGGCCGAATCGCATAATCCGTTGGAAAGATAGCTACGCCGTATTTCATCGGGTAACACCTCCGCGCATCGCTGTCACTTGCGTGTCGCTGCCTTGCAATGTTGTGTCAGATGGAAACGCATTAAATCAGCTCGTTTGCTATCAAATTTTCACCCACTCGGCCAATGCTTGAGAGTCTGGCATCAAGCAAGCGAGGCTCGCGTACCGATTCAAAACCAGGGGCGGTTTCTGTTCACCACATGGTTAATTGGAGTTTGACGCTGCGTATCACGGAGCACTAGTATGCGACTTGGGAAGCTGGCCGCTGGGGCTTCGAGCCTGGATCTTTCTGTAGCCGTTCTCGCATCCATGGATTCCGACAACCGGTTTAGCGGTGTTATTGGCGAGGTCAGCGGCTCCGAGCGAGTTCTCGTCAGCCCAGTCGGCTGCTCAGGTGTAAAGAATGAGTAGAATGATTGCTCTGCTTGGATGGATAGTTGTCCCGCTTGTGTTAGTGGGACCTACATCAGTTCTGGCCCAGGCCTCTGCCGGCGGGTCACAGGTCGTACCAGACAGAGCGGCTGAGCCGATCCCGCCTGGCACTGTCATCACTATGCAGAACTGGCAGCGCTATCAACAGTTTATGCCCGAAGGGATGCAAGCTTTGTTCGAAGGCAAATACGGATGGAAGATGCCGAGTGATGTCTCATTGGAGGTAGGACCGACGGTTATTCACCCGCTGCCACACAATTACCTGGCGGCAACGGAGAAATACGCCGCCCAGGTACAAATAGAGGAGCTGCCGGATGGAGGGTTGACCTTGCACAATTACCAAGGCGGGATACCATTCCCCAACCCTCAGGAACCGCATAAAGGCTGGAAGATTCTGGCAAATCTGTGGTATCGCTACATGCCTCATCTCTCGGTGATTTCCTATGCCGACGGATGTATGGTCGATCACTATGGCAGCATTAGCTGCAACGCGGCCGAGATTGTTGAGCGACAGCTGGCATTCAATACTGACCCCGGCATTCCCGCGACGATTCCCGGCTCCGAGGGCAAATTCGTCACTCAGTGGTTGATGGTGCTGGAACCCGAACAGCTGCGATACGCCGCCAATCTGTACATTTCCTACGCCGATCTCTCGAAGCCTGACGATCAATTTGCGTTCATTCCCGCGCTGCGCCGCTATCAGCCAATATCCACCCTCGCAAGGTGCAGTCCTTCGCACGATACGGATGCGACTCCGGAAGAACTACGCGAGGGATTTGATTCGAATCTGACGCAGGTCACCGCAGAACTGGTTGGCGAAAAGAAAATGCTTTCCCTGGTGGATATCAACTTGCCGCAGGGAAGATTTCCGCAGGATTTCGATATGCCGCTCGGCTGGCCGAAGCCATCCTGGGGCAAATGGCAACTGCGCGATGTCGATGTTCTCAGTGTAAGCAAGTTACCTGCTTATGCGTCCGGTTACTGTTACGGCAAGCGAGTCCTCTATATCGACCGTCAATTCGCTGCTCCTCTGTGGGAGGATCTTTACGACGCTCAGATGCAGCCCTGGAAGTTTATGGGCTTGTTCTTAAAGACCTGTAATGTGCCGCAAATCGGCCCGGTCAACTCCTGTGGAGCCTTAGTCTGGTCGTACTGGGACGTGAAGAACACCCATGCCACATTCTTTGTTGACCCTGATGCTGCGCATCCGATCTACACCAACGAGGAAGCGCCGCGCGAGTACGACGATCTGGTCCGATACACCACCGCCCCCGGTCTGAATGAGATAATGCGATAGCGGCCGCGGGTAGAGCGGCAGTGAAGGCTCTACCCGCAAACAGCTATCGGGCTTGGGAGCAGGTTTCAGGCGTGGGCAGTGGTCTGTCCATTGAGACGTTGCAATGGTTCGAGCGAGCCCACTGATTCCGGCCGATTACCTTTAAGCGGCCGCGATCCTGGCTTTACCTCGAAAGGAGAGGTAAGGCCGAGTTCTCGGCCGATCTCCCGCACCGCGGGCATGACTTCCTTGGCGATTAGGCGGATGTTGTTGAGACGATCTTCTTTTGAAATCGGGCCGTCATTTTGCCAGAAGGCAAAGATGCCGGGTCGGAGCACTTCCAGCACGGTCCGCAACTTAGGGATGACCGTATCGGGGGTGCCGCAGATTACCTGCATAGCGCGTTCGACGGCTGGGAAGGCTTCAAAAATCTGCTTTCTGGTAGCTTCGACATCGATTGGACCAGAATCCTGCCAAACCGCAGAGCGGGTCTTGACCTGGGCATCGGCAATCTTCGAGGTGGTTGTTCCGTCGGCTAGGCCGGCCCACGGGCTCTTCTTGTCGGCGTGGGGGTCAGTGAATTGCCTTGCTATTCTCCGCGTGGCCTCTTTTGAATTGTATCCAGGCGGAAACATCCATTGCGGTTGACCAAAGAGGCTGTAACCGATGCCAGCGCCGCCGAACATATCCCATTTTGCGATTTCGCGGGCCTTTTCATCGGTTTCCGCCACGTAAACTTTCTGCAGATAGCCGAAATTCTCAGGGCCGACCTGGTACCCTTCCGCAGCTGCAGCATCACGGTAGATATCCCACAACTCAACCGTCGGTTCGAGGAAAGTCGCTAGAGCGATATAAGGATAACGGTGTTGCGCGCACCACATTACTGTCTCGGGACTTAACAAACCCGGAATCCAGATTGGCGGATGAGGCTTTTGAATGGGCAGGCACCAAGGGTCAATAAAGCGGTAGTGAAAATGCTTACCTTCGTAGCGAAACGGCCCTGGCCGGGTCCAAGCCTGAATGACAACCTCGTGGGCCTCGTTGAAATATTCGCGGTTAAAGGCGGGATTGGCGTTGGACGCAAACTGCTCGCTACCTCCACCACGAACCCATCCTGCAACCAGCCGCCCGCCTGAGATCATGTCGATCATGCCGAGTTCTTCGGCTAACCGCAGGGGATTCCCAACGATTGGCAACGGGTTGCCGAGCAGCACGATTTTCACTTTTTTGGTGATCCGGGCGAGGATCGACGCCTCGACATCCATCACCGAGCCCATACAGAAGGCCGTATCGTGGTGCTCGTTTAGCATCACGCCGTCGAAGCCGAGTTCCTCCGCCAGGACTTTTTCGTCGAGGTACTCGTTTAATAGCTGCCCACCTTTGACCGGGTCGAAATGCCTGTTTTCAATCCCGAAAAATCCCGTCTTGATAACTTCGTCGTTCGGAACGTATCGGTACGGTCGTTCGGTGAAGTACATAAGGTGCATAGCACCGCCTCCTTAATTGCGAGTCCGCAGTCTCGGACTAATGCTTGAGATTTTAATTTTTCGGTTCCAATTGGCGCTCGCGAACAGCCCCCGTTATTCCAGGAAAGCCTCGACTTCGCGGATAAAGTCGACCGTTCGTTCCACCTCGGGGCGATGACCACAACGATCGAACGTAACGAGTCGTGCCGATTTCATTACCTCTTTGAATTGAGCGGCAACTGTCGGTGGCACGACCCGATCCTCTTTGCCCCAGATAAGGAGAGTTGACAGATTTGAGGCAATCCCGAGCAGATGGGGCAAACTGGGGTTGTGCATGAATGGCGTCCACGCCAGCCGCGCGGTTTGGGCGCGGGCCTCCTCCCATCCTTCGAACTGTTCAGGGCCTTGACCCCCGTATAAATTGTCGAATTCGGGCGTCGCGTCGGGATCATATACGGTGGCATAGAGATGCTTGGGAGCCATCAATTGGAAGAAATCCAAGATTACTCCTTCCCGTGGTCGGATGCCCATCGGAGCGACCAGCACCAGCTTGCGAAATTGGCTAGGATTGCATGCCGCCATTTCCGCAGCGATCCATCCTCCCAGTGAAAAGCCGATAGCATCGATGGGAGCGAGGTTCTGCTCAGCCAGATAGCGGGCATAAAATCCTGCCAGATCGCGGACACTACTTATCCACTCAGAGCGCGGTGTCCGACCAAACCCGGGGTGCTGGGGGATCAGCAGGAGATGCCTTTGGGCCAGCGTCGAATTCCACTTTAACCATCCCGGCCAGCCTAGTTCCTCGTGCAGGACCAGGAGGGGTCGGCCGCTGCCGCCCTTAATTAAGGTTAGATCCAAATCATCAACGTGGATCGTCTCCTCGCGCCATTCCTGATGACCATTACCAGATGCCATCTCGCAGTTGTCTCCGGCAATTGAGTAGCATGAAGAGGCCATTCCGAAAAGCCAAAGAATAGTCCGAGGTCAGCTCCCTGTGTCGCGACGAGGTTTTACCCAGGACGCATGCGGTGCTCGAACTCCCGAGACTTGCGATCCATGGTTAAAAAGGGGTAGCGCAAGGACGATGATCAATCTGGGGCCTCGAAAAGAGACCCCCAACTTTGGAGAAAGCCGATGGCCTTTACGGCAAGACTCGAGAGCTTTCGCTTCGCACCCGAACTCCAAAAAGGAGTCGCGGGCCGCAGAGTCCTGATAACCGGCGCGGGCAAAGACGGCGGACTGGGGCAGGCCTTCGCTCTAGCGGCAGGTCTAAATGGCGCCGCCGCTGTGGGCGTCCATTTTCATTCCAGCTATATTGATGGTTTCGACCTGGTAAAGGCCTTGCGCAACGCGGGCGTCAATGCGTTTCCGGTCCAGGCAGACGTAACTAATCTCGGTGATTTGTGGGCGACGCGCAGTTACGTGATCGAGCAGATGGGTGGGCTGCCGCCCAATTTGCTGATCTGCAACTCCGGCTTGACTGAAAAAGGTTATTCCTTCGGCCGCGCGCTCCGCGAGCTTCCCGATGAACCCTTGGCTATGCGCCGGGCACGTGTCCGTCAACATTTCATCGATAATTTGCAGGAATCACGTTTGGTGCTGGACACCAAAATTGACGGATTTCTGGCCAGTACGCATTTGTGGGCAGGCGAAGCAGTATATCATCGCGAGCCGCTGCAACTTGTCTACGTGTCGTCGCGCCAGGCAATCGATCCTGGCGTGTCGATTCCCGGCTATGTGATAAGTAACTGGGCGGTCTTAAAGTTACCGAAGGTACTAACCGTCAATCTGGGACAAAATGCCAGTCTGGTATCAGCCTCCTGCATTCTGCTGCCCTTCGTACGCACCGGCATGACCGACGAGTACGCGAACAATCCGCGGGTGTTCGGCCGCTGGCAGCCGCGGATGCTTGAGACGAATGAGGCCGCAGAAGCGTTTATGCGGCTATTGTCGCGTCCTCGCGAGGAACTCAACCAAGGCATTTTCGAGCTGATGGTCCAAGGCACCGCGGAGAGGATCGAGTTGACTTGGCAAAAGGTGATCTTCGATATTCGCGAAGAGCCGTTGGAGGAATAGCTGTTAGTTTACAGTCGGTCAGCCGGCCCCAGGAATTGACAAGCCGAACAACCAGACAGGACGCCGCTCGACGGAGTCGCAACTCACCTGCTCACAGTATTCTTTGGTAAGATTAGTCGCGACGGGGGAGTAAATGATGGAATCGTTGAAAGACAAGGCATGCATCGTCGGAGTAGGCGAATCAGCCTTCAGCCGAGGCTCGGGTAAAACGGAGCTGCGGCTGATGCTTGAAGCCTCCGTGGCGGCGCTTAACGACGCGGGCTTGCAGCCCCACGAGATCGACGGCATTATCGGGCCGCCATTGGGCGCCACGGCGGAGCATTTTGCCGCCAACCTCGGAATAGCAGATCTACGCTACGCGACGACGGTGCACATGGGAGGTGCCAGCCCTGTGGTCGCGCTCCAGAGTGCAGCTCTCGCCGTCGCCAACGGGATCGCGCACCATGTCCTGATTCCATGTGGTTGGAACGGTTACTCGTCAAATCCAGTTCGTGGGGGCGGGGCCAGGGCGGAAACCGGTGAGCGACCAATACCACCGCCCAATCCCCTGGCCAACACGATCGGCGCATACTATTTACCCTATGGAGCAACAGTACCGGTCCAGTTTTATGCATGGCTTGCAACGCGGCATATGCAGCTTTACGGTACGCCATTCGAATCGATGGGAGCGATAGCAGTTGCGCAGCGCAGGCACGCGCAACTCAATGACAAAGCGATGATGCGCGGGCGGCCCCTCACGATGGAGGATTATCTGGCTGGGCGCTGGGTTTCATATCCCTTTCGGCTGTACGATTGCTGCTTGGAGACCGACGCTGCTTGTGCGGTCGTGGTCAGCGCGGCTGAGCGCGCCCGCGACCTTGCGAAACCGCCAGTCTACATATCGGGTGTAGCAGAAGGCCATCCCTACCCCGCCGATGATATTCCGGCGCGGCCTGATCCATTTGTGATTGGGCTCACTTTCGCCGCGCCTAAGGCATTCGCGATGGCAGGACTCTCGCCCAAGGACATTGACTTCGCCGAAATCTACGACTGCTTCACTTACGTCGTGATGTTGCAGCTCGAAGCGATGGGCTTCTGCAAGCGTGGTGAGGCGAAAGATTTTGTGCGCGAGGGGCGTATTGAGCTCGGTGGTGAGCTTCCCCTAAACACACATGGCGGACTGCTGTCAGAAGCACATGTTTGGGGCACCAACCACATCGTCGAGGCCGTCCGTCAACTGCGTCATGATTGTGGTCCGCGCCAGGTCCGGGATGCTGAAGTTGGCCTGGTTACCGGTTGGGGCGATTTTGGTGACGGCGGGCTCGCCATTCTGAGGAGGTAGTCAATGGCGGAGAGCAGACCATACAAGCTTCCGCTACCACGCACCGGCGGTTTATCGGCGGAGTTCTATCGGTTTTGCCGCCAGCACGAGTTGCGGTTCCAGCGGTGTACGAAATGTGGCACCTGGCGGCATATTCCGCGTGATATGTGCGCTAAATGTGGCTCCTTCGAATGGGAGTGGGCACTCTCGTCAGGCAGGGGAAAGGTTTTTTCGTGGACAACGGTGATGCAGCCCATGATGCCTCATTTTGCTGAGCAAGTACCCTACAGTCCGGTAATTGTCGAGCTCGACGAAGGGGTCCGCATGGTTACATGGGTAACCGATGTGCCGCCGGGCGAACTCAAGATTGGGTTACCGGTTGAGGTGGTCTTTGACGACGTCACCCCGGAAGTGTCACTGCCGAAGTTCCGTCGCGCCACTTAGGCAAGCTGGCTCAAGCGTCTCGGGCTCGTGTCATCTGCCCAAGATTTGGCGGCGCGCTGTTCCGACCAGGCCTCAGCCGCGTTTGCCCTCACCTTTACCTTGAATTCGCAATCCCTCTGATTGCTAAGAGCAAGAAGTTGCAGAGCTCCCCGGCGAAAGAAGAGAATTATTCGTACCTAAAGCCGATTTTGACTGCGACCTGGAAGGTTGGTTTACCGTCGTGGCTGACCGCGCCGCGGATCTCGCCGACCTCAAACCAATCGATGTTTCGGATGGTTTGGGCCGCCCGGGCGAGTGCGTTGCGTACCGCCTGGTGGATGCTATCCTCTGACACACCGACGACCTCGATAATTGGATAGGTCTTCTCCGCCATTGTCTCCTCCGGCCGAGGCTAAATGCTCACTTGACACTGAATTCAATTCAGATCTTGTCGGGCGATATCACCTTTTCTCCGCTCAGTGATGGTCTTCGCGCTTCGCTACGAGTGCGGCATCAGCCGATGAGCCTACTGCGATTTTTGAGAACTTGCTACAACACGCTTGCGGGCAAACGGTCGCAGGTAATCCCTGAGCTTGTACAAGTTCGTGGGTCCAGTGAGAGGAGGCTGTGCACCAATCGATTGGTTTCGCCCACGATCTTCCATTAGAGCTTCAGTGCCGAAGGCCAGATCCCACAAGGCGGAAGTCACGCCAAAGCATCGGTTCTGCAAAGCCGCGTGATGCAGCAAATGACGTGAGCGCAAGTACTGTTCGATCGGTCGGGTGGGAACCCGGAAATGAATCCGATAATGGACAACTTCGTAAGCGGCGAATCCTACCACAATCCCGCTAAACAGAATGACGCCGGGCGCAGATCCGAATGCGAGGAAGAGACCTATCCAAGTGAGCGCTATTGGCACCCAAGCGCCGATGGTAAAGACTGCGCGCGGGTCTTTGTGATGCACCTGATGCAGGGGTTGAGCGAATGTCCGGAATGTATGGCTTAACCAACCGTGAATAACGTACTCAAGGAAAGTCCAGACGAGGATGCCTGAGAGAAATATGGCCACACTCTCGACCATAACTTGATTCTACTCTATCGGGGGGGAGGGCTGCGAACGACTAAGTATCGGGCAGGTATCCAAACCCAAGAGAACGTAAAAGAAACGGCAACCGCAGCGCCGCCGACCTCAGTTGGCGTTCCGGCTGTGCGGCCTCGGCCCAGTCACTTGTAATCCGCATTTCCGAGCTCTTCGTTCTCCTGGCTTTTTCTATTCCTATTCCGACGTCGGTTGCTTCGTTGCTCGTACAGACCTCCTCTGGCGACAGGAAAAAACGTACTTTTGCTGAGCGAAAAAAAGGCTGACAATTGGACCTGGCGGCGCGTATTTCTGCCTCGGACCACTGGTTATGATATCACCCGGGGCGGCCAGAAGAGTGTTCATGACAGATTCGTTTTGTTGTAGTCTTAGAGTAAACGCGTGTTCCGCATGATTATGGTCACCGCAAACGAGCACGGACGTGACGCCATATTTGAATTTCAGTACGTCTGGTGTCGTCTGAAACAACAAGAAGGTCCGGTGCTGGGATTGATCCGGCGGTAATCTCCAGGAGGAATTCATGGGCAAGTCGATCGCTGCCATTGCCGGCGGCGTGATGTTGGGCTTAGCGATAGCTTTTGCCAACGCTGGTGCGTTTCAATTTCCTTGGGGCTCGGGCGAGCAAGCTTCAAAGTCCCAGCCGCCTTCGCCGAATCGAACACAGCAGAGCGACGCCCACCCAGCCCATCGGCCAGCCCCGCCAAACGCACCTGAACCGAACGAGCCTGCTGTTGCCATCCCCTCGTGGGCACCACTGGTCAAGCGGGTTATGCCGACAGTGGTTAATGTAGCAGTGGTCCAGGAGGTAAAGTCCGGTTTTCCATTTTCCGGGGACAGTGGCAACGGCGATGACGAAGGGCAAGGTCCGGGAAGCGGACAGAATCCCATGAATCCGTTTGGACCTGGTGGCCCCTTCGGTGGCGATCCGTTCGAACAGTTTCGCCATTTCTTCGGTCAAATTCCACGCAACTACAAAGAGCACGGGCTGGGTTCCGGCGTGATCGTTTCGCCCGACGGCTACATTTTGACGAACGACCACGTGGTGGGACATGCCGATGAAATTCACGTGACGCTGCTCGACAAGCGGGAGTTCACCGCCAAGGTTGTTGGCAAAGATCAAAAAACTGATCTGGCGCTGATAAAGATTGATACCAATCAGCAGCTGCCGTACGCGTCGCTCGGCGATTCCTCGAAGGCTGAGGTCGGCGACCCGGTAATGGCGATTGGAAGCCCGTTCGGCTTCAATCTCTCGGTGACCTCGGGAATTATCAGCGCCAAGGGGCGGGCACTGGGCGGCAACTACGACGATTTCATTCAAACCGACGCCTCAATCAACCCCGGCAATTCCGGCGGCCCGCTATTCAATACAAGCGGACAAGTGATTGCAATTAACACTGCTATCTACAGCAGTACGGGCGCGAACAACGGAATCGGCTTCGCAATTCCGATCAATTTGGCGAAGTCGGTAATGGAACAATTGAAAGAGCACGGCAAGGTAATCCGCGGGTGGCTTGGCGTGGAGATTCAGGAGGTCACACCAGCCCTTGCTAAATCGTTTGGGCTGTCAGTTCCGATCGGAGCCTTGGTCGCTGGAGTAGAGAGCGACGGACCCGCCGCAAAAGCCGGCATCGAACGCGGCGACATCATAACCAAGTTCAACGGCGAAACAGTCCATGATGAGCACGAACTGCCGGAAATGGTCGCAGCAACTCCTATCGGAAAGCGTGTCCCGATAGAGGTCATCCGCAATGGCAAGCAGGTCAAACTCGAGGCGACCATAGCACAACTGAAAGAACAACAGGTCGCCAGCGCTGAAAGTCCTGGTGCCGCAGGAGCGAGCTGGGGGCTACAAGTCCGCGATCTAACCCCTGAGCTAGCCCAGCAGCTCGGGCTTCACAGCAGCAAGGGCGTCGTGATTACAGGGGTTAAACCGGACTCCCCTGCAGCTGAGGCCAACCTGCAGCAAGGCGATCAAATCCTTGAGATTAACCATAAGAAGGTCAATAGCGCTGACGAATTCGCAGCGATCGCGCGCCAGGCGCAAAAGGACAAGTCACAGGCGCTGCTGCTTGTTCAGCGCGGCAATGCAACTCTATACACGGTCATCAGTCCGCAAGGTTAACGGACGCAACTATCCAAAAGATTTCGTGCGGCGGGCTGAGGCATAGGCCCGCCCGCAGCCTTATTCCAGACCCGAAAGCCCGCCATTCTCGCTGCGGCGACCAGCCGTGAAAAAGTATGACGTCATTATTGCAGGTGCAGGACCGGCGGGATTGGTAACCGCGCTTCACCTACTTCAATTGCGGCCCCAGTTGAGCGGCTGTGTCGCGGCTATTGAGCGAGCGCGCCACCCACGGCCGAAAGTCTGCGCCGGCGGTTTGATTCCGCGCGTAATCACCACCCTTCGCGCGCTTGGCGTATCAGTGCAGGTGCCGGCCGTGCGGGTCTTTGCAGGAAGCGCGGTCACCGAGGTAGGAGGAATCAATTTAGAGCCATCGAGTGATCCTCTGTGCACCATCATCCGCCGCGACGAGTTCGACGCAATGCTGCTGGAGCACGCTCAGGCGGCGGGTTTGGAAATAATCGATAACACCCGCGTTCTAGCCGTCCGAGCGGACAAGTACAAGGTCGGCGTCGAAACCACACAAGGCTCATTCGAGAGTCGCGTGCTCGTTGGTGCTGACGGTAGCGGAAGCCGAGTGCGCACCTCGGTTTTCGGCCAAGGAAAACACAACCTCGGTCGCGCCCTGATTGTCGAACTTCCTGTACCTGACCGCCAGGCAGAGGGATTCAAAGACGGTTACCGGTTCAACTTCAACTGTGTCGCAGCCGGTGTCAGAGGGTATTGTTGGTCATTTCCGTGTCTGATTAGTGGCGAGCCGCATCTAAACCTGGGCATCTACGACCAAAGTCCAGGCGGAGCCAGGGCGGTGATGATGTCGGAGCTGCTTAGGCAACTCCACGTCGCTTTCCCGGAGCTCAATTCCTCGCGAGTTCACGGCGTGCGGCTGAGGATTAAATCATTCCCGATTCGATGGTACGACCCGAGCGATCGTTATACGCATGGACGCGTGATCCTAGCGGGCGACGCAGCTGGCGTGGATCCCCTAATGGGAGAAGGCATCTCATACGCACTGGAACACGGAAGGCTCGCTGGCGCAGCCATTGCTCGCTACCTCGATGGCGATCACACAGCATTGGACGCATATGGACTCAAGCTTCACCAAGGCATGATCGGCCGCAAGCTCAAGCGCCTGGCTTTTGCGGCCAGACGCTTTTACGGTCCTCATCACAGGTTTTACTTTCGGTTGGCCAGGTCCAGCAGCAGGTTACAACGAATCGCAGTGGACTGGTATAATGGCGCAAGGGGACTCGACGAGATGTCCATCACGCGCGCGGCATTGCGATTCTTGTTGCATGGGTCGTTATAGAGAATATGCTCATCAAGCCGCCAAATAGCTGTTGCTGAGTAGCTTATCCTGTGGCTAGCTTGGGCCGGAAACCTCGTCGGCGACCATCCGCCAGCTCCTACCTCAAAGTTGTTGTGCTGCTGGTAGTTCTGTTAATCACGCTGGGGCGTATCCTGAAGCAGCCAAAGCGATTGACAGACTTCGCGGGCCCACATCGCCCAATGCTTCTGGCGCGTTAGCCTCGCTACCATGTCGTGCGGAAGGCGCGTCCTGGTGGGTCGCGCTTCTGCGGACCTGCGATGATCTCGAGCAGATCGGGGTGATCAAAGTTCCAGTTCGATTACGCGATGATCGCGTTGGCGGAAGTCCAACACTTCAACGTAGGGTCGCATCGAAGGGATCTTGTCCATGCCCATTTCCTCGTCGACGCGACTAGTGCCTTCCCCGGGGTTTTTGCGGGTAATGTTGATGAATTCGCATTCGTGGCCGAGCGCCACGGCGTAATGCCACACCCCCTTTTCGATAAACGCTGCCTGCCCGGGTTCGACAAAAAAGGCTGCTAGCTGCGCGTAATCGATCTCGTATCGATCGTGGCCCTCATTCCGGTTGCGAGGCGCGGGCGCAACTACCAGAGCCATCGTACCGCGGAGCGGAATGAACGTTTGATTATAGGAAAAGTGGGTGGCCATCATGCTGATCCGACGTGGGTTGGTTGGTCGCTTTAATTTCAACAATTCAATTGCGACGCGCCCCTCGCCTGGTTCAACCTCTGGAAACAAAGGGTGCTTGCTCTCCAACATATGGCCATACGGACGGAACGCTTCGGCTGTAAGCGGTTGTACTTTGAGCCGGACTACTTCCTGTTCCATGAGCGGTATCCTTTAAAGAGCGCTAAACCCTCATCGATCACGCTACCGACATTCACATCGAACGAGAAATGCGCAACCAATTCTGGTTGGGACATCTACTAACGTGAGCACAATCCGGGCGCCAGACTGCTTCCGGCGCCCCGGATGGTCGCCCCCTTCACAGCGGTACGGTCAGGCGGTTGCTGCCAACGGACCACGAAGTAACCTGCCCGGGAAGACCCCCGTATGTTCATTATCTCGCAACAGCACTTGGCCATTTACGATAGTGGCTTTGATACCAGTAGCCTTCTGTTTGAGGCGACGGGCGCCAGCAGGCAGGTCATATTCTAAAGTCGGCATTTGCGGGGCCACGGCCTGTGGATCAAAAATAACTACATCCGCCCAATTACCTTCGCGGAGCAAGCCACGTCCCTTCAAACCCCAGAACGTTGCCAAGTCAAAAGTTATCTTACGGACCGCCTGTTCAAGTGTCAGCGCCTGTCGTTCACGGACCCAATAGCCTAACAGGTGGGTCTGGATCGACGAATCCATGATCTGCGACACGTGGGCGCCGGAATCAGAGAAGGTAACGACCGATCGCGGATGGCGCATCATCGCGAGCACAACATCCTGGTCCTCGTTGACAATTGGCTGAATGAAAAACTGCTTGAGGTGTTTCTCCAACGCGAGGTCCAGCATTACTTCGAGCGGATCCTGGCCGCGTTCCCTGGCGATGTCAGCGACCGATCGGTACGGCGGCATTGGCTTATCGAGAACAAAGAAATACTCGAAGTCGGGGGGGCGCGCCTCAGCACCAACGATGTTGTGGCGCTTGGTCATGTACTCGCGAGCAGCTTCGATAAGGCGGGCTCGAATCCCTGGGTTTCGCACCGCGCTTTCCTGTTCCGCTAAAGGAAGCTTCCGAATTTCGCTCCAGACCGGCGCCTTGTCGAAAGGCAGCGTACTCTCGAATGAGAGCAGCGTGCTAATCCAGCGACTGGTCCCTTGGACTAACATTTTGCCACCAGCTGCGACGGTATCGTCGACCAGTTCATAGAAAGCACGCCAGATGTGCGGCATCTTGCGAAAATAGACAACGCCAAAGGTGGTTGGCACACCGGTTTCCAAAGCCAAGGACTTCATGCGGGCCAGAAAGTCGTGCAGCCGCTCGCGCGTTGGGACGTCTTCCTGAGCGATTTCAAACACTCCTGCTCCCAGCTCTCCCATGACACCGACCAGCTCCCTCACTTCTTGCCAATTGGCAAGACGGCTCGCGACTGGGCGGTCGTCCGGAGTCTGATGGGCGCTGGTGCGCGACGTACTAAAACCTGCGGCTCCGGCCTTGATCGCGTTGCGCAGCTCTCGTTTCATGGCTGAGAGGTCCTCGGAATTGGCCTCTTGATCGAACGCGCGCTCGCCCATTACGTAAGTACGAAGTGCAGAGTGTCCAACATAGGCAGCGTAATTGATGCCCTTGGGTAAGCGATCAACGGCATCAAGATATTCAGCAAAAGTCGTCCACGACCATCTGATACCGGCCTCCATTGCGCTAGGAGAGATGTCCTCGGCGCGCTCGAGATTGCGCATAACTAGCAGCTTATCCTTCTCTGCGCAGGGAGCGAGCGAAAAGCCACAATTTCCCATCACAACCGACGTAACACCATGCCAGCATGAGCAGGTGCCGAGGGGATCCCAGAAAACCTGGGCATCCATATGGGTGTGACCATCAATAAACCCGGGCGCGACAACGTGCCCCTCGGCATCGATGACTTCACGTCCGCCGTCGGCGATTTTGCCGATGGTAGCAATGCGGCCATCAGCGATCCCTACATCGGCCTGATAGCGTGGTAGTCCCGAGCCGTCGATCACCACGCCGCCGCGAATAACAATATCGTATTGCATGCCGCTCCTCCTGTCGGGAGATATGCCTTCCCGCAATTGCGTGTCATTTTGCTCTCTGCGCATCTTAACGCTGGTCGCTGGTGAAAATAAAACGGCGCGCCCATTGTAGCTGATCCGGTCGGGGCGGTTTTTTGACCACCAGGCAAGACGTAGAACCATGATATTTGCTTAGTGGCCAAATGTCGCTCCTTACGAGTAAGGAAAAGCCTCTATCCCGATTTTAAGACGCCCAACTGGCCGACAAGTTCTTGATACTGGCTGAGTGCTCCAGAGCTCTTAGCCCGTATCTGAAGAAAAAGTTCGCCGTCGGGTCGTCGATTTAACAGCCTATTACATCGAAGCTTGGGTCCCCGATGACAGCCTGCCTGTGGGGAATCCTCGAAACTCCGGTTATGTACTAATTGCCGCACACGATTGACTGCGCCCTGCGTTCGGGAATCGCGTTTGGTCTGAGCCGGACCGGCCGCTTATGTGAGACTAGGCGCGAGGATTTTTTGCTGCGAGTTTGTTCGCGGAATATCATAGGTGCAATCGGCTTCGAAACCTCGAGTGCCGCCTCGACCGCAGCTCACCCATCTCTGACTTGGAACAGTTGTGGGGGCATGCCCGGTTGAGCGTCGTCGCACTATTGATGCTGGTAAGTGGCCTGTCTGGTGGAGGCGGGGAGCCAACGGCAAGCACTGGCCGACAGAGCATTGGAGAAAACGCTCAGTAGAAATAACGGTATAATAGGTGCAAGAGTTTCTACACATCCAGCAACGATTTTCCGAAGAGACTATGGGTTATGCCAAGTGCACGTGAGTTGATCGAGAATCTCCGAATGGAGCTGAAACCCCTCCATGAGAGGATAATCGGGCACCGCTATGTAGCGGCTCTCGAGCAGGGTCGCGTGCCGCGCCAGTCACTGACGAATTTCGCCCTTCAACAGCACCACATCATCCGCAGTGACCTCCGGAGCGTCGCTCTGCTGATAACGCGACACGGCAACCTGCGCAGCAGATCCTACCTTTTGAATGTACTGGAAGGAGAAAGCAACGCTTTGCAGAAGTTGGGGGCATTTGTCCAAGCATTGGCCATTGACGGCAAAACGATCGAGGCCTCAGAGCCACTGCCGGCCGCATTTGCTTACAGTGCATTTTTTGCCTGGTTGGCCTTGTACGGTTCTGACGCTGAATTCGCGGCCGCGATTTCTATCAATTTCCCAGCGTGGGGCGTCAATTGCGGCAAGATGAGCTCCGCACTTAAGCAAAAGTACGGCTTCAGGCCGGACGATCTAACTTTTTTCGATTTCTTCGCCTCAGTTGCTGACAGTGATGCCGGTCTTGAAGTCATCCAGGATGGTTTAGACCGTGGTGTGCGTGCAACCGAGATCACTCGCGCAGCGCGGATGCTCCAAAGTTATGAGCTCCTGTTTTGGGACGCGATGGCCGAAACCGCAAACATGGCTTAGGACCATAGCAATGTGACGGGGCCCAACGCGCGGACAGCCGTCACGAGTTCCGTCGACACCGATGATGAGTCAGTAAAAAGGAAACCGCTACTGTGCGAAGAAGCCGCCGTCCACTGGCATGGGGAGGCCAGTCACAAACGAAGCTCGGTCCGAACACAACCAGGCTACGGTTTCTCCAATCTCCTCTGGCTCACCCAGTCGCTTGAGAGGCTCCGAGCGCACCATGCGATCCTCAGCGTCTTTGGTGAATTGCATCAGCCTGGCCAGCATCGGGGTACGGATGGGTCCCGGGCAAACTGCGTTGACGCGAATCTTGTAGCGCCCATATTCGAGGGCCGCGGCTCTGGTCAAGCCAGCCACGCCATGCTTCGATGCGACGTAAGCCGGGCCCCCGATGGCGCCCGCTATCCCGGCAACCGAGGACGTGTTGACAATCGCGCCACCTTGCCCCTGCTTGAGCATTTGAGCAATCTCCGCTTTCATGCAAAGCCAGACTCCGGTCAGATTGATTGCCAAGACGCGATTCCAATTGGCTTCACTGCACTTATGGGTCAGGGCGGGCTCTCCCTCGATACCAGCATTATTGAAAGCGCAATCGAGGCGCCCAAACTCTGAAACGGTTCTCGCCACCGCGGCTTCGACTTCAGCTGCATTTGAAACGTCGGCCTTTAGGCAAAGAGCCTTGGCGCCGAGTTGCCTAACGGCCTCCAGTGTTTCCTGTGCAGCCACGGCAGCGACGTCGATGATCATGAGATGCGCGCCCTCGCGGGCAAAAATCTTCGCGGTTGCTCGGCCGATACCGGAGCCGGCTCCAGTGATCAGTGCAACTTTGCCCTCGAGTATCCCTGCCATATGCTCTCTCCCGAACCTGAGTGGTGGTTAATCGCTTGATCGCCGAACTTTCCTGAAAACAACAACGTTAAGCCACGCAGCGGCTTGGATGTGATAGCGCGGTGGTGACGATGCCGATTCGCAGCCTTCTTGGTTACGAGCTTTTCGGCGTGACTGAAAGATTGGGCATGTTAACCTCGGGGCCAGGAACCTCTTCCATTCGTGCGGTGGTATCGGTGTCGAATTCCAGATGCAACGCACGCACCATCATCCCATGCATTCGGTAGGTCGCAATTACATAAAACAGCTCGACGATCTGTTCATCGGTAAAATGATGCTTCAAGGCCGAAAAAGTAGCGTCCTCAACCAAGTTCCGCCCAATTAGTTCGTCGGCCGCGGCCATTACCGCTCGCTCCGCATCATCAAACTGGCTAGACGTTGTCCATCCCTTAATCGCGTCAAGCTTCGCTGGTGGAATTCCGACAGAGCGCGCGACTTTCAGATGCTGCGAATACTCGAATCGACAATCACCCATGATCGCAGTGCGCAGGATAGCCAGCTCGCGGTATCGCGCTGGCAGCTTGCGATCTGACCGTAGCAGCGCGAACAGCATGTCAGAAGACATCTTGAGCAGATCGGGCACCAGTGCGAGCGTGGTCCAATAATCACCCGGCGACCCTGTTGCGGTCCCTGGTTGTTTAACAGGGTCACGATCACCGAAGACTTGCTTATAGATAGCGCGAATTTCGGGCGGCGCCTCGACGAGACTTACCTGCCTGACGCGATTCCCCATTGGTAATTCTCCGTGCGAAGGAAAGGCAGAACGGGCCGAGCGATGCGCCTTACTGGCGCGGCTCAACTCGTATGCTGACGGACGAAAGCGATCATTTTTTCCACGGTTAACTGAGCTCGTGGCGATGCGGGGTCGCGCCGCTCAAATGCTCGCGCGACAGCCGCAGGCGGATTGCGTGGCACGAACGCATCGGCGGCCCCTTCCGCGAACTCAAGCTCGACATGACCGCCCGCTCTACGATAGAGCTCAACGAATCGCTCGAGCTGGGGTCGCGGGTGAACAATGTCGCGGGAGTCCTGGATATAGAGGACGGGCGGTAGCTCAACCGCCTCGCCTCTTTCCAATATCGCGACTGGACTTCCTTCGGCCATTTGATCTTCGTTTTTCCAGTACTTATCGTGAAGCGGCAACACCAAATCGACGAATTCAGGATAGGGCTGGCCACTTTCTTTGAGTTGCTTGGCGTAACGGTACCGTCCCAATGGGTCGATGACTGGTGCGCCCATAATCACCCCGCGCACCCTTGCGTCCGCGGCTGAACCGGCAAGTGGAATCGCACTATACCTCGGATCATTCGGCCTCATACCGACCAACATCGCCAAATGACCGCCGCTCGAGATGCCAAAAGTACAGATCATGTCAGGACGAGTGGAAAGAGCCACCGCCTCGCGCTTGAGCCAGCGAATTCCGTAGTTGATATCGATCACCGAACCCGGATAGGAGGCCACAGGCGGTACGCGAAAGTCCAAGGCGGCAACTAAAATACCACTGCGAGCCAGTCGTTCGTTAATCGAGCTATCCTGGAGACGATCACCAAGGCACCACGCCCCACCGTGGAGTTCAACAACAGCCGGAAAAGGGCCATTCCCTCGAGGCTTGAAGAGTCGAGCAAGTAGCGGTGTATCGCCGTGGCGAAGGTATTCTACATCTTCGATCTCGATCTCGTGTTCAAATTGCTTTGCTGCGGAAGCGGCCATGACAATGCTCCTCTATGGCTGTTCAATTTGACTGTCAGTTAACGGAAAAGCTTTGGTTTGCTTTTCCTACATCTCCTGACTCGCGGCACGCGTCGCGAGACAGGGACGCTTGATAGCTGGCGTAATCAACTATGCCGCCCTGTCTAGTGACTGGCCCGCCGTGTGTTCGACCGCTGCTGCCGAGACCAAGCCGCGTTTACTCCAGCAGACGGCTGAGTATATCCGAGTTATTGGCTGAACCGGATTCGTAGCGCCGAAGTTCCGACTCGGGCACCCCAGCATGATATTTGCGCGCAAGTTCGTCAGGGTCAAAGCTAACCCCCAGTGGGTTTTTGCCCAATTGATGGCGCATCCAGTCGTGCCATTCAGATCGCTCGACGTTGTCTATCGATAGCTCGACTCCATTGCCGTCCGGATCGCGATAGTACAGGGACATCGAGAGACCGTGATGAATTGGAACGCGAGGAAGAATGCCGGCGTTCTTCAAACGTTCGTAGGTTTCAATCCAGTCGCCAAACGTTGAGTAAAAGAAAGCAAGGTGGTCGAGACCGGCACAGCGTTTCGGCTTCTCGACCAAGCCCGGAACTTGCACCAACGCTAGCCGATGATGTTCCTCATCATATGTCATGAACACCAGGAACTCGTTTTGATAGAGAACTTCGGCATTGAGGACGGTCTTATACCATTGCACCATTTCCTTCAGCCGAGTGGTGCGCAGCACCGCGTGCGAAAGCTTCGCCGGCGCAATTGGGCGAAGCGCATTGCCCTTCGCTGTTTCGAGGCTCATTTGGCTCCTCCTTGAACGCTGATGGCGCCAAGCCGAATTGCCGTTAGGTCAAACCGCTCGACTCTGGCCTATCGCGAAATTTGCGGACGGTCAATGAGACGTTGCTGGGTTGAGCCGTTTGACACGAGAGACGTTTTAGCGTTAGCAGAAATTACCTTGTATGAGACAGTAGCTTCTCTTTTTATTGACATGCCAAAAGACCAGCGCCGGTCGCCAATTTCTGAATCTCCGGAAAACCTGGCTGTTCCAAGGAACTCGTTCTCAAAAGCGGGAGACACTCCATGGCCGAAATTGTAATTGGAATCGCGGCGTCACATGCGCCTAATCTGGCGAACCCATCAATGATTAAGGGCATAAACGAAAGTCAGTTGAACCATATCCGCACTGGCTTCGCCCAGGCGCGTTCACTCCTCGAGCAGGCACGGCCTGATGTAATCGTGATCTTCTCCAGCGATCACTTCGATCGCTGTTTCTTCGATAACTTGCCGCCGTTCTTAGTTGCGGTTGGAGACTGGGCCGAGGGCCCTATCAACGAGTATTTAAAGATTCCGAAAGTCAAAGTGAGGGTAGACGGCGAGCTGGGTCGTTTCCTGGTGAGCGAGGGCTTGGAAAACGGAGTAGACTTCTCCTCCTCGGCTGATCTGCCACTGGATCACGCGGAAGTCGTACCACTTTCCTATCTGACACCGAACTGGAACTTGGCCATTGTACCTATCGTGGTTAACGCCTTTGCGCCGCCAATGCCGAGTCTAAAGCGGTGTACCCAGGTAGGGGCCTTTGTGCGTGAGGCTATTGAGCGCTGGCCCAAAGAGAAAAAAGTAGCGATCCTTGGCACGGGAGGCTTATCCCACTGGGTGGGTTCGCCGGGTATGGGCCGAGTCAACGAGGAGTTCGATCGCTGGTTCGTGACTAGCCTGATTGAGGGGCGGAAGGACGAAATCCTGGCCCGATATGCAAAGCCTGAGGAACTCGAGGCTGTCGCAGGCAATGGTGGTCAGGAGATACGTGATTGGCTGGCTGTAGCCGGCGCCATGCCATCCAGCTTCAGCGCTAACAGCCTTGCATACGAACCGATACCCGGATGCGGGATCGGCGTCATGGTATGGAGTCGGACTCCAGAGATGAAAAACTGAGCGCCCCGGGGGTACGCTGCCAGTTGCTTTTGGAGGATGCACATGAGCCAGTACGAAGTCAGTCGCCTCTTACGAGACATCGCACGCGATGCAGCGCTTGCACGCCGCTGTCGCACCGACCTTGGATCGGTTCTACCGAACTATAAGCTCGATGATGCAGAGACAGAAGCGATCAGAAATTGGAGTGTGCGCTCTTTGTACGACATGGGTATCAATCCGTTACTCTTGCTAACTTCGTCTATGGCGATGGGTACCAACATTCGGGCGTATATAGCGGCGTTAAATCAGAAGGACGAGGTCAGGACTCAAAAGGCCTAAGCGCGTTCATCGCGAGACTTTGAGGAGCGGCATTTTAGCCAAAAAGGGGATAGGTCCATGCAGAAACGGATTGTGAAGTTCTTTAGCGAAGGGTCACAAATCGAGGGCGACCTGTTCCTTCCGGACCGGCTCCAACCGGGCGAGCGGCGTCCAGGCATTGTGCTATGTCAAGGTTTCACGGGAGTCCGCTCGCTGATCCTTCCTGACTACGCGAAAGTGTTCGCTGACGCTGGCTTCGTTGTCCTGACTTTCGACTATCGTGGATGGGGACCAAGCGAGGGAGCGAAATGGCGATTAGTGCCGCTCGAACAGGTCGACGACATTCGCAATGCTCTGACATTCCTGGAAGCTCAGCCAGAAGTTGATGCCGATAGACTTGGGCTTTGGGGCACCAGTTACGGCGGCGGACACGCCCCTTATGTCGCTGCTCTGGATATGCGTGTAAAGGCGGTGGTAGGGCAAGTTGGTTACGATGCCGCGGAGAGACTCTTCCTTAGCTGCCGTACCTACAGCGAACGGATGGATTTAATGCGCAAATTGGCGGCGGACCGGCGTCGGAGAGTATTGGAGGGGAGGGGCGAGCGGGTCGGGCCGCTTGAAATGCTCCGTGATCCGCAGACCCGCGCGTTTACCGAGCAAGCTTTCAAAAATGCGCCCCCACGCCGGATGGCCGACCTGTCCTGGGAGACCATTGAAAAGGCTCTAGAATATCGGCCAATTGAGGTCGTTGACCGGATTTCCCCCCGGCCGTTGCTTCTGATCGGCGCCCGTGATGATGCGCCATGCCCTATTGAGGGTTACGAGAAATTGTACGAGAGAGCGCGTGAGCCAAAGAAGCTGGTAATTTTGCCTATTACCCATTACGAAATCTATTCCGGCAAGTGGTTCGAGGAATCGTCGAGCCTGGCGTGCCGCTGGTTCGAGCGATATCTCATGTAATCAGCTCCGGTGTCACAGGAAATTGGGCATCCCCCGGTCAAGAACTTTCGTTGAGCCGTGACCGACGTACTCGCCAAGATTTTCACCGACGAGATTCTGAGTCGGCTCCGAAAGTGCGCCATGCACTCACCTTCGGCTGAGTTTCGGTGGCGAGTCCTGTCGTCAGCCTTTGGGCCGGGCGATCGGCCAGACGCAGGAGGAAATGTTTATAAGTTGAAGCGGGAGCGATGGGCCCGTTGGGTAGCCAGTGCCGTTTCTGCGGGAATGTTTGAAGAACCATATGGGACGGAGCTTAAAAGCCGGCTCACCGGAATTGATGAGGACGGGTTCCGTTCAGCATTGGCGGAGTGCATGACCTGTTGGGCTTTCTCGTCAGAGTTGCAGCTCCAGCTGGTACCACGGCCTTCGGGCCGAGGTGGGCGGGTATTGGAGTTTGGTATCCGACGGCAGGAAGGTGACGTCGGCTTGGAAGTGAAATCACCTCGATTCCCCGGCTTTGGCGACGGGGAGCATCAAACGACGCTCTCTCGCAACAGATTGCACACATACCTGGCCGCAGTGGCCATGAGGGCCGCGTTACGTTCAGCCAATCGGCAATTTGTTCGAGCCCGAAGAAACGTGCTTGTGATAGGGCTACCTGAGATTCAACCACTACCGTCGATTGTCCCAGAAGGCTGGACCACTGCCCTGATCCGGGCCTTCTACGGAGAGAAGCGTGAGACTGACATGCAAGCGGGCTTCGATACCGCGCGCTTAGTTGAGGAAGGCAACTTTCTGAGGCAACTCGGCGGGTCGGCGCGCTTTACCAGGATTAGTGCGGTCGTTGGACTGGCAGAATTCGCCTGTGGGTCTGATTTGCAAGCGCTGGTGCTGCACAACCCGTATTCACAGAATCCTTTAGAGGCATCCATGTTCGGCATGTGGACGCAATTTATGGTGAAAAACGGCCAGGTAAGCTGCGTTAAACATGACGAGCCTGTCAGCCGATCCACTTCTAGCTTCTGATTCGACTGGAGCGGGCCTTGAATTGTCCCTCTGGAGCAATGACATGACACAGACGCAGCAACAACCTGTTGCAGTAGTTGTTGGGGTTGGACCTGGAACCGGAGCAGCTCTGGCTCGGCGTTTCGCCCAGGGCTACCAAATTGCGTTGATCGCACGCAAGGCCGATTACTTGAGAAGGTTGGCCGACGAAATTCGTGCTGGCGGCGCAACCGCGCTCGAGGCTCCAGCCGATGTCGGCAAATCCGGCGAGGTCGCGTCCGCTTTCGCGGCGATTCGCGACCAGCTCGGTGACGTCCAAGTTCTCCTATACAACGCCGGCAGCGGGACGTGGGGGAATATCCTCGACATCAGCATCGAGCAGTTTGAGGCCGCATGGCGGGTAAACGCTCTCGGCGCATTTTTGTGCGCAAAAGAGGTTGCACCTGCGATGATTAAGCGTGGAAACGGTGTAATGTTATTTACCGGCGCGACTGCCGGGGTTAAAGCAGGTCCTCGTTCGGCTGCCTTCGGCCCGGCTAAGTTCGCAATGCGCGGCTTGGCTCAATCGTTGGCACGTGACCTAGGCCCGCGTGGAATCCACGTGGCCTGGATAAATATTGACGGTGCAATCGACACCCCCGGTGTTCGGCGCGGCTATCCCCAGTTGCGAGATGAAGACCTGCTGAAGCCTGAGGCAATCGCCGAAACCTACTGGCATCTAGCACATCAAGACCGGAGCGCCTGGACTAACGAATTGGAGCTCCGTCCATTCAAAGAAAAGTTCTGAGTCTGATTTTGAGACCGATCCTAAAGTGCAATCTTGCTGCACCTCTTCAATGCGCGGGAGGTTTAACGATAACTCCCTGAAAGAAACTGGTCTTGCGACCGTCGATGGTGGTCGTCGTCAGCTCGCAAACGTAGTTGCCGGGTTTTTGATATGTATGAGTGATGTACAGCTCGGGTGGCAATGAGGAGACCGTACCGTCTCCGAAGTTCCAGGAATAGGTCAGGAAGCCGATTCCTTCCGGATCGTTCGCAAGCACAAAGAATCCAACGCTCAGCGGTGCATAGCCATAAGGAGGCGTAACAATCATGGAGCCGCGGACCGGTTCAGGAATATGCAAATTCTGGATTGGCGGTGGCATGGCGTTGGTTGGCTGCGGCGGTGCGACCGGTCCGGTACCATTCAATTCGCTCCCGGCCTCGGGCCCCATCTGAGGCTGGGAGTTCATTTGCGCGTAGACCTGCGGGCCGTTAAAGAGCAGACAAGCTACGAACACGATGGCCAAGCCGGGATACTGTAAACTCGAACCGGGACGAGCCATCACCCCACCTTCGAAATGACCAACCACACCTTTAAGTTTACGCGAGGCGGGGCGAAGGCGTCGAGTCCTCTTGTGCGACTTCGGGGAGTTTTCATTTAGTGCCGATGTCGACGGAGACAAATTGTCTATAAGAAGTGTCGAAGCAGGAGCCATACGTGAAGCAACTGAGAATTCCCGCCGTATTCATGCGTGGGGGCACGAGCAAGGCAATAATGTTTCTCGAACAAGACTTGCCACAAGATCGGACGATTCGGGACCGCATTTTTGCAAACGCTCTCGGCAGCCCTGACCCTACCGGACGTCAATTGAACGGAATGGGTGGTGGTCTATCGTCACTGTCAAAGGTATGTATCGTCGGTCCACCGACGCGGGCTGATGCGGACGTTGACTACACTTTCGCGCAGATTGAGACGAAAACCGGCTTAGTTGATTACAGCGGCAACTGCGGCAACATGTCCGCGGCGGTCGGACCGTTTGCCATCGACGAGGGACTGGCCAGAGCAGACGGAGCAGAGGCTATCGTACGTATTCATAACACGAATACACACAAGATTATCGTCTCGCGTTTCCCATTGGAGGACGGTAATGCAGCAGTTGAAGGCGATCTCATAGTCCCAGGAGTCGCGGGCAGAGGAGCGCCGATACGCCTAGATTTTGTGGACCCCGGAGGTTCGGTTACTGGCAGGTTGCTTCCAACCGGGAGGCCGGTTGATCGGATTGAAATGATGAACAGTTGGATCGAAGCTTCATTGGTCGACGCAGCCAATCCCTGCGTCTTCGTGACCGCTGAAGCAATAGGCATGAATGGGACCGAACTACCCGAGGAACTGGAAGCTGATCCAGAGTTATTAAAAAGGCTGGAATCGATTCGAGTCGCGGCCAGTCAGCAGATGGGTATTGCCGACAGCCCTGCAGAGGCCGCATCCAAACCGAGTGTTCCAAAAATCGCAATAATATCGCCACCGTGCGTCACGCGCACTCTTTCCGGAGAGATACTTTCGTCCTCAGCCGCTGACGTGACGGTCAGAATGATTTCTATTGGACAGCCTCATAGAGCGATTCCGCTCACGGGTGCCATGTGCTTGGCGGTAGCGGCGCGAATCGAGGGCACATTGGCGCATCGAGTCACGCGCCCGGCGATCAAGCCGGGCGACCCGATACGTATTGCCCATCCCTCGGGAGTTACCGTTGTCGCGGCGTCGGTTCAGTGTACGGGTGGCGCATGGCGAGCTGAGCATGCGACCGTTTACCGGACCGCGCGCCGACTGATGGCGGGCGCAATCTACATTGAGCCATCTGCGCTCTTCGGCTGAAAAAGTCGCGTGCAACTCTCGGTGCAACTTTCACAACCAAGTTGCCAGACGCACTATCCCCGGATGATACCTCGGTTCGTCTAAAGGTCGGACTATTAAGTTTGTCTCAAGCGACATTAACAGGCTCCGGGAAAGAAGCTTCGGCGAAACTTACTAGTTGAGAGTCAACGCGGTCTTCGCTACTGCAGCCGATAGGCTAGAGTCGCATGACGCCTGAACCGACCTGGCGCTCAGCGTTGATTGAATGCGACACTTATCAGGCTGCTATTTGCTTGTCAGCAACAATAGTGTCGAGAGTCTTAAAATGGCTGCAGAAAGCAGTGGCGTTATGGTAAGGCACCCGGTTGCCGCAAGCTGAAACTTGATCGTGCCTGAGCTTAACGCTAGCTGTGCTCATAGTGCCCGAGCTTCGCGCTCAAGTTGCTCTCGAAAACCTGGGTGACTAATGGCAATCATTCGCCGAACTCGTTCGTCCAGCGGCTGGCCGCGTAATTCAGCGGCACCAAACTCGGTAACCACAATATCAGCGTCGCTGCGAGGAGTTGTAATGGGCACATCTTTTAGAACCGACACAATCCTGCTGACGGTGCCATCGCGCGCAGTTGAGGGCAAGGCGATTATAGAGTGTCCTCTCGCCGCCAGCATTGCACCACGAACGAAGTCTCCCTGGCCCCCAGTTCCTCCGACATAGATTCCGGAAGCCACTTCAGCGTTTACCTGTCCTGTCAGATCGACCTCAACCGCTGAATTTATCGCGACGAATTTGTCCAGCCGGCACAAAACCCGAGCATTATGCGTGTGAGCGTAACTGTGGAGGCGGATAGCAGGATTCTTATGAGCAAGTGAGAAGAGCCGAGTGCCACCAGCTAATATGGCGGTGGTTGTTCTCCCGGTATCCACCGGCTTGAGCGAGTTGGTTATTACGCCTTGCTCGATCAGGGCAGCGACACGGTCAGTGATTAAACCGGAATGGACCCCCAGATCCCGCCGATCGCCGAGAATGTCCAGGACGGCGTCGGGGATTGCTCCAATGCCGATCTGAATGGTGCTCCCATCGTCAATATAACGCGCAACGTGAAACGCGATCTGTCGCTCCACAGGACCAATCGGCTCGGGTGTCATTCGCCCTGGCGGTCGCGATGTGCGCACTCGAATGTCGATTCGAGTCGGATCCACCGCAGGCTCGCAAAATGTCCACGGCAACTGATCGTTAACCTCAGCGATCACCATCCGAGCATTGCGAATGGCGGCCGGCGCATAATCATGGGCAGTGCCGAAACTGTATTGGCCGCATTCATCCGGTGCACTCAGATGCAGCAACACCACGTCTGCGCGCAATAATCCTGTCTCAAACCACGGATTTAATGCCGATAAATGAGCTGGAATAACATTAAGCGCACCGGCTTTGGCCAGCGCTCTGTTGCCCATCGCACCGAAGCTAGTGAACCTGACCACATCGGCTTCTTCAGGGCGAATTCGCCCCCCGGCAAGGAACACTTCAATCGGACCAAGACGATGACGTTGCTCGATCAGTTTTGCCACCAAAGTTGGCGGCGCCGCGCCCCAGACCACATGGTCGCCGGTGCGAATGATTTTAGCCAAATCGAGCTCGTTTACTGCTATCTCCTTCATCGTCGCGGCATCTTCGCCGCCCATGGGGGCACGCCGCCGTTCAAAATGCGGACGGTAACTGGTTGAACCAGGGCCACGGTTGATGCCTGCCTCAATGAGCCGCGCGGCGTTTTGAACAAGAGGCGCCCGCGAAAACTAGGGCAAGAGCCGAACAGATCTCGAGGTTACCTGGTCCGGGGGGGTTCATTGGAGCGATCGGGCCGCAGAAACGAGGGGCCGGAGAAGCCGGGAGCGAAGTTTAGTCGCGCATTTCCAGTGTTCATGCCACCATCGACTACCATTGCCGCACCAGTAATCCACTCGGCTTCATCGCTTGCTAAAAAGGTGGCCATGGCGGCGATATCTTCCGGTCTGCCGGCACGCGGAATCGGTTGTGCCCGTGCCATATTGCGCCGAGCTTCTTCCTCACCTCCCCGCATTCCGCGATAAACGAGCGGGGTAACCACTCCGCCGGGACAAATGCAGTTAACTCGGATGAAATCGTGGCCGAGCTCTATCGCTGCGCTCTGCGTCAGGCTAATCACGGCTGCTTTGGCTGCGCTGTAGGCGTGGAGTCCCGCTGCAGGCCGCAGACCCGCGACTGATGCGGTCGAAATGATTGAACCACCGCCGGCTTTACGCATCGGCTCGATCGAATACTTGATACCCAGAAACACCGCGCGGGTTAGAATTACGAACGTTTTGTCCCAATCCTCGGAACTGATGTCGGTAAGTTTGCCTGTAGCGCCACCGATACCAGCGTTGTTGAAGGTGATGTCCAGTCGACCATACTCGCTTACCGCACGATCGAACAGGGCTTTCAGCGCGCTATCGCTGCTTACATCGGTATGTTGAAAAACTGCACGTCCACCGGCCGCTGCAATCTCTGCGACAGTCTCTTCTCCGGCCTGGGAATTCAGATCGGCGACGACCACCGCGGCTCCTTCCCTAGCGAAGCGTATCGCGGTCGCACGGCCCATTCCGCTAGCGGCGCCGGTGATCACTGCGACTTTTCCTTCCAATTTCCCCATGATTGATCCTCGCGCGTACTTTTCTTCAAGTTGAGGCTGACACTAGATTAACGCTTCTCCAAGCTCTTCTCGCCCACGGTTGTAACCGCCAAAGTCGGTGGATGAACGATTAGCTGGTGCTACCAAATGAACGGGCTGCATTAGGTTTTACACCGCACCAAAGGTGATATCTGTTTGCAGCCACAGTCGCAGCGAGTTTACACTGCCATGCAACTTTTGTCTTGGCCTAGGCAGATGTCGGGTCGGTGACTCGCGGAAGCACTTTGGTCCAGAACAAGTCGATAATTTTCATTAGGCGGTCATGGGGTATAAGGCCATTGTACATCCAGGCGAAAAGCCACCGAACTGGCAAGCGTTCAAGGAGTCGCTCCAACTGGCGTGTAACTGTGTCGACGCTGCCGACCAGGGCTAAGCTGTGCTCAAAGAGATCGGGGGGCTCGTGTGTTTTGGGATCTTCGAGTCCCTTGGAAAAACCGAACGGTTCAAACCACTCGCGGCCGCAGAAATACCCACTACGACGCCAGATATCCTTAGCTTCCTCGTCAGTGTCGGCAATTATGAGGTCACGCAATACTCCCATTCCCTGACCCAGACTTTTGCCTGATACTTCTGCGTATAGCTCGCATAGGCGGAATTCGTAGTCAGGAAAAAGCGGAGGCAACACGGCTGTCACGTTTTCGGCAGCGCACCAGCGTATGCTACGCTCCGAAGACGCGAACGGTTGAAAGACCGGTGGATGGGGCTTCTGCAACGGCTTAGGCACAACACTAACCGCCTTAACAATCCCTTCTTCGACTCCCAATCCCCACTTTCGAGTCGCTTCGAGATTCCAGGGAGTGTCGCCCGGGGGTACTCGCCAGTAACGCCCCTGGAAGCTTAGTGCTTCTCCGGTCCAAGCCTGCTTAATGATCCGGTAGCATTCCTCGAACGCGGCTCGATTGGCCGCATCGATCTCGTCGTGCTGATGTGGCAACGCGCCATGAATGCCGTGAGTCTGCTGCGCCATGATATCCACCCAGCGACGCTGATATCCGCGCGCAAACCCGGCGTTGGCACGACCACCGGTCATATGATCGAGGAGGGCGATATCCTCGGCAACCCTGATGGGATTGTTGGCGGGCAGCACGATGCCGAGCTGTCCTACCCGCAGTCTCGTGGTCTGCATCCCAATGAAAAGGTCGAGCATTATTGGATTGTCAGATAATTCGAAACCCTCGACATGAAAATGATGCTCGGTGAAGTTAATTGAATCGTACCCTAGTTGGTCAGCCAATTTGGCTTGTTCGCTTACTTCTCGAAGCATTTGCGCATAGAGCTCGGGCCGTAGTCCGGCTCTTCCCTGCTCGATCTGGGCTTGGTCACCTACGCTGGGAAGATAGAAGAGCGATGTCTTCATCGCGTTCGGCTCCTTTTTTTACTTACCTGGCCTATCATCCGTGATTCCGGATTGGGATTACTTTAACCAGTGGTCGGGCTCACGGGCCTGCAAAAATCGGTACAGCTACCGTTGTCCGACCGCGAGGGATTTTTCATTAGGCGTCGAAGAAACTGCTCGCTACCACTCCGACGACAAATCCGCATCGTGGGGCTGCCAAAGATGCCTGGGTGGATGCGGTTCTACGCACCAGGTTTATCGATGATGGATTGCGAAGGTAGTGAGTCTCGGGATCGGCTCGCGGTTTATGGGGGGCTCTTCCTGATCATCGCGGAGCGACCACCGATAAAAAATGGCGGTAAAAACGCAAATAATATAGATTCCTTGTCCGACCCACATTATCAACCCCCCCAGGACCTGGTCGGCCATCGGGGTGAGCCCGAAGGGATGAGTGCCTCCGACATAAAATACATAAAGAATCGAATTGGCCAGCGTGATGGGAGCCGCGACCGCGGTCATCGGAATCATCAGCAGAAACAGATACATGATCTGCATCGGGTAAGTCATGCGCGGATACTCTGGCAACGGGCTTAAGAGCGGCCACCATAACAAGACTCCCACGAACAGCAAAACCGCGTGTAAGTTGCCGTAGAACGGATCCACGTGACACACCCGGTCACAAACCGTCGGGTAGTGGATCAGGGTGAATACTGCTGAAAACAGCAGAAAACCGACGAGCGGTCGCGTGAGCACGCGGGCTACGGGGCGTACCAAGCGATGCAGCATCAGGGGCCGCAACATCCATCCCGGTAGTCCCAGCAGCAGGAGAGGCGGCACGATGAATACGAGCAGCATTTGTTGGAAAATGTAGGCCGCAAATGAACGTTCGCGAATCAACTGATCGAGTGGACCAGTGATCGCAAGCCAAATCACCACCAAAGCAGCGACGAAACCCGCCCCTTGCCGTCCGGTCGGAAGCTGCCTTAAGCTCAGCGAACTTCCAATATAAGCCGCTGCCAGTACGATCAAAGCGGCCAGAGGCGCTAAATCAGCCTGCCACATAATCAGAAGCGGCTACATCCGCTTCGCCGCGCAGGCGTGGGTTTACGATTTTCACCGATGATCTACCTCAATGCCGCGCGACAGCTGAATCCTTCGACAACAGCATTATGTCATCGAGTTTCTTCAAGAAGAAACAAGAGGGACTTGAGAATCCACACGGAAAGCAAGCGCAGTCACAATGCCGTATGTTCACCCAGCGAATAAAACAGCAACATCAGTGAAAAGACAATCAAAGCTGCCAACGCCAATGGGAACAAGAAGAGTCCGGAGTAAACCCTGCTATCAAAGTGCAAATGCATGTAAAAGGCAGCGACGAGGATAAACTTTAGAATTGCAAGGATAATTAGAAGTGGTACCAGTATCGCCTGCAGAAATGGGGCATAAAATACGCCAATTTCGAATGCAGTTAGGATGGTCAGGATAATTGCGACAACAATATAGGTTGGCGCCTGCGGATGATGCTCTTCGACCGGATGAGCGCGTCCGACCGCGCCTTCTGCTGCGTGCTCGTTCATGCGTGTTTGATTGTCCTCATCAGGTACACCAAAGTGAAAATTACTACCCACACGATATCGACAAAATGCCAGTAGAGGCCACCAATCTCGACCGCCAGTGATCTCTTGCTATCGATTTTGCCTCTGATCCCCGCGACCGCTAGCGTCAAGAGCCAACAAACTCCAATAAAGACGTGGAACCCGTGGAAGCCGACTAGAGTGTAAAAACACTGACTGAATAGGTTGCTGTTGAATAGCATACCTTCATTCAGCCAGAAATCGCCAAATTCGTAGACCTGGCCCCCAAGGAAGATGCAGCCAAAGATTGCTGTACCAATGAGCCAGAAAGTGCCCCAAAATTTGTCATTACGTTGATAGCCGGCCAGCGCCAAGACCATCAGCAGGCTAGACATCAAGAGAATAAACGTACTGAAGGAGGTCAGCGGAATATTCAAGATGTCAGCGTCGAAGGGTCCTGTGCTGCGGGCCTTATAAACCATATAAGTGGAAATGAGGCTCGCGAAGAAAACGCATTCCGAACCGATAAAGCTCCAGATGCCGATTTTGCGGCTATCCAAACCGAGAAAGCTTTCAGCTACCGCATGCGGGTCTTCACGCCCCCATGTTGGATATTCGAAAGCCATCGAAATTGCCGAAATTACCATCAGGGCGGCCCCGATGAGAACAACGCGATACCACTCGACGAGCACTCCGATTCCCATTCCAAAGAGCCCCAAAGCAATCAGCACTGGGTATAACGATGGTGCGGGAATATGGATCTTGCCCGGGTCCGGGGCTGTCGACGGGGCTATTGCAGCAACGTTGACGGGTTCCAGTCCGGTTGCCTCGACGCTGCCATACTTAGCTACCCAGAAAGCATCGCGCGCGGTAACCGTTGGCACCGTTGCGAAGTTGTAAACCGGCGGCGGTGTTGGAACTGACCACTCAAGAGTGCGGGCATCCCACGGATCGTCAGTAGCGCGCTCACCGTATCTCAGGCTCCACCAGACGTTGATCGCCAGAACAACAAACGAAAGGGCAATTATGTAAGCGTTGATCGTTTCCCAATAATTCCAAAAATCCCAACCCATATGTGGAGCATAGGTATAAATGCGTCTGGGCATGCCGAGTTCACCGAGGAAGTGCATCGGGAAAAATGTCGCGTTGAACGACCAAACCGCCAACCAGAAGTTCAGTTTGCCCAGCTTCTCGTTGAGCATGCGGCCGGTGATCTTCGGCCAGTACATGTACAACGCTCCAAGGATGGCGAAAAGTGCGCCTAGTCCAAGCACGTAATGGAAATGGGCGACGATAATATAGCTATCGGTTTGCTGGAGGTCGATCGGAGGACTGGCATGCATAATGCCGCTCAGGCCGCCGATGGTGAACTGAATCACAAAGGCCAGAGCGAACAGAAAGGCCGTTGAAAATTGGAGCCGGCCGCCCCATACTGTCGCAACCCAAGAAAAGATCTTAATCCCCGTGGGTATTGCGATGAGCATCGAGGTGATTGCAAACGTGCTGTCAGCAATCGGCCCCATGCCGGTAGCGAACATATGATGGCCCCAGACGCCATAGGACAAAAATGCGATGAGGATTAGCGAATAAGCCATCATCGGATAGCCGAACAGCGGCTTATTGGAGAACACAGGAATGATTTCGGAGATCAAGCCAAAAGCCGGCAGGATCATTATGTAGACTTCCGGATGGCCGAAGATCCAGAACAGATGCTGCCAAAGGATGGGCGTCGCCCCCGCAATCACGCGATAGTAGTGCGTATCGAAGTACCGATCCATGAAGAGGAAGATCAGTCCCACCGTCAACGCGGGAAAAGCGAGCAGGATGAGGATGGTCGTAACTAGCAGCGACCAGATAAACATCGGCATGCGGAAGAAGGTCATCCCGGGAGCGCGCATATTGATGATGGTGACGAAGAAATTAAGCGCACTCATTACCGACGAAACGCCGAGGATCAACAGGCCCACATCATAAAAGTCAATATTGAGACCGGGCGAGTAGAATTTTTCGGTCAGATTGGCGTAGCCGAACCAGCCATCGTTGGGCAACCCACCCCAAATCCAGCCGAGGTTGATGGTGATGGCACCGAGCAGGAAAATCCAGTAGCTAAGTGCATTCAGGCGGGGAAAGGCGACATCCCGCGCCCCGATCTGAAGGGGGATGAGAAAGTTGCCAAAAAACCCGGTCTCCAGGGGCATGATGACGAGAAAAATCATCGTCAAACCATGCATCGTGAAGAACTGATTGTATTGCTGCGCGGTCAGAAAATGATTGTTCGGGACCATTAACTGAGTGCGCACCATCAGCGCCTCGAATCCCCCGAGCACCAGCATCACGAGCGCCGTGACTCCATAGAGCACCGCGATTCGCTTGTGGTCGATTGTCGTTAACCAACCATAGATACCGCCGCCTTCGAGATAACTGAGCTCGCGTACATATAAGGGTCTTGGTTGCGCAGCCATGGTCTGTCCTACTTCAAGGCTTCCAAATAAGCGACTAATTCGTTCAATTCGCGACCACTGAGGCCGAGGGTCGGCATGTTGGCGCCCGGCTTAACTTCATCCGGGTTACGGATCCACACCGCCACGTTCTGAGGAGTATTGTCCATGATGGCACCCGCCAAAGTTGTACGGCTGCCGAAATGGGTCAGGTCAGGTCCGCGAAAACCATAGGTATATTGCTTGGAAAAGCCTGAGACTCCCCGGATCGTGTGACAAATCGCACACGGCGCATTGGCGAAAACCTTTGCTCCCGCAGCAGCCGGGCCGGAGGTCGGCTTCACTGGCGGTTCCAGTTGATGTTTCACCCACTCCTGAAAATCCGCCGGCGACTGGACGAAGACCCGAAACCTCATGTTCGCATGCGAATCTCCGCAAAACTCCGTACACTGTCCATAGTATTCACCCGGCACATTCGCTACCAGAGTTATCTGATTTTCCTGTCCGGGTATAACATCGCGTTTACCGCCAACCTGAGGCATGAAGAAGCTGTGAATCACATCCTTCGAAAACAATTCGAAATGGATTACCCGGCCAGTCGGAATATGGACTTCATCCGCAGTTTCCACCCCCAACGTCGGATAATGAAACTCCCACCACCACTGATGGGCAATCACTTCAACCGGCAGCGCGTCTTTGGGCCACGAGTACGGCTGAGTTTTTATGATAGTGCGGACGGTCGGAACCGTGATCGCCAACAGAATCAACGCCGGGATGATCGTCCAAGCCATCTCCAGGTACATATCGGAGTGCTTGACCGAGGGTCGCCGTGCCGCGCCTGTCCGAGTGGAAAAAAAGGCAATAGCCAGAAACAACGCGGCGACTACGACGATCAAAACGATGATATCGAGAACCGTGACCTCGACAAAGAGGTCGTAAAAGGCTTTGGTCAGATCGGAGGTTGGTGCCAGAGTGTCGAGAGGATAAGGCCTGCTTGGCTTACACCCACCAACAACAACTGCGGTGGTCACAGCCAGGGCGCTGACCAGAGCAGATCTCCGCAAAGGTGCCGTCATCAATCCTACTCCATTCGGGGCTGCAGCTCAGCTGATACCGGCTCAAAGGCTGCGGTTGCCACCCGCTTCAGTCCCGGTATTGCGCAGATCAGAAAGGCACCCAGGAACCCAGCCGTGATGGTCAACTCAATCCAACCAAAGGGAAGCTGGTCGCGGGACAACGAGGGAACTACCAGAACAAAGTTCAGAATCCAGACGCCAATAAGACCCAGCAATGAAACCGTCCCCAGTATTGCCGGAGTTCGCTTGGGCCGGACTCCCAAGAGTACGAGGAACGGGATCACCCAGATCAGAATCGGAGTCGACCAGGATAACAGGGTCCAAGGCTGATGCCAGAACCGTTGGACGATAAAGAAGGTCTCGGTGGGGATATCGCCGTACCAGATGACCAGGTATTGAGCAAACCCCGTATATACCCAGAAGATTGAAAAGGCGAAGATCATTTTGCCAATGTCGTGGAGCACTCCGGGCGCGGTGGCGGTAGTGGCGGGACCGAACAGGCGTCGGAAAATCGCCGCCATCAGACCGAGTGCGACGGTCGCACTCCAAAAATCCGTTGCAAAATACCACCAGCCGAATAAGGTGCTGTGCCACTTGGGGGAAAGCGACATAATCAGGTCGAATGCCAGCAGCGAGTAGACCACGCAATAAAGTATTGCCACGATCGGCGCGAGCCGCCGAATAGCCACTGGCGGCATATCGATTTCACCGAAGCGGCTGGCCCATGAGCGAGCCTCTTGACTGCGGGACAGTGTCACGAACCACAGGCTGGCCACGGTCATTATCAATAGGGCAAATCCATCGCGGGCAAAAAGAAAGGGGGTGTTAAGCCAAATCTGCTGTTTGGGCGATGGATGGAGAATCCAAGGGAAGATCGATAATCGGCCAATGAACACTCCCCAGAAAAGAATAAATCCCACCACCAGAAAAAGACTGAAAGCCTCAGCCATCCGGTAGTGGGTAGACCCTGCCCATCGCGCCTGAGTCAGGTAAAACGCGGCGGAGCAGACGATCCCACCCTGCGCAATACCATTGAAATACAGAAAATTGACCAGCCAGATCTCCCAAACTCGCTGGCTGCGGCCGAGACTCAAAGCCAACACGAAGCCAGCAATTCCGATCACAATCAGTACCATGCCGAGCGTCGTCAGTGGCGCCCAGTTGACTTGTACGGGTTCGCGCAGGGAGCGGACAGCTGCCGCCCCTAAAGAAGCCGGTTCACGAGAAGTTGCTGCCTTTTCCATACTCAGGATTGTCTCAGTGTATCTGTACTCGCGAGCTAGTGATTATCTCTGACAGGTTCGAGGGCTTCTCGCGTAACCTCTTCGGCGCCGGCGTCGCGCAGGACCGATTCAATTCTACTTGCGGCAGTCTCATCACATTCGACGACCAGCCCAAACTTATCTTCGTTAAAGCGTGAACGGTAGCCAGGCAGAGGATCGAACACCGGCATGCGACTGTGCAGGAAAAACCCGGTAAGACCTGAGAGGCCGCCAATTAGAATCATCAGCTCAAACATGATGACTATGTAGGGCGGCACCGAAATGATCGGTCTGCCACCCACAATCAGGTTCCATTCCCACGACGTACCGAAGGTCAGCGCGATTGCGCTTAGCACACCAATTATTCCGCCAAAGAGCTGCCAGTACCGAACCGGACTGCGGCCCCAGCCGCGGACATGATTCACCGCCTCGATGATCTTTTCGCTCGGGAACGGAAAGAAAGCTCGGAAATCGTGGATGCGGGCGTGGTGCAAAGCGAGAATTCCGCGCGCACAATCGTCGTCATTGCCGAAGGTCGAAATTACCGCGACTTCGCTCATGCTGCTTTCCTGTAGGGATAACGTGTGCGAACCGCCTGCCGCAGCCAGCTTATTCCTTCTTTCATTTCGGTCATCGAGACGATCGGCATGAACTTGGCAAATAACGAGAAGTTCATCAGAAACCATCCGAAGCTCGCCGCGGTGATTACTATTTCAGTCACGTGCGGCGTATAGAAGCGCCATTGCGACGGCATGGTATTGGTAGCGAGTGAGCCGGCGATGATGACGAAACGCTCCAGCCACATTCCGATGTTTACAAAGATAGAGATGATGAACAGCCACACGGTGTTGGTGCGCACGCGAGGACTGAACAGCAGAAGTGGAATGACGCAGTTGCAGACCACCATGATCCAGAAAAAGTAACCTTGCGGCCCGAAGTAGCGTTGGTGGAAAGTAGCCAGTTCAAGCGGATCCTGCGAGTACCATACCATGAACGATTCGACGCTATAGGAATACGTTATGATCAGCGAAGTGAACAGGACAATTTTGGCAAGATTGTCGAGATGCCAAATAGTCACTACGTCCTCCAGCCTCCAGAACTTGCGTATCGGGATAATCAGGGTTAGTACCAGTGCGCAGCCGGAAAAAATCGCGCCGGCGACAAAATACGGCGCAAAGATCGTGCTGTGCCATCCGGGTAGCTGAGTCATCGCGAAATCCCAGGACACCACGCTGTGCACCGACAGGACCAGAGGGGTGGCGAAACCTGCCAATAGCAGGTAGACCATCTGAAAATTGCGCCACTGCCGGTCGGTCCCTTGCCAGCCGAAGGAAAAGATACTGTAAAGGGTCTTGCGCCAGCCGGTCGCCACCTCGCGCGCATTGGCACAATCGGGAATCAGCCCGGTGAACAGAAACACGGTGCTGATGGTGAGATAGGTTCCGATTGCAAAAAAGTCCCAGACCAGTGGTGAGCGGAAATCAGGCTGCAGGTAGCGTTCGTTCGGGTAGGGGACCACGAAATAAAAAAACCACAGGCGACCTAAATGAATCAGCGGGAAAAGCCCGGCGGTTGCCACTGCGAAGACCGTCATCGTTTCTGCACAGCGGTAGATCGCTGTTCGCCATCGGGTACGGAAAAGAAACAGGATCGCCGAGATTAGGGTCCCCGAGTGTGCAATACCAACCCAGAAGACGAAATTCGTGATATACGGTGCCCACATCGTGGGTTCGGTCAGACCAGTTACGCCGAGGCCCTTATATACTTGGTTAGTCCAAAAGCCGATGCCGAGGGCGGTCAGGAAGGCGCAAAACAGCACCCAAAGCCAATAAGTCAAACCGCCGGGAGCCATCGCGCGCTGAACCTGACGATCGACGTCGATGTAGCGGGGCTGGAGGTCGGTCTCAACGGCGGCTGCCATCACAAGTTCTCCGTCGTGTGATAAATTGAGCGCAAATAGGTGATTTGCGGCAATGCGTTCAGCTGCGGCAGCATCGTGTAGGCTCGCGGTTTGTTCTCGACTCGCCGCTTCACCATCGCACTATTGTGGTCATTGAGATTACCAAAGGTGATGGCTCGCGTGGGGCATGCTTGTGCGCACGCGGTGATGACTTCCCCGTCTTTTAACTCCCGCCCTTCAGTGCGAGCGTCGATCTCGGCTGCAGTGATGCGCTGAATACAGAAGGTGCATTTTTCCATCACCCCGGCGCCACGCACGGTCACATCGGGATTGAGCTGGAGGTGCATCGGCTCGGGCCACTCAGGAGCGAACCAGTTGAAGCGCCGAACTTTGTAGGGGCAGTTGTTTTCGCAAAAACGCGTACCGATGCAACGATTATAGATTTGCGCATTTAGTCCTTCGCGGGTATGCACCGAAGCGAATACCGGACAGACGGGTTCACAAGGTGCGTGGTCACAATGCTGACAAAGGATCGGAGCGAGATAGAGATTGGGAGCCTTATGGGCTTCCTCGGGGGACGGGATGAAACGTTCAATCCGCAGCCAGGACATGATATGGCCTTCCTGAACGCGCTCCTTGCCCACGATCGCCAGGTTATTCTCCGCGTAGCATGCGGCAACGCAGGCACTGCAACCGGTGCAGGCGTTGACGTCGATCGTCATGCCCCATTTGTAGCCCGGGTATCGAATTGGATCGTACATCTCGTACGGCCCAGATGGCATTTCTTCTTGAGCCTCACGCTCAACCTCGGGTTGTTTACCGGCGGTGAGTTCTTCCAGGCTCATCGCCTCAATCACCGAACGCCCCATCATGTCGCTGTTGCCCAGCGGCGTGGTAAGCATGTAGCGCTTTTCGGTCAGCCGAACTTGGACCGGTACACTGCGGCTGGCCTCTGGCAAAAAGGCCCAGAGATTGACGCCACGGTCCTTGGCATAGCGCCCATAGGCCGAGTGGCCCTGGCCGATGGGAACGGCTAAGACGCCGGGCCTGACCAACGGCGTGATGTGGACGGCAGCTTCAAAGCTGCCGTTAGGAGTACTCACTTCGACGACGTTGATTCCAGCGTAGAGGTAGCGAGTGTCATAATTCTGTTTGAGGCCGATCTGGCGCGCGGTCTCTGGATGCATTTCGATCCAGGTATCCCACACGATCTGGGTTACGGGCTCGGGAATTTCCTGGAGCCAGGGCTTATCGGCCCCACGCCCGTCGTAAAGAAAAATATGCGGGAAGGCAGCTAGCATCAGATTCTCGGGGGCGGCCGAACGGAACTGCAGCTTCCGGCGGAGGATTGCCTGATCAAGCGTAACCTTACGCGCCTGGGCCTCTTGGTACGCGCCACCGGTGCGGAGGGCTTGACTCCAGAACTCGGTCGGATTCGTGTCTGGCGCAAGCTTGCTCTGCAGTTGCTGCCAGGCCGCGTTAACCGCATCGGCAGAGTTTTCCCAGGGAATTTGCTGACCCGCAGTGCCGCCGGCCAAATGCGCGGACTGGATCAGGATGTCATGAAGTGGGCGGCTGTCGAAAACGGGCTGCATCACCGGCTGGCCAACCTGGTGAACACCAGCACGGGGATGACTGTCACGCCAAGTCTCGAGTGGATGGTGAGTCGGGATAAGCAGGTGAGCGGCCTGCGCGCTATCGTCGGGAACCTCGCCCATCCATATCAAAAACGGCACGCGTTTGAGTGCCGCGGCCACGTTCCACGCGGCTGGCATCGAATAGGCTGGGTTAGCGCCTCCCGCAACAATTGCCACGTCGACCTGGCCATCATGGATGGACTGCACGACCTCGGCTGCGTCTTGTGGTGGCGTAAGCGCCTCGGGGGGCGAATCCTCGAGAAAAACCAGAGTGCGGCCGAGGTTACCGGTAACCGCGTTAAGCAGATAGGCGGCAATATAAGTTTGCAAATCATCGCCACCGGCAACTGCCAGCGCACTGTTGGATTGGCCGAGCCACGAAGCGAGGCTGGTGACTACCTCCACCGGAATGCCGGCCGCTTCGCTCACGCTGTGAGGATCGTAGCCACTGACGAATTCCTTTAGCGCTCCCAGGTCAATCTCTGTATCGCGCGCAAACCATCCCTGATTTACGATTGCGTTCAAGACACCCATCGCGACCAGGCCCTCGGTACCTGGATAGGCCTGAACCCAACGGTCAGCCCGTGCCCCGGTGGTGCCTAAGCGAGGACTGATATAAGCGCATTTGCCGATTGACAGTGTGCCATTGCGCAATTTCGGTCGGCGAAACTCGGCATATTGACGGGCATATTCCACGGGCGAGCCCCAAGTTTCCAGGAAATCCGCACCGAAGGAGACAATCGCCTCAGCGAGGTCGAATCGATAAATGGGCAGGTCGCGTCGGCCGAAACACGCCTGCGCAGCGGCGCGCGCGGCTTCCTCACCGATCCGCTCCCAAAACACCAGTCTTTCTGAACCCCAGGTCTGGAGCCAAAGCCGGGTAATGTTGTCCAGTGCGGGCCCTTGCGAGGAGCCGATAAACGCGATTCGATTCTTTCCAGACTGCGCAGCGCTCTGCAGGCGAGCATTAAACTGATGGATGGCTTCCTCCCAGGAGATTTCCTGCAGAGAGCCGTCTGCCCGACGAGTCATTGGCGTGGCGAGACGGTCGGGATTGTATAGCCCCTGCAGGGCGGCTTGCCCGCGCGCGCAAATTGAACCTTGGCTGATCGGGTCGGCCGGATTGCCCTCGAGCTTTATCACCCGCCCTTCGCGCACTTTGGCGACAATCCCACAGCCGGCCCGGCATTCGTTGCACGTAGTCGCATAAAAAGTTGGGACCCCGGGGATTACGTTTTCGTCCGGAACGACATAGGGAATAATCTTGCGCGCCGCTGGTTCACACCCCGGGAGCGCGGCAGCCGCTCCGGCCGTGGCCGCGAGCTTGATAAATGACCGCCTCGATAGCCCCTCTGACATTTCGATTCCTCGCTCAGTGATGGCACACAAAACATTCCTGGGTCGCACCGCGCTTGACGTGGCAATCGATGCAAAAACCCATATTAATTTCGTAAACGGGCACTACCCGGTCCATGGTCTCAACCGGTCCGTGGCATTCCTGGCACGCGACGCCTGCCCATATGTGGGGCTTATGCACAAACTTTACGAAGTCGGGTAGGGCGTAGACTCTATTCCAGCGAATCTCGAACGGTGGTTGGCGGTGGTCGGTCCACGGCCGGGTAATCGGCTGAATCCCACCGAGCAGAGCGCTGCCATGACAGCCGACGCAGCGTTCAACCGGCGGCACCCCAGACATCGACGACCTTCGGGCGTATTCGTGGCAGTACTGGCACGGAATCTTGTTGATTCCGGCATGGACCCGATGACTAAACGGGATTGGCTGTTCGACATCGGAACGCGGTGCCCAGGGGCGTTGCGAGAAAGCAACCGTGACAACTCCACCTGCAAACAGAAGCAAAGCAATAGGGATTATTACGCGGTTCATCGTCGCTCATTCAGGTCACGGCTGCACTCGAAACCCGGTCCCTTCATGGGTAAACCAGTGGGGGCCGTTCTCCGCCCCTACCGATGTCGCACAGGGGTAGCGGCGCCGCAGCGCCCGTGGGGCGCAGTCGAACCAGACTGCGCCGGCTCATCCACGCGGACCCATTATCGGTAAACAAACGGGAGAATTACTAACATCCGAAAGGTCGTTCCGCAAGCAGAGATTATATCTGGTGATGGTTCAACCAGCAGATTGGGACGGGTTTGCCGCACGCACTGAGGCCGTTTCGAACCGAGTTAAAGTGTGTTAATAGTTCGGCATCTCGAAATTTTTGGAGCCTTCTGAGCACGTGCAGATCAAGGTCGCGTCCCGATTAAGCCGCTTACCCCCCTATCTCTTCGCCGAGTTGGATCGGCTTAAGCGCGAGATGCAGGACCGAGGGGTCGATGTAATCAGCCTCGGAATCGGTGACCCCGACCTGCCGACACCACCAAACATCGTCAAGGCGTGCCAGGAAGCAGTCGAGTCGCCCGTCAACCATCGCTATCCAGATTATCAGGGTTTGGATCGTTTCCGCGAAGCCGTCAGTAAATGGTACCAATCACGTTTTGAGGTGTCTCTCAATCCTCAAACCGAGGCATGCGCGCTGATTGGCTCGAAGGAGGGCATTGCAAATTTTCCTGTCGCTGTGCTCGATCCGGGAGATATCGTGCTGATACCTGATCCCGGGTATCCGGTATACTACTCGGGTTGTGTGTTCAACGGTGGGGAACCCTATTTTATGCCGTTGCGGAAAGAAAACGCCTTTCTGCCAGACTTGAGCCGGATTCCGGCGCAGGTTGCCCGCCGCGCAAAATTAATGTGGCTCAACTACCCGAACAATCCCACTGCAGCCACGACAGACAAGGTCTTTCTGCAGCATGCTGTACAATTTTGCCTGGCACACGAAATTATTCTGGCCCACGACTTTGCCTATTCGGAAATTGCATTCGACAACTATCGAGCACCCAGCGTGCTCGAGGTCGAGGGCGCTCGAGAGTGCGCCATAGAATTCCATTCGTTGTCCAAGACCTACTCGATGACCGGATGGCGCGTGGGATTTGCGGTCGGGAATTCTCAACTGATCGCCGCGCTCGGCGCCGTAAAGACCAATATTGACTCGGGTGTGTTCCAGGCGGTCCAGGAAGCCGCCATCGCCGGGCTGACAGGTTCCGATGATTCCGTCAAGCGGTACTGCGCTATCTATCAAGAACGGCGCGACCTGATGGTGGACGCGTTGCGCTCAATTGGGCTTGAGTGCGAATTGCCTCGGGCCACCTTTTACATCTGGGCCAGCGTGCCCAGCAATTATACTTCTGCATCCTTTGCCGAGCGCGTACTGAGGGAAACGGGTGTGGTGATTACACCGGGTTCAGGATTTGGAAAAAGCGGGGAGGGGTACGTTCGCTTCTCGCTAACTGTACCGAGTGAGCGATTACGTGAAGCAGTGAAGCGAATCAAGGCGCTTCGGATATAGCGGCGAGGATGCCCCATCGGGCTTTCATCGGATTAGGGACTAATCTCGGCGACAGGGTCGCTAATTATCGGCAGGCGATTCAGCAGATCGGGTTACTGCCACAGAGTCGTATTGTCCGTCTTTCTTCGATTTACGAAACGGAGCCGGTAGGCGAGGTCAAGGGTTTGTTTCTCAACGGCGTGGTTGAACTGGAGACCGAGCTGGCGGCCGATGTGCTGATGCGGCGTCTTCTGAGCATTGAACGCAAGATGGGCCGCAGGCCATCAAAGCGGCGCAACGCTCGCGCCGCCCCTCGTCAGTATCGGCCTCGAACGATCGACCTGGATTTGCTTTTTTTTGATCGGGAGATCATTCATACGTCGACACTGACTGTTCCGCACCCGCGCCTTCATGAACGCCGCTTTGTGTTAGCGCCCATGGCAGAACTGGCGCCGGCCTTGATTCATCCGGAGCTCAACGTCTCGATTTCCGAACTATTGGCGGGGCTCAAATCGCCCCAGCGAGTAAGCTTGGCAAGGGCCGATTTATTGCGACCGGCGTCCACCCGAGAGGTACTTACACGATGAAGTTCTTCATCGATTCAGCCGAGCCCGAGGAGGTCCGGGAAGCCTGCGATTGGGGATTGGTCGACGGCGTTACTACCAATCCCAGCTTGATTGCCAAGACCGGCCGTCCCTACGCGGACGTTTTGCGCGAGCTGTGTCAGATTGTTGATGGGCCGATCAATGCGGAAGTGGTTGCCGAAGAAGCAGCAACCATGGTGGAAGAGGGGCAAAAACTCGCGCAGCTCGACCCGAAGATCGTTGTAAAATGTCCGCTTACGGTTGAGGGACTTAAAGCTACCAGGGCGTTGTGTAGGCGCTCGATTGCGGTCAATGTAACCTTAATTTTTTCGCCGCTACAAGCCTTGGCGGCAGCCAAATGCGGCGCGGCCTACGTTTCTCCCTTCATCGGCCGCTTAGACGATATCGGTCAGGACGGCTTCTGCCTTGTCGAGCAAATCGTCAAAATATTCAAGAACTATAGTTTTGCAACCCAAGTGCTGGTCGCATCTGTTCGTTCGCCTCATCACCTGCTCCGCGCAGCCGAAGTCGGCGCTCACATTGCTACTCTGCCCTTCAACGTCATCAAGCAAATCGTCAAACATCCTCTCACGGACATTGGGCTAAAAAACTTTCTGTGTGATTGGAACAAGACGAAACAGCACATTTAACGGCCGGATGTGCAGAGTCTTTTTCAGCCAAAGACTCAAGACTTGGTAGTCATTGCTACAAACGCCTCTCGCACGACGCCAATCCCAGCGACCAGCATCGGGAAAGGTTGACAAGTGCCCGGGCGCGTACAACCGACGACTGAGTCGCGATAAAGCGGTAGTTAGAGCAACTCCAAGTAGCCCCGACTGACGAATCAGTCCGACTCGACTGTTGCTCCGGACCGGTGAACGCCTGTCTACGGGCATTGCGTTGGTCGAGAAAATCGACCTGACAATCAAGCGAGGGAGAAACCATTTATCCCTCGTGGAGCGTCGTAGATCGGCTCGACTAGCATAGTGCGCGCGATTAAAGCACCGTAGCAGTCCCACTCCGCAACCAAGGCACAACTTATCGGGCTGACCGTCATTTCGATTCGAACATACAACCGAAGCTTCAAAGGACGTTTTTGAGGAGCGCCCGAACCGTCGCTTCAGCGCTGGCCAGGCGCTGAAAGCAATCTCAGCGCTGTGTGGACGACTGGCAAGATGCCGCACTCTTCGGTTTGGCGCGTGAAATTGAGCGTGACCAGCGCCGCAGAATTAGACCTTGCCTTTCACAGTTTATGGTTCGCCAATATCTCGTTCTGACTATCGGCCGCTGGTGAGGCTGGGGAGCGGCTTTGCTGAGCAGCCAGCGCTCAGACATCCGCTGGAGTTTCGGCCTGCCGATGTGACGACTCGACTCGCCGCATCGCAGTCTGTGAGCCACTCTCAACTGATCCAGTCGAGTTCGATCGCAAACATCCTGATAACAAGCAGACTGAACGAGCGTCGAGGAGCTTCAGCGAATTCATGCTGAAAATCGCGCCGAGGGGTGATAAGCAATTGTGCGGTTGCCCAATTAGATAGCAGGCCATTGTCGCACATCACCGGATGGCTGGCAGCCTCTAACTGGCACTCCGGTTGCTTCAAGGCACGCGATCGCCGAAGGCGCGATTTGCAGTTCTGTAGCGAGCTGGAGGAGAGCTAATGGCTGCGGCGACTGAAGCACCTAAGATGCAACCAACGCTGGGGCTGACCGGCGTCACCGTCAACGCAATGGCGCTGATCGCGCCCGGAGCGTTTCTCTGGATCACGTTTGTCATCCAAGCGGGTTATGTTTTTCCCTCGGGGTTGGCGATGTGGTCCGGAATCGTTTTCGCTCTGCTGCTGGCCTATGCAACCGCCATATCTTACGCGGAGTTATCCAAGCTTTTTCCAGGCGCAGGGAGCTCTTACCTGTTTGCCGAACAGGCATTTCTGAACACAACGCGTGCGTACCGTTTTTCGCGGATCGCAAAGTTTGTCATTGGCTGGTCGTCGCATCTCTATTACTGGGTGTATCCCGGTGTGATGGTGGCAACGATGGGCGTGATGGTCGGTTACATTATCGGGCAACTGGCGCCGACCATCCTAAACGCGACGGTACCGGGTCCAGTGTTTATGGCGGTGGTGGCAGTGGTGTTTGCCTATGTGGTGGCCTGGATCGCATTCAAGGGCGTAACCGGTTCGACCAACGTCAATCTCGCGATCAACATCATCCAGATTTGTGCCCTGCTGTCGTTTTCGGCGCTGGCCATCTCATATCGCCTCGGCCATCCTGAGGGCTCGACTGGTATTGCACTTGACGGTACCAAGAAGATCTTGCATTACGCGCTAACTGGTGACTCGCCATCGCATCCGACCGCACTGTCGGTAATCGTTCCACACCGGCTGAGTTGGACAATGCTGCAGGCGACTATTGCAATATTACTTTTGGTCGGATTCGAGTCGGTTACGTCGTTAGGGGAGGAAGCAAGAAATCCCAAAAAAGACATTCCACGAGGCGTGCTCTTATCGATAACTATTCAATGCCTCATCATGTACCTAATCGAGTATTTTGCCGCTAACTATTTCCTGAACAGCGCGTACAGTCTTAACGACGCAAAAAGTTCCGCTGCCCCGATCGGCGACATTATGACTATTGTTGGCAATGCCTTGCTCGGAGGACACGGCCAAGCGTTCATGCTGATCGAGGCATTCACAGTGTTCCTGGCGTTGATTGGGACCACGCTTGCCTGCATGAACACCGGCGCGCGCGTTACCTACGCGATGGGCCGGGATGAGGAGGTGCCAGAACACTTTGGGCTGCTGCATGGCGAGACCCTTACTCCATATCGCGCCATCTGGACACTGGCAACGATTTCTGCAGTGTTGGGCGCGTTCGCGGCGCTTCTATTCTTCGGCGGTGGTTCAGCACCTGACGACAAAACGATCGCCAGCCTGCCGCACAACATTTGGTATGCAATGGGTATTGGTTCCAACGCAACGCTATCGTCGCTACCTAACGGCCTGTTGTTAATAACTTTGTTGTCCAACTTTGGAACGTTTGTCCTTTATGGCTTGACCAATATCATTTGCATAGTTGCCTTTCGCGAACATCACGAATTCAACGGCTTCAAACATATGATCGTTCCGATTTTCGGAGCGCTGGCAAATTTTGCTTGTCTGGCTTTCTATATCATCGGCCCGCTCGAGGGGCTCGGCAGTGCAAAGGAACCGCTTCTGGCTGTTGCGTTCTCAATAATTTGGGGTGTGTACGGAGCTATCTATTTCACTCGCAACTCGCGCCGCCGGGGCCGGCAGACAGTGCTGATGGAACGCCCCGCGTGATCTGACATCGCGCACCAAGGTTACCTTTGCTGGTTGCGTCAAAAGCGCGCAAGTGCGGATCCGGTTCAAAGGCGGATCCGCACGGCAACTTGTAAAGCGCACCAGGGCTTTCATGACCGCATGTATGGTCAAGCAGCGAAGAGAAGTACTTTCCGGCCACGCTGGGGCCCTCGCCTCCAAGGCCCGGGCGACGATCGAGGCGCCGGCATTCGACCTTGCTCTGCTGAGTGACGCGGGAACCGACCGCGCCAACAACGAAGACGCCTGCGGCAGTTGCCTGGAGAGTGATGATTGCGTCATTTTCGCAATCGCCGATGGAGTCGGCGGCTACGAAGGGGGCGAGATCGCCAGCGCGCAGGCGATCGAGGTAACTTTGCGCGCCTTTAGTGAAAGTCCCGCGGGCTGGGGTCCGGCCAAACGGCTGCATCGCGCCGTCTTACAGGCTAATATCGAAATACATAATCGCGCATTGACGGTGCCTCAACTGCGCCGTATGGCCACTACACTCACAGCGGCTGTCGTAAGTGGCGGCGTTCTGTACGCTGCACATGTTGGTGATTGTCGCATTTATCACATTCGGGACGGGCAAATACGACAGATCACGAAGGATCACACGGTGATACAAGAGCGCGTGCGAATGGGTTTAATGAGTCCTGCCAGGGCACGTTATCATCCGGACCGCTCAGTTCTGAGCCGCTGTCTAGGACATGAATTGATTGTGGCGGTGGATCGGCTCAAACTCCCATTGGAGCAGAACGACCAGCTGCTGATATGTAGTGACGGCCTGTACAACGTGATCGCCGACGATGAACTGTGCAGAGAGACTCGCGGTCTAGATGCCAGAGCAGCCTGCCGGCGGCTCATCGAGCTTGCCAACCGACGAGGCACGCCCGACAACCTGACGGTTGCGATTCTTAATTGGAAACAAGGTTCAGCTCAGATTAGTCCTGGTTGGCGCGCCCGCATGGCGTCTTTATTTCGGCGGCATAGCTGATGCCCAATTTCGCAGGGTCTGGCTCCTTGGTGCATTGAATCCCGTAGAAGGCGGATGATAACGTGCCGCAGAGGTTACTCGCGGCACTAGAATGCGTGAGGTCAATGTTGGCGAAAAGCTCGACCAGTACGAGCTTACCGAGTTGCTTGCACGCAGCGGCATGGCCTCAATCTTCAAGGCCCGCGATCTGACCACCGGCGAGATCGTCGCCATCAAGGTCCCCTATCTGCAGTTCGAAAGCGACGTGGTGTTTTATGGCCGCTTCCAACGTGAGGAAGAGATCGGCCGTCGACTCGACCATCCCAATATTATCCGTGTGCTGCGCCCGCAGCGAAAAAGCCGGATGTATATTGCGATGGAGTATGTCAATGGGATTTCCCTGCGTGCGATGATGCGGGATAAAGGCGTGTTCGACACCGCTAGCGCACTCGATATCGCACGTCAGATCTGTAGCGCGTTGGTTTATATGCATGGCCAGGGCATTGTCCATCGCGATCTGAAACCCGAGAACATCCTGGTGACAGAAAGCGGACAGGTTAAAATCATGGATTTCGGTATCGCCTTGGATGAGTCTGCGCGGCGACTGACCTGGTCAGGCCTGTCGTCCACCATCGGAACGCCGGATTACATGGCGCCCGAGCAGATCAGCGGACGGCGCGGGGACGCGCGAACCGACATCTATGCGCTGGGGACCATCCTTTATGAGCTCCTAACCGGCAAATTGCCGTTTGCCGGCGAGAATGTTTATGCAATTATGCGCGCTAAGAGCAGTGAAGATCCGCAACCGCCTTCTCGTTACCGGGCGGATTTTGATCCTCATCTCGAAGAGCTAATCCTGCACGCTATCGCGCGTCAGCCACGTGACCGTTACCAGAGCGCCTCAGAGATGCTGCGAGATCTCGCTGACCCCAATCAGGTAGTCGTAACGGGGCGAGCAAGGCGACTGCACCCGCGCAGCCTCGCGAGCCTGCGGGTGAAACGTATTTTCTGGGGAGCTTTCTTCTTCGTTTCTCTGGCCGCAGTGTTTGGTTTCCTGATCTGGCTGGCAAACCGTTATCCAGCAGCAAATTTCGGCGTGCACAATCCGTCGCATGCTGAGGCGAGATAGATGGAGACGGCCCGAATTCAGTCGTGGTGTTTTGTCGGTCCCCTTGATCCTCACGCTGCTTTCAAACTTGTTTTTTTGCTGACGGGAATATGACACTCGGTGTAGAGACGCTGGAGCAAGCGCGGGCGGGCGCGATAGTCGTTAGCTTTAACCTTGCCTGGGTGCTGTTTGCGGGGTTTCTCGTAATGTTGATGCAACTCGGTTTTGGGTTGCTCGAGACAGGCCTAACCCGAGCCAAGAACGCGGTGAACACGATGGCCATGAACCTCATCATCTATCCGGTGGGTCTGCTTGGTTTCTGGCTGACCGGCTACGGCTTTATGGTGGGAGGGGTCCAACAGTGGCCGTCGCTGGGAGCGTTCGGTCTAGCCCATCGGGAACTGGGTTTGTACTTTGCAGGGCATCGGTTCGGGCTGATTGGCCTCGAGAAATTTGCCTTGTTAGCCGTAAGTCATGACGCGGCCAGCCAAGCGATGTTTCTGTTTGCGAGTGTATTCATGACCGTGGCCGCCACGATTCCGACTGGCGCAATGGCGGAAAGGTGGAAATTTTCCGCGTTCATGCTTTACGGATTCTTCATGTCAATGTTTCTTTACCCATTGTATGCAAATTGGGTCTGGGGCGGGGGCTGGCTGGCGCAGTTGGGCGTTAATTTTGGCCTCGGCCATGGGCATGTTGATTTTGCCGGTGCTACGGTGGTGAACATGACCGGCGGGGTAACTGCATTGGCCGGCGCGATGGTGCTGGGGCCTCGGATCGGGAAATTTCGCCGAGATGGGGGCATTGGACTGATCGCTGGTCACAACTTGCCTTTGGCGATGAGCGGCACCCTCATACTCGCATTTGCCTGGTTCGGCTTGAACACCGGGTCTACGCTGGCGGGCTCCGATCCACAGATCGCGGCGGTGGCCGTTAACACGATGCTGGCTTCGGCGGCTGGCTCACTTACCGCGATCCTGTACTTGCAGCTCCGTTACAATAGGCCGGATATAGCGATGGCCTGCCACGGTTTACTGGGGGGCTTAGTTGCAATCACAGGGTCATGTGCCTTCGTTTCGGCCGCATCGGCGGTGCTGATCGGGGTTATCGCCGGTTTTCTGGTGGTTAGTGGCGTTCGCACCCTTGAGCAACGTCTTCGCATCGATGACCCGGTAGGTGCCATCGCTGTTCACCTGGTGTGTGGCTTGTGGGGGGCGTTGGCAGTAGGCATCTTCGCCGATGGAAGTTACGGCGACGGATGGAACGGCGTCTCCGGACCGGTGCGGGGCCTGATTACGGGAGATCTGGGTCAGTTGATTGCTCAACTTGTCGGCATCGCTGCTAACCTGATTCTGATTTTCGGTGCGGCGATGACGTTCTTCGTTCTGCTCGACCGCACAGTGGGTAATCGGGTACCAGCCGAAGTTGAATGGAACGGCCTCGATGCACTGGAAATGGGCAGCGAGGCTTATCCCAACGTCTGAGCTTTGCAACACGTGCTCGTCGAGAGCGCCGGTCAGTCAGCCTGAGAATTTGGCAGCAAGCGCTTGATCTAGTAAGTCTCTCCCTAACGAGAGGTCGACGTTAAGGAGAGAATAGTGCGCTTTGGTCTTTTCTATCAGCTACCATGTGCTCCCCATCAAGCCGAGGCAGTACGCTACCAGGAGACCATCGACCAGATCGTCTTCGCCGACCAGCTCGGCTACGACGTGGCGTGGCTGGCAGAGCTACATTTCTTCCGTGCTTTCTCGGTTATGCCCGCGCCGCTTTTGGTCGCGGTGGCTGCCGCGCAACGAACGCGCCGGATCCGTTTTGGCACAGGCGTGATCTTGCTGCCCTTCCATCACCCTTTGCGCATTGCGGAGGAAACGGCGGTCGCGGATATTCTGACAGGGGGCCGCCTGGACGTAGGCGTCGGCCGGGGCACTATTGCGCTCCACTTCCAAGGCTTTGACGTATGCCGTGAAGAAAGCCGTGCCCGCTTCGAAGAGGAACTTGAAGTGATTATCGAGGCGTGGACCAAAGATCATTTCGCGCACCACGGTCGATACTTTAAGTTTCCTGAGACCGGAGTCGCACCAAAGCCGCTACAGAAGCCGCATCCTCCAGTGCGAATTGCTGCCAATAGTCGGGAGACTGCGGAATTCGCGGGTCTTCATAACTACGACATCCTGGTGGCATCACCGATCAACCCGATGCCGGGCTTCTTCGAGCATGTAGGCAGGTATCGTGAGGCGCTCCGGCGCGCTGCTCATGACGCGCAGATTCGGGACGTGGCAGCGCTCTTTTTCGTCACTGCGGGTGAGGGCATCGAGCAGGTACGAATGCAATTCGAACCCTCTCTAATGCATTATTTTCGAACCATTGGTGAGCAAGCCAAGGCCGGAGGCCGGGGTCAGTATGAAGCATCATATCAGTATCTCCGGCAGGTGCGCGAACGAGCCGCCCGAATCGGTTGGGAGGAAGTATGCGAAACGATGGGGGTGTTCGGCGCAGCCGAACAATGCATTGAACGCATCAATAAAATCCACGAAGGTGCACGAATAAACCAGCTCGTCTGCTGGTTCAATCCCGGAGGACTGATACCTCATAAAGAAGTAATGGCGGCTATGGAGCGTTTTGCGGCTAAGGTAATGCCGGCGGTCTGTGGGCTTAAGTAGACGAGAGCATGCAGCGCAAACCTAAGTGGAAGAGGATTAATCTTCAGTAGCCTTTTGCTCATCAACTCTTTTCAGCGCGACCCAGGGGACGATAAACTGCCGTTAGGCATGGGAGGTTTGCGCGTTTTTCCGAGCGGGACATCAGCGCCCCCTGCTGTCAGGGAAATCGCAGCACAGGTGGAATCCGAAGGCGGTGCTGCGCTTTGTGCTTTTCAGGAGCCGATCGGCCAGAATTGGCATCTTTTTGCCTTGCTTCCTGCTGCGTTGGTCGAGCCGACGCCCTTTCAGCGAGATCTCTCCCGGACGCACACGACTCGTCTGCTGGAGGTGATGAAGAAACTGGGCAGATATACGGAACCGATCGTGGCGGTACGGGCCGGACCCAGTAAGTATTGGATCCCCAATGGGAATCATCGGCGGGCTGCAGCGGTTCAACTCGGGGCTAACACGCTTCCAGCAATCCTCATCCCCGAATTGAACGTGGCATATCAAATCCTCGCACTCAATACAGAAAAGGCTCACAATTTGCGGGACAAAGCCTTGGAAGTGGCCCGCATGTACCGAGCCAAGCTTGCCAACTCTCCCGGGACAGCAGAAAGAGCCCTCGCGTTTGAATTTGAACGGCCACATTTTGCGACGCTGGGGCTTGTATACGAAAAAAACCGCGGTTTCCCGGCGCCGTTTATGCGCCGTTGTTGAGCCGTGTCGATCAATTTTTGAATGAGCCGCTTACCACCGCCTTTGAAGAACGGAAACGGCGCGCGGCCCAAGTTGAAAAGGCTGATGATTTGCTAAACGAGCTGACAAGGCAGGCTAAAAAGCGCGGCCTAATCCATCCTTATCTGAAGCAGTATATTGTCGCCCGATGCAATCCTCTCACTCGAGCACGCAAGAATATACCATCCTGTCAGGCAGCGCTTGAGAAAATGAGTCGTTCTCTAGAGCAATTCGATCTATCGAAAATACATTTGGGTGAACTCCGTACTGCAGCTGCCATTGCAGCTACGTCGAAGGGCGACGTGTAGATTGCCTGGAACTGCGCACAGGAGACCTCATACAGGTTCGATTACTTGATCGCAATCGGATTCACTGCGGAGCCACACCCAAACACCAACTTGAGTGGAGCACCGGCGAAGAGGAAGGTATATTGGCGGTCAGCCGCGCAACTATCGGCCAAGTCTTTTAGCCAGACGATTTCGTTAAAAACTACGCCTAAATTGCACAGCAGAGCAGCGTGCAGCAAGCCAACGCTGCCCAACTCGCGGTTGACACCCTGTTCGCAGCCAATCGTGTCGGCGCTGATCGAAGGGATCTCCATCTCGTGAAACCACTCCACCAGATCGCGACTATATTCGAGACCCGGCTCATCATAATCGACCCCTGGTGGAAAGAGCGCTTGTGGCCCTTCTTCGTAATAGCGGTTGAGCCATCCGGTGTGTAAAACGAGGATATCGTGTTTTTCGATCATGACTTCCTGGCGTTTAGCCGTATTGAGCAGGTCAGTCAGGGTCACGCCCTCGCCTCGGTCGAGATGCTTCTTACCTTTAAAGCGGCCACGTCGAGCAGGATTCCGCGTCCGACTATGCCGTGTTCAGCTATCGGTTGAATCGAGCATTTCTGCAATCCGCCAATCGTTGTCTTCGGATCATAGCCGTTATAAAGGTGATCGCCATACCACGCGTGTCCGAGTGCGTCGTACTGCGTGGTGCTTTGAGGAAACATAGTAATAACATCGTCGGAATACTTCAGCCCGCCGGGAAAAGGCTTAGCTCGTCCACTGAGATAGAAACCCTCGTCCATCGTCAGGGTATGGATCGGTTGGGACCGAATCGGGTGAGTTGGATCACCCTGAGGACGCGCGACTGGCACTCCTAGCATAAAAACACGACCCTGCTTCACGGCTTTGACGCCGCGCAATACTTCCTCACTGGTGAGGAAATTTAACGCGCCGATTTCGTCGTTCGCTCCCCATCGCCCCCAATTGCGAGGCGCGTCCTTTAATACCTCGCTGATTGTCTTGTCAGCCATACACTGCTCACCTCCTGGCGGAAGTTCTCCTGCCGAGAAACCCTTGGCGGGAAGCGGTTTCAAAGCGCAGGATCGATACACACACTGATCGCATTCTCGCCCGGGACTCGTCCAGCGAGCGTGAGCAGCGCCTGCTCGAGATCCGCCAATCCGAAACTGTGCGTATGCATCTTTTCGAGCGGATATTTTGCCGATTCAATCAGCCTGACGGCGATCTCAAATGAAAGGAAATCGGCATTCTTGACGCCCTTGATGGTCAGTTCCTTGGCGAAAATTCGATCGTGTTCGATGCCCTGCAATTGAGCCCCAGGCCCCTTGACGCCGGCCAGAACGATGGTTCCGCCGGGCCGTACAATGTCGATCGCCACAGTGACGGGTGTCAGTGTTTCCGCAGTAACGTCGAGGACCACGTCGGCGCCTTCGCCATGTGTCAATGCACGCACGCGTTGAACGACGTCTTCATCACTGAAAATGATCTCATCGGCGCCAAAAGTGCGCGCCAGCGCCAAACGATGAGCGCTCTGACGACGCCCGACCACAAAGACTGAGCGGGCGCCGGCTTCGCGCGCGGCAATGACCGAGGTCAAGCCGCGCTGACCCGCGCCAAAAATTACAACTGTGTCACCGATCCGGGTACCTGGCTCGCGATGCGCCCAGCTGATGCCCGCGGCAAGAGGTTGAAACAAAACGGCGAGTTCGGCGGGGATGTCACGGGCAATCCTATGTACTGCTGCATTAGGGTCGAGATACATGTATTCAGCGATTCCTCCCCAGAGGGAAGGCTCAACCGACGTGGGGATGAAGCCGCAAGCGGTCAGCCTGGTACCCGGTCGACCGACGCGACACCTTCGATAATTGCCTGTCATGCAAGCGCGGCATCGCCCGCAGCCGAGAGTCGGTTCGATTGCCACACGGTCGCCTACCCTTACTCCCCATCGGCGCGCAGCTTCGAAGCCGATCTCCTCAACGATGCCAACTGGCTCATGTCCAGGAATAACAGGTAAGATGAGACCCATCGCGTCGAGTTTGCCATCGTACTGGTCGACATCGCTGCCGCACAGGCCACACGCTTCGACCCGCATAAGGGCGTCGTTGGTACCAATCTTGGGGATTTCGAACTCTCGGATCTCGTAATGCTTGGGTCCGACCTGAACCGCCGCTCGCGCCTTCGCCATCACATTTTCCTTTACAGCTCTTCCTATAGCGCTTCTTATTCGTTCGCGGGACGGCTCGGGACGCCGAGAGCAGGGGATAACTGTGCCCGGCTCGACGTCAGGCGCGAGTCGTAACCGATACCGTTAGGCTCGAATCCGGCGACGGCGCATCCGGCGGCGGCGAGCTTTCACCTGCCTAGGATCTCGTCTGCGCTTGACTGAGAGCCGGCGAAGACGTCGGTTGCGGCGTCGTGATGTAGAAGTCATCGACTGGCTCCTGAAGCATTGTTTCGTTCGGCAGAACCATAAAATGTTTGGTCGCCGCTACGCAATTGTAGTGCTGAAGATGTGCCCAAGGCGGAGGTAACTGGCTGAACCTGTCCGACAGTCTTTGTAGGGCAAATGGCATCGACAGTGGTCAGTATGTCGCCACCATCCAGTACGGTTACGTGACCTATCGGCTCACCGTTTGCGACCGGTGCGCTGACCCACGTCGGAATGTCATATCTCAGTCTCACATCCGGGATCCGGCCTTTGGGAATCACGACAGCAATGTCGCTATCTGAGACGGGTTGGATGGTGTCGCCGGACGGCAGCCGAACCTGAACAGGCAGCGGTTCACCTCGGCGAAGAACCTGAATCCGATCGAAATTGGCAAACCCCCAGCTCAGCAAACGCGCGCTCTGAGCAAAACGCTCACGGTTTGAGGGGGCGCCTAGCACGACAGATATCAGGCGCATGTCGCCACGCTTGACCGTCGCAGTGAGATTGAAACCAGCAGAGACGGTGAAGCCGGTCTTGAGCCCGTCGCACCCGTCGAGATGTCCGATTAGACGGTTGGTGTTATGAAGCATCGTGACTCCACCATTAAAGGGTGCCTCCTCCAACGATGACCACTCCAGCAGGTCGGTTGTGCGAATGATGGCACGTGCCAAGAGAGCTAGATCGAAGGCCGTGGTGTAGTCGACATCGTGGCCTGGGATCGGCGGCAGGCCGTCAACCGTGCCGTAATAGGTATCATACATGCCCAGTTCGTGCGCTTTGTTGTTCATCATCCGGACGCAGGCCTCAACAGACCCGGCAATCTTTTCGGCAATGGCGACGGCCGCATCGTTGGCTGATCGGATGAGCGCCGCCTTCATCAGCTCGCCTAGCGGGTAGATCTGGCCTTCACGGAGCCCCAAGTGAGAGCCCTTTGTCAGTGCTGCGCGCTCGGAAATCCGCACCGGGTCATTTAAAGAAACCCGACCGGCTTTGATCTGGTCTTCAGCCACCAGCAGCAGCATCATTTTAGCCATCGAAGCGGGCGGCCATCGCAAGGTAGGATTGTACGAGTAGAGAATCGTACCGCTGTCGGCGTCTTCAACCAACGCAGCATGATAAAGTGGAACAGGTCTGGAACTCTTATAGGCCGGCCGATGATAGCTGGACAGCTGGTGGTGGTAGTGATGATGTCGCCGGCGGGTTCGGGCAGCGGTCGCCTGGGTCGCCTGCACTGCAACAATTATCAGGCTCAGACCCCAAGCCACACCGAATTCGGCTATTCGACGCCATCGTGCCGTCATCCGCCCCCACCTCCACTAGGAAAAGCACTGATGCCGATTTACCATTGGCGAAGGCCCGCCAACATCCACAAGCAGTAGCTAGTGCACCGCGGCAAGACCACTAGTCAGCCGAGCGGGTCCTTGGATCTCAGCACCTTTGCGCTGCTTCAAGATGGCCAGATTGGCGCGAGCAGGAGCATAATCCGGAAAATGTTTGATCAGCTCCGTCCACTCCTGGTACGCGCGCTGATAATCGCCTTTTTCCGCATAAACAACCCCGAGACTATTGTGGGTCTCCTTCTCATCGCTGTCGAGCGCTAACGAAAATAGCAACTCCTGCTCAGCATTGCGGTACATCCTCAAACGCTCGTCAAGCACCCCAAGGTTGAAGTGAACTTCAGGGCGGTATGGCGCCAATAATTCAGCAAGTTGAAACAGCTGCCGGGCCGAGTCTAGCTTACCCGCCTCAACGTAGATCAGTCCCAAGTTCAAGAAGAGGTCCCACCTGCTGAGACCTAGTTCAACCGCCTTTTGATAATCGTCGAGTTCCCGCTCATGATCACCAACCATCCCATAGGCGAACCCCAAGTGGTAGTAAGCCAAGGCGTTGTTTGGATCTTCTCGGACGAGCGCCAAGTGATGCCGGATAGCCTGAGAGTAGTTTTCTGCTCCAAGAAAAAAATCGGCCGTGCTATCACAGATCTCGTCGTCAAAGGGGCGCGCGACGGTATCTACTGCACGTGCAGATGGCGATAGCAACCACACCAGCACGGCAAGTGAAAACAGCACACCGGTTGACTTACCGCAATTAAGCAACGTCGCCCAGCCCCGCATATCCGTCCGGGGGCATGCCGATTGTAACAGAATTTACGTGGCAAGTAATAAGTTATGATTGAGAGACTTGACCATAACGGCCTCTTCATAAAAGCAGCGCCCCGCCCGCTCTCGCGCCAATTGGGTGCGCCAGGCGGACGGGCGCCTGTTCAAAGCACAGTTCGCGCAAGCTTAGTAACCGCTTGGCGCGGCGGAAGGTGAGGCTTCTCCACCGCTGGGCGACATCTCGCTCGAGGGGCTGGTCGCGCTTTCTGCATGATGCTTCCGATGTCGCAGGCGATGGCGTCGATGATGGTGCGCTGTTGGCGATGCTTCGGCAGCCGGGGACATCTCACTGGCCGGTGCGGCCATGCTGGGCGCAGCTGCGGGTGAAGCCTCGGTAGCTGGGCTCTGGGCAAGGGCCGGCGCCGCGAGCGCTCCCGCGAACAGCGCCGCCGTCAACAGGGAAACAGGTCGCTTCATATCCTTCTCCTTCTCTTCCTCGACGGCATTTTTAGGCCGTCTGAGCTTTTTGTAGCCATTGCCGTGCCACTTCGTCAGCCGCGTCATAACGTTTATCTTCGCAGCTTCAGCATCGGCAAGGCGAAAGCCGTGCTTGAATTGGTTCAGTTACCGACTTTTTGGAGAATTCTTTACCAAATTACGCTTGGGGGCCCTCGTCGCACATCTTTCAGCGCGGGGTAAAGCGCGGGTAACTCTTCGAACAAATTTTCGATCAGCCTAACCCCGTCGCTATTTCGGTTTTTCGCCGGTCGCGGCAGCTGACCATGCTCGAACTCGTTTATCTGCATTATTGGCTCTGTCAGTCTGCTCGGCACCCTAGTTGCGCGAGTCCTGCTTGGCACTTTCAGCCTAAGATTGCCGTCTATCACCCGGCGAGGGACTTTAAAACCACAATCGAAATCACTTGTCTGGAGTTCGAATGGTAATTGCCTACTTACTGAGCGTTGCTCGCTGGTAGAAGGTCGAATGCACGATTCCATGCGATTGATCTCGCATTTCACTATCGCACCCTTGTCTGTTGGGGGCATCGCAAGCGCTGTAGTTCGGAACTGACCATCGAGCTTGCCAGGCGTTATGACTTCCCGACTGGCGGCGTTTATACCCCAAACTGCAGGGGCGCCATAGCCCCGCCCTGGGAGAAGAGGGATTGCTATAAGTCTCTGGTGACGTCCGGTTAGTGTCGGAGAGCTGTCGAGTCCGATCAAAGCTGCCCTCATCATTGTCTCGCAGTCGCTAGCCGATTTGGCGATCCAGCCTTGAAGTCCTCCACTGCCCAACGGGCATTGTCTGGTTCGTTGTGCGCGTGAGAACACAGCAATTCAGGACGCACTTTCATCCCGGTTAGACGGTGCCTGCGTAGATTGCCTGGTGAGTAAGCTGACCAGTTTCGCCGACACGAACCTCTAAATTTCGAAGCGATTCACCTGCTTTGGAGCGAGTTCTCTATTCAGAGAAGGAGCGGTACCCTCCCCTGTAGAACAGTAGGGGTTTGCCTTCGCGCGTTTGGGCCTCAAGTACTTCACCTAAGTAAAGGGTATGATCGCCGCCGTCGTAGGTCGCATAGAGGCGACACTCGATATGAGCCAGCGTGTCCTCAAGAATGGGTACGTTGTTAGCGCCACGATGGTAAGCGACGCCCTCAAATTTGTTGCCACCGCTGACCGCGAACTTGCGGGACAGAGCTTCCTGGTCATCTCGAAGAATATTGACCGTAAAAACCCTGCTCTGTTCGAAATAGGGGTAACTTTCGGCTTTTTTGTCGACGGAGATAAGTAACAGTGGCGGCTCAAGGGAGACTGACATAAAGGCATTCGCCGTCAAGCCATAAGGCGTACCGTCCTTCGAGATAGTCGTAATGATCGTCACACCTGTAGCGAAGTGGCCCATAACGCGACGCAATTCGTTCTTCTCGATTGACATTGGTGGCTCCATGCTCGGCGCGGATGCTATCAAACGATTTCGGCAGGCGTCAATTTAACCTGTCGGCGCGCATCATTTCACCCCCTTTTGGGCACAGTTCAAACGCCGCGAACCGCCATTTTTTCTGTCGCCCGTTTTGTGACCCGCGAAATCAATTCTCGTTTCTGAGCGTTCGACGCTGAAGTATCAAATTGCGACGTACGCTCACCTAAGTGTGCCAAAACGAAACCGGATCGAATGACGATCCATTGGTGCACGAAATCGAGTCGGTTAAGGCGGGCGCGACCTCAGTGGCCGAAACCCGCGGAACAATGCCGCTCAATCGAAGTGGATGAAGCGTAATAAAGCCCATCCCTTTAGAGCGGATGCACGTATGCGGAATGGCACCGCTTTCGCTTGGACATTTCCCGGGTTCAATCAGCATTGTCTAGTCCTCTACCTGAACGCGCTTTGAACAGAGCTGCCTCAGCCCGGGCTTCGTACGTTTCTGCCCGTGCTGCAGATAAAAGCAGTCTGTCGCAATCGCCGACCAAAGCCAACTCGGATCGTGGTAAGGCTGTCGACAGCTCCTCGAAGACAAACCTGGTCGCCTGGCCAGCCGGGCTGATTCGGGCATCTGGCGCGGTTATCATTTTTTTCGAGATCGCGTCCGTATTAGGCGAGCATAGTCACTCCCTTCTGGCTTCGCATCTCGCCCTGCGGGGGACATGCATCGTTCTAGGCAGCCTACTTTTCGCTGTGAGTTATTGCCCGAGCCTAGAACGACGGTGGCAAGTTATTGCTTTCATAATCACCATCGCTGTCACCGCGCTCACCACAGTGCTTGGAATTAGCGATGAATCAGCAGATCAGTTCTTTGTCGATTTGCTGGTGCTCTCGCTCGGTGTGACCTCGCTGTTGCCCTGGAGTTTCGGTTGGCAGGCAGCAGCTAGTGCGTGGATGCTGCTGAGCCTTGGCGCCTTCGCGGCCCTCTCGCCGACCCATGACCCGATCTTGTTCACGCATTGGGTCGCACTGACGGCCGGCGCCGCCATACGTCAATTGTGCGCTATATATGGCGGGCGATATCGACGAGAAATTGAGCATGATATCGACAAACTCAAGCGGTCAGAGACGGAACTGATCGCCGCGCGAGAAGCGGCTCTCGCCGCCTCAAATGCCAAGTCCGCGTTCCTTTCAACCATGTCCCACGAGATCCGCACGCCAATGAATGCGGTGCTCGGAATGGCAGATGTTCTGGCGGAGACCGAACTGAATTCGGAGCAGCGCCGCTACCTGAACACGATCATCAACAATGGGAACGCACTCCTTGAATTGATCAATAGCATCCTTGATCTGGCCAAAGTCGAAAGTGGCCATCTCAGTCTGGAGCGCACCCTCTTTTCTCCGCGCGAAGTGGTCGAGCGAGTTCTGGAGACACTTGCGATTCGAGCTCACGAAAAGCAGTTGGAATTAGTTGGACAAATCGACTCCGACGTTCCCGAGACGGTTGAGGGTGATCCGCTCCGACTGCGACAAATACTGATGAATTTGGTGGGGAACGCGATAAAGTTTACTGAAATCGGCCAGGTCCTGATCCGTTTGAAGACCGACCGGGAAATTCCGGGGCTGTTGCGCTTCGAGGTGCGTGACAGCGGTGTCGGAATTCCTGCAGACAAACTGGACTCCGTGTTCGAGCCCTTTTGCCAGGCCGATTCCTCAACCTCGCGCCGTTATGGCGGCACTGGTCTAGGGCTTGCGATCGTCGCCCGATTAGTCGCTCTCATGGATGGTCAGATCGCGCTCGAGAGCACACCCGGTGTGGGTAGCGTATTCCGCTTCGGCATTCGCTTTCCGATTCACTCGCAGACACTGCCGCCACGCGAGCAGCTGTCGGACCTCTCGGGTCGCAAAATCCTGATAGTGGATGATAATGAGGCCAGTCGTGAGGCGGTCCGTATGCTTGTTGCAGAACGAGGTGCGATGGTCAGTGTCGCTGAGTCAGGCATCACGGCAATCGAGCTAATTCGCGCGGCGCGACGGCACTCCAAACCCTTTGACGCCATCATTCTAGACAGCTGTATGCCCGACATCGACGGTTACCAGGTGGTGGAGCAGACGGCTGAGGATGCGAAACGATTCGTCATGATGCTGCTGAGTGGCATTCCGAAGGCGGAGACCATGAGGCTAAAAGCGTTAAACGTCGGGGCCTATGTGGTCAAACCCGTAAAGCGCAGCGAACTGGTTGAGGCGGTCGCAGCAGTTCTCGGCCAGCCGGAATCGAGAGGTCCCGTTGAGCACGCAGCCAACACCCGGGCAAATCGGGCAGAGGCGTTTCAGGGACAGATGCGGCTGCGAATTCTCTTTGCGGATGACTCTCCGGATAACCGTGAACTGATCAAGGCGTACATGAAAGGCTCGCCCCATTTGGTTGAGTTCGCAGAAGACGGTCAAGAGGCCGTCAGCAAGTTCAGGGCAACTCATTACGATATAGTCTTTATGGACATCCAGATGCCGGTTGTCGACGGCTACGCGGCGGTTCGGGAAATTCGTAGCTGGGAACAAAAGCTAAAGCGCTATCCGATCCCAATCGTGGCGCTGACGGCCTCAGCAGATGTTGACGCGGTCCGGCGTAGCAGAGAGGCCGGTTTTGATCTACACGTGAGCAAGCCCTTGAAAAAAGCGGCTTTATTGGAAGCCATTAATACCTGCGCGGCCTCACAAACCATGACCATTATGCCGGTCTTGGCTCAGGCCGAAGCGGAGCATATGGGGCTCTCTTAGTTCACAAACATCCATCATCGTTCCTTGACGGCGAGTCCTCTAGGCGCGAAGCACTTCAGCTGTGCGATGGAATGTGTAACCGTTTGCCCTATCGGCTGGACGGGCTGGTATAACACGCCTAATCACATTTCACCTGCGGTGCCATCAAGGTCCTAAAGCAGACCACTTCAATTTTTCGCTGCGCCGCGCCCTTTTAGCTGCTTGAGTGGTGAGAGAAATGCGGCCCTGTTAAGGGGGAGGTTACTCGTATGCGGGTCACTCTCGTCCACTGTGGAGGCTATTGGCGGATACCCGCATTTATAATAGTTGGTTCTGCGCCGGCGGTCTCACCGTTTGCAGGGCCTACGAGGGGTTCCTAACTTGCAGCTTTTTCCCAACTCGGGCGGCAGACAGCAGGGACGAAACACTCCCCCTAATTTTTCTCGCCTGAACGCCAAGTGCCTCGCCGACGATCGGATCGTAAATGGAAAAAAATTATCAGTTTTGGTGGGGCCAAGCCGGCAAAGAAAGAATTGAGCATTCGATGTCTCTCAGCCAGGTATTGATGTGAAATGAGCGCTGCGACATGTCGAGCTCCGGATGGCCAAAAGGCATGATAAACGGACACCAGACGGACTTAACGCCTTCCTATGCCGGTGAGTAGTCAAATGCGGAAGTACGCGCGGCTGCGGCATTTGTCGTGGCGAGGCGCAAATACAAAAAATCTAAGGTTATCGTGGTCGATGCTGGCGGGTTTCGACCGACACTTCTGGAGGCCGATTTTTCTGGTAACCACCAACCAAATCCGAACGCGCAGACCGTGTTCACTATGGTGTGATACCAAAGTAGCGTCAGGCGCGGGCGGGGACCGAGAGATGGCAATACTGTTTGCATGTTTTACCTTCGTCTCAACTTGTTTCGGCGGACTAGCGGCCATTCGCCTGCGCGACCGTTTGCACTTGCTATTGGGGTTCAGCTCGGGTGCGGTAATCGCGGTTGTACTGTTCGACGTCATTCCCGAGATCTTCGATGTCGGTGGTACCGAAACGCCAGTGATGCCGATGGTTGCCGTTGGTTTTCTGGTTTTTTTCGGACTGGAACGCCTAACTGCATTGCATCGAAGCCGAGAACATGCCCACCAGACCGGAGTGCATCCTGAGGAGTTCGGGATAATTGCCGCAGCCGGCTTGTCAATACACAGTTTCTTGGATGGTTTCGCGATCGGGGTCGGGTTTCAAACGAATTTTCAGATGGGCCTGTTGATTTCACTGGCAGTCATCGCGCATGACTTCAGCGATGGGCTCAATACGGTAACAGTCGTTTTGGCGCACGGCAGTGGGGTTAAGCGCGCAGTGCAATGGCTCATCGCCGATGCCACCGCACCCATCCTCGGGGCTTTCAGTGCTTTGCCCATGCGAGGCGGACAGGCACTTCTGAGCTGGTTGCTGGCTTTTTTTGCCGGTGCGTTTTTGTATATTGGCGCGTCGGATCTATTGCCAGAAGCCCGCGAACACGACTCTCCGGTGGTCGGCGTCGCGACGACCGCGGGGATGTTGCTGATTTATCTGATAAGTCAATATCTGCGCTCCCGATGATACCTGGCGCCAGCCGAATATCGGATCTTGCGTCGCTCCCTATGGTTTTCGAGCTGTGCCTCAGGTTTTTTCCGGAACAAGACGGAAAGAAAGAAGAGGAACGGTCCTACGGTACTGGTGTCCGATGAAATGTAGGGACGCGCTGATCGGACCGCTCCTATCTTTCTCGTCCGACGAGACGGTCCAGGATAATACCTGCGGCGGCACGCACGGACAGATGGTTATAATCGCCAGGCCCTCTTATTGCGTTCAACACGAGGTCCGCCCGCTCGCGCATAACAGGCGCAAGCCCAAAGCCCGTCCCAAACATGAGCATAAGCGGTAGGCTAGTGGCACTGTCCAAATGGGCGCGCAACTGTGCGCAGGAGACGCCGCCAGAGGCTCGAGCGGAAGTGTACACCAGAAGTGGAGCAACCCCGGCGACGCTCTCGCTGGCTCGCAGTGCGCCCTCCAGGTCCGGTACCACTTCAATTAGTTCAAGGGCTTCGCGTCGACGCGAATCGTAGAGTCTGCCATAACCCAGACGCCAATGATCGATCACCCGCAGTGCAAATTCCCGCTGCGAGGCGACAGGGTGCACCACGTACATCGCCTGAACCCCATAGGTTCGAGCCGAGCGAGCAATGTCATGGAGGTCAAGGCTGGTGATGGCGGCGGTCACAACGCGGCCGTTGCGATCAAGCACGGGATAGTGAATTAAGCAAACGAAGAGACCCGACATTGTTTGTATTAGTGGCCACGACCGCGGAGCGCCGTGTCAAAGCGGCCAACTAAGTTGATAGCGTGCCGCGGTTGGCTGGGCCACATGGGCTCGAGTTGGCGTCGGCTTGCGACGGGCCGGATCGTGCATCGCTTGGGTCGTAAGTGTCCGGCAGTCTACGGGGTTGGTCACGTCGTTGCGCAGTACGTTTGCGTGCCTCGGCTTCACGCCATGCCCGGATACGGCGATGATCGCCACTCAGCAGGACTTCTGGTACACGCATCCCGCGAAACTCTTCCGGCCTTGTGAAATGGGGGTATTCCAGCAGGCCAGAGGACCCGAAAGATTCTTCGGTCAGCGATTCCGGATTACCTAGGACGCCGGGGACCAAACGCGCCACTGCTTCAATGACAACCATCGCCGCCAACTCGCCACCGCTAAGGACATAATCACCGATCGAAACTTCGCGATCGACCAAGGCTGAGACTCGCGCGTCGATGCCCTCGTAGCGGCCCGCGATGAATAACAGGCCCTGCGAACATCGCGCAAATTCGCGGACCATAGCTTGGTTGAGGCTATCGCCTTGGGGAGTGAGAAGGATTTTCAGCAATCCTGGAGACTGGGCAATCACGTGGTCAATGGCCGCCGCCAACGGTTCCGGCCGCATTACCATCCCGCTACCGCCACCGTAAGGGTAATCGTCGATTTGCCGATGATTACCCAATCCGTGCTCCCGGAGATTGTGGGTGTAAATTTTAATTAAACCCCGCGCTTGGGCCCGGCCAAGAAGACCAACGTTTAACGCCGTGAACATTTCTGGAAAGATAGTAATTACGTGGAATTCCATCTTTAGCTCACTCCGCGATCTTCTTGGCTGGCGGTCAACCCGCGCAGGCACCGGACGCGGCCTGCGCATGTATGGGGGCAACCTGACGTCCCCTGATTGTCGAGCCGACGGCCAGTTTCAGTCGAGCAAGCCTGGGACCGCTTCGATTACGATGCGGCGGCTCAGCACATCGAGTTCCTTTACGATGGGTTCGATAACCGGAACGAGATGTTCGGCAGAACAATTTCGCACTACCAAGATTTCGCTGGCACCGGTCGAAAAGATGTCTTCCACTTTGCCGACAGCCGAACCTGAGGTTGTCACAACCTCGCAGCCGATCGTTTCGAAATAGTAGAATTCACGAACGTTCTTCGCCGGGAGTTGATGGGTTCCTACCATGACGAGCGCACCACGCAAGGCCGCGGCCTGCTGAGCAGTATCGAGGCCTTGTAGGTGCACCTTGAATGTTCCGCGACCTGCGAGCCGAGCCCCGATCACGAAATATTCGGTCCAATGTCGATCCTTGGAGATGACGAGGGTCTGGACCGAGGACAGCACGGTCGAATCGGGGTTGTCCAACCTGATACGAACAGCGCCACGGACTCCGTGAGCACCGATGACGTAACCAATGCGAATCAGCTCAGGGGGAAACCGTCCAGCTTCAGCCGTAATTTCTGGCATCGATCAGAATTTAAGGAATTCAGCCTATTTTTCTTCGATGATTTCCAAAACGACTTTTCGGTTGGTACGCGAGGCGACTGCGTTAAGGATGGTGCGAATGGACTTAGCAGTACGTCCTTGCTTGCCGATGACGCGACCGAGGTCTTCCTTAGCGACACGCAACTCAAGGACCGAAGCGGTATCGCCTTGCGTCTCTTTTACTTCCACTGCGTCTGGATTGTTAACTAATTGTCGGGCCAGAAACTGGACAAGTTCTTTCATGGCTGGCTCCGTTGCTTCTCGGGTCAGGTGGTCTAGGTGGTGGTCGACGCTAGTTGCATAAGCCTCTTTACGGTTGGACTGGGCTTGGCGCCGGATTTCAACCAAAAATCGGCCTGCCCTTTTTTCAAGGTCACTTTGGGCGGATCAAGCAAAGGATTATAAGTACCAATCTGGTCAACAAAGCGGCCGTCGCGGGGGAACCGCGAATCTGCGACCACGATACGAAAAAAAGGCTTCTTTCGGCTGCCCTGACGACGCAGCCTGATCACGAGTCCCATGCGTGTTCAGTATTCTCCTTGGGTAACATTAGCTGCCTCTTAAAACTTTTGCGAAGTGACGTCCTTCTTCCGCGCCTCCATTCAACCAAAAAGATAGGCACCATCAGGATCAGCCAAGTCCTAGACCCCGGATCATCGCCTGCCCACCGCCGATTCGGGTAATTTTCTTCATCATCTTGCGAGTTTGATCGAACTGCTTGATGAACCGGTTAACATCCTGGACTGAAGTACCGCTGCCGGCGGCGATGCGAGCACGCCGCCGCGCATTAAGGATAAGATGGTTTTCGCGCTCCTGCGGTGTCATGGAGTCGATAATGGCCTGGATACGCACCATCTCTCGCTTCGCTTCTTCGGAATCAGCGGCACCCGCCAACTTCTTTAACCCCGGGATCATTCCCAGCAGTTCGCCGAGCGATCCCATGCGGCGGATGGTTTTGAGCTGCTCCGCGAAGTCTCCGATGGTGAATTCGTTTTTCTTGAGTTTTCGTTCGAGTTCTTTGGCGCGCTTCTGATCATAATTCTGTTGAGCCTTTTCAATCAGGCTCAACATATCACCCATGCCTAGGATTCTTGAGGCGAGGCGGTCAGGGTGAAATACTTCCAATGCCTCGAGTTTCTCGCCGGTGCCAACGAACAGGATGGGAGCTCCCGTAACCGCGCGAACCGATAAGGCAGCACCCCCGCGAGCATCACTGTCCAGTTTGGTCAGAATCACACCGGACAGTTGCAAGCGGTCATGAAAGCCCTGGGCGACGTTGACCGCATCCTGACCGGTCATCGCGTCAGCAACCAGGATGACGTGGTGAGGCTGGATAACCGCCTTGAGCTGCGTCAGCTCGTCCATCAGCTGCTCATCGATTTGCAATCGCCCGCCGGTGTCGAACAGCACCGCATCATTACCGCTCACTTCAGCTTTAGCGAGGGCGCGCGTTGCAATCTCGATCGGATCCTGATCAGCCGCGCTTTCCATGACCGGAATGCCGCATTGGGTGCCAAGAACTTGTAATTGCTCCATTGCGGCGGGCCGGCGCACATCCGTCGATACCATCAAGGGATTGCGTTTGCGCTGAGTCTTCAAAAACAGAGCGAGCTTTGCCAAAGTGGTCGTTTTGCCCGAGCCCTGCAGACCAACGACCATGAGCTTGACTGGGGGCTTTACCTTAAGGTCGAGCTCCCGGGCCCGTCCCCCCATAACTTCACACAGCTCACGAGCCACAAATCTCAAAAGATGTTGTTCAGGCGTTAAGGAACGGAGCACCTCCTGGCCGAGAGCTTTGCGCCGAACATGGTCGACGAAGTCGCGGACCACGCGGATATTCACGTCGGCTTCGAGCAAAGCCAACCGCACTTCGCGCAGCGCGTCCTCGATGTTGCGTTCAGTAATCCGGCCTTGGCCTCTGAGCTTTTTAAAAACGCTTTCGAGTCGATCGCTCAGAGTGTCGAACATGGTTTGGAACTTACACAGGCGAGCAAGGCGACCTTAGCCGCTCATTCAAAATAGACTAGATCTCTCCGGAGATCCGAGGCTAAGTCAGGGTCGTAATTTTGTCAACGGTTCAGAGCTTGCCCTCGATCGAGCGTCGAACATTTTACTTTATACTCTCATGCGGTCTAGGGAACGGTACTGTATTGCTTCGCTCAGATGCGCCGCCTCAATACGGTCGCTGGCATCTAGGTCGGCGATGGTCCGGGCCACCTTGAGGATGCGCGTATACGCTCGCGCGCTTAGTCCAAGCCGATTTACCGCGAGCTCAAGCAACCGTTCACCCGCCGAATCTACACCGCACCAGGCTTGCAGTTCACGTGCCCCCATTTGGGCATTGCAATACAGCTTGGTATTCCGAAAGCGAGCCAGCTGTACCTGGCGCGCTCGATTGACTCGCTCCCGGATGGCAGCGGAACTCTCGCCGCGGCTCTTGTCGACCAAATCTCGATATCTGACAGCAGGCACTTCGATATGGATGTCAATCCGGTCGAGTAGTGGCCCCGAAACGCGCGACCGGTACCGTTCGATCATAACCGGGGTACAGGAGCATTCGTGCTGAGAATCGGTGTAGAATCCCAAGGGCACGGGTTCATCGCCGCTACGAGCATGAGGCTGGCTGGGAAGGTTACGGTACCCATTACCCGCGCGATAGTGATGCGCAGGTCTTCGAGCGGCTGCCGCAAGACTTCTAGCACGTTTTTGCGAAATTCTGGCAGCTCGTCAAGAAACAAGACACCGTTATGTGCCAGGCTTACCTCGCCAGGGCGCGGGAACGGACCACCACCAATAAGCCCGGCATCGGAAATTGTATGATGAGGTGAACGAAACGGGCGTGTTGCGATCAGCGCTCGACCATCCAGCATCCCTGCGACGCTATGGACCTTGGTGCTCTCGACTGCTTCATCGAAAGTCATCGCCGGCAAGATAGTGGGAAGACGCTTAGCCAGCATAGTCTTCCCGGACCCGGGCGGGCCTATCATTAGGATGTTGTGGCCGCCCGCGGCAGCGACTTCAAAGGCACGCTTCGCCTGTTCCTGGCCTTTGATCTCGTTGAAATCAAGGTCATAGCGGCTGGCGTCCTCGAAAATTGCATTGAGGTCGATCGCGGTGGGCGCAATCTCACGGCAGCCATCAAAGAATTCGACGACCTCGCGGAGCGTGTCGACCCCAAGAACTGCCACACCTTCACCTGCCACCGCAGCCTCGGCGGCATTCTCGCGCGGCACCACAATTCCGGTTAGGCGTAGAGACCGAGCCAGCAAGGCACTGGGGAGGGCTCCTTTCACGCCTTTAACCCTCCCGTCGAGCGCCAATTCTCCAAGCACAAGGTAGCGGGCTAAGCGGTCGCGGTTTGCGAGAGTCCCGTGGTTCGCCGCGGCGAGGATGCCAAGTGCCATTGGCAAATCAAAGGCAGAGCCTTCCTTGCGGGTATCAGCTGGGGCCAGGTTGACGGTCGTTCGGCCGCTCGGGAAGGCATAACCAGAGTTCCGTATAGCTGATTTGATACGGTCGAAAGCCTCGCGAACCGCTCCTTCCGGCAGCCCCACCATCCGAAAGCTTGGCGCGCCACTGCCGCAGTCAACCTCGACCTCGACTGGAAACGCGTCGACCCCGGCGATCGCACTGGACATCACGCTGGCTAGCACAAGTCCCTCCGCATCTCAACCGACTACCTGGAGCGTTTTGGTTTTCACACCTAGCGACTCGGTTCGTGTCGACTTCTCAAAAGTCCCGCGGCGAGAGTTAGCAGATGGCGGTCCGAGGGCGAACCTCACGGCCATTCGACCAAACTTAGTCCTATGTGGTTAGCTAACGTCACGAAAGCACCAGCGCAAGAGCCAGAGCGAAGCGGTGGTGCCTCTCTGGGTTAGTCAACAGCGCAGCTTCTCTAAATCGCCTCGGACATAACCCGCTTCACTTCGTGTTCAACCACGGTACCGTTGAAAAAATCAGGATTAAGACTGCTCCAGAGCTTGACTGCATTGACGAAGGTAAAGGCGTAGAAGTCCTCCTCGGACAGACCTCGGTCTTCTACTAACTCCCAGGCTTCTTCAAGTACTTTGGTCATGTCGGGGACGTCGAAATGACTGATGTCCGAACTCAAAACAGCTCCGAGTTTTGCGCCGAACGGATTGGCCTTTGAGAAGGCGTAAGTAACAGTGGGGTCGTCGGACTCGCAGCCGAAAAAGAAGTTGGGCACGAACAGGTCACAGATATCCTTCTTATTTCGGATCAGGGCGCGCGCGAAATCGTCGAGGTTTTCTGGCGCCGCGTGTCCCATGCCCTGATTATACCAGCGTTCGAACTCAGCAAAGCGACTGGCAAGCGGCTCCCCGCCGTATTGTCGAAAAAGACCCAGGAGAGCCTGCCGATCCAAGTTAGCCGGATTGAGTTCTTGAATCGCGACGGCGTTCCGTTTTTCCCAATGCGACACCAAATCTGCGAGCAGGCTGCAAGCCCATGCGACGCCGCCCTCAAGGAAAGCAAACTTGAGCCGGGGGAAACGGCGCGTCACGCCTCCCAAAAAGAGCGCTTTACAGACGGCGTTGCCGGCCTCACCGAAATGACCAATGTGATTGTAAACGAAGTTGCTGATCGAATTGCGAAGCCCATAGTTCTCCGCTGCAGAATGAAACGTCACCGCGTAGCCCAATTGCTCACATTTGCGCCAAACCGGGTCGTAGTCATAATCACTGTCGATACCCAGCACATCGAGCCAACATGCATAACGGCGGCTGATACCCATTCTCTCGGCAGCTGGAATCGAGCGCCGTATCAAACTGCCCAGAGCGACCGCCTTAATGCCGAGTGCTTTGCAATGCTCGAGTTCGGCGATTGCCTCTTCCGGCGTATGCATCGGAACAACCCCAACGGGTGTACAGCGGTCGCCGAATTCTGCCCAAGTTTCAGCAGCATACTGGTTGAAAGCGTGACACCCGGCCCTGCGCAATTCCTCATCGCCGAGGTATGGGGCAAAAAGCTGACAATGAGTCGGATACAGTACCGCAAAATCCAACCCCATCTCGGGCAGTCGCTCGTGGAGCAAACGCGGAAGGAACGAGGTTGCGACATCCAGTGTGTTCTTGACTGGTAACGCCCACCATGGCGGTTGACCAGCGCGACGATCGATCCTCTCCTGTCTGGTCATCCTGAGGAAATCCCCCTCACCAAGGGCGCGCAGGCGGGAGTTCCAGCGTTCGACCACCTTGGGGCCTGCTGTGGCTTCCAGATAGTCCATCGCAATTGGCTCGAACTCGCGCCAATGCCCATCGGAGTCGATCACGGGATGCCCCAGGCGTTGGCGAATCTCAGCCGATTTAGATTTAACCTTAGTCGACATCGAGAAACCTCAACTCCAGATCAAATCGAAGATTAGATCAGAATCACGCTCCGGCATCATTATTGGCTACCTTCTGACACGGCCGAGCGCGATCTACAAGCGATGGCAACTACCGCCTAAAATGGTACTGTTCGGTAGGTCCGTTTTCTAAGCTCCGGCCCAGCCCTCGAGGAGCAGTCGAATGAAACAGGCGCCCACGCTTTTTCCGACCACTGTTGTCGGCAGCTACCCGCAGCCCGAGTGGTTGATCGACCGCAAAAAGTTGACGGATGTCGGGGTTCCGCGGATCCGCGCGCGAGAGCTCTGGCGAGTGGCGGAGGAATTTCTCGAACAAGCACAGGATGACGCGACCGTATTATCGATCCGACAGATGGAACGGGCAGGGATCGATATCCTGACGGATGGCGAAATCCGGCGCGAAAGCTATTCGAATCGGTTCACCACTGCCTTGGAGGGAATCGATGCGGAAGTACCGGGAGTCATCGAGCGAGCGGGAAGAGAGATCCTGGTTCCGCGCATAGTCGGCAAAATTCGCCGCACGCGGGCGGTCGAAGTCCGCGACGTTCAATTTCTGCGCGCCAATACCAGCCACATAATCAAAGCCACACTGCCCGGTCCCTTCACGATGGCTCAGCAAGCCAAGAACGAGTTCTATCAGGATTTTGGCGAATTGCTGATGGACCTGGCATCAGCAGTAAATCAGGAAGCACATGATCTAAAAAGGGCCGGAGCCGACGTTCTGCAACTAGATGAACCATGGCTGAGGATGGATCCCGACAGAGCCAGACATTATGCGGTTGCGGCAATCAATCGGGCTCTCGAAGGGATTTCTGGACCGACGGTCGTCCACTTATGCTTTGGTTATGCTCAACTGGTGAAAAATAAGCCACGACAATACGCGTTTCTTCCCGAATTGGCCGACGCAGCGGTGGAGCAAATCTCGATCGAAGCCGCACAACCGCAGCTGGATCTGGGAGTGCTCAGAGAACTTTCAGGAAAAAAGATTATCCTGGGGGTAATTAGTATCGAGGACAGCCGACGTGAAACACCCGAAGAGGTAGCGATGCGAATTCGCCATGCGCTTCGCTACACCTCGGCCGAAAACCTGATACCGGCGCCCGACTGCGGGATGAAGTACTTGCCCCGTGACATCGCGTTCAGGAAACTCCAGGCGTTGAGCCTTGGTACAGCGATTGTGCGAGCCGAGTTAGGCTAATCGCTTGAGTTGACGCTAGGCTCTAAAGGGCTTTTAATGCGGGCATGGTTGGTCTCGTTTCTTACGGCTCTTATATCCCCTACCGCCGCCTCAAGCGTTCGGCTATCGCTGGGGTGCTGGGTGTCCCGAGCGGACGCGGTGAACGCGCGGTGGCAAGTTTCGATGAAGACAGCGTCTCGATGGCGGTCGAGGCACTGCGCGACGCCTTGAAGGCAGCTCCTGGAACGTCGCCTCAGGCGCTCTTTTTTGCCACTACCACCCCGCCTTACGGTGAGAAACTCAATGCCGCGATTATTGGCGCCGCTGTTCGGCTCCCGGTCGAAATTCGAGCCGTCGATCTTACAGGGTCAACCCGAGCGGGTTTATCGGGACTGCTTCAAGCGATCGATACCGCAAAGGCGGGTACCTGTGCCGCAGTTACGATGGCCGATACAAGGCTGGCGGCTCCGGAAGGTCGGCTGGAGCAACAGACGGGGGATGGGGCGGCGGCGTTTATTGTGGGTAATCAGGGAGTTATCGCCGAGGTCGAGGCAACGGCCTCTTTTACCCGCGAATTTCTTGATACATGGCGTGCGCCAGGTGAGCGGTTTGCTCACTCATGGGAAGAACGCTTCGCGCTAACTCAAGCATATCTGCCTCTGTTTCAGAGGGCGGTATCGGCTATCTGCGAGAAGTCTGGCACGCGCCCAGGAGATTTCACCCGGGTAATTCTGGACGCTCCCAATCCGCGCGCGGTAGACGAGTTTGCGCGCGCAATCAAATTAAACCCTGCTCAAATGAGCGACAACTTCGCGCTCACAGTCGGCCAGACCGGCGCAGCACATCCGGGTCTGATGCTGGCTGGGGCCTTGCAGTCAGCCAGACCCGGTGACCGCATTCTGCTCGCGTCGGTTGCTGACGGGGCCGAGGCTTTAGTGCTGAGAATCACCGAGGCTGCTGCCGGTTTCCGACCGATCCATTCAACCGGGAGTATGATCGAGTCCAAGGGCGATGTTTCCTACGCGAATTATCTGAAATGGCGCGAGATCCTGCCAACCGAGCCCCCACGTCGACCGGATCCCGAACGACCCGCGGCCCCGCCAATGCTTCGGGCCGAGAAATGGAAGTACGGTCTTATCGGTTCGCGATGCACGGCGTGCGGCACGCCTCAGCTGCCACCACAACGGGTGTGCGTGAAATGCCGCGTGCGCGACAAAATGGAGCCGTACGAGTTTGCCGATCGTGCGGGACGCATTGCCACGTATGCGTTTGACCGATTGGCCTATTCGCTCAACCCACCTGTCATAAACGTGGTCGTAGATTTCGTTGGGGGCGGGCGGTTTCTATGCGAAATGACCGATTGTGAACCCGAAAGAGTCGCGATTGGCGACGAGGTCGAGATGACCTTTCGCCGCCTATTTACCGCTGACGGGATTCATAATTACTTCTGGAAGGCACGCCCCAAACGCTAACTGCCGAGGAGGAAAGGATGGCCAGCAGAGGGATCAAAGACCGTGTTGCAATAATCGGGATGGGCTGCACCAGGTTCGGCGAGCATTGGGACAAAAGCGCCGAGGACTTGCTGGTCGAAGCCGCATACGACGCCTACGAATCGGCTGGCGTCGAGCCGGACGACGTTGATGCGTACTGGCTGGGCACGATGGGCTCGGGAATTTCGGGCCTAACTCTCAGCGAACCACTCAAGATTCAATACAAGCCCGTCACAAGAGTCGAAAATATGTGCGCGACCGGCTCAGAGTCACTGCGCCAAGCTTGCTATGCGGTGGCTTCGGGCGCCTTTGACTGTGTTATGGCAATTGGGGTGGAAAAGCTCAAAGATTCGGGCTTTTCTGGATTGGTGGTGACCAACCCACCTAACGATGGAACTCCGGCCAATATGACGCCGCCAGCGCTGTTCTCTTTGCTGGCGCCAGCTTATTTTAAAAAATACGGGCTTGATCCGGAAAAAGGCCGCGATGTCCTGGCACGCATAGCATGGAAGAACCACAAAAACGGCGCTCGCAATCCCAAAGCTCAGTTCCAAAAGGAAGTTCCTATTGAGGCGATTAAAAATTCCCCGAAGATCGCCGATCCGCTCTGCATTATGGATTGCTCAGGAGTTTCCGATGGCGCCGCGGCCGCAATTGTGGTCCGCGCCGAAGATGCACACAAGTATTGTAAAAATCCGATATACATCAAAGCACTATCGTTTGTCGCCGGTCCGGCCGAGGGTCCACTTTCACAGGATTATGATTTCACGACCTTCCCCGAAGTTGTCGCGACCGCTCGCGACGCTTATGCACAGGCTGGCATAACCAATCCGCGCGAACAGGTGAGTTTGGCCGAGGTGCATGACTGCTTCACGCCGACTGAACTTGTTTTATATGAGGACCTCGGCTTCAGCCCCCGAGGAACCGCATGGCAAGACGTGCTCGAGGGCTTTTTCGATCTGGATGGGCCCTTGCCCGTCAATCCCGACGGCGGGCTCAAATCATTCGGGCACCCCATCGGGGCCTCGGGTTTACGAATGATGTACGAAATGTGGCTACAGCTGCGGGGGGAGGCGGGAGCTCGGCAAATCAAGAATCCAAAGATCGGCCTCACTCACAATTTGGGCGGGCAGCCCGGCCGTTGCGTCAGCTTTGTCTCGGTTGTTGGCAGCGAAATCGGCTAGGCGACCAGATCAAGTAGCCGGCACGGATCAATGACAAAAGGGGTCGGTAAGTGCCGGCCCCTTTTATTGCCGAAACTCTTGTCAGTGTTCGGTCGCAATCTGAGCGACCGGGCTGGTATTGCGGAAGCAATAGGAAACCCCGATGCTGACACCATAAAGCGCCAGCAGCGGGATCGCCAACAGGAACGGTGAGATCATGTCCGGCGGCGTGAGGGCGACGGCCACCACGAAAATCGCCAGCACCGCATAGCGAAAATAACGGATCATCAAGCTGTGGTCGATGAGCCCTAGTTTCGTCAGGAAAAAGGCAAATATCGGCATTTCGAACGTGATGCCGAACGCGAGCAGTAATTTAGCGGAAAACGCCAAATACTCACTGATGCGAATCGTAGGAGTTACACCAATACTTGCGTATTGTTTCAGGAAAAACGAATAACCGATCTTGAACACGACCGCCCAGCAAAAATAGCCGCCTGCGAAGAAGAAGATTGTCGCAGCGAGAACGAACGGTTTGGCCAGGCGCCGTTCGGACTCGAACAATCCCGGAGCAATGAATTTCCAAATTTCGAAAAACACGGCAGGACTGGCAATGAAAAACCCGGCGATGAGTGCCACCTTCAGCTTGGTGAAAAACGCTTCAGCGACACCCGTTCCGATCAACAAGATGCGACCGTGTGATGCAACGCGGAGCGGATAGGTCAGGGCGTTGAACAGCCAGTCAGCAATTCCGTATGCGATTAAAAAGCCGACAGCGATGGCGATGAGTGCACGAATCAGCCGAGTCCGCAGCTCGGACAGATGTTCGAGCAGGGGCATGCGCAACTCATCGCCTTCGGGAGTGCGATTCACCGAGCCCTTTTGTGCGTAGACCGGCACGGTGTGAAGTTTAACTTGGACGGTTGGTCTGACCGGCCGTTTGGTCGGTGGTAGATGCTGTATCCCGACGGCTCGACCATTGCGCCACAATCGGATTGTTTGGGAGTTGCTCAGTATTGCCGGGCTCTTCAACCGCCGCGCTCAGTTCGCGCAAAATTGTGTTACTGGCCAGTCGCAATTCTCGCAGGATCTTGCCGACGGCCTGCATGACTTCCGGCAGGCGTTCGGGCGGAATCACGATCAGGGCGACGATCAGTACAATCAAGATTTCAATGATACCCAAAAACGTTCCCCTGCGAGGCAGTGTACAATGATCATCAACCTATCCCGGGGTGTCAACGATGCGTAAAACCTTGCTGGTGATTGACCGGCGCTACATGGACCATTTTGCGGGCCAGGTGCATCCCGAACGACCGGCGCGGATAGGCACGATGATCGAAATGAGCACTGAGCTGAAGCGATCCGACCTGAAGATCTGCGCGCCACGGGAGGCAACGCTGGAGGAACTTGCCCTTTGTCATAGCGACGGCTATCTGCTCACGATCGAACGGAGCGCAACGCGCGAGCGCACCGACTTCGATCCCGACACTCACGCGTGCGCGCGTACGTGGAGTACGTCGCGTTTGGCCGCCGGCGGAGTACTTACCGCAGTCGAGGCAGTGCTTGACGGTGAGGCAAACAACGCGTTTGCGATGGTTCGCCCACCCGGGCACCATGCCCTACCCGGCCGTGCCATGGGTTTTTGTTTTCTGAACAACGTGGCAATAGCCGCGAATTGGCTGATCAAAGTTCGGGGGAAACACCGAATTCTGATCCTTGATTGGGATGTGCATCACGGAAACGGGACTCAGGAGATTTTCTACGATTCTCCGAACGTCCTCTATATGTCAATTCACCAGTACCCTTTTTATCCCGGTACGGGTTGGCTCGATGAGATAGGCACGGGTTCGGGTGTTGGCTTCACGGTCAATGCCCCGATGCCCGCGAGCTTCGGCGACGCTGAATACCTGCAAGTCTTTGACCGACTATTCCTACCGGTCGCTCGTCAGTTCAAACCGGAGTTCGTGCTGATCTCAGCCGGCTTTGACGCGCACTTTCGCGACCCGTTGGGCGGCATGCGCCTAACCGAAAAAGGGTTTCTGGCTATGACCCGACGACTTCAATTAGTTGCCGATGAATGCTGCAATGGAAAGATAGTCGCAGCCCTAGAGGGTGGCTATGATTTGCGAGCACTAGCCAACTCCAGCCGCACCGTCATCGAGGAATTGGGAAGAGAACCGTCTGCTGAGCCGGGAGCGGTAGATGAGGGCGAGCGGGCCCTGCCGATAGTCGAGCGCGCCCGCTATTTTCTTCGAGACCATTGGCAATTCGACCAGGATGATTAAAAACGCCAGCCTAACTCGTCCATGCCAGAGGAGGTTGTGGTCGTGCGTCGGGGCACGAGGGTTGTCGAGGATTCGTTGCGCGTGATATTGCTTGGGCTAATCGATGCTTTTGGAGTGGCGAGATGAAGATTTCCATGTTCCATCTGATGCCCCATCGCGAACTACCGGCAGATTTCGAGTCGAAATACCACTCGGTGTGGGTCGATCCTCCCTTTTGGGAATTGGCCGATCCTGATCGCGTTGGCCAATATTACAATTGGACCTTGGACGAGCTGGTTTATGCAGCCAAGGCCGGGATGGATGGGATTTGCGTTAACGAGCATCATCAAAACGCCTACGGGTTCATGCCGAGCCCTAATCTGATGGGTTCAGCTTTAGCACGTGCGACCAACGGCTTGGACGTCGCTTTGGTCCAAATGGGGGCCACGTTGCCCACTACTATCCCACCAATTCGAGTCGCGGAAGAGTATGCGATGTTGGATTGCATCAGCGGTGGAAGGCTGGTCGCGGGCATGCCGCTGGGCACGGCGATGGACGCAGATCTTTGCTACGGTATCACACCGATTGAGCATCGAGATCGCTATTACGAGGCACACGACCTGATTCTAAAGGCTTGGCAGTCACGCGAGATTTTCGCTTGGAATGGCAAGTACTTCCAGCTGCCGATGGTTAATTTATGGCCACGGCCGATTCAAACTCCCTATCCTCCGGTTTGGATTCCGGGCTCGGGTAGCCTGAGCACGTGGGATTTCTCAGCGAAGCACGATCATTGCTACTGCTTCCTCAGCTATTACGGCAATAACTTGGGTAAGCGAGTGATGGACGGCTTCTGGGAGTTTGTTGACAAGAACGGAATCGATCCCAACCCATATAGGGCGGGTTTTTTACAGTTGGTTGCAGTGTCTGAAACCGACGCGCAGGCAGAGAAGGAGTACTACCCTCATATTCGTTATTTCTACGACAAATGCCTGCACATTCTCAACGAATACATGTTTATCCCAGGCGATCAGGACCATCGAAGCCTAGTCAATAGCGTCCGCAACCTGCTGCCGATGCAACTGGAATTGTTAAATGCGGTCTCGAGCTGGAAGTACAAGGATTTCGTGGAAAACCAGTTCGTCATCGCGGGGTCGCCGGCCTCAGTTAGAGATCAGTTGATGCAGGCGGTCAAAAAGCTGAGGGTCGGGAACCTGATGGTGCTCTTGCATATCGGTTCGATGCCGCACGAGTTGACACTGAAGAATATAGATCTGTTTGCCCGAGAGGTAAAACCTTATTTCCGCGACGTCTGGGACGACGAGGGCTGGGATAACCGATGGTGGCCGGCACGAATCAAGAACACCAGCCAGAAGTCAGCTGGAGCCAACGCGAGCTCAGCTAGCCACTGAATAATTGCTTTTGATTCTAAAGGTCATCCTAAACTCACGCGCCTCTGTGTCGCCGCTTCGGCGCGGTAACTCCAGCTCGAACAAAGGGATTACGAATGCCCGTTGCTGCGGAACGTACGCTTAACCTCTGGGACGGTAAGATTAAGGCTCGAGTCAAAGTGGCCGGCCAAGGCCCCGCCTTGGTTTATCTGCATAGCGGCTATGGATTGATCTGGGAGGAGAGTCTGGATCAGCTAGCCAACCATTTCACGGTCTATGCGCCGGAACATCCTGGCACAAGCGAGGGAGATCCGGATGCGATTTCTCACCTCGACAATCTCTGGGATCTCGTCTTGTATTACTACGAGATGTTCGATCAGCTGGGACTCGAAGCGCCGCCAGTCGTAGGGCATTCTTTTGGCGGGATGGTCGCTGCCGAGCTGGCGGCTACCAACCCGGCGCGAGTAAGCAAACTGGTTCTGATCGACTCCCTTGGGTTATGGCGTGACGACACGCCGATTAAGAACTACATGGTTACACCGCAGAGCGAGCTGGATGGGCTCTTCTTCCACGATACTAGTCATCCGGCGCGCAAGCTGGTGTTCATGAATCCTGAGGAACCGGATTCTATTATTAGGGTTACCTGGGCACTTGCTTGCACGGGCAAATTTATCTGGCCGATTCCAGACAAAGGGTTGCGCAAGCGCATCCATCGAATCTCTGCTCCTACTCTCATCATTTGGGGTCAGTATGACGGGTTGGTTAAGCCCGTCTACGCTGAAGAGTTCGGTAAATTGATCCGGGGCGCCCGCATCGAATTCGTGAGCAATGCGGCGCACATGGCACCGTTCGAGCAGCCTGCTGCAGTAAGCAAGCTCGTACGTGATTTCTTGAAAGGTTAAGTAGCGAAGTCGCCGATGTCGCTGTCTTCAACACCACCGCCGCTCGGTCGGCGGCGGTGGTATTGAACCGGCTGAAGCCAACAAGCGCAATTGGCGCCGGGTGGATCCGGCGTCAGGAGGTTTTAGCTTGCGGCGGCACTCTGCTGAGCGAGGGGGCTTTCTGCCAAACTTACCGGGCTATTTAACTCAAAGGGACTCGCCAGGTTCAGCTCTTTGGCAATCTCCCGCAGACGTGGCAGCACTTCTGTTCCAAGCAACCTGATGCAGTTCTTACTGTCCTCATGGGATATCTTGCCGTCATTTCCCCACAAGGCCAGAATGGACGGACGAGTTTCTTCCAAAATGATGCGCAGCTTTGCAACGACTTGATCTGGCGTACCAGCAATTATCAGCATGCGCTGGATTTGTTTTTCAAATGGCAGTCCGGCCGCAGGATTCGGCCTACGGCCGACATGAACTTCGGCCAACGCTCTGCGGGCCCAGGGGCCTAAATAACCCGACGGGGCTGCCCAAACCGGATGCATCAGGCCGGTAAACTCACCCTGCATCCACATAAACTCCCGAGCATTTCGGAGCGCCTTCTCCTCGGTATCTTGGACATGACAACGTATCAGGTAACCGCGCTGCTCGGGACCACTTTGATAGCCAGCCTTTTGGGCAGCTTCATCGTAATACTGCCAGATTTTTTTGCTGTCTTCGATCGAGGTGTTCAGCGCAATATAGGGATACCGGTGCTGAGCTGCCCAAACTATGGTCTCGCGACTCGAAACACCCGGGATCCAGATGCGGGGATGAGGTTTTTGGAGAGGTAACACCCATGGATTAACCACACGAAACTGGTAATGACGTCCTTCCCAGCGCCAGGGGCCGGGAACCGTCCAAGTCTTGATGATCAGATCGTGAGCCTCCTCGAAGCGCTCACGGTTGTAGGCGGGATTGGTATTGGTTGCAAGGGATTCCACCCCGCCGCCCCGAACAAAGCCCGAAACCAGCCGACCCTTCGAGATCATATCGATCATTGCGAGTTCTTCCGCGAGCCTGATCGGATTTTCAGCGATCGGAAGAGGATTGCCGAGCAAAACCAGCTTCACGCGCTTTGTAAGCCCCGCCAATACCGACGCCATTACGTTGCACTTGGCCTGCATGCAGAATGGCGCATTGTGGTGCTCGTTGAGCATGATCCCATCAAAGCCGACTTCTTCAACAAGCTGGTACTCGATGATCCGTTGTTCGTACAAACGAGCGCCTTCAACTGGATCGAAGTGTCTATTGGAGAACAGCAGCGCGGTGTATCCGAATTTGCGTCCCTCCTCTTCCGGATACGACGACATCGGTTGCTCAGTGAAATACATTAGATGCATTTCGGTACCTCCTGCACCGTGAACCCTCCGAGCCGGCGAGCGCGCTGCCGGGCCGCGTTATGAGTCTCGAGACACAAAATCCTTGACCATCGTGGCCAGTTCGGCAGGCTTCTCTACTTCCAAGAAATGACCGGCCCCCGCAACGATCTCGAGTCGAGCGCCGCGGATTGCCTCGCGATACTGCTCGCCGCAAATCCGGGGTACGATACGATTTTGCGCTCCCCAAACGATCAACGTAGGGGTGCTGATGCCCCGAATAAGATGCGGGAGGGTCGGGTCATACATATACGGTTTGTAGGCAATGCGGCTGGTCATTTCGCGATTGATTTCCCATTGTTCGAGCTGATCCAGTGACGGCTCAGCGGTGTAAAGTTCAACGTATTTATCCTGATTTTCGAATCCTGATCGCAAATAGTCGATCGTGTTGATCAGGAACTGGTCGAGAATTTCCCCCTCTCGCGGCTGTAACCCTGCAGCATTAACCAGCACCAGATGTGAAAGAGTATGACGACACATCATCGCCATCTCAGCGGCTATCCATCCGCCCAGACCGAGACCGATTATCGGACAGGGGCCGACGTTTAGCACGTTGAGCAGCCATTCATAAACGATCGCCATATCACGAATCGTGCGCATCCATTCGGGACGCTCAGACTTTCCGAAACCCGGATGGGAGGGCACGTAAACCAAACAATCTGTGGCGAGAGTATCGTAAAAGGGCAACCATCCAGGGTTTCCGACGTCGTGGTGGAGGATCAACAGGGGGCGGCCGCTCCCTCCCTGCATCATTTGAACTTTGCCGCCGGCAACCTCGACGAAACTTTCAACGGCTGTCACTTATGCTTCCTTGAAAAAGAAATCACGGTTGAACCACCGGGTCCAGCTGACGAGCTGACTATATGCAGCCTTAATCCGTTGCGGCAAGCACCCAGGCTACCCCTTGAAACCGGAGGTATCGCTCGGTTCAGGCCCTTTGCCGATGCGGACAATAGCGGGGAAAGTAGCATGAATGGCGGGCAATCGCGCGGGAACGCGCAATGATAGCAGAGCCGGCATTGAAGTGATAGCCTTGAGGTAACAAGGTTTACAAAGATCCTGCCCGTTACATCAGTTCTTAGAGTCGAGCTAAACAATGAGTGAGCAAGCAAACTTGCATCCCGAGCGCAAGCCGAACCGTCTAGTCAAGGAAAACAGCCCCTACCTGCGCCAACATGCCTACAACCCGGTGGATTGGTACCCCTGGGGTCCGGAAGCGCTCGAGGTGGCCCGAGCGGAAAACAAGCCGATATTGCTGTCAATCGGTTACTCGGCGTGCCACTGGTGTCACGTGATGGAACGGGAGTCGTTTGAGGACGAGGCAATTGCGCGCCTGATTAACGAAAATTTTGTCCCGATCAAGGTCGACCGCGAGGAGCGACCTGATCTGGATCAGATTTACATGGATGCGGTTCAAATGCTTACGGGGCACGGTGGATGGCCACTGACCGTTTTTCTCACTCCCGATTGCAAGCCATTTTTCGGTGGCACCTACTTTCCCCCGGAGGATCGCCGAGGCATGATCGGCTTTCCGCGAGTGCTGAAAGCGATAGCTGATGCCTACCATAATCGCCAGCCGGACGTGCAACAAAACGTCGAGCGACTCACCCAGGCTATCGCCGCACTTGGGAATTATAAGGTCCAAGACGGTGAAATGAAGCGTGGGCTAGCGCTGGCGGGGGCGAAGGCGTTGGCGAGAAGCTATGATTGGGTCAACGGCGGTATTGGGCGGGCTCCCAAATTCCCCAATGCGTTTGCGTTCTCTTTGTTCCTGCGGGTGTACGTGGCGGAAAGGGAACCGTCATTCGCCGAGATGGTGAGGGATACCTTGCTCAAGATGGCGCGAGGCGGCATTTACGACCAGCTCGGGGGTGGTTTCCATCGCTATAGCGTCGATGAGCGCTGGCTGGTGCCGCATTTCGAGAAGATGTTGTACGACAATGCGCTACTTGCTCGTCTTTACCTTGAAGCCGGTTGCGCATTAAACGAACCCGAGTTCATCCGTATTGGTCGCGAGACGCTGGACTATGTTATCCGCGAGATGAGCAGCGAGGAGGGAGGCTTCTTTTCAAGCCAGGATGCGGATAGCGAAGGCGAGGAAGGTCGGTTTTTTCTCTGGACGCCCAGTGATTTGCTGAGCGTGCTGGGACCGGAGCTCACTCCTTTGGTCATGCGCTTTTTTGATGTGACTGAGGAGGGAAATTTCGAGGGGCGCAACGTTCTCCATCGGACTATTGATCCCGCCGATGCCGCTCGGCTTTTCAACAAGTCGCCTGAAGAGTTCAATTTGTCCCTGGAGGCAGCGCGCAGATTGCTGTTTCAGGCTCGAGAGGGCCGGGTAAAGCCTGGCAGGGACGAGAAAATTATCGCAGCTTGGAATGCGATGATGATCAGCGCCTTCGCCCAAGGCTACCGCACCCTTGGAGACGAGCGGTTTCTGCGTTCTGCTACGCGTGCAGTGGAGTTTGTAAGGACGCGACTTTGGGATGGAAAGTCATTGCGCCGAGTCTACAAAGACGGTGTTGCTCGGTTTAATGCCTACGTTGAAGACTATGCGCTGATGGTTAGCGCCCTGATAGACCTGTACGAAGCGTCAATGGAGCGGGAGTACCTGGGATTCGCACGCGAACTCGCAGAAGTGCTTATCCAGCGCTTCGTCGACCGAGAAAACGGGGGATTTTTCTTTACGTCGGACGATCACGAGCAGCTGATAACCCGAGTCAAGTCTGCCTTTGACGGTTCCACGCCCTCGGGCAACAGCGCGGCGGCGATGGCCCTCCTTCGGTTGTATTGGTATGCACACGACGAGCGATACATGAGCGAAGCTGAAAAGACGCTTCGCCTGTTCGCTCCCTTCATGGAGAAGCAACCGTTCGCATTTAGCCACATGTTAGAGGCAGTCGATCTATTCGAACGAGGCGCCACTGAGGTCGTCATTGTTGCTGAAGCTAACGACCGCCAAAAGCGCGAATGGCTGAATTGTCTTGGACAGCTTTACGTTCCTAATCGGGCCATAATTACCGTGGAGCCCCATAGCAATGCCGATCCGTTGATGCCCGCAATTGTCGCTGGAAAGAAGCAAGTTGGCGGCCGCATCACAGCGTTCGTCTGTCGGGAGCACACGTGCTCAGCGCCGATCACCTCTTTAGAAGAATTTAAGGCTACCTTGCAGGCTGTGTAAGATTGATGCGATAGCCAGAATGCCCGAGCACACAGGACGAGCTGATGAGGACTGCGGCGGCGACAGTGGGCGCCGCGAGTAATCCCCATCCCTGGGGGCCCATCATCGTTAATCGCTCCGCGTCGCCTGATCCGCGACATCTTAAGGTTGTCGCCTTTAATGCGCGCAGCGGCCGGGCTATTGACAAGATGTTGCAACGCCTGAAACGCCCACCGCTAAATCATCCCCAAATCATTCTTTTGTCCGAGATGGACTGGCACGTGCGAAGATCGGGATGGCGCGAGACTGCGGCCGAGCTTGCGGCTGCCTTGGATATGAGCTTTGCATACATCGGGGAATTTGGCATCAGCCGCAGGAGCGGGCCGCCCGTTTCGTTCATCGGCAATGCGATACTAAGTGCCTGGCCATTGGCGGACGTGCGTGTGCTGCCTTTGTCGCGGGCTCTGTTACGGAGCCGGGATCACCGGCTCGTGGGAGCACCTGCCGGACTGACGGGAACAATCGTAGTCAATCGGCGCACGATCGTGCTGGGCGTCGCCCACCTCAATAGTCGCTGGGACCCGGCGGGACGTGACTTGCAAATGAGCCAATTCCTGCGGCAAATGCCGCCGGGAATTCCGGCAATTATAGGTGGCGATTTTAATACCACCACGGTCAGTTTAAGTCATCCGGTCTCGTTCATCCCAGTGATGGGATTAATGGCGCTTTGGCCTGCGAGATTTCGGCATCCGCAAAAATGGGAACCGTTATTCCATCGTCTGCGAGAGGCGGGCTTTGACACGACGGGTGCCAATGTCAGGGGAGCACCCACTTTTACCCCGAGCCGGCTGGTGCCACCGTTCATTCGTCCCAAGCTGGACTGGTTGGCTCTTCGGGGCCTCAAGCCAATAGCCGGTTCAGCGCTGGTTGTACCTGCGAGAAGCTCGGCGCTTGGCCGACGCTTTTCCGACCACGACTTCATAATGTGTGAGGTCGAAGTTTGACAAGACCCCGGTAATCCGGAAGCTGGTCGTAAAGATGATACGGCAATAGTAAGACTTAAAGAGCTCCTGCGGGCGATTCGGATGAGAAGCAATTTTCTACCTTTTCATGTTCCTTGCGTCGGCGATGAAGAAGTTGCTGAGGTCGTTAAAGTTCTGCGATCGGGATGGTTGACAACGGGACCGCAGGTACGCGCCTTCGAGGAGGCTTTCGCCAGATATATCGACGTCCCGCATGCGGTCGCACTGAATTCGTGTACCGCTGCGCTTCACCTCGCGCTAGACAGCATCGGTCTGGCAGAAGGTGACGAGGTTTTAGTTCCGACCATGACCTTTGCGGCGACGGCCGAAGTCGTCCACTATTTCAAAGCTCACCCGGTACTGGTTGATTGTGAACCCGACACGCTGAACATCGATCCGCTAGGGGTTGAAAAGGCCATTACACCGCGAACTCGTGCCATCATCGCGGTCCATTACGCAGGACATCCGTGTGATTTAGCTCGGATTCTCGAGATCTCACGACTGCATCAAGTAAAGCTAATCGAAGATGCAGCCCACGCACTTCCTGCATCGTTTAATGGAAGGCGGGTGGGCAACTTCGGCGACCTGGCGTGCTTCTCCTTCTACGCGACCAAAACCCTCTGCACCGGCAAAGGGGGCATGGCGACTACGGCGAACAGTGAATACGCCGACAACGTTCGCATCATGAGCCTGCATGGCATCAGTAAGGACGCATGGAGGAGATACACTGCTGAAGGGTCATGGTATTACGAAATATCGAAGCCCGGATTCAAGTACAATATGACCGACATCGCCGCAGCGATGGGCCTTGTGCAGCTCGCCAAGTGCGACCGGATGTGGAAAGCACGAAAGCGCATCGCGGAACTTTACTGTGCAGGACTGCGCGACATTGAAGACATCGTCCTACCAGTCGAGCGGGCAGAGGTCGAACATTCATGGCACCTGTATCCGATACGCTTGCGGTTGGAGAGTCTGCGCGTCACTCGTGGCCAGTTTATTGAGATGATGCGCGAGCGCAATATCGGGACCAGCGTGCATTTTATCCCTCTTCATCTCCATCCGTTTTATCGAGAGCAATATCGATACAGCCGGCAAGACTTTCCGAACGCACTATCGGCGTACGAGAGCCTGGTCTCATTGCCCATCTATCCATCCATGAGCGAAGGCGACGTATTCGATGTTATCGAGGTCGTGCGCGATCTTATAACGAGTTCTCGGCGTTAACGCTCACAACTGTCAAAACCGAGCAGCTGGCGGGGTTAGTTTGCCGTCCAAATGTTGTCGCCCGGCTATATCGCCATCGAATACCGAGCGCGGTCTAGATAATCGGATCTGTTGTTCTTCGCCGGTATATTTCAACTGCGGCGAAGCAACAGGCGATCAAGCCCAAGGCGATGAAGAAGCGGGGCGACCCGGGCTTCCAGAGTGAGTCACCGAGCAGGGCAAATAGTACTGTACCTGGAATCATTCCGATGATACTGGCCCAGAAATAGTCCTTGAACCTAATAGGCGATGCACCTGCGATCAGGTTGAATGCATTGTAAGGAATAAGCGGTACCAGACGTAAATACAGGGTTAGATAAAAGCCATTGCGCTCGAGCCCGCCGAGTATTGGGCGAAGTCGGGATCCCATCTTTCGTTCGACGAACGCTCTGCCGAGAAATCGTCCTGCCCCAAAGGCGACCATCGCACCCACATCCGCTCCCACTATCGACCATATCGAACCCCACCAAGCACCAAAGGCAAGTCCGGCTGCTATGGTCATAACAGCTCCCGGGACCAAAAAAGATGGGCCGATCGCATACATCAGCATGTAGACGATAGGGGCCCAGGGTCCCCACGACAGAACCTCATTCCTGAGGACATTAGGATTCTCGAACAGTTGGCGGTGAGTGGTCAGAAGATATGCCGATAAGCCGAACAAAGCCACCAAACCAGCTAGCCGGAGGCTATTGATAGGGTTTCGCCTGATATCTGGCACCTTGGGGCCGCTTCGAAATGAGCTGATGGCCAACATCAGCGCACCAAAGACAACAGGCGCATTAAGCGCGGACATGTAACCACTCGGCTACCTGTCATAAGTGCTAATTGAGGATCGACGGAAAAGGGCTCAGCACTTGGAGCAGGCACAGCTCTTGGCTTCGGCACGAGGTAGCGTCCGCCCTTGGTAGGAAGTGGCGATCCGAGGAGTAGTCATTCAAGAGCAAAACCTTTCACTGGGCATCTCGTTCCAGGTCGTGGTCGCGGATCTCGACCTCGAATCCTTCGTGAGCTAATGAGTCGCGCAAAGCCCGAACCACTACGGGTGAGCGATGTCGTCCCCCGGTACATCCCAAACCGATTGAGAGATAGCTCTTGCCTTCGCGTCGATAGAGAGGGATGAGAAACCCAAGTAAACGAGTGACCTCCTCGACAAAATGGCGCGCTTCTGGTTGCGACATTACAAAATCGCGGACACGGGCATCGGTTCCTGTAAGTTCGCGCAGTTCCGGCACAAAGAAAGGATTGGGTAGAAAGCGGACGTCAAAAACCAGGTCGAGCCCCACTGGGTGTCCATATTTGTACCCGAATGAGACCAACGAGACCGTCATATTGCTGCCGGTCCGTGTACCAAGCACAGCGGCGGTGATGATTTCACGCAGCTGATGAATAGTGGTGGTGGTGGTGTCGATCACCAGGCTCGCCCGCTCGCGGATTTCCGCCAAGGCGAGCCGCTCGCGCCGGATACTCTCGACCACACTCATACCGCCCTCCGCCAAAGGATGGGGGCGTCGGCTTTCCGAATAGCGACGTGCCAACACGTCGTCCGAAGCGTTGAGAAAGATGACCTGGGGCTTGAAGCCGTCTCGCTCAAGTTCCGCAAACGCCTGTGGCCACTGAGGGAAAAACAGACGCTCTCTGGCGTCAATTCCGAGCGCGACACCCGGGATAGTAGCATCATGCTGGCGCACCAAATGGACTACCGAGCGAGCTAACGCGACTGGAAGATTATCCACGCAATAGAACCCAAGGTCTTCCAGCACCCGCATTGCGGATCCGCGGCCCGAGCCAGACACTCCGGTCACAATAAACAGATGAAACCCTAAATCAGCTGAGGAGCCCGAAATTGTCATCGGGATATTTAGCAACTTGCACGTTGCCGATGGCAATCAGTCGTAGCTAGTAACGAGCATCCTCTGCGACGATGAGGCCGTAAATTTCCTGAGCATCGCGGGCCGCCATCAGGCGATCACGAAAGGTGCTGTCTTTGAATAGGCGAGAAACACGGGCAAGGGCCTTCAGGTGCAGGCTGGTAGAGTCCTCGGGCGCAATTAGCGCAAAGAACAGGTGAGTTGGTTTGCCATCCAGCGACTCGAAGTCAACACCTTTGCGATGGCGCCCAAAGGTTCCGAGAATCTGCTTAACACCCGGCATTTTGCCATGTGGTATGGCAATACCATCTCCGATAGCAGTGGAACCTAGGCGCTCGCGTTCGGCCAAGACCGCGGTAATCGTCGCAAGGTCCAGCTCGCGGTGCCCATTAGCAAGCGGCTGAGCCAGCTCACGCAATACCTGAGACTTTGTGGTACCACTCATGTCCGGCACCACCATATCAGCGGTCAGGATCTCGGTGATCTTCATAGTTTGCAGGCGCTAACTGTTCGATTCTGGCGCCGTTTCCTCACTGCCCATCAACTCGCCAGCAGAAGGTGCGCGAAGCTTCTTGGCAGCGTTCTTTCCTCGTTGGCTCTTTAACTGTCTCTCGACCTTATCAGCGAGGAGATCGATGACCGAATAAAGGTCTTTGGTCTCCTCCTGTGCAGCGACGGTGATATGTCCTGATTTTACCGTAACTTCTCCGCGATGCCGATATTTGTCGACGGTCAGGATTAAATGGACCTGGCAAGGGCGCTTAAGGAACTTGGCGGGATGAGATAGCTTACGCACAGCATAGGTTCGAATCGCTTCGGTGGGCTGGATATGGCGAAATGTCACCGTAACTTCAGGAACTGGAATGCGCGCCTTCGAGGCTGAACGTTGCGTACGTCGGGCGACAGCTCGGCTTCTCTTACCTAAACTGGCTTTGCTTCGCATAGCACGACCTTTCTGATTACTTCTTTTGCCACGCCGACTTTAACCTGCAGCGGGATATCGTGGCGCGGTTTTGCCAGCCCCAGGCGGAACATCGCTTAACGTGGACGATCAACTCAAGTCTCATTCATGCCAACTTCTTGCGGCGACTAGAGGGCAAAATGCCAAGAGCCTGTCGGTACTTGGCTACCGTGCGACGCGCGATATTGATTTGATCCTTGTGCAGAATATCGGCAATTGCCTGGTCGGAGAGTGGATTGTCTTGACCTTCGCCAGCTACCAGGCTCCTGATCTTCTCCTTGACGGTCTCCGCACTGACATCCTCGCCGTCGGCGGCCTTAACACCTGAAGTGAAAAAGAACTTCAGTTCAAAAATTCCTTGCGGCGTATGCGCGTACTTATTGGCGGTCGCACGGCTAATTGTCGACTCATGCATCCCGATGTCCTCAGCGACGTCTTTAAGGACAAGAGGTCTCAAGTGACTGATTCCGTGCTCGAAAAAGGGTCGCTGAAACTTAACGATCGAATTTGCCACTTTAAAGATGGTCTGCAATCGCTGGTAAATTGATTTAACGAGCCAGCGCGCCGAGCGCAGTCGCTCCTGGAGATATTCCTTGGTGTCCGCTTCGACGGCACTGTCGTTTAAAACGCGTTGATAATAATTAGCCAACCGCAACCGCGGCACTGCGGATTCATTAAGCGTAACGACAAAGTCATCACCGACTTTCTGGATATAGACATCTGGCACGATGTAAGTGGGCTCTGCACCGCCATAATCGCGACCGGGTTTGGGTTCCAGCGACGCGATACTGCGAGCTGCCTCGGCCACCATATCCAGTCCCACCCCCATTATCTTGGCAATTTCGCCATAACGATGCTTCTCCAGGAGGTCGAGGTGGTTACTTACAATGCGGGCTGCGAGCGATTCCTCCATTCCCAGATTTTGCAGCTGCGCCAGAAGACATTCGCGCAAGTCGCGAGCAGCCACGCCGGGCGGATCGAAGCGCTGAATCCGCTTGAGGACAGCTTCGACGGATTCGACACTGGTTGCCAGTTGATTGGCCAACTCTTCGACAGGAGTCTCCAGATAACCGTCGTCGTTAAGGTTGTAGATGATTGTTGCGCCGATCCGTTGCTGGTCGCGGTCAAGGCTGGAGAGCCGCAGTTGCCAAATCAAGTGATCTTCGAGCGAAGCCTTGCGCGTGAGGGTGTTTTCCAAAGCCTGGCGACGCTCATCATCCTCGCCCGGAGGTTCGCCGTCCTGCCAGTTGTTAGAGTAGGTTTCCAGGTATTCTCGCCAATCTAACTTCTCCAAGCTTGGATCGCGAATTTCGACTGCAGCATCAGCGCCTTCAGTCGCCACCGCATGTGCCGGAACGCTATCGACTATGTCCTCCCAGCCTGATTCGGAGTCAGAACTGACTGAATCTGGTTCCGGCGGTAACGGCTCGCCGTCAGCCGCAAGCGTCATGTCCTCCGATTGATCGGAGTTTGCGGCAGTTTCGGCGACGCTCTGATCCAATGGTTCCAGCACCGGGTTGGCGTCCAGCTCGCTCTGTACTACGGCTTCAAGCTCGGGCAAGGAGAGTTGGAGAATCTTAATTGCCTGCTGAAGTTGCGGCGTCATCACGAGCTGTTGCCGCAATCTGAGGTCGTGTCCGAGTTTTACTTCCAGAGCCATCGCTTTCTGTCGCACTCACTTCGTCTTAACAGCCAATGCTCCATTATCGCGAGTTTTGGACTGCTGAGGGAAGATCACAGCCTTAGCCGCTTCGACGTCACTTCTACCCGTGTCGAGATGGACCGTGATTTTGGTGCCGGTGACCTGGTCTTTGGCGTCGTGGCAAATCGGACTGCCGCTCAGAACCACGGTATGCTGTTGCTGGTCCATAACGGCATGCTCACTAGTGCACCAGCGCACTCCCTGGCTAATCTTCACATTGCCATCCGCGGTCATGTGTTGCACTTCGTGGAAATCCTTGCCGTACTTGACCCAAAGCCTCTGCGTCGTGAGCGCCGCATCCGCTTGAGTAGCGTGCACATGCCCGGTAAAGAGCACCGCGTTCTGCTTATAATCAAGGGCTAACGTGTCTGATTGTATACTGATAGGTCCTCGGTTACTGCCAGTCAGCGAGCCGAACGGCGAATCGCTGTTGGTGTCTTTCGATTGGTTAGCAGCGGATTTGTCGGGGTTGGGCTGTTGGGAGGACCGTTCGGGCGGAGCAAGGGCGTCGCTTCCTGCTCTAGGTTTTGTGATCGTTTCTTGGGCGGCGATCCGATTGGCGCCTGGTCCCACTGTCTGGTTCGCCGTCTTGGTTTGCGCGTTGCTATACTTGGCGCAAAACGACACCAGAAGGATTATTACAGCGAATCGGGCCGCTCTGCAGCGATTGCGGCACGATCCGGCACGTGATTGCGCACCTGCGACAGTCTCATTCAAGGAGTCGGTCCTCGCCCATCGCTCGTAACGGCGAACTCTTCCAACCAGAAACAGGCCTGTTGCGATCCTCAAGATTCTTGTGGCGCGGCCAAGTGTTGCTTTTGTTGTTGGACGATGGTTTTGACGTCTTTGAGCAGCTGAAAAGTCTGCGCCTTCGGATGTCCAGTGAGCCCGATTCCGACGACATCGAGACCGGGGCCCTTGATCCTAACAGGACCAGGAGCCTTGAGCTCGTCGCTATCGGGCAAAAAGGTCGCTGCCTGCGTAATGACAACAAAATCACCGTAATCGGCCTCCAGGCCGCCGCTCATCTCGGCTTGGTTAATATGGTTGCCGCTCACCTTGAGTACGGCGCGCACAGCGCTCAGCGAAAACTTCTTGCCATTTTGCACGGTCATTGTGAGGTGTTGCTTAAACAAAAGAATGCTGGTCTTATCATTTGAGTAGCTGGCGTCACTAGCTTTGAGTACCCACTCGCGGCGATTTCCACGCATTTGCGTCCAGTTAAAGTTGTGGGCATGTAAAATTGTCCCCGGCACGATAGCGGCAACGGTTCGTAAATTTTGTTCTGCCGAACGACGCCGCACAACGACGACGGTCACCACCATGATGATTGCCAAAGCGAGAGTTCCAAGGAGAGCCAGAAGTCGAGCGATGCGTCGCGGACCCATCAGTGAAACCTCAGACAAAGGCTAACAACCAATGCCCTTACTGTAAATTGTGGGCTGGAACTGCGAGGAACCGGGCGATGCCTGAGCATCGACCGGCAGGCGCGCTGATCGCAGAGGCTAGGGATTTACTCTGTTACATTCGATTCGGCCTTACGGGTAAGCTCGTCGATTCGTTGTAAGTCGCGCATGAGGCCGGCAAGGCGGTCCAACGGGTATGAATTAGGCCCATCACTCAGCGCTCGGTCAGGGTCTTCGTGGACCTCCATGAATACTGCATCGACACCAACTGCGGCCGCAGCGCGCGCCAGCGGGGCGACAAATTCGCGCTGTCCCCCAGACCGGTCTCCCGCGCTGCCGGGAAGCTGCACTGAGTGGGTTGCGTCGAATATCACCGGATAGCCAAATCGCCGCATTATTATGAGGGAACGCATGTCGCTGACTAGGTTGTTATAGCCAAAGGAGAAGCCTCGCTCGGTCACGAGGATTCGCCTATTACCGCAAGCCTCAGCCTTGGCGATTACGGGTTTCATTTCCCAAGGAGCGAGGAACTGGCCTTTTTTGATATTCACGACCCGACCCGTCCGAGCGGCAGCAGCGACCAGATCTGTCTGGCGCGAGAGCAATGCCGGGATCTGCAGGATATCCGCAACCTCAGCCACCATGGTCGCCTGATCTGGCTCGTGAATGTCAGTAAGCACTGGCAGTCCGGTCTCTCGCTTGACTCGTTCGAGCACTCGGATTCCCGCTTCGAGCCCTGGTCCTCGAAACGAGGTATGGCTGGTTCGATTCGCCTTATCGAACGACGATTTGAAGACTAATCCCACCCCCGTTTCGTGTGATATTTTCGCAAGCCGCTCCGCGTGCCGTAAAGATGAATCAGCACTCTCAATTACACACGGTCCGGCAATCACGACCAGGCTGGGGCCGCCAAACATGACCCTTCCGACCTGAACTGTGGCGACTTTTATCACGTCACGCGGTTCGCAGCTCGCGGATTTTGGTAGGATTCACGGTCATAGCAGCTTTGCGAGCGACTGCAGCCTGAATCAGACCGCGGAAGAGCGGATGACACTCAAGCGGACGTGACTTTAGCTCGGGATGGTACTGACAACCGAGAAACCAAGGATGTCCGGGCAACTCCATGATTTCAACCAGAGAATCGTCAGGCGACGTACCGGTCGCTTTTAGGCCCGCTTTTTCCAGCGCCTCGCGATACTTGTTGTTGACTTCGAGGCGATGGCGATGGCGCTCGGCAATGCGGCTACGACGGTACAACGAGGCAGCCAAGGAGCCGGGGCGCAAAACACATGGGTACGACCCCAGGCGCATGGTCGCCCCTTTCTTTTCAACGTCGCGCTGGCCCTCCATAAAATCGATTACCGCGTCGGGCGTATTGGGGTCAATTTCGCGCGAATTGGCGCGCTTGATTCCCAGCACGTTGCGGGCATATTCGATCACCATCATTTGCAAGCCCAAGCAGATACCGAGGATCGGGACAGCGTTCTCGCGGGCGTAGCGCACTGCCCGAACCTTACCTTCAGTGCCGCGCTCACCGAACCCGCCGGGGATTATAATCGCGTGTGCATTGGCTAACCTATTGACGTTACCTCGCTCGAGCTCCTCTGAGTCTACATAGTCGATATTGACGCGGGCCTGATTGGCAATAGCGCCATGAGCGATCGCTTCATGCAGACTTTTGTAAGCGTCGACCAGATTTACATACTTGCCAACTACTGCCACGTTAACCGTAACGCGAGGATTCTGAGCGGTCTTGACCAATCGACGCCACTGAGCCAGATTCGGCTGTCCTGTCCAGATGTTGAGCTTTTCGACGACGCGTTGGTCGAGTCCCTCATCGAGGAACCTCAGCGGGACCTCGTAGATGGTCTCGACATCCTGGGCAGCGATCACACAATTTTCCTCCACATTGCAAAAATGTGCGATCTTGCTGCGGAATTTTTTTTCAAGCGGTCGGTCGCAGCGGCAAACCAGGATATCCGGCTGGATACCGACGCCAGTGAGTTCCTTGACACTGTGCTGGGTGGGCTTGGTCTTAAGCTCGCCTGCCGCGGGGATGTACGGCACCAACGTCAGGTGGATGTAGACCACGTTGTCGCGCCCCAAGTCCCAGCGGAACTGCCTTATGGCCTCAAGGAACGGGAGACTCTCAATGTCGCCGACAGTGCCACCCACCTCGACTATGCAAACGTCATTGCCTTCGGCGGCGAGCAGAATGCGAGCTTTGATCTCATCGGTGATATGGGGGATGACCTGCACCGTAGCGCCGAGATAATCGCCACGCCGCTCCTTCTGAATGACGGTGTCGTATATCTGACCGGTGGTGCAATTGTTGCGGCGGCTCGTCTTGGTCCGAACAAACCGTTCGTAATGTCCCAGATCGAGATCGGTTTCGGCGCCATCATCCGTCACAAAAACTTCACCATGCTGTAGCGGAGACATCGTACCCGGATCGACATTGAGGTACGGGTCCATTTTGAGTAACGTAACTTTCAGTCCCCGCGCCTCAAGTAAGGTGCCGAGTGACGCCGCGGCGAGTCCCTTGCCGAGCGATGAGACTACACCGCCAGTGACAAAAATGAACTTGGTTTTGCCTCGTTCCACCGTCTTCCCTCCGCTTATCGTCCGGCCATCGCTGGCGGCTTTGAGGGTAGGGGCCCTGCTGTGAGGATTTGCTTTCGGCCACCGGCCATATACCCTCAGCCCTTGGTGGCGTGCTTGATAGCCAGCGCCAAGTCTTCAGCTGTATCGACCTCCGGTGCAGCCGATGACGAGGCGATTACCCTGATTCGATAGCCGTGCTCCATCGCACGGAGTTGCTCCAGCTTTTCAGTTTTCTCCAGTTGCCCCTGCTCCAGCTTTTCAAAGTTCAAGAGAAAATCACGACGATAGCCGTAAACGGCGACATGGTGGAGAGCGCCAGCGGGTACTCCTGCACCATTCCTCCAAAAGGGGATTGGGCTACGTGAGAAATACAATGCATAGCCCTGTCTATCGCAGACGATCTTGACTTTATTCGGATTGGTCCAGTCACTCAGCTCGAGAATAGGGGCGCCCAAAGTTGCCATCACAAGCTCAGGCTCGTCGAGCATCGCTTTCACCACTGCGTCGATGTCGGCCGGGGCAACAAACGGCTGGTCTCCCTGAACATTTATATAGATCTCGGCCGAGATGCGGCGCGCTACTTCGGCGATCCGATCGGTACCGGTTGCATGTGAACTGGCGGTCATTTCGACTTCACCGCCGGCATCCCGCACCACGCTGGCAATGCGCTGGTCATCCGTGGCGACGACTACGCGGTCGACTAATCGAGCATTGCGCGCCTGGCGCCAAACCCGCACTATCATGGGTACGCCGGCAATTTCAGCCAAAGCTTTCCCGGGCAGCCGTGTGGAAGCGAATCGAGCCGGGATGACCGCGACCGCCGCGTTTACCATCGCGAGCCTTGTCCAGAAAAGAAAAACAGAAGGGGCACGATCCAAACTAACCGCCGCGCAGGAGGACTGTCAAACCTGCAGTCGACAGCTGCCAAGCCGGACCATGCACCCAGCAGGAGGGAGACGCTGCCGCTGCGCGCTACGAAAATGGCCTAAGCGGCAGCTCAGTGCTATTGGTCAGGAGGGCGAAGCAGCCGGGCTTGCCTCTGCCCCGGAGGGACTCGCCATCCCACCGGCCGGGCTCGCCTCCCCTCCGGGACTCGCCGCTTCGGACGGCGATGCCTCGGGCGCTGACGCATTTTGCTGTTTGTTACAAGCTGTAGCCGCAAAGAACATCGAGATGAAAGCCAGAATCAGGACTTTGCGCATACCTCCTCCTTAGATCGCGCTGGCCCGTGCGCGAATTCGGAATACTTCGCACATTACTTCAGTCAACCGATCTACTCAAGCAAGCGTCACAAGCTTAAATCCTTGTTGATCGGCTTTTCGCAATGCGTTTAGCAGGCAATCCAGTAGCTACTCGCTTGCACTGACCATAGACAATTTTGATTCGCCGCAGAAAGTGTAGTATTCAAGAAGTCATTCAGAACCGGGAGGACGGGCAAGTGGCGGTGGTGAAGCGCGAGGTTTGGCCGACGAAGAGTGCCAATTCCCTGCTACGGATTGTTGAACATGAGCTCGACATGGATCGAGCTCATCGGAGCGACCGCTTGAAAGCCGGCTTTTTTCGTCAACTCCTGGAAAAACTCGTACCGGCCAGTCAATGGTCGGTTAGATCGCCGATGCGGTCGATTGCGCGGGAAATCGAAGAGATTTGGCCGGCCGCAGATAACTGACATTCCTACCCCTTCTCGACTAGGCAGTCATTGACTGAGGCCCAAAGCCCACGAGGCTGCCAAAGCGAGCTCTTAATCTAGCGTACCAGTCGTGCAACAAAGCGCTCGAGACGATCGAACGCCTCGTTCAGGTTTTCCCGAGAGGTAGCGTAGCTTATGCGGACGTGCTCGGGCGCGCCAAAGTCGTTGCCACCGACCAGCGCGACGTGTGCTTCGTTCAGCAGGATGTCTGCAAACGTGTCGCCGTCGTTGATCCGTTTATCGGCAAATCTCGTCCCGAGCAGAGCGCGGATACTGGGGAAAACGTAAAAGGCGCCGGACGGTTTGTGAGGCAAGTGAAAGCCGGGGACCCTGCGCACCCGATCAACCACCAGTTCGCGACGCGCCCGGAACTCGTCGACCATTCTGGCAAGTTCGTCCTGCGGTCCGGTTAATGCTTCGACCGCGGCAAACTGCGTGATCGAATTGGGATTTCCGCTGTTTTGGCTCTGCAGTCGAGCAGCCGCCGCAATCACTTCGCTCGGTCCGGCAGCAAAGCCGAGTCGCCAACCGGTCATCGCATATGCTTTGGACAACGAGTTGAAAACGACCCCACGTTGCTTAAGCCGCGGTTCAATCTTAAACAGGTGCGGCACTGCGCCGTCATACACTATGTGTTCATACACATCATCGGACATTACCCACAGGTCATTCTCCACGAGAACTTTAGCGAGCTCGGAAAGATGAGCGGCAGAATAAACCGCTCCAGTCGGATTGGCTGGCGAGACCAAGATTATCCCTCGCGTCCGCGGCGTAATTGCCCTCTGCAACTGGTCAGGATCAAGTAAGAACCCCTGCTCCTCCGGACATCTGACTGGAATCGGGGAAGCGCCGGACAAACTGACCATCGCGAAGAAGCTGACCCAGGCCGGGGTCGGAATTATGACTTCGTCACCTTCGTCAAACAATGCGTTAATTACATTGGCCTCGGCCTGCTTGCCACCGGCCGACACCAGAATCTCATTGAGCTGATAGTCAAGACCGTTGTCCCTTTTCAGCTTAAAGCGAATGGCCGCCTTCAATTCCGGAATACCGGCCACGGGTGTGTAATGAGTGCGCCCCTCGGCCAGGGCGCGCCGAGCTGCTTCCTTAATCCGTTCGGGCGTGTCAAAATCAGGCTCTCCGGCAGCCAAGGGCATTACGTTGATTCCCGCAGCCCTCATTTCACTGGCACGCGCATCTGCGGCAAGGGTGGCGGAGTGTTTGATAGCGGCTATCCTGCGGTTGAGTTTAATCATTAGGCTATATGTTTAGCGAAGCCATGGGGTGGAAGCGAGACCAGCAGGCCTTCCTCGATTGACGAAACATTGCGACGTTACAGACCAGACCGACTGAGCTCTCCGTTCAGTTGGAATGTGCCATTCGATGACTCGTCGAGGTTTTTGTCCTACTGGGTACATGACGTTAACAAGAACAACCAGCTCCAACTACGAGGCGCAGGGGGATGCACCTAGCACCATCTGGCTTACCCAGAACGAGGGCCTGAAAGAAGGGCCAACAGTCCAAGCTACCAAGAAGTGTTCACCATTTTGGGCTTCTGCACGAGCCAGCAATTTCTCTCCAGCCAAGACTAAAACACGCCTGCCAGGCGCCGAAACTAGTCCTCCTAGATTTCCCAAGCGCTGCGCCCGGTGCTATAAGGCTGCCACTGCGTGCAGCGGTCAGAGGTGTGCGTGAAGGCCTAGATTGGACAGGAGGAATTCCGCTTTTATACTTTTCGTTGGCGATGACTAGTGCGCCAGCGATGCGCCTGCCGGAGGTGATTAATGTCGAGCATGCCACGGATGCTGGAGGGTTATCGAGTACTAGACTTCACTCAGTTCGTTGCGGGACCAACCTGCACAAGGTTGCTGGGTGAGATGGGTGCCGAAGTGGTCAAGCTGGAGCTGGCTCCTGAGGGTGACCGTGTGCGCGCTGGAGGACTCAAACCGCTTCAGCCCGAACACAGGAACACCACAATCAGCACCTATTACTTGCAGCACGACCATAGCAAGCTCAGCTTCGCGATCGATATGAAGAAAGACCGTGCTCGCGAACTGGTGCGCGCGATGATTCCCAAGTTTGATGTTTTGGTCGAAAACTTTGCACCGGGCGTAATCAAGCGCATGGGCTTTGGCTACGAGGATGTAAAAGCGCTCAATCCCAGGATAATCATGTGTTCAATCTCAATGGCTGGACAAACTGGACCGCTGTCGAATAAGGCCGGCTACGACTATATCGGCCAGGCCTACGCGGGAATTACCGATGGTATCGGAGAACCCGATCGGGCACCGGCGGTAACGACTATGGCAATTGGGGACGTCTCAGCGGGGGTGGCCTCCGCGATGGCGATAGGTTTCGCGCTGCTTCATCGTGAACGCACCGGCGAGGGTCAGTATTTGGATGCGTCACTGATAGATACTTATTTCCATATGCACGAAGACACGGTACCGCGGGTCGCGTTGAGAGGCGACAAGTACCAGCCGACCCGTGGCGGGTCTCAACATCCGAGCGGCGGTCCTACCGGCATCTATCATTTCCGCGGCCGGCAATACATTTACCTTTGCGTGCCTACCGGACATCAGTGGATCCAGCTCACACGGGCGATGGGCAAGCCGGAACTCGCAAACGATCCACGGTTCAAAACGGCGCGTGGGCGGCGAGACAACAATGCCGAATTGCAGAGAATAATTGAGGATTGGCTCGCGACTTTCAGCACACGCGATGAGGCGATCGCTGCGCTGGACAAGGAGCGTGTGCCTTGTGCCCCCGTATTGACGGTTAACGAAGCGGTGCAGCATCCACACCTCAATGAGCGGAAAACCGTAAGGTGGATCAATGATCCTCTGCTTGGCAAGGTCGCGATCCCGGCGGTGCCGGTCAAGTTCTCTGCCTGGCCCGATCGGCTCGAAGTTCGAGCCGCACGGCTTGGCGAAGACAACGAACGGGTCCTCCGCGATTACTTAAGCATGACTGACGGTGAGATCCGACAACTGTATTTGGACGGGATACTTGTGCGCGATCCTACCATCGGCCCGAACCCTGTTGGGGCGTGAGTTGGTCAATCTTCATGAGAAGGATCACGGCGTATCTCGGTGCGATCTTTCTAATCCTCATCATTCGACCGACCGTCGTCGTGGCGCTGCTGGCGGCAGAGCCGATGCCGGGGGCTCAATCGGTGCCCGAATATCATTTGTCGCCCGACCGCGCGGGCCACTACACGATTCCCGGAATGACCTGGCAGCGCGCACATTCGATTCACCTGGATAGGGGGTTCGACGGGCGAGTTGACGGTCATATTTATGCTCAACCGTTATTGACCGCGATTGCGGGCCGCGAAGTTCTGATCGTCGCGACGGAAAGCAACGTGGTTGAGGCGTTGGACGGCGTCACGGGGAAGACCGTGTGGCGGAAGGTGCTGGGACCACCAGTCACGGCATCGATGCTGCCTTGCGGCAATATCGATCCGGTCGGCATAACGGGAACACCTGCGATCGATGACTCAAGAGAGGCCGTCTACCTGGACGCCATGGTCGCAACCAGCAGCGGCCCACAACACCTGGTCTTCGGCTTGTCGCTGGAAAATGGGCAACTCGAGCCAGGTTTCCCAGTCAACGTCGCTCGAGCTCTCACCCCGCTGGGATTTAACTTCGTACCCCGTTACCAGAATCAGAGGGGCGCCCTTCTGGTCACGCACAACCAGGTGTACATCCCTTATGGCGGTCATTTCGGCGATTGCGGGGAGTATCACGGATGGGTAGTCGGCGTCGGTCTCAATGATGACCACCGCGTCACAGCCTGGGCCACAAAATTGACGGGTGGTGGTATTTGGGCGCCAGGTGGGGTGGTATCGGACGGACAGTCCTTGTTCGTAGCCACAGGTAATACCTTTGACGCATCGCAATGGGGCGGCGGAGAAGCGGTCATCAGGTTCGCCTTCCAACTGGGACCGGTGCAAAGCACTCGCGACTATTTCGCTCCATCGGATTGGAGAAAGCTTGATCGACGCGATGCCGACCTAGGCGGAACGGCCCCAGTGCCAATAAATCTGAAGGGAGCGGCGGGTCTCGCTCGGCTGATGGTTGCACTCGGCAAGAATGGCAAGGCCTACTTGCTCAACCGCGATAATCTTGGCGGGGTCGGCGGAGAGTTGATGGTCATCGAGGTCTCGGCCAGCCGGATTATATCAGCGCCAGCGGTTTTTCCGGCACCAGACGATGGTGAGCTCGTAGTATTTCCCGCATCGGCATTATCGTGTCCGGCTGCTGCACCCGGGCCGGCGATTGGCGCACTCGAGATCCGCGCGATCCCGCGACCTGAGATCTCACTTCGTTGGTGCTCCCCGTTGGACGGAAGCGGGACGCCTATTGTCACAACAACTGATGGTCGCTCAAACCCTATCGTGTGGATCGTCGGAGCTGAGGGTGATAATCGCTTGCATGGGTTCGAGGGCGACAATGGTAAACCGATCGTCACCGTGGAATCTGTACTGGAGGGTTTGCGACACTTCGCACCAATTGTGGCAAGCAGGGATCGGCTGTTTGTACCTGCCGATGACCGTATTTACGCGTTTACGTTCACGCTCTAGCCGGCATTTGTGTACGGCTCAGATGGCGCTCGGAGTCTTACCATATGAATGAATCCACAAGTGTATCGCTCCAGCATGGGGTCTCGCGGCCCGGCCTCATAGCCATATGGCTGCAGGCGAGCCGCGCATGGACCTTGGCGATGCCATTCATGAGCGTATCGGTTGGGACCGCAGCCGCCTTTCGAGATAAGTTCTTTTCGCCGTTGACCTACCTGGCTGCCGCTCTGGGGGCGGTCGCTCTGCAGGCAGGAGCCAACATGGTCAATGACTACTACGACTTTATCAACGGCACGGATTCGGCCGATTGGAATGCTCCCGAAAACTTTGGTCCAGGGCTCGTCATCCAGCGCGGGTTGTTACGTCCGGAGCAGGTTTGGTGGGGTGGAATTGTGGCGCTCGTCGTGGGTTCGATATTTGGTCTTCTGTTGGTCGCCGAATGCGGGTGGCCGGTGTTGGCCTTAGGGCTCGTGGGTGTAGCAGGTGCATACTTTTATACCGGGTCGCCCCTGCAGCTCGCCTACCACGGCCTGGGCGATCTCATGGTCTTTACACTGATGGGTCCCGGGTACGTGCTTGGTGCGTATTATGTCCAAGCCCTCAAATTCTCAACTTCGGCGCTGGTTGCGTCGCTGCCGATGGGTTTTCTATGTTCAGGTGTGCTGCAAGCCAACAATCTTCGCGACATCGAGAACGACCGAGCACACGGAAAGCGTACGTTCGCGGTGCTGATTGGGCGGCGGGCGGCAATAATCGAGTTGATAAGCTCCGATCTGGGCGCGTACCTGGCAGTGATTGCGGGGGTGATTGCCAAGGTTCTGCCGTGGCTGGCATTGGCGGTTATCGTTACGGCTCCCAGAGCAATTGACCAGATTCGGTTGGTTTCCGGCAATGCGGACGCCGAAAGTCACAATCGAGCCATGAATCGCTCCGGCCAGTTACAATTTGAGTTTGGTCTGGTCCTGGTGATTGCGCTCGTACTGGCTCGATCCTTCGGCTGGTAACAAATCACATTCCAATGAGCTTGGCCTTCTCTATAATGTTGCGGATGATACGCACGGATGCCGCGTCGATCATGACGCCTTCAAAGGTAACTGCGCCAAGTCCTTCGGCCTCAGCCCTAGCATAAGCAGCTTCGAGGCGACGGGCGCGCTCGACTTCATCTCGGGTGGGCGAATAGATCTCGTTGGCCAGGTCGATTTGGCTCGGGTGAATCGCCCATTTGCCCACGAAACCCATAGTCGCGGAACGCATCGCCTCTTCGCGGTACCCCTCCGAATTGCGAAAGTCAGCATAAGGACCGTCGACTGCGTCAATTCCGGCGGCACGAGCGGCGACCACGATTTTGCTCCGTGCATAGTGCCAGATATCGCCCGGGTAGCTCGATATACCGCCGCCAATGGTATTCATGCGGACCCCCTGCGAGGCACTGAAATCACCCGGACCGAAAATGATCGCCTCGAGCCGCGGGGACGACCGCGTAATCTCTTCGACGTTAATCAATGCCTGTACCTCTTCAATCAACACCTCGAGGCCGATTCGGCGCTCGAGTCGAAGGCGAGTCTCGATCTGGGTTAAGAGGGTATCGACCCAGAAAACGTCGCGGCCCGATTTCACCTTGGGAATGATTATGATATCGAGATACTGGCCGGCGCGCTCGACCAGCTCGATCACGTCCTGGTAGGCATATTCCGATTCAATGCTGTTGATGCGCACGGCTCGGGTTTTCTTACCCCAATCCAACGTACGCAGAGCCTCGATGACCTTTGCACGCGCTTCGACTTTCTGATTGGGGGCAACTGAATCTTCGAGATCAAGAAAGACAAGGTCGGCGTTAGTGCCGAGAGCTTTCTCGATCATCCTCTCATTGCTGCCAGGGGTTGATAGTTCGCACCGCCGCAGACGCATTCTCCTCCTCCTGCTGGTTTAAGCCGGTGAGGCACCTTTGTCTGGTACCGTATACTCCTCTGACAACGAAATCGACAACGCCGAGACGGTCGCTGTGTTGTTGACGCTACTGCAAAGTTGAGAGCAAATTACGGCGTGGCGAGTGGTGTGTGATCGGGCGTGAGCCGGGACGGCGCTCGGGACTTCGAAAAGTCGGGTATAGCAGGCGTTCGAAGAAATCCCCAAGGCCGGCTGATTTTGCAGTATACAGTGAACGGAGGAAGTAAGTAATTATGGATATCGGGAAAGACCTCCTGCTAGAGATGTACCGCGCGATGGTTAGGATTCGGCTGTTCGAAGGCAAAGTTCGCGATCTTGCTACCGCCAATGAAATTCCGGGATTCGTCCACGTCTCCATTGGGGAAGAGGCCAGTGCCGCGGGCGTGTGCGCGGCACTGCGTAAAACCGATCGCATCACTTCCACTCATCGTGGCCACGGCCATTTAATCGCCAAGGGTGGCAGATTGGCGGAGATGATGGCGGAGATCTACGGCAAGAGGACCGGTTATTGCAAAGGCAAGGGCGGCTCGATGCATATTGTGGACTTCAACCTGGGAATCCTGGGGGCTAACGGCATTGTTGGCGCAGGCTTGCCAATAGCAACAGGCTCGGCGCTGGCGGCGGTGATCGCCAAACGGGATGATGTAACCGTTTGTTTCTTTGGTGACGGCGCTTCCAACGAAGGCACTTTTCATGAGTCCTTGAACCTCGCGGCGATTTGGAAGCTGCCAGTCGTGTATGTGTGCGAGAACAACGGCTTCGGCGAATTCACCCCGATGCAAACGGTTACTTCGGTCAAAGACATCGCGGTGCGTGCGCAAGCATATGGAATTCCCGGCTACGTCGTCGACGGCAATGACGTACTGGAGGTCTACCGGTACGCGAGCGAGGCGGTGGCACGCGCGCGGGCGGGAGAAGGACCAACCTTGCTCGAATGCAAGACCTACCGATGGGAAGGACACGTGGTCGGCGAACAGGCATTTCTGGGAAGCGGTGCCTATCGCACGGAACAGGAGATCAACGAATGGAAAGCGCGTTGCCCATTGGTGAGGTTTCAAAAGTTTGCCGCTGAAAGTGGTAAGATCGACGCGGCGGAACTAAAACGAATCGAGGAGGAGACCGCGGCTGAACTTGATGCAGCGGTCAAATTTGCCCGCGAGAGTCCCCTGCCCGCTCCCTCGGAAGTGGCTGAGGACGTCTATGTTTGAACTGCTCGGATCGCCAGCACGAGCGTGGCCGAGAATCGCTAGAGGGCCAGGAGGAAGCTGACCGAAGGCCGATCGATCTAACTACCGTGGGTGAACCAACATGGCAATGACAACGTACGTTCAGGCGATCAACGAAGCCCTGCGCGAGGAGATGGAACGCGATCCTCTAACCTTTGTAATGGGTGAAGATGTGGTCTTAAGCGCGTTCGGCGCAACCAAAGGGCTGGTCGATCGATTCGGACCCGAGCGGGTGCGAAATACGCCTATCGCCGAGGCGGGCTTTGTCGGTGCCGCGGTTGGCGCCGCCATGGCAGGCACGAGGCCTATTTGCGAGGTCGAATTCGCAAGCTTCTTTTACTGCGCATTCGACCAGGTGTGTAATCAGGCTGCCAAGCTACGCTACATGTCGGGTGGCCAAGCCAAGCTTCCAATTACGTTCAGATGCGTGTACGGGGCGATGGGAGGCGCGGCTGCTCAGCATTCAGAGACAGTCTATGCTCAGTTTCTCAGCGTGCCAGGACTGAAAATTGTGGTTCCCTCCAGCCCCAGCGACGTCAAGGGTTTATTAAAGTCCGCAATTCGCGATGATAACCCGGTAATCGTTTTCGAACACGGGGCACTAGGACGGCAACGCGAGGAAATCCCTCCGGGCGAGCATTTGGTACCCTTGGGCAAGGCTGCGATCAAACGACCCGGCGATAACATCACTGTCATCGCGATTGGTGCAATGGTTCCCAAGGCACTGAGAGTCGCCGAAAAACTCGCTGGAGAAAATATAAGTGTCGAGGTGCTGGATCCGCGCACGCTGGTACCTCTTGACGAGGAGGCCATTCTCCGCTCAGTCGAGAAGACTAATCGCGCTATTGTGGTTGATGAAGGGCATTTGCGTGGTGGCGCCGCGAGCGATATCGCGGCCATGATTGCCGAGAAAGGATTTGATTTCCTCGACGGACCGGTTAAGCGTGTCACGTCTCTCGACGTGCCCATTCCGTTCAGTCCGCCACTGGAGAAAGCAACGATCGCAGATGAAGGACGGATTGAAGCGGCAATCCGCGAGGCGCTCGGCGCATAATTAATCGATCCTGCTCACGGGCCTGAGCTCGTATCTCAGAGTGGCGGCAGCCAATCGCCACAAATACAAATTGAAAGCTGCTTGCTAAACGTCCTCTTATGCCAGTCGAAGTCACCATGCCAAAGTTCGGCCTGACGATGCAGGAAGGAACGCTGCAGCGTTATTTCAAGGCCGTGGGCGAGAGCGTGCGCGCCGGTGAGCCTCTCTACGAGGTGGAGACCGAAAAGGTTCTGTATGTCGTTGAAGCTCCAGAGTCGGGTACCTTGGCGGCCTGGCTTCACGAGCAAGGCGCAACCGTTAAATGCGGCGGGCTGGTAGCCGTCATTGCGCGACCTGATGAAGACCTGGCCTCTGTGCAGAGGGAGTTTTCAGCTCGCGCAGAAGAGTTTACAGGGACCGCTGGGAATCAAACAGAAGCGCGAATTTCGGCTGCGTCGCCGACAAATCCAGCGGAGCAATCAATCAGCCAGGCTTCTGTCGGCCGGCGGGCGGTAAGCCCGATCGCCCGCAAGCTGGCAGCCGAGATGGGTATTGAGCTGGCTAACGTGGTCGGCACCGGTCCTGGTGGGCGAGTGACTCGCGAAGATGTCGAGCGTGCAGCGCGTAAGCCAGGGGCTGTATCGGCCTCGCCAACGCCCGCTCGAGACACTGGGGCTCGCGTCGAGGTGAGACCGAGCGGGTCTCCATCGGCCTTCAATCAACCGATGCCGTTTCGCGGAATTCGGCGAACTATCGCCAACCGGATGCAGCAGAGTCTGCGGGAAACGGCCCAACTCACGATCAGCTGCGAAGCGGACATAACACCGGCAACCGAGCTGCATGCACGGCTAAGGCGAGAATTTGATTTCACCTACACTGACCTCATCATTCATGCCGTCTCGCGGGCTCTGCTGCGCCATCCGCGAATGAACTCCCGGTTAAACGCAGACGGGATCACCTGCTTCAGCGAAGCGCACGTGGGCATGGCGGTGGCTCTCGAAGAAGGTTTGATTGTCCCGGTGATCCATGACGCTTCGCGCAAGGGGTTGAAACAGATCGCAGCAGAGACCAAAGAAATTGCCGAACGTGCTCGCAAGGGTCAGCTCACGCTCGACGACGTGAGCGGGGGGACGTTCACGGTTACGAACCTCGGAACCTGGGGCATCGACGTTTTCACGCCGATCCTGAACGTTGGCGAAACTGGTATTCTCGGGATTGGTCGCATCACAGAGAAGCCCGCGGTCTATCGTGGTGAGATAACTGGGCGCTCGATGCTAACACTGTCGCTCACTTTCGACCATCGCGTAATTGATGGAGTACCCGCAGCGGCGTTTCTGCAGACGGTGATCGACATACTTAACTACGGTGATCGATGAATTGAAGAGCCGTGGCTGTCGGGTAGACAACAGCGGCTGATCTGTGCGCGAGGTTAGATAATTAAATCCGGTGTCGCGCGGGTTCAGGCGACAGGCTTCTTCTGTCCTTTCCCTATAGCTGTCCACTCGGAAGTTGCTCGTTAACATTCTATCGGTTCTGACATTTGCTGGTGAAATGAAGGCCTTCGGCAAGAGTTTGAAGCGAGTGACCTTGGCGTTGATAGTTTGGTCAGCCATGAGCACCACATCATATGCTCACAGTTTTGAGGAAAGCCGCCAAGAAACGCGCAACGATTCGCCAATCATCCAACGAGCGCCAGCCCCCAGGCCCTTGGACTACGGCAAGTTAACCCAAGAGGCTACCGAATTACTCTCAAAATACATCCAGATAGACACTACAAACCCGCCGGGCAACGAACTACCGGCAGCAAAATTACTGAGGCAGAAGTTCCTTGAAGATGGCATACCAGCAACCGTGTGGGAGCCGGCACCCGGTCGCGGAATCGTGGCGGCTCGGTTACACGGTGCTGCGCGTCATGGCAAAGCGCTGGTCCTCCTGAATCATCTTGATGTTATCGGCACAAACCCGCGCCAATGGCAGGTACCACCGTTTTCGGGCGAAGTTAAAGATGGCGCCGTATGGGGGCGTGGCGCGCTAAGCAATAAGGGCTCAGGCGTCGTTGAGTTAATGGCGATGCTTGCGGTGAAGCGGTCAGGAATCCTCTTGAACCGCGACGTCATTTTCTTGGCCACTGCCGACGCCGAGCAGGGTGGCAAGAACGGGGCTGGATGGGTCATAAATCACCAGGCGAACTTATTTAGAGATGCTGGTTATCTTCTCAACCTGGGTGGTTGCATCAAAGAAACGACCAACGGCCGCCGCTATTTTACCGTGTCGCTGACGGAGAAAACGCCGCTCTGGCTGCGGCTTACCGCGCGTGGTCCGCTCGCGCGAGTGGCGACCCCACCGGAAGATACCGCCGTAACCCGCTTGATTCGGGCCCTCGATCGGTTACTTGCCTATCAGCCGCCGATCAGAATCATTGATCCGGTGCGCGACTACTTTCAGGCAATCGGCCAACTCGAAGGTGGCCCACCAGAATATGCTGATCTGGCCAAAGCCCTACACAACGATCCGGAATTTGCAAAAAAATTTCTCTCGGATCCCCGAAACAATGCATTTGTGCGCAATACGCTTACTCCGACCCAGCTTGCTGCCAGCGACGCGGTCAACTCAATTCCGGCGACTGCACAAGCCCAGCTGAATGTCCAGTTGCTGCCGGCAGAAAACCCTCAGCAAGCAACGCGTGATATAAGCAAAGTACTCGACGACAAAAACATTAAGTTGGAGACGATCCTTAATTTCCCTTCGGCATCTTCAACGCGTAATTCGCTGCTCATGAATGCCATTGAAAAACTGGCGCAAAGCGAAGACGCCCGCGTGGTGCCAACCATGGGCCTCAGCTTTACAGATAGCCATTATTTTCGTCAAAAAGGCCTTATTTGCTATGGCTTCGTACCTATCGAACTTACCTCGGCCGAGGAACAGAGCCTTGGTGGCACCAACGAACGGATCCCGATTAAGGAGTTGGGTGCAAGTATTCGGCGCATGGTCCAGTTGCTGCGGTATATCGGTGGCCGTTGACGACCCGTGGGCACCCACCATCGCTTAAAGGAAAAGCGGAGCGGAATTGCGTTGCTCAGGGCTGATTTCAAGGAGAATCAAATATGCTGCGTGCAGGAGCTGGTTTCTCGATTCAGTCGAACCCCCGTGCGGCCGCGTTAGAAGCCACCCAGTCTGCGCTGAAGCAAGCCGGCTTGCGGGTGGCCGACGCGGCTTTGTGCTTTGCCAGCAGCGCGCTCGGAGGTGCTTTCCCCGCAATTGTGCGAACGGTTGCTGAAGCCGCGGGTACGACAAACATTGCCGGGTGCGGCTCCATTGGAGTAATTGCCAACGGCCGAGAGTTCGAACATAGACCATCACTGGCTGTGCTGCTCTGGAGCAGCGATATGGTAGAAGCCCATCGTGTGTTCGTTCCGCAACTGCGGGGCCGTGGACGCGAGGCTGCGGAAGAATTGTTGAGCTTCGTTCGGCCAAAATTAGGCCCAACGAATTTGCTGTGTCTGTTTCCGGACACGTACAACTTCGAAGCCGAACCGTTTATGAACACGCTTGTATCCCAACTACCATCGGTTGCAATCGTCGGCGGTGGTGCTACGGAGGATGGCTCCGTCGGCGAAACCTTCCAGTTCTGTGGAGACGTCGTGAGTTCAAATTCGGTAGCAGGCATGATGCTTAGCGGTGATTTCCAGATCGATACAGGAGCAGCGTTGGCCTGCGCGCCCTTAGGACGTACCCACACAGTTACCTCAGTCCAAGGCAACACCATTTTGGCCCTGGACGGCCGCAGAGCGTACGACGTTTTTTCAGAAGCAGCAGGTCCACTGATCACCGATCTGCGCCGGGCACTGGGCTTTGTTTTTTTAGGCATTCCACTTGAGAATGGTGGAGAACGTCTCCGGCGGGGAAACTTTTACGTCAGAAACGTCATTGGCGCGAGTCCGGAGCATGGTGCCATCGCGGTGGCACATCGGCCGCAGTTAGGTGATACAGTCGGTTTCGTGCTGCGTGACGGTGAGGGCTCTCGCAAGGAGCTCAAGGCTATGTTGGAATCATTGAAAGTCAGCGCGAAGGCGCCGGGATTCGGATTGTATTTCGACTGCGTTTCGCGCGGGGCAGGTCTTTACAACATTCCCGACCACGACGCCGCCTACATCGGCCAGTTTTTCGAGCAAGTTCCCATTGCCGGATTCTTCACAGGTTTCGAGTTCGGACCTCTGGGCGACGGCACGGGACTATTGCAATATTCCGGCGTTCTGGCACTTGTTTCGGAAGGTCGGGCGTAGCTCGCTTCGAGTTGAGTAGCGAGCAGGTTCCGATAGTTAAGAGATTATCGAGCAGAATTGGATCTTTAACATAAAGCATCGGTACCCGCAGAAGAGCAAGATAAATGGCGACGGAACGTCAGCGAGAAATCAGGCGCAGGCGCAAGCGCCGCGAGAAACGACTTAAAGCTCGGATTCGCGAGGCTCGGGGAGCCAAAAAACGGCGTGCGTGAAGCCTCGGCGCAAGCTGAGCTTCATACACCCTTGATCGCCCGAACGAGACAGACAAGGGAACCAGTCATGACCTTTGACACGCTGCTCTATCAGGTTGCAGACCAAATAGCCACCATTACGTTGAATCGACCGGCTAAACTGAATGCCTATACGCCTCAGATGGGTCACGAGATTGTCGAGGCGATGCGGCAAGCCGATGCCGACCCTGAGGTTAGGGTGATCATTCTGACCGGAGCCGGGCGTGCCTTTTGTGCCGGTGCCGACATCAGCATGTTCGACCGGAACATCCGCACGCGCGAGGCGGGTGGGCAGCCGAATTCATCTGCTGGCCGTGAGGCGATGGCCGACTATCCCAGCTTGATGCGGACTATGAGCAAGCCTTCTATCGTCGCCATCAATGGTTTCGCTTTAGGCGTGGGAGCGACCATGACACTGCCATGCGATATCAGGATTATGGCCGATGGTGCCACTATGGGGTTTATCTTCACTCGTGTGGGACTCATGACCGAACTCGGATCGTCCTACTTTTTACCAAGGCTGATCGGCGTCTCTCGAGCGACCGAGATGCTTTTGACCGGGCGCCAGTACTCCGCTCAGGAGTGCCTGAAAATTGGGGTGGTAACTGAGGTTGTCGCCCCAGAACGGCTGCAGAGTCGCGCACGCGAAATTGCGCGCGAGATTATGCAAGGATCCCCAACTTCGATCAGGCTAACCCGCCGCGCGATCCACAATGGCATTATGGGGACACTGGAGAATGCGTTGGAATTCGAAGCGTTTGCGCTGGAGCAATGCTACACGAGTCGTGAACACAAAGAATACGTTTCAGCGTTCATGGAGAAGCGCCAACGTAATCCGAGCTGAACCCTGGCGATAGGACAGGGGCGGCTTGAGCAAATGAACGTTCATCTCGAATCAAGCCACGTAAGGCAGTCTTGCGGTCCTATCGCGCTTTATTGCTAGCTGTCGATTAGTATTGCGCGGTTGGGCTGTGGTCGACGCATTGTGTGGAAAGTATTTTCTTGCCCCCGTCCCAGGCAACGAATTATTTTAATTTCAGCTTTCGTTAGTACGATCTGCTTATCAAAGCAAAGGTAGATGAATAGACTTCGGCCAGCGGCAACAGGCCACCGTCTGGGATCGCAACTATTAAGTCCTCGGGGTTGGTTGCCATGAACGAACCTAACGGAGATCTGGCCCGAATCCATCTTATCGATAATCGCAACGGCAGGCCGAACTCGCGCAATGGCAGATTAATCGTGATGTCGAATCGGGCCCCGATACGGATAATTCGGGAGGGTCGCGAAGAAAGGATCGAGCCGACTGTAGGCGGAGTCGGCAGCACTTTTTTACGGCTATTAGAAAGGAATGGAGGGCTCTGGATCGCGTGGTCGGGCGGACAAAAGACTCCACCGCCAAAATTGATGCCGCCCGTCGAACCGCGGTTCAAAATGATATTCGCGCCTCTGGGCGAACAGGACATTTCTGAATACTATCATGGGATGTGTAACCGGGGTCTGTGGCCTCTGATGCACTTCATGACACCCAAGTGCCACTTTTCGACGCATCAGTGGAACCGTTATCTCCGGGTCAACCAGATTTTTGCGCGGATTGTCTGCGATGAAGCCCAGCCCGGCGACACGCTATGGGTACAGGATTTTCACCTAGCGCTGGTGCCGCGCGCTGTACGCCAGCAACGTAACGATCTCCCGATCGGGATTTTCTGGCATGTGCCTTTCCCGCCCGAACAGCTAATGCGAATCCTGCCTTGGCGCGAGGAATTTTTGCAAGGAATGCTGGGCGCCGATGTCATAGGATTCCATACCCAGTCGTACGCCACCCATTTTTTGAATTGCTGCCAGCGAATACTGAGCCTCGAGGTTTCTCATGAACGCGGCGAGGTAATGGTAGACAATCGGCGCGTGCGGGCTGGAGCCTTTCCACTGGGAATTCCGGCCGATTTTTTTGCCAGCCTCGCGGCCTCGCCTCGCGTAGCGAGCCGAGCGCAACGGATTCGTCGGAGCCTTGGCACTCAGCTGATGGTTTTGGGGGTTGATCGGCTGGATTACACGAAGGGAATTTTGGAGCGACTGCTCGGTTTTGAGCGGTTTCTCGAACAGAACCCGTCCTGGCACCGACGGGTGACCCTGGTGCTTATAGCGGTACCGTCACGCACCAAAGTCAGCGACTATGCCGAGCTGAAGCGGGAGCTGGATGAACTAGTCGGACACGTGGTCGGTCGCTTTTCTTCCGAGGGATGGGTGCCGCTGCGTTACTTATACACGCAGTTCGGGGCCGAGGAGCTGGTGGCATACTACCGCGCCGCCGACATCGCACTGCTTACGCCATTGCGGGATGGGATGAACCTGGTAGCAAAGGAGTTCGTCGCTTCGCGCGTGAGTGATGATGGGGTTCTGATTCTGAGCGAGTTTGCCGGCGCAGCGGAAGAGCTGACAGAAGCGTTGTTGGTGAATCCCTACGACGCCGATCAGATAGCCGAACGATTGAGACAAGCGGTTGAGATGAGCCGCGCCGAGCAGTCATCGCGCATGAGCGCAATGCGCGGCAAGGTTCAAGCTAACAACCTTGAGCGCTGGTCTGAAAGTTTTCTCGCCGAACTGTCGCCGGACAGGGGCTTTGGCCAAGGTACTTCGGAAGCTGTTCCGGTCTGAACCGGGACCGCCCCGGCTTCCGGAAAATCTGCTTCCTGACCTTGTACGAAGAAGTCCAATCTTGCTTTGTCTCGATTACGATGGGACGATCTCCGAAATCGCGCGTGAGCCCAGGCTGGCACGACCGGTGGAGGGCGTACTTGAAGTCCTGCGGTTTTTTGCAAGTCATCGTGACCGCGTAGCCACGGCAATAGTCAGCGGGCGAGCTCTGCGGGACTTGCGTAGCATGCTGCCAACGCCGCCAGGAATCGCACTGGCGGGCGTACATGGACTGCAGTTGCTCGACGCCGACGGCAAGATTGAAGTGCCACCAGGTATAAGGGATTGCCGTGAGGATCTGGAAAGTGTACGAGCATGGCTCGAACATAATCTGCCAGCGGGTGCGGGCTTTCTGATCGAGAATAAGGGTGTCGCGATCGCGCTGCACTATCGGCAGGTCGCCCCGCCAATTGCCGGTTACGTGCGGGAGGCTTTCGAGAAATTCATAACCGACTGCACAAGATCGTTACAAGCCCGGCACGGAAAGATGGTCATTGAAGCACTGCCCAAGATTGCCAGCAAAGCAAATGCATTACAAATATTGCGGGAGCGGGTGGGCGATGAGTTCGAGCCTGTTTATTTTGGCGACGATCTGACTGATGAGGATGCATTCACCGTAATGACTTCACGCGGCGTTTCGGTACTGGTCGGAGATCCCCGGCCCAGCGCCGCGCGTTATCGCCTCGCCGGACCGGTTGAAGTGGTGCGGACGCTGAGAAAGGTCGCTGCGAGCCTCGAGTCCTGACGCGCCACGGATATCTCTTCAAGGCTCTGCTCTGAATCGCACCATGGGCACGCTCAACCTCTGAGGTGCCTAAAGTAGAGTTCAGCCTGATGCCGATGAGCGTCGAGTCCACTGAAACGTTCGAGACCATGATCCCGGCGCGGCTCGATCGTTTACCCTGGAGCCGTTTCCACTCGCTGCTGGTGGTTGGGCTGGGAATTACCTGGATCCTAGATGGACTCGAGGTAACGCTGATGGGGGCAATCAGCGCGGTCCTACAACGACGCGACGTACTCGGCTTTAGCGCCGCACAAATCGGATTGATCAGCTCAGCCTATCTGGCGGGCGCAGTTGTCGGAAGCCTGGTGTTCGGCCATCTCACCGATCGCCACGGTCGTCGCACATTTTTTTTCGTAAGTCTGTCGACTTATCTAATCGGAGTGGCCCTGTCGGCGCTGTCATGGGATCTTGCGAGCTTTGCCGCTTTCCGTTTTCTGACTGGTGCGGGCATTGGAGGTGAATACTCGGCGGTCAATGCTGCTATCGACGAACTAATCCCCGCCCGTTTTCGGGGTCGGATTGACTTAATGATTAACGGTAGTTTTTGGCTAGGTGCGCTGGTTGGCTCGGCCTCCACTGCGCTCATCCTGAATCCGAAGATTTTTTCGGCCAACGTCGGGTGGCGATTTGGATTCGGAGTTGGCGCTGTAATCGGACTAGTGATTCTGTACTTGCGCCGTTTTATTCCTGAAAGTCCACGATGGCTGTTTACGCATGGTCAACGCCAAGAGGCGGAAATAGTTGTGCGCGGGTTCGAGGAAGAAGCGGGCATCACTGAACCGCTGGCAGCGCAGAGTGACCATCACCCGCTCAGGATAATGGTGCGCCACCAGTTCGGACTTGAAGCGCTTCTCCGACCACTGGTAACCGAGTTTCGGGCGCGGAGTATACTGGGACTTACGTTAATGGCAGCCCAGGCGTTTCTGTATAATGCGATTTTCTTCACCTACGCCTTGGTGCTGAATCGTTATTACAACGTTCCTGCCGGGGCGACGGGGTTGTATTTGATGCCATTCGCGCTTGGGAACTTTCTGGGGCCTATGTGTATGGGTCACTTATTCGATACAATTGGCCGGCGGCCGATGATCGCATCCACCTTTGCTATCGCCGCAGTGATCCTGGTAGTAACCGGCTATCTGTTCAAGGCTGGCGCGCTGAGCGCGAGCAGTCAGACGGCCCTTTGGACGCTTATGTTCTTTTTCGCGTCGTCAGCGGCAAGTTCTGCCTACTTGACAGTGAGCGAGATCTTTCCCCTGGAAGTCCGCGCACTGGCAATAGCGATCTTTTACTCAGTTGGTACGGCCGTTGGGGGAATAGTGGCACCGTGGTTCTTTGGCATGCTGATCGATATGGGTGAGCGCGGTGCGCTTTATCTAGGGTATTTGATTGCGGCAGGTTTGATGCTGGGTGCAGCCGGGGTCGAGCTCTGGCTAGGTGTCGCCGCCGAAGGCGTGAGCCTCGAGGAGATTGCGGCGCCCCTCTCAGCAGCTAAGTAGATTTGGCAACTCAATTGAAATAAACCAGGAGCAGATGCGGGTAACATCGTGGCTGCCTGGTTCACCCCCTTCACCACTGGCCAGGTGAGCTCGCGTGCACGGTGAGGAACAATCATAATGTCACAACAGACTCTTTTTCCAGTTACCGTTGTTGGATCTTGGACGCGGCCCGATTGGCTGATTCAGGCCCTGCGGCGACGTCAAGCCGGCGAGATCTCGGCCGAAGAGTTCAATCGCATCGCCGACGATGCCGTGTTGGCAGCAATCAAGTATCAAGAAGACGCGGGCGTCGATATCGTTAGTGACGGTGAGATGCGGCGTGACAATTTTTATTCGTTCGTGGTTGATAAGATCTCTGGCATGCGATTCATGAAATTGAGCGAGCTGCTTGATTATATGAAGGACCGTGCAAGTTTTGAAGAGATTCTCCGCGCGCTCGACGTCCCCGCCTTTGCCATCAAAAGTCCGATCGCGGTGGACAAGGTGCACGAAACCGAGGCCGGGATAGCGCTTGACGAAGCCAGATTTTTACGAGCTCACACCAAACGCCAAATCAAAGTCCCGATTCCCGGACCTTATCTGCTTACCCGCTCCAGTTGGTTCGAGGGGCTGTCGGACCAAGCCTATCCAACCCGGGAGGAGCTGGCGCGAGATATCGTGCGCATTCTGAGGCGCGAATGCGAGGCCCTAAAGTCGGCGGGCGTCGATTTTATTCAACTCGATGAGCCGTCGCTGTCGCAAGTGGTATACGGCGATGAAGCGGAGCAGACGTTCATGTGCGCTGCACTCGGCTCTCGATCTGACCCGGCGGACGAGTTGGACTTCGCCGTGCGGTTAGTCAATGAGACGGTTGCCGGCATCGACGGCATCAAATTTGGCGTGCATGTCTGCCGGGGCAATTGGAGTCGCAAGGAGAACGTGCTTCTGTCTGGGAATTACGGACCGCTCCTCCCATGGCTGATGCGAATGAACGTCAGTCAGCTGGTTCTGGAAATGGCCACGCCACGAGCGGGCGAGATTGATGTATTCAAGGAATATGGCAATGAGAAAGAGATCGGCTTGGGGGTGGCTAATCCGCGTACCGACGAGGTGGAGGATCCCATTCGGATTGTTCGACGGGTCAAAGATATACTTAAATACTTCGATCCGGAGAAGATTTACCTTAATCCGGATTGCGGTTTTGGGACATTCGCCGAACGATGTGTAAACAACTCGCAGACGGCCTACCGAAAATTGCAGTCGATCGCCGAGGCGGCTGACATGCTCCGTCGCGAGTATAGCTGACGGTCGAGAAGCCAGCCGGCAAGCGCACGCCTCGCTTGTTAGGATGAGGGAGGCGCTTTAAGAATAGGAGACCCAGATGGCTGACGAAAAAGTCCTGAACGGTCTGCGCGTAGAGAAGATCAACTCGATCCTCAATGCGATGCGAGATGACAAGGAGTTTTTGGGCGCAGTTACCGGTCCGTGGAAATCACGGGTAGTGTGGCAAGGCGGGTTTAAAGCAAAAGCCTACATGCGCAAACACACGGTCGAACTGGACGAACCCGAAGGACTCGATGCAGCGGATTCGGCTGCCAGCGCCCATGAGCAATTGCTCTCGGCCGTCGGTAGCTGCTTGACGGTCGGTTACGTTCTCAACGCCACACGGCGGGGGGTCAAGATCCATGATCTCGAAATAGCGCTGGAGGGCAAATTCGAAAATATCCTCAAATGGGCTGGTCACAGTCAATCAGGCAATCCGGGCTATCCGTCAATCAAGGCCAAATGTTTTGTGCGAGCCGACGCCGACGAAAAAACCCTTCGCGAAATCTGGCAGGCGGCGGTCGACGGCTCGCCAGTGACCCAGACCGTCGCACGTCCGACTGAGATAATCACCGAGTTCGAGAAAATCTAAGAAGGCGGCGGTGCAACTTTAGTTCATGCCAACTCTGGTCTCGATCGATTGGGTTGCAGAGCATCTCGAGCAACCGGGGTGCATAGCGGTCGATGCGCGCCGCCCTGTGAAGTATCTTTCAGGCCATCTTCCGGGCGCTATCAACATCCCAGCTCACAAGGTCTTCTCTTCGGATGGACGCTTGCTCGATTCCACAGCACTAGCGCGGCTGGTGGCTGATGCCGGTCTGGGAGATGACTTGACACCGATCATCTATGATTCCCCGGACGGACGAGATGCGGCGCTGATTGCCTGGGTTTTGGAATATCTCGGCTGCCGCAACGTCAGCCTGATGGACCGTTTTTTTGAGGCATGGAAGGCGAGCGGACGAGAGATTCGATACCGGCCGTCGGGCGGTGGGAACCGAAGCTTCACGACAAGCTTAAAGCCTTGGATCCGTGCAACTCTTGACGACGTACGCGATTTAGGGGCTTTCCGACTTGTGGACTTTCGCACCTTCGAAGAATATCGGGGAATTACCAAGGTCGGTGATGATGCCGCAGGCCACATTCCGGGGGCGGTAAATATCGTCTGGCGCGACTTAAGCGATGTTCCGCACCATTTGCTTAAACCCGCGTCAGAATTAGCTCGCATCGCGAAATCGGTCGGACTCGAGCGCGGCGACAATGTCGTGGCCTATTGCCGCAGTGGAAGCCGGGCGGCTCTTGGCTATGTCGCATTGAATCAATTGGGCATCAATGTTCGCCTTTTCGATGGCTCTTTCGCAGAGTGGTCACAGGCGGGCCTACCGGTCGAGACCTGAGCGGATTCGAGCTGATTTAATCGGTTGGCGAATGGGAGCTGATTTGACACGGTCCCGGCTGAGCCGGACAATAAAGGTATGGCGCGAATAACCGTTGAAGACTGCCTGGAAGTCATCCCGAATCGTTTTGAGCTAGTGCTTGTCGCAGCTCGGCGCGCCAAACAACTGCTCAAAGGGGCGCGTCCGCTGGTCGAATCCGACAATAAGGAAGTTGTAACCGCATTGCGGGAGATTGCCGCCGGCAAGGTCCGAGTGGTAGAACCCGAAGAAGGGTGACCGGTGGGATTTCGGATGGGCCGGTGACGCAATTGCTGTCGTTTCTTCTACCGTCGAGCAATTGGTAGTAAAATCGGCGGCGTAAACCAAAAAGCGGAATCTGCTCGTTAACTTCGCGGGTCGTCAGCAAATTGACGATTAAATTGCTTTAAAAGAAGGCTGTCTGTGCCTCGCAAATCAGTTCAGGCTCCGCGCAAAAAGGCTCGCAAAAGGATCTCAAGCCCTCCGCGCCAAGCCGAGCCGGAGCCCATACCTGCACACGAACGGCTTCTAGAGCCGGAGATCGTCGAAAGTGATGACTTGGCGACGGTCGAACCGGAACACGACGGGGAGCTTGTTGAAGAGCTGGTTGACGCGTCTCTGACGCCTTTCGATGCAACAGCTGAGCCTCCGATAGGCGAATCGGACGATGAGAGTCGGGCGAGCGGCGATCCAACTGTCGGCGGGCAGCTTGTTCCGGTCGACCCGCTTAGCCGCTATCTGGCCGAGCTCAGGCGGTTCCCGGTGCTTAGCCGCGAGCAAGAGGCCGAGATTGCGCGACGCTACTACAAGTACCGCAATCCTGAAGATGCGTATCGCCTGGTCACTGCCAATCTTCGCTTGGTGGTAAAGATTGCGAACGAGTTCGCACGAGCATCGCGCAACCTGTTGGATCTAATACAAGAAGGCAACGTGGGCCTCATGGAGGCCGTTAAGAACTTTGATCCGTACCGCGGAATTCGGTTCCCGTCGTATGCCGTTTGGTGGGTGCGCGCCTACATTTATCGCTATCTGATCAACAACTGGCGACTCGTCAAGATTGGTACGACCCAAGCCCAGCGCAAGCTTTTCTTCAACCTACGTAAAGAAAGTGAACGCCTCGAAGCGGAAGGGTTTACCCCGCAGCCTAAACTCCTCGCCCAGCGGATGGGGGTAAAGGAAAGCGAAGTCCGTGAAATGCAGGAACGGATGGCGCAAAGTGAAGTGTCGCTTGATGCGCCGGCGGGTCCCGAGGAAGATACCCGGTTGGGCGATGTAATCCCCGATACAGAATGGAACCCTGAGGAAGCAACTGCGCAGGAAGAATGGCGGAATTTTGCCCGGGACAAGGTCGAGCAATTCGCCGCGACGCTGAAAGACAAGGAGCTCGAGATCTTTCGAAGCCGCTTGCTGTCCGAAGATCCTCCGACGCTGCAGGAGGTCGGCGCCCGCTTTGGTATCAGTCGCGAGCGTGTACGCCAGATTGAATCACGTCTTAAGCGACGACTAAAGGATTTTCTAATGCAGCAAGCTGCCGATATTGAGCAGGCGTCGAGATAGCCTCTACTGAGCATCTGGAGCACTGGTTGCCGGATGAGCCGAGGACTGATGAGCTGTCTGTGGGCTTTGAGGACCGACTACTCTAAAATTAGCCAAGGTTAACCGCCAATGCAGGAACGTGATTGCGGGATGGTGGTGGTCGGAAACGAGATTCTTTCCGGTAAGGTGCATGATTCCAATTCTTATTTTGCCGCACGCGAATTGCGCAAGGTGGGCGTTGCCCTCAAGCGCATCGCAGTCGTGCCGGATGAACTTGAACCCGTTGCTGAGGAGGTCAATTACTGCGCTCGCCGATTTGAGTTCGTGATCACCTCGGGCGGCGTGGGTCCGACTCACGACGATATAACAATGGAGGCCGTTGCCCGGGCGTTTGGGCGACGTCTGGTGGTCCATCCTGAACTCGAGCGAATGATTCGAGATTATTTCACGGAGCGTCTGGCCACGGGTATGAAGATGGCCGAGGTGCCCGAGGGTGCAACGTTAAATGCGGCCGGTGACCTGCGATTTCCAACAGTGCAACTGGAAAACGTTTATATTCTACCGGGGATCCCGCAAATCTTTGAGGCGAAGTTGTCAGCCTTACTTGGCAGGTTTGCGACCGATCCGTATTACATTCGGACGATCTATACCAGTGCAGGCGAAGGCACTATCGCCGAATACTTGAAGGCTTGTCTCGAGACATACCCGGCATTGCTGCTCGGATCCTATCCGCGTCTCGGTGACCCGGAATATCGGGTGAAGCTTACACTCGAATCGAAGGATCGTGAATACGTCGAGCGAGCTTTTGACCATCTGATCCAACTGCTACCACGCGACATGGTGGTACGGGTCGAGTAGCGCGAGCTACCGGTGTTTGACAGAATAAAGGGGTTTTGAAGGCGCGCTCGCGGAGCGCAAAACGGTGGTGGATGCAGGAGGCATGATGAGCGCGAATAACAAAAGACCTTGGCTAATGGGTGCGCTGCTGGCTACTTTGCTGGTGGGTAATAGTGCCGCGGCGCAGGACCTGAATAATTCATCAACAGCGAATCAGTCACAGGTGGTCCAGCCTCCCGATGGTGGTGTCAATTGGAAGGGAGTTGGGCTCGGTGCCGGCGCAGTCGTAGGTAATCTGATCTACGTCCCGGTGAAGCTTGCTTATGGCATTCTCGGAGGGTTGGGCGGCGCCGCGGGCTACGCGCTGACAGGTGGCAATACCCAGGTGGCTAACAGCATTTGGCGAAGTTCGCTTGGCGGTGACTATGTTCTCACGCCTGATATGATAACCGGGAAGAAGCCAATCTATTTTAGCGGTCCGAGCACTCCGATACAGTCACCCGGTGCGCAAACCGGCGCGTGGCAGGCGTCGAACGATACGTCGAATGGCATCGGGGCTTCCTCTTCAAAGCTAACTACCTCTGCGGATGTGGTGCCGGCAGCAGGTGCCGGGAGCGTGGACAATTCCAGCGCTGTCCGTCCAATGGACCCCGGTACTGGATTCGTAAGAAAGAGCCCTTCGGGAAAGTCATCGCAAGGCTCGGCCAAAGATGGCGGTTACAGTTACAATAGTGATTCCCAAGTAAGCTCGCCAAAGAAGTCCTGGTTAACCGATACGAGCATAGAGTAGTGCGAGCGAGGCCCTCTGGGATCGGGGGCGAATGCCTTATCGTTTGTGGCTCTAACGAGCCAAAGTCGAATATTTAGGGAAATCCGACGTCGGAGCGTTATATTACAGTATGAAGAAAGCGCGCTTTCTGTGGAAATCCACCTGAACTACTTGTCGCAACGCAAGAGGTTTCCTGCGTAACGAATTGGGAGTCGAGCTGGAGGAGCGTGATTACGCTAAACAGCCCCTTTCCCTGGCGGAACTCGAAGAGCTCTTTAAAGGGGCAGACGCGCGTGAGTATATCAATCCCAAGAGTCCTGCCTTTAAGAACATGAAGTTGCAAGGGAAGAAATTGAGCCATGAGCAGGCGTTAAAGCTCATGGCGCAGGAACCCAACCTCATCAAGCGCCCGTTAATCATTGCAGGCCGCAGAGTGATCGCTGGTTTCAATCGCGAACAACTACGAGAACTTTTCGGCGGAAATCGGTAACGGCGAGGTTTGGCGTAATATCTAACGCGAGGTTGGCTCGTACTCGAAGTACGGACGAGCATCTACTCATTCCACCGAAATAGGGATCCGGAGATCGAACTGGGAATCGACAGCAACCCCGGACTTCATCGCCGGGAAAAAGCGCCAACGTTTGAGGGTGTCGAGTAATATCTCATTCAGCTGAACACTTTCCGTCGGCGTTACCAGCGTGACCTCGACTCTACCGTCGTAGCCGACCTTGAATCTGGCGACGGCGACGGTCTGGAAAGCCTCTTCGCGAAGACTATCCGGAATTACTGGTTGTGGAGCATAGATGGCGCGGGCACCGCTGCTGCCGGTACCGACGCCGCTGAGTTCTTGTGTGGTTCCCGTAGACCCTGCAGAGAGATGCGAGGACCGATCTCCAGCCGGAGGATGAAGTCCGTTGGAAACTCTGGCTGTTTCGGATGGCGACGGTTGGAGTGGTGACGGCGTGGGGGCGTTTTGTGTTTTTGACCGCAAAGGGTGTGGCTTCAAAGGGGCCAGTAGTCTTTCACTTCGGAGGCGCGGCTTGACTCGAAGAGACGGAAACTTGGGCTTGAGGGTGGAGGCAGTGCCGTGAGGTGTAGCAGCGTGCCTCGGTCCGGCGCTGATAGGTAACTCAACAATACGTACATCGGCCGGAGCTACAGCCGGGTGTGGCGGTTTGGTGATCGCCAGCATCCAGGCAAAGATATTCAGCATGACCAGCCAACAGACCAGCGAGAACGGAATGACCCAGGCCAGTCGCAATCGAGGATCGTCAATATGAGATGACCAGGTCATGTCTCTAGTGTTTACTCACGTTTTACGGCGATGAGAAAATGGCTCACTCCGGCGCGTTGAGCCTGCAACATCGCTTCGACAACCACCCCTTCAGGAGCCGCACTATCGGCATTAACCACAACGCTGGATTCGTGCTCATTGAGCATCGTTCTCAGCGCAGACGCAATTGCCGACAGAGTGGTTGGGTTCTTGTCCAGAAATATCTTTCCGTCGCGCGTGACTGAGAGGGTCACTGGTTCTTTCTGTTCCAAATTGGGGGCGTCGCCCTGGGGCAGGTTAACCGCGATCGAGTTCAGGCTTTGCATGGACAGAGACGCGAGCATGAAAGTCACCAGCAGGAAGAACATCACATCGATCATTGGAATAATTTCGACGCGGCCCCGTTTGTGAACTCGAGCTCTAGGTAACTTCATATCTCAGCTGGCTCCCCCGACGGCCACACTAATCCGCGTGAGCTTTTCTTCTAACCCTTGTTGATCAAGCCTCAGATGGTCGATTAGTCGTGAGCCCAGGCGCTCCATTCGGTCGAGAGCTCGAGACTGCGCCCGAGCAAAGAAGTTAAATGCGAATAGGGCAAAAATTGCAATTAAGAGTCCGAGGGCAGTTGCGATGAGAGCTTGCGCGACGCCGGCGGTGACTTGAGTGGGAGCGACCAGGCTGGAGGCGCCGATTACCCTAAACGCCTGCATCATTCCAGTAATTGTACCCAGGAGCCCCATCAGCGGAGCACCGGTCACCACTGTTTCGAGCACCCACAACCCGCGGTTGAGACTTCCTTCAATCGAAGCCGCCTCATCACCGGCACGCGATTCCACCCACCACGCCGGTTGGTTTCGATTTTGGGCAATGGCTCCTAGAAAGCGCCGATAGGCGTTGTTTGGGCGAAGTTTGAGCATTCCAGCTTCCAATTCGGTCCATGAAAAGTCGCGTGCCTCGATCAGGTTCGTAAGAGTTTTAGGCAAGTGCAAGATCGACATGTAGACGGCAGCGCGATCAACAATGATGATCAAGGCTAGTCCTCCAACAATGAGGAGGGGGTACACCATCGCGCCACCCAGCTTGAGTGCCACCCACGCTGCAGTTAATTCCTGCATAACCTCAAAACCTCGATAGGTGCGATTTTCGGAACTTTGGAATTATTAGTCGATCATTGGGTGACGGCACTGGATCTGGACCATGGCAAGAACCACTTTACTCCACCCAGGAATGACCGCCGCGGTCCATACTGCGGAGCAAAGACCCCAATCCCGGAACCGCTACGAAGCTGATATATCCAGTCCCCCAAATTTATAACGGCGATTCGCGCCTCCAGTTGGCCTACTTCCGGGAGTACCACGCGTTTAACGATCCCAACATCAAACTGAACATAGAAGGGTTGATTACCGGTGTTGGCCAAGCCAGTGCGCAAGCCGCTGCCATAAAGGCCATCGAGCGTAAACAAGAAGTCTCGATAATTATAAGCAATACCCCAACTGGCAGAGAAAGTCTGATCATGATCGAGAAATACATAATGAGTCTTGATGTAAGACAACTCAGCTGGATTGAAGAGAAATTGACTTGAAACGATGTCAATACCTTGAGCGACCGCGTAAGCAAAATTGGTATAAACGGTCAGCCTTTCGTGAGTGAGTGAGGCGCTGAATTCGACGCCGTATTGACGACCCTTGTCATAGTTGAACGGAATAAAGATCAAAGCTGGACCGAACTGACCTTCATCGAGCAAGTCACGCGACTTCTTGTAGTAGCTATCCACATCAACCTTAAGTCCCAGGGGAAGACTTTGGGTAATTCCAGCGTCAAAGTAATGAGAGCGCTCGGGTGAGATATTTGAATTTGTGAGCACCGTCGGTTGCGCCGAGGTACCGACGAATCTGTACACACTCTCAGCAGAAACTGTTTCCAAGGGTGGCGGCGTAAAGTAGCGCGCGTAGGCCGCGTGGAGCGCTGTCGTATCGAACAGTTGATAAATGGCTGCGACGCGGGGACTGACCTGGTCCGAACGAGTGAGGCCGTCGTAAAGATCGAATCGCGCGCCGTAGTCGATAGTCAATCTGGCAAGCGGTTTCCATTCATCCTGTATGTATATGCCGTAGAGCCAGGCGGTTAAGCCGGTGTCGTCAACGATTGAGTGCGGCTGATCGCTACGCTGACGACCAGGTCCTCCGGGAAAGACCAGCGCGTGGTTGTCAATTTCCGCATGTTCACCCTGAAAATAATAACCGGCACGCAGGGTGTGCCGCGGAAATGCCCGATAAGCGAAATCGCCTTGAAGCCCGTTCGCCCAATCGCTGCGAAAGATACGAGAAGCTTCGCCGTTGTAGATCAAGTCGCCCCTCTGATCGGGATGAAACGAGAGAGTGGAATATCGGCTGAACGCAGCTATCTGGTAATCCAACGCCTTGCCCAACAGGCCCTGGAGGGCGAAAACACCGAAGTAGTTTTGCTCGAGTTGTGTCTCGCGGATATTGGCTGAAGGAAAATTGGGCACTCCACCGGGACCGATCGCGGGACATCGCGAAAAGAAGGTATTCGGTACTCCTGCCAGGTTGAAAGCAGGACATTGGTCAGGGTTGGCCGGGATCTGATAATTCGCAAGATTAAACCCGCTGATCAAGCTGATGCGACTGGTCGCAGTCGGAAGGTATGACAAATAAGCAAAGCCATTGCCGATAGTGGCAAAGTCGTGAATAGCTTCCGGGCCGGGCGTGGGTGGCTCCAGCCCTCGATTATTCTGAAGGTAATAGCCAGTCGCGTAGTAATTCAGATTGCCCTTCGAACCGCCTAATTCAAAACTTGGCTGCAAGGTGCCGCGTTGGCCGCCATACATTTCAGTATCGCCACCACTTAAGCTTTCCCCACTTTTGGTTTGGATCTGAACTACGCCGGCCGTGTGGTACCCGTATTGTGCAGGTAACGCTCCTTCTAGCAGAGAGATGCTTTTAGCGAAGCGAGGGCTAAAAGTTTCGGAAAATCCCGTAGACACGCCTTCAGGCAGCTCAATTCCGTTGATTCGGTACTGAATATTGGCGTGCTCTCCGCGGATGTGGACCGCACCGTAAGAATCCTGGGCTACCCCAGGGGCCTGTAGTAAAACGTCAGTCATTTGAGTGTTGGAGCCCTGGGGCAATTGTTGAATGGCTTTTTGATTGAAGCGATAGACGCTTCCTCCCGTCTCTGCGCTAAGGCCATTGCGGGCCACGTCGAGACGCTTGGCGACGACTCGCAAGTTGAGCGCCGTCTGCGCCTCCATCGGGATCTCGACCGGTTTGGCGCCGGTCGGCGTCACAGTCACGATCGACGTGGCGGTCTCAAAACCGGGTTTGTTGACGACTATGGCGTAAGTGCCGGGGCGGACATGTGCAAACTCGAAAAGACCATTTGGTCCGCTCCGGGTACGCGCAATTATTCGTCCATCTTCATACTGGAGCACCAACTCCGCGCCACTCACGGGCCGCCCCAGAGCATCAGTCACGCGTCCATTTACCTTTTGCGAGCCATAACTAACAGAACTTGCGGGTGTGCTAAGAAAAAGATGAGCTACACAAAGCGCAAGGAGCAGGCTCGATCTTCTCATGCTACGGCCTCCCCGCGGTCACGATCGCCAAGACGGCGGTGAATCAGAACCCGCCGCGCGCAACCGTGAGCGCTATCAATCGAGTCTTCTGTTGGATCTGGTCGGCGCTAGACGGCAAGCGGGGGAGATCGCCCTGAGAGATACGAATTGAACGCGTATAAGGGCCAAGATTGAGCGGCATAGAGTTCAACTGAACCGATAACCGCTCCCACAGCCAGAATGGGTGCATTGGGCGAGAGTGCGGGAGAGTACTGATGGAAAGAACAAAGCGCGCACCAACCACCATCGGTCAGATCCGTGACAGCTGAGCCGTAAACTGATCGGCATTGTCTTGGATGCAGGTGGGCACTCGCGAAGCATTGCACTACAAGGAGAAGCACGGCCAAAGAAAACGACAAGCTTTGCCTTGGGGTGCGCCAGCGTAACCTTTCTGACCGCGCTTCTGTCATTGCGTAGGATTTTTACAGGAAATTACACTGACTATCTAGTTCTCGTTAGGGAGCATCCGTCTACACAGAATGCAAGCCGCCCACTTGAGGGGCTGGCTCATTAGCCTGATGCCTGCTGTTCGGCGATCAGTTTGTCCACTTCGAGCTTCAAGCGAGGGAGGACCTCTTCGTATCTAAAGGTGCCAATCTTATGGCTTTTTTTCTTGAGGTTGACAGTAGTCGGGCCGCACCACAAACCAAGGTCAGCGTCATCGGTTTCGCCCGGTCCGTTGACCCGGCAACCCATAACCGCAATCGTTATACGGTGCCTGGATGCGTATGCGGTTATTTCTTTGACTTGTTCGGCTAGTTCGACAAACCGTTCATTCTCGACCCGAGAACAGGATGGGCAGGAAATGATGTTCAAGCCTGAGCCGAAGTCGGGTACTGAAATGAAGCGCCCGGCGGCCACATCCCTGATAATTTGATGGCCAACTTGAACTTCTTCGTGTTTGCGTTCATTTGGGAGAGTCAGGGATACGCGGATCGTGTCACCGATGCCTTGCGAGAGAAGTTTTTCGAACGCAATACGGGACTTGATAATGCCGTCAGGGGGCAATCCCGCCTCCGTGACACCAAGGTGGAGGGGGACTTCGGGTCGTCGGCGACTGAACTGAAGATTCGCCGAAATAACCTTGGCCGGGTCTGAATCTTTGAGCGAAACGGCAAAACGGTCAAAGCCGAATTCGTCCATCAATTCGCAGTGATATACGGCAGACTCAACCAGGGCAGCGAGCTGGTCACCAGCGAACTTTTGGAGAAAAGAAGGGGCAACAGAGCCGCAATTGACCCCGATCCTAATGGCGATATCGTGATCTCGCGCTACATCGACCAGCCATTTTACCTTTTGGGGGATTGGCTTCGCTCTTTCAATGTGATGCAGATGACCGGGATTGTAACGGATCTTGTCGACATAAGGGGCGACTTTATCGGCTATCCGATAATTCTCCTGGAGATCGACTGAGAGGTTTATCCCTTTTGTTTGACGGCGAATTTCTTTGAGTGCCTCGATTTCCCTTTCGTTGTCGACAGCAACTCGGACTATTCCGGCTCCCGCATGAGACAATTGGTGAGCTTGAGAAACCGTCGCGTCGATATCGATGGTTCGGGTGGCACACATTGACTGGACCACAATCGGGGCGTCCCCACCGAGTTCCAAGGTGCCGACTCGGATTTTGCGCGTATGACGTTTAGCACTGTCCATTGGTCGCTTTTAGCTTAACAGCCCTTAAGTGTTTCAAGATTTTGAGGCATCGATCCTGTTGCAGTTTGCAGTTTCGCTACCATTACTCCACGAACATTCGGGCCAAGCCAGGACCCTAGAGCAAATGTAATTAAAATAGCGCTACTAGTACGAAATTAATTAGACTTCATCGCGATAAAGTTAAAGGGGATCGGCCGAGTCGAGAGTGAGAATCGGCCAGAAGCTTGCGTCGACTCCCTAAAACGGGCCGGCTCTGACCTATATCGATGGTGCATTTGACTATGATTCAATCGTATTTCTATCATTTCGACGAGGAGAGAGAAGTCCGTGCGCATGCTGGTTCCACCTCTCGGGCAGCGTCGTGAGATTGACCGCAAACTCACCGAATATTTCCAGACTCATCGGGAATCAATTTTTCGAGAAGCTATTTCCGATTTTTGCCGCTTTTACGGCGTTAAAAGGCCCAAAATTCACTGGTTTGAGTATATCGATTCGGGTCGAACGGCCGGCCGGACCTTCGAGGATGGTCGAATCCATCTCATACATCCAGAAAATTGGAAGCGCGGCCGAGTTTACCGCAGCGAGCGAATGTGGGTGCAGACAGTCTATCACGAGCTGGCCCATTATGTGTTTTGGTGCGATGCCGAGCGCAAAGCGGATGCCTTCACCTTCCGGATGGTGCGAGGCTTGAGGACGGGGATGCGGCGGACTCGATTCGTGTCAGCCAGGTCTCCGCGATCCCGAATCAAATCCCTGCACGTATGCTATTCCTCCCGGGCCGGTTTTAACCGCCGCGCGGCCAGCCTGAGAAATCGTGGTGCCAGACGACAATCAAGTCGGCGCAAAAAAAGTGCATAGGCAGATAGAACGGGGATTGCGTTGAAAGCTAATGTGGAAAATCGCTGGTGGGTCGAGACCAGCACCAAGAAACCTCAGCGAACCAAGGCCGAGAGTGATCTACCACAGTTGCCGGTCTCAATGACCTTTTACTCGATAGCTAAGGACTATCAGCAAGAGCGGGCGAAGGAGGATCTAACTGACAACAACTTGCGTATAGCGCGTGCGGCTGATCCACCCGAAGGCAGTTGGGCATACGTTCCGATGACCGAGGAGCATTATCCGCCCAGACTAGTAAAACGCATCAAAGAGGAGTTCAGGTTACCTAAGCGAGCACGTGGAATTGTGTTGGACCATGGCTGCTTGCTGAGACTCTTGATATGCGGACCCGAGCTTGAGGATTGGATGATTGACGTAACGCTTACGGATGAGCCCTCGGTTGACGTCTATGTTTGGGGGACGATGTATCGTGAGCGGCTCTTTAACCGAGCCGAAGAGGCATTAAGAGTAGCACGAAAATGGGCGGTAAACCTGCTCCAGCATCCACCTCAGCGCGACCAGCTTTTCAGGGGGTCAGTGCTTTGAAGTGCTAAGAAACAGCGCTTCCAGCCGAACCTGATTGAATGAAATACGAGACGCTCACCAGGATGGTAGCACTCACCTGGTGCCGAATGCCCGACCGACGCTGTAGGTTACGGTGGCTGCAATTATACCTATGGCTACGCTCTCGATGCCGCTTTGCCACCAGCGTCGGCCCGTCAGTACGGTCTTAGCGACACCTACCATGAACAGCGCGCTAATCGTGGCGAGCGCCGAAAGCAATACCCCGAATGCGGGGACAGCGAATAGGTAGGGCAACATTGGCACGGCGGCGCCGATCAGATATGCGGCAGCGACCGTCAAGGCCGAGCGGCTCGCGGGCTCCATAACTTCGGCGCCAAAGCCCAGCTCTTCTCGCATCATCACGCCACGCCATCGAGTTGGATCCGCGGTTATATGTGCCACTATTTGGTCGAGGAGTGGACCACTGAACCCTTTGTCACGATAGATGGCACGAATCTCGTCACGTTCGTGTTCGGGCCATTTGGTAATTTCCTCGCGCTCCCGCTGTTCTTCGCTTCTGTAAAACTCCTGATGAGCGCGAACGGAGGCATAAGCGGCCAAACCCATGGATACCGCTCCCCCCAGCATTTCCGCCAAGCCGGCCATTATGACAATTTCGTTCGAATTGAACGCACCTGCTACCCCGGACGTGACCGCGAACGCTGCCACCAAGCCGTCGTTGAGTCCCAGCATCGCGTCACGCAATACGGTTCCTCCACCAACTGAATGAATGCGTTCGGTGTGATAGGTGAAATCGCGTCTGAATGCTTGCAGCGCCATAGCCTGCGTGGCAATCGATAAAAACTAATCCGTAGGTGAGATGGTGCAGTTGATCCGGCTTCGCGAAATATCGGCGGCCCGCAGTTGGGCTGACCATGGCGTAATAATTGGGTCTAATCGCTTGCGGCGGATCCTTCTTCGTTCGGCCCGTTGGCGCATTCGGTAGAGACGAGCAACCACTGTGTGCAGTTTTGCTCGGTTTAAGTTGTCCCCTAAATAGTTGTGAAGGAAGCGCAGGCGATCAGTGCGAGAAACAAACCTTCCGATGCTGCGGTCAAGCTGGAGAAGATTGCGCAACTTCAGGTACTGAGGCACGATTGGGAGCCATCGGAAGTCTTCCAAGTCAGTAAAATACAACTTTGGCATGCCATCGTGAGACTCAAGCATCAAGTTGGTTTCCTGAAGGTCGCGCGTGTAGCAACCTGCGTCGTGCAAAGTGCGAATCGCCTGAGCCAGCGCTTTGGACAATCTCCGTCGCCACGCATAATCACGCCCGTCTGCAAGAGCAAAACGACTCAACGTTTTTGGTCGACGGAGGTATTCGGTCACAATATAACTGGTTGCGACGGAAGCGTGGCGGCGTCGCTCGAAAACCGCAAGGATCGTCGGGAAGCTGCATCCCACGCTTCCCAGCAACCTGGCACCACGAATAGTTCTTTGCGCATGTGAGCCGCACACCCGCGCGACCAAACCTTTGACCCATGAGTCGCTATTAACGCGTTTCACGAAAACTTCGATGCCGTTAATGGTCGTGCTCCCCACCAGAGTGCGGCGCGTGCTCTTGACGGCGCGAAAGTAGGGACCGTTGATCGACTCATCGAGGAGGCCACCAACGCTCTTCCACTGCGGGGAGAGGACATATAGGGCGTGTATCGCCATAGCTCTCAGGCGGATTCAGGCCCCTGACATCGAGGGCGGGTTAGGATCAGCCATTAAATTGCTTGCAGAGTTTTCGCCAAACGCCGTCATCGAAAGCCGCCTTGTAGGGCAGATAAAACGCCACCCTGTCGAGCAGCCCGCTGAAGCGCTCCTGCACTTTTTCGCCAATATTGTCATACGTGCCGCTGACCGCGTAGACGTCTAGCATTTCGTCGCTGATTAGGTTTCCCATCGACCCCCAATTACCTTGCGCCGCCATTTGATTGAGGCGGTCAGCGATTTCGCCCCATCCATGCATCTCGAGCACGATCCGGTAAGTGCGAGTCGAAGCGTAAAAAGCAATCTGCTGGCGAACACCGGCTTTGGCTCTTTCGAGCTCTTCTTGATTACGGCCGACGACTACGAACGCAGTGGTGGAAATGGTGAAATCCTGGCGCTTGCGCCCTGCCTTTGTGAGCCCTTCTTCTACATGCGGAATCAGGAACTCGCGCAGGTACTTGGGCGAGGTAAATGGATGCGCATGCAATCCGTCGCAGTGCTCCCCCGCGAGCCTCAATATATGTTCATTGACACCTGCAATGTAAATGGGGATGCGATAATTATGTGGTCGCGGAGCGAAGAATGGGGTCATCAGGGAGAAGTTGTAGTATTTGCCCTGAAACGCGAGTTTGCGACCACCGTCCGCCCAGCACTGAAAGATCGTCTTGAGGGACAAGATGTATTCACGGAGCTTGGCCACCGGCGCCTCCCATTTGATCCCGTACCGCCGCTCGATATGACCCTTGACCTGGGTGCCCAGACCAAGGATGAAACGGCCTTGGGAAAGAGCAGCCAGATCCCAAGCGGTATAGGCCATTGCCATAGGGCTGCGAGGAAAGGCTATTGCGACCGCAGGACCCAGTTTAATTCGCCGCGTATGTTCCGCTGCCAGCGCCAAGGGCAGCAAGCCATCGTTGCCGGCCTCCATAGACCAGAGCGCATCGAATCCTAGTTCTTCGGCCCGCTTAGCCTCCGAAGGTACTTCACTTAGCTCGCGGGTTGATATGCCAATGTCGAGTTTCATCAGTTCGTCTCCTGCGTTCAGGCATCACGCTCGCGACTCACGTGACCGCAGCAGCGTGATCAGGCGAGCTGGGTAGTCGGTAAAGATGCCGTCGACGCCAAGCTCCAGCAGTTCTTCCATCTGCGACTGATCGTTGATGGTCCAAACGTGAACCTCGAGGCCGCAGCGATGAGCCGCCGCTACCGTCTCGCCGCTTACGAGTTTCACCCCATGATAGTCTGGCGGAACCTGCAAAGCGTCGCCATGAACTTTATAGTGTGCGTTTCCCGACGATATAGCCTCAATAAAGGCACGGATCTCGCTCGCGGGCAGATTGGTCGGTATTTGTGGCGCCAGTATTCTTGCGCGTGCGATTGGCGCCAGATGTTCGCTGGCAAACAGCACTCGGCGTTCCATCCGGGTGGCACGGACGACATCAAGAGTAGCGTCGGCAATGACCGGATCGGCAGGTTTAAACTCGATGACAAATCGCAAATCGGGCCACGACCTCAGGACCTGCTCAAGTCTGGGCACCTGGATACCCTTACCTCGGAACGGCCATCGCAGGCCATCCGGCGAAAAATTAAAAGCCGCATCTACCATCTCAAGCTCTCTCAGGGTGAGATTGGCAACCAGCCGATCGTCAGTGGCGATGCGTGATAATCCTTCGTCATGAATGACCACTACCTCGCCGTCGCGTGTGCAGTGAACGTCGAGTTCTATGTAATCGACCGGTATCTCCGCGGCGGCGCGAAACGCGGGCAGCGTATTCTCGGGGTATTCAGCGCTGGCGCCGCGGTGTGCGATGATACGGGGCGACGGGGCGTCAAAAAAATCCGTCTCCAAGCTCTCTCTCATCGTGCTTGAGTAGTCCTCTTAAATCTTAAGGGGAGCATGCCGACCCGCCATTACCTCTGAGCAGAACGGCGTAGCGCGCTGATTTTGCCTCCGGCGGACAAAACCAACACCACATCAGCCATTTGGAGGAACAGACCTGTACCTACCACGCCTGGGATGCTCAGGAGATCGCATTCAAGCCGCCGGGGATTTCTCATGCGGCTTACGCCACAATCCAGGATTAGGTTGCCGTTGTCGCTGTAAACCTCATGGCCCTCGTGGTCGCGTCGGATCTTCGGTTTTAGACCAAGCTTGGCTATTTCGCGCACGACCAGTGGCGCAGCGAAAGGAACGACCTCAATTGGCAAGTTGCCGCGCTCACCCAACTGCTGCACAAGCTTCCCATCCCAAATCAGAAAAATCCGCCGTCGCGACGCCGTCGCAATCACTTTTTCGCGGACCATGGCACCGCCGCGCCCCTTGATCATATTTAGCCTGGGGTCAACCTCGTCGGCACCGTCGAAATCGGCGTCCAGTCGCTTGACCGCAGCCAAATCGACCAGCTCGATATTGTAGGAACGCGCAAGCTCGGCAGTAGCCGTCGAAGTTGGCACCGCTCGAACACTAATGCCCGCCTCTCCCAAGGCGCGGACGAACGCATTGGCAGCCCGGCCACTGCCAAGCCCGACCGTCTGCCCTGACTTGACATAACGCAGTGCCGCGTTGGCCAGCTCGGCGAGCAATTCCGGCGCGGGCTCGTGCAACGGCGAAACGAAATTGCGATGCACTGCCATTGGCCGGATCAGCTTTTGCCGTTGCGCAACAGATTCATGAACTCCTGGCGAGTTTCAAAGTGGCTACGGAAACGTCCAAGCATCGCTGAGGTGGTGACGTATGAGTTCTGCTTCTCGACTCCTCGCATGCGCATGCACAGATGTTCGGCCTCAAGGACGACCGCCACCCCAAGCGGCTTTATCTCGTCCATGATAGTTTGAGCGATCTGAGTGGTGAGTCGTTCTTGAATCTGCAGCCGTCGTGCATAGATTTCAACGAGCCGAGCGATTTTCGACAAGCCGACAATGTGGCGGTTCGGTAGGTAGGCCACATGCGCTTTACCGATGAACGGCAGCAAATGGTGTTCACATAACGAATAAAAGTCGACATCCCGGCACAGGATGATCTCTTGGTACTGCTCTTCAGTGAATAGCGCACCATTAATCACCTGTTTGGGGTCCTGAGCGTAGCCGCTGGTCAGATACTCGTACGCCTCAACGACACGGCGAGGTGTACGGATAAGGCCTTCTCGGTGCGGATCCTCGCCGACGTGTCGAAGGATGTTCCGTACCGCCTCTTCTGCGGTTCGCCGGTCGTGGTTTCTTACTGATGCACCTTCAGAGACGACGTCCTCGGACATGACGACTCCATGCGAGCGCGAGTTCGATGGCAAGTGAGGGTCCTCCACCGCTCATGATGTTAAAGCCTGCCACGTCCGCGGCCAGTCCGTCCATCAGTGAGAGGTTGAAATCCAATGACATCCGGCGCGCGTCATCGTCCGAAAGTCCGGTGTAGCGCTCCAGATGATGGGCAGCGGGACGCAAGTCTTTGATTTTCTGCTTCATATAATCGGCCATCGATTCACGCTTAAGCGGCAGGATGCCAAGGACGACCCGCAACCCAAAACGATGGGCAGCTTCGGCAAAGGTCAATGCCGTCGCCCGATCGAACACCGGCTGTGTGACCACGAATTGCGCGCCTGCCGCTGCTTTCCGGCGCAGAAGATCGATCTCAGGTTCCAGTGGGTCGCGGTTAGGATTGCCGACTACTCCCGGAAGCAAAGCGGGAAGGGTTTTCAAAAGCCTTTTACCCTCCCCTGTGTCACCGCGGTTGAGGTCGGCGATTATTCGCAGGAGACCAAACGTGTCGACATCATGTACTGGTCGCGCACCCCCGCTACCATCCTTGGGCAGGGAATCGCCACGCAACGCGACGACCGCTTCGATACCCAGAGCGCCGGCGCCAAGCAAATCAGACTTGAGCGCGAAGCGGTTGCGGTCACGGCAGGAGAGATTCAGAGCAATAGGTATGCCCAGGCGCTGCTTGACAATAGAGGCGAATACCAGCCCAGACATTTTGACCCTGCCCAAAGCATTGTCGGCCAGATTGATCACATCAGCATGACCGCGAAGGCTCGCGAGCTTGGTTAGAAGGGATTCCGTCGCAATGCCACGCGGCGGCGCGATTTCAAGCCACAGCGACGGGCGCTGACGGTCTAGAGCTTCCAGAATCGGATTCACGTGGGCAGGCTGAGATTCTCCTCGTTTTCAGTGACGAGGCGAGCGGTTGATTTGGCTCGCCGACAGAAGTTGGGGCCAGCTCATGCCTTGAGCCGTTCTCCAGCCTTGACCTTCTGGTACTTTCGATAATCGTAGCCGGTTGCCATCGCCATCAGCAGGGCTTCCATCCCGCCCTCTCGTTCGCGGCGCAGGACTCTCAGGCGTTCGAAAAATTCATCAAAATCTTTATTGACTCGTTGTGCGCCGTTGACGGGGCGCAAAAAGAAATCGTGCAACCGCGTGACCGTAAAGCGCAGGGAAGAATAGCGCAATTCGTTTGGAAAAGCGTCCCACTCTGCCAGCGAGAGGGTTCGCACCGATTCGTAGCCGCGCATTAAGTGTCGGAACCGGTCAAGCGAATAGCCGCCATCGATGAAACACAAGGCATTAACCGCTGTCGCGATGTCGAAGATGAATTTTCCGCGGCATGCCGCTTCGAAGTCGAGCACCGCCGTTAGCTTTTCGCCACGAAAGAGCAGGTTGTCGGCAAACAGATCGCCATGAATGATGCCCTTAGGCAATTTGCTCTCGAGATATCGCGTCAGGTACTCGATCTCGTCTTCGAGAGTTCTGGTAACCTTGCGGAAATAGCTGGGGAGCCGTCCGCGAACGGCAAAGTACAAATCAGCGATTCGTTCGAAACTGAAGCGATTGTCGATTCCTTTTTTGTACCCTTTGCCAATTATGTGAAGTTTCGCCAGTGCTCGACCCGCCTCCTCCAAATGGCCCAGTCTCAGGCGCGACTCAGCGAGGACGCGGCCTTCAATGTAGCGGAACAGCGATAGACATTTACCTTCGTACTCACGATAAAGGCGCCCCATGCGATCCTGCAAGGGGTGCGGGCAAGGGAACCCGTGGTTGCGCAAAAAGGCCAACAGGTCGATTTCGCGTCTGACCTCCGCCTCGCTCTTGACTTCATCGATCCGTAAAACCACTCGGGCCTTAGCGGTTTCGATCAGGTAATTCGAATTGACAGACCCTTCGCGGATCGGGCTTACATTGTTTATGCGGCCGAGGTTATAGTCGTCAGCGAGCTCGTCGATTAAGGATTTTTTGAGCTCGGTATAAACGGCCATGAATTTAAGGTAGGTTATGAATTACCCGGCGCAAGTCTAAAACCTAAGGCCAATTTCGTCAACTGGGCAGGGCGCGAAACCGCAAAAGATGGTGGCATAAATTACGAGTCGGCGGCTGCAGCCGCCGGTGTGAAGCGCGCCCGAGCGGAACTTTGCCTGGAAGCTCTAGGGAACGGAGACAGGTCATGACTGGTGGCACACGTCAATCTGTAAGAGCAAAGGAAGCCGGGACCAAGCGTCGCATCGAAACTAGGCCCAAAAAACTTAGGATCCAGGAAGCGGATTTGCTGGGAAAAAAAGCACCAGAATTCACCCTACCCGACCAGCACGGTAACAGCACCTCGTTGACCAAGCTGTGTGAGCGCGGCTCCGTGGTACTCTATTTTTATCCCAAAGACATGACACCAGGATGCACCAATGAAGCGTGTTCTTTTCGCGACCAACTCGACCAGATAAGGGCGGCGGGCGCTCAGGTTGTTGGAGTAAGTGCTGATAGTGCCGCGTCACATCGGAAATTTGCCGAAAAATATGGGCTGACGTTCCCGCTGCTGAGCGATTCGGACAACCAGGTGGCAAAAGCCTATGGGGTCTATAAGCGCAAATCTCTTTACGGCCGGGAATTTATGGGCATCGAACGCACTACTTTCATTATCGACAAAGACGGTACCGTCACTCGAGTGTTTCCCAAAGTGAAAGTAAATGGCCATGTGGAGGAAGTGCTAGCCGCGCTGAGGGGCCGTTCATGAGTTGGCGGCACAACTGTCGCTTTTGAACTGAAAGGAGGTTGCCGCTTCAAGACGAACCTCAGAAAAAATGCCGAAGCGATGGCTGCGACCTTCGCCGGCGAGCTGGTATGATCGCAAGACCGACCTAAAAGCTGGAGAGCACCTCAAATAGCAAAGCCGCCGGAGGTATTGATCGACTCGTCGCTTGAGGCGCAAAGGCAGCAGATCTACGCAGGGCGAGACCATCGATGCGTCCACAGGGAAGGATTGGGCCCAGACCAGGGACGAGGGTTAGCAAAGTGGCGACAACGAGCTCGACCCCGAAGTGGTCGCTCGTCAATGACTGATAGCCTCCCTGAATGCTTAACCGGAAGGCAATCCATCCAGGAACCGGCGTTCTCAGATTCGAGCCGTTGCAACAAGTCTATGAGCAATGGCGCGCGCTAACTCGTTCGAGTGAACGGGCAACCTTGTATCATTCCGAACCTTGGATCGAGGCACTGCGCTGGACATATGGATTTGAATTCCGCGCTGCATTGTTTGAATGCGGCGGCGTGGCTCAGGCGGGGGTGTTGTTCGCGCGCGTGCGACGACCGCTAGCACGATGGTGGGTAGCTTTGCCGTTTTCGGATGAGTGTCCACCGCTGAGTTTGGAGAGGAACAGCGAGGACGAGTTGTTCGGACCTCTGTGCGAACAATTTGGGAACGAGCGGTTTGAGATTCGCGGCATGGCTGCTCGCCCCAATTGGCAAACCGCTGACCATTTTCTGGCCTGGCATTTAGACATCTCTGGATCGACCTCCGCGCTCTACCGTGGTCTGGAGACCAACTTTCGGCGCAACGTAAACAAGGCGCTCAAGGCGGGAATCACGGTAGAACACGGCAACTCGGCGCAAATCGTCGGCCGTTTTTATCGTCTGCACCTACGGTCGCGCCGTCGCATGGGACTGCCCTGTCAACCGTTGCGTTTTTTTCACGCGTTACTGCAGCATTTTGGGGATAACGTCGATATCTGGCTTGCATCTCATCGACAACGCGATATCGCGGCGATTTTCCTTCTCAGCAACGGCGACACGTTACACTACAAATGGAGCGCACGTTATTCGAGCGAAACATCGGGTGCTGGACACCTGCTGGCATGGTCTTTACTGGAGCACTGCGCCGGAAGATTTCAGCGACTCGACCTCGGACGCAGTGATGTCCGTAACCTCGGCCTGAACCGTTTCAAACATGGTTTGGGAGGCAGATCGACGCCGTTGCCCTATGCTTTCTATCCAGTGGCGCCGCATGATCCTCCCAGCAGCGAGGTTCTGTCAGTCAGGCGTCGGATTCTGACCGAGGTCTGGAGGTTGCTGCCGGAGCCATTGTGCAGGGGTATTGAGCGTTTCGCCTACCGATATCTATCGTGAGGCCCGCGTCGAGGGCATTATCGCCAACGGCGAGGACGAGCTGCTGTCGAATTTTTGCGCCTTGGGCAAGCTGGCGCCGTGTTCACCTCTGCGCGGCAAACAGAATTGCTTCGTTCGTGACACGCAACCTGCCATCGCTCTGGACGAACCTTGAGGCTGCCTCCGTTACCGCGGCGGTGATTTGGCGGCGCAACTGCGAGGGCTGGCGATCGAGCAACGCACGGAAACCGGGCGCTACATCTTCGCGCATTTGTGTGAAATCCTCCGCCGAGTCGAATTCAAACGTGACGGGCATTCGTTCTATCGTGATGTCGTGAAAGCCAGCCTGCTCCAATGCCCTTTTTACCACGGTCGGATCGCTTAGCCGCAAAGGCTCGAGCGCACCGGGGCTGGGAGGAGGCAGGTTCGCCAATCTGCGCACAGCCTCAGCACCGATACTGATCATCGGAACCTTATCGGCGCCGGCCCAAACGGCCAAGGCAATCCGTCCACCTGAAATGAGCCGGCGAGAGAAGCCGCTCAAGGCGCGGTCGATGTCAGGCATGAACATCAAACCCCACCTGCACAAGACTGCGTTGAAGTCGGTCTGTTCAATCGAGAGCAATTCACCGTCGCTTTCGTGAAAAGTGACATTCGAGATACCTAAGGCATTAGCGCGTTCCCGAGCTACCATGAGCATCGCGGGCGACTGGTCGACCGCAATCACGAAGCCGCCAGGGAGAACCCGGCGAGCGGCGGTGATGGCCGGCTCGCCACTGCCCGTAGCAACATCCAGCACCCTGGCGCCCGCGCCGATGCCTGCGAGGTCGACCAGTCGGTCACTAACCGGCTGCGCAGCACGTTCCAGCACTGGCCACCACTTTTTCCAGCCGGCCGCCGCGCTATCCCAGTCGCGTTTCTGCTCGCTCTTCAGTTTATCGAAATCAACCGTCTGATTTCCCATGTTAAGATGCTCCGAGACGTTGTTGGCGAACCGTGACGCCACGCAGTCGCTTGACCAAGTAGGGGAAGGCTGCCGCGATCTGCTCCCGCTCGACAGATGAAATACCTGTATCCGCGACAATTGCAACAGTCCCTGAGGAACCAACACTTGGACTGACATTGCGCCTCCGGTTTAGCTTCTGCAGATAATAACGAACCACGTCGATTGCATATGGCGGTGCAACGACGACGGTATCTGCAGGCGACGCCGTCGCAATTTGGACGGCTTCGCGCCATTCTACGTCATGAGGATGCTGCCAGTAAGCGTATAGGTGCGCTAAAGCGGTGAGCACGACCAGTGCCGACAAAGCGCGTTTCGCCACAGCGCCTTTGAAGCTTTGCAAGCCCAGGGCGACCAAGATAAAGAAAGGTACAAAGCTGACAACCACATAACGTTCGACGAAGGCGGGACGAATCAGGTAGGAAGCTGTCAGCGCCAGAACCGGGGGAAAGAGCGTCCAGAGGATCAGAAACATCGCTACATCTTGGTCTCGGCTCCAAGTACGAGCCCAGCCAGTCAGTGCGAGTACAAGGGCAATCGGAAAGCCGAGGTCGCCCGTGGCCTTATTGAACAGAGATATAGGTGCCCAAAACGGCGGGACTGGTGCCCACGCGTAAGCCAGGAGGCTCGGAGCGTTTTCGCGCACGTGCCAGTAAATGAGAGCTGGTATGGCTAACAGTGGTAGCGCGCCGAAAATCGCCAGGCTGGTTAGGGCGATACGATGGTTGAGCGTGGCGCTGCGATGGCGGAGCAGGTATACCAACCACAATGCTTCCGATGCCAGCAGCAGAAACATCGTGAAAGTGCTCGCGATCGCAACTGCGGTGAATAGTGCGGTCGCGAACCACCAGAGCAAACTCGAATGATGCAAGCTGCGCAAGAAGACCCAGACTTGGATCACCGCAGCTAGCAGTCCAATGGAGTACATCCGGCCTTCCCGGGCATACTTGATGAACACCAGATTGACGGCAATCAGCAGCGCTGCGAATGCAGCAGCTGGGGCTATCGACGATCTATCTGGGCTTTTGTCTTCCGCGTCCGTTGTCAGCGTTAAGCGACTCAGATCGAACAGCTCTCGAACCACCAGGAAGGCGACAGCGACTACCAAGGTGCCGGCGAGCGCCGAAAGCGCCCGGATGGATACTAACCCGTCGCCGAAAATCTGCATCCAGCCATGAAGCAACAGCTCGTGGATGGCGAACTTGCCAGGATTTAGTTTGGGCTGGAGCTCCAAGACCCTCCCGAGCGAAGACGCACTCGCAGCAGCCCAGGAGGCTCCCTCATCTGCGGACATCTCGCGAGCGCCGAGGTGGACAAAACGGAGAACGGCCCCCAACCCGACTGCCACCATCAAGAGCACCGTAGTCCCTTGCGGCTTAAGGCGTAGCAATGTAATCCAAGCCGAGTCCGTCGGGAAGACCGACGAGGCGAACGAACGATCAGCGGCGGTTCGCGAATCAGTCAGATCTTGATGATAGCGCCCTGGCGCAACTGGCGACGCGGTGGTCAAAGGCCTTTCTTCAGGCTTGGTGCAGCACGAAAGCCAACCGTTCGAGCTGCGGGGATCTTCATTTTCCTGTTGGTTCGGGGATTGAAACCATTGCGAGCTTTGCGCTCGCGGACAGAGAAGGTACCGAAACCGGGAAGACAAAAGCGTTGATGTTCGTGCAGCGCACGCGCAATGTGTTTGAAAGTCAGCTCGATTGTCGCGCTGACCACGCTCTTCGGCTGGCGCATTGCTGTGGCAACTTGTTCGATAAGTTCGGACTTAGTCATCGCTGTTAGCCCGCACGCTGCAACGGCAATCCAAGAGCATTTGGAAGGAGATTGCCACAAGCTGGGGACGCGGGGTGTTTCCCGGCGCAGCTAATTGTGGTTCGAGTGATATTCGAGTTCGCGCCACAGCAATCCCCAGCGTACTCCCTGGTCGCTAACGATAACCTCTGCACAACCAAAATGGTTCATGATGCGCTCAAGTATGATTGCTCCGGCAAACAGAACATCTGCTCGTCCAACCTCCATTCCCGGCAGCTGCCGGCGCTGCCCGAGGGGGAGTGAACCCAACAATTGAATAAGATTTCGAACATCTTCGGCAGCAAGGATGGACCCATGGACGACCTCGGAGCGATAATGTGTCAGCCTCAACCGAATGGCGCACAAGGTTGTGACCGTGCCCGCAATTCCGACCATTTTGCTAGGTCGATACACCCATCCGAGCCGGCGCAACGAGTGGTCGACCAGCTCTCGCAGTCGCTTCGCTTCACTGGGTAAAGGTGGATCATGATGAACAATTCGCTCGGTCAACCGAACTGAGCCCAGCTGGAGACTAACCAGATCCAGCGTGTTCCCAAGATTGGCTCGAATCAACTCGGTCGAGCCTCCCCCGATGTCGACGATAAGCAAATTTTCCGGTGAGGATATTTCGAGACCCTTTTGAGTTGCGAGATACGAAAGTTCGGCTTCGACCTGGCCCGTTACGATTTGAAGGCTGACGCCGGTCCGATTCTTGACCAGCGTGAGGAAGTCGAGCCCGTCTGCGGCATCACGCAGTGCGGCGGTGGCCACGCCGACGATTCGATTGGCGCCCAAGCGTTTCGCTTCAGATGTGAACTCAGCGATTGTGTCGAGTGTTAGTTGGGCAGAGCCTGGGTCGAGCTTCCCACTGGCATCGACGCCGCGACCTAGCCGAGTAATGCGGGCGAGATCGGCCAACACCCTAGGTCTAAGCCCCGCACTGCAATCAGCCACCAGCATCAGAACCGTATTCGAGCCGACATCGAGCGAAGCAATCTTCATCGCGGCCTCGCCACAACCAATTACATCGCCAGCAAGTGGACGGTGGATGGTTCAATTCATCTGCGCACTGGATGACCGGGTTGAAAGATGCGAGTTCTCAAGGCCGTTCGAACGGATCCAACTATCCAGTGACTTGAGCGCCCTCTCGGCTAGCACAATCTTGCGTGCTCGACCCGACAACCGTTGATCGATGGCTGGCATCAGGCCGTAATTCGCATTCATCGGCTGAAAGTCACGGCGCGAAGGGGTGGTGATGTAGGCCACCAGTGCACCTAACGCTGTCTCAGGTGGTGGGACTACAGGAGACCGGTTCGCCACAATCTGCGCTGCGTTGACGCCTGCAAGCAACCCAGTCGCCGCCGATTCAACATAGCCTTCAACCCCTATCATTTGGCCAGCAAAAAGCAGATCGGCTCGTTTCTTGAGCTGCAGGGTCGGGTGCAGCAGGCGCGGAGAATCGATGAAGGTGTTGCGATGAAGCGAGCCGAGCCGGACAAATTCAGCCCGCTCAAGTCCGGGTATCATGCGAAACACGCGACGCTGCGCAGAATAAGTCATCTTGGTCTGGAAACCGACCATGTTAAACAAATGACCGAGATAATCGTCCTGTCGCAACTGGACCACGGCAAAAGGCCTTGTACCGGTTCTCGGGTCACGCAACCCTACCGGTCGCATTGGGCCGAATGCCAGTGTGCGAGGGCCACGCCGAACCATTTCTTCGATCGGCATGCAGCCCTCGAAATACACGGGTCGTTCAAAGGAATGCAGTTCAACTTTTTCAGCTGTCGCGATTGCTTCAATCAGAGAGTCATATTGCGCCTCAGTGAGTGGGCAGTTTATATAGTCGTCACCGCCTTTCCCGTAACGCGAGGCCTTGAAGGCGACGGTGAAATCTATGGAGTCAGCGGTGACGATAGGAGCAATCGCGTCATAAAAGTACAAATTTCGCGGTCCTATAAGCCGGCTCAATGCATCACCTAACGCATCGCTGGTAAGCGGCCCGGTCGCGACAACGGTGGGACCCTCAGGAATTGCTGCCAGCTCAGCCTGTACCACTTCGACCAACGGATGAGATTTGAGAGTTTCGGTGATTAGACGGGCAAAGATGTTGCGGTCGACGGCCAAGGCGCTACCCGCCGGGATTCGGGCTTGGTCCGCAGCAATCATAACGAGCGAGCCGAGGCGCCGCATTTCCTCCTTCAGGAGACCCACCGCGGTCTCCAGTGACGCGCTTCGCAGGGAATTGGAGCAAACCAGTTCGCCAAAAAAAGCGGTCTGATGAGCCGGAGTCATGCGTGTCGGTCGCATCTCAAATAACCGCACGGGGAGACCACGCTGAGCCAACTGCCAGGCTGCCTCGCTGCCGGCGAGGCCCGCACCTACGACGTGTACAGGATTCACTTTTACTCAAACTCTCACAGGGCGTGCTCGAACGGTTGCCATAATAGATCGCCGTGAAGATCGGGTCTCGGAATCAGTCTCTGGGCAGGTGAAGGTTGCGTTCACCGATCATGTTCTTCTGTACCGCAGATGTACCACCGGCGATCGTCAGTGCTTCTACCTGGAGAATCCGTCGCAGCCAATCGCCATCCGGAGCGAACAGTGAATGGCGTTCAAGGGTGGCGAAATTACCAAGCAAGCGCGAGGCGAATTTGGTCATTTTCTGCGAAAGCTCGGTTGAAACCAACTTACCAATTGAAGATTCGGCGCCCGGCGGCTGTCCCTTCAGTCGCTTGGTAAGTGCGCGCAACCCGTTGTAACGCTTTGCCGTCACTTCGATGGCAAATTGTGCGAGTCGCTGTCGGATCTCGTGGTCGTCCGCGGCCGTGACACCATTAATTTCAACTTTCCTGGCGAGTTCGAGAAGTTGCGTAAGGATAACTTCGCTCCCACCAATCGTCTCGCTGATGCCAAACCGTTCATGCATCAGAGTCGAAAGCAAAACCTGCCATCCTTGGTTCAGCGGGCCCAATAGGTTTTCTTTTGGAACCCGTACGTCTTCGAAGAAGATTTCGTTGAATTCAGCATCACCGGTAATCTGCCGCAGCGGTTGAACGCGCACACCAGGACTGTGCATATCAACCAGCAAAGCGCTGAGCCCGCGATGTTTGGGTGCTGTCGGATCGGTTCTGACAAAGAGCTGACAAAAGTCGGCGCGGTGGGCAATGGTGGTCCAAACTTTCTGGCCGTTGACGACGAAGTAATCGCCATGCAGCTCCGCCCGGGTCTGGATCGCTGCCAGATCCGAGCCGGCCCCGGGCTCAGACATACCCTCGCACCAGATTTCGTCGGCAGTCAGGATTGGCTTAAGGTAACGTTCTTTCTGAGCTGGTGTCCCCCACTGCATTAGCGCCGGACCGGTCATTATGATTCCCAGGACATTCACACCCATCGGCAGATTGAGCCGAGCGAGTTCCTGTTGGAAGATGAGCTGCTCGATGAACGTGGCGCCTCGACCGCCATACTCGCGAGGCCAGCTCAGGCCGATCCAGCCCCCGTCGTAGAGACGCTTGTGCCATTTCTTGTTGCGTTCCCAGAGTAAGTCTTCATTGATATGCTCTCTTTCCTCTGGGGTTAAGGGCGGTGGCTGATTTTCTTCCAGCCATTTTCGAACCCTCATCCGATATGCTTCCTGTTCTGGTGTGTAGTTGAAATCCATCGATCGGCCGGCTCCAATCGGTTCAAAGACGGAAAGATGACGTTAGAATGATGCTACATAATCGCACGGTGAGACGGTAGCGCCGCGGCCGAGCAACCCTTAAATGCCCAAAATCATCAGTGGGTTGTCGAGCGATGACTTGTGCCCCGGTATATGACTCTTGCCCGGTATATCAGGTTCAATCGACCTGCCGAGTCCCCGCCACGATTCGATGATCTTGACCTTCATCCACTGCGCAGATCAGCGGTAGCGATAGGTGATCCAGATGGCTAAACCATAGGAGGCGAGCAAAAATCCTCCTCTCAAGCCCCGTGTGATACTGAGTCGCCGGCGAACCCTCACAAGTGAGACTCCGAGGATCATCAGCATTGTGGCGAGCACTCCCGATAACGCAAGAACGGGGTTGAGCAGCGAGAACACGGGCGTCGACGACGCCAAATCCATTACGTAAAAAACTACCATGTTGAACGCGCAGGAGCCGTAGAGACTGGCGAATGCCAGCTCGAAGGCGCCAAGACGACAAGCGGTAATCGATGACACTAAATCCGGCAGGGCAGTGGCGCAGCCCAGCAACCAGGTACCGACAAATGACTCTTTCCAACCACTTAGGGCTGCGAACTGACTCGCCCAGTGCGCGAAGATTGGGGCGACCACCAAAATGATTCCCGCGCCGGCGGCAAAAACCAGCACCGACCGAAGCGCCTGCTTCAGGCCAGTGGAGCGAAGAGCCCCCGGAAGGTCACCAAGCCCGAGTTGGGTGGACACGCGACGGCGCTGATATAGGCAGCGCGTCCCAACCAGCCAAATAAGGAGAATACTTAGCGATTCAGGACGTAAACCTCGAACACCGATATCATGATGGGCCAAAGTGAAGGCGGTGGCGAGAGTTGTAAGAAAGATCGCCAATGCTGCTTCAGGCAGATCCCTAGAATTCAAAACGTCGTCATTTTCGTCGGACGCTGGGACGAACCAAAGAACCAGTAGCGCCAAAATTGCCATGTTGGTAAGGCTTGAGCCGAATAAATCGCCGCAGGCGAGGTTTGGCGCGTGAATCTTTACTGCAGCAGTGTCAATTGCAAACTCGGGCAACGAAGTGGCACCTGCCAGCAGTACCCACCCGGTCCACAGCTCGCCCAACCCTGTCGCGCTCGCAATTTGATCGGCCGACCAACCCAGGATTATGCCAGCAGCGACCACTGCAGAGCCGGTCAATAGCACCATCACCAACGCGTGCGCCGCCATTCAGGGAGTCCTAAACCTTGGTGAGGCTGACGTATGGTCGCTAAATCGGATTAAACGGAAGGGACGGCGCAGGCTGAGCCTCTGGCGTTTCTGAACTACTCAGCTGAAGGGATTGCTCCAGCACGGGAGCGCTCATACTCAGAGCGTGCAGCACTGACGATACTCCCGACCTGCTCACGAGCACCGGCACGGAGCTGACCAACCCCGGCAACAGCTGAATAGCCGATCTGCACTACGGTCGTGGCGATGGGTCGCAAGATTTGACCGAGTACTGGTAGCCCATACATAATGCCTGCCCCCAACAGTGCGCCACCCAACAGTTCGGGCTCAATCATAATTCCGGCTCCAATGAGCGCAGTACTGGTTAATACCCTACCGCCCACAATCCCGCCGGGAACCGTACCTGCCGCCGAAGTATTGCCGGCGGATGACGACATTTCATTCTGTGCCATGGCAGAAGTCTCCGACTAACGTTTAGCTACCGTCGATGATCCGAGCGTTCGTTACGAGAAGAGGAACTAATGTCACGAAAGCGTCAGAGCAAGGTTGAGAGAATGCTTCCGGCTGCGAGGTTGTCGGACGAACCACGGTCCTGTCAAGCTGCAGCTGGCGACGCGGAGTTGATTATGGCACCGTCTCGGCTGGCCGAAATTTGGGAATGGAAATGGTCTCGGTCCAGTCGTCAAAGACAACTTCCACGATCATCCCGATTTTCACTTCCTCGGGTGCGCAGCCGATGATATTGGTCATCATCTGAGGCCCTTCTTCGAGCCTGACGAGTGCAACGACGTAAGGAACTTCGTTCGCGTAAGCCGGCGATACCGGACGACGCACTACGGTGAAGGACACGACCGATGCACGACCGGTCGCGTTGACCCAGTCTACGCGCTCACCGAAGCACTTCGAGCAATAAAGGCGGGGGAAAAACTGATACTGACCGCAATCGTTACAGCGTTGGATCCGTAATTGATGCTGGCGGCAGCCTTCCCAATAAGGCGCTGTCTCGAGTGTCGGTACCGGTATCGGCTTGCCTTGGCTATTTGTCATTGGGAGTCCTAACTCCTTACAACTTCGAAGTGGAGGTTCGTGCGATTGGGCTCATTCGAGTTACCGCCGGTGATCGCTCCATTCGGGCGGAGGCATCGCCACCGTTTAAGTCAGATTGGTTCGCTACCGAAAATTGCGGTACAGTGAGTCGACATAATGCCGCCCTGGCCGTGGACAAGGGCAATCTTTGCGCCGGGGACCTGACGAGCGCCGCACGAGCCACGGAGCTGCCTGACTGCTTCGGTGATGGCGAACATCGACCCTGGATGACCGGGGTGACAATGGGACAGGAGTCCGCCGTGGGTGTTAACTGGCAGTTCACCGCCGATTTCGATCCTGCCGCCCTCCACGAAGCGCCCGCCTTCGCCTTTGGGGCAAAAGCCCAGATCCTCCAGCTCGATTATCACGACCGGCGTGAAGCAGTCGTATAATTCAGCGACGTCAACATCGCTCGGTTGCAAGCCGGCCATTGCGAAGGCGCGCTCGCCAGACTCTTTGGCGGCCGAGGTTGTAAGACTCAGCGCCTGACTGACGTGCTCGTGGGAGTGTCCCTCGCCAACGCCTAACAGATACACGGGCTTCTGCTTGAAGTCCCGGGCTCGTTCCGCAGATGTCATTATGAAGGCTGCCCCACCGTCGCTGACCAGCGAGCAATCCAGCAAATGAAGTGGGTCTGCGATCATGCGTGACGCTAGCACGTCGTCTATCGTTATTGGCTGGCGCATCTGCGCTGCCGGATTTAACGAAGCATGCTTGCGGCATGCGACGGCCACGGCAGCACGTTGCTCCGCTGTGGTGCCGTAGGCGTGCTCGTGAGCGCGAGCGAGTAAAGCATAAAAGGCGGGAATTGGAGGTCCATAAGGCCGTTCGAATTGTGGATGGCCGGCGGTAGCCATTATTTCGACGGCCTTGTCGCGCGAGAGGCCAGACACCTGGCTATCAGCCATCGTGACGAGGACCGTATGGCAGATTCCCGTAACAATAGCGGAGGCAGCATGGTGCATCATGGCCAGAGTGGTTCCGCCTCCTGCTGGGGCTCCCATGCAATAGCGAGGGAAGATCTGCATGTATTCCGCGATCATCTCCGCATGATAGAGGTAAGGCTCAGCCCAAGAGGCGCAGGTAATCAGGCCATCGACCTGATCTTTCGTAATACCTGCATCCGCCAGGGCTAATCGGGCGGCCCTGACATACAGTTGGGTCGCGCTGTATTGCGGAACCACGCCCACCTCGGTGTCGGCCACCCCGACTATTGCTACGCGGTTCTTCATCTTCCCTATTCGCCCTTATCTTTCTTACAGGACCTCACCAGCATCTGCACTGTGCCAGTTAGCGACACGTCGCAACGATGATGTCGCCGGTCGCGGTACGGCAAACGGGTGACCGTTGCCGGCATCAAAATTCGGCAGAAAACACTCGAGGTTAGAGCTTCAATTGGTGGCAAAGCCGAACAGGCGCGCAACGTTGTCGTGAACCATTTTGCGGGTATCTTCCTCGGGTATGGAGGCGAAATTCCGCGCCACTTGACGGCGAGAAAAGGGCCACACGCCTTCGGTGTGAGGATAATCAGAACCCCACATAAGATTATCAACGCCTATCAGCTCTCGGGTAAGCACCCCAGCGCGATCATCCTCGAACGTGGCGTAAAATTGCCGGTGGAAGTAAAAGCTGGGCTTTTCAGGTAGCTTCGGCTGCATCCAGCCGCGGTGGTCTTCCCACCAATGATCCATGAACTGGAGCACTGAGGCTATCCAGCCGATTCCGCCCTCAACCAGCGACCATTTCAGGCGTGGGAACCGTTCGGGTGCTCCTCCCCAGATAATGCGCATGAGGGTGTCATACATACCGAACTTGACCACGCCAACGTTGATACCACCAGCTCCTGGGCCGTGAGCGATCCCGTAAGGCTCGCGGCCACATAAATGGATACTCGCAATTAGTCCAAGATCCTGAAGGGCCGCCCAGAGTTTGTCCCATTCCGGTAGATTGTACGGCCGGTCATCAACCCACGCCGGGAGCATGACTGTTACGAGCCCCATTTTAGCCGCTCGCTCGGCTTCGCTAATAGCAGCGTCGATTGAGCCGCGGTTGGGTAACATTGCCGCACCCTTCAGGCGAGCGGGATGAGCGGAGCAATATTCAGCCAGCCAATCGTTGTAAGCTCTGCAACAGGCGGCGATGTAATCACCATCGGGAGCTCGTACAATGTGAAGGCCGACGCCCGGATAGATGACCTCGCCTGAAACACCGTCAAGGTCCTGGTCCTTCAATCGTTCGTTGGGGTCCCATGAGCCCGGCCGATTTTGCTCGTAACGGTAGCCTTTAGGGATCGGAATCTCCATTCCCTGGGCTTTTAGGTCAGCCATGGGACCCTCGAATGCCAAAGGCCTGGGACGCATTCCGTCGATGACGATGTAGTCACCGCTCTCATCGAGCGTTTCGATACGCGGGGCCTTGTCGCGCCATTTGGCATCCATTCTCTCCTGCCATAGGCGACGAGGCTCCATGACGTGCGAATCCGCAGAAATCAGGGGCTTGGTATAGAGTTCCTCGGACACGTATGTTCCTCCAAAAAGACCATGAATACTCAAGTGCGTCTTAGCCTAATTAACCTTCGGCAATCATGATGCGATGAACATTTTGCCGTCTGCCACGTGACAGATATTAATCGAAGGGTTTCGGGATTTAAGAGGCATGGCATCGGGCTTAAGCCTTCTACGGCTCAAACGACCTCCGTTAAGATCCTGGAACAAGCCTTGACAAGCTGCAACTCAATTCGCAGCTTGCGCCCGGCTTAACGTGACAAGCCACTACCCTCGGGCGCAGTTGCGCTTTCCGGTGTCACTGGTTCGGGAGCGTAGTCGGAGCTGGAAGGGGTGGGCATGACGGCGGTCTGAGGGCTAGCTGAGGTCGATGAAACTGCCAGTGCGATCTGATCTGCACCTGCTGTCTTCGCAATATCCACGATCCTAACCATGTCACCGAGAACGGCCGAGGGGGCGCCGTCAAAGACCACCGTTTTTGTCTGGGCGCGTGAGAGTGCGCTGCGGAGCGCCGAGGCCAAATCGCGCTCTGTCACATGTTTGCCATTTACGAAAATCTGGTGGTCAGCGGTATAGCTAATCATGACTCGTTGCTGCTGATCGGGATGGGCGGCCGGCTGAAGTCGGGGCAGATCCACGTGAGCCGCCGATTCGATCGTGACCGCGGTAGCCACCATGAAGATGATCAGTAAAACCAGGAAAATATCGGTCAGCGGCGTGATGTTGATAGAGGCGAAGATGCCATTACCGTCGTCGTTGCTGGAGATAGCCATCGGAGGTTTGCTGTTGGAGCGCCGCGCGTATCTGTCAGCCTGAGGTCCCTTCGCCCGGTGCCGGACGGCGCGCCGCAATGGCAATTTGCTCGGCACCTGCGGCTTTGGCCAAATCTAGTATCCGCACCATATCGCCAAGCAGAACTGAACGATCGCCTTGAAAAATTACGACCTTCGCATCGACTCGGGAGAGAGCATCGCGCAGTTCCGACTCCACATCGCTCTCGGGAACGTCCTTGGAGTTAACGAATAATTCATGATTTGCCGTATAAGTAACCAAGACGCCTTTATTCTCGGGACTGGTATTGGACGCAACTGGCAGATTGACATGGCTTGCCGATTCGACAGCGACGGACGCTGTCACCATAAAGATAATCAGCAGGACCAGAAAAATATCAGTGAGCGGCGTGATGTTAATCTCCCAGAACATCCCGCCTTCGCTGCGGGGTCTGCTAACGGCCATTGACTTTTCTGCCGGTTTCGGCCGCATCGATGAGGCGAGCAGCGCAGATATGGATAATAGCGTTGATGCGCTCGATTCGCTGGGAAAAATAGTTGTAGAAGATCACGGCAATGATGGCGACGACCAGTCCGAGGGCAGTCGAAATCAAGGCCTCGGAGATGCCGGCCGCAACGACGGAAAACCCTCCGGTCCCCATAACCGCCATTGATTGAAAGGCGACCAGAATTCCGACAACCGTGCCAAATAGTCCGATAAACGGGGCTGAAGCTCCGGAGGTTGCCAACACCCAAATAGGACCGCGCAGCCGCAGCAATTCAGCAAAGCGACGCTCCTCGTCGATCTCCTCGAGCCGTTCACGAGGAGCCAGATCGGCTTCGCTCACCAATTCCTGAAAAACGCGTTCGCTGGGTCCGCGCCGATCGCCGATGAAGGCCAATGCCTCAGCAAACTTGCCTTCACGAAGCGGTCCGATCATCCGCTCAGCCAGGCGGGTTGCACGCCGTCCAATGCCCCAGAGCGCCCAAATGCGCTCGAAAATAATTGTGACGCAGACCACAGAAATCGCTACCAAGGGATAGGTCGCATACCAACCCTTCATGAACATCGCCAGCAGACTGAATTGGTCCTGCATTAACCCTAGACCCCGAAACACCGGTATTTTCTCTTAGGGTTGCCAAGTGCACTAATCCGCGTTCGCTGTCAACCGATTTTGTTCACCGGCAAACTGCTGATGGTACCTATTACCAGAAATTGCTCACCAGCGCATGCGCCCACCACGTAATAACCAGTGGCGCTGGCGTGCTATGGTCATGGCCACGTGGACGCGGACCGGAAATGGCTTGACTTCCGGTGCCTAGGAAGTCTAATCCACTCCTAACTTGGAGCGCCTGCCGTTCCTTTCTGAGGTGGGAGGGAGTTCTCCCGTCTCGGCGAGAGATTGTTGCGCCGCATGTCTTGAGCAAATGGCTCACGCGCGGTAATCAACATTAGCAACTCAAAACCGTGCTTCGGGATATAAACTTAGTGGAACCGGAGACAAGAGAGGATCATTAAAGATGGCGTTATTGGATGGCAAAGTCGCAGTCATCACCGGAGCCGGGCGCGGTATCGGTCGCGAAGAGGCCCTGCTGATGGCTAAGCAGGGTGCCAAGGTCGTGGTCAATGATCTAGGTGGCCACTTTGACGGTACCGGCGAATCGCGTTCGCCGGCCGAAGAAGTCGTGAAAGAGATCCGTGCTGCGGGCGGTGAAGCGGTGGCGAATTTCGAGAGCGTTACCGACTTCAAGGCAGCCAAACGGATCATCGAATGCGCAATCGACAACTTCGGAAAACTCAATATTGTCGTCAACAATGCCGGGATCTTGCGGGATCGCATGATCTTCAACATGACCGAGGACGACTTCAACGCGGTGCTCGACGTTCATCTCCGCGGTACCTTCAATATGGCGCGACATGCCTGCAATTATTGGCGGGAACAGCATAAGGCGGGGAACCTTCTCAACGGGCGCTTGATCAATACCAGTTCCGATTCGGGGTTGCTGGGTAACGCCGGGCAGAGCAACTACGGCACCGCCAAAGCCGCTGTCGCCACGATGGCGATCATTATTGACCGTGAAATGTCACGGTACGGGGTTTGTGCAAATGCTATCGCACCCGTGGCCCGCACGCGGCTGACAATTGACGCTACGCCACAGACTGCAGCGACGATGCCACCGCCCAAACCCGGTGAGATTGATAGGTTCAGCCCGGCGCACGTCGCACCATTAGTGGCCTGGCTAAGTAGCGATGATGCGAAGGATGTTCACGGCGAGGTCTTCCGGGTTGGTCTTGGAATGGTTTGGCTAATGAGGGGATGGCACACGGCGGCCAAGATAACGCAACCTGGACCACTAAAATTTTGGGATCCAGTCGAGCTTGGAATGCGGGTCAAGGAGGAACTTGCCAAGGGTCTAACCAAGAAGGAAAGTCTCAGCGAAGTACTGTCAGGAAATTGAATTTGACTTTAAAAAACGGTTTGGCGTGGATCGCGGCGAGACCACCAGGGTTGCGGTCGGAAAAGTCTTTCGCCACAGTCGAGCATGTCGGATCGTAAATCGCTCGCAGGGGCGGCGCCTGGGGGGCCGCGCTTTCGCTCCGTCCTCTTGATTTGCTCTGCCAACACCGCCCGTAGCGTGATGGCCGAACACATGATCCGACGTGAGTTGAAGCGACGCGGCCTCGAGGGCGAGATTAAGCTAAGCTCAGCTGGAATCGCGCCATACGCGCGTGATGGTGCGCTGGTTTCGCTGGATACGCGACTGGCGCTGCGTGAGATCGGGATCCACCTCCGTGATGACTCAACCTCAACGGACCTTAAGCGCCATCCTGAGCTGCTTCGAGAAGCCGACCTAATAATCGCGATGACAGCGCAGCAGGCACACGAGCTCCGGCAACGCTTCCCTATGCCTGAAGGCGTGGAGGTGCACACGTTCCGTTCCTTCGCCGGCGAAGGAGGCGATATTGAGGACCCGTTCGAGCAAGGCGAATTGGCTTTTGCCAAATGCCGCGAAGAGATCGCTCGGCTGGTGCCACGTGTTGTAGATCGTTTATGGAGCGATCATCAGGGTGAATAATAGTTAGCGAGGCCTTCCTCATGGAGTTTCTCAACCCTCCCGACGAGGTGATTCGCCGTATCCTGTCGACGCCGACGACGATTGCGGTGGTAGGATGCTCAAAAGATCCCAGCCGCGACAGCCTTAAGATTGCAAAACTACTGAAGAGTAAGGGATTTCGTGTGATCCCGGTTAATCCACAGCTTGACCCCGACGACCTCATTGCAGAGCTCGGTGAACGCTGTTACCCGGACCTCGATTCGGTTCCCGGAAAGGTTGATATCGTTGATGTATTTCGACGTTCGGAGTACTTACCGGAAATTGCTGAGCAGGCCGCACGCAAGGGTGCACGCGTCTTGTGGGGACAGCTGGGCGTTGTCAACGTCGAAGCGGCCCGACGCGCGTCAGAGGCTGGAATGACCGTTGTAATGGATCGCTGTCCGGCGATCGAATATCGACGACTGTTCTAGGGTAAAGCGGTGGCCAAAGCGGGACGGTGGCGCGCACTCGCAACCGAACGCGTCTACACTACACCGATTTTCGACCTCCATCGTCTCAAATCAACGCACCCGAATCGCGGGGAACGTGACTTCTACGTGCTTTCCGCCCCTACATGGGTCAACATCATTCCGCTAACGGCCGCTCGCGAAGTGGTCCTGGTCAAACAATACCGACACGGAATTGGTGACTTCACTCTGGAAATCCCGGGTGGGATGGTTGATCCCGAAGATCCGAATCCGGCGGCAGCGGCCCGGCGCGAGATGCGCGAAGAGTGCGGCTATGATTCAGAGGTAATCATTCCGCTCGGGCAAGTACATCCTAACCCTGCGATCCAGCCTAACATGTGTCACTTTTTTTTCGCTCCCAACGTCATAAAAGTAGGTGAGCCAAATCAGAATGTAGGCGGAGCTGAAGAAACAGAAGTCAGGCTGGTACCCCTGGCAAATATCAAGCAAATGATCCGAGCCGGTGCAATTAGTCACGCACTCGTAATAGCGGCTTTTTCATTTTTCGACCTCTACAATCCACCGCGGTCGGACTAAATGTCGACCGATCTAAGGGAAAAAACCACAGCGGGATCAGCCTTCGTAGCCGGTAACTCGCGAGCGACAGTCCGCAGGGCCGCCGTAACGCCGCTGCAAATAGCGGTAGCTGGGAAGAGCCAGAACGGCGATTGATACCGCGATTGCCAGGTTGCCAGCCGCACCCAAAGCCGCCAAAGCCAGAGTAGCCAACCAAGTCGCTATAGGCGCCAAAGCCACGACGTAGAGAGTTGGTCGCCCTCCGCCGATTACAAACAAGCCGTCACGTCGAGGATGAGAGTTGCGAAGCATAATCAAAGCAGCCATTTCAAGCACCAATGCCGCCATGTAGAAAAAAACGTCGAAAACCACCAGAGTCATGAACCCGAGCGGGATGATGAGGGTAAAAAACAGACAACACACCAGCAGACATCGTGCTGGAACCTGGCGGTCGAGCCATACACTTCCGAGGCTGCTTGGTAGATAATTTTCGCGCGCGAGCACGAGCGGCAAGCGCGATAACCAGAGCATCGCCGCCTCGAAGATGGCGAAAGACGAGGCGGCGCCACCCGCTGCGATCGCCGTGCCGAGCCAAGGACCACCAATCCGCACGCCGTGTTCCGCAAAGGCACCCGTGTGCCATCCGGCTGCGCCATTCGGACCTTGAACGCAAACCAGGACCGGCAGCAGGTAGCTGACAGTTACTATAGGTAGACTAATAGTTACTGCCAGCAGGTAATTGCGTCGCGGATTCTCGATTTCGGCGGCCACCACGCTTAGATTTTCCCATCCGCAGAAATTCCAGATGATTACGGTCAACGCGTCGCCTACGCGCTCACTGAGGCTGCTCCCGTGAGGGACTGCCGCAGGTAGCCGTGCATGGAACAGGGCGGGCAAGCCAAGGGCGACCAGAGCGATAAATGGTGCTGCGACAGCAGCTAACCAGATGGTTGAAGTTAAGCCGACCAGACGGACACCGAAAAGATTCAGAAATCCGCACAACCACACCACCACAATCGCCAAAACAACCTGAGCGATCGTGCCCATTGGCACTAAACATGCCGCGTAGGTGACAAAAAGCACAGGATAAATTGCGGTATCGACTGCGCTATAGAGAATCGTCAAGTACGCTTCAGCAAAAGCGGCGAATGGACCAAGCGCCTCTTTCACCCAGAAGTAAAAGCCACCTTCCAAGGGCAACAAAGCGGTCAGCTCAGCCGCCATTAAGGCTGTCGGCAGGCTCATGGTTAAAGGCACGACGAGGCAGAGCAAAAAAGCCAACCGGGGACCGGCACTGCCAATTGCGTCCTCAATTCCATAAGGACCGCCACTTACGACGAGGTACATTACGCAAATTAGAGGGAATAGGGTTAGCGCTCGGCTGCTGCACATGTTAATCGGTAGATTATTGTTTCGCAGAAAATACAGTGGCGATTGTAATCTATCAGCAGTTAGCTGTCTCGCAGGCTGCGAACGAGACGCTCAAAGCGCCGCCCGCCAGCTGCGGTTTGCCACAAGAGCACCGGCAAAATATAAATAAGTGTGTTTTCGTGCGAGGTTGAAGGCCATAAGATGTTAAGTCGTATCAAGTGGCCGCGAGGATTTGGCAGAATGAAAATTGCCGGGTGCCTAAGCCTAGCAGTAATTACCAGCGTGCTGGTCGGGTGCTGGAACATGCACGGACCCGGAGCCCTGCAGTCCGTCAGTATCAATGGGCGGCCTTTCGGCGGCACGCCCACGGTGGATATCCCGCATTCAGCGTACGCGATGGGCGCATACTTAAAGGCCCAGATCGCGGCGGATAACGGGCAGCGCGCGGAAGCATTGAAGAACTACGAAAGCGCAGTCAAGTACGATCCCCATAATGCCGGACTGCGCGTCCAGCTGGCGAATTTGTATATTCGTGCAGGACGGCTCAAGGATGCTCTGCCGCAGGCCAGGGCGGCGGAAGCACTCGATCCGGGTTACGTTGGCGCCCGCTTGCTGGTTGCCGGGATCAGCTCGGCCTTGGGCGACGACGCCACCGCTCGGCGTGAATACGAGAAAGTAATCGAGCTCAACCCCAAGAGCCAGGAAGCATATCTGTTTCTCGGGGCGACCTACGCCAAACAAGGTGATTATGGCCGTGCCGAGCAGATTTTTCACCGGCTTATCGCGCTCGATCGGACGTCTTTTCTCGGCTACTACTATGCCGGACGAGTAATGGTGGCGGCGAAGAATTATTCGGCAGCAGAAGGCTACTATCAGAAAGCTTTGGCATTGAATCCACAATCGCAGCTAGTTCTGCTCGACTTGGCGGTGCTTCGCGAATTACAGGATCGACCCAAAGACGCGATCGACATTTACCAGAAAATTCTGCAGACGGATGCGCACAATGAGACGGTGAGAAAACGCTTGGCTGAACTGTACGGTGGCGACAACAAGTTCCGCGAGGCCATTGCCCAATTGCAGCGCCAGGAGCAGCTCGAAACAAATCCGGCCGATACCCGAACCAAAATCGGACTTTTATATTTCGAGCGAGGCGATTTTGAGCGAGCGGCCACCGAGTTCAACCTCGTCCTTGGTGCGCAGCCGGCAAATTACCGAGTGCGCTACTATCTTGGCACTGTTTACACGGAACTGGACGAGAACGACGAGGCCATCGACCAGTTTCGGCAAATACCTGAAACCGACGACCATTACGTCGAATCGCGCTTGCAGATGGCTTACCTCTATGACAAGCGCTCGGAGTACGACAATGCGCTCGCTAATTTGAAGGACGCCCTGCGGCGCAAGCCCGGTGACACCGAGATCATGGGATTCATGGTCGGTGTCTACCAGGAGAAGAAGGACTACACCAACGCGATTGCGCTCGCCCAAAAGATGGTTCAGCTGCAACCGCGCGACGACAAGTTCCATTTCACACTTGGCGCCCTATACGACGAAAATCATCAGAAGGATCTCAGCGCGGCCGAGATGCGCAAAGCAATTGAGCTGAATCCGAGCAACGCCCCGGCGTTGAATTACCTGGGCTATTCCTATGCTGAAGCGGGCAAACATCTCGACGAGGCCGAGAGGCTGATTCGTCGGGCGCTCGATATCGAACCGGAAGACGGTTTTTATATTGATAGCCTGGGTTGGGTATATTATCAGCGGGGTCAGTATCAGAAAGCCGTCGATCAATTGGAAAGGGCGGTAAACCTGACGAGCAGTGATCCGACCATTACTGAACACCTGGGCGACGCCTACGTTAAAATCGGCAAATTCCGCGATGCCCGCCAGGAGTATCAGGACGCTCTCAGGAAAGCTCAAGAACCTGATCAAATTCATCGGCTCAAGCACAAATTGGCGGAACTGGGCACCGGCGAAGAACACGCACGTCATTGAGCCTGCGGTTGTCCCCGGTTGTGTGTTGTTGCTGCTCCTGAGCGCAACATTGGAGCCCGGATGCGCCGCGCGACAGTCTGCGGGTTCGACTCAGAACGTCATGTCGGAGAGCGCGATAAAGTCGCTGCTCGACCGGGAGAGTGTACTTACATCTCTGCAAACACCGGTAATAATGGATTACTCGGCGCCGTCGGGTCACATCAGGGTGAGAGAGCAAATCACCGTACAGCGTCCCGGCAATTTGCGGGTTGAGGCGTTGTCGCCGTTAGGCGTTGCACTGATAGTGGTTGCTGACAGCAGTCGGATCGCGGTCTTTAATCCTGGCGAAAATCTCCTCATTCGCGGGCGGGCCAACGCTGAGACGCTTGGCCGCTTTGTTCATATTCCAGTTGCTCCGTCGGAGGCGGTTCGACTTTTGCTCGCGTTACCTCCTGCTAAAACCAGCATGGCTGCCGCAATGTCGGGCATCCGCACCGAAAGCGGGATGAGTGTCATCTCTTATCATGTTGACTCCCGCAGGTACGAACTCGGCTTTGCGGCTGGTAGACTGGCGTCAGCTCGGGCATATGGCGCTACTGGGGAGCTCGAGTATGAAGTGCAGTACCGGGCCTACCGTGACATCGGCGCGATGCAATTCCCGTTCGAACTGCAAGCGCGTTTCCCCTCGAGCGCAACGTTGATCAAGCTGGATTACTTAAATCCATCAATCGACCGCCAAATCGCTGACTCAATATTTGTCCTCTCGCCAGGGCCGACCACGCGGGTCATCGAAATCGGAGCGGCCAATTGGCCGCGGCGGTTCGGCTGAACACGGCTGATGGTGAAGATCCGTTCGAGGCTTTGCGTCGTTGTGCTGGCCACGGCAGCCTTCACTGCCTGCCGGGTGAATCGAATCCAAAACGACCACTCAATCGCACAGACGTTGTATCAGGGGATGGGCAGTGATCCAGGAACCTTCAATCCAATCCTGGTGACAGACGCTTCTTCCGGCATGGCGATTGAGGACTTGTTCGAGGGGCTGGTGAAGATCAATCCCAAGACCACCTTACCAGAACCGGATTTGGCTCAAAGCTGGGACATCAGCAACGGCGGTAGGACCATCACTTTTCATCTTCGTCATGACGTCAGATGGTCAGACGGAGTGGGGTTTTCCGCGCGCGACGTCCTTTTCACAATGCGGGCAATTTATGATCCGCGTGTTCCAAACAGCATGATTTCTTCGTTGACGGTTGACGGTCGGCCGCTCGAAGTTGAAGCGCCCGATGACTACACGGTCGTGGTTAAGCTGCCGAGGCCGTTTGCGCCACTTTTGTATGCCATTGGGGTGCCGATCGTGCCGGAACACGTTCTCGGCAAAGCATTGGCGACGGGCCAATTCAATCGAACTTGGGGCATCGATACTCGACCCGATGACCTAATCTGCCTTGGTCCCTATCGGATGCAACGTTACGTGCCTGGCCAGCTACTGGCCTTCAAGCGCAATCCCGACTATTGGATGCGGGACGAGCGCGGCGGCCGGCTGCCCCGTTTGAAAGGCCAAGTGCTGATGATCGCCACCGACCGTAACGCGATGTACCTGCGCTTTATATCGGGTTTGCTTGACGTATATCGGCCTCGTGCCGAGGAAGTCTGGGAATTGCAGCAGAAGCAAGGAGAACTTCATATCAAGCTGCAGCCTACCGGAGTTGACACTGGCTCGCGATTTTTCGCCTTCAACCGTAATCCCCGCCATTACATCCATAACGGGAAAATGGATCCGAAGTATAAGTGGTTCACGGACATCAATTTCATGCGGGCTTTAGCTCATGCGCTCGATAAGCGGGGTATTATCAATCTTTGCTATCGGGGATTGGCGGTCCCGGCGATCGCTGACATCTCACCGGCTGACAGAATTTTCCATAACCCAAACTTGAAAGATTATGAATATGATCTGAAGCTGGCGGCACGCATCCTCGATGAGGCTGGTTATCGATTGCTGCGCCCAGGCGTGCGCGGCGATCCCGAGGGCCATCCGATAGTCTTCGAGCTAACCACGCCGACCGGCAATCCGACCGCCGATCAGATTTGCGCAATATATAAGCAAGACCTGGCGGCCCTCGGAATCAAGGTGAATTATCGACCGCTCGAATTTATTAGCCTGGTGAAGAAGCTGGATTCGACCTTCGACTGGGATTGCGTCTTAATCGGATTTACGGGCACTATCGAACCTAACAATGCCGCCAACTTCCTTCGCTCGTCGGGTAATTTGCATATTTGGAATCCGCGCGAGCCACATCCTGCGACCCCGTGGGAAGCCGAAATTGATCGGCTACTCGATGCCGGAACGCGTGTGATGGACCCATATCAACGGGCACCCTACTACTGGCGAATTCAGCAGATTCTTCACGACCAGTTACCCATAATCGAGACGGTGCGTGAAATTGGTTATGTGGCTTACCGGGATAGTCTGGAGAACTTCGACGAAACAACCTGGGGCGTGTACAAGCCAGAATGGATCCAGTTTCGCCATTGAGTCCCAGCTGGCCTTTAGTTCGTGCACGGTGACTTGGGTGCCAGCGGAAGGTTAAGACTGGCCTCGCGATTGAGCACTATCTTCAGGGAAGCAGATGGTCCGCTTTCTATGCCGACGGCTACTGTTGATGATCCCTCTAATCATTGGGATAACGTTTATTTCCTTCTCGGCAATGTCGCTGGTGCCTGGCAACTTTCTTACCGGGCTAGCGATGAATCCCCAGATTTCGCCCCAGGTTATCCGACAGATGCAAGCCGAATTCGGGCTGAATGAGCCGCTGCTGAGACGATATTTGAACTGGTTATGGCAGGCGATCCATCTCAATCTTGGCGTTTCGCTCCAGTATCGAGTCGGGGTGATTACACTTATCGAATCGCGGGCACTGAACACGTTGATTCTCTCGGTATCCAGCATGGTCTTCACGTGGCTATTGGCTATCCCTTTGGGAGTTGTTGTTGCGGTGAAGCAAAATTCCATTCTGGACCGTGTCTTGTCATCCATGGCCTTCCTCGGCATGTCGATACCGGCATTTTTCCTGGCATTCCTGGCTTTGGACTTCGCGGTCTGGGTCAACAAGCCGTGGCTTCCGGTAGGGGGTACGTTCTCTCCAGATTATGCGAACCTCGGGCCGTGGAGTAAGCTTGCGGACCGCGTCGACCATCTAATCCTACCGGTGTTGGTTCTTGGTGTGGCAGGGATGGCATCGCTGATGCGCCTGATGCGCTCACAAATCCTGGAAATAAAGCGGGCGGATTTCGTCCGCACGGCAAGGGCAAAAGGCCTGCCTGAGTCGCTTGTCATTGGCAAGCATGTTCTGCGCAATGCACTGAATCCATTTGTTACGATGGCTGGATACGCGCTCGCAGATTTGCTATCCGGCGCGGCCTTGATTGAAGCGGTGATGAACTTGCAAGGTCTGGGGTTGCTGCTACTCAATGCTGTGCAGTCGCTCGACGTGCCGCTTGTAATGGGTTCGGTGCTGATGGGAACGGTACTGCTGCTAGTTGGGAATCTGCTCGCTGACCTCGCGCTGGTGGCCGTTGATCCGCGCGTCGATTTTGGCAGCCTGGCGTCGCAGTGAGCGCCTCACCGCCTCCTTCCCCAGCTGTCTTTTTGGCTGACTCGCCTGCGCGAGAGCGGTCCAGGATAGGCAGAACGGCTGTGGCGGAGTGGAGAACTTTGCCCTGGATCGTGCGCGGTTCAAGTCTCTGCCTGCTTGTTTTCTATGCGTTTGCCGTAGCCTCACCCTGGATAGCTCCGTACGATCCAGTTCGGCAGTATCGCGACCAGCCCGATTGTCCACCAATGGCCTTGCATTGGACCTCAGGGTCAGAGCGCCAGCACGGGTGGCTTTTCGCATATCCGATGAAGATGGTGAATCCGTTGGCGCGTACCTTTGTCGAGGACCACAGCCGCAAGACCTACATCCGGTTCTTCTATCGGGGTCATCTCTTCACTACCGAATCGCCTGACCTGCCGTGGTTCATGTTTGGCAGCGAAGGGTTGGGGCGCGACCTCTTTTCGCGGATTGTTTACGGTGCGCGCGTCAGCATGTTCATTGGAGTGGTGGGCGTTCTTATCAGCTTTTCATTAGGCCTGGCAGTGGGGACGTTCTCGGGGTACGTTGGCGGCACGGTTGATAACCTGATCATGCGCTGGTGCGAGATCGAGATGTCGTTGCCGCAGTTCTATTTTTTGCTGGCACTAGCCGCCGTGATTCCGTCGGGTTTAAGCACGACAGTCACTTTTTTTCTGATAGTCGCGATAATGGCTTTTATCAGTTGGGCTGGCTTTGCGCGTGTGATTCGTGGGATGGCTGCGGCAGTCCGAACGACACCATTCGTCGAGGCGGGACGCGCTCTTGGTGCGTCACGAATCCGTCAGCTACGACGGCATATAGTTCCGTCGGTGCTGGGCTTTGCTGCGGTGAATGCCTCATTGGCCATTCCAGGCTACATCATCGGAGAAAGTTCACTTTCCTTGCTCGGGCTCGGGATTCAGGAGCCGGCTGCGAGCTGGGGTAACCTCTTGTCGCAGGCGATGGACCCGCAGAATGTCTTGCATTACCCATGGGTACTGATCCCAGGGATCTTCATCGCACTGGCGGTAATGTCATTCAATTTTATTGGTGATTATCTGCGCGACCGCCTGGATCCGGCGGTCATCAGGTGAGCTTTGCGGTTGCTGCTAGTTCATTTCAGACGGGCCAGGTCTCGCGCCGATATGCCATGTCCCAGAACATCCACTCATAGCGGCTCGTTGTAAGGAAATGACGGCTCATCACCTGGCGCTCGTCGTCCGAGGCAGCGTCGGCCGTAGCGTCAGTGGCCCGCAGCACGTCCTGTACGACGATAGCAAATTCGGCAGAGGCGTAGGTCTCGATCCACCGCTGAAATAACGGCTCAGGCGAACCCATCTTTTCCAGCGCCTTACCAACTTCCCAATAAATCCAATAGCAGGGCAACAATGCGGCAATCGCCTCGTGGAAGGGGGCGCCATAGGCGATAGCCAGTAAATAACTGGTGTAGGCGAGATTGCTTGGAGCAACCGGCGTCGCAGCGACATCGGCCGAGCTGAGTCCCCATTGCCGAAAAAAGCCCTCATGCAGTGCACGCTCGACCTTGACCGCGTTAGCGGCATGCTCCGCGAACATCACGATCCAGTCATCCTGCGGGGCGCGAGCGGCCGTGACTGCAAGGGCCCGTCCGAACTCGCGCAAATAAATCGAATCCTGAAGCACGTAAAATTTAAAGCACTCCCGATCCAACGAGCCATCGGCTAGACCCTGGATAAACGGATGCCGCAGGATTGCGCTATAAATCGGTTCAATTGATTGCCACAAGATCGCTGTGAAACTCATAGGCTCATTCTAAACGTGCCCATGCCACCACGGCAAAGCGGAGTTAGCGAATGAATGGTTCGAGCAACTGCATCACGCAACCGTTGCCACAGGTCTTGGCCTGGGCGCCAAGTTCCTTGCGGTTTCGGTTTCGACTGGAATTGGGCGATGCCTTAGGAACCTGCCATCAGTTGCAGCCGTCTGTGTCCCTGCTCGCAAGGCCAGGTAAAGAGCCCTTAGCAGTTGTCGACTTCACGATTGCGGGACTAAAAGCAGTAGCCGACAACTGAATATATCCTTGCGCTGCACACTTTCTCCAAGAGAGGGTCGGTAAACAAGCTTTACTGTTGTGGAGACTTTGCAAGAGCACGCCAATGGAACAGGTCGAGGTACTGGTAATTGTACCAGTTGATGCTGAATCACTACGACGAATTGCCAGCGTTGATGCGCGGATCAGGCTTGTAAATGCGGGCGGCTGGTTTGACGCCGAGATCGCCCAAACGTGGCCTCGCTGGTCAGTCGATCGCTACCTTTCGGGGAGAACCTTTGCAACACGTCCCCGCCAGGAACTCGATAGAATTCTAGCGAGCGCTGAGGTCATCCTCGGTGGCTGGCCCTTTCCCCTGGACCTGCGAGCGCGGGCTCCACGTCTACGCTGGTTTCATCAACTGCCTGCGGGTGCAAGTAATTTGCTGCGGGGTGATTTGTGGAGGAGCGATGTGCTGGTGACGACGTCGCGCGGGTATGGCAACACCCGAGCTATGGCGGAGTATGTATTAGCCAGCTTTTTGTTCTTCGCCCGTGGTTTACACCGCGCCTTTGCCGATCAGCAACAGCGTCAGTTTCATCACAAGGCGTATCGTCCCGCGGTAATTCAAGGCAAGACTGCTTGTGTGGTGGGCGCGGGCGGAATCGGCCGCGAAGTAGCCCGGTTGTGCGCGCGCCTGGGAATGCGCGTGATTGGAACCAGGCGTTCGAGCACCGACACGCATGATCGTCCAGAAGGATTTGTGGAATTGGGTGGACCGGCATCGCTCGAAGACTACTTGAGACAAAGCGATTTCGTCGCGGTTTGCTGCCAATGGACAACCGAAACCACCAAGCTAATCGGCCGCGAAATGATCGCGGCCATGAAGCAGGACGCGATCCTGGTGAATGTCGCACGCGGCGAAATTATCGACGAGGACGCGCTAATTGCGGCTCTTGATGCCGGAAAGTTGAGGGGCGTGGCGCTCGATGTCTACGTAGGCGAATTTGAACGTGCGCCGGATGCACGGTTGTGGAACTACGACCGCGTTATCATCACGCCACATGTTTCGGCAGCCACTGATGTTAACCAACACCGTGGAATAGAGCTTTTTTGCCGCAACCTTCGCGCCTACTTGGACGGCCGACCGCTCGAAAACATAGTCAACTGGGACCGCGGTTATTAGAAGGGACCGAGCAAGCGAGCGCTCACACCAAACTTCATTTTGTGGCTTGACAGCACGACCCGGGTAGACCCACAGTCGGTTAGTCTTTGTTCAGCTTGCGTTTAGCGAATGATTAGCCAGTAACCACCCCGCAGCGCGCGGGGTGCAAACGACGGAGGGTAGGGTTATGAGAAACCTGGCTCGCGTACTGGCAGCAGGAGCGGTGATTCTGCTTCTGCCCTCGCTCGGATGGACACAGGCGACCACTGACTACAGTGAAATGGATCAGTGGCTCAAGAACAGTGCCCACCAGACCGACATTCCCATCGGCACTCACATTACAATGCAAAACTGGCAACAGTACCAGCAATACATGCCACTGGGAATGGTCAAACTTTTTCAGGGACAGTATTTTTGGAAGATGCCCCCGGACGTCGACATTGAGGTTGGACCGACCCATCTTGGCAGTCGACTAAAGAGCCTGCAGGACTTTACGGAGAAATACAGTTCCCAGGTTCAGGTGAAGGTTCTGCCGAACGGCCATTTTCAACTGCTGAATTACCATGGCGGAATACCGTTTCCGAATCCGCAGGAGCCTTACAAAGGATGGAAGGTGCTGGCGAACATTTACTTTGCCTATGTACCGGCCATCTACGTAAACACTCCTGAAAATTACGGTACCGTTTGGGCAGTGGACCGATATGGAAACATCGCTCCATCCAGCCTTGACGTGGTCTATCGCTGGAGTGCATGGACTACGGACCCTGGCTTTCAAAATATCCCAAACTATATGCCGGGAACGTGGTATACCGAATGGGTGATGCAGGAAACGCCCGAGCAGGCGCGCTATACGACGGCTCTGAATCTGTTTTACCAGGATCAAGAAGCTCACCCGTATCCCGACCTCTACGTGTTCGTCCCGGCTTTACGGCGTTCACTCAGACTCTCAACCACGGCGCGCTGTTCACCGTACCTGGGATTTGATTGGACTTACGATGACGGCAAGACCAATGGCTTCAACGGGACGACTTCGATTTTTACCGGGGACTTTCTTGCCGATCGCAAGATCCTGACCTTGGCTGTCTTCAACCAGGATGGTGCGATTTTCCCTGATGGCTACCTAATGCCCCTGGGCTTCCCAAAGCCCTCCTGGGGCAAGTGGGAACTGCGCCCAATGGCGGTCGTAGATGTTCATCGGATTCCCAGTGAGTCAGCCGGCTACTGTTATCGTCATCGCGTGATGTACGCAGAAAAGGAACTGTGGAACGGTGACTGGGCGGACATGTACGATACCAACAACAAGCTCTGGAAATCGATTGCCTACTATAATGATATCGGCAATGTGCCCGGGCTCGGCTGGACGTGGGATGGGGTCGCATCGATGGCCATGGACTTCCAGAATTCACACGAAACCGTATGGTCAGGCTTTGGCAATCCGTGGAAGCGTAAGCCCTACCTGGACAACAATGTGCCGAAAGAGTTTTTCAATGGCATTAAATATGGAACGCCGGCGGGCTTGATGCAGATAATGAAATAGCGTCTCGGAGCTGATCTGCGTAACCAAAATGGGATGCGATCGCAGTCGACCGCATCCCATTTTTTGATTGAATGCAACCTTGTTTTAAATGTCTCAATTTCGAACTCGCGTCTTCGTTGCGTAAAAGACCGGTTTGCTCCTACGCCTCGGCGGAAAGGAAGCCATGGCGGTGCGCGGCCTAATATCTCTGTTCAAATTGTTGGGATTGTGGAAGATTCGACGTGGCGTCCGGTTGCACTAGGTGGAAGATCCAGTGCGGCAAAACTGCGGGGTGACGCAATCTTAGCGTTTACCGCGCGGGCGGCAATCGAGGAGGAGATTGCCGCCAGGCATGTTCAACTCTCTAGCCGCACCGTGTTTAGCGGGCGCAAGTCAGAAAGGATGCGTTTGGTATGGTTTTTAGGAAATGGTTCGGGGTTGTGTTTGCGCTTTTCGCCTTGATTCTGCTGCCGTCACTGGGATGGGCACAGGGGGCGGGAACGGACTTCAGCGAAATGGACCAGTGGTTGAAAGATACCGCCAAGCAGGGTGACATTCCGGTGGGGACCAAGATCACGATGGCCAACTGGCAGCAGTATAAGGCCTTCATGCCTCTTGGCATGATAAAGCTGTTCGAGGGCATTTATGGTTGGAAAATGCCTTCTGATGTTGAGCTTGACGTCGGCCCTGCACATGAGGGAGGCAACCTGCCCAAGACCTGGGTTGAGGCAACTGAGAAATATGGTACGCAGACAGACGTCGAGGTCTTACCCAATGGCCATTACGTCATAAAGAATTATCAGGGCGGAACGCCTTTTCCGAATCCTCAGGAACCACATAAAGGTTGGAAGATACTGGCAAATGTGTTTTGGGCGTACGTACCGGCAATGTACGTGAAAACACCAACGAGCTACGGCACCGTTTGGGCAGTAGACAGGTACGGCAATATCGCCCCGTCTGCGCTGGACGTTGTCTATCGGTGGAGCGATTTCATCACCGACGCCGGTTTTCCCCGCCAAGAGCATTACGCGCCGGGGACCTGGTACACAGAATGGTTAATGCAGGAAACCCCTGAACAGGCGCGGTATACCGCGTCGCTTTCTCTGTTCTTCGTGGATCAGGAGCGCAATCCTTTTCCGGATACCTATGTGTTCGTGCCAGCCTTGCGTCGCTCGCTGCGGCTGTCAACTACGGCACGCTGTTCTCCGGTGTTTGGTTTCGACTGGACCAACGATGATGCCAAACTGAATGGCTTCAACGGCAGTACGTCAATTTACACTGGCAGATTTCTCGGCGACCGCAAGATACTCAACCTGACCGACTTCGACGGTAGCAAAGGCGGGGCGTTCCCTAACGAATACGACATGCCCCTGGGTTTTCCCAAACCATCATGGGGTCAATGGGAGTTGCGTGATACCGCGATTGACGACGTTACGCGCATCCCCAGCGAAGCTTCGGGCTATTGCTATGCTCACCGGATCCTCTATGCGGATCGCGAGTTTTGGTCGGCAAACTGGGTTGATCTGTTTGATTCCAACAACAAGTTGTGGAAAGCGATCGCCTACCTGAATCAGATCGAGAAGACGCCTGGAGGGGGTTATCAATGGAGGGATATCGCCGAATCAATGGCGATGGACCTTCAGAATACCCATGAAACCATATGGTCGTCGTACGGTAACCCGCAAAAGCAAGGCGCACTGCTTAATTTTCAAGCACCCAAGGAATACTTCGACGGAGTCAAATATGGTAGTCCGTCAGGTCTGATGCAGATTCTGCGATAGCGGACTTTCTGTATCGTGTGCGAAGTGCCGGGGGCGCGAGCTATGCCGCGCCCCCGGTTTTTGTCCGAGTTAGGCACTCCCACATCAGTCCAGGGTTCTCGCTGCGAGACCCTATCGTAGATGACTACGGGGAGAGCTGTGGGGGATCGTGTATCAGTGACCTAGTGAAGGAGAAACCGTTATGTCCAGACCGCTGGAGGGCAAAATCACGCTCGTAACCGGTGGCGGTGGTGGGATCGGAAGAGCGACTTGTCTCGTGCTGGCTCGACAGGGTGCCAAGGTGCTGGTCTCAGACATCTCGTCGCGCCGCGGAGAGGAGACTGTCGCGCTTGTCAAGGAGGCTGGCGGCGAAGGAGAATTCTTCAAAGCGAACGTTGCGCATGAAGCCGATTGTCAAGCGTTGGTTGCCGCGGCCGTCAAAAGCTGGGGCCGGCTCGATGGAGCGTTCAACAACGCCGGTATTTCCGGCCACATAGTCAGCGTTGCTGACGATACAGAGGAGAACTGGGATCGGACGCTGGCGGTCGATCTAAAAGGCGTTTGGCTATGCATGAAATATGAAATTCGCCAGATGCTGAAGCAGGGAGGGGGCGCGATTGTGAACACCGCTTCCACAGCGGGATTAGTGGGGATAAATCGCATGGGCGCATATGCGGCAGCCAAACATGGGGTGATTGGAATTACTAAAACCGCTGCGCTTGAATACGCGCGCGCCAACATCAGGGTCAATGCCGTTTGCCCAGGTGTTATCGCAACTCCGCCGATTCTTCAATGGATGGAGGATGAAGAGACCAAGCGGAGACTGCTTGGACAAGAGCCAATCGGTCGAGCCGGAAAGCCGGAGGAAATAGGCAATGCCGTCGCATGGCTGTTCTCCGAGGCTTCCTCCTTCGTCACCGGCGTCGCTTTTCCGGTGGATGGTGGATTCACTGCGCAATAGTCGTGAATGACCCATCTGACTGCCGGGGCTCGCATGTCGGACACGTTGGGAACTCAAGGGTGTGGACCAAATGCCGAAAGCCGGAGGAAATCAGGATGGCACAGTGGATACCCAAAGCCTACAAGATCATCAAAGAAGCAAGTGTCCCAGCCAGGATGCGGGACGGCGTCACTCTCTATTCTGACATCTATCGTCCAGACGCTCCCGGCAGATACCCTGTGATCCTCATGCGTACACCCTATGGCAGGGAAGCTACGGCACCCAATGCGAGGCGCTTCGTACCGTATGGTTACGTTCTTGTCACTCAAGATACACGCGCACGCTTTGAGTCGGAGGGTGACTGGTACTACCCGCTGATCCACGAGGGACTGGACGGTTATGACACGATCGAATGGGCGGCCCAGCTGCCTTGGTCTGACGGCAGAGTGGGCACATACGGCCAATCCTACCTTTGTGCGGTTCAGTACCTGACCGCGCCGACACGGCCTCCGCACTTACGGGCGATGTTTGCAACATCAGCACCGTCAGACTGGCATGAATGCTGGATTTACCGCGGGGCTGGAGTGCTCGACTTCGGCTGGTTACTGCCCTACTGCCTGATGATGACGCCAGACCAATTGAGGCGTCAAAACAAACGCCATCTTCTGGAAAGCATCCGCAGTTACTATCCCAGTGGATCTGAGATGAATCTTTGGGATGGACTCAAGGAGGAGCATTTCCGACACTTACCCATCTATGATTGGGTGGAACGGCTGCGGGACTCGGTGCCCTACCTCAGAGATTATCTGGATCATCCCGAGGATGACGCCTACTGGCATCAACTCAATGTCAGACGTCAAGCGCATCAAGTCAGCGTGCCGATCTTTCATCTCGCTAGCTGGTATGACGGTTTTCTCGAAGGCGGTCTCAACTATTTCACTGCCATCCGACGGTATGGGATGACCGAGGAGGCACGTACTGGGCAGCGGCTCATGGTGGGACCCTGGCCGCACCTCTATCCGTACGATGCACCTACCTCCCAAGTAGGTGAACTCGATATGGGACCGGAGGCGCTGGTGCGTGTGGGAGATATCGCGGTCCGCTGGTTCAATTATTGGCTCAAGGGCATCAACAATGGCGTGGCCGAAGAAAAACCCGTGAGCATCTTTGTCATGGGAGACAATGAATGGCGGTACGAGGATGAGTGGCCGCTGGCACGCACTCGATACACGCCTTTCTTTCTACATAGCGGCGGCAAAGCCAACAGCCTAAACGGTGACGGGACCTTAAGCCGAGTCGCACCTGACCGGGAGGAACCGACCGACTCTTTCGTGTACGACCCTGGTGACCCTGTGCCGACCCGTGGCGGCTGTTTGCTGGGGCCGAACCCAACCGGGCCATGTGACCAACGTCCCGTCGAAATTCGGCAGGATGTTCTGGTGTATACGAGTGAGCCGCTTGTAGATGATCTCGAGATCACAGGACCGATTGTGGCCAAATTGTTTGCGGCTTCAAGCGCTACGGATACGGATTTCACTGTGAAGCTGGTGGACGTGTGGCCGAATGGGTATGCGCAGAATATACAAAATGGAATAATCCGGGCGCGTTACCGACTCTCAAAGACTCATCCCACGCTGTTGACGCCGGGGAACGTTTATGAATTTACCATCGATCTCTGGGCGACCAGTCATGTAGTTAAACCGGGGCATCGGCTTCGCGTAGAGGTTTCGAGCAGCAATTTTCCGCACTACGACCGCAATCTGAACACTGGCGGTCCGCTCTTCCGAGAAAGCAAATTTGAACGCGCGACCCAGACCGTTTTCCACGATGCCGCTCATCCGTCGCAAATAATTCTGCCGCTGATTCCGCGCTGACTATTTGCCGTGGTAGTCAGCGCGAGGGCTGCCGCTGAGAGTTAGCGGTGCGAGTTCGCCACGAGGTGCCTGCCATGACGCTGAAGCGACCTACCAAAGACGAGCTAAAACAACTGGCAGCGGCCAACTACTTTAGTTTGACCGAGGACGAGCTGACCGATTTCGATGGGCTCATCCCCTCGATGTTCGCGACGCTGGACCTGCTTGATCGCGCGCCGCAGCCCTCGCCACCGGTGAAATATCTGGAACGCGACCGCGGCTATCGGCCAACCCCGGAGTCCGATCCGCTCAATGCCATCCTACGGAGATGCTCCGTCAAGGGCGCTCGCGAGGGCAAACTTGCAGGAAAACATATCGGAATCAAGGACTGTATCGCGGTCGCCGGGATCCCGATGACGTGCGGATCCCTGGTGATGGAGGGTTACGTCCCAGAAAATGATGCGACTATCGTGACCAGAATTCTCGATGCGGGAGGTGAGATCGTCGCCAAACTCAACCTCGATAATTTTGCCTTCTCCGGCGCGGGTGACACCAGCGCGTTTGGCCCGACGCGCAATCCTCACAACCGCGATCATCTGGCCGGCGGTTCATCGGGCGGTTCTGCCGCTGCTCTCTACTATGACGATATCGATATAACAATCGGCGGTGACCAGGGCGGCTCAATTCGGATTCCCGCCTCGTGGTGCGGGGTCGTCGGGCTAAAGCCGACCTATGGGCTGGTTCCGTATACTGGATGCCTCGGCATCGATCCGACTTTCGACCATGCCGGCCCAATGGGCCGAACCGTGGCCGACGTGGCTCTGATGCTCGAGGTATTGGCCGGGAAGGATCCAATGGATCCCCGGCAGACCGAGGTAAAAGTTGAACCCTATACTCAGTTCCTGGGTCGTGAGCTCAAGGGATTGCGTCTCGGAATCCTGCGTGAAGGCTTCGGTCTGCCGGGTGGTGAGCCGGATGTCGATATGGCGGTCCGACGAGCGGCTCAGGCACTCGGGGACCTGGGTGCTGAGGTAAAGGAGGTTTCCGTTCCGCTCCATCGCAATATCGAGAGTGTTATCTGGGGTCTTATCGCTCAAGGCGCTGCGGCACTCATATCAGCCAATGGCGTAGGTTATCATTTGCGAGGTTACTACGATGCCGGCCTTGCCAGCGCTTTAGGACGTTTCCGTAAAGCGCAGGGAGACGATCTGCCGGCCACGCTCAAACTGGTCCTTCTCCTGGGCACCTTCCTCAACCGCCAGTACCATGGTCGTCTCTACGCAAAAGCGCAAAACCTGCGCGCCCCGATTCGCGAGGCTTATGATCGGGTGCTGCAGCAGGTCGATGCCCTGATAATGCCAACTACTCCTATAAAAGCACTCCGATATGAGCCGGAGCTTCGGCCACGAGCGCTCATTGAGCGCGGTTGGAGCATGCTGGGCAACACCGCCGTATTTGACATGACCGGGCATCCCTCGCTGAGCATTCCGTGCGCTATGTCACAAGGTTTGCCAGTTGGCATGATGCTGACTGGACGCTATTTCGATGAACAAACTTTGTTGCGTATCGGCGACGCATTTGAGCGGAATCTGGACTGGCGCCAAGTGTGATTGCAGAAGAGTTTATTTCGCTATGTTGCTATTGCCGGGTGGTCTTCTGGCCTTTTTCTCATGATCGCAGGAGACGAGTTGGAGCTTCGTCGCCAAGGCGATGAAAGGAGGCTCGCGCGATGCTCGATCTGATAATTCGAAACGGCGAAGTGGTAACGCCTCAAGGCGTCGGGCGATGGTCCGTGGGAATCGACGGTGAGCGGATTGCTTACGTTGGCATTGATGACCCGTCGATTGCGGCAGGGCGAACGATTGATGCTCGTGGCAAAATCGTCGTGCCCGGGGGGATCGAGCCGCACGCCCACCTCGATATCTTTGATTTGACCAATCCAGACAGTGGCAAATCGACACTCGGTCCCGAAGAGGACACGCGTGGTATGGCATTCGGCGGGACGACTACTCATCTCGATTTCTGTTTCGTTGAGCCTTCAATGGAGATGACCCGGGCTGTCGAAGAGCGGATCGCTCGATGGAAGAGTAACTCGTTTGTAGACTATTCATTCCACATCGGATTGTTGGGGGCGCTGCCATTGAGAGTTTTCGACCAGATTGGTGAGCTGATTAAACAGGGCTTTCCCAGCTTCAAGGTGTTCACCACTGATGTTCTGCCACCTCATCCGAAGCGTCCCCGACTGCGCCTGGACTTCGGCCGTATTCAGCTGGCGATGGAAAAGGTGGCGAAGAATGACGGGATCATGGTGGTGCACGCGGAAGACGACGACCTGGTCCAATTCAACTATGAACGGTTCGCGCATGAGGGGCGCACTGAGGGGGCAAACCTGCACTTGGTGCACACTAAATTATCCGAATGCCTCGCATTCGAGCGTGTCATTCGATTAGCCAGAGATGCCGGTTCGGCGGTTTATTTCGTGCACACTTCAGCGCTCGAAGGTGTCGAGGCGGTGGTTGAGGCGCGCGGGCATGGGCTGCCAGTGTACTGTGAAACACTTCATCATTACGCCCTGTTTTCGGCTGAGGATTACAAAAAGCCCCGCGGCTTCTGTTATCATACGTACCCTTCGTTGAAATATCCGGAAGATCAAAGGGCGCTGTGGCAGGGCCTGATCTCTGATGGCGTCTCGACGACTGCGACGGACGAGTTTCCGACCACTCTCGAGCACAAGTTGCTCGGTACGCGGATCGACAACGTTACGGGCGGAAATCTCGGAGCTGAGGCGCGGATGGGCATCATCTATACCGAAGGTGTGGTCAAACGTGGCATGACCTTGCAGCGTTTCGCCGAAGTCACATCAACCAATGCTGCGCGGATCCTGGGCCTCTATCCACGCAAGGGGGTCATCGCGCCGGGAAGCGATGCTGATCTCGTCGTCCTCGATCCTGCGATCAAAAAGACACTCACGCGCGAGGACTTTCATGTAAGCGACTACAGTCCATGGGAAGGATGGCGCGTAGAGGGCTGGCCGCTAATAACGATTCTGCGAGGGAAAGTCATCGTCGATCATGGTCAATTGCTGGGCCGGCTGGGTGACGGTCAGCTTATCCCACGCAAGATCGATCCGGTAATACTTCGTAGACCTGCGAGCTGAATCATTCACCGGTTTCAAGGAAGAGTTCATGGACTCGAGTGAGCAATTGCGAATGCTAGGCGAGGCACTGGAATTGGCAAACCTCAAGCCTTTATCCGTGGCACTGCCCGAGGATCGTCAGGTGATCATCGGCAACATGCGATTTCATTATCTCGATTGGGGTGGCACCGGACATCCAATTCTCTTTCTCCATGGTGGCGGTCTTAATGCACATACCTGGGACCTAGTCTGTGTCATGCTCCGCGATAGTTATCGCTGCATCGCGCTCGATCAGCGCGGCCACGGCGACAGTGAATGGTCGCCCACGATTGACTATGCAATCGAGACCCAAGTGAGGGACATCGAGGGTTTTATCCAACAGTTGGGGCTGAACGAGCCTGTATTGGTGGGACAGTCGATGGGCGGGCTTAACTCCATCGCTTACGCCATACGACACAGCGATAAACTGCGTGGATTGGTCGTGATAGATGTCGGCCCTGAGATCAATCCCGCGGGAACCCAGCGGATTCGCGAGTTTGCCAGTACTCCCGCACTCGAATCGTTCGAAGCATTTCTAGAACGAGCGATAAAGTTTAACCCGCTGCGCAATCCAACTGTTCTGAAGCGGAGCCTCTACTACAACCTGCGCCAAACGCCCACGGGCAAATGGACTCTAAAGCATGACCAGCGGCGTGGCTCAGAAGAGTACATGCGAATTGCGAATGCTCAACGGGAACGGCTAGCACAGCAGCTGACGAAGATAATGTGTCCGACCTTGATCGTCCGTGGCGCTCTGAGCGACGTGCTAACAGACGAAGCCGCCGAGCGCTTCGCCCGCTCGCTAAGCAAGGGACGCTGGACAAGGGTTGAAAGAGCCGGCCACAACGTGCAGGGAGATAATCCTGCTGGATTGCTGGGAGTGGTATTGCCGTTTCTGAAAGAAGTCGGACTCTAGGTCAGCCCGGCGTTAAATCGCCGCGAGCTGATCAACTATTCTCTCGAGCCCGGAGCGCAGCCGCGCCGGATCGGCAGAGGGGGGTGCCACGATCACCCGCGACACTCCGATGTCACGGAGGCGCCTAGCAGACTCTATTTTCGGGGCCATGGCTGAAAACTCGATTGCCCCGGGGTCGCGCCCGGCCTTTTTGGCTTCATCACGCACGATTGCAAACAATTCACTCAACCTTTGAGGGTCAGTAACGGTCGGAAAGAAACCATCGCCATACCGGCCGGCACGACGTGCGGCAGCAGGTGAATGCCCGCCGACGTGAATCGGGATTCCTTGTTTCTGAATTGGCTTCGGATAACTTTTCACCTTGTCGAAGTGGAAGTGCTTGCCGTGAAAGCTGGCGACTGGTTCTCGCCACAAGGTTCGTATTGCTTGTATCGACTCATCGGTTCGAGCACCGCGCGAATTGAACGGGATCTGTAGAGACTCGAACTCTTCCTTCATCCATCCGCTGCCAATTCCAAGCAGCATACGGCCATTTGACAGGACGTCGAGCGTTGCCAGCTGCTTAGCCAGGTACAGCGGGTGGCGTTGAGGCAAAATGACAACCCCGGTGGATAACCTCAGGCGGCTGCTGATGGCTGCAGCATAGGCGAGAGGAATCAAGGGATCGGGGATCGGCACGTCATCACCACCTGGCATCTGGCCGTCGCGGGAGCCCGGATATGGCATGTGCGGTTGCGGAATCACGACATGTTCGACGGTCCAAATCGATTCGATTCCCAGCCTCTCGCAGTTGCGGACAAGTTCCGCCAACAGCTCAGGTTGGCTGAATTTTCCCGAATTCGCAAAGCTGATTCCGAGTTTCATCTGACGCCCTCGGGTTGGTATGGGTGTTAGTACCGAATGGTGTTTTCCGACTTCTCTCAGACAGGCGGAATGTTGCTGAACATTTGCAATTGACCAAGGCTAGTGAACTTTTGTGGGAGTGACCTAATGCTACAGGCGGCTCATGACCTCCTCGGCAATCTTCTCGAGACCACGTGAAAGTCCCTCCTTGTCGAAAGCCGGAGGGGCTAACACTATCCGGCTGACACCAATATCTTCGAGCGGCTTAACGGCCTCGAGCGAGGCACGCCCCAGGCACGAAAGCTCGATTTGATCGGGGTCGCGCCCGTAGCGTTCGGCAGTACTACGCATTATGCTGAACAAGGCTTGAAGCCTGGGAATCTCACCAAGCGCAGGAAAAAAGCCGTCGCCCAAGCGTCCGGCTCTCCTGGCGGCAGCTTCGGAATGCCCACCGATGTGAATAGGCACGTTGCCCCGCACGGGTTTTGGATAACTTCGAACGGGACCAAAATTGAAATGTTTCCCGTTAAAACTTGATAGGTCGTTGTTCCAGCACGCGCGCATGGCCAAAATCGCTTCGTCCGTGCGCGCGCCACGCGAATGGAAGTCGAGACCCAGCGCATCGAACTCTTCCCTGAGCCATCCCGAACCCACACCAAGAATTACTCGGCCATGCGATAAAACGTCGAGGGTAGCGACTTCTTTTGCGATATACAGAGGGTGACGTTGAGGCAAAATGACGACACCCGTCGCCAGCCGAATTGTTTTTGTGATCGCGGCTGCGAAGCCCAAGGGTAGCAATGGATCCGGTATCGGGACATCTTCACCGCCCGGGATTTTGCCACTTTTGGAGTAGGGATAAGGAGTCTGGTAGTCCGTGGGAATTACCACGTGCTCAACCGTCCAGAGCGACTCAAAGCCGCACTGCTCGGCGGTTTGTACCAGATGCGCGAACAACTCATGATTGGCGAACGGACCGGAATTGACGAACATCAGGCCGAACTTCATCGGCGGCCTCCTGATTATAACGCGTGAGCCACAAGATCTAGCGCGACATGCGGGGTTTTGAAAACGAAGCCGACCCACCGCGCGGTCAACAAAGTGAGATTTACAAACTTCCTTTGGCGATGTTCAATTTTCGGGCTGAATTCTTTCAGGCAAGCTTGGACGAAATGATTGTCCTTGCGAGATAGTAACTGTGTCGCTATTAACAATTGCATTATGAACATTGGGAAACTCGGCATTTGGTTTTTTCTCGATGCGATGACCGCCCCGGAAACCGTCGACTTTGCGCGCAAGGCTGAGCAATTGGGCTACGGCGCAATGTGGATACCAGAAGCGGTCGGGCGCGAGCCCTTTGCGCATATCGGTTATCTTGCGGCCCATACAGAGAGAATCGTCTTTGCTACCGGGATAGCGAACATTTATGCGCGCGACGCGATCACGATGGCGGCAGCTTCAAAGACCGTGGCGGAGGCATCCGGCGGCCGCTTTTTGTTGGGTATCGGCGTAAGCCATCGGCCCTTGGTTACCAATCTACGTGGGCATGCTTACGATAAACCGTACACTTATATGAAAGAATACCTGCCCAAAATGAAGACCGCGCTCTATCGTGCGCCGCAGCCTCGCGAGGAGGTGCCGGTGGTAATCGCAGCATTGCATCCCAAAATGCTCCAACTGGCGGCAACTGAAACCAACGGAACTCACACCTACTTTGTTCCTCCCGAGCATACTTCGAAAGCACGAGCCGCGATTGGACCAGGCCCTTGGATCTGCGCGGCGCAGGCAGTGATTCTCGAGACCGACCCAGTCAAAGCAAGGGCCATGGCGCGGACTTACATGAAAACCTATGTGCCTCGACTGCCAAACTACACCCGGAATCTGAAGGCGCTGGGCTGGCAGGACAAGGACTTCGAAAACGGATGCAGCGACGCGCTCGTGGATGCGATCGTGGCGTGGGGTGATGAAAACAGGATTCGCGACCGTATCCAGGCGCATTGGAATGCCGGGGCAACTCACGTTTGTATCTTACCTATTAGGTCAGATAACGAATCGCTGCCCGACCTGCGGGTCATGGAGGCTTTAGCGCCAGCAAAATAGGACTTTAGCCCTGGTCGTCCCACTGTCAAACCAACATTGGATTCGGCTCGTTTCCTGATGTCGGGTGACGAGTTGTTTGAATTAAGCCAATCAGAAGCCAATATCGCGCCGACCAGAAACACTTGACAGCAAGAATGACCAGCGTGCTCTCCGCTGCTATCCTAGCGTTGGCCAGCGGGATCGGGTTCGTAGCCTGCAGCGGGTCAGCAAGGCAGGCTCGTGAAGCCAAGTTAGAAGCAGAACGAGCTCAGCTGAAGGCCAAGCAAGCAGAGGCAGCGGCAAATCGAGCGCGTGCGGCGGCACAACAAGCGCAACGCGCAGCCGAACAAGCTCAAAAGGCCGTCGAAGACGCGACCCGTGAGATTGACCGCGTTGCAGAGCATCTGGACCGCATGAATCATACTCCCGATTCCAGCAATTAGTTCGAGCGTGTTCGCTCGCGGCGATCGCGATTTTCCGAGGCTGATCGGCAGACGATATCGTGCGAATGAGAGCGAGATTGGCTCAGGTCGTCTGGGCGATTGTTCTTAGGCCGGAACCAGAGGAGTTACTGAAATGAAGCTTTACAATATGAATCTGTCAAACTTTGCCACCAAATCGCGCATTGTGGTTTATGAAAAAGGCGCGCAGATTGAAATCACTAGTCCGCCCGGAGGACTGAAGTCGCCCGAATATTTGAAAATTAACCCGCTCGGAAAAATTCCAGTGCTTGACGCGGATGGGACGATTATTCCGGAATCGGAGATCATCAACGAGTATCTGGAGGAAAAGTTCCCCACCCCGGCACTGCTTCCCAAAAGTCCAGAGGCACGTGCTGCGGTACGCATTCTGACTCGCTTTCATGATCTCTATTTGGACCCACCGCTGCGTGCTCTGTTCGGGCAGCTGAACCCCAAGAATCGGGACGAGAAGCTGGTGAATGAGAAATTGACCGAGCTGCAGACCCAGCTCGATCACTTGGAGTCAATGCTTGCGGAACCGGGGAATTTCGCGACCGGGCCAAATTTCACACTGGCTGACTGCGCCTTGGCGCCAACTATTTTCTTTGTAACCAATCTCCTACCAGGCTTTGGCGCGAATGCCCCGCTCGAGCATCGGCCGCGGCTGGCAGGCTGGTGGAACAAGGTCCAGCAACGTCCGTCAGTGAAAAAGGCTCTCGCTGAGATGGCCGAGGCGATGAAAGCAATGATGGGGAGCGGTCGGTGAGTTGGTGCGCAATTGAACCCTATGCGTAAGATTGATTTTCATTGTCACGCCTTCCCGGCCGAGTTCCTGCAGGTGATGCATCAGATTTATCCGGACGCGATCGAGCTGCGTGAGGGCGTTGACGGACGTAACTACTGGATATGGGCAAACACCCCACTTCCGGTTTGGGACGCTGAGGTACGAGCCAAACAAATCGACCAAGCCGGCATCGATACGGAAATCCTGTCGAACCCGCCAGTCTACAGCCGGGTGGATGAACATGCTCCCGAGCTGTGTCGACTAGTCAATGATGCGCTAGCAGCATCATGCCGGCGTTATCCGGAGCGTTTCAAAGCACTGGCGCATCTCCCGTTTAACGACACGGCTGCAATGCTGCGTGAAATGAGTCGGGCGTTGGATGAGCTCGGATGTGTCGGTGTGCTTATCACTTCCAACATCGCTGGGCGTTACCTGAACGAGCCCGAATTTCTACCATTTTGGGAGGAAGCAAATCGCCGAGGCATTGCGGTGTTTATGCATCCGGCCAATTCACCATCCTATCGGGATGATCAACCTCCGACTTTACTCTCTTTTCCCTTCGATACGACCTTATCAGCATGGAAGCTGGCGAGCTGCGGGCTGCTTGAGAATTTTCGAAACCTGAATGTGGTACTTGCACATCTGGGCGGGACTCTGCCGTATCTTGCCGCGCGCGTCGATTTGGCCTTCGATTCACCGGGCTTTTATGGCTCTTACCCTCGACCAAACCGCCGTCCCAGCGAAACCATGCGCAGGTTCTATGTGGATACTGCGCTTGGTTGTAACCGGTCTGCCTTTGAATGTGCACGTAAACTGGTAGGACTTGAGCACATCGTGTTTGGTACTGATTATTTTATCGAGGGTACTAATTTCATGGAGCGGACCATACAATTTATCAATGAGATGGATCTGCGATCTGATGAGCGGCACTTGATTTATTGCGAGAATGCCTGCCGCATCCTCAATCTGAACAGTTAATCTGTGTGCGGTTTCGGACCTTAGGAGAGCACTCACAAGACTTACCTGCGCCAATTCTTATAGACGATCTTTCGCACCAACGATGTTGGAGGAGCATGATGAACGACCGAGGGGTACTTGCAGGCATCCGTGTGATCGATTGCGGAACCTATGTAGCCGGACCCGCCGCCGCGACGGTAATGTCAGATTTTGGTGCTGAAGTAATCAAGGTAGAGCGGCCCGGAGGTGGTGACTTGTGGCGGCTGTTCTCGAAGCTTCCGGGAGTAGCGAAGTGTAATCTCGATTGGTGTTGGGAGCTAACCAACCGCAACAAAAAGAGTATTGCACTCAATCTCGCTTGCGCCGAACACCGCGAGGTTCTGATGCGGCTGGTAGCCACATCCGACGTGTTTCTCACCAACTATCAACGCGTGCTTCTCGAAAAGTTTCATCTCACCTGGGAAGATCTCGCCCCGGTCAACCCCCGCCTAGTCTATGCACACCTGACAGGTTACGGAGATGAAGGTCCTGATGCTGACGCGCCGGCATTCGATGCTTTGGCCTATTGGGCTCGTTCGGGCCTCATGATGAGCGTGACTGGTACCGACGGCTCGCCCGGTGCCCCTCGTCCAGGGATGGGGGACCATCCCACCGCGATGTCAATGTTCGGAGCTATTATGCTGGGTTTGTACCGCCGGGAGCGTACGGGTCGCGGAGGCAGGGTTACCACCTCCCTGCTGGCGAGTGGCGCCTGGGCGAACGCATGTGACATTCAAGCCAAGCTTCTGAATGCCGAATTTCCGGAGCGAACCCGGGACGGTCACCCGCCGAACCCCCTGACAGCCGCTTATCAAGCCCAGGACGGCAAGCTCTTCCTGCTGGTCTTGATTGATCCTGACAACGAGTTTCCGCGTCTATGCCAAATTCTCGGTCTACCGGAGCTTGCGCACAACGAGCTCTTTTGCACCAATTCTGCACGTGAAACAAATGCGGCTGCACTCTATGAAATTCTGCGATCCCAGTTCGAAACACGCAATCTTGGAGAATGGGCCGCAGCCTTCAGACTCGGTGACATCAAGTGGGCTCCCCTGCCGAAGCTTGACGACGTCGTCAGAGACCCTCAGATGCGTGCGGCCCAGGCTATCATCGGCTTGGAACACCCCCGCGCAGGTCATATCGAAACGGTTAACAGCCCCGTCTTCATCACCGGCGAGCCCAAGCGCCAACCCTCAGCGGCGCCTGACGTCGGCGCAAATACCCGGGAAATCCTTGAAGAGCTTGGGTACAGTGATTTGGAGATCGAAGAGCTACTCCGCAAAGTCAGCTGACAGCAGTTGGGCCGACTCGTCTCGCCGGCAGTGGTTTAGTGATCATGGGGCGGGAGAAGCGCTCAACTCTGGTTGTCTCTTGGCGCGTTGGGGTCCTTAATCGATCGTGCAGGTCTTCGTAGCTCCGTAATCTTTTTACTAAGCAAGCGAAAAACGGTACGACGGCTGCGGCCGACTGCCCGTGCAATATCGTTGATCTTGCAGCCCTGCCGGTGCAATTCGGCAATCCTCAGACAAACGTTGTCGTCGACCAACGTATTGGGGACCTGGAGATAGTCCCCCCCGAACCGGCTGCAAAGCACGGAAGCGGCCTCCGCACCAAGCACTTGCGCCAGCTTCCCCTCTGGCGTGCTGCGGACCGGCACCCAGATTCGAGCTCCGCCAAATTGGGCGATGAGTTTCTCAACACAGCTTCGGCCTAATAGATCGATCAAGGTTTGCAGCAGCGTTTTCTTGGAACGCCGATCTTGCGGGCTGGGCGGCCGACGCTGCGAGTCAAGCTGTTGATTGCACCTGGTGCCAATATTGGCCTCGGCTGTCTGTTTGTCCTTTTGTGCGAACTGCACTGTGCGCTCCTATTTGAGAAAACTGCGGAACCAGTTTTCCTCCGCCTGAAGCTGAGTTCGACCGCCGCAGAAAAATCGGCTCAAGCAACAACCTGCGCCGAGTTTATTTCCCCCTCGACCATCGATTTAGTTGCTGTGTCAGACGCCCGACCACGGTGAGAACATCCCAAAATCGAGTTCGCCGCCAATAGGCGGGCTGTTCCCCTTGCCATTGACTTCCCGCGGCACTCAACTTCGTCCCGATCATGTAGAGTCAGCATGCTTTCTGCCTCCCAACAACGTACTTGTCTGATAAAGCTAAGGAGGAGCACTGAGTGCGTCGCTACAGCACTGACATTTTCTCACGCCCCAGGGACATTTCTTCTCCGTTGTCCGCTTCTCGCGGTCCGAACTCCCCCGGCCGCCAATCGAATGATCGGCAAACGTCTTCCAGAATAATCCAGCCGAATGAGCGGGATTTGATTACCCGCCTTGCGCAGTCCCAGTGTATCCTCGATATAAGCGAGATCGGCTTCGCCTTCAGGCAGAATTTCCAAATGTGAACGGCAGAGCTCGAGCCTCATTTCGCGTTCCTTTCCTACAAATCACATTGTCGCGTCTGCAACTGAAATAACCCGCTCGATGGCCTTCAAAGCGATCGGTTGTAACACTGCAAACAGCCTCACAAAGGCTGCCAAGTGCGATTGGATATCATGGCGGTAGTCGATCCGGCGCTGGCATGAGACCGTCTTTTTCGGATCGTTGGCTTCTTCCGCCGCCTTGCGTATTGTGCGAAGTGTAGTGCAATTGTACGGAACAGGCTACGACTTTTGGCGTACAGGGTCAAGCCCTTTTGTTAACGGTTGGTCCAATAAGCAGAGCGGGGCTTTTGTGCAATCCGGGTTTATTGAGCGCTTGCGCGAGGTGGTTGAGCATGCAGGCGGCCAGAAAGAGCTGGAGCGTCTCAGCGGTGTCGATCAGACAACTATCTCGGCCTGGCTCAAGCGCGTTAAGAATCCGAAGTTTCAAACGGTCAAAAAGATCGCCGATGCCACTGGGTTTTGTCCCGAATGGCTTTATCTCGGCATCGGTCCCAAACGTTCCCGTACCGGAGATGATGAGAAGATCAACCAGGAGTCACTGGACGTCGATTTGCTCGCTTCCATACTTGAGCATGTCGATAGTGCACTAGCCATTCGCGGAGAGCTGACACGAAGCCGAACTCGTCAAAGAGCTGAGATCGTGGCTGCTGCGTATGACTACTACCGGCGTTCGGGTAAAAGCGAGGTTCGTCGCTCCAAGATTCTCGAGTTACTGCGCCGGCATGCTCTCTAAACTTCTTTGTCGCCTGCTGAAGGCTGTGAAAAAAGCTGTAGACATTGAACGTCAACCGGTTAAGATCACAGCCAGGAGAGAGCTAACAGTTAATGCAACTTGACAAAGAGTTGACGCGAGTCAGAGGGCAATTGGCCGACCAATTCCGGAGGGGTCGCTCGGCGGGTAAGCCTGAAGTACCACAGATTACGATCCGCGGTGACAATAACCTGATCAACCTCGGAACAAATGGCGTGGTTAAAGTGTTCAAGGGAGGGCAACCGGAATTACCTTCAGGATACCCGGCACGCAATGCTCCGTGGCCCCGACAGATACTCGACGCCATACGGCTCAGAGCGCCAAAGAACCGCAGATCAAACGATCGACTCTGTGAATTGGCGGGCCAGGTGCTCGGACGTCCAATCGTAAACCTCGAAAGGCTGAGTGTCAAAGAACTAGCCCGTGTTTACGAGGCAGTTTGCTCTATGCAAACAAATCCCGGTTCCACTTGAATTCTCCTCACTAACCCAGGAGATTTGCAACAGCGCTCTTTCCAGTAACGCCTACCTGTTGACGCCCTACCCTCGCTGACCAATCCCGCGACCCGTAGCATTTTCGTATCCAACCTTTTTTCGCTTCCTTAACTTGCCGAATCTGGTGGCCGGTTCCTTCGGTCCCGCTTCGGGGGTGACGGCGTCACCTCTGTCGATTGGTCAATTTGCACACAAGGATAGTTGCCAGAAAAAAGCTCACTGCTGCAACGCAGGCAATCGCCAGACGAATATTAACTCGCACAGAAAACGAGCAGTGGGCAGCGCAGCGGTTGAGGTAACAGCCGAATGCCCTCAGGCGATCGGACGGTCAGCGGCGATATGGCGACTACTCGACCTGACGGCGGGGCGGAAGGGATGAGCGAGTGGATTGAGCTGATGCCGGCGGGGCGATTTTCGGCGGTGGACGGGCGCGGTCCGTTCATCAACGAGGATCCGGAGCGGGTGGTGGCGGCGAGCATGGCGAAGATGCCGCCGGCGGGGCTGGTGGTGGACTACGATCACGCGACGGATCTGGCCGCGCCGGAGGGGCGGCCGGCGCCGGCGGCGGGGTGGCTGAAGGAGTTCAAGGTCAAGGGCGGCGCGATTCTGGCGCGGGTGGAATGGACGCGCGAGGCGGCGGCGGCGCTGCGGGAGAAGAAGTATCGCTATATTTCGCCGGTCTTTGAGCACGACCAGGACGGCCGGGTGGAGCGGATTCTGCGGGCGGCGCTGGTCAACAATCCGGCGCTGATCAATCTGCCGGCGCTGGCGGCGGCGGAGGTGAGCCTGGCGGCGCTGACGATGCCGCTGAGCAAGGTGGAAACGATGGCCGAATGGACGACCGAATATATAAATGATCTGCCCGATTCCGCGTTTGCCTATATCGAGCCGGGCGGCCACAAGGACGAAGAGGGCAAGACCGTACCGCGCTCGAAGCGCCATTTTCCCCTGAAGAACAAGAACGGCGAGCTCGATCCCGCGCACGTGCGCAATGCTCTGGCGCGGGCGCCGCAGAGTCCGTTCGGCCGGCGGGCGATGGCGAAGATTCGGGCGGCGGCCCGCAAACTGGGGATTGGGGAGGAGGCTTCGGCTGAGACCATGGCGGAAGAGACGGAAGCGAAGAAGATGACGCTGAGCGAGGTGATTGCGGCGCTGGAAGAGGCCTGTCCCGAGGCCACCCCGGGCAAGCTGATGCGGGCGGCTTCGGTGCTGCTCGACGACGATGACGGCGACGAGCCGATGCGCATGGAGGCCGAGGATGACGGCGCGGCCGAGGGCGGCGAGGACGAGGAGGAGAAAGAGCTGCGCGCTCCGTATGAGGAGAACGAGGAGCAGATGGCGCGGCGCCATGCCGAGGAGATGCGCAACTGCATGAGCGAGGAGGAGCGGGCCGAGACGGCCGCGCGCCATGCGCGCGAGAAGGAGGCGATGGCGCGGCGGCGGGCGCTTGCGCGCAAGCGCGAAGCGGCGGCGCGCCGGCCGGCGGTGGCGGCCGCCGAGATCGAGAAGGCGGTGGCGAGCCATCCGATGGTGGTCAGGATGGCGGCGGAGATTGACGCGCTGCGCAGCGAGCGGGCGCGGGCGGCCGCGACCGAGCGGGTGGATGCGGCGATTCGCGAGGGGCGATTGATTCCGTCGCAGCGCAGCTGGGCGATTGCCTATTGCAGCTCGGATCCGAAAGGCTTCGAGCGGTTTTTGGGGGCGCAGCCGCGGATTATCCAGGCGGGGGCGGACGGCACCTTCACGGCGCGGATCGGGGAACCGCCGCGGGGCGAGGCGTCGCTGACGCCGCGCGAGCTTGAGATCTGCGCGAATCTGGGGCTGGAGAGCAAGGAGCAGCTGGAGAAGTTCGCGGCGAACAAGGAGCGCTGGACGCTCAAATTTCCGCGGCCGCGGCTGATGCTCGACGACAGTAATTCGGGGACGAGCGAGGGATGAAATGGCAGGACTAACGGCTAGCAGGAACACCCCGGAATGGCCGGGCTTCAGCAATCGCTACCATTACGGGCTGATTCCGGTCGAGGCGTCGACCTCGATCTATGTGGGCGGCATGGTGGCGGTCAACAACAACGGCAACGGGGTGCCGGCGCAATCGCGGGTGTCGGGCGCGACGCTGAGCAAGCTCAACGTGCTGGGCATCTGCGAGTACGTCTACGCGGGCGGCATCCTGCCGCCGGGCGTCAATGCGCTGAATCAGCCGGGTCTGACCTACGGCAATATCGCGGCCGGGGCGGCCGGGGCGATTTCGGTGGGCGTCGTGGCCGGCTGCTTTGGGATGGACAATGACGGCTCGGTGACGGCCGCCAACCTGGGCGAGCTCTGCTTTGCGATCGACGACCACACGGTGGGGATGGGAACGCTCGTGCCGAACACGACGAGCATCGTGGTGCCGTCGACCGGGCTGCCGATCGTGGTGCTGCAGCCGGATATCGTGCCGGGCAGCTTTGACGCCTACAGCGCGACGGGCGGCGGCGGGACCCATTACCTGGAGGGCACGGACTTCGCGGTCGACTACCAGGCGGGACTGTTCATCGCGCTGGCCGGCGGGGGGATTGCGGCCGGGAGCACGGTGTATGTGACCTATCGGCGGGCGGCGGCCAAGGTGGTGGCGGGCGAAGTGGTGGCGCTGGATGGCGGTCTGGTTTACGTCAACTTTCTGCGCGACAACCCGGCGCTGTAGATGATGACGCGTTTGTGGAGCATGCGCGCCTGGCATTACGCGACCGTGCTGGGCGGCGCCTTTGTGACGGTCGCGCCGCAGTTCGTGCAGGCTCTGCCGGCGGAGTGGCGCGACATGGCGACGGCGATTATCGCGATGCTGGTGGCGGTGGCGCATCTGCTGATGCCGAGTCCGACGCAGAAGTGAGGGAAGAAGAGGACGATGGAGATCTCTGCGAACAATCTCACCACGCTGTTTACGGGTTTCGACACGATCTTCCAGAAGGGGTTCGAGATGGCCCCTTCGTACTACGAGAAGATCTGTTCGATTGTCCCGTCGTCGACCAGCCAGACGATCTATCCCTGGCTCGGCCGCACCACCGGCTTTCGTGAATGGATCGGCGAGCGGGTGCTGCAGGCGCTCGAGGCCCATGCCTACACGATTGTCAACAAGACCTTCGAGGACACGGTGGGGATTGAGCGGGAGCGGATCGAGGATGACCAGTACGGGGTTTATGCGCCGGTGATCGAGCAGCTCGGCTGGGACGCCAAGACGCATCCTGATCAGCTGGTCTTTGGGATGATGAAGGCGGCGGTGACCGGCGCGCCGGTGCAGATCGGCAAGCTGACGGTGCCGGTGCCGATCTGTTATGACGGGCTAAATCTGTACGCCCCGAACCATCCGGCGGGCCCCGCCCAGGAATCGAGCAACCAGACGACCTATTCGAATATCAATTCGAGCGGCAGCGGGCCCTTCTGGTTTCTGGTGGATGCGGCGCGGCCGATCAAGCCCTTTATCTTCCAGAAGCGGCGCGAGTATGCCGTGACCCGGATGAACACGGCGACCGACGAAGCGGTCTTTTCGCAGCGGCTGTTTCGCTATGGCGTGGACGTGCGCTGCAATGCCGGGGTGGGGCTCTGGCAGCTGACCTATGCCTCCAACACCGACCTGTCCAATCCGAGCAACTATGCGGCGGCGGTGGCGGCGCTGCGCAGCATCAAGAGCGACGCCGGGGTGCCGTTTGGCACCTGGAACGGGCCGCCGAGCACGCGTTTTCTGATCGTGCCGCCGCAGCTTGAAGAGGTGGCGCGTCAGCTCCTGCATGCGACCTTCGGCGCGGGCACGATCGGCGGCGCGGTAAGCGCGATTCCGATCGCGAACATCTATCTGAACGATGCGACGCTGATCGTCAGCGAGTGGCTGGCGTAAGGGCGCGGCCAGGCGCGTCAGGGGGGCAAATGGCTGGAGACAGGGGGGCGCAGCTCGGGCTCGCGCTCGATGACCGCGAGCACATGATCGTGCGATTTCGATGTCCGGGCTGTGGCAGGTCGATCGTCACGCAGCATTGGTCGGCGACGGGAGTGGACTCCGAGTACATCGGCGACGATGGCCGCTGCTTCGACTGCACGTTCGGAGCGGGCGGGCGGCGGCGGCGACGGAGCACAAAGCGGGAGCTCGAGGAGGACTGAGGGGAGCCGGAGATGGCGTACGCGCAGGTCAGTGACATGCAGGCGCGCTATCCCAATCGGGATTTGGTGCAGCTGACCAACGAGGATCCGACGCAGACGACGATCAACGCGGCCTTTCTGAGCACGTTTCTGGCGGATGCCTCGGATGAGATCGATGCCTATCTGGAGGCGCGGTTTGCGCTGCCGCTGAGCGATCCGCCGGCGATTCTGACGCGGCTCTGCTGCGAGATCGCGATGTACCATTTGAACGCGCTCCGGCCGATTCATGACCTGGTGGATGCGAAGGACAAGTACGAGAAGGCGATTGCCTTTCTGAAGGAAGTGAGCGACGGCAAGCGGACGCTCGGGCTCAGCAGCGACAGCGAGGAGCCGGCCGATCCGTCGTCGCCGCAGGTGGTGATGGATCAGAACTTTGGCGGCGATCCGGCGCTGCCGCAGCGCGTGTTCAGCCGCGGGACGTTGAAGGGATTCTAAGGGGGGGAGGAAGCAGATGGGAAGCAGCAAAAAGAAGCCGGCAAAGAAGGCAATGAAGCGGCCGGCGGCGAAGAAGCCGGCGCCCGCGCAGCCGAGCTGGGCGGAGATCAAGTCGCTGGTGGGGCAGATGAAGGGGGTGCTCACCTGGATGAAGGCCGAGCGCGAGCAGCTGCGCGCGATGGTCGATGCGATGCGCGAAATGACCCATCAGGTCGAAGACGAGGCCGAGAATTGCGCGAGCGAGCCGGCCGCGGGCGAAGCGGCTGAGACTGAAGCGGCCGGAAGCTGCGACGGGCCGATGATCCATGGCGATCCGGTGCTGTCGGGGGCGCTGGAGGACGGGAGCGACGGTTTCTGAGCGGCTGAATGGGGGTCTTTCTCGACAGTCCCTGGACCGGGCAGAACTTCAGCCCGCCGACGCCGGTCGATATCGCGACGATCGAAGCGGCGATCGTGGCGCAGCTCGAGAGCTATCTCGGGGCGGCGCTGGGGACGCAGATGATCGAGGTGACGCATTTTCCCGACAAGCCCGAGGCCTACGAGATGCGCCATCGGATCGGCGTTGCGATGGTGATCTACATGGGGGGCGACTACGGGGAGATCCTGGATATCGGCCACGTGGCGCAGGAGCGGACCCTGGAGTTCGCGGTGGGAATCCGGATCCGCGATCTGGGGTGGGCCTTTGGCGGACCGCCGAGCGGCACCTCGCCGGGCGCCTATCAGATCCTCGAGGCGGTGCGGACCGCGCTCATGGGCTTTCAGCCGAACACCGGCTGCACCCCGATGAAGGCGGTGCGCGAGCGGTTTGTCGACCGCGACCGGCAGGGGGGTGTCTGGGTCTACGAGATCATCTTCTCCACCCGCACGGTGGTGGTCGAGAACTATCAGCCACCCAGCTACCCGCTCTTCATCAAGGGCACGGCGATGGAGGAAGGGGGGGTGACGCCGGTGCAGGTCGGGGTGGCGCTGATGACCTTCAGCGGCACGCCGGGGGTGATCACCCTGCCCTATCAGAATCTGCAGGGGGTGGTGGTGAAGAGCGCGGACCTGCTGACGACCTACGTTGCGGGGGTGGACTACACGGTCGACAACGTCAATGGCGTGGTGACCCGGCTCGCCACCGGGTCGATTCCGGCCGGCGCGACGGTGGCGGTGAGCTACGCGTATGCGGATGTCGAGAATGCGCTGGCCAGTGGCGGCGCGGCGCCGCTGGCGCCGAACAACTGAACGAGGGGGGTGACGATGGACAACCTGGTCAACGGGGCGCCGCCGCGAACGCTGCTCAGCATCTCGTGGATGCGCGACGACTTCGCCAACGGCCGGCGGCGCTACAAGGCCTATGCGATGGCGCGGCCGGAGGCGGGCGGAAATCCCGCGGTGATCGGCGAGGCGACTTTGGAGGTGCCCAATCTCGACGTCGCCAAGGTCCTGCACAGCGCGCTCGGCGAGATGCTGGCGCGCCAGCCGCCCGAGCTGGTGACGGTTAGATAGCGAATGGCTGACAGTGAGTGCAGGTGGAGGGCCGCGAGTGACCGGTGAATGAGCGCGCGATGAAAGAGGTGCAGATCGTCTTTTCGGCGGGCGGCCAGTTCTATGCGATTCCCGACATCAGGCGGGAGGGCGGAATCTGGCTGTCGCTGGCGCGGCATCCGCTGCCGGTGCCGAGCGAATGGCATCGGCCGGGGCTGAGCTTTGCGGTGGTGATGCGCGGCCGCGACTACTGGCGCGTGGGGCTGCATGCGCCGACCCGGCCCGACGGCAGCAGGGCGGTGAGCATCGACGACGAGCTCGTGCGCGACTACCGCGACGCCTGCTGGTGGACGCCGGGACTCGAGGAGGCGTGGGCCGAGGCGGAGGGTCTGCGGCTCGCGATGGAAGAGATGGCCCGCGAAGCGGGCAAAAAGGACAGAGGGGGAAAACGTGGCTAAGTCAAACGGAAACGGCAAAGAAGCCGCCGCGGGCGGCGATGAGCGCAATGCGACGAGGCGGCTGGTGACGGTGCTTTACAGCCGCGACCGCGATCTCTATCGGCTGCCGGGGGTGGCGCTCAGCCGGCCCTGCTGGCTGACGGTCAGGGCGTGGCGCTATCCGGTGACGCAGCTTGCGGCCGACGCGATCTATCTCGGGCCGGCGCTCAGTCCCGACGGGATGCATTGGCGGATGGCCTATGCGGTGAGCTGGCCGTCGATCGTGCCGGGCGAGAGCGTGACGCTGCCGGCTGATGATCCGCTGGTGCGCGACTACGAGGCGCTGGCCGCCGGAGGTGAGCGATGAGCGTCGTCGGCGATCTGTTGTTCGGGGCGATGGGCGGTTTCGTGGTGGGGCTCTGCTGGCTCGGCGTCGACTACTGGCGCTGGCGCCGCAGCCAGAAGGCGCGCCGGCGGGCGACGGTGGTCGACCTGACGGTGCTGTGCAGCAATGATTTGCGCCGCCGCCGGGTCGGGCGCGGCGCATGAGGTGTCCCTGGTGTGGCGCGGCGATGGCGCGCGGCAGCGGGGGCAAATGGCTCTGTCGGCACTGCGGCTATGTCCATTCGTGCTGTGACTGAGGGGGCGGGCGCCGGCATTGATTATTCGCCGGCGGTCGAGTTTGCGCGCGAGGTGCGGGCCTTTGCGATGGTGGAGTCGGATGAGGACGAGGCCCGGATTGGCGATGGCGGCCGGTCCTTCGGCCTCCTGCAGATGCATCCGGCGACCTTCAAGCGCTTCTACGGCTCGCAGATGCGCTTTGCCGCGACGGTGAGCGACACCTGGACGCAGGCGCAGATCAAGGCCTGCGCCGCCTACCTGGCGGTGCGGGGCTGGCGCACGGCGTCGCCGGAGGAGCGGGATTTGATCGTGCAGGCCTGGAATCTGGGCGAGCGGGCGGTCTTTGTCGAAGGGCGGCGGAATCCCGAATATCTGGCGCGCTGGCGCGATGCCTACCAGCAACTCAAGGGGGACAAGGGGGAAAAACGATGAAGCGACTTTTGACCGACGAGGAAGTGCGGACGCTGCAGCATCTGATCAAGCAGATACTGCCGGCGGGGACTCTGTGGACGCTGCTCATGATTCCGCGACACGAATGCGACGGGCATTGTCCCGTCAACACGATTGCCAATGTCAGCGGCGAGGATACCAAGCGGCTGGTCGCGGCGGCGTTCAGCATGCTGATGGGCGGCATTTACGAGGTGGATGTGGTCTCGACCAGAGGGGGCAACTGATGGAGCCGGCAAAGGACTATGTGCTCGAACTGCATCTGCGTGACGGCAGCACGCGGACGCTGCGCAATCTTTACAACTGCGTGGTCGATGACGGCTATCTGCTGGGGATGAATCGCCAGGGCTACATGACCTTGCGCCTGGCGATGGCGTCGATCGACTGGCTCGAGGTGAAAGAGGCAAGCAACTGAGAGGCTGGCGGGAGCCGCCCGGGAGGGGAGGCGGCTCCGGCCAGGTCGGTGAAACAGAGAAATGCCAGCGAACTTTCTCCATGGGGTCGAGGTCTTCGAGTTCAATCTCGGGCCGGTTCCGATAAACGTGGTCAATTCGGCGGTGATCGGCCTGGTCGGCTCGGCGCCGCTGTTTGCCGTGCCGGGGGCTTTGCCGCTGTGGGATCCGTCGTGGCTGGTGCAGGCCGCGCCCCAATGGACGCCGTCGACGGTCGAGACGGTCGGCAATCTGATCGTCGACAGCAACGGCAACACCCAGAAGGTGACGACCGCCGGCACAACCGGCATCTCGACGCCCGCCTGGGGCCGGGCGCTCGGAGCGACCACCACCGACGGCACGGTGGTCTGGACGCTGATCGCGATTGGCGCGGCGGCCGGCCAGCAGTGTATCGACGCCAATGGCAATATCCAGACGGCGACCGCGGTCACGCTGCCGGGCTGGCAGGCGTCCCATTCCTACACCGTCGGCAGCCTCGTGCTGGACTCGAGCGGCAACACGCAGCGCTGCGTGGTGGCGGGGACCTCGGGCGCGTCGGCGCCCAGCTGGTCGACCACGGTCGGCGGCAGCACGACTGACGGCGGCGTGACGTGGACGCTGGTGGCGCTGGGCGCGGCGGCGATTACCGGCACGACGCCGCCGGTCTGGAACACGACGCTCGGCGGCACCACGAGCGATTCGATTGCGGGCGGCCTGACCGGCACCGTGACCTGGACGCTCACGCAGAAGGGGCCGATTCCCAATCTGCAGCAGCCGGTGCTGATTGCGGGTTCGAATCCGAACTCGCTGGCGCCGGGGCAGGCCGGAGTGTTCGGCCCGCCGATCCAGGGCTTCACGATTCCGTACGCGCTGGCGACGGTCTTCGCGCAGGGCGCGGGGCAGGTGATCGCGGTCAACGTCTTCGACCAGACCAGGCATTACAGCACGATTACGGCGCAGACCTTCACCTTTCCGGGCGCGGGCGTGCAGGCGATCAACGTCGGCCACATGGGGCTTTCGGCGGTCAAGGTCACCAACACGGGCGCGACCGTCATCTACGTCGAGGGGGCGGATTTCAAAGTCGACCGGGTCAACGGCGTGATCACGGCGCTCGGCGGCGGCCTGCTGACCGCCGGGCAGAGCGTGCAGGTGAGCTGCAATTACGCCGACCCGAGCAAGCTTGCCGACTCCGACCTGGTCGGCACGGTGAGCGGCAACGTCTACACCGGGATGCAGAACTGGAAGCTCGCCTACGGCCTGATGGGCTTTTTCCCCAAGCTGCTGATTGCGCCGTCGTTTGGCAATGCGGTGCCGACCGGACAGGTGGTGGGCTCGCAGGATGCGACCGTGGCGGCCGGGATGGCGACGCTGGCGGCGGCGATGCGCGCGATGTACTTCATCGACTGCCCGCCGGGTTCGTCGCCGGCCACGCTGCTGAGCAATCGCGGCGCGAGCGGCAATGCGTTCAACACCTCGGACAAGCGGGCGATTCTCTGCGGACCGCAGCAGCTCTTTCTGGATTCGGGGATTGTGCCGACCGGCGTGTCGATCGACCCGAGCAGCGGCAAGGCGATTCAGAATCTGGCCAACGTCACGCATGCCGGTCCCTACTCGCCCTATGTGGCCGGCGCCACGGCGGCGAAGGACCTGGCGCAGGGCTACTGGTGGTCGCCGTCGAATACGCCGGTGGTGGGCGCGCTCGGGCCGGATGTGGCGATCTATTCGAGCTTTCTGGATGCGGCCTCCGACACCAACACGCTCAACTCGCAGGGCATCGTCACGGCCTTTCAGGCCTTCGGCACCGGGATTCGGGTGTGGGGCAATCGCAGCGCGGGCTTTCCGACCTACAGCACGCCCGACGTGTTTATCCCGGTGCGCCGCACGATGGACGTGATTGAACAGTCGATCATGCTGGCCATGATGCAGTTTTTGGATCAGCCGATCTCGAACGCGCTGATCCAGAGTATCCTGGCGAGCGCCAACAGCTTTATCCGCACGCTGATCGCGCGCGGCGCGCTGGTGGCGGGGACGGCGAGCTTCAATCCGGCCGAGAATCCGAGCTCGCAGATCGCCGCCGGCCAGCTGGTCTTCGATATCGACTGCATGCCGCCGCCGCCGGCGGAACGGCTCACTTTCAACGTCTTTATCGACACCACTCTGCTGGCCCAGCTCACCGGCGCGACCAGCGCGGCGGCCTCCACCGCCCTGCCGACGGGATGATGAGGTGACAACCAAAATGGGAGATTCGAGATGGCATTGATGAACGTATCGCGGGTGACCAACGCCAATATCTATCTGGACGGCAATTCCCTGCTGGGACGGGCCGAAGAGGTGGAGCTGGCCTTTCCCAAGGCGAAAATGGTCGACCACAAGGGGCTGGGAATGTTCGGCACCGCCGAATTTCCCGCCGGGATCGACAAGCTCGAGGCCAAGGTCAAGTGGGCATCGATCTACAGCGAAGTGCTGCAGTCGGTTTCAATCTTCCAGTCGCATCAGTTTCAGATCCGGGCCTCGATCGAGCAGTACACCTCGCAGGGCCGCACCGCCGAGCTGCCCTTCGTCGGCCTGATGACCGCGCAGTTCAAGGATGGCGGTCCGTTGAACTTCAAGCAGCATGAGCAGGTCGATTTTCCCACCACGCTGGTTGTCTACCATTGCGAATACTACGTCGCCGGCGTGCAGTACCTGCTCTATGACGTGCTCGCCAACATGTACGTGGTGGGCGGCGTTGACCAGCTCGCCACCTTCAGAGCGAATATCGGAGCACTGTAACAACGGTCGACCCAACGCGCCTTGCATATTTGGCTATGCCGCATCTGCGCTCAAACCAAGATCAGGAATTAAATGTCGAAGCGGAAAGGCAGCTGCTGCAAGAAATTCTGATGGACGCGATCGAATGCTGGCAGGCCGCCTTACCCTTCCACAGCATGGGAGATGAGTATGCAACGGGGTTGCGCGAACGCTTGCATCGCGAAGCCAACTTCTGGATTTTCGGCGAGTATCGCAACGCTCCCTTCTTTTCTTTTACTCAAGTTTGCGAGTGTCTCGGCCTGGACCCGGAGTTTGTCCGCAGACGCTTGCTGGAATGGAAGCGAAAGCATTCACCGCAACGCTGAACATTCAACGATCCCACTAAGCGCCAACTGAAAGAAATTCTAAACTCCCGAACTTTTTCTTCTCGGACATGTTTGCGACGCTGGGGGAGATTCTGTTTGAAACGCTGAGCTCGCCGGAGGCGCTGAGCGCGAGCAGCGAGTACAGCTATGCGGAGCACAAGGTCGTCGAGGCGCGGCCGCGGCTGCAGTGGCTGGCGACCGAGCTGCAGAAGCTCTCGCTCGATCTCAGCTTTCATATTGCCTTCACCAATCCGGCGACGCAGCTGAATCAGCTGCGCGCGGCCGCCGAGGACCATCAGGCGCGCGCCCTGGTCTTCGGCAACGGGGTGCATCGCGGTTACTTCGTGATTGAGGGAATCGAGGAGCGTTTTCTGCAGACCGCCGATGACGGCAGTTACATCGCGATCTCAGCGCGGGTCACCCTGCGCGAGTGGGTCCCGGGGGCGGACTTCGATCCAGCCGCTCCCCCTCGGCGGACGACGCCGCCTCCAGGGATCGTCAGCAGCGCGCCTGCCGCCGCAGCCGCCGCGCCGTTCAATCCGGCGCAGCCGATTGGCCCGCACAATCTCCTGCCGACTTCGGCGATTCTGCAGCTCAGCGCGGCCGGAGCGGGGCCGGGAGTAACCTACAGCCCGGCGGCCTATTCACAGCCGGGAGTGAGTCCGGTGACCGGTCCGGGGCCGGTGCTGCAGCCGCCCGGGAATCCGGGCGACGTGGCGCCGGGCCAGATCGTCAGGGCCGGCTGAGAGCGTAACGGAGGGAACAAGAAGTCAACATGAAACTGGGCCGCAAGCATCCCACCCGCGCCAAATTGAAGCTTCATCGCTATCTCGGAACGGCGCTCCCGCCGCCACCGCCGAGCTGCGACTGGACGCTCGCGATGACCGCCGACTGGGGAGTGATGCGCAACGACGTGCTGGGCGATTGCACCTGCGCGGCGATGGGCCATGCGGTGCAGACGATTACCGCCAATGGCGACGGTCTCATCACGCCAAGTGATGACGAGATCGTGGCGATGTACGAGCAGAGCGGCTACAACCCCGCCGACCCCGGCAGCGACCAGGGATGGACCGAGCTGGCGGCGATGCAGTTCATGTGCAAGCAGGGCCTGGCGGGCGTCCGGCTCGATGCCTTTGCCGATGTCGACCAGACCAATCCCGACCAGGTGCGGCAGGCGGTCGCGCTGTTCGGCGGCTGTTATATCGGCGTGCTGGTCACGCAGAGCGACATGGATTGTTTTCAGGCGGGGCAGCCATGGACGGACATCTCGATGGCGAACACATTGGGCGGCCATGCGCTCTGGGTTGTGGCGTATGACCCGCAATACCTGACGGTTGTCACCTGGGGCAGGCCGCAGCGGGCGAGCTGGGACTGGTTCGCGGCGCGCTGCGATGAGGCGCATGCCTGTCTGTTTCTGCCGTGGGTGAAGAACTCGGCCAACTGCGACCCGGACGGTTTCGATCTGGCGACGCTCGAGGCTGACCTGAAGGCGCTATGAAACCAATTGACTGGCAGGATCGGCAGGCGGGCGATATCGGGCTGGTGCGTCTGCACAGTCTGATGGGCGACCTGATCGTCGACTTCGAACGCCGGCTGCATCCCGATTATCAGGGCGACTTTATCCCGTCGCACGCCTTCGTCGTGCACGACCGCGACCTGGTGATCGAATCAGCGCTGAATTTCAACCAGAACTCGGTCGCGGCGCTGAATCCGGCCTCTGAGTATGACAACTGCGAGCTGCGCCTGTGGCGGATCGAGCGGACGCCCGAACAGATCACGAACGCGCTCAAGGCTTTTCTGGCCACTTACGCGCACGACGGCTACGGGCTTTTGGATTTGTTCGGTTTCGCGCTGGAGGCGTGCGAGCACTGCGTCGGGCTCAAGGCGAGCAACGCGATCCTGGTGTCGTACGTCTGTTCGCAGGCGGCGCTGCTCTTTCTGCGCTATCCGGCCGGCGAGAGGTGGCCCTGGATGGTGAATCTTCGCGACTGCGATCCGCTCAAGCTCGAAATCTGCTGCGAGCTGAATACGGCGCCGGACTGAAAATTTGCGCCGGGAGGTGTGGGGGATGGATCTCGGTGGAGTGATTGCGCACTACGAGGATTTGCGCCGGCTCAAGCGGCTCGAGCGTGCAGGTTACTTCAAGCCGGGCTTTGCCGCCGAGGCGCGCAATGCCGTGCTGCGCTATCTCGTGCGGATGTTCGAGCTGCGAGCGGTTTTTTGCCTGATTCCCTATCCCGGGCCGACGATCTTGGAACATGGAGAGTGACTGATGGCAGGGGGATTCTCCTCGTGGGACGTCGTCACGAATATCGACGCGCTGGTCGATATCGACCAGCTGCTGACCGGCAGCGCGGCGGTTCAGCCGTCGTCCGCCGCCTCGTCCGCGCCGCCCTATCCGCCGACGCCGGCGCGCATGCCGGGGCAATTCATCACGCATATCACGGCGGCGGGTGAGCGCTGGGACACGCTGGCCTGGCGCTATTACGGCGATCCGACCCTGTTCGGTCCGATTATTCAGACCAATCCGCAAGTCCCGGTGATGGCGGTGTTTGATGCGGGACTGGTGATCGGGGTGCCGCTGCTCACGGTGAATCCGACGGTGCAACAGGCGGCCGATCTGCCGCCCTGGAAGCAGGTGAACTGAAATGCTGGGGGATATTGCTTTCTGGCTGGTGGTGCTGGTGATCGGCCTGGCCGGGTTGGGGATTCTGGTGCGGGGCGACGACGACGGCTGGAAATAGTCGATTTCAGGGGGGGGCAAAATGACGCGATTGATGACAGTGCCCGAGGTCGCGCAGCATCTGCGCGCGTGTACGACGACGATCTATCGCCTGTTGAAGAAGCGGCAGCTGCCGGCCTTCAAGGTCGGCCGGGACTGGCGGTTTGATCCGGAGCTGATCGACCGCTGGCGCGCGCAGGCCGAGGCCGACACGCAACGGCGCGGAGGCGGAGGGGAGTGAATGGCGGCGGCGCTGAGCACGCTCGCCTATCCGGTGCGCCATCCGCGCTGGGAGCTGGTCTATGCCGGCCGGAACATCACCGGACGCATCACCGCGATGGCAATCGAGATCACCTACAGCGACCATCACGCCCATCATCATCGCCGGCGCAAGCAGGCGGCGATGACGGCGGCGGAGACCGACGAACTGGAGGTGGTGCTGGAGGATCGGGATCGCCGCTGGCAGGGGCCGTGGCTGCCGCAGCGCGGGGATGCGGTGAGCCTGATGATCGGGTACGAGGGCGACGAGCGGATGCTCAATTGCGGCAATTTTCAGGTGGACGAGCTCGAGTTGCACGGCCCGCCCGACACTTTTCACTTGAAGTGCATCGCGGCCGGTATCACGCCGGCGCTGCGCACGCCGCGCAGCGCGGCCTACGAGAATCAGACACTGCTGGGCGTGGCGCAGACTATCGCGGCGCGCCATCAGCTGACCGTGACCGGCGCGCCCCAGGACGTCAACGTGACCTGGCAGCGGCTCACCCAGCGGCGCGAGACCGATCTGCAGTTCCTGCGCCGGCTGGCGCTCGCGCACAACTATGATTTCACGATTCGCGGCAGCCAGCTGGTCTTTTACGCGCGTCCGGCACTGGAGCAGGCCGCGCCGGTGCTGACGATCACGCGGGGCTCGGCGCAGGGCGGCGAATACCAGCCGCGCTACGCGATGCCGATGCCGCTGGTGGCGGGCCAGGGAGTCTTCGCCAAAAGCTTCGAGTTTCAGACCAAGACGCAGGCGCTCTATCGATCGGCGAACGTCGCCTATCTCAATCCGGCGCTGAAGCAGCTCATTGCGGCGAGCGCGCAGGATTCGTCGTCGCCGACCGGCGATGATCTGCATCTGGTGGCGCGCTGCGAAACTCCGCAGCAGGCGCAACTCAAGGCTCAAGGCGCCCTGCATGACGCCAACATGCTCGAGACCACCGCGCGGATCGAGACCGAGGGCAACGTGCTGCTGGTGGCGGGCGTGAACGTGGCGCTGGTCGGCTTCGGGAGCTACGACGGCACCTATCATGTCGAGTCGAGCCGCCATCGGCTCGACCGTCTGAGCGGATACACGACGGAGGTGGAGTTACGGAAACTCTGAAGCTTTGCGAGGAGTGCGAGCGCGGATCGCATCTGCTGTGCGACGGCGCGGGCCAGTGCGGGTGCGATCTCTGTGTGCCTTATGACCTGCGCGGCGCGGCGCCGCGCCAGTGCGGGAAGAACGCGGATTCGGAGAGAAGCGAGCAATGAGGAGCACGGTGCGAGGACTTGGGAGTGGCCTCCTGCTGGGTGGTGTCGGCTTGCTTCTCTCCTGCCTGTCCAGTCATGCGCAAACCCAATCGTCTATGGGTGCCAGCACGGGTATCACTTCACCAGTTCAAATACGGGGAAGTACCGGGTGTAATACCATCGGCACGTCAATCCTCAAGGGCAACGGGTCGGGTGGCTGCGCCAATGCCGTGCCGGGGACCGACTATGCCGCTCCCACTTCGGGCACGTCAATCCTTAAGGGCAACGGGGCGGGCGGCTTTGCCAATGCCGTCAGCGGCACCGACTACGCTCCTGCCACCTCGGGTTCCGCGCTGCTCAAGGGCAACGGGGCGGGCGGCTTTGCCAACGCCGTCAGCGGCACCGACTACGC
>JAJPKA010000009.1 GCA_021323945.1 Pseudomonadota bacterium | reverse complement strand
CCAGGAAAATAGCGAGGGCGGTTCGCGTGCCGGCCGCGCGCAAAATTGAGCCAGGCCCGGCGGTCAAAGGCTCTACACTGAAGCCGAGGGCGCGGAGGAGAGCCTCACCCCGCTCCTTCAGTAGAGCCGTCGCGCGGGAATTCGCATCCGGCCAGTCCGGGCGGCGGCGTACGTCGTGCTCGAGCTCATGGGTCGCGAACAGCCCCTCGTTGCGCAGTCCCGCCAGCGATGCCTGGACGTTGGGAATCGCCGCATGCAGGCGCCGCAAGGCGGCATGACGGTCCGGTTCCTCCAACGCAGCCCGGCAAATTCGCTCGACCAAGTCCGGATCGAGGTCCGTGTAAGCGGGCGGCTGATCACCCGCCGGCCCGCAGATGGCGGCGCGGCCGTCGTACAGCGCAACGACAAGGAGCGGTGTGGCACGGCCCTTGAGCCGCGCCTTCCATAACGCACGCAGATCCGATACCGACGGCCGGCGGTCCGCCGCCAAAACCGCAACCTCAACCGGCTGAGCTCCCTTGCCGAGCGCGAGCCCGACAGGGTGGAATGCGCGACCGTCGCCAATCTCGAGCGGCCGCAGCTCGATGTCGTCGAGGAATGTCATCTTATATCCGCCTCGTGAACTGGCGCAGATGTCGAACGCACCATCCGAAGCGGATAGAAGGCGCGTTTTTCCGGTCCCGTCCTCACTGTTTGTTGCCGCTCACGCGGGTGCGTGATTCGTTGCCCATCCTCGCTGCCGGAAGAAGAGCCTGAGCTTGCAGCTCCTCGCCGAGTCTCAAAACAGCATCGGCGAGATCGCGATAGCGATCGACGGAGAGCGCCAGGCCCTGCTTTCCAGGCAACCACTCGCCGCTGTCGGATCGGTAGTAGACGCGGATGTTGATGATCTTGCGTCCGCGGAAGTCGTCAATGCTGACTCGGACTTCTTCCCTGGAGTTCTTCTCAAACTGCGCGACAAGGTGGCTTGAGTCATCCACCGAAGTTGCTCCGAAGATTAGTTCTGTGAGGCAGCGGTTTCGCCGGCGAACTTACGCAGATCGTTCATGATCGAGGATATATCGGTCGCTCCCTTTATCGACCGCTCTTCTGCAGGGGTAAGTTTGAGACCCATCTTCAGCTTGAGGAATGACGCCGTATCCATTCGATTCTGGCGCCGATTCACCACGTCCGGGCCTGACATCGCGATCCCTTGCCATTCCTTGTTTGTCCTGCGCCAGTCGATCTGGCGAAGTCCTCGAAGGCGCGATTTCCAGTCATCCGGATACGTCGAGATCAGCGTCTGTCCCATCGAACCAAGGGCGCACAGCACCACCGCATGGGAGTGGATGAATTCCTGGCGAAACTCCATCGGCTTCAAGTCACCGTTCTTGACCTTCTGCCATTCCGGCATGTTTTCCGCTACTCCTTCCCAAAACTCCAGCGCAAGTGCAAGTTTATGGTCATAGTCAGCATCTACCACCGAACCGAGAAGAGCATTGACCGCGTCGTAGATCGCCGCCAGCGTGAAGAGCTTGGGTGAGCGTAGCGCAAGCGACACCCGGTCCTTATCCACCAATCCCTTGAAGGTCTCGATCCGCTCGGTGACGGTCAGGGTGATTTGGCTCATCAGGTCGCGTTGGTTATAGAGAATGTTGAGCGACTTTGAGGTGGTGCGAGCGGTCCGGTTGAGGTCTGAGAACATCTGCTGCATCCGGCCGAGATCCTCGAAGGGAAACAGCACCACGGAGATGGTCTCCTCGCCCAGCTTCGGGTTCTCCTTTAGCGCCTCTTCGATCGCGGCTCGACGATGCTGTCCATCGTTGATTACCAGGTCGGCATCAAACGGAATTTCCAGGACGCCGATGTCGTCACGGCCCGCCGCCGGCGTGAACTTCGGCTCACAATCGAACGACGCGGTGAGCGATGAAAACAGGTAGCCGTCCTCGTTGTCGAGGATGTATTGCGTGATCTCGGGAATACGACTTTTCTGAATGACCCGCTGTGCGCGCTGCTCGGGTGGCAACTCGGCCCAATCTCGGAATTTGAACAGCCTGGGCACCAAGCTGAGCTTCACCATCGTCACGAAATAGTCGCGCTTGCCCATACGGCCGCGCATCGCTGGAAAGGAAAGGATCATTTAATTATACCGCCTCCTCGAAAAATCACGACGTACTGTACGCTGATAATGAGAACGTGTCAAGCATACAGCCGCGTCGACATCGATATACATGAAAAGCGCCCACCTAGGGATTCGCCTTTAGCCTCTACTCAGTTGGCCGGATTCGACTGCGGCTATCGCTCTCGAGCCGACCCGACTCCCGACGAGCGAGCCGCGCCCTTGTGACGTTCGAGACGCCGCTCCGTCGACATCCTACAGCGACGCGGTGTAGCTAAGTGTGGCGTTTTAATCGAAAGCTTTTGACACTCAAATATATGCGCTGACTGGCGGGCCGGTCGGCCCTTGCGGAGCCTCTCTACTTCCTGGATCGAGGACCCGACTGCAGCAGCCTCCTTTCATGGCGGGGATTTAGCGAGGCTTGCGGACCGAACATTTCACGAGTCCTTGTCAGCCAGCTCCATGGCAAAGGCAGACCGCGGCAACCGAGGGCGCCCCTGAGACAGAGATTAGGGGTTAGCAAGCAGCCAAAGTACAGCCCAAAGTGACGCCGCACTCCACCGCCTTTGACGCTTGACATTTCCCCTTGGGCACGGAATCACCCCGTATGGCGCTCGATTTTGTGGTGCCGAGGGCGGGACTCGAACCCGCACGGGGCTTTCGCCCCAGAGGATTTTAAGTCCTCTGTGTCTGCCATTTCACCACCCCGGCGCCGCCTTGCCACTCTGAAGGAGGGTTACGCTCGGGGCCGCCCGGGTCGGAAAGCGGCGACTGCACGTAACTCCGCTCAAGATGAAACACCCTCTATATTAGGCATTTGGCAATAGATTCTAAACCACCAGCCCCCAATACCCGCAACCAAATTGTAGACGCATCGTATAGAACACTATAGACTATGACTACGCTAGTGAGCATGATCAACAGGCCTTGGGCGCTCTTCAGACTGTTCGTTAAGACTTTGCCCACGTGGCTATTGGTTCTCGCCGGGTGCGTCGTCGCAAGCGCGCCGCTCAAACATCCGCCGAGACTAGTGGCGACGCCGCAACCGGGGCAGCTTAGCGTCGCGATCCAGCCGGTAGACACGGTAGGTGACGTGCAACCGGTCTATATCTCTATCGCCAATGGCACGGATATACCTCGCGCGGTCGTGCCGAGCCAGATTTTTGCCTTGGATGCGCAGGGTCAGCGAACCGCACCCCTACCCCCTGGCGAAGCCGCGCGTGAAGCTGGCGGAGCTAGAGAACTCCGAGCAGCTTTGGCAAGCGGGGCCGCCAGCGGTGCAGTCGCGGGTGCGTTGGGTACGGGACTGGGCGCGCTCGCAGGCTCATTAATTCATAGTGGAACGACCGGCGCCGCGATCGGAGGCGCGGTTGGCGCGGGCACTGGTGCGATGAACGGAGCCTTCGCCGGCCTGGGCAGTGCCCATCGGCAGGCCAACGAGCAGATGGGTGCGCTGGCGCTGCGCAGGCAGGAAATCCGCAACAACTTTACCGTAAGCGGCTACGTCTTCTTCCCCAAAGGCGATTACAAGCAATTGCAATTGCTGCTGGTCGATCGCGAGACGGGCAATACCGAGGTCATCGAACGCCCCTGGAGGTAGCAAACCAATCTTTGGGCCCCCAACAAAATTGATAATAGGCGCCTCAAATTCACCAACGAGGAAGGTGACGGTAAGGGATCCGAGCGCCAAGAGGTTACAATCTCATCCGGATTGAATCGATTGTTCGATGCAACCAGCTTCCCTACTTGACCGCGACCAGGGTCACGACCGGCACAGACGAGGCCGGTTTACCAGCTATTTCTATCGTTAACTGGCCAACGTTGGTTCCCTTGGCCAGAGGAGCCACGAGTGGCTTATCCGTAAGTGTGGGGACGAGCTTGAACCTTCGTTCCAATCCCTGGTCGACCGTGAAATAAGAAGACCCACCTTCAGGCGCAATCGGCACCTCGTCGATATCTCCCTGGTAGACGCGCATCTTATCTGGCATTACCTTGCGCCAATCGGACTTGACTGTGGTAAATGTCTGGAAGGCCCAGTCCAGTAGCTTCTCGGTTTCGACCCGCCGCTTCTCCATGCTCGACGCACCGAACACGGCGGAAATCAAGTCAAGGTTGTCGCTGTGTGCGGAGGCAACCAAGTGGTAGCCGGCCTCCTCGACGTGGCCGGTTTTGATTCCGTTCACGCGCGAATCGTAGAACAGCAGCGTGTTAAAGTTGCGTTGCGAGATGGTAACGCTGCGGCCGTTATTGCCCACCGTGGTAAAAGTGAAATCTTTAGCCGACGTGTACTGGAGCGCCTCGGGGAAAGTCTCGATGAGGGCGCGGCCCAATTTCACCATATCGGCAGCCGTGGTGTATTCGTCGGGAGTGGGCAGGCCGTCGGGATTGGTGAAATGGGTCTCAGTCAGGCCTAGCTCTCGGGCTTTCTGATTCATCTGCTGCGTGAAGGCATCCTGACTCCCACCGAGATATTCGGCCAACACCACTGCCGCGTCATTTCCCGACGACACCATCAGGCCGTAGAGCAAGTCATGAACCGAGACCTTGCTGCCAACCTGTAAAAACATCCGTGACACAGAGCCATTGAGTGACAGCCGCCAGGCCGCCTCGCTCACCGGCATCTCAGTTTCAAGCGTGATTCGCTTCTGGCGCAGAGCTTCCAAGGCGAGATAAAACGTCATCATTTTGGCGAGGCTGGCCGGTTGCATCTTGAGATGCTCATTGTAGGCATAAAGCACGGCGCCGCTGTGCAACTCCATCAATTCGACTGATTTGGCCGCCAGCGCAAACGGCGCCGGCCGGTTGCCATACACGCGGATTTGGTTGAGAGGCATCAACGGCTCGGCCTCAACCGCGCGCCTCACCCGCCCGTGACGGGCGCTGAGCGCTATCCCCGAAGCCAACGTTATTAATCCAACAGTTAAAAGTGTTAGGTGGATAACCTTGGGAATGTGCATCAACTACCGACCCCCGCCCGCTTTGTGGCCCGCGATCTGAGAGTACGGCTCGCGATGAACGCGGGCAAGCGCGATCCCGATCTCTCGCCGCTCAATTACCTCGAGCAGGCAAGCTGCCACCTCTCCTGTGAGACCCCGAGCGTATTCCTTCAGCCGTCTGATTCGATGTAACAAAAGAGAATGGATCTCTCGATTATTCTGCCGGTGGTAAACGAGGGCGAAAACCTGCGGCAACTCCTACCTCGCCTCAAAGCCGTAATGGAACGTGAAGGCGTCAGCTTCGAAATTATCGTGGTTGACGGCGGCTCTTCGGATGGGACTCCTGAGATCGCGACCCGACTGGGAGCACGTGCCGTCAATGAGCGGAGGCCGGGCTATGCTGGCGCTCTCGAGACGGGTTTCGCCGAAGCCCGCGGTAATTACGTGCTGACCCTCGATGCAGATCTATCACACGAGCCAGCGTTTGCAGCCAAACTTTGGCGCAGCCGACATGAAGCCGATATCGTAATCGCCTCGCGTTACATCAGGGGAGGAGCGGCATTTGGCGGCGTCATGCGTATTTGGCTCAGCCGACTGCTGAATTTCTGGATGCGTCACCTGCTGTCAATGCCGGTTGCCGATCTGTCGAGCGGCTTTCGCCTCTATCGGCGCGAAGTGCTCAAGGATCTCGAGCTCGAAGCTCGCAACTTCGAGGTAATCGAGGAAGTGCTGGTCAAAGCATACGCGCAGGGATACCGCTTGTGCGAGGTACCTTTCACTTATTTTCCTCGGGAGAGCGGCCGTTCCCATGCGCGTTTGTTACGCTTCGGTCTCGACTTGATGCGCTCAAGCCTCAAGCTGTGGAAGCTGCGCAATTCGATCAACTCCGCCGACTACGATGAGCGGGCGTTTTACAGTCTCATACCGCCACAACGCTTTTGGCAACGACGCCGCCATCGCATAGCCATCTCATGGGCGCGGGGGGCGGAACGCGTGCTGGACATCGGTTGTGGTTCGAGTGTGATCATCCAAAGCCTGAACAATGCGGTCGGATTGGATATAAGTATGGGCAAGCTGCGCTTCCTGCGCGGGCGGGGCATCGAACTTGTGCGCGGTTCGGCTTTCGCCTTGCCGTTTAGCGACGCCAGTTTCGACTGCGTGATCAGCTCACAGGTGATCGAACACGTTCCCTTTGACGAGGTTCTGTTTCGCGAACTGAAGCGGGTGCTACGACCCGGCGGGGCACTGATTATCGGCACGCCTGACTACTCGACCCTCGGTTGGCAAATCATTGAGCCGCTGTATGGAGCGCTGCTGCCCGGTGGCTACCGCGATGAGCACATTACCCACTACACCCGCGAGAGCCTGACCAGTATTCTCGTTAGTCTTGGCCTCGTTCACGAAAAGACCGCCTACATCGCGGGCAGTGAATTACTGATGCTCTTCCGTAAGCCAGTTGCACTTGAATCCAGGAGTATCCGGAGCGAGCCGACAACCGCCTTAGTCAGTGCCGCATGATCAGTCGCGCTCTTCTCAACTTAGCCGGCTGCGGGATGATATAAGCGACTATCCACCTCGAAGCGAAGGAGCATCTGATGCCTACCGTACAGATTAATGATGTCCGCCTGCATTACGAAGTGACCGGGCATGGCGATCCACTGATGATGGTTATGGGTCTTGGGGGAAGCTCGGCCGCGTGGGCCCCTGAGCTGATTGCCGAATTAGAACGCTCGTTTCAAACCATTATCTACGATAATCGAGGTACCGGTAAAAGCGACAAACCAGATGTTCCCTATTCGCTCGAAATGTTCGCCGCGGATGCCATTGCAATTCTGGACGAACTTAAACTCAGTCGGGTCCATCTCTTCGGGGTCTCAATGGGTGGCATGATCGCCCAGGAGATTGCATTACGCTATGGCTCCCGGTTGCAGACGCTCACCCTCGGCTGCACGACCTGCGGGGGCCGCAACGCGGTGCCACCCCCGGAGGAATCGATCAAATTGTTGACGGCGCCGCGTGAGGGCCTGTCGGACGAGGAGGTAATCCGGCGCGGCTGGCCCCTGGCCTACACACCGGAGTACATCAAAAACCATCGGGCGGAGCTGGAAGCATCGATTCCGCGATTATTGGCCCATCCCACCCCGACATTTATCTTCAAGCGACACCTCGAGGCCACCTACGGGCTCAAGACCTACGATCGACTGCCTCAGATTACCACGCCGACACTGGTCATCACGGGGGCGAAAGACGTACTGATTCCGGCGCGCAATTCGGAAATCCTCGCAGAGCGTATCCCTGTCGCCCGGCTGCACATCATCCCGAACGCAGGACATGCTTTTTTCAATGAAGCGCGCGAGGAGTTCCTGAAAGAGTTTGTGCCCTTCCTGAAAGCTCATCCGATCGGTGCCTGACCAGGTGCGGCCTCTCAGCACCTGTGCGAGGGGTGTCCGGGACCAGATGGTGCCACGGGAAATTAGGGGCATGAGAGGCCTAGGGCGAGAGGACAGATCGGGACGGAGCCCAGGCCACGTTCGAGCGCAACTCGGCTTGGACTCCACTTAGCCATATAATGGAAGAAGTGGCGTCATTTCGTGATTTCGCGCTGGTTTGCCAAGACCTGGGGCAGACCAGCAGCCGCCTTCAGATCGCCCAGGCGGCTGTTGACTTCCTCGCCCGGCTGCCGGTTGAGGATGCGGCCATCGCAGCGCGTTTCATGGTCGGCCGTCCTTTGCCTCAAAACGAGCGGCGACTGCAGGTAAGCGGACGTGCGATCTGGCGGGTGGTTTTGCAGCTGGTGCCCAATAACGAGGAACCGGGTGAGGAGATTTTCACCAGTGCTGTCGATTTTGGCGAAGCGGTCGAGCTGTTGCTACGGCTGAGGACAGCTGAGCCAGTGCCCAGTCTGACCTTGGGCGAGGTGGAGCGAAGCCTTGCCGCAATCGCAGAGATTGAGGGGGCTGATTCGCGCCGGCGCAAATCGGAAATACTGCTCGGTCTGTTTGCACGAGCCACCGCTCTGGAGGGCAAGTATCTAGCCAAGATTCTGATCCGAGAGATGCGCCACGGACTCAGCGAGGGCCTCATGCTCGACGCTATCGCCAGCATGGCCGGCAGGTCCAGTGCTGAAATCCGCCGGGCCCACATGCTGGACTCCGATCTGGGACGGATCGTGCAACGATTCCATCCCTCCACCATCTCAACCGCGCAGGTCGACGCCGCAGTACAACCGGCGCCGGAGTTGGCAGCTGGATTGCGAGAGCCGAGCGCAGGAAGGCCGGGGCCGATCCGGCCGATGCTGGCCGCACCCGCGACCAGTATCACGGCTGCGTTTGAAATTTTGGGCGACAACCTCGCGGTAGAATACAAGCTCGATGGCGCGCGCGTTCAAATCCATTGCACACCTTCGGGAGTTCATATTTTCTCGCGACGTTTGAACGAAATCACTGAAAGCCTGCCTGAAATCTCAGAGATGGTGGCAAAAGTCCACAAAGAGCAGCCGATTTTCGATGGCGAGGTGATCGCGGTTGGCGCCAAAGGCGAGGCAGTTGCATTCCAGGAACTGATGCGTCGCTTTGGCCGAAGACGCGGAATCGAGCGTCTGCGAGCCGAACAACCGATCCGACTTTTCGTCTTCGACGTGCTCGCCGTAAGGGGTGAGCTGCTGATCGACACGCCTTACCAACGGCGCTACGAGTTGTTGACTGAATTGGCGAATACGGCAGGCTTGCAACTGGCGCCACGGATCGTTCCGGGCTCGCCGGCCGATGCCCGAGAGTTCTACGCCAAGGCAATTGCCAACGGTTACGAGGGGGTAATGGCCAAAGCGCTGGCCAGCCTTTATACGCCGGGGGCGCGGGGCCGGGGATGGCTCAAAATCAAGCATGCTCGCACGTTGGATCTGGTGATAGTGGCGGCAGATTGGGGATACGGGCGGCGCCACGGATGGTTATCGAATTACCATCTGGCGGCGCGCGATTCCGTCACCGGCGAATTCCTGGAGGTTGGCAAGACCTTCAAAGGACTGAGCGACGATGATTTCGAAGAGATGACGCGGCGACTGCAGGCATTAAAGGTTGCAGAGCACCGAGGGACGGTTTTTGTCCGTCCCGAAGTAGTTGTCGAGGTAGCCTACAGTGATATTCAGCGTAGTCCGCGCTATCCCGTCGGCATGGCGCTGCGGTTTGCCCGCATCTTAAAGGTCCGAGTCGATAAATCGCCCGAAGAAGCGGATACAACCGCAACACTGATGGCAGAATATGAACGCCAGCTCGTGAAGCCGATTAAGCTGGCGCAATAGGACTCGCGGATCGCGATCTCCTGGCAGTTCCAACATTCGCCTCTTCGGTGTTCGAAGGAAGTTTGATGAACAAGATTGGCGCGCAGGACGCTTTGTCCGGATCGCCGTCCTCGAGGGCAAGTGCTAGTTCCGGTTCCTGAGCGTATAGCCAAAAGCACCGATTAATGATCTTCGGGTATCGCAAGCGTTTATGCGTGAGTCATACCGGCTTAAATCGCCAACGGCTTGCGCGAGGGGTTGCTTCTCCGTAGGCTAACGAGATCATGACAAATCAGATGCAGATTTCAGAATCACCCGAGGTAGAACAACTGAAACCTGCCGAAGTTGCGTATGAAATCCTGCACGGATTTGGTATTGCCCTTGGTCTCAGCCTTCTGTGGGCGATGGAGGCGGTGCGTGACCGGGTCTTTCGCCTTCTTGACCGGCTCAACGTACGGCCTCGAGTGCGGCGCGCGAGTGCGTTCCCTCCAGGACAGCCCCGCCGGCGCTCGCCCCGCCGGGCCTCCTAGACTTTTGATCACAGGTCTGAGTGAACACTCCCACGCGTGGTCAGCCTGACTGGCCGCCGCGGTTGTTTGGCGCGGTCGGCCGTATAAAATGTGAGTGCAACGTTCGAGCAGTCGGAAATTCGAAGGTATCCGGGCTTGTCACGGAACGCGGACGTGAACGAAAAGCGACGCGAGAACCCGCGCGTTGTTGTTGACTTCGATCTGCTGCGACGGATTGGCGGGCGCAACTTCCGGGATTTGGGCGGCCACCCGGTTGCGGGTGGGCAAAGAGTGCGGCGTGGCCGAATTTATCGGTCCGCACATCTGGCTCACATTCCCGAAGAAGGTCGCCACCCACTTGCAGGAATCAGGTTGCGTACGCTCGTCACCCTTCAGAGCCGCCTGGAGGTCAAACACCTCGGTCCACCACGAGCCGAGTTTCTCGAAGCCGGCGTCCGCTGGGAGCACATCCCGATCGGCGATAGTTGGTTCCGTGACGACGGCTTCTACAAGATCGAAACGCCCCCGGGGCACGAACACCTAGTAATCGTCACGGAATTTCGCGACGGCTGGCAGTCGTTTTTCAAACTCCTGGCAGAACGCGACGTTTATCCGCTAGTGTTCCATTGCTCAGCCGGACGTGATCGAACCGGGGTCGGGGCAGCACTCCTGCTCGAGCTTTTGGGAGTCAGCCGCGAACGCATTGTAGCTGATTTCCTCGAAAGCAACACCACATTCCCCAGAATGCCGCTAAGCGAGAGGCAGCTGGAGCCCGTCTTTTCCCTGGTCGACGAAAACGGCGGAATCGAAAAGTTCCTGCTTGAAGGTCTGGGCCTGAACATGAGCGATCTTCAAGCGATTCGTGAAGATCTACTGGAACCCGGCGACACTTAAGCCCGGACAAAGACTCAAGCCGATCGGCTCGTCCGAACTCGCTCAACTGACGAGCGGCGGGGGCAACATCTGGCACAATTTCCCGCCAGTCCGCGCTTCGAAGTGTGCTGAGCCTATTGGCAATGGTGGAAGTTAAGGCATGGTCCTGTACACCATTGGGCATTCGACCCATCCCATCGAGATTTTCGTGAGCCTGCTGCGAGCACATAAGGTTGACCTGTTGATCGACGTGCGCGCATTTCCCGCTTCCCGCCGATGGCCGCAGTTTAATCACGACGACCTTAAAGCATCATTGGAGCGAACGGGTCTATCCTACCAATGGTGTAAACAGCTGGGCGGCCGGCGCCGTACTCTGCTCGATGATTCGCCCCATCGCGCGTGGCATCATCTCGCCTTCCGTTCCTACGCGGATTATGCGGACAGTGTCGAGTTTGCCTCAGCGTTGGCAGGTCTGACCGAATCGGCCGCGACGCGACCCACCGCAATTATGTGCTCGGAGGGTCTCTGGTGGCGGTGTCATCGCCGGATCATCGCCGACCATATGACGGCGCAAGGATGGCATGTGCGGCATATCATGCCCGACGGCAAGCTCGTTGCACATTCCCTACCCCGTTTCGCGCGACTCGAGGGCCGAAGAATCGTCTATGACGGAGTGGGTGAATAGACCGGGCCGCCGCCGGCCACAGGATCAGTGGCTTAGGATGGAAAGTTGATCATTCTATACGCGCGGTTCCGGGCGGCTCCTCGACGACGCGATTTTCGATAAAACCGATGCGTTCGATCTCGACGCGAACGGTGTCGCCCGGCCTAAGCCATCGCGGTGGTTTCATTGCTGCTGCCACACCGCCCGGTGTGCCAGTTGAGATAATGGTTCCGGGCTGCAACGTGAATACGGTTGACAAGGTTTCCACCTGCTCAAAGCAATTAAAGAACAGCAAACGGGTATTCGCATGTTGCCGTTCTTCACCATTGACCAGAGTACGCAATTCCAGATTGTGTGGGTCACCGATCTCGTCGGGCGTGACCAGCCACGGCCCGGTCGGTCCATGCGTATCGAACGACTTGCCGAGCGTCATGGTAGCTGCGCGCCGCTGCCAGTCGCGCACACTAACGTCGTTAACAATTAGATAGCCGGCGATGACTTCGTGAGCGCGCTCGCGCGACACGTGACGGCAACGGCGCCCAATAACGAAGCCCAGCTCGCCTTCGTAATCGAGGGCGGTCGACACCCTGGGCATATGAATTGGATCATAAGGTCCGTTCACGCAGCTGGTTTGCTTGTTAAAGAAAATCGGAAACTGAGGCTTATCACGGCCGGTTTCCGCGACATGATCGGCGTAATTAAGACCAATTGCCAGGAATTCTGGCGGACGGCGAATGGGCGCTTCAAGTCTGACCTGCGACAAAGCTATTCGTGGCGCCTTGTCCGTGGCACGAGCTGCCAGCTCGAGAGCGGCGGGTCCCGCCGCCAGTAGCGAGAGTAATTCGCGCGGCAAGTCGGAGGTGACAGCGCAAACGTCAGCGATCTCCTCGCCCACCACGACGCCCAGACGTGTATTTCCCTGATGTGTGAAAGTGGCAATTTTCATCGGCCGGCTCCCGGTCTTTATTGGTAGTCGCCGCGGCTCCAAAATCTCCGCATTGACAAAGACATCAACTTTATAGCGACTACGGAAGCCGCAGTCACTGCCGGCCGGCGTTGCGCCTGAGATAGTCCAGAATTATTCGGTTTTGCTCCGGGGTCAGAGGTGACTCACCCGCCTGCACGATTCGGGTGCGCATTACTTCCATCTGCATTTCCCACATCGCAGCCGTCATTGACCGGGGGCTGTAGGGACGATGGCAGCTGCCACATCTTTCGACATAAAGCTGCTGGGCGTAGGTTCCTTGCTCCGGAAGCGACTGTGACTTCTGACAACCTGCCAGTAGGAGACAGGCAACCAGCAGCGACCTCAAGCGCCAAACTGACCAATCCATAGCCAAATGCGCAAATCCGAATTCAGTCTCTGGCGGCCTTACTCATCGGATTCGTGCGGTTGGCATCCGCCGCACTAGCTCGCTGCGAATGGCCGCGATTAATTGGATGCGGTCGCTCTCGCCAAGACTCACCTTGCGCTCCGCCTCCGGTCGTACCCATACGGGCGCAAGTTTCATGGGATCATCTGCGTAGCGTGGAAAGATATGCCAATGGACGTGCGGCTCTTGGTTGCCGAGACACTCGTAATTGAGCTTGAGTGGTTTGAGGACCTGATCCAGGGTCCGCCCCACGGCCAGGATTTCGTCAAGGAGCTCATGTGCTTCGGCACGGGGCATTGCGTGCAGCTCAGTAACGTGACGCTTAGCCAGCAAGACACAATATCCGCGGTAAAACTGCGCATCGCCCAGCGTGAGCCAACTTCGTGGCAACTCCGCGATCCAATCGGCCAAGGTACCCTTGCGGCAGCTCGCGATAATCGAGCAAATCCCGCAATCGTGCTCTGCATGTTCGGCGTTTAGCAACGGTATCGACCTCTCGTCTTTCGCTCTGGGGCTGCGGTGCGCCCCGCAACCTGTAATCTTGAAGCAGGTGTCGAACTATGAGCTGACCTGTACCAGCTTGATGCGAGCATGGCTCAGCAGTTCCGCGACAGTATGGATCTTGTACTCTCGTTCGTAAAAAACCGTGCGAATGCCAGTATTTATGAGGACCTTAAGGCAGTGAATGCAAGGAGTGTGCGTGACATATATATCAGCGTCGCGGATAGCGTTGCCATTTCGGGCTGCCTGGGTGATCGCATTGATCTCGGCGTGAATCGTCCGGTAGCAATTCTGTTCGATCTCTCCGTCCGGGGTGCGCGACTCATAGATTAGACATCCGACCTCGCTACAATGCGGCAGGCCGGCCGGCGAGCCATTGTACCCCGTCGCCAGAATACTACGGTCGCGCACGATGACCGCCCCAACTTTCGCGCGCAAGCAGGTCGAACGCTCGGCCACCTGGCGAGTGATCGTCATAAAGTAGTTATTCCAGCTGGGCCGTTCGCTCGCCATTACTGAATCAGGTCCTATTACAATGTGAACAACCGGTGCATAGCTCGAAGCGCCGGCAGCAGCACGTTGTAGGTCTGCCCTTGCTCACCGGGGGGCGACAGCGATGGCTGCACCAGCGAAACGGGGACGGGAATGAACGTAACAACGAACAATCCGATCGTCGCCCACGCCGCCAGTTTGCGCGCACCTTCGAGCGGAGTGTCGCTCTCAGTGGTCGCCGGGTGGCCAAGTCCAAGCCCGATCAGCAGCACAAACCACAGCAGCCATCCAGCCCAAAAGTTTGAGTGGAGCAGGTACGGTACCAGCACCATCAGGCCGCATCCGATCCACGCAAGCCGAGAGACGACGCGGTGCCATCGGCCTCCAAGCAGTGAGTAGACCACATGCCCGCCATCCAACTGCCCCACGGGCAGAAGGTTGATGGCGGTGACCAGCAGGCCAATCCACCCGGCCAGGGCAATAGGATGGACATTTACGTTGACGCTGTTGGGGTCTACGCCCAGCACGATCCGCGAGATTACCCAAAACAGAATTGAATTTCCGAGAAAAAGGCCACCTTGGCTGGTGTCGAGCGGCGTTACCTGCGAACGAGCGAGACCGATTGCGGTCGCGATTACCGCCACCACAAATCCTGCCCATGGGCCAGCCGCGCCGATGTCAAACATTTCGCGACGGGTTCGTGGTGGACGCCGCATGCGAATAAAGGCACCGAAGGTACCGACAAAGAAAATCGAGGGGAAAGGCGCCGGAATGAAGTACGGCAACGAAGCGTCAACTCCATATCGGCGAGAAGTCAGATAATGACCCATCTCATGGGCAAATAGCACCGACATCAAGGGAATTGAGAATGGCAGACCGGCCGCCAGGTTTGGAAGGCTGGCCGGAACTCCCAGCAGCACCGGCGCACCTGCGGAGTAGGCTCCAGCCATTGTGGTCGTTAAGAAGGTAAGCAAAAAAAGCACAACGTTCAGCGGATTAAGCCGAATCGGAAGGTGGGCCGGATATTTTTCGGTAGGTTCGATTTGAGGTTCGAATCGGGGAATTTCGGCCAGGACGGGCGAGCTGTCCGACCGCAATGAGAGTTCATCCATAGCAATCAGCTTAATTTGCTCTTCGTAACGGCTGCCCGGATCGAAACCCGTGTCCCTACTCCCAGACCGAAGTGCGTCGCCGCGTTGCCATCGCGTACAGCGATCTCCAGAAGGTCAAAGCTTCCAAAAAGTGCGAGCGGCGCGCCGCGTGGCGCCTCAGCGTACGTACGGTGCAATGGAACCGGGCCGCATCTTTGTATTCTGACTGATAGCCTACACTGCCGGAACTGCCCGGCAAATCGCTCGAAGGTGGCTCGGCTGATGTTGGTGATCAAGTTACCAAAACCGTCAATATAGACAACTTTGCCCTCAAGCTGGTTGGGTTTTTCGATGACTGATGTTAGCGGATCTAGACGAATCATCGACTCAAGGCGCCGCCCTAGTTGTTCGATGCGCACGCCTCGTGAGAGCCATGCCGCGGCCGGTGCAAAGATGTCGCGGCCATGAAAGCTCGCACTCACCTTCGGCAGTCGATAGCGTGGCTCGGTCAGTTCAACGATCTTTTTGATCTGTGCCTGCGCGGCCGCGAGCCAAAGTAGGCCGTTGTCCGGGCCTACGAAGCGAAATCCGCTCGCCGTCTCCACCGCAATAGCTTTTCGGTCAGTGCCCACGCCGGGATCCACCACCGCCAGAAAGACCGTCCGGCGCGGGAAAAAGCTGAACGACTCTCGTAGTGCTAATGCCCCGGCGAAGACTTGTTGCGGTGGAATGCCATGGGTGATGTCGATGGTTACCGCCCGCGGACAAATCGACGCAATCACGCCCTTCATTACACCGACGTAGTGATCCCGGTAGCCGAAATCCGTCAGAATCGCGACGGTCGGATGAGTGGCTTGAGACCGTGGCATCAGGCGGCTGTGCTCACGCGACTCGATTGCGAGGCATTGAAGGCGATCGCCCGTGCAGTTGCACACGAATCGCCGCGGCCAGCAAGGGAAACATTATCTCGTGATGGCCGGTCAACGCGAAGCCGCGCCCGCCATCGCGAGTCGGACGTTCAACTACATTGAGTCTGGGGCGGTATTGCCGAACGAAATCGAGGTCGGCGGTGGTGAAGCCGCTTACCCGAAACCCAAGATTGCGTGCAAGGTTGAGGGCCTTGAGGAAGACCTCAGGCATGACCACTGCCGAGCCCAGATTGACTACCACGCCTCGCGAGAGCCTCGCCACCAGCGCCACCATTCGATGGAAGTCCGTCATACTCGCAGCGCCGATCGCGGCCCCATCAACGCTGGGATGCATATGGATAATATCAGCTCCCAACGTGACATGGACCGTGGCCGGGATACCGGCTTGGTAGGCGCAAGCGAAGATACTTTCGTGGGAGTATTTGAAATTGCCGCTGGCCAGCTGTCTCCCAACCGTCTCACCCAAGCCATTGCCCTCGCGAGCAGCAGCTTTGGCCGCACTATTGAGGAAACTGCCAGTCTCTTCCGCCATTCCGAAGCTGCCGTCGGCCAACCCGGCTGCCACATCCTCGGAAGTGCGGCCCGCGAAGGCCAGCTCGAAGTCGTGGATTATTGCGGCGCCATTGGTGGCTAAGCCGTTAAAAATGCCGTCGCGGATTAAGGCGCAGATAAGAGGGCCAAGACCGACCTTCAGGGGATGAGCTCCCATCATGAGCAAGCATGGCCTGCCGGCGCTTCTTGCTTTGACGATCGAGCGGGCAAGTTCGAGCAAATCATGCGCGGCGAGCACATCGGGCAAAGCGGAAAAGAATTCGCGCAAACTCGATTTTCCGTCCACCGAACGCGCCAGCTGCTTACGGCCGATTTTGCGCGACAGCGAGGCGAGATTCCACGTTCGCGCCCGCGAAACATCAAGCTTCGTCAGTAGCGGCCCGGATACGTCACGGCCAGCGCTTACGGTCCCGTACTCGGACCGCTCACGGTTGCGCACAGTTAAGGACTTCGAGTCTTGTCGGGATTGTCTAGACACCGACGCGTCCAGGGCTCATTCAATAACTGCGTTGTCTGTTGAAACGACCGAGCGCTGGTGTTGCGTAGCGCACCGTCCGATCCGTTCGAACGGATCTTGAGTCGAGGTCGAATATCCTGCCAGCAACAATGTAAATTCGCGCGATTCGGATAGTGAGAGCTACACCGGCGGTGTCTGATTCCATGACTCAGCCGGATGGCGAAGTTAATGGAAAAGCGCTGTCTCAAGGGTCCAACGGTACGCCAACGCCGTACCGGCAGTACCATCCGCGCTACTCCGGTTTACGCGAGGCTTGCGCCTGGAGTTCAGCACGCAATTTCTTCATCACCTGGTTTAATCCACGAACATATCGCTGTTTGGTCCAGGTCTCTTTCGTTCGCATCTTCAGCCATCCCAACTTGACCGCATCTGGTTTGTTACCCATCTCTCCCGTCGACACTTCGATCAGGGCGCGTTCCTCGGGAGTCAAGGTTGCCAACACCTCGCGTTTCAGGCTCTGTAAAAAACCGCCTTTCAGATCAATATCTATCTTCATCGGCGTCCACCACCGTATACCAACCTTTGTTAACGCCTCGAACGGTCAAGCACCTTCATGCACCAGGCATCGATACCTGGTCAGTGAGGTTAGCCATGTTCCCCGCCGGATGTGCAGGCCGATACCTGGAATCGCGGCATCGGTCAGTGTGCGGATCATTTCATTGTAACTTGGAACCAACCTAGTTAATACCTTAGAGATGACGCCATGTCAGCGTCGAGCCAAGGTGCAGGCGTTAGTCGCTGTACCATCGCGAGTGAGTGGCTGGGGTAGGTAGTCGTCCTACGTCACGCTGGCCCGGGGGACGCCAGGCTTGGACCGCAACCCCTGATGGCGTTAGTTAATGGCGAGGAGGATCCAACCATGGCAAAGGTCAGCGGCAACGATCTGGTCGTCCAGGCGCTTCAGGACGAGGGGGTGGATACCACCTTTTACGTCACTGGCGGACCGATGGTCGACGTGGCGGTCCGCTGTGTCGAGATGTTTCGCACCGTGGACGTCCGTCATGAACAAGCCGCCGCTATGGCAGCGCATGCTTATAGCCGGGTCAGTGGCAAGCCAGGGGTGTGCTTCGCGGCTTCGGGACCGGGCACGACCAATCTTATCACAGGTGTCGGCAATGCCTTTCTCGATGCGGTGCCGGTGGTGGCATTGGGAGGCGCCAGCGCAGTCTCCCAGGCAGGAATGGGCGCATTTCAGGAAATGGACCAGGTCGGGATGTTCAAGCCAATCACCAAATGGGCAGAGCGGGTTTATGATACGCGCCGCATCCCCGAATTCATCAACAAGGCCTTTCGCATTGCCACCAGCGGTCAACCTGGGCCCGTCTATCTCGATTTACCTGGCGATGTTCTTTACAAGCGAGTCGAAGACAGCGAGGTGCAATTCTTCAAAAAGCCACATGAAGTCCCCCGTCTGGCGGGTGACCCGGCCCTAATTCGGCGCGCCATAGCCTTGCTGAAGCAGGCTCAGAGGCCGTTGATCTTAACCGGGACAGGCGTGTTCTGGTCGAAGGCCTGGACAGAATTACAAGAATTCGTCGAGCTGACCGGAATTCCCTTCTATACCACCCCGCAGGGCCGGGGTGTCATTCCCGAAGATCACCGCCTGAGTTTTCTCGCCGCGCGAAACCAAGCCTGGAAAGAAGCCGATGTGGTCCTTGTTGTCGGAACCCGTTTCAATTTTATCATTGGCTTTGGCCAGCCTCCCCGATGGGCGGAAGATGTAAAATTCATCCAGGTCGATATCTGTGATGAGGAGATCGGACGCAATCGTCCGGTCGAAATCGGCATCGTCGGCGATGCCAAGACCGTACTGCGGCAATTGATCGAAGAAGGACGCGACGCCTTCAAAGGACGCGCGGAACTCCCGTGGGTCGAAACCCTCCGCGGCTACCATCGCAAGAGCGAGGAGAAATCGCGTCCACTGTGGGAATCCAACAGCGTCCCTATTCACCCGATGCGTTTGTTCAAGGAAGTGCGCGAATTCATGGACCGCGATGCGATCGTTGTGGTCGATGGGCACGAAACGCTCAATTTCGCGCGGCAAACCATTCCCTTTTATGTTCCAGGCCACAGTGTCAACGCCGGCCCCAATGGATGCATGGGCGTTGCCGTACCATTCGGTATGGGGGCGAAGGTGGCCAAGCCGGATAAGCAGGTGATCGTCCTCAGCGGCGATGGTTCATTTGGGATGAATGGGATGGAAATCGATACCGAGATCCGTCACAACATCCCGGTGTTGAATGTCATAGTGAACAACGGTGGATGGGCCGCGTTGGGTGGCATGGCAGCCGGACGCGACCTCGGTTTCAGCCGTTACGACAAGATGGCTGAAGCTTTCGGCGCTCATGCCGAGTATGTTGAAAAGCCCCAGGATATCCGGCCAGCCCTCGAACGAGCCAAGGCCGCGGGCAAAGCTTCGGTGGTTAATGTGATCTGCGACCCCAATGCCCGTTCCTCGACCGTCTCCTTTGCCGCTTACCGGGCCATCTAGCTCGGTCGAAAAGGAAGCGCACACTCGCCTCCCGCCGCTGAATTAGCAACCTCAGGGGCGGGAGGCTTGATTTGCGCGAGGCGTTCTGGTGCGAGCGATCCTCTCAATCGGATTTGTCGGACTTGCATTACTGTCGATCGCAATTGGCATCGAAGCAGCCTTGCACATCACTGGGTCGCCAGGCTTGCGACCGGCGACCGTTCACTCCGGCGTTACGCCTGCCAAGCTGCAACCTCTACAGTTGAAGCAACAGGTTTCCTACCCTCCCCTTCCTTCAGTCAGGCGTGGTCAGGTCCTTGTACTTCCAAATCTCAGCCCCGAGTTTGCTGGATACTGGGGTGGCTTGGTTCGGGCTTCAATTCAGCGCCTTACGCCGGATTTGTCAGGAACTAGCCCGGCACGAGTGAGCGCGTTTTTCCTTCGCAATGGGGACACCACGCTGATGACAAGCGCAATATATACCTCGGCGAGTGAGCGGATCATCCAAGGTCCTGTCGCGAAGGTTCTTAGTCCCCGGCTTGTCATCGTTCAATATCAATCCAAAGACAACGAGCTTCGTTACGTGTGCAGCCATCGTTTCTGGCTCGTCAACAGTTCTTCGGTCAGATATCAGGCAATAATCAGGGTCTACGCGATTCCTCGCCCTGAGCTCCTCGGCATCATCACTAATACAGCCAATATGAAACGTCTTATTACCGCTCGCGAGCAGCTCCAGTTTGCGACTCCTTCAGCCAGCTTAATCCCGCGAGCCGTGGTTTCGACGGCGGATCGGAGCGTCGACGATCATTAGCCAACAACTCCGACGATACGGATGGTGATGGTTTGAGGCGCGGCGGACGCTTGCGAAAAGGCATCCGGACTTGACTTTCGCAGTCGTTCCGCTTCGACCGGCGCGAGGAATCAAAGGAGGAGAAGGTTATTTAACCTGGGTCAGAAGGTCGCTTGTCTGTCTTCGTCGCTGCAGTTAAAAATAGGCGAGTCCATAGGCTGCGCGGCTGTGTGTCTGGAATTCCAGAACTGGACTGCGGTACTCAGGCAAACCGACCCCTTTGGTGTCGGGCTTTGAGTCACGAGCGCTCCCAATGGCGCTAGATTCCTACGAGAGGCCTCACAACAACGTTGCCGGCGGACCCATTCGGCGCGTCGTGGTAATGTTTTCAAGGTTACTTCGCGGCTGATTAACATTCTCGTAACAATTTAAAGTTATTCAAAATTACGGTGCCATACGCGGTGCTGGAGGCGCGGAGAGTTGTTCAATCCAGATGAGACCCTGAACGACCGGTTCGAGTTCGTAAAGGAGCGAACCGCCTCGCGGATCTTTCATCCACGCTCCCTGGGCGACCCGCTTTTCACAGGCATCATTGCCACCCTGGCAGTCATTGTTCTGGCCTTGCTCATAGGCATCGCGATCGAACTGACGGTCAAGGCGATGCCGGCGATTCGTCATTTCGGGTTGAGTTTTCTCGCAAGCACCGAATGGAATCCGGCTACCGACGAATACGGCGCGATGCCTTTTATTTATGGGACAGTGGTTTCGTCGGCGATTGCGCTGATGATCGCTGCTCCGTTGAGTCTGGGAGTCGCGCTGTGCTTAAGCGAGATGGCGCCGGAATGGCTTAGCCGAAAACTGGGATTTCTGATTGAACTGCTGGCAGCCATTCCGAGTGTGGTTTACGGGCTGTGGGCGATTTTCGTTCTGGGTCCCTGGCTACGAGATTGGGTTGAGCCGGTCCTATCGCGCTATCTCGGCTTCATTCCCTTATTTAGTGGCCCCCGAGTCGCGGTCGGTATGCTGACGGCGGGTGTGGTGTTGGCAATAATGATCCTGCCGTATATCGCCGCGGTCTGCACCGAGGTGCTCCGGGTTGTACCGCAAAGTCAGCGCGAAGCTGCGTTTGCTCTGGGCGCCACTAAATGGGAAATGGTACGAATGGCAGTGCTGCCCTACGGTGCTTCCGGCATTATCGGTGCCATCGTGCTTGGATTAGGCCGGGCTCTGGGTGAAACGATTGCAGTGGCGATGGTAATCGGCAATCGGCCGGTGATTTCGGCTTCGCTCTTCGCGCCTTCGTCCACTCTGGCCAGCGTAATCGCTAATGAATTCGTTGAGGCCGTGACGGATCTCAACGTCGCCGCACTCATCGAATTGGGCCTGGTTCTGCTGGCTCTGGGGCTAATACTCAACGTGGTTGCACGACTGCTGGTTCTAAGTGCGACCCAGAGGCGATTCTCGCGGGTGGCATAACGGGGCGCTTGGATAATCCGGCATATCGAACATTCTGAACGTCAACCTCACCGATCGCTAAAAGCCTGAGCCTGAGATGGACAACACTATCGCGAGCACAATGCGGCGAAAATACGCACGGCGCTTGTTTCTGAGGAAGTTGAAAAGCGACCTGATGGTCGGGCTGACATTGCTGGCGACAGTCATCGCGCTGGTACCGCTGTTTCTAGTGCTGGGTTACCTGCTGAGCAAAGGCGCATCGAGCGTGAACTGGGATTTCTTCACTAAGTTGCCGGTACCAGTAGGTCAAGCGGGCGGCGGAATGGCCAACGCGATCGTGGGCACGTTCGAGCTGGTCGGCTTGGCCAGTCTCATCGGCGTGCCGATCGGGATTGGCGCCGGCATCTACGTCGCCGAGCACCACGGCCGAGGTCTCGCGCAGGCTGTGCGGTTCGCGGCAGATATCATGATGGGCATTCCTTCGATCGTTATCGGTATTTTTGTCTACGCGGTTGTCGTTCAACCGGTTGGTGGCTTTTCAACGATGGCGGGAGCCGTCGCGCTCGCCATTATCATGATACCGCTGGTGACAAGAACGACCGAGGAAATGATCCTGCTCGTGCCGCCAGAACTGCGCGAAGCGGCGTTGGCCCTAGGTGTACCGGATTGGCGAACAACTTTGTCCGTCGTAGTCCGCACCGCCACCAGCGGGATCGCCACCGGTATCATCCTGGCAATTGCCCGCATCACCGGCGAGACCGCACCTTTGCTGTTTACCGCGTTTGGAAATCGTTTTTGGTCTACCTCCCTGACTCAGCCCATCGCCTCGCTGACCGTTCAGGTCTACACTTATGCCATATCACCTTTTGCCTCCTGGCAAAGGCAGGCTTGGGCCGGGGCCCTGGTTCTGACAACAATTGTGCTCGCGCTCGAAATTGGGGTGCGATGGGTAACTCAAGGGTCGGCCCGCGCCGCCCGGTGAAAGACCGAGCAACTGTGACCGACTGTCCAACCTCACTCGAAATCGTTCATGGCCGAGAAACTGATAGCGCGGGGGCTCAACGCATATTTTGGCTCCAACCATGCGGTTCGGGACATCAACGTTACAATCAATGCCAACCGCGTAACCGCCATTATCGGACCGTCCGGATGCGGAAAGTCAACTCTTATTCGGTGCTTCAATCGCATGCATGAAGTAGTGCCAGGGGCCCGAGTTGAAGGGCAAGTGCTACTGGACGGCGAGGACATCTACGCTCCTGGGGTCGACCCAGTCGACATCCGGCGCCGAATCGGGATGGTCTTTCAGCGCCCTACTCCTTTTCCAACTATGTCGATCGCGGACAACGTCGCTGCTGGCCTCAAACTAAACGGCGTGGCGCTGAGCCGCTCCGAACGCAATCGCATCGTTGAACACAGTCTGCGCCAGGCCGCTTTGTGGGACGAGGTAAAAGATCACCTTGACCGACCCGGAACGAGCCTTTCCGGCGGACAGCAACAGCGTCTGTGCGTGGCCCGAGCGCTGGCGGTAAAGCCCGAGGTTCTGCTGATGGACGAGCCCTGCTCGGCTCTGGACCCGATTTCGACGGCGCGAATCGAAGAACTACTGCTCGAACTTAAGGAGAACTATACTATTGTGATAGTTACGCACAACATGCAGCAGGCGGCGCGATGCTCGGATTTCACCGCTTTTATGTATGCGGGCAGTCTGATTGAATTTGGCGAAACCAAGCAAATTTTCACCAACCCGACTCGCCGCGAAACGGAAGATTATATAACTGGGCGGTTCGGCTAATCCCCGGAGCGCATTTGAACCATGGGCGCCTGGCATCTCAGGCGGTGGCGCGGAGTTGAAAATGGACCACTCTCAGACGCAACACACCAATCGACAGTACGAAGAAGAGTTGCGCGGCCTGCACGCCGGTTTGTTGAAGATGGGTGGTCTCGTTGAAAGACAGATCGCCGAAGCGGTTGACTCGCTGGTCGAGCGAGACGTCGACAAGGCCCGCCAGATCATCGCCCGCGATGCGGAAGTGAACCGGATGGACATTGAAAATGACGAGCGCTGCATCCGGCTCCTGGCGCTCCATCAGCCTGCCGCCCGCGACCTGCGGTTCATCACGACAGGTCTTAAGATCACTACTGACCTCGAACGCATCGGGGACAACGCCGTCAACATTTGCGAACGCGTGCTTGAATTAAGCCAGCAGCCTCAACTCAAGCCCTACATCGATATTCCGAGAATGGCCGAGATTGCCCAATCGATGGTCAATGACAGTCTTGATGCATTCGTCAAGGACGATACCGAGCTGGCGGAGAAGGTGATCGAACGTGACGATGAAGTTGACGCGCTCAATTATCAGATCTATCGCGAATTGTTGAGCTACATGGCAGAGGATCCCGGCACGATCGCCCGCGCGACACAGATCCTGTTCGTGTCGAAATATCTCGAACGGATTGCCGACCACGCAACAAACATCGCCGAAATGGTGGTTTACATGGTTAAGGGGAGGACGATTCGGCATATGGACAGGAAGACGGAGCGGCCATGAGCGCGTTGGCCGATGTGGCGCGCGATCGACCACGGCACAAAATCCTGGTGGTCGAGGATGAGAGTGATATCCGCGAACTCCTGCGGTACAACCTGACGCAGGAGGGCTTTGCGGTTGAAGAGGCGGCGGACGGCGCCGAAGCTATCGATCGCATCGCTCGCCGAGCACCCGATCTGCTGGTGTTGGATTTAATGCTGCCGCGAATGCCTGGGCTCGAGCTATGCCGGCGCCTCCGGTCTCAGAGCGATACTGCCCGGCTGCCGATCATTATTCTCACCGCCAAGGGAGCCGAAGTGGACCGTGTGCTGGGGCTCGAGATGGGCGCTGACGATTATATTGTCAAGCCTTTCAGCCCCCGCGAAGTGGTGGCCAGAGTGAAGGCCTTGCTGCGCCGTGCAAATGCCGTGGCGGAGCAAACCTTACCTGCCATCTTCGAGCGCGGCCGTCTGAAAATCGACTTCGGCACCTATGAGGTCTTCGTTGACGGCGAAAAGAAGGAGTTGGCCTTGCGCGAGTTCGAGCTGTTGCGGTTTTTCGTTCAGCATCCCCTGCGGGTCTATAGCCGTGAGCAACTACTCGATTTGGTGTGGGGCCGTGACACCTTCGTCGAACCGCGCACCATCGACGTTCACGTGCGCCGGCTGCGGCAACAGATTGAGCGCGACGATTCCAATCCCGAGCTAATTCTCACGGTGCGCAGCGTCGGTTATCGCTTCAACCCGGATGCGCTTGGATAAGCGGCTCGCTTTCCGGCTTATCCTGGCCCTCTTGTTGGGTCTGCTACCAGCGGCGACGGCGCTGATCGTTCTGGGCGCGCAGGGCTCTATCGGCATCGCATGGGTGGTGCTGACGCTGGCTTTGGGGGTCACTGTGGGGGTGAGTCTCAGCCTGAGGATTGCGCGTTCGTTTCGAGCGCACGGTGAGCGCCTCACAGCATTGATCGAGGCGTTGGAACGGCACGAATCCCCCACCCACATCGGCAGCAGGGAGCACGATTTCCTGCACCGGATCGAGCGGCGTCTACTCGAGGCAACTGATCGGATCGCGCTGGAATTTGACAAGCTGAACGAGCAGCGCGCCGAGTTCGATGCCATTCTCCGCAACATGAATGAGGCGGTAGTGGTGACGGGGCCGCAGGGAAAGGTCGTGCTCCTCAACAATGCCGCCCGCCGGCTTTTTGCCTTACAGCCAGAAGCCAGTTACACCGGGCGTCACTTTATAGAACTGTGCCGCGATCCGCGCTTACAAGAGTTCGTGGTACGCGCCACTTCGCTCGATTCCGCGAGTGTACAGACGGCGGAAGTGCCCATTCAAAATCCGGTGCAGCGGTACCTCGAGGCGAGTGCGGCGCCGGTGAAACTGGCGGCAGGTGACGCCGGCCGTGTCTTTGTGTTCCATGAAATCACGCGCCTGCGCGCCTACGAGACTGTTCGTGCCGATTTCATCGCCAATCTTACCCACGAACTGCGCACCCCACTCACCGCGCTCTATGGCTACGCGGAAACACTCCTAAAAGGCGTGGATGACGCCGAGACTCAGCGGCGCTTCCTCGGCATTATAGAGCGCCAATCGCGACGCCTGGCCCGCCTGATCGATGACTTGATTTCGCTGTCAGACCTCGAGCGAGGATTGACGCCCCTCAAATTCGAGCCAATCGCGCCCGCGCGAATCATCGATGAGGCAGCGGAGCTGATGCGGGAACAGGCGGTCCGCGCTGGCATCGAGCTGGTTGCCAAGTCTACACCGGACTTACCGCATGTCGTCATTGACCGCGACCGGATGCACCAGGTGATGGTGAATCTCTTGGACAACGCAATCAAGTATACGCCGCGGGGTGGCATCGTAACGTTGGAAGCGCGCACGCGCGTCAACCAGATGGATGGAACCGTGGCCTCATCCTCGTCAGCGGTTCCAGGGGTTGAGTTCATCGTCTCGGACACCGGTGAGGGGATTCCTGCTGCCGCCATCCCGCGTTTGACTGAGCGATTTTACCGGGTCGATCGGGCCCGGTCCCGCGAGCTGGGCGGCACCGGACTTGGACTTGCCATCGTCAAACACATAATGCAGCTGCATCGCGGCAGCTTGCACATTGAGAGCCGGTTGCGAGAAGGCACCACCGTATCCGTCTGGGTTCCTGTAGATCAGCCCGCGCAGGCCTGAAATTGACGGACACTATCGGGCACGTGTCGTTATATAACCGGCGCTTGTCCGACGAGCTTGGCTTGCGCAAGCAGCGCTTAACGTGAAAAATGGTGGCGCGGGTTTCGAGGTGCGCCCTTAGCTCAGCGGATCAGAGCATCTGACTACGGATCAGAGGGTCGGGGGTTCAAATCCCTCAGGGCGCGCCAATCCGAGCTTTTTCGCCTCGGCGGGTCGACCCACGCGGGCGCAGTTGGCTGCAGAACAAGCCCTGCCCAGGATGGAACTTGGCCAGTGTCCAGAACCACCTGTTTAAATCAACCTACCGCCCAGCATGGCCCGAAAAATTTCCTCACCGGCGAATGGATGGACGATGCACAGGCCGCGGCCTCTCTTTAGCACGCCTCCGCGAAGATCCTAAAGGTCAAAGACTCGGGAGGCCTTACTCTAGCATTGCGCTAGTGGTTGTCATCCTGCCGGTTGTCATCCTGCCGCTGATTCCGGCTCGGGCAGGTGCAATGACCTGCGAAGAGGATTCAATATCCGATGTCTCTAGCTCGGGCGCTATAATCGAGATGGCTTCGGGGCAAATCTACAAGGTGGATGATGCGGACCGGGCCGATTCATCTCAATGGCAAGCGGCGGATGACGTCCTCATCTGTGGCAACGTCTTTGTTTACCAAAGCCAAACATGGACGCTCTACACTATCATCAACAAAGATGAAGACGGAGAGCAGGTGGGAGCCGAGCGCCTGCAATAGAAGCCGGAACCAAACCATTTTCCGATTCGAAACCGGCTCCAAACCAAGCAACTGCGACCGTGCCGAAACATGAGTTAATTTTCAGGCGCTGTGCGTTCGCTGGACAGTCTGTTGAGCATAGTGTAATTATGGCAGCGCTGCCGTATTTAGCCCACTGGAGAAATCGCGATGGATCATTCGGGGCCGACTTGGGCCCCTTCCGTCGGCGTCCTATTGTTCACTTTCGCTCCGGGCTTTATTGCTGGGTGCGCGCCGAATGTTCAGCAATCGCTTCGCCAGGCGCAGCTCGCGGAAGTGATGAAGCTGACGGCCGACATGGGGACTCCGGACCAGATTCGGGTTCGGTTTCAAAATGCCGCTTCTCTTCTCGATACGCTAGCACGGTACCTGGCACCTGGCCCCAACCTTACGCCCGAGCAAACTTTCGCCATGCTTGATGGTCAGCGAGCCCTGGTCAGCGAAGCGATGCGGCTGCGAGCGGTAGCTAAGACCCAAAGTGATGGTGAATTTGCCGCGAGAATTGGTGAGCTTTGCGAGCCTCAAGCGATGGTCGATGTTCTGTACTGCCAGACCGTGCTTAACTACGCCGCTAACGCAGCACTGGCTAGCATCCCCGACAAGACTAAGGCGGCTCAGGCAAATCAATACCTTATCACCGCGGCCCTTTTGATGGCCAATATTCAAGGCCGGTGTGAACAGGGCAACGCTGAGCTAGCGGGAGCCGCACGTCAACTGCAAGCCCAGGTAGAGAACGCTCGACGCGTCCAGAACACACTCTTAGGTCTTTTGGCACCCCGTCTAGGGTCGCCGGACGTCACTATCACCAACAATGGTTGGATACAGATTGGCAACTGAGGCAGCGCCGGTCCGGAGTTACCCTCTGCTCCGCCGCTGGGATTATCGGCGGCTCAAGTGGAAACGAAAGTGTGACCTGGTGCTCGGATGCGGTCCCAGGCGTTGCTCCTGTGATCGGCTCACGTCCGGACACGACGTGTCGGGCCAAAAATATCCCACGGTGATCTTTAAGATGACTCGGCCTTCGTCGCGATCATCTTTTCGGGTCGGTCATCTGCTGATCAATTGGCGGCGCGGTGATGTCTTTTTCTTTAGCGGCCTCCTCGCGTTGGGGTGGTGAGTGGAATTCACCAGGACGGATGCAAGCCCAGGAAAATCGACTACGTTTACAGTAAATCTCCAGCGCCAACGTTTTTTGCCCGGCGCTGAGCTCATCGGCGGACGGACCAAACGGTCTTGGAACGATATGCCGTTGAGCCCAACGCTGCCTGGCGCTGAGATGGGGCACTTCTCGCGATATTTCCCCCAGTATCTTGATGACGCTCGGCTAGGCGAATTCCAGCCAATTTACCGATTGATCCTGTCCGATATCAGGTTCAAGATTTAGGTGACATGAAAGCCGTAAAGAGCAAACTCGCATCCTTCCTGCTGGCCCTCGTCGCGTGTTTGGTAATTAACGGTTGCTTTTCCTGTAGCTACCGATCGCAGCAGACTAGCCCATATCCGCCATCGTCAGGCACAAGCTCAAGCAGCACCTCGGTGCAGGGTACCGCGCCTTGATCGAATCACGGAGCGCGTGCGCTTAACCGGACCGGTCCCCGCCCCCGTTGCCCAGCCATCGAGCCAGAAACTGGTTGATCCCTATCAGCCGTCGACGACTTTCCAGTGCACCAGCGTGGCGTCGGGATGATCCTCGAAGACCGCCTCGACTTCGACGTCGAAGGGCGGGTTTTGAAGAGGATCGCCCAAAAGGTTACCGACCATCCGGATGTTGTCAGCCTCTGGAATCTGTACAACGGCGACCAAATATGGGCAGGCCTCGCGCAGAGCCGGGTGGACTGGGTTCCAGGTTCGAATCCAGCTATAGAGACGACCGCGCCCTGAAAGTTTGGCCCACCCCAGATCGAACGAATGACATCTATGGCAAATAGCTTCCGGACCCCACTGAAAACCACCGCAGCTGTTACACCGCTGAGCAACCAACTCGTGCCGGCGGGTCGCATCCCAGTACTCTTTATCGAGTCCGTCGCGCTGGGCGCGAGGCGTAGGTAATCCTTCCGGCAGGTAGTACTTTACTTCAGCCATGAATAGCTCCCCCTGGGCCACAGCTCACATAGAGTGGACGAGCAGGTCGCTGACCGGAGAAACCATCGGTCCAGAAGCGACCAGGGAAATTTTGCAGTCGGGTACTTGACAGGTCGAGTCGCCTCGGACCTGGCGCGCCGCTTCAATCACCAGTTCGAGCCCGTGCATGTAACATTCCGCGATATTTCCACCACTGGTGTTGACTGGAAGTTTACCGTTGGGAGCAGTGATATTGTCAAAAGTGACAAACTCCATCACTTCCTCGGGCTGGCAGAAGCCATGTTCGACGAGGCTGATCATCACAGCACCGCTGAAATGCTCATAGATCTGTGCGCAATCGACATCCTTAGGTGTTATTCCGGCCATCTCATAAAGTCGTGGTGCAAGTGTCTTGAAATTCGAGGATGAATAATCGAACGAATTCTCAACCGTCGCAGCATGTCGGTAACCTGAGCCTTGCGCAGCTGCCAGGATATAGGCAGGCTTTTTGCGCGAATCCCGCGCCCGGTCTGCACTGGTCAGAATAAGCGCCGCGGCCCCATCGTTCTCCATGCAACAGTCATAAAGGTGAAAAGGCTCGACGATCCAGCGTGACTTGTCGTATTGTTCGCGAGTCAGCGGATGACCATACATCACGGCGCGCGGGTTGAACTGGGCGTGGTAGTAATCGGCCAGAGCCACCGCCGCCAGCGGCTCCTGATTGATTCCGTAGTCGTGCATGAAGCGACGGGTCCGAAGCGCTACCCACTGGGCAGGCACAAAGAGACCGTATGGAGCGGTGTAGGCAGCGGCGCCTGAGACGTGTTGCGACACCGGTGCCTGCCCAAATCGGCCAAACTGACCCTGTGCCAGTGCTCGGAAAACTACGACATATTTGGCATAGCCGGCGACAATCGCGGCGGCGGCGTTACCGACCGCAGCCGAGCCCCCACCGCCTCCGCCGCCCCACACCATGCCCATGAAGCCCACTTGCTTTAGCCCCAGGGCGGTAGCCACCCGCGACGCTTCGTTGCGGTCATTGGCGTATCCTGAGATTCCGTCGATCTCACGCACGTCGATACCAGCGTCTTCTGCAGCTCTTTTGATTGCTTCACAGGCAAGGCGGAATTCACTGAGCGGCGACTGTCCGCGCTTGTAATATTTCGTCTCACCCACACCAATGATCGCCACCCGGTCTTTGACTGTATATTCGCTCATTCTCGTCACAGGGGTTCAGTTCAAGTTTACGCCGTGATTTGACTGGCAGAACCTCAACTGGCACTCAACAGTCGGCCGTTGTTGGTTGCGCTTCGCTCGTCAGACTTTGGCATCGACGCCCAATTGGTCTCTCGTTGGCGGCCGTTCCTGGAAGTGAGGGAGAACTTCCTCGGCCAACAGACGCATTGATTTGAACCATGGTTCGGGATCGTCGGCATAATCGAATGCAAACAGCAGCAGCGTGCCGAAACCGCCCAGAGCCTCGTACATTTCGCCGAGCTTGCGAATCACTGTCTTGACGGAGCCGACCAGCCAGCCGTGATTCACCAGATACTCCGGGGTGACGTCGGCGTCCGCAATCCCAGGGTCGTGTTTGAGATATTTCGTGAATTGGAAATCGGCAAAGAGCGGTAGCAGATACTCGTTCATCATGCGGCCCATAGCGCCTCGCACACACCCGCGATAGGCCTCGTCGTCAGTATCGGCCACAAAAATCTCGCGAACTATGCGCCATTGAGACCGATCAGGTACCCGGCCGGTGCGCCGCGCGCCTTCGAGCACGGCGTCCCAGTGCGAGGCCACGTATGAAGGGCTCAAATTGAGGCTGAGCGGAATGAACCCCCGCTCGCCCGCGAGCTTGAGGGTGTCAGACCCCGGACTGAAGCCGGCAATGCCGATCGGCGGATGGGGCTTCTGAAACGGCTTGAGATGGTGCCGGAGCGTCCGCATCATCGGGGTCGGCACATTGACCTTCCAATACTTGCCGGTGTATGCGAAGCCGCCGTCACTCTCCCAGATTTTGAGCATGATATCCAAGGCTTCGCGGGTCATTTCACGGTTTTCACCCTTCATCCCATCCACACAAAACAGTTGCCAATCGCTGGGCAAGCCGCTGGCACCGATTCCCAACATGTAACGACCCTGGGCGAGATGGTCTATGAAGGCCACCCGGCAAGCGAGCTCGGCTGGATGATGATAAGGGAGCAGATGTGCACCCGGGGCCAGTACAATTCGCTTTGTTTGCATCAAAGCTTGAGCGATTAATAAGTCCGGGGCTGGATTGGGCTCCCAAGGCGAGGTGAAGTGCTCACCGATCCATGCTTCGTCATACCCGAGGCGATCGGCAAAACGTAACATTTCGAGGTCCCATTCCTGACCGGCTTTGAGGGTGCGCTCCGGCGGATGCGATGGCATTAAGAACAGTCCCAATCTCATCTAGCTTCGGCCTTAATCCAGGCCGCTCCCGATTGTGCTTCGTGCGTTATGCGAATTTGCTCTCGTGCCACTTTCAGCGACAAATGGGGTGTCTGCTTCGAGGCCTCAAGCACGCTGACAAGCTCCCGTCAGTTACGCGGGCCTCGCGCACCCGGAAATGATTGGATGGCGCCAAGTCCTTCGAGCGCCAGGCCATAGCCTAAATTATCCAGCATCAGCTTTTTCAATTGTTGCGTGAGCGCCACACGAGCGTAACGAACTGCGAGTGATGGCCGAGTAATGATCTGTCGTGCCAGCTCCCACGCGCGCGGCAGCAATCGGTCGCGCGGGACAATTTCGCTGATGACGCCCAGTTCCAGGGCTTCTCGAGCTGACAACTTCTGCCCCGTAAGCAGGAAATATCGGCCGCGATTAGGGCCGAGCACCAGCGGCCATACAACATGGACACCATCCCCGGGCACGACGCCATTGGGGAAGTGCGGGGCATCCTGGAATTCGGCATTCTCAGAGGCAATCACGATGTCGCACAAGACCGCCAATTCAGCGTGAATCAGGGCTGGTCCGTTGACCGCCCCAATCATCGGCACTTCGATGTTGAGGTGGTTCATCAAAAGGTGTTTGGCATCATTGTAAATGTGGTCCCAGGTGGTCGGCTTGACCCCAAATGGGGCTGGTTCGCCGGTCCCCTTGACGGGCACGCCCCGCCCCCCTCCAGCATCAACTTCGGCGCAGAACGCATCGCCGGTGCCAGTGATGATGACGCACCGGTTTTCGTGATCGCGAGCGACGTCCATAAAGGCGTAGGACAGTTCTTCATGGGGAGCAGTCCCCCATTTAAGCTCGGCATTATTGGTATGGAGCGTCATCTGCAGGATACCGTCGCGTCGCTCCATCTTAATCGTGCTGTAGCGGCCGGCGTAGTCATCGAATTTTATCAATGCCATGGTTTTGCTTCCTCAAATCGAGCTTGGCGCAGTTTACAAAAACATCAGCCTTTCCAGCCAATGGTAAGCAAACCTGTTCTCGGTTCTCGACCGCAGAGCGCAGCCCATGGGAACCGTTTTTCGCCCATAACGCTGTGTTCAGCTGCAAAACCGCACCTTCGATACCGGAACGAGCCTCGCCGGCCTGGACTCCTCACAAACCGGTCTTCCAACGGCGAGGATCCGGGTGCCAACATCGCCTGCTCAGCAAGGGAGCCAGCAAACATCCGTTACCTCTGGCTCAAAATGCAGCACCATACGGCGAAAGTTTACAGGCCGAGAACGTCGCGCATCGAATATAAGCCCGGCTTCTGGTTTTCAAGCCAGGCTGCGGCGCGTAGCGCGCCTCGAGCGAGCGACTCGCGACTCTGGGCCCGATGGATCAGTTCGAGCCGCTCGCCTTGTCCACCGAAGATCACCATGTGGTCCCCAACAGCATCGCCGGCCCGAAGAGCCATCACGCCGATTGCCGCCTGCGGCCGAACACCCGTAATCCCCTCTCGGCCGAAGACTGCGTTGGGCTGAAATTCGATCTTGCGTGCCTGCGCGATCGCCTGCGCCAACGCAAGTGCGGTACCGCTGGGTGCGTCAACCTTGGTACGATGGTGGAGCTCAAGCACCTCGGCATCAAAATTCTCAAGAATCGCGGCGACTTCCGCTGTTATTTTCAGAAGCACGTTAATGCCGAGGCTCATGTTGGGCGCAATGATCGTACGTGTCCGGGGCGCCAATTGCCGCGCACGCGCCTCCAACTCAGGGGTAAAACCGGTCGAGCCTACCACGATTGCGGCGCCGCTGGACGCAGCTACCTCAAGGTGGCTCACTGAGGCGGCCGCATTAGTGAAATCAAGGGTCACTGTGTCAGGTCGCGCGATCGCCCCATAGTCGCTCGTGATCGAAACACCGAGGCGACTGACTCCTGCGACCTCACCGACATCACGGCCGATAACACCCGAGGCGTCGGCTTCGAGAGCTCCGACCAGCGTATGCTGTGGATCAGCGGCAATCATCGAAACCAGCAGGCGCCCCATTCGCCCAGCGGCGCCTGAAACTATCAATTTCGCCATACCGGAGCCCTCCCAGCGGTTAAGGAAAGGGGTCGGCTAAAGTTCTTCAGCTGCTTGCCTGCGGGGCTGCGGCCGCAGGAGCGGCCGGCGCTTTGCCACGCCGGGCAATAAAATGCTCCTCGCACAGGCTGCCATACGCCCGCGGCTTGTGACAGTTCTCGGCGGTACAGGTCTTGTAACGCGGCTTGGGCATTTCACCGGCCTTCCACATTCGGTAGTGCTTTCGGCAGTAGCCCTTCCCAACCACCTGGCGAGTGCAACCACTCGCCTTACAGGTTCCATCCTTCGCCATTTCACCATCCAGTCTTCAGCACCTCTTCGGTCCAAGGGTGCAGGTTTAAAATTCCGCTTTGAGCGAGCGACTGAGCAATTCCTCGACCATAGCGCCTGGTGAGGCGCCTTCATAGATAATCCGATACACGGCCGACGAAATCGGTAACTCGACGTCGTATCGCCGGCCAAGGCTGACAATTGCTCGGGCGTTGGAGATGCCCTCGGGGACGGGCGATCCCTCGCTAAACGAGGGTATCGGCTCACCTCGGCCGATCGCCAGACCCAATTGACGATTACGTGAAAGGTCGCCTGTGGCGGTGAGCACCAGGTCGCCCAGACCTGCCAAGCCGGCTAAAGTTTCCTGCTGAGCGCCAGCGGCATGCGCCAACCGCATCATCTCGGCAAGTCCCCGGGTGATTAGCCCAGCGCGGGCGCTCGAACCAAGGCCGAGTCCGTCACTGATTCCGGCCGCGATAGCGATTACATTCTTGCTGGCGCCACCCAGCTCTACACCAATCCTGTCGGCACTGCGGTATATACGCAGAGTTTTGGCAGCGAATAAATCCTGCACACGCCGGGCAGTTGCCTCAATCGGGGCCGCGGCAACCAATGCCGCGACTTTTCCTCGTGCGATCTCCGGCGCGAAGCCCGGGCCCGACAGCACTGCTATTCGGCTGGTCGGTGGGGCCAAGTCGGTCAACATCTGCGACATGGTCTGCAGGGATTCCGGCTCAATTCCCTTGCTCACACTTATTATGAGAGCGTGCTCAGGAATAGCAGCCGCAATTGGCGCAATCGTCAGTCGCGCAAAACGCGATGGAATCGCCATTACCACCGTCTCGGCGCTGACGACAGAGCTCGCCAGCATTTTGTCGAGATGAACTGCGGGGGGAAGCTGCACTCCAGGCAGGTAAGTCTGATTTTCGCGAAACCTGCCCAGCGCAGTAAGCTGCGCCTCGCGCCTGGCCGCCAGCCTGACCTCGTGGCCATTGCGGGCGAGAACGATCGCCAGGGCCGTACCCCAAGCGCCGGCCCCCAACACAGTTACAGAAGCCATTTGAGACGACTCCGGTCGGGTCGTTGACCGATATTCGCACTAGCGGGTTGTTCGCTCTGAGGCAGCCACGCGGAGCATCCGGTATAGTGGCTCAAGTTCGGCGAAGGCGTCGAGCAGTTCGTCGCGGTCGAGTTGCACGGCGGTTCTAATCGGCCATCCAAAACCGACGTCCAGTCCACCATTTTTCTTTTCCAGGTTGCAGCCCAAGGCCGAAAAGAAACCTTCATCAGCCGTGAACTGTTGGGGCATTTGGCGGAAGTCCCACTTGGTATATTGGCCTATTTCGGTGCCGCTGAAAGCCTTTGCCAACTCGACGCTGCGGGTTTTGAGGAGTTGGCCCATCTCAGGGCGATGGTCCGCTTCCGGTTTCACTACCACCCGTGCATGGATTCCGGCCCCCGAGATGCAAAGAGCGAGGTAACCGAAGCGCTTGTAGCCTTTGGGTGAGGGACCGAAAGCGGCCCAGGTCTCGGGCGGCGGATTCACGGTCCGCCGCGCATGCTTCGCGACGTGAGGAAAGAACTCCATGCGTAACCGCCGGGTCAGCGCTGGAGCAAGTTCGTCGCCCAGGCGCAGCAACTTGGGACGGACACGCGCGTAGATCTGCTGCATCCGCTCGTTGAAGCCCTCCAGCTGGAAAACGTTGAAATCGCTTGGATTAAACCCGAGTGAGGTCATAATCCTTACGCCTCAGCTCAGAGGACGCAGAAAAGACACGAGACGTCCGGGCACGACCATCCCCGTGAACATGCCTTTTAATCCCTTTTCGCATCGACTACTGCTGAGCCTCGCCTGGTCCGGATCGCACTTTCCCAATTGCGCCCGTCGAAATGCTCAGTGCCGAGCGACCTCGGATCGACGCCTTCGACACATCGCAGATTGACGTCGATTTTTTCCGGGTCTGAACGTGCAATGTAAAATGAAGCGACACCGCATTTAGGGCAGAAATAATGTTTGGCCGTGTGCGTATTGAAGGTGTAGGTCGCAAGCTCTTCCCATGAGGTGAGCAGTCGAAACCGTTCTCGCGGCACTATCCAATGAATATACGCCTTCTTGGTACAGATCGAGCAATTACACTCCAGCACCGGCCCGTCGACTGGTCCGGCCACCTCATAGGCGACGCGCCCGCAATGGCATCCGCCACGGTAGACGGGGCGGGTCTCAAATTCATCGGTCATGGCAAAAAATCTGGCGCAAATTGGTTGATACGGCAAATGCTCATTTACCCATCCAGGAGATTTTAAGGTAGAGAATATAAGCATGGATCTTAGCGACAGCCCCGAGGAAATGGAGTTTCGCCTCAAAGCGCGAAAATGGCTGGAAGCGAACCGGCCGGCAGGAATCGCCGACCGGGGTTTTGCGCTGCCTATCGATGAGGATTCCATCCGTATTCTCCGAGACTGGCAACGGCGGCTCTACGACGCCGGCTATCTCGGAATTTCGTGGCCGACCGAGTACGGCGGCCAAGGTAAAACCGTCATCGAAAGTGCGATATTCAACGAAGAAATGGCCCGTGTCAGAGCGCCAGCACCGCTCAACGAACTCGGCCTGTCGATGGGCGGACCGACTATTCTCGAGCACGGCACCGAAGAGCAGAAGCGCCGTTTCGTCAAGAAAATCCTGACCTGCGAGGAGATCTGGTGCCAAGGCTTCTCCGAACCGGGCTCCGGCTCGGATCTGGCCGCGCTCAACACCCGTGCGACGCTGGATGGCGACGAATTCGTGGTTAACGGTCAAAAGGTGTGGACCTCGCTGGGGCATATCGCTGACTGGTGCATGCTGCTGGTCCGCACCGACCCTACCGCCCCCAAGCATCGCGGCATTTCCTACCTGCTGGTTGACATGCACAGCCCCGGGATCACGGTCCAACCGCTAAAGCAGATGACCGGCGAAGCCGAATTCAACCAGATGTTTTTCGAAGATGTACGGGTACCGCGTGAGAATCTACTCGGTCCACTGAACGGCGGATGGGGCGTTGCGCTCACAACTCTGATGAACGAGCGAGCAACGCTTTCGCTGGCGACCGTGATGCGCTTTCGCAATACGTTCGAGGACCTGGCGGAATTGGCGCGGCGAATGCTCGACGAAGGGAGCTGCGACCTGAGCCGTGCACAGGTGCGCCAGACTCTGGCACAGTTCTATATCGATGTGGAATCAATGAAGTACCTGGCATATCGCAACTTCTCCCGGCTTAAGCGCGGCGGCACCCCAGGTCCGGAAGGCTCGATTTCCAAGATCCTGTGGAGTGAGCTCAACCAACGGATGAACGAGTTCGCCCTCGTGCTGCAGGGACCACGAGCGCTGCTAACCGCAGGGGCGAATGGCGTGGTCGCGAATGGGCGATGGCAATACGGACTCCTGCGTTCCCGGGGCAACACGATCGAAGAAGGTACTTCAGAGATCCAGCGGGGCATCATTGCCGAGCGGCTGCTGGGTTTGCCCAAAGCTTATTAGCCCTTTACACGGAGCGGCGAGGAGACCAGGAAGGGCGCCAAGTGACGTGAACGGGAATTCAGCCACAACCGACTTTTAAAATCGCAGGGCAGTTCCGGCTGGCCGGCAATCAGCCTTGTCAGCCACGACCTGGGCCCCCGCACGGGATTTGAGTGCAATTCAAGCTGTGCTTTAAGGCTGCGCTCGCCTTGCTACTCTGCCTGGCAGGCGTTGTCGTCGGCACCAGAAGCTCGGCCCTCGCCAACGACCGCCACCTCATCGCGGGCCGTATTACCGACTCTCTAGGAAGACCCCTCGTCGGGGTCGAGCTGGAACTGGAATCCAGCACCAGGCAGATTATCTCCATCACCAGAACCGATTCACGCGGCGAGTTCAGCTTTCCCCTGGTTCCGAACGGCACTTATCTGGTCATCGCTCGAAGAAATGGATTCAGCCCAGCGACCGCAGTGGTGACGCCGGCCGCGAATACGCGGCTTACGTTGGCGATGCAGTCGCGGGAACCTTTGAGTGTAAGAATCACGGCGGCGCTCAATCGGGCGCGCAATGCCCTTTCACCCGAAACTGGCAGCACGGTCTATCGCTTTACCGACAAGAACATTCACTCCTTGCCGCAGGGAGACAACACTCCGTTGAACGATCTCCTGATTCAGGCGCCCGGGGTCAGCCAGGATTCCTACGGTCAAGGGCAGAGTCAAATCCACATTCACGGTCTGAACGGTGGTGGAATTCAATACCGCCTTAATGGCATCTTTCTGCCCGAGCCAGTCAGCAGCTTCGGGCAACTATTCAGTGCTTATTTCATCCGGGATGTGAGTCTGATTGACAACTTCATGCCTGCGCAGTTTGGTTACCGCAACGAGGGCGTGATCGATATCCACACCAAGGATGGATGTCTGAGCCCGGGTGGCCAGGTTGAATATTACGGGGGCCAGCGAGGCACGATTCAGCCGAGCCTGCAGTATGGGGGATGTCGCAACCGATTAAGCTACTATTTAAGTGGTTTCTATTACCAAAGTGCGCTCGGCGTGCAGTCGCCAACTCCCACTCCGACTCCGGAACACGATCGTACCAACCAAGGGCAAGGTTTTACCTATCTCTCGTATCTCTTGAGTCCCGAAACCCGCCTTAGCCTTATCGCTGGCACTGCCTTAAACGCTTATCAGATTCCCGGTCAACCCGACCTCCCGGTTGTTTTTCCGATAAGTGGTGTCGTTACCTATCCCAATTCAGCTGACACTGGCACGACTGAGTTCGAACAGAACTATTTCGGAGTTCTTGCTCTGCAAGCATCACTAGGTACTAAAGTTAATTATCAATTTGCGCTCTTCAGCCGTTACTACAGTCTGGAATACAACCCCGATACAGTAGCTGATCTGGCTTATAGCGGGATCGCGGACCGTGTCCTGCATACCGGTTTCATGAATGGCACCCAAGGCGACATCTCGTATCGCCTGAACCAACAGCACACCATCCAGATAGGAGATTACGTTAGCGGCGAGACTCTCGAGGCTGATAACCGAGCGCTAGTGTTTAAACTGCCCGCCGGCGGCGTTCCCTCGACCACGCCCGAACTAATCATAAACAACTTCAACGGCAAAGCGCTGTTGTTCGGGGTCTACGCCCAGGATCAGTTCCGTCCATCCTCGAACCTCGAGCTGATAATCGGCGCTCGTTATGACATGATGAATTACTTTGGCTGGCAGGACCAGTTCAGTCCGCGCGTAGGGCTCGTATACAGGATAAGTCCTTCGACGACGCTCAATGCCGGTTACGCGCGCTATTTCCAGGTTCCTCCGTTCGAATCTGTCCTTCTCAATACCGTTGCCAAGTTTGCAGGTACCACCGGAGCGTCTAGCATCACCTTCGGGAATGATCGAATAAAAGCGGAAGACGATGAGTTCTTCGATGCCGGAGTCGCCCAGCAATTACCCTGGGGCCTGACGGCGACTACCGAAGGCTGGTTTATGTGGGCGACCAATAAACTGGATCTGGCGCAGTTCGGCCAAACATATATCTTCGCGCCACTGCAGTATCGACATGGTCGCGGCTGGGGGGTCGATTTCAGCCTGGTGAAGACGACCCGACGGCTGTCCTTTTACTACAACTTCGCCTACGCGATACAGCAGGCGCACGAGGTGACTGGCGGACAATTCCTGGTCGACGACGTCGCCGAATTAAATTACATCAGACGACACTGGATTTACCTGGATGATGACCAGGAGTTCAGTTCATCGGTTGGAATGTCGTATCAGCGTTGGGGATTCCTACTAACTATCGACGCTATCTGGGGCAGCGGATATCGTTTCGGCTTTGCCAACCAGGAGCAGCAGCACCCCTACCTGCAAGTCAACGCCGCGGTGGGCCATCGATTGAACGTTCCCGGCCTGGGTGAAGCCGAAGGGCGCCTTTGCGTGGTGAACCTGTTCGACCATGTGTACCTGATTCGTCAAGGGAGCGGCATCGGCGTTTTCTCGCCTCAGTATGGTCCTCGGCGCGCGCTCTATTTCTCCGTTTCAACACCGCTTGGAGCGGCAAGCAGGCAGGGCGGGCCCTAATTTCTGGAAAAACGCAAGTTACGTTCATCGCGATTTCGGGTTGACAGCAACATCAGGCGGTTCAATATGAGACTTACGTTCAATAGCCGGGCTCCCCGGAGGCTTTCATGCTCGACCATATCGGATTAATGGTCGCCGATTTCACCAAAAGCAAAGCTTTCTTCGAAACCGCACTGAAGCCACTCGGATATTCGTGCCTGATGGAATATGGTGGGTGGGCCGGTTTTGGTGCCGAAGGCAAACCGGACTTCTGGATCACCCAGGGCCAATCCACGAAAGCACCCATCCATGTAGCGTTCGTCGTAGCCGACCGCTCGATTGTCGACGCCTTTCATAAGGCCGCTTTGGGCGCGGGCGGGCGTGATAATGGCGCGCCAGGTTTGCGCAAGGAGTATCATCCGAACTACTACGGAGCATTCGTCTTCGATCCCGACGGCAACAATATCGAAGCCGTCTGCCACAATCCTGCGTGAAGGATCAACCGGTCAGGCGGCATGCCGTGCCGGCGTCAGGCGGACGGGCATGTGCTTGATTCCGGCGACGAGATTTGACTGTAAGCGCTCGACGGCTCCCACCAGCTCGAATTTGTCGACCCGGGTGAGGATCGCCTCAAACATCAGGCGCAGCTCGAGACGAGCGAGGTGAGCGCCGGCGCAGAAATGCTCGCCCTTGCCGAACGCAATGTGTTCGTTAGGCGTCCGTGCGATATCGAAGCGATATGGTTGCTCAAAGATCGCTTCGTCGCGATTGGCCGAGGGGAGCCACAAGGCCACTTGTTGGCCGCACTGAATCTTGGTGTCTGCGAGGATCGTGTCGGCGAGCGCCGTCCGGGCGATGTGGGTTATCGGGCTGGTCCAGCGCAGGATCTCCTCAATCGCACTCGGCAGGAGTGAACGGTCGTTGGCCAGCCGCGTCCATTCGTCGGGGTGATTGATAAAGGCCAGCAATCCTCCGGAGATTGCGTTACGGGTGGTTTCGAGGCCCCCGACGATGTACAGAAAGCCGTTGTGCATTAATTCAGTCTGTGTCAATTCACGGTCATTGACCCTGGCGTTGCCCAGGACGCTCAGCAGATCGTCGCCATCGCCACCGCGACGCTCCAAGGCCAGTCGGGCACAGTACGAGCCGAGGTTGGTTGAGCCCTGCTGGCGCGTCTCAAGTGGCGAGCGGGACTCGGTTTGATACTCCGGATCCTCGTTGCCCAGGGCCATGTTCCCCCATTTGAACATCAGCGGCCAATCGGCACGCGGAATCCCCATGATCTCGCAAATAAACGCCATTGGCAGCCGAGCGGCGACGTCCACTACGAAATCGCAGTATTGCCGTTCGAGCGCTTCGCCGAGAATCTCGTTGACCAGCGCCGAGCCGGGGGACTCATAGCGGCCCACCGGACGCGGCAGAAAAAGACGGTTAAAAGCACGCCGCATCGCTACATGCAGCGGTGGATCGGTCATGATCATCATCTGACCCGAGCCCATCATCTCAGGAGTCACCTGCTCCATCTCGGGACTCGATGGGACGACCAGACCCTTGGTGGAAGTAAAAAGATTGGGCTGACTGAAAACAGTGACGATATCTTCGTAACGAGTAACCGACCAGAATGGCCTGACTCGCCCTTGCGTCCAATGGACCGGATCCCGCTCCCGCAATTCCCGCCACAGGGGATGAGGGTCATGGTTGACGAAAAAGGCAGGATTGGTCAGTGCCTGATCAATTTCGGCGAATTCCATCGTACCGGCCCTGCCGACAACGTTATCGCAAAACAAACAGTTTGCACTAGTTTTGTGTATCGGGAAGAAAGGAGCCGGTCGACATCTCAGCCGAAGGGCTCGCGGGAGCTGGTCAACGGCCGAAGCCGGCGCCTGGAGCCGCAAAGTCAAATCGATTATGCTCAGCTCGCGCTTAGTACGGTTCGCACAGCCGGTGCGACTGATTCAATCGGTCGTCCATGGTCGCGGCGCAATCGCAAGCTTGAATCGATCCCGACCCGCTCCGTTAACCTTGGAAGGATTCTCCGATGGCTGAATTGAAAAACCGTCAGTGGCTGCTGTCAGCGCGCCCGACAGGGATGATAAAAGAGAGCGACTTCCGTTGGAACGAAACCACCCTGCCGCCACTCAAGCAAGGGGAGGTTCTGCTTCGCAATCTCGTCTTGTCGTGCGATCCGACTCAACGTGGTTGGATGGCGATGGATACCTATATGCCCGCAGTCCCGTTGGGCGCAGTGATGCGCGCCCTGTCCGTCAGCCAGGTTGTCGATTCGAGAAACCAGGGGTTCGCCAGCGGCGACCTTGTGCAAGGCATGACGGGATGGGAGGACTACACGATCAGCGATGGGCGGGGTATGCAAAAGCTGCCGCCCGGCACCGATCCGCTGCTCGCAATCTCATTACTGGGCGTCACGGGACTCACGGCCTATTTCGGGGTGCTCGATATCGGACAGCCAGGACCTGGTCAAACCTTCGTCGTCTCCGGCGCAGCAGGCGCAACCGGTTCGGTAGCCGGCATGATCGCCAGGATCAAGGGTTGCCGCGTGATCGGGATTGCCGGGGGGCCGGCCAAATGCGCCTGGCTGCTCAATGAAGCTGGTTTCGACGCTGCGATCGATTATAAAAACGAAGATGTCGGGTCCGCCCTCTCCCGTTTATGTCCCGGCGGCGTGGACATCTACTTTGACAATGTCGGCGGCGAAATTCTTGACCTGGTCCTGCAGCGGATCGCCAACAATGCGCGCATTGTGCTCTGCGGCGGTATCTCGCAATACAACAATCCGCAGGGGATGTTCGGCGCCGGACCGCGGAATTACTTCAATCTGATTTTGCGCAACGCGCGGATGGAAGGCTTTATTGTGCTTAAATTCCAAAGTCGTTTTCCCGAGGCGGTCGCTGAGCTTTCCAGATGGCATGCGGAAGGAAAAATCAAGAACAAGCTCGATGTGGCTCGCGGTCTGGAGAATGCACCCAAAGCGCTGATACGGCTATTTACTGGTGAGAATCTGGGTAAACAGGTTGTGCAACTCGCTTAAGTGATGATTGGCGCTGACCGCAGCGGGCTCGCGTAGTTGGCAGCAGGAACGAAGCAGGCTCGGGTAACTTCTCCGCCACCTGGTTCCCGCTTCGTTAGCCGGTAGCGACCAGCGATGCGGTCGTTTATGATGGCGAAATATGGTCGGCACTCAGCCTGCGGCGATGGGAACGGCTGGCGATTGGGTCGTCGCGGGCAGCGGCGGCCGGTCCCGATGCGCCCCCTTAGCTCAGCTGGACAGAGCACAGGATTCCTAATCCTGGGGTCGCGCGTTCAAATCGCGCAGGGGGCGCCCGACTTTACTTCGCATCGGCGTGAGATTTTCGAATCTCGCGGGCCGACGCCTGCTTTCAACCAGGATGCTTCCGCGGCAACCCGCGGATGCAGTTTTCCGAAATAGAAGAGGATGCGGCGCACACTTGCCTGCCACTGAGGGTCGCGGCGGGAAATTCCGGGGACGGCATGACAACGCGTTAGGGCTCACTCCGCCGACAGCGTGGTTGTCCTGAGTCTTGACCCAGAGGGCGCGTCGCTGTGATCCGCGAGCCGGCTGAACTTCGCACGTGAAGGCAAGGTCTCGGAGGGAAGCCAGCGCCGCCACTTAACCCTTGCCGCTCTGCTCAATTCTCTTCGAAGTCGAAACTTCGGAATTTCAGCGTGCGGCAGTTTTCGTTGACGGTTCGCTGAAGGTCATCGGGCGCGCCACCGGGAATGTCTGCTGCGATATCGAGGATGACCTCGACTTTGGCGCCTGGCTGCTTCATCAAGTGCTGTACGATCTCGTTGGCGACGTCGGCAGCGTCGCGGCTGAGACGTACTGGATTCAGAATGACCGAGCCGTGGAAGCGGCGCGGCAAGGGTTTTTGGGTTTTCGATTCTTCGCCAGTTTTTCCGTCTGCGGCAGCTCCCGGTCCTCCTCCCCCATTGCCCTCGGGACGGACATCGCCCTCCGTAGGGCCGCCATCGCGGGGTTCCGGTTGCCGGGCGAATTGGGCTTGCGCGACTTCGGGCTTCACCAGTAAGCCGTCGCCGTCGAGGCTTATGCCGATCCGCTGACCGACCCGGAGGCCCCGATATCGCTGCTGCTCGTCATCCCAGCCGTCGGCATAGGCGAATGACTCCTGCGTCCAGGAAATGAGCCCAAGCCCATCGGAGATTGCTTCGGCCAACACCTCGCGATCGCGTAATCGTGGCAGGTACAAGTATCGGGCGAAGTCGTCAGCGAGTTGCTTGACGGCGACGTGATTGCCCCGCCATAGAGGCACGCGATCCATCTCGCGTCTAAGCAGAGAGCCCGCCCAGTTTGTGATCAGCAGACCTTCGCTCTTGAGTCGTTTGGACGCGCGATTAGCAAGAGCGTCGGTCCCCGACGCTTTCAGCTCGGTCCATTCGAGGCGACCTTGGGACGAGTCCCCCTCTTTCTTTTCTGACGGGACCAGGAGCCAAAAGTAAGCCTCTGGAATCCGTTGCTCGACAGTTCGGTCTGCATCTTCGTTTTTGTCGTGTGCCTGTTTGCGCTGGAATGGGTCGAGGTTCAGCGTATCAGCGTCGCGCTCGATGGATTGCCACGCGAGATAATCGCGCACGGCTTTCTTGAGTTCTTCGAGACGCGCCCGATCTCCCGCCACAAACACGAGCGTATTACGCTTGAGCCGCGGACTGGTTCCGCGATTATTGAGACACTCCGCTGCCGCATTGATGGCCGGGCTAGTCGTGTTCCTGGACATGTGCGGCTGGGTAGGGTCGATTATCACCAGCCGCGTGCTGTCCTCATCGGCGATCTCACTGTGCGGTACGCACGCGTATACGCGCGAAAAATCGGCCCGGCTGCGCGCCTCGCGCCGCAGCCGCCGCCTGATCTCCTCCAGCACGTCCTCCTCGCGCTGCTGGGCGGCGCGCTCCTGCGCGAGCCGTGTGACACCCGGCTGCGTGGAATACCAGTAGCGACGACCGTCCTGATAGAGATAGGTGGTCTGATCGCTTAGTCGCCGAAGAGCGTCGCCGAAGGTCGCGACAGTCTCCCCGGGCTGGGCGCATCCGAGCTTGATTCGCGAGTCGTCGATTCCCTTGTTTGCCGCTTCCAGCTTGGGCGCCGACCCGATGAAAATCGTGCGCGCCACGCGCCGCGACGCGGAATACCGCATTAGCGCGGGGTTCTCCTGGTCCATGCGCAGCGGAACCGCATGGGGCCCGTCAACATCCGCCTCGATCACCGGTCGCCATGGATCGTCCAGGTAACGCATCAGTTCGAACTGCACTGCGGGCTCGTCGAGCGGCATATTGCCGGGCATGATCAAGAGGCTCGCGTCGTTGCGCTTCCACAGCGTGTGGATTGCCGCGGCCATCAGCCGCAGCACGCCGCGCGTGCGCTGAAACTTGTCAAGCGTCGACCAATCCTCGAACAAGCGATCGAAGAGCTCCGGATGAATTGGATAGGCGGCTTGAATCCGCCGTTGATAGTCGCCTTCGCCGCATCCTGACGGGAATTCGCGCGGATCCCGGCGGTACATCTCGCTGAACTTGCGCGCGACGGCATCGCGTGCCGCGAAATTCTCCTTTTCGGTGATCGGTTGGAAGAGGCGCCGCCGCACGATTTCGAATCCTTCCTCCACGCTCGCTGGCGTCCACGGTGATTCGAGCCGTCCGAACGTGTTCTTGATGCGGGCCAGCGCCTCGTCTCCCGCCGTGCCGCCCTTCTCGATGTCCGACGCCGGGAGGCTGGCTACGACCATCGTTCGCGGCGAAGCTTTCGCAGCCTCGGTCAGCGCCTGCGCAAACGTCATATTTGCGTCGAACGAACCGGCGGGAAGGTCGGCAACGCCATAAAGCTGTCGGAGAAACGCGATCCACTCATCGATCAGAATCAGGCATGGGGATGCCTTGGCGAACAGCTCGCGCAGAACGCCAGCGCCTGGACTTACGCCCTTGCGATCCGCCTCGGCGACCAGCTTGTACCCCTCCTTATCGAGCAGCTGCCACGCGAGCTCACCCCATAGCGTGTTCGTCTCCGTACCGTCGGGCTTTCGATGCGCCGCCGCCGGATTGAGTTCCGTCCCGACGAGCACGGCGCGCCGCGTCTTCGGAAGTGAAGTCACGTCAACCGCCTTCAGGACCGGTTCGATGCCGGGCAGCTCCTTCGCCGGCGTGCCGGAAAACAGGTGATACAGCGCAAGCATTGAATGCGTTTTGCCGCCGCCGAAATTGGTCTGCAGCTCGACCACGGGATCGCCGCCCGCGCCGGTCAGACGTTTGATCGCGCCGGCAAGCAGTTGTTGCAGGCCGTGCGTGATAAAGGTCCGCTGAAAAAAATCGGCTGGATTCTTGTACTCGTTCGACCCTTCGCCGCGATAGACCTGCCCCAGGTCGGCGGCGAACTCCGCCTGCTGAAAACGCCCGGAAGCGACGTCGGGGTGCGGGGTGATGACCTCGCGCCACGGCTTGAGCCCGCGCTCCGGCTGCCCCTCAGTCGGGGCAACCGCGAGCTTGCGCGTTTCCGTGCGCGCCTGTTCGTCGAAACGGACGCGCAATAGCTCTTGCTTGCTGCGCTCGATCTCGGCGGCTTGCTCCGCCGAGATCGCGCTCAGCAGCCGATGAATGCTGTCGAGCGCGCGATAGGCGTCGTCGGTCGTAAACGGCTTCTGATGGGCCCAGTCGTTGCGGGTGTTGCGCAGTTCTTCGACCAGGTTGCGCTCGGCCTTGCCGAGCTTCTTCGAGAAAACCCAGTTCCACTGCCCAGCCATTACCGAGAGCAGCGCATGCGTGTCCCAGTTGACCCCGCCCTTGGCGTCCCGCGGCAGGCGTCCGTCGCGGAATGAGTTGGCGGCTTCGTCCAGCCACTTGTCGCCATGCACCGCGCGCATCTCGCGCTCGAAATACGGTCGAAGCCCAGCCTTCAGGAGCTCGAGCGCCTTGCCGACTCGCTCGTGATTTGAAATGGCCATCTGCTGTCCCGCCTCAAAATCTCAGTTCCGATGTTTCCCCCGAACTGCCCGCCGCGAGCTTTTGCAGCTCGGGCCAGGATTTGACCAGCATGTTGTAGGCGAGCGCCTCCTGCGACCATCCCTTGCGATCACAAATTATGTATAGCCGATAGGCAAGGTCCTTGGCCGTATCGGCAAGCGCGCCGACGCGCCGGATAATCCGCGCGGCGGCGGGCTCGCCGCCGGTCTCGAGCGCGCGAATCAGATGCTGCGTCAGCTCCCACAAGGTCAGGCGTTTTTCAGACGCCGGATCCCAATCGGCGCTGAGGCTTTCGCGTGGGACGAGCTGGACCTTGCCGGCCTTGGCGTTGATGATTCCGGCCTCTTCGAGCGCGTTGACCGCGGTATCCTTGGCGCGCGAGAGGGTCTCGGCGTCGCCGAATTTGCCCACGTTCATTCCGTACTGCTCGAACCAGGCGAGCGCCCAGCGCGTCTCGGCGTCGTACTCGCCCTCGTGTTCGACGAGGATTTCATCGAGCGCCTGGTTGATAAGCCCGAGGGCGGTCCGCACGCGCATCGGCGAGCCGTCGGTTTCGAGCACTTTGGAATAGCGAGAGAAGATCGCCATGCCGGGGCCGATCGCGGCTTGGGCGAGATCGACCGGCGCGATGCTGCCGTGCTGGAGATTCTTGAGCGCGGCGGGAAGCTCGTTGCGCAGCGCTTCAATGAATTCGCGGCGGGTAGCGAGCGGCGCATCGTCGGCGCGCGGTCGGCAGGCGAGGACGACGGATGAGGCAAGCGCGTTGGTGCCTGAAGCAATCATCCGGTTTGAGAGCTCGCTCCGCATCGGCCAGGTGCCGGTAATCTGGAAGCCGGTGCGGATCAGTCCTTCGAGCATCGTTTCCCAGCCGGTCGAAACCAACGCAGCCGACGAATCCTCATCACCTTGGTTTTGCTCGGTCTCTGTCTGCTTGAAGGCGTAAAAAAGCATGAGCGGAAAGGCGGGGTTCTGTGCTTCGCGCATCCGCGCGAATGCCTTGCCCAAGCCTTCCTCGAAGAACCGCTGCGCTTTTTCCTTGCTGCCTCCGAACCGGTACGGAGTCGCCACCAGCTCCTGTGCCTTAGGAACCAGCAGCGTGCTGAAGAGCTGTGAATATGCTTTCCCGATGCAGCGTCGGAGCCAGACATAAAAGAAGTCGGACAAATCTGCGTATCCAATGTTATCGTAGTAGGGCGGATCGGTGGCGATGACTGGAGGTGTGATGCCGTTAACTGCGGCAGACGCATCGAGCTGCCGCGCGATTCCGCTTTCACCATTTGGGCCGAAGGCGACGGCCTCCCAAACCCAATTTACACAGGCCATCCAGTTTCCGCTTGAGGAACTGAACGGACAGCACTCAGCGTAATCCCAGACCATCGGGATCGCTTGGCGCCCAAAGGTATTGCGCATCTTCTCACCGGAAGAGTGCCAGCTACATATGCTTGACCAATAGTCAGCAGCTTTGTCCACGGCGAAGGCGAGATATGTAGCGACGGCGTCGGCGTAGGCCGTCGCGCCGAGGCCGCCCTCGTCGATGCCCTTACTATCGTCGGCCATCCCCGACGCGCGCGCATCCTTGAGCACGCGCTCGCGCGCCTCGCCCACCAGATCGCTGAACGT
>JAJPKA010000010.1 GCA_021323945.1 Pseudomonadota bacterium | reverse complement strand
GCGCGCCTCACGTCTGGGCCGCCGGCGACGTGATCGGCTCGAACACTGAAAGCCAGATGGCCACGCCGGTGGGGGCGCAGGACGGCGGCATCGCGGCGCTCAATGCGATCGCTGGCGAGCATCGCAAAGTCGATCACCACGTTATTCCGCGCGCTATCTTTACCGACCCCGAAGTTGCAGTGGTGGGACTGACTGACAGGCAGGCGGTGGAGCGCGGCTATCGATGCGCCTGCCGGACCGTGAAGATGGAGCAGGTCCCACGGGCACAGGCGGTGCGCAATTCGCGCGGCGTAATCAAGATGGTAGCCGAGCGCGACAGTCGCAAGGTCCTTGGCGTCTCGATGGTCGGAATGGACGCCGCCGAAGTGATACACGAAGCTGGGATGGGAATACGTTTGGGGGCAACAGTAGAAGACTTCGCTGGCATGCTGCACATCTATCCAACGATGTCCGAGGCGCTGAAGATCGTCGCCCTTTCCTTTACGAAGGATATTTCAAGGCTGAGTTGCTGTGCCGAGTGAGATCGGCGCGCCCGTGTCCAAGAACGCGAGGTCTTCTTACATGGCAACCGCGCGGCCCGAGCCCACGTGATCAGCGACGGTTCATGCGATTGGTTCAAGCTTCAAGTCGGCTCACCGGTAGGTTACTCCGATTGTCTTGAGCCTCATGCCCAAAGAAAAGTCGATGCGGGCAGTGAGGTCACTTCGGTGCACGATCGCACTGGCAATTTTCTTCTGCGAGGCGGTTGACAGCCAACCCGTCTTTGGGAATAGCACCGCGAGCATGCTATTTGCTTCCGTCGGTTCTCGGGTTACGGCGCGATAGCTGGAGGTAAGTCGGGCGCGCATCGGTTTTTTTCCCAGCTAGCCCGTGGAAATCGTCTTACCCTCCTTCAATCACTCCGACGCGGCGCACGATGAGCTCTTCCGTGGGGTAGGGCGGCGAAGCGAACGGCGCGGCTTCTGCGATAGAATCGCGGTTGAGCCGCTTGGATGCCCGGTGCTGTGACTCTTATGCCGATGTGGGCATAAGGCGATTATGCCGCATTTCCGAATTATGCCGCATTGCTTTGCCCAATCCTTTACGGCCATGCGTTATCTGCGAGAGACATCGGCACAATCCGGTTGTGGACCTCCTCCTCATCACGTTGGACAGCGGCCCGAAAGTTGTCCATTTTTTGGCGGCCCGGCGACGCTGATTACCTACTCGCCGACCCTGTCGAACGTTGACGGTTATCAGGAATACGAGTGAGGTGTTACTGCATCTCCACCGCTCAAGGGCATCGTTCGCGGAATCGTGACCAGAGCCTAAATTCGATCGCAGGAGGCAAGTGGTCGAAAGCGCGATTCCATCATCCGTTCCCCACGTTCGCGCAGTGCTGCGTTGCGGATTGCAGGCGGCAGACCCAGCGCTTCCCCGGTAGCGAGACTTTGCTGCTGGACCCAGCTGACCCGCGGTTTTCGCCGAATCACGTACTCGTTCAGAGCCGCTTCCGGCGTGGTGGCGGCGCGCAATGTCTCGGCTAGCACGAACGCGTCTTCCATCGCCATGCAGCCGCCTTGGCCCATTAACGGCGAGCTGGCGTGAGCGGCGTCACCGATGAGCACTATGCGACCGGAATGCCATTCATCCACGTCGATACGCTCAATTGCCGAGCAGATAACCTCGTCGTCGCATCCCAGAGAGGTTAAATACTCTTGCACGACTCCGCCAAACGCTGCGAAGCGCTCACGCAGACGTTCGAGCCGACCCTTCACGGGATCGTAAAAGCGCGGCTGCATAACGTACCCAAAGCCGTAGGTACGTCCTTCGCCCACTGGGCAGAGCCCAAAAAAGCAGTGGTCTCCGAGGATGAATCGCAAAGCCGTCAGACCACCGGGCCGGATCGGGGCGATGCTGCGCCAGTTCATCGCGCCCAGATAATCGGGCGAGGCCTGACTCAGCGCCAGCTTGCGCACGGTTGAAGAAATTCCATCAGCGCCGATCAGGAGGTCATACTCGCCGGTCGAGCCATCGCTGAAGCCCACAGTCACGCGGCGACTTTCCTGGGACAGTGAGACCAGCGAAGTTCCCAGCCGATGTGATGTGGATGCAGCCCCGGCCACGAGCGCTCGATGAAGCTTGCTCCGTTCGATGCCGATGAAGGGCGCGTCAGAGCCCCACAGCGCTTGCAGATCGGTTTCACAGAGCACCTCGCCCTGCTGGTCGCAGAAACCCCATTGGCGGATTACCGCCCCAGCTCGCTCGACGGCCGCGCCGGTGCCCAGTGCATTCAGCACGCGCATGCCGTTAGGTTGCACAGCGATACCGGCGCCGCCTGTCGGCCAAGTCTGCTCGCGCTCAACTAGCTCCGCCGCAAAGCCTTTCTGCTGAAGAGCAGCAGCCACCGTCAGACCTGCGATTCCGCCGCCGACGATCAGGATTCGGTCGATGTCTGCCATCGATTTATGCCCCGTGGAACTCTCCTGCCGTCAAACTGAGCCAACTAGCCCCATTATCCCGACACTTTGCACGGCTTCGGAAACAGCGCAAGAAATCGCGGCATAATTCGGCTGTGCATTTCCTCGCCTTGAGCATTCGACGCCGGGCTGGGACCTGTC
>JAJPKA010000020.1 GCA_021323945.1 Pseudomonadota bacterium | reverse complement strand
ACCCGCCCAAGAACTTCATTCGTGACCGCGTGACGGAAATCGAACGCCCCGACTGGTGGCCGACTGACGAGGAGATCCGCCAGGCACTTAGACCCGAAGCCGCGTTGGTTCGGTAGGCTCGGAGCGTAAAGCGCGAGTCGGGTCGGGCTCGAACGTCAGGTCAAGTCAGATCCGATCCGGATGATCGTTCGACTCACTGCAGCGCAGACCGGGGCGGCTGTCAGCCGCACCGGCCGCAGCCTTCGAGTTGGTCGTGAAGCAGGCTACGAGGGTCCGCCGTTGTACACGGAGTCGCTTGCGACTTCGGATGTGACCCGCTGATTAATCGGCTGGCATGAAAAGCTGATACTGGAATCAATGTCAAGTCGCAGAAATAAAGCGCATCAATCAGCAATCTTTAAAGCAAGTCATGGTCTTAGGTGACGATGCCACCGTTGAACCGAACGATCTAGGCCAGGCTCTCCAAGTTTCGCTGCCGGTTTTGCTAGTACATGTAAAGAGCGGTTTTTTTGCGAAGTCGCACAGAGAGGGTTAATTATGCCCCGTAAGAGTTTCGTAGTTTTCGATAGTGATAGTCACGTCGTCGAGCCCGCGGAAGTCTGGACCAAATATCTCGACCCTGAATTTCGCACGCTCGGCAAGCACGCGTTGTGGCGCGAAGAAGGAACACTTGGCAGCTACTTAAAGGTGAACGGCAAGGTGTTCCGGGACACTATGAACTCGAACATTCCGCGCCACGCGATTTGGCGGCCGGGAATGACCTGGGACCAAATCGGCGAGTTGGACCCCAAGACGCGCCATCCCATGTCGCCCGGTGCATCCGAGCCGCAAGCGAGGCTCAAGGACATGGACGCGATGGGTGTGGACCAGGCGCTGCTCTACCCGACGTGGTTTTCGGAGGGGTTTCATCTCATCGAGGATCCGGACGTTGCCTATGCGCTCGCGCGGGCCTACAACGATTGGATTGCCGATTTCTGCAAAGCTGCGCCGGAGCGCCTTTTTGCCGCCGCCATGGTGCCGCTGCAAAATATGGATTATACGCTGGCAGAGTTGCGGCGGGTTAAGCAGATGCCATGCTTCCGGGCCGCATTCATTCGGCCAATGTTTCTTGAGGGGAGGTACTTTACCCATCCCTACTATGATCCATTATGGTCTGAACTCGAGAACTTGCAGCTAGCAGCGGCCGTCCACCCAACCGCCGGTCTATGGAATCCCGAATGGACCTCGCACGGCCCGTTCATGGAAAAAGTTAAGAGTCGGCTGAATCACCATCAGTTCATCGCGGTGGCCGGGGGCGGGCCTTTCGCTGGCGGTGGAACTGCGCGGAGCTTTGCGTTTTCGGCGTCACCCCCGCTCGGTCATCCGATTGCTCCAATTCTGTCATACTGGCTCGACAATCATATGTTTGTCGCGTCCACCCTGATTGGGTTCACCGTAATGGAGCGGTATCCCAACATGAAAGTGGTTGTGGCGCACGGCAAGGCATCGTGGATGGAAGAGGTGCTGGAGAAGATGGAAGCCTCTACGCGCACGATTCCGTTGCTGCACTACTATCCGGTTCGTACTGATACAGAACAGCTGTGGAAAGAGGGCAAGGTCATGCTCGGCTTCGATGCCGAGGAACGACTCATTCAAAAGTTGCCTTATGATTTCGCAGCGAAGATCGTCTGGGGTTCTCGCTATCCCCATCACGATACTACCAGCGCTTGGGAAGCAATCGAAAAGTTGACACGCGCCCATGTCAATGAGGCGACGTTGGCTCAGATGTTCGGCGAGAACGCGGCAACTCAGTTTGGCATAACGTTGACCCCATCGATTCAATAGATGAGACACTTTGTCGAAGATACGGAGGCCGACGTTTTCGTATTCAGCGGCTGAAATGCCCGCTCGCCTGCGAGCGTTCGATGAGTCCAGAGCCGGCACCGATGCTGCGCGTGTGCTCTATCAGGTGCATGTGCGAACTTCTCCTGGTAGCGCTCGGGCTCGCTGCTTCATGCTCGTACTGCTTTGGCTCAGGTTCGCTACCCAATCTGGGCAAGTTCAGTTTCAGAGTGCTCAACGCCGATGGTACAGCGGTGATTGGGCGTAGCTACTTCGAGTTGAGCCGAAGTGACAAAGATCGCCTAATTGGCCGAGGCCACGCCTATTTCAGCGACGGTGAGCAAGATGTGGAATACGACACGCTGAGGTTTCGCCCTGGACAGGCACCCGCCGTATTGACACTCGATCATAAATTCTACAACGCCGATGGTTCACTGCAGCGCGCGATGTCGGCGAATTTTGTGACTGGGCAGGCCTCATGCACCCGTTACCAAAACGGAGTGGCTCACACTGATTCCGCGAGGATCGCCTTCACCGCTGACTCTTATGGTGGTTCCGCCGTCATTCTGCCCCTCGAACAGTATCTGGCCGCGGGCTTGCAACACTTCAAAATGCAGGCATTCAATTGCGTTCCAAGGCCGCGGTTGATCGCAGTGCAGGTTACCGTACACCAGCTTGCGCGCTGGAATCTGTACCCACACCCCACCGTCGAGGTGGATGTAACGCCGGATCTGGGTTGGATGAGCACGTTGGTTTCGCCTTGGCTGCCGCGGCTGCGTGCTTGGTTTGATCCGTCGAACAACTGGTCATTCGCAGGAGGCGAATTCTCGCGCTTCTTCCGAGGCCCACGAATCATGCTGGTGCGAGAAATGCCCGAGGAGATTGAAAACGCGGATAATCCAAAGGTAAACGATGGAGGCCAGGCAAGTAACAATACCCACTCGGACTACCCAGATGGCAGCTAACGCGCATCACGACTTCTTCAAGGCCAGCCAAACCGCGATCGGCGATCTCGAGCTACGGCGCAAGCTCGAGATGGCTACCGGTCGGCACCTCGACCATGTTGCGGCAATGCGCGCCGAGTTCCCGTCCTTCGACGCTGAACGCGACATTGCACGCCAAATCAAGCAGGAAGCGATTGCACGACTCGACGACCTGCTGATTGAACTGAAAGAGAAATTGGAGGCCAATGGCTGCAAGGTCTTTGTCGCGAGCGATGCCGCGATGGCGCGCAGCTATATAGTCGAGCTCGCACGAGTACGCGGGGTAAAAAAGGTGGTCAAAGGCAAGTCGATGACCACGGAGGAGATTGAGCTGAATCCCGCTCTCGAAGAAGCCGGCATCGACGCAGTCGAAACCGATTTAGGCGAGTACATCGTCCAACTCCGCGGTGAGAAACCATCACATATCATTACGCCCGCAATCCATTTATCGAAGGAGGACATCGGGAAGACCTTTAGCGACCGCCTCAGTGTGCCCTATACAGCACAGCCCGAACAATTGACGGCGCTGGCTCGCGAGCGCCTGCGTGCAATGTTTCTGACCGCCGAAATGGGCATCACCGGCGTCAACTTCGCAATCGCGGAAACGGGCACTTTGGTACTGGTCGAGAATGAAGGTAACGGGCGGATGTCGAGTACCCTCCCGGAGATCCTGGTCGCGATTATGGGCATCGAGAAAGTAATCCCGCGTCTCGATGACCTTCCGCACTTTCTTGAAATACTGGCGCGTAGCGCGACGGGCCAAAAACTGACTTGTTACACGAACTTCATCAACGGTCCACGGCGTGACGGCGACCTCGACGGACCAAGCGAGGTTCACGTGCTAATGCTCGACAATGGACGCAGCAGGATACTGGCTGATACCGTGCTGCGCGAAGCATTGTACTGCGTGCGTTGCGGCGCCTGCCTGAACGTTTGTCCGGTGTACCGACGAATTGGTGGGCATGCGTATGGCGCGACTTACTCCGGACCGATCGGTGCGGTAATCAGTCCTAACTTTTTCGGCAGCGCTGCGGCACAGTTGCCCTTCGCTTCGACCCTCTGCGGCGCCTGTCGCGACATCTGCCCGGTCAAGATCAACATTCCCCGCCTGCTACTGCACATGAGGTGGAAGGAAAACCTCGGCCTTGGTGCGCCACAAGTAACCTTCTCACGTCACGGCGCCAAGGCCCGCAGCGGCATCGGCCGTATTGCGCGATTGGCCTCTCGGCCATGGTTGATGCGCCTGATGCTTAAGGCCGGCGCCGTGCTGGCCCGGCCGTTCGCGCGCGAGGGCTATCTCAAGTGGGTTCCGGGTCCCTTCGCGAGCTGGACACGCGAGCGGGATTTTCCAGCTTTGCGCGGACATTGATTTGCGCGACAAGTTTTTGATGAGTCGCGCGCCAACCCTGATTCGGTATACTGCCGGCCAGCTCTAACGCTATACAGCAGCAGTGACAGCTAACGACCCAATACTGCATTGGAGGATCGCGAGATGGCTCTACTGACCGGCGGCGGCAATTATCTGTATGAGGTAATCCAGGAATGGGGTGAGATGCCGAATAAGTGGACCTACGATATAGCCGGGGTCGCGGTCGATTCGCGTGGCCAAATCTACATGTTCAATCGCGGCGATACGCCGGTGGTCGTTCTGGATGAACGCGGCCACTTTCTCTACGGCTGGGGCGACAAGAAGATGTTTCCGCGAGCTCACGGAATCACGATCGGCCCTGACGACAGCGTCTGGCTCACCGACGTGTACGACCACACCGTGAGAAAATGTACCACTCAGGGTGAGGTGCTCTTGACCATTGGCGTGAGCGGCAAGCCCGCCCCGGCGATGAGTGGTGAGCCGTTCAACCAATGCACACATGTGGCGCTCGATCCTCGTACCGGCGACATTTTCGTTTCTGACGGTTACCTCAATCCCAAAGTCCACAAGTATACGCCGGACGGCCGCCTGATGTTTTCCTGGGGTCAGCCGGGCAACCGGCCCGGAGAATTCAATTTACCGCATAACATCGCCACGGATCGTGACGGATACGTCTACGTTGCCGATCGCCACAACAATCGCGTGCAAGTCTTCACCCCGAACGGCAAACTCGAGCATATCTGGACCGGGATGGCGATGCCGTGCGGGATGTGCATCGATACCCGCAGCCCGGAGCAACTTTGCTACATCGGCGAACTCAGTTCGGTGTGGTGGACCCTGGGCTTAGCCGATTTTTGGCAGTCGTGGAATCGACCAGGCATGGGTCCGCGGGTCAGCATTTACTCGCTCGACGGCACCTTACAGGCTCGATTGTGCGACAACGGCCAGGGTGAAGAGCCCGGCCAACTCATCGCACCGCACGGAATAGCTGTGACTGCGCAGGGAGACATTCTGGTCGCTGAAGTCTCGTGGACAATTCTCGGTGCCAGGCTTAAGCCCTCCAGGCCGGTGCGCAACTTTCTTCGTCTGGCCAAAGTAAAGGGAAACGGCACCCATGTGTGACGCCGACTGGCCCGCGTTTTCACGCTTTACCGAGGCGGCTTGCACTTGACAAATTTGTCACATCTCGCAAGCTTCGACCCAATTGAGGTGATTTCGTATGAACGCACGTAAAATGTGGGCACTGCCTGGCGCCGAACTCACCGCGCCGGCTTCCTTGCTAATGCATGGGGGCGATGCGACCCTGTTACAGCTGCCGTGTCCTTCCTTCCTGATCGAGCACCCCAAAGGCCTGGTCTTATTCGATACGGGCTGTAACGCGAAAATAATCGACGATGCCGTCGGATACTGGGGTCAGATAGCGCAAGCGCTGCCGATCAAATGGAGCAAGACCGAGACGCTGGATCGCCAAATTGAAGGTGTCGGCTATAAAACCTCAAATGTGAAATACGTGATTTTGTCGCACTCCCACTTGGATCATTCAGGGGGTCTCACTTACTTTCCCAACGCGAAATTCCTAGTCGGAGCTCATGAGCTCCAATACGCCTATTGGCCCGATCCCGATCGCCGCTGGGCCTTTATCCTAAACGATTTTCTACCGACCAGAGGCTACGACTGGCTCGAACTGGATCATGACATCGACCTCTTTGGCGACGGGGCACTTCAATTTCTTTACACTCCGGGGCACACGCCAGGCGAATGCTCGTTACTGGTTAGTCTGCCCAACCGGCGAATTCTGCTGACCGGTGATACAGTTCATTTGCGGGCGGCGCTAAACCAGGAAGCCACGATGCCGATCGACACAGATCCGATTACCGCAGTCAGATCGATTAAGCGCATAAAAGCGATCCGCGACATGCAGGATGCAACGGTTTGGATCACTCATGACCCGGACGACTGGAAGGAGCATCCGCATCGGATCGAGTAGAGCGCAGCGATGCCGTTGTACGAATACTTTTGTGATAAGTGCATGAGGAGCTTCGAGTCGCTGGTGTTTTCCAGCGACTCGGGCCGCGACAATTGCCCCTGTCCTGAGTGCGGGGTCGGTTCCCGCCGGATCCTCTCGACGGTGAACTTTGCAACCTCCGGCTCCAGGCGTGACCCCTTGGAGCGGTCCATCGGGCACGGCAAGCCCGACGTCACCAGGTTGACGTTACCTCCAGCGGCTCGACTTTGCTGGATGGACGATCAGTCGGCCTCTCGGATGGCGGCCTACATGGCGGGCCGTGGCGCCGAGTACGATGACACTGTCGCGGCTCGCCAAGAGCTTGCAAGGCAACGCGGCGAAAGCGACGAGGCGGGTAAGCCCCCGCCCAACCATTCCCATTCTCCCCTTTCAGATCCCGCGGTGTTCGCGCGCCGCAAAGTCGCTCAAAAGCAAAAGACTACTATCTCGGATTCACTGGTCGGAGGGGCGAGGGACTAAGCCACTTTGTGCGAAGCCCAGGGTCGCTCAGCCGCCGATTTGCGGGCGAAGACTTGCGATGAACTGATCACTGCTCTCCACCTCGACCCCTGCTTCCTTGAGCGATTGCAAGGCCGCGTCCCGCCGGCTCGCATCCGAACTGGCCACGGCGTCACTAATCACAATAACGCTGTAGCCGCGTCGCTTCGCCTCAAGCGCCGTATCGAGCACCGAGCGTTCCGGATAGGTGCCGGCCAGCACCAGGCGACCGGCTCCAATTAGCTGCAGATGGCGCTCGAACTGAGGATTGCTGAAAGCGTCCCAGTCATTGTTGGAAAAATAGACGCCACCGAGGTAATTGATCCGCGGGTCGAGCGCGGAGCCGGGTTCGAAACGCATGGCCGAGAACTTCTGCGATATGTCGATAATTGGTTGGAAGGGACTGAACTCATTCATGGTGTAGATAACCGGGTTTGACCGTTGACGCATCGCTTGAACCATTTTGTTGGTGGCGCGGATCAGGCCGTCGACCTGATCTTGTGCAACCGGCATCCTGCCGCTCGCGCTCAAGTAATCCACCTGGTAGTTAAGCAACACCAGCACGGTGCGCGCACCGTGCAAAACCGGTCGTTGCTTGACGCAAGCGGTAGTACTGAGCACCAGGATACAGGCGACAACCCACGCAAACCTCTTCACACGCATTTTCCCATTCCTTTCAAGGCTTCGGTCAAATCCTAAGACCAATAGTTAAGGGCAGGCTGTTGATCAATCGGTCCTTGTGCTGACTGCAATTAGGGTGGCGGCGGAGGTGGTTCCTCGACTGGCGGCAACTCCGCAGCGCCGCTGGGCGCCGGGAGTGCTAAATCCGCGGTGGGCGGCGGCGCGTCGATGGTTCCGACCGGTGCCACAACGCTCGCTAAACGCCCATACCCCACCCGCGCCCGGAAGTTGTTGGGTGACAAAGCCAGCGCTTGCTTGTACGCTTGAGCCGCGTCCAGATTCTTGCCCAATTCCTCGTCACATAGGCCTTGGTAAGTCAAGGCCTCGGCAGCCCAGTCAGGTCGTCCGTTGAAGCCGATCACTGCGTGTCGAAAGAAAGTCAGCGCCTGAGGATAATTTTTCCGAGCGAGATAAGCACGCCCGAGGTAGAAGTAGGCGAAAGCATTCGAAGCATCGAGCGAAACCGCCCGGGCCAAATCCCGCAAAGCTTCGTCGATCTGGCCATCGCGCAACCGCTCTCTCGCATCTTCCGTGAACCGTAGAGACGCGGCCAAAGCCGGGGCGACTGCTTTTTTAATTTCCGGCTCGAGCGACTGCTCGCTGATTTGAGAATTTATCGTCACTGCGTCAACGTCCAAAGCTGGAGGTGGCTGACCAGGGGCGGATTGAGTTTGTCCAAGCGAAGCACCTTCGCCCTGCGCCGCTTCGGCGTTAACCGGGCCGCTTCCATTTTCAACCGAGCTACTGGCTCTGGAATCGGCCGCAGGAGTTACTGAGGTCGCGGCGGCACCACCATCGCCCTGTTGGGGAGTCATCTGCAAAGGCATGGGCGACGCCGTACTTGCAGGACTTGTCGCTGCGGTCGGTGTGGTGTCGCGCGATGGCCAATCAGCCGATGGGACATCTTGAGAGGTCAGCGCAAAGCTATTCGCCGCCAAAATCCCGGCGCTCAATACGACCAGCGGCAACCAAGCTAGCTTGGATAGGGTGAGGCTGCGCATCAGTCGTTGGGCGCGTCCACTGATTCAATATAGGAGTCCGCCGAGGTGGGAGTTGGCGGTGCGGACACATTCTTATGCCCTGAATGAAACGGGCAGACAATGGTCGGCGCCAACGCCTTGGGGAACACACTCTCCATCGTCACGGGGCAATCTGCGCTTGCCAGGTATCCGGTCAGCGGATCGATTCGGAGCCGAACGACATCGGACGGAACCGGAAAATCACCGTCGGGTCGGGAGGCGGTCGCAGCTTTCATGAACTCTGTCCAGGCCGGCAGCGAGGCTTCAGCCCCAGTTAAACCCAGCGCCTCCTTCTGATCAAACCCTGTCCAAACTACGGCGAGCAAATTCGGCGTAAAGCCTGCGAACCAGGCATCGACTGAATCGTTCGTTGTGCCCGTCTTGCCGGCTGCTGGTCGGAGAAAACCGGCCTTGCGTACACCCTCGCCGGTGCCGTGCGCTATTACCTGCTCCAGCATGAAGTCCATGATATAGGCGACTTCCGGCTCAATTACCTGGTCAGCCCTCAGTTCATGGCCTTCGATTACCTGCCCCTGGGCATCGACGACGCTGCTGACCGCGTAAGGGGGCACCGCCATGCCCTCGTTGGCGAGGATGGCGTACATCGCCGCCAGCTTGAGCGGTTCTACCTCAACTCCGCCCAATACTACCGAAGGGTAAGGCGGCAGATTATCGAACCCGAGCTTCGCTGCCATTGCCAACACCCGGTCCAGACCGATCGCGTTGGCGAGCCGCAAGGTTGCTGCGTTCAAAGACTCTTCCAGCGCAAACTGAAGCGTTACTCGCCCGAAATACCTGTCCTTATAGTTTTTCGGCGTCCAGGAAGTGGTGCCAAATCGCCACGTAAAGGGCTCGTCATCGATATAGCTGCTAGGCAGGAACTTGGGTGAGCCGCCCTCGAAAGTCTGTTCGAGCGCAGCGAGATAGGTAATCGGCTTGAATGCCGAACCAGGCTGTCGACGAGACTGCGTGACGCGGTTGAACTGGCTCTGGCGATAATCCCGACCACCATCCATTGCGCGGATCTTGCCCGTCTGCGGCTCGATCGCGACTAAGCATGACTCAAGTTGCTGGCTTTTTTCTTTGCGTCGAAGCGAGGGATGTTTTTCCTCGAGCATGCGCAGATTGTGCTCGATAGCGCGTTCGGCTTGCTTTTCCATGTGTACGTCGAGGGTGGTAAAAATTCGCAAACCCTCGCCGGTGAGCACCGATGGCGGATAGCGCTCCGCCAGTTCATGCTTCACATAGTCAACGAAATAAGGCGCATCATTGGTCTCGGTGTATGGCTCGCGCGTTCGCAATGGTTCGACGACTGCCGCATCGTAAGCAGCTTTGCTGATGTAGCCGTCCTGAAGCATCGCCGCCAGGACTTCATTACGCCGCTGGATAGCACTCAGTGGGTGACGGAAGGGGTTGAACCGATTGGGCGAGCGAATCATGCCCGCAATGGTCGCCATTTGGGCAATCGTCAGGTCTCGGGGAGTTCGAGAGAAATAAAATTGCGATGCCTCCCAAACGCCATAAATTCCTTCCTGGCCGCGCTGCCCAAGATAAATATCGTTGAGATAAAGCTCGAGAATTTCGTCCTTCGAATAGCGTTTCTCAGCGATATAGGCCATCAGGGCCTCGGTGAGCTTTCGATGCCAGTCGCGTTTGCTGCTCAGGAAAAAATTCTTCATCAACTGCTGCGTGAGGGTCGAACCGCCTTGCACGACGTGATGCGCGGTCAGGTCGATCCAAGCCGCCCGCAGCGTCCGCAAGAGATCGATTCCATGGTGCGAGTAAAAGCGGTGGTCTTCAGCGGCGAGCACGGCGTCGACAAATGCCGGCGGGATTTCCGAAAGCGGCACCAGCCGCCGCTGCTCCCAATTCCCTTGAAAGATAGCCCCCAGTAACTCGGGCTCGAGCTCGATCGAATATTCGGGTTTGTGGCTGGCAACATCTTCGATCGATTCGATGGTTTGCAACGGCGAGATTTTGAGCGCAACCAGCGACCCCGCAAAGTTCCGGTAAGGATACCGGAAATCGTGCAGAAAAATGACCAGCAGCCCACGAGCTCGATCGAAGCTGTATTCGCCGCGAAAACGTACCCGGCCGGGCTCGACTCGATGGTAATTCAGACGCGCAAGCCGCTGAAAGAAACCGATATCATCGAGTCGCTCACCCGGGTACAGAATTGTCGAATCCGAGTAAAGCAATGAAGGCAGTGTCCAATGCTGGCCGGAAAAGCGAGTCACGACCTGCTGTTCGAGCGACTTATAATAGCGAATGAATTCATATGTTAAGGGAGCCGCCGCGAACACCAGTATCCCACCCAACACCGCCGCTATTATTTTGAGTAGTCGCATCACACTGCTGCCTGGCAGCGCTCCAGCTTACCAGGTAGCTGGACAGCTCTGCTGCTGTTTGATTCTACTCGTGACGCTTAAGCGCAATGAAGAGCGTTCCGTTGCCCCGCCTCACCAGGAGCAAGTCGATTTTCCCCGAGGCGCCTGAGTTCAGCGCTCGGGCATACGAAGCGAGACCACTGACCGGCCTACGATTGACTTCCAGGATGAGGTCGTGGACGTGCAATCCTGCAGCTTCAGCGGCGCTGCCGGGTCGGATCGCCGCGACTAGGACACCTTGTGGATCACTCAGATTAAGTTCCTGCCGCAGCCCAGGCGTTAAATCCTCCAGCTCGAGGCCAACTGCTTCCTCCTGTAACGAGGCACGAGCAATCCTCTCTTCGTCGGAGCGGACTACTGTTATGGGCAGATCGAGCGTCAGACCTTTGCGCAAAATCTTTATCCGCACAGTTCGACCAATCGGAACTGTGCCCACTAGAAGGGGCAACTCCTGAGAATCGCCAACCGGATGATGGTTGAACTCGACGATGATATCGCCGCGGCGCAGACCCGCGCCGGCCGCGGGACTGTCGGCCAGCACTTCCGTAACGAGGGCGCCGTGCGGCTGCGCCATTCTCGCGCGTCTTGCCACCTCCGGTGAGACCTGCTGAATGTAAATTCCGAGCCAGCCCCTTACGACTTTCCCGTTTGCGCTTAGCTGGGGTAATTCTTCCTTCACCAGGTTAACCGGAATCGCGAAGCCGATTCCCATGTTCGCTCCGCTGCGGGTATAAATCGCGGAGTTGACGCCGACTACGGCGCCGGCCAGATTGATGAGCGGCCCTCCTGAATTTCCCGGGTTTATCGACGCATCTGTCTGAATGAAGGCATCGTAGTTCCCTGGGATAAATCGGCCCTTGGCACTGACAATGCCTGCAGTCACCGAATGGTCAAAGCCAAACGGATTGCCAATCGCGATCACCCATTGCCCTACCTGAACCTGGTCGGAATCTCCCAGTGGCGCTATTGGCAGGTCGTCATTTGCGGAGATTTTAATCAGCGCGATGTCGGTTTTGGCATCACGCCCGATCAGACGAGCCGGAAACTGCCGCCCGTCTTTTAACGTCACGAGGATTCGATGGGAGCCTTCGACTACGTGGGCATTGGTGACGATATATCCAGACTTGTTGATAATGAAACCGGACCCAAGACTCTGAGGATTTGTCGGTCCATCATCGCCGAAGGGCTGACCAAACCTGCCAAAGGGTTGGGCTAACGGGTCGTCGGCCTCGGCTGCGCTCTGCTCGGTCGAAATATTGACCACGGCGGGTGACAATTTCGCGGCCAGTGCGACAAAATCGGGCAGAGTCTGAACAGGCAGGCTAACCGCCGTGGAATCAGTCCACAGCGTGGAGCCGTAAGCGATTGGCGCAAACAGCACGCTCGCTACCAACAACCAAAGTAATCTCCCGCCGGCGAGCCTAGCGCTCATAGCATCTCGTCGATGCGGGGCCCAGCGCATGGGACGCGTCGCCCCCTTAGTGTCGCGCTCGTTCGACGTACTTCATTCTGAGCTCAAAGAGGATCGATTGCAGCATTGCCTGTTCATCGCGATCGAGGTTGCCCCGCGTTTTGTTTTCGAGCATGGCGATGATGTCAATCAATTGCTGAGCGGCGGGCAAATCTATCGCCGCCTGGTTGGTATGGGGGTCCGGCAGCTCGCCGAGATGGACCAGAGCCTGAGTCGACAAGCCAACCACGAAGGTTGAAAAGGTGATTTCTGGCACCTCCCGAGCTCGAGAAAAGGAACCGCCGGTCTTCGTATCACCCGCGGAGGCTGGTTTCTCACTTGTTCCAGCCGTTTCCGTATGGGTCGCACTCGACGGCTGACTTTGGGCTTGCTCAGGTCCTCTGTACTCGGGTTTCAACTCTCCTTCGGCGGAAAACCGCCGGCGGTCCTCGACCTTGAATCCCTTGGATTGTTCCTTTTCTTCTTCGGAGTCCATGTTCGTTTATCGAATAAGTTCAAGCGTTAGGAGAAGACCATTTTCGAGCTCACTCATCGACTGGCATTCGGCATCAAACCGCCATTTGTTCGAGCCGCCGGATGCGCTCCTGCAGGGGCGGATGAGTCGAAAAGAGGCGCGCGAGAAATCCGCTCCGCAAGGGATTTACAATGAAAAGGTGAGCGGTCGCTGGACCAGCCTCAATCATCGGCATCCGTTCGTTCGCCATCTCCAGCTTGCGCAAGGCATTGGCAAGATACAGTGGATGACGAGACAGGCGTGCCCCGCTGGCATCGGCAGCATATTCGCGGGTGCGCGAGATCGCAAGTTGGATCAACGTCGCCGCCAAGGGCGCCAGTATCGCCATTACCAGCAGCTCGATGACTCCTGGCCCTTCATCGTCACGATTGCTGACTCCACCTAAAAACACCGCCCACCGAATCCAGCTGCCCAGCATCATGACGACGGCGGCGAGCGTCGCCGCGATCGAGCTGACCAGAATATCGCGGTTGAGCACATGCGAGAGTTCGTGGCTCAAAACGCCCTTGAGCTCTTCTCGCGTGCACAGCCGCATTATGCCGCGAGTAACCGCAATCGCGGCATGGTTTGGATTGCGCCCGGTGGCAAAAGCGTTGGGAGTGTCACTGTCGATTAGATAAAGCCTCGGCATCGGAATCCGGGCATCGTCTGCCAACTCACGGACAATGGCGTAGAGTTCGGGTGCGTTGCCTTCGTCGAGCGGTTGCGCACCGTACGTCTTAAGCACCAGTTTGTCCGAAAACCAATAGCTGAAAAAATTGATGGCCAACGCGATAACGAAGGCGGCCTCGATCCCGCCGTGACCGCCGAGCAAGCCTCCAATCAACATTACAAGGCCTGTTAACGCGCCCAGCAGTACAGTAGTTTTAAGCGCACTCGTCATCATCTTAGGACCTTTTCGCCGAATTCAGGCACGTCGTTATCCGGAGAGCGCCTGTTCCTTTCTTTTAATCCTATAATAAGCACGATTGTAGGGGGCCGATATCCTGACGAGAAATCGTTGGTCAGCCGGTCTGAAGCCCCACCTAAAGCCCCCGTTCCAGCAGTTCCAAAACATGAGGCCAGACTTCGTCGAGTAACAAGGCGTCCAATGGTTCCCTGTGCAGAATCCGGACATTCCCCAAAGGATGCCAGCGTGTCGGATCTGTTGGGCCGAACAACACCACTCCACGCGCCCCGGACGCCGCTGCCAGGTGGGAGACGCCAGAGTCATTGCCAATAAAGCAGCGCGCAAGTCGCGCAATCGCCGCAAGCTGGCCAAGGTCGACGTTGTTCAGCACCTGCAGTCCCCGCGAGGAAAAAAAACCCAGGAGCCCCTCTTCGGCCGGCCCCAAGACAGTCACGGACCCGACGGTTCGGTTCGCCTTTTCGGCCAGCAAGGCGAAATTCTCCGCCGGCCAGTTCTTCTTTGCACTTCCACTGCCGGGCAGGATGAGCACGAAACGCTGCGGCTGAAGTGCGAGCGTGGCCAGTGTTCGCTCTGCGCTGTGCACGTCTTCGGGCTGCAGCTCAATTTCTGCCAACAATGGGCTGGGTACGGAAGCGCCGATTGCGCGGAGATAGCAAGCGGCGACATGGCCGCTACCGGGAGGTCGAAATGGGTAAAACGACACCACGCCGCGCGCCGCCTGCGTGAGCGCAGCGCGAAAAGTCTGGTTATCAGAAGCGAAGAAGCACTCGATTCGCTCGAATTGACCAAAAAACCTGGTGGCGGCCGGTACCTCACCACCGTCTGCGCGGAACAGCAAGGCAACCTCGTAGCGGTCTATCGAATGGCCGTCGGCTAACCGCAGGTGCTGTCGCGCGAAAAGTGCCAGGTCCGACCGTGCCATGAGTTCAAACTCGATTGAGGGATAGCGGCGACGCAACGCCTCAATGGTGGGTAGTAGACAAACCAGATCACCCAGGGCGCCAGGAAAAATGATTAATCCGCGTCCGGTTCTCATACCTGTTCAGTCCCGCGGTCACGCGACAATTCGCAATTCGCATGGCCTTACGGCTAAAATCTGGGCCATGCCCATCAGCGTTGCCCATTCACCCCTGGAATTAATCGGCCATACTCCGGTCGTGCGGCTCAATCGGATGCCGTCACGCGACGATGCGGAAGTCTGGGCCAAGCTCGAAAACTATAATCCAGGTGGCAGTGTCAAGGATCGAATCTGTCTGGCGATGATTGAACAGGCGGAAAAGGACGGCCGTATCAAGCCTGGCGATACCATTGTCGAACCTACCTCCGGTAATACGGGGATCGGCCTTGCATTAGTCTGTGCGGTTAAAGGCTACAAGCTTATCCTGACGATGCCCGACACAATGAGCGAGGAGCGGCGGTCACTGTTGGCCGCTTACGGCGCCCAACTGGTGTTGACGCCAGATACGCGCGGGATGCATGGAGCAATCGCGAAAGCGGAAGAATTGGTGAGGAACAATCCGGGATACTTTATGCCGCAGCAGTTCAGTAATCCGGCCAATCCTCAAATCCACTACTCCACCACTGGCCCCGAGTTACTGGAGCAATTCGATCGCATTGACGCCTTCGTCGCTGGAGTCGGCACTGGCGGTACGATTAGCGGCACTGGTCGCTATCTCCGTGAGCATCTGAAGAATAAGGTGTGGATCGTGGCGGTCGAGCCGAAGAATTCCCCCGTCCTTTCCGGCGGCGAAGCCGGTTTTCACAAAATTCAAGGGCTCGGAGCGGGCTTTATTCCGGAGAACCTTGACACCATGATATATGACGAGGTCATAGCGATAAGTGACGAAGAGGCAACGCTCTTCTCGCGCCGCCTCGCGCGCGAGGAGGGGTTGCTGGTGGGGATCTCTTCCGGCGCAAACTGTTCAGCCGCCCTACAAATTGCGAAGCGTCTCGGGCCAGGCAAAGTAGTGGTCGTCGTTTTCTGTGATACCGGCGAACGCTACCTGACTACTGACCTCTTTCAGGCGGAAGGTATCTGAAAGCAAAGCAGGAGCGGAAGGACCAAAGGACAAAGGCGCCGTCGTTCCGGACTATCTGCAAAAATGGTGGTGGTTGAATGAAATCGCTTGCAGCCAAATTCGACAATTTGCGCCAGAGCCTGAGTGGGATGCACTCGGTTATGGTTGCCTTCTCGGGTGGGGTCGATTCGAGCCTGGTGTTAAAGGTCGCCCATGACACACTGGGGGAGCGGGTTTTGGCCCTCACTACCACGTCGCCCACAATGCCTCAGCGTGACAGAGACGACGCCATTGCCATGGCTCGATCGCTCGGCGTTCGGCACCTCGTCATCGAATCGAACGAGCTGGAAATTGCCGGTTATGCTCAAAACCCGGTTAACCGCTGCTATCTGTGTAAGCACAATCTGTTTGCCGTATGCGAAGAGCAGGCGCGGCAACTCGGGATCGAGACCATTCTCGATGGGCTCAATCTCGATGACCTGCGTGACTATCGACCGGGCATCAAGGCTGCCGCGGAGAAGCGTATCCGACACCCGCTCGTCGAGGCGGAGCTGACTAAATCTGAAGTTCGTGAGTTGTCGCGGTGGTTAGGACTGCCGACCTGGGACCGTCCCGCTTCCCCATGTCTGGCGTCACGCTTTCCCTATGGAATGGAGATCACTCTGGAGGGCTTACGCAGGGTCGAACGCAGCGAACAGGTGCTGCATGCGCTGGGTTTCAAGGTTGTGCGGGTGCGAAACCACGGCGACATTGCTCGAGTGGAGCTGGAACCGACCGACTTCGCGCGGATACTCGACGACGCCATACGTCATACAGTTGACCGACAATTACGCGAAATTGGTTTTCGGTTTGTGACAGTTGACTTAAGAGGCTTCCGGTCGGGTTCGCTCAACGAAGGGATTAAAGCTCCACAACCTTCTGCTCCAACCGCGGAGCCCGGTCAGTAAGTCTTAGTCAGCGACGAGGCGGGATGAGGCAAGCGCCTCGCCAATCTCGAGATCGTCCGGGCTCGTGATTTTCAAATTAACCGCCGAGCCCTGCACCACCTGCACGGAGATGCCCAAGCGCTCGCATAAATAGGCATCGTCGGTCGCAGTCACACCGTCGCGGCGAGCCTGTTCGTGCGCCTTAAGCAGCAGGTCGCGGCGGAACGCTTGAGGAGTTTGCGCTTGCCACAGACCGTCTCTGTGCAGCGTCGACGTGACTGTACGTCCATCGACTCGTTTGAGCGTATCAGTGACAGGAATCGCCGTGATCGCGGCACCGCTGGCCGCTGCGGCGGCAATACAGGCAGAGAACATCGCCGGCGTCGCAAACGGGCGGGCTGCATCGTGAATGACCACCAGCTCTGACTCCGCACTCGTAAGCCTGAGAGCGAGTCTGACAGAATCCTGGCGAGCCTCACCGCCGGCGACAATCTTGACCGGAATTTGAACTCGAGCCGCCTCCGCCTGAGTCCGTGCGCGGCCTTCCAGGCCTGCCGGCACGGCCACCACAATTTCGTCGCAGGCACCTGCTCCCACGATTGCCCGGAGAACGCGGAACAACAACGAGACGTTACCCAGATTAACGAAGGCTTTTGGTATAGTGCCTCCGAGCCGGGTTCCCAGTCCGGCCGCAACCACTATGGCCGACACTCTCATCAGCGAGGCCGATCGTGCCCGTTAACGAATCCCGGCGGGCTCCAGCATTTTGGCAGGTCCAAAGTGAGCAGCTTTGACGAACCGAACTGCCCTAGGTCAGTTGGCGAAGATTGTCCTGAGTTCTTCCATAATCTTTTCTTCAGGATGGGCCTTGGCGATGGACAGCTCCTTTACCAGCAGGCTGCGCGCAGTATCCAGCATCTTACGCTCACCGAAAGATAATTCCTTATCGCCTTTAAGCACGAGCAAGTCGCGCAGCACCTTGGCAATTTCCAGCGGCGAACCAGTCTTTATCTTTTCGGTGTACTCGCGATAGCGACGGTTCCAGGTTTGGGCGTCACCCTCGACCTTTTTCTGACGCAGGATCTTGTAAATCTTGGTGACAGTGTCTTTGCCGATCACCCGTCGGAGGCCGACTGCATCAACGTTTTCCGTCGGAATCATTATGGTCATCTTTTCGGTGCCGAGGATGCGCAGCATATAGAATCTGCGCTCCGTTCCGGAGATGACGCGGCTCTGAATATCTTCTATGACGGCGACACCGTGCGCCGGATAAACGACTTTCTCACCCTTCTTAAACGGCAGATTCATTTGCCTCTCGGCGGGAGTCTTCGAGCGGCTGATTTCGGAGCCATATAGGGCTTCCGATTTGGCCCGAACCCTAGCCCTATTATTGCACAAAATTCGCAGAATTGTAATGGGCGGAAATCGAACAGAAATGGAACGCCGTTCTGTTAAGTGCGGTCGAGGCGCAGTTCCATCACGATCGCATCGTCGCCCGAGCCATAGTAATTTCGCCTGAGCCGCCGCTCTTCGAAGCTGAGCTTGCGATAAAGACTGCGCGCTGCCAGATTTGAACGTCTGACTTCGAGCGTGACAAAACGGGCTTTCTCGCGTTTTGCCTCGCAGATCGCGTGTCTCATCAATCGTTCGCCAATCCCACAGCGTCGCGCAAACGGGCGCACTGCCACGTTCAGAATGTGGCATTCATCAGCCACCAGCCATCGACATAAATAACCAACTACCGTTTCGCTCGAGCCGTTAGTCTTGGTAGCAACGCAGGTCCGCGAAAATGGCAGGGCCAGCTCCCGTACAAACGACTCGCGACTCCACGGATTCTCAAACGATAAACGTTCGATCTCGACGATCTCAGACAGATCGTCAGCCGACGCCTCCCGAATCTTCACCGTCATCGACCCTGCGCTCGCTGGGCAAACCAAGTCTTGGAGAAAGAGATGCCAACAATCTCGAGCTATTGTTCAACTGACCGCGTATCGAATGTGTCACGCTTTTTGAACACGATCACCTCGAGCGTCTTGTTGAGCACCCGATGCTTATACCCCTCCACGGGAAGCGGAAATTCGATGCGCGTTTGAAAATCCGGCGGAAACGAGGGAGAAATATACGATAAGCGCCGTCGCGCCTCGTCTGGCAAGCCCGCACGGATCGTCAGGACTCCACGGTCCAACCGAAGTTGACAGATGTAATCCGGCATCTCATCGGGCACCTCCCAGGTCGCTTTGAGAGCCGACCGCGGCATCCGGCGCGGCAGCTCTAATTTTACCACAAACGCGTTGGGATGCTCTGCTACCGCGTAAACGGTCCCGTATCGTCGATCACGCTCGCGCTTCTCTTCGAACAGGCTGTCGTGAAATCCGTCGAAGGCGATGGTCCGATGCGGGTCGATAAAATTGGTATCCCGACCACCCGATAACCCTAGTTTCCGCAAGAGTCCCGTGAGACGTGCCCAAACAGACGTTCGATCGGGCAACGGCTCGACGCGCGCAAGCGCGCTTTCAAAGCTTTCTTCCAGCTCGCCAGGATGGGTCGACGAAACGTCGTCCACATGATTTGAGCTCGGGCGAACTATCATAGATACGGGCAATGACCGTTGCGGTCGATTGAGTCCTTCTGACCCATGTTGGTGGGGGGGCGGCTTCGGTGGGGTTCCTTTATCGGCACGCGGCGCTGTAGCAGCCGAAAACGAGCTTCGCGGACCCGCCTTCGGTGTGGAGTGCGGCGCGTCTTGTGCAATTGCTTGTCGCTCGCCGGCTCCGGAATCGGAGTTGATCGCCGAGGCTTGCGACTGGTCGAATTTTAGGTCCTGTGCCGGTGAGCTGGTAACGGCTGCATCTTCAATGCTTCGTCGGTTACTGGTCTGGTCGGCAGCCATGAGGAAACTACATCGCTATATCGAGCCTGCCAGGCATCGCGCACCTTGGTTGGAACGATTATCGGCCCCTAAATGTGATGTCAATAACTTCGCCCGCTCACGCACTCGCCCGGCAGCTTTGCTGAGCTGGTTGCCTCGCCCAAGCCGATCTGTAAGTATGGCGCCGAAGTCTAGTGGTGTCGGGCCGGGACGATAGTTGGTCGGTTCATTCGCAACGGTGGGAGGTGCTTGGATGAAGAAGTTGGTTAGTGGCATCGGCATTCTTTGCGCTACCGCGTTGTTTGCCGCATGCAGCGCGAATCAGGCCAAGATAGATGCGGCTACCCAGCGAGCCCAATCTGACGCACAGCGAGCAGAGGCAGCGGCGACTACCGCTCAGAACGCTGCTCAAAGTGCTATGGCAGCAAGCCAAAAAGCGGATCAGGAAGCAGCGTCTGCCCAAGACTCAGTACGGCGTGCTAATGATGCGGTTGCCCGCTTAGAAGCGGCTTTTTCGACTTCGGTTACAAAGTAATACCGACACAATTTGCGGGCAGGCGTAAAGCCTGTCCCGCATCATCGAACCCACACGCCTACGTCTTTCGTTATTCCGCATGTTGTAGCCGCTGCTCGGCGGCAGCTTGAAGCTCGGTGCGTGCCTGTTCCAGGGCTGCGTCATCCCGCTGAACGCGGTTTTCAAGAGCGCGAAACTGCTTCAGCGTGAGCCCCTGAGCCTTGACCGCCTGGTCGACCGTCAGCTTCCGGTTACGCTGCATCGCCTTGTATACTGAAACGTATTTTTCAATTTCATCAGGCGAGACCTCGCTAAAATCCGCTTCCTCGTTTTGCGCTGTCGGCGAAGGTGAAGAGCCCTGCCGCAAGCGAAATTGCGATTGGAACGAATCGCTGCTCCCTACCGACGCGGCCCCTCTTTCCGGCGCAATAAAATTGCTCAGCGCCAATAGCATCGCAACAGCTACCAAATTGCTACACAATGAATAGTTAAACACAGCGCCTAGTCTCGTACACCATATTGACATTCGCGAGTCTCGCGGAAAAGGTGCTTGCAAATAGCGCTTTAGTGCTTATCTTTGGGTCGGCTTAACGGGGTTTAGTCTGTCCCGTGGCTCATAACCTGTCCACCATCGAGTGGAAGCATGATTGGGCAACTGCATCGGACAGCGTAATGCTGATCAAAGAAATAAACCAGCGGAACGGAGATTGGACGAATGCCAGCCAAAGTGGTTGAACTTCATGAGCGCGCCCGTACAGGGATTATCGCCGGCGCGACCCTGGTGGCGGAGGCTGCACGAGTAACTCTGGGGCCTCGCGGCCGCCATGTAATGATTCAAAAAAGTTTTGGCGCTCCCGTCGTCACCAAAGATGGCATTACAGTAGTCAAAGAAATCGAACTCGAGAACAAGTTCGAGAATATCGGCGCTAAACTGATTCGCGAGGTCGCTCAAAAGACTTCTGACGTGGCCGGCGACGGCACCACCACCGCTACTGTCTTAGCTCGCGCTATCGTTCGTGAAGGCATTAAGCTCCTCGCCGCCGGCATCCCCGCAATGCAGCTCAAGCGCGGCATCGACGAGGCAGTCAGGGTTGCTGTGGGTGCCCTTAAAAGCATGTCGCGACCGGTGCCAGTAACCGACCACACCCGTATGGAACAGGTCGCAATGATTGCCGCCAACGGGGACTCAGCGATTGGGAAGATCCTCGCTGACGCCATGGAAAAAGTCGGCAAAGATGGGGTCATCACGGTTGAAGAAGCTCGTGGTCTGGAAACCACCCTCGAGCTCGTCGAGGGGCTGCGTTTCGACCGTGGTTACCTGTCCCCTTACTTCATCACCAACCCCGACCGCATGACGGTTGAGTTGGAGGAACCTCTCATCCTCTTTCATGAGAAGAAGATCTCAAATCTCAGAGAGTTACTGCCGCTGCTTGAAAAGGTCGTACAGTCAGGGCAGCCCCTGTTGATCATTGCCGAAGAAGTCGAGGGCGAAGCCCTGGCTACCCTGGTGGTTAACAAGCTGCGCGGAACTTTACGGGCCGCAGCGGTCAAGGCTCCTGGCTTCGGCGATCGTCGCAAGGAGAATCTGCAGGATATGGCGATCATGACCGGAGGCCAGGTTATCGCCGAAGAATTGGGGACCAAGCTCGAAAACGTTCAAATCAACCAGCTGGGCCGCTGCCGTCGGGTGATCATCGACAAAGACAACACTACGCTGGTCGCAGGATTCGGTAGCAAGAGTGACATTCAGGGGCGGATGGAACAGATCCGCAAACAGATCACCCAGACGACTTCCGACTATGACCGTGAAAAACTTGAAGAGCGTCTCGCGAAGCTGGCGGGTGGAGTAGCCGTGATCAAAGTTGGCGCGGCGACAGAGGTTGAGCTAAAGGAGAAAAAAGCTCGCGTGGATGACGCCGTGCATGCCCTGAAGGCCGCGGTCGACGAGGGGGTGGTGGTCGGCGGCGGGATCGCGCTGATGAGAGCGCGAAAAGCGGTCCAGGAGCTGAAACTCGATCCTGAGCGGCAGGCCGGCGTCGAGATCGTGCTACGGGCGATGACCGAACCCTTCCGCCAGTTGGTGGCAAACGCCGGCCATGATCCCGGTGTCGCGCTCGGCAAGGTACAGGATGCCGAGGGCGATTTTGGCTTTAATGCCCGCTCTGAAAAGTATGAAGACCTGGTGCAAGCGGGTGTTATTGATCCAACCAAGGTTGTCCGCACCGCGCTCGAAAACGCCGCCAGCGCTGCCGCGCTTCTGATTACAACCGAGGCGGCAGTCGCGGAGAAGCCAAAGAAGCCGGTCGCACCAGCGCCTATGCCGCCGGGTGGCGGTATGGGTGGTATGGGCGGTTCGGGCGGAATGGGCGCAGGCGAGGACGATTTCGGCGGCGACGATTTCTAGATGATGTGTCGCAGCTATCATTTGGCTGCCCGCCAGCTGGTGCCCTCAACCATCGTGGATGCGCGCCAGTACTGGCTTGAGGCGGTGGGTAGATCCTCACTCGATTGCGACTTAATGGTTGATACTGTATGCTACGCGCAATTAGCTTGCAGATAATCTAAGCGGGGTCCTGCGTAAGCTTGTCGAGGGCACCAAAGTAGACTTCCTAAGGAGGAAAAGGGATGGACGGGTTGATCGGGAAGACGTCGAAACGGCTCTGGTTGGTCGGTGGGGCTATGCTAGCCCTGTCGCTAATTGGTGGTTGCTCTTCGGGACCGGATCCGGCCGAGCGGGCGACCAACGCCGCGAGCCAAGCGGACGCCGCCGCTTCGCGCGCCGAGAGCGCAGCAACTAGCGCGCAACAGGCTGCCAACTCTGCTCAAGCTTCGGCCAGCAAAGTTGAGCAGGCAGCAGCCGACGCCAAGGCTGCGGCTGATCGCGCCGAGGCAATTGCGGCCAAAACGGAAACCAGATCCTATCATCATCATTATCGGCGTCGTTCTCGTCGCCGTCATACGGCGGCTGCAACTGGAGCCGGTGGCGCATCCTCAGGAGGAGCGGCTGCCGGCGAACCGGCTCCTTCGGCATCATAATCAGCAGTTCGCCATTTAAGAGTTTGAAAGAGGGCGCGGGTGGTGAGGTCGCCCTCTTTTATTGCTAAGCGAATCAGGCGAAAGTCACCACTACTTTCAGCGATTCTGCCTTTTGCGCCTGCCGGTAGGCTTCACCGATCTGGGCCAACGGGAAGCAGTGCGTAATCAACTCCTGTCCGTTGACCACCTTTCGGCGCACCATCTCGAGAGCCTGTTGTGTATCATCGGGGCCACATGAGTAGCTCGGAACCAGCCTGATTTCTTTGAAATAGAGGTCGTGAGGTCGCACAAGGAGTTCTTCATCCGGCGGTGTAGCAGTGAACTGAAGCACGGTTGCCGCTTTTCCTGCAGCGGCGATTCCCATCGCTAGCGCGTTCCTGCTTCCGGGACCCACGATCACAACGTCGGCCATTTCCCCTTTGGTGATTTCGCGGACCTCAGCCAACAGGTTGTCACCAGCCACGACAATCCCATGAGTAGCTCCGAGCTGCTGCGCCAGGCGTACGCGCTGCTCGACCAGGTCAGCACCGATTATCACCTCGGCACCAAGATGGCGGGCAAGCTTGACGTGCAGCATTCCCATGATGCCAAGTCCGATAATAAGAACCGAATCGCCAGGCCGGAGACCAGCACGGCGCAAAGACTTGATCACACAGGCAGCAGGTTCAACCAGCACGGCGTCGAGGTCGCTTACCTCATCGGGCAACTTCAGCGTGTCGCGCTGATTGGTCGGCCTGACAAGAAAATATTCCGCCATTCCGCCAGGGATTATCTGGCTCGAACGCCAGGTGGTGCACTGGACGTATTCACCTTTCAGGCAGGATCGGCAGGCGAAACAAGGGGCATGATGGTGAACAAACACCCGCTCACCAGGGCGGAAATCGCGCACCTCCGTCCCCGTCTCTGTGACGATGCCAACGGGCTCATGGCCCAGCACCAAAGGTGCCTTACGTCGGATGTACCAAGGCATGATATCGCCTGAACAAATTCCGCATGCCGTTACCTTGACCAATAGATCATTCGGGCCGGGCTGTGGCCGCGGCATTTGTTCCAGCCGGATGTCCTCGAAATCGTAAAGGCGAGCTACTTGCATCGGCATGAGAAGACTCTGTTGTGCTATTTAGCAGTTGTCAATCAGAGAGTTGTCCACTGAACGAGCCAGAAGGCATTTTTTCGCCGATACCGCGTCCAGCCCTTCGCCGGGTCGGCAGCGCATGCTAGGTTTCGTGGATAATCCGCTCTTTTTCGATTCGAGGAGCCATTTGCGGTCTTGCCAAGTCGCTCTGCGCGGCGGAAGCGGAAACCTCAACGAAGAGCGGCAGAAGAGGGACGGCGACGAGTCGTACAGGAGCTTGTCTATGCGGCGCGATATTTTTACCGAGGAGCACGAGATTTTTCGCGACCAGGTCCGCAGGTTCGCGGAAACTGAGCTCGTGCCGAGAATCCCCGAATGGAACCGGACAGGAATGAGCGATCGCGAAAGCTGGCGCAAGATGGGAGCAGCCGGTTTCCTTGCGCCAAGCGTACCTGAAGAACTAGGCGGTAGCGGAGCAGACTTCCTTTACGACGCCATCGTGATCGAAGAACTCGCTCGGGTTCGCGCTCATGGTCTGATGATGGGGCTGCACTCAGACATCTGCCTGCCCTATCTCCTTAGCTACGGAACGCCGGCTCAAAAGCGCCGCTACGTTCCTGCGGCGGCCAGCGGCGAGCTTATCCTGGCGATCGCGATGACTGAACCGGGGACTGGTTCTGATCTGGCCGCCGTGCAGACCAGCGCGCGGCGCGATGGCGACCACTATATCCTTAATGGCTCGAAAATGTTTATTTCCAACGGTCAAATCGCAGACCTGGTAATCGTGGTCGCCAAGACCAATCCTCAAGCCAATCCTCCACATCGCGGCATCAGCCTGATCCTGGTCGAGCGCGACACGCCCGGATTTGTTCGCGGTCGTAAACTCGACAAACTTGGTCTACGGGGACAAGACACCAGCGAGCTGTTCTTCGAGGATTGTCGGGTGCCTGTAACCAACCTGTTGGGTGTAGAGGGACAGGGTTTCAAAATGTTGATGGAAAAGCTCCAACAGGAACGCTTGGTTTGTGCTATCGGCGCCTTGGCAAGTGCGCGCCGCTGCCTCGACGACACAGTGGAATATACCAAGCAGCGCAAGGCGTTCGGCCAGGCCATTGCCAGTTTTCAGAATACCCAGTTCAAGCTGGCTGAGATGGCCACGGAAGTCGAAGTCGGACAGGCTTTCGTTGATCGCTGCATGGCGGCACACGTGCGCGGGGATGAGATCGTAACCGAAGTCAGCATGGCCAAATGGTGGGTTACTGACCTGCTCAAGCGACTTACCAGCCAGTGCCTGCAATTGCACGGAGGTTACGGTTTTATGCTCGAGTTTCCGGTGGCAACCGACTATGCAGACGCCGCGGTTCAGTCGATCTATGCGGGAACCAATGAGATCATGAAGGTCATCATCGCCCGCCGAATGGGACTCGATGGTAGAAGCCAATGATCCCGGCCAGGCAGCTTTTGAGCGAGATTATAAATTCATTGCGCCATGTGATCGCCCCTGCTGTCGCGGAGCCTTATCCGAAAGCCCAGGCTTATATGGCCGCAGTCATCCTGGAGTTCGTATCAAGGCAAATTGAAGAGGGAGCGGACCTTGAAGCGCAGAGGAAGGTCACGCTCGACGCATTTTTTCGCGACTTGGCCGACTTACCGGAGATCGCTCGGCTTGTCGATAACTCGCTTCCGAGTGAGCTGAGGCTGTGCAAGCTGATAGAATCGTTGTATGAGGAACGCGACCGGTTGGCCCCGGGGGCTTTCACCACCGCCAACCATCGAATCCGACGCACCCTACGGCAGTTGCTCGATCAGGAACTGAAAATTGCCAAGCCCGCCTGACGAGGCTGCGTTGCGATGGGGCAGCGGGACATCAGGACCGAAATGGCAGACATCCAGGATAAGATACGCGATTACCTGCAACACAAATTGACAGGGGCACGCTCGCTCACTCTTTCGAATTTTGTTCAGGCCGCCGGCGGATGGTCGCACGAGATCTATGTTTTTGACGCTCACTGGAACGAGGACGGCAATGAGCGGGAACGCGGCTTTTGTCTGCGCAAGGATCCAGGTGCTGGCTTGCTCCGGGAATTATCTGACCTGAAGCAACAGTTCCGGGTGCTCAAAGCCCTCGAGCCAACCACCGTGCCGGCACCCAGGGCTTACTGGTACGAAGCCGATACCTCCATCCTGGGTGGACCTTTCTTTGTCATGGAAAAGGTGCCCGGCGAGGTGCCCAATCCCTGGTCACGGGTGGGCAAGCAGTTTTATGCTGAGGCGGCCCAGCGCGGTCGATTGCCGCGCAGTTTTGTCGAGGCGTTGGCGTCACTGCATAACCTGGATTGGCGCGCGGCCGGACTTGATTTTCTTGGAGTTCCTAGACCGGGAAACGACTTTGCTCTCCGAGAAGTCGCAAAATGGGAAGGTCTGATTAAGCAATCTCTTAGGAAGCCCGAACCCGTTTTGACCGAAATCCTGATGTGGCTCAAGGTCAACGCCCCCGAAGCTCAACGTCTGGCCTTCGTCCACGGTGCTTATCGGACGGGCAATTTGATCATCAGGGATGACGCTGTCGCGGCAATAATTGACTGGGAACTGCAGGTGATTGGCGATCCGATGTACGATGTGGCCTACGTGCTCTCGGATCTAAATCGGGAGGGCTCACCGTTACTCTCCTGCATTGTCGACCGCGATTTTTTTCTCGACTACTACCAGCAACTCACCGGGCTCAAGGTCGACCTTGAAATATGCCGCTATTACGAGATTCTATACATGATGCGAAGCGCAGCTTTCTGGTTGAGCGCATCGGGACTTTTCGCTGACGGTCGTAATAAGGATCTGCGACTGGCGCGTACCACGTATTCGGTGCCCGTGGTACTCGATATGGCCGCCCGAGCGCTCGGATTTTGAGTTGTTAAATTCCGTCGGCCTGGCTGGGGCTCCGCAGCGGCGGTGGTGGTGCCCCCGGATGAGAAAGGAAGCCATTCGGAAGATCGCGTACCGGCGTTATTTTGATTGCAAGCAGCTCACCATTTTCGAATTCCGAGCGTGACGGTCCCATACCGAATAGGCGATCCTGAAGATACTTCCGTCGGAAGTCGGTCAAGATCTTGTCTTGCAATGCACGGTCGCGGCTGATTTCCGCCCGGCCGATAAAGGCCGGGCCGTCCGGTCGGCCGATCCATACGAGCACGGGACTGCCGCGGGCTATGCGCCGCGCTTTCCATGTGGTCTGTTCGGTTTGGATCAGAATTGAATCGTTGTCCGCCCCGAGCGTGAACCAGACAGGCGCCGCTCGGCTTTGAGTGCCATTGCGGCGCACGGTCGCCACGAACACCAGATCCGCCGTCGAGAGCGCTTGCTGATCGCGAACTGACAGAGCGGCTGCCCTCCCAAGGTGGGGCCTCACCAGTGTCATCAGTAGGATGATTAGAAAGGTGCCCGAACGTTGCCGGGCAACTGTCATCAAACAATACCGCATCGCGAAACCGAAAAGACGGCGCACAGTCACTGTGAGGTAGCCGCCTGGGTAGGCGGGGGAGGTGAACCCGGCTGGGAGACAAATCCTGCTGGCAGGTCACGAATCGGTATAATCCGGATTGCAATGCGCTCGCCGCTTTGAAATCTGGCACGAGACGGTCCGATACCCATCACACGATTTTGCCAGTACTTTTGCCGGAAATCTTTCAGAATCTTGTCCTCGATTACGGAGTCACTGGTGATTTCCGCCTTGCCGATAAAGGCCGGGCCGTCGGCCTTGCCGATCCAGACTAATACCGGACTGCCACGCTTGATTCGCTTTGCTTTCCACGTTCCAGGGCCGGTCTGAATCAGAATGGAATCGTTATCGGTCCCGGTGGTAAACCATACCGGCGCTGCTTTGCTCTGCGTGCCGTTCTTGCGGACGGTCGCTATATAGATCAAATCAGCCTTGGCCAACGCCTGCCGATCGCGTGCAGAAATTGCGGCATTTCCGCTGGTGTTCACGGCGGCGACCATTATTAAGGCACTCAAGATGCTCTCGAAGATTCGACGCGCGTGACTTTTAGTCATACCGAAACCCCTCGAGTGAGCAGTTGCAATGGCTCGATCCAACAGTTCGGCCCTTAACTACCGCATTCTCGCATCGGCTTCAAACATGCTATAGCAAGCTGGGCGGTCTAGGTGCAGGCTGAACGATGCGAACGCAAGACGACCGAATTGGCCATTCAAATAGCGTTGCCGAATTGTCGGACAGTTCCAGAGGTCGCGACGCTCTCCCCCCATTTCTAAATATCAAGGAGCCAATCGAACCCTCATGAGTGACATACGGCAGGCTGAACCCATCCTGGAAGCGGTACACGCACTGACACCCGAAATTCGTGCGGCGGCGGCAGAAATAGAGTCTAACCGTTGCCTCCCGGAACCAATTGTCGACGCGCTGAAACGCGCCGGCGTCTTTCGGATGACAATGCCACGTCAATGGGGCGGACCCGAACTTGATCCCTTGACGCAGATTCGAGTAATCGAGGCCCTTGCGTGTGCCGACGGATCGGTCGGATGGTGCGCGATGATCAACAGCGACGGCGGCTATTTCAGTGCCTATCTGGACCCTAACGTGGCGCGCGAGATGTATCGCGACCTCGACTCCCCGACCGGCGGCAGTCTATTGTTCGCCGGGCGCGCCAAGCCAGTCGCTGGCGGTTATCGAATCAACGGACGATGGCCTTTTGTCAGCGGCTGCACGCATTGCGACTGGCTCGTCTTCAGTTGCAATGTCGTTGAGGATGGCCAACTGCGAACCACGTCCAATGGCATGCCGGAACTACGGCTCTGCTTCGTGCCAGCCCACGAAACCCAGGTGCTGGATACGTGGTACACGACGGGACTGCGCGGCAGCGGCAGCCACGATGTCGCGGTTGCAGACCTGTTCGTGCCGACGGAGCGGACCTTCAGCTTTCCATCGCCGCCGCAGCGCAGCGGTGCTCTTTACGCCTATCCTTTGATGTTCGCCTATAATCTGCCCGGCGTCACGCTTGGCATCGCCCGCGCCGCTATCGATAGCTTTGTCGAGAACGCGCCCCGCAAGCAGGTTACAATGAGCATGTTAACCGGCAAGCCGGTAATGTTGCGGGATGAGGCTTATGCACAAACCGCCTTGGCACGCGCTGAAGGCCTGGTCGACTCGGCCAGAGAATACGTTTTCGCACGGCTGGGCGACATCTGGCAAACGTTGCTGGCTGGCCAACAGCCAACGGTTAAGCAACGCGCGCTGTATCGGATTGCCATTGCTCAGGCTCACGCCGCCTGTGTCGAGGCGGTCGAGGGTCTTTTCAAAGCCTATGGGGGTGGAGCGGTCTACTCGTCCAGCCCCTTCGATCGGTGTCTTCGGGATTTGTTGACCATCAATCAGCATACGATGAATTCTCTGAAGATCTTCGAAGTCGCAGGGCGAGTGCTGCTCGGCTTCGATATTCGCGACCCGTTGCTCTGACCTGTACACTCTCGTTATTCTCCCTCCCGCTCGATCGCCGAACGACTTTGGTGACTAACATTTGCAGGTCGGAATTGGCGATTGGTAAATGAATTCTGCGAGGCTGCTATGGCGGGAAAATACTTTGAGGAATTTCGAGTCGGCGACGTCTTTCGTCATCAACCCAGCCGCACGGTCACGGAAACCGACAACCTGCTCTTCACCGCGCTGACCATGAACCCGCAACCGCTTCATCTGGATGCCGAGTTCTCTAAAAATGCGGAATTCGGCCAGCGCCTGGTCAATAGCATTTTCACTCTCGGCCTGGTGGTCGGGCTCTCGGTCGGCGAATTAACGCTTGGCACAACAGTCGGTAATCTCGGGTTCGAAAAAACCGAGTTCCCGAGGCCTGTCTTCATCGGCGACACCATTACGGCGGAAACCGAGATCATCGAAGTCCGCGAGTCAAAATCGCGGCCTCAGTGGGGAATCGTGATGTTTGAGCATCGTGGTATCAATCAGCGCGGCGAGGTTGTGGTTAGAGCGCGGCGCGCCGGTATGATGCGCCGCAAGCCCGCAGCGTGATTCAAGTCTGCATGCGGGGCCGAACAGCGGGGCAGAATCGCGACCGTCCGCTTTCGAGACAGCTCCTCGCGGATGTCGGGCGGTTGCACCGCGGACACTTTCGCCGATCAGAAAAAAGCCCGATCTGCTGATCAGCCTCCTCAAAATCGTGACTGGTCTCACCGGCGTCTTCAGAGACGCCGGTGAAATTAATGTCTACCGAGGCCTATTTGCCTGGCGTCCTCAACGTTCTTCGCCGGAAATCTTGCTTCGCTGTTTGCCAATTTGTTCAGCCCGCCTCAGCTCAGGCCCTTCGGTGCTGTTCAGGGCTCGTTCGGCCTCCGCGGCTTTCTGCTCAACCTCTACGCTTGCGGCAAATTCCTTTAAATTGCGGCTGTACTCTCTGTAAGGCTCGTCCTCCGGGCCTCGCGAACTCCATCTTGGATCGGGAACTTCGGGCCAGTGGTTTTTGTCGAACCCCGGAGCATTTTCGAAGTAGCTTCTGTCAGCGTCCAGTATGAAGCACTGACGATCCTCGTCGAGCACCATCGCCTGCCAGGGAATTGCGAACAGCTTCTCTCCGATCCCCAGAAAACCTCCGTATGCGAGAGCCAGGTATGCGACACGGCCCGAACGGAAGTCGATCATGATATCTTTGATCGAGCCCAGCTCCTCGTTCATCCGATTGCGAACGCGACTGCCGGTAAACATATGAGCGGAAATTACGCGCCTACTGGAGTAGGAAGAGCTATAGTCAGTGGTTTCTTTGTTGAGCGACATGAATTGAACTCCTTAAGATAGAGCTACGAAGATCCTGATACTCTGCGGTGCGTCCCAGCCAACACGAGACACATAAAGAGGGTTACTCAGGTTTCTGCTAATGATTGGGGCAAAATGTGTGCCGCTCCCGATCGCGGTATGCGGCTCGGAGGTGCGCGATGCCTAAACGGCGTTCGCAACAGATTTGGCGAGCAATAGGAAGTGCGACCGACGCAACTGGCGGGACGGAAGCTTTGCTGCTTCAGATTTTATCATGCTCGAATTTCCAGGCCGGCCATCGCGGTTTTGTAACACTTGCCGAGTTGATCGATATTTGTGAGCCGTCCGGGACTCGAACCCGGGACCCTGTGATTAAAAGTCACATGCTCTACCGGCCTGAGCTAACGGCTCACAAACAACAAATGACGATCATTGCAGGCCCTTGCGCCGATTGGAAGGGCCCCCAACCAGCGGCTGACGGTTCGCGACTTCAGCACCTGTACTGCTAGCCGCGATAGGTGAAGCGGTGGTCAATTCGCGCGACAACGTCACCGCGCTGATTTTTTAGAGTTGAACGGATGAGAAAGAAGGTCATTTTGCCGCTTCGTCCCGTCTTGGTGTAGGTTTCAGCGAGTTGCGAGCTTATCGAAATTGCGTCGCCCGCTCGGATCGCTTGACCAAATTCGATATCCATCCCGGCCGCGAGGCGCGGCACGTGCTGGGGAAGGTACTCGAAGATGTCCTCCAGTGCGCGGAACGTTGCCACAAAAGCTGGCGGGGCCGTCGACAACTCCGCGCCATCATCGGAGCGCACCGTAACTTCGGTGTTGCTCTCGCCCATCATGCGGCGGAAGCTTTCGATCATATCAGCGGTAATGTTTATGGGGGCGGTTGTTTCGAACACCCGTCCCAATAATGAACGATCAAAATCGACCATGCCCTGTCCTTTTCTGAATTCAATGCCAGCATACGCTTGAGGGCGCTGACTTCCGAACGTATCCTAGCGACAGCAATCAGTCCAAGCTTCCCATTGTTAGACGCATCTGAACCACTCGACTTAATTACTATGAACAATGGGATCTCTATCACGTCGCAGGCTGTCGCTTCGCCCGACTCAACCGCGTTAAAAAGGAAAGCAGCCAACATCCCACTTTGCTGAGACGGTGTGCTTCGATTAGGTTGCCACTTTACACTTTTCTTCACAGCGTTCTCGGCGCAGCTCGTGCTCATCAATTATAATGCAGCGAGACGCGCGTCGGTTGGGATTCGTGTAGCATCCGACTATGTAATTTCGCCAATACTATATTAGGCGTTTGGTATTTCTGGTGATTTTCGATTATGGCTCCAGCCCTCGGACTCGACCGGATTGCAACCGGCCCTGCTCCCCAAGCGGACCACATAAAAAGGTCGACAACCGACTGAAAACTCGGGGCTGAGATTGCTGTCACGACCGCTTCTGGTTCCTCGAAGAGCAGATGAGTTTAGTCACCGAGTCTGCCGTTTTGATGGGAAGCGGATCGGAAACCAGAACTCGCCGGAGGGTCGTGTTCGCGCTCGGTTTAATGCGTATTGCCGAACAGCTCTGCGCCCCTCAGAGTCATTAGCGCATACTCTCGCACATCCCGCTTCAATCAATTCTTGGCTCGCAGCGGCAGCCGCGGCGCCACCGGCAAAGATCACGAGTTGCGGCCTGTCAGCCTTCAAGGCACGCACCGCCTGTACGGTCGCTGCCAGATTCGAGCTCGTGGTGCAACTGATACAGATGATATCGGGTGTATAGCGATTGGCGAAATCACGAATCTCGGCAAGTGTTTTGTTCTCGCCAACAAAGCTGGCCGCAATGCCGTCCTGACGCATCAGCTCTAGGACGATGATAAGCCCGAGGCTGTGATATTCACCGGGCGCACAAACGCCCAGAACGCGGTATGGTGGTAGGACGCGCGGCTTGGTGAAGCGGCTGCCGAGCTGCGCTATGAGCTCGCGGGTCGTATCGACGATAAATTGCCCGGTTGAGGGGCTTAAATGATCCTGCTCGAATTCCTGTCCGGCCAGTTCGATTGCCGGTGCGAACAGTTCTTTGTACGTCGCCTCGAGTCCGTGCTCGTCACAGTAACGCGTGGCAAAAGCTGCCGCTTCTTCACGATTGAGCTCGAGCAATTTACGATAATAGTCGCGATAATCCTCAAGCGCGACATCAGCCCCGAGCAACAACGAGAAAAAATCCAGAGACGGGATATAATCTCCCGCCACCTTGATGCATGCCGTCAGGGGCGTGGCAATCACCAGACCTGCCGGACCCCAGAGCCAGGTCCAGTATGCGGCGGAAAACAGCAATGCCACCGGAGACACACCCACCCCGGCGCCGATGAAGAACGGTTCGACAAACTGCGCTGCAACTTGATCCAGTCCGACAAATGTGGCGACTACTTCGATGGCTTTGGTCCAGCCTGGGAATACTGCAAACGCCACCAGAGTGGGCAAAACCGCCGAAACCGTTGCGCCTACGTAAGGAATATATCGCAGCACAAAGCCGAGTGTCCCCCACAGTTCGGGATTGGGCATTCCTATGCCCCACAGGATGAGGCCGCTAATAATGCCGTAGGAAAGATTGACGACTGAGAACAAGAAAAGGTAGCGACTCACTGTGTTGCCAGCCGCCTCGATTGCTTGGGCGGCTACCGGTATCCCGGCACGCGCTGCCAGCCGGACGAAACGGTCGCGTAAGTCGAGTCGGCTGTACAGCAGAAAAAAAAGCAAGACGACCGTCAACACCGCTTCGGCGATTCCTCCAATCAGGGATCCTGCCGATTTGGCAAACTCATTCAGAGGAGACCAAGCCGGCGCCGCCTCCAACGTCCGTTGGGTTGGAACTCTGTGCGCCTGGTTGCGCTGAAGCTCGCTCTCGATATTATGAAATGCCTGTTCAATTGCCCGTAGCCAGGCCGGCGTGCTCTTTTCGAGGTGCGACAGCTTAGTAGCAATATTCGTGGAATACGATGAAACTTCTACCGCAACAGCGGTCAGCTCGATGGTCAGGAAGTAAACGATCCCGGCGATCGCAAGCATTCCGGTAACGACGACGATCGCACTGCTCCACGCACGGCCCAGCCATGGTTCGATACGCCGCACGACAGGGCTGAAAACGATCGCCAGGATGACGGCAAAGGCGATGGGTAGCAGAAGATCGCGGCCATAGTAGAGAATCGCTGTGGCGATGACTATCCCGAGCAGCGGTCGTGCTGCTCGACCGCCATCAAACCGGTCCTCGATAACCTCATCCGCACCGATCTTTGTCAGCTGAGCATTTGGCATGACGGCCGAATTCCCGCGGCATCTGCCGAGCAAGTCGGCCGTTTACTCGTACGAATGGACGATTTGCCCGTGTTTGCAGCGGCCACATCGGACTCGAACGATGATACGTCACGTCGGCATGCGCGACTATAGATCCAAATCAGAGTCCTTCTAGTAATCATGTTCCGCGCTTTCCTCTTCTTGATCCTCTGGTTCGCTCCGCTCGTCCGTCTGGGGCTCGCGATGAGCTGTCTCCGTCGCGAGGCGAGTAAGCATTTTCTGGTTCCAGCTCAGATGCTGGTTTTCCTGGCGCCGAACCTCCCGAACCGCCCGGCTCACGACCTTCTTCAAATCGCGCCCTTCGATCTGGTCCATCAGCGAGCCGAGCAGTTCCCAGTTCCAATGATCTTTGGTTTCGGCAAGGAGCAGATTTTCGAGATTGTTGATGTCCTTCAAGTTATCCGGAACCTCAGTTGACAGAAGGCCCCGGGCTTTGTGCTCGGCCGCCTCGGCAGAAGGACTCTTTTCTCCTTCACCTCCGCCAGCTGCATTAAGCATCTCTTGGCAGAGTTCGACGTGCTGTTGCGTCTGCTCACGGAACTGTTCCAATTTCGGCCTGAGATCGTCATGCGTGAGCTCTTTGAGTGCGCGCTCGTAGAGTTCCACTCCGCCCTGCTCGACGGCGAGCATTTCCGAGAAAAATTCCTTCAGCCATTGCGAGCTGAGTGAGGTCCTGCTGCGCGCTTGGGGCCGGCGCAACGTAGGCTTCTTGCGAGCCGACGGTCGCCCATCGCTGCGAGCGCGCGAAATGCTACGTTTTTTCATATCGATAGTTCCTGTTAATTACTACTAGCAATTGGATGCTCGCGTTCTACCCTAAGTTGAATTCCCATTCACCGAATGATTCAGCTCTTATTGCTTACAACTTCGAGCCCTAAGCCGATACCTGAAGTTGGCGGCCCAAAATCACCAAACTCAACACTACTTGGATTTCACAATTGTAAGCGTCTGGGTGCAATAGACATGCCCAGTTAGGTACTGGCTCTCCCGAGCGCTTGAGCGACCGCCCAACTTGAGGCCATGGCTGGAGGGAACCTGTCTACCCGGCCACGAGACAGCCGAACCGCATAAAGATGAGGTGATTCTATGTGGTCGAATTTACCTCTAGTTGGGCCTAGGCAAAGGCATCTCGCCGAATCCCACTTCTCGTTGGCGCTTGACCGACGTGGTCGACCATCCCTTTTCGTTCTGGATCACCAGCTCTTGACTGCGTTTTGACGGCCCCAGCTTTTCCAAGTCGCACAGCCGCGGGCGGCAAATTTTGCATGGCAGGTTGTTCGAGTTAAGAGGTATGGGAATGCTCTTCTGATTCAGGCACTAATTCCAACTCTGCCAACCATGCGGCGGCATCGCTGTCGCTAGGTGCACGATAATCACCGCGCGGGGAAAGTGAGCCACCCGATCCAACCTTCGGCGCGTTCGGAATGCAACTTCGCTTGAACTGACTGAGTTGAAAAAAACGAAGCAGGAAGGTGCGCAAATGCCCTTTGATCTCGCCCAGCGTGTACTCATGGCGCTTGTCGGGCGGAATATCAGGCCATAGCCCGGCAGAGCGATCGCGCCAGGCACAATATGCCAGAAAGGCTATCTTGCTCGGTCGGTATCCAAAGCGCACCGTGTAATAGAGATTAAAGTCCTGCAGTTCATAAGGTCCAATGAACGCTTCCGTCGCCTGAATCGTCCCGGCTTTACCCGGCACAAGTTCGGGACTGATCTCGGTGGCCAGAATGTCACGCAAGATAGAACTGGTTTCCGCGCCGAAGCGTTCGGTTTCCGCTACCCAACGGATAACGTGCTGTATTAAAGTTTTGGGCACGCTCGCGTTGACCGCATAGTGCGACATATGATCGCCAACGCCATAGGTACACCAACCCAGAGCAAGCTCACTGAGATCGCCCGTTCCTACCACCAGGGCGTTGCGTAAATTGGCGATACGAAAGAGATAATTAGTCCTCTCTCCAGCTTGTACGTTCTCAAACGTTACGTCGAAGGTCTCGCTGCCTGAGCCGAAAGGATGACCGATGTCCAGCAACATTTGACGGGCAGCAGGCCTGATGTCGAGTTCGTGGGCTTCGCATCCAATGCTGGTCATCAGACGCTTCGCCTGATCCAAGGTTCGGCTGCTAGTCGCAAAGCCAGGCATTGTATACGCGATGATGTTCCGGCGCGGATAGCCAAGCCGGTCCATTACCTGGGCACTTACCAGCAAAGCCTGAGTCGAGTCGATGCCGCCGGAGATGCCAAGCACGACGTGCTGAAGCCCCGTGGCACGCAGTCGGGTCATCAATCCCTGAACCTGGATCTGATAGACCTCGGCGCAACGTTCTTCACGTCCCAAGGGATCGGCGGGAACATAAGGAAATCGCTCATAGCTCCGTTCCAGTAGCAACGGCTCGTTTTGGCGTAGCTCGATCTCGAAGTTCACCGTCCGGAAGCCACGCAACCGGCTGACCTCGCGCCGAATCGCCTGGCCAAAACTCGTCTGACGCATGCGTTCCTGCGCAAGCCGCTCCAAGTCAATCTCGGAGCAGATTAGTTGTGGCGGATCCTCGAATCGCCGCGACTCAGCCACGACGTTGCCGTTTTCGGCAATCAGGGCATGCCCGTCCCAGGCTAAATCCGTGGTCGATTCACCGGTACCGGCGGCACTGTAGAGATATGCGGCCAGACACCGGGCTGACTGGCTCGACACTAACTGACGTCGGTATCCGGCCTTACTCACCGTGATGTTGGACGCCGATAAGTTGAGCAGTACGGTGGCGCCGGCCAAAGCAGCATCAGTCGACGGCGGGATCGGTACCCAGAGATCCTTGCAGATCTCAACATGAAAGCTGAACAGAGGTTGCGTCCTACATACGAAAATTATGCGCGAGCCGAACGGTACGTCTCGCTGGCCGCAGAGCTCGACCGTATCTCGAAGCGCGTTTTCACCCGAATTGAACTGGCGAGCCTCGTAGAACTCCCGATAGTTCGGCAAATAAGTCTTCGGGACCACCCCGAGAATCCGCCCGCGTGAGACGACCACCGCGCAGTTGTAGAGCAGATGGTCGAACGGGATTGGACACCCCACCACTGCGACTATCGGCACCTCGCGCGAGGCTTCAATGATCCGACCGATGGCGTCGTGGCAGGCCTCGAGGAGCGCACGTTGATGAAACAGATCGTCGCAGGTATAAGCGGACAGCCCCAATTCTGGAAACAAAACCAGCGCCGCGCGTTTCTGCCCGGCGCTTTTCATCAGCTCGATTGTCTGCTTCGCGTTGAACTCGGGGTCGGCTATTCGGACCGGTGGAATGGCAACCGCCACGCGGATGAAGTCATGGCTATACAAATTGAAAAAGTTCTCGCCCAAACGCACGGTTCACCTCCGGCCGGAACTCGAGCACTGCCCCTCCATCCTAAACGAATCGCGACTGCTAACGAGAACAGATTATCCAGGCTTCGACGGCCTGAAAAATCAGCAAATGAACCTCCTCTTTTCGACTTCTATAATTGCCACAATGTATCTAAGAGTTGCGACTGTTGCCCGCAGGCAGGTCCCTGACCCAGCTCGACAGCTCAAATCAAGGTTTGACGCCAAGCCAGTTGATCGCAACTGCTTGCTTCACCTTTGCAGTTTTGGCGATACTGGTGGAACTCCGCATGGGGGGCACCGAACATTTGAAGCTCTACCGGAGTCGTATTTGCGATCATTCCATGCCAAGCCCTACAGCGCCTCTTCTCAAAGCTCGTCGAACTCGAGCGCACGTGGGCAGAATGAAACGCCGTCGAAGACCCCTGACGCCTTTTGTTCTTCTCAGCCTTGCCTTGAAGACATTGCTGCTAGATCAGCGATTTGTGCCGACTGTGTCCAATTAAAATATGGAATCCAAAGAGAGAGCGCCGCTGACATTGATTTACGTTGGCCGCCATCGGCCACGGGCCGGCGGCTCGTGATCTATTGATACCATCGGATGGGCTTTGGCTGCATCCAGGTCTCGATCAGCTTGGAGGTTTAGAGTGGGGGGAACTAATTGCCCAACTTGCGGAACACAGCTAATGGACGGGGGTAAAATTGCCGGCCGTCGCGACCCTGGGGCGCAAGACGTCAGTATCTGCCGCGGATGCGCGGAGATCCTGGTGTTGACGCGCTCAGCCCAAGGACTAACACTGCGTCCTACCAGTGCCACCGAATACCTTGAGCTGCCCGAGGATGCACAGTCGCTCTTGCGCGTGGCTCATCTGCTCGTGCGGCGGCAACAACGTCTGGTTCGGGCCCCGCGCCAATTGCATTGAGCCAACGGCGACGCGCCGCCGCGCAGAATTTCATTCGGCCGAAAACCTCGCGGGCAGTTAATCTGTAACTGCTCCCAGGCTGCTACTCGACACTTGTGCCGCGTATTTAGCCAGAACGCCGCGGGTATAGCGCGGCGGTGGCGGGCGCCAAGCCTCGCGCCGCCGGGCAAGCTCCTCATCAGAAACATTGAGCTGCAGCAGTTTGCGATCGGCATCGATTGTAATTGAATCGCCCTCGTGGACCAGTGCGATCAGCCCGCCAACCTGGGCCTCTGGGGCGACGTGGCCTACCACCAAACCGTATGTTCCTCCCGAGAAGCGGCCATCGGTAATCAAGCCGACGGAATCTCCGAGACCGGCACCGATGATTGCTGAGGTCGGCGACAACATCTCCCGCATCCCGGGTCCCCCTTTGGGCCCCTCGTAGCGGATGACGACCACGTCACCCTTCCTGATCTTTCCTGCCAAGATCGCCGCCAGACAGTCCTCCTCGCGCTCGAAGACGCGGGCCGGGCCGGTGATTTGATGATGGGCTATGCCGGTGATCTTCGCGACACATCCTTCGGGCGCAAGATTGCCCTTAAGAATCGCTAAATGACCTTGTGGATAGACCGGTTCCTCCCATTGATGAATAACGTCCTGCTGTGCAGATGGCTTGTCCGGCACCTCGGCCAGATTGTCGGCAACGGTCTTGCCGGTTATGGTGATGGCATCACCATGTAGCAGGCCGTGCTTAAGCAACATTTTCATCACCTGAGGGATGCCGCCGGCGCGATGCAGATCGGTGGCAACATAACGCCCCGAGGGTTTGAGATCGCATAGTACCGGTACCCGCTGCCGAATAACCTCAAAATCATCGATAGTCAGGGGCACTTCTGCAGCATGGGCCATCGCGAGCAGATGTAGAACGGCATTGGTCGATCCGCCCACCGCCATAACCACCGCGATCGCGTTTTCGAAGGCCTGACGCGTCATGATCGTTCGTGGCAGCAGCCGTTGACGAATCGCGCGTACGACCGCCTCACCCGATTCAGCGGCACTGCGCGCCTTCTCCTCGTCTTCCGCGGCCATTGTTGACGAGTATGGCAGGCTCATTCCCATCGCTTCGATCGCCGAAGACATAGTGTTGGCCGTGTACATACCGCCACAGGACCCGGCGCCAGGGCAGGCACGGCGTTCGATTTCGAGCAGCTCCCGGTCGTCGATTTTGTGAGCACTATACTGGCCGACTGCTTCGAACGCACTCACGATAGTCAGGTCGCGGCCATTGTAATGACCCGCTTTGATGGTTCCGCCGTAGACGAAAATTGCTGGAATATTCATTCGCGCCAATGCGATCATCGCACCTGGCATATTCTTGTCGCAGCCGCCGATTGCCACCACCCCATCCATGGCCTGGGCATTGCACGCGGTCTCAATCGAGTCAGCGATCACCTCGCGTGACACAAGGGAATATTTCATTCCCTCGGTGCCCATCGAGATGCCGTCACTGACGGTTATCGTGCCGAACACCTGAGGCATAGCACCGGCAGCTGCGATGGCGCGCTCTGCGCGTTGAGCGAGCAGATTGAGGCCGAGATTGCAGGGCGTAATAGTACTGTAGGCGTTGGCGATTCCGACGATGGGTTTCTGGAAATCCTCGTCTTTGAAGCCCACCGCCCGCAACATCGCCCGATTAGGCGAGCGTTGCACTCCCTCGGTGATTAGCCTGCTCCGAAAATTCTCCGCCATAGCAATCTCCTTCGAACAAGACGCGATTGCACCATATTGGGCGAGGCAATCGCAAGCGCACGCGATGCCACTGAGACAACCATACTAATTCTGGCTTGGATTCCAACTTCGGCAACGGCGCGTACAACAGGCAATTCAACCAATAGGTCGGTTTTCGCGCCCAGGCTGCTTCTGCGCGAGCGATAGAGCCCCGGGGGTTTCTCCATTAGGAGCCATCCGAGAAGCGCTCACCCGAGGCTGGGCAGTGAGGCTTTTGGCCAATCCTATCGATTGCGACCTTTTAAAGTACGCTCGATTTCCCGACGATTGGCCTGACGCGAAAGTGCCTCGCGCTTATCATACAATTTCTTGCCTTTCGCCAAGGCGATCTCAACTTTGGCGCGGCCGTTCTTGAAGTAGATCCTCAGTGGTACCAGCGAATATCCGCGCTCCCGCACCCGGCCCCACAGGCGATTGATTTCGCGCCGATGCATCAGCAGTTTGCGCGGCCGGGTCTCCTTGTGGCTGAACTGCCCCGCCGGAGCGTACGCCGCGATATGCACCCCGTATAGAAAAGCTTCGCCGTTCTTGATCCGGGCGTAACTGTCGCGCAGGTTAACGCGGTGGTCACGCAGCGATTTAACCTCGGTGCCAGTCAGGGCCAAGCCGGCCTCAAGCGATTCCTCAACGAAAAAGTCGTGACGCGCCTTGCGATTGTCCGCAATTAGCAAGCTGCCGTCTTTGGTCACGCCCTTTTGCTTGCCAGTCCCCATTTCCCTCAGGAACGCCACAGCTCCCGGCTAGCCAGCTTGGCGCCTTCGGCCATGGCTTTAAATTTCGCCCAGGCAATCTCGCTATCGACGCGCGAAGAACCCGCAATCGTCGCGAATCCGCAGTCGGTACCCGCAATGACGTTTTCGCGCCCGACGTAGCGCGCCACATTGCAGATTCGCTGGGCAACGAGTTCAGGGTGCTCGATGAAGTTAGTAACGGAATCGATAACACCTGGTATCAAGATCATGCCATCGGGGAGCTTCACATCTTTAAAGACAGCCCATTCATGTTCGTGCCGAGGATTGGATGCCTCGTAGGAGATGGCGCCGACACGCGCCTTGAGGACCACATCGAGGATATCCCTTAACGGCACATCATGATGATGGGGACCTTCATAATTTCCCCAGCAAAGATGTAACCTAACGCGCTCCGCTGGCACGTTCGCCAAGGCGTAATTCAGCACCTCAACATGCAATTCAATAGTTTTGCGGAATTCAGCGAGGCTCAGATCCTTGAACTGCACGTGACGACTCATCGCCAAGTCCGGACAGTCGACTTGCAGGATGAAGCCAGCTGCGCAGATCGCCTCGTACTCGGTGCGCATCGCTTCGGCCAGGGCTCGCAAGTAGGCCTCGTGTGTTGGGTAAAACCTGTTGGTCAGAAAAAAAGTGATCACGCCAGGCGAAGCCGCGGTCATGAATGCCTCGGTCGGTTGACTCTGGGCAATTGCGGCTTGCAGGTTTCGGATATCATTCTGAAGCGCACCGTAATCGCGGTAGGCAATGGCCCCGGTACAGGCTGGCCGCCGAAGAACTGCGACGCCGGTTTCGTTAGCGCCGCGGCGAGCGAAATTGCGAAACTCGGCAAGGTCAGCGGCTCGCAGGGGTGTGCTCTTTTCACTGCCGTCAAACCCACTCATTCGATCTTTGACATAGGTGGAATAAGACGGCTTGCTCATTTCTCCATCATTGACGATATCAACCCCAACCTCGATTTGCTTGCGCACAATTTCGCTGACCGCTGATTTGACTTGGGCAGCAAGCGCAGCTGCCTCGATCGGCTCACCTGACTCTTTGCGCTGCAGCGTCGTCAAAAGTTCCTGGGGTCGCGGCAAGCTTCCGGTGTGCGTGGTTAGAATCCGCTGAGTGCTGCGTTTCATCCCCCTTCTCCTAACTGTCGTCCTGAATTGTTCGCGATGACTCTCCTGTGGCGAGCTTAATGCGAGAAGCTGCGGCTGTCACGTTAGGGCAAATCACAACCCCTGCCCCAACCGAGCATTGCGCTACTCAGAAAGTCGGCACCCCATCGCTAAGCGATGGGGACTACGAGGACATCCAGGAAACCGAATAACGGCAAAGCTCAGGTCCGCTTCACCAACTCCGATAGAAACGCCTGTTGTAGCATCGACCTGCTCCACCCGCGATGCACGTCGTGGCAACCGCAGACCACGAGTCAACTCGTTAGATCTTCGTGCGAGATCGTCGCTTGGTGAGAAGGGCTGCGGAGCATTTCGGCAACTCCCAAACAGGGCGAAAGGCCATCCGGCTCAGCGCGCAGGTGCCACCAGCGGATGTTCCCTAAAGGCGCTTAGCAGCTCTTTGAAATGACCGGTGATGACCGGGCCGTGCATCACCGCGATCGCACGCAGACGTAGGCCTTCGATCTTGTCGAGCGCTTCGGCAAGTCGCGCGCGATCGTCGGGTTGATACCCGACTGCGGCGGTGGCGGTGACAAACTCGGGACCGAAAGTCCTGTCAGTGACGGTTTCTACACCGTCCATGGAGAAAAGATCATTGGAGAAAAGCGTGCCTGTCGTCTCCTCGTACGCCATCAGGCTATCCCATTGATTGACCTGTGGGGTCATCAAAAAAAGCAAGCGATGGCTGCCGAGATCAATGACGTCCCCGTCGTTTACCACCCTCGGCTCTTTGGAAGCGAAGTCGCGCAGCGAGAGCGACGCACATAGCTCCGAGCACACCGGCACAGCCTCCGGCGCCGCCGCCAGCCACTCGTTGATAGCACCGCTGGAATCGCCCTCATGATGCGGCACAACGATATAGCGAAGCCGCGCCGGATCGAGGATCTCGGCGACCTGCGCGCGCACCGGCTCGAAGCTGCGGCGAAACAACGTGTTGATGATCGCAGGTTTCTCAGCCGCCACCAGAAACAGATTGTACGAAGTGCCTGGGAAGGAGATGCCTTCAAGGCATGGATCGTCCCAGATCGCGATCCGGTAGATGCGGCGCGCGATCTCACTTGATTCGATCATTCGCTCACCTCATCGCTGGTTTCAGTACAGCACCGACGGCAGATACGCACCACAGGGCTCATTGTAGAGGCCGATCGTCATCAGTGTCATTTGATGCACCAGACGCAGGCCATTATTGAGGCACCATCGAAACAACTCGCCATTGCGGGTCGGGAGGAGGAAGCCGCCTTTCGAGGAGAAGTCGCCCGCGTCGGCAATCAGCGCGATGATGTCCTGAGTCGTCTCGCCTACCGCGTGCGAGAAAAAGCCGATATCCGTAGCGTAGCCGCTAATCCGTCCCAGATGCTCGACCACCTTCGCGGTGCCCGCCTTCAGCGCGTCGCGAAGTTCGCCGGCGCGATCATGCCCGTGAACGCGTACGCACAGTCGGTTGCATTCGGGTAGATCATTCTCGGTCGCAGGGCGGACCTCGTAGCCGGCGAACTTTTTCCCGATCGGCCGACCATCCATTTTCGATAAGGTTTCACGAGTCTCAAAACCGAGTTTGGTGTAGAGGCAAAGCGAACGGTTGTGATAGGCACTCTGCACCAGCCGAATGCCTGCAAAGCCTCGCTTCTCCGAGCGTTCCATCACTGCCTTCATCAGCTGACGCCCAATGGTCTGATTCTGGACCGCCGGATCGACCGTGATCGGACCGACGCCCGAGATGGGATTGCGCTCGTCGAGGAAGTTGCTGCCAACCACCTTACCGTCGAGCTCGGCGACCGCGCAGTAGAATCTCGGATGCGAAAGCAGCATGGTGACGACGGCGGTCGCGATCTCGACCGAGGGAAAGTCCCAGGGAAAGTTGTGCTGGCTCGCGATCGATTTAAAAGCCTCAAATTCGATAACCCCCAGCGCTTGGGCATCTTCTGGAGTCCCCTGACGAATTTTGAGGTTCATCTCTATTTTCTCCTGGAGCTCTGCGACGGACTTTGATCTTGAGTGGCGCGACTCTTAATCCGGTCGCCGTTGGAACATGCACCAGCTTCGGACCCCGAGCGGGTAGAATTCACCAATCACTTCGTAGCCGTTGCGACAATAGTAAGTGACGTTGGCCTCGGTGGAAGTATCGAGATAAACACCGGCGAGATCGGAGCGCACAGCTGCCATCTTGCGGAGATAGTCGAGAATTGCAACGCCAAAATGACGGCCTTGAAACGGCGGGTCAACGCCCAAGATGTTGAGGTAAAGATGGGGCTGGGGCGGATGGTTGCGCGACTGCGCATCGACCACCTTGAGCGAACGAATCACGCCACCCCACCCGACCGCACGAATCAGGCTCGGGAGCGTCGCCAGACCAGCTAGAACCGTTTGCGTCGCCCGCGGATGCATCGAGCCCTCAACTGCCGCCACCGCAACCAATTGGCCACTTTCGTATATCCCTAACACCGGCTCCCCAGCGGCGCCATGGGTACGGATCATAGCGGCAAACAAGCCGGTTAAGCGCTCCGCGCGCTCGCTCGGTTCCCTTGGCGTCGGAGCTATTGCCAATGTTCGAGGTTCCGCGGCGAAAGCGCGGCTAAGCACGCCGGCAGCGTCCAGGTAATGCTCGGGAAACACCAGCGCAACAAGCGGCCGTGCGCTTCTCATCATCTGCTACCTCGTCTGGCTGCCTTTCCGGGTTAGACCTAGTCCTCCGGATTCACAGGATGCGAGAGGAACGGCTTGCTGATGACCGTTCCGCCGCTAGTGTTCGAGATGCTGGAGCAGCCGGACGCGCCGGGTCCGCCTGGGCAACCCCAGTAGTCGTCGGTCGCGGTCACGGTCCCGCTGCCGGCGTTCGCGATTCCACTCGCTCCCCTGCCGAGAAGGTCGTTCAAAAACACACGGACATTAGTTGCAGTATTCCCGACCCACAGATCGAAGTCCTCGTTCGACACCTTGTTTTGCGAAATAATCGTGCCGGCGATGGGCGAAGCTGGACTAAACCCGCCGCCCAAGCTCGCATTACTCAGCACTTCGATTCCCATTCCGGGGGGCGGCGTCCCTGGCACGGCTTCAGCATCTCCGCCATTGCCGCTGACGACATTCTCAACAATGACGTTATTATCGGCGTTGCCGTTTGCGGCATGTACGTGAATGGCAATTCCGGGCTGACCATTTTCCTTTACAACGTTGTCAGCGATGAGGTTGCCGTACGCAAGGGTGGCCTCGCCGGGAGGAGCACCCGGATTGGCGAACACACCTGCACCGGCGGCGCCGTTGCCAATCAGAACGTTATCAACCACTTCATTGTGAAAGACGCCGTTAGCTTGCGCTGTCGGATTAAAACCTTGGCATCCTGAGGCATCGGTGCTGGTCGGGCTGCAGGGTGAGTGTGATGGTAGCGTGACTCCGCAATCGCCACCGAACAGACGATTATTGCTCGAGTTATTGTTGACCACGAGATTGTTGTAATTGGGACTCGTCTCGTCCGTCAGAAGGATTCCGCCGATATTGTCATGAACCCAGTTGCCCTCGACCACTGAATTGCTCACGCCACGCAAGTGGATGCCCTCGCCGCAATCATCGTTGTCCTCGGGAAAGTTTCCTGGACCGCCGCTGAAGGCATCCGGGCAACACTGAATCGCACCGGTGCCGGGAGTGCCAGGCGAGACGAAGGTCGGGCACGGTGGGCTGCCTTTGCCGACGGTAAAGCCCATCGCCTGGTCGTTTTCTTTGACCTCGTTGGCTACGAGATGAACATTATCGGCGTTCTCGACCAAGATTCCCTCGCGTGCCGCGTTTGCCGCAATGCAACCTTGAATAGTTACTCGGTTTACGCCGCTCACATAGACCGCATGGTCGAGCGAAGTGGCATCGAGAATCGCCGACTGCCCTTCCTTACGTGTGCACTGCAGTATAAGACCCGTCAGCGACGAACCGTTCGGTGCCGCGCTGCTTATAGTAGCCACCGAACATGCCGGCGAATTGCACGTGGCGCTATAGGTGCCTGGTTGGACTACGATGGTCGTATTAGGGGTCGAGACAGAATCGATCGCGGCCTGTATCGTGATGAAACAGCCATTTCCTTTTGGGCTTACGCACACGTTGGCTGTCGCCTGCGAGCCACCTAACAGCAAAACGGTCAATACTGCCTCAAGCACAAAAACGCTGATAGCCCTTAGACGAAATTGGCGCGCGATCGCGTAAAGCCCAGCCATTATTTTTTTTCTCCTTCCCTCGTAAAGTTGAGCGATTGCTCAGTACTTTGTTAATTGACTTGGTTTTCCCAGCGATATGAGATACGCAGCTACTGCCTGTGCATCGTCGGCATTTAATCTGTAGGCGGGCATCGGCGGCTTCGCCGAATCTCCATTGGGGTCAACTCCAGTCTCGATGAATCGAATGAATTGCTGTCGCGTCCAGCCCGACGGCAGGCCAGCGATCGGCGGAGCAACTTTGGCGAAACCGGCGGCGACGGGAAAGGGTAATGGCCCGCCCTCAAGCCATCGTGTGCGGTCGGGCTGGCCGTTGGCGATTGGCGTATGGCACTCTCCACACATCATGACCCTTTCGACCAGGTAGCGGCCGCGAATAACGCTGTCGTCCGCGCCGCTCCGACTGTGGCAGGCCGGGCACAACGATAGCGCTATCAGTACCAGTAAGAGCCTCCCTTGGCTCAACGAGAGCGAGGCGTTTTTGCGGGTTATTGACGCCATATATCCATTCGTGGAGACGCTTACGGTTTAATTGACGCCGCGGGTGATGAGCAATTGCTCGGCGGCTGCTCGTGCAAAGTTCGGCAGGCTATGCAGCGGTCACTTGGGAGCAAACACGAGAACGCCAGCGAGCGTCAGGACCACATCGCCGTCATCAGTGTCGCCGCTGATTGTCATCGTACCCGAACCTGCACCCCCCTCGCCGGGCCCGTCGCTGCCCGTGAGCTCACCGAATTTCCCGCCGGAGCCCCCCGTTACGAAAAAGCTGCCGGTTAGCACAGTCGGCCCGACATTAGGCAAAGTGGGTGTCGCACCAACGTCGCAATAGAGCCCTACGAACCCAAGCGTGACACTTTTTTTTGAACTATCGAAAGCGATCTTCATCGCGCCACTTGCGGGCGCGCACTTACCACCGCTCCCATTGTCGGAGGAGGCCGCAGAATTGACGTCGAGCGTCCCGGAAAACGTCCCTTGACCAATAGGATTACCATGCACGTCGCCGCTAATGCTGAAGCAGGAGGCGCCCGACGGGCTGCCGGGGGAACACGTCACCGTGGTAGCCAGGCCCATGCCGGTCCCGGTCGCGTGGAAGGCCTGAACGCTAATACTCGGAGTAGTAGCGGCTAGAAGAGGCTTCGGAAACGAGCCCGTCGCGAAAAGCAAGGTGAGGGCACAAGTCGCCACCCGATTGGGCAGAGCGTTCATCTTCATCGTAAGCTCCTCCCTGATGATCCGAAACCGCCAAGCGAGACGCTTTTACCACTCAAATAATGCGAACGCGGTCCAATAAGTCTCGGATACATCTTTCCTACCGTTTTGCTCCTTTTAGAGTGTGTTTAGTTCTACTCTAAAGTTCGTGCGCGCAGGTTCAAGCCTCGGCAACGGGGTCTGGACAAAATTCGGGCGCGGACCTATTTCTTCGCCTAAAACGCTTTAATGAATTGAGACTTAGCTATGGGTCGCGCAGGCAGACCGCCGATTCTTTCAGCCCATATCTTGGAAGCTCTCCGCCACGAACTCATGGTCTCACCAGTCGCTTTCGGCTATGGGGTCGGATCGTGGAGCGGGCGTATCCTGTCCCTCCACCTTCGGCGCCGCTACGGGACTGCAATAAGCCCGCGTCACTGCAGGCGTATTCTCGCCAAGCTGGGAGTGGGATACAGGAAGCCGGCCTGCGCTTCGCAGCATTCTCAAGGTCGCCCGACATTTACACAGAAGGTCAACTTCACCCCTGCGTTAAGGCGTATGTTTGTTTCGGACCTGGAACAAAAGCGCCGGGCGCTAAGAAACCTTCGCCGTCTATGCAACTCGGGGCTCCCGCTAACGCCCTTGATATCCGGTATTTTCGATGTGGTTCAGCAGGCGGTACCTAATTGTGACAACAAAGTATTCCTGGTCGGTTCGGGTGCTAGTCCTTCACGTTACTTGATGAACAATCCCGAGCTCGCCAGATGGACGCCGGTGCACAAGCACTACTACATAGAGGCACCCAGCTCGGTCTCCGGATTGCGTATCCGCTTTGTCGAACCCGATTTGTCGTCACTTTTCTACCACGTCGCCGGCACAAGCGAGGATCTTGCCTTACCGCATTTCCGGCGCTCCGAGGGGTACAACGAATTTTTGCGCCCCCTCGGCTTCGACCACATGTTGTGGGTGACTTTCGCCGACGATGCCGAGCGACTTGGCCTTTACCCCATATGGCGATCTGCGCAGATGCGTTCCTTCAGTCGAGATGACCTGAAGTTCGTTAGGCTGGCGGCACCGCATATCGCTCAAGCTCTAAAGGTTGCGTCCCTGATTGAGGACGGCAAGCCTGCCACTCTCGATCAGTTTCTTGGCAACCCGAAGCCAGGACTCGGCACCGTCGTTCTTGATGAACGTCGGAGAGTGGTCGGGGTCGACAAGCAGGCGGAGGCCATGTTTGCCGAGATGGCTATCGCCGAAGGACTCAGGCCGGAGCTGGCAGCTCCTGACCGCGCTCACGAACTGTTCTCATATATCGCCCAGGCGCTCGAGAGTATTTTCCAAGACCCAACGGATAATTCGGTTTTGGATGTCCCAGTGATTCGACTTTACTGCCACCGTACAGGCGCTTTGTTCAAGATGAGAGGAGTTAGCACGCGTAGCGTCGAAGGAAAACCTTACTTCATCGTGCTGCTCGAGCGAGGTGAACTGCGCGCTCACAGGCGAACCAGACTGGCCGCAACTTTGGGACTAAGCGCAACCGATATCGCGCTGTTGGACGGGCTGCGCAACGGTTTGAGCGGCGCGCAGCTTGCGCTCAACATGGGAATAACTATAGATACGCTCAGAGTCTATCTCCGACGCCTCAGCGCGAAGCTTGACCCCGAACAACGCGCTGCCCACGTTCGTCAGTTTGCACGAACCACATGGGTATGATGGGGACGGCGAGCTACCCCTTTGCCCGCACCACGTGCCATCTTTCGCCTCCGAATCGACGGTGGTCAAACCCGGATCGACCGGCTATCCGAACAATTATGCTTCGGGTTCCTGATCGCTACTTTTCGGCACCTGCGGCTCGCTTATACCCACAACCATTTGCGCATGAGATTGGGTGGTCTGAATGAGCCCGTCGGACGGAACGGGCGAATCAGCCCTGAAACCAGCAGCCGTCAAGTCGGCTGGAGCTTAATATTGATATATTGACAGAATCCTACCAACTTACAGCCGTCGGCAGGCAGCGCGCTCGAAGCTTTTTGCAGATTCTGCCCAACAGATTGTTAACTGCGCGACATCAACTAAGTCGCCGCCACACCATCCATAGAGCCGCAACCGCCATGGCGATTACCATAAGGCCGTCGAATCGATGAAAATATGGCCCTATCGATTGCCAATGACGGCCGAGCTGGCGTCCAACATAGGCTAACCCGAGGCACCAAAAATAAGAACCGGTTAACGTGTAGAAGACGAATGGTACAAGTCGCATCCGGGCCACGCCGGCAGGAAATGAAATAAAGGTACGAATTACCGGCAGCAGGCGACTAAAGAAGACCGCCGGCGCGCCCCAACGGTTGAAAAACTCTTCGGCTATCCTGAGTTCGTGCGAACTAATGAGAAAGTAGCGGCCGTAACGCTCGAACACCCATCGACCCCCCGTTGCACCCAAATGATACGCGATCGCGGAACCGAGAAGGCAGCCTAACGCACCCGCAAGCGCCACCAGATTGAGGTCGAATCTCCCGCTAGCAACCAGGTAGCCGGAAAAAGGCATTATAACTTCCGAGGGCAACGGCACACACGCGCTCTCAGCCGCCATCATCAGGACGACGCCGCCATACCCCATCGCCGCGATCGTAGCGACGATCCAGGTCGACAACGCAGTCATAAAGCTATCGAGCACGATCCTTATCCACCTCGCCTCAGCCCTCTACTCGACCAGCACCGCCAATGTCGACTTGAGAGCAGCAACCACGAGTTTTCTACTCTTTTCGTCCGCACCCGGGGGCGCCCCACCCCGGCCGTGAGTGATGCGCGATAACATTAGGGAGGAAGTTTACGAAGAATCGATTCAGATGTATTTAAGCGCAGCTAGTTGCGAGCAGAATCGGGATTGTGACCGCCATCGCAATGGAGTAGGTGAGCCATGTTGCTGCGAATGTACACGATAACAGCGATCGTACTTGCGCTAAAGATGGCGGCTCTTGCCGTCGTGCAAGGTCGTGCACGCCTCAACGCGGGGGCTTTCACTAACCCCGAGGATGCCAAGGCCTTCGGTGCAAAACTGGCCTCGTCAGAACCGCCGCTCGTGGAACGGGCGAGCAAGGCTTGGCGCAATGACCTTGAAAACATCCCTATATTCCTGATTCTCGCCTGGATTTATGTCTACGCAGGTTTAGCAGCCGGCGCGTTTATTGTCTACTGCGTTTTGTTTATGCTGGGCCGCATCACTCACACACTTTGCTACCTTAATGCGATTCAACCCGGCCGGACGATAGCCTTTGCGGTCGGCGCGTTGACGATGCTGGCGTTGATGATCCATTTGTTCATTGCCGTCGTTGTCTAGTTTAAAGCGCAAGCCGCCGCCGGCCCGCGCGAGCAAATGACTCTCCGAAGGTGGCCAAGACTGAGATGAAGCTCGAAAAGGCAATCAATATCGAAGACCTTCATAGAATGGCGAAGCGGCGCCTTCCCAAGGTGGCATTCGACTTTATCGAAGGCGGAGTAGAGGATGAACTCGGAATTGCGCGCAATGAAGCAGCATTTACGCGTTTTTGCTTGATGCCGCGCTACCTGGTAGACGTCACCAGACGCGATCAGACGGCCAAGCTGTTCGACCGCGTCTATTCGAGTCCATTCGGAATTTCGCCAACTGGTGCTGCCGGCCTGTTTCGTCACGGCGCCGACTTGATGTTGGCCGAATCGGCAGCACGGGCCAACATCCCGTTTATCATGTCGGGCGCCAGCACGGGTTCCATCGAAGCTGCTGCCCAGGTTGCGCCCGCCCACACCTGGTATCAGCTATATGCCGCGCAGGATCCGAAGATATCCGAGGATTTGATTCGGCGCGCTCGCGATGCAGGCCTTGGAACGCTGGTGCTCACAGTCGACGTGCCGGTTGCGGCCAAGCGCGAGCGTAACATTCGCAATGGCTTCGGACGGCCTCTCAAAATGACCTTTCCGATCATGCTCGAGGCGCTCACCCATCCGCGGTGGATGGCGGAGTATCTGCGCTATGGCACGCCCTTGATGGAAAACTGGGCGCCGTATGCGCCGCCCGGCTCGAATGCTGACCAAGTTGCGGATTTTGTTTCGACGCAAATGCCGTCGGTCGCAACCTGGGCGGACCTCGAGAAATTTCGCAAGCTCTGGCCGCGACACCTGGTGGTCAAAGGCATTCTGAACAAGGATGACGCGGTTCGTGCGGCCGACCTGGGTGTCGATGGTATCATCGTGTCTAATCATGGCGGGCGACAGCTCGATCGAGCGCCGGCGTCGATTGAAGTTCTCCCAACGATTTGTCGTGTGGTGGGAGATCGCGTCACGGTGATGCTCGACAGTGGCATCAGGCGCGGAGCCGATATTATCATTGCCTTGGCCCTAGGAGCACGTTTTGTGTTCGTCGGGCGCGCCACCCTGTATGGCGCTGCCGCAGCGGGTATCGCCGGCGTGCGCAAAGCAATCAGTATTCTTCGCCGCGAAATCGATCTGACGATGGGACAGATCGGCTGTCCCAGCCTTGATCAGCTCGATGCCAGTTTCGTTTACGACGGTAAGCCGTAAGTATGCAGCTTTGGTCGATTGGGTTCCGACCGGTGCGCGGCCGCAACGAGTCCACACTATGGTCCCAACCCGGGATAGCGTCGCGGCCATTATGGACCTGTACTGAGGTAACTCGACCGTCGCTGGGCGATCAATGGCCAAAACGATCCAGCTTTGCCACCGAATGCCAACACCTAGCGGAGCGGTTGAAGCGTAAGATTGCGGATCTGCACATTGACCAGCTCAGCCGCACGGGACTAATTTGACCGCGGGCCATGGGTAACAAGTTTCGGGCTGTGGGGCTTGCAACCGACAGCAAACGAAGACGTGAGCAATCGAGATGACCCCGCAGGCCGACCACGCCCGGTGCCACCCACTCTTTTAGCTTTCACCGCCAGAGGAGTCTAAGGAGCAATGAAGACGATCAACACGGTTACTGGAACCGTCACCACGGACAAGCTCGGCACCACCTTGATGCACGAGCATCTGCTCGTCGGCTGGGCTGGATGGGAACTTGATTGCAAGGCGCCGCGCTTTGACCGCAAGACCGCCCTTAAACGAGCGGTCGAGCGATTGAAGGAGCTCAAGGATCTGGGGCTCAGCACCTTTCTCGATCCCTGCCCCAATGATATCGGGCGCGACGTCGTCTTCATGGCTGAGGTAGCGGATGCGAGCGGGGTAAATATCATCTGCACGACCGGCTTGTACAAAGAGGATCTCGGCAACACCGTATACATGAAGCAGCGTTCTGCTGATGAAATTGCCGACATCTACACGGCCGAATTGACAGAAGGAATAGGCGAAACCGGAATCAAGGCCGCCCTCATCAAATGCGCGACCGGTAAGGATCGGATTACCGAATACGAAGAGAAATGCCTGCGCGCGGCCGCTCGTGCTTCCAAGCGCACGGGCGCGCCGATTACAACGCATACGGATGATGGCACGATGGGACGCGAGCAACTCGATATTTTCGAGTCCGAGGGAGTAGATCTACGCAAAGTCATCATTGGCCATAGTTGCGGCTCTGCCGACCTCCGCTATCACACGGACATGCTGGACCGTGGATGCTACCTGGGCTTCGATCGTTTTGGGTTGGAGTTTCTTCAACCCGATCGACTACGACTGGCGGCCTTGATCGGGCTACTGGGAATCGGCTTCGAACGACAGATCGTGCTGTCGCACGATTCCGTCGCCTGCGTTCTGGGCCGCGGTCTTGGTCTATCCCCTGAAATAATGGAGACCATACGCAATTGGGAACCAACCCACATCTTTAAACATATCTTGCCCGCCCTGCGGAACGCGGGTGTTCCCGAAGAAAAGATCAATACGATGATGGTCGAGAATCCGCGTCGCTACTTCGAGCAGTAAGGCGAGTCAGGGCTCGATTGAGCCTAACTGGACACTTTTTTGCGGTGGGCTCGCGCCGATAAAGCAGTCGGCGCCCTTCTCGGCTGCGATTTGCTGCCTTATAGCTTTCGCGGGTGCCAGGGCGGACATGATATGATTGCGATGTGATCTACCGTTGCAAAACCGGAGAATCCTGATTGTCTTTTTCGTACCGTAAGATCTTGTACCTGGTTGCAATTGTCGCAGCACAACCGCTCGCTCAGGCGATATCGTTAGCTGACAATTTGGCGAGGACCAACCCTGCCCTGTATACCCTACCGATTAATTTTTGGACTGCACAGGGCGAGGCGCAGGCATATCCCGACGCCAATTCGTGTGATTCGCAGGTGTCAGCCGCGCGGTTGCAAGTTGGGAATCAGGCAGCTCAGGCTCCGCCAGGCATCAAGAATGAGCCGACTTTCGCAATCGGGAAACCCGGCGACGTGGTAGCCACGGTCCAGGAGCGACTCGGGGCCAACCTAGCCGTGAAGGCGACCTGCGATCGTCGCAGTCTTAAGCACCTCGTTGGGAGTAGCGGCGAACGCGTCGCGCGCGAGTCCACCGTGGCCATGGTTACACTGAGAGCTGGTTAATGACGCTGGGAACTGCAAGTTCCGATCTGAGTCAATGCCTTCACTCGAACCCAAGCAACGTCCGGACAGATTAACCTCGAAACGGCCGCCGCGCGAGCCGGATTCGCGTCAGCAATTGCGGCAAAATCTATGGCTTTGGTGGCTCATCTTTGCCTCGTTGCTGGTTTGGAATCTTTTCGCCTGGTGGCCGTCTCGCAGCAGCGTCGTCAGTATCCCGTATTCGACGTTTTTGGACCAGGTACGAGAAAATAATGTCTCAAAGGTCCACATAGTCGGGGACGATATTACCGGCGAATTTGTCACCCCGCTGCTGTGGCCGACACCTTCTCAGCCACCCGCCGCAACCGCCACTCCGCAGGTTTCGACTCCGGCTTCGTCGAGCAGGAGCGGTGTCAACTCACAGCGCGAAGGGGAGAAAACAAAGTCGGCGCATGAGGCCACGGCCAATCTCACGCCCGCCCGTTACTCCAAGTTTCGCACTATCTTCCCAAGCGCGATCGGCGACCCGCAGCTAATCGGTCTGCTCGAGCACCATCATGTGGCGATCGAGGTTTCATCGTCACCCGCCAACTCCTGGCTGATGTCGCTCTTGGCCAATTGGGTCCCGATGCTGCTGTTGATTGGATTTTTCTGGTGGATGGCTGCCAAGAGCAGCAGGGCCCAATCAGGTATGTTCGGCTTCGGCCGGATCAAGGCACGACGCTATTCAGCCGAAAAGCCCGACGTCACCTTCGCGGACGTCGCGGGTGCAGATGAAGCCAAGGCGGAATTGCAAGAAGAAGTTGACTTTCTGACCAATCCGGCCAAGTACCATGAACTAGGAGCTCGTATTCCCAAAGGCGTGCTGTTGGTTGGACCGCCCGGCACTGGCAAAACCCTGATGGCCCGCGCTGTGGCTGGGGAGGCACGGGTACCGTTCTTCTCGATTAACGCTTCAGAGTTCGTCGAAATGTTTGTGGGCGTGGGAGCAAGCCGCGTGCGCGATCTGTTTCGACAAGCCAAGGAAGCAGCTCCAGCGATTCTGTTTATTGATGAGCTGGATGCGGTCGGGCGCCGCCGCGGAGCGGGCGTCGGCACCGTTAATGACGAGCGCGAACAGACGCTCAATCAGCTGTTGGGCGAACTCGACGGGTTCGACCCCCGACAGGAGGTGATTATCCTCGCGGCTACTAATCGGCCCGATGTGCTCGATCCGGCACTGTTGCGCCCCGGACGCTTTGATCGGCAAGTCGTGGTCGGAATGCCGGATCGCAAAGGCCGCGAAGCAATTTTGCGCATCCATACGCGGTCGATGCGGCTGGCTGATGACGTGGATTTCGCAACGCTCGCCGGCATGACCATCGGCCTTAGTGGAGCTGACCTGGCAAATCTTTGCAACGAAGCCGCGTTGGCCGCCGCACGGCGCAATCGCCGCGCGGTCGGGATGGCGGACTTTGAAGAAGCACACGATAAGATTCGTCTAGGCGCTGCCCATCCACAGCTCATCGATCCCAAGGAACGCAGGCTTATCGCCTATCACGAGGCCGGTCACGCGGTGGTGGCCTGGTTCACTCCTGCCGCTGATCCAGTCCAGAAGGTCACAATAGTTCCACACGGTCAGGCGCTCGGAGTTACTGAACAGGTTCCCGGTGAGGATCGTCACAATCTGAGCCAATCATATCTCTACGCCCGTCTGGCCGTCATGCTGGGCGGACGTACCGCTGAGGAGATTGTCTTTGGCGACGTAACGACCGGTGCCGAGAATGACTTGGTGGAGGCAACCCGCCTGGCACGCCGGATGGTCACCAGGTGGGGTATGGGGAAACTTGGACTGATTGCTTTCCGTGCCGATGAGCAGCAGCCATTCCTCGGCTATGAGCTCTCGCAGCGGTCCGATTATAGCGAGGCAACCGCGGCGGAGATCGACCTTGAGGTGAGAGGGCTCCTCAACGAGGTCCATCAGCAGGTACGGCGGCAGCTGCTGGATTTGCGTCATTACCTGGATGCGTTGGCCGCCACGCTGCTCGATGAAGAAACCGTCAGCCTCGACCGGCTGGTCCAGCTGCTCGGTCCCCGCCCGCAACCGGTCGCGGCCGATCCTGCAACCGCTGACGGGCCGGGGGGAGAAGCAATTCCCTTGCGTCAATCGCGCCCACCGCGTTAAGAAGCGACTATCGAACTAAAAGCGCGCACGCTCTGAGGGCAAATCTCAGGGTGATATCTTTAAGGTCCTGCTCTGAGTCTTAGTCGCGACAATCGCGGAAAGGGTCAGAAGATGGAATCCTACAAAATTATCGACGCCGATGCTCATATGTGCGAGCCACCCCAGGTCTGGACCGAACGGCTGGAGCGGCGCTTTCGCGACCGCGCACCTCGTATCGTCCGAAATTTTGCAGGTCAAAAAGGCGAATTCTTTGTGGTGGACCGCCACAACAATATGCGGGTTGCGGGCGTGTTCGCCGCCGGCCAGACTTTCGACGAAAAGTTTCTCGAATCCGGACTCGATAGCGCTTTGCCCGGGGGATGGGACCCGGCGGCCCGGCTCAAGGATATGGAAATCGACGGAGTCGAATGTGCGGTACTTTACACGACTTTTGGATTCGCCCTTTTCCGTATAGAGGAGCCCGAATTCCAACAGGCCTGCTTCCGCGCTTATAACGATTGGTTGGCCGAGTTTGTCAACTACGCGCCCGATCGTTTCGCAGGCCTGGGCCTTATTTCGCTATATGATCCAGATGAGGGAGCCAAGGAGCTCGCGCGCTGTCGCAAAATTGGTCTCAAGGGCGGCTTGATCTGGGCCTCGCCACCAGCAGAGCGACCTTACCATCTTCCACTATACGATTCACTGTGGGCCGTGGCTCAGGATAATGAGATGCCGCTTTCGCTCCACCTCGGTACAGCCAAACACGATTCACTGGCGGAGACTGACCGGGCCCTCTTCTATACCCGGGCAGTTGCTCGCACCCTGGATGTCCAGAACACGATATTAAGCATGATATTTGGGGGTGTGTTCGAGCGCTTCCCAGGCTTAAAAATCGTCTCGGCCGAGAACGACATTGGCTGGGTACCGTTCCTAATGGAGCGCGCCGACAAGTACTATCGACGCTGGAAGCAGGGTTATAGTATCTCCCTGTCATTAAAGCCGAGTGAATATTTTGCCCGTCAGGTCTACGCCACGTTCATCGATGATCCCGAGGGAATCAGGACATATACTCACTTTAGCGCCGGTCGTACCAATTTCATGTGGTCCACTGACTATCCACATCAAGCTGCTACGTGGCCTCACTCTCGCGAGGTGGTAGAGCGCGACTTTCAAAATGTGCCGCCGGAGGATCGCCGTCGGCTGATCCGCGAGAATGCAGCTCATCTGTACGGCTTTACCGTGTAAGCTGGGACCGCCGCGACTTTCTGCGTGAAAATCGTTCGCACGAGTCGTGTGGCAAAGGAAGTCGAAAAAAGCGATACGTTTGCTTGAGTATAGACATCAGAACGTCGCGTCAACGACGATTAGCAGCGACGTGGTAGCCGCACCACAAAGACTGTCCCTGCGTCCTCCGAGGAAGTGACAGTAATCGTACCATGGTGCGCGCGCACGATTTCGTCAACTATAAACAACCCAAGTCCCAGACCCTGTTGATTACGGCCGGCGTCGAACCCGCGGACCAGTGGGTCAAATATTGATGGAAGAAGCTCGGGCGGAATTGGCGGGCCCTCATTGTAGGTCTCCAGCACAACAGTTTCGGCTTCGCCTGCAACTTTCAGTCTGACGAAATCTCCCGTGCCATACTGAATTGCGTTAAGCAGCAAATTGGCGACCATTTGTTTGAGCCGCCCAGCGTCCCACTCGCCCTGCAAATCTCCCTCGGCTTGATAGTCGATGTGACAGGCCGGATTGGCTGCTTGAACCTCATCGACCACCTCCCGGGCGATGAGCCGCAAATCCGCCGCTGCAGTGTTGATGGGCATCGGACTGCCAAGGCGACCGCGCGCAAAGTCGATAATGTCGTTAACCATCCCGGTCAAACGCCGGCTGCTGTTTTGAATGCTGGTAACGATCTTGAGCTGCGTCTCGTCGAGCCGTTGTTCCGCCAAGGCGGCGGCGGCGAGGACGATGGCATTTATCGGATTGCGCAAATCATGACCCAGGATGCCGAGGAAGCGGTCGCGATACTGGCTCTCATGGTCTTTGTAATAGGAGACTGCAGCGGTAATGCAGGCATCCACTATCTCATCAAACCGGGTGATTTCAGCCGCTCCAGCTGCGAATTGGTCCGGTTCGCGTTCGCGCCAAAGGCTGAGGACGCAGGAGCGCAAGGCGCAATATTCAGAGACGATTTGAGCCAGGTCGAAACCCGAATCGATTCGAATTTTTACATGGGCACCGGCGAGATATTCGAGTGAATCATCCGCTCGAAACGTAGTGCCATTCGCGGCATCGCAGACCTCGGTTCGAACCAACAGTTGCTGCGCAATCAGATCAACGATCTCGGCTGCATGATCCCGCAGAATCCATTTGGGTAGAGGGTTGGCGCTGATTTTTTGCGTGAATCTCTCCCACTCCTGAAGAATTTGATTACGACCTTCCCTGATAAACCTAGCCAAATGCATGTGGCACTCCGGCAGCAATCAAAGCTGCCACACTTAATGCCTCTCCTATCCACAGGCTGCGTTTTTTCGGCTAATTGCGCAAGCGCCACGAGCGAGAGTTTGTTGCGCGGGGAACGGGCTGGGCCGGATTTAGGAAGCGTCTGACCGGTAGCGATGATCAGGCACAGTTTCGATACCTTTACCGGCGTGGGGATGTGCCTGTGCTCATGGCCGGAATTTCGCGTCCGATAATCCAATCCTTAGACGAGGCCGCGAACAGCAGCGCTGCTTTCTGGTTGCGCTCCTGCAATTGCCGCGAGATGGGTATGCGTCGGACAATCTCTCGGCAGGTCTCTTCTTCGGACCGTGCAAGATTGACGTCACGCAACTGCAGAAGATTCTCGGCTGAGCTGATTGCCATATCCTCAACGGTTGTCGCGACGAGTAGGTTCGTGTCATAGCGCGTGCCGGTCGCATAAACGAGTGTCTCACCGGTATGAGTTGACACCATCCGCATCTCCAGGCCTACACGCCAGGCCGCGACCAACCCCAAATAATACGCTTCGTAGGTCTGCACGGTACCGTACACCACCGCATCCACCCCCAACCAGCTACCAAGGTCGTGCGGCGATACTTCAATGAGTTTTCTGCCATTGCCAACACCACGTGCTTGAAGCACTGCGTCGACGCCGTCCAGATTCGCCACCACGAATTCACGCTGCGCCAAGTATCCATCGAGCGCCCTTCTGAGCCGTTGCGCATGAGTCCATGCCCAGCTGTCACGTTCGCGTTCATTACGGAAGGTCAGCGACATTTTGTCGACCACAAAATTGGCGCGCCCGACATCCATAAAGGGTAGCACCGCTATTCGGGCCGGAGGATTGGCAAGATAGTTAGGAGCAATTTTAACTCTAAAAGTGCCCGGGTCGAGTTCAACTAAATGGTCGAATACGGTCTTACGGCCGTGGCTTTGGACTTGATATTCGCGTTGAAAAAACGGGCGGGTTTCATAGTTCTGAGTCGAACAACTCGTTGTAGCGCAGAGCAACGTGAGCAGACACCAATACCGATTCATCACGGGCCTTTCCTCTCAAACGCGGCCAACCGGCTCTGGCCATCCAGGCGACTGTTTCGAAGAAGGTCGGGTGCAGCGCCGATGGTTGGATAAGGCCTCGGGAGCCTGGCTCATCAACGAGTCAGTAACCAGGCTTGTTTGTTGCCGCGTGAGAGTTAAAACCGAAGACGCGTCCAGTTGACAAATCACTGATGTAACTAATTCAGTACTTGCTCGTTGATATGCTAAAGGCTTGAGACGCGCCGGACGTAGCAAATATCACTAGCATTATCTGACACCCCTCTGCTGCGCGACAGGAACGCGCCAATGTAGCAAGTCTCGCAGGTGCAAACCGACGATCGTCGTGAGCAGAATTCGTGCCGGAGTCACGTATCACCTTTTACGGACCTAGTCGGTACGACAAGGCATGACATTGTAGAATTTAAAGGGTGACACCGTGAGCAATTGAAATTCTACCAGACTTCTCGGGCTTCCTCGCGGCAACGCTCTCACAAGGGTTAAGATCAGATTGTGCATGCTGTAGCGATTTCATCTGAACTCGGCGGAGTATCGTCGTATCGGCGAGCAGCGCGGACATTGCCGTTGCTTCGCATCCCAGTTTCACAGCCCAAAGTGGCAGGAGAATCTTCGATCGCGAAGCTTTTTGGTACAGAGGCAGCGACTGATTTGATGAAAGACTTTTAGGGTCGCGGGTCGGCAGCTGATGCTGCGACTGACGGTCGTCCTGCCCGGCGGTCGCAGTTGTTGGCCTGCGCCGTATCGGCAATCCATATCTGTGGCTTACCCGTTGACCAGGATCGTCAACTCTTTACTCTGAAGTCATGGCGAACTCACCACTTACTGAGGAAGAACTAAACACGATCGACGCATATTGGCGTGCGGCCAACTATCTCTGCGTTGGGATGATCTATTTGAGGCAGAATCCGCTGCTGCGACGGCCGCTGCGACCGGACGACGTCAAAAGCCGTCTGTTGGGACATTGGGGCTCGGATCCTGGTCAAACCTTTATCTGGGCTCACCTGAACCGAGTCATTCAAAAGTACGATCTCAACATCCTGTACATCTCAGGTCCTGGCCATGGCGCTCCGGCGACACTGGCCAATAGTTACCTTGAGGGAGTCTATTCGGAGGTCTATCCGGACCGCAGCCAGGATGAAGCCGGCATGCAGAAATTCTTCAAATCGTTCTCTTTCCCTGGCGGCATCGGCAGTCACTGCACGCCCGAGACACCCGGCTCGATTCATGAAGGGGGCGAACTCGGCTACAGCCTCTCTCATGCTTTCGGTGCCGCATTCGATAATCCTTCACTATTGGTAGTGGCGGTGATTGGCGATGGCGAAGCAGAGACCGGACCGCTGGCAACCTCGTGGCATTCGAACAAGTTTCTCAATCCGGTGCGTGACGGAGCCGTACTACCAATTCTGCATCTAAACGGTTACAAGATCGCGAATCCCACGATCATGGCTCGAATGCCGCGCGATCAGCTCGAAAACCTGTTCCGTGGCTATGGTTATTCGCCTGAATTCGTGGAAGGTGATAATCCCGTCGAAATGCACCAGCTTATGGCGGGGACTCTGGACCGCTGCATCGAACAGATCCGCGCAATTCAGAGCGAGCGCAGGGCGAGCGGCAGGACCGATCTTCCCCAGTGGCCAATGATAGTGCTGCGAAGTCCAAAAGGATGGACTGCGCCGAAGCAGGTCGACGGGCACCGTATTGAGGGATTTTGGCGAGCTCATCAGGTGCCAATTGCAGACGTTGCTGATAACGCGGCACACCTCAACATCCTGCAACAATGGATGGAGAGCTATCGACCGCACGAGCTATTTGACGAAAACGGCCGCTTGATCCCGAAATTGCGCGCCTTCGCCCCGCGTGGCAACCGACGAATCAGCGCGAATCCGCACGCAAACGGCGGGCTGTTACGCCGTCCGCTGTTGCTTCCGGATTTTCGTCATTATGCGGTCACTGTAACTCGCCCCGGGACCGAGGAAAGACAAAACACCTTTATCCTGGGCGGCTTTTTGCGCGATGTCATGCGCAACAATAGGGACAACTTTCGCATTTTTGGTCCGGACGAAACTGCTTCAAATCGGCTTACGCTCATCTACGAGGCCTCGCGCAAAACCTGGCTTGAGCAAATCCTGCCTGAGGATACCGATGGCAGTGAGCTGGCACCCGATGGGCGGGTGATGGAGATGCTCAGCGAACACACGTTAGAAGGCTGGATGGAAGGCTATCTGTTAACTGGACGCCATGCACTGCTCAACACTTATGAGGCATTTGCCCACATCATCGATTCAATGGTCAATCAACATGCCAAGTGGCTGGAGAAGTGTACATCCGAAGTTAAGTGGCGCGCACCGATTTCTTCGCTTAACATCCTGATAAGTTCGACCGTTTGGCGACAAGACCATAATGGCTTTACCCATCAGGATCCGGGTTTCATCGACGTCGTCACCAACAAGAGTCCCGCAGTAGTGCGGATTTACCTGCCGCCTGATGCCAACTGCCTGCTGAGCGTTACTGATCATTGCCTGCGTAGCACCAATTACGTGAACGTCATTGTCGCTGACAAACAACCGCATTTGCAGTTTCTGGCAATCGATGACGCGGTGTGGCATTGCAGCAAAGGCATCGGTATCTGGCCGTGGGCGTCGACCGATGCGGGCAGCGAGCCGGACGTCGTAATGGCCAGTGCGGGTGATGTGGCAACGATCGAGTCACTGGCAGCGACCGCACTTTTACGCGAGAAGTTCCCCGACCTAAAAGTGCGTTTCGTCAACGTCGTGGATCTGTTCACCTTGATGCCGCGCAGCGAGCATCCTCACGGATTAGAAGACCGTGATTTCGACAGTCTCTTCACGACTAACAAGCCCATCATCTTCAATTTTCATGGCTATCCCTGGCTGCTCCACAAACTAACCTATCGTCGCACCAACCACGACAATCTCCATGTGAGAGGCTACAAGGAAAAGGGCAGTATCAACACCCCTCTGGGTCTGGCCATCGATAACCAGACTGACCGGTTTAATCTAGCCATCGATGTGATCGATCGGGTGCCCAGGCTACGCGAGGTGGGAGCTCACGTTAAAGAATGGCTGAAAAACCAGATCCTGGACCATCAAGCGTATGCGTTCGAATATGGGATCGACCGGCCCGAGATTCGTAATTGGAAATGGCCGTACTGATCGATTAACTGAAGGGCTGCAGCGCCTCGGCGGAATTGGCGAGGCCGTGGCACTTATCTAACAGTCAGCCCAAGACGACTGACCGGCACAAGCGCGCTCACTGCTCGCGCCAGCGTGCAGTGAGCGCCCCGACGCAGCGCTTAGGTCAAGTGTTACGCGGGCGGCCGCGTCGGCCCCGCGTCCGCGGCGGTGGTTGTTCCTCGAGTTCTTCGGGCTCCACGTCAAAGACCGATTCTGAAGCAAGCACGCCAAGGTCTTCCGGCGCCTCCCGTTCGCGTTCGTCCGCATCGATTTCAACCATATCGGGCGGCGGCGTCCATTGCCCGATGCCCTCGGCAAAGCGCGAACTAGCCCCCTCGCCTCTGGCGCGTCTGGACTCGCAGTCCACGCACCTTACCGCGAAAGGAAGAACCTTGAGACGTTCGAGCCCAATCTCATCGCCGCAGTCGGCGCAGATACCATAGGTACCGTCATCGACCCGGGCCAGCGCTTCTTCGATCATACGCAAGCGATTCTCTGCTCGGTCAATGAGATTCGCATGGGTATCAACTGCGGCCGAAGCTCGCGCTGCATCCATTTCGTCGCCCGGAGAGGATTCCTTTTCCTCGCTCTGATCCTGTCGGTATCGGGCGATTCCTTCGTATGTTTCGTCTCGCAAACGGCGGAGGATTGCTTGCAGCTCAGTTCGCCGCTTGTCATCTGTCATTTGTGCCGAAGTCTCCATTTTTTGCTTCCGTTCGTGTTCCTGAATCGTTCATCGTGAGGCGCAAGCACAGCCACCCTGACCGGCTGATTGGCTGTGCCCCGCTGGGCTATGCTGTATCCAAGATACATGCCGTGATCGCCAGCAAATCGGATCAGCACCGCATAACAGTAATTACTCCTCGGGCTTTCCGCAGGTTTCGAGTACCAGCCATCTGGACACCTCGGGAAACGGAATCAGAGACTTTACTCCCATCTCGCGCGTCAGGTAAAACCAGACGCTCTTCGGCACTGGATCTGTTAGTATACACTGCCCAGCCACCGGTGGCGAGTTGACAAATTTAGCGTAATTCGGGCTCGTAACCTAAACCGGCTCGGAGCTTGTCCCGAGCGCTTGGATACCGGATCCTAGCGCGAGGAATGCAGGCGTACCAATCGGCCACTTTTGAACGGGCAAGATTCAACAGTCAGCTTAAAACACGGAGGAAATCCTAATGTCAATCCGTCTTCGCCAGATATGCCTCGTGGCGACACGATTAGCTCCAGTGATCGACGAATTCAGGGACATCTTCGGTCTGGAAGTCTGTTTCGTCGACAAGAGGGTCGCTGCGTTTGGCCTCGAAAACTCACTGATGCCGGTCGGAACCAACTTTATCGAGGTGGTGGCCCCAATTCAGGACAACACCGCCGCAGGGCGCTACCTGAAGCGCCGCAATGGTGACGGCGGCTACATGGTCATCTGTCAATGCGACTCTCACGAGGTCCAGCAGGCGAGGAAGGCGCGGGCGGCTGCACTTAATATAAGGGTCGCCTGGGAGCACGAATCCGCAATTTTCCACGTGCTTCAGCTCCATCCGGCGGACACCGGCGGTGCTTTTCTTGAAATTGATTGGGACGCCAAAGGCGAACCGGAGGGACATTGGGAACCTGCAGGTGGAGATGGATGGCAGAGGGCCTCGCGCACCGAGGTCGTAGGCGGATACCGAGCCGTCGAATTACAGTCTGCTGACCCGACCGGTCTAGCTCAACGTTGGTCCGCTATTACTGAGATCCCGTTACGACAAGACTCGCATGGCAGGCTGGAAATGCCTCTCGACAATGCGAGCGTGAGGTTTATCGAAGCAACCGACGGCCGCGGCGAAGGCCTCGCCGGCGTGGACCTGGCGGTCAATGATCGTGAACGCGTCTTAAAGGCCGCCGAGCGACGCGGACGCAGAGTCAGCGACGATCAAGTGTCAATTTGCGGCACGCGCTTCTATCTGGTGTAACACCATTGCGCTTGCCCATCACACCCGTGGATGGGAGGTCTGCATTAAAAACGCCGTGCGGGAGGTACCGATAGAATGAGTTCGGCGGCGATGCGGAATTTCATTGAGCGGACCTGGAGCCAATCAGTGCTACCAGAGCTCGTCGAATATGTGCGCATCCCCAATAAATCCCCTGCCTTCGATCCTCAATGGCACCTCAATGGCCACATGGAACATGCGATTAGCCGCTTCGCCGCATGGGCTCGCGCCCAGCCCTTGGGAAACGCAACTGTTGAGATTCAACGGCTTGAGAACCGGACCCCCCTGCTGCTGATCGAGATTCCTGGCGATTCTGACGATTGCGTGCTCCTGTATGGCCATCTCGATAAGCAGCCGGAGATGAATGGGTGGCGCGAAGGCTTAGGCCCCTGGGAACCGGTGATCGAAGAAGAACGCCTTTACGGGCGCGGAGCCGCCGACGATGGCTATGCCATGTTCGCCTGCTTGACCGCGATCGCTGCTTTACGCGCCGAATCGATACCTCATGCCCGCTGCGTCATAGTAATCGAAGCTTGTGAAGAGAGCGGCAGCTCGGACCTGCCGGCTTATCTGGAAAAGATCGGCGAGCGGATCGGACACCCCACGTTGGTGATCGGGCTTGACTCTGGCTGTGGCAATTATCGTCAGCTTTGGTGCACGACTTCATTGCGCGGCTTAATCGGCGGTGTGCTGAAGGTCGAGATCCTGACTGAAGGCGTGCATTCAGGAAGTAGCGGCATTGTACCCGACAGTTTTCGGCTGGTGCGCCAGCTGTTAAGCAGGATTGAAGACGAAAAAAGTGGTCAAGTGCTGTTGCCGGAGTTGTACACTGAGATTCCGCCGGAGCGCATCCGCGAAGCGTCTGCTGCCGCCGCTGTCCTGGGCAATTCGATCGCCGAGGAATTTCCCTTCGTGCCAGGGGCCAGTCCAGTCGACCAGGATCTTGCAGAATTAATCCTGAATCGTGACTGGCGACCGGCTTTGGCTGTCTTAGGTGCCGATGGCTTACCACCCGTCGAGCATGCGGGTAATGTCTTGCGGCCGTTCACCGCGCTCAAGCTCTCGATTCGCATTCCACCGAAAGTTGATCCCAAAGCCGCCGCGCTCACAGTAAAGAGGATTCTGGAGTCCGATCCGCCCTACGGGGCAAGGGTCAGTTTTACCGGCGACTGGGGCGCGGCGGGATGGAACGCACCCCCTTTAGCTCCGTGGCTAGAGCGTTCATTGGATGCGGCTTCGCGAGAGTGGTTTGGTGAGCCACCCGGGTTCATGGGAGTGGGGGGCACAATCCCTTTCATGAGTATGCTCGGCGAACGCTTTCCCGAGGCGCAATTTTTCATCACCGGAGTCTTGGGTCCCCATGCGAACGCGCACGGACCCAACGAATTCTTACACTTACCAACGGCACGAAGAATCACTGGCTGCGTGGCAAAGGTGATTGCTGACCACTTCCAACGAAAATAGCCGCCGAAAATCCTAGCAAAGTATCGTTGACTATGATTAAGCTCTATAGCAGCAAATTCAAGCTTGTGGGAATTCTTGTGCCTTCGACTCGTCACAAGAACTATTTTCACCACTTAATTAATCTAATTAGACCAAAATGCCATACCATGTAACTGTACCTTCGCGCATAATGTTCACGTAGAATCAATCAACACGGCAAAGGATGACCTTTAGATGTCACGAGCACGCCAACCAATTCACATCGAGCCGAAGGGATGGGGCCGCGAAATCTGGATCGCAAATAATGAGCTTTACTGCGGCAAAATCCTGGAAATACGACGCGGGCACAAATGCTCACTGCATTTTCACAAGCTCAAGACGGAGTCGTTTTTCCTGCGCTCGGGTCGACTCAAAGTACGGATTAAAGAGTCGGCCGATTCCGATGTAATTGACGAATTCGAGATGGGGCCAGGGGAGTGTATGGATGTGCCACCCGGCTTGGTCCATCAAATGGAGGCGCTTGAAGACGCAGAACTGTTTGAGTTCTCGACCCAGCACTTTAACAGCGATTCTCACCGGCTGGTGGATGGCGATTGAAAGCTATAACGACTGCCAATGCCAGCTCTATATGCCTTTTTAGAACGCAGGCTCTGGCTGTTTGATTTCGACAACACATTGACTGCCCTGGAAAGGCAGGTCGATTGGAAAGCCAGCCGTCGGGCTCTGGAATGCTTTCTCCGTCGCCAAGGCGTGGACGAAGCTCTCCTCCGGCAGTTCCCCACTCGCAACTTACCACTGTACGACGCTCTGCTCGCTCGCCAGATGGCTGAGCCCCACCGAGGCACTGAAATCTCCCGACAGGCCTCTGCGATTATCGAATCGTACGAACTTAGAGGAGTCGAGAAAGCCGTCCCGCTCCATGGTGCGCCTGAGCTGATGTTATTGTTGAATGCTCGTCGGAGGCAGATCGCAATTGTCACGTCCAACTCATCTCGGACCGTCGAACGCTGGTTGCAGCTGCATCGGCTCACTCATACGGTCAGGACGATCGTCGGCCGTGATAGCCTGTTGCCCCTCAAACCTTCGCCCATGATGTTGGCTCGTGCAATCCAGATGAGTTGTCGGGTGGCGAACGAAACCATTATGGTCGGTGACAGCGAAGCCGACGCCCAGGCTGCTCGCGATGCTGGAGTGGATTTTCTTGGAATAGCGAGCGACCCTGCAATGCAGGCCCGATTGCAGGAGCTAGGGGCAAGTGCGGTTTTCTCGTCTCCCGGTGATCTGGCCTATCGCCTATTCGGCTCAGAGACCTCGCCGCAAAGAACCTGTTTTTAATTGGGTGGGATCACCAGGGTGGGGGTGACATCAGCCGGTGCATGCACCACCACCCATACCGTAGTCGTTTGCAGTTCGAGCCATGGTTCCGCAAAGAACACAAATCGAAAGGCCCGTGCCGGATTCAGAGTATGTAGTGTGGGTTGCCAGGCGGTTTGCAAATCGAGGCTCGAGACGTCGTTGAAATCAGGCTCGCTCAAGCTCGCAGGAGGATTGGAATAAACTACTAAATCGGCGCTTTTGCTGGACGTGGCGGGGCGGAAATCGCGCAGGTACCACCGCAGGCACGGTGGCCAGCTGCCTTGCATGAATACGGTGCCACCTTGCGAGGGGAAGCGCGTCCGTATCGCTCTGAGTTGCGTTCGTGCGGCCAGAAGAGTTGCACCATCCGTCCAATACAGGTTTGCGTGACCAAGCCGGTTGGCTGCCGGGGCTGGGTAAATGAAGCTGGCCGCTATCTGGCAGTAAACCGTAATCCCACCCAGGATCAAGACAAAATATCTGGCAAAACGCCACGCTCTGCTGCGGTAAAGGTATTCAATGCCGCTGCCGCCAAGCATTACCATCGGCACGAGTAAAATCACAAGCCGGTCCGGTTCGCGAGTGTGACTGCCGACGAAGAATGCGAGCGTGAGCAGCGTCCAGCACGGTAGATAAAAGGCCAAGCGAGAGCGGGGTACGCTGAAAATGGTAACTACCAAACCGACAATAGCGGCTGCGATAAGCGAAAACTCATAAAGCAACAACCCAGGAGCATAGAATTCCACACCTTTGAAATAAGAATGAGCGCTGAACCCCGCACTGAGCTCCCTGAGGCTTTGGTAAATATCTGCAATTTTGAACAAAAGTGCGTGTGGGAGAAACCACGAGACTGCGGCCGTGACGCCCGCCGTCAGGATGAACGACGCGTAGCGCCCAAGCCATACGCGAAGCTCGAGCAAGGGCCGCTCCAAGACCATCATCAGAAACACCCCCAGGAGCATCAGGCCAGCAATCAGAATTCCGCCAGTGGCTATCCCAGCGGCCGAGGTTTCACAGAGAAGCCCCGCCGCCACACCCAGGCAAGTCGATGGCAGAAGCCTCGGCTTGTGCACTAGCGTTATAAATGCAACGAACGACGCTAGGGTGAGCGTCGCAACCACGATGGCCGTCGAACTGCTCCGCGAGAAAAAAGTGAATGTGGGCGAGATGGCAACCAAGGTGGCTGCACCGATGCTTCCAGCGCGTCCGATGAACCGACGCATCAGGGCTATCATCGCAACCAGTAGTATGCCAGCTAAAGCAAATCCTAAGCGCGCCGCCGAATCGTTGGTCCCGACTGTCGCGAAAAGCGCCGCCTCGAGCAGATGCATCCAGGCACCGCTGGTTGGATGAAAGCCCGCGGCAGCCGCCCAATTTGTTCGGTTGACAAGATCGTACTGAAAAAGTGCGTGTCGGGCTTCATGAGCGGACAACGGCACGACACCGAGGCCGACCAGGCGGGTGGCTATGGTCCACAGCGCTATGCCGCTCCAGGCGAGACTTTCGACGGTTACGACATGGACTACTCGGTCCAGGGATTGGGCTTCAAGCAGGATTTTCGACTCCGCCTCAATTGAGAGATCTGCATCGTTGACCCTTGGTTCAGAACCAAGCTGCCAGTCGTCACCTGCAACAAGCCGCCATTGAGAAGTCGTCTGCTGGTGTTTCATCGGTTTTGACGTAAAGCGGGTCAAGGTGGCGTGGACCTCGCTGGCGGTCGGGCGATCGTGCTGTTTGAGTGACCGCAGGAAGCAGCTATCCTGAGAAACGTTCCATGCCTGAATTACGCGCGCGCCACCTGATCAACGGCTTCCTCTCGTTCCTGGCGTTGGCCGCGATCGTCGCCCTGTTCGTGGCCTACCGTCGATACGTGATTTTACTGCCCAGACCCCGCTTGAGCGTCGCCCTCGCGGCGCTGCCATATTACGCCTTCTGCTCATATTACCGGATGCTGACAGCATACGTCGTGGCGCTGCTGTTTTCGCTGTTCTACGGCACCGCGGCGGCCTCGAGCCGAATGGCGGAGCGTATCCTCCTGCCAGTGATCGATGTCGCGCAATCAGTGCCGGTGGTAGGCTTTTTTCCTGCCGCAATCTACTTCTTCGTCGCCCTTACTCATGGCGGGCGCTTGGGGATAGAGCTCGCCGCCATCTTTCTGATCTTTACCAGTATGGCGTGGAATATGGCTTTGGGCGTTTACGAGTCGGTGCGCACGATTCCGGCTGACTCGCTCGAAGCGCTCGACGCATTTGGCGCTAGCCGCTGGCTCAAGCTGCGCCGTTTGATCCTCCCGGCATGTGTCCCCAAGCTGGTCTACAACTCGATTCTTTCCTGGATGGCAGGATGGTACTTTCTAATCGCCTGCGAAATAATTACGGCAGGGCCGGCTCATTATCAGCTGCCTGGTCTGGGCAGTTTCCTGATGTCGGCGGCGGACAAGGGCCGGTCTGGAGAGATGCTGGCGGGCCTGAGTATCCTTTTGGCCATTATAGTGTTGATGGATGCGGTGGTATGGCAGCCGTTGTCGATTTGGGCTGAGAAATTCCGGTATGAATTCGCCGCCTCCACCGAGCCGAGCCGCTCCCTGGGCATGCTCGATGCGCTCAGTGCGGTAGGTCCGCTGATTACAAGGCTGCTCCGGGCCTTGTTGCACCCGCTGTTCCGCGCCATCCGTCGTGCCCTCCGATCGACCCCGCCGTTTAATCCAGCTGCTCATCCCGGAGTCATGCGGGCGACGCAGTATGCACGTATCACACTGGTCGTCAGCCTGGCGTTGCTTTTGACCTATGCTGTCATTGACGGCACGATTGCTCTGGTGAGCGAGCTCCTGCAGCCGTGGCCCGCACTTGCCCGTTCGATACCGGCTGCGACCGTCTGCTCGATCCTGCGTCTACTGGCAGCCTATCTGATCTCGCTGGCGTGGACCGTGCCTTGTGCCATTGCGGCGAGCGAGAACCAACGATTCGCGCGGCGACTGACACCCATCGCGCAAATCGTAGGCTCGATTCCAGCAACCGCGCTTTTTCCCTTGATTGTGGTATTCGTAATCCACGTCACCGGTGGTATGAATCTCGCTTCAATACTTTTGATTCTTACTGGGATGCAATGGTACCTGTTGTTCAACTTGCTCGGCGGCGTGAGCCAGATTCCTGCAGACCTCAAAGAAGCGGTCCGCTCCTTCGGCCTCGGTCGCCTGGCGACTTGGCGCAAGCTGACGATCCCCGCGATGATCCCCTCTCTCCTAACGGGCAGCATCACGGCATGGGGCGGAGGATGGAATGCGCTCATTTTGTCGGAGTACTTCGTCTATCGAGGCCATACGTACAAGGTTTTCGGGCTGGGCGCTCTGCTCGACGGCGCCACTTACCAGGGAGGGAGCGGCGTGATGATTCTGCTGAGCTTGCTCTCGATGGTTTTAGTCGTGATCCTGTTGAATCGACTGGTCTGGCGCCGCCTGTACGATCTTGCGACAGAGCGCTATAGGATTGAGTATTAGCGCAACGCGCCGTGGCGATTGTAAACGATATAACCCTTCCGTCCGCGGTAAATTCCAATGAATGAGCCTGACCCCTCTGACCCATGCCCCTGCTTGAGCTGCGTCATGTTTCGAAGAACTTCAAGCATGCCAAGGGGAATTTGCGCGTGCTCGAAGACATAAACTTTAATGTTGAAGAAGGCGAATTTGTCGCGATCGTCGGCCCTTCAGGTTCCGGCAAATCGACCCTCTTGCGGATTATGAACGGCCTGATACCGCCGAGTGCGGGGCAGGTGCTGTACAAGGGCAAGCAAGTCGACGGAATCAACCCGGAATGTGCCCTAGTCTTCCAATCCTTCGCTCTACTCCCTTGGCTAACGGTTAAGGCTAACGTCGAGTTGGGTCTGGAAGCGCGGGGCGTTCCTGCCGCCGAACGCGAGCGGCGCGCCAGCATCTACATCGACAAGGTGGGTCTCGACGGCTTTGAAGAGGCTTACCCGCGCGAACTTTCAGGTGGCATGAAGCAAAGAGTTGGGCTCGCTCGCGCTCTCGCTGTCGAGCCCAAAGTGCTGCTGATGGATGAGCCTTTCTCGGCATTGGATGCACTGACTGCGATCACTTTGCGAGAAGAGCTACTCGACCTCTGGCAGTCGCCGGATATGCCCGTGCATACAATTGTAATAGTTACCCACGTAATTGAAGAAGCGGTGGAACTCGCCGGGCGAATCGTCGTCATGTCCGCCTCGCCCGGGAGGATCGGCGCCGAGCTGAAGGTCGATCTGGAGCGGCCGCGTGACCGTCGTCAGGAAGTCTTTAACGCACTTACCGATAAGGTCTTCTCGTTGATTGAGGAGCGAGCTTGATGCCGGCCACTGGGATTAATCCAATTCCAGATTGCCAATTGACCTCGGTTTTCGGACTCCTTGAACTACTTAAGGACCGCGGCGGGCGTGAAGATGGCTACAAGATTGCCCGCGACTTGCAGTTCAACTTCAGTGATCTCCTCAAAGTCATGAAAACCGCTGAGATTCTCGGGTTCGTTTCCACCCCGGATGGTGACGTGGTGATCGAACCATTGGGGCAGAAATGCGTCGAGAGTGACGTCAATCAGCGCAAGCTGATCGTGCGCGAAAGGCTGAAGCAACTTGGTCTGTTTGCCTATTTCATGCGTTTGCTCCACGGGCAGGAAAACCGTTCACTGCAGAAAGAGCTCGTGCTCGAGCATCTGGCTATGTTGCTGCCGAATGAACCTCCGGAAAAGCTATTCTCTACCATTGTAAACTGGGGACGTTTTGCCGAATTATTCGGCTACAACAAAGACGAGGATCGTTTTTATCTCGACCAGGAATAGGCAACGCAAAATCTGTCTGGTCGATAAAATAAAGACTGTCAACGCCGCGCTTCGTTTCCAAGAGGTTAAGACTCTTTCAGCGTCAATCAAGTCGGAGGAAAAAACAATGTCGAGTGAGGCTGAAAGCATTGTTAGTGAATTCTGTAAAACTTGGTCGCGTTTGAATCTCGATCAAATAATGGAATTCTTCACCGAGGATGCCGTTTATCACAACATCCCATTGAAGCCGGCCACCGGCAAGGAAGCGATCCGCAAGACCATCGAAGGTCTGCTCAAGGGCACGACCTGGCTCGAATTTAAGATTCTCAACTCGGCTTCTTCCGGTCATCTGGTTTTCAACGAGCGGATTGATTCATTTGAAGTTAACGGTAAGCGCATGTCGCTACCGGTGGCGGGAGTCTTCGAGACCGCCCCCAACGGCAAGATCAAGGCTTGGCGCGATTACTTCGACATGAAGATGTTTACTGACCAAATGAAAAGCTGACGGGGCATTGTCGCCTGTCCGCATCCGCCACGGGGAACAGGACCCAGATTCCACCTTTGCCGCTGCGCGGCGTCCCATGGGCGCCCCGCAGCTCCCCGACCGTCGCCAATGGGCCCGCAAGTTATTCACGCGATTGTCGGCACTGCCGGCCATATCGATCACGGCAAGACGGCCCTAATCCGCGCGCTTACCGGTCAAGAAACTGACCGACTCAGGGAAGAACAGGAGCGCGGAATTTCGATCGAACTGGGCTTCGCCTATTTCACGCTGCCCAATGGAACGCGTGCAGGGATTGTCGACGTACCAGGCCACGAGCGTTTCATCCGCAACATGCTGGCCGGCGCACATGGAATTGATCTGGTGTTGTTTGCGGTCGCTGCCGACGACGGCGTGATGCCCCAGAGTGAAGAACATTTGGACATCCTCCACCTCCTGGGTGTGACCCACGGTATTTTTGTCATTACCAAGTCCGACCTGGTGAACGACCGGCGACTGGAGGAGGTGCGCGAGGAAATCGAACTGCTGGCCGATGGAACAACACTCGCCGGCTCGCCTATCATCCCGGTTTCATCCCTGCGCGGTTCAGGCCTGGACCAGCTACGCGCCGAAATGGTCCGGCAACTTGAGGGTTTCCAGGCGCGGCGAGTGACCGGCCTGTTTCGCCTACCACTCGATCGTGTTTTCGTCATCAAAGGACACGGGACAGTGGTAACCGGTACAGCGATGGGTGGCTCGGTCGGAGTTGGGCAAAAGCTTCGAGTGTTACCGAGCGGCACCGAAGTACGAGTGCGCTCGATCCAGATGCATGGTGAAGCGGTCGAGAGCGCGGGACTCTGCCAACGAGTGGCACTCAACGTCGTCGGCTCCGAAAAGCTCGAGCTCAAACGGGGCGATGTGCTGGCGGATGACGCTCTCCAACTGGTAACCACCCGGATCGACACTAGTCTTGAAATCCGACCCGCAGCCAAGCGTCCTCTCAAGAACAATCAACGCGTGCGCTTGTTTGCCGGCACGGCGGAAACCCTCGCTCGGGCAATTACACTGGACTCCGCCGAGATCGCTCCAAAAGCGTCGGGACTCGTGCAGCTCGTGCTCAGAGAGCCGATGACGGTGCTCGCCGGCGACCGCTTCGTCATCCGCGATGAGACCAATTTGCGTACCTTGGGTGGCGGGATTGTCTTGAACCCGCTCGGCCGTCGCATACGCAGACCGATTGACCAATATCTAAAACACGTAAATGCGCTTACTGCCCCGTTCGGTGCCGCGGTGATCGAAGCCATGCTGAGTTTGCAGGACAGTCTGTCACTAACAGCTCAGCAGATCGCACAACTGCTTAACACTCCTCTCACGGAGGTTGAGGCAGCGTTGCGCGATGGGCGCTTTCTCAAACTACAACTCGGTGACGAGGAAAGCTTTGTTACCACTGACAGGTGGGACGAACTCAAGCAGATGGCCGTCGAGGCTATCGCCGCCCATCATCGAACTGATCCGCTTTCGCCAGGCATGGACATGGAGTCGCTGCGTCTGAAGCTGCCTTACGAAGTGAGCGCGCGAGCATTTCGCGGTGTGCTCGATCGTCTAACACGCGAAACTGAGATAGTTCGTGAAGATAACACGCTCCGGTTAAAGACTCATAAGGTTCAACTCGGCGGCGAAATGGGCGCGCTGGCATCACGAGTCAACAAGCTACTTGCGGCAGCCGGCTATCATCCGCCCGAGGTCAAACAGCTGGCCGAGGCCTTGAATCTGCCGAGCTCGAATTTGTCCAATCTCCGGGCAGTCTTGGCCGCCTTGGAGCGAGAAGGCCACGTGGTCAAGGTGGCGACCGATCTCTATTTCAGCAAAGGGTCATTCGAATCGGCCAAGGAGCAGCTCATCACGCGGCTGACCGCCGACGGCGAAATCACGGCAGGCACTTATCGCGATTTGCTCAGTGCATCACGCAAGTACGCGATCGCCTTGCTGGATCATTTCGATCGTAGCGGCGTAACCACAAGGGTCGGTGACGTGCGCAAACTGCGGACGCGCTGAGACCTGCTGCGCCCCAATCCTTGCACGACCTCGCTGGTTAAGACCCGCCGAACGGCAAGGCGGCGAAACCACTGTTGCCAGATTACGTATTCACCAGCGAGAGCCGCAAGGGCTCGACGGAGGTCAAATATTGATGGCTAAAGTTCGCATGAACGGCAAGCATGCCTTGGCGGCAATCGCGGGGTCAGTCGCCATCCTCGCGGCTGCTTCAGGACTGGTTCTCGCACAGGGTTTTGGCCACCCAGGGGGAGGCGGACACGGCATGTGGCTACTGGCGCGTGCAGCAGGCTTGAATCACAGTCAGATTGCAAGCGCCTTCGCCAATGACGCCAATCTCGCCACCGATCGCGCAAATCTCAAGAGCGCACATGACGCGATGATGTCCTGCCTGGTATCGAATACTGTCACGAGCTCGGGTTGCAGCAGTCAAATTTCCGCCTTTTCCAACGCTCTGCAGGCGATGACCCAAGAGCGCATGACCGTCTGGCAAAACCTCTTCAGGACCGCCCCCAATCTTTCACAGGCGTCAACAGTTTACTCACAGTTGCAACAACTCCGATCCCAGAAACGTCAAATTTTGCAAAGCGTGCTCGGGTCATCGGCAGGCGAGGGCGAAGCTCAGGGCGCTGCCGGTCCGACCGAATGAGGCAAGGCTTTGGAGCGGCACGGTTCGTCACCAGGAACAAGGCCCGTGCCGCCCATTTAGACACGATCAGTCATCGTACCATTAACCGTTAGATACTGACCCTCGCGTTCGCGTGCCAACCCGTCTTCAGCCTACGCGCTTAAAATCGGCGGTAGGAGGTCGAATCCGAGTTGGCGCTCGCACCATTTGGCGAGTCCGAGCAGGCGCCCTTCGGCGAAAGCGGCCCCGACCAATTGAATCCCCATCGGAAGGCCGCCGCGAGTGATCCCTGAAGGAAGCCCCACCACTGGATTTCCAGTCATGCTCCAGGGACTGTTGAAGATTGGATCGCCGGTCGAACCCAGTCCCGCAGGTGCAGTGAAGTTGGTTGACGGAACCAGGATAGCATCGTATCGGCGCAGGATGGTCGCGGCTTCGCGGCGGAAGCTGCGTTGTACTTCGAGCGACTGCAGATATTCGACCGCCGAATGTTCCATCCCCTGCTTGAGAAACCCCAGGGTTTGCCCATCGAAATTCTCCGGTCGATTGATCAGCTCTTCCCGATGGTAGGCTGCGGCTTCAGCCGTCAAGATCGTAAAGAATGCTCGGCTCAACTTGTCCAAACTAAATGGCGGTGGAATTCGCTCAATCCGCGCTCCGGCGTTTGCAAGGCACTCAGCGACCTCACTTAGATTCAGGCGAATTTCATCAGATGCCTTCTCGAGAAAACCGCCCGTCATCAACGCAATAATCGGCTCGCTGGGCTCCAGATCAGCCTCCCGGCTGTAATCACCGACCGGGGCCGTCGCTGAGGCGGGGTCACGTGTGTCGTGCCCGGCCAGCGCCTGAAGGATCAACGGCAGATCACTAACTGAGCGCGCCAGTATCCCAGCGTGATCCGTGCTCGGCGCCAGCGGGATCATGCCGAATGTGCTAATCCGGCCATAGGTGGGCTTGAATCCGACTATGCCGCAATAAGCCGCCGGTCTAATGGTTGAACCGCCGGTCTGAGAACCAATTGCCGCCGGACACATCCTGGCCGCGACCGCCGCACCTGAACCGCTGCTGGAGCCGCCCGGCGTATGGTCTAGATTCCATGGATTGCGAGTCGCTGTCGGAGCCATTAGCGCGAACTCCGTGGTTGTGGTTTTGCCCAAAATGATGGCGCCCGCCTGCTTAAGACGCTCAACGACGGCAGCGTCGTAGGAGGGAACGAACTGCAACATCGACTGGTGACCCGCGGTAGTGCGCATGCCGGCGGTAAAATAGATATCTTTGATGCCGATTGGAATTCCGTGAAGCACTCCGCGAAACCGATAGGAGCGCGCGTCTTCGGCCAGTACTTCGGCCTGGCGCAAAGCACCTTCGCGATCGAGGGTTACCCACGCCTTAATCTCCGGCTCAAGACGGTCGATTTGCCTGAGGCAGGATTCCGTTAGCTCGAGCGGAGAAAGCTCGCCAGTTCGAATCCGTCGGGCAGCCTCGTGTAGGGGCATCAGGCTGGGTTCCGTCGCAACCATAGGCAGCTCCTAAAATGCTCGTAACGTTGCAGGCAAACATGGCATCCCGATTATGTCTGCCCCGGCACGGGGGCTCAAATCAATCCCAACCAAGCGCCGCAGCTGATCGTCCGTTAAAGTTTGCCAATAATCTTCATTGGGTTAAGGCTGCATCATCGGGCGGGCGGTTGAAGCCGAAAGTATCCAGGCTTCTGACTGTCGCATTAAAGTGCGCCATGCTAAGGTGATTTTGACAGGGGCGGCGTACCCAAGTGGCTAAGGGAGAGGTCTGCAAAACCTCGATGCAGCGGTTCGAATCCGCTCGCCGCCTCCACTGCTTCGCCGTCCCCTGATAGCCGCCTCCTTACGTCATCCGAAGGAAAGCAAAAGACCGGGGAGAATCCCGAGTAGTTGCGCGAGACCTAGCGCGGAATGTTGAAACAGTTCGGATTTTGTGGCCAGCGTCAGCGCCAGGCTCTGCTGCTAAAAACGGGCGACGCCGCATGGGTTAACACGCTGGCATAGTCTGTCATGCTGCGCGCTTGGTTCGATTGCTCGGATCGATCTGCCGCCGCGCTGAGCTCTCCAGTTAATCTTTGGACCGGAAACCGCGGGCGCGGCATCCGTTATGGCTGTTGTGAACTGCTGACAGTTGGCATACCGGGAGGCTCGATCAGTGTCTCGCGCGGTTAAGGTCGCAGTTGTTTAAGCTTTTATGGAACCATCCTTTCGGGCGCGGTCGATGCCTTAGTGGTGTGGGACTCTGCGCCAGTGACCTGGACAGCCACCGGCACCTTACCCTGCTTGGCGGTCAGGCCGATTTCATGAGCGGCCTTTTTAGACAAATCAATTTTATGCTTGCCTAGCTTAGGGCCGCGGTCGTTGACTTTGACGTCGGTGCTTTTTCCGTTTTCAAGATTGGTTACCTTCACCCGACTCTGGAGCGGAATGGAATTGGACGCGGCCGTATGGCCGGTCTGGTGAAATGTCTCGCCGCTCGTTGTCTTGTGGCCATTCAACAGATCGGGATACACGGTCGCCGCACCTGTCAACGTCTTACCAACCCGAACCCGAGGAGTCGTTGTAGAATTCGATTCGGCAAGCAATGCGGGTGCCCCGCTCAGAACACCACCGAGCAGCATGCATGCAACCACCAGGTATATCCGAGCTCTCGCGTGAAGGTATCTCATGCTGTTCACCTTTGTTGGAGTGGTAGCCGCAAGAAGGCATCGCGTTGAAAAACTCGAAGCAGGCGGCAAAAGTCGCGCAAGAAAATTTAAATTCGGCCGAGCAGCAGAAGAATAATCAAAACGATCAGCACGAGCCCTACACCGCCACTCGGATAGTATCCCCAACCTGAACTGTACGGCCATGTTGGCAGAGCGGCTACAAGAAGCATAAGGACGATGATCAGAAGAAGCAGGTTCATTGAAGTTTGTCTCACAGCCGATACCGGCTAATCTGATGCGCGATGGTTTATAGCAGGGCGATTGAATGGCCGTGCTTGGATACTAAGCGTTCCGAACGTTAGCCTGAGATATCCCAGGAACTCAATCGATTCATTCCTTTTGCGCAAATCTGTTTCATGCACGTTCAAAATCTCCGAGGGACTCAAGGCTAGACCCGGAGACGATCGACAAGACTGGGGCGAGCACAATCGGAAAATCCGCTTTTCCAGGCCCTATATGAGCGCTAGTCAGGTCGCAAGTTCGATACCATCGAGGTGGTCGCGGGCCTCGAACTGTTCTGCCCAGCTTTATCTTGCTGCTCTATCTTTGACTTTAGATGTGCGCAGGGCTATCACGAGCCTGACTGCGCTCAAAGATGAAAAGAGATGTGCAACTATCCGACACTCTGTAACTTTTTGTCCTAGGTCAAACGAACGCTTAATTTGACACCGACCCACACATCGGCGATTTTGAACCGTGTAAAATCTTTTACCCACAAATGACTGTACGGTTTTTGCGATACTTGCTGCCAAAAGCGAGCGTGCCTCTCGATAAGTTCGAAATTTAGGTCCTGTTCACACTGGTAGGGTTGTATGAGCAGCGATTCATATGCAGACCGGAAGGTGCCACATGTCGGTACCTATCGGCGCGAACTACCCGTCAGCATCCAGCGACTGTACGAAAACGCTATCGACTGGGAACATCTTCCTTTCCTTCATCGAAGTAGCTTCGCTCGAATCGAATGCCATGACGCGGGAGCGTGGGGTTTTCGAGCCCGTGTTTGGCCGCATCCGTATAAGGAGAATCGCGGTATAGTTATCGAGCTCCGCCTCGAGCCCGAATTGCGGCGATGGATCACCACCACGCTCGATGGTCCTGGAAAGGGAACCGAGGTGTGGACCCACGCGTTTTCCATCAGCGAGAACGCCACGTTGGTGGTCGTAGATTTCTTTGTCCCGGGAGTAGAGCAGGGCCGACGAGGTGAGCTGGCACGCTTCTATACCAAGCTCTATTCAAGACTCTACGATGAAGACGTCAGGATGATGTCCGAGCGGCAATTACAGCTGGACCTTCTTGACAAGCAGATGCACAAAAAAAGAGCTTCCATCGTGCTGGGGCCCTTGGCGGAGGTTCGAGCACGAGTCCCTTTTACTCTGGATTGCAACGGCCGGACCTATCGGATCGTCGAACACCATGGGAAACTAGTTGCCTATGCAACACTGTGCCCCCACATGCTGGGGTCACTCGCTGAGTCTGAGGTTTGCGATGGTATTGTCGAGTGTCCGTGGCACGGCTATCGGTATGACATTCTCACGGGACGCTGTGTGAGCGGCGCAAAGCTGAGGTTGCCGGCTGCGCCGCAAGTCAGAATCGACGAGGCTGCAAATGCGTTAGTCGAGTTCATTCCAGAACCCTAGGCCGCAGTGGTCAAACTTTGCTTTCTCCGGAGCTGCGCTCAGCGCGGCAGATTACAAAGCAAAGATCAACTTGGAAGCGAGGCAACAGCATGATTCGTCTAACCTATCTGCTACGGCGCAAACCGGGCATGTCGCGGGCTGAATTTCAAGACTATTGGCGCACGGTGCATGGGCCACTCGTCGCCAAGCATGCTACAACACTCAGTATCCTGCGATATATTCAAGTTCATACGCTTGATGATCCCGCGAACCAGCAACTAGCGAATTCACGTGGCCGCATGGAGTCGGCTTACGACGGAGTCGCTGAATTGTGGTGGACTAGCCGCGAAGCACTCGTGGCCGGTTTAAACAGCGATGCCGGTCAAGCTGCGGGACGCGAGTTGCTCGAGGACGAGACTAAATTTATAGATCTGCCTAATTCGCCTCTGTGGTTGGCATATGAGTATCCTCAGGTAAACCCGGTGCCTGAGGAGTTGGTAGCACGTGAACACAGCTCGCTGGTCAAGCTTTTTTTCTGTCTCCGCTCTCCATCAAACATGACAATGGACCAGGCGCAGCTCTATTGGCGAACCAGCCACGGTCCAACCATTCGGGGTATAGCATCTGCCATGCGCATTCGGCGCTATGTACAGGTCCACAGATTCGAGGATGAACTCGAGCAACAGTTGCGCGATAGCCGCGGAACCAAGGTCGCACCGTACATTGGACATGCTGAGGCCTGGTTCGATCGCTCCGATCTCGCGCTGGCCGGTAGTACACCTGAAGGCAAGCGTGCGATCGAAATCGCGATCGAGGACGAGGCTCGGTTCATCGACTTCGCGAATTCCGCAATCTGGCTGGCAAAAGAACGCGTCTTCGTAGATCGGCGCTGATTTTCCCGACTCGGCTTCGCGATGCGTTGGCTCTTCGAAGGCTAAGAGCAAGTCAAGAATAACGCGCTCGCGGGACGCCGGCTCTTGTTCAGTACGAGCACCGCCTGGAATACGGCTCGAACATTCGCCGCGTTGATGGCCGGTGCCTGCTACGACCAAGCCGGACTTCAGCGGAGATGGGCAAATTCCGGCAATTTCGGACCCGCGAGGACAGCACTCGCCAGATGGTTAGCGCGACGGGGGAGGAATGCCTGCTTGACGAGTTGATCGTCGAACTCCTGGGGAGATTTGCACGATCTCGCAAGTTCCAGACGGCGAACTCAACACCCGTTAGCGCACGATAGATCGAACGCCACGGTTCGGACAGGGACGTTGACCCCGGGGGATTACTCAATCGCCTCGGCGATCGGCGCACTATTAGGCGACTAGCGGCGACTGGAGGTCTGCCACTGAGATCATCATCCACGATCGGGACAGACTGTCAGAGAGCATAAGAACGCCATTGTTCATTCTTCCGAATCTTCAGAGGCACTGTTTTGCGAGCCGGCGACGCTTCGGCGGCCAACTCCACCGTAAGTCGCGTCATAGCGCTGGCGCAGCTCAGCCTCCGCGGCGGACGCCTCTTCGGCGGTAGCGTAGGGTCCGACCTCAACCTTGTACCAGCGCTGACCGTCGATTTCGGTGGGTACCAGATGCGAGCTGTATCCAAGTTTCTGTAAGCGCTCCATCATCTGATCCGCGCCCGCGATGTCCATCGCGGCTTCGATCTCAATATTGTACGGCTTGCGGCGGTGCGATTCGGTCGCGGCAACTTTGCGGCCAGACGCACCAGCGGCTTCCGACGAGTCGCCGGACTCATCGCCAGCCTCGGAATTTGGGCCTGAAGTTGAACCGGCATCGGTTGCCGATGAGCGAGAAGTCGTGGACCGTCCCGAAGTTGAAGCAGTAACAAGACGATTCGGCCCCGAAACGCTGCTCGAGTTGGATATTGGCGCGGGATTTGGCCGTTTAGCAACTGAGTTGTCGTCGGCCAGCGCGGTCACACTGGTGGTCCCTGCACCAGACGAGTTGGCTACGGACGATGGTTGCGGCATAGAGCTGGCGCCGCCCTCCAGGGACTGATTTGACGCCTGCGAAGAGGTAGCCGCCGGCGGCAACGGATAGCTCGTAGCAAGTTGGGCGGTATCAATCTGTGCCTGGCGCCCAACGTCATAACCAGCCAGCAGCCCAAGGACGAACACCGCACCTGACAGCAAGGTCATGGCGACAACGATTGCGGCAATACCGCCAGCTTTGACTTCAAACCGCATGCGAGCCTCTTTAACAACTATAAATTGCGTTACATTCGCTCAGGCGCGGTCACGCCTAACAACTGTAAGCCACCCGCAATCGAATATTGCAGCACGCGCGCCAAGAACAGCCGCGCCAGGCTCAAGTCACGCTGCTGCGGGTCGATTATACGGTTTGCCGGCTTGTTATAGTAGCGATGGAAATCACCAGCCAATTCCAGCAGGTAAAACGGGATCCGGTGAGGTTCAAGGGCCACCACCGCTTCCTCCACCACCTCGGTGATACCGAGTGCTTTCTTGGCCAGCGCAAGCTCCTCTTTCGAGAGGAGCTCGAGCTTGACCGTCCCCGCGTCGGCAACGCCAAGTCCGGCTTTGTCGGCCTCGCGAAAGACGCTGGCGAGACGGGCATGGGCGTACTGCACATAAAAGACGGGATTCTCCGGTGCTTGGCGTTTGGCCAGATCAAGATCAAAGTCTAAGTGGCTATCATGCTTTCGGAACAGAAAAAAGAATCGCACGACATCGGAGCCCACTTCGTCTATCAACTCGTCGAGCGTCACGTAAGTGGCTCTCCGCGTCGACATCTTGACCTTCGCGCCTCCCCGAGTCAGGGTCACGAACTGGTAAATTACCGCCCGGATCGGCCTGGTATCGTAGCCGAGCGCCCTCAGCGCAGCGATCACCCCTTCATGTTCGGCGATATGGTCGGCACCGAATACATCGACGATTTCGTCAAAGCCGCGCCTCAGCTTATCGATATGATACGCGATGTCAGGCGTCCGATAAGTCGGCTCTCCGGTCGAGCGGACCAGAACCTGATCCTTTTTGTTGACCAGATTTAGCGCTTCACCGTTGAGCCAGAGGGCTCCGTCGCGCTCGATCACCAATCCCCGGGCTCGTAACGCGTCCAGCGCGGCCTGCACTCGTCCATCACGGATCAAGTCGAGCTCATTGGTATAAATGTCAAAGCTGATTCCAAGCCGCTCGCAGGTATGGCGAATATCTGCGAAGATCTCCTCCACGGCGGCGACCCGGAAAACTTCAGCATCCGGGGCTTCATTGACAAGCGTTTCGCCGTACCTAGCACGCAGTGAACGCGCGACCTCACGAATGTACTCACCCTGGTAGCCATCCTCGGGCAGCTCAGCCGGGCGCCCCAGTTCTTCGAGGTATCGTGCGTGTACGGACTGTCCCAGCAGTTTCATCTGCCGGCCGCCATCGTTGAAGTAGTATTCGCGGGTCACGCGGAACCCGGTCGATGAGTGCAGGCGGGCGATGGTGTCGCCCAACACTGCGTTGCGGCCGTGGCCCACGGTCAACGGTCCGGTCGGATTAGCCGATAAAAACTCGACCTGAACAGTGCGGCCAGCGCCAATCTGCGGATAGACAAAAGCGGGACCACAGGCAGCAGCGCGCCTCAATTCCGCATGCCAGTACTCCGGCGCCATCCTGAAATTGATAAAACCCGGGCGCGCGATTGTGATTTCAACTTCAGGGGGTGGATCCATGTGCTCGCGAATGGCTTCCGCAATAGTTATCGGGGCCTTGCCTTCGGCCTTGGCAAGGACTAGCGGAGCGTTGTTCGCAAGATCGCCATGTCTAGGGTCACGCGGCGCCTCAAGCACAATCGCAACGTCTTTGGTTTTGAGTTTGCCCGACTGATAGGCGCCTTCGATTCCTCGGCGTAAAAGAGATTCCAGCAGTTCTTTCATCGAAAATTCAGGCAACAGCGGATCGGCAACCCCCGGGTTGATTCGTTGCCCTCCCGGACCAGCTCCGAACAAGCCTACAGAATTAACCCGATCGTGCCAGATTCAGGCTGCCGGTGATAGCAGTCAAACCCGATTTGCATTTCGTCGGCCTATGTACTACCGGTCTGTCGCGAGGCCATGTCTCAATGGAACTAAAGCTGGACGGCAAAATTGCGATCGTTACAGGCGGTAGCAAAGGAATCGGGCGCGCCACGGCGCTTGCCTTGCTCAAAGAGGGCGCATCGGTCCTGATATGCGCTCGTGGGCACACCGCTCTAGCGGAAACCGTTGCTGCCGCAGACCTTTCGGCACGCCAGCGCCTCGAGGCGATTGCGGCCGATCTCACGCAAGCCGCCGCGATTACCCAGGTCGTGAGCAAGTGCCTTGAACGGTTCGGACGCATCGACATCCTCGTCAACAACGCCGGCAGCGCCCGACCGGGTGATTTCCTTGAGCTCGGCGACGACATCTGGATTGAAGATTGGACGCTAAAGTTCTTCGGCTATGTAAGAATGGCGCGCGAGGTCCTGCGCCATATGCAGCGTCAGCAGAGTGGTGTGATCATTAACATCATCGGTGTTGGTGGGCTTAATCCTGCCGCCAACTACATGACCGGCGGAGCTGTCAACGCTGCCTTAAATCATTTCACGAAAGCCTTGGCCGATGCGGCCGCAAGGTACGCAGTGAGAGTAGTTGGCGTCAACCCTGGCCCCATCTTGACCGAGCGTCTTCTCAAGATGCGCGGTGCCCTGCAGCCGGGCAGCGCAATTCGAGCCGATGATGAGACCTGGCGCCGAATAACGCCCCTCGGCCGGGTGGGCCAGCCAGAAGAAGTGGCGGATCTAGTCTTATTCCTGGCCTCTGAGCGGGCGTCATTTATTCACGGCACCAATATATCGATTGACGGTGGCACTACCCGAGGCCTAATGGGCTGAACTCGGCCAAGTTGGTTTGCAGCCTACGAGGCTCAAACGCTGCGAATGGAACCACCGTCGAGTCGGATGGTACTGCCCGTGATATAGCCTGCCAGGGGACTTGCCAAAAACGCCGCCATTGCGCCGAACTCTGCGGGTGTCCCCATGCGACCCACGGGGATGTTGCGTACCGCGCGCTGAACAAGCTCTTCGAGGCTAACTCCTTCGCGCGCTGATGTTGCCTGTTGAATCTGGCGGACGCGGTCGGTGTCGAAAGCACCAGGCAACAGCGTATTTACCGTGATACCGTCGCGCGCCACCTCGCCCGCCAAGGTTTTTGCCCAGCCTACTACCGAGGCACGTAAAGTATTGGAGATCGCGATCTGCGGAATAGGTTGAACCACCGACTCTGACGCAACGTTAATGATCCGGCCCCATTTGCGCCGCCGCATATCGGGCAGTAACAGGTCGGTGAGGCGAAAAAATACTAGAACCATGGCCCGAAATTGCGCCTCCCAGACTTCGGGTGCAATTCCGATAGCGCGGCTGGGCGGCGGGCCACCGGAATTATTCAAAAGAATATCAATTGGTCCAAGTTGTTGGCGGGCGGTATTGGCCGCCCGTTCGACCGTTGACCACTCACCCAAGTCCGCCGGCACCGCGATCGCCCGTCCGCCTCGGGAGTTGATTTGCGCCACGGCCTCATCAAGGGCTTCCTTGCCGCGCGCAAGTAAAGCTACTGCCACACCCTCAGCAGCGAGCGCATCAGCCACACCACGACCCAGCCCCTTACTGCCACCGAGTACCAATGCTGTCTTGCCTTGCAAACCGAGATCCATGCTTTTCGCCTCTAATCGACATTCGTAAAGTGCATCCCGGCAGGCGAGCACTCAGTTGGAAACGGCTTGTCACTGCGCTCGCGAACTCAAACTGGCACTCGCCTGCTTATAGTCGGCAGTCTTCAATAATCAGCCTTCTACTGTCAATGAAAGCGTATGGTAAAGCAGCCGTGCACTACAGTGCGAAGTCCGCGAGAACGTCCTGGAAGTGATGAAGTAATTCGAACCTGCCTAGTTCTATCAATCTATTCTATTGAAGCGAATCGTCTCTAATTGAATATCACTGAAATGATTAGATTCTCGCTGGAGATAAAGCTCAGGACCCAAGTGTATCTGCGCGGGCCGCTTATTGCTGCATCGCAACTTCACATTTTGTGTGTGATGACTTGATTATTTCACGGTTGCAAAGTAAGTACTTAGTGCCAAATACCTGTCTGTATCCGCTAGCTATTTGGAACGAAACCTGTAATGTTTAAGTTAGTAGGTGGGGCTGCGGATATACAGAAGGAGGATTCTGGATGCCACGCACGACGACCGCCGGGAGTTCGGCGTTCAGCCAAGTCCAAGCCCAAGCCCGCGAACTCCTGGCCAAACTCAGAAGTGAAATTCGCACCAAGGACGCTGAACTGCGGCGGCTCCGCCAGGAAGAATCCAAGCTGGCAGCTTTAACCGGTCAGCCGGGTATGGCGGCCAGCAACGGCGGCATCGGGCCACGCCGCGGCGCCCGAGCTAGAATCAACTGGGGTGACGTGCTGAACAAGCTTCCAAAGCAGTTCAAGGCAAGCGATATTCGTGCGGTTCGCGGTCTGCGAGAGAAGCGTTCATCCGAAATTTTTGCTGCTATCACCAGATGGATCGAGGCGGGCGCCGTCAAGCGACGAGATCGGGGTCTATACGAGCGTCTGAGGTGATCATCGCTTGGTAGCATCAAAAAGATTAGCGCGCCTATCTGGTCCCGAGATGCCTGGTTGGGCTTGGGCCTGATGCCGAACGGCTTGAGTCAGCGGCTCCCTCTCGAAGGCCTGTTACTGTTGAAGGCGTTTGTTGAGCTTCGCGTCAAGAACCAATGAACCAGCAGGGACTCAGATTTGCGACCGCGGTGAACGGCCTGCTCCATGGCGTCATCAACCTGATACATGAAACCCCAACGACGATGACTAACCGCGATCGCTCAGACCCTGTTGCACGTAACGCTTGGTACGGACTCCTAGCCTCAAACCGTCAGGGTTCGGACGGTACAGATTGGGCCGTCGAATTGCCTCAGCCGAGTTTGCCTACAACGGTCGAATAGATTTTTGAAACGATAGCATACCGCTCTATCAGTGCGGTGAAGAATCGACGTCACGCTGGATGGAATGAGCAGTCACCGAAAACCGGCGAAGTCGCGCCAAACTACTCTAAATTGCTCAATTAGAAACGTTCCAGCTTTAGACAGGTCGGGAATGATTATTCTTGCTGGAACGCTTTCAACCCACCTTACCACAGCGATGGCTATCACCTCTTTTTGAACAAAGCCTCGAGTTTTGCTCGAACATCTCCTGGAAGCGCCGGGGAGCGTGGCTCAGTCTTGCTTCGGGCGACGAAAAATTCACAGAAGTTGGCGCGATCCTTATCAACGACGCGTTCTGCTTGAGGCTCCCGACATTGATTATTAAAAGCAGGATCGTAGAAATCGCAATTCAAGCAAACATGGAGCGCGCTGTCGCATTCGGGGCACACCTCGCGGAAACCGATGCGTTGCTTAAACTCAACCCGCTTGCCACAGTGAAAACACTTCATCGAGCTACCCCTAAAGTATCTTTACCACATCGCCGGGGGCAAAATTCCGAAAGCAGACGATCTCTCGCTATCAAGACGCACAGTTGAGTCGGTAATGTATCATGACTGGAGCGCTATGAGCTCTGACGAGCTGCTCTCGGATGGTTGGCGAAATTGAGCAATTTGCTGCCGCCCTGCAAAATGCGACGAGGGCGTCAGGGCACACGGTCGCCAGCTACAAACGCGACCTTGTGGACTTTTACCGCTACCTGCGCGCGCGAGACTCGGCGGTCAACGGCGCCACGGAAATGGTCGAGCCGGATCTCATCCAAACTGCCCACGTGCGGAATTATTTGGCCGAGCTGCTGCGCCGCCGTGCCAGTCGGGCGACTGTTCAGCGTCGACTGTTTGCAATTAAGGCCTACTTCCGTTGGCGCGAAGCTAATCTGGGCAAACCAAATCCCGTTGCCACCATGCGTTCGCCAAAGGGGGAAAGACACTTACCGCAGGTCCTGAATGAAGGCGAGGCAGCAGCTCTGATTGAAGCGGACCACAGCAAGAATTTGCGTGTCCGGTTGCGCGATCGCGCTATCTTGGAACTGCTTTATTCCACCGGACTGCGCGTCAGTGAACTAACCGGACTCGACTGGCGAGATATCGACGAGGAGCTAGGTCTGGTGATGGTCCGTTCGGGCAAGGGTCGCAAGGATCGGCTGGTACCGATTGGCGAGCCGGCGCTTGAAGCCCTGCGAGCCTGGCGAGCAGCCAGCCCCGGGGCAGCGTCAATCAACTGTCCAGTTATTACCAATCTTCGCGGTACGCGGCTGACGCCTCGCGCTGTCCAGACTATGATTGCCCGACGCTCGGCCATCGCGGGTATCAATATACCGACGACACCACATGGGCTTCGGCACAGCTTTGCCACTCATATGCTCAACGCGGGAGCAGACTTGCGCTCAATCCAGGAGATGCTCGGGCACTCCAGTCTGGCCACCACTCAGCGCTATACTCATGTGAGCATAAGTCATTTGAAAGAGGTCTATCGTCGTGCCCATCCAAGAGCCTGAGCTCACCCGATCGAACCGTATTCGCTCAACCACTATCCTTTCGGTCCGTCATGGCGGCAAGGTGGTAATGGCAGGGGACGGTCAGGTTACGCTCGGACAAACTGTTATGAAGCGCGGGGCACGTAAGGTCCGCCGCTTGCACAATAACTCGGTTCTGGCAGGTTTTGCCGGTTCGACCGCCGATGCCCTGACGCTGTTTGATCGATGCGAAAGCAAGCTGCAGGAATTTAACGGGAACCTGCGGCGCGCGGCAGTGGAGATGGCTCGCGATTGGCGTACTGACCGAGTCTTGCGGCGCTTGGAAGCGATGCTGGTGGTGGTCGACGTTGAGAACTCGCTGCTCATCTCCGGCGCCGGTGACGTGCTGGAACCGGACGATGGGATCATCGCAATCGGCGCGGGTGGCAATTTCGCCCTCTCGGCCGCCCGCGCGCTGGTCCGTCACAGTCAAGGTCTGGATGCCCGTACAATCGCGGAGCATGCGATGCGGATTGCGGCGGAAATCTGCATTTACACCAATGATCAGTTCGTGATCGAGGAGTTGTAGGAGCGGGTCCGCTGGACCACAATTGGATTAGGAAAACTGACCTCGAATAGACCAGGAGACAACAAATCAGGTCATGGCAACCCCGCAGGTGATGACGCCGCGCGAAATTGTTTCGGAACTCGACCGCTATATCGTCGGACAGGACGAAGCTAAACGCGCCGTTGCCATTGCTCTGCGTAATCGATGGCGCAGGCAAAACGTCGCACCCGAGCTGCGTGACGAAATCGCCCCTAAAAATATCCTGATGATCGGGCCCACCGGCATCGGCAAGACGGAGATCGCGCGCCGCCTGGCCAAACTGGCTCAGGCGCCGTTTATCAAGGTCGAGGCTTCACGCTACACCGAAGTCGGCTACGTTGGCCGCGACGTCGAATCCATGATTCGAGATCTCGTGGAAATTGCCGTTAAAATCGTGAGGGAAGAGGAACGAGAGCGCGTCGCAGTCAAGGCACGTCAAAATGCCGAGGAGCGCCTACTCGATATCCTGTACCCCAACCCGCCTGGCAAGACCCGTCGCGCTGCCACTGTTGACGCCAGCGGCGCTGTAAGGGTAAGCGAATCAGATTCCCACAACGACACCCGCGAGAAATTGCGCGATTTGTTACGCCGCGGCTACCTCGATGACCGTGAGGTCGACATCGAGATTACCGCCCAGGCGATGCCGATGGTCGAGGTTTTCACCCCGCAAGGAATGGAAGACCTCGGAATGAATATGAAGGAACTGATCGGACAGCTCATGCCGAAAAAGACCCGACATCGCAAGGTCAAGGTGCCGGAAGCGATTGAAATCCTAACCCAGGAGGAGACCGCTCGCCTGGTGGACATGGAAAACGTAGCGCGCGAGGCAGTTCATCGCGCCGAGCAGTCAGGGATCGTCTTCATTGACGAAATCGATAAGATCGCCGGCCGCGAATCAGCGCACGGACCAGACGTCTCGCGAGAAGGTGTCCAACGCGACCTGCTGCCGATCGTCGAGGGTTCGACCGTCAACACCAAATATGGCGCAGTCCGCACGGACCATATCCTGTTCGTGGCGTCGGGTGCATTCCATACCTCGAAACCGTCAGACCTGATTCCGGAGTTTCAGGGTCGTTTCCCGATTCGGGTCGAACTGAAGGCGCTCGACAAAAATGATTTTATCCGAATCCTGACCGAGCCCGAGAATGCTCTTACCAAGCAGTATATAGCCTTGATGGCGACCGAAAACGTTCGGCTGGAGTTTACCGATGATGCAATTGCCGCCTTGGCCGAAATTGCTGCGCAGGTCAACGCGCGTTCCGAAAACATCGGCGCACGTCGCCTGCACACTGTGCTCGAGCGGCTACTCGAGGAGCTCTCGTTCGCTGCGCCTGAACTGGCTGGTCAGGAACACCGAATCGATGCCGAATATGTCCACCAAAAGTTGGATCCGATTGTGAAAAACGAGGACCTATCGCGCTATATCCTTTAAGTTAGCCTGTGACCGGGCTCGAGTGATACGAATCAAGCGAAGCACTTGGGCACCATCTGCATTGTTCGCCGCCGCGGTATATCTTGAGTCTCTTCGCATAGGCCATTGGTCTGGAATTATCCCGGTTTGACGCGTCCCGCGCCGTCGCTAGCGTCTTATCGCGGACCGGGCTGTGGGGAAAGCTCTTGGCCCAATCGGCGTTTTCTTGCACGAGCACGGGCAGGCGAGCATCCTTTGGGCAGTAGAATTAGGGGTTGAAATAGAGCTTTGGACGATCTGTTCGCTCGCACCCAGGTGCTGGTCGAGGCATTGCCGTACATCAAGCGGTTTCGCGGCAAAACCTTCGTGGTCAAGTACGGCGGACATGCGATGCTCACAGCAGAGTTGCGCTCAGCTTTCTGCCAGGACATCGTGCTGCTCGATTCTGTCGGAATCAAGCCAATCGTGGTTCACGGCGGCGGGCCGCAAATCACCGAGTTGATTGGCAAATTGGGACTGCAGTCGCGGTTCGTGCGCGGCATGCGGGTAACCGACGAAGCCACGATGGAAGCTGTCGAGATGGTCTTGCATCGGCTTAATAAGGACATTGCCGCGCTGATATCGCGTTATGGCGGCCAAGCCGTTGGGCTCTCTGGCAAAGACAGCGAGCTGATGGTCGCGCGTCGGATGCAAATCGCACTGAGGGGTGATGGTGGCCAGCTGGAGCAGCTCGACATTGGGCTGGTAGGGGAGATCGAAAATGTCAACCCAAGTGTTTTGAATACTCTCAGGGATTCCGGGTTCATTCCGGTCATTGCACCAATCGGCATAGCCCCAGAAGGTCAAACCTTGAATATCAACGCCGATCTCGCGGCCGGGAAAATTGCCGCCGCACTGCAGGCCGAAAAACTGATTCTTCTTACTGACGTTGAAGGAGTGCTCGATCAAAATTCAGCCGTGATTTCCCTATTGGATTGCGCCCGAGCACGCGATTTGATTGCGTCTGGTGCAATTGGCGAAGGTATGATTCCCAAGGTCGAATGTTGCATCGATGCTCTCAATTCGGGCGTGCACAGCACCCATATAATTGACGGACGTGTGCCTCATTCGCTATTGCTCGAGGTTTTCACTGACCGCGGGGTTGGCACCGAAGTGGTCAGGGAACTCGCTGCCCAATAGCCGGACCCGTCGGGTCGCTGCCACTCCGCCTGCGGCGTAAGCTATTGTCTGCGGCGTAAGCTATTGTCAATGTTTTTCCTCCTCTAAATATTTTACAGGTAGGCAACCGAGAGCAGTGGCACACGGCGGCGTGCGACACAGCCTCGAGATCAACGTGTCGGTGAGCACCCATGACCAGCTCGTTTGGCGGTGACCGATATCTTCCGCTAAACCTCACGTCCGTTGAAGCAGAAGTTGGGGAACCGAAGATACGAGCGAGTCGGTATCGGTTGCAATTGAGCTGTTTATTGATCGAAAGTGTCGGACACGCCTGACCAAAGGGATTGACTTCATGAATAACGCCGAGATCGTCGAACTTGCTCATGCCAACCTCCTTAATAATTACGGCTGTATGCCACTGGCATTCGTGCGCGGCCATGGAGCCTATCTGTACGATGCTGACGGCAACCGGTACCTGGACTTCTTCTGCGGGCTAGCCGTCACCAGTCTAGGCCATGGCCATCCGCGCGTGGTCGGCGCCATCAAGCAACAAGCGGACAAGTTAACCCACGCTTCCAATGTATTTCACACCGAGCCGATGGCACGCTTGGCCGCTCGTCTAAGCGCCGCATTCGGTGACGGACGCGTGTTTTTTGCTAATTCCGGCGCGGAAGCCAATGAAGCCGCTCTCAAGCTCGCGCGCCGATGGGGCCACGCCCACGGTGGGCGTTTCGAGATTATTTCAACTCTTGGCTCTTTTCACGGACGCACCCTCGGGACCTTGAGTGCGACCGGCCAGGAAAAGTACCACGAGGGATTTGAGCCGTTGGTGCCGGGCTTCAAGCTGGTGCCATATAACGACGTCGGCGCGATTGAACGGGCCATCAATTCCAAAACAGTGGGGATTATCGTTGAGCCGATCCAGGGCGAAGGTGGCGTGGTTGTCCCACATCCCGATTACCTGACCCGGCTGCGTGAAATTTGCGACCGCGCGAGGCTTCTGCTCATTGTTGATGAAGTTCAGACCGGTATGGGCCGCACGGGTAGACTGTTTGGCTACCAACACTCAGGCATCAAGCCCGACATCATCACGCTGGCCAAAGCATTAGGAGGAGGGATACCGATCGGCGCAATGGTGGCGCGCCGGGAGATAGCGACGGTGATGACGCCCGGAACTCACGGTTCGACTTTCGGTGGTAACCCGGTAGCCTGCGCCGCGGCGCTCGGGGTCTTCGACGCACTCGAGCATGACGGTGTAATAGCAAATGCCGCGGAGGTCGGTTCTTACCTCCTGGCTCGCCTGCGTGAGATCGCCAAGGAGTGTCCTGACGTGCGAGAAGTGCGCGGCCAGGGCATGATTATCGGAGTTGCCCTCAAACACGCGGCGAAGCCGGTGGTCGATGCCTGTTTCCGTGAACGCCTCATAGTAAATGGCACGGCTGATACAATTCTGCGGCTGCTTCCACCGTTGACGCTGACCAAGGAAGAAGCGGATGCGGGACTGGCGGTGATCGAGCGGGCACTGCGAGCAGAAGCGGGCGCCGCGGGTGCTTAGGCCGCAAGTTGATCTTGACCATGAAGCGCGATTTTCTCGATCTCAGTTCCTTGTCGGTGGGCGAAGTCCATGGGCTGCTGCGGCTTGCGGCCCGCTTGAAAAGCGAACTTAAAAGCGGAATGGAACATCCATATTTGCGCGGACGCACGCTGGCCATGATCTTTCAGAAGCCGTCGTTGCGGACGCGACTGACTTTTGAAACCGGAATGGCGCAACTCGGCGGCCACGCTATCTATTTAGCGCCCGACGACATTGGCATTGGAGAACGGGAATCTGTCAAAGACGTTGCCCGCAATCTTTCGCGCTGGGTGGATCTCATCATGATCCGCACGTTTTCCCATGCCACCTGCCTGGAACTGGCGCGCGAGGCAAGTGTGCCGGTGATCAACGGCCTTACCGATTTGTTGCACCCGTGCCAGCTGATGGGCGATTTGCAAACACTGCGCGAGCGCTGCCATTCTCTAAAGGAGCTACGAATCGCCTTTGTCGGCGATGGTTTCAATCTGGCGCAAAGCTGGATCGAAGCCGCAGCACTGCTCGGCTTCGAACTGCGGCTCGCTTGCCCCAAAGGATACGAACCAAAAGCGGAGTTCGTCAGATGCCTGCGACAATTGCCCAACTCCATTCTCACCCATGATCCCGTCGAGGCCGTGCGGGGTGCCAATGTGGTTTATACGGATACGTGGACGTCGATGGGACAGGAGCGTGAAGCCGTCAAGCGCAGACGCGACTTCACGAATTTTCAAGTAAACGCCTCCCTATTATCGAAAGCAGATTCCAACGCGATCGTGATGCACTGTCTCCCGGCGCACCGCGGCGAAGAGATAACTGACGAGGTTCTCGACGGGCCTCAGTCGGTGGTCCTTGAACAAGCGGAGAATCGCCTGCACGCGCAGAAAGCCATAATGCTATGGCTCCTGCGGCCATCGGTTCTCGACGCCGATATCACACCGACTGCGGGATGATCACACCAGGTGGGCGACGTGATTCAGAAATTGGTGCTTGCATATTCAGGCGGCCTCGATACATCTGTGATTCTGCATTGGATTAGGCAGCATTTCGGTTGTGAGGTAGTAGCTTATTGTGCCGACGTGGGCCAAGGCGATGAGACCGAAGGTCTTGAAGCCAAGGCGCTGGCAACCGGCGCCAGCAAGCTCTATCTGGAGGACCTGCGCGAGGAGTTCGCACGTGATTTCGCCTTCCCGATGATGAGGGCGAATGCGATTTACGAAGGATACTACCTACTGGGAACGTCAATCGCGCGGCCCGCGATTGCACGTCGGCAAGTCGAGATTGCGCTAAGTGAAGGCGCCGACGCGGTCGCTCATGGTGCCACTGGCAAGGGCAACGATCAGGTGCGATTCGAACTGACATTTGCGCGGCTGGCGCCGCAGTTGAAGGTCCTCGCCCCCTGGCGCCATCCCGAGTGGCCTTTCAGGGGGCGTGCCGATATGATCACTTATGCTACGGAGAAAAGAATTCCCGTGCCGGTAACGGCCGAAAAGCCGTATTCAATGGATCGCAATCTACTGCATGTCAGCTATGAGGGTGGTGTACTGGAAGACCCGTGGCAAGAGCCTTATGGCGACATGTTCCGACTGACAATCGCGCCTGAAAATGCACCGGACCGGCCGGAATACGTTGAAGTCGACTACGTTCACGGGGACCCCGTCGCGATAAATGGCGAGGCTCTCTCGCCAGCAAAGCTGATAGAGCGGGCCAATCAACTTGCCGGGCATCATGGGGTTGGCCGCGTCGATCTCGTGGAAAACCGGTACGTGGGTATCAAATCGCGGGGGGTTTATGAAGCCCCCGGCGTGACCCTGCTTCTCCATGCGCATCGCGCCATTGAACAGCTCACGCTTGACCGCGAGGTGAGCCATCTGCGCGACGGACTGGTGCCCCGCTACGCTGAAATGGTTTACAATGGTTACTGGTTCGCGCCCGAGCGCGAGGCTTTGCAGGCTTTGATTGACCACGCGCAGCAGCGGGTAACTGGCACGGCACGGCTCAAGCTCTATAAGGGTACGGTTTCTATCGTCGGGCGGAAGTCGCCTTATTCGTTGTACGACTCGGCGCTGGCGAGCTTTGAGCGCGCGGGCGGCTACCGCCAGGCCGACGCCGAGGGTTTCATCCGACTAAATGGCCTGCGACTGCGTGCGATCGCGCCGGCCGAATCTCGTGGCTGACGATGAAGACTTAAACTCGGGTGGGTTGAGACCTTGGGCAAAGTAATCCAGTTTCGGCCGCCGCGCCCAACCCCAAAATTAGTGCCGCGTTCCCGAACCGGTGAATGCCCCAAGTGCGGCCACAAAAAAGACGTCCATGTCATGCATCCTAATGGGGTGCTAACTTGTGCAGCCCGTGGCTGCCTGTGCCGCACCGCTCCCATCCGTTAGGATTCAAGAACACCTCGCCCTCCGTCCAGCATCTTTGCGCCAAAAGCACCAGAAGAAAGGGATAAGGGAGGACTCGTCGCGCCGAGAAATGAAATCGTCCAACTGCCGCCCGGCAACCGAATCCCAAAGTTCTGACAAGGCCAGTACAGGCTCGCCAGCTTTTCCCGGAAAAGCGGCAGACCAGAAAAACCTGCTGCGCAGCCGCTTCAAACGACCCAGGTTTGCGGAAGTCGAGGCATTCAGCGCGTCACTTCCTTTTGATCGTCGCCTCTATCGTCAGGATATTCGAGGGTCGGCGGCTCATGCTCGGATGTTGCAAAGCGTGGGCTTGCTAAACTCACGCGAAGCCAAGGCGATTCAAGCCGGTTTACGGGAGATCGAGCGCGAGATCGAAGCTGGACAATTTCGTTTCGACATTGCCGATGAAGATATCCATTTGGCGATTGAGCGGCGCTTGACGGAAAAAATTGGTGCAGCCGGAGCCAAACTGCATACGGCGCGCTCACGCAACGACCAGGTTGCACTCGATTTGCGGCTTTATCTTCGCGATGAAATCAAAGAGTTGCTGAGCCTGCTCGCCGCCCTTGTACAGGCGCTCGCCAAGCTGGCGCGCGACCATACTGAAACCGTGATGCCTGGCTATACGCATTTGCAGCGAGCGCAGCCGATCTCGCTGGCTCATCATCTGCTGGCCTATATCGAGATGTTCAAGCGCGATCGCGAACGCCTCGAGCAGACACGGGCACGGACCGATGTTATGCCGCTTGGCGCGGGGGCAATTGCAGCCACTACTTTGCCGATCGATCGCAAGGCAGTGGCGCGCGAGCTCGGTTTCAGGCAAATGAGCGCAAACAGCATCGACGCGGTCGGCGATCGCGATTTCGTCCTGGATTTTCTCTCGGCAGCCGCAATCCTCGCGGTTCATCTTTCGCGGATGGCCGAAGAAATCATCTTGTGGTCCACTGAGGAGTTCGGTTTTGTTGAGCTGCCTGACGAATTCTCGACGGGAAGCTCGATGATGCCGCAGAAGAAAAACCCGGATTTGCTTGAGCTGATTCGCGCAAAGAGCGGGCGCATCTGCGGCAATCTGGCCGCGATGCTAGTGGTGATGAAGGGGCTGCCACTGGGATACAACTCTGATCTGCAGGAAGACAAGGAGCGGGTGTTCGATACACTCGACACCCTCAAGCCCATACTGAGTCTGATGGCTCAACTCTGGCCAAGAATCACCTTCAGGACTGAGGCAATGGCTGCGGCTGCGGGCGGCTTCTGTTTGGCGACGGACCTGGCCGAATACCTGGTCACTCGAGGTGTACCGTTTCGCGATGCGCACGAAGCAATCGGCCGTCTCGTAAAAGAGCTGAGCGCCGCCAAGCGTTCACTATCGGAGGTAACGCTTGGGGAATTGCAAAAGGTTTCTCCGGCCTTCGGGCCGGAGGTACTCAAGATGCTCACACCCGAGCAGTCGCTTAGGAGACGGCGGGTCGTGGGCGGACCGGCGCCGGAAACCGTCCGCCGTCAGCTGGCTCAGCTGTGCCGCAAATCGGATCCGTGGCTAGAGAAGTCCTAGGACAGTGCAGAGCGGCCATTGGTCGGTCAATTTTCGTTTGTCGAATGGGATTCAGATTGCGATACCTGCCTTCGGGCAATCACGGCGCTCAGATTCTTCGCAAGGGCGACAATGCTCAAATCATGACGAGCGGACCTCCAGCGTGGCATTTTCACCTCCTACTGCCTGCGTTGTTTGCGGGAACTTTGATATTCGGTTGCGGTGTCAAGAGCGTGCCGGTTCCACCACAAATCGTTTATCCAGCGGCAATTCGTGATCTACACGCGTCGCCCAACCCTGCCGGAATCAATCTCACCTGGAGCCGTCCAATGCATTATGTCAGTGGGCATACGCTACGCGATTTGGGCAGCTTCGTTGTCCTGCGTAGCGAGGGTAGTCAGCCTTTCCAGCCCTTGGTCGAGATCCCCGTCACAGACCAGGAGCGTTTCGCCGTGCAGCGCACATTCAGTTACCTGGATGGCGAAACTCGAGCGGGCAGCAGTTACCGTTACGAAGTTGTTTCGAGAACACTTGACGGTTACACGAGCGCACCTTCTAATCAGGTGAGCGTCACCACGGGCCTGCCGCACAAACAAGCGGAACCGCCGGATTCGGCAATGCCCAGCCCTACGCACGCGGCGGATTCGTCACACAGCAATTCTCCGTCGCATTAGAATTTTGTGCTTCGATAGTCGAGTATCATGAGGAGTTGCTAATGGATCTGCTACTGAATGGCAAAGTTGCGATGTTGACAGGTGCGAGCCGTGGATTGGGTCGCGCCATGGCTCAAGCACTCGCCGCGGAAGGTGTGCGCCTCAGCATCTGCGCGCGCGGAGCGGGAGCACTGCAACAGGCAGCCGAACAACTAAAGAACGCAGGGGCCGAAGTGCTCGCTTACACCGCCGACGTCTGCCAGCCCTCAGCCATGCAAGAATGGACCCGGGCTACCGTCGAGCGTTTCGGCGGAGTCGATATTTTGGTCAACAATGCAGGCGGGGCCAGGGTTGGAACTTTGACGCAACTTTCCGATGAGGCCTGGCAACAAGCCTTCGACCTGAACCTGTTTTCGGCGGTTCGCTTGTCTCGCCTATGTGCCCCTGAAATGGAAAAGCGAGGTGGTGGCGCGATCATCAATATCAGTTCCATTTACGGCCGCGAAGCTGGTGGACCCCTTACCTACAACTCTTCAAAGTCGGCCATGATCGCGTTCACCAAGATGCTGGCGCGTGAACTGGCACCGCGGCATATTCGTGTCAATTCGGTCGCACCTGGCTCGATCCTCTACCCTGGCGGCAGTTGGGAAAGAGCTTTTCAAGCAAACCCAGATTTTGAAAAGGACTTCATCTCCCATGACTTTCCCGCCGGGCGCCTCGGCCGACCGGATGAAGTAGCGTACGCAGTGGTCATGCTGGCGTCACCGCGCGCGAGCTGGATCACGGGTGTCTGCCTGCCAGTGGATGGCGCACAGGGCAGGTCGAATATCTGAAAGAACCTCGATCAGTAGATTCCACGAGGTGCTCGTTCCAGAGGCACGAGCGCTCTCATATTCCAGCGAGCTTGCGCGCGTAAGCAGCTACGGACTTGAAATCATATTCGCGATATGCTTGAAGCTTCTCGGCTTCGAACCCCCCTTCGGCATGAACCGCAAGCACTTCCTGGTAACCGCCAAAATCCGAAGCTGTAAGGTCCGAAATAAGGTTTAGCAGTCGAAGCCGTTTCTCAGCATCGAAGCCGTTGGCGCCACCGAGATATTTGAGGACATAATCGCGCGTCAGTTCGCTGGTTAGATCTTCTACCGCAGGACCCGTAACCAGGATACCGCCTGCAAGGTCCTGCACAATCTGAACCGCCTCATGATAGTTGTGGGCAAAGTGAAACTTGGCAACATTCGTCAGCAGGGTGTTGGGCACCGCCAGGCCATCTTCGATAGTGCAACTCGACGCTGCCTGTTCGATCAGGCCCCGTACCGTCGTGTGATACGCTGCTAACTGAGTCAATTTGTCACGCACATGGGCGGCCCGGGAAATGCCATTCGCTTCAGCGATTGCGGCGCCGGCTCCAACCAGCAACTCTAGCAGGGGCAACTTGTAGGAAACCGCGGTGAAGCGATGATAGCGCACAAAGGTCAGTGCCAGCAGTCCGGCGAACTCAATTTCGCCATTAAGGAAGATCCGCTCAGTTGGCACAAAGACGTCATCGAAGACGGTCAAAGTCTCCATCATCTTATGGCGTGCGCTGATTGGATGTTCAAAGGGATCTTTGGGAGTGCCACCATGCGGGCTCGCAATCAGCTTCAGTCCCGGTGTGTTGATCGGCAGGGCGAATCCGACAGCGTACGCTCTGTCTTCGGGGCGCATCGCCCGCGTCGGCAACACGATTACTTCGTTGGTGTTGGTCGATACCGAAGTGTGAACCTTGGCCCCACGCACGACAATCCCGTCCGGTCGCTGATCGACGACATGAACATAATAGTCGGGATGGGCTTGCGCAGTGGGCCCCAGTGAGCGGTCGCCCTTGACGTCGGTTTGCGCGACCGCGATCGCTAAATCGTTATCGCGGCAATAACGATAGTAGTTGTGGATGCGCTCGCGATACTCGGGCTTGCCGGCGGCCGCCAGTCTTTCACCGACAATATGGAGTGCCAGGAGGGCATCGGTCCCGATTTCTTTAATCAATACCACCAAAGTGGCGCCCTCTCGAGTGGAAGCCGCGATTAATTCACTCCGCTTGCGCAAGTCATCACTGTTCCGGGGTAAATGGTAGTAGCGGCTATATTCGGTGTCGCCATTTTTCACCACAGCGAGCGGGCGATATTGCGGGTCCTCTGCCATCCGATAATCGATGCAAGCGTGTTCGACTGCGAGTCCGATTACCGGGTGGGTAGTGACATCGTGAACTCGCTGCCCCCGAAAGTAGACGGTCCTGCCGTCTCTAAGCGACTCTTTGTATTGATCTGCGCTTCTCAACCCCATGGAACCCAGCCTCGATGGCCGACAGTTAACTGGCGGGCGATTATAGAAGGCAGGCTGCCAACTGTCCAATGTTTCGATTCAACTATTCGCGAGCTATGCGCGCCATCGGATGCCGAAAGCGCCGGCCCCCTAAAAGCGGCGCTCGCCATAGGCAAAGCGCTCCGTGACTAACTTGGTGTTGAGCCCAGCTCACACTCCAGCTTTCCGCCGCGATGGCACTGCCCTTGCTGTAATAACGCTCAACTCAACAGGAGGCTGTGATGAACGCCGACAGAATTAAGGGTAAATGGCACCAGATCAAGGGTGAAATTAAGCGCAAATGGGGACAGGTCACAGACGATGATCTGAAAGAAGCTGAAGGTAATATGGAAAAATTGATTGGCAAGATTCAAGAACGCAGTGGTGAAAGACGCGAAGCGATTGAGAAGTGGCTTGATTCACAATCGCAGTGAAATCGCGCTCGAGCCAATCGCCACCTCAGATGACTCTGCGATCAAACAGTGACGCATACGCAGAGACCTGAGCAATTGGCTGTGCAGACCACGGCGTAACGACGCTTCCATCAGTCTGATCCCAAACCTAAAAATACCGATTCCTTTGAGAGGTTTCTCACCAATGGCGCAATCGATATCGTCGGATGACCTGTCCAATGTACGTCGCGATTTCACCATTACCGAGGCATATGCGTCGGGCGTTTCCTGGGCCGCCGTCATCGCCGGTGCGTTTGTGACTGCAGCGTTATGGCTGATCCTCCTCACCCTTGGAGTCGGCATCGGATTGTCCGTCGTTTCGCCGTGGTCGCAGGTTGGAGTCTCCGCCGCCGGGATCGGAGTGGCGGCCATCGTCTGGATGATCGTGGTGCAATTCATTGCCTCGTCCATGGGCGGATACCTGGCGGGGCGCTTGCGCACGAGGTGGGCCACGATCCACACCGACGAGGTCTACTTTCGCGACACGGCGCACGGATTTCTCGTATGGGCGGTGGGATTAGTGATCACGGCGGTGTTTGTGACTTCCGCGGCCACCTCGATCATGGGTCGCTCTGCACAGTCACCCCCCAATTCAATGGCCCAATCACGCGGAATAGCGGGCCTGCCGACGACACCTGAGACAACCGGATATCTTCTGGACCGCTTGTTCCGTACCGATCCTCCCAATCCAAACCGCAATAACGCACTGGCTCGCGCCGAAGCGGAGCTTATTTTGGCCAACGCCGTTCGTCAAAAGAATCTGCTGCCAGAAGACAGAATTTATTTGGCGAGATTAGTCGCTTCGCAGACGGGCCTCAGGGAGTCGGATGCCGAGAATCAGGTCTCGATTGTCTTCTTGCGGCTCCAGCAAGTGACAGAGACCGCGCGAAGCACTATCGCGCGATCCTCCCTGTGGCTATTTATCGCTCTTCTAATCGGTGCGTTCTGTGCGAGCTTCGCTGCAACACTGGGAGGGCGAGAAAGGGATCGAGTTCAACCGGCTTGAGGGGATCCTCCCAAAGCACGGTTACTCAAATGCCGCACTGTAACTTTTGAATAGGTGGATAAGAATGCGTTCAATTTTACTTTACCTCCTTGGTGTACCAATTCCTATCATCATCCTGATTGCGCTTTTCACTCATCATTGCTGAAAGACTCGATTGCTCAACATCGAGAGCTTAACCAGGGACACTGCTCCCGCAGGTCTGAGCATAACGACTGACCGATGCGAGGCTCCAATGTTTCTCGCATCGAATTCGGAGGCATAATGAGGGTTCGAAACATGATGACTAGGCGGGCAATTGCGATTTTTGCTCTAAGTCTGGGGCTAATTGCTGCCTGTCAAAAACCCGTGATCACGCACAAACTGGTAGTTACAGGCAACGAACATTCCATACCCCTGTATCCCGACGAACAGACATATTTGGCCATCTCTCACCAGAAACAGGAGGGGGGCGTAGAAGGCATGGCCGGTGAGGTGCGCAACAAATTCAGTGCCCGCCAAATCGATGATCAAACCCCGGTTAACGTAATTTCGAGCGACGATAATGGCGCGATGGTGCAAATTACTGAGGGGCCAATGAAGGGACAATCCGGCTTTGTTGCGAAACAGAATCTTGACTGACGGACGAGCCCGATCCTGATAGCGGATTCGCTCCTAGATAACAGGGGAGAGCTACGGGGTGCTTAAATTCGTTGCTTCACGATCCCGGTTATACGTGGCTAAGAGTGAAGCGGGTCTAAGACCGCGGGAAGCAACTGTTCAGTCGGATCCAACTCGCGGCAGTTTCAGCCAGACCAGTTCGGCGCAACGTCCCGATGGAGGCGCATCAGCAAGCGGCTCGACCTAACGTCCACTACTGTGGCTCTCCCCGGCAGGGCTGCGCTTGGAGGAGAACGTGGCTTCGAGGCTCTAAACCGGTGTTAGGGCAAGATGGTCGTATTATGCGAGCCTGTCGTTCGGGAATCCCAACGAGCGCTTGACAAACGGTCAGATTAAGCTTATTAACCAAGCAAGCGTTTGCTAGTAACCGTATTGATGCGCGAAAAACGAGACTTATGATGAACGACTCCGCTCAACATCTGATAGAGACGCGATTTGAAACACTGTTTCAGCGGGACTACTCGGTACATGCACCTGACATGCGCCGACTGTACGAAAACGCCAAACGAGATCAATGGAATGTCTCGAAAGACATCGACTGGTCACAACCTGTTGATCTTGAAAAGGGAATTTTCGCCGATGGCCTGATAGACGGGTATGGCAGTGAAGTCTGGAACAAGCTCGACCCAGCGCAGCAGCGCGAGCTGAACGTGGAATTTTCCTGCTGGCGTCTGTCGCAGCTTTTGCATGGCGAGGAAGGCGCGATGCTCGCCTGCAGCCAGCTGGTCGATATGGTACCGAGCAACGACGCCAAGTTTTTCCAGTCGACGCAGGTAGTCGACGAGGCAAGGCATACGGAAGTCCTCAGCCGCTACCTGCTGGAAAAATGTGGTGGGCGTATCTACCCGATGTCGCGTAACATTAAGCTTTTGTTCGACTTCCTACTCGGTCAGGGGAAATGGTTCATCAAAACTGCGGGCCTCCAACTGATCGCCGAAACCTTCGCCGTTGGCCTGTTCAGGATGCTTGCCGAAACCTCAATCGACCCATTGCTGCGGACCATCTGCAAGCGCATCCTCGCTGATGAATCTCGTCACATGGGCTTTTCGATTCTTGGGCTACCCGATATGATAGCCAGCCTAAGCCCCTCCGACATGGCCGAGTTGGAGGATTTCACTGCGGAGGCGTGCCGATTGGTCTTAAGGGGGCAGTTCGCGCGTGAGGCATTCGAAAAAGTTGGGTTTAGTGCTGGCGAAATCAAGCAAGTCGAACAGACTCGGGTAGAGCAAGCGAAATCCAACGATTACGCTCTATTCCGGCAGGTGTTCCGGCGAGAAATGTATACGCAGGTGGTCGCCAATTTGAAAAAAGTCGGGCTAATGACGCCGCATATGGCTGATAACCTGAGGAAAATCGGGATTGACCCTAACGTCGATGGACGTGCCTACTCACTCGAATCCGAAGTCACTGTCTGAAACCAGGCGCTCCAAGTCAATCCCGTATCAAACGGCCACAGCATTCCGGCGCGCTTCTTCCACCCCCACGATTATGACGGGGGATACTCAAACCACCCCTCGAGCTCCCCGGTCGGATAACCGTCGCGTTCAGTTGTTGGACGCGGCCGCGCGGCTATTTTGCGAGCGCGGTTATCACGCAACCTCGATGCGTGACATTGCCAAGGCGGTCGACATGCTCTCGGGCTCGATTTATTACCACTTTGATTCCAAGCAGGCGATGCTCTTGGCGGTGTATGCTGAAGGGGCGCGACGTATTGGCCAATTGGTTGATGTCGCGGTGGAACGCGAAACTGACCCGTGGAAGCGGTTGGAAGCCGCGAGTGCCGCTCATCTCCACGCCTTGAACGTAAGCCATCGCGATTACGCCCAAGTAATGATTCGAACTCTGCCACAGGATGCCGATGGTATAAGCGCACAATTGCGTGAGATACGACGGCATTACGAAGCGAAGTTTCGTCGACTTATCGAAGCCCTACCCCTTCCCCCGGACGTTGACAAGCATTACTTGCGCCTCCTGCTGATTGGAGCTTTGAACTGGTCGCATGTCTGGTATCGGCCCGACGGGGACCGGCCCGAAGTAGTCGCAAGAGCCTTTATCCGAGCACTGCGGCGCCAAGCCGCAGAGCGCGGTTAGGCGAGTCGCACATCTGGACACCGACCTCCGACGACGACTTGAGGCGCCAGCTATACGATATAGGTCTGAAGCGCGGGGAAGTGTGAGTCAGGATCGTTCACTTCAGCTTGGGGTTCGGAGCCTGACCTTCGCTAGCGCGGGCCGAGGAGGGATCATCATTCTGTGGCGCCGCCAACGGGATACTGCGCCATACACTTATCGGCGATTCGCGGCTCAACCATTCGGCAAGATTTATGGCTTCCTCGTTTGTGAGGTGCGTGAACTGTGTTTCTGGTTCGGCCCGGTGTTGCAACTCGCACCAACGCCGGATCGCGGCAGCCAAGTTGTGAAATTCCATCGCAGACCGCCCCGCGGCTGTTGAGAAACAGCCCGCAGCAATCTACACGCCAACGCCGAAGCGAGCCTTGAGTGGCTCGCGCAGCTGTCCAGGATACGGATTTCACGGCTTTTAGATTGGTGCGGAAGCACCGATCTAAATTGCAACGCCAAGTTCAGCCACAAACCGATCTTTTTGTTAGCGCTCGAGTGTTTCTTTTGCTTAGCGCTCGGTCGGCTCAATATTCGGGCTTGAAGTCAAAATGATGGATAGCTTCAATGAAGCGAATAGTGCGGGTTTTGGAGCGCATCACAACACTGTTTGTCATCGCACCGCCTGACAGAAAACGCACACCCCGCAAGTAGTCGCCTGTAGTAACTCCGGTCGCCGCGAACATCACGTTATCGCCAGCCATCTCTTCGAGCGTGAATTTATGGCGCAGGTCGAGAATGCCCGCAGCGAGACAGGCTTCGGCCTCTTGCTCGTTGCGTGGGGCAAAACGGCATTGCATCTCACCACCGGCTGAACGTATAGCGGCAGCAGCCAGAACGCCTTGATGGGCGCCGCCGATCCCAATCAGCAGATCAATCTCGCTTTCAACCCGAGTGGTAGCGATGCCGGCTGAAAGATCGCCCGCCGTCAATAATTTGATGCCGGCGCCGGCGCGGCGAACCTCCGCTATGAGCTTCTCGTGGCGGGGGCGATCAAGAATTGCGACACGCAAATCCTCGACGTAGACATGCTTGGCCTCGGCGAGCGCCTTGAGATTGTCGGTTGGCGAACGGTCGAGATCGATCACGCCGCGACCAATAGGCCCACAAGCTAACTTGTCCATGTAGGTATCGGGGCAGCGCAGAATTTTGCCGCGTTCTGCGAGCGCAACGCAGGACAGCGCGTTGGGGCCGCCTGTCGCACAGATTAAAGAACCCTCCAATGCGTCGAGCGCGACGTCGACTTCCGGTCCCGCACCGGTTCCGACGATTTCGCCTGAATAAAGCATGTCGGTGGTTCCAGGTGGTCCCTCCCCCACCACAATCTTGCCATCGAAAGCAATTGAATTAAGCGTCTTCCGCATTGCCTCGATGGCAACTCTATCCGCCATTTGCTCATCGCCCTTACCAATGAAGCGGGCGGCGGCCAAAGCTGCGGCTTCGGTTGCCCGCACAACTTCGAGTGCGAGGTTACGCTCCATAGCGGCGTCCTCTTGAGCTCAATTGACCGGCAGCTCTGCGCCGAACAGGGACTCGATCAAACGATAACCGAGATCAACCCGCACATGGGTTCGCGCTGCAGCTTGTTCGGTCTAGGGTCGTTCGACTTCTTTGGCTCGGCTCTCATTGGTATGGAAAGTTCCTCTGTTTAGCACCATAGCGAAGGGCACGGGATCATTCGAGTGGCTTTAAGTTAAGAGTGAAAGCAGGATCAGAGCTCGGCAGTAGCTAAAACCACCAAAGGCAGACAGTTCGTGCGACAGCGCCCCTACGATAAATTCGTGAGCCAGCTCAATTGTTTACACTCTGTGGCCCGGGCGGCCCACGTGAGCTGCTTCGGCGGGTGCTGCGATATGGACCAAAAGAAAGTCATTGCTTCAGGGAACGAGCCCGTAGCTAGCTTTGGAGCTGTCGTGCCTATCGAGAAAACCGTGTGGCTCCCAGAACATTTTTCCTTCTGCCGGCTAGGCGGCCAAGCGCCGGTAGCGAAGGATTCTCGCCCCGACGCTAGAATCCTGCTCGGGTAGCTGCGGGTTTGCGCTCCGCCTGACTCTTGACTGCTTACAAGCGGTGTTGGTGGTCAGCTCTCGAGCAATTTTAACAACTTTTTCAGATCGGGTTCGCTGACTATCGTACTGCTCAGATTTTTCAACGCGGTGTCGGGATCCTTCAATCCATGCCCGGTCAACGTGCAGACTGCGATTGAGCCCGGCTTCAGACCGCCGCTGTTCCCGTACTTGAGCAGCCCAGCAACCGATGCGGCTGAGGCCGGCTCGGCAAAAACTCCCTGAGCCGCAATCAATCTGTACGCTGCAAGGATCTCCGCATCAGTTACCGTATCAATCGTCCCGCCTGATTCATCGCGTGCGGCAATTGCTCCGGTCCAACTAGCCGGGTTACCAATTTTGATTGCGGTAGCAACCGTACGCGGGTCATCGATTGGATGGCCCAGCACCAGCGGTGCGGCATCGGCCGCCTGATATCCCATCATTTTCGGCAGGCGGCTGGATAGTCCCGCCTCAACATACTGGCGATAACCGGCCCAGTGAGCGGTGATGTTGCCAGCATTCCCGACCGGCAGGAAATGGTGAGTAGGGGCGTCACCCAGTTGGTCGCAGACCTCAAAGGCGGCGGTCTTCTGCCCTGCGATTCGATCAGGGTTAATGCTATTGACTAGGCGGATTAGAACGGGCTCATGCTCCGCCAGGTCTCGAACGATTTTGAGACAGATGTCGAAATTGCCGACAATCTCCACCACACGTGCGCCATGCATTACGCTCTGTGAGAGCTTGCCAAGCGCGACCGCGCCCTTAGGGATCAAAACGTAGGCTTGAAGGCCGGCCCGCGCCGCGTAGGCGGCCGCCGAGGCAGCTGTATTGCCGGTCGACGCGCATATGACCTTGCGCACTCCTTCGCCGACCGCCTTGCTCATCGCAACCGTCATTCCGCGGTCTTTAAAAGAGCCGGTCGGATTTGCGCCTTCGAGCTTGAGGTAGACACGAACATTGCGGCCAACGCGTTCTGCCAGGCGAGGACTCTCGATTAGCGGGGTGTTGCCCTCGTTCAGCGTGACAACCGGAGTTGAGCTGCTGACTGGAAGGAAGCGGCGGTAATGTTCAATCAAACCAGGCCAGCGCTGCAACCGTGCCGATGTTCCCTCGCCGTTCGCCGTAGTCACAATTCTCAATCCTTAATTATCACTTTGAACGTTTTGACTGTGGCTTCACAAATTATTGCGCAATTTCCGCGGAATAGTTCTTACTGAGCAACGACGCTGCCCGCCTTCGCCAATCTATACAATGTTAGGTCAAAGTTGCTCCTCAATCCTTATTAAGGTTGGTGAAGGTTCAACCATTTTTAGCTTTCCGATAGATGATAAAGCGCGCTTGAGGTCGCGCTCGGCCGCCTCATGAGTGCGCATTATAACTGGGACCGTACCCGTAAGACCCCTACCCTGTTGAATTACCGACGCGATCGAAATCCGATTGCGCCCCAGCACTGAGGCGATGGCGCCCAATACTCCTGGCTGATCCCGAGCCATGAACCGCAAATAATATTCGCTTAGCACGTCATCCATGGGCTTTACGCGGCCCGGCTTCACCACGGTGGCGGGATAACCTAGCGCGGGAGCACTGGTATTCGAGCCTGCGCAGCGATGGCGCGCAATCTCGAGGACGTCAGCGAGCACCGCAGTCGCCGTCGGTAGCTGGCCAGCCCCTTGACCGTAATACATTGTGGGACCCAAGGCTTCGCTCTGTACGTAGATCGCATTAAATGCACCCGCAACTCCCGCAAGCGGATGACGTTGGGGGATCATTGTCGGATGCACACGGGCCTCGATGGCCGAACCGTCATCCTTAGCAATCGCAAGCAGCTTAATGCTGTATCCAAGCTGACGGGCAAAGTTGATGTCAGCGAGGGTGACGCGGCTGATCCCCTCGGTATAGACTTTGGTTGGCTTAAGCAAAACGCCAAAGGCCAGAGCTACCAGCAAGCATAGCTTGTGGGCGGCATCATGACCTTCAATATCCAGGGTCGGATCGGCTTCGGCTAAACCGCTCTGCTGCGCCTGATGCAGTGCCTCGGCAAACTCGGCGCCCGCATCGGTCATCAGGCTGAGGATCGTATTGCAGGTCCCATTGATAATCCCGTACACGGCCCGCTGACGATCGCCGGCGAGGGCCTCACGCAACGTCCGCATAATCGGCACGCCACCGCCGACACTTGCTTCGAAACCGACCGAACGTCCGTACCTAGCGGCCGTGCGAAAGATTTCGTCACCCTTTTGGGCCAACAGCGCTTTGTTGGCTGTCACCACGTCTTTACCCGATTCCAGCGCTTTAAGCATCAAGCTGCGGGCGGGTTCCAGGCCGCCAAATAGCTCGACTACGATGTCAATATCGGGCCGAGCAACCAGCGATGCGGCATCACGGGTGATTAGCCGCGATTCAAGTCCCAGAGACGGGTCCGGCTTGAGACTTCGATCGGCGACTCCAGCCAGTTCGATCGATGCTCCCAGCTTACGCTGGAACATTTCCGCGTTGCGCCGGAGCAGACGTACCACCCCTTCTCCAACCGTTCCGCAGCCTAGCAGGGCAAGCCGAACAAGTGGCGGCGCGGTGTGACTTGTCAGACGCCGTTCGACCATGGTGAGGGGCGATGGTGTAGCGGCGAGTCATAGATGGGCCTGACCGCAGGCCGATGCACGATGATCCTCAGCACTGGCGTCATACCGAGGTTACAATTAAAATCGCACTCTAGTGAGGCTTACTACGTTGCAGCCAAGCGTAGCCCATGGTCAGATGCATGACCCAAAGCCTGGCGAATACCCCTGATCGCCTGGCGCGTGCGATGTTCGTTTTCAATCAGCGCGAACCGCACGTAGCCATCGCCGGCTGGCCCAAAACCTACCCCGGGTGACACCGCAATTTTTGCCTCTTGCAACAAAAATTTGGCGAACTCCAAAGAACCCATTGCGCGAAAGGGTTCCGGAATTGGCGCCCAAACGAACATCGTCGCACGCGGAGGCACAACAGACCATCCGGCGCGATTCAGTCCGCTCACCAGGACATCGCGACGGCGACGGTACGTTTCAACGATATCGGTTACGCATTGTTGCGGTCCGTTGAGAGCAGCGATTGCGGCCACCTGGACTGGCGTAAAAATCCCGTAATCAAAGTAGGACTTAAGCCTTGCAAGGGCAGCAATCATTTTGTGGTTGCCCACTGCAAAACCAACCCGCCATCCCGGCATGTTGTAGCTCTTAGACAGAGTAAAGAACTCAACCGCAATGTCACGAGCCCCCTCTATTTCCATGATTGATGGGGCGCGGTAACCGTCAAAGCAGAGATCGGCGTAGGCCAGATCGTGAATTATCAGAATCTCGTTCTCGCGGGCGAAGTCAACTATCTGCTGCATGAAGTGGCGGTCGACCGTAACTGTGGTGGGATTGTGGGGGAAATTGATGACCAGCAGCTTGGGATGTGAACGGGCGGAGCGCACGGCGTCGCGCATTTCACCAAAAAATTCCTCGCTGTTCTGAAGCGGAACGCCAATTACGTCTGCGCCAGCAATTATGCATCCGTATTGGTGAATTGGATAAGTTGGTGTCGGCACCAGGACCAGGTCGCCGCGCTCGAGGATGGCCAGCGCGAGGTGGCCAATTCCCTCTTTTGAGCCAATCGTGGCGATCGCCTCAGTATCCGGGTCCAGATCAACCTGGTAGCGGCGCTTGTACCAATCACAGATCGCCAGGCGCAGTTTGTACACACCGCGCGAAACCGAGTATCGGTGGTTCGATGCCTTGCCCGTCGCTTCAATCAGTTTGCTAACAATGTGCGGCGGGGTTGGTTCGTCAGGATTTCCCATGCCAAAATCGATGATATCCTGACCTGCGCGACGCGCCTTCAGACATAAATCACCAATGGCGTTGAAGACGTAAGGTGGTAGCCGTTCGATCCTGGGAAAATTCATTTCACCCTGTTGCCCACACCTCCCGTTAGCGGAACCTACATGTTAATCCTTGCCCCCGTCAGTTTCGAGAGCGATGGCGCGGTTCCCTGCTGCCCGTTCGTACCAAGATTCAACGAGTGACCCTTTGCGCCAAAACTCGCTCGGAGCCTATCTTCAGCAGTTTTCCGTTTGGGTTCAAGTCGGGGTTCCGGCCATTGGCGAAGCAACCGCGCGCCCACTGCGCAACATTAGATAGCAGGGCACAACCGCCAGCGACAGAAGTGCACTGAATCGCCAAGTCGCCTGAATCCCCGACTGGTCAGCGATGAGTCCGCCCGCGATGAGTCCCATGGAGCCGCCCAAAGTTGCAAACGTACTGTTGAAGGACAATAGCGTGGCTCGTTCCGCTGCGCCAAGCTGCTCATTGAACCAACTCTGTGCGGCCGGCATCAACGATCCCCAGCAGACGTTCAAGCCAGTCAACATCAGAAGCACGACCGATGGCCGACGGCCGACCGTACCGGCCGAGAACATGAGTACCGCCGCTACAGTGGCAATGATTGAAAGTCGCTGTGGCCGTGAGGCTTGGTCACCGCCCATTCGAATCATAGCTTCGGCACCGGCCATGCGCGCGATGGTGAACAGCGAATAGAGCCATCCCACGACCCAGATTCCTTCAGCGAAGGTATCGTTGAAAAATTGCGGCCATTCGAGCCAATAGGGCGACCAAGCAGCGAACAATACTCCGTTCGCGAAGCTCAACAGCAGTACCGGACGCCGCCCGAATCCATCCCGCAGGCCATCCGCAATGCGTCGTCGCAACTGTATAACCAGATGGGCTAAATCGGGCCGGGCTCGCTTCGGCTCACCGTCGCTCATCAGCAGGCTGCCTATCAAGCCAGCGACTGAGTACCCGATCGCTCCGAGGATCCAAGGCCAGGCGATATTGTAATCGGCCACATAAGCACCTATTACTGCCGATGACATGAAGCCAAAATTGGTTAGTTGCAAGATCCGCGAGAACAGCCTATCCTTCACACCCTTAAATCCCGCCTGGTCCAAAGCATCAACTCCCCAGGCGTCTATGGCACCATTACAAAATGTGGTCCCAATGCCGTCTATGGTCTCACCCAACAGGAACATCGGATAGCGGTAAGCTGCAAAGTACACGAGGAAAGCTATTGTGCGGAGGCCGCAGCCAAGCACGAATGAGCGACGACGCCCAAGCGAATCCGCGAACGCGCCGGTCGGTACGTCGGTGAGAAAGGTAACCATAAAGTAGGTCGCGAGCACGCTATTCATCTGCAGTTGGTTGAGGCCGCGGGCGCGCAGGAACAGTGGATAGACCCCAAAGAGGAATCCGCCGCCAAATGAATAAACCCACCACACGGCGAAATAACGGCGCATGATGTTTTTAAGCCTGTGGGTTGAAGCACTCACTGGATCCTCGGTCCGCTGAGCATCCGCGGCGGCTGAAACTCTTCTCCCCCAATCTGATCTGCTCTAGACTTGGCTTAGTTCAATCTTGTCTGCTTCTAACTTTCCAGAGGCGTTGGCTGAACAACCTACCGCGCTGGGTTTTACCACGCGAGTTTATCGCTTCATCAGTGTCCTTGTGCTCGCCGGTCGGATCTACAGCCGCTACAAAGCGATCCAGCTATGGTCGCGTTACTTTGGTCAGGCGCGCAAAGAAGAGCGCTACCGGCGGCAGGACCTACGCTCGGCGCGAGCGCTGTATGCCGCCTCGACTCGACTCGAGGGACTGTTGATAAAAGCTTGTCAGTTCATCGCCACCCGCGCTGACATTTTGCCGGATGAATGGGTCATAACGCTATCGGCGCTGCACGACAGCGTGCCACCGCGGCCCTTTGCAGTGATCCGGCAGCAGGTTGAGCGTGAGCTCGGGGGCCCGCTCGAGCAGATCTTTGCGGAGTTCGACCCACGGCCTTTAGCGTCCGCTTCGCTTGCCCAAGTGCATCAAGCTCGCACCCATGATGGGCGCAGATGCGCGGTTAAAGTTCAGTATCCGGGCATCGATGGAATCATCCATGCCGATCTCCGCAACCTGATGTTCACTCTGCGCCTGCTGGCGCGCCTTGAACCCGAGCTGGATTTCCGCTTGATCGCACGAGAACTGCTCAAATATATCCCGATGGAGCTTGATTTCCTCAATGAAGCGCGCAATTGCGAAACGCTCAGACGCAACTTCGCTGCGCGTAATGATGTAGTCGTTCCCCAGGTGGATCATCGCTACACGACGCGTCGTGTGCTGACGATGGAGTTGGTCGAAGGCGTAAAAATTACTGATGTCGAGGCTCTGAGTCGGGCAGGGATCGACAAGCACGCGGTTGCCCAAAAGCTGATCGAAGTCTATACGGAGATGATCCTTCGCGACGGCTTCTTCCATGCAGACCCCCATCCGGGGAATATTCTGGTGCAACCCGGACCGAGGCTGGTGCTGTTGGACTGCGGATTGGCCAAGGATTTTCCGCCTGCCTTTCGCGATGCGATGGTGCGTCTGACGTTTGCGATTTTGACCAACAACAAAGAGGCGATTGTGGCTGCATTTCATGACCTCGGTTTCCGAACCCGCGATAAATCGCCGGAAACCATGCTTCTGCTGGCTGATCTATTCCTGGGAAATTCAGTCAGACGCAATCGCGCCTATGCTGACCGTGAACTCATCAACGAATTCGCACAAGCGCTGCCGCGCGCACTGCGTGCGAACCCTGTAGTCCACGTCCCTGCCGATGTGCTCCTGGTCAATCGGGTGATGGGACTTATCAGTGGAATTGGCAAGTCTCTTGACTCACGGGTAAACCTCTTCGCGACCCTCATGCCATACGCCAATCAACTACTGAAACAGCAGGCCAACGGAGCCGAGTGAAGAGACCTCTGGAGCGTTGCCGCTCCCAAGTTCGGAAGAAAAACATCGTGCTCGACTCATCCGCCTCGTAAGGTCCGCAAGCGGTTATGCCGCGCGACGCCTACCAGCGGACAACCTGCTCGTATATCTTCGGCAGCTGGCGCGGCAACGAGGTAATGTCTTCGATCACCAGGTACCGCGATGCCGAGCACATTTGGCGCAGATAGTCATGGCCCGTCCGGTCAACCGTGATGCAGAAAGGCAGCACCCCAGCCATTTCCAGCTCTTTCAGCGCAACCATAGTGTCCTGGATTCCGTAGGCGTTGGAGCGCCGATCATGGCCATAGTCGAAGTCCTGGGGAAATCCGTCACTGAGCAACATCACATGTTTGGCGCGGGAGGTCACATCCTTGAATTTCTCGCGTACGTGGCGAATCGCAGCACCCATCCTAGTTGACCGTTTGGGTTCGACCGCACCGACACGCGCTTTAACCTCATCGGTCAATTCGTTGTCGAATTCTTTGATGATGTAGAATTCAACGTTATCGCGACCATGGCCCGAAAAGCCCATAATCGCGTAAGCATCGCCAATTTCTTCCAGAGCCTGTGCCATTATGACCAGGGCTTCTTTATTGACGTCGATGATTCGCCGTGGGCGCTGCGGTTGCTGTGGGCGACGCTGCCAGGTCTTCGTCCAATCATCCTGATCCTCGTCCTGATGGCCGAAACGGGGCGGCTCGCGATGAATCGGTTCGTCGGTTGACGCCGACATATCGAGCAGGAATAAAGTAGCGACGTCGCGGGCTTCTTTTTTGCGCGCCTTATAGAGCCTGCCGTCGGGCACCTCGCCCATATGGCGCATCACGCGGGACTCAATTGTTCGTTCGAAATCAATCTCATCACCGTCTTCGAGTCCTCGCACCATACGGTACGACGCTGGCCTGATTCGCTGGAAATTGCGACGAACCTGGGGCAATAACTCGGCATACCGTATAAGGGTATTTTCGAAAAAGTCTCCGCCGTCGCCCTCGAGCTGGATTTCGCGCAGCCGGCACCAGTTGCGGCGATAATCCGCGGCGATGTAGTCCCATTCATCATAAGCGTAGTAGGAATCCTGCGATCGGCTGCGGCCAATCACGAGTCTTCCTGCACTCGGAATCGTGCTGACTTCGCTGAGTTGTTCCCGCAACTGCTCGAGCTCCTGCACTTCCTTGTTGCTGAGCTGGGTGAGATACATTCCTTCGCCTTCGGCGTTACCACTCGATTCTGACGGCTTGATTTGCGCTCCCTGCTCAAGCAGCTTGCGCAATTCTTCGGCGGTAAGTGGCCGACCACCTTTACCCTTCGAATGACGTCCAGAGACTTCCATCTGAACAAGCTGATCGGTCTCACCGACGCCATCCTGGTCGGCGCTGTCGCCCAGCGCTTCGGCCGAATCGCTCGAAGGGCGATTAACGTTGGCGATCAGGTCGTTCCGCATTTGGTCAGCGCGTTCTCCCAGCGCGTCAGAACCAGCTGCACGAGCGGCAGCGATTAACGCCTGGATCCATTCGTACATCATCCGGGCTGTGCGCGCACTTTGGGTAACATTGGCGCCAGGCTGCCGAAGGGGCTCGAAAAACTCCTTGGCGCGCCGGCCGAACCCGTCCGCCGGCCCGGATTCACCATTATCGGTGGCTAACGCCGCCTTGACCAAAACGGTACTGAGGGCTTCCCGCCTCAGGTCTTGAACGAGGATCGCGTTCATCCGCGCTAGACTCTTCTGCAAACCACGGTAACGGCGTCCCAGTTCGGCATCGATTCTTGCCGCTTCGCATAAGCGCAAGAGCGCTCCGGCCAGCGCCGGATCCTCAAAGGCCTCAACGTAGGCATCAAAAGCCTCGACCCCGGTTTCACCCCGATTTTCGAATCCTGGGATATCGGCAAGGCGAAAGCCGAAAGTGCCGAATTCGTGACGCGCGGCCAGGTGTGCGGCGGTTAGCACGTAGTAGTCGTGCGCCAATGCCTCACTACCAAGCTGGCTCACACTCTCCGGCAGATAAATCATTTCGCCGGCAACAAGCGGATAATGAAAAGGCAAAATTGGGCCGGTATTGGGCAGCGAATCGAGGCGAAATTCAAGCGGAAACAGCATCCGCATGAACTTAGTCAGCATCCCCTTAAAGTTGAACAGAGCCTGCCCGTTGGCTGATGTAACTGTCATGCCACCATCTTTACAAATGAAGCTGCCTGTCTGCAATTTCTGCCGTATAAAGCGGGGTTGCCCATGCTCTTCGAGCGCCGTGGCAGGCTTACGTTCTCAGACCGTGGACAACGGACAGGATCGCGGAGCGAGCAACGTCAGGCAACTTGACTGGCTCTGAACGTTGAAGTCTTTTATGGGCTGAGGCTCATGAAGCGTAGAACCGTGCTCTCTGCCCGCCAATTATTCAGGGCTCTAGTCGCTCTGGCGTGCGTGGTCTCCTGGAGTCAACCTTGTGCGGCCAGGATTTCCGACGGGGTTAGATATAAAAGATTAGCCAACGGCCTCCAGGCATTAGTCCTGGAAAACCACAAGGCACCGGTCGCAACCTTGAACGTCTTTTACCGTGTCGGATCGCGCAACGAACGCTTCGGGCAAACCGGCATCTCCCACCTTTGCGAACATCTGATGTTCAGAGGCACAAAAAAGTACGGCCCTGAAGAATTTTCCAACATCATTGCCGAGAACGGCGGGGAGGATAACGCTTTTACCTCAGCGGATTACACCGATTATTTCGAAATTATAAACCGCAGTCATTTCGACGTTCCGCTCTCGTTGGAAGCGGATCGCATGGCCAACTTTGCGCCCAAGGGCTTCAATTCCGAAAAAGCCGTGGTAATGGAAGAACGCCGCTTGCGCACCGAAGACAGTCCACAGGAAGCGCTCGCCGAGCAGGTGCAGGCCGCTGCCTTCGTCGCCCATCCATATCATTGGCCGGTGATTGGATGGATGCACGATATCCAGAGCCTGACACTGGAGGATGCCCTCAATTATCACGCGATCTACTACTCGCCGCAAAACGCGCTGGTGGTCGCGGTTGGTGATTTCGATGGCGCAAAGGTTATGAAACAGATCGAGGAATTGTTTGGTGCTATCGCCAACGGACCCAAGCCGCCTCCGGTAACCGAGGTCGAACCACAGCAGCTGGGAGAACGCACGGTCATGCTGCACCACGCTGCCAATTTGCCAGCCTTTGCCGAGGCATTTCATGTACCTAATTTGCGCGGTGGCAGTGACGCTTACGCCTTAGAAATCGCCGGCGAGATTCTGGGTGATGGAAAAAGCTCCCGTTTGTATAAGGATCTGGTGGTGGACAAGCAGATGGTCGTGGACGTTGACGTCGAATACGACATGACTTCGTTCGACCCCAGCTTGTTGTGGATCGCGGCGCAGCTACGGCCGGGAGTCAAAGCCGACGATGTAATCGCAGAGGTCGATCGCCAGCTCAGGATTATCGCCAATCAATCGATACCCCCTGCAGAACTGCAAAAGGCCAAGAATCAGGAGGAAGCTGGGTATGTATTCGGCCAGGACTCGATCTTCCGCGAAGCACAGTTACTGGGCGTCTATCAGATGCTCGGTGATTATCACCTGGTTGACCAGTATTTAAACAGGATTGATATGGTCACCGCTTCCGATGTTCGACGGGTGGTTAAGCAATACCTGGTCAAACCCAATCGTACGCTAGGCGTTTTAGTTCCAACCGGTCTACTGCCGCACGAAGCCGCTGGTGGTGCGATCGGCAGCGTTCATCACGCAATTCCCAGCCCTTTTGGGACTGAGGAAGAGTCCTATCTGAGGCCTCACGGGGAACCGCTTTGGTCTCATCTGGCTCAAGCGTCCAGATGAGCTCACGAAGACTTCAGCTGCTGGCCAGCGTGCTCGCGGCAGTCGCTTTGCTGACGTTGAGCGGCAGGGTGGCGCAGGCGATTGAAATCAAGCGGGTTCGGCTTGGAAATGGGGCGGTGTTACTGGTTTCAGAGCAACATCAATTGCCGATGGTTTCGATCGCAATCGCCTTCGACAGCGGCTCGCGTCGCGATCCCGTCGGCAAAGAAGGACTAGCCCAGCTCACTGCAGCATCGCTCGAGCAGGGTACGAAGCAACTCAGCGCCGCCGATTTCAATCGGAAGATTGACTTCATGGGCAGTTCGATAAGTATCGGCGCTGACCGCGATTACGCATACGCGAGCATGACGTCGCTCAAAAAGTATGAAGCCGAAACCTTTCACCTCCTGTCACAAGCACTGGAAAATCCTGGGTTGCGCGACAGCGATATTCTTCGCAAGCGCGGCGAGCAGGTGGCTGCGATTGAGACCAGTGAACAAGAGCCGGGATACGCTGCTACGGTAGCTTTCGAAGAGCAGCTGTTTGACCATGGGCCATACGGTCACCCGACCGAAGGCTTCGCCGCAAGTGTCAGCAAGCTGACGCCTGACGACGTGCGCGATTTCTACCGCCGCTATTATCGGATGGGAAGCGCGGTCATTGCAGTGGCAGGCGACGTTGATTTCAAGTCGATTAAGGCGGAGATCGAACAGGAGCTGGCCGATCTGCCCGGCGCGGTACCGGCACAACCTGAACCAGTCTCGCCACATATTGGCACGGGTATCCATGCCAAATTGATTGATCGCAATGTCGCCCAGGCCAATCTAATCCTAGGCTCAGCAGGAATTGCTCGCTCGGATCCCAACTTCTACCGAGTCCAGGTCATGAACTACATTCTGGGCGGCGGCGGTTTTTCGTCGCGACTGATGAAAGTGGTTAGAAGCAAAGGCGGGTTGGCTTACTCAATCGATAGTACCTTTTCTGCCGGAAAATTCCCGGGCGCATTTGCTATCGTCCTTCAGACCAAAAATCAGAGTGCACAGCAGGCACTCAAGTTGATTATTGAGCAACTTCGCCAAATACGAGAGCAGCCGGTCTCCGACGCGGAACTCGACTCCGCCAAAAAATTTCTGATTGGTAGCTTCCCGCTACGACTCGATCGCCAGAGCCAGATCGTGAGTTTTATGCTGCAAATTGAGCTGTACAATCTTGGGTTGGATTACGCGGAACGGTACCCCAAGCTGATCGGCACCGTAACCAAGGAAGATGTCAAACACGTTGCTCAAAAGTATTTACACCCTGACGCGCTCGACCTCGTTGCCGTGGCAAACCAGTCGGCGGCTAGAATTAACCCGGCCGAATTGGTCGCCTCGGCTACACGACGATAGGTGCAGAACTGACTGTTCCAGTCTATGAGGCAAACTGGCCGATATACAGTCCCCGCCCGATCAACCCAGGGGACTCAAACATCACTTTCATCCCTGCGTTTCGGAAAGCACCGATCATCTGCTCCTCGCTGAACAATCCCAGTTCCAGCTGCTCAGTGTAGTGACGAATCCCTTGTGGCGTGCCATAGAGATAGTGCAGCGCAATAATTGATCGATCGTCGCCTCGCTGGCTGAAGGCCATTCGGCAGACCAGACCGCCCTTAGGCTCGCCGATGTTGATTGAAAGGGTTCCCGGTTTCCACTGCGTCGGTGATATCCAGGGTTCGACGATGAGAATTCCACCCGGCCGCACATGGCGCGCCATGCAGGCGATCGCCTGTTCGGCAGATTCGATGGTTTTTACATATCCGATGGCACTGAACAAACAAGTGACGACGTCGTAGCGTGTCCCTAAGTCGAAATCCCGCATGTCGGCACAGAAATATCTTCCCGCCGGATTCTTTTTGCGAGCCGCTTCCAGGTATCGGTTGTTAAGGTCGACGCCATCAACTGCGAAGTAGTGTCGCAGGAACCTGGCGTGTTCGCCGGTGCCGCAGGCTACGTCAAGCAAGGTCCGCGCACCAGGTACCATGCGTTCGATCAGCTGGCGCAGCTGCTCGGTTTCGCGCTGGTAGTTCTTGAAATGATAGATCGCATCATAGAGCTCCGCACTGGCCAAAAAATCATCGGCCGCGGCTTCGTTGGAGACGCCCGCTGCGCTGCGAGGCCCTTCGACCATGGCTATTCGGTCAGATAGCCATCGCGCAACAGCGACTTGGCGATAATCATTCGCTGTACTTCGCTTGTGCCTTCACCTATTTCCGACAGCTTGGCATCACGCATATAGCGCTCCACCGGGAATTCGGTGACATACCCATAGCCGCCGTGAATCTGCACAGCTTTGGTCGTTGCCCACATCGCCGTTTCGGAGGCGTATAATTTTGCCATCGCCGCAGCCCGCCCGTATCGGAGACCCCGATCCTTCAACGCGGCGGCCCGGCATGTCAACATCCACGAGGCTTCAATTCGCGTCGCCATGTCGGCGAGCATCCACTGAATCGCCTGAAAATCCGCGATCGGACGGCCGAACTGATGGCGCTGTCTGGCGTAGTCGGCCGCATCTTCCATCGCGCCGCGCGCCATTCCGATGGCCCAGCCGGCGATTCCGATACGGCCACCTTCGAGCACTTGCAAGGTCTGACGGTAACCGGCGCCCGCTTCGCCAATCAGATTCGTGGCGGGGACCTTTAGATGGTCAAAAATGACCTCAGCGGTGTCCGATGAATGAAGTCCCAACTTCTCGATCTTTGGCCCGTTGCTCAGACCCTTGGTTCCACGTTCGACAAGAAAAGCTGAGATACCGGAGCGACCGGCAGCCGGCTCGGTCACGGCCATAACCACGTAGACATCGGCAACGCTGCCGTTGGTGATAAACATTTTGGAGCCGTCGATCGTAAAGCTATCTCCGTCACGTATAGCACGCGTGCGCATGGCGGCCGCGTCGGAACCGGAATCAGGTTCAGTCAGACACCAGGCGCCGAGCTTCCGCCCAGCGAGCAGGTCCGGGAGCAAGCTGACTCGCTGTTGTTCGCTGGCAAACATGACAATGTGTCCTGCGCACAGCGACATGTGAGCTGCGCACGAGAGGGCGATTCCGGCATCATAGCGCGCCAAGCCCTCGACCACGATTACCTGCGACAAGGTGTCAGCACCGCCGCCGCCATACTGCTCGGGAAAGGCAACACCGAGGAAACCCAGTTGACCGATTTTCTCGACTATTTCGCGGGGAAAGATCGCCTCACGATTCCACCGCCCGGCATTTGGCTTGATCTCACGTTCGGCGAAGTCGGCGACCGTGGTCCGGATTTGCCGTTGCTCTTCAGTCAGCTCGAAGTCCATCGTGGAAACCCGGTCACTGCCGAGGATGGACGTTTTCGCGCACCCACTTCACGATGTCCTCGGTTGAAGCACCAGGGGTAAAAATTGCTTTCACCCCCATCTCGGCCAACTTGCGAGCATCCTCATCCGGAATGATGCCACCGCCAAAAATTGTCACGTCATCGGCACCCTTTTCCTTCAATAGGCGGATCACCTCCGGGAAAAGGGTCATATGTGCACCGGAGAGAATGCTCAGACCGACAGCGTCGACGTCCTCCTGAATCGCGGCCTCAGCGATCATCTCCGGCGTTTGATGCAGACCGGTATAGATGACTTCGAAACCGCCATCGCGCAATGCTCGCGCGATGATCTTCGCGCCGCGATCATGACCGTCAAGACCTGGTTTGGCCACCAGAATACGTAGTCTTTTCTCCGCCATTTTAACCGATTATCCCGTGAGGCTACCTCGCAGAGCGTTCATAAAGGCATTGTCTGGTTCGACTGGGTGGCTCATACGCCCTGTTGACCCCTGCTTGCTCGACCCTGTTTCGCGACCGCTTGGGCATATGTGCCCGCTGCCGTGTCCGGAACTCTCGCCTGCTCCCGGGCTTACCCCGGTCGCCGCGGCTTTTTCAGCGCTCGGGAACGTCCAGCGAGTCGAGTCTTCGGCTCATAGCCAGCCCGGATCCGTATAGACACCGAATTCGGAGCGAAAGACGTCGCTAATCTCACCTACCGTGGCCTCACGCCGCACCGCTTCGCAAATCGGTTCCATGAGGTTCTCGCCCGAATGGCAGGCGTCTGCAACTCGCTTGAGCGCCTCCTTGACCGCCATGTTGTTTCGTTCGCGTTTCATTTTGCGAACTCGCTGAACCTGACGCTCTTCGATTGCAGGATCAATCCTGAGCACCTCAATAGGCAGCTCTTCGGGAACCACAAACTTATTCACTCCGACGACAGTCTTCACTCCTTGCTCCAACTGCCGCTGGTATCTGAAGGCAGCCTCGGCGATTTCTCGTTGCGGATAACCCCGCTCAATAGCCTTTAGCATCCCGCCCATCTCATCGATCTTACGAATATATTCGAGGGCTTCAGCCTCGACTTTATCCGTCAGGGCCTCGATTGCGTAACTGCCACCCAAAGGATCGATAATGTTGGCAACGCCGGTTTCCTCGGCGATGATCTGTTGGGTTCGCAGCGCAACCATCACTGCTTGCTCGGTCGGCAGAGCCAGAGTCTCGTCCATTGAGTTGGTATGCATTGACTGGACGCCGCCGAGAACTCCTGCCAATGCCTGCAGAGCAACTCGCACCACGTTATTAAGTGGTTGTTGCGCGGTGAGAGAAACACCGGCCGTCTGAGCATGGGTGCGCAGCATCATCGAACGCGGATTTTTGGCACCAAATCGTTCTTTCATCAGGCGCGCCCACATTCGCCGCGCCGCGCGAAGCTTGGCGATCTCCTCGAGGAAGTCGATGTGGATATCCCAAAAGAACGACAACCGCGGCGCGAAATCATCGACGTTAAGGCCACGTTTGACGGCATCTTCGACATAGCAAAGGCCGTCTGCAATGGTGAAGGCCAATTCCTGCACGGCGGTCGCGCCCGCCTCGCGAATGTGGTAGCCGGAGATCGAGACCGGATGAAAGCGCGGGACCTTTTTCGTGCAAAATTCGATCATGTCGGTCACGATGCGCAAGGCCGGAGCGGGCGGACAGATCCATTCTTTTTGGGCGATGTACTCTTTGAGCATGTCATTCTGGATCGTGCCGCTCACCTGCTCCCACGGAACACCCTGACGCTCAGCAACGACCAAGTAAGCCGCGAGCAGTACCGATGCCGAGCAGTTCACTGTCATCGACGTCGATACCCGCCCAATCGGGATTTGATCGAACAGAGTCTGCATGTCATGGACCGATGAGACGGAGACGCCTTCGCGCCCGACCTCGCCGATGGCGCGCTCACTGTCGGCGTCATAACCCATGAGCGTCGGCATATCGAACGCTGTCGAGAGGCCGTCCTGGCCCTGCGATAAGAGAAAACGGAATCGCTTGTTGGTATCTTCGGCCAGGCCATAGCCCGCGAACTGGCGCATGGTCCACAGGCGTCCCCGGTACATCGATTCGTACACTCCTCGGGTGTACGGGAACGCTCCGGGGTAGCCCAAGGAGGCATCGTAACTGCCTTTGACATCTTCCGGCGTATAAAGTGGCTCGACTTCAAGATCCGAAAGCGTCGTGAAGCGGACGGGCCGCTCCTTGGCATGTTTATAGGTCTGTTCCAGCCATTCCCGCTTTGTTGTCACAGGTCCCTCACCGGTTCCGCAGCACGTGGCCCGAGATCACCAGGCGTTGAATTTCCGAAGTCCCTTCGTATATTTCGGTTATCTTCGCATCGCGAAAGAACCGTTCGACTTTGAATTGTTTCGTGTAACCATAACCGCCATGAATCTGAACCGCTTCGGTCGCGGCCTTCATCGCGGTTTCAGCGGCGAATAATTTTGCCATCGCGGACTGCTTCGTACATGGCTCGCCGCGATCTTTCAAGGAGGCCGCTTGCAAAGTCAGTAAGCGGGCAGCATCAACCTCTACCGCCATATCGGCCAGCTTCCATTGTATCGCCTGATAGCTGGCCAGGGGATTGCCGAACGTCTTGCGCTCGTGCGCATATTTTAGGGAGGCTTCAAGCGCGGCACGGGCAATTCCGACGGCCTGAGCTGCGATCCCAATTCTCCCGCCGTCCAGCGTCTTCATTGCGATCTTAAACCCCTCTCCCTCGCTACCGAGCAAATTCTCGGCGGGCACGCGGAGGTCCGAAAAGCTCAATTGTGCGCTGTGAGCGGCGTGGATCCCCATCTTGTCTTCGGTGCGCACGACGTTAAAGCCTGGGCTGGACGTCTCAACGATGAAGGCGCTGATGCCGTGGTGTCCCTGATCGGGTGCCGTGTTGGCGAACAGAATACAAATCGCAGCCTCTGGACCATTGGTAATGAAATTCTTGGTGCCATTGACCACGTAAAAGTCGCCGTCGCGAACCGCTCGGGTCTTCTGACCGGCCGCATCAGAGCCTGCTTGCGGTTCGGTCAATGCAAAACACCCCAGCCATTCACCGCTCGCCATCTTAGGGAGGTACCGAAGGCGTTGCGCCTCGCTGCCCGCACCTAGGATCGGCCAGGAGCCAAGGGACGAATGGGCTGAGACAATAACTCCCGTGGATGCGCATTCGACCGACAGCTCTTCGATGACAAGCGCGTACGCTACGTTGTCGAGGCCAGATCCGCCGTACTCTTGCGGAATAAAGATACCCAGCATACCAAGCTTGCCAAGTTCCTCAATCGCCGCCCGTGGAAATTGATGCGTGCGGTCGACTTCGATGCCAACGCGATCCAGCTTTTCTCGCGCGAACCGACGCGCAACATCCCGCGCCTCACGCTGAGCCTCAGTAAGTTCCAGATCCATCAAAGATATTTGCTGCTGTCAGCCTTCTTCGGCCCCAACGCCGCGACTACTTTTTATATTAGATGGTTAGCGGCGTCGATAGAATGAGCGCCGACCGTCCTCGGTACAGACGGAACTACCGACCACGTCGGACTCGCAGCTCGATTTCGGCGACGGGATCACGCTGCCCGCACGAGGTTGGCAGCGGCGAACCTCAGCGGTGCTGCCATTTGGGCTCGCGCTTTTCGACGAATGCCTTCGTCCCCTCAATTCGGTCAGCGCCGGAGAAAGTCAGCCCGAAAGCACTCTGCTCGAACCGCAGTCCGGCATCCTCCTCCATCGTAAACGAAGCACGCAGCGCAGCCTTCGCCTGGCGCAGCGCGAACCCTGACTTGGCTATGAGCTTTGCGGCCAGGTCGCGCGTTTCGGCCAACAGTTGGTTGGAGCTGACGACTTTGTTGACCAGGCCCCACTCGCAAGCTGTTTTGGCATCTATCATCTCGCCGAGCATGATCAATTGCCGAGCTCGTGCCTGGCCGACACGATGGGCCAAGCGCTGGGTGCCTCCAAAGCCTGGAATCAAACCAAGATTGATTTCCGGCTGTCCAAACCGAGCGTTTTCGCCCGCCACAATCAGATCGCAAGCCATAGCGAGCTCGAGCCCGCCGCCAAGTGCGAAGCCGTTGACCGCCGCGATAACCGGAATCGGCAGGTCCTCGATATCCTGCATCAAGCGATGGCCCAATCGACTGAATTCCAGCCCCTCGATCGGCGACATTTCTGACATCGCGGCGATATCCGCCCCCGCGACGAAAGCGCGCTCCCCGGCGCCGGTCACGATCAGCACTCGGATCGTCTGGTCATCGCGGACGTCGCGTAAGGTTCGGGTCATCTCCTCGATCACCTGACGATTCAAGGCGTTGAGTGCCTTTGGCCGGTTGATGGTCAGGAGCGAAATTTCCCCGGTCTCGAAAATCAAGTTTTCCAAATGAGTCACCTGAAACCGATGGTTGGTTCCGCATTCTTTTACTAGTAATTGTTTTATAACAATAGCGTATGAAAGAAAGATACGAGCCGGCAGCGATCGAATTCAAATGGCAGCAGGAGTGGGAACGCTCTAATCTTTACGTGACCCGCGAAGATCCGGGCCGCCCAAAGTTTTACGTTCTCGAGATGTTCCCGTATCCGTCGGGCGACGGGCTCTCCGTGGGCCACCTGCATAACTACGTTCCCTGCGACGTGATTGGCCGTTACAAGCGGATGGCCGGCTTCAACGTCCTGCATCCGATGGGTTGGGACGCTTTTGGTTTGCCGGCCGAAAACGACGCGCTCTTAAAGGGCCTGCACCCAAAGGAGACCGTCCCCCGCTACGCGGCCAACTTCAAACGTCAGCTGAAACTGGTGGGGTGCGCTTATGATTGGAGTCGCGAAATCAATTCGTCCTCGCCAGATTACTATAAGTGGACACAATGGTTCTTCTTGCTGCTCTATCGGCGCGGCCTGGCTTACCGTGCTCTGGGTTCGCAATGGTGGTGTGAAAAATGCCGGACCATCTTGGCCAATGAACAAGTGGTCAACGGCTGCTGCTGGCGCCACACTGACACCCCCGTTTCAAAAAAGGATCTTGAGCAATGGTTTTTCAAGATTACCGCGTACGCCGACCGGTTGCTGGCCGACTTGGACGGCATCGACTGGCCTGAGCCCATAAAGCTGATGCAGCGGAATTGGATTGGCCGTTCCGAGGGTGCCGAGCTGGCTTTTCCGGTCGTCGGGCATCCAGGGCGGGAAGTGCGCTTCTTCACCACGCGTCCCGACACCGTGTTTGGCGTCTCGTTCATGGTGCTGGCGCCGGAACATCCCCTGGTTCCAGAAATTACCTCGCCCGCGCAACGCCACGAGGTCGAAAACTACGTAGCGCAGGCACGACGGCAGAGTGAGATTGAACGGCTTTCGACCGTCAAGGAAAAGACCGGCGTGTTCACGGGCGCCTATGCCCAAAACCTCTTCACCAACCGCGCAATTCCCATCTGGATCGCCGATTACGTGTTGATGGGCTACGGCACCGGGGCGATTATGGCTGCGCCAGGCGAAGACCAGCGCGACTTCGAGTTCGCCAAGAAGTACGGCTTAGAAATTCCAGTGGTCACCGTCCCTGCGGATGGAACCCCGGCACCGTCCGATCGCGCTTTTACCGAATACGGGATCGCTGTAAATTCCGGCTTCCTCAATGGCATGAAGACCGAAGCGGCTATTCGGGCCGTTTGCAAATACGCCGAAGAACATGAAATCGGACGTCCAACTGTGAGCTATCGGATGCGCGATTGGCTGATTTCTCGCCAACGTTACTGGGGTTGCCCGATTCCGATCGTTTATTGCGCCAAAGACGGAGTGGTCCCCGTCCCCGAGGACCAATTGCCGGTAATCCTTCCGGATATGACTGATTATCAGCCCTCGGGAACAGGAAGATCGCCACTCGCCAATGTTCCTGAGTTTGTCAACACGACGTGCCCCAAGTGTGGCGGATCAGCCACCCGTGAAACCGACACGCTGGACGGATTCGCCTGCTCGTCGTGGTACTTTCTGCGCTTTGCCTCACCCCACTACGACGCTGGACCGTTTGACAAGAAGGCGGGCGATTACTGGTTACCGGTCGACCTCTACGTCGGCGGCGCGGAGCATGCTGTGATGCACCTGTTGTACGCACGCATGTGGACCAAGGTGATGTACGACGCAGGATTGGTAAGGTTCACCGAACCCTTTCCCGTATTGCGGAATCAAGGGATGATCTGGGCTGCAGATGGACAAAAGATGTCCAAAAGCCGTGGCAACGTGGTGACTCCCGATGCGATGGTCGAAAAATATGGAGCCGACGCGCTGCGCCTGTGGGAGTTGTTTATGGGGCCCTTCGAAGAGGCAACCAACTGGAATGAGGAAGGCGTGGTCGGCACTTCTCGCTATCTGAGCCGCGTCTGGACTCTGGTGCGGCGCTATGTCGAAGCCGGTTGCCCGCAGGGTAATCCCTCATTGGAGACACTCAAGCGGACGCACAAGACCATTCGAACGGTCACTGACCATATCGAACGATTGCGCTTCAACACTGCTTTAGCCGCCTTGATGGACCTACTGAATTATTTCCAGAAACTCCAACCCGAACAGTTAGGGCGCTTTGCCATCGAGAGCTACGTCGTGCTCTTGGCGCCGATGGCACCCCATATCACCGAGGAATTCTGGCGTGCCCTGGGCCATCAGGAATCGGTGCACCTGGAGTCCTGGCCTCACTTCGACCCCGCACTGACACGCGATGATAGTGTTACGGTGGTCGTCCAAATCAACGGAAAAGTGCGCGACCGCCTGACAATAGATGCGGGGACTCCGGAAGACGATGTGCGACGTCTCGCCCTGACTCGAGAGCCGGTGCAGAGACACCTGGCCGGCAAGGCCCCACGAAAGGTGATTTACGTGCCAGACAAGCTGGTCAGCATCGTCGTTTGAACAATTGCAAAGACTAGCCAGGCCACCGGGAGGGACAAATCGTCGGCCTCCTGCATCTCCTGAAGTATTCGCGGTTCAATGGCAAATCATGCTTTTAAGGCATGCTTGGATAAAAAAAACACGCCCATGTTCAGATGCAGTATGTGGGGCTGACGCGGATTGCGCTGCTGATTCGCACAGCCAACATGTCAGCATTGCGATCCTAGCAAAAGTGGCGGCGATGAAAGTGGTCCAGCGCCCGGCCGGTGCAGCTATAGGTAGGACACATAGTATGGCTCAGCAACCGGACCGCTATTTGCGACTATCTGCAGAGCCGACTGATTCGCAGATATTGGACACTTCTCTTGGCCCACTGCGTTTCGTTACGAAATGCGCACGGCTGGGGGATTGCTTTGACGCTCTAGCAGGTGCGCTTGCGGTCAAGCCGGAGAGCCGGTCAATGGTTGCACATCCTCGCGGCGGATGACTGTGTCGTACCGCCAGTGGTTGTCGTCGCGGCTGGGATGATCGATGGTATAGTGGAGGCCGCGGGATTCTTTGCGCTTCAGCGCACTGCGCACCACCAGTTCCGCAACAATCACCAGGTTGCGCAACTCTATCAGATCCGAATCGAGCAGATGATCCCAGTAGTAGCTGTGGATCTCTTCTTTCAGTAGTTGGATGCGGCGCAAGGCGCGTTCCAGGCGCCGATCGCTGCGCACAATTCCAACGTAGTTCCACATCAGGCGACGGATCTCGTCCCAGCTATGCGTTATCAGAACCCGTTCCTCGGTCCGAGCTGCTCTCCCGGGGTCCCACTCGGGAAAGCTGGGGGGGCGTTTAGAGTCCTTGCTGAGCTCATCTCGAGCAGCGGCAAATGACCGCCGCGCCATTACCGCCGCTTCCAGCAAAGAATTCGACGCCAGGCGATTCGCCCCGTGCAGACCGGTCATCGCAGTTTCACCGGCCGCATACAGCCGCCCAATTGTGGTTCGCCCCTCGAGGTCCGTCATTACGCCGCCGCACATATAGTGGGCCGCTGGCACGACCGGAATGGGGCGTTCCGTCAAATCATAGCCATAGCTCAGACATCGCTTATAGATGTTAGGGAAACGCTCACGCACGTACGAGGCGGGCCGATGGCTGATATCAAGATAGACGCAGTCGAGGCCCAGCCGCTTCATTTCAGAATCAATGGCGCGCGCGACGACGTCCCGCGGTGCGAGTTCCGCGTCAGGATGATAGCGTGCCATGAAAGCGGTCCCGTCCGGCAGGCGTAGGATGGCGCCCTCTCCCCGCAAGGCTTCGGAGATTAGAAACGATTTGGCTGCCGGATGAAACAGACAGGTGGGATGAAACTGATAAAATTCCATGTTCGCGATCGGAATGCCGGCCCGATAAGCCATCGCGACTCCATCCCCCGAAGCGATGTCCGGGTTGGTCGTATAGAGGTAAACCTTTCCGGCGCCACCGGTGGCTAGCAGGGTAGCTCTGGCGATCACCCGATGTACTTTCCTGGTTGTCTTGCTAAGAGCGTATGCGCCCCAGCAAATCGGCTGGCTAACAGGCGGTCTTTCGATTAACAGGTCAACGGCGACGTGGTTCTCCAGTATTTGCAGATTCGAGCAGGCAGCCGCCGCTTCGCCCAATGCACGCATAATCTCGCGCCCGGTTAAATCCTGGGCGTGCAGAACACGTCGATGCGAATGGCCACCTTCGCGGCCAAGGTCGTACTCGTCCTCGCCGCCGGCATCGATGCGGGTGAAGCGAGTGCCGAGCGAAATAAGTTCGCGCACGGCGTCCGGCCCTTCGCGCACAATGGCTTCGACCGCTGGCCGGTTGCAAAGACCATCACCAGCCCGCAAGGTGTCGTTGACATGAGACTCGAACGAATCATCCACGCTCCAGACGCTCGCGATTCCACCTTGCGCATAGGCGGTATTGGCTTCGTTACTGCCGGCTTTGGTCAGAACCGTGACCGAGCCCAGACGCGAAGCTTTGATGGCAAAGAGCAGCCCGGCAATGCCCCCGCCTATTACCAGGAAATCGGTCCTAATTGGATCCATAAAAACTAAAAGCGCCCAACCAAACGCCCGACGCTAATCGAGGGTTACCCGAACAGTCAAGCTAACTCGCGTTGGCATTGCCAGTGCCGACGGTGGACCATGTGGAAGGTTAAGCCAATCTGTGTAGCAGCTGCCAGATTGCTCACATTGCCACACGACTACAGTTGCCTTATTGTCGAACTGATGGGTGACCAACTTTTGCGAATTGCCAAATTGGCCGCGAGCGCTGAGCCGCGCCTCATGTAATCGCGAAGACTGCTGGCCTCGCCCAAGATCTCGGAAGCTCCACGGTCGGTGACATTGACAACTCCCAATTTGCTGACCCTGATTCGAATCGCCACGGTACCGCTGCTGGTGGTGGCGCTGATGTTCCCAGGGCGAGGGGCGTCGGCGGGCGCGGCCGCAATCTTTTTCATCGCCACCATAACGGATTTTCTCGACGGCTATATTGCCCGCAATTACGACAGCGGCAGCACCATTGGGCAATTCCTTGACCCACTCGCCGACAAGCTGGTTGTTACCGCCGCTCTGATAATGCTTACCGGCATTTCACGTTCGCCCCGGGTCCCGGGTTGGATGGTGGTAATACTGGTCTCCCGCGAGATCCTGGTCACTGGTCTGCGCGGACTTGCAGCAGCCGAAGGCCAGATCATCGGCGCAGAGGAACTCGGCAAATACAAGATGGTGTTGCAAGCAATGGCCGTCCAAGGCCTCCTGATCCATTATACTTATTTCAACATCGATTTCTTCGCCGCAGGCCTATTCTTGCTTTGGATCGCGCTGATTGTAAGCATCTGGTCGGCGATCGATTATTTCATCAAAGGCTTTCGGCTTTTGACAGTGCGCGAGCGTAGTCAACCGGTCCAGCGGGCCGCAATGTAGCACGGTCAAAGCGCTCCAGCGGACTCGCGTTGACAATTATGGCAACCACCGCGAAAATAGAATTGCGTTGGAGAGCGGGTGTAGCTCAGTTGGTAGAGCGTGTGCTTGCCAAGCACAAGGTCGACGGTTCGAAACCGTTCACCCGCTCCACCCGGACTTCGGTTGACTCACGAGCCTCTGTGCGGATTAGAGGGGGCCCAAGGCCTGGGAGTGAGGGTTGCACCCTCTTGTGGTAAGCCGGGCATAAAATCTGGCTACTTCTTCATCACTAAGTTGTCGAAAGAATCAAGGGCGCGGCGACGGAACGGCGCAGAGGGCGCGCCCGAGGTCAACTGCATGCCCAGGTAGGACCATGTGCGTCTCCCCCGATGGGCGACACTTAGGCAACTCCGACGCGAGTATATGCGTTGAGTCGCACCAGCGATGGCGGGCCGCACCGCCGTTCAGGCGCGCCATCCCAGGATCAGGTCCAAGCAGGCCAAAACGCGGTTGCGTGCTGTTATAGTCGCCCCGGGCGCTGCACATAGATTCGAAAGTGATTGTCTCCGGACAGAAACGGGCTGGCTATCGCGCCAGTCCCGCTTCTGTCAAATCAAATGTGAGTCGCCTGTCTATTACAGATCAATCTCCCGGAAAGTTGAACATATCGAGCAAATTCCCGATCGCGGGTTGATTCGCGGGCACATAGGGATCTGACGAGGGTAACGGGTTTGGTAAATTGTCGCGGCTATCGGAGGAAATAGTGGGCAACCCCCAATTGTACTCGATGAACTTTAATATAGAGACATGATCATAATAGGTATGGACTACTGCGCCTCCTTGCGAATATGGCGATACCACGATTAGCGGAATTCGTGTGCCGTCGCCGAAAAAGTCGAGAACCTGAACATAACCTGAGTCATAGTAACCACCACCCTCGTCCTCTGTGATAAATATCGCGGTTTTTGCCCAAAGCGCCTTGTTGGCTTGGACCATGGTAACGATTTTGCGGGTAAACGCTTCGAAGAGATCCCATCTCGAGGATGCCGGGTGGCCGTCGAGGAAACCATCAGGCTTAACATATGAGACCGCCGGTAGGTTGCCGCTCTGGATATCGTTATAGAGCTCGTTTATATCTTTCAGGTTGGACCGCAATGCCTCATTGGTCATGATCTGCGTGGAATAAAGGAACGGATTGCAGATATTGCAATATGCTTGGGTGCCATTTGGGCCCTGCTCGGTCCCGTTGTCCCAGCCTTCACCATAGTAACTCCAACTCACACCCGCCTTGGACATCACCAGACCGATATTATTTTCTCTGCTCGGTGGTATTGTAAAATCATTGGGGTCACCGGTGAACGCCACTTCGCCGGTGCCAAAGTAACCTGGATTGTAGTTATTTACTAGGTAGTACGCGTTCGAAATGCACCTCGGTCGAGGGTGGTAGTTCAAGCTCGACAGATATTGACGGATAGGAGCAACACCAGGCTGGGTTGAATCCGAGCAGTTGACATACGATCCTCCACTATAACCGTCTTGTGTATAAAAGTTGTTCGTGCCTTTCTGGGGGTTGGGATTTTCGATCTGATTTGATGGTGGTGTAGCCGGAGCGCCGCTGGAGTCCGCATAGTAAATCGTCTTGCCGTAGCCCAAAGTCAGGCTATTAGCCCCTGTGCCGCCCATTATTGGTTGATGATAGTTGTCCGCAATCGCATATTGACGGGCAAGACTGTGAAAATAGGGCACATCGCCCGTTAAATTGTTGTAAAAACCCATCGCGATGGCTCCCGCTCCGACGAATCCCCCCGACGGCGGCGCGGCCCCATTGCTGCCCGGCCCCACCGTCTCTTCGACCCATGGGAAGAGGTCTGCTGCGCATCCGGTGGGATTTTTGACTGGGTCGAACGCTCGTCCGCTGGAGTTGCAATCAAGCTGCTGCCACATCTGAAAGAAGCGATGCACCGGGCTGCCGGCATAGGCGTTATAGGAGATCCATCGAGTCAGCTGGAAAGGTGCATTCGGCAGCGGGTCAGGAAAACGCGTATCGAGTCCGCCGGGAATTCCCGTCCCACCCACCGTCAAACGCCAACCATCGATCGGCAGTAGGCCGGGCTCGATCGAGTTCGCCAGTTCGACGCTCGCGAACGGAGCCTGTCCATCGGTCTGGGGCGGATAGGGGCTCGGATTCCCCACATGGGGCTGCGGCAAAGTTTTGTACGGGTTAGTCAAAGTCGGGCTGATTGAATAAACCGCGGTATCGGAAGCTTCGTATTGTCGCGCTCTTGCTGCGTTGGGGCCCGGTTGGCCATTGGGCAACACGATCCCTTCTGAGAGTAGATTTCGCACGGTCTGACCTTTTGGCGGAACATAGGTCCCGAACAATTGATCGAAGGTCCGATTCTCGCCGACTATTATTATCACGTGCTCTATTGGTGTTGCGGTAGCAGCTATCGCTTGCACCACGGGGATCAGCGCTCCCGCCTGCGCTACTGACATTGCGCAGAGTGTACTAGCCACTTTTAATCTAAGCCGCTGGATGCCCTTCATAAACTTCCTCCCTGACAGGTCTAAATGACCAACAGTCGGCGGGATCCAGTAGCAAAGGTCTGTTTAATTAACTATTCAAGTTTCAAAAACTTTTGTTTACGGGTAGGGTTAAATTGAAAAGTCAGCAGTTTATAACTTTGTATCGGTCTCATTCGTATTGCCGGAACTGAACCGCACTTACTATCTTCTCAACGTTAATAATTCATTTTTTAACCAGAGTTTCCGGGTGCAGCACATACTGCCGCCAGCTGAATTTCGCGGCTCGATCGAGTCTCAGGGTTCGCAATTGTCCCGATGTCGAATCGGGTACAGGCGAGCCTATTAAATATAATCAAACCCTCTGTAACAAAATTGGTCTGCTGCACCGCAACCGATACTCTGATTGGCCACGTTTTTCTCGTGCCTTTCAAAGCCACGGCGAAAAGGTTCGGATCGTTGCGAACCTCTCTTCCAAGCCCTGATAAAAAACTCCGAGGCGAGCATTAAATGCTTGATTTCGCAGCCCTCGATGTCGACCAGAAAAGGCCGAAACCAGCACAAAACCACAATGGAGACCCGCTTTTGTCAATCAATATGAGACTCAGAAGAGAGTCTGCAGACCACTCAACGCAGCAACGATTCAGTCTTCAACTTTCCGTTCAACCGAAAGACAAGCTCTAGCAACAAAGCTGCAGCTGAAGCCAGTCGCTCGAGCAGCGAAATCACATTGTGCAGCTGCCTTCGCTCATTGGATGGCCCGCCATATTGTGCGCGGGGGGCGTGTTGGCCAAAAGCGATGCCACCCCCATCACAACGAAGATCAGAATCAGCCATTCAATCTGAACGTTGCGCAAAAGGCTATTGCGCGCCCCACACTCGCTGACCTTCGGCACCAAATAGTAGCGGTTGTAGGCTCCAATCACCAAGACAGCAGCAAAAATCGTAACTTTAACGATTAGCGTGCGCCCGTAGGCGGAAAAAACCAGCCTGTAGATATCAAGTCCAATGCAGTTGTAGGCAGTGTAAGTTCCGGTGATGACGAGGACAATAACCGACCAGAAGGCTACTTTCGATACACATCCGGCGGCGTGCTCGATCCATTCATCGCGAGAATTTTCACAGCGCGCCACAGTCCAAAGAGTGAGCAGGGAACCAGTCCACAAACCCACGGCTATCTCGTGCAGAAAGTAAACTACGACAGCTACGTTTCCCTTATCGATGGCATGGCTGAGCAGCGCCAGGAGAAGCAAGAGGGCCGCGGAAAACAGTAGCATCATCACAGTCCTGCTGGACTGCTGCAGGGCAAGATGTACGCTTAGGAACAGCAGCAATGCCATCGGCAAAAACCATTCAAACACCCGGCCTGCATGAGTACCCTTCAACACCTGGGGTACAAGATCGACAGCGCTTGTCCACGACACGCTCGCCATATCCGCAGTCACGCTGAGCAACAACAGCGGGGACAGGAGAAAAATCACGGTAGCAAAGAAACGCCACCAATTGAGCAACGGTGCGGCGATGGCTGGCAGATCGAAGAACCCCTCACGAGCAACCAGAAAAACGAAGGCAGCGGTTCCAAAAGTGGCAACCAGGGACGCCACGATCGGCCATACCAGCAGCGCGCGCTCCACATCTGCTGTCACGAATGTGGTCCCTCAACGGTGAACGAATAGGATCCCTGAGTGCGATGGGTATCAATGCATACCACGCTCCATCGGACGATGTATTGGCCGGGCGCCAGTTTGTTCACCGGAACCGATAGCTTCGACCCGTCGGCACTAACCTCCGGCTTGCCGGCCACCTCGTCCTGACCTGCCGAGTTGAGCACTTGAAGCGATGCAAACAATTTCTCTATTGGCGCATCGTACTGGATAGTGATCTCGGGCGGCGGTTGGCTAAGTGTCGCTCCAGCCGGCGGACTCTCCTGCTCCGGAAAGGAGTGGGCCGAAGCCGGCAAAACGCCCGCTAACAAGCTGTAAACTACTGCGGCTGGTAAGGTCAAAGCCCGCACAGTCATTCGCTGAACCCCTTATTGATGGTCCAGTTGCCAAAACGCGGGATGATCGAATCGTAAAAGATGTCAATCAGCCCGAGCACCGCGGCATGTGTTCCCGCGACCGCGGCGTTGTTAAGCGCCAGCTGCGTTCCGAGGGCGATCTCGAACCGGTAGCCCACGTACGCGACGCCCGGAGTCAGCAGGACGGTAGGGAACGTCTCACCTGAGGGTCCCGCTACGAGCTGGTCATAGTTGAATTCGGTAAACAGGAAGAGGTTCCGAAAAGGCCGCTTAAGCCCGATATCCCGAACATTGTTGCTTAGGTATAGCAACGAGTACTCCAGAACTGCATCCGCAAACAACTCATGATTCGTGTGTCCACCCAGCGCGGGCAGATAACCCACGTCGCTTTGAATTCCCAACGGCCTCAGGAACCTCAGTGCCGGTAGGTTGGGCAAGTCGCCGAAACCTTTCTCCCACAAAAATTCGGGCCCCATGCTCGTGTGGCTCTCTTCGCGAATGCCGGCTGCGCCAACCGGCAGTTGAACTGCCAGTGCGGCTGAAGCGAGGAACTCATGCTTAAGCGAATAAAAGAGTGCGCACTTCGCCCCCAATTCCAAATTCTCGAAGCCCTCCGCACTGTCACCTGCGCTGGGCGAAAGGTGGTGCCAGGCGGTGGTGGCGGTAAGACTGAACCGCGGCATGTAGTTTTGGTCTCGATACAATACCTTCTCGATCTCGAAACCGAGTGAATAATCGTTCGCGTCGCTCCTTTTGACCCATCTGGGCTGCACTAAATCCAGTTCGTTTGCAGGGGTTGGATCTTCGGCGACCAGCGGCTCCAGGAACACATAGTCGCCGACAACGCCGTGAGCCAGAGCAACGTTGCGAGTACCAGCGAGCAGTAGCAGGCAAGAAATTAAGCCAATTGCTTTCATGAGACTCCAATTCGGCCAAGCCGGAGCAGCTCCGCCCATAGAGTCCATGGCGGTACCGATCGCCTCGGTGCAGCCATGAAGATGAGGTCTGGTCCTGAAACGGCCCTCGTTGACGAGAGCCTGGGCATTTAGATGCGGGCTTTTGGAGGAGGACTTTCGGGAGCCCTGCTCGGTTCAGTTAGCGAGTTGGGCAAATCGGCCCAGAGCTTGCCATACTCCATCAGAACCAGCCCGAGAGAGCTCGTTGCGGGCCGCGCGATCGTAGTCATTGATCCCGCCAAGCCGCTCTGTAAGGGCGCGCAAATATTGAGCGTGAAGGCGGGTTGCTTGGGATAAGACCGGACGATAATCCCTTCGCTCAGTGGGATGCTTCCCAGCAGGATGCTGACCGCAAGCAGGATACTCAAGATACGCGCGTCGCATTTGGAAAGCACTTTCATGAAACCTCGGCTAGCTTAGAGCAGTCCGCGATTCCACTCAAGTTCCACCTGCCCCAACTTTGCCTGAGTTGATTCACTGCACGAACGCGATTACAGAGCCGATCGCATCTTTTTCGACCTTCTCGAAATTTACCGACCTAATCGTGCCAACGAAGTTCACTTCGTGCGGGGACACTAACAAAGGGGGCGCGTCCTGGGGCGCTTGAACCTCGTCGGCCGAATCGCTCTGGATAGCAGCTTTAAGCCACGCTCCCCGTATACATCCAAGCCACACTCAATATGCTGCAAGGTTGCAGGACCTGGTGTGATGGGCTGAGTTGTAGCAACCAGCCCCGAGTGGAAAGGACCCGACTGCAAGTTCGTGGTTAACGTCTGGCTTGTGCCTGACACAATGCAAGAACACATTCACCCAGTCTCTGATAGTCCTCGATACGGTTATAGATTTGCGCTGCGATGCGCAGCCAGATTCGGCCTCCACTGACATAAGACGCATTGACAATGACCGAATACTTGTCTTCCAGGTCGACCTCCAACCTTGCACGCCCTTCGTCTGTAGGGGGATAGGGCAACGCTTCTGGAGCCGGCACTAATGACATAGCTGCGGTCATGGCAGCAGGGATCGTCGGCCGGAATCCCCACATATTGGCCAGCATTGCCACGGCGTCAAGTATTAGCTGGTGATTATGCTTGCGGACGGTGTTCTCTCCAAAACGGTCCATGAAGGCGAATGCCGCCGGCACAGCCAGCCAGTTGGCAGGATCCCGGGTACCGGTCCACGCAAAATTGGAAGGAAAGGGCCGGTTGATCTCCCACGATATCACGTTAGGCATTAAACCCACCTCTTTCCCCGGCGCAGCCCAAAGGAAACCGCAGCCTCTTGGTACAAAATACCATTTATGCAAATTGCCGACATACCAGTCAGCATTCAAAGCCGCGATGTTGAGGGCAGTCTGGCCCGGCGCATGAGCACCATCGATTAAAACGGAAACGCCGCGCTCACGGCAGACCGCGATCATCTCCTCGACCGGCATCAAAAGCGCGGTCGCCGATGTTATATGATCCAAGATCGCCAATTTGGTGTGCGGCGTTATCGCCTCGGCGACTGTCATGACATATTGCTGAACATCGCGAGGAGGGAATGGTAATTCGGCGGTTATAACTTTTGCTCCCCTGCTGCTTGCAATATGCCGTGCCGCCATTGCAACCGCGCCATAGCACATCGAGGTAACGAGTATTTCGTCGCCCTTCGCCAGAGGGAGGGCACGTATAACCGCCTCGACGCCGTCAGTAGCGTTCTCAACCAGCGCGAGACTGCCCGGGTTGACCGCGAACCGTTGGGCTACCATGTCGGCGACCTGCTGCCAATGCAACTTGATCCTGCGGCTGAGGAACCCGGCTGGATTCTCTTCTATTCGGTCAAGGATTCGTTTCTTTTCGTCGAGAACAGTTCGCGGGGTGACGCCAAATCCCCCGTGATTGAGGTAGGTCACCCGCGCGGACAGCGGAAACAACTCCAAGCTATCGGCAGTAAGCATCAGTTCCTTTATCAGCAGCGCTGCGGGCTCAAGCTGCGGGCGCCGAAGGGCAGCGAGCTGCTCCGCCAACGCCTTCGACCGCCAGAGCAGATCCTCAAGCTACTCTCAAGCAACGAGAACACATAATGAGTCGGCCGCGTTACGCGGACGGTGGAATAATCCGTTACCAGATTAGGGAGGTCGGCGCTCCGCTAGCTCGCAGCCGATTGATGCAGACAACGATAACGCTCCTGACCGGCAATCAACCGCACGTGGAATATCGCACGTGGAATATAAAGATATAAACATCCAAGCGACGCATGCCCACCTGGCCGAGTGGCCGATAGGGCGCCACACCTTTCAGGTAAAGGGCGCACCGTTTCGCCTCCACTCTTGCCAACTTGACTCCTGGAGAAAACCCGAAATTGCTTGGCCTCACCAAGGTCATTCTGGCACCTCAGGACATTGTCTTCCAGGAATTGACCTCCCAAACATCGCAAACTCTCCAGTCCGGCCCGCGAAGCTTCCAGCGCCTAGCCCTATAACGCGGAGCGATGGTGGATCGAGATTCAGCCGCGCCCAGCGGGACAGGCGTTGAGGCGCAGGACGCCCTAAGTCCTCAACACAGCCATCGGAACTTACGTGAAAACCTGTTGTATTCTGAGCCAGACCTACGCACGGGCGGGCCTTCGTATAGCATGATAGATCAATAGCAGCACTACCCCGCCGACAAACGCGACTAGGATGCTCCACAGATTAAAGCCCGTGACACCGTGTCCACCAAAGGCCCGAAAAATCATTCCTCCAATGATTCCGCCGATGATTCCTAAAATAATATCGCGCAACATACCCTCCCCACGCTTATTGACCACGCGGCTGGCAAGGTAACCTCCGATTAAGCCAACGAGGATCCAGGCGACAAAGCCTGCACCTTCTGCCGCCTCGTTGCTGGTTTGCGCCAAGGCGGGGCTCGTGATCAGCAGCATGGCAAAGGCGATAGAAGCAGCGGTCGAGAATCTGAGTAACCGACTCTCCAAGATGATCGCTTCTGTGGCTGATAGCATAGAGTTATTCTCCTCTCAGACTTTATTCCCGCTTTGCGATGGTCGGAGTCTCCGGGGCAAAATCGAGGTGTTGCGAAAACTGATGTGACGACTTGGTTAACTGAGTGTCTGGGCGCGAAAACCGCGAGACCAACAAACGCTGTCTTCTAACCACAGGCGGCGAAAATTGCAGCGTACCACTTTCCGAGCTTTTCTTATAAAAGCGGTTGTCGAGCAAAAACACTTTGAGCTTCCGAATAATACATCCGAACATGGCGAGGACAACTTTCGTAAGCAAATGAACTGCCACTGGCGAAACAATTTATAAAAGAGGCCGCTCTTCCTAGGCTCAACGCAAATTTAAGGGCGCGAGCTCGGTCCGGCGCTTGAGGCTGCCTGGCCTTTTTCCTGATCAGTTCGCATTTCGAACTTGCTCTCTCTAAGGTTCACAAACCTTCGGAGTCGAATTGTTCGGCCCTTTTCTCAAATTTAAGCGATTAACGGCAGCATTCGCCGCGCAACCTTCCTTCGAGTCGAATGGAAGTAAGCCAAAAACAAGAGAGTGCCACGAAGGGCGAAGCCCGGTATGCAAGGTGCTTATCGTTGGAGCTCAAGTGGGGCTACCGAGCCGTTGCGAGTAGCGCTGCTCGAAGGATCGTTAACGTCGCCAAGGTGTCGGTAATTGGCCAGTTTTTATAAACTTCAAGTAGTCAGCAAGAATTTCCGCATGATCGAATGCCAATGGTGAAGGCAGCTGCTCAGGCGAGAAGACACCGACACGTTGAGCATCGTCGGCAGCAATTGGTGTGCCCAGTGCGCGGCCGATATAAACGACGGTGATCGTGTGCCCGCGAGGGTCACGGTCGGGTCTGGAGTAGACGCCCAGGAGAGCCCGTAATTCTACGTCGAGCGAGACTTCCTCGCGAACCTCGCGGACCGCAGCTTGCTCAACCGTTTCGCCAAAATCGACGAAGCCGCCAGGAATTGCCCAACCAAACGGAAAATTCTTCCGTTCGATCAGCACGATCTGAGGGCCGACTTCGACGATCACGTCAGCAGCAATTGGCGGACATTGTGGGCGTGGCATACGGCCACTGTAACACAACTGCTCAACCGAGTCGGGATCTGGGAGTAGAAGATGATAACTGATCGCCAGATGTGCGAATTTAGGGGCACCCGCCATCTTTCCACTAATTCGTTCCATAGGTTCGGGGGTCACATTAAGATTGATGACTGTAAAGATTATGGATTGAAGCGTGGTCGTTTTGGGAGATGTCAGGCTAATTCATACTCGACCTTGCGGCTGTTCCTTCAGTCAAAATGCTCATGCGATTGCTCCTGGCGGTAGGTTTGGGCCTGAGTCCTGCCCCTGCTTACGCGGCTGCTCTCGGTACGCTCGATTCTGCGGCCCATTACCAGGTCGGAGCGATTACCATTACAGGTAATCAGCATTTTTCCGACGCCGACTTGTCGGCGGTGATGCAGACCAAGACGCGACCGGCCTACGAGTTCTGGAAGCGGCGTCCAGCGTTTAACCCAGTCAGGTTTAAAGGCGATGTAGGCCAAATTCGCCAATTCTACCGTGTGCACGGTTACTATGATGCACGCGTTAGTTACCGCCTCACGATCGAGCACCAGCTTGTGAATGCCAAAATTTCCATTAACGAAGGAGAGCCGGTCAAGGTGAGTAGTGTCGAGGTATCTGTAAAAGGACCGGGACCACCGCCAAGATCGCTTGAGCCATCTTTCAAACTGCCCCTCAAACAGGGAGACATCTTTAACCAGAACGCCTATGAATCGGGCGAAACGCAGTTGATGGACCTCTACATGCGCCATGGCTACGCACGGGCACGCGTCGAGCGGCGCGCACAGGTCTTTGTCGGACCGCGCAAGGCCTATATTTGGTATTCAGTAAGGACCGGCAATTACGGCGTCTTCGGTCGCACCACCGTGCTCGGCACCAGGAAGATATCGCCGCAACTTGTGTTGCGCGAACTCACGTACAAGCGCGGTCAAATGTTCGACTCGACTAAATTGGCTGAATCGCGCACCAAGATTGTAGGATTAAACCTGTTCCGCGCAGTTGAGTTTATTCCACAAACCAATCCCGCCGATCCTCATGTGGTCCCGATCGAAATAAAGGTCCAGGAAAAGCCCAAACGTTCGGTTAATCTCGGCTTGGGTTATAACACGGAGAGTCAATTCAATGTCGGCGTGCAGTGGGACAACTACAACTTCATCGGTGGCGGCCGACGGCTAAGTTTCCTGGCTCAATATTCAAACGTCGTGAGCACGGTTGACTTGAAACTGCTGCAACCGTTTTTGTTCTCGGAGCAATCAACTTTTGTCGCAGAAGCAAACCTGTGGCAGGAAGTTTATCAAACGTACAGTCTCAATGCTGCTCAGATCGAGCCGCATCTTAGTTATCAGTTCCTTCCCCAGCTGACCGGTACTGTTGGCTGGCGCCTCGCCGATCTCCGGTTTTATTCGCTCAACCCGCAGACCATCGATGCGATTGGCGGCGTACGGCGCCAGGGTATCCTGTCGGGTCCTTTTGGGCAGCTGGTCTGGAACAACACCGAAGATCCGTTTAACCCGCAACACGGTGAGATAGCTACATTCTATGCGAGCACCGCCAGCCATGTGTTGGGCAGTGACTATCGCTACTGGCGCGCACTTGGCGAAATTCGCAAGTACCACTTATTGGGGTGGCAGACTGTCCTCGCGGAGCGCCTTAAACTGGGTTTCGAACATTCTTACGGCTCGATTCGCGACATCCCACTCTCAGAGCGATTTTATTCGGGGGGCGAAGGCAGTGTGCGAGGATACGGCCTGCGTCGCATAGGTCCTCTGAGTCTCGCCAATCAGCCCCTCGGCGGTGTCAGTCTGGTTGAAGGATCACTCGAACTACGACGCCCGCTGTTTTGGAAGATCAACGGATCCCTTTTCTTTGATTGCGGCCAGGTGTCGACTCACTCGTACCGGGTCCCGGTTGATGCGCTGCAGTGTGGCTTTGGTCCCGGCTTAGGCTTGTCGACGCCAGTGGGTCCAGTGCTTATCGACTTGGGTATGCCAACCAAGACACCGCGGGGCGATAACCATTGGCAGGTGTATTTCAGCATTGGCCAATGGTTTTAAATCGACAACGGCGCGTGCTCCTTCAAACCGACGATCCTGCGTTTAGCACACAAATAGGCAATCCAAGATGCGATTTTTGCGCCGCGCGCTCAGCATAATTCTTCGGCTAATGCTATTGGCCGTTATTCTGCTGGCGATTCTCGCCCGGACCCAGTTTCTCCACCAATTGGTGCGCGACCAGGTCGTCGCATTGGTAAACTCAACTTACCGCGGCACCCTGAGCATCGGCCGCATCCAGGGTTCGGTTTGGGGTAGTCTTCGACTTGACCAAGTCGCCTTGTCTCACCAAGGAAAGCAGATTGTGTCGATTCCGCGCCTTTCGCTTGAATACTCGCTTGTTCCCTTGCTGTGGCGCCAGGTCAAGCTTCGAATTTTCGTCGAGTCACCACAAATCAAGGTAAGCCGCCTGGCGAATGGACAATGGAATCTACTTGATGCGCTCGCGGAGAAGGTACCGGCATCGACCAAGTCGACCGAACGAGCGCTGACGATCGCCTTAACTTCCGTGCGAGTCAGCAACGGTCACTTACAAGTCCTGCCCAGCGGCGCGCACGGTCCCAACTATCGCGCCGACGAAGTCAAGGCCGATATGTCGCTCACCTTGTCAAGCCTGGGAGTAGCAGCCAAGCTTCACAGCCTTACGGCCACGATCAGTGGGCCGAAGATACCCGTGCTCTATACTGCGGTTGCCGCGGATTACGCCGGAGTGAATTCACCGCCCGCACTACGTTTAAGGGATCTTGATTTGCGAACCCAACAATCAACCATTTCGCTCAGCGGCGAAGTCACGTTGGCACAGGTCCCTGCGGTTAATGTCAAGCTCTGGCTACATCGATTAGCCGCGGCCGATATCAGGCGACTTTATCCTTCATCTCCACTCAAGCCGGATTTGACAGGCACTGTTATGTTCCGCGGACCCGAAACCTCGCTGCGCACTCGAATCACGCTAAACTGCGGGGATGCGAGGCTGGATGGCATCGTCAACGCCGATCTCACACAAAAGTCTTATCCGTACGCGGCGACTCTCAAGCTGACTGATGTGAATTTACAGAAAATTTTCAGCGCCAGCAGTGTCGCCGGACTACTCAATGCCACTGTTGATGCCGAAGGCAGGGGTTCAGATGTGCTGTCCAGCACGGCAAAAATCCAGCTGCACGGCCGAAAATTATCGACCAGACAATATCAGCTAGGGGCGCTCGACCTTACGGGCAATACGGTCAACAAAAATGCCCACCTGGTTGTCAAGCTTGCTGCACCGGCTGGCCGATTGATAGCTCAAGCTAACTCGCAAATTAGCTTTGATCCGGTTTATCAAGTGCAATTCACCGCGCAGCATCTCGATATCAGCAAGGCGGGATTTAACGTCAAGGGCCCCTTGACTGACCTGAATTTCACTACGGCGATTGACGGTCGAGGACTTAAGGAAGGCTCGCTCGATACCCGAGTCAAGCTCACGATTGCTCCGTCGCGGGTGGGTCAGGTTCGTGTCGACAGAGGCTTTCTTCTGGTGCACATAGCGCAAGATCGTGCTGACATCGAGCAACTACATGCCGAAGCCGCCAAGGCTACACTCGACGTTCACGGGAGCGCCGGGCTAAGAGCCAACGGGCCTGCAACCATTACTTACAGATTGCGTTCACCGAATATTGAAGACCTCCTGGCAGTAGCGAGAACCAAAGGTACAGGGATACTCAGCCTTAACGGTACGGCTGTTGGATCCCGCTCAGCTCTTTCGACGCGGGGCACTCTCGAATTAAGGTCGATTCGGTCCGCCGGCTACTCCCTTGAGCAAGGCCTCGCTAACTATGAGCTGGCGGTCACTGGGTCACGGGCGCCCTCTGGAAAGATTAAGGCAGTCTTCACCGGGCTCCAGGCGGGTCCGAAGCTCCGTTCCGTAGTTATAGCACTTGAGGCACCGGCCGGCCGGGTGCATGCTGCCACTTTAAACGTCGAGGTGATTGACCTCGCCGGACGCAGAGATCTCGTCTCCACGCATCTCGTTTACCAGCTCCCGTCGATATCGGGTCAACTAACCCAACTGGTACTGGATCTTCCCACCGGCACCTGGCATTTGGTACACCCGGTCAATTACCAACGAGAGCGCGAGGGTTTTTCATTGGGCCGGCTGAAAATGCGCAGCGGCAGCCGCCAATTGCTGATGGAGGGGCGGGTTGCACTTGCCGGTGAACAGGATTTTATGGTGGAACTTGATCGGTTCGATATCGGAACACTCGGACCGCTAGCCCCCCGATTACGCAGCGTTCACGGCACCGTGTCCGCGAGGTTGCGGATCACAGGAAACGCTGCAGCGCCGCTGATAAACTTTGCTTTGCAGGCAGTGCACTTGGCTGTCAGCTCCCAGCCGGTTGGTGACCTTATTGCAACGGCGGATTATAGAAGTAACGAGGTCTCATTCGACATTCTAATCGAGCAGAGCGCGTCAAGTCGGCTGACGGCGAAAGGCTCTCTCCCAGTTAGTCTGCATTGGAATAACGGGATCAGAACCAGAATCGGCAACACACTCGATGTCGCAGTCAATTCGACAAGGCTGAGCCTGACAGAACTTGGCAACCTGTTTCCCGACCAGCTGCAACACCTGCAGGGCAACGCCTTGGTGAATTTGCGCCTCCACGGTGACCTTAGGCAGCCCGAGCCGAACGGATCAATCGAGCTGCGCGATGTTGCGGGCAAGATTGTACCACTCGGCATAACCATCTCCGAAGCTCAACTAATCATTGGGCTCGAGCCGAGTGCCGTGCAGATTCGGGTGCTGCGAGCGGTTTCGGGCGGCGGGAGCATAAGCGGTAATGGTTTCGTCGGTCTGGCGCAATATGCGCCAGACCGACTGAGTATCAATCTAAACTTTCACCAGTGGCCTGCAATCAACACCGACCAATACGCCGCGAGGATTGGAGGCTATCTCTCTGCAGACGGCACTGTAAGTAATCCTCGACTGCAGGGTCAGCTCGAGGTGCTCCGTGGAGTTATCCAGCCCGACATATCGTTTTTGAGCGCGACCTCCGACCTTTCGCCCGACAACACAATACAAGTGATCGAACCGGGTGAGGACGTCCGCACACCAACAAACCGCTTTCCGGTCGCCAATTCGCCGAAGCTCCCACCACCCGCAGCTCCGCGTCAGACTTCGACCTTCAACAGCCTGGCGATGAAGATATCTGTGCTCATCCATCGCAATACCTGGATTAGGCATCCGAACGCCGCTGCCGAACTTGAGGGTAGCCTCGATGTGGAGAAGGAACCCGGAGGCCCGATACGACTCGCCGGTGAGATACGTACAGTACGGGGATGGATCGACTACTATAATCGGCAGTTTACGCTGAAGACTGGCATCTTTAGTTTCACCGGGGGGCGCAAGATCGATCCCAGTCTGGATATAGATGCTGAGTATCGCGTTACCAACTACATAGTGGATCTCATGGTGGGTGGTACCGCAAGCAAACCCACGCTGCAACTCAAAAGCCAACCAGATCTTCCGCAAGCCGACATTCTGTCGTTGATACTCTTCGGCAAAACCATGGACGCACTCGGCCAAGGTCAACAGGCAAGCCTGCAACAACAGGCGACCAAGATGGCGACTGGCATTGCCGCTCAACAACTTGGTCAGGCCGTGGCTAGTTCAATGGGGCTTCAGCAACTGGGAATAACCTTAAGCCAGGCCAGCTCAGGCGGACCGGCGCTCGGTATCGGACGCTATCTCGGCGAAAATACTTATGTTTCAGCTTCTCAGTCGATCGGAGGCAGCCGAGGTCAGAAAATTTCCATCCAATATTTCCTCCTGCCGTGGCTGTCAATTACAACCAGCAGCGCCGCTGATGGTTCTCACGAGATCGACCTGAACCTGGTCAAGCAATACTGAGCTAAAAGGAAGCCAGCATGCCGCCGAACTCTGACCAACAGCCCAGCCAGAGTCACACTCTTGGTCAGCTGCTTTACCGCCGTCTGTCGGCGGAACGTGCCAAGGCTGATTTGGAGCGGCTCGAGCGGCTAACCCATCGTGGCTTACTCGGGATCGTTCGCGCCGCGGTCGTCGGTTTTAAAAATCATAACGATACGCTGTGGGCGTCGGCGCTGACTTATACTTTCAGTCTGTCGTTGGTACCGATTCTCGCTGTCGCGCTTTCCGCCGTCAAAGGGCTGATCGGGACCGACGCGATCAAGCCGGTGATCGAGCAATACCTGGCCATCCAATCATCGGAGTTGACTAACCACATCCTGGAGTACGTAGGTCGAATCAATGCGGCAACGCTCGGCACCGTGGGCGGCGCCAGCTTACTGATTACGGTGCTGTTGACGCTCAGCACTATCGAACGCGCGTTGAATACCATCTTCAATGTGCCCAACGAAAGAACGTGGCTACGCAAATTCACTGACTATCTAAGTATCACCTTTACGATGCCGGTACTGCTGGCGGTGGCAGTATCAGTAAAGAGCGGTTTCGCCGCTAACCTACCGCACCTGCCAGGGTTGGGATGGATCGCCGCTACCTTGCCGGTGTGGGTCGGTTTTTCCTTCCTATATCTGTTTTTTCCCAATCGAAGAGTGCGATGGGACTGTGCGGCGCTGGGGGGATTGGTGGCGGCTATCGTGCTCGAGATTGGACAATGGGCTTACATTAAGTTCCAGGTGAGCGCGGGCCGCTATGAAGCCATTTATGGAGCACTTGCCTCGGTGCCAATTCTCCTCACCTGGATCTATATCGCCTGGACAACCGTACTCGCAGGAGCCGAACTTGCCGCCGCGGCTCAGGGTACTGAACCTAGTTTCTCGCTCGACTACCGCTCCCCCGCTTTTGTCAGGACCGCGATATTACTGACTGTCTTTCGGACCGCAGAGCGAGCGCTATCCCGTAACGCGCCGGCCTGTACGCTCGAGAGCCTGGCAGCAGAGCTGGACGCGCCCGCAGCAATACTGCGACCGATTATCGATGAGCTCGAACGTGCGGGGGTAATTGTGGAAGTGAATGATAATTCGCCGGCATCGAAATCGGGACTTTTTCTGGCTCGCGATTCCTCAGTTCTGACACTCGCCGAAGTCTTCGAACAATTCATGCGAATCCCTGCCACAAATGGAGATGAACGCATTTGGGCTGTGCTGAGAACGCTGGCTGCCGCCGAGCAGCAAACTCTTAGCAAAATAACGGTGAAGGATCTGGTACTGGGCCAATTTGACGAGCGGCCTGACAGACGGCCCCAAATGGCAGGTACTTAAAACTGCTTCAAGCGGCACAGCACCTGAAGCGACTCAGATAGCTGACACGCGCGTTGCTTGTCAGATCGTTTTTTGGACCTGATGCATCCGCTTGTCGCTGATTTTCCGGTCACGAATGGCCACGGCCGATCCCGCCTGGCCACGGCCTTGATCCTGGCCGTCCTTGCTGCTGTTCTGTTGGCGGAACGATCCGCTCCAACCTCCAAGGCTTCAGCCGTGCGCCAGTTGGTGAGGAAGTGAAAGCGCTTAGCAGACGGTGCAGGTATTGGTTAGCAACCTACCGCACACCGCGTCCAGCAGACCTATTGCTGCTGTATGCGGGTTCCAGTTTCGGAACTGGTCGCCTGATTTGGCACAGACATCCTGTGAGTCACAGTGCGCATGCTCATCTGGAAAGCAGCAAGCGAGACTTCAGTCGACTGACTGGCCATAATCCCCACCATCAGGACTCCAACCCGAACCCGGACAGAATCGGGGCCTCGGCCGGACACCGCCATCAATCGCAGCATCATGATAGCAATGGACATTGGCACTTCGTAATTCCTGTCCCCGCCATCCAGCTTACCCATCAGCTCCTCGTAGTGGCGATCTGTGTCGGCTGGGTAACTCTGGTCGACTTTCCGATTGATCCAACGCAAAGCGAATTCGATTCGCTGGCGCGAGCTCCTCCGCTGCGGACGGCCTTCTGAAAAATCATCGAACTTTTGCACCGATCGCCAGGGGCGCGGCGCTCGTTTGAGATCTGCCTGGGGCCTCTGCCTTCGGATTGGGGGAACTATGTCCAAGCGAACGTTTTTCGTTGGCCTGGTCGCGGTAGTGTGCGCCCTGCTGACCGCCATTGACAGTCGAGTAGCTTTATCGAGCTCAGTCGACGGCCGAACCACGCGCACGGCTAAGACGGATAACAAGCCTCAGCCAAGACGCCCGCAGCGCCTCAAAGAAATGGTTATTTATGGAGTTGCCGCTGAGCCTGGCAAAACCGACCTTTCGCCGATCCGCACTGCCAACCCGGCCTCGCTGTCGGTGGCGAAGTATCCAGCGGAGATCAGACGCAGCACAACAACTTACGGGGAACTATTGCGCCCCTTCGCCGGGGTGACAGTTGACAACTATGGCCAGGGAGGCGTGGGCTACGGGATTGCCATTCGTGGCTTCGATCAACTCGAGCATGGGCGCGACGTCGCGACATTCGTCGATGGCGTGCCTCAAAACCAGACCTCTTCGATTCAAGTCAATGGCTACACCGATCTGAACGATCTCAACCCGGAACTGGTTAGTCAGGTGACGCTGACACGCGGACCGTTTGACATACGCGCGGGGGACTTCAATGTCGGTGGGTCGGTTGAATACAGGACGATGGATGCCCCTCCATCGGGCATTACCCTTAGCGGCGGCCAATTCGGAATGGTGCACGGAAACGGAATCTACTCGGCCAAGCTCGGTGATGTTGGCGGTTTCCTTTCTCTGCTGGTGGACGATACACAAGGCTACAGACACAACGAGGGTCTGATGCGTATCAACACGTTCGACAAGATAACGTTTCCGTTGCTCAACGGCTCGGGCACTTTCCGCTTTCAGTTCTTCAACGACAGTTTCGGTGCGCCCGGTTATATAAGCCGAGCGCTTGTGGAGTCGGGACGACTGAGTCCCAACAGTGCGATTAATTCAACCGATGGGGGCAACCGGACCGAGGAAAATGTAGTTTTCAATTATCGGCAACTATCTGCGAGTGAACCGCTGTCGGTAAACCTTTATGCGATTCACAATGTCTTCAACCGGTATGCCACATTCAATCCGAACGGGCTTCCCATCAATCCCACTCAGCCAGGACAGGCACTTAGTGCTGACCGGCGATACATACTGGGCGGCAGCGGGAGCAAATTTTGGCTCCTCTCCCTGCCTTTTGGCATGAAGGCCGACTTACTGACGGGTTTGGGCATCCGTTCTGACATCGCCAACGCCAAGCAATTCAACACGGTTGAGAGACTTCCGCGCAGTCAAACAATCAATGTCAATTTCAATGTTCACAACCCGTTCGGATATGCTCAGACTGACATCAAGCCATTCTCCTGGCTGAAGCTTACCGGCGGGTTTCGGTATGATGAATTCTTCTTCGATGTACATAGTTTTATAGCGCCGACTCGGCATGTAGCTCCGGATACGGGAGCATTCGAACCGAAGGGCGGCATTACCATAACACCGATTCCTGGGGTGGATTTGTTCGCCAATATTGGACAAGGTGTACGCTCACCTAGTGCAGTGTCCGATCTGCCGCTCAACCCAAGCATTGATCTCACCACAGTGACAAGCGAGGAAGTCGGGGTTCAGTACAGCTCGCCTGGCCAGCAATGGCATGTTCTCGGCTCCGTATACACCAGCCAACTAACGAACGAGATTCAGGAGAATCCCCCGCCGGAGCTCCCCAAAAATCTCGGACCCTCTCGGCGCGAAGGCTTTGACCTCGAAGGTGGGTATCGTTTACTCGAAACAGAGCGCGGTATCACGTGCTCGCTGTTGGCGAACTATAGTGCGTTGCAGGCGCGGCTTGAGGGCAATCAACACGGAAAAGGCACCGACGTACCGAACACTCCCAAGTGGCTGGCCAAGTATGGCGGCGAGTTGCGATGGCCGCTGTTCGGTCCGCACTCCGCACACGTCATTTTCATTTACGCCAACCAGCAGTTCGTCGGCGAAAGCGAGCTTGATCCCGCGGCAGCTCAGCACGCTGGAGCTTATTCCCGTTTCAATCTGGATGCTTGGTACACCAACACCCATTGGCTCGGGGCCAGTGCCTACTTCGAGATGACAACCTATCTGTTCGGTCGTTTCAATGAAACCGCAGTAGAGTTAAGTCCCACCATAGTGGGTATCGCCCCAAAATCGCTATTGACGATTCAGGCGGGTGTCCATTTGCCACTCCGATTGCTACCGGGCATTCCTTAAACAAAACCGCACATGAACAATATGCTTCTCGTAGTCGTGTTTGTGTCCATGCTGATCGGGCCTGACGCCAAGCCAGCCCTTGCCCACGATCTGGTGTTGATAGCGACTGGCTCGCAGAGCCTCTCGATTGAATTCGGTCATCCGCAGGCATACCAATCTCCGGATCCGGACAAGCTGATCCACCTGGATGCCTACGTTGCAGGCCAGTGGTCTCCACTGTCGTTGCTCGGTGCACTCCCGAAAGAGTGCGGGGGTCAAACAATTCTCGAGCTGCAACCCCTACTACAGGGACGCAAAGTTCTGATGGTTTCTGCCGAATACGATAACGGTTTCTGGTCAGCAAACTCGCCGACAAGATACTTCAATACCTCCAAGGTGCAACTCGCGCACAGCAAAGACAGCGGTTACTTTCTTAAGTTTGCAAAGGCACTATTCCCGGCCGCGGCGCTAAATCGTGCGTTTGAGCATGCGCTTGGCATGGAGCTTGAGATCCTACCGCTGAACAACCCGTTTCGGATACGCACCGGAGACACACTCCCGGTCCAAATCCTTTGGCGAGGTAAGCCCATTGCGAGCCTAGGAGTCGAGGTCGGCGACGGCCGCACTCGGATCAGCGAATCAAACATCCCACGGTATAAGACAAATGAGAACGGCATCGCGCTCGTTCCCATATCGCAAGCAGGTTTGCAGGTAATCGCGGTGGATTACCGTACCCCGCCGCGTTTTCCACAACTCTCCGATTATGATGACTACGGTGCAAGCCTCACTTTCTTTGTACCGGATCATGGCAAATGACTTTTGCCGCAGAGCGGTTAAGCCTGACCGTATCACTAAAGCGCAGCTTATGGCCTCTCCACTGGCTTCTGATTACAACCGATATCGCCTGGCTGCGGCGGCGCTGGTTTCCGCGTCGGTTCACGCGCTGGCCCTCGTCATCACAATCGCAATCAGTCATTCGAGCTCTTCTGTCAGGAAAGGCTTTCCGGAGAATCGGCTGTTCTATGTCACACTAGTGAGCTCATCGAACGGAAAAGCGCCCGAGCCACATTCATTCAATCCCACTCAGAAGTCGTCGACCTTGTCGGCCTCAACCGCGAGGCGACTCCGGAACCGCTCACGGTTGCCAGTCAGACATCGCAGGAAAAAGCTCGAGAACGAATCGATGCCCGACGAGTTCGCGCGGTCTACAGTCACCGCGGCTATCGAAACCAAAGCACGGAGGGAATCGGGAACTGCTTTGCGTACCGGCCAGCGCGACCCGGAACGAGCTCCGAACGGAGCTAGCAAGGTCAGTAATAGTGTCTTGGATAGTGCTCCGCTGGTTGCAGAGCAAGTTGAGCACCCGCCAATTCCCGTCTCGCAGCCGGCACCCGACTATCCCGAGTTGGCTCGGCTGAGAGGCATCCAAGGTGAGGTAGTCTTAAGGATAGTGGTCGACACCCGGGGCGACGTGGAACGTAACATTCAGGTCGTTCAATCAATCCCTCTGCTTGATCCTGCCGCTGTCGAAGCCGTCAGCCGTTGGCGGTTTACCCCAGGTCGCGATAGCCAGGGCCGGTTAGTCCGAGTACTTCTCGAGGTTCCGCTCCGGTTCACCTTACGCCCTGCTGAAGGCGAAGCCTGGCAAGATTGATTTCCAACCCGCACCAAAGCCTCTAGCTCAGGCGCTCTCGAGCAACCTGTGCAATGCTCTGAGGTCGTCGCGGATTTCACGCAAAGTGCGTTCGAAAGCACGATTTGCGACAGGGAGCGAGTTTTGCTCGCCCGAGAGGGGCAGGCGCAACTGTTGTTTTTCTTTTACGCGGGTACTCGTCGAAATTCGGGTGCGGGTGAGCATTTGCTTGGCACCGTCCAGACCTCTTTCGCGGATGAACTTCTTTGCACCTGCGATTGTGTAGCCCTCGGTGTGAAGCAGATGCTTGACGTATCGCAGAGTGTCTATGTCGCTCTGACTATAGAAGCGGTGGCCTGAGCGGGACAGTTTAGGACGGATGAATGAAAACTGGGTCTCCCAGAAGCGCAAAACGTAAGGTTCGACACCCACCAGACTAGCAGCTTCGCCGATCTTAAGCGGGCGCTCCGCGCGCTTGATTTGCTCCGGACTGCGGGTTGCTTTGCGCAGCTTGACCTTCTTCGGCCCTCCAACGCTACCTCGACCCGAGCCGCGCCTTCCCCTACCCGCAGAGCCGTTCTTTGAGAATGTCACTGGCTTTGAAAGATAGCACGCAACGTGAGTCAATGATGAGAGGGGTCCCCGTCTGGGGGTTACGACCCCTGCGAGCACGTTTGCGACTGACCACAAACGTGCCGAAACCCGAAATCTTTACCTTCTCGCCTCGGCGCAAGGTGTCCTTGATGATCTCCAGCACGTTATCCACAGCTTGGGCGGCCTCTTTCCTCGAGAGTCCGACGCGCTCGTAGATGACTTCCACGAGATCGCTCTTGGTCATTTCCAGCAACCAATTGCCACCCCCAAGCCACGGTTGCTCGGTGCCCGGTTATTACAGGCGTAGCTCGGCCCGTAATCGCGAGCGCGTCTGCTCGATCACCAGGTTGTGGGCGCGATTGACTTCTTCATCGGTCAAGGTCCGATCCTTAGCGCGGTATCGGCATGCCAGTGCGACGCTCTTTTTTCCAAGCGGAATAGACTCACCCTGATAAACATCAAACAGTTCGACGCTCTCTAACAGCTCCACGTCCAGCTTCTGGACGGTTGCTAATACAAGCCCAGCTGCGATCTCACTATCGACCAACAGTGCCAGGTCGCGGCGCACCGCGGGAAACCGCGGCGGCAGATTCACGGTAACCGCTGCCCGACTGGCATAAGTCATCAAAGTCGCCAAGTCAACTTCAAACAGAACACAAGGGTGTTCCAAGTCGAGCCGCAAAACCTCCGCCGGGTGAAGTTCTCCGATCAGGCCGAGCATGGAGCCGCCGACCGAAAACTGTGCAGCTCGCCCCGGATGCAAATACGGGGCCAAACTCGGGGCAGCGGGCTCAAACGAAACCTCCTCAATTGCCAATCCGCGAAAGCAAGTTTCGAGAATGCCTTTGGCGGTAAAAAATCCGGCCTTGACCGCAGGGTGATCCACTCCACCCATGGCGTAGTCGCCATAGCTGATAGCGGCTAAACGCCGCTGCTCGCGTGGAATTCCTTCAACCGTTGTGAATACTTTGCCGATCTCAAACGCGTGGAACGCCGTAGCTTCTCGGTTCAGGTTGAAGCGCAGCGCATTTAGCAGACCAGGTAAAAGGCTCAGGCGCATTTCCGATAATTCGGCAGTTAACGGATTAATAACTCTCGCCGGCTCAGCTCTGGTCGCTCCTCCCTCGATCGAGACGAAGCCAGGGAAACGCTGGTTATCGGCGGCTGCGATAAAAGCCAAAGTTTTAACCTCGACCATCCCGCATCCCACCATCAGTTCGCGCAACCTCTTCTCGAACCGCCGTTCCTCGTGAACTATGGCGACTGCTGCCTCGCGCCGGGGCAGCCGCGCAGGGATTTCGGCTAATCCAGTAAGCCTGGCGACCTCCTCCACCAGGTCTGCCGGTTCGTTGAGGTCCGGTCGAAAGCTAGGCGGAAACACCACCAATGTCCGTGTTCCCGTTTCGACACGCGCGCCTAAAAACTTCAACCGCTTCCGCACTTCCGTTACTGGGATAGAGGCACCCAGAACTGAGTTCAGATAGCTCAGTTTTAGTTCGATCCGGCGCTCCTGAGCCGGACGGGGTTCGACATCGAGCAAGCGTGAAGTTGGCTTCGCGCCGGCGAGTGCACCCAGCAGCTCAGCAGCGCGTAAAAGGCCGTTCACCTGCCCCGCTCGATCGATTCCGCGCTCGAATCGATAACTGGCCTCGCTGCGCAGGTTGAGCCTTCGTGCAGTGCGCGCAATACTGAGGGGTTCGAAGTAAGCGCTTTCGAGCAGTACACTTTGGGTCGACGCTACGACCTCGGAATTGCGACCGCCCATTATACCCGCAATTGCGAGCGGACGCTCGGCGTCGGCGATCAACAGATCATCCGGCTGTAATGCTCGTCGCGTTCCGTCGAGCGTCTCAAACTCGCGCTCTTCACCAGCGCGACGAACGATAATTCGCTGACCGGAAATTTGACGGAGGTCGAACGCGTGCAGCGGTTGACCTATCTCGAGCATCACGTAGTTCGTGACGTCGACGACGTTATTCAGCGCACGCATCCCGCACAGTTCGAGCCGACGCCTCATCCACAGCGGCGACGGGGCTACGGTTATGTGATTCATGGCGAGCGCAGCGTAGCGTGCGCAGAGCTCGGGAGCACGAATCTCAACATCGAAGCTGAATTCGGAAGGACTGCCTTCGCGGGAGATTCGAACCCCCTTGATCTTAGGCGGCCGTAGTTTACAGCCGAACAACGCCGCCACCTCGCGCGCGACACCTAGAATGGATAGGCAGTCGCCGCGATTGGGCGTAACCGCGATGTCGAGTACCGCATCCGGCAGCTTAAGATAGGTTTGAAACGGCTCGCCCGGCTTGGCGTCCGAGTCCAACTCCACAATGCCCTGATGATCGCTTGATAAGCCGAGTTCGAGCTCCGAACACAACATTCCCTCAGATTGCACTCCCCGAATCACGGCTGCCTGCAGGGGCTCGGCCTCTTCCAGACTACCTGAACCATGACCATGAACGCCGCTGGCCAGCCTCGCGCCTACCCGCGCAAACGCCGTCAGCATCCCAGCACGCACGTTAGGGGCACCGCACACGACGCGAGCCCTTCCTGCATTGCCGGCATCGACATCGCATAGGCTAAGACGGTCCGCGTTGGGGTGACGCTCGACCTTTAGTACTCTGGCGACAAAGACGTCAGTAAAACCCGGCACTACGCGCGTGAGGGTTTCAACCTCCAGGCCTGCCATCGTCAGCCGCCGGCAAATTTCCTCGGTTGCCGCATCAACAGTGACAAATTCACGCAACCAGCTCAGCGGCACTTTCATGACACCGCCTCGCCCGAGCGAAACTGGCGAAGAAATCGGAGGTCGTTCTCGAAGAACAACCGCATGTCCTCAACACCCAGCTTGAGTAAGGCCGTTCGTTCGACGCCCATGCCAAACGCAAATCCCTGATATTCTTCCGGATCATAGCCTACGGCGCGCAACACGTTGGGATGTATCATCCCGGCCCCAAGGATCTCGGTCCAACCGGACTGTTTGCAAACTCGGCATCCGCTGCCGCCGCAAAGCAGGCATGAAATATCAACTTCCGCGCTCGGCTCGGTAAAGGGGAAGAAGCTGGCGCGAAACCGCACGGCACTTTCAGGACCGAAAAAGGCTCGGAGAAACTCAGTCAACACACCCTTGAGGTGAGCCATTGTGATGACGCCTGCACGATCGATCATGAAACCTTCGATCTGACCAAACATGGGCGAGGAGCGTACGGTCAGTTCATCCGGACGATAGCAATTGCCCGGACATACGATCGCGAGCGGCGGTTTACGCTGCTCCATCACACGGATCTGCCCGTTGGAGGTATGAGTGCGGAGCAACAAACCACCAAAGAGGAAGAACGTATCTTGCATCTCGCGCGCCGGATGATCGGGGGGAAAGTTTAGGGCGCCGAAGTTGTGGAAATCGTCCTCGATATCTGGGGTCTCGACCACCTCAAATCCCATCGATTCGAGGATATCCAGCATTCGCTCGCGGCTCTGGGTCACCGGATGGAGCCAGCCGCGCGGCACGTTTAACCCCGGAAGGGTCACGTCGATCCGCGCTTCGACCAAAGAACGTTCCATCGCCAGCCGCTTGAGTTGCTCGCTGAGGACGGCGATTCGCTCTTCGATTTGGGTTTTGATTTCGTTGACCAACCGCCCGATTGCGGGGCGTTCTTCTCGCGGGACTTCGGGCATGCGGCGCATAATTTCAGTCAGCTCACCCGAGCGGCCGAGCACGCGCACGCGGACCGCTTCAATCTGCTCCGGAGTCGCCGCGTCGCCCAACTGCTCCAACGCCTGGGCCCGAATTTGTTCCAGCTGCTCCCTCATCAAGGTTAGCGCTCGCCTCCGTTATTGTTCTTACGACCAAAGACTGAGGTTCGGCGCCGGCATTTTTGGATCCAACTGTTCCCGAGGCGGCCAAACGAAAGACCATGTGGCAGCCACATGGTCTTTGAACATGCATGCTTGGAGATGCTTAGTGCTTAGGCGGCCTGCAGGCCCAGCGCATCCCGCGCAGCACGCACTAAATCGCTAAACAACTGGTCCCGCTGGAGGGCGAGGACTGCCAATTGCTTACGATCGAGTTCGATCCCTGCCTTATGCAAGCCGTCGATAAAGCGGCTGTAATTAAGGCCGTGCTCGCGCACCAAGGCATTGATGCGCGCAATCCACAGCGCCCGGAAGTTTCGCTTTTTCTGTTTACGATCGCGATAAGCGTACGTAAGACCTTTCTCGAGCGTGCTCCGAGCTTGGCGATAGAGTTTGCGACCGCCCACGAACCCGGAAGCCAGTTTTAACTGGCGTTTGTGTCGGCGACGCGTCTTGGGTCCGCCCTTGGCACGAGGCATCCGGAATCACTTCCCTTCTTTATTTGGCAGCACCACTCTCAAAGCAGCTTGACAGCAAGTTATTGACCGTAAGGCAAGAGCGCGTGAGCGGTGGCTGTGTCAGTTTTATTCAGCGTGCCGGCACGTCGGAGACGGCGCTTGCGACTCCTGCTCTTGCTTGACAAGAGATGGCGTAGATAGGCGCGCTTGTGCTTGACCACGCCATTTTTCGTAAATTTAAACCGCTTGGCGGCACTGCGCGATGTTTTCAGCTTTGGCATAGACAAATGTGCGCGGATCGGAACCGATGCGCGTTTTTCGCTTCTTTGCGCTAGCCCTGAACTGGTTCCAATCAACGCGGAGTGAGCAACACCGACATATTGCGGCCTTCCATGCGGGCCGCACCCTCGGGTTGCGCCACGTCCCGCACCTGCTCAATTATTCCTTCAATCAAACTCCGGCCCAATTCAGGGTGAGTAATCTGCCGGCCCCGAAACGAGATTGAGAGTTTAACACGCTGACCCTCACCAACAAAGCGGCGGATGTGCTTGATCTTGAAATCAACATCGTGCTTCTCGGTGAGTGCGCCCATTTTGATTTCCTTAACCGCACTGCCTGCCGAGCCACGCTTGGAGTCGTGAGCTTTCTTTTTTTGCGCGTAACGATACTTGTCGAAATCGATGATACGGCAGACTGGTGGCTGTGCGGTTGCTGCAACCTCAACCAAATCGAGTCCGCGACTTTCGGCCAACCGAATCGCATCGCGCACACTCATGATACCGGCCTGCTTTCCGTCGGCATCAATCACGCGAACTTCCGGGGCACGGATCTGCTGATTGACCCGGATAGCGGGCTCTCGTGATGGGGGCGTACGAAAATCTCTACGGATAAACCACCTCCTCCGGTTTACTGCCGGATTTTAAGCTCATGCGATCAGCGCCGTTAATGCTTTGTAGCAACGGCTGCCTTAATCGCCTTGAGGTTAAAAGATTAATGACCAACAACGCAAGCGACGAACCAACTTAGTTCAAGATGGCAGAGGCTCGGCTTGTGCGCGCGCCACCAACTCCTCCACGCTCATAACCTCGCTCTTGCTTCCACGCAGCAAGCGCAAAGAGACTTGGCGGGCGGCGGCTTCACGCTCGCCCACTACAACCATGAACGGAACCTTAGCCAGCTCGGCCTCGCGCACCTTGAAGCCCAGCTTCTCATTGCGTACATCAGCGTGCGCTCGAAACCCCAGTTTACTCAGCAACTCTGTCAGCTCACGCGCATAACTCTCCGTCTTTTCGCTCAACGAAAGTACTCGAACCTGTTCTGGAGCAAGCCAGAAAGGCAACACTCCGCCGGTGTGCTCCAGCAACACGCCAATAAAACGTTCAAGTGAGCCTAGGATCGCTCGGTGGATCATCACCGGACGCGCTTCACTGCCCGCGCTGGTCGTATACTTCAGATCGAAGCGCTCTGGAAGATTGTAGTCGAGTTGGATGGTTGCCACCTGCCATTTGCGCTTAAGTGCGTCGGGCACATAAATTTCAATTTTGGGCCCGTAGAACGCTCCTTCACCCGGGTTAATTTCAAACTGGATCAGGTTACGCCTTAAAGCGCTCGCCAGCTTTTCCTCTGATGTGCGCCATTGCGCCTCAGTCCCCAGGTGTTGCTCGGGCCTGGTCGCCAGTTTGAACTCAGGCTCGGTAAAACCGAGGGCCGAATAAACCTCACGCACCATCGTGAGATTCATCGCGACCTCATCCTCGATTTGCTCCTCGGCACAGAAAATATGCGCGTCGTCCTGGGACATTACGCGCACTCGGGTCAAGCCATGCAGGACGCCGGACCGTTCCGCCCGATGAAGCCGCGAAAATTCGGCAATCCGTAGCGGCAGGTCACGGTACGAGCGTTTCTCGGCTCGATAGATAAAAGTATGACCCGGACAATTCATTGGCTTGACGCCGTAGCCAACACGCCAGCCCTCGGGGCCAGTGTCGACTCGCGCCTCACGGTCCTCCGGATCGGGCGTCAAAAACATGTTGTCACGGAAATTCTCCCAATGACCCGAGACATGGAACAACTCGTTCTTGAAGATCTGCGGCGTAATGACTTCGTTAAACCCATAACGACGGTAGAGCCGGCGCATGTATTCGACCAGCAAATTAAAAATAATCATCCCCTTGGGCAGGTAGAAAGGCTGCCCCGGCGAGATTGGATCGAACAGGAACAGCCCCATCTCACGCCCGATTTTCCGGTGGTCGCGCTGACGCGCGAGCTCGAGCATCGCCAGATGCTCCTGCAGGGCTTCCTTATCAGCAAACGCGGTACCGTAGATGCGCGACAACATCGCATTGCGCTCGTCGCCTCGCCAATATGCACCGGCCACACTGGTCAACTTGAAAGCGCAAAGATAACCGGTTGAGGGGACGTGTGGCCCTCGACAAAGGTCCAGCCAGTCGCCCTGGCGGTAAATTGAAACCCGCTCGTCAGGGATGCCCTGCAGAATTTCGACCTTGTACTTCTCCCCCATTCTCTCGAACAATGCGATCGCCTCGTCACGAGCTAGTTCGACTCGCTCAACCTTCAAATCGGCTTTGGCAAGTTCTCGCATTTTTTGTTCGATTTTAGGCAGGTCCTCGACCGTAAACGGCCTCGACGGCGCAAAGTCATAAAAGAAACCGTCTTCAATAGTTGGTCCGATTGTGACCTGAGTCCCCGGATACAGCGCTTGGACTGCCTGCGCCATCAGGTGTGCGGTCGAGTGACGGATAACATCCAGCCCCTCAGAGCTACTAGCTGAAACCGGCTCGACCGTTGCGCTTCGCTCCAGCGGTCGGCTCAGATCGACTAGCTTGCCATCAACCCGAGCGGCAATAATGTCGCGCCCAAGTTTGCCGTCGAGCACATCCCGAACGCTGGTGCCGCTCGCGACCGTTCGAACCTCTTCCCCGACTGTAATCCTTACCTCAGCGCTCATCTGGGCGGCGTATGCGGCAGCATCGCAACGTGTTGAAACGTTGAGCTGACTGTTGGGGGCTGGTAGGCACGGGCGGGATTGAACCGCCGACCCCTTCCGCGTCAAGGAAGTGCTCTCCCGCTGAGCTACGTGCCTCTGTCTTGTGAAGTTGCAAGGTCGAAATCAAGCATCTAAAAAGATAAACAATTTTTGGCAGAGGAACAACCGAAATACCAGCTGTAAGTTTGCGACACGCACCTCCTGTCCCTCTTCGCACCCCGAGATCGGTCAGGCTGCGTCGGAATGAAGCAAAATTAAACTTCGTCAAAATCACCTGGAGCCTGTCGCCATGGACCGATCTCGTAATAGTTTTCTTGTAACGCGAGAGCTTCATTAATTTTCCGCAGGTGAAGGATTATCTGTTTGTGGCTAGAGTCTGTAACCGAGCGGTCCTAAATGAGAGGTGTAGGCAGATGACACAACTAAGAGAAATAACCTCCGGGCTACGATTCCCGGAAGGCCCGGTCGCGATGAACGATGGTAGCGTGCTGGTGGTCGAAATTGCCCGCGGTACCCTCACCCGGGTCCGCCCCAACGGCACCAAAGAGGTGGTTGCTGAAACGGGCGGTGGCCCCAATGGCGCAGCGATTGGGCCGGATGGCAAGGTTTATATCTGCAATAACGGCGGCTTCAGACTTACTCCCGAAGGTATGCCGACGGAGGGCTTACCGGATGGCTACACGGGCGGTTGCATTCAGCGTGTTGATCTCGCCAGCGGTAAAGTCGAAGTTTTATATACCGAATGCAATGGCCATCGATTGCGCGGCCCTAACGACCTCGTCTTTGACGGGGCCGGGGGGTTCTGGTTCACCGATTTCGGCAAGGTGCAGGAGCGACAAAAAGACCGCACTGCGATCTATTATGCCAAGGCCGACGGCTCCATGATCCGCGAAGTGATTTTCCCAATTGACGGACCCAATGGTATTGGCCTCGCACCAGACGATAGCAGGCTATATGTGGCGCAAACCTTCGAAGGCCGTGTCTGGCAGTGGGATATCGTGCGACCTGGCGAGATCGCCGCAGCTGGTCACGGAGGGCTGCTGTCCGGACCGGGCGGGGGCAAGCTCCTGGTTGGGTTGCCGGGCTATCAATTACTCGATTCGATGGCGGTTGACGGAGCGGGAAATGTCTGTGTGGCTACACTCGTCAACGGCGGTATCACGGTTATATCTTCAGACGGCAGGTCAGTCGAATTCATCCCCACCGGTGACCCTTTGACGACCAACATCTGTTTTGGGGGTCCGGATCTGCGAACCGCCTATATCACCCTGACCGGTCAAGGCAAACTGGCAGCGATGGATTGGCCACGGCCGGGGTTGAAGTTGCATTACACCGCTTGAATGGGCCGGACACGTCGGAGGTTATTGAGATTGCGGATTGATTCGTGCGAACTGCTTCAATCACGGGCGGTTTGAAGAGCTTGTTGTCGTTTATGCTCTGCCACGTGCGTGGCTCCATTGGGCGATAGTTCCGCGCACAACGGATCAGTATGGGCACTGATGGAGGAGGAAGGGGCCCGGTGGCCCCACCGGTCTTCAAAACCGGCTTGGCGGCTAATACTGTCGCCGGAGGGTTCGACTCCCTCCCCCCTCCGTATTTTAAGAGATCAGGCGCGCCCAGCCGCAATCTACCTTGGAATGGAGAAGCACCGCACCTTCGCCGATGGTCTGTCTTCATTCACCAATGGCAATGGTTTATATCCAGTAACCGCGTCAATCACGTTGCTCAATTAAGGCCGCGACTGGCGCACGAAAATAGGCTCGCAAAGGTCGGGCGCCTCTTGTCACCCGTGCCCTATCAGCGCATGTTGCTCAAGAGCGAACAGGCCTCGCTCCCGGGATTGTCTCGGCAGTAGGTAAAAGTCTGTGAGGAGAGCGAAATGATTGATCTGTACTACTGGCCTACACCAAACGGAAAAAAAGTTACTATTTTGCTTGAAGAATGTGGAATCCCATACACTATCAAGCCCATCAACATAGCGCGAGGCGACCAGCTCGCACCATGGTTCTTGAAAATCTCACCCAATGGCCGCATGCCCGCCATTGTCGATCATGAACCGCTGGGCGGCGGGGCTCCGATTTCGATTTTCGAGTCGGGCGCAATAATGATGTATATCGCTGAGAAAACCGGAAAGTTCTGGCCTCAGGACCCACGTCGCAAGTACGAAGTAACTCAGTGGATCATGTGGCAGATGGCCAACCAGGGACCGAAATTCGGCGAGCAGGGACATTTCCATCGAGCCGCCGAGGGCGGCAAGAACGGCGACCTGTCATACGCATTGCTGAGATTCGACAGCGAGGTGCATCGACTGTACGGTGTGATGAACCTGGGGTTGTTCAACAAGCGCTATCTCGCAGCCGGCGAATACACCATCGCCGATATGATTTGCTATCCGTGGGCGGTAACGCTCCAGGGCCGCAACATTGATATCAACGAATTTCCCAACGTCAAGCGCTGGATGGACGAAATTGGAGAGCGGCCAGCAGTCAAGAAAGCAATGGCCGCCGGACCCGAATATCGCGAGGATCCAGCAACAATCTCGGCCGAGGAACGCGCGCGACGAGCCAAACTGCTCACCCATCAGCGAGCGCAGCCGATCCCGAAGGAATGGCTGGAAAGCGTTCAGCAATAACGGTCACTTCCACCATAAGCGAGACCTTTGGTCACAATCTGTGCCTCAACCGGAAGAGGAGTAAAAGTGCTGCTCCTCTCCCGTTGAGCTAATCCGAGACCGATGCACTAAGACCAAATCTGTAAACGCAGAGGCCGGCTGGCAGCGTTCACGGCAAAATTCGCTTTGCGGCGATCAGGCGGACCCGTTCGGTTGCTGTCTGAATATCGGCTTCTCGGCTCGCCGCACCAGCAACTTCTCGCAACACTTCGTGCTGTTTTTGCACCAGACCTTCCATATGATTACTGACGTAAGCCACCAGCCGGCGGACTTCGCGCCGGACCGACCACGCCATCCACAGGCTCAGCGTCAGCATTACCAGGCTGGTGAGGGTTAGCACGAGTAATAGTCTCGTTTGGTGATCATCCATTAGTCATTTGATAATTTTGGTAAGTAGGAAAATAAGCACCATCATCAGTCCAGCCGCCAGGCCGGAACTCGCTCCCCAAATGCCTGCTTTGATTCGCAGTACTGCCTCGACCACGCTCAGGTCCACTCGCAGTTGGTTCATGTCGCTGACCAGCTGGCTATTCTGCTCATTGAGCCGCACCGCCATTTCCTCACACCGCTTGTCCAATTTGTCGAGCCGATCGATCACGCTCTGGCGGTAGAGCGCCTCATAGTCGGTGGGGCTATAAGGCGGCAGATTGCTCATAATTCAGTGCACACCAGGCACGTGACCGGCGTGCCCTCAACCGATATGCGGTTTAGACTGATCCCGATGTGAAACAGGGATCCGTCCTTGCGTTGTCCCTGCAGCCCCATCGCAATTCCCTGGCCCATCGGCCGCGACTTGGGTGAAAGATTGTAACCGTGGCGATGATGGACATGAGCAGCACGCTGCTGTTCAGGCACCAATATTTCAACGATCTGAAAAAGCAGTTCATCGCGCGGATAACCAAACATCTCGCAAGCCCGCGAGTTGGCTGCCAGAATGCGACCCTTGTTATCTACTATGAGGACGCCGTCGAGCGACGTTTCCAGCAACGTGAGTCCGCGGACCTTCAGCGAGAGTACTTCCAGCTCAGCACGTTCGAGTCTTTGAGCCAAATCCTTAAGATCGATCCCATCAGCATCTTTTTTGTCAGCGCCCATCTTTCTTGCTTCGTTGCGTTTTCGAAAGTTCCATCCTCAAATCATCAAGTTGCGAATAAAGATCGCGATTGATGATAGTTTGATTCGCAAGTTCCGCGTTGATCCGATCCCGGAGCTCCGCCCGGGCAGCTTCCGCTGCATCCTTCCGTTCATAGGGACTTGGGGCAGTCGCGGCAGAAAACGCCGCAAGTGTAACGAGCACAGATAACACCGCTACGGCGGCGGCCAATAGCGTTATCAGCAGATTCCGTCCGTCGCTCAGCCAATTAATGACTTTCGATTCCACTGAGTGCCTCCCGGATCTGGTCAATCACCGCGGGCAGCCACCACAGTAAACAGGCTGTGTAGAGCGATATGCCTGCGGTCCACAGGTCCAAAACCGCTTGCCAGTAATACCAGGGGCACCAGATGACGACGACTGACATTACATGGGTGAGTCCGCAGGACAGAATAAAAGCCGCGAAAAAGTGCAGCAGGAACGTGCCTGGCCGCAGTACACGGGGCAAATGTCGGATGCAGCGAATTAGCGCCAGGGGTATCAGGGTGTAAGCCAAACCGATCCCCAAGTTCGCCACCACCAGCGCCAGCAACAGTGGCCATTGCCATTGTAGGCAAACCCCGTGCGGCAGCCAGGCCACACTTGTCGGCAGACCAAGCGGCCATCCGCATGTCCAGTTAGTCACTTAGCTAGTCTTCAAATAGAATGTTTTGCCTGGGGCAGCTGACCTAAATCTGGTACGAATCACGTGCCCATAGCGCGATCCGCACTACCGTCGGCTGATACTGTTGACTACGACTATATGCGTTAGCGAAAACGAAATTATTCCGCCGGCAGGCCGCCTTTAAGGGGTGACGCTGTCACTGAGTAGACTAGACTGAAACTGAAAGTGAGCAGGAACGTGGCCATTGCCAGGAGTGCGTTTGAGCATCGTCGACACACTCAATTTCCACATACTCGCAAGCATTGGCGAATCAAGTGGTCAAAGAGATCGTGGTTGCGGGAAGAAAGACGGCGTCCCGATACTTGAGTTCACTCGCGGTGCCCAATCAGTTTCAGCCAGATGAACGCCACGCGCGGATTCTGAACTGATGGTCGAATATTGTTTGCGGGCGAGCAAGCCGCTCGCCCGCGGATCATGTCAGTGTAATGCCTGCTTCAATGGAGGTTGTAATAACGCTTGGCGCCTCCGGCCAGCACATTCGCCAGCGTTTCGGGAGGCAACCCCATCCGCTTGATCATATTTGGCGCATCGGGAAACCCATCTGCATGAGGATAGTCGGTTGCCCATAGAATATTTTCGGAACCGATGTAATCGGCCAAATGTTTAAGCGAACCTTCCACCGGTTCGAACGAGATGAAGCATTGCCGGCGGAAGATTTCGCTGGGCCGCGTCTTCAAGCCCGTGTCGTTCATGCCAACATCGTCAAAATGCCGGTCCATTCGGTCCAACCACCCGGCCATCCACCCCCCTCCGGATTCGAGGAACGCAATGCGAAGTTTAGGAAAGCGGTCACACACACCGCACATGATCAGGCTGGTAGCCGCCGCCATCATCTCGAACGTGTGTGCGACCAGATGCCGCACCGCGAATCCTTTGGTAAAGCGGTCGAACCCAAGAGTCGGCTGTCCGCTTTCTGAACCGCCATGAATGCCGATAGAAAAGTTCATGTCCTGAGCCGCTTCCCATAGCGGATCGTAGGCAGGGTCGTGGAGCACACGCCCGTTGTACGGATTGGGGCGGATGAAGCCGCATCGAAAGCCTAATTCCTTGGCTGCGAACATCATTTCGTCAACCAGGTACTCAACGGACTGCATCGGCAGCATTGCCGCGCCGAAAAGCCGGTCTGGATAAGGCTTACAATAATCGGCCAGCCAGCGATTGTATGCGCGGCAAGCGGCGGCGGAAAATTCAGGATCCTTGGTCGCGCCTAAAAACAAGCCAAGGCTCGGATAAAGGAAGGCGGCATCGATTCCCTCAGCGTCCATGTCAGCAATCCGCGCGTGAGGGTCAAAACCTCCGCGCTTACCTTCAAGGTAAGCGACTCGAAAAGAGTTAATCCCGCCCGCACGCGCGCCGAAGGTTCCGAGTCCACCGAGTTTGATGGGTTTTTTGCCGCGACCCAGATCTATTGCATCATCGCCCTCAATACGCAGGATCTCCCCTCCGTCTTCGGTCACCAACACCTTCGGGCAAATGTCGCGAAATTTCGGGTCAATGTACCGTTCCCATAGATCGGGCGGTTCCAGAACATGACCGTCTGCGTCGATGACGTTGTATTCCATTTACGTTCACCCCGCGCTTTTCAGACCAGTTTGTTTCTCGGCATTTTATAGACCCGGCCGCAGCCGAAGACAAACGACTCTGTCTATTGAGTGCTGCCCACGCATGGGCACAGCCGACGCTAAGCTGGCCTGCCCAAGGCCCAGCACCGACGGCTGTCCATTACGGACCTTCTCGGCGCAGTTCGTGGCTGACGCCTTTGCGAGCTTTGAGACGATTGAGTGCATTGACGAGCGCCAGAGCACTAGCCATCACGATGTCGCTATGGGCTCCCTGCCCGGCAACCGTCATTCCATTCTCACGCACGAGGCATGAGACTTCGCCCAGCGCGTCGGTTCCGCCGGTAATGGCTTTCACGGAATAGCGCTCGAGGGCAGGACTGAGTCCCGTGATCCGATAAATCGCTTTGTAGCAGGCATCAACCATGCCGTCGCCGGTGGATTCAGCCTGCCGTTCCTCACCTTCAACTCGCATAATTACCTCGGCGTGCGGCTCGGTTCTCGTCGACGAGCGAACCACAACGTCGACGAGCTCGAAGGCGTCTGCGGCTTGGCGGCTTTCTTCGTTGGCGAGCGCCAGGATGTCATCGTCGTAGACGATCTTCTTTTTGTCGCATAGAGCCTTAAACGCCGCGAACGCTCTTTGCACATCGATTGTATCGGGGTCGATTCCAAGTTCGCGCAAGCGATTAATGAAAGCGTGACGCCCAGAATGTTTTCCCAGGACGAGTTTGTTGGACGGAATACCGATATCTTCAGGGCGCATGATTTCGTACGTTAGTTTGTTCTTAAGTACGCCGTCCTGGTGAATTCCAGCCTCATGGGCGAAGGCGTTATCGCCCACGATGGGTTTGTTGGGCGGCACGGGCTGCCCGATGATCTGCGATACCAGCCGCGAGGCGGGGTATATCTGGCGGCTATCGACTCCGCATCGCACCTGCATGAGGTCGCGGCGTGTCTTTAGCGCCATCACGACCTCTTCCATTGAAGTATTGCCGGCGCGTTCCCCGATACCATTGATGGTGCACTCAACCTGGCGGGCCCCATTACGAATAGCGGCAAGCGAGTTGGCCACCGCCAGTCCGAGGTCATTGTGGCAATGAGCGCTCCAGATCACGCGGTCGCTGCCATCCACATTGTGGCGTATGTAAGAAAACATCTCACCGAATTCCTCTGGAATAGCGTGACCGGTAGTGTCTGGCAGATTAATTACCCGGGCGCCAGCCCGAATCACTTCGGTGCAGACCTTAGCCATGAAATCCCAATCGCTGCGCGACGCATCTTCGCAAGAAAATTCGATGTAATCGAGGTGCTGCTTGGCACGCGCCACCGCCCAGGTGGCCGCACTGAGAACATCCTCGCGAGTCATCGCCAGTTTGTATCGTAAATGAATGTCGGAGGTCGCGATGAAGATATGAATTCCAGGGTGACGGGCCTTTTCAACTGCCCTCAACGCCTGGTCAATATCCTCCTCGCGCGTACGCGAAAGGCTGAGGACTATCGGGTCCGTAACGACTTCTGCAACCTTCCGCACCGCTTCAAAATCACCTGGCGATGACGCTGCGAAACCGGCCTCGATAACATCCACCTTGAGCCGCTCCAGCTGGCGCGCAACCGCGATCTTCTCGTCGACATTCATCGTGCAGCCCGGGGACTGCTCCCCGTCTCGCAAAGTCGTATCGAAGATGCGCACGTAGTCGTCAGGGTACGATTGCTCCATAGCTTTCTCCTTCACTTCAAAGAGACCGGCGATGCGCGTAAAAAAACGCCCCAGGCGCCTTCGCTCGGCCCAGCGCCCGGGGCGTCCTCGCTATAATTTCGAACAGCAGCTCAATTCTGCATCAAGACGCGCCGTGCCTGGGCCCTCATTAGGGCCAGGCTAAGCAGCAGCGATAGATGCAGATTCCGAGTCATCGCGGTTACTCTAATCCGAGGACAGTTGAGCGGTCAAGCGGTTTGACCCTCTAGCGGCTCTATGAAACTCGCTCGGCTGATTGAGGCGCAGACGTCGGCGTCTGCAGTGTCTCGGGCGAGAGTTCCTTAGCGGGTTCGTGCCCCCCACCGGCCCGATTCGACGTCGAAGCACCTGCAATCCGCTCTCCGCGCAGGAACAAAATGGGGCCCGAAAGAACATAGGTAGTCGCCACCGCGAAGGTAGTGAACTGCGGCATCGCAAAAAGCATCGCGGCGAGTATTACGAGGCCCCCCAGCAGGAGTTCCACGCGCCCTTGTTTTTGAAGGTCAAATCCTTTGAAACTTGGATAGGGTACTCGCGATATCATTAGTGCAGCCAGCGCCAGTGTTACTGGAGTCGCGAATGCACAGAGCGCACGAGGCGACTTCAGTTCAAAGTAACTATAGGCCAGCATGGTCCCGGCGATCATCGCGGCAGCCCCTGGTATCGGCAAACCCACAAACCGGCGCTTATCGACGGTACCCGTTTGAACGTTGAAACGGGCCAATCTTAGTGCGCCGGCTACCACATATAGGCCGCTTATCATAATCGCGAACGCGCCCAAGGGCTTCAAAGCCCAGCTATAGATCAGAGCGGCTGGTGCACAACCGAAAGCAACGACGTCGGAGAGGCTGTCATACTCGACGCCAAACTGACTGGAAGTTCGCGAGACTCGCGCTATGCGGCCGTCGAGGCCGTCGCAGACAAACGCGGCAGCGATCATCACCGCCGCCAGTTCGAAATGTGCATTGATCGAGGAAATCAGCGAATAGAAGCCGGCCAGCAAGCCCAAGGACGTAATCGTGGCCGGAATTACGGAAACCCCGCGGCGCAGGGGGCCGGCTACCCGCCGTCGTTGCTCCTGCAAACGGCCAGTGATTAGCTGCATTGCTGCTGGGTGCCGGCGACTCTTCATCGCACTATACGTATTCATTTGATCATTTCTCCGATTATCGTCTCGCCCGCCCGCACATGGGCGCCAACCCCAACTGACACGCGATAATCTGGCGGCAGGAAATGATCGACACGGCTACCAAACATAATTAAGCCTATTCGTTGACCCTGCTCCAATCGTTGTCCCGGGTGCACGTAGCAAACTATGCGTCGTGCCAAATAGCCGGCGACCTGCACGAGTATATGCTCCTTGCCATGTTCATCTTTAATTTTAATGAGGTTGCGTTCATTGTGTTCGCTGGCACCATCACGAAAGGCAGCGCGAAAACCTCCTTTGGAGTACTTCAGCGTCTCCACTTCGCCAGAAACCGGTGACCGATTTACATGAACGTCGAGTGGCGACATAAACACCGACACGCGGGTATAAAGCTCTTTGCTGCTTTCAGGCGATAACGCCGGCGCGATGTCACAAACACGGCCGTCTGCCGCGGAAACAACCACGTTAGTTGTTGTTGTCACGACGCGGTCGGGATCGCGGAAAAACGCGCCGGCCGCAACGCCGAACGCGACCAAAGCAATTCCTGACCGGAAAAAACCGGCTGCCAGCAACGCCGCTCCCGTCCCGACCAGCGGCAGCACAAATCGTAAGCCCTCTTGCGCAATCCCCATCCACGAAGCGCATCGGGCTGCAAACGACCGGGGTGCGGGCTGACTGCCGAACGTTTCGGCGCGATGAGGCAACGGACTTTCGGCTCAGTTACGAGCCCGGTCAATCAGGCGATCGCTGCCGAGCCACGGCATAAAGGATCGTAATTGTCGACCCACCTGTTCGATAGGATGCTGCTCGGCTTCCTTGCGAAGTCGCTTGAAGTTCGGCAAACCGCGACGGTACTCTTCAATCCATTCGTTAGCAAACTTGCCGGACTGGATATCCGCTAGGATTTCCTTCATCGCCTGGCGGGTCGCTTGGCTGATTACCTTTCGGCCGCGGGTCATATCACCGTATTCAGCGGTATTGCTGATCGAATAGCGCATATCCGAAATGCCGCCTTCGTAAATCAGGTCTACGATCAATTTGACTTCGTGCAGACACTCGAAGTAGGCCATCTCAGGCGCGTAACCCGCTTCAACCAGGGTCTCATAGCCTGCGCGAATAAGCTCAGTCAGGCCACCGCATAGAACCGATTGTTCCCCAAACAGGTCGGTTTCAGTCTCTTCGCGAAACGTTGTGCTGATAATTGCCGCCCGCCCTCCTCCAATCGCACATCCATAAGCGAGCGCGATTTTTTCGGTGTCGCCTGAGGGGTCCTGATGGACCGCGAGCAAACAGGGCACCCCTCGTCCCTTAACATATTCGGAGCGCACCAAATGGCCCGGTCCCTTGGGCGCAATCATGAAAACATTGACGTCAGCTCGTGGCTGGATGAACTTGAAATGGATATTGAAGCCGTGCCCAAAGGCAAGATATTTCCCGGCCGTCAATGCCGGCTCGATCTCGGCTTTGAAAATATCTGCTGCCATTTCGTCCGGTACCAGCACCATAATGATGTCGGCTTCACGGGCGGCCTGAGCGGTGTCCACGACCCGAAGACCCTGCTGCTCAGCTTTGCTGCGCGAAGCACTACCGCTACGCAATCCGACCCTTACGTCCATGCCGCTATCGCGTAAGTTCAAGGCATGGGCGTGGCCCTGGCTGCCGAACCCGAGAATGGCTATCTTGTGCGGCCGGAGCAAGCTCAGGTCCGCGTCACGATCATAGAAGACTTTCATCTTGACATCTCCCGACTAAGTCGCCTCGCGCGCTGAGCGCTGAAGCGCGATATGAGCCGCGCTTTGAACCGCGCGGGCCATCGCGATTTTGCCGGACCGTACAATCTCGCGGATACCCAGCGGCCGAACAAGATTAATAAAAGCCTTTATCTTGCCCGTATCGCCCGTAACTTCGATGGTTTGGGAACGCGGTCCGATATCTACAACATGGGCCCGAAAGGCTTGCACGATCGAGTCGAGTTCCGAACGTGTTCGCTCTTCGACTGCCACTTTCACCAGGACGAGTTCGCGCTCGATTGTGTCGGTATCTTGGAAATCCGTGACCTTGATGACCGTTACCAGCTTATTGAGCTGCTTGTTTATTTGCTCGAGGATCTGATCATCACCAGAGCTGACCAAAACGATGCGCGACACCGTTGGATCGATCGGATCTTCGTTGACGGTGAGCGATTCGATATTAAAGCCTCGGCTCGAAAAGAGACCTGCAACACGCGCTAAGACGCCAAACTCGTTTTCAACCAGAACCGAGATAGTATGGCTGGGCATGTAACGCTCTGCATCACACGGTCAGTAGGGCGGTCAGTGAGCCGCAGCTGACCGATGGCGGTGCAGCACTTCCATTAAGCGATCTTTGGAGGCAAGTTTCAGCTTCTGAATACGCTTTTTCTCCAGCTCTTCTTGCGGTGTTAGATATAACTTGTTCCGAAAGGTCTCCAGCTTTTGTTTCAATCCCTGATGCTCAAGATAAAGGGCCTTCAGTTCCTCATCGTAAGCGAGCAACTGCTGGATAAGTTCTTCCTCTCGGCGTTCCATCGATATCTTCTCCCGGTTTTCAAGACAGCGAACCTGGTAGCGACGCATCAGCCGGCCGGAGATAAATCGGCTCCAAAGTCGCGATATTATCGGTCTCCTTACGAGCGATTCTCGTCGCCCCGATTGCCGCGACAAAGCTCCCTCGGAGGTCCAGGTTGGCGTTTTCAACTACCCCTGCTTGACGCCCCTTCGCCTGAGCCAGTGAGCAAGCCTGCTGAGCGACGGAATCTCCCACGAATCTGGCATAATCCCGAAGCTCGGTAATTAGCTCGGGAAGTGACAACACAAGATCGCTTGAATCTCTTTCTAGCGCACCTGCGACAAAACGGTAAAGTGCTGTGTAGACCTCTCCGCGACGCGCATCGATCACCGGATAAAGGCTGACACCTTCGTGCAGTTCGCCGTTGACAGCACATAATGCTAGAGCATCGAGTGATGAGACACCAACAATCGCGATCCGCGCTGCCACAGCAATGCCCTTGGCGTAGCTTAGGCCCACACGTAAACCAGTAAAAGAACCCGGTCCGATAGCGACGGCGATCGCATTAAGATCGCCGAAGCCGATCTTGGCGGCACGCAGGACCTCTTCAACCGCGGCGGGCAGCTCAAAAGCGTGAGAGCCCGACGGACGGACCACAGAGCTGGCGAAACGCCCGTTTATTACAACTCCTAAGCTCGCAACTGGACCACCAGTATCTATTCCCAGCACCGCTCCGGCCGCGGCCGCTTCATTTAACAAACTTTCCGGCGACAGTAGCATTTGTCGGTAAAAAACAGGATCTTTGAGATTCTTTGCTATTGGGGCTTAAGGGTTCTCTCCCGCAAGGTACAACGTCTGTGCGGCTCGTCTCAAGGAGGGCTCCCCTCGATTCCTGATGTCAGCCCCATTGGTTCTACCGTTATTCAGGATTCATTCATAGGCGCGACGCTTGGGGGGTCGCGGTGTTCAAAGATGACCATTGGTAAGCCGGGGTGACAAGCACAGCCAGACGGGATTTGCGGGCTGATGGCGAACCCACTCCCAAGTTCTAACCGACAATCCGCGAAATGTCGTTTAAGATCACAAAGGCCATCAGGACTACCAGCACGAACAAGCCGACCTGCATCGCGATTTCCCGGTGGCGAAGCTGCATGGGCCTGCCGCGCACGCCCTCTATCACAAAGAACAGCAAGTGACCGCCGTCCAGCAAGGGTACCGGCAGCAGATTAATGATGCCCAACTCGAGGCTGAGCATCACCGTAAACAAAGCCAAATCCGCAAACCCCTGATGTGCTTCTCGCCCGGCCATCTGGGCAATCATAATCGGTCCACCCAGTGCCTCTCGCACTGGCATCACGCCTTCAAAGATCTTGGCGATGCCAACGCACAATGTGGCGAAGAGCTGGGCAGTCTGGACGGTGCCGGCGCGAATCGCTGCCAGCGGACCATACCTCAGGGTTTCCTTGTCTCCGCTGGGCGAGACCCCTATAACCCAGGTCGGGACTTTATTTCCGTAAAGGCTTTCCTCAGGCAAGCGCTTTGGAATGACCGTCAAATGGAGTGGGCTGATGTTACCTGCACGCAGAACAGTCAACTGTAGCGGAGCGCCTCCGCTACCTTTAACCGAATCAGACAGCTCATCCCAAGTCTTAATAGGTTTGCCATTGATGGCCGTAATTCGATCGCCTGGGCGAAGTCCAGCGGTCAGCGCCGGCATATCTTGTCGCACGTTCCCTATTACTGGCAGCAACGTCGGGACACCGATCAACAAGACCAGGATCATGAGGATGGGGGCGAACAGGATATTTGCCGTCGGACCCGCCAACACAATGGCAAAGCGCTTAGCTAGTCTCTGGGTCGGAAAAGCCCGCAGCTTAAAGCTTTCTACCAGCGGCCCCGGCCGCGCCTCAGCCAGCGAATCGATAGCGTTGTTAAGGGAACCCAGACGATGCACTTCTCGCAGCAGCCTGCTTTCGGCGGCCGTGGGATGGCGGCCCAAAACCACAACCTGGCTGTCTTGCTGCTCGCCAGAGACAGAGGCACCACTTGCCGTTGGCACCGCTGACTTGGATTTCATCAACGCTTCGGCGATGGCGCAGACCGCGCGTTCCTCAAATTCTTTCCTCGAACCTTGCGCAGAAGTCGCGGCTGCGGCGTGAGACCTGAGCCATCCACTTGACTTGGCCGCGCCCAATAGATCGAGCACAATCTCGTGAAGATACGATCTTATGGCGTCGGGCCCGGGCTCTTCACCCATCTCGTCTCCCAGCATGCGCACATAACCGCCCAGTGGTGTCAGTCCCAGCGCATAATCGGTTTCGCCGCTTCTGATACCGAACAGGCGCGGGGGATAGCCAATCGAAAATCGCAAGACTCGAACGCCGAGGCGCTTGGCAGCCAGGAAATGACCCGCCTCATGAACCACCACGAGCACTGCGAAGATGGCAACTGCCGCAACAATTGAAAGGAGCATAGAAACAACCCCGAAGGTTCCGTTCGCACCGGTTCAGCGTATGCAATAATAGGTCAAGGCCGCCGGGAAGACTAAACTGCTGGCGCGATCCATCAAGCCGCCGTGGCCCGGAAAGATCCAGCCTGAATCTTTTACCCCGACCGCTCGCTTAAAGGCCGAATTGGCTAAATCGCCAGCCTGCGCCAGAACGGCCACCCCAAAACTGAGGACCATATCAGCAAGGGGCGAAAACCAAGGCACCAGGTTGCTTCGCAAAATCATTCCCCCGAGCACCGCTGCACCGATTCCGCCAAGCGCTCCTTCGACTGTCTTGTTGGGGCTCACCCGTGGCATCAGCTTGATCTTACCGGCCCAGCGACCCACAAAATATGCCCCCGTATCACTTGCGAAGGCGAGCAATAAAATGAAAATCGTGAGAGGGACACCATTATCGCGATTGCGCAAAAACGCGAAATAAGGGAAGAATAACCCCACCCATGCGGCGCCAAGCACTGCCAGCAACGCCAACGGTCCTCTGTCGTCGGCGCCCTCCCTGCCGACAATCGCCACTAGCAACATCAACAAGGAAAAAATCATCAGGCAGATCATCGAACCGCCAGGAAGCGCGCGGCCCATTATGAGCATTTGAGCGCCCGGCACACCTCCGGCTAGTGTCACCAGGACCCAACGTGCCTCCTGCGTTCGCGTCATGTCTCCAATCTCGAACAGGCCCCACAATGCAAGTATTGCGACGATGGCAGTAAAAAGTGGCCTCGGTGCAAGGACGATTGCGACGAGCAGCAGCGGGAGCGCGATAAACGCGGTTTTAAGCCTGGTTCGCAGCACTAAGCGAGATTAGCCCACCCTCGTTCACCATCCCAAAACGACGGGTGCGCATCTGATAGGCAGTAATGGCCTTCAGCAGGTCATGTTCACGGAAATCAGGCCACAGTGTGTCAGTAAAGTAAAGCTCAGTATAGGCCAACTGGAACAGTAAAAAATTGGATAGACGCAGTTCGCCCGAGGTTCGGATAAGCAGGTCAGGATTAGGGATGCCCCCGGTCATCAGCTCCCGCTCGACCATCGCCTCGTCCACCTGCTCTGGGGTAACGCGCCCTGCGGCCACCGCCGCTGCAATCCGCCGTGCGGCCCCGACCACATCCTGACGCCCACCATACGAAAGTGCCAAAACCACAGTCATGCCCCGATTGGAGGCAGTCCGGCTGATTGTGTCAGCCAGAACACGCCGCACCTGACCAGGCAATCGTGACATTTCGCCTATCGCAATGACGCGAATGTCGCGTTTCATTAGGCGCTTGGACTCCGTAATCAGATACCTGTAGAAGAGCTGCATCAGGAATCGGACTTCACCTTTGGGCCGTTGCCAGTTTTCGTTCGAGAAGGCGAACAGCGTCAGGTACTGGATACCGAGCTCATTTGCGGTTTCAACCACGGCGCGAACCGAGTCTTTGCCGCGACGATGCCCTTCACAGCGATTGAGTCCCCGCTTTAGCGCCCAGCGTCCGTTGCCGTCCATAACGATGGCGACATGACGTGGGAGCCGCGCCGGGTCCAAGGACAGGTTCGGAAATTCATTAAGCGGCAGCGAATGTGGTTCCACTGACTCTAAAAAAATCCCTCGGAAGCCGCCCCGTCAGTCAAACTTCCATGATCTCCGCTTCTTTGGCAGCCAGGATCTTATCGAGCTTTTCGATGCTGCTGGTTGTCAGCTGCTGGACCTTGGCCTCGGTCGCATGGAGTTGATCATCAGTGATCTGTTTTTCCTTGTTAAGTTGCTTGAGCTTGTCATTGGCTTGGCGCCGATGGTTACGAACCGAGATCCTGTACTCCTCCGCTTTTTTGTGAATCTGACGAACCAACTCGCGGCGCCGTTCTTCGTTCAACTCCGGAATCGGCACGCGGATAATCTTCCCGTCATTCATCGGATTGAGGCCAAGGTCCGAGGCTCGGATTGCCTTTTCGATTTCGTGCATCGCAGCTTTGTCGTAAGGCGTGATAACCAGTAGCCGAGGCTCGGGCGCGGCTAATCCCGCCAGCTGCCGTAACGGGGTCTTGGTACCGTAATAATTTACCTGCAAACCCTCGAGCAGAGCGGTTGAGGCACGTCCCGTGCGTAGGCGATTCAGCTCATGTCGAAACGCCTCGACGGATTCGTCCATCTCGAGCTCTGCAGTTTCAACTATCTCAGTGGTAGGGTCGTCGGGCATAACTCACCCGCCTTCGACGAGAGTACCAATCACTTCGCCAGTCACTGCCTTTCTTATATTACCCGGCTTGCGAAGATTAAACACGATTATCGGCAGTGAATTATCCATACACATCGACACGGCGGTAGAGTCCATGACCTTAAGGTTGCGCCGCAGCACTTCGAGATAGGTCAGCCGTTCGAACCGCGTCGCCCCCGGTTCCCGTAACGGATCGCGATCATAGACACCGTCAACCTGATGGGTGGCCTTTAAAATCACTTGAGCGCCAATTTCCAAGGCCCGCAAGCTCGCGGCAGTATCGGTCGTAAAATAAGGATTGCCGGTGCCTGCGGCAAAGATCACGACACGCCCCTTCTCCAGATGACGCACCGCACGTCGCCGGATGTAGGGCTCGCATACCGTCTGCATTGTGATTGCCGATAGCACCCGGGTCGGTACGCCAGCTTGCTCAAGCGAATTCTGCAGAGCCAGGGCATTGATAACCGTCGCCAGCATTCCCATCTGATCCGCCGTGGCGCGGTCCATTCCTCGCGCTTCGTATTCACTCCCGCGTAAAATATTGCCCGCTCCGATAACCAAGGCGAGCTCTATGCCGAGGGCCGCGGTTTCCTTGATTTCATGTGTGATTTGCGCCAGCGCGTCAAGATCGATTCCTGACCCGTGTGCCGGGGCCAATGCTTCACCCGAAAGCTTAAGTAAGACCCGGGTAAAAGCTCGTCGGCCAGACAAAGGGTGCTGCGTGCTCATGCGTACACACCCTGCTCTTGAAGGGTCATTAGGCGACCTTCGACCATGAGCGAATTTCCGGCCAGTGCCTCACTGTTCAGGATAACCTGGGTTCGTCCAGCAAGCCTTTCAGACCGATTTACTGTCCAGGTTTTCCCCTAATTGAAACCTGCTGAATCGCCGAATCTCGATTTTTTCGCCAAGCTTTCCGGTGTACTCACCGAGCAGATCGCGAATCGTCCGATTAGGATCGCGCACCCAGGCTTGCTCCTCGAGCACCACCTCGCGGAAAAACCTCTCGAGCTTGCCTTCGACAATTTTTGCGACAACCTGTTCAGGTTTGCCAGCCGACTGTGACGCGTAGATCTGGCGTTCCTGCTCGATTACCTCGGGTGGGAGCTGATCGCGCCGAATACAACGCGGGTTTTGCGCGGCGATCTGCATCGCGATTTCCTTGACCAGGGTCTGAAACTCCGGGGTCTTGGCCACGAAATCGCTCTCGCAATTCACTTCTACCAGGACGCCGAGTTTACCACCGGCATGGATATAAGCCCCGATCGAGCCTTCTGAAGCCACCCGGCCGGCACGCTTGGCGACCTGTGCGATCCCTTTTTCGCGTAGCCACACGACCGCCTGCTCCAGGTCACCACCGCTTTCCGCCAGCGCCTTTTTGCAATCCATCACACCGGCGCCGGTCTTGTCACGCAACTCCCTGACCAGATTAGCGTTTACTTCCATTCCTTGCCTGAACGCCATTAAGTACCCCGCTCAGCGGGTCAGTTGCCATAAGACTCCGCGCGTTTCTCGATTCCAGCTCAGACCTGTTGCGGCGCGGCCTCGGTAGCCTGACCGATCTCACCGCCGCTGACCTCTTCAAGCCCTTTCGCCCGTTCCTCAGCCAAACGCTTGCCCTCGATAACGGCGTCCGCGATGGCGGCGGTAAACAACTTGATAGCGCGAATTGCGTCATCGTTGCCTGGGATTCGATAGGCGATCAAATCGGGGTCGCAATTGGTATCGACCACAGCCACCACTGGAATACCTAGACGGTTAGCTTCAGCCACCGCAATCTCTTCTTTTTTGGTGTCGATGACCCACAGCGCATCAGGCAGCTTGCGCATGTTCTTGATGCCTGCCAGCGTGGCCATGAGCTTCTCATGCTCATGTGCGTTTTCACTCATTTCCTTTTTAGTGAGCGCGCGAATCATCTCGGGATCCGACATGATTTCTTCGAGTTTCTTTAGGCGTTCAATCGACTGCCGGATTGTCTGGAAGTTGGTCAGCATTCCGCCAAGCCAGCGGTTATTGACATAGAACATTCCGCAACGCTCGGCCTCTTCGCGCACTATATCCTGGGCTTGCTTTTTGGTGCCGACGAACAGGATGGTGCCTCCTTGAGCGGCGATATCGCGCACCGCCTCATAGGCCGCGTGGAACAGACGAACCGTCTGCTGCAAGTCGATAATATAAATGCCATTGCGCGCACCAAAGATGTAGGGCTTCATCTTTGGGTTCCAGCGGCTGGTCTGGTGTCCGAAATGTACTCCAGCTTCCAACAGCTGTTTCATACTGATCTCGGTCATAATGTTGTTTTTTAAACCTCTTGGCGCGTAGGCGACTTTGAACGCATCGGCTGCTTTGAATTCATTCGAGCAACAATATTTCGAGTTATCCTATATATCAGCCGCCGTTGTCTTCATCCAAGCATCTCAATCCGGGCTAGGAACCCCTTTGAATGTAAACAGGACAGGGGCGTATCGCACGAAGAGCGATCAGGTGTTCATCGAATCAAGAAACTCTTCGTTGGTTTTGGTCCCCTGCATCTTGTCGAGCAGAAACTCCATGGCCTCCACGGCGTTAAGCTGTGACAGCAATTTGCGCAAAATCCACACCCGATTAAGGGTGCTGCGCGGCAGCAGCAATTCCTCCTTTCTGGTTGACGAGCGCTGGATGTCTATAGTCGGGAAGATACGCTTTTCCAGCAATCGGCGGTCCAGCGAGATCTGCTGGTTTCCGGTACCCTTGAACTCTTCAAAAATCACTTCATCCATCCGGCTACCTGTGTCTACCAGCGCCGTGGCAATAATCGTCAGACTGCCCCCGTCTTCGGTATTGCGCGCCGCACCGAAAAACTTCTTGGGTTTGTGCAGCGCGTTAGAGTCCACTCCGCCTGACAGAATCTTGCCCGACGGGGGTACGACGGTATTGTAGGCGCGGGCAAGGCGGGTAATCGAGTCGAGCAAAATAACCACGTCCCGGCCGTGCTCCACGAGTCGACGCGCTTTCTCGATTACCATCTCTGCTACCTGGACGTGGCGGGTGGCGGGCTCGTCGAAAGTCGAGCTGACCACTTCGCCCTGGACCGAACGCAGCATATCGGTGACTTCCTCGGGACGCTCGTCGACCAGCAGCACGATCAACACGATTTCGGGATGATTGCGTGCGATCGCCTTGGCAATCGCCTGAAGCATCATTGTCTTGCCGGTGAACGGAGCAGCGACAATGAGTCCTCGCTGACCCTTTCCGATCGGTGCAATAAGGTCGATAATTCGCGTGGTGTAATCTTCATGATCATATTCGAGCTTGATCCGTTCTTCCGGATAAAGCGGGGTCAGGTTGTCGAACAGGATCTTGTCACGCGCCTTCTCCGGTTCCTCATAGTTGATTGACTCGACCTTAAGCAGGGCGAAATAACGCTCACCCTCCTTGGGCGGCCTAATTAGACCTGCGACAATGTCACCGGTACGGAGATTAAATTTGCGGATTTGACTGGGCGAAATATAGATATCATCCGGACCGGGCAGATAGTTGTAATCCGGAGCGCGCAAAAAACCGAAGCCGTCAGGCAGGATCTCCAGCACACCCTCGCCGAGAATCGAACCGTTGCGCTGAGCTTGCGCTTGTAGGATCGAAAAGATCATTTCCTGCTTGCGCATGTTCGTCGCGCCGTCGATGTTGTAATCCCGGGCGATTTGCGCCAGCTCGGTTATCTTGGCACCCTTGAGCGCTTTAAGATTCAGTGCACCGGTTTCGCTCACGATGGTCGAGGGCAACGCCCTGCCGTTGCTCGCGCCCGACGCTTCTACGGACGCGGCTGGGGCGGGCACTTCGCCGCTTCGCCGCTCGATCTCTGGCGGCGACTCTGGAGGATCAGTCGGTCCAGTCACCGCTGATACAGTCCCGTTTGCCGCGCCCTCGGAAGCGACTCCAGTCTCTCGCTTTAAATCAGCTGTCTCTTCAGCCGAGGCGGCCTCGTTGACCGCCTCCCGCCTTTCCTGCTCACGGCGACCGTGGTGATGGGCGGAACGGCTGCGTGCGTTCGGGGACTGCTGACCCGCCGCGGTCGGATTAGCTTCCCCCCCGTTGGCCGCGGCTCGCTTCGAATAGCGATTAGCGCTTCCGGAGCTCGGATTGGGCGTTGAGTTATCGTCAGATTGTTCCTGAAATTCGTTCTTGGCTGGTTCTCGAGCCTTACGCATAAAACCTCCCCCGCAACCTTCTCATTAGACTTTCCCTCTCACAGTAGTCGCGACGCTGCTGAACCGGGTCTGGTACACGACACTGCGATACGAGACATTTGGCGAAAGACCGGGCCCGCGACACCCTTAAAATTTATTCCCGTACATCCTATCGATTCGCTCGGAACAATAACGTCGACGGTTAGGAGAGCGCAGGCGCCTTTTGCGGCCGGAACGTGCGATGCCTCAGCCAAAGGGTGCGGGAGCTATGATCAACGTAACCAAGGTTCTATTTTTTGTCAACCGCGTGCTGCCTGAATTGGCGGAGGCGGCTGCGACAGAGCCACCCATTGGCGAATCATCGCAGAATCAATCTCCAGTCCGCCCCTGCGAATAAAATCAACCATATCCGCAGGCAAAGGCGCGACAAACTCAAGTGGCTCGCCGCTCCTTGGATGTGTGATGGTCAGCGCCAGCGCGTGCAGCGCCTGGCCCTCACGACTCCATGCTGAGCAGGTTTTGCCACCGTACAGCGCATCTCCGAGGCACGGATGCCCCGCGGCAGCCAAGTGGACGCGGATCTGATGGGTGCGACCGGTCAGTGGCCGGGCGCTGAGCAACGTGGTTGGACTGTCCTTGTTGGTGAAGCGGTGGATCACTCGGAATTCGGTCTGGGCATCCCGTGGCCTCCGGGATTTAATCGACATTCGCTTGCGCTCTGTAGGATGACGGCCGAGGGGATAGTTAACTATGAACCGCTCACGTGCGATAAGACCGCGAGCGATGGCAAGATAGACCTTGGTCACTCTCCGCTCCTTGAATTGTTGTGAGAGTGCCATCCGCGCGAAGGCGGTTCGCGCGACTACCATCACACCGGAGGTTTGTTTGTCAAGTCGATGTACGATACCGGCACGCAACACGCCGTCCGGCTCCGCCATGACTGCCAATTCAGGAAACTGCGCCAACAAAAAGTTGGCAATCGTGCCATCCGGATGACCCGCCGACGGATGAACGGTAATGCCGGCTGGTTTGTTTATCGCAATCAACTCCTCGTCGCTAAACAGGATTTCAATGTTGAATGACCCTTTGGTCGCTTCACGCTGAAGTGTGCTATCAGCTCGGCCGGCATCGCTGGAGAGAATTTCAATCCGATCACCGCACCGGACACCAAATGACGCGCGAACCGCCATGCCGTTGACCTTGATGAGACCGGCCTTGATCATTCGCGCGATCTGAGAACGCGAACGCTGGTTGGCCAGCGCCGCGGTAACAAACTGGTCGAGCCGCTGACGCTCGGCAGCGTTATTAACTACGAGAATTTGCGTGGGTTCAGAACAGATTTGTGCTTGCAGTGCAGCTCCTCTCAGATTCGGTAAGGAATTGGATGATTGTTCTCAAAAGCCGCGATTTCGGCCTCATGCGCAAGCGTTAGCGAAATGTCATCAAGCCCTTCGAGCAGGCATTTCTTGGGAAACTCATCGATCTCAAATCGGGCTTTCCAGCCCAGGTCATCGAAGACTATTTGCTCGGTCAGATTTATGGTGAGTTTATAGCCTTCATGCCGCTTGATGGCCTCGAAAATTGCGTCGATTTCCTCGGGCTCGAGGACCACGGTCAGCAGCCCATTCTTGAGACAGTTGTTCTTGAAGATATCGGCGAAACTGGGGGCAATCAGCGCCCGAAACCCGTAGTCCTGGAGGGCCCACACCGCGTGTTCGCGCGAGCTGCCACAGCCAAAGTTCGCCCGCGCAACGAGAATGGTCGATTTTTGGAACCGTGGCTGTTGCAATACAAACTGGCCATCAGCTCGTTGACGCCAGTCATAAAAAAGTCCCCGGGCCAAGCCACTGCGGACCACGGCCTTCAAAAACTGCTTGGGGATAATCTGGTCAGTGTCAACGTTGGAGCGATCTAACGGGGCTACCAACCCGGTGAAATTCTTGAATGGTTCCATGCCATGCCTCGCAGACTCGTTTCGCCACCTATTTCGCCCATTCACGTACATCGACGAAATGACCGGCAATCGCCGCCGCGGCCGCCATCATCGGACTAACCAAGTGGGTTCGGCCGCCGGCGCCCTGGCGACCCTCGAAGTTGCGGTTCGAGGTGCTCGCGCACCGCTCGCCCGGTTGCAGAATATCAGGGTTCATGCCCAAACACATGCTGCAACCCGCCTCCCGCCACTCAAAGCCGGCCTCGGTGAAGATTTTATCCAAGCCCAGCGCTTCGGCCTCATTTTTGACTAGCTGCGAACCTGGCACCACCATCGCCCGGACATTTGGCGCGACCTTCCGGCCTCTGACAATTTCCGCTGCAGCTTTAAGATCGCTCAGGCGAGAGTTGGTGCAAGAGCCGATGAATACGCGGTCCACTTTGATCTCCTCAAAGGGAGTACCTGGCTCCAGCGCCATGTAAGTGAGCGCCAATTCCGCCGCACGTCGCTGAGTCGGATCCTGAAAGCTTGCGGGATCCGGCACCTTGCCCTTTACATCGGCCACCATTCCGGGGTTAGTACCCCAGGTAACCTGAGGGGCGAAACTCGCCGCATCGAATGTCATGCTTCGGTCAAAAGTCGCATCGCGGTCTGACTGCAGTGACAGCCAGTAGTCCGCCAGCCGCTCGAATTCGGCACCGGTCGGGACAAATCGCCGTCCCCGCAAGTAGTCAATGGTCTTCTGGTCAGCCGCGATCATTCCCGCCCGCGCACCGCCTTCGATCGTCATGTTGCAAACGGTCATGCGCTCTTCCATCGATAGTCGACTGATAGTCGAGCCGCGGTACTCGATGACATGGCCGGTGCCGCCGTCAGTGGAAATGCGCCCTATTATGCCCAAGATCAAATCTTTGGCACTCACTCCCAATCCCAGTTCGCCTTCAACTCGAATTTCCATCGTCTTGGGTTTGGCTTGCCACAGGCACTGCGTGGCGAGTACATGCTCGACCTCGCTGGTTCCGATTCCGAAAGCGAGCGCGGCCAGTGCGCCATGCGTCGCCGTATGACTGTCGCCACAGACGATCGTCATCCCTGGCTGGGTCAGACCCAGTTCAGGGCCGATCACGTGCACGATCCCCTGCTCCGGTGAGCCCAGATCAAAAAGCTTGATACCAAAGCGCTCGCAATTTTCACGCAGCATCTCAATCTGGAGTTTGGAATCCGGATCAGTGATAGGCAGGGACCGATCGGTGGTAGGCACATTGTGGTCCATGGTCGCAAAAGTGCGCGCTGGGCACCGCACCTTTCGCCCGGCCTTCAGCAATCCTTCGAAAGCCTGAGGCGAGGTAACTTCATGAATGAGGTGCAGGTCGATATAGAGCAACGACGGTTGACCGGGTGCTTCAAAAACGACGTGCGAGTTCCAAATTTTCTCAAAAAGCGTCTGACCCGCCATTTCCGCAAAGCGATCCTCCAGATCAAGACGTTCGGATACCAAAGGATTAGCCGACCACCGCCTCGTTGGTAAAGCACCTGTCGCTCGACGAGATGATGATTTCGCGCCTTGCGGGGGACAGCTCCGCCCCGACCTCCGCCAGCAACTGGTTCCTTGTCATCAATTTGTGATAGTCGATAGCAAGAAATGCCGCAGGAGCCACACGATGAGTCTAAAGCGAAAGGCCGCCGCTATCGGGATTGCCGAGGTTAAACCCTGGAAAGAACCGCCGCCGGATCTGACCCCATTGAAGCTTATGGCGCAGTTGACTGCGCAAGTGCTCGACGATGCCGGTCTGGAGAAGAAGGATCTCGACGGATTCCTCGTCGGAATGCCTTTTGCCGATCCCGGCATGCTCTACCCGGCGAGTGCCTGCGAGGTACTCGGCATAAATCCGCGGATGCTCAACGTGGTTGATATCGGCGGGGCGACGCCGGCAGGCATGATTTGGCGCGCCGCCGCTGCAATCGATGCGGGAATGTGCCGTGCCGTACTTTGCATCGTGGCCGACCTCAACAAGCTCGGCGACCAGAGGGTGCCTGTTGTCTCAGTCCAGCGGGAATTCGAGTCGCCTTATGGCAACATCGGAGCCAATTGCGGCTACGCGATGATTGCCCATCGTCACATGTACGAGTACGGTACCAAGCCCGAGCAGATGGCCAAAATTGCAGTCGACCAGCGGACCAACGCGCTGCGAAATCCATTGGCAACCTTCAACGACAAGCCGCTCACCATCGAAGATGTTCTCAATTCGCGTATGATTGTGGACCCCTTGCACCTTTTTGAAATCGTGAGCCCCTGCAGCGGCGGCGCCGCAGTCATCGTCGCCTCACCCGAAATAGCCAAGCGCGCCAAAAATCCACCAGTCTGGTTGCTGGGTGCCGGCGAATACTCCAACCACGCCTCAATCACCTATGCACCATCGCTGACCGATTCGCCGATCAAGCCGGCTGCTGACCTGGCCTTCGAGATGGCCGGAGTCGAGCGCAAAGACATCGATCTCGTTTGTCCCTACGATTGCTACACGATCACGGTGTTGATCACATTGGAGGATGCGGGTTTCTGTAAAAAGGGACAAGGTGGTCCTTTTGTGATGGAGCACAATCTGACCTATGCAGGCGATTTCCCATGCAACACTCATGGTGGGCAACTGTCGTTCGGTCAGCCCGGTTTGGGCGGAGGCATGAGTCATGTCACGGAGGCAATTCGCCAATTGATGGGCCGCGGCGACCAACGTCAAGTGAGAAACGCGGCCCTTGCCTATGTAAATGGTAACGGCGGCATTATGAGCGAACAGGTGAGTTTGATTCTGGAGCGCCGAGCATGAGCGAGTACACCAAGCCATTACCCCGGCCGACCGCTACCAGTCGACCTTTCTGGGACGCAGCGAAGCGTCACGAACTGATGCTGCAGCGCTGCCGCGTCTGCAACCGGTTCATTTATTATCCACGCGATCGTTGTCCGAATTGCCTGTCGGACCGACTCGAATGGCAGAAGGTGAGCGGACGTGGCACGTTGTACAGCTACACCATTGTCCGCCGTGCAGCGACTCGTTCGTTCGCCGACAAGCCCTACGTACTAGCAATCGTCGAATTGGACGAGGGGCCGCGCATGACAACCAATCTCGAAGCCCCGGTGGACCACATAAAAATCGGGATGCCGGTGGTAGCCTACTTCGATGATGTCACACCGGATCACACACTGGTAAAGTTCCGACCAGCCTAGCACTTCATCGCTAACTCCGGTCATAAAGCTGTCGTTCGCGAGGAGTTCACTAAGCACGCCGACGCCTATGCGGGGCTCAGCTAACAAACGATGAAACCCGTTTAGCGCGTCTGGTCGAGGCCATTGCGCCTCATCAAGGTCAACGTGCAATAGGGATCGCCACCGGGCCAGGTTATGTTGCAACGGCTCTGGCGGCCAAGTGTAACGAGGTGATCGGGATCGACCTGACCGAGGCACCAGTCAAGATTGCCAACCGAACACGCAAACGCCGAGCGCTGAATAACGTTCACTTTGTAGTTGCAGACGCTGAGCAACTGCCATGCATCGACGGTGAGCTGGACATTGCCGTCCGTCGATTCGCCTTCCATCATTTCGCCCAACGTGCTCGCGTTCTTGCTCAGATGTCTCAGGTGTGCCGTCCGGGAGGCACGATTGCCGCAGAAGATTTATATAGTAGTGGAGTGCCGGCGCGAGCATTTTATTACAATCATCTTGAACGTTTGCGAGACCATTCCTATACCCGCGCCCTGGCTCCGACCGAGTTGCAGCGAATGTTCTCTGATGAATTGATCGTGGAGCTTGAATCCTGGCTGGACGTGGCGAAAACAGATGATCGCGATGCGGCCGAGGTGCGACGACTCTTGGAAGAGGACTGGACCAACGATTTGAGCGGCGCACAGCCGTTTCGCCGTGACGGCACTATCCGGTTTCAACAGCGTACCCTCGCGCTGACTGGTCGGAAAAACCGATAGCTTTTCGAATCCTCTCAAAGATTCTCGCGCAAGACTCCGCCTCGCAAAGGCTCGCTCTCAGGCCAGCAGTACAGCCACTATCCCGGTCAGGAAGACGCCGTCGAAAGTCCCCGCACCCCCGATCGAGGCAACCGGCGCTCCGAGCTCGCGCAATTTTCCCAAATTGGCGATGTCGGCGCCGACCAGTGTCCCGATTACTCCACCTACATAAGCGATCGCATCAACATGTCGCGGGCCTCCGAACAGACCTGCCATTACCGAGGCAGTCACTGCGGCTGCTATCGGTGGAATAAACATCGGGATGGCTATGCCGAGGCCTCGCACTGGTCGAGCCCACCGATGAACGACCAGCGCGACGACGACAGCGGTTAAGCTGCCCGGAAGAATTGCTGCGGGCTGGTGCGATAAGACGTAAATCGAAATCAGTATCGGCACTATGGCGCCACCGACGTTAATGGCAAGCGTCGTGGCGCCTCGCGCATAGCGCAGGGGAACTCGATAGCGAATACCAAAAGCGCTTACGATTTCAGCCAGGTAGGGTTCGCCACTTTCAATCTCTGCGATCGGGATGTTGATGTAGCTCCCGATCAGGCTGGTCATCAGAGCTATTAATGCCAACTCTGGGGGCAGGCCGAGCGCGCCGAACGCATAGTTGATAAGCCCGATCTCCAGCATGACGAAAAGGCCTGCCAGCAGGGCAAAAAACAGTATCGCGTAGAAGGCGAGGAATGGACCGAAGAACATGGTTGGCAATCATAGCATGATCCGGATCGCACGAAGACGAAGCCGCCGGCTCCTGGACGGGAGCTCGCGTTAGGACCAGAACTTTCGAATCTCGGAGCTCAATAGAATCGTGCTTCATCCCCAGGCCGCGTTTTCCACCGCCTGTGGATCCAATTCCAATGGTCCGGATAACGGCGAATCATCGATTCGATTATCGAGGTAAAAATCTGGGTGTATTCACGGATACATTCATCGCGCGAGCCGGATTGACGAACTTCGATCGCGGGTAGAATGGTTATCTGGTGCCGTGTGGTCTGTCCTTCGCGCACCATGAAGGCTGGCAGTACGGGTGCTCCACTAACCATTGCGATTCGCGCCAAAGCTGGACTAGTTGCGGCTGGCATGCCAAAGAAGTCGACAAAGGTCCCCTGGCGCGTATCCAGATCGAGAGGGATTGCTACCATCCAGTCGTCGCGTAATAGCCGCAGCACCTGGCGGGCTGCGCCCTTGCGCGGAATAGTGAGGTTGCCGAAGCGGTGGCGTCGCGTCGCAATGGCGTAATCTAGGATAGGATTACGATTCGGGCGCTGTACGATCGCGATCCGGTTACCGTAGATTGAATGAGCCAGCGACAACAATTCGAAGTTGCCAAAATGGCCGGTGAGGACGAGGATGCCCCGGCCTTGCGAACGCTCGCTTGCATCGGTCCAGTGCTGACTGCCTGCGTAGGTTACGTAGCGCTGGATATTGTGCGCGGTGAGTTCCGGGAAGTGCACCCACTCAGCCGCCATCCGGCCGAAGTTCCGGTAGCTGTCTCTAAGGATACGTGAGCGCTCTGCAGACGTCAGTTCCGCAAAAGCGATTTCCAGATTAAGGCGAGCGATTGACCGATTGTAGACGTCAAAGGCCAACGCGAGCGCGCCAATCGCAGCCCCGGTGCGGACCGCTGTTTCCAGCGGTAAAGCACGCAATAGCGCCCACGGGATCGCAAATCCAGCGCACTCGACCCAAGCCCGCAAGAGCCCAATCTGACGCGCCATTAAAGCGATTTTTGTGACCGATACCGTCAGTACAAGCGCAGGCGCAACCAGCGCGGAGCCACTTCTGACTCCGCGCCGCCGCCCTCAAGGAGATGTTCCGTTACCCGCCGCCGATGCGCCGCTGGCGGAAGATGCACCCGCTGAACCCTGTGCTTGCGACTGCATAAGGTCTTGCTGCGGTGATACCGAGGCATTGAATGTCGGCTGATAGAGCTGCTGAAACTGCGATACGGGCATGCTGTTTACTTCCTTGCGGCCCAGCGAGCGCACGAACTTCTGCCGCTCATCCAATGCCAAGGCCTGCAAATCGTCATGAGTGCGGATGACATGCGGCGTTAGAAAGACCAACAGATTGTCCTTCGTACCCTGACGCGAGGTATCACTCATCAGATTGCCGAGCACTGGAATATCGGAAAGGAAAGGTATGCCCTGTCGGGCGTTTTCGACGTCACTAGAGATAAGCCCTCCAATGACTGCGGTCCGGTGATTCTGCACCAGGACCGAGGTTGAGGCGGAACGGATGGTCGTAGTCGGACCCAACGGATTCGTCGCCTGGTTCGTCGTGCCGTTGACGACGTTCGAGACCTCCTCATAAACATCGAGACGAACGTAGTCGCCGCTGGTGACCTGCGGAATGAAATCCAGGGAAATTCCCACGTTCTGGCGCGTTACCGAGTTAAAAATCTGACCAGAGAGCGCCGAAGTCGCGGCGGCGGAACTGACAAATGGCAGGTTCTGGCCGACGACTATCGTGGCTTCTTCGTTGTCCGCAGTGAGCAAGGTCGGCGCCGACAGCACGTTACTGTGCGTATCACTCTCAAGCGCCGTCATCAGAGCTATATCGCACGGCACCGTGACTGCCCCAGTGGCGGTTGTGGCGCTGCTGACCGCACTGACTGCTGAGTTGAGCAGGGTGCCCGGAACCGTGCAATTGCTCCCTGAGGATAGCCCGATGCCGAGGCCCGTCAGTCCGAGCGGATTACCCAGGGCATTCTGAAGAGCGCCAAAGTTCAGCGTTCCGACTCCCAGGACGTTGCCGTGACCAAAGCTGGGAGCAAAGCCTGCAACCCCGATATCGCGTGCGTGCTCGACGTTCACCTCGACGATGATCGCCTGCACAAAGACTTGCACGCGCGGAATATCAAGCTGCTCGATCACATGTCGGAGAGTCTCGTAATCCTGCGGGGCAGCACTGATGACCAGTGAATTGGTCGCCGGATCGCTGGTAATGCTGACTGGGCTTTCGAAATTGGGGTTCTTGGTCCCGCTGGTGGCAGCGGTGGTGCTACCGGTGCTACTTGTTCCTCGCGAAGTGCTGCCCATGCCGCTCCCATAACCGGTACTCATCATCGAACCCGCCAGTCCCGAGCCGAAACTCGAGTTGCTTGCGCCGAAGCTTGAGAACCCACCCCCATAACCACTGCCATAGCCGCTACCATAGCCGGACACGCCATAACCGCCAAAGCCGCCGCCATAACCACCGAAGCCGCCGGCCAGTGACATCAGCCCCGAACCGCCGCGACCGAGTGAATTGCGCCCCGTTGTCGGCGTTAGTGACGAGGCACCGCCACCGCCGTTCAGGAGTCCGTTGAGCACATCGACCATTTCGCCGGCGGACGCGTACTTAAGGCGATAAACATGTATTCGCGAGGTTTCATTAGGTGGATGGATGTCAAGCCGGGCAACCAGATCCTTGATTTGCCGCATCTCCAGTGGGCTTGCCAGCACCACCAATGAATTCGTACGCTCGTCTGCCACGATACTGAACTTCGTTGTGGCGCCTTGCGCCGACGGCGCCACTACCCCCATGCCCGGACGGAGGAAGTTGCCGGTGCCTGTACCACCGTGCATCGCACTTTCCCGAGCGGTCATGATCTTCTCGATTTGTTCCGCGAGATCGTCAGCAAACGCCAATTTAAGGGGGATCACTGCCACGTTCTGCTGGACGCCCTGCACATCCAAGCTGCCAACAATCCGCAGGAGCCGCTGAACGTTATAAGCGTCATCGGTGATGATCAGTGTGTTGTCCTGAGGGAAAGCGGCCACCAGACCGTCATGGGAGATCATCGGCTGAATCACGCTCATGATCGAGGTCGCGTCCGTGTTGCGCAGCTTGACCATCCGGGTGACGTACTGATCCCCTTGGGTGAACCCCGGCTCCTGTGATTGGGTAAGCTCAGCGGACTGCCGGACGTCACGAGAAGGGATGATCTTGATGATCGAGCCAGCCTGGACCGTAGTAAATCCTTTGACCTGCAGTACCGACTGAAAGATGGAATAAGCCTGCTCCGGCGTGACTTTGGTCGGCGAAATGATGCTAACTCGACCTCGCACACTCTCATCCAGGACAAAGTTCTTGCCGGTAATTTCACTGATGAATTTCGCCAACACTGGCAGATCGACGTTCTGGAAGTTCATAGTGATAAGGTCTTGATCGCCGACCGCCCGCGGCACACTCGAGGAATTTTCGGCATTGACCGCAACTGCCGATTTTTCGTCACCTTCTTCAGCCGATGAATTGCTGTCGTCGGCTGGATTGTCGTCGGAGACGTCGACTTCCGCTGAATCTCCGGCAGCCTTCGCGACGCGTTCGCCCGACGAGTCAACGGGCCGACTCGAGTTGATCTTGGCGCTCGCAGTACTGAGCGCCGATGCGTTAGCGACTCGACTGGGCTTATCGGGAACCGGCGTTTCGCCGGCCTGCACTCGGGTTGTGCCCAGACTGAAGCATAGTGCGATTAACAAAATTCGCCCCCGAAAGCACTCCATGAAAAAGCCCCCAGAAAAGATACGCTGCGAGTCTATAGGCGGAGCACGAGCTTAATCAACCGCCCTTGGTTGGACGTCACGGTCGGCGACAAAATTCATCCAGATCGGCCCCTGGCAGTCAAGTTCTTCTACCCGAGCGTGCGTCCAGCCTCTGGCGCGAGCCTCGCAAATCGAGGATGCTGTTCTAGATGCGATTTTGAGCATAAAGGAAAGGGTCAAAGCCGGCTGATGCTGCAGCCTCGCTGGGCAAAGCCGGGTGGTAATATCTCACCCCGCGACTCGTCAGCTGAATGCGCTACGAATACTTGATCGGCTTGCGTTATCTGCGAGCTCGGCGCCGCGAACGTTTCGTCTCATTGATCGCATTGATTTCGGTGGCCGGCGTCGCAATCGGCACCTTCGCACTCACGGTCGTGTTGTCTGTCATGAGCGGCTTCCAGGAAGATCTGCGAGCTCGGTTGCTGGCTTTCAACCCCGAGATTTCGCTCAGCACTGCCGGGCCGGATCCAGGACTGGCCGGCCTTGAACGCAAAATCGAGTCGCTTGGCGGGATCGTGGCGGTTGCTCCCTTCACCGTATCTCCAGTCCTGGTGGTTTCGACCACGCCGTCGGGTCAACCGGCTTACGTGGCGGGGGGAACTTTGCGGGGGGTGGTGCCGGCCAACAACCCGGTGTTGAGCGAATTGAAGAACACTCTTGAGAGCGGCTCTCTCGAGAAATTGGACCAAATGCTTCCAACCAGCCTGACTGAAAACGGCAAAAAACGCACCGTGCGTTTGCCCGGGATAATCGTTGGCAAGTCGCTTGCCGAAGAATTGGGCATTGGCGTGGGAGATCCTCTGGTCGTCATCTCACCGACCAGCGTTGCCTCGGGCATTGGCTCGCCTCGGCTTCGGCGATTCGTGGTCGGCGGCCTGTTCCATTCAGGGATGTATGAGTACGATTCATCTTTGATGTTTGTGGCGTTGAAAAATAGCACGACCCTTTTAGCCGATGACCCCCAGCTCGAGACCGGCCTGGAGGTCCGCGTGCACAATCTGTTTGACGCACCGGCGATTGCGCGCAAAATCGCCGCAGTAGCCGGGGGCCGATATCGCGTCAGCGACTGGACGGAGACCGATGCGCCGCTGTTTTCCGCGCTTAAGCTCGAGAAATCGACGTACTTTCTCGTACTGTTGTTGATAGTGCTAGTCGCCGCCTTCAATATCGTCGCGACGCTCGTGATGATCGTGATGGAACGGCGCAAGGAGATCGCGATTTTACGTACGATGGGCGCCCGCGCCGGCTCGATCGCGGCCATCTTTTTATGTGAAGGCGCAATACTGGGGCTGGGCGGCACAATAACCGGTGTAACTGCGGGCTTCATCGTCGCCTTTTTGATCGGTAAGTATCATCTGATTCATCTCCCGCCCGATCTTTTCATGGTCAGTGTCGTACCAGTGCGACTCTATGCAGTTAACTTCGTCGCCGTTGCCGCAGCGGCGATAATTTTGTGCCTCTGCGGTGCGATTTACCCGGCTTGGCAGGCGCGTGCGCTCCGACCAGTGGAAATTATTCGCTATGAGTAACGAAGCATTGCCGCTGCAACGCGCGGCGAGCAGCCGCACTCCCCAATTGCTCCAGGCGGCCTCGATCGACAAGAAATTCATCGACGCAGGTCGCGAGATCTGGGTGCTGCGCAAACTTGATCTCGAGGTTGGAGTGGGCGAAGAGGTGGCAATCGTGGGCCAGTCGGGAGTGGGTAAATCCACTCTGCTCCACGTTCTGGGCAGCCTGGAGCCACCCACCGCCGGAAATGTCTACTTTGAGGGCGAGAACCTGTTCGCGATGGACGAACGGCGATTGGCTGAATTCCGTAACTCCCGACTCGGCTTCATCTTTCAGTTTCACTATCTGCTGGCAGATTTTAGCGCCCTGGAAAACACGATGATGCCCGCTCTGATCGCGCGGTTACCCGATCGGGAGGCGCGGGCCCGAGCGGCGGAAATGTTGGCTTTAGTGGGGCTCGGCGACAAGCTCCATCGCCGCCCCGCCGAGCTTTCCGGGGGAGAACAGCAACGCGTGGCGGTTGCACGCGCCGTGGTGCTGAGGCCTTCCCTGGTACTCGCCGACGAGCCGACGGGCAATCTCGACCCGCAGACCGCCGACGAAGTGCATGCGCTCTTTCACCGACTCAACCGCGAACTCGGTATCACATTGATCGTGGCAACTCACAATGAACGGCTGTCACGCAGCATGGGACGCACGCTACGCCTGCACCAAGGCAAATTATGGGACGAGACAGGCGCAATTCGGGCATGAGCGTCCGCCCCGAGGCGGATGAGCCACGGTTTGTGGACGACGGCTGGCTTGATCACCGACTGCCCGATCGGCTCGCGATAACTATTGGTTTTTTATCGGTAGGTTAGTTTACTTCCGAATGGTGATTGGCTAGCTTGTTCGCTGCCTTGATGATTGGTGACGGTGGCGAAGCTTATCACGCGTCGGCGGAGTATCCGCTCCTTGTACAAGATTGGGCTTTTTTTGGCTCTATTTTTATCACTAGCCAAGGCTTGGGCCCAGTCCCCTCAGACAATTTCGCAGATCAAAATTGTCGGTAACCAGCGAGTCGAAACCGATGCTATCCGGGTGCACATATCCTCTGAAGTCGGCCAGCCTCTAAACCCGGCCACTGTCGACGCCGACGTCAAATCAATTTATCGCATGGGTTTTTTTACCCGAGTCAACGCCTATGTCAAACGTGAGCCCAACGGCATCGTCCTGACGTATTTGGTTAATGAAGAACCTCTGGTCAGGGAGATTCGCTTCAGCGGCATGACCAAAATCAGCCCGAGCGATGAACAGATCGTCAACGCGATGGCGCTACACTCCGGTTCTCTGCTCGATCGGGTCCGCGTCAAAACCACGGCTCGCAACATAGCCGAAGTCTACCAGGCCAAAGGCTACCTCGACGCCCGGGTTACATCACGGACCGTGCAGGAACCGAACAATACGGTGCTTTTGGTGTTCGACGTGAAAGAAGGACCACAAGTGCGAATCTCGGCGGTGCGCTTTGTTGGCAACCACCATTTCAGCAGCCGGCTATTGGCCGCTGCGATCCAAACCAGGCCTCATTCGATAGTAAGTTGGATAACTGGCAGCGGGATCCTAGATCAGAAAAAGCTGCAGGACGATGTTGACCACCTGACCGCCTACTACTATGCGGCCGGTTATCTCAATGCTCACGTCTCTTATCCGACGCTCACGCGCCGTGGCAATTCGATCATCGTCACCTTCGATCTAAGCGAAGGTCCACGCTATCGGGTCAGCGCGGTCGACGTCACCGGCGACCTCAAGGTGCCCAAAGCTCAGCTGCAGCGCCTGCTGACGCTCAAGGCCGGGCAACCGTTCAGCAGTACAACGATGCAGCACGACGTCTTAACACTCTCGGATTTTTACTCCAACCGCGGATACGCGTACGTCAACGTTGATCCGCGAACCTCGGTCGATCCGGCCGCGCATCAGGTTGAAGTCGATTACAATATCAATCCGGGCAGCGAGGTCCTGGTTGATCGCATTAATATCAGCGGGAACACAAAGACCTCGGATAAGGTCATCAGGCGTGAACTGGAGATTCAGGAACAGGAACCGTATTCCGCCCAGAAGATCCAGAAATCCAAACAGCGCCTCGACGCCCTTGGTTATTTCTCCAACACGCGCATATCGACCGAACCGGGCCCCACCCCGGATAAGATCGATCTTGATATTGCGGTGCAGGAAGCTAACACTGCCTCGTTACAGGTGGGTGGCGGATACGACAGCTATTCGTCCGTCTTCGGCAACTTTATAATTAGCAATACTAACTTGTTTGGGGGCGGTGAGTCCGCTTCTGCCGCCGCACAGCTCGGTTTTCTTTATCGAAATCTCAACATCAACTACACCGAGCCTTGGTTTCTGGATATGCCGTTATCCGTCAGTTTGTCGGCGTTTTACGATGAATTGTTCCTGTACTCGTTCAACCAGACCAACACCGGCTTTCAGATCAATACGGGCTACCCCCTGGCGGAGTTAGGGTTCAAGAAACTAGGCCCGTTTTCGCTCGAAGACATCACTTTGGGGTTGGGCTATCAGTTCGAGAGCGTCGGAATCACGGGGCTGGCACCCTTCACCACCTTCGACATCCTTCGCTATAAAGGATACACGCAAGTCTCGGAGATTATGCCGAGCATCCGGCGCTTTACGGTGGATAATCCGCAAGATCCACGCAGCGGCTCAGTGATGAACCTTAATCTGGAACTGGCAGGACTAGGCGGGACCTCCTTCGTCAAGGGCGTGTTCCATTCACGATTCTTCTTCTCCTTCTTGCGCAGTCCGCGGTGGGGTGAATGGGTGTTTTCGCCGGGCGTCACTTACGGAATCGGCACCAGCCTGGGCGGTCATAATGGCAGCGAGCTGCCTCTGTATGAACGCTTCTTCCCGGGTGGTCTAGGGGGCGGTGGTGACGTGCGTGGTTATCAGATTTATTCGCTTGGTCCGCAGGTCACCATTTTCAATCCCGAAGGCCAGCCACAAGCTATTGAACAGGTCGGCGGGAGCCAGGAGTTGCTGCTTAGCGGTGAAGTCACCTTCCCGATTCTGCAATCGCTTGGCATCCGCGGCGCGGCCTTTGTCGATGCCGGCAATTCGTTTTTCCTGCATCAGTCGTATTCCTTATCCGATCTGCAGTCGGCGGTGGGATTCGGCATCCGTTGGCGTTCTCCCTTCGGACCCATTGCCGTCGATCTCGCATTTCCGCTCAATCCGCGACCCAACGACCAATCGGCGGTCTTCGATTTCGGGGCGGGGACGCCGCTTTAGTCGAGCTTGCACGTGCCCGCGAGTGACGAACAATGACAAAAGTAGAGTGTGGTTGCTACGGATTCCAAGATCGGCCAAAGTTTTAAGTCATCATCGGCTGATTTAAGGGCAGGGTCAGAGCAATTCTAATGCTGCATGTGGTGGGTCATGCCGTTCGGATTTAATCCGCCACATGAACCCAGCTCGTGAAGAAGGCGTCACGGGAGGCTCAAAACAGCAAATATGAGGTATCGGGTGACCATCGCCACGCTGGTGTTAGGAATGGCAGCGACCGCCGTTGCGCACGCAGACGTCAGGCTCGCCTTTGTTGATATCCAGCGCGCACTCAACGAGTGCCGGGCGGGTAGGGAAGCCAAGACCCAGTTTCGCGGCCGGATCCAACGTCTACAGGCGCAACTCGAGGGCGAACAGAATGAGGTCGAACGGCTTAAGCGCGAGTTGGAGCAAAAGGGCGCCTTGATGCAACCCGAGCAGCGCCAGAACCTTGAGGATGATTACGAAAAGAAGCTGCGGCGCTTCCAGGATGACTACAAGAACTCGCGCGATGAGTTACAGGAAAAAGATAACCAGGTGACCGGCGCCATCGTGCGGGACTTGGCTGCCGTAGTCCGGGAAATTGGAGCCAAGAACGGCTACACAATGGTAATGGAGAAGGGCACACTGCTGTGGGCGCTTCCCGCTACTGATATCACCGACCAGGTGATTCGTGCTTACGATGCCATGAATGTGCGGCCCGGCTCGCTCGGCGAGGAAGCTGAACGTGATGCTGGCAAATTCGGTACGACGACCGAAGAAGCGACTCCAGCAGCGCGCGGGCGGTCCACAATTCTCAAGTAGGAGTTTGGTCTTGCCCGAAGCAAAACCCGATGCACTTGACCGCTTTCTGAAGCTGCTGCCGCATCGCTACCCTTTTCTGCTTGTGGATCGCGTGGTCGAGCTAGAGGGTGACCGCACCGTCACTCTCAAAAACGTTACTATCAATGAGCCCTTCTTCACGGGCCATTTTCCAGGTCTGCCGATTATGCCCGGCGTCCTGATCCTCGAAGCCTTGGCGCAATCGGCTGCAATCCTGGCACTTAGTATCATCGGCGAGCGTCGTAGCTTGTTCATGCTGACTGGGCTCGACAAGGTCCGCTTTCGGCGCCGAGTAATACCGGGCGATCAAATCAGAATGGAAGTGCGGGTCGCCAAACATCACTATCCGCTGTGGAAGATGCACGCCGAAGCACGCGTCGAAGGTGAACTCGCCGCCGAAGCTGAATTGTCAGCGATGGAAGTCGAGGAGCAACTCCCATAAGCCGGATTCACCCGTCGGCCGTAATTGACCCGCGCGCGGAACTCGACTCGACCGTTGAGGTTGGTGCCGGCGCTGTCATTGGTGCTCGCGTGCGAATTGGACCCGAGACGGTCGTGGGCCCCTACGCCGTCATCGAGGGTGACACTACCATTGGCGCAGGCAATCGCATCTTCCAATTTGCCTCGGTCGGTGCGGAGCCTCAGGATTTGAAATACCGCGGCGAACCTTCGCGCCTTGAAATCGGCAACTACAATCGGATTCGTGAGTTCACTACCATTCATCGCGGGACTGCCGGCGGAGGGATGGTGACACGCATCGGCAACCACGTGCTGCTGATGAACTATACCCATATCGCCCACGACTGCCAGATCGGCGATCATGCGATTATCGCCAACTCAACTGAGATCGCCGGTCATTGTGTCATCGAGGAGTGGGTCGTTACAGCTGGCATGTGCGGCGTCCACCAGTTCAGTCGCATAGGCGCGCACGCGTTTATCGCCGCTGGCTCGAAGATTTCGCAGGACGTGCCGCCTTATGCCATGGTCGCCGGCGACCGTGCTCGTCTGGTCGGCGTAAACACCACAGGATTGGAACGGCGGGGTTTTGACCCGGATACCATTGCCGCCATTAAGAGCGCTTTTCGAACCCTGTTCTACGGCAAACTACTTCGCGACGAAGCCATCAAGCAAATCATGGAGGAGCATGGCCATCGAGCTGAAGTTCGGCGGCTGCTCGACTTCATTCTGAAGTCTGAGCGCGGGGTGGTCGGGCGCGATCGGGAATGAGCATTTCGCCTCGTCCATACCCAGACTTTGTTAGGGATGCGCTCGGCGCAAAACGTGGGCGATTTGTACTCTCAGACCGATCCTGCTCCGACTTAATCCGCACTGAACAATGACAACTCTGGGATTAATCGCTGGGAACGGCATCTTCCCGCTTGAGGTTGCCACGATGGCGCGTCGGCTGGGATTCCGCATTATTGCAGTAGCTCATATTGGCGAAACTCAGCCTGACATCACCCAGCTTTCTGATGTGGTGCGCTGGGTTAATGTTGGAGAATTGCAGCGCATCATCGAGCTGTTCAAAGCGGCTGGGGTCGAGCAGGCGGTGATGGCGGGCGGAATCTCACGGGCACGGCTGCGGGGAAATTTTGCACCCGACGGGCGGGCTCTAATGATGCTGGCCCGGCTTCCACGCTTCAGTGACGATGCCGTGCTGCGCGGCGTTGCCACCGAACTTGAATCCGAGGGAATCAAAGTCATAGATCCGGTGCCAATGCTGAAGGGGATTTTGGCCGAACCCGGTTTGCTCGCCGGGCCACAGCCGAGCCCGGCCCAAATGCAGGACCTGCGCCTCGCGTTCGAGATCGCGCGCGCCCTTGGTGCATTCGATGTGGGTCAGACCGTTGCAGTACGCGATGGCATCGTAGCTGCGGTCGAGGCCGCTGAGGGAACCGACGCTACGCTGCAGCGTGGGGCGAGTCTTTGCGGGCCGGGGCTGGTGGTCGCGAAGGCGGCCAAGCCTTCTCAGGATTTGCGTTTCGATCGACCAGCAGTCGGACCCGACACGATCGATCTGCTCCGTGACATCAAGGCCGCGGTGCTTGGGGTTGAGGCGGGAACGGCCATGCTTTTGCAGCGCGAGTCGACATTGGATCGTGCGCGCGCCTGCGGCATCAGCGTGTACGGATATGAATGAGCTGCGAGCGGCAGTGGTTGGGGTGGGCCGGCTCGGCTCTCTACATGCACGCAAATATGCAAGCTTGCCCGGGGTTAAGCTTTGCTACGTAGCGGACCTCGATGCGCAGCGCGCCCGCGACGTGGCGGCGCAGACCGGCGCGGTCGCGCTTGAGGATTACCGTCAGTTGGTGGGCAAGGTCGATCTCGCCAGCGTCGCAGTTCCGAGTCTGGCGCATTATACAGTTGCCAGCGACCTACTGCGTGCCGGAATTGACGTACTGATCGAAAAACCAATGGCAGCAACCCTGGCTGAAGCGCGACAGCTGTCCGCGATCGCCAATAATGGCCACCGAATACTGCAAGTCGGACATCTGGAGCGGTTCAACCCGGCAATTGTCCGCTTGCGCCAGTTGGTGAATCAGCCTCGATTTATTGAATGCCACAGGCTTGCGCCGTTCACCGAACGCGGCACGGATGTTGACGTCGTGCTCGATTTGATGGTTCACGATCTCGATGTAATCCTGAGCCTTACCTCCGCCGCCGTCAGCTCGCTCGAGGCCGTAGGCGTCGCCGTTTTGACCGACCGGATCGACGTGGCCAACGCCCGAATCCGCTTCGCTGATAGCCTTATCGCGAACTTGAACACGAGTCGGGTAGCCCCTCGCCGTGAACGAAAGATCCGATTTTTCCAGCCCGATGCATACATCTCGGTGGATTATGAAGCGCGGCGGACACAGATCTATCGGAAAACTCCAGCCCCTCCGGGGGCCACTTATCCGGTGATCTCAGCCGAGCGAATCGAGATCGCTGAAGGCGATCCCTTACGCGACGAAATCGAAGCGTTCGTCAATTGTGTGCGAACCCGCCATCCTCCCGAAGCCGACGCCGCCGCCGGGCTGCGCGTTATGGAAGTCAGTGAGCGAATTGCGGAGGCGATACGAAAAGCATCACCGGCGCCGGATAGTTCATCCACTTGAAGGTCTCGCTTTTTGAGTTGTCGTACTGTGCCGGAGATTTCCAAGCAACGAGCTGCCCTGCCACCTTGTCGGGTGGTACCTGAGTCCGGCGTCAAGCCAACGCCGACAGGGCCACCCCGCCGCATCATGATCGTCGCGGGAGAGGCGTCGGGCGATCTTCACGGCAGCGATTTAGCTCTCCAACTTCGGGCTCGCGATCCGGATTGTGAACTTTTTGGCGTTGCAGGACCGCAGATGCGCGCCGCGGGAGTTCGACCAATCGCCAACATTGAAGAAATTACTGGCCTCGGAGTCGCAGAACTCGGTTCTACCTTCTGGCGCACATTCCGGGTCTTGCTAAGATTGCGAACGGAGCTTCATCGCTCACCGCCGTCCCTGGTCATTTTGATCGACTTCGCCGAATTCAATTTGATCCTGGCCGGTATCGCGCATCGAGCAGGCGTTCCTGTGCTCTACTACATCCTGCCGCAGGTATGGGCTTGGCGTCGTCACCGCATACGGAAGCTGGTCAGACGGAGCACTCGGATGGCGGTAGTGTTCCCATTCGAGGCCGAGCTCTATGCCCAAGCTGGCGGAAAGGTGAGCTTCGTCGGGCATCCTTTGCTTGACCGCGCTGTTCCCGCTCAGGGTCGCGCTGAAACACTCGAGCGGCATGGATTTGCTCCGGGTACACGGCTACTGGCAATCTTGCCCGGCAGTCGTCGTGGAGAGATCCGCTATTTGCTGAGGCCGTTGCTCGAAGCCGCTCGAACTTTGTGCGCCGACCACAATCTCGTACCAGTCATCCCATTGGCGCCAACGCTGCGGCCCGCCGATCTGGAGGCTGCCATCACTCGCAAGGAATTGGAGAACGTCCGAATTATTGCCGGAGATACTTACAGTATCATTGCCGCCAGCGAATTGGCGCTGGTAACCTCCGGGACGGCGACCCTCGAAACAGCGCTGCTCGGCTGTCCGATGGTAATTGTCTATCGAGTCTCGGCAATTACATATGTACTGGGCCGTCTGCTGATAAGAGGAGTAAATCATATTGGCATGCCCAACCTCCTTGCCGGACGCCAATTGGTCCCCGAGTTACTGCAGCGGCAAGTGAACGCCACCGCCTTGGTGCGTGCGGCCGAACCGATGCTCACCGAACCGCGCCGCACCGAAGTCGCCGAAGCTCTCAAATCGTTGCGGCAGCTGCTCGGTTCACCAAAAGCCGCGGACCGTGTCGCTGCAATGGCGTTGGAGATCTGCCGCTAGAGTGCGGTGGTATGGCTGAGCAGCCGACCGATCATGCTCCTGCTCGCGGCCATCCGCGCGACCTCTGACGCAGCTACCCGATTCAGTTGCTCGAAGCAACTTCACGGTAAATTACTCGCAACAATTAGTTATTTTTACCTCTACTAATTGTCTGCGAGCGATGATAGACAGGGAGAAAATTCGGGGGAAATCTCCTGGTGGCAGACATCAATTCCGTTCAGCCGCCGGTAACATCGGGCAGCTCTGCCGCGGCATCGCTCGCTCCACGCCAAATGGTGCGCCAGACGCCAACCGGAATTGCCCGATCAGCAGACGAATCAAAATGGGCAGCTCGCCTGGTCGGCGCCGGCTCCTTGCTGACGCTTATCTACGAGCTGGCTTATCTCTGGTTCGATTGGCGTTCCTTATGGCTGGGAGACCGCAGGCCGCTGCTCCTCCATGCGGTCAACATTGGGTTGTATCTCGCTGCGGTGTTGATGACGTTGCGGGTCGGACCCTGGCTCAAGCGGCACTGGAAAAAAGTCGCTTTTTCTTTTAGCACCATCTTGATCCTAAGTTCCACCGAGCTGGCAATCATCACCCGCAATACTGAGCCGCTGGTCGTGGCCCTGATGCTGTTCCTCGCGGGGACCGGTCCGTTTCTATCGTGGGGCGAACGGGCTCAAGGGTTGCTTTCAGTCGTTGCCCTAGGCGCCTTCGCGATCGCGAGCTCCCGCCTCCCCTCGGCTCAATCCGATCCATATCAATGGCTCGGAATCTTGATTGCTGCGGCTATTGGTTTGTTCTCGACAGCACTCGAGCGCCGGCTGCATCGGGCCCGAAGGCTGGCGGAAGAGGAAGCGCTCAGAAGCCGCGAGCTTTTGGTCAACCAGGAACGGCTCAGGGTAGCTGGGCAACTCGCATCGGGAATAGCTCACGATTTGGCCAATTCGCTCAATGTAATCAGACTCCGACTACAGTCACTCGTGACCGACGACAACGTAACCGCCAAACACGAGGCCGCACTTCGGACCATCCAGCATGCAGTAGAGGACGCGGCGCTGACGGTTGCTCGGGTTCGAGAGTTAGGGCGCACGCGCATTCATCACAAAAAGGAATCGACTCAAATCTCCGAAGTGATAACCGAAGTTATCGAACTGGTTAGGATGACCACGGAAGGAAGATCGTCTCTGGACAGTATCCGTATCAAGATACGGTCCCAGATTCCTGAAACACTGCCCCGGGTGAACGGCTCTGCGTCGGAGTTGCGGCAAGTTTTTCTCAACCTTTTGCTTAATGCGTACGAAGCAATTCCTGACGGCGGCGAAATCACGGTTGCAGCGACCAGTCGCAATAATACGGTCGTGGTCACCGTGGCGGACACCGGACCAGGGATTGCCACCCAAGATCTTCAACGGATATTTGACCCTTTTTTCACCACGAAGGGACCGGGAGGGACTGGCTTGGGCCTATCGATCGCAAAGAACATTGTGGAAGCGCTCGGTGGCACAATAGCTGCCTCAAACGGAAGTAATGGAGGCGCGATCTTCAAACTCGAATTTCCCAAGGCTTCTCCGCATCAGAGCGGGAACCGCGCCGATGCTAGAGCAAGGCTGTCCAGCCGCTTGCTGCTTATCGATGACGACTTACAAAGTCTCGAGGCTTTGAAACAGGTGCTGCTGCTGCAGGGCCACTACGCCGACACAGCGCAATCAGGGGCCGAGGCTTTGAAGAAAATTGCCTCCGCCAAATACGATATCGTCCTGTGTGATCTGGCAATGCCTGAAATGAACGGTTGGACAGTTGCGCGAAGCGCCCTGCAAATTGATCCTAAGCTGAATTTCTACATCGTGACGGGTTGGGGCGCCCTGGCGGAAGGCGAGATTCCACCCGATCTGCCACTGCGGGGAATTCTTTCCAAGCCAATCGATCTGGCAGAACTAGCGGGCGTTTTGTCAGAATCAATACGGAATGAAATTGCCGGCGCCTCCGAAGAAACCTAAATCCATCTGCCGGTAGGACCATGGTTCGCGCGTTAGCCGAAAGTCAAAAAAGCGCCAGGACGACAAAGCTACAGACCGCATCTCCTGCCCCTGCTAGTCCTTTGGAGAATTAGGCTCCGGATCGACTGATGACTGAAATGGCAGATTGCCGGCTCTGACTCGCATCCTGGTGATTAATGTGTTGGGTGAATTGTTAGTTCGCCTTTACAACCTCCTTTGGTATCCTGCACTCCCCTTCGCATTGGCTGCCTTGGCAGATGATCGAGAGAGTCGGCGGCAGCGGTTGGGCAGAGGATTCGCACACGGTCGCGCTTTGGATCACTCGAAGTTGCCCGTCTGGGTGCATGCGGCTTCGGTCGGGGAGATTGAGGGGGTGCGGCCGGTGGTCGAGCATCTCGCGAGCGAGCGCAATGATCTGGAATTCATTATAACCACGATGACGTCGGCGGGTCGCGACGCGGCACGTCAGCGGTTAAATCGCGCAGCCGAACTCGCGCCACTTGATCATCCGCGGACTGTGCACAGCTTTCTGAAGCATATCCGGCCCGCCTTGCTCCTTATTACCGAAACAGAGCTCTGGCCAAACTTTCTGCTCCAGAGTGCCGCGGGCGGCACAAAACTGGCCCTAATCAACGCCCGTCTCTCGTGCCGCTCGATGAAGCGCTATCGCCTGGTCCAGCCGCTGATCGCAAACGGCTTAAGCAGAGCCCATCTGATTCTTGCGCAAACCACCGGCGACGCTGAGCGATTTATCAAACTAGGAGCTCACCCTGAGCGGATCGCGGTCACCGGAAACGTCAAGTACCAGCTTCCCGAGGAATCGGAGCCCGTGCGCGCGGTGATAGCGGATTTCGCCCTAGGCCGACCGCTCCTGATAGCCGGTTCCACTGCTCCCGGAGAAGAAGAGGTGGTGCTGACAGCTTATCGTTCCCTGCTTGAAAGCTTTCCTTCTTTGGGACTCGTCCTGGCCCCGCGTCATCTTCAAAGAGTCGACCAGCTTGTACGCACCCTGTCCAACGCTGGTTTCGGCTTTCTGCGAGCTAGCCAGCCGCGAGCCACCAGAGCGCCAGCGAAGCGGGAAGGGGTTCGTGAATCGGCAACTCACCACAACGAAGGTGCTCGAGTCGATCCTCGGGTGCTTCTTTTGGATACCATGGGGGAGCTGGCCTCATTTTATCGATTGGCTACGGTTGCGTTCGTCGGTGGCAGTTTGAGACCGGGGCGCGGTGGTCAGAGTTTGGCCGAACCTGCTGCCAGATCGGTTCCGGTTTTATTCGGACCCTATTATGAAAATCATCGTCAGCTTGGCGATATGCTCATTGCAGCGGGAGCGGGGAGCGTTGTTCGCGACGCTCGGGAGCTCGCGCACGCCGCCGCGCAATGGCTCACAGATCCTGAGCGAAGGACCATGGCCGGTCAGCGAGCGCGTTCTGTGCTGCAGCAATTAGCAGGGAACAGCGAAATCGTGGCGCGCCATCTATGCACTCTCCTGCCAAGGCGTTAAAGTTCCGCGCTTCGTGGCACGGAAAGCGTCTGCACCCCATAGTGATGGCGCCGCTCGCATTGGTTTATGCGGGCCTCCTCAAAGCGAGAGCGGCCTGGTGGCGACGCTATTCTCAGGTTCCGCGCTTACCGGTAGTTAGCGTCGGCAATCTAACTGTCGGAGGCAATGGTAAAACGCCGTTTGCTCTGTTTCTCGCGCTCCGCTTGAGGGAGCGTGGACTTGGCGCGGGTATTGTCAGTCGCGGCTACGGCGGACGTGCGCGCACTGCCCGTCTGGTTTCAGACCGCGGGCAAATAATCCTAACACCCCGGCAAGCGGGTGATGAGCCAGTTATGATGGCAAAGTGGTTCGATGGTCCGGTTGCGATCGCACCCCGGCGCATTGATGCTATCAAACTACTGGCACTGAATCGGCTGGCCGAGGTCGCCGTTCTCGACGATGGCTTTCAGCATCTTAGGCTTCAACGAGTTTGCGATTTGGTGCTGGTCAGCCAGAGCTCTGGGTTGGGCAATGGCTGGCTATTGCCCGCAGGTCCACTGCGCGAACCGCGATCGGCCCTTAAGCGCGCCGATGCCATCATCTTCGTCCATACTTGGGGGCTGAGCAGCTCGCACCCTATCGAGCGCGAGATAGGACGCGACAAGCTCACTCTTCGGGCGAGACTGGAACCAGCGTCCTTGACATCTTCTGATAAGGGCACCTGGCGGCAAATGCCCCTGACGGTTGAAGGTCGACGCGTCGCCGCGGTCAGCGGCGTTGCCAATCCCCGCAGCTTCCGTGCGATGCTCGATGCGCTTGGAGCGAGGGTGGTAGCCACTCTCGATTTCCCTGACCACTATGAATATAAACCGCGAGACTGGAAGCACATCGAGACGCTCGCCAAGGCTGCCGAAATGGTCATCACCACCGAGAAAGACCTGGTAAAGCTTGAACACATGACCACGCCCCGGTTTCCTCTCTTTGCCCTGCATCTACAGGTCGTAATGGAACCTCAGGATGAGACGCAATTGCTGGCTTTAGTCATCGAGCGCATCAGGCGCGTCGGTTTGACTTTCGACCATAACACGAAAATTGGAGGAAGAAGCATCAATGGCACTGAGTCAGGATTTGCTTGACATACTTGCATGCCCGAAGTGTAAGGGTGCGCTTCGTCTGACGGAAAGAGAGGATGGGCTTACCTGCGAGGCCTGCAAACTGCGTTATCCGATCAGAGATGATATTCCCATTATGCTGATCGATGAAGCCGAGAGCATCAGCTGATTTGACGTTTGCATAATTCTGATGGAGTCCCCCTTGCGTCCGGTCTGGCGTCCACTCACAGGCTTGCCGGCTGATTTCCAGAGACTCGAGCTCGGCCACCGCCTAATTTATCTGCGCCGCGACCTCGCTTCCCGAGCGACCGCGATCATTAGCTCGGTGAGCAATCTTCGTTCGTGCCCCGGCAGCGGCAATCGGTTAAGCGGTGTCCCCCTTCGGCTCGAGGACGGCACCGCCTTGTATGCGAGGATAGGGCGGCGGGGCGGCCTCGTGCGTATCGTGCTAAAAGATTTATACGTCGGCACCCACGCCCGACCAGTGCGCGAATTGCAAGTGACCGCAAATGCCAAGCGCCGGGGAATCCCCGTCGCCGAACCAATCGGGGCGATTGTTGAACGCGTAGGGCCTATTCTGTATCGAAGTGTTTTCCTGACGCGTGCTTTGCGGGGTATGACGCTGTGGCAATTTTTGACCACCGATGACGACTATCTAACGCGCGCCTACGTGGTCGAACAAGCGCGAAAAGCGATTGATACAATGCATAAGGAGGGTTTGTTCCATGCCGATTTGAACCTTCACAACCTGTTCGTCACGCCGTTGCATGACGATTTCGCTGTCATCATTCTTGACCTTGACAGGGCTCGCCTTTTTGAGACGCCACTGCCAGCGCGGCTGCGCACCCGAAACCTGGCTCGCCTACGACGCTCGGCGCTTAAGCTCGACCCCTATGGCAGCTATCTGGATTCCAGGATGCTGCAGTTACTCACTGCCGACCGGATCGTGCCAGGCGGCACAGGCTAGGATCGTTTTCGGGGGATTATTAACCGACGAAGCGGATGCGGGTTTTCGCGACAATTGATTCATTCGCCCCTTGCTCCAAAAAGACGCGATGCACTCTCGCCACGAACGACCAGGTATTAAGCGTTGCCAGGCAGAGGTATAAAAAAAGAAAGTACGCTTGTCCCGCCGCCACCTCTGTAGTAATCGTCCGACACAATCGGGTGTTTTTACCCTCAGAGCTCCAACAATTGTGGCGCCAGCTGCATCATCGATCGTTCAACAAAGGCTGGCAGGCTAGGAGGCAGGAACCGTTGCAGAGCTTTAAATCCAATTGGAGATGCAAGAGCGGGCCGGAATGACTATTTGCCGGACTCTTGCTCATGCAATATTTGGAAGCTGACCCTTACGAAGGAATTGTCCGCGAGTTCAAGCCCTTTTGCCGAGCTCCCGGCCAAAACGACTGATCGCCGAGAATGCTTCGTTCACAGGAGCTTAGTTTAATCACGAGACAAACGGACTACCCTCGGATGTGTTAGAGCTTAATCAGTCGCATAGCATGATGGCGCGATGAAGCAGCGGATAGTCGGCTTTCACCAAGACGAGTTCGGCGATTGGGTCGCCGAACTCAGCTGCAACCACCAGCAACACGTCCGCCACCAGCCACCATTCCAGCTGCGGCCCTGGGTGATTTCGGAACAGGGACGGCGGCAGCAGCTCGGTGCCGAATTGGAATGCAGCAAATGTGATCGTGAACCCGACTACCTGCATGAGAACCGTTCACTTGTGCGACGTTACTACGATGAGCTATGGAACCAGCGGCAGCTGAACCAGGTCTCGGAATTACTCGCCAGTGACTTCCGGTTTCGCGGTTGGACCGGCTTCGTGGCACAAGGGCATGCGGCCTTTAGGGATTACGTTGAGCAGATTCGCACGGCATTTCCCGACCTTCATTATCAAGTGGAATGGATGTTGGCCGAAGACAATCGTGTCGTGGCACGCGTCAATTGCACCGGTACGCATCGCGCTAAAATCTTCGGCATCGAGCCTGCCGGCGGCCACTTCTCCTGTGTACTGTTCGATACCTTTACCGTCGGTGGCCATAAACTGAAATCGGCCTGGGCTATCGCCGACCGACACGAATTGATCTGTCAGCTCAAGGCGATTTCAACACCCTGAGAGTTCGATCGAGGTTTCTGTGGCGCTGGGATGGCTCGATACCCAGCCGGTTTTGACTATGAAGCCGCCGTATCTCCTGCTCGTCGAAGATGAAGTCGATTTGCGCGAGAGCATTAGCCGCGGATTGAGCGAGGAACACTTCAGGGTTCGCAGCGTCGGTAGCGCGGAAGCAGCCGCGGAGGTTCTGGCGCAGGCTGATTTCGATGCAATGGTGCTGGACCTGCGGCTACCAGGTAAAGATGGCATTACATGGCTTCGTGAATTTCGCGCCGCCGGCAACACTACTCCGGTACTGATTCTGACGGCCCGCGGCTCGGTCGATGACCGGGTGACAGGTCTCGAATCCGGGGCTGATGACTATCTGGTCAAACCTTTCGCTTTTGCTGAATTGGTCGCGCGCATCCGGGCACTAACGCGACGTCGAAGCACGTTTCAGACGGTTTTGAAGGTTTCCGATATCGAACTCGACACCAGCACCAGGCGGGTCCGCCGACAGGGTGAAGAAATTAACCTTTCACCCAAGGAGACACTTTTGCTTGAATTATTGATGCGCAATGCCGGTCAAACGGTCACTCGCTCCATGATCACCGAAGTGCTGTGGGGACCGTCCTACAATGACCTTTCCAATCTGATTGAAGTTTTTGTCAATCGGTTGCGACGTAAAATCGAAGACAATGATGCTTTGCTGATCGCAACCGTTCGCGGCATCGGTTACTCCATGCGCAAAGCTCGATGAGCGTTCGGTTAAGGCTGACCATTTACTGGGCTGGCGTGTTGTCACTGTTGCTAGTTGGCGCAGGTCTTTCCGTTTTTCTGCTCTTCCAACGCCAGCAATGGACCCAGCTCGATGCGGCCTTGCGCGAGGAGGCTGATACCGCGGCCGCGACGATTGCTCGCAACGGCGATATCGGTCCTCTGGTTGACCGACTCAGCGAAGAGCGCGACCTGGGACCAAAGCGGCGCGTTTGCGTAGTTGTGGACCATCGGTTAGTGGCTGACGCTGGCGCACGTGATGCGGACCTGCCTCAACTGGACCAAAATCCCGGACAGCCACTGATGATCGATGGCCGGCGTGATATTTTCCGCTACGCGATTGCTCCATTGTGGCTGAACAACACGCGTGCGTATCTCGCCGATGGCGTGGATGCTCACGAGATCCGAGAGTCGGTCAGGCGGCTGGGAACAATTCTTTTAATCGTCATCCCAGCTCTCTTACTTAGCAGCACTTGCTTCGGCTATTGGCTCGCGGGCCGCACTCTCGCGCCACTAGTGACAGTGACCAAGGGGTTGGCAGGAATCAAACCGACCGATCTGGCTCATCGACTCCCGGTACCACCGCTTGAGGATGAACTGGCGAAACTCGTTCGCGAAATCAATAGTCTTTTGGGCCGAGTGGAGCGGGCATCGTTGGCCGAGAGGCGGTTTGTCGCCGACGCTGCACATGAGTTGCGGACCCCGCTGACCGTGCTTAGGACCGGAATAGAGGTGGCCCTACGCCATAAGCGAAGCGCCACCGAGTATCAACGGGCGCTGAATGCGGCTTTGCGTGATGCAACCGCGATCGGCGCCCTGGCCGACGAACTGCTCGCTCTAACGCGTCTTGACCAGGAGCTCATATCGGGCCGTCAAATCGTGGAGCTGTCGGAGCTGACCAAGGAAGTGCTCGAGGCAATGGAACCCTTAGCCGCATCGAAGAGGCTGAGCATCGAAAGCGACCTGTCAATGGTTGCAAACGTCTCGGGAAATCCTGATCACCTTAGACGCGTCCTGATCAATTTGCTTGACAATGCGGTCAAGTTCAGTCCGGAAGCGAGCAAGATAGAAGTGACTCTGCAGGTTGAAAATAACCAAGTTACGCTCCGTATTGCCGATTGGGGCCCAGGCGTGGACGAGCAGGAGCTGCCCTTTCTCTTCGATCGTTTCTTTCGCGGCCGCAGTGGCCGCAGCAAGCCGGGAAAGGGTCTCGGCCTTAGTCTCTCGCGGGAAATCGTCGAACTCCATGGTGGACAGTTAACCGTTCAGAATCGGACCGGCGGCGGCGCTGAATTCACGATGTATCTACCAACCACGCAAGCGCCAGGTTAGACGATTGCGTGGGGGACCATGATCAGGCCACTGCTTTACCGCCGATGCTGAGTGAACCGAGTTCCCGGCAACGGCGGATCCTGCGGGGGCCCGGCAAAACATTGCGCGATCGCCATCCAGGCGGTCGCGGTTGCTCCAACGACTTTCAGTCCCGTGTCTGAAACATTCCGTACCTGTGTTACAACGCGGCAAAAGTCGACTGCGGTCCCTTCCACGCAGTTGGTTGGGTCCCGGTTTCCCCACTGCCAAATTGCCCCGGACGGGGCGACTAACCGCACATAAGGCACGGATGTCGGCACTGGCAGCTGCCGATTCGCGAAGGTCCAGGCGAAAGTATTGATTCCCAGCACTACGATGCTCCGAATTCTGTCGTTCTCCCGGCGAGTTTCTCCCATAAGATCGTAGAGCGCCTGGCCGTGAGCCCAGGTTTCCATCAGTCGGGCAGTTATGCTTGAGCGAACGCTCATCGAGGGACCGGCCCAGGGCACGCGTTTTTTCGGATCGGCTACCAAAAATCGCTGCGCCATTTCACGATAGAAGTCGCGCCACTGCTTCAGCAGTTCGCGATCCTTTAATCCTCCCAGCTTGGCACGGGTGAAAACCAGATGCGGAACGCCTTGCTTGGTTGCGGCATTCAATTCACTCATCAGCCGGGCGAGCGCGTCGCTGTTCGATAGCGCTAAATCTGCCGCGTAATTAAAGAAATGGAGGTGGGCGATCACGTCGTTGGCGGTCCAGTGCTTGAATTGTGTCTGTCGCTGCCAATCCTGTCGACTAAAGCTCTCCAACAGCATCAGCAGCTCTTCGCTCTCGGTCTCGAAATCGAGCGCTTCCTGTAACACCTTGGCCCTCCTCCGCACTAGGCTATGGAGTTCTTCGCGTTTAAAGCAATCAGTGTCGCGATGAATCGTGACCAGCGCGATCGTCGCCTTGTGTCAGGACCGAGACCACGATCACCTGCTTGCCGGTTCAAAACCTAAACGTTTGTTAATTAGGGCGCGGTAAATCCGCTTGTTATGATCGTCGCATGTTACGCCCAGCGGACTGGCTTGTGGCCGCGACATGCTCTTTGTTGTGCGTCGTCACGTTCTGCGGCGTAAGCGCGGCGACTCCTATCACGTTACAGGAGGCGATTGCCCGAGCCTTGAGGATCGCTCCTGCACTTCAATCCGCGGCGGCACAGGAAGAATTGAATAAAGGTCGAGTCGAGGAAGCGCTGGCGCCGTTGTTGCCGTCAATTTCCGGCAATGGCGAATACTACCAACCTTCTGGTTACGACAAGACCATAAGCAACGGCGGTCTCACACAGGCACAGTTGGCGCTGACCTACACTGCCTTTGACGGTGGCCGGCGCCTTGCGCAGCTGCGGGCGGCGCGCTACTCGGCGCAAGCAGCCGCCTTCGGGCTGAAAGCGGCGCAAGCGCAGATAATCTTCGACACCAGCGTCGCCTACTTCGATTTGCTCCGCCAGACAGAAACGGAGAGAGAACTCAGTTCCAGTCTGATTCGACTATCGAAATATGTGCAAATTATCGAGACACTGCAGCGCAATGGCCGCGCGATCGCCAACGACGTGCTGACACTGCGCGTAACCCGTGACGCAACCGAGCTATCACTGGCAAACACCCGCCAAGCGCGGGAGCAAGCATCGCTCTTATTGGGCTCGATGATCGGAGATTTTGGCAACCCCAACCTCACCGTTACTGAGTCAACGATACTGGCTCCGCCTCAAGGCGATGACATCTCGCAAAACCCCGCTTATCAAGCTGCCGTGCGCCAGCTCCGCGCGGCGCAACTTGGCGTCCAGGCTGCGCGTGCTGAGCGTTATCCCAATCTTAATCTGGCGCTGACCACTGGATGGCAGGGAGTATACCCGCCCAAAACTTTTGGTCACCATTTCGGCGCCTCTTACGATGGCCTGGTCTCGGTGCCGATTTTTCAGGGTGGACTTGTTCGGAGTCATATCGATCAGGCCCTGGCGACCGAGCACGCGGCGGCTGCGCAGCAGCGACAGGTCGAGCTGCAAGTCAGACACGATCTCGCGGCCTCAAGGTTGCGCTACCAGAGTGCACTGGAAGAGCTGGCGATTTTGCGTCGTTCACAAAAGAGGGCCACCGACTCGTTCGCGCTGTTCTGGACACGTTTTCTGGGCGGCGGGAGCGCCACCATGCTGGAAGTGACCAATGCGTACCAACAGGCTGAGAATCTGCGGCTTATGCGCTTCGAACAGGAATTCAACGCTCGCGCAGCCGCTGCCCAGGTACGCTTGCTTCTGGGACTGAGCCAATGAACTGGCGCACCCTGGTCGGGAGTTTTGGATTGGTGGGACTTCTGACCTTCACCTGTTCGGCAATCACTGGATGCCATGCAACACCCTCTACCGAGGATCTGACGGAACCTGCGACCATCAACATGACGGTGACCGGCGCTCACGTAGCTATCAAGCCGATGCGCGCGGAAGTTCGGCTGCTCGGTCAGACAGTCGCCCGGCGCCACATATTGCTCAGGTCGCCCGCTGCCGGACGCGTAATCGGACTGAACATTTTAACGGGCGACCGCGTCCGTCAAGGTGAAGTTGTCGCCCATATACTGAGCCGAGAAGTTGAAGCTGCCGAAAACGGACTAGCAGTCGTTCGTCAGATCGATCCTGCCGAAGCCTCTGCGCTTGCGCACTCGGTCAAGGGCTACATCCCTGGCTCCGGCATTCCAGTGGCTGTGCCTGAGGACGCGATCGTGGCACAGCGCATAGTTAGTCCGGGGCAGCTGGTTGCAGAGTTGGATCAGTTGGCAGATCTGATTGATCCGCGCAGCATTTTCGTAGAGGTGGCGGTACCCGTGGACGTCGTCGGCGAGATCCGGCCCGGAATGGCAGCGCGGGTGAGTTCGCCGCTCCACCCAGGCATGGCTTTTCCCGGCCGAGTCGCCGGTCTGTCGCCCTCCTTCAACCAATCCGGAGCCACTTCAGATGCGCGAATTGAGTTCACCAGTACGAAACGAATCGAAGAAGCGGGGGCACCAGTCGAGGCGTCGGTGACGCTCAGATCGGTCCCCGCGGCGCTGGTTATTCCCGCAGCGGCTCTCTTTGAAGACGCTGCAAATGACAGCTATTACGTCTTCGTCGCCGGCAACGATGGCCGGGCGCATCGACGGATCGTAACGACCGGCATCCGGACTGAATCCGAGGTCCAGATCACTTCGGGAGTCGGGCTCGGACAAATAGTCATCACCTCGGGTGGCTATGCTCTATCCGACGGCCTAAAAGTGACTGTGGTTAACCTGTCCAACTCGCCTGCCCGCCCAATGAGTGCCGAATGAAGCGTGGCACTTCGCTACTGACTCTTTGTGGGGTTATTGCCGGATCGATTCTGGGGTTGCTAGCAGCCCGCTCGATCCCCAGTGCGGTTTTTCCTCAAATCGAGTTCCACCGTGCCATTATTCTGGCCGACAGCGGCGACCTGCCAACTGCTCAGATGCTTGTCGCCGTTACCCGACCTCTGGAAGAGGCGGCCTACGGTGCGATGAACGTAACCCATGTACGATCAACCACGACTCGTGGCAGTTCTGAGATAGATGTAACCTTTGCGGAGAACGCAGACCCGGTGGCCAGTTTCCAGCTGCTCAACAACGCGATCACCGAGGTCACCGGAACGCTGCCGCCGCGGACCAAAGTACGTTCGCGACTGCTCACGACGGCTACCTTTCCCATCGTGGACATCAGTCTCAGTTCGCACCAGCGCAGCTTGCCCGAACTGACTGACATCGCCCAATACGATCTGATTCCAACCCTTCACAGGATAAACGGCGTCTACCGCGTTGAAGCAGTGGGTGCCAAGTACCGCCAATTCAATGTCTGGTTGGACCCTGCGAAAATGCTCCAGCATCGTCTGACCGCCACTGACGTCATAAATGGCCTGGCCAACGCCAACGTTATCGAGTCTGCGGGCCGCGTGCTGGACAAGCACCGGATGCTGCTGACGATAGTCAGTGCTGATGTTCACGATGCTGACCAACTCGCCGCGCTCTCTATCGCCAGAGTTGACGGGCAACCCATTTACTTGCGAGACATCGCCCAGGTCAAGCTGGGTGTCGTTGAGGACTACATTCGGACGGCGTGCGAAAACGGGCCCGCCGTCCTGGTTAGCGTTTCCGAGCAGACCGGTGGTGACACCGTAGCGATTTCGGCCGAGACCCACCGAATCATCGAGCAGTTTCGCCGACGTTATCCCGACGTGCAATTCACGTTCTCCTACGACCAAGCATTGTTGGTTGCTGAGTCGTTCCGCAGCGTCCGCGACGCAATTGCGCTTGGCCTCATCTTGTCGGTAGCGGTCGTCTTCCTCTTCACCCGGAGCGGAATCAGTGCCCTGGCCGCTGGCCTGACGGTCCCCTGCACCATTGCGCTAACCTTCATTCCAATTAAGGCTTCGGGCGGAACTTTCAACATGATGAGTCTGGGCGGTCTCGCGGCAGGAATCGGTTTATTTATCGACGATGCCATCGTGATGCTCGAGGCCATCCACCGTTCGCATGAGCGAGGCGCGCGCGGGGCGCAGAGCGTGGCGGTAGCGCTGCGAGAATTGAAGCGGCCACTAATCGCATCGACCGCCACCGTCATCGTGGTGTTCGCGCCGTTGATTTTGCTTTCGGGCCTCACAGGCGTCTTTTTCCGTGCTCTCGCATTGACTATGGGGGCGGGCCTGTCAACGTCTCTGCTTCTGGCCCTGTATTTCAATCCGACGCTCGAATTGCTGGCCGGACGATGGCGTCGGCCCTCACGGCGTCCAGGGCATCTCTTCCTTGGGGTGCAACGAATTCATCTGGCGATACTGAGCCCCTGTGTGCGATTTCCCGGTCTGGCGTTAGCCTTGGCTGGTGGTCTACTGCTGATTGCACTGGGACTCTATCGAACGATCGGAACCGATTACTTCCCAACCTTGGACGAAGGGGCTTTCATCCTGGACTACGTCACTCCACCTGAGAGCACCTTAAAGGACACTCAGTCGCTCCTCGGACGCATCGAAAACATACTCAGGGCTACGCCCGAAGTAGTGGCATTTTCCCGACGCACCGGTACACAGTTGGGTTTCTTCTTGACCGAATCAAACCGAGGAGATTTCTCGGTACGCCTAACCAGCCGCCGAAGCCGCAATATCGAGCAGATAATCGACTCCGTACGCGAACGCATTTTGGCAGACGTCCCGGGCGTTCAAATTGAGTTCTCGCAAGTGCTGCAGGACCTGCTCGGTGACCTCTCCGGCATCCCCGAGCCGATTGTCGTCAACGTGTTCGGCAGCGATCAGACAACCATCGAGGCAATCGCCCGTCAGATTGCAAGCCGAATCAGCCAGATCGCCGGCGTGGTCGATGTAAAAAACGGAATCGTATTAAGCAACCCTGAAGAAGAAGTCGAAGTTGACGAAACCGCCGCTCAGCGCTACGGGCTGGACACCGAGCAAATCCGTGCGGTGCTGCGCGCTGTCGTCGAGGGCACAGTAGCCACGCAGCTTCTGGTTGGTGACCGTCTTTACCCAGTACGCGTCCGGTACCCGGCTGATTACCGCGAGCAACTCGAGCTCTTACCCGAAGTTGCGTTGAAAACTCCCGATGGCGGCCAGGTGCCGCTTTCCGCCGTAGCCAAGCTGCGTTGGCTGGGTGAAACTGCTGAGTTGACTCGTGAACGGTTACGGCCGGTAGTGCGCGTCACCGCTCGAGTTGATGGAGTCGATCTGGGGACCGCAATCAGGCGCGTTCAGACGAGCGTTCGCTCGCTCGCGCTTCCTCCGGGAGTGACGTTGGAGTACGCGGGCCTTTACGCTGACCAGCAAAAGGCCTTTCACGAGCTGGAAGTCGTGTTGTTGGTCAGCGTGGTTGCGATGTTCCTGGTGGTAATCTGGGAATTCGGCCAGATAGCGCCGGCGCTCGCAGTGCTGTTGAGTGCCCTATCCTGTCTGGCTGGCAGCTTTGTTGCGCTCGAACTTGCTGGGGTGACGCTCAACATATCCTCGTTTATGGGCATCATCATGGTAGCGGGGATTACCGCGAAAAATGGCATTCTGCTGCTCGACCATGCCCAAAATGAGGTTGCACGCGGCCAGGAGCCTCGGCTCGCCGTGATGGAAGGTGCACAGATCCGCCTGCGCCCGATCCTGATGACCAGCGTGGCAACAGCCGCCGGACTATTCCCGCTGGCGCTCGCATTGGGTGCCGGCGCCCGCGCCCAACAGCCATTGGCTATTGCGGTGATTGGTGGTTTGGCTGCAGCTATAATCTTCGCGACCCCACTCGCCGGGGGACTCTACCTGTTTGGCGTTGAACACAGAGCAAGGCCGCAATCGTCCCGCGCTCCTTCCTAAGCCGCCGGCCGACGAAAAGTCAAATTGCAGAGCACGTCGCCGTCAGTGGTCCAGCTCCGCCGAGCTTTTTTTCCAGCGCAAAATAGGGTGGCGAGCGGCTCGCACTTCGTCCACTCGGCCCAGCGGTAACTGATGCGGCGCGGTCTTGACAATCTCAGGGCGGTTGACAGCTTCCTCATAAATTTGTCGCATCACATCTATGAAATAATCCAAGGTCTCTCGGCTTTCGGTCTCGGTGGGCTCGATCATAAGCGCGCCGTGCACCACCAGCGGGAAATAGATTGTTGGCGGATGCATCCCGAAATCAAGCAAACGTTTAGCCAGGTCCAGCGTACTGACCTGTACTCGGGTTTCAAGATCGTGCGTCAGAACACACTCGTGCATGGACGGTTCCGGTGAGGCGCTCGGGAATCTGTCTTCGAGTCGCTTGCGAACGTAATTGGCGCTTAAAATCGCATTACGGCTGACGCTCTCAAGTCCGTCGGAACCAAGGGCCAGAATATATGCATAAGCGCGGACGAGCATGCCGAAGTTGCCATAAAATGAGCGCAAGCGTCCGATCGAGTCCGGCCGATCGTATGTGAACCGCCAGATTCCTCCTTCTTGACAGATCCGCGGCACCGGCAGAAACGGCTCAAGATGCTGCTTGACCGCAAGCGGTCCCGCTCCCGGGCCACCGCCGCCATGCGGCGTTGAGAAAGTTTTGTGCAGGTTGAGCTGCACAATGTCGGCCCCCATGTCGCCAGGCTTGGCTATGCCCAGCAGAGCATTCATATTGGCACCATCGAGATAGAGCATTGCGCCCCGTTGGTGCAGCAAATAGGCAATTTCCTCTATTTCTGGCTCGAAAATTCCGAGGGTATTGGGATTCGTAACCATCAGGGCGGCTACGTCATCGTCAAGCCGCTGGCGAATTTCACTCGCCGACAGGTAACCACGCCGGTTTGATTTGGCGACGACCGCGCGATAACCTGCTAAGGTGCAGCTGGCGGGATTAGTGCCGTGGGCTGTGTCCGGAATGAGGACCTTGTGGCAGATCCTGTTTTGTTTGCGGTGTGCGGCGCGCACTATTAGTAATCCGGCCAGTTCACCCTGAGCGCCAGCCGCTGGCTGCAGTGAGACCGCGTCCATTCCAGTGATTTCGGCCAGGGCCCGCTCGAGTCTCACCATCAGTTCGAAAGCGCCTTGCGCCAAGGGGGCTGGGGTCAGCGGATGGAGAGCGGCAAACCCTGAGAGATTCGCTAGTTCATCATTGATGGGCGGATTGTATTTCATCGTGCATGAGCCGAGAGGGTAGAACTGCAAGGCCTGACCAAAATTCATTTGCGAAAGCCGCAGGAAGTGCCGGAGGACCTGCGGTTCACTTAGTTCCGGGAAATCTTCAATGTCTGCTCGACAATGCTCTTGGCCTAGCAGTTCACATGCGCGACGCTCGCTCTCGTCGCTGTCCGCCAGGTCGGCGCCCATCCGCCCGGGCGACGTTTCCTCAAAGATCAGCCGCACACCTGAAGGGCGGGCCTGATTGTCATTCGCAGTTGCTGGCATATCGATGCCGGGATCGCCAGCGATCTTATCCGTCGTTGTCATCAGCTGCCCCCGCAAGCGCCGCGCACAATAACTCTATTTCCGAAGCGGGATTGAGTTCTGTCACGCAGATTAATAACCCGTCGTGCAATTCCGGATAACTCCCTGCCATTGCGATCCCCGCAATGACGCCATGCTGTTCAGCGCGGGCAAGAAGCTTTGGCGGATCCGGCGCCGAGACGACGAATTCGTTAAAGAAAGGTCCGTTAAAGCGCCGCCGAATGCCTGCACTGCCAAGCTTTTCGGCGGTCAAGTGAGCCAATTCGACATTGCAAGCCGCCAGCTTGCGCAAGCCCCGCCTCCCCATCAACGTCAGGTACACTGTGGCCGCCAGTGCGCACAACGAATGGTTGGTGCAAATGTTCGAAGTCGCCCGTTCCCGGCGAATGTGCTGTTCACGAGTCGCGAGGGTAAGACAGTAAGCACGCTGGCCACGGCTGTCGACGGTTTCCCCCACCAGACGACCGGGCATTTGGCGGATGTAGGCGAATCTTGTCGCCATAAAACCGAGGCCGGGCCCGCCGAACTGAGGTGCAATCCCGAAGCTCTGAGCCTCGCCCACGGCAAGGTCGGCTCCACTTTCGCCAGGGGATTTCAGCAGAGCGAGCGCCAAGGCCTCGGCCGTTACCGCAATTACCAGAGCGCCCACGCGATGCACCATTTGGACGATTCGATCGAGCGGTTCGATCACCCCAAAGGCATTGGGGTAGCCGATGACCACGCACACAAGCCGCTCGTCAATCAGGGGCGCAAGGACATCAAGGTTCGCAGTTCCGCTGGCCGATTCAAATGGAAGTTCGACCAGCTCGAGTTCAGGCTGCGCCCCCACGTAAGTGCGAATCGTCGAGCGATAGTCAGCCCAAAGGCTGCGGGCCAGTACCACCCGCTTACGCCGGGGCATAAGACGCCGTGCCATCAAGACGGCTTCCGCGCTGGCAGATGCGCCGTCATACATGCTCGCATTAGCTACATCCAAACCTGTGAGCTGGGCGATTAGGGTCTGAAATTCGAATATGGCCTGGGTGGTGCCTTGACTGGCCTCCGGCTGATAAGGTGTATAGGCAGTTGCAAACTCGGCACGCCCAGTGATGGCCCGCACGCCCGCCGGCACGTAATGGCGATAGCAGCCGCCACCAAGAAAACTGGCGAATTCGCTCGCACCATGATTGCGTGCTGCCAGGGCTGACAAGACTCTCGTGACTTCCCATTCGGGCAGGCCGCGCGGGAGATTGATGGTAGCCTTGGCACGCAAGCCTGACGGTACGTGAGCAATCAACTCATCTGTGCTGGCGATGCCCAGTGCCTCAAGCATCGCTGCCGTATCAGCTTGGGTATGAGGAATGAATCTCATCGACCCCGCATCTCCAGCTGTCTGTATTCTCCGCGATTGATCGCAACCACGAAAGTAGCTACGACTTCGACCGCGGGCCAAGAGCATACGGACAGGCTCCAGCGAGGGCCAGAATGAGGGTCGCTTAGGCTGACCGAATGCCAATGGGAAAGGCGACGGGACTGGCTCAGCTATTAAAAGTCAATGACAGGTAGGGATACGGGAGATAGTCATGCTGACCAAATGGGACGAACTGATGTGCCACCAACTACCCAAGACCATGGACCATGTGCACACGGACAATCCTGAGTGGACGGAGCGCATCTACGTCAGCATTTACAACGTACGAGACCAGGATACGATCATTGGTTTCGGCGTGGGCCAGTATCCTAACAAAAACGTGCAGGATGGCTTCGCCACGGTCTGGTATCGAGGCAAGCAGTATAACTTTCGAGCGTCCCGCCGCCTGCGACCAGCTATTGACGAGGTAAAAATCGGTCCGCTTGAGGTCGAAGTGCTCGAAGGGCTGAAACGGTTTCGATTCAGGCTGCACGACAATCCCTCAACCCTCCGGCTGGATCTGGAATGGACGGCCACGATGAACCCGCACGAAGAAGAACACGACTACCGCGAGAGCAGTGGCCGGGTGGTGCAGGATATCTCGCGCTTTGATCAGGTTGGCCGCGCTTCCGGCACCCTGGAAGTCGGCGGCAAAACTATCTTGCTCGAGGAGAGCCACTGGTGGGCTCACCGCGACCGCTCGTGGGGTACGCGGCGTCCTTTGCGCACTGATACCAGCGATACGGCCCGCACGGTGTTCGCACCGTTTCTGTTCAGCTGGTCGGTGGCACAGTTTCGCGACCATGCTTTTCACTGGCGCTTCGTCGAACGCGGACCGGGCAAATACAGCTATTTGAGTGGCGAGCGAGTTTTCCCGTTCGGCACGGAGAGCGATCCCGGTTGGCGTCTTGCCAACACTGAGCAGGAGTTTCAGTGGGATAGCCGGGGTCCAGTCCAGACGCTCACTGGAGGTTATATTCGCCTCCTTTTCCGCAACGGAGAGAAACGCGAGCTCTCGTTCGTGACGTTGCCACCCCGATGGCATCTCAAAGGCGGTTGTTACGGTGGCTACAGGGGATGGTACCATGGCGATGACAAAGGGCCATATTACTGCGAGTATGACGTGTGGGATTTAAACGACCCGCGGGTCTTGGCGGAAGCGAGCACCCTGAGCGATCACTTGATCGAATGGCGCTGCGGCAACGAGATTGGCTACGGAATCATGGAGTACGGAGTTGGCCCTGGCTACTATAAATACAAGGAAGTTCAGCATCTGCCTACCTTCTGAACCGATAGATGGCGGCGCCGGCCCGGGCCGTTGTTTTCTAATCCTCTTCAGGATGGCCGAAGATCAAATGAACGAGAGGTTTCTCCTCAGGACGGCATAGCACATACACATGGTCGTCTTTTCGCAACTCGGTCGTGCCCCGGGGTGGGATGAGTTCACTATCGCGTATAAGCAGGATCAGGGTCGACTCCTGCGGCAAGGGGAGATCGCTGATTCGCGCCCCACAGGCGGCTGAGGACTGATCAATTGTGAATGATGCGATTTCGGCCCCGGTCAGCACCCGGGTCGAGACAAGCTCCAGGACGGCCGGAGGAGCCGGCCGCTCGTCGGTTTGAAGTCCCAGGATGGCGGTCAACCAGCGGACGGTCGCTCCCGGGATTAGAGTGCTGACCAACACGATAAAAAAAACGACCTTGAACATGCTCAGTGCGCCAGGTGCGCCGATCAACACTGGGTAGGTGGCTAGTACTATAGGAATTGCACCCCTTAGGCCGACCCATCCGATATAGAAAATTTCGCTCATGGGATAGCGAAGCGGTAACAAACAGAGCGCCACGCTGATAGGGCGCGCCACCAAAGCCAGGAATAAGGCAACCGCAATCCCGGCCGGGGCAACCGCGAGCAGTTCCGATGGATTCGGAAGGGAGCCTAACATCAAATACAGACCGATCTGCGACAGCCATGCAGTTGCGTCGTGAACCCGCAGGATCCCGGCATGGTAAGGCAGCCGGCTGTTGCCGAGAACGAGCGAAGCGACGTACACGGCAAGGAAACCGCTGCCCTGCAGCAAGGCCGCCAGGCCAAAGGCCAATAGGGCCAACGCGATGGTCATGATTGGATACAGCCCGCCCGCAAACAGACGGGCTTGCTGCAGCAACAGCCGCCCACTATAGCCCACCAATATCCCGATTAGCGCACCGAGCATCAGCGCCACCGGGATAGCTGTTGCAGCCGCAAGGCTAAACGGCCGCCGAAACGCCAGTGCCTGCGAAAGCGAGATTGTGAGAGCTACTGCGACGGGATCGTTCAGACCTGCTTCAAGTTCCAAAGTCATCGCGATCCGTCTCTTCAGCTGTAGTCCGCTGCCGCGCAGTATAGGAAACACCGCCGCTGCATCCGTCGGTGCGACGATAGCACCCAGTAAGAAAGCCTGCTTCCACGGAAGGCCCAGCATCCAGCCGCAGATCGCGCACAACGCCGAGCTTGAGATGACTCCAACGGTCGCCAAAAGCGACGCTGGGAGCAAACCGCGATTAAGCAATGTCGTGGGGGTGTTGAGACCTCCGTCGAACAGAATCAGCACAAGCCCGACCGTACCGAGATTGAAGTATGAGCTATAGCTGTGGAAGAGCGATTCCCTCAGTCCGAGGCCGCCACCAATGAGCCCCAGAGCAAGAAAACCCAGGACGGCGGGTACACCAGCGCGCTGAGAGGGCGAGCTCAGCATCGCACCTGTAATCATGAGGGCGCCAATAATTACAAGAAGCAGAGGCAGTGGACCAGGTCGTAATAGCTCCATATGAAGGATTGTCAATTCCAATCGGGCTAGCGGGTTACCAGTAGCAGAGCGCGAGCCTTGCGTACCCGAGGACGTAAAGGAATCCTAGCGGCCTGTGTCTCATCTCGCCACGGTCCGGGCGGCTTCGGAGCTGGAATCAAAACCAAACGCTGGTCTAAGGCGAAGCGTTGCGACCGGATCGAGAGGCCAGTGTTGCGGGCCAAGAGATCAGCTCAACCTATTGGATTGGCGCATCTGACGGATTGTCCAGCTTCCGATGTGCTACTCGCAAGCGAGAACTCTTTCATGGGTGTCCGCAAACGCCGAAATTCATCAGCAAACAGCAGCCGTCCAATCAGTTGCGTCGGGCCCTGAATGATGCGCCAGGCTAGCTCACGTGGTCGCGCCGAAATAAGGTGCGGGCGACGTTGACTGAAATGATTAAAGAAGCTTTGATGCGCTGGCGAATTCCGAAAATTCCGGTGTCCGAAGGAAAGCATGCTGAAGTTATCAAACCGCTTCTCGACAGATTGCTCTAAATTGAGTGCAGTGGACGGTATGCTGCGCACTGGTTATGAGTAACAATGCGAGCAGCCCGATTCGAACTGCTGAGTTCCCTCAAACGCTCCCTCGAGCCTTCTACCAAGGCGCACGACCTGTTACGGCGATCTGCCGACCAAAGTGTTAGCTTCTTTTGCACCTCCTAAACGGTAACAATGGCGGCAATGTCCTTCGCAAAGACGCCCGGCCGCAACCGACTCGGCGGGAGCGGCAGACGTAAGGTTGATTCGCCGAAAAAGCCCGTCCCCTCAGTGGTTACTAGAGCGCCGGCCATTCTTACAGCTAAACGAGGCACGGCACCCTCGGTTCAGCCAGTGGCCAGGCCGGTAACCCGGCAAACCGTTGCGCGGGTCTTGCGGATTTTGCGAAACGCGGCGCCGCAATGGAACGCGCCTGTGCTAACCCTGATGGCGGTGGAGAAGCGCGATCCCTTCCTAACCCTTATCGGATGCATTTTGAGCCTTCGAACGAGAGATGAAGCAACTGCTGTGGCGGCACCGCGGCTCTTTGAGCGGGCTGACACACCCTCACGGATGCTTGAACTAACTCCTGCCGAAATCGAGTGCCTGATTTATCCGGTCGGCTTTTATCGCACCAAGGCACGTGTGATCCACCAGATCTGTCACGAACTGATCGAACGGTTCGGTGGCAGGGTCCCGGAGCGCATTGAGGATCTGCTGTCGCTGAAGGGTGTCGGGCGCAAGACCGCCAACCTCGTCATTACCCAGGCGTTCGGCAAACCAGGGATTTGCGTAGACACCCACGTCCATCGGATCTCGAACCGCTGGGGCCTGGTCCATACCAGAAGTCCCAGCGAGAGCGAACAAGCTCTGCGCGAGGTGCTGCCTCGTCGTTACTGGATCGAATATAATTCGCTCCTGGTCGCATTCGGGCAAACGCTCTGCCAACCGGTTTCGCCTTGGTGCTCGCGCTGTCCAATCAACCATTTGTGCCCACGAATCGGTGTGGTTCGTTGTCGCTAGGCTCAGAGGCTGGTGCAACCATCACGCGCGGCGATCCATCGAGCGGTTGAGGGATTCACACGCGCAACCCTCACCGTTGTGGCCCTGTTTCTTGCGGTGACCCCGGCACGCGCGATTGATTTTTACGAGATCCAGATCTATCCAACCGAAACAACCCCACCCGGCATCCTGAGCTTGGAACTCCATTCGAACAGCGTGCTCAGTGCAACCGGAGCCGAGGCTCACGCGCAACTCGGCCCCTATCAGGTCCACGAAACCTTGGAAGCTACTTATGGGTTGACACCGCATATCGAAATTGGCCAATACCTTGCCACTGGCAAACTGAGCAACGGCGAGTACGAATACGCGGGGGCACGCACGAAGTGCCACTTTGGCGTTGCGGCAACCGACCACTGGCCTATCAAATTAGGTGGCAACGTCGAGCTGGACTACATGCGGCGCGCAGCCGAGGAGCAACCCTTGACCCTGGAATTGCGCCCTATTGCCGAGACCTCAATCGGCGGGCTCTTGCTGATAGCCGACTTAACGTTTGAAAAGCCCTTTCGTGGTCCTGGAACCCATCAGGGAATGACTTTCGCACCTTCAGGGCTCGTCAGTTACAAGCTGCTACCGTGGGTGGCACCGGCGCTCGAGTATTACGGCGACATGGGTCCAATAATGCATCTGCCCAGGATTCAACGACAGCAGCAATTTCTTGTCCCAACTCTCAATTTCTTTTTCTTGCCCCAAATGGAAATAAATGTGGGGCTGGGATGGGGTCTGACCCATGCCAGCAACGGCGTGTTCGTTAAAGCAATCCTTGGATGGGATTTCGAGGTTGGCCGGCTGCTCCGATAGGATGTCTTCTACGGGACGCGGGCTGATGAGGGGGACACATGGAGCGATTTGATCGTTGCGCATGTCCGATTGCTTGAACTATTGTCGAAGAAATCCCCAGCTGTTGTATTTTCCGTGCCACAACAAGCGCATGAGCAAAAGCTTTGGTTGATCCTGTTCCAGCTTAGGGCGATCAGGGCTCGAATTAACTCGCTCGCTGCACAGTATTTCGCATTTTCGAGCCTCGCGATAATTATCCTCGCAGCTACCCTGGTACTGGCAGCAGCGGCCTTGATGAGTCCTCTTGCTTTCCTCCTCACCGCGCTTCTCATCACCTTAATGGCTCTTATCAGCATCGTACGCGTCACCCGCGTCGCTGTGCGTTCCAGTGTCAGCCCGATCAAAGCGGCGTCACTGGCTGACGAGCGCGCTGGCTTAAAGGGCCGGCTGATGACTGTGCTTTCGCTCGGGGATGCACGGCGCAATTCGGAATTCGGACAGTTCCTGGTGGAAGACACTTACGATCGGCGCAATGAATTCGAGCCAATCAAAATTGAGCCACGTTGGTTCTCGCGATCCATTCTCGCGTTAGCAGGTTCATGCCTCGTCGCCCTGCTCCTGTTAAGAGTCACTCGTCTGGCAGTAGGAGTTCGCCGGATGCCAAACCGCCCCAACCAGGTCATTGCCGAACTGGGCAACCTCGATATCCGACCGGCGGATCCGGCCCTCGAGCCCAACGCCGAAATCTACGCAGATGAGACGACTATGAGAAAACTGGCAAACAAACTCGCCTCTGCCAAGAACGACCAAGCTGACAATAGTTCAGTCTCGCACTGGCTCAATCAGGCTCGTCGTTTCGCTAGCAATCTGCAAGAGAAGCTTACCGGACAGCAGCATAAGCCGCCGCTCGAGCTCAGACTGACCGACAAAGATGGAATGTCGAGTCTCAACCCCCCATACCGGCACCCGCCGATTCCTGATCAAAACGAAAGCGACGGCGACGATAAGGGTGTCGCGAAATCCGGCTCGGACGGCGGGACAGGCCCGACCCCGAGCCCAGCTGTTGGTCAGCTCGCCCAGGGCGGCGCAGGGTTGAGCGGCATACCGAACGCCCAGTCGGGGCAGGCCAGCTCGAGCGATGTCGGCTCGCCGGAATCGAGCGCAACAGGTGCCGGCGATGGGGTTAGTCACGGCTCCGGCGCCGATCCGGAGCACCTTTTCGGTCCACCCGCATCACAGCCAATGGGAACCGATACTTTTAAGATAACTATAGATGCCCAGCCGTCGGACGAAAGCTCAACTGCGGGTGCTCCAGCCTACATTCCACCCAAAGTCCGAGTTCCACTCAACGAACAGCAATCCGCTGATGAGCCGATTGCTCGCGCTTCGGTCCCCCCGGGTGATCAGATGACGATCAAGCGCGTTTTCGAGCGATAAGAATGGCAGGCGGCAGCGAGCGAGGTGCTCGCCGAGGGTAACACTCAACTTGAACGGCAGTAACTGAGTCGAGCAGCAATCAACGCGACGAGTTATGCAACTAACGCCGACAGGAGCAGACGCAGTGCATAACGAAAGCGAGAGCGGGGCAACGCCTGCAGAACGTCTGAGCATCGGCGATTTTGCCCGAATCTTTCGCCGGGCCCAAAGCGAAATTCATAAAGTAATAGTCGGGCACGAACGCGCCGTGGAGGAGCTGCTGAGTGCCCTGTTTGCCGGCGGACACGTACTGATTGAGGGCGTACCGGGCACGGGCAAGACCACCTTAGTAAAGACGCTCGGTCTGGTTTTAAATTTGAGCTTCAACCGGATCCAGTTCACTGTAGACCTGATGCCGGCTGATATTACAGGAACCCGCGTCATCATTTCCGGAAGTGACGGCCGCCGTGAATTCAGCTTTCAACCAGGTCCGATTTTTTGCCATATACTGCTGGGCGACGAAATCAATCGGGCAACGCCAAAAACCCAGTCTGCCCTGCTCGAAGCAATGGCTGAATTGCAGGTAACCGCCGGCGGTACAACTTACCCCCTACCCCCGCCGTATTTCGTGATGGCGACGCTCAATCCAATCGAAATGGAAGGCACCTATCCCTTGCCCGAAGCGCAGCTCGATCGCTTCATGTTCAAAGTCCGCCTCGGTTACCCGGGTGAGGATGAACTGGTTAAGATCATCAATGCGACAACCGGCCCGGAAGAGGCCGGTGTAACTCCGGTTTTTGCGCCTGACGAAGCGGCTGAACGCATCGAAGCATTAAAACGGCTGGTCCGCGAAGTCATTGTCGCGCCGGCCGTCGAGCAATACGCGGCGCGCATCGTACGCGCAACGCAACCCGACAACCCGCGAATCATAGGCGAGCAGCGCTCACCGGTGAAAGTCGACGTCGTTAACCGTTACGTCAGTTTCGGTGCAAGCCCCCGGGGTGCTTTGGCCTTGATCATGGGTGCAAAGGTGCGCGCGCTGCTTGATGGCCGCGCGAACATTGCCTACGAGGACATCGAACAATTCGCGCCAGCTGCACTGGAACATCGTATAATGCTGAATTACGCAGCACATTCCGACAACGTCGATGCTGCCACCATTGTGGAACAGGTAATTAAAGCGGTGCGCCCCACCCGCGTCTGACAGCTGGCTCGATGCTGATAGCTCGCGCTTTTGACCCAGATTTTCTCCAGCGGCTCGACGCCTTAACCCTTGGCATCAAGCGGGCGCGCACCATCCGCACCGGACGCCGAACCGTCGGCCGCGTGTTGGGGCCTGGCCTCGAACCCGAAGATTTTCGCGACTATTCTGCGGGAGATGATTTGCGCTTTTTGGATTGGAATACCTTTGCCCGCCTCGAAGACCTGACGGTTCGCACCTTTCGAGCAGAACGACAGGTCGAGCTGACGATAATGCTCGATACGAGTGCATCAATGGCGGTCCCCGAGTCTGACGATAAGTTCGGACTGGCCGTGATCCTGGGAACTGCTCTGGCGTATATCGCAATGGGAGAAAATGATTCAGTGCGCCTAGCTGCCTTCGGTGGAAGCGCAGAGAAGTCTCGATGGCTAACCACTCCGTCCTACCAGCGGCGCGAATCGTTCTTCGCCTTTCGGCAATTCGTCAGCGGTCTAAAATGCCAAGGGGACACCCAGCTATCGATGGCAGTCGCAGACTTGCTCCGCACCCGGCACCATCCTGGCATCGTGGTGGCGATCTCGGATTTCCTGGTCAGTCCCGCTGACTATGAAGACGCCTTAACTCAGTTACTTACGGCTCGGCACGAAGTGAAGGTGATTCACATCGTGGGTGACCGCGAATACACGGGCTTTTACCCACCCGGAGCTTATCGGGTGCGCGACTGTGAGACCGGCGAGCTCCGCGAAGTGGTCTTTGGTGCTCAACAATCGGCTCTGTGCAGGCAACGGATTGAAGAACATTCGGCGCGACTTGCCAACTTTTGCGAGCGTCACGGAATTGTCTACAGCCGCGCCTTCGGCGCCTCCAATCTGGATGCAATCATGCGCCGGGAATTCCCAAGGTTGGGGGTGATTGCCTGAAGTGGGCTTTTTCAGTCCAGATGGTCTGCTGCTCGGATTCAGTGTCGTCGCCCTCATAGCGATTTATCTACGCTCGCGCGCGCGCCCGATTATCAATGTTTCCAGTTTAATGTTGTTCGAACAGCTCCCCGCCCCAGTCGTCAAGAGCCGGATTCTGAAGCTTGATTTGCTTTTTTGGTTGGAACTGTTGGCCCTGAGCGCCATCACCCTTGCAGCTGCCGGGTTTTATGTGGCGGGGCGTAGGCCGGTGGGGCGCCATCAGCTCCATGCCCTCGTCTTTGACCTGGGTGCCGGTATGGGGGCACTCGACGGCAGGGTTTCGCGTTTGGAAGAGGCCCGCGCGCTGGCGCGGCACCTTATCACCAGCGCTCCGGCGGGCGACGAATTCACGGTTATCGGATACGGACTGGAAGCCAACATCTTGGCGGCGCCCTCAAGGGACCCCAGACCGGCGTTAGCAGCGCTTGACAAGCTGCAGGCACAGGCGATTGCACCGAGACCCTCCGCCTTGCGGGCCGCTTTGATAGATGCCCATGGAGCGGCGGCAATTGACATTTTTGCCGACCGCCGACCAGCAGAAGACGTAGTGTCGCAAACAAGCCCGCGTGGAGTGGTGAAATTGCACCAGGTCGGCAAACCGGTCGACAACGTGGCGATTGCGGGCTTGGATCCGGGGGTGCCGCGTAGCAGTGGGGGGCATTGCGTTTTGCGAAATTTCTCGAGCCGCCCTGCCCAATGCCAACTGGAGTTAGATCTTAACGGTCGGCAGTTTGACCACACATCATTGATTATCGAACCTCGCGCGCAAGCAATCGTCGGCTTCAGACCATTGACCGAAGGCGGCCTGCTACATGCCCGCATCGCCACGCACGACGCACTGATAATGGATAACGAACGCTTTGCCACTGCGCCGTCGACTGCGCAGGCCAATGTACTGGTCTTGTCGCCCGACCCTGATGCACGAGATGACCTGGCACGTATCGCGGTGGCAATTAATCCCAATTTCGTCGTAACCGCGCTTGATCCAGCCCAGTACAAATCTAGCGGCGCTGCCAAACGGCGATACGCGCTGGCAATCTTGCACGACTGCAACCCATCCGGAATAAATGCCGCGGCGCGACTGTTTGTGTTTCCCGAGCCACTATTAAAGGGTTCGCATCGCACCCCGGTAGCGAATGTGCCGGGCAGTGTCGCGGCGGTCGAGCTGGAGTCGCGGCAGGATACTGGCCCGCTGACAACACCAACGCTGCTTGGCCCCTCAAGGATTTTATCGCTGCCGGGATGGATGGATGCTCTGGCCACTGGTGCACCCCTTGACGGGCATGATTCGTTTCCTGTGGCAGCGGTGGGCCGGCAGCTCGACGGCAGGGTAGGGGTACTCGCCTTCGATGTCCGAGATCATCTGTTGCTCGATCCCGATAGACTCGACGCCTTGGTCCTGACAATTGACACTCTGAAGCAAGTAACTGCGCCAGAAGACATAAAGGTAGTATCGACTGGCAGCTTCGTAACGATCAGCACTTTCGCACCCGCTAAATTAATCTCGCCTGACAACTCCATTAGGCAGTTGCAACCTGACCAATGGGGACGCGTGCGCTTCCGCCCGCTCGAGGTCGGTCATTACGCCATCCGAGGGCCCAACCGGGCAACTGAAGTTTATGCAAATTACTACGATGTCGCCGAATCTGATCTTTCTTCCCTAGCCGCCCCACTTGACCGGAAAGCCGTTAACCACAGCTTGCCGCCGCCCCACGTCGAAATCTTTCCCAGACCTGTAGGTCTCGCACTTATAGCACTGGCGGCGTTTTTGGTGCTGGCCGAATCTGCGTTCATCACCCGGCGTGCGATTTACTGGGGTACACCTCATGTTTGAGCGGCCTATAGCTTTATGCCTTTTGCTCGCCTCTGTACTGATCGTGGCACCGGCAGTTCTTGCGGTGGTCCGAGGAAGCGAAAAACTGCTGGCAGCTGTCATTTCTGCTGGTCTGCGCCTAATAGCCTTCATCCTTCTTGTGCTGATGTTGGCTGGTTTACGGGTTCCAGTGAGAACAGTGGCCCGCCGCATGGCGGTGGTGATCGCAGTCGACCAGTCACGCTCGATTGCGCCAGACCAAGCTATGTGGATGCAGCATCGTGCGTCAGAACTTCGTCATCACCTGGGTTATGACGACGAAATCGCCGTAGTAGGATTCGGCCGGGACGCAAGCTTACTAACGGCGTTACAGGATCCACGTTTACCAATTACCACCAGCTTGACCAAGGTTGATCCAAACGGAACCGACCTGGCCGGCGCACTTACAACTGCCCTTGGAATCTTTCCCGAGAGCGCCGAAAAACGCCTGGTTCTCCTGACCGACGGCAACCAAACCCAGGGGGAAGTGCTTGATGAGCTGCCAGCTATGAGTCAGGCGGGCGTGCGCATTTTCACTGCCAGCCCGCCTCCTTCAGCGATTCCCAGAGTTGCAATTACCTCTTTCCAGGCGCCTTCGACGGTTCGGGCGGAGACTTCCTTTGCGGTTCATTTGGATATCGAGAACGAAGCGAGAGCGCCGGTCAACGGCCAGATTCGCCTATCGAATGATGGGACACCAGTAGGTGCACAGCAGGTATCCTTGGCACCAGGGCTTAACCGCCTGATGCTACCCTATCGGGCCAGTCGTCCCGGGGCCTATCTGCTGCGGGTCGATCTCGGAGTCTCACCACCGTCCGTCGTGGTAAATCCAATCGCCGAAACGGCACTTTCGGTGATTGAGCCACCGCGGGTCTTGGTGATCTGCTCCAACCCGCCCGATAGCCTCATCAGAGCTTTGCAAACCCGAAATTACGACGTACGGACCGCCCCTCCGCATGGTCTATCGATGCGTCCCGAGGACTATTTGGCCTACCAGGCAGTCATAATCGCCAATACCGGCTCAGAGGCATTGGACGACTCCACTCAGTTGGCATTAAGACGGTATGTAGCTGACTTCGGAGGGGGCTTGATAGTTACGGGCGATACCTTGCGCGACTCCCGCTTTCAGGGCACCACGCTCGAAAAGATTCTTCCGATAACGTTTCAGCCGCAACCACCTCCGCCCTCACGCGAACCTATCGCCGTGTATCTGCTGATCGACCGCTCGAATTCGATGAGTTACAACTCCCGTTATCCAGCCGTGAGAGATGGTGAGCGGATACGTTACGCCAAACAGGCCGCCGTCACGCTCCTTAACCAGCTGGATGATACCGACTACGCGGGCGTGATTGCGTTTGATTCTGAGCCCTACGTCCTCGGCCATTTGCGTCCCTTGGCAGAACAACGGCAGGAACTAACCGCCCGGGTGGAACGACTCGAACCCGGAGGGGGAACTGATTTCAAAGAGGCTCTTGAAATCGCAGAGCGCGAAATCGACCAAAGCGGTATCGCGGTGCGAGAAGTCATCCTGCTGACAGATGGCGATACCAACCGGCAGTACCACGATCATGATCAGGAGATGGCGGACTATGCCAAGGATGGAATCCCGGTCTCGACTATCCGGATCGGTCCCGATCTTGAGAACTTGCGCCTATTGCAGGATTTCGCTCGCGTAACCGGCGGAGTGTTCTACCGGGTCGAGGATATTACCAAACTGCCTCAGCTCCTCGTTCATCTGACCCATGAGGCGGAGAATTTCAAGTGGCACGAGCGCTCTCAGATCGAGTTGGGCAACCCCAGCGCCATTCTCAACGGCATTAGCCCACGGGAGATTCCTCCGTTGGATTTTTTCGCTATGACCCAAGCCAAGGACGGAGCAGAGGTGCCACTCCTAATCCACAAAGGGCGGCGTAGCGCACCCCTGTTGGCCACTTGGCAATATGAGCTTGGGCGCAGTGCAGTTTTCTCAGCCGATCCTGATTCGTTGGGCTCTCTTGGCTGGATCCGCTGGCGTCGCTACGCTCAGTTCTGGTCGCAACTGGTCAGCTGGGTCGCCCGAGAAGGTGATTCGGGACCATTCACTCTCCGAGTCAGGGAAGCCAATGACGGTTCGGTGCAGCTCGAGGCCCAAAAAGCCGATCGATTTCCGGTAAGCAACCTCTTCTGCCGCATTACGGGGCTTGGGCTTAACGACGACGTGGCGATGAGTCAGATCGACACCACCACTTACCGTGGCGAATCGGCACCGTTGCGGCGGGGCAAATACCACCTTGCGCTACTTATAAAGGCCGGCGACACCGAGCGAGTTCTGGTACAGCGTGAAATAGCTTCCAAGGGTCCGGAGGCTGTAGACGCGGCCGAACTTAAGCTTCACGGAGCTAACGAATCGCTGCTGCGGACGATTGCAGCTGGCACCGGCGGGCAGTTTGATGCACCGCCCTCTGCGATCGTGCGTCGCTCCGGTGCAACAATCGTAAGCTATGAGTCGATTGACCGGATACTACTGCCCCTAACTACTATGATTTTTCTGCTGGCAATTCTCATCCACCGCCGCCATCTGGGGGCCTAACAAACTGGAGCCCACTACATTCTCCGCACTTGGCCACACGATTCCGTACCCGCGCTACACGCCAGTCCTCTCTGGCCCGAGCCGCAGGTCGGCTCTTTCGCTTATGCTAGCAGTGGCGTGCGCCGGCTAGTGGCGCTTCAATTACTGCTGTGTCGCAGCTCCTCGAGCTGCGCTGCACCCTGCTGCATTCGCCACTGATCGATCGCCTCAACATTAAAGCGCCAGTCACTGCCAATCTTAAAACCTGGCAGCTGGCCCTTTTTCAAGAGGCGATAGATTGTGGAACGATGAACCCGGAGGTACTCCGAGAGCTCACTAACAGTGAGAACTTTCGCGTCAGACAACATCATTAATCGTCCTTATTTCTCAAGCTAAATCACAAACGAAGCTATTTACACATTAATAATCGCTTTTATGAATAGGAAGCACCGATGACGCGACCACGGTCGGCGCTTCAGTGCTCTGCCTGGATATGTAAGGCGATAGTCACCTTCACTACTGACCTATTCGGCGTTGTGAACGCGCTTGCTCAGCGCACGTCGCGAGAGTACCGATTATGGTCAAAATCAACCGTTTCGACGGCTTTGGATTAAGTTTTATTCAATTCGCTCGTATACTCAAGGAAATCTATCCTCAGCCACTATCGGCTACTTTCGCCATCTGCGCGGCTGCATGCGTCCAGTTTATACTCCGAACACTTAAATATTAGCTTTCGCTGCCACTCGTGCGCAACTACGTGCGATTAAAGCGAATAGGGATAATCGGGTTGTTGACCCCACTTTCAGACCCCTCCCTTGCCCGTTCGCGCCAGTTGGTGATAGAGCTGGCAACGTTCTGCAACGAGCTTCTACGGAGGAACATGAGCTAACATGGAGCGCAAAGGAGTTCATCACCTCGGTTTGGCCACTTTGGATATAGATCGAACGATTGATTTTTACACCAGGGTGCTCGGTTGGCAGGTCGCTTGGTGCGACATTCTCGAACCACCCGGCGGCGGTCGCATCAAACACGCTTTCATGGATACGGGTGACGGAACGCTAGTGGCATTTATGTGCCCCGAGAAAGTCCCCGGCATTCCCGCAGAGTTCAAGACTGACATAAACAGCGCTCAGAACCTGCCGCCCGCCTTCTACCATTTCGCCTTCAACTGCAATTCTGTCGAGGAGCTCGAGCAAAAACGCGAAGAGTTGCTCAGGCACGGGGTTGATGTGACTCCGGTAGTCGATCACGAATGGTGCCGCTCGATTTACTTTAACGATCCTAACGGCCTTCTGCTGGAATTCTGTACCACTGTCCGTGCCTTCAACGAGGACGACAAGATTATGAAGCATCGCGAGCAGCCCGGTCCGATGGTCAGCAATCCAGAAGATGCCCGCAGGGTTCGGGAGAAGCTGATGGGTCGGCCGCAGGCAAATTCGCTCTGAAGCCACCTCTCCAGTAACGAATTTGGTTCGGCTGGATCATGCTCGCCGGGCTTCGCCAGTCGGCGTAGCCCGGCCTGGTCGGGAATCAGAGGAATCTACCAATGCCTGAGACCGATCTTTTTGAAGTCATGTACAGTGCCGGCTCGATCCGGCGGTTTCGTTCCGACCCAGTGCCGGACGAGATTATTACCAAGATCCTCGATGCCGCTATCCGTGCACCCTCCGGCAGCAATGCTCAGTCCTGGGTCTTCATCGTCGTCAAGGACCCGGAAATTCGTCGGCGGCTTGGCGACGTCTATCGCAAGGCCTCATCCATCCTAATGCAGCTGTATGCGGGTGCTCCTCGCCCAGCACATATGGACGAAGGTCGGTACGAGCGGTTCATGAAGGCGGTTACCCATTTGTTCGAGCACATGGGAGACGTGCCCGTGCTGCTGGTACCGTGCCTGAAGGCGTCACTTTGGACCAGCGCATCCAATCTGCCCCCGGACGTTAAATCGCGCATGAGCAATACGGCACGGATTGCGGGATCAAGTATCTATCCGGCCATCCAGAATGTAATCCTGGCCTGCCGCGCCTTCGGCCTCGGCACCGTCCTAACCACGATTCATGCATTCTTCGAAGAAGAAGTGCGAGAGATTCTCAACCTTCCGCCGGACGTTCTAACTTACGCGCTAATGCCTATCGGCTATCCACAAGGGCATCATTACCGGGTTCGGCGCAAACCGGTGACTGACGTCGCTTGCCTGGACCGCTACGGAAATCCGTGGCCGTACCGGGCAAATGACAGCTAAAAAATCGGGGCGAGACGGTCGCGCTCTCCAGCGTGAGTCTGACCAGAGAACGAAGCTCGAGTCGGTCGACCAAGCGACTCGTTCGACGCTGCGTACCTTGCAACTCCGTCTAGGGCAATAGTCGTGGAACAACGAAATAGACCGTTCCCTTTGGAAGGGATTCGCGTGATCGACCTCACCAAGATCGTAGCGGGTCCCAATGCAACCAGGATGCTTGCTTCGATGGGCGCGGAGGTCATCCGCGTTGAATGGCACGACCAACGCGCTCTCGATTTGCTTAGAATGCTTCGTCCGAGCGTTCCCGGGGGTGCCCCCGACAGCGTTAATCGCAGTGGTCTATTCAACAATCTCAATGCCGGAAAGTACGGCATCACATTAAACATGAGTCTTCCCCAGGGTCGCGATCTGTTCAAACGTCTGATCGCGAAAGCCGCGGTCCTCTGCGAAAACTACAGCCCTGACCAGATGGAAAAATGGGGACTCGGATATTCCGAACTGAAACAGATCAATCCCGGGCTGATTTACTTGCAGATAACCGGAATGGGCAAATCCGGAACTTACAATGCATATAGAAGCGTAGGCCCCACCGCACAAGCACTCTCGGGCTTGACCCACATGTCCGGATTGCCAGAGCCGATGCCTCCTGCTGGTTGGGGCTATTCGTATCTCGACCATTCGACAGGCTATTTCGGTGCCATCTTGGTACTCGCTGCACTAATGAATCGCCGGCGAACCGGCCAGGGTTGTTATATCGATCTGTCCCAGACCGAGACAGGTCTTATGCTGTCGGGAACAGCTATCTTACAGGCGCAAGCAACGAGCAAACCCACCGAACGCTACGGCAACCGGATGCCATTTACCGATTGGGCGCCTCATGGAGCTTTTCGATGCCGCGGCAATGACGAGTGGATTGCGATATCAGTACAAAACGACGAGCAGTGGGCACAATTGGTGGAGCTGATGGGTTCGCCCGCCTGGGCACGTTCGTCCCGCTTTGCTCGAGCGGCGGATCGCAAAGCCCAGGAAGATGAATTGGAGCGGCTCCTCTCTGAATTCACCAAAGTTCACGATCGCTACGAGTTGATGGAACAATTGCAACGCCGCGGCATTCCTGCGGCAGCGGTACAAAACGCGGCCGACCGATGTGAGCGCGATCCACAACTTAAGAGCCGCGGTTATTTCACGCCTCTTCCTCAAAGCGAAATTGGAACCTGGCCCGTCGAGGAATTCCCTGCCAAAACCGAAAGTACACCGCTCAGCGTCGGCGGTCCGCCAGGGCGCGCCGCGCCACTTCTGGGCGAAGACAATGATTATGTCTACCGAGAGATACTCGGCCTCACACCCCAGGAAATCGCCGCTCTCAGGGAGGATTGGGTGATCTAAACATGGAAGCACCGTTAAGCGAGGCACTTGAAAAGTTCGTCATACTGGAGACCGGGGACGAACGCGGCGAATTTGCGGCACTGCTGCTTGCGATGCTCGGGGCTGAGGTGATCAAGATTGAAGGACGCGGTGGCGCTGAGTCTCGCCGCATAGGTCCATTTCTGTCTCGCGCCGGCCGCACGCAGAGTCTCCATTTCGCCCGCTACAACCTGGGCAAAAAAAGCTTGAGGCTTGATTTCGAGCAGCCGCAAGTTGCTGAAGTGCGAGAGCGCCTTGCCAGCCTGGTTGACGTGATTGTCGATTCCGGCGAAGCGTCGGTGATCGACCGACGATTGAAGCTCTACCGCGCGATGCGGTCGGTTAATCCTGGACTGATCGTCTGCACGCTCACTCCTTTTGGCCTCACTGGTCCGTATCGCGATCTCAAAATGACTGATTTAACTCAGCTGGCCATGGGTGGCGTCATGGCGTCGTGCGGCTACGACCCGAGTCCAGATGGTAAGTACGATACGCCTCCGATTGCACCGGCGATGTGGCAAGCCTGCCATATTGCCGGCGCGCACGCGGTTCTTGCCATCCTTGCTGCACTCCATTTTCGAGAGATTACCGGAACGGGAGACCTGATCGACCTTTCGATCCACGAAACTGTCAGCAACTGCACCGAGGTTGCTATTCCAAGCTATATCTATAATCGCGCGGTGGTCCAAAGACAGACCGGACGTCACGCTGCCGAGCATCCGACCCGTCCATGGCTTCGGCGCACCGCGGACGGCCGCTACGTCAAGGCCTTCATGTTTTGGAGCCGGCACGAGGCGCGTGTTATCGGCGAGATGCTCACCGAGGCTGGAATCGAGCACGATCTGCATTCAGAGGAGTACAAGCAGTTGTGCGAGCGGTCTCCTTCGGCCGCTCATTCCCATCTGAACGAACTGGTCGACCGCCTCGCCGCATCAATGACCTCCGAGGAGCTGTTTCACAAGGCGCAAGCCAAAGGACTATTGTGGGCAAGTGTTAGAACACCTGAGGAAAATCTCGCTGATCCACATTTCGTAGCCAGGGGTACCTTTCAGTCCATCGACAGCCCAGCCGCCGGCCGACCCCTCAATTTTCCCGCTTCAGTCGCGACTGACGGCGCTAAGCCTCTGACCAGGTTCAAATCTGGCGCCCCCGAATTAGGCGAACACACTCGCGAAGTGCTCTTACGCCTAGGATTGGACAGCACGAAAATCGACCGGCTCATCATGGACGATACACTGGCCAAGGTCTAAGGAGACGCCTGCCCGCCAGCCGCTGGGCTTGTCGAGTACGGCACTCTGGCGCCCCCGGCGAACGCGGGGGCGGCGGATGGCAAATGCGAGGCCGGCAAGGGAGCGGTGGCTATTCCCGTGACGCTGTTCGGACCTTGTGTGGCCACAGTCTCGGGCGGAGGCTTGGTCCAATCGAAGGTGGGCTTGGGCATAGCTCCAGCAGTAGCCGGCAATGGCGTAGTATCTGAGGTTTTCACATATGCAGTAGAAGGCGCGGGAGAGGTCAGATGACTCGGCGCAATCGTCTGCGCCTGCCACAAGCGCGCTGGCGCAAACGGCGCGAGTTCACTGATGTGTCCTAGGTCGATGTCAGCCCGGTCCACAACTATCGTTTTCACCAGTATTGCACCGGACTCAGTCCGTAGCTGATATTTGCCGGGAGGCAGACTGGCCCGGAATGAGCCGTCAGAGTGCGTGGGCGATAGGTATACGTCACCCGTGATGACATTCTGGAAATGCAGATCGCGGCTGGCGATTGGTGTGGGACTTTGATAGCTGGTCAGGACCCCACTAACGCTGGCCGCACCTGCCCCGACCGCGCCCAATCCGACTACACCCATGACCACGATCATGGTTAGAATCGCGAACCTTGAAGGCTTGGACTGAGCCAAACCGCGTAATTTGGGGCTGCTTAAACTCGCAGAACGGTGCGTCATGCTCTATCCTGAACAATCATATGAATTCGCGAGGAGTAGCGGAGATGGACCGTATAACGCTTTATCATAACCCGGCCTGCAGTCATTCGCGTGGCGCTCTGGCCTTGCTGAGCGAGCGCGGCGTGCCATTTGAGACAATCGAATACCTCAAAACTCCTCCGTCGTTCGAAGATCTCGAACGAATCATCAGCATGCTCGAGAGTCCCGTCGGAGATTTGGTGCGAAAAGACAAGCGCTTCGAGGAGCTCAAGTTAAATCCAGCCGATTATACCAATAAAGAAGCCGTTATTTCCCTCTTGCTCGAGCACCCGGAACTGATGCAGCGCCCGATCGTAATTCGTGGTAACCGGGCCATTATCGCACGTCCTGCGAACTTGCTTGAAAAGCTGTTCTAACCGTCAAAGTGAGCCCTTGACGGTCCGAGACTCGATTACTGGCGAGATAGTTTAGGCGCGTTTCTGAATGCGTCCACTCCTGATACATCGGGTGCACACCAGCATCCGTTTGATGCCGCCGCCGGTGGCAGCTCGCACTTCCTGCAGGTTGGGCTTCCAGCGCCGTTTGGTCTTGTTGTTCGCATGACTCACATTGTTGCCAACGGACGGACGCTTGCCGCAAATCGAACAGTGCCTCATTATTTTGTTTTTCCTCGCTAGCTTCGAGAAATGCTACAGACCAGGCTTCAAATTAGCCAGCATTAGATGGCGGTTAAAGGCCCCCTACCAGCTTGACTGACAACAATGGCTCCGATAATGACTATGGCTAGCTGGTCTTGGGCCTCTCGACAATGCATAGTGGTCTGGCGCCCGGCAATATGCCGGCACCAGGCTTTTTTTTGACTGTGATACCAGGCCTTTCGTGAAGAGAAATCGTCATCCCTATTTGTTTACGCCGGGACCTGCACCAGTTCCGCCCGAGGTTCTGCTGGAGATGGCGCGGCCGGTGATCCACCACCGCACCCCGCATTTCGCCGCAGTGCTCGACTCGGTCCGGCAGCAACTGCAACCCCTGTTCGGTACTCGACAGGAAGTCATCCTGCTGGCATCGAGCGGTACCGGTGCAATGGAAGCCGTTGTCGCCAACCTGCTGAGCCCGGATGAGCACGCGGTCTACGTCGACGGCGGGAAGTTCGGCGAACGCTGGGGCCAACTTATCAGAGCTCACGGGGCAACAGCGCATCAGGTTCGAGTCGAATGGGGCCGCAGTGTCCGCGCAGAGCAGGTCGAAGACGCCCTAACCGCCAATCCGCAAGCCAAGGCGGTGTTTGTGCAAGCCAGTGAGACTTCGACCGGCGCACTTCATCCGATCGCCGAGATCGGTGAAGTAACGAGGCGGCACGACGTGATTCTGGTGGTTGACGGGATCACGTCAGTCGGCGTTTTCGAGCAAAAGATGGACGTTTGGGGGGTGGATGCGCTGGTCACCGGGAGCCAAAAAGCGCTAATGCTGCCACCCGGATTGGCAATGGTCGCTCTCTCGGAGCGGGCGCTGGCGCAAGCAAGTAAATGCCGGGGTCGACGCTTTTATTTTGACCTGCTGCGCGAATTGAAATCCCAACGCGACGAGCACACGACCGCTTATACGCCAGCAGTGTCGCTCGTGTTTGGATTGCACAAGGCACTCGAACTGATCCACGCTGAGACCCTGCCGCGGGTTTTTGCCCGACTGCTATTGATGGCCGAAGCAACCCGCGCTGCGGCTCAAGCACTTGGGCTCGAGATCCTGCCAGAAAATCCTGCACCGGGTCTGACCGCAATCCTCGCGCCCAAAAATATCGATAGCGGCCAAATCGTGCGCTACATGCGTGACGAATTGGGTGTTTGGGTTCAGGGCGGACAGGATCGGATGAAGGGCCGATTAATCCGCATCGGCCATATGGGGCATCTCTCCCCATTTGACATGCTAACGGCGGTCAGCGCACTCGAGATCGCACTGGGCCGTGTCGGGTACGCCTTTGAGTGCGGCGCTGGCGTAGCAGCGGTTCAAAGACGAATTAGTCAGGGTATCTAAGCACGATGCCAGCGCAGTTCCGGGTTCTCTTAAGTGATTCGCTGGCACCAGAGGGCATCGAGATCCTCAAGCGTGACCCACGCATTCAATGTGATATCCACACAGGCCTTAGACCAGGCGAACTTGCGGAACTCATTGCGCCCTATGATGCGCTGCTAATCCGCAGTTCAACCAAGGTGACACGCGAAGTTATCGAGCGTGCGTCTTCCCTCAAAGTAATCGGCCGGGCCGGCGTAGGGGTTGACAACATCGACCTCGACGCGGCTACCCGCCGCGGAATCGTGGTAATGAATAGCCCGCTAGGTAATAGTGTCACGACCGCTGAGCACACTATTGCGATGATGCTGGCGATGGCTCGGCACATCCCCGCAGCCGACGCTGCAACCCGGGCGGGCAAGTGGGAGCGCAGCAGGTTCACCGGAAGCGAGGTCTTTAACAAAACCTTGGGCGTTATCGGGTTGGGCAACATTGGCCGGATTGTCGCCGACCGCGCGCTCGGCCTCAAGATGAAGGTGATCGGATTCGATCCGATTTTAACGAGCGATGCCGCAGCCCGCATTGGCGTCCAAATGGTCAGCCTCGAGGAGCTGTTCCGTCGCTCCGATTTCATTACGGTTCATACACCGTTGACCGATGAAACCCGCGGTCTAATTGGCGCCTCAGCCTTCGCGATGATGAAACCGGGCGCACGGGTGATTAATTGTGCACGCGGTGGCATCATCGACGAGGACGCGCTCTATACCGCGCTCAAGACGGGGCGGATTGCAGGTGCGGCTCTTGACGTGTTTGTCGATGAGCCACCGCCCCCAAATCATCCATTGCTGACGCTGGATAACGTGATCGCGACGCCTCATCTCGGTGCGGCCACCGATGAGGCCCAGGTACAGGTCGGCATCGATATCGCCAATCAGATCATCGAGTTCCTCACAGAGGGCACGATTCGTCACTCGGTTAATATTCCGGCGCTCGGCCCCAAGGAACTCGAAACCCTTGGACCTCATATGCGATTGGCAGAAAAGCTGGGGCGGTTGGTCTCGCAATTAATCGAGGATCCTCCGACCCAAATCGCAGTTGGTTTCGCCGGCGAGGCGGCAGGCTTAAAGTCGGAACCCATCATCGCTTCAGCTCTTAAGGGCCTGCTCAGCGGGTATCTCGACCAGCAGTTCAATCTTGTCAATGCTCCGTACATCGCACGCGAACGAGGAATCAATGTGGCGGAAACGCGCTCGCGTGAAACTGCTGACTATATCAATGTGCTAACGCTCACAGTCCGAACCGCCCGCGATACTCACGAGGTTGCGGGTTCGGTCGTCGGCAACCGTGCGCTGCGTTTAATTCGAATTGACGGATACCCAATTGAGGCGAGTCCCGAAGGTTATTTTCTTATGCTGCACAATCGCGACGTGCCGGGCGTGGTGGGTGCAGTTGGCACTCTGCTCGGACAAGCGGGAATAAATATCGCTGGCCTGGAACTGGGGCGCGATCGGATCGGTGGAACCGCTCTCAGTTTGGTGGAAGTCGACGGCCCGGTCCCGACCCAGGTGCTGGAGAGCCTCAAGACCATCCCCGCTATCACGTCGGCAATGCTGATCAAATTATGAAGTCACGGGAACCTGGAAACCGCAGGGATCTACCAGCCTACTTTCGGCCACCTCACACCGTTTGCAGCTCGATATGAAGACCCTCGCAGTCGTAGGTTCGCAATGGGGAGACGAAGGCAAGGGCAAGATCGTCGACCTGCTGGCCGCCGATGCGGACATAGTGGTCCGTTTTCAGGGCGGTAACAACGCTGCGCATACTCTGGTCGTTAACGGCGAAAGATTTGTTTTGCGGTTAGTGCCCGCTGGTGCCCTTTATCAGGGCAAGATCTGTGTGATTGCCAATGGCACGGTGGTTGACCCGATCGCTTTGCTCGATGAGATTACCGAGCTGAAGCGGCGCGGCCATCTAAAGGATGACGAGCTACTGAAGTTGAGTAGCGAAGCACACATGGTTATGCCCTATCATCGCGCTATCGATCGCGCCCGTGAAGCGCGGCTGGGCAAGAGCGCCATCGGGACAACCGGCTTCGGGATTGGGCCCGCATATGAAGACAAGATGGCACGAGTTGGACTGCGGTTCGATGATCTGGCCGATTTTGACGCATTTGCCCAGAAATTGCAGCGCAACATTCGCGACAAAAACGCGTATTTAAAAACTGTCTTAAAGGCGAAGCCCGTCGCGGCTGCGCCGCTCGTCAGCCAGATGCGAGCCGTGCGCAGTCGTTTGTTGCGCTACGTCTGCGATACGTCGAGGTTCCTCCAGGAAGCCATCGCGAGCGGAAAACGGGTGCTGTTCGAAGGAGCCCACGGCATAATGCTCGATATTGACCACGGGACTTACCCATTCGTCACATCTTCGAATTGCGGAGTGAGCGCAGTTTTCAGCGGTTGCGGGATAGCGCCCAACTCCCTCGACGGCGTCCTCGGAATCAGCAAAGCCTACGCAACTCGCGTCGGTGGTGGCCCGTTTCCGACCGAGATCAGCGGCCGGCTCGCCGATATGATGCGCGAGGAAGGCAACGAATTCGGCAGCGCAACCGGCCGCCCTCGACGGATCGGATGGTTCGATGCCGTGTTAACTCGTCACGCAGTTCGTTTGAACGGTATGTGGCGAATAGCGCTGACCAAGTTGGACGTGCTTACGGGGCTCGACCCGGTAAAAATTTGCGTTGCCTACCAGATCCGCGGACGGACTCTGGACCAGGTCCCAGACTCTCACCTGTTGGGCAAGGTCAAGCCTGTTTACGAATCGTTGCCAGGCTGGAGCGAGTCTATTAGCAGCGCACGCTCGTTGAGCGATCTGCCGGTGAATGCCCGGCGTTATCTCCAGCGTCTCCAAGAACTTTGCGGCGTGGGATTGGCGATGGTCGGCGTGGGCGCCTCGCGCGAAGCTACCATAGTGGTTGACAATCCTTTTCACGACGGAAGCGATAATTCCAACAACATTGCAGTCACTAACGGTTAGCAACGTGTCGATTCACCGGAGACGAACTGCCCAGAGTTCGCTTTGACAGAATCCGGTATCTGCTGGTGTCCCGGCCGCAGCCGCTTGCAGGGGGCCGACCGTCGATTGCCCTGTCCGAGTCGACAGCGTGTTGGTGGCTGAGCCTGAAAGGCGCATGAAAGCGGCAGCGCTCCAAGCAGGCTGCGGTCTACACTGCATTCAGTGATGGATCAGCAGAAAATCCGCTCCTTCAGCTACGATAAGAACCACGAGCCAGCTGAACTCGATTGGGAAACTGTCGAACTCATCCTGCGCGTCAAGCGCTCTAATGCTAGGTCACGTTGATTGAAGAGGGGCCTAAGTGATCAAAACTCCCAGATAAACTCAAGCAAATCTGACCTCAGATCGCGACCGGCACGCCAGTTTTCCTACTGGCGTAGCGCGATAAGAGACGCAGCACCGAAGGCGTGACATTTTCGATCGCAGCTGGGCGAAAGCCGACCGATTGCGGGCCCCGCGAACGCATCATCCCGAACATCGACAGGCGCAGCAGAGCTGCCACTCCCTGCGCGAAACGAAATCGCTCAATCTCGATCGGCCGCGCCGCGTGATAGAGCGGCAGGTAAAGGGATGCGAACAGCTTGCGCAAAGCGTTTCCGACTGCATTTTCCCTCATCCAACGCGGTCGGTCCATCGCAGACGTGGAGAGGATCACGGCGGTCGTCGCTGCGCACAGGTAACGATCGCCAAAATCCGCATTCACCCAGTCCAGTACCCCTCTCACTCTGGGCCCGCTAACCATCACGTTTTGGGGATGATAATCCATGTGGACGATCGTCGAACACGCGGGACTGTAGCGTGGAGCCCGTGTCCTCAGAGCGATCAAGGCTTCTTTCAGACCCGGTAATGGGGCTTCCTCGATTCGCCGCTCGATGATCCGAAACAGCCGTTCGAGCAAAGGCAGCTCAGCCGGGGCGTTGCTGCTCGTATAGGCCCTAGGAACGTTGACCGGCGCGATTTGACCGTCGGTACCGAGCGAATGCAGCTGCGCTTGCGCACGCACAAAGGCCACAAATCCCATGGAAAAGGTCTTAAAGGCACGCAGGAAAGGACGGTTTGAAAACAAAGGGCTGCCTGAGACTCGTTCCATGATAAGAAAAGGCGAGTCCAGTGGTTCGCAATTTTCTTCAAACAGGAAAACCCGTGGTATCGGATAGTTGCTGGCAGCCAATAAACGCATCACGCCAGCCTCGCGGCCTCCCTTCATCGCCGCTCGCGGCTCCTGGTAACATCGAAGCACCAATGGCATGTGAACCGGCAAGTCTGCGCAGCGATGCGACCTAGTTTCCAACGCAAACTCGTAGACGGTTGTCTCCCAGCCGCTTGCCAGCATGCGAAAATAGGCGATCCGCGTCCCGAGATAAGCAGCCAGACGAGCCTGAATGCTTTCGATATGAGAACTCAGGGGCAGACCGTCTGACATGTTGGTAGCTTAATTGTCTGTTGACGCCTCGAGAATCACTGATTCAGCGGGCCGCAGCTACTTACTGCGGGCGTACTGCTGACTGACCGATACCACGATTCACGTTTGATTGCTGCGGTTGATACTGGAGGTTGTCAGGCATAACCCAGGGTATCTCCTGCCGCTTCTGATAAACCTGCTGGAGGGTTGAGGAAAGGAGCGGGCCGCGTTTATCGGAAATATCGATGGTCACCTCGACCGATAACCCCATACGCAACAGCTTATCTGGCGGTGGAGGTTCATTAAGCACCACCTTTACGGGAACGCGCTGCACCACTTTGACCCAGTTCCCGGTCGCGTTCTCCGGCGGTAAAAGGGCAAAGGCGGCACCGGTGCCAACGCTGATCGAATCAACATGACCGCGATAAACGAAGTTGGGATAGATGTCCGCCCTGATATCCGCCGGCTGCCCTACTCGCACATCAGTAAGCTGTGTCTCCTTGAAATTGGCGGTCACGTAAAGCCGATCGACCGGCACGATCGCCATGAGCGGTTCTCCGGGCTGAATCCGATTACCGACGTGAACGCTCTTGCGAGTGATTATCCCATCAATCGGCGAACGGATCTCAGTGTAGCTCAGGTCCAACTTAGCAGCTTGTAGCATCGCCTCCGCCTGCTGCACGATCGGCCGGTCATACCTTGCATGATCGACGATGTCTCCCCCCAGAGCCGCCCGCGCCTGCTGAAGTTGATGTTGCGCCAGAGCCTCATCCGCCACCGCTACGCGAAGTGCGGTTGTCGCCTGGTCAAAATATTGGGCCGAAACGACATTTTGCTCACGGAGCGCCTTGGCCCGATTATAATCGAGTTGCGTCTCACGCAACTGAGAGGCCGCAAGATTGACGCCGGCCTGCGCAGCCTCCAGTTGCGCATAGAGTTCATCAACCGATTGTTTCGCTCGCTCCAGTTGTGCCTGAGCTTGGGCAACCCGGACTTCATAGTCGCGCGGATCCAGGGTCAACAGCAGGTCGCCGGCTTTGACGGTCCAATTGTCCATCACGTACAGCTTGTTGACAGTGCCCGGTACTCGCGACGAAACCAGTGAGACCGAGCCGTCAACGTAAGCATCGTCAGTCGAAACGTGATTCTCGAAATACTGGTAGTACCGGTATGCCGGGTAGATTGCCGCTAGGATGACGACGACGACGAGAGCCAGCAGGATTGTGCGCGCTATTGGTCTCATAGAACTGTCGACGCTCCTGCTGCGCGGAGTGAAAATGCCGATTTTTTCTTGGGTGAATCGAAGCTAATGTTGGTCTCCATATTCAGCACCCCGAATGCAGGACCAGCTCAGGTTCCCGCTTCGCGAGGCAGCTCTTGCAGGTTCGCGAGCATCATATTGCCCAGATCGATACCAGAAAGTACGGTAAAACTCACCCCCCGCGGCAGTTTTGGACCGCCAGCGGCCAGTCATCGTTCGTCGGAGGCGATTTGAAACCAGCGCTTTGGCATAGCGTAATGAGGATGCTAAGGCAAGCATCGGGCGGCAGCCCGGCCTGCGCTGGCGTGGTTACCGCCCACGAGCCTTTTCCGTCAACGACTCCCACCAACCCGCGTCACCAACTCTTGATTGTCGTGGGTGGGCTCCGGAGAATTGGTGGTACTGGATGTTTCAAGTGTTGAGGCGTCCGAAATCTCGCGCTGCGCGATCCGTCGTCGACCGATCGGTTCGCCCAGGCATCTCTCAGCGCCTAACAACGCGTGCTCTGTCTGTATTTTTATCCGCTTTCGGACGCTGGGCGGGCGTCGCTCTATTCGCGGTCGCGGCCACGTCGATTTTCGCTCCTGTGGCCGCAGCTTCACTTCAGGTCGCGCTCGGTAATCCGGGTCTGGCGCACTTTGACTCGGACGGGGCCGTGCAACTCGATTTCGGACTGACTGATCAGGATGGTCAACCTGTAGGTAATTTAACCAAGGACGACGTTCAGGTCTTCGAGGACGGAAAGCCGGCAAAAATTCTCTATTTTCGAGGGGTCGGTCAGGGCCGTCCAGTCGATATTGTCTTTGTACTGGATATCACCGAGTCGATGCAGCCCTATATCGACGCGGTCAAACAAAACATGATCAATTTCGCCCAAGACCTCGCACAGAACCATCGCGATTATCGGTTGGGATTGGTTACGTTCGAAGATTACGTGGTTTCCGCCTATCCGGACTGCAATTGCCCCTACCGCAAAACACTGACGGCTGACGTGCAGCAGTTTACGGATTGGGTCGGCACCCTCCACGCAGGCGGCGGGGGTGATATTCCTGAGGATCCGCTGGATGCTCTCAGTTACGCAGCCACCCTGCCCTTTCGACCGGATGCCCAGGGAATCATCATCATGATTACCGATGCACCGCCGCATGTTGCTGGCGATGGACCAGACCGGACCGGCGATGCTGCTTATCGGCTCCATCATCCCGACCCCAACGCCGATGTAACCGAAGAGACCGGGGCATCGGTCGCATCCAAGCTCAGTAAGAATGGGTTGACACTCTACGCGGTCGCGCCACCACCATTCATCGCGCCGCAATATCAGCAGATCGTCCAAGCCACTCGCGGGCGCCTGTACAACATTGTCACCGAAGAGAACCGCTTCCCTGAACTGGTGCGCGAGATCGGCCATTCCATCGCAACCCAATATTCGTTGACGTACTTGACCCCGAGGCCGATTCAGGACGGCACTAACCGCACGGTGGAATTGCGGGTCAGCTACAATGGCCAAAGCAGTGAGGCTGAAACTTCCTATCAGGTCAAGGGCGTGGGTGGCGCCGCAATTAATATCCCGGAAACTGGTAGCGAGTCTGGAAACGAATTGGTGCAGCTATCGTTCAGCTGGTGGAACGGTGCGGTACCATTACTCGCAGTCCTCGGGCTCCTGGGATTGTCGAGGGTTCGGTTCGGGGTTTCCCGTGATGAACTGCAGGCAATAGTTGACGCTCAGAGCCGCACGCCTCAGCCTGATGTCGCAGCGGCGGCGCGCCAAGTCCTGGCTCAGGGTGCTCGCATAGGGTCGCGGATTCAGGCACCTCCTACACGATCGCCCAGCCCCGGCAATCCATCCGTACCCAGCGAGGCTCGGCTTACTGCCATTGAACCCGTTGACCCCATACCCGCAGAGTACACGCTGCTTAAGTCAGAAGTTTCGCTGGGTCGCGGCGAAGACAACGACATCGTCATACCTCATCCCAGTGTTTCGCGGTCGCACGCGCGACTGGTACGCCGCGACGGTTCATTTGTGTTGACGGACCTCAACTCGACTAATGGTAGCTATGTGAACAACAACCCTGTTCAGGGTTCCGCCGTGGTCAGTAACGGCAGCGAGGTGCGCTTCGGTGACATCCGCTTCATCCTCCGCTTTTAGTGTATCGTTGGGCTGCTTTTGACGGCTCGCATAAGAAGCGTTCGGTTCGTTGAAGCGGCGCGAAAACCTATTTGCGTGGCTTGTGTTGAGGCAATCGGACCGTGCGAACTCAGGACGCAACTAGCTGGGAACAGAACCGCAAAGATGCCCCCGGCCTCAGGTTCGACCGGCTGCAATCCTCCGCCTTCCATCGATTGCCGGCGCGCAAGGTTGTTCGCTGCCCGATGATTTCCAGTACCAGATTCAACAGGTAAGCGATAGTTACCACGCTTCCACGCTTCGAATTCGACCGACACCGCAGATCTGGGAAATATGATGGCAACGATCTCGTGCAGACTCGACGGCCTTATTGTTATAGAAGTCGCTGGAGAAGTTGCATTCGATTCGTTAGTGAGCAAAGAGGCAGCGGGGAGAGATTCATGGCAATCTCGACACTAGCGTTTCTTTCTTTGGTCGAACTTTCAACGCGGTTGCGCAAGCGTGAAGTCACTTCGGTTGAGGTTACCCACGCGATGCTCGATCGTATCCGTGAACTAAATCCCACCTTGCGCGCCTACCTAACCGTGTTGGAGGATTCGGCTCTGCGTCAAGCCGCAACTGCTGACAAGGAAATCGCCGCAGGGAACTGGCGCGGGCCGCTTCATGGCGTTCCAGTCGCAGTGAAGGATTTGTGCTGGACCAAGGGGGTTCCAACGACTTGCGCAAGCAAGCTTCTGCGCAATTGGCGGCCCGATTCAAATGCCACGATCATCGATCGCTTAGACGCCGCTGGTGCGGTGTTATTAGGCAAACTGCATCTGACGGAATTCGCGATGGGTTGGTATCATCCAGAAATTCCCGGTCCACGAAATCCCTGGAATCGCGAGCTTTGGCCCGGAGCCTCCTCCAGCGGGTCGGGCGTTGCCATCGCCGCGGGCCTCTGCTTTGCCGCCATCGGCACCGACACGGGCGGCTCGATTCGGTTTCCGGCCGCGGCAAATGGCATCGTCGGCCTCAAGCCTACCTGGGGGCGCGTGAGTCGCCACGGAGTTTTTCCTTTGGGCGAATCGCTGGACCATATCGGCCCCATGACGCGTAGCGTCGGCGATGCCGCCCTGGTCCTTGGGGTAATCGCGGGACGTGATGAACTTGATGATACTTCAAACCACGCACCGGTGGATGACTACGCAACCGCGATAGAAGCAGGGGCTGATGGACTTCGCGTCGGATTTGACGAGAGATACGTGGGGCGAGCCTCCGATCCTGTTGCGACAGCTGTCGGTAAAGCGATTAGCGCTCTCGAACGGGTCGGAGCACGCATACTCAAGGTTGAGGTTCCAGACGTGGAACCATGTCTAAGTGCGTGGACAATGCTGTGTGCATCCGAAGCCGCCGCCGCACACGCTACCACATACCCCTCGAGGGCAGACGATTATGGGCCCGGGTTTCGTTCATTTCTGGAACTCGGCGCGTCGATTCGCGGCCAGGATTACGCGAATGCTCACATGGTGCGTGAGCGTTTCGCTAACCGATTGCAACAACTATTTCAGCAGGTCGACGTCATCGCTTGTCCGACGATGCCTTCGATTGCTCTGCCCAACGACGCGATCCCGTCTGACGGCAGATTGCTCAAGGAGCCCAACCCGCTGCTCACATTCACGGCCCCGTTCAACCTGAGTCGCAATCCAACTCTCTCACTGCCGTGCGGCCCAGCTGAAAGTGGGCCGCCTCCGAGCCTGCAGCTGGTTGGCGGTCTGTTCGCTGAAGCCATCTTGATTCGCACTGGCGCAGCGTACCAGCGCGCCACCGAGTGGCACATGCAGCGGCCCCCGGGATAGAACCAGACATTGGACCGGAGGGCCGGCCTCTCATCTACTGGTGGCTCGGCTTTTTCTCAAAGCTTGCTCAACTCCCGGCAAGCGCTTTGGTGGAGTCGCTGCACCCGCATCGCGCTGACTGTACTCCTGGACACGAGTGAGAAAATGATGTGAATGGGCGTTTCGTACGGCGTTCCGAAAACCCATTTCGTCCTGCGCCAGGTTGATAGCAAACTTCATCATGCGCAACGTAAATGCGTCGGTTTCCGCGATCTGATTGGCCAGCTTGAGTGTTTCATTCTCGAGCTCGGCACGCGGTACCACCAGATTTACCAGGCCGAGTTTGAACGCTTCCGGCGCCTCGATAAATCTGCTCTGGAACAGAATTTCCTTGGCCTTGCGGATCCCGATATCCCACGGTGCGGAGAAGTACTGGGTAAGCGAGGGAAGAAACTTGGCATCTTCAGAGGCCACAATCAGATCCATCGCCGAGGCAAACATGTAGCCGCCAAAAATGCAGTAGCCCTGAACTTGCGCGATAGTTGGTTTGGGTAGGTCGCGCCAGCGAAGGGTGTTGTCCAAAAATAACCGCCACGAGCCTATGTGCCTGTTCTTCAAACCTTTCGTGTTGAGATAGCTTTCGGGATTCTCGCGCTCCTCGGGGGTGCCAAGATCGTGCCCAGCCGAAAAATGTTCGCCAGCGCCGGCCAGAATCACAACCTTGATATCGTCATCGGCGGCCGCTTGTTCGAAGGCCTGATCAAGCTCTTGCAACAAAATGGTCGATTGGGCGTTGCGGTAACGCGGCCGGTTGAGCGTAATTCGACCGATCCGATCGATCTTTTCCACCAACAGATGAGTGAAAGCCACGATGTCTTCTCCACTACGGAGCTGCAGTCGTCCGATTACCGGGCGCAGTAGCTACGATCGTTCGCAGGCTGAGGCAGGGAAACGTCGCTTCGTCCTTAGACACTGTTCAAAACCTTCGCTGCCTCGACCTCGATCGCTGTTCCACGAAAAAATTCCCTGTTGCTTCCCGCCCAGAGACGAATGGGGTTGGTGAATACGAAATCTCTAAAGTCGGCTTCATCAATCAGCTCTTGTTCCACCAGCTCGTAGGCTTCCGGCAGCACCTGAGTCATGTCCGGCACATCGAAATGGCCGATATCAGAGCCGAACACTGCCCGGAGGCGCGCAGCGAAAGGGTTCACGTTGGGATAAAAAGCCCAGGCATTGACAGGATCGTCGGCTTCACAACCAAAGTAAAAATGGGGCACGAACAGCTCGCGGATATCTTCGGGATGCTCAATTCCGCATGCGGCGAAGTCGTCGAGCGATATATCAGGGTCAGCGGTTCGGGGAGATGGTTCGCGCGGCTCGTCACGCAAGTAGTCTGCGTGCTCTGCGGCCCCTTTCGTGCCATATTGCTGGAACAGCCTGATCAGCCCCTCGCGGTCGAGGTTAGCCGGATCAATCTCGGCGAGCGCGAGTGGGTTGCGCTTCTTCCAGTGCCCGATCAGGTCACTATAGAGCATACACGCCCATCCTACTCCCCCTTCCAGAAAGGCAAACTGCAAATTGGGAAAGCGCCGAGTCACTCCACCCAAAAACAGCGCTTTGCAGACTGCTTCGCCGGCAACCCCAAAATGCCCGATATGATTGTAGACAGCGTTGGAGGGTGACACCCGCGTGCCAACTCCCTTGGAAACCGAATGAAAGGTCGGGGCGATACCCAGTTCCACGCATTTCCTCCATACCGGGTCGTAATCAAATTCACTGTCCAGAGCCAGCACGTCCAACCACTCGTTGTAGCGCGGATTGGGCCGGCTCGAACGGATCGGCCGTCGGATCAGACTCGCCATCATGGCGACCTTCAGTCCGAGCTCCCGAACCGCGTATTCAAGCTCTTCGATTGCCTCCCGAGGAGTATGCATCGGAATAACCGCTGCCGGCGTAAGCCGATCCTTGTATTCAGCAAAAAGCTCGGCCGAAAATGTGTTGAAAGCCCGACAGGTAAGCTGACGCAGTTCCGCGTCGGCAATAAAGGGCGTGCGCAAGCCAGCGGAGGGATACAGGACGACAAAATCGAAACCCAGCTCGTCAAGCCGCTGGTAAAGCAGCCGCGGCAGCATCGCAGTGGCACGGTCGAGCGTATTGCGCGTCGGTGTTCCCCACCAGACCGGTTGGTCGAGGCGGCGTTCGCGTCTTTCTGCCAAGGGAATCGTGAGATGCCAGACTTCCGTCGGTCTTGACTTGAAGCCTTCAAGAGCCCTACTCCCACCGACTCGCTTCAGGTAGTCAGTTAGCTGCGGTCCGAACTCCACCCAATGACCATCGGAATCGATTACCGGGTGGTTCAGTCGGGCACGCAGTTCGTTAGCGCGCAAGGATTGGTTGTTCGACATAAGCGTTCTCCGAGGGCCTGGTTGAAAACCGTTGCCTCATTTCCACAGTTGCGAAATCAATTCGGTATCCAGGTAGGCAGTGCCCTCGCGTACTTTTCCCCCCTGCAACCGCATCACCCAGCAGTAGGTCTGATTGTACAAAGTGCCATTCTTGCCCGTGGCGCGCCCGTCCCATTGCACGATCACGCTGTCACCATCCGCGTAAACCTCGCGGACAGTGGGCTGAATGGCGCCCGAGATCTTCTCGCTCAGCGGTTTTACCGCTCCATCGAAGAACTCGCGCTTACTCAGATAGGTCCGCGACACGGGGGTGCTTCCTATGACCGTCCAACGTACGTCGTCCGCGAGTAGATTGAATACCGCGTTGCCGTCACCTCGCGCCCAAGCCGCAAAGGCTTCCTGTACCAGCTTTTTGTTTTCGCTTGTGCTCATTGCGTCAGCTCCTCCGTCCGGGAATATGAGTCGCTCACCCCTCCTTGGACTCGAACATCACAGGCCCGATCCGCTTGACGATCGTACGAAAACCGGGGGCCGCCTGTCACGCGCTCAACTGGCCTGCAAGTTGATTTGCAAAAGCCCAGAGCTGGAAAAATCAGGTTTAACAGTTAGTCAGAAATCAGAAATTAAGTTATCAACCGCCATGCTGACCCGATCGCCAAATCATCTGGGAATGCAGACGGTCAGTTCGAATTGGGAAGCGTGAGTGGCGGTAAGGAGCAAACTCAATGTCCTGCCAATGGTTCACGGGATCAACAAGAGCTTGCCAGTGGATTCGCGCGAGAGCAGGTAACGATGTGCCTCGGCGGCCTCTGACAATGGGAACTTTTTCCCGACAGGGATTCGGAGTTTTCCCTCGCGCGAAAGGCGGAACACGTCGGCGACCGCCCGTTGATGGATTTCACTCATGCTGTAAACCATTGGTACTGCAAAACCGCTCACCTTGAGTCCCTTGCTGAACAGTCGAAGAGGATCGAGTCGCTCGGGAGCGCCGCCTGCTCGGCCATACAGCACCAGGTGACCAAAAGGTGCCAGGCAGCTCAGTCCCTTTTCGAAGGTCGGCTTGCCGACCGCGTCAAGAATCAAATCGACTCCGCGCCCGTCGGTGAGCCGCAGCGCCGTCGCGGCAAAATCGTCGGTCTCATAATTGATAACTTCGTCGGCTCCGAAATCACGAACGATAGATTTTTTGCTGTCCTTCGAGACGGTGCCGAAGACCCGTGCACCGTAAGCTTTGGCAATCTGTACCGCAGCAATTCCAACTCCGCCAGCAGCCGAATGAACAATTACCGTCTGGCCGGGTGTTAAATGATGGCAGGTGTGAAGAGTGTGCCAGGCGGTCAGGACTGCGATCGGGAACGCTGCGCCCTCCTCGAATGAAAGATATTCAGGCAAAACCATTACGCGGCCTGCCTTAATCAAAGTGTATTCAGCGTAGGAACCCATGCCGATATAAGCCACCCTGGTGCCGGGTTTGAGATGGCTCACGTCAGGTGCGACAGCGTCAATTACGCCCGCTGCTTCCATGCCAGGTGTATCGGGAAGCCGCGGCTTAACCAGGTACTCGTTACGGGTGAAGAACAAGTCGCCGAAGTTCACTGCGATGGCCTGATTGCGGATCAGTACGGTTCCAGGTCGCACCTCGGGCCTGGGAACATCGGTGTAATACATCACCTCCGGACCACCGATCCGATCGAACTGAATCGCTTTCATTGAAGAGTCCTCTTTCAGCGCCGGTGAATTATCCAAAATGGTGCGACAACTTTTCAATCGCGATATAAAAGTGTGGCAAGCGACCGTAAGATCCGGAAAGCTTGCAGTTCTGCGAGGGCTTTACGACCCACAACCTCGCTCATAGGAAATAGTCAACGAAAGGTTTGAAAGCAAAATGGGAAAACTTGACGCCAAGATAGCGATTGTCACAGGCGGAGGCTCCGGGATAGGCGAGGCCACGGCTAAGCTGTTTGCTGCCGAAGGTGCACGGGTCATTATCGCCGACATCGACGATCGCGCTGGTAATCGGGTCGCCAGCGAGATTGGAGCGGCCGCAATATTCCACCAGGCCGACGTGGGCAATCCTGCGGATGTGGAGAATCTCATCAAGAGCGCGGTCGATCATTTTCGCCGCCTCGATGTGCTATTTAACAATGCGTTTGCCTCAACTTTCGGTCCGATCGGTGAAACGCCGATAGACGGCTGGCAAAAAACCCTCTCGGTCACACTCTCGGGCGTTTTCTATGGAATGCGCTTCGCCCTGCCACAAATGGTGGCTCAGGGAGGCGGCGTCATTGTCAATACCGCCTCCATCTCCGGTCTCGGTGGCGACTATGGGGCGGGCGCCTACAATGCAGCCAAAGCCGGGGTTATCAATCTGACGCGGGCGGCCGCAATTGAATATGCTCGCAAGAACATCCGGGTCAATGCTGTCTGCCCGGGTGTGATCGCGACACCAGCCGTTCTAAACGGCTTGATCGCACGATCCCGCGATCCGCAACGAGCCCGGCGCCGTGCCGAAGAATGCCACCCAATGGGTCGGCTTGGCAGGCCTGAGGAAATCGCGAAGGTCGTTTTGTTCCTGGCCTCGGACGATGCCTCCTTCATGACCGGCAGCGCAGTGGTCGTGGACGGCGGTGTAACCGCGCATACCGGCCTGATGGGACATCCTTTGTGATTTCGATCCTACTCTGGCTGCTAGTTAGACACGAGGCTACTCAAGGACAGCTCCTGGCCGGAGGTCGCGCAACTCGGTCGGAACAACCTTGTCACGTGCTGGTTCTAATCGCACCCGGTGGATCACAACGCTCGCGCCGCGAAGCGCGATCTTCATTCCGCTGGCGTCGACCGAAATGATCGTGCCCGGGCTACCCGGCGCTGGTTCAGCGATACGGGGCTCGTACAGGCGCAGCCGACGGCTCCCAAAAAACGCATAAGCTCCCGGCTGAGGGTCACAACCTCGAATGAGGTTGTGCACCTCAGATCCGCTTTTCGTGAAATCGACCCGTGCGTGCTCATCACGACAAATCGGCTCATAAGTGGCAAGGCTCTCGTCTTGCGCTATGCGCGGCGGATTACCGCTCTCAATCAGGGCCAGTGCATCTCGCAGGGTCTCGATTCCCAGAGGGAAAAGTGTGTTGAAGTACAATGAACCAGTTGTATCATTGGGCCCGATAGGTGCCCGCCGCTGGACCAGGATCGGGCCCGTATCGATCCCTTTGTCGGGCCAGAACCAGGTCACCCCAGTTTCCTGATCGCCTTGGATCAAGGTCCAGGCTATCGCGCTACCACCTCGATGACGCGGCAACAATGAGGGATGGAAGCAGATCGAGTGATAGCGCGGAGCATACAGGATCCGTTCCGGCACGATCATGGTCACGAACGCCATGACTGTCAGGTCGGCATCGAGACGCTTGATCTGCTCATAGACCGCATCTGACCGAAAATTTGGAGGCTGGCTCAAGGGCAGCCCCATCTCCAGTGCTTTCGTCTTCAACGGGTCGGTACGCCCAGCGGGGGGATCGGGCGGAGCAAACACATGAACAATCTGGTCGCCACGGGCTTGAATGACCTCGAGCGCCCTAGCCGCGAATGCTGCCTGGCCTATTAAGATAATCCGCAAGTACTGGCACCTCCCGAAGCGACGTGGCGTTGCTCAACTCTTAGATTAGTTTCCTATACCAGCATCAGCGCCAAGCGCGGAGCCCTACTCTGTTCGCATCTCCAAAAAACGGTCGTGCTAAACAGCGTCTGCAACCCGGCCTGGCCACGCTGCATTGTTGCCTCCCCCCGGCGCCCGCGGCAATAGCCCAGCCGAATTGAAACGGAGATCGCATCCAGCGCTCCCACCCCCCAAACAGGATAGTCTCATCTGTGGTGCGGAACTGCGACATGCAGATAGGCAACTTTGCTCTCTTCTAACCCGTGACCATCGAATCTATTCGCTCGTTTGGGCACCAATCATGCTCCTTTCGTCGCTTACCATATAATCGCAGAAAAGATTGGCCGACTGGATGGGAAGCGCAGCTGCTTCAACTGACTCGAGGGTCAATAGCCGAGGCAATGCATCGTCGGGCCACCGCCGGTCGCATCGGGTGATCATCCGGGCTCGACTCCCCCAAACAACAGTTGCCGCTCATTTAGGACCGTTTCTGAAAAGGCGTCGCCGTGAACTCGGCCTAACGCAGCAGGCGCTGTCCCGAAAGCTCGGTGTTCGTGCAAGCCACATCGCACTGCTTGAAAACGACCGCCGACGCCCCTCCCTGGGCTTGATAAAGAGACTTGCAGTCTCACTCGGCGTGGACGGGAGGGCACTGCTGGAGCTGGCTTATCCCGAGATAAGGGGGCTAATCGCACCAGCCTCGCAACCCTGGACCCGTCCCAATCGGTCTTGGGCGCGCCTGTTCAAGAACAGCGCCTTGTTGACGCGCTATCGGGTTACTCATCAGGAGTTGGAAGTTCTGCGGCATCTGAGCATCTTGGGAGGAACAGTGACGCCCAAACGTTTGCTTGCCATTCTTCTGCTGGTACGCGATACACCGTAGTGCGCTCCTCAGCTCGCCTGCCACCGTAACCTCGACAGGCCAACTAGCAAACGATTGCGGTAGCTCCGCCGGTCTGATTGATTAATAGACTCGGTTATTTTTCTAACGATGCGTGCGCCAAGGAGGAACCGGCCATGGACGTACAAGCGGGCGCGGCACCTAACTATCGAATAGTCGCGGCTCTGAGCTACCTGCTGGGAGCGATTACCGGCGTTATATTTCTGTATGTCGAGCCGTACAACCGCGATGAGTTCGTCCGCTTTCACGCACGGCAATCGATTATATTTTCAATTGCGTGGTTCGCGGTTCAGGTCATCGCCGCTGTGTTCATCGCGGTAATGCCGCACCCGATCTCGGCCTTGCTGGCCTTTCTGCTTCGAATTTTCGATATCGGTACCGCAATTTTCTGGGTAATTCTGATGTATAAAGCTTACAGCGGAGAACGCTATCGGATTCCCGAACTCGCCGATTGGGCCGATTCGCTGGGGTTTTAAGTCGCGCGTTTGCGGCAGTCCCTATCCAGCTCTTCAGAGCGACGGCGAGCGCCGAGATCAACCGCTGCCGACCTCGACGTTTTCCAGGCGTATACCAGCCGGCTCGAATCTCACGACCATTTGCATTTCCGCTGTCTGGACGATTAACGCATAAGCTGCCGGTCCACGGGCGACTACGCTGACACCCTGGATCGTTTGACCAATAAGACGCTGAAGGGCGGTATTTGCACCGTCAATCGACCTGGCGATCTCGCGCCCGCGCGGGGTCTTCTGGAACAGGGACCAAAGCGACAATTCCGCGCCAGGACCATACAAACTCCGGACCCTACCGCTACTTAAAAGAACTTCTGTGACGGCACCAAGCCGTTCGGCCAATTCCGGGGGTATCAGCAATCTGTCCAGAGCTTGTCGCAGTCTGATATAGGGAGCACGCCCCTCGGAGTCAGGGGCAGCAGCTAGAAAAGACTCCAATTGAGGGACAAGAATGTCTCGTTGCAGGCGGTCTACTGCGATTGGTTCGTCCACTACGGATTATGATTTCCCCGCGGGTGACGAAGCCACGCTTCCATTCACATGACCATTGGCTCCGTGACCACCTAACAATGCGGCAAGTTCGTGTTCGAAACCACCAGTCTCAATCGAGCAATGCATTCCGCATTCCTTCGGCGCGCCAGTTTCCCACCACCAACGCCCGGACCGAGGGTCAGCGTCGCTGGCTACAGCGCGAGTACATGGGCTGCATCCGATCGATTTGTAGCCTTGGTCGTACAGTTCATTGTAAGGGACATCGTTGGCGCGGATATAATCCCATACCTCGGCTTCGGTCCAATCCGCCAGCGGGGCAAACTTGACGATTCCTCCATGATCATGGTCGATCTCGATCTTGCGGATGTTGGACCGCGTCGCCCATTGATCGCGCCGCAGCCCTGTGACCCACGCGTCAAAATTCATCAGCGCCCGCCGCAATGGCAGGACCTTCCGGACCTGGCAACAGAGCAGGCGCAAGTTAACATCGCGATAAAATAGATTTGCGCCGTGCCGCGAAACCATCTGTTCGACAACGCGCGTATCCGGCAGGAACACCTCGATCTTGATCCCGTATCGATCTCGAATCCGATCGATGAGCCGGTAAGTCTGCTCAGGCTGACGGCCAGTGTCGATAGTGAAGACCCGAACCCCCGGATCGATCCGTGAGGCCATATCAATCAGGGCACAACCTTCTGCCTGAAAGCTTGAGCAGATCCCGAGCTGGCGACCGAACCTCTCAATTGCCCAGGCAAGTACCTCCTGCGGTTCCAGGGCATCCAATTCGACCGCCGCTTCACCGGCTTCCAATTCATCCATCTGATGTTCCGTATGCATCTCATTCACCAGTCGAGTTCGCACGAATCACTAAAGCTTGATCGCTTTCAGAGCTGGCGGTTATTCAGCTCACGATGACGGGCGGCGTCAATCGGCCACCTGTACCGGCAGATGGTTTGGGAAGTCGCCATTGCCCAACGCAATCAAGACTTCGTCAGGCATCCGCGCACAAAACCGGGTAAACGTTTCGCCTTCGAGCCGATTCCGCAAATACCCCTCGAAGAGCCTGGCGACCGTGTCTTCAACATTGGCTGCAGGAACCCGCCGCAGAAGCGGCTTTCCGATAGCTGCGTCGCGACCAAGCCCGCCGCGCAGGATGATATCGAACGCTTGCAGGGGCTCGCCGTCCGGACCTCGACCTGTTGTTCCCTGAAGTCCGATATCGCCTGTCCAATGCTGTGCGCAGGCGTGCGGGCACGCGTCCAAGTTTAGTTTGAGTCCGGCTACCTGGTTGCCGAACTGGGCCGTCAATCGCTCAATCAGCGATGCCAGCTTTTCCTTGCTCGGAGTCACCGCATAATTGCAATGAGGGTCACCGATGCAACCGATTGACGAACCGTAAAGGCCGTTCACCTCCAAAGGAAAACCGATTTCGCCCGCTTCAGCGATGACTTGCTCCAGCCGGTCCTGCGGGATGCCACTCAGAATGAAATTCTGTCGACGTGTGAGCCGAATGTCCCCGCCGAAACTCCCGGCAAGATCGGCAAGACGGCGCATCTGCCGCCCGCTCATTAGGCCGAGATAAACCGGAAACCCCACGTAAAATTTTCCGGGCTCACTTTGCTCATGGAGCCCCATGTGATCGCTTTCCGATGTCGGCAACGGAAGCTCATCCAACCGCTCGAGTTCAAAGCCTAATCTCGCTTCCACCAATTGCCTGAAGCTCTCAACTCCATAGTCGTCGATCATGAATTTGAGCCGTGCTTTGACGCGTGACAAACGATATTCGGTCGACGACTGCCAGACATCGATAATCGCTCGCAGAACGGCCAGCGCCTGCTCGGGAGTGATAAAAACGCCCAGATGGCGCGAGAGCCGCGGAGTCGAGGATTGGCCGCCACCAACGCGAACAGCAAAACCGGCTCGTCCTTGATAAATCGTGCCGACCAACGCAATGCAGTTAATCTCTGGAGCGTTACACTGATACGGACAGGCCGAAATCGTAATTTTATGTTTGCGCGGCAGATCGGAATATTCACGATTGCCATAAAAAAATGCTGCCGCTTCTTTGATTAATCCGCTGACGTCAAACAGCTCGTCACGGTCGACTCCAGTCACCGGGCAGCCAGTTATGTTGCGAACGACATCGCCACATCCCCCCATCGTGGTTAATCCGACCGCCTTCAACCGCTCGAGAATCCCCGGGAACCTGTCAAGCGTGATGTAATGCAGTTGAATGTTCTGACGAGTGGTTAGTTCGGCCTGGTCGCGCGCATGCTGCTCTGCGATTTCACCAATGACACGGAGGCCGTCGGGCGTCAGAATCCCGCTCGGGATCTTGATCCGCATCATAAAGGTGCCGACCTTGGGCTTGTCGTGATACATGCCGAACCATTGCAGCCGGACAATGTCCTCTTCAGGCAGTTTGTCGTAAGGAGTATCGATCAGTCTCTGCCATTGATTGGCCAATTCGGTAGGGAAGAGCTCGGCCTTCAGCCTCTCGACTGAGTTGCGCTTAAGGACTAGCTCGCGAGATGGTGGTTCTCGTTTCGGCACAGACCTCGTCACTCTTACGACCAAATTGGGATCGGTCGAAAAAGTAACTTAATAGACTATCTTAGTCAAGAAATAATGTGAGTAGAAAAGTCATCTATTCCCCTATCCAGTAAAAATTGATATAAATCCTGCCGGTCAGAAAGATGAAATTCGGCGTCGGCGTCGATTACTGTTTGAAGGCTCTGATCATGCTCTCTGAGCGCTTTCCCGCGGCTCAGCCGCAGCGTGTCGAGGAAATCGCCGCCTCCCAGAACATTCCGGAGAATTACCTTCGCCGCCTGCTACTCGAATTGAAGCGTGGAGGCTTGCTGATCAGCCAAAAAGGTCCCAATGGCGGTTATATGCTGGCCCGTCATCCCGCCAAAATCACCATGGCGGACGTAATTCACATAGTCGAAGGAGAGTATGTTCCGGTCGACTGTCTGGAAGAAGGTTCGGCAAATGCCTTGTGTCAGCGCGGCGAGGGCTGTGCGATGCGCAGCGTTTGGTGCGAGGTGCGTGACACCGTCAATGCGATCTTGCGCCGGACAACTCTTCAATCCTTGACCGAGCAGCGCCGCACCGCTCTGCACTTTCAGATTTGAATCAACTCGACGGTTATTGTCTGAAAGCCCGGCCATGACTTCTTTGTGGGACTGGGCAGGACGTGGCGCGAACAACAATGCCGCACATATGGCGCTCTTGCGGCGAACGGGCGGGGCGCCACCGCCCGTTTGCTTGGTTTGCATTCCAGGCGCTCTCGGCTCCCCCACTACCGGTCAACATTTGAATGCTGGCCAACTAGAGCCGCAAGAACGCTTGAATCAACCGACGCAAGGCCGGTCCATCCCCGGTTGATGCTCCTACAATTCGTCCATTCACGCGCGGCCGTAAACCGGTATTACTGCTCCGGACGTGACCTGATTCTGCTCGGAGCAGAGATAGGCAATGGTCCGGGCGATGTCTTCAGGCTTCACCCAGTTTTCATGCTTTGCATTCGGCATCGACTTCCGATTGGCCTCGGTATCGATCGTGCTCGGCGCAATAGCATTGACGAGGATGTTGTCGGCAAGAACCTCTTCCGCCAGCGAGGCGGTAAAGGTCTTGATCGCCCCCTTGGCGACCGCGTAGGCGGCGAATTCTCCGGCTCCGGTAAGTCCGGTGCGCGAACTGACCGAGACGATTCGGCCGTATTTATTTTTTTGCATGATGGGGACGATGGCTCGGCAGCAGAGAAAGGTCGGCTTCAGGTTGAGATCAAACATTGCTTGCCATTCGGCCAGCGTGGTTTCGGCAATGGTCTTACCACCCCAAAAACCGCCAACCAAGTTGACCAGGATGTCGATCCGCGACATTTGACGGACGGTTTCATCGACGAATCTGGCGATCTGCTCCTCCTCACCGAGGTTGACCTTGCTCAGGAAGACACTGGACATTCCAAAACGACTGCCTATCCGGTTGTTGAACAGCGGCACCTCGGCTTCGACAATCCAAGGGACCGCGATCCGCGCTCCTTCTTCCAAAAAACGCTCGCTCACAGCACGCCCCAGCGCTCCGGTCCCGCCCGTAATCACCGCGACTCGATTCTTAAGCAAGTCCATTGATTTCCTCCATTTCTTTGACCGACCCGGTGCTATCCCTCAACCCTTCTGGCTTCTAATGCGCCGCGACCTCTGATTGGCTTTGCGGGCTTGCTACCTTAAAACCACGAATGCTGCCCGCACGTTAGAAGAGATTGCATGCGCGGTCCAGCCCGAGGCTTCATTATGACTACCTCGGTCGGCACCAAATGTTCGCTGACGGGCAAGCCGGCGTCGGCCACCGACGAAGCCAAACTGTCCTCCCGCGGAATATTGCGAAGCTAGTGTAACGGCGAGAACGAAGCTGGAATAACCAGCATATTCTCCTGCCTCAGCAGACCTGCACCCGAGCGGGGTGGCCAAATGCCGCGCTCCACCGCTTCGTGTCGGATCCGCGCCCGTTCGGCATAGTCGCGATACGCCCAGACATGAACCCACTTATTGAGCTCGCCAAGGTCCGAATACCAGCATCCGACCAGAGGAGACAACTTCGTACGAGCTTCTATCTTCTCGCTCCAGCTCTCGATCACCTTGGGTATTGCGCCGGCCTCATAGGTGTAAGTGCGAATCTCGTACAGGCTGCCCAACGACCGCTCCTCCAACGGTGGCGAAAAGGGCGCCGGAACCAGGATTTCAGCCTTCGCCTCGACGATGAATTCAGCTATGGCGGGAGGCCAGCCTTCGGCCTGTGCTGCCGCAGCGCGCGTTTGCTCGCGATGCGCAAGGCTGTCGTATGGCCACAGATGAATGATCTGGTTGAGTGTACCGATCTCTGTATGCCAGAGTGCCGCAAGGCGCGAGAATTTGAGCCGAGCTGGAAGCGCTTGACCGAATCGCTCCTCGACTCGAGCGACGGTGCCTGGTTTGAGCGTGTAGGTGCGCATCTCGACAATCATGTTTTACCTGCCTCTTTTCATTTCCGTGCTCATCTCGCCCCAGCGGCAATCGCTCCCCGACTCTGACTTCCTACTGCATCACCTGCATCAATCCGCTTGGCGATGAGTACTTGGTGAAATTGTGATATTCCGGCGGCGCCGCCTGATTAAAGTATGGCCCCACCCCGGCCGCGTCATAGGTCGACAAATAGGTTGCGTGATCGTTCTGAACATCCCACACAGCGAGTGTGACCGAATTTGTATTGACGTGTCCGAGCAGCGGCACGTCTTCTGCTCTCGAGGCCCAGAATTGGATTTTCCAATGCTTGAGGTTGGCATCGAAAATATCCAGCCATGCAGCGTAATGATAGACTGAGTCGACATACATGACGCGGCTGCCGTAGCAATAGCCGGCCCGCTCTGACGGGATTCGGCGGACGTCGATAATGTCGTAGTCACGCAGCTGCCATTTTCCCCACGACGGTTTTGGGAAACCCAGGGGCATGTCCCAGTCTTCAGGGATACGACCGGTTTGATGAGTGAAGTCACCCTCCAGGATTAGTAACTTGCGATGCCCCAGGTAGGTAGCATCGAATAGCGCGAGCCCCCCATTGAACCCTGGCGTGAAATAGTCGTCGAGGACCAAATCGCTTCCCGCAGCCGGCGCACATCGAGCCGTAACAGCAAGCCGTAACGAGCGACGCAAGGAGGGCACGAAAACGTAGTCGTCCTGCTCTTTCTCGGGATTCTTATAGAAAATCGTCAAATTCGTGGTGTACTTTGACTGTTCTGGAGTTTCCACGGTAAACCACTGTGTAAACCAGGCATCTCCGGCCTGAGGATAGTTGCGCGGAACTCCCGGGTCCGTGTTCCATCCAACCTGGGTATAAATCCAGACAAGCGTCGTGCAGGCGATATTGGCGAATCGGTCCTGCGTGCAGCTGACACCTGGATGGCCGAAGGGTTGGGCATAGAGATCAGGCACCCATGATAGATAGTCGTCAGCCAGGATCTTGTATCCTTTTTGCGGGTCATTCTTGCGGCTAAAGGCATCGGGGAAAGGAATTCCGGCCACGTAATTCTTGACGAACCGGTGGCCATTGGCTGTCACCCCGATGGACGTTTGAGAGCCGTATTTCTCGCCAGCCTCCACATACGGTTTTGGCTGGGAGAGAAGAATTGTCGGACCGACTGTGATTGCGGAATCCGGCGGGATCTTCCAAAAATATTTGCCCGAGTAGAGCGTCTGCAGACCGTAGCTCATTTCCTCTTTATATTGCTGCCAGTTCTCGGGCGTGATTGTGGTCCCTACAGGAATGTCGGTCTGATGCTCGGTAGCAATCAGCCATTGCCGCATATCCTCAGGAGGCGGGTAATTAGGTGGCACATACTCCTGAGCGCGCGCCGCTCCTGATTGCGCCAGCATGACAACTAGGGCGAGTGCCAACCCCCTGCGTATAAAGATACCCAGTCTCATTTCTATCCTCTCTATCATTTCCATCATTTTCCCACAGGTCTCTTTTCAGTTACGCACCGAACCAGCGATTGAACGGGGCTGCGCAATCCTCATAACCATCAGTTATTGCCAGGTCCGAAGACTTTCGCCTTCATAGCTTTAGGCTATGTCGCACCACCCTAACGTCAAGCGAAATGTGAAAAGACCAGGCAGCAGACAGCGCGCCGGTCCGATCTATGGACTTGCGCCGCTGAACACCGAGAATAGCCATCCACTTATTACTCCCATTATCGGAGGGAGCAAGACGCCGGGGATAAATCGCGCCAAAGTTAGTGGCCATCCTAGGAGTGGAGCCTCATAAGTGAGCATTCTAATCGGGCTGACCAATGTCTTTGCGGTTATCAGCGTAATCAACGGAGCGGGAGCGGCGCCCTTTTGAAAGAGTCCGGCCAATACCGGAAAAACTAGGTAGGGTCCTCCGGGAATAAGTAGACCGGCCGCCCACCCCACCAGAATCGCCTGACCAGGACGTTCACTACCTAGCCAGCGGGAGAGCACAGGTTGTGGCAGCAGGACGTCTGCAAGTCCCGCAAAGACAAAGCCAAGTAGCAAGTCCAGCCATACCCCGCGTAGCAGGCGCGCGCTGCCTTTGAGCCCTTCCAGCGGTAACTCGGGATTGCGCCTGATTGCGAACAGCTCGGCTGCGAAGACCATCACCAGCAGGATTAGCAGGCTCGAATCCATAGGCCGCCTCTTTTGCGCCGCGCCCGAAGGGTCAGCCGGTCGTTGGCTGGCGACTGCTTCCGACCCTAACGATTGCCCACCAATGGCCATGATTTACCCGAAGTCGTTCAACCGAAGGCGGTTGTTTTGGCCGTGGCCGCTGGCCTTATAGCACATGCAGGTGCAAGATCGAATGCATCATTGCAGCCCGGCAATGCTTATATGCGCGTGCCAGCTCACTCAGCAGATTCATCGATTTTAAGTTGGGGAAAACAACCGATGTTCGACGACGAAACGGTCGATATTGTCTGTCCAAATTGTGGTCGAAAAAATCCGATCCTGGTTCGCGATGTCGAAGATCATTCCGAGACGCGGGTAAATTGTCATCAGTGCGGCGCCGTCGTCAAGGTTGACGCCGAAGACTTCCGACGCAGGCTGGCGCAGGTTCGGCAGGAATTAGAAGCACTCCAGCTCGAAGCTCGCCGTGCCGGTAACAGTCGGCGACCGCGTAAGGACAACTTTCAAATCTGAGGGCGCTCGGTGCAATCCGCCAGCACCCGCCTCGTGCAATGGCACAAACAAGAACATCAATCTGTACCCGGCCATCGTTGCCTGAGGCAAAGATCCTTGGGCATATAGTCGGCTCAATGCGCCGGCACGCGATAAGGAGACACTGCAATGCCTTTGCTCTATGAACAACGGGGACACGTGGGAATCCTGACATTGAGCCGTCCCGAAGCGCGCAACGCGTGGTGCACGGAATTTCATTCGGGATTACAAGAACAATTGCCACGGCTCGAGGAAGATCCGGAGATTCGTTGCATTGTGTTAACGGGTGATGATCGGGGTGGCGCCTTCAGCGCCGGCGCTGACCTAAAGGATCCGCGGACCCATACTGAAGACTCGGTCGCGCATTTCATTGAAGAGCTTCCGCGCCGGCGCCGCTTTAGTCCGATCACGATCTTGACGGACTTTGCAAAGCCGGTCGTTGCTGCGGTAAACGGGTTCGCGATCGGCATTGGCTGTATTTTGACCTGCTGCTGCGATCTCATCGTTGCATCGGAGCGAGCTGAGTGGCGTCTTCCACAGGTAGCGCTCGGCATTCTACCCGCCCAGGGCGGCACTATGCGGGTTGCCCGCTGGATCGGCAGAGGTCTGGCGATGCGGCTCGCGCTAGGGTTTCCCTTGAAGGCCGAGGAGGCCTACCGGATGGGTTTGGCGCAATGGCTCGTGCCACACTCAGAGTTAATGCACAAAGCGATGGAAGTGGCAGACCACATCGCGGCTTTGCCGCCGCTGGCGACACGACTAGCCAAAGAATCGTTGAATTCCGGCTTCGAAATGCCACTGAACGAGCTGGCTAACGCCGATCTCTATCGCTTTATGCTGCTCGAACAGACCGAAGATAAGCGTGAAGGCCATCGGGCCTGGCGCGAGCGGCGCAAACCGCAGTTCCAAGGGCGCTAGCCTGGCGCGTTTTTAAGTAAGGCAACCCTTAAGGGCTATTCTCTGGGAGGCGACTTACGCAGCCGTCCGTTTTTGACCCCGAGCGAGAAATCGTCGCGTATTCCGGTACGGCGCTCGCGAATTATTTCGGCCATGATCGACACTGCGATCTCTTCGGGAGTCTCAGCACCCAGATCCAGCCCCAAAGGAGCATGAATCTCATCAAGCAGGGCCGGATCAAAGCCGTCTTCTTCCAGCTGCTTGAGCAGGGCGCGGACTCGTCTGCGCGAACCAATCATCCCGATGAAGCACCCGCGCCGCTCGGCCGGCAGCCGGCTTTGCTGGCGCAGAGCGGTGCGCACCACCAGTTCGTCAAACGAATGGCCGCGTGTCACTGAGATTACGTAACAGTGGCGGTCCAGTTGTAGCGACTCGAGCGCGGCGTCAAAACGGCTGACAATTATCTTGTCAGCGCACGGGAATCGCTGAGGGTTGGCAAAGGCAGCGCGGTCATCAATTACTGTCACGTGGAAGCCCATCAGCGAGCCCAGCGTCGCCAGCGGTACGGCGATGTGTCCGGCACCAGCTATTATCAGGCGCTGTGCGCCCGTTACCGGATCGATAAATACACACCGTGTCGTTGACGAGCCAATCCGAACAGCTGGGTGAACCTCTCCATTCTCGTCGATTTCGATCAATCCGGGCAGCGCGTCAGCCACTCGTTCGGACAACTTGGCCAGAGCTTGATTCGACAACCCCACAAGAACCCCCGAAGAGTGCGGATCGGCGGGGTCGAAGACAAATTTTGCGCCTCGCTGTGCTTCGCTGCGCGCGCCCGGCTCTACCAACGTCAATAAAGCCGTGGCTCGATTTCGCTCCATCGAATCGGCTAGATGACGCGCTATGGCTAAGTCCTTTTGCGGCGACCACCGATCAATGAAGACATCCATAACCCCACCACAACTGCCAATTTCCTGTTGATCGAAATCGCCGGTCAGGTCCACCTCGGTAAGTCTCGCGCCAGAGCTTTCGTTGAGCAGCAGTCGAGCCTTGCGAAAGACCTCCGCCTCCCCACAACCGCCACCGATGGTGCCGAACTGACCGTCATTACGCACGATCATCTTCGCCCCCACCTCGCGAGGTGTGGAACCACGAACGTTAACGACCGTTGCCAACACGAACGGCTGCTGCCGTTCAAGTGTGCGAACTGCTTCAGACCAGATATGATCGGATCCCGCCATTTACGTCCGCTGCTACTTTTGTCAGTGCCTGAAGCGGTCGACCGAAAGATGCGCTCGTCTCAATGCCGGCCGAGGCAACAAGCGCCCGCGTCATCATCGTCGAGCCGGGACGAGACCGCAAGAACCAGTCTCTCGCGATGATGTCGCGGAACTAACACTAAAAAGGCATCGTCTGGTCTTATTGTGACTCAAACGTGTCGTCAGTTTCCAGTATGCGCGGAGGCACGAGCGTGCAAGATAGCACGGTGTTGGAAACCTGAGGCACAGGTCAGCGACGAATTTGCGCGAAAATCGATCAGGCGCGGCGGCCCATACCGGAACCGCTCGGTGAGCGTCGCCGGCCGGTCTCGGCGTCGCCGAGTCCGTAGCGGGCGAGCATCCTGTACAGAGTCGAACGTGAAACCCCGAGCAAGTCTGCGGCGCGGCGGCGATTACCTTCGGTCTCCTCAAGAGAGCGCATCAGGGTTTTCTTGATCACTTCATCCAGCAGCAAAGGGGATCGTGGTTCGGACGGCGGAGTGGCTGGAGATACCGGGGACTGTGTCACCGCAGTCGAGCCAGCCGACGACTCGACGCCAATCGCTGCATGAGCGACGTGTTCAGGCAGCGCTCCGACATCGAGAAATTCACTATCAGCGAGCATGACGGCACTTTGAATCGCATGCGAAAACTCGCGCACGTTTCCTGGCCAGTCATAGGTCTTTAGAATCGTGAGTGCCGCGTTCGAAATGAAGCGCACATTTTTGCCGAACAGGCGGTTGTAGTGCTTGACGAAATGAGTGATCAGGGCCGGGATATTGTCGCGCCGCTGGCGCAGTGGGGGAATCATTATGGCCGTGGCACTCAAGCGATAGTACAGATCATCACGGAACTGTCCGGCCTTGACCATTGTACGCAGATCGCGATTGGTGGCGGCGATCAGACGCAAATCTACCTTGTAGCTCTGCGATGAACCGACCGGCTGCACTTCGTGCAGTTCCACCGCACGCAGCAGCTTGGGCTGCAAGCGCAAAGGCAGCTCGCCAATTTCGTCCAGAAAGAGGGTTCCACCGTTGGCGGAACGAAAATAGCCCAATGAATCCTCCCGCGCATCGGTGAATGCGCCACGGACGTGGCCAAACAGCTGTGATTCGGCCAGCGATTCCATCAGGTTAGAGCAATTGAAAGTGACGAACGGACCCTTTGGATTGGGGCCTAGAACATGAAGCGCGCGCGCCACCAATTCCTTGCCGGTTCCAGATTCTCCATAGATCAGCACGGTGGCTTTGTAGGGCCCGAGACGCGAGATGGTGTCAAGCACTTTGCGCATTTCAGCCGACTGAATGACCATCCCGCCGATCTCTTCGGCTCCCACAGCAAGGGAATCAATATCTAGCCATTCATTGTTAGGAGCCGTGCTCTCACGGCCAGAGGTCGGATTCCGGCCCCCCCTTTCTTCGTCGAAGTCCAACTATCCTACCGTATCACCGCGTCCAATTAAGTTCGCTTGTCGTTTGCGCAAAAATTAGGCCAACCTCAGCCCACATTACAGCGTTAAATTTGCAAGGAATTACCTAGAGAATGGCGCAAGTAATGCCAAATTTTTGCCATACAGTGTCGGTGAAATCGCCGCTCATCGGAGCCGTTACGCCGCTCAATCACACGACCTGGGCTCGGCGAATCGGCCTGCTACGAGGCGTAAAAAAACAACGCCCCAGCCGCTACGCGTTGTGCAGGCTGGGGCGCCAACGATGCGACCCAAGACTCAACCGAACATTTCTTTGAGCTTGTCCACGAAGCCCTTGGCCATCGGATGGTTGACATCCTCGCCCGAGGTCCTGGCAAACTCCTCCAGCAGCTCGCGCTGGCGTGCTGTTAGGCGGCGCGGAGTCTCCACCACGATCCGCACGAGTTGATCCCCGCGCCCATATCCGTGAAGGTCAACGAATCCTTTCCCTTTGAGGCGAAAAATCTTGCCGGACTGAGTGCCCGGTGGCAGTTTGAGCTTGATCTTCCCGTCAAGTGTCGGCACTTCGAGTTCCGCACCGAGCGCCGCCTGCGGAAAGCTCACTGGAACCTCGATCACAACATCATTGTCCTGGCGAACGAACAGCGGATGCTCTTTGACGTGAACGACCACATAGAGATCGCCCGGGGCGCCGCCGGCATAACCGGCCTCTCCCTCATTTCGCAGCTTAAGCCTCGAGCCGTTGTCGACTCCCGGCGGGATGCGCACCGATAGAGACACTGGCTTTCGCACCCGTCCCTGCCCTTGGCATCGCGGGCAAGGATCGGCGATTATCATTCCCTCGCCGCGGCATTGACCGCAGGTGGTCGAGATTGAGAAAAAGCCTTGCTGAGTACGAACTTGACCAGTGCCGCGGCAATTAGGACAAGTACGAACGCCCTCAGCACCGCCCCGCGCACGTGTCCCGTTACATCCTTCGCAAATCGTCAGCCGCTGAAACTTGATGATTTTTTCCGTTCCCCGAGCCGCCTCCTCGAATTCAACTTCGAGGTCGTAGCGCAGATCTTCCCCACGCCGACTGTGCGAGCGCGCACGTCCGCGGCCGGTACCGAAGAAATCACCGAAGATGTCGGAAAAGACTTCTTCGAAACCTTGACTGAAATCAAAACCGCCAAAGCCGCCGGCGGCCTGAGGACCTTCAAAGGCGGCATGACCGAAACGGTCGTACTGGCTGCGCTTCTCAGGATCAGACAGGACCTGATAGGCTTCGTTTATCTCTTTGAACCGTTCCTCAGCTTGCTTATTGCCGGGATTGCGGTCTGGATGAAACTGAATCGCCAACCGCCGGTAAGCTTTCTTAATCTCCTCTTCGCCAGCGGTTCGGCTGACGCCCAACACTTCGTAGTAGTCGCGCTTTCGATCACTGGACGGCATCGCGCCTTATATTAGTCGACTTACATTCTCGAGGTAAGCGTAATCGCGATGTAATAGAACTCTTATAACCAAGGTCTCTACGTCAGGCTGCCGCTGCCGAACCACGTCTCCCACCTTCCGAGTCGACTATCCAATGATGCTACACGTGAAGGCGCGGGCGCAGCGACCGGTGCGCAGGGGTCGCAGGGCCCGCCTCATTTCACTTCCTTAAAGTCCGCATCCACGACGTCTTCCTTCTTGTCTGTACCCGAGCTTCCGTCTCCGCCCCGCGGACCGGCCCCGTCGCCCGCGCTCGCACCGGCACCTTGAGCCTGGCGCGTCTTGCTGTACATGGCCTCCGCGAGCTTGTGGGAAGCAGTTGCCAGCGCCTCAGCTGCCCGATTCAGCTCCTCTACGTTCTTCGACTCAAGCTTGCCACGAGCCTCGCTGAGCGCGTCTTCGACCCCTCTGCGGGAGCTGTCGTCGAGTTGCGAACCGTAATCCTTGAGCGTCTTCTCAGTAGTGTAGATGAGGTTATCAAGTTTATTACGAGCTTCGGCCAACGCCCGCCGCTGTCGGTCCTCCGCCGCGTGCTGCTCGGCTTCCCGCACCATCCGCCGAATCTCTTCTTCGCTCAGGCCCGACGACGCCGTGATCTTGATCGACTGTTCTTTGCCGGTCCCCATGTCCTTGGCCGAGACATGCACAATACCATTGGCGTCAATGTCGAAGGTAACCTCGATCTGAGGCACGCCACGCGGCGCCGGCGGAATACCGACCAGGTCAAATTGACCCAGGAGCTTGTTGTCGGCTGCCATCTCGCGCTCGCCTTGGAAGACCCGAATCGTGACGGCTGGCTGATTATCCTGCGCAGTCGAAAAGATCTGGCTCTTGCGGGTCGGTATCGTGGTGTTCTTTTCGATCAGCTTGGTGAACACGCCGCCGAGCGTCTCGATCCCAAGTGACAGCGGTGTCACGTCCAGTAGCAAGACGTCTTTGACGTCGCCCTTGAGCACGCCGGCTTGGATCGCTGCGCCGACAGCCACTACTTCGTCTGGGTTTACTCCCTTATGCCCTTCCTTGCCGAACAGCTTGCGTACGCGCTCTTGCACAGCGGGCATTCGGGTCATTCCACCGACCAGGACGACTTCATCGATATCACTGGCGCGTAACCCAGCATCCTTGAGGGCGATCAAACACGGGCCGTCCAGGCGCTCGAGCAGATCCGAACAGAGCGCTTCGAGCTTTGCCCGCGTCAACTTCATGTTGAGATGCTTGGGACCGGACTGATCCGCCGTAATGAAGGGCAGGTTAATGTCTGTCTCCATCACGGTTGACAATTCGCACTTGGCCTTCTCGGCCGCTTCTTTGAGTCGTTGCAGCGCCATTCGATCTTTGCGCAGATCGATTCCCTGGTCTTTCTTGAATTCGTCTGCCAGGTAGTCAATCACGCGCTGGTCGAAATCCTCGCCACCCAGGAACGTATCACCATTGGTCGCCTTGACCTCGAAGACTCCTTCGCCCAGTTCGAGGATCGAGATATCGAAAGTGCCACCGCCGAGGTCGAAGACCGCGATCTTTTCGTCCTTTTTCTTATCAAGCCCGTACGCCAGGGATGCTGCGGTGGGTTCGTTGATGATACGCAACACATTGAGTCCGGCGATTCGGCCGGCGTCTTTGGTGGCTTGGCGCTGGCTGTCATTGAAGTATGCAGGTACCGTAATGACGGCCTCGGTAACCTTCTCCCCGAGATAATCCTCGGCCGTCTGCTTCATTTTTTGAAGAATGAATGCCGAGATTTCCGGTGGACTGTACTTCTTGTCGCGGATTTCGACCCACGCCGCGCCATCGGAATTTTTGATGACCTTGTATGGAAGCACCTTGATCGCCCTCTGTACTTCCGGGTCATCATAGCGGCGGCCCATCAAGCGTTTGATGGCAAAAATCGTGTTATTGGGATTGGTAATAGCCTGGCGCTTCGCGATCTGACCAACCAGGCGCTCGCCCGAATCGGTGAATGCCACCACCGAAGGTGTCGTACGACTGCCCTCAGAGTTAGCGATAACGACCGGGTCCCCGCCTTCCATAATCGCGACACAGCTGTTGGTTGTGCCGAGATCAATTCCGATTACTTTGGCCATTTTTCGACAACCTCTAGAGAATACATAACCACGTTTCAAGTGGTTTCAACGCTACCGCCCTCGGTGCTGCCAGAGCTCCCGTCCTTATCATTGGAAACACTTTTCGCAACTGCTACGCGCGCTGGCCGTAACAATCGGTCTCCGATCTGATAGCCGCGGTGGAACTCATTTACTACCGTATTGGGCGGATGCTGACTGCTTTCGATCTGATCGACCGCCTCATGAAGCTGCGGATCGAAGGGTTGCCCCACCGAGCTAAGCTGCGTGACGCCGTGGGTCTTAAGGAAATCAAGCAAACTTCGCAGAACCATCTCGACGCCTTCTACGATGGGTTTGCCATTACCGCCACCCCGGGCGGCGTCAACCGCGCGTTCGAGATTATCCACCACGGGCAGCAACTCACGCAGGAAGTTCTCGCGCTGCAGTCGAATCGTTTCATCGCTTTGCTGACGCAGGCGCTTTCGCGCATTTTCGTTCTCGGCCAATGCCCGAAGATATCGGTCCCTTAGTTCCGCAATTTCGCGATCTTTCTCGGCCAGTTGTGCCTGCAGCTTCGCGATGAGAGAATCTGTTGTCGGTTCGGATTCCGTTTTGGCCGCTGCTGCGACCTTTTCCGCCGAGTCGGCCCTCACCTCCTGCTCCGGTCGTAGGTCAATACCCGTGCCCGGCGAGGACTCCGGCGAGACTTTTTCACGTTCTTCCTTGCCGATCTCGTTCAGTCGCTTGTCCATGCAAAATCTCACCCTAACCCAAGTTAAGCACGATCGGCCGCGATGCCAGCATGTCCTTCCGGTCTCGGTGAAAGATGGTCAGGGTGGCCGGCTTGAAGAAGTGGTCGCGCCCACCGTCAGCGACGTTCGAACTGCCTCTTGCCGAACAGGATATCCCAGGCTTCCTTGTCAGGGAGGCCTTGTCGGGCGCGCTCGACCTCATCTTTCATCACTGCCAGCCCACGCTGCACCGCGGGTCGCTGTTCGATAGCGTCATACCACCGTTTCAGATGAGGGAATGCCTCCAAGTCCTGGCCCTGCCAATGGTGAGTTCTCAGCCAAGGGTACGTCGCCATGTCAGCGATCGAATACTCGCCGGCGAGATAAGGCACTTCGCTCAGCCGCTTGTCGATAACACCGTAGATCCGGCGAGCTTCGTTGGTATAGCGGTCGATTGCGTAAGGGATCTGCTCGGGCGCATACCGTCGGAAGTGATGGGCCTGGCCAAGCATTGGGCCGACACTCGCCATCTGAAACATCAGCCATTGCACCACATCATAGCGGCGGCGCGTATCGGGCGGCATAAACCGCCACCCAGCCTTCTCCGCCAGATACATCATGATAGCCCCGGACTCGAAAATAGACAGCGGCTGACCGTCCGGACCGTCGTGATCGACTAACGCTGGGATCCGGTTGTTGGGGCTGATGCGCAAAAACTCTGGCTTAAATTGCTCGCCCTTGCCGATGTTTACCGGGATCACGTTATACTGCCAGCCCAGCTCCTCAAGCAGAATAGTGATCTTATAGCCGTTGGGTGTGGTCCAGAAATAAAGATCAAGCATGTGAGCTCCTCCAATGTGGGGGTGGCGATCGCCTACGCTGATGCAGGCTGCGCCTCGCCTCGGCGTTCCCCCATCAGGTAAGCCTGGATAAACACGTCTATATCGCCATCCAACACTGCATTGGTATTGCCAACTTCCACCCCAGTGCGATGGTCTTTGACCATTTGATAGGGCTGCAAGACATAGGAGCGGATCTGGCTACCCCAGGCGATCTCTTTTTTGTCCTTGCTGAATTTCTCCAGCTCCTCGCGTTTTTTACGCTGCTCCAGCTCAAAGAGCCGAGCCCGTAGGATCTTAAGCGCCATGGCTCGGTTCTTATGCTGAGACCGCTCGTTCTGGCAACTCACCACAATGCCGGTCGGAATATGAGTGATCCGAACGGCTGAATCGGTTTTGTTGACGTGCTGGCCGCCTGCCCCCGAGGCGCGGAAGGTGTCGACGCGGAGATCGGCGGGGTTGATTTTGACCTCGACCTTGTCATCAATGGCCGGAAAAACGAACACCGAGGCGAACGAAGTGTGGCGGCGCGCATTGGCATCAAAGGGCGAAATACGCACCAACCGATGAATACCTGCTTCCGCCTTCAGGTAGCCATACGCCCACTCGCCATCGACTTCAAACGTGGCACTCTTGATGCCCGCACCGTCACCCGGCTGAAGATCAGCCAAATCGGTTCGAAAACCATGCCGTTCGGCCCAGCGCAGGTAGAGGCGCAGCAGCATCTCGGCCCAATCCTGAGCTTCGGTGCCACCGGCACCAGGATGGATTGAGACAATCGCGCCGAGCCGATCGTACTCGCCACCCAGCATCATCTGGAGCTCCTGGCGCTCGAGCTCCGCGCGCGCAAGTTCCAATGCCTTTTGCGCTTCTCGCGCAGCTTCCGACTCGTCGCCCTCTTCTTCGGCCATTGTGAGAAAAAGCCGAGCTTCCTCGAGAGTCGTGCCCAGGCGCTGGTAGTCCGCTAACTGGGCTTTAATTTTGTCATGTTCTCGTAAAATCGCCTGGGCGGCTTCCGGACGGTCCCAAAAGTCGGGCCGGCCGGATTGCTCGAGCAGTTCATTGGCGCGCGCGGTCAGTCGAGGGACGTCAAAGACGCCTCCCAAGATTGTCGAAGCGATTGTGATATTCCCCGAGCAATTCACGAATTTCGCTAATGGTCATGAGATTGCGGCTCCTTCTTTCAGCACATTTTTGTCAACTATACTGTAGCAGATCGACTGCGTCGCCCTCGTCACAAGCTCCTATGCGCCAGGCACGTCGGAGGCGAAAAGCTGCTCGCTACTCCTGAATGAGCTTGAATTAAGCGACCGGATTACGACAGAGTGTCCGCCGTGTTACATTGACTCATCGGTCAGTATGGCTTAAAAACAGCTTCAACTTTAGAAGGGTTGTCAGCCGCCTGCGAATTGCTGAGCAGCGCGACGCCATTGATGAGATGTGATTGAAACTGCGCTCATAACCCTACCTTCCCGGGCAGAGGAACCGATTTTCGGACGCCCTCTCTTGGAGCGTTTGATTATTATATGCCAGCGCTTGGGAATCTCACGATTCATCATCGAGGCAGGCCCGGACCATCAGAGGCGTGCCATCACTGCGCTGGGCCAGTTCGCGAATCATCCCGCCGTGAAAATTGTTCCAACGTTTAAAGACCTCGAGTCGGCGCAAGACCTCGACCTGGCAAGCACATGTATCCACTTTTCCGGCAACCTGGTCCTGGCCCAATCGCAGCTGGCTCGTGTAATCGAGCAGTATCTCTCACGACCTGGCGTCGAACTCCAGGTCCCCAGTACAGATCGGGAACAGGGCGGCATGATTACTGTGGCACCAATGGCCGCGCTTTTGGAGCGAACGCACCATTACGCTTCGAACCGCGCTCCGGGAGGGTTGCGCCAAAGTCATGGCCTGTTCCTAAACTCTGCAAGGTTACCCTTCGCGCTGAACGGTAGGCCTAAGGACCGCGAAGAGGCAGAGCTTCGACTCGCCCAGTCGGTTCGTGAGGAAAGTGCGCAAACGGATGCGCTAATGGCTCGGCTGCTCGATCGGCGACTCTCTTGGCGATTGAGCCTGCAATTGGCCCGCACCCGCATTCGGCCCAATCAAGTGACCCTGGTCAACACCGCTCTTGGTTTTGGCTGTGCCGCGCTATTGGCAACAACGTCGTACTGGTTGCGCCTGCTTGGGGCTCTCCTCCTGCTGGTATCGATTACCTTGGACGGCGTCGACGGAGAACTGGCGCGTCTGCGGATGCTCGAATCGCGCTTCGGCGAGCGGCTCGACGTATTAACCGACAATGCCGTACATGTTGCGGTTTTTATTGGGATCGCAGCTGGCTGCTACCGAGTAAGCCATAGCAGCTCTTATTTCTGGATCCTGACAGTTCTGCTGGCCGGGTTCGGCGCATGTGCGGTTTCGGTCAATCGCGCGCTTAACATGGTCGGTGATAAGGCCATGCGCTGGATCGGACAAGTCGAGAGGGCTACCGGTCGCGATTTCGCCTATATCCTAGTGCTTCTCGCGATTTTTGACCGCCTGCAATACTTCATTTGGGGAGCCGCATTTGGAACCTACGTGTTCGCGCTCGGGCTTTGGTGGCTCACCAATCGGTACCGGAAGAATAGTCGCATTCAGCATCCTCAACCGACTAGGGATGCAGTTGGCCGGTTGATTCAACCTTAATCAAATACACGCTGCAAGGAGCTTTTGTGAGAAAACCCCGCATTTTGCTCGTTCAACCGACTACGGTGCATCTTGACGGAACGCCGCACAAGACGCGTTGGCGGCTGATCATGGGTCTGATGATCCCGCTGATGGCTGGCCTGACGCCACCCGAATACGATGTCACCTTGTGTGACGAGCGGCTCGAGGATATCGATTTCGACGCCGGCTGGGACCTGGTCGGAATGACAACCACAATCGGCGCCTCGCTGCGCGCCTATCAACTCGGGGACGAATTCCGCAAACGCGGCATTCCAGTCGTGATGGGCGGTTTTCACGCAACGCTGCAAACCGAAGAGGCGCTTAAACACGCCGATGCCGTGGTGCAAGGTGAGGCCGACCTGGTTTGGGAAGAACTGCTGCAAGATTGGCGCGATGGCAAGCTCAAGCAGATTTACAAGGCAAGCAAGCTGCACGACCTCAAAAACCTACCGCGCCCGCGCCACGAGTTGCTGAAGTTGAACCGCTATATGTTCAAAGCCGTGCCGATTCAGGCAAGCCGCGGCTGTCCCTATCGCTGCTCGTTCTGCGAGATACCGGTGTTTTATAACGGCACTTATCGCACCCGCCCAGTCGGAGACATCGTTCGCGAAATCAAAGAGACGATGGCCATCACCGGCTTTCGCCGTTTCCAGTTTATCGACGACCAGATCACGGGCAAACACAAGTTCGCCAAAGAGCTATTCAGAGCTTTGGCTCCCCTGAATATTCGCTTCTCGTGCTTATGGACGGTCAATTCCAACCATGACGAGGAGTTGCTCGAGCTCGCAGCCAAGGCTGGGGTCTTTCACGTCAACATCGGCGTGGAGTCAATCAGTCAGGATTCATTGCTGTCGATGAACAAGATTCAAAATCACGCCAAAGACTACAAGAAACTCCTCAAGCGGCTCGAACACTATGGTATCTATTATTCACTCAACTTCCTGTTCGGGCTTGACCAGGATCACGAGCGGATCTTTGACGACACGCTACGCTTTCTGCACGAAGTCAAGGCACCCGAAGCCTTTTTCAACACCGTTACGCCAAGAAAAGGCACCCCGATGCGCCAGCAGCTGGAAGCCGAGGATCGGGTGATTATCCCCGATGCCGATATGTACACCAATAACTTCCGCTGTATGTTCGTGCCCAAAAACCTCTCACCCCAGCAAGTCGAAGAAGGGGTCTGGCGCTGCACCAAAGAATTCTATTCCTTCAAGTCGATGTTCAAGCGGCTGCTGATGCCACCCGGTAAATTCACCTGGCAGGGTCTGACCGAAAATATGCTGTTCTGGTATGGGGCAAAGCGCCAAATTGACCCGGTGGATTACTACTAAAAGAGTGCCAGACTTGCTCAAAGCGATGCCTCCGACCCGCAACACGGGTCGCCAGGGGACCTCACCGACGCGGGACACCGCCTCTTGACGAATCTGCCGGCAAGCATTAACGCTCGCTTAGATGGACGACGAGCGGCTGAAATCCCGGGCAGTTTCTCTCTGGCAGAGAGCTTACCAGGCCCATATGGAGGGTGACCTGGAGCGTGCGATCGAGCTCTACACAGAATCCATCGAGCTCTGCCCAACGGCCGAAGCTTATACGTTTCGAGGATGGGTTTACGGGCAAATGGGGCGTACTGATGAAGCTCTAGCCGACTGTTACCGAGCCATCAATATCGATCCTGATTTCGGCAACCCCTACAACGATATCGGCGCGTACCTGATGGCCAAAGGCCAGCTCGACGAGGCAATCGGCTGGTTCGAGAAAGCCAAACGGGCTCCCCGCTACGAACCACGTCACTACCCGTTCATGAATCTCGGTCGGGTGTACTTCGCCAAAGGGATGGTGCGCAAGGCCATCGAGGAATTCGAGGGTGCGCTTCGCCTCCAGCCGGATGAGCCTTTCTGTCGTCGAGCGCTGGCCGAGCTGCAGGCGATGCTCAACTAGACTGCCGCTTTTGTTTAACACTTGGCGGCAGCAAGGCGGATATATGCTCAAGCCAGGCGACCCGGCTCCCGATTTCACACAGTTATCGCACGAAGGCAAACCAGTCTCGCTTGCCGAGCTGCGCGGCCGCAAGGTGCTCATCTGGTTTTTTCCGGAAGCCGGCTCGCCTGCTTGTAGCACTGAGGCGAAGAGCTTCCAGGAACATAGACCCTACTTTGACCAGTGTAACGTTGCCCTACTCGGAGCGAGCTTCGACCCGCTCGAGGAGAATGCCGCGTTCGCCCGTAAGCTCAGTTTGGACTTTCCTCTGCTGAGCGATACAAGCCGCTCGCTGGCATTGGCCTATGGCGCCTGCCAGGATCCGCGCGCCCGCTACCCCGAACGCATCAGTGTGCTCATTGATGAACAAGGGCGAGTGATGAGGGTCTACGACAGGGTTGATCCTCGCGACCATGCGGCCCGTGTATTGGCAGACCTGTTGGACGCTTGAGCCCACTTCAGCGCCCGCACGATATAAGAACTATACTTCACTAAGTAGCAATCCACTGACTATTTATATCGACCCGAATCGGTATCCAGCTGTAGTGTGAATGAGTCTTCGAGAGCCTTGACATCGGCCACTCCGTCATTAATTTCCGCTTAGCTCAGTTAACACTCTGGAGGTGGCTGGTAATGGCACTGATTCGGTTCGATGCTTTCGATCCGCTCAGCAACCTGCTGGCCTTGCAGCAGGAGCTTGAGCGATTCATCCGCAACCCCGCCTTTAACCTCGGTCCCTCGGGATATGGCGCTTATCCACCCATCAACATTTTCGAGGACAGGGAAGGCACCGTGATTATTTCTGAAATCCCTGGGCTGGACCCAAGCAAGCTCGAAATCTCGGGCGCCGGCAGAACCGTCACCATTCACGGCGAACGCAAGCGCGAAGAGGTGAATGCGACCGGCTATCACCGCCGTGAACGCCCGTTCGGCGAGTTTTCACGCTCAATCCAGCTTCCCAACGATCTGGATATGGCCCAGGCAACCGCCAAGTACGAAAACGGAGTCCTGACGCTGAAGATTCCCAAAGTTGAAGCGGCCAGACCCCGGCAGATCACGGTGAACGCTGCCAGCTGATGCCGTTTAAAGCTAACCGTGCAGGAGGGATGTTCGATGATGCCCGAACAGGAAATTGTGACTAAAGAAAAACAACAGGTTCAAGGAACCGAGTCCACTCGTCCGGGACGCTATTACGTACCCGATGTTGATATCTGTGAGTATCCGGACAAGCTAATGCTTTGGGCGGATATGCCCGGAGTATCAGAGAAGAATGTCGAAGTAATGCTCAAAGATAGTACACTCACGCTTACCGGCACCGTCTCTCCTGAAACTTACAACAACCTTTCGCCGGTATACACTGAATATAATGTCGGTAACTATTTCAGACAGTTTGCATTGAATGAAGATATTGATGAGTCGCGAATCCAGGCGCGCATGCGTAATGGCGTTCTTGAAGTTGAGCTGCCCAAACGCGAACATGCCAAGCCGCGCAAGATCGAAGTCCGCACAGCCTGAAGCCTGAAGGGGGCGTCTGCACGCCTCCTTCTCCGGTGTTCACTGACGTCCTAACGCTGCCATTAATGCGGCCCGCATAATGTCGACCGGCGCCGGCCGATTGTTGAACAGCTCGAATGCCATAGCGCCCTGGTGCAGCAGCATTCCCGCACCGTCCAGCGTGCGCCTGCCCCGAGCGCGCGCCGGGGCCAGGAATGGTGTCGGCTCGCGCGCATACAGCATGTCATAAAAAACACACTCAGGCGGTGTAACCTCATAGGCGACAGGGGTGAACCCGCCGGTACCTAGACCCATTGACGTGGCGTTGATGACCAAAGCGGCACTGGCCATCAGCTCGCGATGAGTCAGCAGCTCGAGACCGCCGAACTCCAGCCGTGTGGCGGCTGAATCCCCATGCTCCGCGAACCGTTTGACGAGTTTGGCCGCGCGCTCGACTGTGCGGTTACACAGAACTACCCGTCCGGCACCCATCCTGCCACAAACTAACAACGCGGAAGCCGCTGCTCCTCCTGCCCCCGCAATAACCGCTGTGGCTCCTCCGATCTTGACTCCGGCCCCGCGCAGGTCTCGCTCGAGCCCGCGGGCGTCGGTATTATCACCATAAAGTTCGCCGTCGCGGTTAATTACGCAATTGACCGCGCCGAGGATGCCAGCTTCCATACTCAGCTCTGACATCATGGCAACCGCCGCTTCCTTGTGTGGGACCGTCAGATTAACCCCCGCGAGCCTGAGAGCGGGAAGCGCACGGAGCGCGAGAGGCAAATCCTTGGCGGCTACATGAAAAGCAAGGTAGGCGCGGTCGATGCCTAACGCGCGATACGCCGCATTGTGCATCACCGGCGAGAGCGAATGATCAACCGGGTCGCCAAGCACCGCAGTGAATCGTGTGCGCCCAGTTATTTCCATGGTGTCACCCAAGTTCGAACGTAAACCGCCGACCGACTGGCGAGGTAATATGGCCAACTCGCCTGTCCGGGTACAATTGAAGTCGGCAATCACGGGGAGGAAGTTTAATGCTGTTCAAGGCGTGCAAGACTGACCAACTCAAACCAGGCGAAGCATTGCGACTCGAGGCGGAGCCGCCGATTGCGCTCTATCGACTGAGCGATGGATATTATGCGACCCAGGACACCTGCACACATGCCCAGGCCTCATTGGCGGCTGGAGACGTGGACCTCGAGGAATGCACCGTCGAATGTCCATATCACGGTTCAATATTTGACATCCGTAGCGGACACGCGTTGTCGCCGCCGGCCAGCCGCCCATTAAGGACCTTTCCCGTCAAAATCATCGATGGCGAGGTTTTCATTGAAATCGACTAAGTATTCGTTGCCTACAGATTTGCTATCACGGCCCGCGTAAACTCCCGGGTTTTGGCGGTACCGTTCTGATCAGGCGTGAGCACTTTGCCGTCTGCATAAACCTTGCTCACGGCGTTCCTAAAGCGTCTTGCGGCCTCTTCCAAGCCGAGATATTCAAGCATCATCACCGCCGAGAGCATAGTGGCCGTCGGATTGATGATACCCAGCCCCATGATGTCGGGCGCCGTACCGTGCACGGATTCGAAGTAAGCGTAATGGTCCCCGTAGCATCCCGAGGGTGCCAAACCGAGTCCGCCAATTATGCCCGCAGCAGCGTCCGAAAGGATATCGCCATACAGGTTCGGCATCACCACCACGTCGAGCATTTGCGGCATTTGCACCAGCCTGCGCGCGAAGTCGTCAACAATAAATTCTTCATAAGCGACATCGGGATATTCGGTCGCCGTCTCGGCAACGATCCGTCGAAAGAGGCCGTCGCTTTCGCGCAGCATATTGTATTTGGATGTACAAGTAACCTTGCCGGGGCGGCCTTGTGCTTTACGTTGGCGCGCGAGGTTGAAGGCGAAACGAGCGATCCGTCTGGTGTTGCGCTCTGTGATGACCTTGATTGCATATCTACCCGGTTCATCGGTGTCCAGCTCGGACCGCAAAATACGACTGTGGAGATGAAGTGGTGCAAGCGCCGCCAACGGTCCTTCAAGACCTAAATAGAGGTCTTCGAGATTCTCGCGAACAATCACGAAATCGATTCCTTCGGGATGAGCAAGTGGGCTGCGAAATCCTTGAAGAAAACGGCAAGGACGCACGTTGGCGTAAGTTTCCTTGCCCCAACGCAAGTAAGTTACAGCCGTGGTCTTGCCCGATGTGGAGCCGAACAGAGTGGAATCTGAGGCATCAATCGCCGCGCGGGCGGCTTTGTCAGTCTCGCCGCGCACCCATTGTTCGCCCGGAGGAAACTCAACGAATTCCAATGGAAGGGCGAGGCTATGCATGACCTCCATAGCAGCGTAAACCGTCTCGGGCGCCGCATCATCGCCGGGCAAGATCACGACTTTCTTGCTGGACACGTTTGATCTCCCTTGACCAAACCAACCGCGGACGGGTTGGTCCGAATGACGGGAGGTAATCGACAGGACACAAGTCCGCTCTCGATCGCCTCCCGCGTACCGCGCGCTTACCCGCCGTAATTGAAACCGCACTCCTTCAGGGTGAGCGGCTCGACATCCTTCTTGAGGTAGGCTTCGGTGACCTGCCCAACGGCGATACTGTGGTCTCCGTGTTCGAAGAAGTGGATGACGTCGCATTCCACTGCCGCCGGCGCATCACTGATTATGGGGCAGCCGTTCTTACCGCTTTCGAACGCGTAATTGCCGAATTTACCGTCTTTGGGGTCAACGTGCTTGAAGAATGCCATTGCGATGTCTTTTTGACCCGTACCGAGCATCGACAGCGCGAACTTCTTCGACCTTTTGACCAGATCGTGAGCGGTCGAATCCGTTTTGATTCCAATAACGACCAGCGGCGGCTGAAAGCTCGCCTGAGTGGTCCAATTGATCGAAGCCACTGTCTGCTTGTCGCCGTCGCGCGCACCCAGAACCTGAAGACCATAGGGGATCATGCGCAGGCTTTTTTTCTTCGCATTTTCATCCATTCTTGCTCCCTCCGCTTGCTGAAAAGCGAGATTCACACCGCGACGCCGAGGCGCCGGTCAACCAAGCTTAGAAAAGCACGTTTCCCCTTGCGACTTCACGGCAACGCCACGGTGCGATAATATCCGAAACACGTAGCTCGGCAGCCGGGATGACTGAGTATGCGGGTCCGTTGTTGCCCGTGAAAATGCCCGCAAGTCAAACTGCTTCGCACGCGTCTTAAGTCAAGAGTGCAACAATGGCGATTGGGAAGTCAAAGACGGTACCGCGCATTCGCGGCCTCAACGAGGTTGGAAGATACGCCATCGGCGTCCAATGGGCGGACGGACATGAGAGTATCTTCCCCTTACGGAACCTTCGCAACGCGTGTCCCTGCAACACTTGCGTCGCGGCTGAAGGTAACGATTCAGCGGAGTCGCAACGGTTGCTGCAGTTGTCCCGATTGGGCGACTCGGCCGTTTATCTGGCTTGGGCCGACGGTCACGAGACCCTGTACACGACTGTCCAGCTTCGAGAGCTCTGCCGATGCGCATTATGTGTCCAGGAACCTGAACGTCCGATTACAGGTAACTGAGTCAGCGCCTCTTGTACCGTTAACCCGTACAAAAGCCTGATCGTCAGGCTATGGCCGTCAATATTCATTGATTTGCTCTCAGCGTTATAGGGCGCAATACTCGAAACAGATGGACGAACGGGCGCTTAGTAGCTTAACTGACGTAAGAGTAGCTGAGTTTTTGAGGCTCGCGCGTCTGGGACATCTGGCTACGGCAAGCCGCGACGCAATTCCGCATAATATCCCGATCTGTTTCTGGTTTGATGGCACGACCCGATTCTACTTTATCGTCGACGAAAAGCCTAAGCGGGCAAGTGGGGTTGGCCTTAAGCGCATGCGTAATATCAGCGCGAATCCCCGCGTAGCGCTCATCGTAGATCATTACGAAGAGGATTGGACCTGCCTGGCTTACGTGCTCATCCATGGGGCGGCGCAGCTGGTCGAGGACCCTCAGGAATACGTCCTGGCTTTGCGTAACCTGCGAGACAAATACTCGCAGTATCGTGCAATGTTGCTGAGCGTCGAACGCAACCCGATGGTGCGCATCGAGGCGGAGCGAGTCCATTGCTGGGGCCAGCGCTTTAAGCCGACGGACGCATAAAATGGCGCGCCTTGACGAAATTGGCCGTGCCCTGGCCGTGGCCGGCCTGGACGGCTGGTTGTTTTATGATTTTCGTTTCAGCGATCCGCTCGCCTACCGCATTCTGGAGTTGCCCGAAAGAGGACTGGCCACCCGGAGATGGTTCTATCTCGTCGCCAGGGACGGACCCCCGAAGGCGCTGGTTTCTTCCGTCGAGGCTCACCGCCTGGACGTGTTACCCGCATCTCCCCGACTCGTCTATCGCTCCGAGCGGCAGATGATTGATGGCTTGGCGGCGATACTTCGCGACCATCGTCGAATCGCCATGAACTATTCGCCACGTTGTGCGATTCCATACGTCTCGCGTGTCGATGGAGGAACGCTCGAGCTGGTTCGCTCCTTCGGAGTGGAAATAGTAAGCGCGGCCGATCTGATCCAGCAGTTTGAAGCGACGCTTACGGCCGCTCAATTGGCGAGTCATCGGCGCGCGGCTGCATCCCTTCGCGAGATTGTGGAAGAGACTTTTACAGAAATCGCGCGTAGAGTGCGCCGCCACTTGCCTTGTACCGAGTTTCAGATACAGCGTTTCGTGCTCGAACGAATCGACAGACGGCACCTGCGGACAGACGAAGCGCCCATAGTCGCGGTCAACGTTAATGCCTCAAATCCACATTTCAGCCCCAGTGAGGCCAACGACACTCCGATTAAGCCTGGAGATCTCGTTTTGCTCGACTTGTTCGCCAAGGAGCTCGGGCCCGACAGTATTTATGGCGACCTTACCTGGATGGGATTCGTTGGCCAGACCGTGCCCGATGACTACGCGAGCATCTTTGCAATTGTCGCACGTGCTCGTGACGCAGTGGTCGACCTGATCCAGACTCGAGTGGGCCAAATGATGGCAGTGACCGGCGCTGACGCCGACCGGGCGTCGCGACGAGTTATCGAAGAAGCCGGCTACGCAGAATATTTTGTGCACCGCACGGGTCATTCGATTGGCCGCGAGGTCCACGGCAACGGGGCCAATCTGGATTCATTTGAAACGCAGGATGTTCGCAGTCTAATCGATCGCACTTGCTTTTCAGTTGAACCCGGCATCTATTTGCCCGACAGTTTCGGAGTTCGTAGCGAGCTCGATATGACAATCGAAGACCATCGGGCTGAAATCAGTGGAGGTCCGGCGCAACAACAGGTTATTCCGATTCTGGCCCTCGCCCCGGCCGCCAATCATCCATAAAGCTAATCAAGCTGAAGCACTTGAACCGTTATGGGGCCAACCGCATTTATCGGCACTAGCGGCTGGAACTATGCCAGTTGGAAAGACGACTTTTACTCGGGTGTGCCACGCAAGCGGTGGCTCGAGTATTACGCCGAGCATTTCAACGCCCTGGAAATCAACGGGACTTTCTACCATCTCCTACGCCAAAACGTCGCAAAATCCTGGTACCAAAGGACACCAGCGGATTTCCATTTCGCGATCAAGGGTCACCGTTACATCACTCATGTAAAGCGCCTGGAACCTCCGGTAGACTCGCTCAAGATGCAGCGCGACAGCGCCTGTTCACTCGGTGAAAAACTCGCCGCGGTGCTGTGGCAACTTCCTCCAAGTCTCCACAAGGACATGGCCAAACTCCGGACGTTCGTCCGGATGCTCGCTATCTGGCCAGAGGTGCGTCACGCGGTCGAGTTCCGCAACCGCTCCTGGTTTGACGATGAGGTTGCCGAGTTTTTGGCAGGCGAAAAAGTCGCCGTCTGCCAATCGGACGCGTCAAAATGGCCCTTGTGGCAGGCCGTTACAACTGACCTTGTCTTTGTTCGCTTGCATGGTCATGAATCGACCTATGCTTCGAATTATGACCAGGATGCCCTTGAAGCGTGGGCTCAAAAAATACGCCAATGGCTGAATGAAGGACGCGACGTTCACATATATTTCGATAACGACGCCAAAGGTTATGCTCCATGGAACGCAATTGCTCTGGCTGAGATCCTCGGTCTCGGACGCCGACGCCGCGAGCGAACCCCGTGAGAACAGCTTTTTCTCAACTAAACACAAACAGCGTGAGACACGATCCACAAATTCGTTTACCGCTCGGCTGGCATACCGGTCGGGGAGGTTGTTACGAAGCCACATAATCGAGACTGATCGCCAAAGTTCCTGGCCGCTCTCGACGTCAAAATGCTGCGCGTCGCGGGCACGCTATCACTGGCGGCGCAAATAAAAGGCGTAATTGCACTTGTCGCCAGCGACAGCGGGCAGTCCCACCATTGCAGTCCGTTTGCTGTTGCTCGCTCAGAATGCGGTCCAGCCACCATCAACGGTTATTATGCTGCCGGTCATAAAACTCGACTCATCGCTGGCCAGAAACAGCGCCAACGCGACGACCTCATGTGGTCGCCCGAGCCGGCGCATCATGTGGCGCTCAGCCATCGCACGCATGATCGCATCGCGGTCCGGTCGGTCGCGCACGAAGTTGCGAGGCATCGGCGTGTCGATGACACCTGGGCAGATCGCATTGACCCTGATCGCGCGGGCCCTTAATTCGAGCGCCATGCCGCGCGTCAACATCACGAGCCCGCCCTTGGCTGCCCCGTAGGCAGTCATGTTCTCGAGCGCTACCAGGCCGCCGATGGATGACACGTTGACGATCGAGCCGCCACCACTCATCGCTGGCACTACGCGCTGGCTGAGAAAGTAGACCGACCTCAAATCGACGTTGTGGATTCGATCCCACTCCTCGGGGGTGGTTTCCATGAATGATTTTCCAAGGATGACACCGTGATTGTTGTAAAGAATGTCGATGCGCCCGCCGAAGACCGATCGCGCCGTATCAACTATCTTTTCTATGCCATCCATTACCGCGACATCGGCGTCTACGTAAGTAATCGCGCCCGGCGCAATTCCTTCTATCTCCCTCCTGGCCCCGGCCTCCAAATCAGTGGCCAGCACGCGCGCACCCTCGGCGGCAAACATCCGGCAGGCGACGCGGCCCTGACCACCTGCCGCACCGGTGATTATGGCGCACTTGTCCTTCAGGCGATTCATCGTGTTACTCCTCGCGGCGTCGAAGCGGCCGTCAATTTCGCAGGGATTGCGGCCTAGTCATGGCGCAAGCCCGCCTGCCGCAGCAGCGGCATCACCGCGCGTTCGAAGTAGGTCAGTTCCTCGTAGTAGTCGAGAAAACCCATGATGACACCTTCGACTCCGAGCGCGCTGATCTTGCACAGTTCGTCGACCACCTGCTCGGGTGTGCCGATCAGCGGATAGCCGCCCCATCCGAGGATGAAACGCTCGCCAAAACTCTTTATCTGTTCGTGGAATGATCCGCTCTCGATGCCGAGCACCCTGATGATGTTGGTCGCCGCTTGCCAGTCGCCGTTCGCCAAAATTGCACGCCGGACATCCTGTGCTTCGCGCTCGGTGTCGCGACAAATCACCATCGCGTATGTCATCGTGCCGATCTCGCGGCCATATGAGTGCGCACGCCGGCGCAGCTCGCTGATCCTGGCCTTGCTGTTCTCCAGCGTGTCGATGCTAAGGAAGTTGAAATCAGCTTCGCGTGCTGAAAACTCGATTCCGGCGGGCGACGAGCCCGCATTGACCAGCACCGGATAGGGTTTCTGGAGCGGTTTGGGACGGGCCTGGCCTTGGCGGATATGGAAATACTTGCCGTCAAAATCAAAGGGACGCTCATCGCTCCACAGCCGCTTCACAACGCCCAGCCACTCGGCGCCATAAGCATAGCGTTCGTCATGCTCGCGCTGCGCGGCACCGAACATTTCCATCTCCGGCGTGAACCAGCCCATCACGATGTTAAGCCCGAAGCGCCCGTTGGAGATATGGTCAACCGTCACGCACTGTTTGGCGGCCACGATAGGATGTACGGTCGGCACATGCGAGGTCGAAAAAACCATGATCCGGCTGGTCGCGGCCGCAAGTCCCGCAGCCCACGTGTAGGTTTCGAAGCATACACCGTTGAAGTCGGTACTCCCACCGAAGCCACGCCAGCGGGCGATGGGAACCAACATTTCTAAACCGATCGCCTCGGCGCGCCGGGCGATTGCCAGGGTGTGCGCCCATGTCACTTCATAGGTGCTCGGCGCATGCGAAACGGTCAGACCGTTGCTGCAATTTGTGCCAAACAGCCCAAGTTTCAGCTTCTGGTCGTTGTACAATGGGCAGTTGGGACGTTCAATCTGAGCCATCTATTGACTTCAATTGCCGCAGCTGTTTCTGGCTTCGGCGCGCCTTGAAGCACCGCAAGCCATCGCGTGGTAGCATTGGCGTCAGCGGCGAGCGATTGGCGCCGATCCACCCAGCGAGAACTTATGGCATATATACTCTGCGACTGTTCGAGCTACATCCATCACTTACAAAGGATTGCCGCGAATCAGCCCGGCTTTGCGTTTCGAGTCTCCGATTCAAGTCCGTTATCAAACCAAACTCTCAGAAGCCGAATCCGATGCCCGGGCCGAACCCGAATCCGAATGGATTCATCATATTCATCTGCATCTGCTGCTGCGCTTCGTAATTTTCTTCTGCCGCCTCCCGCTCGGTCCGGGCAATTCGAGCCTGAACCCGTAGATTCTCATATTTCTGATAGGCCTTTTCGTCGCCGAGGTAGAGACACCGGCAATAGCTGGGATCTGCGAACCAATAGCGCATAGCACCATCTTTCCCAACGTAATAGTTCACCTTGAGTGCGGGCAACGTTTCCAAATGACGCATTTTTTCCGGCGTATCGGCCGGAATCATGTGAAATCCAGCTGCGGACAGCATAGGTTCCAAATCCATGGCACGCTGTTGCGGCGTCGTCCCGCCCATTCCCAGCATCGAGCACCCGATAATTGCAATCGTTACAAAGACGCAAAGAGTTCCTCGAACGCCGTGCTTTCCGAATCTGATCACCCCCAAGGGACGTCCCGGGCAAATCGCGGTGCCAGACGTAATTGCGTGCCGGGACGACCATGGGAGCAACCGTCTTTCCGCCCGACGAACCGGTCTTTCAGTTTGGTATTGCGAATGCGGCTTCCGTTGGCCCAATGCTTCATCTTTACCGCTCTCTTCGAACACCCTTCTCTTCCCTTTTTTCCGTCTCCCCGAACGTGCTCTTCTGCGCAGATAACACTTATCGCATCGGTTACGTCAACGAACGGGAGTGCGGGTTAGCGCACGAACACAGGCTGAAGTTCACAAAAGAAACGATTGCAAACAAAAGAAGCGGACCTCTGGCATCTGTTAATACTCACCTAACACTCCACCCGTGACTCTTCCGCAGCTTAGCATTCACCGCTGCGCGACCGAGCCAGCCCAGCGCAATCTTCCAGACAACAGTGATACCAAGCCGAAATTTTTCATGTTTCGGTGTCTGGGCATTTCTCTCTCTGATTACCTTTCTCATCTTGCACTGCGTTATAAGACTGATTAAATGCAACACGGCCTTGCTAGTAGACCGGTACATGACTTGCTTCGCACACTTTGATGGCTCCAAAATTGACTCTCAACTGTAAAAGCATCGGTCGTCGATGCTCGCGTGACCCCGCCGGATCCCGGCTTCCCTTATATACTTTCCGTGGGCCGCTAATCCTGAGGCCACAACGCAACATACCTATTTCGGTAGAGCGTTACACAGCAATGAGCGCAAGCGAAGATATCCGCGAACTCGAATCCGAGCTCGAAGAACACAAGCGAGATTTACACGAAGATGCGATACGCATCAGCAACAAGATCGAGGAGACCAGAGCTCGTCTGAGTCCTCGGAGGGTGATTTTGGACCGGCCAATGTTGACCTCGTTTGGAGCTCTGCTTGTCGGATTCATCGTCGGATATTTCCTTGATCGGCGCAAAGGGGCGCCGAGCGAAACAATAGCTGCATTGACAAGTGCAGGCAGGGCTGGAGGGCGTGACATACTAACCAGTCTCGGTCAAAACGTTATCAGGCCGGTACGGCGGACCGTATCAGGCCCCTCTTATGGCAAAACAGAGCAACAGCAGTAATCATGGCGTAATGACCGAGAATCCGAACTGGCCAGAGCTGCTTGCAAGAACTGTAGATGATCTTTCCAAAGTCGCCAGCACCGAGATCAAGCTTCTCGAAGCTACCCTGAAGCGTCTCATCGAGTCGCAGACTGACAAAATAGTAGGCATGCTGGCCTTGGTCGTGGCCTTTGGTTATGGCTCCCTCTTTTTGCTGGGTGGCATTGTGCTGCTCATTCACCTTTGGCTAGCGTGGTGGCTTGCCTTTCTGATTACGGGTATTGCTATTTGTTCTTTAGGGATCGCCTTCCAGAGGGTGATGTCGGCAGCCGCCAAGAAAAAGTAATGAGATATTGTTGCTGGGCTGCTGCTGTGGAGGACTCGAACGCAAAGGTATATACGCGCGAGGATGTTTGGCGCTGAGGCCGTCAAAGTGCAACCAGATATCCAGTCGCTATGCTATTTGACCCTGATCGAGACGAAAAGAGTACAGGGCCGGCCTCTTCTTCGCACACGTTCATTCCCGCCCCCAGCTTGGGCCGATCAGCTCTACTCACAGGCCGTAAAGATGGGGGCGCTTAACGACCTTGAGTCGTCGCACAAACACCTCGATTTGTTAGTCAACGAGATGGCAGGCGATCTTGGAACCGATGACAGGGCGCGGACAACAGTTTGAAGCGCAGTTCGCGCTGCGATCTGAGTTGACAGAGCGCAGCGCGACCGCAACTTACAAGCACTGATTGTTCAGGTCATAGCGATTTCTATCTGGAAGTCATTGCTCTTCCGCCTCAGACTACTCTTCTTCCGGCAACCAAACTCACAATGAAAAGGACCAGGAAGATAAAGAAGAGTACTTTCGCGATCGCGGCAGCCGTCCCGGCGATGCCGAAAAAACCAAGCGCGCCAGCTACTATCGCGATCAGTAAAAAAACTAGTGTCCAATATAACATATTGTCGTTTCTCCTTATGGGTTGGTGTCCGTCGGAAAGCCCGGACAATTGTTGCTGTCGAATAGGGGAACCCAATAACCAACTGGCGGAATGAAGCTTTGCGCCGAGCAGTCTCACATTGCTCGGTCCTGACAGCGACTTTCCGCTAATACAACGATTGGTACCCGAACGCTGGCTTTTACCTTGCGATAAGCTGTCTTCCGGCAGCTGCCTGGTCGCCTGTTCACGAATCAGTGAAGGGCTTGGCTTTTATCTGATCTTAAACTGAATTAATCTCATGTAATCCAATTTTCGCCTTTTGACCGTTCCAACGGCACTCAAGTTTGATCCGTTTTGAAAGTTGCTCGGGCGTCAGAAATGAATCCTCGCAACCTCCAAGTTGAGCGTTGATGTCGCAACAGAGATGCCAAAGTCTTTGTGCTTTGAAAAATCCGATTCCCTTACTGAGCGAGCGAGGTCTGGTCTCGCACTAACGTGACGATTGTAAATCAAATTACACATGTGACTGACTCGACCGACTATCCGGGCGCAAACGGATCATCGATGCGCGATGGTTGTTCTCAAAACGCATGTCTAACGGTTGAACTAGCTCGCTCCTTCGGTGCCTGGCTTTAGCTGCTCGGCAGAAATCGCGTATGCGGGCTCCTAGCACCCGCAACCAAACCACGCCTTTTGGCTACCCCTTTCGGCTTCAACCTGATTGTTGGCTAAACTCGGTATGCTGAAGCAACTGGCTTTACCTGGATAGGAGTTTCTTATGACTGACTTTCGCCATCTGATTGTAGAAGTGCGCGACCATGTGGCCTACCTGACGCTCAATCGCCCCGAAGCCGCCAATGCGATCAACTTGGAGCTCGCGCGGGAGCTTGAGCAGGCCGCATTGATGTGCGATCAGGATCGAGCGATACGGGCAGTTATGCTGACCGGTGCTGGCCGGCTATTTTGCGGCGGAGGTGACTTGAGAAGCTTTGCGGCGTGCGCGCCCGCTGACCTACCGGGCTTGTTGAAGCAAGTGACATTTCACCTGCACCGGGCAGTTTACTTGTTCGCCCGAGCCGACGCCCCACTCGTAATTGCGGTAAACGGCAACGCTGGTGGGGCTGGGATGAGCCTGGCGGCGGCCGGTGACCTGGTGATTGCCGGTGAGTCAACCCGCTTTACACTCGCCTATACACGAGTGGGACTGTCACCTGATGGTTCTTCCACGTACTTCTTGCCACGCCTCATCGGGCTACGTCGTACCATGGAGTTGGCCCTGACCAATCGAACGATCACGGCTCATGAAGCCGCGTCATGGGGCATCGTGACCCGTGTCGTGCCAGACTCTGAAGTAGTCGTCCAGGCACAGAACCTCGCGGTTGAACTCGCTGCCGGAGCCACCCGGTCCTATGGCGCGGTCAAACGTCTACTGTATGCTAGTGCGAATGCCACACTGGCGGAACAGATGGAACATGAAACCGAAGCTATCGCCGAGGTATCGCGTAGTGAAGATAGCCGCGAAGGAATCGCGGCCTTCCTGGCCAAACGACCTCCAGTATTCAAAGGGTGCTGAGCACGCGGCTATCCACCACCGGTCAACAGCGCCCAAGTGGGCAAGCGAAGAAGCCGTGGGAGGGGTTAGGTCCAAATCGATGAATTCGACTGAGTCGTGATCCTCGTCTTCTGCGCTTTTGGCGCTGAACTTGGTTCCCTTCGACAGCTGCTGAGCGACATCCAGCCGCTTACGCGGCGCGGGTTGCGGGGCTTTCAGGGATTTGTCGGCGGGTCCCAAGTGGCGCTCATCGCTACTGGTATCGGAACCCGGCGAGCGCGTCAGGCGGCCAGGCTGGCTTTCGATTGTTTCAAAGACGTTCAATGGATGGTAACTACGGGTGTAGCCGGCGCGCTGGATGCCGCGCTACCAATCGGTCGAGTCGTAGTAGCCGACCGCCTAATGCTTCGGCGCGATGACGAATTCGAACTCGACACGGAAATCGAGGCGCCAGTCCATTGTCGTGAACGGGCGGGTGCGGCGCTCGGCGCCGCACCCGCCCCATTTGTCATTGGACCGATTTTGACTTCGTCACAGGTGATCGCCAAAGCCGCGGATAAGAAGCGCGCTTATGAAGCATTGGGCGCAATTGCCGTGGACATGGAAAGCGCGATTATCGCCTTGGAAGCCACCAGTCGTGGCTTGCCCTTCCTCTGTTTGCGCACCATCATGGATACCGCAAGTGAGGAGATTGTGACTCCCTACCTCGGGGATGAGAATGGTCCGATAAAGCCGTTCACAGTCGCCGGAGCTTTGATGACCCAACCCCGTCTCGCAATCGCGTCAGTGCGATTGCTGTGGAACCTGCGCACTGCGACGCGCAGCCTGAGAGAAGCAATGGCTGCCGTGCTCAAGACGGACCTGTGATCAGCTCGATAGGCGATTCGCGGTATTGGCCACCGCTGACTTACGGTAGAGCAGTCAGCGAGAGATTCAGCCACCGACCACCACGGTCCAGCCCCGAACTCGCCAATTGGTTACCAAGCCGTTTGTGACGTAAGGGTCATTTTCAGCGAAGCGCCGCGCGACCCCGGGATCTTCGGATCGGAAGACCAGCGCGGCGCCATCGACTGGATCGGAAAAAGCCCCCGCCATCACCAGCTCGCCACGTTGATGGGCCTCCTCGAGCAGCCTCAGATGGTCCGCGCGAAATGGCGCGCGACGAGCAACGAAATTATCCACGACTTCGTATAAGAGAATGAAATACATATAATTGCCGTTATTGGACAAAATTTGCGGATTTCTCAAGGGGAAGTTTAGTTGGGTTGCTAACTTGAATAAACGCGGCCAGGGACAGCCTCTGATAATCTAAAGCGCATTTGAATTAGCAGGATTGTGACCGACGCGACAAAGGCACCGCACGTGTATCACCAAGAGGAGTTCATCCAACGAGCCATAGCCTTGCGGCCACTGCTGGTTGAGCATGCTGCCCGCTCGGAAGCCGAACGCCGGATTCCGGACGAGGTCATCGAAGCCTTGGAAGCTGCGGGTCTATTCGAACTGTTGCTGCCCAGGCGGTTTGGTGGGAGGGCAGTATCAATGGAAACCATGCTTCGCGTCTCTGCAGAACTGGCCAAGGGCTGTCCTTCAACTTCATGGGTCCAGACCTTAATGAACGTTTCGTCATGGTTCGCGACTCGCTCTTCGCATCGTCTACAAGAAGATATCTTCCGAGATACTGCTAGACCTCGACTATGCGGCGGATTAATGCCTTCCTGTCAAATTCAGCCGACCCAAGGAGGGGTCATCGTCAGCGGTCGTTGGGATTTTACCTCGGGCTGCCTTCATTCCAATTGGTGTATTTGTGGAGTTCCTATCCTCAAAGACGGCGTAAAAACCGATGAGTCAGGATGGGCCTTTATCCCAATGTCCGATCTCACAATCGAGGACACCTGGTTTGCCGCTGGCATGAAAGGTACGGGGAGCCACACTGTAGTCGCTGAAAATTTGTTCGTCCCGCAACATCGGCTCATGTCCCTACGGGGTGAACACGCCGACAGTGATTGGGCTTCGCGCTATGAACCCGAACCGTGTGATTATTGGCCGCTCATGTCGGTACTCGTTTTAGTCCTGATTGGACCGGTACTCGGCGCAGCGGAAGGAGCTCTCGAGGCGGTAATGAGCGGCACGCATCAGCGCGGGATTAAATACACGGTTTATCATCGTCGTGCTGACTCAGCGGTCGTCCAGCATCACATTGCGGACGCAGCGATGATGATCGATACAGCACGGTTCCATATTTTTCGCGCGGCCAGCGACGTGGATCGCGCTGGCGCCGGGGTGCAACCCGACTATCTGACCCGCGCGCGGCTGCGGGCGGACTGCGGATACGCAGCCCGTGCAGCGTGCGAAGCAGTCAATTTGTTGGTGTCGATCGCGGGCGGCTCTGCTTTCAAGGAATCAAATTCCGTGCAGCGCTACTGGCGGGATGTCAACGTTGCCGGACGCCATTCAGCACTGATCGCTGCAACCGGTCTTGAAATCTATGGCCGCGCTTTGCTGGGGCTGGAAGGTAATATCACTCGGGTCATTTAGGCAGGGAGCACTCACTCGATGGGCCGATGGCTGACTATACTCGGTGCGATCGTCGGAGTAGTAATCCTGGCAATCATCGCGATACTTGCTTATGCCTACTTCAATCTGAATTCGATCATTGCCGCCAATCGAGGCTACATCGTGGCCCGGGCCAGCTCCGCCTTGGGTCGTCCCGTCCAGATTCAAAATATCAAAGCGAGCCTGGGCTGGGGAGTAAAGGTAGCGGTCCGCGGAGTCACCGTCGGCGACGATCCCAGCTTTTCGCAACTCCCCTTTCTCGAGGCAGCGGGCGTCGACGTAGATGTCAAGTTACTGCCGCTGCTTTCACGGTCAGTCAAGGTAACCAAGCTCGAAATCGACCAACCGCAATTGCGGATCATCCGTAGCAGCGGTGGCACGCTCAATTTTTCGACCATCGGCGGGAAAGCGCACGCGGCGCAGCCCTCTGCCTCTCTCCCTCAAGAAAAAACCAACAATGCGGCAAGCCTTGCGGCGTTGACTGTCGGCAGTCTGAGGATTGATCACGGAACTGTCTTATATGCTGACCGCCAAAGTGGCGCCGTTCCACTCAAGGTTAGCGATTTGAATCTCGCGATCGATAACTTTGGAGTCAATGCGCCGTTTGACTTAGCGATGTCGCTTGCCGTGATGGGTAACCAGCAGGATTTGACGGTCTCAGGCAAGGTCGGCCCCTTAATGCACGAGGGCAGGATTCAGACCACCTCGGTACCGATCGACCTTAACGTCACAATCGGACCCGTCACCATTGCTCAGTTGCAGGCCGTACCGCAACTGGTCCGTGCCATCCCGTCCGCGCTTTCGATTCCTCAACCGATAACAGTCGAGTTAAAGGTCACAGGCTCCTCCGACGCCCCAATAGTCGCCGTAAGCACCGATTTTACCGATAATCAGGTGAACTATGATGCCATGCTCAGCAAGGCCGCTAACGTACCGTTTAAATTCGCAGCCACTGCTTCGCGCGCGGGCCATACATTAAGACTTGAACACGCCGAGCTCGTGCTGGCCTCGTTGCGCGCCCACGCTTCCGATGTGGTGGTCGAGCCCCACCATTATGCGGCTCGGATCGACACTAACAACTTTGACTTGGGCCCTCTGGGAAAAGTCTTGACGCCCTTAGCACCGTACAATCTCACTGGCAGTGCCGAGATCCATAGCACCCTGCGGCTCGCTGATCATCAGCCGGCTGCCGACGGAACCGTAACCTTGGCCAATGTGAACGCTCGGTTACCAGGCAGCACTATTCCCCCAATCGGAGCCTTGAGCGGTAACATCCAGATGGCCGGTAACAGCGCCAAGCTCGGACCGATTTCCTTCAGGCTTGGCACGAACCCCGCCCGCCTCGAAGCCATAGCGCAGTCTCTGCGGCCGTTGCGTGCAAGCTATCGATTGAATGCAGCCATTGTGAATATCGGAGAGCTGGTGCCTAGTCGCAGAGCCATGGGCGAGCATCTTAACCAGCTCGCAATAACTGGTAATGTGAATCGAGGATCTCGAGGCGCGGTCTATGCCACCAGCAATCTGACCTCGGGGTCAGGAATGGCCGCGGGAATGCCGTACCAGAACCTCAACCTCGAGGCCATTTATGACGGCAGCCAGTTTACGATAAGTTCGCTGAAGCTCAACGCCTTCCAAGGTGCAGTTGCAGCATCCGGAGTTGCCAGTGCAGGCGGAGACCGGAGTTTCAATCTTAGGCTGACCGCGGCCCACCTAAACGTGCGGGAAGTCCTGGCCTCCCAGAGGTCGCAAGCTGCCAATATCCTTCGTGGCTCTTTGACCGGCAACGCCCAGATTGGAGGTGCAGGACGAGGCTTTGATCAAATCAAGCCGACACTGCACGGGACTGGAGGCGCAGTCCTGACGCAGGGCCGGCTCCTGGGGATCAACGTCGTCGGCCAAGCATTACAAAAAGTTGACAACCTGCCGGGGATTGGAGCCCTGGTCCCGGCCAGCGTCGTCGCCCGCCATCCGGAGCTGTTTCGTTCAAGCGACACCGACATTCAGAATGCCACTTTCACTTTCGTGCTTCAGGGCCCCCGGCTTGTGACCCATGATCTCAACGTTGCAGCTGCCGATTACTCCTTGTTGGGCGATGGATGGTTCGACATGGACAAAAATATCGACCTGGCAGCACGGATTGTTCTGTCGCAGGCTTTAAGCACTGAGCTGATAACGGCCAAGCACAACGTCGCCTACATTGCGCGTCCCGACAATCGCATCGAAATTCCACTTCGGATTGTCGGCCAGTTGCCGAAGCCTTTAATACTTCCCAACGTTACAGTGTTGGCCCAGCGGGCGGCGACCCACGCAGCGCAGCGCGAGGTGGGAAAGTTACTAGGCAAAAGAGGTGGTGGTGGGCTGGGCGGTCTTATAGGTGGCGGAACCAAGTTAAATCCCTTGAACCAACTTAAAGGTCTGTTCAGATAACGTCGACTTAATCCAATACAGCCCAAGATAAATGCCGGTGGGAGCAGCATGCGGGCAGTGCGTCGAATCTCTTGCCCAGTCTGAGCGCCTCCTCGCATGCGCCACAGGTAAGCTAGCAGCAGCGCCGATCCCGGGCCTCACTTTCCGATCCGTCGGTAACCTGACCCACCAGTCGTCATCGGCCATAGGCTCAATCTGCCGGTCGAGTGGGTCGCCTCGAGCAGAATATGCAGTACCCTCCCTCCTCGATAAGTCCGACCGCACTAATTAGCAGTCGGTCAACCTTAAGACTTCCGCCTGAATTGCGCTGCGTGGGAACACAACTCGGATGGCCCTGACAGTTCCGCGAAAATTGTCGAGAGCGGGCTCTCCGGGATAAGGAGTTGGTCCGGTTGATAGTCGCTAAGCACGATAAGCAGCCGTTGATAGGGATAAAGACAAGCCTCGTTTCTTTTGCCGACAGGCAGCGCGCTCTTCAAGTCGGATTATCAGCGCTAAATCTCACGTGAGCCGAAAACGCTGCCGGACGCCGTTAATCACGGCGAGAAACTCTTTCGTCGGCGCGACCCTATGCCCAAGCTATTGTGACTTTTGGCTTGATGATCGGTTTACTTGTGAGAACCGCGTCGTACGCGGCCGCCCAGGCATCATGACTGCAACAATCGATGAGGGCACAGATGGTATCGATTAACAAACAAGCGGCCGGCCCCTCGGCCGGCCGCCCTCATCCGACGCTTCAGCTTAAAACTTCATGCCACCGCAGGTGCCTGGTCGTAGCTGCGCAACATCTTGCCCGGCAACGCATGAGTGCACACGTTGTCCTCGAACGTGATCTGGCCGTTGACGATGATAAACCGGTACCCTTCGGCCCTCTGAACGCGGCGCCAATCGCCGTCGGGCAGATCGCGAACCGTCTCCATCGGCTTAACTGCCAGTTTCTCCAAGTCATACACTACGATATCAGCGGGCATGCCCTCTCGCAGCCAGCCACGGTCGCGGATACCGATGGCCCACCCAACCATCGTCGAAAGCCGCCAATGAGCTTCCTCCAGCGTCATCACCTGCTTGTCACGCACCCAGTGCGCCAGGAAGTGAGTCGGATAGCGCCCAGTGGTCAGGAATTTCGTATGTGCGCCACCGTCGGAGGCACCCAGGATGGTTAAAGGATGTTTGATGATTTCAGCGACTGCCTCTTCGTTGTTGTTAATGAGGCCCTGCATATTGAATTCGGTTTTCAGGTCCTCCTCGACCGCGAGGTCGAGCAGTGCGTCAACCGGATGTTTATTCAATTCCCTGGCCAAGTCGGCGATCGAGCGCCCTTTTAAATGCTTGTTCTTCTCCAGGTAAACGTCATCGATAAAGGTCTCGTTCCAACGGAACATCTGGATTTGACCTGCTTCACCGTCAGTGCGCCCCTCACCCGCTTGTGGCAATACGGAGCGGGCACGGTCCATATCCGCCCTCAATGCAGGTCGTCGAGCGGGATCGGCAAGCTTCGCCTTGCGCTCTTCGAAGGTACCAACGGTCGCCTCATTCCAGGCGGGCAAATTGTCAAAAATGCCAATACTTTGCAGGGTGAACTCGAATTCGATTGGCAGGCAAATGTTGACTGGAAGCACAACCGCTTGTTTGTAGGCTTTTTCCGCCCAAGCCAATTCCTTTTTCCAGCTGTCGGGGTGCGTTGGATCGTAGATAATCGCGTTCCAGTTGACTGGACGCCCGCTGGTTTGGGCCAGCTCTATCAGGAAGTCGTGACCGAGTTTCTGCAAAGAGCGGCCCATGGTCCATTCGATTGCGCCGCGATTGAATTCCCGCATCACTTTGGCCATCTCCAGGAATTCTTCGCGCGGTGCTACATGGGTGGGTAGATAGCCACCGTCGTAATCACGGTTGGCCATACTCCACGTCGCCGAAAAACCAAAACCTCCGGCGCGCAACCCTTCCCGCAGCAGATTCTTCATCTGCTGCAGCTGCTCTTCAGTCACCTTGTAATTCGGATCACGGGCAGCTTCGTTGCCCAGTACGAACGCGCGCAGGGGTGAATAGGGCACCAATGATGCAGCGTTGACTCCCAGCCCTCCCCGTTCCAAGCTATCGAGGAATTCAGGAAAGGTGACCCAGTCCCAGCGCATGCCGGCCTGCATGCAGGAAAGTGGGATTGACTCCGTCCGCTCCATGCGCCGCATGGCGCGTTCTCGATCTTCGGGCTTAACTGGAGCGAATCCGAAGCCACAGTTGCCGATTGCGACTGTCGTTACGCCGTGCCATCCAGACAAAGATGCGTAGGGGTCCCATTTGGTGCCGCCGCTCAGCGCGGCATCATAGTGGGTGTGGATGTCGATAAAGCCTGGGGCCACAATCATTCCGGTCGCATCGATCGTCCGCGTGGCACTTTCGGTTAAGTTACCCATCGCGACGATTCGGCCATTGCGGATGCCGATATCGCCGCGATAAGCCGGTATTCGGGTGCCGTCAACAATCGTGCCATTCTTAATGAGAAGATCGTACTCAGCCATGGCGGGCCATCCTTTCGCTCTGCGAGCGACGGTTAAGAGTTGGTCAGCGGTTCATAACTCGCTGTCGTTCGACCCCGGCAGGTTGCCATCGCAATTAGCCATAGCAGTGGCACTAACTGCCCGTTTCTAATGGGTAGCGTTGCCATCTCGCCTGCAAAATGTCAAGCAAACAAGGTTGTCCGCCCATGCTGACTGGCTGGCCTGGTGCGCTTTAGTGAAGCATGGTTTGGTAGTATTTCTCATCCCGTGCCCGTCCTGATATGGATCAATGCCACTTCTCTCAGGAGGCCCCGCGATGGACCGACTCAAAGGCAAGATTGCTCTGATTTCAGGAGGAGCGCGCGGGCAAGGTGCCGCCGAAGCCCGCCTGTTCGTGCGCGAAGGAGCAAAGGTGGTTGTCGGCGACGTGCTCGATGATCAGGCGCGGCAACTCGCAAACGAGATTTCCGCAAAAGCGGGGGAACAAGCCGCCGTCGCGGTCCATTTAGACGTCACACGCGCCGCTGACTGGCGGGCGGCGGTTGATACGTGCCAGCGCCAGTTCGGGGGACTGGATATCCTGGTCAACAATGCCGGCATTTTCCACATGGCTGGACTCGAAGACACTTCCGAAGAGCTCTGGGACACGATCGTCAACATCAATCAGAAAGGGGTGTGGCTCGGAATGAAGACCGCCGTCCCCGCCATGCGCCAGCGCGGTGGCGGCTCGATTATTAATATTTCCTCAGTTGCCGGTCTGACCGGCTCGACCGGGTCGACTGCATATCACGGTACCAAGGGCGCAGTCAGGCTGTTGTCCAAAGCGGCCGCGGTACAATACGCTCGCGAAAATATCCGGGTCAATTCGGTTCACCCCGGCCTGATCTCGACCCAGATGATCGACATCATACCCCCCGAACAGCGCCGCGCCTTTCACACGATCCTGCCAATGGGACGCGAGGGCAGCCCTGAAGAAGTCGCCAACGTGGTCCTTTTCCTCGCCAGTGATGATGCCTCTTACGTCACTGGTGCCGAGTTCGTCGTCGACGGGGGTCTCAATGCCGTATAAGTCAGCTACTCGGTAGAAGCTGCCGCCAAGCCAAGTGAGCAGCGGAATCACACAAACACTAAGAGCGCTCGAGTGGCTGAACGAGGGTAACCTGGTCTATTCGAGCTGCTCTCAGCCACGGGGATCGCCGTCAGCGAACTAAATCGGCGTCCGGAATTGCTTCCGGCGCCCGCCCGAGGCCTCAACCCGAGAGTCCGGTAGCTTGATTAACCCGCTCCGTTATCGGATTGATTTGGCCCAGTCTTTGACAAGGGCAGTCTTAAGTTCTCGGCAGTGAACGGCGGCCCGCGGATTTATTGTACCGCATTAACTACGCAAGCGATCGCTTTTTGGTTTGCATCGCGGCTTCGCTACAATACCGTCGAGAATCTCTGCCGGCCGTGACTATGCACCTGGCCAGAAATCCCGGCGGAGGAGGACGGCAATGGGTTCAATTATCAGATTCGAGCGCCCGCGTCCGGTCATCCGCCAACTGCGAGCGAAGGTAGCACCCGAAAAGGATTCGCCGGAAACGCGTCGCTCGCTTCTCATTCTTGTCGGTTCATTTTTTATTACCGCCGTCGTGATGTGCGTAGCGGTTGTTGCGATGGTTTCCAATACCTGGACCGACGTGCTGATAATGTCGGCATTCGTGCTGGTTTTTGCCCTGCTTAAGATTCTTCTCGCGAATGCACTGATCTACGCGATGTTGCGCGACGATCGGGCGCGGGCACAACTTCCAGCGCAGGCTCCGGCGCTGGCGCCTTACATGGGATTTTCACCCCTGCGGCAGCCACCTTCTGCGAGGACGAGACGCTCTGCATCGCCGAAAGACAAAAGACCCCGAACCCCGACTGGTACGCTGCAGCCCGCTCCCCGCAGGTGACTTCTCTCTATGTTGCGGGCGAAATCCGTCCTTGCGCAGCTGCTCAGCAGTGCCAACCAATCCGTTCAATCAACGTGTTGACCAGTCCCGCTATGGGAATTCGAACCTGTTCAGTTGAATCACGGTCGCGCAGCGTAACCGTATCATCCTGCATCGTCTGATGGTCGATAGTCACGGCAAATGGAGTGCCAATTTCATCCATTCGTCGGTACCGCCGCCCGATGGAACCGGCCTGGTCGTAGGCGACTGTAAAGTGGCGCTGCAACATCTCGCGAACCTTATCCGCTTTTTCCGGCTGGCCCCCTTTGCGCAGTAAGGGAAATACCGCAACTTTAATCGGCGCTAGCCTCGGATCCAGACGAAGTACGATGCGCTCTTCGCCCTCGACCACGTCCTCATCATAGGCGTCGAGTAGAAAAGCGAGCATGGCGCGGTCGACACCGGCCGCGGGCTCGATAACCCACGGGCGCACGCGGCTCTTGCTCTCCTCGTCGAAGTAGCTCAGGTCCTTGCCGCTGAACTTGGCGTGCTGATCCAGGTCGAAACTGCCACGCCGCGCGATCCCCTCCAACTCGCCCCATCCGAACGGGTACAGGTATTCAATATCAGTGGTCCCGCGCGAGTAATGCGAAAGTTCGTCCTGCGCATGCGGACGAAGCCGCAAGTGGGCGGGATTTATACCGTACTTCACGTACCACTGGAAACGAGCCTGAACCCAATATTCAAACCATTTCAGCTCCTCATCGGTGTTCGGCCGGACGAAGAACTCCATCTCCATCTGCTCGAATTCACGCGTGCGAAAAATAAAATTCCCGGGAGTTATCTCGTTACGGAACGACTTGCCGGTTTGGGCCACGCCAAACGGTAACTTGACGCGTTGGGTATCGATCACATTGGCGAAGTTGCTGAAGATACCCTGGGCTGTTTCGGGACGAAGGTAAATGGTGCTGGCTGTGTCCTCCACCGGACCAATAAAGGTCCTAAACATCAAGTTAAACTGACGAGCCTCAGTGAGCTCTCCACCGCATTCTGGGCATCGTCGGCCATTCACCTGATCAGCCCGAAACCGCTGCTTACAGCCTTTGCAGTCGACCAGCGGATCGGTGAAGTTTTGCAGGTGGCCCGAAGCCTCCCACGTCCGGGGGTGTTGTAGGATTGCGCTGTCAAGCCCAATCACATCGTTCCGAGATTGAACGATGTCGCGCCACCAAGCCTCTTTGATATTGCGTTTGAGTTCAACGCCAGCGGGTCCATAGTCCCAGGTGGAGCCTAGTCCGCCATATATATCGCTGGTTGGGAATACGAGGCCGCGACGCTTACACAAGTTCACGATCTTTTCCATCGTGACCGCGCGTCTCGGGGCTGTTTCAGTTGCTACCGACAAACGTGTCTCTCCTGCTCGAGGTACTCTGCCTAAATGGCTCGGCGGGCGCAAATTAAGATCAGCGTGCGCCAGCGCCAAACAATCCTTCAGCTAACGAGTCTCTTCAATGTAATTGAGAATCGCAATTGCTGACAATTCTTAGCCACTTCAACGATCAGCGCATGACGAGTCTAATCATGGCAAACGAACCGGAATCTGGCGACAGTCAGCGAACATCTCCCATCGCCACTGTTGGTCGAACTATTCCAGTTTGACGATCTTGGTCGTTAGTTCGCCGTTCGGTGAGATCTCGAGGATTCCGACTGTGCCCGGTACCCCGACCAGATTGCGCGGGAGGGTAGCGCTGCCGGGATTAACCACCAGCGTTCTTCGAAATTTTACAACTCCCTCGATATGACTGTGACCCATTACCAGGACATCCACGGGTCGGCCGAAGTAGTGCCTCATCGAGCTAAGGAAAACCGCTTCGGAGGTCTCGTCCGGGGTCGGCAGAGCATGGACTAACCCTATCTCCCACCGACCCACACTCACCAGATGAGCGGCGCTGACCCGGGGGTCGAGCTCCAGTTTAAACTTATGACCGTCAAGCCCTTCATCGCCGTTCCCAATAGCCGCGATAACCGGGGCGACCCGCTCCAGTTCATCCAGTACGCGATTTACGTACACGTCGCCAGCATGCATTATCAGCTCGACGCCCTGAAAAACCTCCAAAGCCCGAGCTGGAATATTTTCGCACGCCTCTGGAATATGAGTGTCCGAGATAAGGCCGATTCGGATTGTTCGAGATATTTCATGCTGCCCGATGGTCAGGGACTCGGTCAACGAATGTTTAGAAATGGCAGGATGAAGTGCAGCTGAGCGCATCGCAGGCGAAAAAGGTTCCCTACGGACAGGATGTCAAAGTATCATCAATCGGCAGACCAGAACAATTTTGTTGGTCGATTTGGAATTGGTCGATTTGGAGGGCATTATGGCTCGAATTTCCACTCGGGCAATCAGTTGCCGGGGCGCTGCGCTCCTCGCTCTGATTGGCTCATTCTCACTACTTGCCGCCTGCACTCACAAGTTGGTTGGCCGAGGGGGTGAAACCATGGTCAACGTATTCCCGACCAAGGACGATTTCGACAAGGTCATGTCAATGAAGTCACGAGGGGGGGCCGAGGGGCTTGTAGGTGGTCTCGGCGAGAATTTCATGGCACGGAAGGTCGCTCAGGACACCCCTGTAAAGATCATCTCCTCGGATTCGGAAGGCGCTCAAATCCAAGTCTTGGAGGGTCCTAATGCCGGACTCCGCGGCTACGTCTCAAAGGATAATTTGGACTGAGGAAGCGTTGTTCATGAGCTTCGGGCAAAAAGCTGTCTCGAACGAAGTCGTCGCGCGAGACGGATACACCAGTCCCCTACAAAGCGGCGGCTCCGCGCTCACCGTCCGGATGCGCACGACCTCTTCCATCGGCATTACGAAGATCTTTCCATCACCGATGCGCCCCGTTCGTGCGGCGCGTTCGATGGTCTCAACTACCTGCGTCGCACTCTCATCTGCGACGATGATCTCCAATTTGACCTTGGGCAGGAAATCGACAACGTACTCGGCTCCGCGATAAAGCTCGGTGTGCCCTTTTTGACGGCCAAAGCCTTTGACCTCACTGACCGTCAGGCCTTGGATACCGATGCTCGACAACGCCTCTTTGACCTCGTCGAGCTTAAAAGGCTTGATTATTGCCTCGACCTTCTTCATACGACTCCTCTAGCAGCGGGGAACTCAGCATTTCATTTTTTATAGCACGTCTACGTATAACATGTTTTCACGCTCGCCGAGCAGCCGAGGCAGATCGTCGGCTGGGCAGGGCCTGCTGACTCGCATGCAACGTATAGGCCAGCTCCATTGCTTGCGCGACCAGCGGTGACGGGGATAGATGCGTAACTCATCGGGGCTAATGACTATGTATTCAGCAGATCTTCATCGGAGGTGCGGTCTTCTTACTGTCGCGCCTTTGCTACCTTATCGCGGATCGATGGCTCTTCCCCTCTTATCAACCGCGCGATGTTCTCGCTATGACGCAAGAGCACCAGACCGGTCATAATGATCGAAGTCAGAAGATAAGGCGCAGGGCAATCCCACGCAGCAACTGTAGGCGGCAGTGCCAGCGCTGCCATCAAAGAAGCCAAGGAAACGATTCGTGTCAATGCCAGCGAGGCAGCGAATACCACAGCTACGATCCCGATTGGTTTAGGCGCGAGCGCAAGCCACACGCCAAAGGAAGTGGCCACTCCCCGACCTCCCCGAAATCGCAGAAAAACGGATGCTATGGAACCCAAGAACGCTGCTAGCGCTACAGTTGCTAGCAGGCTGGGCGCCAAACCCACGATCCAACGAGCAACCTCGACTGGAGTTAGCCCCTTGACCACATCTGCAACGAAGGTAAGGAGCCCCGGGATTTTGCCTCCCGCTCGCGTCACATTCGTGGTACCAATATTGCCGGAGCCGACCACTCGTGGATCAAATCCCCATAAGCGACCAACTAGTACCCCGACTGGAATCGCGCCACACAAGTACCCCATCAAGACTAATGCCGCGACTACCAGTCTATTCATCCGCGTCTGTTTGGTATGGTCGGGGTGACTGGATTTGAACCAGCGACTCCTGCGTCCCGAACGCAGTGCTCTAGCCAGGCTGAGCTACACCCCGTCGATTTCGAAACAAGCTCCGCTCCAGATGGGACTCTTTTATACCACCCCTTTGCACCGAAGGCGAGGCACGACTGAGGGGTTGCAGGTCGAGTGCCTCACACCGTTTTGTCGGCTGCGTTGACCGCCGTAAGCTCAGCGCGCATGCGGCGAATTATCTCGTTGTAATCCGGTTGGCCGAAGATACCGGAGCCGGACACGAAAACATTCGCCCCCGCCTCCGCTACCATCCTGATGTTCCCCACCTTAATGCCACCGTCCACTTCGACGTCAAGGTCGAGACCGCGTTGCTGGAGCGCTTGCCGGACGCGTCTGAGCTTGCCCGTGCTTTCCTCGATAAATCCTTGGCCGCCGAACCCGGGATGTACACTCATCACCAGGATCATGTCCAAATGTGAAGCCGCCTCGATCACTCTTTCCGGCTCGGTCTCGGGATTAATGGCAACAGCTGCGCGAACTCCCAACTGGTGCAGCCGATCGGCAATCCTTGGCAGCTGTTGACAAACTTCTGCATGGACTGAGATCGAATTGGCGCCGGCGTGGACGAATTCCTCAAGATAGCGTTCCGGATTGTCGATCATCAGATGCACGTCTAATGGGAGATCCGTAATCTTCCGCACGGCCTCTAGCACCGGTAACCCAAAGGAAAGATTGGGCACAAAATGACCGTCCATCACGTCGAAATGAATCAGGTCAGCGCCCGCCTGCTCAATCCTGTGGACCTCTTCGCCTAGGCGGGTAAAATCGGCCGCGAGAATCGAAGGAGCAATTTTGAAACTGTGCGACATTGGTATCTCGGCAGGCTTAAATCAGCGGCTCGCAAAATGCTGGCCATGCCGAATTATAGCCGCTTCCTGGGCGCCAGCTAAATCGCCACCAGATAAATGGGTGAATAGATTCCAGGTGTTCGAGTCCAAATGGGGTCGAGTGATGGCGCCTCAGCATTGGGAACCTGGGTCGAAGCTGTGTTATGGCTTGCGCTTCAGGCGAACAGCGAAGAAGCCATCCAAGCCATCGCGGTCAGGCCGACTCCGCAGACAACCATCAGCGTCGAGAAGTTTGGCCAAGTGACGATCACCGAGTGGCGTCTGATCGATTGCGAAATCTGGATTGTCAGCCAAAAAGGCCCGGATCTGGTCCGATCCTTCCGGAGGCGCGATGCTGCAGACCGCATACACCAGTGCTCCGCCTGGAGCGACCGCCTCAGCTACCTTACGCAACATCTTTTTCTGGAGCTTTGCCATCCGTTCGATGTCGCTCTCCTGCAGACGCCATCGGATCTCGGGATGTTCGCGCAGTGTGCCGAGCCCCGTACATGGTGCATCCAACAAAACCAGCTCGGCCGAATGTTGGCGGAGGGGCAAAGCATTTGATGCATCGGCGCAGACCAAAAGCACGTTGCCATGGCCAAGCCGACTCACAGTAGACCGCGCCTTGAGCAGGCCTCGAAAGTTAAGATCAATCGCCAACACCCTTCCTTCCGGCCCAACCAGTTCTGCCAAATGAGCGGCTTTACCGCCGGGAGCGGCGGCGCAATCGAGAACAACCGCACCAGGGCGAGGAGCCAGTAACCGGCTGACGATTTGCGACGCCTCCGCCTGAGGCTGAAACAGACCGCTCTTCCAGCTCTCGCCCATCAATACCGGGGCTCCCGCGAGAACTGCGGTTTCCGGAAATTGACCCCAGCGCGCGACCCTCATCCCATCCCGGGTCAATGACGCTGCTAGGTCCTGCGGTTCTCCGCGCCTGAGATTGAGCCGGATAACATTCGGTGCAGGTTGATTGTTAGCCGCCATCAGTGACTCTGCGCCGCTCGTGCCGAACCATTCTACCAACCGCTCGACCAGCCATCGGGGATGAGAATAGGTGATCGCAAGGAACCCCGTCTCGTCGTCAGAGCGCGCTGGCAAAGCGACCGGAGTACGAATAGCTCTGCGCAGCACTGCGTTGACAAAGCCCGCGGCAGCTCTGCCGGCTGACTCGCGTGTCAGGCTCACCGCTGTATCGACCGCAGCGTAATCAGGGATTCGACTGAGCAGCCGCAATTGAAAGAGTCCCATTCGCAAGGCGGCCAGGACTTCCGGAGCAAGCCCATGGAGTGGATAACGACAGTACTGCGACAGCTCGAAGTCGAGGCGACCCTGCCACGCGATCGTCCCGAGGACCAACTGGGTTATCAGCCTACGGTCCGTCGGAGCGAACGCAGCGAGCCGCTGGCCCAAGAGCACGTCGGCAAATGCACGATCACGTTCAACCCTCACCAGGATCTCGAGGGCCACACGGCGCGCCACCAGATGGCGCGGCGGATCAGCAGTCATGTGAGCGGGAAAAAAGCGTCCTTGACGCGGACTACATTGCCTTTTCATGCGCCCAGCCGGACGCCCTGGGGTACGTGGCGACCGCGCATGAAATCGGCTGCATCCATCCGGCGCTTACCGGCTGCTTGCACTTCCAATAATTCCAGCCAGCCCTCGCCGCATTTGACCACGGGTCGCGGTCTGAGCCGTACTAACGTGCCTGGCTCGGCTTCTGGTTGAAGCTGCTCGCCGGAGGCCGGCCGGGCGCGCCAAATCAGCAGTTCGGTGTCGCCGAGTTTGGTACGCGCGACAGGCCACGGGTCGTAGGCGCGCACCATACGCTCAATCTGCTCGGCCCCGTGATGCCAGTCGATCGTTGCATGCTTCTTTTCAATGGGGGCGGTGTAACTGGCGAGACTCTCGTCCTGGGGTGTTTCGGAAAGTTGATTACATCTCAGCAGAGCTAGCGCTTCGAGCAGGGCTGTGCCGCCTAATTCCGCCAGTTTTGCTTTAAGGCTGCCTTGGGTATCGTCGCCCGTAATGGGAATTTTACGTTGCAATAATATTGGCCCCGCATCCATGCGTTCGGTGACTCGCATAATCGTCACTCCGGTCTCGGTCTCACCCGCCAGAAGGGCTCCTTCTACGGGCGAAGCCCCTCGGAATTTGGGCAGGAGTGACGTGTGCACATTAATCGGCATTATGCGAGCGGCCTTCAGCACCTCATTGGGCAAGATTCGTCCGAACCCAGCAACGATCAGCAGGTCGGGTTCGAACGACTTAAGCGTAGTGAGAAATTCGGCGGTCTTGACGCTGACCGGCTTCAACACCGGTAGGCCGTGAGCTGCAGCCAGCGAAGCAACCGGTGAGGATTCCATCTTCAGGCCCCGCCCGCGAGGCTGATCAGGTCGCGTGACCACCGCTACCACACTCCATTGCTGCTTGGGCGAGTTGAGCAGAATTTCCAGAATGCGCGCCGCAAGTGGCGGTGTCCCCATGAAAACAATTCGCACTGGCGCGCGCTCAGATGCGTACCGAGGTTGGGCGCTGACCATTGGACTTACCCTCTTTCAGCATTTTGGCCAGCTTGCGGCGGTACAGCTCCCGTTTAATGCGGCTTATGCGGTCGATGAACAATTTGCCGTCCAGATGGTCGATCTCGTGCTGAAAAGCAACGGCCTGCAAATCCGTAGCCTCGATCTCGATCTCCTTCTGCTCCGGGGTCCACGCACGAATCAGCACCTTGGCGGCGCGTCGCACCTCGGCTGTGAAATCGATCACCGACAGACAACCCTCCTCCCAGAGGATTGAGCCTTCGGCTTCGACTATTTGCGGATTGATTAGTTTGAGCAGATGCTTGCCGGGTTGCTCGTGATCGGTATCGAGCACTACGAGTCGACGATTGTCCCCCACTTGCGTCGCAGCCAGTCCAACTCCGGGCGCCGCGTACATGGTCTGTGCCATGCTGTCGAGAAAGGCGTTAACGCTCCCATCAATATTGTCGACCGGTTTGGCGGGCTGCTTAAGTGCGGCGTCTGGATATTTCCGAATCTGTAAGAGCGCCATAAACGTTGAACGCTAATGCCAGTCTATCAGAGCCGGCTGGCAGCTCAAAAGGCAATGGACTTCGACGAACCTGGTCGTTTGTCGGCTCGAGACATAAGGGCCGGGCCCGCAGCGATTGTTACCAGCCTACCATGACGGTAAATTTCAGACGGAGGATTGAGCCAACTAGTATGCCAGCAAACTCGGTCGACTATACCGCGACGGCCACTACGCCCGGACCAGCTGAGGATACGACAAGACAGAGTGATCCTGTCGATCCACTCGAGTGGGAATTGCCGGCAATCTGCAAGGATTGCGAGAAACCGTTCAAAGTTCCGTACCGGCATTTTCAGGCCGGCGTAGTTTTCCATTGCCCGAATTGCCGCGGATCGTATGTCCCGACTTTGCCGATGTACCAACGCGTGCATGACAAATTCGAAACCTTCTTCGCGCGACTCCGACAGCGACAAGAAGACTTGCTTCAGCAGGGCGCGGACGAGGCAGCTCTGCGCGCTCTCATTGATCGAGAAAGGGCTGACTTCGAACAGAGTCTCGAACAATTGGCTCGCGAATTACGCCCGGCGGGAAAAATGGTGCGGCGCAAGGGTTGGGCCGCAATGTTCACTTAACCGCCTTCGACCGTAATTTCGTAGCCGGCGCCCAGGAGTCGCTCGCGAATCTCGCTAACGTGTTCGCGACTGCGCGTCTCCACTTCGACCATTACGCATGCACTGCCAATCGGTATGTTGAGGCGGGTCCGATTGTGATCAATGGTCCGTACGTTAGCACCAGCCTCACTGATCAGGCTCAGCAGCTTCTGTAACTCTCCGGGCCGATCGTGGAGGTTGGTCGTGAATCGCAGTAAGCGGCCGGCTTTAGCCAAACCATGACAGATAATGCGGTCCAAGAGGTTGATATCGATATTACCGCCGCTCACAATCACGACGACCAGCGCCCCCGCGAGCTCAGCGCACAGTTTGAGTACGGCGGCCAAGGCGGCTGCGCCAGCACCCTCCGTCAAAAGCTTCAGACGCTCGAGCAGCAATAGCACGGCCTCTCCGATTTCGCCGTCATTAACACTCACGACCCGCTTCACATGCTCGCGGATTAGCGCAAACGGAAGCTGACCGATCCGCCCGGTCGCAAGTCCGTCAGCGATAGTGTCGACCGAACTGCCGATCGACGCTGGCTCACCGCGAGCAAGACTGGCGCTCAGTTGCGGAGCGCCGGTTGCTTCCGCCGCGAGTATTGCCGCCTTCGGCACTCGATGTGCGAGGGCCAACGCGATACCTGCGATCAGACCTCCGCCGCCCACCGGCACTACCACGACGTCGGGTGAGAGTTCGTCTGCCACTTCCAGACCTATGGTGCCCTGTCCCGCTATCACCCAAGGATCGTCATACGCGTCGACGAAAATTGCGCCGGTCTTGCGCTGCAAGTCCAGCGCGGCAGCGCGTGCTTCCTGGTAATCGTTGCCCGCGAGCACGACCTGCTGACCATAGTTACGAGTAGCGTCAATCTTTGCGATTGCCGCCGTCCGGGGCATCACAATGGTCGCAGCGATTCCCGAGCGAGTCGCCGCGTACGAAATAGCCTGCCCATGGTTGCCAGCCGAGGCGGCCACTACGCCCAGACGTGCTTGTTCGGAGGTTAGTCCGGCCAGCCGATTGAAGGCCCCACGAATTTTAAATGATCCGGTCTTCTGCCGGTTCTCCGGTTTCAAAAAGACTCGAGCACCAGTAAGGCGGTCAATAGTGTCGCTTCTCAGGAGCGGCGTCGGCTTGATTACGCCCGCCAGTCGCTTACGCGCCTGCTCAACGTCAGCAAAATCCATCCCTTCCCCATCACATTTGGTGCCTCGCACGTGGGCGTGTGCGAGAGCCGGCTAAAGCTGGAGGGTTGGTGAATTTCGGAACTCAGCCAAGGTCTACGCCTGCTTGTGAGGGTGGGAAGCGGGAAGCTTCCGCTCGCGCACGGCGCCGAGCTGGTCGCCCTCGAAATCCACCTGCCGACAAGCCCCGCTGTCATAGTCCAAGTCGAGTAAGAGGTATCTGATGGGCCGGCGCTTAAGCGTCCTGATCAATCCCTGCAGAGCGCCACGGTCGCTTGTATCGATGGCCGCTATTTCCGCCACCTCAAGACGGCTGGCCTTCAGAAATTTCCGCGCCACTTGCTCGCTGGAAAAGGCCAGAACCGCCGCCCACGACTGATCTTTTTCCTGATAGGCGACGACCGAACCTTCGGAATCGAGCAGAAAGTACAGTTCTTCACAATCAAGCTGATTCACGCCGCCTCGATCTTGAGTTCGCCCCGACGGATTGCGTCCGCCCGCTTGCGTACCAATGCCGGATAGGTGTGATAGTGCTCGCCTCCTAGCCGCAAAAACGAGTTGACGTCAACTTCATCAAGGTCGAGCGCCCGAATCCGCTGTTCTGCACTGGAGCGGTCAGGAGCCTCGACAATCGCGGTGTAAATCTCGCGTCCCTGTTCAGACTGAAAATCTTCGTACGAAGGGAGTGAACTCGGAGCCAAGGTCTTTGAATGGTAATGGTCGAGAATAAACCGCAGCGCCTTGAGTTCGTGACGCAGCAGATCAACTCGCTTCAGCGGACGCGGCTCCATGCTCCAAGCTTATCGCCCCTAATCTGCCATATTCAATCTCACCGCACCTGCCACCCGAAACAAACGGATCAGGGCGAGCCGTCCCGACTGAGTCGATGGAGTGTGCTCAAATGCCGCATCGCTTCGCGCTTCTGGCCGAGCTCTTCGTACAATTCAGCGAGATTGCGATGTGCGGCGACTGAGGCAGGATCACAATCGATAGCGCGCAAAAAACTACTGAGCGCATTATCCTTGTCGCCGCGCTTACGGTAGAGCAGTCCCAACCGTTGGTGCACCTCCGCATTGGTAGGCATCAGCACGGCCGCTCCAAGCAGGTGGCGTAAAGCGCCGGCCAAGTCACCCTCGTTTTCGAGCAGGGTCGCCATTCGCAGGTGAAGCTCGAAATTGCGCGGCTCTTGCCCCAGTAGCTCGTTGTAGAGCCTAAGCGCGCGGAACGGATCATCTTCTGCAATCCGCTTGGCTTCCTCAAATCTCTCACGCACCCGAGCCGGTCCGAAACGCTCCTCGACCTTGGCCGGTTTGCGCGGTTGTCCAAATTGCAGGCAGAGTTGTCCCGAGTCGGCTTCGAAGACGACCTCACCTTCCCGGACCAGGATTACGCCATCGCGGCATTCCAGCTTAAGCGAGGTAATTGATCGCGACTTGTTGTCTGAACCTCCCAGCTTTTTAACACACTGGCGCAAAGGTTGGAGGCGCCGACGCTTGGGAATCAGCTCCCTCGCCATCCGCATCATAATTAGGTCGTGGAAGGCGAAGCGAAACCTCCGACCTTGGTTCGCAGCGGGTTGGATCAGCCGCTGCTTGACCCAATAGCGAATTCGATCAGGGGAAACCGCGAGGATTCGCGCCGCGGCACGAGTTGAATACGTTAATGGTCCAACGTCCGCCATCCTCACCACCAGCCAATCAATATAAGAAGGCGACTAGACTATCTCAACGTTGTTTCGCCGCTTTTCTACACAGCTTGTCCAGTCGAAGCGGGCACGATTCAACCAGTGTCAAAGAGCGATAACGACGGCTCGTCGCAAACCGGGCACTGGCATTCGTTCCGGACCCGGCGACCTTGGCGCTTCAAACCAGTTGCTTGTCGAGCTTAAGCAGATGCAGGACCGACTCGACGGCATTCTTGGCATTATCAATGCGGTCAAAAGCCTGCATCCGATTCATCCCGGGCCCCGTTATGCCAAGCCCGACAGGCTTATTGAATTGCAGCGCGAGATCCACCGCAGCCGCCGCAGTAGTGCCGGCAATCAACTCGTCATGCTTGGTTTCCCCCTTAATTACTGCCCCGATTAGGGCCACACCGTCGATATCGCTGCGTTCCAGCAGGCGCTTGATGGCAAGCGGCATGTCGTAGACGCCGGGTACATGTACTATATGGCTGACTTCAGCGCCGAGAAACTCGGCGTGACGGCGTGCTCGTTCAAGCATCAGCGAGGTTACATCAAAGTTGAAATCTGACACCACGAAGCCGATTTTCAAGTGCCACTCCTTACGCTTTAAGCCCAGCCCCCGAACTAACCGGTCAATTGGTCAAGGCGCATTTCAATGTTGCGCTCCATGAGGTAACGCTTGAGCCCGGGAATGGGATACTCGCCATAATGGACGATCGAAGCAATCAACGCGGCATCAGCCGCACCAGCGGTAAAGGCCTGGTAAAGATGCTCAGGTGCGCCGGCACCACCCGACGCGATCACCGGAATCGAAACCGATTCGCTGATACGGCGTGTGATCTCGAGGTCATAGCCCAGCTTGGTGCCGTCGCGATCAATTGAATTGATGCAGAGTTCGCCGGCTCCAAGACGTTCACCTTCCAGAGCCCATTGAAGCGCATCTCGACCGGTTGCAATTCGTCCCCCATCGATCATCACTTCATAACCGGAAGGGAACTGCGCCGAAGGTGAGCGACGTTTGACCTGCATCGAAAGCACCACGCATTGGCTGCCAAAGGCCCGCGCGCCTTGAGTGATCAGTTCGGGATTGCGCACTGCACCAGAATCGATGGATACCTTTTCCGCACCCGCCAGCAGCACCGCGCGCATGTCCTCAAGCGTCCGCAAACCACCGCCAACGCTGAAAGGGATAAAGATTTCCCGGGCAACCGCCCGTACCACTTCAAGCATAATTCCACGTCGCTCATTAGAAGCCGTGATGTCGTAAAAGACGATTTCGTCGGCTCCCTGCTCGTAATAGAAACGAGCCATTGCGACCGGGTCGCCAACCTCAAGGTTATCCAGAAAGCGCACTCCCTTGGTGACCTGACCGTTGCGCACATCGAGACAGGGAATAATTCTCTTTGCTAGCATCTGGCTGGCTGCCACCTGCAAAAATTATCGAGCAATTTCAGACCCGGGGCACCACTCTTTTCAAGATGGAATTGGGTGGCCACAACATTGTCACGCGCCAGTGCAGCGGTAAATCTTAAGCCATACTCGGATGTTCCGATCGTGACGGCAGGATCCGCCGGCAAAGGATAGTATGCATTCACAAAATAGAAGTGGGTATTGTCGGGAACCCCCTGAAATAGAGGATGAGAGCTTAGTTGGTGGACCCGGTTCCAGCCGATCTGCGGCACCTTCAAGAAGCGTCCGTCAACTGATGATGGATAACGAAGTACGCGCCCCCGGATGATGCCGAGGCACTCGGTGGCGTCTTCGTCACTATAGTCGAGCAGGACTTGAATACCGATGCAGATGCCAAGAAAAGGTTTGCCGGCTACGATCTCGTTCCGCAACGCTTCGGAGAGTCCGAGCCGGTTGAGGTTTTCCATGGTCGCGCCTGCCGCGCCAACGCCCGGCAGAATGATGCGCTCCGCGCGGCAGAGTTGTAGTGGTTCGTCAGTAATTTCCGCGTGATGGCCCAGATGTTCCAGAGCCCGGGCAACGCTGGCGAGATTACCGGCCTTGTAATCAACGATGGTGACTCTGGCCATAATCTAGGATCTTCTCCCAAGGATGGCAGCAGATGAAACTATCCTGGCAACAACGGGAGTGCGTAAGCGCTTCTGCCGAGCTGACGTCATTTGCTAAATTACACTTTAGGCATTCCACTGGCTGCCATTTTATCTAGGAGGAGCTCTTCTGGCATATACCGAAACGTGCTCTGTGAATGAGAGCGAACGAGCCCTGCTGGTTGGAGTAGATACGCTGGATGCACACGGTATCGCCACCGACAGCTCACTCGCCGAACTCGGCGCGCTGGCGGAAAGTGCGGGCGCGATTGTTGCCGGACAGGTTCAGCAGAAACTTAAGACCGTCGATCCCAGGACCTTCATCGGACGAGGCAAGACCGTCGAAGTTCGCGAGCTGGCGCGTAAGAGCGGAGCCTCGCTTGTCATTTTCGACGATGCTCTGACCCCGGTCCAGGCACGCAACCTGGAGCGTGAACTGGGCGTAAGAGTCATCGATCGCTGTCAATTGATTCTTGACATCTTCGCCCAACGAGCGCGATCGCTCGAGGGCAAGCTTCAAGTCGAAATCGCGCAACTTAGTTATCTCCAATCTCGCTTGACGCGTCACTGGTCACACTTATCTCGCCAAACCGCCGGTACCGGGGGAACCGGGGGCCGAATTGGTACCCGTGGGCCCGGCGAAACGCAGCTGGAGGTTGACCGCCGCCGACTTCGCGAACGGTTAACACGCCTGCGGGCGCGTTTGCGAGAGGTCGAACGGACCCGGGCACTTCAGCGGCAGCGACGGCTCGAAATCCCGTGGCCGACGGTCGCACTTGTCGGCTATACGAACTCCGGCAAGTCGACTCTGATGAACGCTTTGACCAATGCGGGTGTGGAAGCTGCCGATCGCCCATTCAGCACGCTCGACCCGACTATTCGTGGCTTGAAGCTACCCGGCCGCGTGCAAATAATGCTGGCGGACACGGTCGGCTTTATTCACCGACTGCCCCACATGCTGGTGGAGGCGTTCAAAGCCACGCTCGAGGAGGTACGGATTGCAGACCTTCTGGTACACGTTGTTGATGCAAGCTCGCCGCTCGCCGAGGAACAAATCACGGTTGTTGAACGCGTACTTGACGAACTCGGCGTGGGCAGCACCCCTCGATTGTTGGTTCTCAATAAAATTGACCTGGTCGAGCATCCTCTCGGCCGCACTACCGCGCCGGACGTGATAGCTGTCTCGGCGCTCAAGCGCGAGGGACTCGACCGCTTGATTGGCGCCATTGCTCGAAAGTTCACTAACCTGCGTCAAGAGGTCGCCGTGCGCTTGCCAATGCTGCGGGGCGATCTGGTCGCGATGGCCCACCGGGACGGCGAGGTTCTGAGCGAAGATTACAATGATGGCGTCATCTCCATGCGCGCTTTGGTCAGCCCGGCCGTGGCCGGGCGGCTGCGTAAGGCGGCACTGAGCGACAGCCTGACCACTTAGCTCCGCGGGCCGGGTGATAATGCTAAAGCAACCAGCACCGGTCACGCCGCTGCGGGCCAGTCGCCATCGCCCTAATCTGGTCCCTTGGCACCTTCTAAATATTCCTAACCTCCTGACGCTCACGCGTCTTTTTCTGGTGCCGGTCTTTATAGCCTTGCTGAGCGCCCATCGTTTCGGATATGCGCTTTACGTCTTCTGTGCGGCCGGTCTGACCGACGCGCTCGACGGTACCATCGCCCGGTGGTTCGATGCGCGCACGGAGATTGGGGCGTTGCTTGACCCTTTTGCCGATAAGTTACTCCTGCTTAGCGCTTTTGTCGGACTCTCGCTCGAAAATGTTATTCCGGGCTGGCTGTTGGGCGTGATTATCACTCGTGACATTGTAATCGTCTTCGGTTACCTGCTGCTCATCCTCTATACTGATGAGCGCGTGCCGGTGCGTCCAAGCTATCTAGGCAAAGCAGCGACCTGCCTGCAGCTCGCCGCGGTGGTCGCCGCCTTGGCGGGAACCAGCGAAAGCTCCCCAGAGCTCTGGTATTTGCTACTCTATGCCACCGTTGGCATTACGGCCTTGTCGGGGATGCATTACGCTTACCAAGGCTTGCTGTGGCTGCGTTCCAGGGAGCCGCAGATGTTCGAGTAAGCGAAGGGAATCGGACAATAATCGCAAGCCGCCAGCATTTGTGTCGCCGCAATATCCTCCTCGCCTGTCCGATTAAATATGGATGATTACAGGAGTCAAAGTGATGCCGGGAGCATTCGAAAATAGAGTAGCATTGGTGACTGGGGGCGGATCGGGGATTGGACGAGCCGCCGCGCTGCGGCTGGCCAAGGAGGCGGCCAAGATCGTGGTCGCTGACTATGTGCCCGAGGGCGCCGAGCGAACGGTCAAACTGATCAACGATGCTGGTGGCAAAGCGATCGCAGTATCGGCCGACGTTTCGGTTGCCGCTGATGTGCAGCTAATCATTCGCAAAACCATCGAGGCATTTGGCCGCTTGGATTACGCCTTTAACAATGCCGGAATCGAGGGAACGATTGCAGATACGGTCAGCTACCCGGAGGACGCCTTTGACCGCACTATAGCAGTTAATCTAAAGGCGGTCTGGCTTTGCATGAAATACGAGATTCCCGAGATGCTTAAGGTTGGCGGGGGTGCGATCGTCAACACTGCATCGACGCTCGGCCTGGTCGCAATTGAAGGAGCGGCGGCCTACACTGCGGCCAAGCATGGCGTAATTGGCTTGACGCGCACTGCCGCACTTGAGTTTGCCCAAAAAAATATCCGAGTAAACTGTGTCTGCCCGGGTTTCACTCGTACAGCCATGGTCGAGCGAGCATTAGACAAAGGCTTCATTGCTGAGGCCCAGATGATCGCAATCGAGCCGATCGGTCGCCTGGGCAGGCCAGAAGAAATTGCTGAAGGGGTGATGTGGCTGCTCTCCGACTCCGCATCATTCGTTACAGGACATGCGCTGACGATTGACGGAGGATGGACCGCCCGCTGAGCAATGTAGGGACTCGCAACCGCCCGGAATTTCGATCCTCCGGTTTCGAATCCCAGCTGCCGGCAGCTATCGCAGGTGAACCCGGCGGGTTTCAGCGGCGAGTGAGGATTCGGTCACTTAACCCACCCGCGGCCAACGCATCCCCACTGGGCAGGGAATCAGCCGCGGCAGAAGCTGATAGAAGATTCTCGTTTTGGAGCTGATCAGGTTGGCCGCCATTTCGCCGGCCGCGACGTTTTCGGCGGCGTCGCGGTCGACGCGTCCGGAGGTCGTTTGTCGCTGATTCGATTCGACTGGCGGGACGACGGTCGGTCTGCTCGAGGAAGTGGTCCAATCTGGCCGGGTCCGCACCGAAAATAGGTGCGAGGAGTTCGAATAGCCGTCGCGCCTGCGCGAAATATGGTCGTCGCATAAGACGGCGGGTTATTCGCGACGGCTTCAGCAAGTGCTCCAGCGCCTGCAATAGCGACCCTAGCAGCTCGGTATCTCCGCGGGAGAAGCCCCGTACCCGCAGCTCGCTGCAGAGTCCCGCCAAATGGTAGGCATCACGATTGGCCAAACGACTCAGGTGCATATCCGCCAATAAACAAGCGAGCAAAAATCCTCGCGACGGCTCAAATCCAGCCTCGATCGCCTGACCCAGGGCACCAATTGCTCGAATAGTCGGTGCCGCCTCGAGCTCCTGGACGTGCCGTTTCAAGTGCTGCGACAAGGTCGGGAGAATGTAATCGAGCAGGCCAACCCGTTCCATCATGACCAGTGCCCGTGCCGAATTTGCCAAAAGCAGGGTGCGGAAAATCTCCTCCACGAGGCGCGGTGGCGAGGCCTTGACTATGTCTCCTGCACAACGTTCAATCGCTCGCGCAGTCGTTGTTTCAATCTCGAAATCAAGTTTGGCGGCCAATCGCACCGCCCGGATCATCCTGACCGGGTCTTCACGCATGCGCAGCTCAGGCTCGCCAATCGTGCGAATAATCCGTTCATTTAGATCGCGAATCCCACCGACATAATCGAGGACGCGGAAACTCGCAGGATCATAAAAGAGCGCATTGACAGTAAAATCACGCCGGAAGGCATCCTCCTGAGGCGTCCCGAAAGTATTGTCGTGCCGGATAAGAAGGTCTTCCCGATCGTCGTTCTCTGCGCGGCGACGAAAGGTAGCAACTTCAATGTTAGTTGGGCCGAAAAAGACATGGACAAGACGAAATCGCCGGCCGATCAACCGTGAGTTTCTGAACAAAGCTCGGACCTCATGCGGATGAGCGGAGGTCGCAACGTCAAAATCCTTTGGCCGCCGGCCAAGCAGCAGATCTCGGACTCCCCCGCCGACGAGGTAGGCGACATAATCAGCATTAATTAACCGGTAAAGAACCTTGAGTACGTTGGGGTCGATATCGCGCCGCGATATCGGATGCTCAGGCCGCTCAAGAATGACTGGTTCCAGTGGCAATTTCTAGAACCGTGCCTCCCACCTCAAGTGGTTTTCTCTGATCCTAAGCTAGGACGTCGCTTCCACCGTACGCCGCGGTGATCCTCAGCGATCTTTGTCGGCGGAACTCTGCGCATCCGGGTTGTAGGTTAGTGTGAAAAACGCAGTCGCCGCTCCGCTTCCGCTCGATCCGCCTCTTCTTTGGGTGGACGCTCTGGCAGAAAGCCCTCGGTATAGTCGGTCTGCTCCCAACTATTGTCGTTCAAATCCCAAACATAAGGGAGATGAACGATTGTGCCTGGTCGCGTGATTGTCTCGAAGGCCGTCATCGCATCACGCACAATTTGGCGTTGCAACTCAGGCTGATTGGGTTTTCCGGTCTGATGGCCAAGTGGAAAGTTCACGAACACGGCCCGCGGGGGATTGACAGCCTGGGTAATATCAAGCGCCGAAGTCATGCATAAGGTTGGAATTCCAGCCGCTTCAACCGCACGTGCGATCAGTCCAACGGACTGATGGCAGACAGGTCAGGCCGGCACTAGATAAAACGCATCGACCCTGGCTCGCTTGAGTTCCTCGATGAGGCGCGGGGCCAATTCATCGCGCACTTTGCGAGCTGAATAGATACCTCCCATAAAGCTGTAGGCCGGATCCGCCAATGCGCCGATTTCGCCCGCGGCTTCCAGCTCGCGCATTCGCGCCAGCGGAAAGACGCAATTGTGGTCCGCTTTGGCATCCTTTGTCGGGTAGCCAAAATGCCAGACATCCAATTCCGCCTGAGTTGCAGTTTTGGGAATAAGCCGATAAGAAGCATCCTCCCGATGGAAGCGCGGCTGGTCGCGGTAGAGAATGCCGCCAGAGCTGATTAATGCAACCTTGCATTCCGAAATCGGTCGGGGCAGCGGAGTCCACGGTGGTACATCCGAGTTAACCACCCATCGATATGGAGGATAATTCCGATAAAGTTCTCGCGTACGAGGAATATATTCAACCGGCATCTCTCTTGCCCTTGTTGGTTTATTGGTCAATATAGCAGGTGTACGGTTGCACTGCATGCGCGTGACTTTTGAGTGCTTCCGAACATTACGCGAGAGGCATCAGTGTCCTGCGTCGATTCGCGATCGGCGTCGGTTTCTGTTGGGGCTCACTTCGGCAATTGGCTCGCTCATGATAGAGCGAGCTGCCGGTGCGATCCCGCCGCCGAGCGAAACAGGCCTTCCATTCGAGGGTCTTCTCAAAGGAAGACCAGGTTTTCAGCCTCGCAAGCTGGCGCCGCGACCCTTCCGGTCCATTCCCGGCTTTCTTTCCGAGCCTCAAATTGACGCAATTTACGCCTCCTATCGGAAAGCGTTCGCGCAGCTTCTAGCGGCCGAGACTTCGCTGCAGGGCGCATCCCGAACGCCAGAAAATGCGGCACATTACGCTAAACTGAGGGAAACTCAGCTCTCGTCCGCGAATTGTGTGCTCCTGCACGAGTTCTATTTTGGAAACCTGGCCCTTCATAAGACCTCGCCGTCAGAGTATGTAATAGCCAACCTCCGCGAGCATATGGGAAGTTTCGAAAGCTGGCGCGACGATTTCGTGGCTTGCGCCCGTGTGGCGCACGCTTGGGTCGCTTTGATTTATGATCCGTATGATGACCGTTGGCACAATGTCCCGTTGGGCGCCGACGATGCCGGCGGGTGGGTGGGCTCGAATCCTCTGCTCGTGTGTGCTGTTTACCCCGCGGCCTATCAAATTGACTACTCAACGCGCGAGCAGTGCGTCAAGGCCTTCTTTGAACGTATCGACTGGAATGCCGTTGGTCGACGCTATTACGCGGTGGACCGACACTGATTCATCCGTCACCGCTTCTGAACTCCCTAAGCTCGACCGTTAAGCGAGCTATTTTTGCCAGAGAGTCAAAACCACTATTCTCTGACAGATTCGCGGCTCGGTCTGTTTGCGTTTTCGGGGTCAGGAACCTGTTTGTTGCACAACCGCTTCCGTCTGCTGCACTCTCCAAACTCTGGTATCGTTAACTCTCTGTCAGCAAAGCCCCACCCGGAGATTGTCAGCTGTGGGCTCTAGAATTACAACGGCATGCGAGGTTCGACGAGAACTCGCAACACAGGCGGACGCCAATGTAAATGTGTCTGAGATCGAAATGGCCGCGGAGGCGACAGGTTCGCTGGAAAGACCTCTGTAAGGATCTCTCATACATGCCACCCTATCCGAATAATAAAAGCCGGAGACGGCCGGCACACGCGTTTTGCGCTGGTACGCTGGACGTTCGCGCCGCTTCGACATCCGTGTTCAGACTATTACCGGTCCTCAACGTATAATCCTGCAGCAGGGTGATATCGTCCGATCGTTCGCTTCATTGGAAGAACACACAGTCACAACGACGTCCTGACTGAGATTGTATTGTTCGACCTAAACCAGCTACCTTTCCGAGACAGAGTGCGCTATCGAGGTCGGTGTGGATTTTATCGAAACCATCGCAACTCCCGACAACCCTGGCATTCCCACTCAAATAAACCCCACAAGGACGATGCATGACTCACTTTTATGCATCTGGTCTGTCGTCAGGATGTAGGAAGGGAGGGGATAGCATTGCACTCGATAACGAGGAGAAAGAGTTGCACAAAGCTACACTAAAAGCTCCACTGGATACTCTGGTTGTCTGTGATTACCGAGTTTACCATCAGGTTCAAGAAGGGGGCGAAGCGAGGGTGCCGCAGGGGGATCTTAATTGGTTTCACTCCGCTCATTCCATCAATCAAGGGGCAATTGGCCCCGTATAGTCATGAGAAGCTAATCGAGACCCTCGACGACTAGACGGGCGGCGTGACCGACGAAAGAACGCCGGCTGGAAAGTGTCGCTCCACCCCATCCTCCCGTTACTTGCCGTTTAATGCAAGCCCGATCGCGAGACCGAACGAGCATCCTCTTAATCCGACTAGAGGCACAGCTCCGCGATTACTCTGAGCGCTTCAGGTTGGTTGGTACCGATAAGCAGGCTGTTGATTGGTGATGACTTCCAGCGCGCGAGCTGATCACGTATCCGCTCCTTGGGCCCGACCAAGGCTACCGCGTCAACCAATTCATCGGGTACCGCAGCCTGAGCCTCATTCTTCCTGCCCGACAGATAAAGATCCTGCAGACGGCTCGCGAGTTCCTCGTAACCGAATTGACGCACGTAGTTGTTATAGAAGTTCTTGCTGCGGGCTCCCATGCCACCGATATACAGCGCGAGGCTGGCCTTCACCGGCTCGCGGCATTTGGCGACATCGTTGCCGAGAACGCAGGTGACGAACGGGGCGAGATCGAAATTCTCGCGGCTCTTACTGGGCCCGGCTTTGGCGAAGCCTGCTTCCAAGTGCGGTTTGTAGAGCTGCTCATACCAGTCAGGACTCATCCAGACGGGCAGCAGACCGTCCGCCAATTCGGCCGCAAGTTCTATGCCCTTAGGTGAAATCGACGCGGTGTAGATTTTGATATCAGGGCGTCCGTGCAAAATGCTCTTCAAGGGCTTACCCAGACCAGTTGAACCTGGACCCCGGTAGGGAATCTGGTATTCCTGACCGTGGAATTCCAGTGGCGCTTCGCGCGCTAGGATTTTGCGCACGATCGCGATGTATTCGCGATAGCGCTGTAACGGCCTGCCATAGGGCACACCGTGCCAACCCTCGACCACCTGCGGATTAGAGGGACCCAGGCCGATGATAAAACGACCGTTGGTCAGCCCGTCGAGCGTCATCGCCGTCATCGCGGTCATCGCAGGCGTGCGTGCGTGCATTTGCATGATCCCGGCACCGAGCTTTATTTTCGAGGTGCGGGCACCGACGTACGCGAGAAAGGTGATCACGTCTGAACCATAAGCTTCGCCCGACCATACGGAGTCGTACCCAAGCCGCTCGGCTTCCAAAATCAAGTCCAGGGTGCTTTGCATCCGCGGACCCGAATAGCCGGTCACCAATCCAAGTCGCATCGCAATTCCTCCCGGTGCGCTAGCGGAGAATCTTTGGCAATTTGACAGGCTAAAGCCCGCACCCCGAGGCTGCAAATGAAATCGCCGTCGGGATCGATCTTGAAGCTTTCAGCCCACCCCATAACGAACAGCGACAATTCCCGTCCAAACCACGACGTGAGCGAAAGGTGGATGCGCCTCCGTGGCGCTGAACTTAAATCGCCTGGTGTTCTCGCAACTCTGAGATTTCATCCCAGCTGTAACCGAGTTCCAGTAGCACCTCTTCCGTATGCTGTCCAAGCTCGGGAGGCGGCGCTGCATCACCGCTCACTTCATTATTAAGGGTCACCGGGCATCCGGTAACGTTGATTTTGCCGGCGACGGGGTGCTCCATGGTCTTGATATAGCCGTTAATGCGTGCCTGTTCACTGCTCAGCACTTGACGGTAGTCGGCGACGTCGGCGGCCAGGATATCGGCTTCGTTGAACAAGGAGAGCCATTCCGCAGTAGTTTTGGTTGGGAATCTGGCATCGAGCACCGCTTCAATTTTAGATCCATGAAAATGGCGCGTTACGTTGTCACATTCAGGATCGTGTTGGAGATGCTGGATTCCCATGATTTCACAGAAACGCGGCCAACGCTTGTCATCAACCCCGATCAGGCAGATGTAGCTATCCTTGGTGCGAAAAGACCCGATCACACCGTGCAGGAAAGGATGACCGCGGCCGGCTCGCGCTGGCTCTTCACCGGTCAGGCCTGTGTAATTCAGCTCGAAGCTTTGTGCAGCGATCATCGTGCCGTAAATCGACGCATCGACCCGCTGCCCGTGGCCCGAGCGCTCACGTGCAAACAAGGCGGCAAGCACGCCCGCCGCCATCGTGAAAGCGCCTGCCTGGTCGGCGATCAAGGCTCCTGCAGGCAGAGGATTATCGGCCGGCATCCCATTTTTTGACATCAGGCCACTGGCCGCCTGAGCCAGTGTGTCTCGGCTGGGGCGCTGTCTCCAAGGTCCTTGCGGCCCCCAGGAACTCGCCTGGGCAAAGATGATTCGTGGGTTGATCCGGGACAAATCCTCGAAGCCGAGTCCAAGCCTTTCAAGCACTCCGGGGCGATAGTTGGTCAGTAAAACATCATACGTCCGCGCCATTCGGCGGATGATCTCGACACCCTCGGGCTTTTTCAAATCGACGGTGATACTGCGTTTGCCGCGATTCATCGCGTAAAAGTAGTGAGAAACATTCGCATTGCGGACCTGCGGCCCGCCAATTAGGCGAGCCAACATGTAGCGGCTGACATCGCCGGATTCACGGTTCTCGACTTTGGTGACCGCGGCACCTAAATCGGCCAAAAAAAGGGTGGCCAGGGGACCCTGTATCTCCTGTGCGATTTCGATAATCCTGATTCCTTCCAACGGCTTGCCCATTGCGCTCCTCTTCTGAGAGACAGTCTCAGACGGCGAGCATACCGATTCCCGCACCGCCGCGAGAAGTGCAATGCACCTCGCCAAAGGCGTAGGGCCCTCAGCTCTTGCTCGCTGCGCAGACGCCGCTGAAAAGCTAGGACAATCTGATGCTGACCACCCTGCCCCACGGCAGAACGCCTTGGTGTGCCTCGCGGAGCATCTTCAGGAAAAGCTTGTGCGGTGGACCACCTTAAATTCAAATCAAACCGGTGATCGCTGACCCTGAGGGGCAGCGTCGCTGGCAGCTTCGTCGGTTGCTGTCGCAGCTGCGCGATTCTCGAAATTGTCAACGCCGGAGGGCAATTTACCGGACGTGCCGCTGCCATCGGAGCGGGAACTCGCGGTATGCATCCGCTCATACGCTTCCACGGCTGCGCGCAGAAAATCGATGCCGTCCCGAACCTGCTCTTCGGGCAGCTGCTCGACGACCCTTTGCAGAAAATCCTGGCCTCGCGCGATCATGCCAAGTACGAAGCGTTGCCCTTGAGGCGTGAGCCGTACCCGTTTTTCCCGCCCGGAGGCCGAATCTTCCACTAACCTGACCAGACTTAGTGGAGGACGCGCCATATGACGTAGAGCTTTGGTTACTGCAGGACTACTGACATCGAACCAGTCTTGCAGGCGCGCCACGATTTCTTTACGGCGCATTTCGACGCCACCCTCACCCACCGAGCGGATGAGCCAAATGATCGCCGCTTCCTTCCGTGTCAGCTTGCCGCGCATGGCGTCTTCGACCGCCATGTTGCCGCGGTAGTGAATCGGGTAAAAAAGTTCGAGCAGTTCGGCGGCGTGCTGCTCAATATTCCTGTCTTTCTTTTCCGTCATCATCGCGTGGTGGCCGGTTGCGTGTTCAGCCTCAAGTTTGGCCACCGACTCCACCCCCTTCATTACACGCATAAGCTGTGGTCTTGACAATAGACCTTTCCCCCGGTTAATCCTGTCGACTAGAAATCGTTAACTACGATAATAGTTTTGATAGCATCGCTCGCGTTGCCACTATCCGTCGAGCGCCGGCTCTTGTCTCGCCACAAAAATCGCGCTCGCAACCAGGAGCATGCGTGGAAGCAAGGTAAAAGTGGGGTGGTTCGGTGTGGTTAGCAAGTCAAAAACGGCAACGCAGCAGATGCTACTCAGCCCCGAACGCTAGTCGCATGAAGATCGGCAATCAACCCAGGAGGGACAAAAGATAGCAGAGTTTAATCTCATCATCCGAGCTATGGCGAAATCAAAACGAGTCCTCTCGCACGGCCGATGCTGCGTTGCTTGCGAACCAGAAATCGTTTGGGGTCGCAAGCAACCCGGCAGAGACCCAATTTATCGACTAATAGCCAGCTCACAGAATGAAGCTAATCTTGCCCTGGGGACGCAGACATTCGTTATCCAGGATTGCTCGACGCTCACGAATTCTCAAATCAGCTCCTACCCGAACCAGTTTGTACTCATAGTGACCGATGTAGCTGTCGACCTGTTCGTACCGCATTCGGTAAACAGCAAAATTAGCGGTAACTAGGATGTTGGCGCCCTCAGCCCCGAGAATCCGCACGTTGCTGATTAGCCTTCGGGTCCGCGAGGGGGGATTCTCAGCCCAAGCCGACTTGCCAAGCAATTGTTTGACTCGCGAGCGGATTCGGACAGCGTCGTCGGCGATGAGAAAGAGCGTGGTCCGAGGATCACCTTGCGGTGAATCAGTTGACGGAACCTGGTAACTCGCATCATCGGTCAAAAGCGTCAGCCACTCTTCAAGCCGCCATTCATCGAGTAGAGCCGCTTCCCTGTAGAGAAAGTCCTCTACTTCAGAACGGCCGGGAAGTTCGTTGATATGCATCTTTGTCTCCCGCACGACTCCCAGCGAAGTTGTTTCTCGAGCCTGAGTGTTCCGATACCATTGCCATCTGCGGATAGGCAATCGTCGAAATGCCTTAGGGGTAAGCTTTTATTCGAGAGTTATCTTGCCTTATCCCGCTGCCGAGTGAGTTCTTCCAAGTGCATCTATACTGGGTTAGATTAATTCAAGCCCATTGTCAGGGCGGGAGCTTATACTGGTATATGGCTGAATGAGCGCTCACTTGCCTAAAACAAGGGACGAAATCAGGCGGCAGGAACTGAGCAATTTTCTGCGAACGAGGAGAGCGCGGCTGTCTCCGGCCGACGTCGGGTTGCCCACGGCCTCACGACGCCGTACGCCGGGATTGCGACGCGAAGAAGTAGCGCAGTTGGCCGGTATGAGTGTCACCTGGTATACTTGGTTGGAACAAGCTCGCCCGATCTGTGCTTCGGCTGAAATGCTGGACAATCTTGCACGGGTCCTGCGCCTCGAAGGAATCGAACGGGTGCAGTTGTTTCAGCTTGGACTGCGCGACCCCGTGCTCGATTCAAAACCCAAAGCGCGACGAATCAGCCCGCTTCTCAAGCAAATGCTCGACCAAATGGAGCATTTGCCGGCATTCATTCTAAGTCCGCGGTGGGACGTGTTGGCATGGAATCTCGCTGCGGAGGCTTTCTTCGGCTTTGCTGAGTTTGCCGCCTCGGAACGGAATTTCCTCTGGCTACTGTTTACGGATTCCTCAGTGCGGTCGCTAGTGACCGACTGGCCAGCTCGTGCTCGCGACGTGCTGGCTAGATTCAGGGTGAACTATGGACGGCATGCCGGTGACAAACATTTCGTTGAGTTGGTTGAGCGGCTGAAATCAGTTAGCTCAGAGTTCGCCGAGTGGTGGCCACGTCATGACGTATTACCCTTGAGCGAAGGGCTCAAGCGCTACAATCACCCAGTAGTTGGCCGCCTGCAATTACAGCACATTAGTTTCTCTTTGATGGATGATCCTGACTTGACACTGACCATCATGGCGCCGGCTCAGACGGCCGATTCTCGTGCCAAGTTGCGGCAGATTATTGATCATTACAAGCTCTCCCGTGGATCCGAGCGAAAGCGTGTCGTCGCAGCAAGCTCCACTCTCCAGCTGGAAGCCAGGAACCACGTCACCGGTTAAATCTTAATCGATCACGCAACGACTGCTGCCGGCCATCGCGGGAAGCTGACCGCCCGGGCCATCAGTCCGTTTGTTGGAAACTACTTCCCCTCGACGATAGGCTCAATCGTGAGCTTGGATTGCAGGTTGTCAATTGCGGCGTTGATACCTTCGACCGCAATATCATGTGCCCGGACCCAGCGGGCGCCGTGCGAAACGAAATTGGGGAGATCGAGAATATTTTGGGACAAGGCTTTTTGCTCGCGCGCAAATTTGGCTGTCCACACCACTTGCTTGCTCTTTTCATCCACGAAATTCAGCGTGAAGGCGACCGCCGCCGGGCTCTGAGCCGCATAGTCAAAGCCGACTCGTTCTTTGTATCGATGGACAGTGCCATAAATCACGCCATCAGCCGCGACTTTGCGTCCCAGAGTCAGCGCCTCGTCATACAGCTGATTGAGTCTAACTGGAGGCATCTGCTGCAGAGCGGCGTCGACGTCATCCTGCGGTACCACTTCCCAGCCGCCAACCTCGTTGGCTCGCGCATAGATGGCGGCCGTGATTGATTGAGCAGCATCGGCAGGCAGGCTTTTGTCGGTCTGATCCGGCTGATCGACCAAGGGCATTACAGCAATTTTGTGAACAATTACGGTTTTAATTGACCTGACCGCATGGATTTCGAGCCCCGGCGTACCGTGTAACCCCGGTAACGCGTGGATTGTATCACTCAATGCGTTGAATTCAGGACTGTTACCGATCCCGTGCGCTAGGCCTCCGCAGGCGGCCATGAATAGTGCAACAGCAACAGCCAATCCCTCGAGTGCGCCGCGCCTCACAAGACCACCTTAATCGACAGCTCCTCGAGCTGCCTAGGATCGACTTCCGAGGGTGCCCCGCTCATCAAATCGACAGCCTTTTGAGTTTTTGGAAACGCCATGACGTCGCGCAATGAGTCAGTTTCACAAACCATCATGGCGATTCGGTCGACACCGAAGGCAATCCCGCCATGGGGAGGCGCACCATAACTTAGGGCATCAAGCAGAAACCCGAATTTGCTAAATGCCTGATCACGATCGATGCCCAACAGGCTGAAGATCTTCAGCTGGAACTCTGGGTCGTGGATGCGAATCGACCCGCCACCCATCTCCTGACCGTTGAGCGCCAGATCGTATGCGAGCGCCCGCACCTCGAGCGGCTTCTTATCGAGCAATTCCAAATCATCAGGATTGGGCGCCGTAAAAGGATGATGAACGGCCACCAGCCGTTGCTCCTCTTCACTGTATTCAAACATCGGAAAGTCAATGACCCACAGGAACCGAGGCTCATTCCCTCTGCGCAAATCGAATTTTGCAGCCAATTGCAGACGCAGCTCGCCCATCAACGGTCGAACCTTATCCTGTTGGCCGGCAATCATCAGAAGTGTATCCCCTCGGCTTAGAGCGGCGACTTCAGTCACTCGTGCCCGCTCAGGCTCGCCCACATGACGCGCGATGGGACCCTGCCAGCTACCATCACTCGATTTAACCCACGCCAGGCCCAGGCCTTTCTGCGAACGAATCGCTTCTGTCAGCTCGTCGAGCTCGCGACGGCTTAATTGGTAGGCGGGCGGCAGAACCAAACCGTAGATTGACTCGCCTCGCCCGAGCGCGTCCGCGAAAACCCTTAACGAAGTACCCGAAAACGCTGCCGTGAGATTTTTTACCTCGAGCCCAAAGCGCAGGTCTGGTTTGTCGGAACCGAAGCGTTCCATCGCTTCACTGTATGACATTCGCGGAAACGGACGCACGATCGAGCGACCGAGCGCAAACTCGTAAATCGAGGCTATCATGCCCTCGGCAATTTCGATGATGTCGTCCGGCCGCGCCCCGGTCATCTCAATGTCGATTTGACTAAACTCGGGCTGACGATTCGCGCGGAGGTCCTCGTCACGGAAGCAGCGCGCGATTTGATAGTAGCGGTCAAAGCCGGAGACCATTAACAGTTGCTTCAACAGCTGTGGTGATTGCGGAAGTGCGTAAAACTTGCCCGGATTTACCCGGCTCGGCACCAAGTAATCGCGGGCGCCCTCCGGCGTCGCGCGCCACAGAATAGGGGTTTCGATCTCGACAAAGCCCTGCGAATCAAGCCATGCACGTACTCCTCGCAAGGCTTGATGGCGCCGCGTCAGGTTTCGTTGCATCTCTGCACGTCGAAGATCCAAATAGCGGTACTTGAGGCGGACCTCTTCCGCGGCGCTTTCAACTCCACCCCCGATTGCAAAAGGCAGAGGCTGGGAGGGACTAAGAATCTCGGCTTCGCTCACCAGTACCTCGATTTCGCCTGTCGCAAGCTCGCGGTTAATCGTACCTTCCGTCCGCCTGACGACTTTGCCGCGAACCGCAATATAGTATTCGGCGCGTGCGGCGCCCGCGACCTGGTGGGCGTCCGAGTCGTGTTCTGGATTGAAAACCAATTGAACCAGGCCTTCGCGATCGCGCAGATCGATAAAGATTAGCCTGCCGTGATCGCGCCGTGAGGCCACCCAGCCCCATAATCCAACTTCACGCCCAGCATCCTCGGCCCGCAACCTACCGCAATAGTCAGTGCGTGGCCAAGGTGGCACGGGCGAATATTTGCCCCTCCTCATGATTGAAATTCACTCCGGTGGGTAACCGAGAATAGCGCTCCGACCGGTCTCACGGAATAGCGGGTCGATCCGTTTGGCGAGTGTGGAAGCGTTTGACCAAATAGCAGGTATTTCCGAGCCAGTTAGAGGTATTGGGCAGCATCAGTTTTAACGTGTTCGGCCACTTCACTAAGGGCGATCTCTCGTTGACAGCTTTTTCGCAAGTCTCGCACTTGAACCACGCCTCGTTCCAACTCATTTTCGCCAATTATCAGCGCATATTGAGCCCCCAGCTTGTCCGCGCGACGCATCAGCGACTTCAGTCCTCGCTCAGGAGAAGTCAGCTCGGTGCGAAGACCTCTCTGCCGTAGATCCGCCGCCAAACGGTTGGCCTGTGGCACAGCTGCGTTTCCCAGCGCAACTACAACGACCTTGGGCCCCTCCTCTCTCAATTGTGTAGCTTCGAGCGCGAGCGCGAGGCGCTCGACCCCAATTGCAAAACCCGTCCCCGCGACCGGTGCTCCGCCCAATGCCTGGACAAGCCCGTCATACCGCCCACCGGCAACTACGGCATTTTGGGATCCGATCTCGCTCGAAACAACTTCGAAGGCGGTCCGAGTGTAATAATCGAGCCCACGGACAAGGCGAGGATTCACGACGTAAGGTATCCCGGATGCGGTCAATAGCTGCTCGACAATCGAGAAATGGTCCCGGCACGGATCGCAAAGATATTCGCCGGTGGTCGGCGCCGAGGCCGTGACTTCGACGTCGATCTTGCAATCCAATAAGCGCAAGGGATTTCGCTCCAGTCGCTCATGACAATCGCGACACAGTCGGTCCAGGTTCGACCTACCCCAGTTCAGGAGCGCATCCCGGAAGGCCGGGCGGCATCGCGAATCGCCCAGTGAATTGATTTGGAATTGAAGTTCCAAACCCAGCTCTCGCCGCAGCTCATCAACCATGATAAGCAACTCTGCGTCGCAAGCGGCATCCGGACGGCCGAACACCTCAACTCCAAATTGACTGAATTGTCGGAGCCGACCTTTCTGTGGGCGTTCCCGCCGAAACATCGGTCCAAAGTAGTAAAAGCGTTGCTCGGGGTCGCTGCGGTCAAACCCGGCTTCGATATACGCACGGACGACGCCGGGCGTGCCTTCCGGGCGAAGGGCTACCACAGTTTCAGCCTCGTCGCGGTCGCTGAATGAGTACATCTGCTTTTCGACCACGTCGGAAGTTTCGCCGCTGGACCTCTGATAAAGCTCGATCCGCTCGAGCAATGGGATGCGGATTTCGCTGAAATTGTGAAGTTCGGCCACTCTTCGCGCGGCTTGTTCGACACGGCCAGCGAGGTGGGCCCGCGCCCCAATCAAGTCTTGAAAGCCACGCAGGCGGGTAATCAAGGCCTTTCGATTCTCCGCGTTGAGCTGCGCTTGCGCGCTGACAATCTGAAACGATTCCCTCCGGATCAACAAAAAGGGGTCGCCTGCCAGCGACCCCTTTCACTCCCAATGCGGCTACACGTTTAAACCGTCAGGATGTGCACGGTGCAGGCAGAGCCCAGCCCGATCACATGTGCCATTCCGACCTTCGCGTTTGGCACCTGTCGCTGCTTGGCCCGTTCATCTTCGGTTAGATGCCATACAATCTCGCAAATGTTAGCCACGCCGGTTGCACCCAGCGGATGACCCTTGGAAAGCAGGCCCCCCGAGACATTGACCGGGCATTTGCCACCCAGGTCAGGATGCACCCCGCCACCTTCTTCGATGAATTTGGCAGCTTCACCCTCACGGCAGAGTCCCAGATTTTCATAATGAATTAGCTCGGCAGTGGCGAAGCAGTCATGCAGTTCGGTCAGTGAGACGTCTTCGGGACCAACACCCGCCATCTCGAATGCTTTCTGCGCTGCACGCCGTGTCAGTGTGTTCACGTCGGGTAGGGTCAAGTCGCGCTCGGTGTAGGGATCGGATGTCAGCACGGAAGCAGCAACACGTGGGCGCTTGCGGCCGCCGGCTAGCTGTTTCAGCTTGTCCTCAGAAACCAGGATTGCCGCCGCGGCACCATCACCTGTCGGGCAGCACATGTAGAGGGTGTTAGGGTATGCAACCATCCGCGCATTGAGCACGTCCTCCAGCGAGAGCTCATTCTGATACTGCGAAAATGGATTGCGCGTGGCGTGCTTGTGAGACTTGACGGAGATTTTGGCGAAATGTTCAAGCTTGGTGCCATACTTGCGCATATGTTCCATGCCGGCCTGCCCGAAAACGGCAGGCATCAATCCTGAGCCGATTCGCCCTTCGGTCGAATAGGCTGGGTCGCTCCCGCCCCCAGCGCCGCCCAGTAAACCCTGTTTACCCATCTGCTCGACACCAACCGCCATCGCCACGTCATACATGCCAGAGGCGACGGCCATAAAAGCCTCGCGAAAAGCTGTGGAACCAGTCGCGCAAGCATTCGCCACATTAATGACGGGTATGCCGGTCTGGCCAATCTGCTGTAGAATTCGCTGACCGATCATAGCATTGGCTTGGTAGAGGTTGCCGGAGGCAAACAACTCGACCTCTTTTATGGTTATGCCCGCGTCTCTCAGGGCAACCAGAGCAGCTTCGGCGCCAAGCTCCGGGACGGTCTTCTCCGGGTAGCGTCCGAACTTAATCATCCCGGTTCCAAGTACGTATACGTTTCGCATTAGCGAGTCCTCCTGGAGCTGTGTTCAACCGTCAGCATCGCTTTCTAACTATCAGCCATAGCTTGCCGCCACCGCGAAACTAGATTTGTTCGTGCAGGTAACAAGGCACGCTGGCCCACGCCATCAATACGAGTGACCCTCAACAACAACCGATTATGCCTGTCGACGCTCTAGCTCTTGCTCGGACGAAATTGGAACGCCATCACCGGATTGCCCTGGCGGTCGGTGGCAACCTGATTCACAACCAATTCGACCGGCATCCCAAAAGCTTTCTGTGGATTTTTCTCCAACTCTTCGGGATCGACGTCTACCAGATTGGATTTTACACTCACTCCCTCCGGCAAATCCACGACCGCCGTTACATACGGGGTCTTGATGCCTGGAAAGGATTGATGGATCACGGAAAAGACCCAGACCTTACCCTTATCAGAAAGCTCAACTTCCTTAAGATTTCCGGCTGCGCCGCATTTGGAACATGCGACACGTCTGACATCGAGGAAAATCGCGCCACAGCTACCACATTTGGAGCCGACCAGATGCGGCTTCGGTCCAAGTCGTAAGATAGGTAAGATTGGGCGCGGTCCCGTTTCGGCTTGCGGCGTCTGCTGCTCGGGCATTCTCTCTTCTCTTATTGTTCTTTTAGTCCCATTGACCGCTCGGGACGTGTAAAGTTCACGATCAGTTTTTCACAGCGGAGCCGCGACCGTCAATCGAAGTCACTGAGCTGACCAATCGAGCACTCGAACGAGCCGTATGAGGTCTGCTCTTATAGGACGATTGCAACTCTAAACCTACTAGCGTTGGAAGAATCCGAATGCCCTTTGCCGTCGCGCCGCTTGGATTGGTCCTATTGGGTTTGGCACTTGGGATCAGGCATGCAATCGATCCCGATCACGTAATTGCCGTTACGGCGATTCTTACCCGCGAACGGCGTTTCCTGCGTGCGGTCCGCATCGGATTGATCTGGGGCCTCGGCCATTCGACGACTGTACTGGCGATCGGAATGGCAATCATTGTTTTCAAGCTGAGGGTACCAGCGCGGCTGGGATTGACGCTGGAGTTCATGGTCGCGCTGGTGCTGATTTTACTCGGCTTCAACACAGCCAAGGACACACTGGTGTTAATCGCGAAGAAATTTGGCATCGTCAACACGCGACATTCCCCGCTGATCGTCCATGCTCATCGACATACGCACAAGATCGGCGGAAGCTCTCACTTGCACTGGCACCCGCATGTCCACTCATCTTCCGCAACTCAGGACCTAATGACGCACGAGCACCTTCGTTTACCGATGATGACTATCTCGCGGTCCTCTGGCGCCACCTCGTTCGTGGTCGGCTTGGTCCATGGAATGGCCGGCAGTGCTGGGATTGCGCTGCTGGTAACCGCCGCGATTCCATCGGTATGGCTGGCAACGCTTTATTTGGTGATCTTTTGTGGTGGCGTAATGATCGGAATGGTGCTGGTTACAGCTGCGATCGGCGCCCCGGTCAGCCTTTTTGCACGGCGCCTTTCTGGAGTGCACCGCCGGATCTCTTTGGCCGCAGGCTGGCTGAGTTTTAGTTTCGGAGCGTTTCTAGCTTATCAGATCGGTGTAGTGGACCGGCTATTTGGCGCCGTGCCACATTGGGTTCCGCATTAGAAACCCGGGGGGACGAACTTGCCCGCAATGTGCTAAATTCGAGCGAATGCTTGCCCGGGCGTGAGATTCGAGAGGCGCGCAGCTCGAAGCAAAAGTTGCGCACAAAGCGAGTCGGACAGTCACCTCTTGTTTCGTTCCGTTTCCGAGCGCCTGTCGGGTTTCACGTCCGGCACAGCTTCGACCGGGGGTTCCCTTTCTTGAGCATCTCTGTCGCCGGGCACAATTCCAAGTAGGGCGTTGCGCAGTGTCTGGGAGGTTTCGCCCGTAAGTCCGTGGACTCTGAGATGTGGCTCCCCGCGAGCGACTTTCCCGCCCGACCGCCGGCTAAGCTCAGCCTGCCACCGTTGCAGAGCGACGCCGGCTTGAATTAAATGAGCTACGGCGTGAGCCAATCGTGACATGTCACCCTGCTGGAACTGGTCAACTTCGGCCAGTGCAGAACCCAGTTTCTGGCGCGCCAGGCTGATTAAGCCCTCTGCGGTTCCATTCCAGGTGCGGCTGCCCCGCTGTGCTTTTTGCGGGCGGGTTTTCGTGCCGGCTCGGCCTAATCGGGCCTTGAAGTTTCTTAAATTGATGATGGAGATTCTGAAGCCCTGCCGCTCGAGCCATTCAGCGAGCCGCCTGTAGCTGTTGAAGCCCGGTTTACTTAGTCGGCGCTCGATCTCTTTAAGAATTTTCGGGGAAAGTCCCGCAAATTGCGATTGTCCGCTAGCCACGACGCTTTTTGCAGCCGATCTGACAACTCAGCCGCGTCAGAATTAGGCTAAATTAGCGCAAAATCCGCATACTACGGGTGGCATCGTCACTCGGCGAGTAATAGACGTGCGGGTTCAATCGGAATCACAAGCTTAATCAGACGCGGCCGGCCTCGAGCGAATTGGATAATTCGCGATGAAGTCTCAGCAACTCCTCGGGCACTGATGAGCCGATCTGCTGGAAGAAGTCACCGGCCGAAGCAAGCTCAGCCTTCCATTCGGTGGGATCCATTGCCAGGGCACGGGCTAACTGCGCGGGCGCAATCTCCAGACCAGACAGATCGATCTCCTCAGGTTCGGCGACCCTGCCGAGGAACGTCTGTCGGCCCTTTACGCGACCCTCGATGCGCGCCAGCATCCATTTCAAGATTCGCAAGTTTTCGCCATATCCGGGCCACAGATAGCTTCCGTCGGGAGCTTTTCGAAACCAGTTCACCATGAAGATGCGCGGCGGTTCAGTTATCCGGGGTTCCATCGCCAGCCAATGCCGCCAATAATCGCCCATGTTGTAGCCAGCGAAAGGTAGCATAGCCATCGGATCGCGTCGGACGACTCCCACTTTGCCCGATGCCGCTGCAGTAGTCTCCGAGCCCATCGTCGCACCGATGAACACGCCATGTAGCCAGTCCTTGGCTTCCAGCACGAGTGGCGCGGTAGTGGCCCGGCGACCCCCAAAAACGATGGCGGAAATCGGGACTCCGCACGGGTCGTCGACGTGCGGCGAAAGCACTGGATTATTTCGAATTGGGGTCGTGAACCGACTATTTGGATGAGCGGCTTTCTCGCCACTGGCGGGCAGCCATTTGCGCCCTCGCCAATCAATCAACTCCGAGGGCGGTTCGACATCCATCCCTTCCCACCACACATCCCCGTCGGGTGTCATAGCGACGTTGGTGAAAATCGAGTCATGCCCGAGCATGCGCATGGCGTTCGGGTTTGACCGCGCACTGGTGCCCGGGGCAACGCCGAAATAACCATTTTCGGGATTGATCGCCCATAGCCGTCCATCTGGTCCAACCCGCAGCCAGGCAATGTCATCACCGACCGTATAAACTTTCCATCCCTGGAGTGCCGGTGGTGGCAACAGCATCGCAAGGTTGGTCTTGCCACAAGCACTGGGAAAGGCGGCAGCGATATATTTGGTGTGACCTTCAGGGTTGCGGATCCCGACTATCAGCATGTGCTCTGCGAACCACCCTTCTTTGCGCCCAAGCCAACTGGCGATGCGCAGAGCGAAACACTTCTTGCTCAACAACGCATTACCACCGTAGCCACTGCCAACCGACCAGATTGTATTGTCCTGCGGGAAATGACAGATAAAGCGATGCTCGGGATTGAGATCGAGTGTGCAATGCAAGCCGCGATTAAAATCGTCCGATTCCCCCAGCATTCTCAGCGCGCATTCTCCCATTCGGGTCATGATTCCCATGCTGAGCGCCACGTAAATGCTGTCGGTGATTTCGACCCCGATTTTAGCGTATGGCGACCCTACCGGCCCCATTACGTAAGGAACCACGTACATTGTCCGTCCGCGCATCGAGCCCTTTAGCATCGCACCAAGCTTGCGATACGCTTCGTCGGGCGCCATCCAATTGTTTGTTACTCCGGCCTCGTGGGCGGACGGCGTACAAATAAAGGTTACCTCTTCCGTGCGAGCAACGTCGCGAGGGTCAGACCGGTGCAAGTAGCAACCCGGCCGTTTACGCGGATTGAGTGGAATCAGAACGCCCGATTTAACCGCACTCGCCAGCAGCCGTTGACGCTCACCCGGCGAGCCGTCGCACCAGACGATCTGATCCGGTTGGGTAAGGCGCGCAGTTTCGGCGACCCATTGCTTGAGTGCCGCGCTGGCAACGTTCGGATTATCTGGTGAATCTGAGGTCACGCGCTCTACTCCATGACAAGTTTTGACGAATAATAAGACCCGCTCAGACGCGGGTTTCCGTACGGAGACATGTTAGCATCGCAATTAGAAGTGCACCAGTAAAAATTGCCCCACTATAAGTAGCTCTAAACTCGTTCGCTGATTTTAACATCCGCGCGGATTGAAGCGCGGCGGCAGCCTAAGTCGCGCGAAATGTGTTTGCGCCAATGGCTCAGTCTTCTGGAGAAGCCTGGGCTTTGCGACCATGGCTCAGATGTAATTGCATGAGCCTTGCAACGACACCGAAAACCGCCGAACCTGTCGATTCGATACCTAGTCGTGGCACTCACAGCTTTCGCCAAACCAGTCGAACCGGCAAGTGCCTGTTGGCGTGAGGCATCGATCTTCAATTTTAGTCGTGACGGAAGCACCGAGCAGGGTAATCAACATGAAGGCAAGCCCGCGCCGACATTTTCGCGCCTGTCCGGTCATTGCCCGACGAAACACTTGCCACCCTGTCAGGCCTTTGCGCCCAACCAGCACCATGGGATGGGAAAAGTAGTACCTGGCTGGTTACTCCGCCCTTCGCGCCACCGATACAGGTCAGCGGGCGGACCTTCACCACAGCTTTCTCGCGCATGAAGTGCGAGCCCGATGAAACGCAGCGTGGGTGAGAAGGCCCGGCCAAGCTGACCAGCAGGCTCTCGACTGTGCGCAGTTTCTATTTGTCCAATGGATGTTTGAATTTGCGGTCCGGATGACGAACCGTCAGCACTGGGCACGGTGCCTTATTCACGACCCGCTCGGCAACGCTACCCATAAGAACGTGTGCCAGCCCGGTGCGGCCGTGCGTACCCATGACGATAAGGTCAGCAGCCTCGCTCTGTGCCGCATTGATGATTTCCAAAAACGGCGCCCCCACTCGCATCAGGCCGCGCGCTTTCACGCCGCTCTCGCGCAGGTATGAGGTCGCTTTGTCCAGCTCCCTCAGGGCCATCATCCTGCCTTCTTCGGCAATCCGGTTCATGGTGGAAATGTCGACGCCCGGGTTTAGCTCGCTGACCATAACCGGCGCCAACGGTTGATCCACGTGGACCACGATAATCTCCGAGGAAAATTTTTGCGCAAGGGTGATAGCATAGCTGAGCGCTAGCTTTGAGTCCTCAGAGAAATCGGTCGGCGCCAGAATCTTGTTAAATGTCGGCACAAACGCACGATACCGCGCCTGCCCTTCGAGGGCAAGCATCGTCAGGTGAGTGTGAGCTATCGCGGCAGGCTCGGCGTTTTTCTCTCGGCGTTTGTCTATGGAATACGGGGCTTTAAAAGTTAAAATTCTATGGTGGCTTCAAGATGGCATAGGGCTTTAACAATCGAAGAAGAGTTTAATCGAACTTTCAATGAGCTCTTCGAGGATCTTCTAATTAGGCGCTGGCGCGCTCCCGGCGAAATCCGCACCTTCGGTAACGCCCTGGTGCTGGAGGACGAAGATAGTTACCGGGTCAGGCTCGCCTTGCCCGAGGCTGAACCCGCGAAACTCGAGGTGGAAGCCAGTGAATGGCGGTTGACGGTGCGCAGCCCATCGGCCCGAGGACAGACCGAAAGCAAGCTGGACTTCTCGCACCGGATTGATCCTGAACGTGTGACCGCCCACTTTGAAGCGGGCATACTCGACGTGACGGTACCGAAGGCGCGGGGGCGCAAGATTGAAGTGCGCTGAGCCGCGGGCCTAATTCACAACTCGACTCTCAACAGGCTGCCCATGGCTAACGAAAGCAACTACGACCGGAACCGGCGGGAAGGCTCTGAAGCGTTGGCCCGTACCTTTGCTCCCGCTGCCTCTCACTCCGAACTAAGCGCCCGCGAGCTGCGGGCAGTATGCCCTCTCAGCGCCGAGGAATTAGTGCAAATCGCTTCGAGCGCAAGTACGGAGGACAAACTCCTGGGTCAGGAGCGTGCGCTGGACGCTGTCAGGCTCGCAATCGGCATCGATGCGCCCGGCTATAACGTGTTTGTCACCGGCCTGCGCACGCGCGAAGAGAGAGCCGCGATTCTCCAGTTGTTGCAGGAACAGGCAGCCCGCATGCCGACTCCCGGCGATTGGGTCTACGTCAATAATTTCCGCAGCCCTGAGTCGCCGGTTGCACTCTATCTGAAGCCGGGGCAAGGCAACGAACTACGACGCCGCATGCAAGAACTGGTCAATTTCGTGCTCGACCAATTGCCCAAGGCTTTTCGACGCGAGGACTTCGATCACGAACGCGCTGCCTTGCGGGAGAAATATAACCGGCGGGTGCAGGAGCTATTTGGCAACTTCGAATCCAAAGCTCGCGAACGAGGTTTCGCTCTTCAGAGCACGTCCAGCGGTCAAGTGCTCTTCATCCCCCTCATTCGCGGCAAAGTGCCGGATTCCCCTGAAGAGCTGCAACGCGAAATGCAGGCGATGCCCGAGGAAGAACGCGAACGTTTGGCCAAGGCACAGGCTGAGCTGCAGGGTGAACTGGCCGGAATTATGACCCGTCAGCAGGAACTGATGCACGAACTGGTGGATGACATCCGCGCCATCGAACGTTCTTTTGCGGCCCGCTTGATCAATCCGGAAATCGCCGCACTCAAACAGTTCTTCGATAATCCAGCGGTGTCGGCCTACCTCGATCAAGTGGGCGAGCACATGCTGAGCCACCTGGAAAACTTCCGCGAGCCGGTCGACGGTGCGAGCGAGAAATCGACGTTGCTACGGCCTTCGCCAGAAACTCGCTTCCTCGAATACCAAGTCAACGTGTTGGTGGACAATTCAGGACACAAGGGTGCACCGGTCATCTGTGAAGACGCACCCACTTATCGCAATCTGTTCGGCACAATTGAACGTTGGATCGATCCGTTAGGTCGTTCCGCGACTAATTTTACTCGGATAATTCCCGGGTCGTTCCTGCGGGCCCACGAGGGTTTCCTGCTTTTTGACCTCGAGGATGCGGTCATTGAGCCTGGTGTCTGGAAGACTCTCAAGCGCACCCTCAAGACGGGTCGAATGACATTGGAGACCTACGAGCCATTTCCGTTCTTCGGGATCAGCGGTCTCAAGCCCGAGCCCATCGAAGTTCATGCCAAGATCGCGGTGCTGGGTGGCCGCTATCTCTACAACATGTTGTACTTCTATGACCCCGAGTTTGCAGAGCTGTTCAAGGTCAAGGCGGAGATTCGTCCGGTCGTCGACGCCGATGCGGAAACCGCGCGTCATTACGCCAGCCGCATCGGAAGCTTGAGCAGGCGCGCGAACTTGCCGCCATTTGACGGTGAAGCAATCCAGCGCATCGTCGAGTTCGGGATGAGGCTGGCGGGGGACCGAGAGCGAGTTGCCAGCTCGCTCGAGCCCATCGACGACCTGGTCCGCGAATCCGCGTACTTTGCTCAGGCGGAGGGAGCGCCGCGCACTACTGCCAAGCACGTGCATCGCGCCCTCGAACAACGCGTGCTGCGACTGAATTTCATTGAAGAGGAAATTCGGCGCCTGATCGCGAATGGCACTTTGGTCGTCCACTTGGACGGCAAAAGTGTCGGTCAGATAAATGGCCTATCGATACTCGATGTCGGGGGTTATACCTTTGGCCGCCCCGCGCGTGTGACGGTCAGTGTCGGTGTGGGCCAGGCGGGGGTCATCAACATCGAGCGCGAGGCGCGCTTATCGGGATCCACTCATGACAAGGGAATTATGATATTGAGCGGGTTTGTGCGAGGCCGCTTCGGCCTCGAGCGCCCGGTAACGATGTCGGCCAGCGTCTGTTTCGAACAGTCCTACTCCGGTATCGACGGCGACAGCGCCAGCTCGACAGAGCTCTACGCCCTGTTGTCGGCCTTGAGTGGTGTGCCAATACGCCAGGACCTCGCCGTAACCGGTTCGGTTGACCAATATGGGAACGTCCAGGCGATTGGCGGGGCCAATGAAAAAATCGAAGGATTCTTCCGAGTATGCAAGGCGGTGGGTCTTACAGGCCGTCAGGGTGTGCTGGTCCCACGCAGCAACTTACGCAACCTCATGCTCGACCCCGAGATCATCCGGGCGGTCGAAGCGGGAGCTTTCCACATCTATCCTGTCGAGACTATTGACCAGGGAATCGAAATTCTGACCGGTGTCAGTGCCGGCACGCTCGATCAGCCTGGCACCATCAACTATCTGGTGGCCCAGCGTCTTCGTGAGATGAGTGATAAGATCCGAGACGGTCGCGCAGGTGAGACCCGAATCATCCACGAAACTTCAGCACCCGGCCCTCCACCACCACCCCCGGGACCTCCCGAACCGCCAGCCTAGCATTCTCCTCGCGCCGGTCAGACCATCCACGTCGACCAAAAGCAATGCCGACCGACCTACGCCTTGAACCGAGGGATTTGCCGCTGCTCACGGACCTTTACGAGCTGACGATGGCAGCGAGCTATTTCCAACTGGGGTTCAACGAGCCGGCGTGTTTCACGCTGAGTGTCCGGCGTCTGCCGCCGCAGCGAGGATTTCTGGTGGCGGCGGGGTTGGAACGAACGTTGGAGGCGCTCGAAGATTTTCAATTCAGCCAGGCAGCGATCGATTCCCTGGAAGCGCTGAAACTTTTCACTCCCGAATTCCTGCACTACCTCAGCAGCTTTCGTTTCACCTGCGAAGTAGATGCAATACCCGAAGGAACGATCTTTTTCGCCGAAGAACCTATCCTCGAGGTTTCCGGCCCGCTGATTGAGGCCCAGATTGTAGAGAGCCTGATCATGAATCAGATCGGGTTGGCAACCCTTATTGCGAGCAAAGCCGCACGTTCGGTTCTGGCCGCTCGCGGCCGTCGGCTGGTGGACTTCGGATTGCGACGGAGCCAGGGCGTGGACGCCGGCCTGGTAGCGGCTCGCTCAAGCTACTTGGCAGGTTTCGTTGGCACTTCCAATGTCCTGGCCGGATGCCGCTACGGAATCCCGCTGTACGGTACGATGGCGCACAGCTATGTCATGGTGCATGAACGCGAGCGCGAGGCCTTTGAACATTTCGTCGAGCTCTTCCCACGCCTCAGCACGCTCGTGGTGGACACTTATGACACGATTCGCGGAGTCGAAAACGCTGCGCTCGTTGCGCGCAATTTGCGCAACAAGGGCCTGAAACTACAGGCGGTGCGGCTCGATAGCGGTAATCTTGCCGATCTCAGCATCAGGGCGCGGCGGATCCTGGACCAAAACGGCCTGCAGGACGTGTCGATCTTCGCCAGCGGTAATCTCGACGAATATCGAATCCGCGACTTGGTTCGGGCGGGCGCTCCAATTGACGCCTTCGGTGTTGGAACTGCCATGGTGGTGAGCGCCGATGCTCCCTCACTGGACCTGGTATATAAACTCGCCGAATATCGAGGCATCCCTCGCCTGAAAACTTCGGCCAATAAGGCTACTTTGCCGGGCCGCAAGCAATGGTTTCGTGCCTTCAACAGCAGCGGCGGCTTTTATTGCGACATGATCGGGTTGGCTGACGAAGGCGCTGCCACCGTCGCCCGCGAATTCAGGCCGCCACCCGTCGAAGTGTTACCGATGATGCAGCCCCAGTTTAGACAAAACCGCCGCCTAGGCTCTCGACCCTCACTGGCGGAGTCACGCGAACGCTTGCTGGAATCAATGGCAAAGCTGGAGCAGCGTTACAAAGACCTCGACAAGCCTGCCGCCTATCCGGTCAAATACACAGCGGCCCTCAATGCGATGCTCATAAACGAACGGATGCGAACCGAGCGGCGCCAGAGTTGAAGATCAAATCTCAACCCCCGGCTGCACTGGCTGGCGGAGTCGGGGCAACAGATTCCTGCACGTCAGTAGTCGATCTACGTGCTGTGACATTGCGCAGGATGCTGACGCTGCACATCTGGAATTTCACACCGGTTGCGGAGTTCAAACCTCGAGATTCGTTCCCGTGCTGAAATTCATCGATTGATTCGACCGTTGGCTGATGTCTGGGCAAACAAACCAGTGGGCAGACCATCGATACTTCGCTCATTCGCCTTGTGCTGGTAAGCGACCAGCGTCTGCTCATCGCGTTTCTCCCAGTATTTTCTCAGTGTCTCACGTTCCCTCAGGTTTTCCATCAGTGGGACGCCGTAGCCGCAGGAAGTCATCGCTGACTCGATATCAATTTCCATAATTTGGCGGATACCTGGCTGAGGCGGGAACATCGACAGGTATTCCGGCCAGCTGGTATCGCGCGGATGAATTGTTCGGCCATGACCATAAAGCCGTGCAATTCGCGCGGTCTTGTCAAAGGAACAGAACATAATGGTAATGCGGCCATTTTCTAGAAGGTGCGCCGCAGTTTCATTACCACTCCCGGTGATATCGAGATAAATCACCCGGCGTGGGTTGATGACTCGGAACGTGTCCATGCCTTTGGGTGACAAATTGATTCGCCCCGTGGTCGGGGCTGTCGCCACGAAAAAGACCTTCTGAGCTGCAATGAATTCCTTTAGCTCCGGCGTGATTTCCTTAAACCAGCTGGACATCGCCTGCGATGCTCCTGGGTCGTCGAACTGCACCGAGATTAGCTCTTCGCTTGCCCCGATCATAGCCATTTTCTCGCGAGAAGCATGTCTGCTTTGCGCCGGAACAATGCTGATTCTCGCGTTTCGCGAATTGAGCACCCCGCTTTCGCAATCCTGCGTATGCGATTAATCTATTGAAATTGAGCAACCACGCTCTCTCATCGCGCCTTTTGGGCGCTCCCCTGGTGCAAGTGGCTGAAAAATCAAGGCGCGCGCTGTTCCGACAAAGCTGCGCAGCTTCAATCGCGCGTCGCAGAGGCCATCATCAGCGGCTGGCACGGTGCTCGCTCCAAGCCTAATCCGAGCTTGGCTCAATCGAGGTTCGGAAAGGAGTGGACGCCATGCATGTCTCAAAAAAAGCAGCCGTTATCCTGGCGCCGGCACTTTTGTTCGGCGCCCACGCCCGCGCCTGGTCCGCGAATACTGACCAGAGCACAGCCAACAATGCGCAGATCGTGGCCGCGGATAGGGATTACGGCAAGTTGCTCAATTTATTGAACCCGATCGCACGTGGGATCGATTCACAGCGAAGGCCTCAGCAGAACTGCAAAGGTTCTGAAATCTATTCCCAGCATGATGTGGTCGGCGATCCCGAGAGCTGTGTCATGGGCCGTTACGGGAACGCAATTGGCGCCAGCTTTGCGCCAGCCACTGCGCCTTGAACTGCGTTCGGGATATTCGCGGGTCGAGACGGAAGGACCTGAGCAGGAGATTAGTAATGAAAGTTTTAGGGAATGCGGCAGCTTTGCTAGCCGCAATATCGATTATGATCGCAATACTTTTTGTTCAACGGGACTATCAGAACAGCTGGCATGAACCCGACACCATCCAGCGTTCCAGCCCTGACACAGTCAGCACCGTTGAACTTCAACAACACAATGGCGATCGAATTGTAATGAAGTAGTGACTATGATTGAGCGGTGCGACGCCCGGTTCCTTGCCGGTCCAGGAACACTGGCAACGCACCGCTCGAATGCTTGATGGGCGAGCAGGAACTGGCAAGCCAAGATAGCTGGCGGCTCATTGATTAATAAATTACTACACTCCGAATCGACTCACCTCGATGCATCAGATCAAAAGCGTCATTGATCCGGTCTAGAGGCATTCGATGGGTGATCAGGTCGTCGATGTTGATGCGGCCTTGCATGTACCAATCCACTATTTTGGGCACATCGCGGCGACCTTTCGCACCGCCAAATGCCGTACCCTTCCAGGTGCGCCCGGTTATAAGCTGAAAGGGTCGGGTGCAGATCTCCTCGCCGGCCCCGGCCACTCCGATAATCACGCATGTGCCCCACCCGCGCTGGCAACATTCCAGCGCCTGGCGCATCAGTTTGACATTACCAACGCATTCGAAAGAAAAATCGGCGCCGCCTTTGGTCAAGTCCACAATATAGGGCACCAGGTCACTGCCCACTTCCGCAGGATTGATGAAATGAGTCATCCCGAATTTTTCAGCGATAGAGCGCCGCGCTGGATTCAAATCAATGCCCACTATCATTGACGCCCCGGCGAGTCGCGCTCCCTGGATGACGTTGAGCCCGATGCCACCGAGCCCGAACACCACCACGCGGTCGCCAACCTGAACTTTGGCTGTGTTGATGACCGCGCCGATTCCGGTAGTCACCCCACAGCCAATGTAACAAACCTTATCGAAGGGCGCGTCCTCGCGAATTTTTGCCACAGCGATCTCGGGTAAGACCGTAAAGTTGGCAAAGGTGGACGTGCCCATATAATGTGCGATCATTTTGCCGTTGCGCGAAAATCGGCTGGTGCCGTCGGGCATCACACCGCGACCCTGCGTTTCGCGAATCGCCGTACACAGATTGGTGCGGCCCGAAACGCATGCGGGACACTGGCGGCACTCCGGAATGTACAGGGGGATCACATGGTCGCCAACTGCGACCGACGTGACACCCGGACCGGTTTCGACGACGATCCCGGCGCCCTCGTGACCCATTATGCACGGAAATATCCCTTCGGGGTCACGGCCTGAAAGGGTGTAGGCGTCGGTATGACAGACACCAGTGGCCTTGATTTCAACCATTACTTCGCCTCGCTTGGGACCAGCGAGGTCAATTTCAGTGACTTCCAAGGGACTATTGGGTTGATTCGCAACTGCTGCACGGACCTTCATTGTTAACCGCCTTTTTATCTGCCATCTCCCGCAATGAGTTGGTCGTTACTTGAACCACATCCCTCACGCTGGCTCAGCTTCGCAGCCATACTACACCGTCACGGATTGCCCGGCCGCCGTCGGCGCTCAGGGTTTCGAAGAATAGCACGCTGCCTCCATCGCTTCGCTCACGGCTTATGATTCGCAGGGTTATTTCCGAGGGCATCGCTACCATTGCGCCGAACCTCGCGTAAATGCGAAAGACGCGCCGGGGATCACCACCCGCTTCAGCGGTTATTATCTTGGAAATGCTCAGGGCGGCGGTCGCCGTCCCCATCAGGATTGGAGCCGGCAGCTCAGCCTGCTTGGCAACACTCGTATCGGTGTGAATGTTGACCGCGTTCAGCTGGCGTGAACAGGCCGCGTAAACCTGCGCCAGGCCACCAGCGATCGAAATCCCGAACTCGGCGCGGGGATGACCATCCCATCGGGTCGGCCGAGGGATGGCGTTCGGATCAGCCGTCCGGCTAACACCTCCAACCAGTTCCACTCGCCGATAAATCTGGCCCCAATAAATCGTCGCTAGCCGTTCGTCGTTGCTGGCACAGACTTCATAACGCGTCACCGCATACGTGCCTGGTGCCTTCGGCTCAGCGGCGATGAGCGTCGCCTGGACCCACACGCGCGTCGGAGGGCGCACGAGACGATGCACGGTCATGTCGTGCGTGGCATGGACGCGCCGTACTGCCTCCTCCGGGCGAAGTCCGGAATCACGCAGTCGCCGATCTAACTCAGCCATGGCTTTGCGTACCAAGCAAACCGCAAACAGGGGATGTGCGACCAACGCACCAGATCTGAGCGAGTCGACGTATGCCGGACTCAGATCGCCGATGCCAGCCGCATACGCCATGGTCCAGCCTGGGTCGACTTCCTCCTCGAAGGGCCCCACTGCGGTTCCGATGAGGCTCGAATCGAACGGCATCGTTAAATTCTCCTCAGGAGGTAGTTCTGAAGGAGCCGCTGGATCTGAGAGCTGAATCGGCTAATTTCCGAATCAACTAAAGTGCCGCTTGGCCTTGCCTACAAGCTAGCTTTCATTGCGCTTTTCCTGAGCAGCCGCTCGCGGCCGGCGATGGCTGGCCGGTCTAATTGACAAATTGGTGATTAGCCCGGCCGCGGGCCGATTCTCCTAACTACGTAACATCAACACGCCGTCGCGAATTGCACGACCCCCCTCGGCGCTGATGACCTCAAAGAATAGTGCCTCTCCTTCCGCCAATCCTTCGCGGCTTTGGACGCGGACCACGGCGTGCGACGGCATGAAGACCATCGCACCGAACCGCGCGTAGATCTGAGCCACCCGCGCGGGGTCGTCGATGGCCTCCGCTTCGAGAATCCGCGAGACCGCCATCGCCAGGGTCGCTGTCCCATGAAGAATCAATCCAGGTAGCCCGGCTTTGGTAGCGACAGCGATATCGGTATGAATCGGATTCCAGATCCGTGCACACTCGGTATAAATGTGGGCGGCACCAGCACTTATCTCGATCTGCAGTTCTCTGCGCACGGCGGCGCTCTCATTGCGAACAGGTACGGGAGGCAATTCAGCGGGTCGATCCGGGCCCTTTACGTCGACCTCTCGGTACAAGGTGCCGTAGTATGTAGTACAGACCGGCGCTCCATGGGTGTCTATAGTCTCGAATTTTGCCACTTCGTAGGCGCCGGGCTTACGCCGCTCGATCCCGATCACCTCGGCGCTCGTCAACAGACGTTCGGGTGGATGGATCAGGCGGTGAATTAAAGTGTGATGGGTGGCGTGAACACCACGCACCCCCTCGCTTTGCGTCAAACTCGCACGCGCCCTATGACGAATCGAACTGGCGGCCGGCCATTCGAAACAGACTGCGAACATCGGGTGAGCAATGACACCCCCGGGACGTCGTGTATCGAGATAGCACGGCTGATAGTCTTGTAGCGCGGCCGCGTAGGCCATCGTCCATCGGGCGTCAATCTCGTTCGCTACAGAATCGATTTTTTTTCCGACTAACGACGAGTCGAGTGGCATGCGCCTATTTTTAGCGCTCGGGCGGTCGCCGGTCCAATGCCAGCGGCTGAATAGCTCGACTGGATGTCAGCCTTGCCTGTAGCTCAATGACGGACGCTGATATGCTTGGGGGTAGCAATGAGGGCAATCCTGTTCGATTTTGGTGGCACACTGGACTTTCCCCGGCATTGGCTCGACCGTTTTACAACCCACTATCAGGCAGCTGGTCTCGAGTTGGACCGGGCTGATCTCGAACCCGCCTTCACATTTGCGACCCGAAGAGCTTATGGCAACAGCGCGAGCCTTCGCGATTTTAATCTTTCCCAATTGGTGGCCTTTCTGGTCAACGCCCAGTTCCAGGTCCTTCAGTTTGCGCATAAGTTCCGACAGCAATTACCAGCCAGCGAAAATGCGCTCGATCGACTAAGACGTCAAATCTGCGACTCTTTCGTAGCTGAGTCGGTTATTGGCCTTGGCAAGACGCGACTTCTGCTGGCGGCCTTGTCATGCTCCTTCAGGATTGCCATCGTTTCCAACTTCTATGGCAATCTTCATCGCATCGTTGCCGATGCAGGTCTCAGTCCGCTAATAAGCGTTATTACAGACTCTGGGTTGCTGGGTTTTCACAAGCCTGATCCCCGGATCTTCGCGGCATCACTTTCCTCGCTGGGAGTGGAGGCGCGGCGTGCCGTGATGGTGGGTGATTCGCTCACCAAAGATTGCGCCCCGGCACGAAAGATGGGGATGAAGACAATTTGGCTAAGACATCGCGAGACCCACGGATATCAGCCTCCAGCAGAACTCGTCGATGTTACTATTGACAGTCTCGAAGAGTTAACCGACTTGCAATGGATCGCCGACTAACCGGGGCCATTGTCGCAGCCGGCCAAGGACTGCGACTTCGCGACGCGACGGGAGGACTTCCCAAAGCGCTCGTCGAGCTGGGCGGCCAGCCGCTGCTGATACGACAAATCAACCTCTTGAAGAGTGTCGGAGCTGCTCCGATTCATGTCATTGTCAATTCAGAGACTGGACATCTGATGCGTGTGCGCGAGGTTCGTCTGCCGACTGGAGTCGAACTGGTCATCGCCGACACCCCTAACTCGCTGGAATCTCTATTGAGGCTGGGTCAGCGTATCAATCGAGGAAACTTCGTTTTAATGACTGTCGACACGGTCCTCTACGGCTCGGAGTTTCAAAGTTTTGTCGCAAAAGCGACCAAAATGGCGGATAACCTGGGGGCTCGATTAGACGGCATCTTGGGTGTGGTAAAATGGCGGGGTGATGCGGATCCATTGTTCGTCAGGGTTGGCGACGATGGTTTGATCATCGGCCTTGGGGATAGAGAGTCACCTCTGGTAACCGCGGGGGTTTATTTACTTTCGGCTCAAATTTTTCTCTGCGCCAGCGAGGCGCGACAGCGCGGACTCGGAGCCATGCGACGTTTTTTTGCGATGTTGGTCGACAAGGGCTTCAGATTCGCCGCGCTGGAGCTCGCTGGGGCGATTGATGTCGATAATGCGGGAGACCTGCGCGACGCGAGGGAAATGATTGCCCGCGAATCACCTTAGCCTTGGATTGCGCTCAAGCGGCTGGTGTGAGAGCACCATTTCCGGAGACTTCCGATGAGTTTCCGAGTAGTAGGAGTTTACCGCGAGCCTGAATTTTCGCCTGGCAAAATCGAGGCTGACGCAGCAATTCTCAATCAGGTCTTGATGCTGCTGCGAGATGCAGGAGCGCACACTGAGGCCATAACCGCCGAGCGCTTCTCTCGCGAGTCGCTCGATGATGTCGCGCTGGTGGTTGCTATGTGCCAGGGTGCTCCCGCCCTAAGCCGTCTGGCCGCGATGAACGAGCGGGGTGCTATTACGGTTAATTCGGCGCTGGCGATCCGAAATTGCTATCGCGACCTGCTGGGTGCCGGCCTGATGCGGGCAGGCATCCCGATTCCAGACGGCGCATTAATTAGCACCTCGCTGCCGTTGGATCTGAAAAAGTTGCGAGTTTTAGACTTGTCCGCTCCTATGTTCGTCAAGCGTGGCGACCTTCACGCGTTGGGGTCGGACGATGTTCGCCGCGTCGAGGGATTGCACCAGCTCGAACAGGCGCTGGCTGGTTTCGCTCGCCGAGGCATCAGTCTGGCATACGTACAGCAGGAGATCCGTGGCACACTCATCAAGTTCTATGGAGTTTCTGACGGGTTCTTCTCGGCCATCCCCTCTGATGGCACACCGCTGGACGACGCGATAGAGCTCTCCCTGAAGCGTGCCGCCCAGGCGGCTGCAGCCGCGCTCGGACTTGAAGTTTGGGGCGGCGACGCAATTGTCAGCGCAGGTTCATGCCACATCATTGATTTCAATGACTGGCCGAGCTTCGCCCCGGTGCGCTCGGCTGCCGCGAGCGCTATCGCCCGCCAATGCCTGCGGCTGGTGAAGCGTCACTCGTTCACCCGCAGCGCTGTCTTCTCGTAGCAGGAAGGCGCCGGTGCGGTGCTGGTTGCGCCGCTAAACCCACTTGACTTCCATCGCGAGCCGCGACAGAGCTAACGCGATGGCGTCGTTCCCCGAAAAGACCCACAAGACTGGCGACTCTCGCAATCTCGGCACTCCACAGCATGCCTCGGGCAAACAGCGTGCCGCGGAGCCAAAACTACCCCATGTGGTTGGACGAGTGCCTGGGCCAAAGTCCCAGCGGGTTTTCGAGCTGGAGCAGCAATATATTGCTCCGGGACGGCAGCGTATTTCTTTGCTCGCCGGTCTCGGATTCGATTATGGAGAGGGTGCAACACTAACCGATCTTGACGGCAACGTTTATCTTGATTTCGTCGCCGGAATCGGGGTGGCGAGCCTTGGGCATGCTCATCCAGCGATTGTGAATGCATTGGCGCGACAGGCAGGGAAACTGATGGTTGGCACTTTTGCCACCACCGAGCGCGCTGAGGCCTTGCGCTTACTTATTGAAGTAGCGCCTAGCAATCTTCAGCGCGCGCATTTCTACAGTGGAGGCGCGGAAGCCGTCGAAGCAGCATTGCGTCTGGCACGGTCGGTGACGAAGAAATACGAAGTCGTAGCCTTTTGGGGTGGATTCCATGGCAAGACCGGGGGAGTAATGGGCCTCATCGGTGACGAGTCGAAGCATGGTTACGGACCTTGGGCCGGGGGGCAATACCTCGTACCCTATGCCGACTGTTATCGCTGCCCCTTCAAGCTGGAGCATCCCGCTTGTGGGCTATACTGCGTGGACTTTGCCCGTCAACAAATTAAAAACTCCTCCTCGGGCGCAATCGCGGCAATTCTTGCCGAGCCGATGCAGGGTACGGCCGGCAATGTGATCCCGCCCGACGATTGGCTGCCAGCAATCAAGTCATTGGCTCAAGAATTTGACGCGATTCTAATCGCGGATGAAATGATTACAGGCTTTGGCCGGACCGGTCGGATGTGGGGCTTGGAACACAGCGGTACCGAAGTGGAGATCATGACGGTGGGCAAAGGCATGGGTGCTGGATTTCCGGTCTCCGCGGTCCTGATGAGCGAGCAGATAAGCCATGCGGAGCCCTTTTCCAAACCGAGCGCTTCGTCATCGAGCTATGGCGGCAATCCCTTGGCGGCGGTAGCAGTCGCCCAGACCATCACCACTATTCGCGAGGAGAAGCTGGTTGAGAATGCCGAACGAATCGGGTCTATCTGCCTCAACCGCATGCTACAGCTCAAAGAAAAATATGAATTTGTGGGCGATGTCCGGGGACGCGGACTACTGTTGGGTCTGGACTTGGTTCGAGACCGGACGTCGCGCCGCGGGCTCAGCCGCGCAGTCATGGAAATCATCTTCAAAGAGGCCTTGAGGCGCGGACTGCTTATAATGGGTTACTTTCCGCGAATCCGAATCAATCCACCGTTGGTTATCACTGAAGCTCAAGCTGAACGTGGCATCGAGATTCTTGACGAGGTGTTCGCCTATGTCCGCGACCACGTGGATTGGCGCTCCGGGAACTGAGCTGAATGTTTGAAAGGCGCATAAGTATTAAACGCTCCCGATTATCGGGACGCACCGGACCCGACAATTAGATAGCCGAACGTGAGCTCGACGAACAACTCCGCCCTGTTTTGCGACCTGGTAGGCACGCTGGTGAAGATGGATGGAAGACGCCAGCTCCCGCTAGGACCCAACGGCCAAGTGAAAATCGAGTTGATGCCGCGTGTTCGCGAAACTCTCGCTCCCATGGCGGATAATCTGATTTTTGTAGTTACGAACCAAGCGGATATCAAACGGGGTAGGCTGACGATGGCCCAAGTTGAATGTGCGCTGCGCGAGCTCAATTCGACGCTTGGCGGCATCCTCCGAGACCACCGAATATGCCCTCATGAAGAAAAGGACGCCTGCCCATGCCGCAAACCGCGAGCAGCGATGATTACCGAGTTGGCCGCCATCTACCAGATCGACCTGAAAGCCTCGACCATGGTGGGCGATCAGGCGACAGACGCGGAAGCGGCCCGCAATGCCGGAGTCGGGCGCTTCATTTACGCCCACGAATTTTTCGGTTGGAATCACTTATCAAGCACCCGATAGCGAGGGAGGCCGAGAACGATGGCTGATTACGAAACCATTATCTACGAGCAAGCTGAGGACAAGATTTTCCGGCTCACCTTGAACCGCCCCGAAAAGCTTAATGCGATGTCACAGAAGCTCCTGCGCGAGCTCGACAGCGCCCTCGACGAGTTCGAAAACAACCCCGCAGCCAGCGTGCTCATCATCCGAGGCGCAGGCCGGGCTTTTTGCGCGGGTTACGATCTGCAACCCACCCAGCAGCCAGGTTCAGGCTTTACCGTTACCAGCGATCGAATCGGTCTCCAGAAAATGGTTGACCGGTGGCAACGGCTGTGGGCCCTGCCGAAACCGATTATCGCGCAGGTCCACGGCTATTGCCTGGCCGGTGCAACCGAGCTAGCAGGCCATTGCGATATCGTTTTTGCCAGCGATGATGCCCAGTTTGGGCATCCGGCGGGACGCTCACTAGGGATCCTGCCGACGTTGTCGATGTGGCCAATTCTTATGGGTCCACGTAAGGCGAAGGAGTATTTTTTCACCGGTGATTTCATCGGTGCGCAAGAGGCGCTGGAGTGGCATCTGGTCAACCGCGTCTTTCCGAAGGAAAAACTCGAGTCCGAAACGCTTGAATATGCTCGGCGGGTAGCCACCGTTCCGCTCGATCTGCTGACACTGCACAAATCTGCCGTCAATCGCTACCTCGACGTCCTGGGCTTCCGTGCACTCGAGCAGTCCTCGGCTGACCTCGACTGCATCGCCCATCAGACCGAGACGGTGAAGAACTGGATGAAGATGAGCCGTGAAAAAGGACTCAAAGCCGCCTTGAGCGAGCGTGATCGGCCGTTCGCCCGCAAATAACTCCGGCGCGGCTTTTAGGGCCCAGAGAAAAGGGCACTGTCCGGAGCGGCCCACCTCGGCCAGCCGCCGGCACACTGTGCGGGATTCGCCCAGGCTTTAAAAGACGTGGGCCGTCACAGACGGTCGGGTTGATCGAGAATCAGCACTTCAGAGTGGCCGCTCGCCGCGTCAATCCGGACCAGGTAGGCGGGCAATCCGCTCTCCTCTAGCGCGACCGTAGTATGAGCGTTGCAGCGGCATCGCGCGACCAGACCATCGTTGATACGTGCGAGCCGGTCAAGATTTAAAGCAGCATTGCTCAGTTGATTGGCGGCAAGCCACAGGCCAACTGTGCGCTTGCGGACTTCGACGTCCGACACAATCAGATGGCCCGCTATGGTCATGTTTTTCTCGATCCAGCGTCGGAACTGCTCATTACTCATACTTCGTTCCTGCCGAAATCGGCGCGACAACTCGGAAATCATTGGTGGCGGAACGCGCCCGGAACTTGCGTGACGGTCCACAATGGTCCACAGCTCGCGGGTCCAGGCGGCGGATAATCGAGGGTCGTTGCCCGGAATCGACCTGTAGTCAATTATGCCGTTTTCGGCATCGGCAATATCCTGTTGCGCCAATGAGGTTTTGATTCTCTTAGCTAAAGAGTCACGCTCCTTTTGGGCCACATCGGCAAAAATCGCGCTGCTCTCGCTCCCTGGCTGTTTGACTGCCGCAGCGCAGGTTTTGAGCTGGCGCGTTAGGGGATAGCTTGGAGGTCCAATGCGGTACTCTGTCTCACACAGCCCATCCATCACCACCCGGAGTTGACGGGCCGACAGCTTGTCGGCTCTCTCCGCTTCTTTAGCAAAGTACTCGTGGGCGGAGACGTAATCTCCGATCTCGATCTGGTGCCTCGCCCGGGCGAGTGGCACCGTCGTACATGCAGTTAGCAGTGTGGCTACGCTCATTGCTATAGCAGCCACGATCGCCCGTGATGGCCGCGACCTGTTGCAGCTAAAATCAATTAACCACTCGCCTCGGCATTTCACGGAACCGGGCATGGCAGCCGGGCGTCTGTGCATCGAACAAGTCTCCGCTTGGAATACATAGTGGCAGATCAACAAGCCGAATCGCGCTCATTTGGGCGAGCGCCTGCTTAGTACTACAGCCAACGAGCCTGATCAAGAATGATTTCGTAAAGTGGCGGAAGCCGACGCATAGCGGAGCGTATTCGGCTAGCTTGCCAGTTGCGGTAGTCTCATTCTGGGTTTCACGGTTGATGAAATCGACCGCCGTTCAGTGCGAGTCCGTAGCAGCGCGTCACGTCCATCAAACGGTGGTCCCGATGCTGGAGACCGCTGATGCTATCGTGTACGCAATGGTTGGCGTTGTATTTTTCATCGCCGCGCTCGGGATGCTGGTCTATAGCGTGATCGCCTTCCCCGACAACTTGCGTGCTACCGGATTCGGTCTTGCCGTGGTAACGCTAGTGAACGACCTGCTCCTGGTTATGATCATCATGGAGGTATTGAGGACCGTCCTCTCTTATCTTCAGGAACGGGCATCCTCGTTACAACCTTTCCTGTTCATAGCCGCAATTTCCGCCACACGCCGCATTCTCGCAATCGGCGCTCAAATGAGCGTGGCTGGCGAGAAGCTTGCCCCTGAGCAGTTCCAGAGGGCGATGCTTGACCTCGGCGCCAACGCTGGCGCCATTCTGGCGATCGCGGTAGCCCTTTTCTTGCTCCGTCGCCCGACGGATAAGGATTTGAACCGAGCTTCTGACCGATCAAGCCGACCGGCTCAGTAACAACAGCCTGCCGCTCCCATCGAGCTCGGTCGGGTTGCTCCGCATCAAAACTCGGTAATGAGCTCTAAAGCTGACCGGCATAAGCGGCCATTGGTCTTCCGAACCAACGATTAACCTAGGAGGATTCTCAACTGATACGAATTTAACGTCTCGCTCGCTGTAGAACACGAAGCCGTAGTTTATACTGCCAAAATAGTAAATGGTTGCGGGCCCGGCAAACTGCCGGACCCTTTGCGCAAATTCTTTGACCGACAGGGTGTTCGCAATCGCAGGTTGAATAAACAAGTTGATGATCAAGGTAGCCGCAACAGTTCCGCCAGCGATTCCCGTCACCAAACGGTCGATTGAGCGGCGTCCCCACGCGATCCATATACCGGCCGCAATCAAGGCTAACGTTAAGAAAAACAGCGCAAAGGGACGGGCCATCGCAGCCGACCGCAGGTTACTCGATAAGTCCTGGACGAAAATGCCTAACCACTCGAGAACGTTACGGAATGCAGAGGGCCAGCATACTAGCATTACCCACCCGATTACGGTGCCGATTCCGGCGGCTATGAATAAGCCCCCGGCCGCCCGGCCCACATGGCTGGTCCAGTGCTGCAGCGTCGACGAAGGGCGTTCCATTGGAGCCGACAGCGTGATGGCCACTAAACTGCTCAAGGCAGGATATAGCGCAAGCAAGTAAACCCCCCGTTTGCTGTGAGGCAGGTTGTAAAAAATTAGAACCGCCGCAAACCAGACTAGTATGTAGCTGAACCGTGCTGTCACTTGGAATGGCCGCTGCCAATAGCGCAGCAGCGCCAGGGCCGCCAGCGGCGACCAGGGCATAAAACCGGCAATCAGCGCCCCTTCCACATAGTAGAACGGATGAACGTGGCCAGTTGGGACGTCTGATCGCGCGAATAATCGATAAAAATTCTCGGCCAACAACTGCTTGCGAACGAAGGCCATCCCGCCGGTAGCGGTCGCAGCAAGGTACCAGCCTCCGCAAACTGCTCCTATAATCAATACGCCCCGGCGGAGCCTGAGAGCTGGCAGAACGCTTGACCTTCCGGTTACGGCAATCCAGCTCATCGCTACCGACAGTGGAATAACCAGCCCAACTGGTCCCTTGGTTAGAACTGCGCACGCGATCGCCCAGTAGAGCAACCCTGCACTGCGGCTGAGGCCTTCTGCGACAGCGAGGAATTGAAATAGCGCGACCTCGAGAAAAAAGGTCAGTGTCATATCAACACGAGCGCCGCCTGCCTGCAAATATTGAACGCTCGTACCCATCAGCAGTGCTGCCATTAGGGCTGATTTCTCTTCGAAAAAGCGCCGCACGTACACGTAACAAACGAGCAGTCCTAAAATTGCGCAAAATGCTGACGGTGACCGTACTGTCCATTCATTGGCCCGTCCCGCCGCCAGCGAAATCAATGCTGCGAGCCAGTGCATCATTAGTGGCTTGGAGGGGATTTCTACCCCAGCCCGCATAGGTAGAATGACTCCGCCACCATTGAGGAGATCCAAAATTGTGACCGCTTCGCGGGTTTCGCCCTTGGTATAAAGCGGAAATCCTCCAAGGTTCACAAGAAAGAGCAATGCGCCATATGTGCACAGAAGCGGGAGCGCACAACACGGCTGCGCAATCCGGTCAAATAATCGCCACCCCACTTGATGCGAATCGCTGCTGGCCTCAGTGGTGCTCAGCGCATGGGCTGAAACTGCGTTACTGGCTCGCAGACCACCCGCGGTTTGTGACGAGCGGACGGCTAAAGCCGAGATATTCGCATCCTTTTTCATCTGCAACGCAGCCCTAACATTTCCGCACCGGTTCGCTTGCGCAGCAATCTGGCGCAGGACGTGTGCACGTCATCAGCGAAGCGCGGAGAGCGCACAAGCAAGCCGGTGGAATTACCTTCAATTCCGCGTTCTGGTAATCGGGGGTTCGCAAACTAAAACTCAGCCGCGAGCCTCTGCCTTGCGCGTCATCGTGTTGGTTTTTGGCAGGTTCGTTTTGGCGCCCCAACCCTCGGGCTCTCGCTGGCCGGAGGCGTACACGAATTTGACTCGCTTTGCAAAGGTCGCTTAGGTCAACGAGCGAGACGGAGATACGCACCACCAGACTGCCACCCCTTGTGGTTCCACAGGTAATCGGGTGTTCTCCGTCATTGTTGACTTGCCTGTAGACACTGATCTTTGATTTCGGCAAACAGAGTACAAGGGGATAACCCTTGTACCGTAAATCGCGGAGATTCGAACATGGCCCGGTTGGTTAGACATGAAGAGATGGGTCCTTATGAGATTCCTGAAGGAACTGAGCTGCCTGTGTGGGTATGTGGATGCGGACTGTCCAAGAACAAACCTTACTGTGATGGCTCACATCAGAAATGTCGCGACGAAATGAAAGGCGAGCTCTATAGTTATACGGACTCTGGGCGTACCGTCGTCTCCAAATCCTGAACAAACTCGCGCGCTCTCGCCCGATTCTTCGTTCCACCAACAAGCTGATAGGCGGTGGGATGAGTTCCCGCCGCTTATTCAGCTCTCGGTCAGGCCCGCTGGAGGAAAACCCCTATCACAATCAGAGCTAAAAAAATGCGATACCAGACAAATGGTTCGTAACTTCGTGCTCGTACAAACCGAATCAGCCACGCAATAGCGATGAGACCAAAGATTGCAGCAGCAGCGAAACCAATCCAAATGTCGCGAGACGCGATCTGTGCATAGAGATGCCGGCTCTCCAGCAGACCCGCGCCGGCAATTATCGGTGTCGCCATCAGAAACGAGAAGTTGGCGGCATCCTGACGATTTAGCCTGACGATCCGACCCATCGTAATCGTTGAGCCCGAGCGCGAGACGCCCGGTATGACGGCAAATGCCTGGCTCAATCCGATCAGGAGGGCGTCCGAATACGTCATTTCATCGATTCCGCGGCTCTGGGGTTCAAATCTATCGAACAACCACAGGGCAATGCCCAATAACAATAGCGCGGCTGCAATCAACAGCGGCGAACGAAAAATTGTTTCTGCCTGCTTCTCAAACCAGAATCCTATCACCGCCCCAGGAATGGAGGCCGTTACCAGCAACAGCAACAGCCGCCGGCTGGACCGATCGCCATTGACCAACGAAGTCGCCATTGCCCACCACTCACGCCGATAGTAAATCAGTAATGCCAAAAGCGTCCCAAGATGCAGAGCGACATCAAAAGCTAATCCCGGATCCTGCCAGCTAAAGAGCCAGGGCACTAGTACCAGATGAGCCGAGCTGGAGACCGGCAGAAACTCGGTCAGTCCCTGCAAGGTCCCCAAGACGAATGACTGAAATTCATGAACCATAATGTTTGTAGCGGGTCGTGCATCTGAGCCTTTATGCGTAACGCGCACGCTTCAGGTCAGTAAATACCTGTACGTGACACGATCTGCGCGAGCTGTCTGGACGTCATCTATTTGTTCCCAGCCGGCCCGCGCTTAACCGTGTCGACTGGAGCGCTCGCTTCGCCGGTCGCACGGGTGCAGTAAAAGTGCTTGGCAGAAGCGAGCTATGTCAATAAGATTTAAGCTAGTTAGTCGATCTGAAAGAAGCATTGTGCCGCTAAGTACGGAAGCGAGGAGGTTCCGCCCGCTATATGGCTCGAAGCTCCAGAACCAAGGTGGTTCCCCTGAGGGATTCTACTCAAGAAGGCCCCAACGATAGATTCGCTGGAGTGAACGGCTCAGCCAAACAGTACGATGAGCCGCGGCGTTTCCCCCTGGTAACGACACTGCCTCGCTTACCAGTAATGATCCCCGACGAGATATTGGACTATTATGGATGGGTGTTTTGCCAAGGTGGGTTCCTTAACCTCCAAATGACGTTCGAGCAGTTTCTGGCGGTAGTGGCAGCTGTCAGCCCTTCCGGCCTGTGTCCGGAACACGACGAGTCGACTACTGAAAGCTGAATAACGGACAACCATTGACGAATCAGGATGTGAAGCCGGGCGGTTTTCGAACCACCAACCCCACAGCTTTGGCACCCTCGGTTGGCGCCCAAGTTTATTGGATGGGTTTCAACAGACTATCGCGGACCCAGATATTTTCGAACGGCACGACATCGGTCGGCGACTTGATACCATTGTCCTTCGCGATCTGAGACCAGTTCTCGGCGTTACCGGTCACTCGGCGCGCCAAAGCTTTCAGGTCCTCATTTGGTAGCAACGTAAAATTAACGCCACCTGAACGTGGTAGACGCGACTTGGGCGGAAAGCGTGAAGCCAGTTCATCGATCTCTTTGAACAACGCAAAGCGGTTGCTAGCCTTGTATCTGGCCAATTGGTCGTCCGGTATCGATTCAGTTCGAACGTTGACAATGATCTTGCTGCGATGATCATTTTCAGGCACTGCCTGAATTTCGTAACGGTAGCGAGGCTCTTGCGGGATTATCAGGGAAAACCATGGGCGTGGTGTATTGATATCGGCCGGACGCCAACCGGTGACAATCGAATTATCGGGCAAAACCTCGAAGGGGATGCCATCGCCCCGCAAAGCGTCTTGCGTTAATTGCAGGGCATCGGCCGGCGGGTAGTCGACCACATGCTCCTCACCCAGGGCTGTATCCGGAGCGTTATAGTGTTCGGTGTAATGTCTGTTGCCGACGTAACATCCACCGGTAGCTGAAAGCACCCAAACCCCACTTACCAATAGCCACGAAGTCCAGAAATTCCGCCGCATGCTCACCGCCAACCAAAAAACCATGAGCAAACTGTGGACTGCAAGCATCCAACAGAAGTGCTGGTGAAGTGCTATCCCATGGTTCAACTGTCCCCGTTAAGAGCCACTTACCCGTTGACCTATTGAGCCCAAGACTGAACCCAAGTTAATCAAATTGATTTTATGAGTGAGATTTCCCCTCGGTACGTGGTCGCTGTAGTAGGAGCTGCGACGGCAGGTTCGGAGATTGCCCGGATCTTAGCAAGTCGTGGTGTCAGAGTAATAGTTATAGAGCAAAACCCTCGCCCTTACGGCAAGATCGAAGATGGGCTGCCGCGATGGCACGTCAAGCAACGCAGGGACGAGTTCGAGGAAATCAATAAGCGTCTCGACCATCCTAACATAGAGTTTGTTCCACTCACCCGCATGGGTCGTGACATTGAGTTCAATGAACTGCGGACCGGCTGGGGTTTAAGCGCGATAGTGCTCTGTAATGGCGCCTGGCGTGACCGTCCATTCCCGGTCGAGGGCGCTGACAAATTTATCGAGCGCGGCCTTATCTACCAAAACCCGTTAATCTATTGGTTCAACCATTATCCCGAACGATCTTATACGGGCCCCAGGTACGCGCCGGTGCCCGGCGCAATCGTCGTGGGAGGTGGGTTGGCTTCATTTGACGTGGTTAAAGTACTGCAGTTCGAAACTACCTTGGCCGCCCTGCGCGCCCGAGGGATTCATGAAGATATGGTGCGTCTGGAACGAGAAGGCATCGAACCGGTACTGAGCACCTATCAGCTCGAGTGGCGCCAACTGGGTATTCAGCCATGCAAGCTCTTCTATCGGAGAAGAGTGTTGGACATGCCGCTCTCCGATATTCCAACTGATGCTCCACCGAAACGGGTCGAGGCAATGCGGCAGGCGCGAGTCAAGATCCTCGACAAAGCTCGCCGTAAATACTTATTTGAATTTGAAGAACGCCGAGTACCCACAGGTCTGATCGAAAACGACGGACACTTGGGCGGCCTCCAGATGAGCCAGACGGAAGTGAGTGGCGGGCAGGTGCGAATACTCCCGGCGACTGCCGAACCGGTCCACGCACCGCTGGTAGTGAGCTCCATCGGCAGTATCCCCGAGCCCATTCCCGGAATTCCACAACGCGGCGAGGTATACGAGTTTGTGGACGAAAAAATCGGTTTACTCATAGACGGTCCGACAGCGGTCTACGCCGCCGGCAATGTGCTTACCGGCAAGGGTAATATCAAGAATTCCCTCGAAAGTGGAACCGCGGTCGGAATCCATATCGCGGAGGCCTACCTCGGAGTGGCCGACGACGGTACGCTCCCGTCGCTGGCAGATGGCGCACGCCAGGTTGCCGCGCGTGAAGGTAGGCAGATTGCGAGCAGCATAACCGCTCGACCACCGCTGACAGCAGGACAGGTGGCAAAGATTCTTGAACGGGTGCGTCTGCGCCAACGCGAAGTCGGTTATCACGGAAACTATCGTCGGTGGATCGAGGAAGTCACGCCGCCGGATCTGCAGTAAAGTGCCAACCTGCGCAGCTTTGGCGGATAGACCTCGTGACAACGTGCAATTTTGCTTCGATGCACGTGCGGCGTTAGGCTTGATCCAATCGTCAATAGGAGCAATTGCGTGGACGAACTCGAGCGTGTTGATCCAGAGCTCTTTAACCTGATCAAGCAGGAAGAGACCTATCAGATCGAATCGGTCCGCCTGATTCCTTCTGAAAACTATGTCTCGCGGGCCGTACTACAGGCGACCGGCTCCATCTTGGCCAATAAATACTCGGAAGGCTATCCCGGACGTCGCTATTACGAGGGTCAGCAGTTTATTGACCAGATCGAAACAATCGTCATCGAACGGGCGAAGCGTCTGTTCGGTGCCGAGCATGTCAATGTTCAGCCATACTCCGGCACACCCGCGAACCTCGCCGTCTACACCGCATTGCTTAAGCCCGGTGATGGCTTGATGGGTCTGGCGCTGCCTCATGGCGGGCATTTGTCTCATGGCTGGAACGTCAGTCTTTCGGGTAATTTCTGGCGCCCGATCCACTATACGGTCGACCGCGAAACCCATCGGATAGACTACGAACAGGTGCGGCGACTGGCTAAGAGCGAGCGGCCACGGATGATCATAACCGGCGCCACTGCCTATCCCAGGCAATTCGACTTCAAAATTTTCGGCGAAATTGCCCGAGAAGTGGGAGCCTACCTGCTGGCTGACATTTCCCACATAGCAGGTTTAATCGTCGCAGGGGTGCATCCCGATCCAGTGCCTTACGCCGATGTGGTGATGACAACTACGCACAAGACCCTGCGTGGTCCGCGCGGAGCGATGATCCTGTGTCGCAAGGAAATAGCGCCCCAAATCGACAAAGCAGTCTTTCCCGGTATACAAGGAGGACCGCACAACCACACGACCGCTGCGATTGGGGTTGCACTAAAAGAGGCTAGCTCGCCGGAGTTCAAAAATTATGGTTGTCAGGTGGTACGCAATGCGAAAGCGCTTGCGGATGAGCTTCTGGCCAGAGGATTTCAGCTCGTCTCGGGCGGCACTGACAATCATCTAATCGTGATCGACCTGACAAATAAGCAGGTAATTGGCCGCAAAGCCGCTCAGGCACTCGATCGGGCCGGGATCGTCTGTAACTACAATACGATTCCTTACGATCCAAGAAAGCCCTTTAGCCCAAGCGGCATTCGTTTAGGTACACCAGCAGTGACTTCGCGCGGCATGAAGGAGCAGGAGATGCGGCAGATTGGCGCCTGGATCGACAAGGTCATCGCCAGGATTGATGACGAGACGGTAATTGCCCGCATCGCTGGCGAGGTTCGCGAGTTCAGTCGACAATTTCCCGCGCCTGGTCTGATCCAGTGAACGGACGGCCCCAAGCCGCATGCTATCGGCGGTATCAGCCCTGCTGAAACCGAGGACGATTAGTACCATGATTAGCGTCGATAAAGCCCTGAGAATCGTGCTTGAGAACGTTGCGCCACTGGGCATTGAGCGAACCTCTATTATGAATGCCCTAGGGCGCGTGATAGCGGAGGATATCCACTCCCCAAGAGACATACCAGGGTTCGACAACTCCGCGATGGATGGCTATGCAGTCAAAGCCGCGGATCTTAAAGACGCCGGCGAATCGAATCCAGTTCGACTAAAAGTGCTGGAAACTGTGGGAGCTGGTGTGATGCCCTCGATGGAGGTAACAACCGGACAGGCGGTGCGAACGATGACCGGTGCCCCCATCGCACCCGGTGCTGACGCAATCGTACCCATCGAGCGCACCCGCGGAACAGAGACCGAGATAGAGGTCCTCGCCCCTGTGGAGCAAGGCGCCTTCGTTCGTCCGCGCGGAGAAGACCTCAAGGCAGGTGAACTGGTCATCTCCCGCCACAAGCCTCTCACTGCTTCGGATCTCGGAATGCTCGCTGCGTTAAACCGATCAATGGTGGATGTTTTTCGTCGCCCTCGTGTCGCGATTGTGGCAACCGGCGACGAGTTGGTCGATGTCGATACGGTGCCGACTGGAGCACAGGTGGTAAATTCAAGTGCTTACGCTTTGGCGGCCGCGATCAGCGAAACTGGTGGCGAACCAGTCATGCTGAAGGTCGCCCGTGACCGTCCCGAAGAGGTGCGCGAACGCTTAGCGGAGGCGTTGGCGTTCGATGTGATCCTAACCACGGGGGGAGTTTCAGTTGGGCAATTCGACCACGTTAAACTCGTGCTCGATCAACTAGGATTGCGCCAATTGTTCCACGGAGTCGCCCAACGGCCGGGACGCCCACTGAAGTTTGGCACCATCGGCGGTCGACCGGTTTTCGGGCTGCCGGGGAATCCGGTCTCGACAATGGTGTGCTTTTATCTGTATGTTCGACCAGCCTTGCGCCGAATGAGTGGCCGCAGCGACCTTGGATTGCCACGAGTCATGGCTCGATGCGCCGAGGACATTCGAAAAGCCAATAATCTCACTGAATTCGTTCGTGTTACGCTCGCTCGGCGTGATGGTGAACTCTATGCAACTCCGACCGGCAACCAGAGTTCGGGTGTGCTGAGTTCACTGTCCCGGGCGCATGGCCTTCTAATTGGTGCTTGTCACGAGAATGTTATCAAACGGGGCACTCAGGCCGCAGTGTTACTGCTTGATATGGGAGCGGCCGCCGACACCGAGGCGTATTTCGAGGAACGCCTGCGCAGCCAAAACTGAATCGTCAAGGTTACGGCGGCACCGAAAATGGCCGAGCCCAATATTACCCACGACAGGTGCACCATGGGGTGTAGCCAGAACGGGATTAACCACACAGTGACAGCCGTTTCGAGGTTACCGTTCAGGATCCAAACCACCCACAACAATAAGATGAGTCCGACCCAAAACCGCGGCCATTTCCAGAACTTCGGCATACCTACAGAAGCTTGGATATGACGCCAGCCATTGTCAACTTGGTAATAGCCTATCTCGAATAGATGAACTTCCGCGTCGGACAGGGCTTCGATTTTCACCCCCTTGTAGAGAACGCACGTTTAATCCTTGCGGGTGTCGAGATTCCGCATTCCTTTGGGTTGCAGGGCCATTCCGACGCGGACGTGGCCACCCACGCACTGGCCAACGCGATCCTGGGCGCGTTGGGCGAAGGCGATCTGGGACGCCATTTTCCTGACACCGATCCGAGCTACAGAAACGTCGACAGCACAACGTTGTTGTCATCGGTGTGGAGGCGTGCCCGCGAATCAAACTGGGAACTGGTCAACGCTGATTTGACCATTTTCGCTCAGTGGCCCAAACTCGCTCCGTACCTTGCATCTATGAAGACCAGACTTGCCGAATGCCTGACGGTCGATGAGTCAAGGCTGAACGTCAAGGCTGCCCACCCTGAAGGATTGGGAGCGCTGGGTCGAGGCGAAGGCATGGCTGCTGCCGCAATTGTCCTGCTCCAACGAGCGTAGACCAGACGTCCATGCAGCACGCATCGCGCACTGTGCGTTTTCACTCAAGCAGCCCGGAAATTTGGGGGACCGCGATCGGATGAATTGAACGATTTCCTTCACGGACCCCTGTCCTGCCTTACAATTTCCGGCCTGCCGAACAGTTCACCTTGCTACCCAGCCACCATCGATTACCATTGGATGACCTGTAACGAACGAGGCGGCGTCGGACAGCAGCCAGACTACGCCCTGAGCGATTTCCTCGGGTTGCCCCATGCGGCCCACCGGCTCCCCGGCTCTAAGTTCCTGCTCGGTGAAGCCGCCTGTATCGAGAATTCGCTCCACCATGGGGGTCCGAATCACACCCGGACAGACACAATTTACCCGAATGTTTTTGGCAGCATACTCAAGTGCGGCGGTTCGTGTCAGGCCAACTACACCGTGTTTGGAGGCGTTGTAGGCGGGTAGGCGCTCGAATCCGACCAGGCCGGCCACTGACGCTGTGTTGACAATGGAGCCGCCGCCCTGCTTGAGCATTTGGGGAATTTCGTATTTCATGCACAGCCAAACGCCCTTGAGATTAATCGCGATAGTCCGGTCGAAGTTTTCTTCGCTGGTTTCAACCGTAGTCGCCATCCGGCCTTCAATCCCTGCATTATTGAAAGCTCCATCGATCCGGCCATACGTCTCGACGGTCTTGGCAACCATCGCTTCGACCTGGGCAGTGACCGAGACGTCCGTCTGAACAAAGCTGGCGACACCGCCATTGTCCCTGATTGCCTTGACCGTGCGCTCAGCGCCTTCCGGTATATAATCGGCAATCATCACCGTGGCCCCCTCCTGTGCGAGCCTCAAAGCTGTCGCCCGACCAATACCCGAACCGCCACCCGTAACCAGTATAACCTTGCCTTGCACAAGCCCTGGCATTTGCATCAACCTCCTTCGATGAGAACCGTCCGTGGTTTTTATGGACCTTCCGTCGATAATTTTGCAAACGGTGCGGTCGCACCCGCGCAACTGTCGGGGCTAATCAGATTGGGATTGACAAGCAAATAGAAAATAGAGCCGATACGTGCTTTGATGCTTTCCGCAAGCCGGGTAGGAGAAGCTATGGAACTCAAAGACACCATTTATCAGAAGTCGGAACGGGTCGCGACTCTCACGTACAATCGTCCCGAAAAAATGAATGCATGGACGCCCAGGATGTTCGATGAACTCCGCTTCGCGCTCGAAGACGCGGACAGTGACCCCAATATTGGAGCCATCATTCTTACGGGTGCAGGCAGAGCCTATTGCTCGGGGGCCGATATCGGCGGCCTGAATCGAATGGCCCAGGCGGCTGAAGATGCGACAGCGCAGCGACCCGTGGGCGAGCGGTCAGAAGTCGAAGGCATGAGCCGGTTTGTCTTCATGCTTTCGCTGAAGAAACCCATTATCGCCGCAATCAACGGACCCGCAGTAGGTATGGGATTCGCCAACGCGCTGTACAGCGACATTCGCATAGCCTCGGACCAAGCGCGCATGGGCCTTATCTTTCCGCGCCGAGGATTGGCGATCGAATTCGGCAGCTCATGGCTGTTACCAAGAATCGTGGGACTGGCCAATGCTGTCGATCTGGCTCTTACCGGCCGTCTTATTGACGCTCACGAAGCGCTGCGAATGGGGCTCGTGAGCCGAGTGGTCCCTGACCACGAATTGATGCCCGCTGCCCGCGCTCTCGCTACCGACTTGGCGACACAATGCTCGCCGCTCGGAATCTCTTACATCAAGCGCTTCGTTTATCAGCATCTTTACACCGATCTGGCCACGGCTCTGCGAGACGAAGGCGAGAGCGCGGCCGTGATGCTGCGATCCCAGGACTTCAGAGAGGGAGTAAGGGCGTTCCTGGAAAAGCGCGCTCCGAGGTTCAGCGGAAACTAGCGACCAAACCCATGGGACGCTACCAGATGGTCCAAGCTTTATGCCCACAATAGTTGTAGGCCGGCAGGCTTTCGAAGCCATGATCGCGCATGCCGAGAGAGAGTTCCCCTTCGAGTGTTGCGGCTTCATCATCGGTAATGGAGCCGACGAGGTGCGTACGATCCACAATATTCAGAACGAGAAACACCGTGCAGATCCCACGCGATTTCCACGAGACGCTCGTACGGCCTTTTTGATGGACCCTCGAGAACACCTCGCGGTTTTGCAGGAGGTCGACAGTCGCGGGTTGAAGCTCAAAGCGGTTTATCATTCTCATCCGGATCATGACGCATATTTCTCAGCCACTGACCGAGCCCAAGCCTGTTCTTTTGACCCGACCGAACCGGATTACCCGCAGACCGCATACATCGTGATATCTGTCCGAGCGGGGAAATTTGCGAAAGCCGCTGCCTTTATCTGGGATGAAGCCAAAAAAGACTTCGTCGAAGCTGACTTGCGCCTCGACTGAAGTTTCCTTTCATGGCTCTTGCTGATCTGCTGCCAGGTCATTAGAAGAGGTCCTATGGAAAGCACATCAATTCGCCTGGGTGGGATTGACCTCGCTTCTACCATCATGAATGCATCGGGGCCCCATTCAGCCGAACGTGGTGAAATACTCGAACTCAGCGCGCGTCACGGTGGCGCGATTCTCTTCAAATCCTGCAATCTGGCAGGACTTGAGGCTCCGGAAAATCTCAAAAATCGCGGTGTGCAGCATTTCGCCACCTTAGCCCGAGAGCTGACCACCCGGGGCAAGACAGTTTTTGGCAGCGTGGTGGGTCAGAGCGCCAAGGAGTTGGTTGAGGTAGCCAAAGCTCTCGATCAAGCCGGAGTTCGGGCACTCGAACTAAACCTGGCAGACGACTTCGTGCAAAATTCGGTGGCTGCGTTTGCGTCACTTGACCGACTCAAAAGCGTGCTCGAACCGGTTCGGCAAGAGGTCCGAGCCGCACTCGCAGTAAAGATTCCGCCTAAGCTCTCACTGGAACCGCGAGCCGTCGCCGAAATTTTCATCAATCTGGGGATTGCAATCGCGGTTTGTGCGAACGATTTAAGTAAGGATTTCTCGGTAGATCTTAAGACCGCTACGGCTGCCGGTCAGCGGCGAACAGTATCGCAAGTTCATGCATTCTTCGAAGCCGGCGGCGGCAAGCTCGATCTGGTCGCCGTGGGCGGAATTAACAGCGGCAGGGACGCTTACGTTGCACACCTGACGGGTGCCAAGGCTGTCCAAGTGGGTTCAGCATTAATTAAAGAAGGCGCTGGAGCTCTGGGCCGGATCGATCGCGAATTGGATAATCTTTTGACTGAAAACGGCAAAAGCTCGGTAAACGAGATTGTCGGAACACTAAGATTCCAGGGTTGACCCCGTCGGCGTCCCCGCAAGGTGTAGCCGCCCTGCTCTATTAAACGGCGATTTGCCGTAGGACCGTAGCTTGATCCCAATAGATCCGCTCCGCTGCCATCAATCCGTCGCGGAAATCAACGAAAATCACAATATCCAGTTCAATAAGTTTTCCAGTCGCTGAAACTCCCGGTAGGAACCAGTCCATCCGCTTGGTATGGTGGAAATGAAGTCGTGCCTCTTCCGCAATAGCGCGCTCGGTCGCCAGCCGGTTGATGAGGGTATGTGTCCAGTCTTCAGGAATTGAGGGAATGAAATGGTCACGATAATAGCGCCGTAGTTGGCTCTTGCCGCTCGCACCAGAGCCGGTCGGCAAATGGCATACCGTCGCATCTTCAGCCATCGTGGCCAGCGACTCTTCTACGTCACGGCTCGTGAATTCACCTCTTAGATGTGCCAGCCACAATTGAACATTTTGCTCCGGTGTCATTTGCCTGCTCCGGCGATTGTTCGTGCAGATTGCCGCTCGTTGCCGCAAGCCTACAACGCTGGCGAAAGTAATCAAGCCGCCTCTTGCGTCGATAAGGTTTGCGTTGAAATATCAGAAGCTGTGCCGGGGCTGTAATGCCGGGTTAGAGGGTTCAGCCGATGGCCTATTTTCTCGCGAAAACCGACCCTAAGGTTTATTCAATCGACGATCTGGAACGTGACCATCGCACCGTTTGGGATGGGGTAACCAACCCTCAGGCAGTTCATTCAATCCGCGAGATGAAACCCGGAGATCGGGTGTTCATATATCACAGCGGCGGTATGGCGAGCGTAGTCGGAATTGCGGTGGTAAAATCCGAACCCCGTGATGACTCGAAGAATCCCAGGTCTGCTGTGGTAGATTTGGAATTCCTTCAGCGCCTCGAACCACCAGTTACCCTCGCAGAAATCAAAACCTCGGGCGAATTCAATGATTGGGCACTGGTCAGGCAGGGGCGGTTATCAACGATGGCCGCTCCAGAGAAGTTCGTTCACTGGATGCGCAGGCGCTTTCCAAAACTTGATCTCTAGAAGGCAGAGTAACGGACGCCGCGAACGTTTGCGCCCAGCGGCGCCGTTGACCCTTCAATAAGATATATAACCAAATAAACCGAAAATTCGATCTGGGCTGCACTTAATCTCGAGAAGAGACCGAACGGCTCGGGCGGATATCGTTGTTGACACTAACGACTCCGGTAGTTTCGCGAGCAAGTTTTGCAGCGCGACGCGCTGCCTCACTTGGTGCATGCCCTGTCAAAGTTACCACGCCGTCACGAGTCGTTACGTGGATGTCGTGACCTTTGGTGAGTTTGTCGTTGTGCAGAGCTATCTTCACCTTAGCGGTGATATCGGTATCTTTGACTGCGGTCTTGGTACCTTGCCAAGCGTGGCTGACCGCGTTCGTCGCAGAATGACCCGCATCTTTCATCGATTGGGATGCACTCTCGGCAAAGGCCGGTACCGCGAGCGCAACTCCTAACATCAGACTCGGTAGAAATTTCAACACTCCCTTGTGGCTCATGTTTACCTCCTTATCCGTATCGAGCGGCCCATGTGTGCTGGGGCAACCTTGGTCAGCAACTACGGTATTGCTGCTCAATGTTGTCTACGTGACTCACTGATCAATTGCTGCTAATACGACACTGTGTTTCATAGTCAAATTTAAAGTAGACATCGATGAAGTACAGCATGCTTCATGCCAGTCCGATGAGACTCCGCATCGTCGAACTATGACGGGAGCGAATCGATAAATCTGAGCACTGCTTGTGCACAAGCCTCTGCCTGATCTACGTAGATCTCATGGCCCTTTCCGTCGATCACTGCTATTCGTGCACTTGGAATCGCATCGCGCATGGCAACCTGCGCCTTGAGCGGTTCAATGGGACTGTTGGCTGGGGCGAGGACGAGTGTTGGAACTTTGATCTGTCCTAGCAGGGGCGCAACATCGATATGCGGGACAGCGCGACACAACCCTTGCAACACGTGGGTGGGGGTTTTCCCCCATTGCTCAATTACCCATTGAATGTGGGCGGGATTTGCACCAGTTAATCCACCCCCTGCTTCCATGAGCGCCTTGGCCCAGCCGCCTGAACCCAATTTGCCTAACGCTGTTGGCCAATCCTCGTAACCCAGCGCGAACATTTTCTGGACACGCGGCGGAATTGAAGTCGGAGCCGAGAGAAGCGTAAGACTTTTGAATCGCTCCGGCCACCTCACAGCGAAAGCGATCCCTAGGGTGCCGCCAATCGACTCTCCCAGATAATGAACCCTCTCGAGCCCCAATGCGTCGAGAAAGCCCTTCATGTCCAGCAATAATTCTTCCGCCGACCACTGATGGTCTGGACCCGGTGCAGCCGATTGACCGTGGCCTCGCATGTCGCGCCGGATAACCCGAAGTCTGCCGGCTAGCAGGGGCACCCAGTGATACCAGAAACGGAGATTGCGCCCAAAGCCATGCTGGATCCAAATCGTATCGGCCTGCTTCCAAGGGTCCGTAAAATCGTCGAGCTCGTAGTACATCTCACAACTGTTCGCCACGATCTTTGGCATGGTCGTCCACCTTTCACTTCGGCGCCAATCACAGCGACGCAAAGCAGCCACGACGCTAAGGTCGTCCTTAGCGGGTCGGCAGCAAGATCGCAACGAAAACCTTCAGGGAGACGACGCGTAGGTTGCGAATTCGTGCGACCACGGCTAATTCAAGAATAAAACGCTACCCCCAAGACCAGACCAGGAGGACAAGAAATGGCTTCATCACCCTCATCATCGTCGCCCCTCGAAAGAATACGACCAATTGTGCCGAAGTTAGCCGAGCTAACTGAAAAGGTGTTGTTTGGTGACGTTTGGGAGCGTCCTGGGCTTTCCAAACGAGACCGCAGCCTCATCACCTGCGCAGCTCTGCTAGCCTTGCAGCGACCCGATCAGCTTCGCGGGCACCTGCAACGCGCGCTCGATAATGGCGTGACCAAGGACGAGTTAAGCGAGTTGATCACCCATCTCGCGTTCTATTCAGGTTGGCCGACAGCTGTAACAGCAGCCGGCATTGCGAAAGAGGTCTTCGAAAAGCGCTAGCCGTTACAGACTCGGCGAAGATCACGATCGACGCTGGCGTCAGTTCTTTGGTTAGCGGTCCACGCGCCGGCGAGGAAAGTGGGCGCGGCCTGATTTTGCCAACCCGTTCGATAGGCGGGCGCAGGTCCAACTTGTGGCGTGGTCGGGCTTCGACTAACGTAGGATGGCTCGTGACTCGATCGTTCAGTTTGGATCATGCAGGCATGAAGGCATATAGATGAAAGCTTGCGTCAAATCCGACCTTGGAGGGCTAATTGGCTGCGAGTGGTTTACGCACAGATAGGATCTGGATGGACGGTACTCTGGTGCCGTATGACCAGGCCAATGTTCATATCCTGACCCACAGTCTCCACTATGGCTTGTCCGTCTTCGAAGGGATGCGTTGCTACCAGACCGATGATGGCCGCTCGGCGATTTTCCGTGCCATCGAGCATATTCGACGGTTGTTCGATTCCGCCCATATCGTTGAAATGACGATTCCATTCAGCCAGGAAGAAATCCTCAAGGCCTGCGTCGACGTTGTGCGTGTGAACCGGCTCGCCGAATGCTATATCCGGCCGATCGCCTTTTACGGCGAGGGTGAGATGGGTTTGTCGGCGCGTGGCAACGCGGTGCGAGTTGCCGTTGCCGCGTGGCCTTGGGGGGCTTATCTTGGCGACGATGCCGCTGAACAGGGAGTCAGGCTGAAGACTTCCTCCTTCGTCAGGTTTCACCACAATTCGATTCCCCCCCACGCCAAAGCTTCGGGGCCGTACATCAATTCCATTCTGGCCGGCTACGAGGCGCGGCGTCACGGCTATGACGAGGCGTTGCTGCTGGACGTCAACGGTTACGTGGCCGAAGGCAGCGGCGAGAACTTCTTCATTGTGCGCGATGGGGAAGTGCGGACGCCGCCTGTGACCTCATGTCTGCCAGGTATCACCCGAGCCTCCGTCATACGGATTCTGCGCGACGCCGGGATTGGTATTAGCGAACAGCTTTTTCCACGTGACGCGGTGTACATCGCTGATGAGGCGTTCATGACCGGCACCGCAGCCGAGGTGACGCCCGTTCGCGAATTGGATGATCGGGTCATTGGCGATGGCAAGCCGGGACCCATCACACTTAAGGTGATGGAGGTTTTTCGCGCGGCGTTACGCGGACGCGACCCCCGTTATCGTTCATGGTTGTATTACGTTTAAGATGCGGCCACTTACGCTCCTTTTCGCCATCCTTGTCGCCGCGGGATTCGTCGGTCTTGTTCTGCGGTCGAAACCCGCCCGGGCCGCAATGTTGCACGTAGGCGATGAGGCTCCCAATTTTTCCACCACAGCCATTGTCGGTGACCAAACCGTTCCGGTTCAGTTGGTCGATTACCGCGGGCGGCGAGTTGTACTGTATTTTTACCCCAAAGATAACACTCCCGGCTGCACCCGCGAGGCATGCGCCTTTCGTGATGGCTATGCCAAGTTGCAGGGCTTGGGCATTGTCGTGCTCGGCTGTAGTATCGATGGCGCCGACGCACACAGGTCATTCGCTAAGAAATACCGCTTGCCGTTTCCTTTGCTGCTCGACCCAGACAAAAAGATTGCCCAAGCCTACGGTGCCGCTAACGGCATTCCAATTCTGGGCCTCGACCGACGGATCACTTATGTGATTGCAGAGGACGGCCGCATAGCTGCTATCTATCGGCAAGTTGATCCGGCCACTCACGTTAGCCAAATCATTCGGGACCTAAGCGGTGAGCGGTCTCGACCGGTTGGTCAGCCTAGCTCGGTACCTGAGACACCGGCTCAACCTGCGCCCAGTCGGGATCACGATATCGAGTAGTCCAACGCCTGCGACCGTCACTGCTAAGCGCAGGCGGTTGTCGCTCAGCCCGTTTGTTAGCTGATCACCTCAAGGGGGGAATACCCCAGACTGACTGCCAGGCGTACCGCAGCAGAAGCGAGTTGGACAGCGTCTCGTTCCTCAAGAATCAGTCGTCGCAATCCCGCTATATGGTTTTCAACCAGTTCAGTCTCCGAACTTGCGTGGAAGCTAAAGCGGTCGGCATCAAAAAGTGCATCTATTAGGCGACTCGGCTCGAAGCCTGTTTCCGCCAGAGCTTCGCGGACCGCTCGGCGCCAAAATTCACGTGGCTCGACCACGTCAAAATCCACAATTTCTGCGATGCGAGCGCGGAAGCTTGCGAGCAGCTCCGCATAGCGGTGGTTCATTGCGAGATAGAGCTCCACTCCTTGAGCTCCGAGAAAATCCTCAACCGTGCCCTCGTCACCATAGATGCCCATTGAGCCTATGGCAGCTTCGACAAGCACGTAGCGTTCTCCGCCCTGCCTGCGATACTCCAAACCTAGTGGATACAGCCTGCAGGCCAGCGGCCGTCCACAATGAACAGTGCAAATGGTGCCGGTCAAAGCCACGCAGCTCCCATCCTGCTCGAATTTGAGCGTTGCGCCGCGCCCAATCGTAAACCTCGCCACAGCCTCGGCCGTCGATATTCCGGCTGCGCCCGCCAGGCGGATGACGTCGTAGGGCGAGAGGGTAATGACCTGGTTGTGGCAGCATCGTCCGCATTGATTGCATTGATAAGAAAAGGGCGTGCTGCGCTCCATACTGTTGCTCGCGGCCTCGTCACAACTCTAAGTCCCGGCCGCAAGCCGGGCAATCGCGCGTATGGCAACTTGCAGGACCGGCAGTTCGACCAGCGCGAGCGAGCGTATCTCAGCCATTAGCCGCTCGACCTCAGCGGCGCGCCGCTGATGCCGTTCGGCCAGGCGCAGCGCCAAGGGTCGCTCATCGTTACGTTCCGTTAACAACAATCGGCAAAGCTGCATGCGGGCCCAGACCAGTTCGGCAGCGAGATCGCTTGCTGCACGCCGCTCCCAGCGATTGTCAGTGCGCACCTGCTCCAGAGCGCCATCCAGCATTGCGAATTCAATATACTCACTCAGTCCAAAGTAAGTGTGCGCGACTTCAATCGGCTCTCGCTCAAGGGCAAGGCCCAGGTTCACCACGTTAAGCAGATGTCGCGCAAAGGACAGGCGCGCCAGGTCGAGTGCAAGTTGTTCATGATGCACTCCTGCGCGCAGCTCCCGGTAGGTGCGTTCGAAGCGCGCCAGTTCGCCCGCCTTCAGTACCGTGTCAAATTGAACCGCAAGCCTTTCGAATGCTGGCCGATAACGCCCAACTATTTCGCCGAGCGAGTCAGCCTGCGCAAGACTGGTCAGAACCCACGAACAAGCATGGCGGATGGCGCGCTCGAGTCCAAGGAAGGCACCGATCTCGGCCTCGGCTGTCAGCTCTTCAGCCTTCGCCTTGAGTCTTGCGGCGCGTGCGCGAATATCGAGTATTCCTTCTGCAATCAAGAAGGCGCGGACGGCCTCTTCGTCGCTGACATTGTGGTCGCGCGTCAAATCCGACAAAAAGAGCGACCCGACGAGGTCGATCATTTCATTTACGATCGAGGTGGCAACCAGCTCATGGCGCAGCCGATGGTGAGCTAACTCCTTGTGAAAGCGCTCAGCAATCCGCTGCGGAAAATAGGGACGCAGAAATCTCTCCAGCAGATAAGGGTCGTCTGCGCACGGCTTGGATCCCAACCGCAAGGCCAGGTCAATCTTTGTGTGGGCGGTTAGGATTGCCAACTCCGGGCGTGTTAAGCCAGCTTGCAGCGCGCGTCGTTCTCGCGGCTCCTGGCGTCTGGGCAGCTCGGTGTGACGTCGATGAGAGCGGGCGCGGTGTTCGAGTGCGCTGAGATGTTCGTGAAAGGCGGCTGTTGCCGATTTGCTCCGATGCTGCTCCAGGCTGAGTGATAGAACCTGATCCCGATTATCTTGTAAAACTCGCTCGGCGACGTCTTCGGCCACGGCAGCAAGTTCGCGATTGCGCTCGTCAAAGGTCAATTCTCCCCGAACCACTACCGGTTGCAGCAAAATCTTAAGGTTGACCTCATGGTCCGACATGTCGACCCCGGCCGAATTGTCGATCGCGTCGGTGTTGATTCGGCCGCCGCGACGCGCATATTCGATGCGTGCCTGCTGAGTCAGGCCAAGATTGCCACCTTCCACCACGATCTTGCACCGCAGTTCATCGGCGGTTACGCGGCAGGCGTCGTTAGCGTGATCTCCGACCTCGCTATCAGTTTCGGTTCGGGCCCGAACATAGGTCCCGATGCCGCCGTTATAAAGTATGTCGACATCAGCCCGCAGAATCTGTTGGATGAGTGAGTCGGAGTCAAGTTCGCTCATGTCACAGCCCAGGGCAGTGCGCGCCTCTGGACTTAGCGTTATGCGCTTTTGGCCACGGCGGAATACTCCGCCACCTTTGCTGATTAACTCTGGTCGATAGTCTGTCCACTGGGAGTCAGTTAGATGGTACAGCCGCTGTCGTTCCGCGTAGCTGATTTTGGGATCAGGATTCGGGTCGATGAAAATATGGCGGTCGTTAAACGCGGCGATCAGCTTAATGTTGTCAGATTGGAGCAGTCCGTTACCAAATACGTCACCCGACATATCGCCGATTCCGACCATTGTCACCGGAGCGCCGCGTAAATCCCGGCCCATCTCGCGCAAATGGCGCCGGAGTGATTCCCAGGCTCCCCGGGCCGTGATTCCCATCTTCTTGTGGTCGTAACCGTGCTCGCCACCCGAAGCGAAGGCATCGCCCAACCAAAAGTTCCGCTCCTGAGCGATCGCGTTGGCAATATCGGAGTATCCGGCGGTGCCCTTGTCAGCCGCGACCACCAGGTAGGGACCGTCATCATCGTAGACTTTGACTCGGGGCGGTCGCAGCCGCTGTCGATCAACCAAATTGTCGGTGAGGTCAAGCATCGCATTGATCAGTATGCGGTACGCATCTGCCGCAACCGGTTGACCACCAGGCCAAGCCGGACTTGGCTTGACAATGAACCCGCCCTTCGCTCCAACTGGCACGATGATCGCGTTCTTGACCGTTTGGGTTTTCATCAAATCCAGTATCTCGCTGCGATAATCGTCCAGCCGCTCGCTGTGTCGTATGCCACCGCGTGCGATTTTCCCAGCCCGCAGGTGACAACCCTCCATCACCGGGCTGTTTACATGAAGCTCATACAGTAGCGGCGTGTCAGGCAGATTTGCAATCTGCGCGCTCTCGAACTTTAGAGCGATATAGGGAATCGGCGTCGGCAGCGGTTGAAAGAAGTTCGTACGTACGGTCGCTTCCAGCATCGAAAGCAGCGTGCGTGCGATCCGGTCGTCGGCAATGTTCTCTATTGCGCTGAGCTGATCGAGATAGGCGGTCCGTAACGAGTCGAGCTCGTCGGCTGCCGGCTCGCGGTCGGGATCGAAGCGCGCGCGGAACAGTTCGATGAAGCAACGCGCGAGTTGCGGGCAGGTTATAAATGGGCGTTGCAGCGCATTGCGGGTTGCCGCCAACCGCATCTGGAACGCAGCGGCCAGGTAGGCCCGGATCAAAGCCACTTCATGCCACGACAGTCCCGCGCTCAACGTCAGCAGATTTAGACGATCGTCTTCCGCCCGGCCCGTACGGACCGCGACCAACGCGCTGCTGATCAAGGCGACGCCAGGCTCCTGTTCTAACGGCCTGCCGGCGGCACTGCGGACGCGGAATGCCTGAACGTTGGCCACTTTGGGTTGCCCGTTTAGATTGAGCCGGAATTCGTGGGCGTCTTCTGAGATGACCGAAATGCCGAAATTCTGCAGTACCGGGATCAACTCGGAGAGCAGCGGTGCCTCACCAATTTCGTAGAGCCGTAGCTCACTGAACTCGCGCTGCGCCTGGGTTCCCGAGCCAACGAGGACCCCGAAACGCCCCTCCTTTAGCAGACTTTCGATCTGCTCTATGTCTCCGAGTGCGGTCTCGACGGAGGTCGCGTCCTTGTAGCGCGCTGTCAATGCCGGGAGCCATCGAGCGGCAAGTGTCTGGCCCTGTTCGTGGCCATAGCGGTTAATGAGGCCCTCCCTTAGCAAGCTGTCCCACGAGCGAGCAAGTCGCGCTATTTCAGCTTGAATGAGCGGAACGATTTCCGGCGGCGGGGCAGGGGCAGCGAAGCAGAAGTGCAGCCGGGCTGTATAACCCAATCCCAGCGCGAGGTAGTAGTAAATCAGACTCCCACCTAGACGCTCACACAGGGCTTCCTGGATGCGGGTGCGCACCTCGGCCGAGAACTGCTGGCGCGGCATGATGACCAGCGCAATGACGTTGCCCCGCACTGGATCACTCTGCAGACTAAGCCGGACTTGATCCTCGCTTTGCAGGTCGAGCACCATCCGGATCTGTCCTCGCAGCTCGTCCAGCGGTGCGCGGAACAACTCCTCTTTGGGAAAACTATTAAATGCCGCGATGGTCGCTTTGTAATCGTGCATCTCCGGCTGCAAACCCTCGGCTCGTAAGAGTTCGCCGAGTTTGGTCCGAAGCACCGGGATGTGCTCCGCCTCTTCCGCATACGCTTTCGAGGTAAGCAGTCCAATAAAGCGGTCGAAGCCGATCACCTGGCCGTCCTCGTCAACGCGGCGAATTGTAATGTCGTCCATCGCCGCCCGCCGATGAACCTCGGCCACGGCATGAGTCTTTGCCACCACCAGGGGTGAGCCCTCGAACAGAACTCTTCGATGTGATTCCTCGAGCTCATCGATTGGTACGGGCTGCGCATAGCGCGAAAGTCGACCAGTCCGCATAATGCCCAAGGCCTTTGCGGCATCGACAACAATGGCCTTCTGGCCGCGCTCGCACACAACCCGGTAGTGACGATAGCCGAGAAAGACGAAAGCTCCTTGCACCAGCCAACGCAGAAAGTCGCGGATTTCTACCCACTCGCGTCTGCGCGCCGTTTCCTGACAGATTTGCAGCGCGCGGGCAGTCATCGCGCCAAAGTCCTGGGTCGCGGCAAATACTTGCGCAAGAATCCGATTCAAATCGGTTTCAAGTTGTTTCAGCCGACCCTCATCCGGTGCAACTTCCAGCTCGCTGTGAGTGAATGACTCGCGCTTTTCATCAGCGCTGCTGAGCTCGAACGAAACCAGCTTACCGTCCGCATCGCGCGCCGCATGGTAAATGGGATGAAGCAGAAGGCGAAGCGGCAATTCATTGGCGCGGAAGTATTCGTGAATGCTGTCGACGATGAATGCGCAATCGGGCATTGCCGTTTCGACAATCACCCCCTGCTTGTCGTCGTCAGCAAGGCATCGAACCTTTATTGGCTCGGTCCGCCTATAAAAGAAATCAAAAGCACGCCGTGCCAGGGTCAGGCGTTTCTCTGCCGTAAACAGACCAGCGGAATCGGCCGGTAACCGCTTGAAAAGCAGATCGGAAAAGATCGGCAGCCACTGAGCTTCCAACGAAACCTGAACTGCACTGTCCTGCTGTTCGATGTTGTTATCCAAGATAACGATCACCCGTGGATGGCTGGAGTGAGACTGCGGGCCGCTTGGACATGACGGAAATCACGGTCGCGGATTGAACTTCATCGATCAGCGCGACTCGTCGCATTACCCTGTGCAGCACGCAAGAGGCCGTCGCGATATAATTACTTGCTGAGTGGATCCTATGATCGAAAGCGCGCAGGTCCAAGTCTCAACCATGACGTTTGGACCATTTGCGATAGGTCGCGCCGACGATAAGGTCGTCATGATCCGTCGTGCCGCGCCAGGCGATGTCCTCGAGATCGCGGCCAGTTCAGACAGGCATGATTATTTGTTGGGGAGAATCATCCGCATTGTTCAGCCGTCACCTCTACGCCGCGAGCCGCCTTGCCACTATTTTGCGCAATGCGGTGGATGTGATTGGCAGCATATTAAATATAACAGCCAGATCCGGCTCAAGGGCGAAATCATCGCCCGCGTTTTCCATCAGGTGCTCGGGACCCGACTTGACCCCGAGGGTCTGGTCGAGCCAGCACCAGCAGAAGTTGGTTACCGTGCGCGAGTGCGCCTGAAGACCGGACCAGGTGGTGTAGTCGGTTTTCGGCATGCGGCCACGAACTCATTGGTACCAGTCGAAGAATGCGCGATTTCCGCCGTACCGATTGCGCCGGCACGCCGGCTGGCCACCTTGCTCGGACATGTATGTTCCGAAATTGAAATTGTCGAAGGACGGCACGGAAGCGTCCTTGTAGCGCATCTGAGCAGACCGCCGGGCGCCCTCGAGCGAAAGATCGCCTCCCAGTTTATTGAAGATGGCGCAAGTGCCGGCTTGATCTTGCGTAACGGTGAGGCACGCGACTGCTTCGGTAATGTCACGATCGGTTATGAGTGCGAGCCCGACTGTGTGATCGAAGCGGATGCCGATTTGTTCAGCCAGGTCAATCGAGCCCAGAACGTCAAATTGGTGCCCGCGGTCATGGACATGGGGGGAATTGGCAAGGAAACTCGCGTGTTGGACCTTTTCTGCGGGACTGGAAACTTCAGCCTCCCGGCTGCGAGGCGGGGTGCACACGTGACCGGGATTGACCAGAACTCGCTGGCGATTGAGGCGGCCCGGTTTAATGCTGAACGAATGGGCCGGTTACAGGCACGCTTTTTCGCGATGCGCTCGAGCGATGGCTTGCGGTTTTTGGCTCGATCACGCTATCGCCCTGAGGTCCTGATCATGGATCCACCGCGAGCTGGTGCCGCTGATTTGATCGATTCGATAACTCGCCTCCAAGCTCAACGACTGGTCTATGTCTCCTGCAATCTGCCAACCCTCATGCGCGACTTGCGGCGGCTTTCGTCACAGCGATACAAGCTATGCTCGGTGCGCGCTTTTGACTTCTTTCCGAACACGCACCATACGGAAATCGCGGTGAGCCTGCTATTGACTTAGGCTTCAAGGCGTCCGTAATCTAAGCCAGATGGTTCCACCTTCCCGGGGTGTTGACCAAAGCGATGCCAAAGCAGGAAAAATTAGCGCGTCCTAAAATCACCATTATCCCCGGACGCGGCGTTGCCCAAACCATCAACTATCTGCTTGAGGACCGCGACGATCTTGAATGGATAATCGCTGTGGGACGTACCAAGAACGGCGAATTATTCTTCTATGACACCGGTGGCGACATCGTCGAAGACCTGGGCACACTCGAATACCTCAAGGCACGCATCGTTCGCGCTCATTTCGGCGACGAGTACGAATAACCAGATTTCGTGCGCGAATGGCCGCCATAGGGGATACGAATGGTATGGGTGCGCTGGCGGCTGGCTCTTGTTTCATTAGCGTTTTTGCTCCAAATCTCGGTGCCAGCGAGGGGCTCTGGCGGGGAAGTACAGACACTGCCTTCGCAACAGATTCCCGCAACACAACCGTCTGTCCCGCCCGTTCGGCACCAGCCATCTGACAGCGGCTCGCGCTTGCACTTGCCGGCCGCGCAGGGCAATACGCGCGAACTTCCGCTACCCCGCGTATTTCGTGGATGCTGGTCGGGCTCGGTCTACCGAGTTGACTCGATCCGACCTTTAAATCCGAATCTCGGGCGCCTGATTTGGCTGACCAAAAACTATACGCTCTGTTACTTGCAAAGCGGTTACAACGGCAAATGGCAACTCACTTTCGCCGAAGGCACCGTTGCCGCTCGTAGCGAAGTCAGTGATCAACGCCAATCGATCAAGGTCGATTCGGTAACAGGTCGCGACCGCGCGGAGTTGACCGCCTACCTGCACTTTCGCACGCACGGTTTTGTCGGGCTTGGCGGTGTCGCTCGACCGAGCACGCTGGACGAGTTAACCCATCTTCATTGCAACGCTAATCCTGAACACAATCTAATGTTCGTTAGTGCCGAGGTGTTCGTCGAGACTAACGGTGAACCCTATGCCGAGGTGACATGGCATACCAATCTGTTCAGAATCAACGAGAAGGCCCCGCACAATTGAGGAATGCAGATTGCGATTCCTAAGTTGAGCGCTTAGTATCCAGTGGCATCTAGGGCTGCCACTTATCTCGATCGCCCGCGAAATCCGGATCTGGTGGGGTCGCGTAGACGACGCCGTCAACTATTTCGAGCGGCACCCGATAAAGATATTTGCCGCAGGTGCCCGCCGGCCCGGCGATGCATTCGCCCGTGTCCGGCTCGTAATAAGCATTGTGAGTTTGGCACATCAGGTAGCGTCCCTCTTCAGCGAAGAACTGGTTATCAATCCAGTCCATCGCTATCGGTATGTGCCGGCATCGATTCAGGTAGGCGTGAAACTGCCCTCTATAGTTAATGAGGAAGCATTCTTCGTCAGTGCCACGAATCGGCAACAGAAATTTGGCGGACTCGCCCGGGCGGAGATCGGCCGTCCGGGCAACTATATAACGAGTCCCGGAAGGCTTGCCTCTTTGCTTCGGCCGTTCACTCGCAACGGAGCCCGTTTGATGCCGCTGACTTCGCCGCCTCATCGACTATCAGTGTTAAACGTCAAATGCCGGCTGTCCAGCAGTGAGCGATGGCTTGCTGCAGTCCTGCCCAGCCCTTAGCATTTGAAGTGTTTGAAGCGGGCGGGACAGCCCGCCCTGAGGGAGTTGGTGGGCGCCACACCATGGACAAGCCTAAAATAAGAGCTGTCGAAGCCTTTCCGGTCGAGCAGCAAGGTCAGACTTTCGTCCTACTGCGCGATCCAACCGGCATCGCCCCCGAGCCCATTTTGATTGGCATGGGTGCGTACTTTCTCGTGGCCCAGATGGACGGTAAGAATGAGCGTCTGGATCTGCAGGCAGCGTTTGCGCGCCGATTTGGCGAAATTATACCCTCCGAGCAAATCCAGCAGTTGATCGACGCGCTGGATCGCGCCTATTTCCTTGAATCTGCCCGTTACCTCGAGCGTGTTCGCGAGGTCACGGAGGAGTTCGCCAAAAGTCCGCAACGGCCGGCCGCTCTGGCGGGCCTCGCGTACCACGCGGACCCGATTCAGTTGCGCGAGGAAATAGCCGCCTTTTTCCGTCGTCCCGGCGCCCCCGGCGAAATTCCAGTACCGAGTACTGAGCTGGCCTGCCTCAGCGGGCTAATTTCCCCCCATATTGACCCCCGTCGCGGCGGTGCTGCCTACGCGCACGCGTATGGAGAATTGCTCCGCCGTGAGCGTCCGGAACTGGTTGTTATTCTGGGAACCTCGCATTATGGTAGCGGCCCCCAATTATTTACCGCGACGCGCAAGGACTTCGCCACGCCTCTCGGGGTGGTGCAGACCGATCGTCAATTCGTCGAGCGGCTCGCGGCGCGCTACAAGGAGGGAGCCCTGTTCGAACAGGAACTGCTGCACCGCAACGAACATTCGATTGAATTTCAGGCGTTGTTCCTGGCCTGGGCCTTGGGTACCGCTGGCTATCAAATCGTGCCGATCCTGGTTGGTTCCTTTCACGAGATGGTGCAAAGCGGTGAAACGCCCGCCTACGACGCCCGCGTGGGTGGTTTTCTCGAGGCTTTGCGCGGCGAACTCGCGGCGGACTCCCGGCGCACACTTATCATCGCAGGAGTCGACTTCGCCCATGTGGGGCGGAAATTCGGCGACTCGTTTGGCGCGGACGAAAAGGTTGCCCAATGGATTAAGCGGGAAGACCTGGCATTGATTGAAAATATCAAGCGCGGCGACCCGGAGGGTTTTTTCGCCGATATCGTCAAAGATCGCGACGCCCGCAAGATCTGCGGGCTGTCACCGATGTATACCCAACTTGAGTTGCTGCGGGATCATCCCGCGCGCCTCCTGATGCATGACATCGCCATGGAGCCCCAGACCGAATCGGCCGTGTCATTCGCAAGCCTGGCAATCGAGTAGCAAGAATATGCACGCGACCGTCAGCCTCCAATTATTGATGTTTTTTCAAAAATGCGCGGATTCTCTCGACGGCCGCTCGGGCCGCTTCAGGGCTTTTCCATTCCGTCACCACTTCGACCCGCGGGTTCAAACGCGCGATTTCGGCTGAGATTTCCGCCGGATGGTACAAGTCACTGCCGTTAAGCAGGATCATCGGCGTGGTACAGCGGGCGACGAAGTCACGTGACACAGCGAATACGAAATCACCCCCGTACATATTTTCGCGGAAACTCGCCAGTACGCTGTCGGTCAGTTCCGGCCGCTGTGCTTTGAGCTCCGCTGCCCACGCGTCGAACATCTCGCGGAAGGCATCACGATTGTCTTTGAGTCCAATTGGATTCTGAATCACCGCAGCGCTGACGCGCGCGGGCGCGGCCTTGATCATATTGAAACAATACGAACCGCCAATGCACCCGCCCATGATGTGACATCGCTGGATTCCAAGATGGTCAAGCAGCGCCAAATGATCGGAGGTGTAGGTATCCCATCCGTCCGTTGCTCTAATCGGCCCGCGCGAGCGACCCGCGTTGCGCTGGTCCATGGCTATCACGCGGAAATCGCTGGCCAATTCCACTGTCGGATCGAAAGGACTTCGGCGCCAAAAGTCGATGCTCGACCTCATCCCGCCCGGCGCAAAAAGTAAAAGCGGATGACCCGAACCGAATTCTTCGTAATACAGGGATACGCCATCGCGTTCGAACAACGGCATAGCTAACCTCCCAAGCAATGATTGGAGACGACCAACGTTCCGCGCCGCAGCTTGCCACACCACCGACGGCTGACCGCCCACTGCCGGCGGGGCACACGACGCCAGCATCACTCGATTTTTACGCATCTATTGGATTGCATAAATCAAATAGACCAAACCGCCGGCCGAGACGAGGAACAGCGGATTGACCCGCCGCCAGGAAAGAATTGCGCAGGTGATAGCGGCGATGGCCAGTCCGGCCAGATTAAAAATTGAGAGCCGCGCCAATGCATAAGTTCCCGACAGCATCAGGCCAATAGCGACTGGTGCCAGCCCTCGCTGAACCGCGAGTCCCCAGCGCGATTGCGCAACCCGGTACCACAAACGGTTGACGACGAAGGTCACGATACAGTCAGGGAGAAAAAACGCCACGGCGACCACCGCGGCTCCCGCTGCGCCCGCGAGTCGATAGCCAATGATCATGACCATCAGCATGTTCGGCCCAGGGGCAACCTGTCCGAGGCTGTAAATATCGCGAAACTGCTTGTCTCCCATCCAGTGGAAATGATGGACCACGAGCCTTTCCATCTCCGGCAATACCGCCGTGCCGCCACCTACTGCCAGCAGAGACAGCAGAGCGAAAACCCACCCGAGGCTCCAGAGCTTACCTGCCATTTCAATGCCGCCAGTGTGCACGATGCGACTGGAATCGTTCACGGAGATGGTGGAAATGCTGCGTGCTGGGGGCTGGATGGGCAGGAGGTCGATAGTACCAAATGGCAACAGGCCCGAGCGTCAGCAGCACGGCCACCAGTGGAAGCTTGATCAGGCTCACAGCGGCAAAGGTTGCGGCGATGAAGACCACATCCGCCAGCCGTGTGAACTGACGATGGCCAAGCTGAAGCGTGACCGTCGTAAGCAAACCAACGGCCGAAGCCGCTACCCCTATCAGCGCTGCACGCAGATAGGGGTTGTCGCGTTGCTCGCTCCATACCACTCCCAAAGCCATGACGACTATCATGCCGGGCATCAGCAACCCCGCAACCGCGGATGCGGCACCGCGAACGCCGCGCAGGCGGTCTCCAATGATCACACTGATGTTGACGGAGTTCAGCCCGGGCAGAGTTTCACTCAGTTCCAAGGCGTCGAGAAAGCTCTCGTCATCGAACCACTTGTGAGCATTGACCACATATTCACGTAGATAGGCCACCACACCGCCGCCGAAACTGATTGCGCCGGCTATGAAAAAAGTCTTGAAGATGGTTCCTAGCCGTGCCGGCGGAATTGCCCGCTCATTCGGGATTTGTGACAAGAGTCTTGCCGAGTCCATAAACCATCGCCGTTTTCGTGGTTCCCAGATGCAGCCAGTCCTTCGCATCTTCCTGGAGTTGAAGAAAGAAGGCTTCGGATAATTCCCGTGGTTTGCCATGGAAATCATCCACGTCAGCAAACTTGATTTGGTACGAATACTCGCCGACCAGATGCTCCTGCGTCATACGGTTGCGCCAGATCGCCAGGGTCGCTTTGGCCGTTATTTTGCCGCCGAAATCGATCTCGCCACAGTCGGCTAGAATCTCCTCGATCGCGATGCCGTTGACGATGCTCAACAGCGTCCGAGGTTTGGCCCCAGTCTGAAGCAGCGCGGGAAAAAGCTGAGAAATACTCCCAAAGCTTCGCGTCAAAACCACGTTGGGAGTGTCCAATTCGCATCCATGTGAGTAGATCGACCGCCTGGTCCCCGGTTTGCCCCGCTGCATCAGAACCTCCTCTTTAAACTTGATAGTGTAAGCGCAGGGAACCAGCGGCCGCACATCGACCGCGGCGGCTGTCTGGCGGTCGGGGTGTCGAAATTTGATCGTCAGCTCATGATTGGGCTGTGGCAGCCCCTTCTTATAGAAAGTTCTTCGACGAAGAATGAAACCGTGATTGTAGAGACGAAATTTAGGAGTATCGAAAAAGAGGACCTCGCGCAGATGGGTTTCTATCGGCTTGGCGATCTTCGAGATATCAACCCCGACTGACTTGGCCGTGCCTCGAGTTATCTTCCAGAACTTGTGAAAATGCGCCGCCTTGCTGAAATGCTCACTGCGGAGCAAGAGCTTATACTCGCGGTAAGTGATCGGGTCAGCAACCATCACCGGTGTGCCTGGCTTGACCGTCTGCAGCAGTTCGCTCATGGCGCTTGGCTCGAAACTCCTGTAAACAATGCTTCGCTTCCTCACCCGATGCCTGAAGTCAGGAACAGCACTTCCGGTTGCGGCTAATCTAGCTGAATCTGCCGGCAGAGTCTTCCACGCGGTCGCGCTAGCGGCACAGGCAGTTCCATCTATTGCTCTTGCGGCTGTGCTGAGCCGACGCGATAATAGCTGCGCGCGGTGGACGCATAGCTCAGCCCGGTTAGAGCACTTGCCTCACATGCAAGGGGTCCCTGGTTCAAGTCCAGGTGCGTCCACCAGGATGATTCGCTCCTTGGAGCGCTGAAATTATCAGCCTTTTGACCATGGACAGCGCAGAGAGATTCGTCCCTTAGCGCCATCTATCTTGGGTCGTCACGAACCGTTCTCCGCGCGCCCAAATAGCCTGATTAACGCACCAATCGCGCGATAAGCTGCTGTAGGCGCGGAGCCTTGGCCAGTTCACTGCGGAGTTTCATGAAGTCTTGTGCGTCGATAATACATGGCATGCGCTGAAACCGCCCGCGATGATCGTAGACGCAGAAGCGGACCCCCTCTGATCCTTTGGCAGGACCATCGCTAAATTTGAGTAGTTGGATGGTAGGGCGATGATAAGGAGTCACGATCTGGACCTGCTCAGCGATTACGCCTGACCCCCAATGCAGTGAAAAGCTTCTCGGTTTTGCGAACCGGTTCGTTGTACGCTTCATGCTTTAGTCCGGCTTTACGGCTCTAACCAAGTCTTGGTTTTTCGACAGCACCCTTAAAACTCACTGATTCCGGATGCTTTCGCGTCGAGTTGTTCCAATATGGTCGGCCCGAAATTGGGCGATAAACCTGCGCTGCCCCGGTGATTAAACTCTCGGGCAGTGCTCCGTGGCGACTTTGTCCGGTACCAACTTTAATTCTTGCGTCTACTGGCTAGCCTGGCCAAGAAGCTGGAACGCTCGACTTCGGGGCCTGCTATTCGGTTGGCCAACGAGACGAGGAGCTTGACGGCGCAACGTTGACATAGGGTCACAGTAGAGAGGTTGCGAAAGCGAATTCTGTATGTGGCCTTTCGCTGACAATCATCGCACTGCAAAGACTCCGATCTAAGCGTCGTTAAGCGCATCGGCTCGGTGATCGGCAGCGAAAACGTCCGCTTTCGCAGGTCCGAATGTATATAACATCATCAAGATGACTGAATAGTGGCAATAGATTAAAATAATGCCTCATCAAGATTGTCAGCATTGGTTCGCGAGGATGAGCGAATCCTGGCAGGCGAAGAAAAGGTGAATCTACCAGAAAATTTCAGCCCGTCATAGAACCATATAACGGCCGCCTCAGATTAGCCTGGGATTTTGCCGTTCGCGCCCTCGACACTGTAGGCGCGGACCGGTTCCGACCTCCCGCGCACCGCTATGGTTCCAGCCGGCTTCCATTTAAACAGGGGGCGGACGGCACTATATGTGTGCTCGCTGACCACGATATCAAGGTCAAGCTCTTTGGTCGCCGATTCCAGGCGAGCTGCCAGATTAACGGTATCACCGATGGCGGTGTATTCCATGCGGTCGTGCGATCCGATATTACCGACGACCGCGGCCCCGGAATTAATCCCGATCCCCATCTTGATTGGCTGCCGCCCGCTGGTCTGCCACTGGGCGCAAAGGTTGCTCAACTGCTTCTGCATCTCGAGTGCCGCCAAGACTGCGTGTTGCTCTTGATAAGGGTCGTCCATCGGCGCGCCGAAAATTACCATCAAACCGTCGCCCAAAAATTTATCAATCGTACCCTGATGTCGCATCAACACCTCGACCATGCGGTCGAAAAATTCACTCAGCATTTCAACCACGTCTTCTGGCGTCATGGTCTCAGCTAGAGTCGTGAAGCCGCGAATGTCAGCGAACAAGACCGTAATACGGCGTCGCTCGCCCTTAAGCTCAGGCAGCTCTCCCTTTTGCATGATCGTTTCCAGGACCTGACGCGAGATGTAGCCGGAGAAGGCACGTTTGATCGTGTCACGCTCGCGCAAGCCTTTAGCCATAGCGGCAATAGCAACCGCCATCTGCTTGAATTCTCCAGTCATTCCGGCGGGAACCTCGATAGAATTAAAGTTCCCCGCACCCACCTGATCAATTTGCCTGCGGAGCGTTTCCAATGGACGCGCGACCGATCGCCCCAAGATAGAGGCGACGATAACTGCCAACATGACCGTGCCTGCAAAAGGCCCGAGCGTCGCCCGTGCGACTTCGTTCAGAACGCTATAAGGCGCTGGAGACAAGCGGACCCCTATTACGGCAATCAAATCGCCTCGCGAGTCGCGGACCGGCGCAAAGGCAGCGTTAAAACCAGCTTGGAAGCTCTGAAGGTTGTCGGCAAGCCGGTTGATCCCTTCAATCCCGATGGCTACCGGCTGGCCACGTTGCACATAGAGGTCCCCGAGCCGATGAATGTAGGGGAAGCTCTCCTCAGCATCAACTCCGTATTCAACGTAGTGCGAGTCCTGTGGGGCACGTATGAGCGTGAAAATATCAGCGATCCAGACATCCTTGCGGCGATTGAAGTCGCGGATTCTTTGCAGTTGCCGCCGGAGTTCGCGGTATGCAGGAGTCTCGCCACCGAGCCGATCGGAACTCGCACGCACGAGCTCCGGATCAAGCAGGGCAGCAGCAGTACTGGCGATCGACCTCGCTTTACGATGAAATTCCTTTTCTAACAGCCCCTTACATCGACGGTACTCCGCCAGGCCGAGCAAGCCGTTTATCATCACCACGAACCCGACCAAAACGGTCATAACCTTAGTTCGATAGGTCACATTGAGCCCCCCGAAGACAGAACTCCAAGGGCGAAAATATGCTATCCGGGGGCTTTGTACCATCAGCCAAGACTATCCCTCTTAACGAGGTCGTATAACTTTTTCTCGAAGCTAGGCCGATTCGGAGCCTACTCCACGATTTACGCTTGATTTGATTGAGCGGGACTTCCAAGGCCGCCCCATTATAAGTGGCGGCGTATAGATCATTGGCGGAATTGCGGTCTGCGGTTTTGTGCCGAAACTTCATGAGAGGAGGAATTCAAAACCGGGTTCCCCGGCACTGATCGGCCACGACGCAATGTACCGTTTTGCGCCGAAAAGAGGAGAACGACAGCTGCTTGACAAATGTTTGTGCCGCCCGCAAGGCGCCTGCGGCCCATTACTCGGTCGTATCGGCTTTGGCCGAATCGAGGGCGATCTACTCAGCCGCATCGGAAATTCCGACTAGCGCCGGACCATTTATTCGGCCGCATCACGGAAACCATGCTAGGGAGCGGCCCATAGCACCATACGCTTTGCCGCTCGCCGTCAATCCCGAGGCGGCTGACATTTGCGAAAAGAGGTTAGTCGCATGCGAGTAACCTTCTGAGCAGATTCAAAGTGGATTGCGAGCCAACAACCCGCGGGCAATCACGAGCGCCTGGATCTCGTTCGTACCTTCGCCGATCATCATAAGTGGCGCGTCACGATAAAACCGTTCCACTGGGAATTCGGCCATATAACCATAGCCGCCCAGCACCCGCATGGCATCCAGCGTCATTTTGGCACACGCCTCGGAGGCGAACAGTTTAGCCATGCCGGCCTCGACGTCGCAGCGTTCTCCTGCATCCTTTTTTCGGGCCGCATTATCTACCAGTAGTTTGGCCGCCTGAAGCCGCGTTCCCATATCCGCGAGTAATAACTGCACCGCCTGATGCTGCGCGATCGGCTTGCCGAAGGCCGTCCGCTGCTGCGCATAACGGATCGCACTATCGAACGCGGCCTGACCAACGCCGACCGCTCGGGCCGCTACGTTGATGCGCCCGACTTCAAGCGCACTCATCACCTGTTTGAACCCTTCGCCTTCGCGACTGCCGATCAGATTGGCTGCCGGAACTGGAAGCTCCTCGAAGAGGACTTCGCACGTGTCCAGTCCTTTGTAACCGAGTTTCTTGAGCTGGCGGCTCACTGTGGGGCCACGCTCATTTTTCTCGACCGCTAACATGCTGATTCCCAAATAGGCAGGCTGAGCGTGAGGGTTGGTCTTGGCCGCGACCGCCAGCATCGTGCCGTAGCGAGCGTTGGTAATGAACATCTTGGTTCCTGAGATGAGATAATAGTCGCCGTCGCGCACTGCGGTGGTCCGAATTGATTGGACATCACTGCCGGCGTGTGGTTCGGTGAGCGCCAGTCCGCCTCTTTTCTCGCCGGTCGCCATGGCGGGAAGAAAGCGGTGCTTCTGTTCTTCGGTGCCATAATTGCTGATCAGGTAGGCCATGATTAAATGGCTGTTGATGACACCCGCCAGACTCATCCAGCCGCGCGAGAGTTCGCTCATCAAATGCGCGTAACTGAGGAAGCTCAAGCCGAGACCGCCATAGGCCTGAGGAATGGTGGCGCCGAACAGGCCAAGTTCCTTCATCTTCGCCACCAGCCCGTGCGGGTACTCGTCCTTATGCTCGAGCTCACTGGCTACCGGAATTACCTCGCGGTCGACAAATCGGCGAACAGTCTCGACAATCTCGCGGTCCAACGATTCATCCATTTGCTTCACTCTCCCCTGACGTGGCTGTCGCCCGACACGTATCTAATCTGCGCGAACCCGACAATTGGGAAGGCGGCTCCGCGGTCTTGCGATAGCAATTGACGAACTGTTGTCACACGTCTGTAACAATTGCTAAGGTAAGTGTCAAATTGACGCAAACCCGAGCTGCAAGCCACGTTACCACCGCGCTCAACACCGCTACATCAGACGTCTTGCGAGGAAGCAGTTTATGATCACCCAGACGAAAATCACTGGCAACGAGCTGCATGCCAAGCTCGTCAGTTTACATGACCCAACCTACACTCCCGAACTTTGCGAGCAGTATGCAACGCTGATTGATGAAATTTTGAAGTTGAAGGCGCAACGAAGCGCAATCGTGCTCGCCCACAATTATCAGCGCCCCGAAATCTTCGAAGTGGCGGACTTCATCGGCGATTCCTTCGAACTCGCCCGCAAGGCCCGCGACGTAGAAGACGCTGAGATTATCGTGTTCTGCGGCGTTCATTTTATGGCCGAGACCGCCAAGGTATTCAATCCGGAGCGGATGGTGCTGCTGCCGGATTTGCGAGCGGGCTGCTCGCTGGCGGATTCGGTGACAGCCGAGGCCTTGGCCGAGCGGGTTCAGGAGCTGCGCGAAATCTACCCCGACCTGCAGGTGGTTTCCTACGTCAACTGCACAGCTGACGTTAAAGCCCTCTCTGATGCGTGCTGCACTTCGGCCAACGCCGTCAAAGTCGTGAATCGCCTGGAAGCCGACAATATCTTGTTTGTCCCCGATCAAAATCTGGCCAGTTACGTACAGGGGCAGACTAGCAAGAACATAATTTCATGGGATGGTAATTGCTATGTTCATCATCAGATAACTCCGGCCGAGGTAGAACGGGCGAAGGCGGGCATCCCGGGCCTCGTCGTCATTGCGCATCCCGAATGCCGCAAGGACGTAATCGCAATGGCGGACGCGGTTCTGTCGACTAGCGCCATGATACGATACGCGCGCGAGAGCAACGCTGACAAATTTCTGATTGTGACAGAGTGCGGTTTATCTGATCGCCTGCTGATGGAAATACCCGGAAAGCATTTCTACAAGGCATGTAAGCTGTGTCGATACATGAAAATGATCACGCTAGCTGGGGTACGCGACGCCCTGACAAACCTCAGATATGAGATCACAATGTCCGAGGAAGTGCGCCAGGGAGCCCGGCGGGCGTTGGATCGCATGTTAGATCTTGGCGCGTGAGCCCTCATCAGGGTAGGGTGTCAGTTTCCCGCAGCCTGGAACCAGTTCAGAACTTCCGCGCGTCGTCCGGTTCCCTGGTCCGACCCCGGATGGCACCAGTGCGGCGCCACGCACGGCCTAAGGTGGCAGTTGACACGGTGCTGTTTGCAGTCGATTCGGGGCGGGTGAAGTGCTACCTGGTCCGCCTCAGGCGCGGACCATCGGCCGGCAAATGGGCTTTTCCGGGGGGATTGGTCCGCGAAGGCGAAATGCTTGACGAAGCCGCTCGACGTGAGCTGCGCGAGTCGACCGGACTTGATCAGTGCTACATCGAACAGCTTTTCAGCTTCGGTGACCCGCATCGCGATCCCAAGGCCCATGTGGTTTCCGTGGCTTACATGGCATTGATCGACCGAACCTCTGCGGTGCAATCATGTTCGGCAAAGTATGCGAATGGCGCATGGTTTGAGGTGGGGGCACTGCCGGAGCTGGCCTATGATCATGCCGAGATTGCCAGATATGCAGTGCAGCGCTTAAAGTCGAAACTTGAATATACCAATATCGCATGCCATCTATTGCCTGTTACGTTCAGTTTTGCACAGCTTGAAGAGCTGTATGGAATTGTGCTGGGCCGTCCGCTTGATCGACGCAATTTTCGTCGTCGAATTCTAGCGATGAATTTGTTGATCCGACTCCCGTTTAAGCGCCGCGGAAGACATCGGCCGGCTGCCCTTTATTCGTTTCGACGGCGAAGCTTACAGGTCGTCGAGATGCTATAGTGTTGGGCAGAAGGGCTCGAGCGCCACAAGAAGCCTTCAGGGTGACTGCCATAAGATGAGCACCAAATCTAACAGCGCCAGCAGGATGGTAGCCGCGCTCGTGGTGGTTGGTCTGCTGGGCCTGGCCGCAGCCGCCGTCTATCAGCTGCATTCGTTTGCGGTCGCCGCTACTAATGGGCTTACACTCAATCCGGATCTGTTTGAAGGTGAAACTCACGCTGCCTACCTGGTCGCCCAGCGACACCCAGACTTGTTAGCTCAGCTCGATTGTTACTGTGGTTGTGAGCGACACGAGGGCCACAAAAGCTTACTCGATTGTTTTCGAACCAACCACGGCGCGACCTGCGCGACGTGTACCGGCGAAGCGATAACCGCTGGTCAGCTGTACGAAAACGGCACTCCTCCCGAGCAGATTCGTGCAATTCTGCATCAACGCTATGCGAACGGGGGCTAGTTTTGACGGGACTGGTCTCCACCTATATTGAGCATTTCACCTACCTCGGGCTGCTCCTGGTGCTGGTTCTGTGCGGGATGGGCTTGCCGGTGCCTGAAGATCTTGCCTTGCTGACAGGCGGCTTTTTAGTTCATCGCGGTATCACCCAGTACCCGACGACTCTGGCAGTCTCCTTCATCGGGGTTGTGGCGGGCGACAACTCGCTGTTTTTTATCGGTCGTCGTTTTGGAACCCGCATCTTGCACTACCTTGGCTTTGTGCGTCCGCGCGTGTTGCCACGCATCGAGCGGCTCAAAGGCTTCATGGAGCGTCATGGACACATGGCAATCTTTTACGCGCGGTTTTTAGCAGGAATTCGTGCGCCCGTTTACCTTCTGGCAGGCTCCACGGGGGTGACTCCCAAGCGCTTTGTTATGTACGATGCACTCGGCGCGCTCTTCTCAGTACCAATAGCCGTTTCCATCGGGTATTTTTTCGGTGATCAAATCGAACTGGCAATTTCTTACCTTGGCGGCTTCGACCGATTGGTCTTGTTAGCGATCAGTGTTTGTATCATTTTTTACGCCTCGCAGTTCTTGCTGCGGACTGATAGCCGACAGGCTGATAGCGTCTAGACCCCTCACCGGACTATTTGGCTCGTAATCGATCGAGACAATGCGATTCGCATTCCCCGCCCTTAACTTAAAAGCCAAATTGATTCTGCTAATGGTTGTGCTGCTCACGCTGACACTGGGGGCGGAAGTAATCGTCAGTTTGAGCGCGGAAGAGGCCATCATCCGAACCACCCAGAGCAAGGTCAAGGATCTTGCAAGTGTGATCCAGATCAGCGTTCAGGAGCTCACATCGGTTGAAGCAACCGATCATGATCGCCTCCAGAACTACGTCGCGCGTCTCAAAACGCAGGGCCTCGAGGTGTCCATCGCCTCGGACAAGGATCTCATCATCAACAGCTCCAATCCGAAGTTGATCGGTGAAGCGGTCAATCCCGAGGTAGTCCGCACGCTGATGTCACTTCGGGCAGGGGGCTCCCATAATGAGCCGATTGCCGTTCCGGCCGCCAAACTCGGCATACCCGGAGCACAAAGTACCGTCTACTTCATTCCGGTCGAGGTCGAAGATCATCTGCTTGGCTATGTTCAGGTCTTAGCCAATTTTGGTGATTTTGAGCAGCCCTTAAAGGCTTATCAATTCTGGCTGGTAATGACCGGACTCGGTATTTTTGCGGTCGGTCTGGTCTTTGCCTATCTGCTCGCGCAACGCTACGTGAAGCCGATTCATACGGTCGCTTTCGCCGCTCAAAATATCCCCTCGCATGGACTCGAGCCGGTGCCCGAATCGCGGCGCCGGGACGAAATCGGCTTGCTGACCCGCAGCTTCAACGAAATGATAGCCCAGCTCCGTCGGGCCCGCGAGCGCGAGGCGGAATTGAACCGGCTCGAACGCTTCACCGCGTTGGGCCAGCTCGCCGGTGCGTTGGCACACGAAATCAAGAACCCTTTGAACTTCATCAGTCTAGCCGTCGATCAGCTGCGCACCCGTTACGGGCCGCAGCTCGGCCGCGGGCGTGAGGATTTTCTGCGGCAACTGGCGATGATGAAAGATGAGATCAAGCGGCTATCAGAAATGGTGCAAACCTTTCTTCATTACGGCCAGCCCATCGAAATTTTTCCGGCTCCCACGGATCTCCGACAGTTGGTCAACAGCGTCCTGACGCTAAGCGAGTCGAAACTCAAAAGCCAGGGAATTGAGGTAATTGAGGAAGGCACCCAGGTCGAAAGCATCCTCAACGTCGATGCCGAGAAAGTACGGACCTGTTTCATCAACGTCATCGCCAATGCCACTCAGGCGATGCCGGAGGGTGGGCGACTGAAGATCGAATTTGCGCGCAATGATGGCCATTTTATCGTGCGATTTTCCGATACCGGCCTGGGCATCGACCCAGAAATCGCGGCTCATGTCTTTGAACCCTTCTATACGACCAAGCGCGAGGGAATCGGACTGGGTTTGTTCTTCTCCAAGGCCATTGTGGAAAAACACGGCGGCACGGTGACCATCAGCCCCAATGACCCGCCGCCGGGCGCCAACGTAACGTTTACTTTTCCAGCAGAGGGAATCCATAAATCCATATGACGCAGCAAGCCTCGGTTTTGGTGGTCGAGGACAACGACCTCGAACGACAAATCACGGCTGAGACCCTGCGCGAAGAGGGGTTTAGGGTCGAAGAGGCCGCGCTCGGCAAGCGTGCCTTGGAATTGCTTGGTCCGAGCCGTTTCGATGTCGTTCTGACTGACCTGATGATGCCGGGAATTTCAGGGGAAGAGCTGCTGGTCAAGGTCAAGGAGAAGTACCCCGCTACTCAGGTCGTGGTTCTAACCGCCTTCGGCACGATCGACAGCGCGGTCAATGCAATCAAGCAGGGAGCATTTTACTATTTGACCAAGCCGGTCGATCGCGAGCCACTGGTAATGACTGTGGCGCGGGCCGCCGAACTCGCCCGCGAGAAACAGGAAAATCTGTTGCTGCGAAGCGAGGTCGAAGGGAAGCTCGCCGTCGAAGGGATTATCGGTCAAGATCCCGCCATGCGCGAGATGATCCGGATCGTCCGCAAGATCGCGCCCTCCAATTCGACGGTCCTCATACAGGGTGAAAGCGGCACCGGCAAGGAAGTCATAGCACGCGCAATCCACCGCCTCTCACCCCGTGCCCAGCGGCCCTTTGTGGCGATCAATTGCTCGGCGATCCCCGACAACCTGATAGAAAACGAGCTATTCGGTCACGAGCGAGGAGCCTTCACCGGCGCCACCGAACGGAAGATTGGCCTGTTCGAAACCGCGGACAAGTCCACGCTGTTCCTCGACGAAATCGCTGATTTGGGCGCAGGCGTCCAGGCCAAACTACTCCGCGTTTTGCAGGAACGCGAACTACGTCGGGTCGGCGGTAATGAATCAATTAGAGTCGATGTCCGGCTGATCGCGGCAACCAATCGTAATCTCGCTGAAGAGGTAGCCGAAGGGCGCTTTCGTGAGGATCTGTTCTATCGGGTCAACGTTGTTACCATCACTTTGCCACCGCTGCGCGACCGGCGGTCGGATATTCCCTTGCTCGCCAATCATGCGCTCGCTCGTTTCGCTCATCTCGCCAACGGCCGCGTCAAAGAAATAAGCCGCGAGGCGATGGCGGTGTTGCTCGATTACTCATGGCCGGGTAACGTTCGGCAACTGGAATCGGCTATCGAACGGGCGTTGCTGTTATGCGAAGGCGATCGCATTATGCCCGGCGATCTGCCGCAAGAGGTGCGTGATCGCAAGACCGTAGGACGCTCCGAACGCGCGCGCGGCAGCGGAGGATTTGAACTTCCACCAGAGGGTATTAATTTCGAGCATCTTGAACGAGACGTTATTTACCAGGCAATGGAAAAAGCAGACTGGGTGATTGCGAAGGCCGCCAAGATGCTTGGCATGAGCTATCGAACCTTGCAATATCGCCTGGACAAGTTTGGCGTTAAAAAGCCCGAAACGAAGGGCGCCAACCCTGAGCAGCATGGCAGTGGCCAATAGCTTCGAAGATTTCGGCCTGTTTAACGCATTGGCGGCGGTCAGACCACCGATGATCGCTGGCGCTGGGTCAGCCGGCCACTTGGGCATCATGGGGCCCGGGTGCTCGTAATGTGGTAACCCAGGGCGATACGGGGTCATGCTCGGTCGCAAGCACGCGCAATGCCCAATTCGAAGCGATCACTCCGATTAAAAAACATAACAGCTTTAGCTCGCGAAACCTGGTCTCGCATCTGGCCCGAACCCATGCCAGCGGGCTGGAAAGTATACCTAGTGCGAAAGACCGTTATCCAGAACGTTCATGGACGACATGTTTGCGGAGTCACGCTCGCGCGTGACAAGACGATTCTAATCGGACGCAACACTGGCCATTACAGTTTCGAGACACTGGTACATGAACTGGCCCATGTCCGTACGCTTGAGGAGCAACTCGATCACGGTCCGAAGTGGCAGCACGAATTCAATACGGTCGCACGAGCCACTCTAGGAAATGAATTGTCGCGACACCTTTGAGGTCAGGGCCACGCTTATCAGACGTCGCGATCGTTGAGCATCTTGAGTAGGATTCTGTGTATCTCCGGGTCTCCCGCCGCCACGACCTGACCGCCATTGTGGGGGGAGTGCCCTGACCAGGTGGTTACCACACCGCCGGCCGCCTCGATGATCGGAATCGGCGCCTGAATGTCGTACGCATTCAGTTGAGCTTCGATTACGATATCGATCAATCCCGCTGCAAGCAGACACCAGGCGTAGCAGTCCGTTCCATAGCGGGTCTGCTTACAGGCATCGACGACCCGCTGGAACGCAGCTCGCTCTGAAGCAGTATTGAACATGTCGGGGTGCGTCGCGCACATCGAAGCGTCCGCCAGCGTCTTGACCCGGCGAGCACGCAGTGGCGTTCGAGTACCTGCTCGGCGCAAGAACGCGCCCCGCCGGCAGCCGGTAAAGGTTTCACCGATAAACGGCTGGTGCATCACCCCCAGCACCGGGCGACAGCCATCGTTGAGCGCGATCAACGTACCCCACTGCGGCAGACCCAGCACAAAGCCACGGGTGCCGTCGATTGGATCGACTACCCACGTTAGCGGCGATTCACCCGGTCGGCTGCCGAACTCTTCACCGATTACCCCGTGCGAGGGGTAAGTACGAGCAATTTCGCCGCGTATTAACTCCTCGGCCTGTCTGTCAGCTAACGTAACCGGGTCGTAGCCATGCGCAGCCTTGTTCTCCACGCCAAGGCCGGAACGAAAGTGCGGCAAAATGGCGTTGCCGGCCAGCTCGGCGAGCCGACACGCGAACTCCAGGTATTCGTCAAGCTCGGCGTCAGTCAGTGAATTCGCTGTTCGAGTCATCGTCCCAGCTCCCTGCTACTACCCGTCGGCCACTGTGGGGCGCCGGTCAGTCAGACCAAGTGGCTCTCGGAGCAGGTACACTAAAGTGACTTGAAATATCTGCGTCAGGAGCACGATCGACGCTACCCCGCCAATGATTACGATAGCTAGGGGACGCTGAGTCTGAGCGCCGATCCGAGTCGACAAGGCAGCGGGCAGCATTCCCAGCCCGTCAACCAGTGCTGTCATCATGACCGCGCGCAGGCGCCGGTCAGCCCCCATAAGTATCGACTCATCCGCGGCATGTCCCCTTTCCCAGAGCTGGTGGATATAGAAATTCATCACGATCCCGCCCATGATCGCGATAGCGAAAATTGAAATAAACCCGACCGCCGCCGATACGCTGAAAGGTGTGTGCGTCAACACCAGTGCGAGCACGCCGCCCAGACACGCGAGCGGCACCTGAGCCATCAGAATAAGAGTGTTAATCACAGACAGCGTCGCGGCGTACAAGACTCCTGTGATCAGGACCAGGGCTATTGGGATAACCACGGCCAACCGACGGTTGGCCGCCTGCAGCTCTCCGTATTCACCGACCCACTCCAGGCGGGTGCCTTCAGGAAGGTGAACCTGTTCACTGACCTGCTGTCGCGCCTCCGCCACTGTGCTTCGCAGGTCTCGACCGCTCACAGAGAATCGCACCGGAACATAGCGTTGAAGGTTGCCACGATAGATAAACGAGGCGCCTTCGACGGTTCTCACTTTTGCGATTTGCCCCAGCGGGACGTTTCCTCCCGTGGGAACGTTTAGCCGAATGTTCCGCATGGCCTGCAGATCTTCACGATATTGGGGCAGCCACCGGACGACCAAGCCAAAACTGCGGTCGCCCTCCAGCACCTGGGTCACCGTCTGTCCGCCAATTGCCGCCTGCACCACAGCAGCGAGATCGCCAGAGTTCAAGCCATAACGTGCAGCTGCGTCACGGTCCGGCTCGATAACGATATTAGGCTGTCCCAGGGAACGGAAAACAAAGACGTCAGTTACCCCGCGTATACGCTCTAGAACTGATGCGACGCGGTTTGCCGCTGATTCGTCCGTATCGAGATCGGGACCGAACACTTTGACTACGTTGGCGCCGGCCTTCACGCCAGACAAGGCTTCATCGATATTATCTTCAATGTTTTGCGAGTAGGAAAAGCTCACGCCCGGGAACCGTCGCCGCAGTTTGGCATCGAGTTGCCGCACCAGTAGTTCCTTGGTCACGCCTGGTGGCCACTGAGCAGCGGGCTTGAGATCGACCGAGAATTCAGCGGAGAAAAAGCTTGTGGTCTCGGTGCCGTTGTCGGGGCGACCCAACTGCGATACGACGTTCGTCACCTCGGGGAAGGAAAGAAACACGTGGCGTATCTCGGAGACCAGCCGGGCGCTACTTGGAAGATTGATGGTGGAGGGCATTATCGCGTGGGTCCAGATATTGCCCTCCTCCAACTTCGGCAGAAACTCACCGCCGAGACTGGGAAACAGGGAAAGTCCCGCAATAATCATGGCCGTGATAATCGCGAGCGTCAGTCGTGGCCAGCGCATTACGAGGATAAAGAGGCTACGGTAAAAGCCGTGGATCGCCTCCCAGACTAAATTACGGGTTGGGCGCAATCTCCGATTCAAAAGCAATGAGCTGAGCACTGGCGACAACATAACCGCCAGTAGAATGGCTACAACCAGCGCGTATGCGTAGGTGTGCGACATCGGCGAAAAGATTGCCCCTTCGACTCCCCGCATGGTGAACAGCGGCAGAAATGCGATCAGGAAGATCAGCGTCGAATAGAACATCGGCCCACCGACCTCTTCAGAAGCCCGACTGATGATGTGATGGGTATCGCTCGTAGCCTGGTAATCGGTCGTCAGGTGGCGATAGATATTCTCAACCACGATAACGGTCGAGTCGATGATGATCCCGAAATCGACTGCCCCCAAGGACAACAGATTGGCGGGCGTGCGAGTTAAGTAGAGCAGTATAAAGGCGCCCAGCATTGCCAATGGTATATTGATCGCGGCGATTATCGCGGTCCGCAGGTTGCCCAGAAAGAACAGCAGAACCAGGCACACCAGGATCATTCCCACCGAAAGATTCTCCAGCACCGTGTGCAAAGTGGTACGTACCAAGCCCGTGCGATCATAATAGGGCACGATTTTGTAGCCTGGCGGCAGCATGCCGCTCCGGTTCAATTGCGCTACTTTGTGCTCGACACCTTTTAAGGTCTCGAGCGTATTGCCGTGCTTTCGCATCAGCACAATTCCCTCAACCACTTCGTCCTGGTAGTTCATCCCGACAATGCCAAGACGTGGAGACCATCCCACCGAAACTTCGCCTACATTGCCGACCTTAACAGGAGTCGACCTATTCGATGCGAGTACAATGTTTCGAATGTCGTCCAATGAACGAATCAACCCAATCCCACGAATATCAAAAACCTGTTGGCCAACGTTGAGATAACTGCCGCCCGCGTTGGTGTTGGAGTTCTGAATCGCCGCTATCACCTGCGAAAGCGGAATTGCGTAATGATTTAACTTCGCCGGATCAATATCGACGTGGTATTCCTTGGTCAGACCGCCGAAGCCCGAGACGTCGAGCACGCCGGGCACCGTTTTAAGTTGTTTTTCGCAAATCCAGTCCTCGACCGTCTTTTCTTCGATCAGATCGTGATCCGGGCTTTGGATCGTATAGCGGTAAATCTCACCGATCGGATTTTCCGGTGACAGGCCGGGAGTGATCCCTTGCGGTAAGTTAACAAAAGGCAGCCGATTGATCGTTTGCATGCGGTCGAATTCGTAGTCGCTGTCCCAGTCGAAGTACAGACGCACGTCGGATAACCCATAAAGCGAGATCGACTCCATGGACTTGAGGTTCAGCATCCCGCTCATCGCGTACTCGGTGGGAACCGTGAACAGACGCTCGACCTCCTCGGCACTGTAGCCGGTCGGTAGGGTCAATACTTCAGTCATTGGCTGGATTGGGTCGGGATACGCCTCAATGTCCAGTTCACTGAATGAATAAATCCCGGCGAGAAGCAAAAGAACCGCAGCCGCAACTACCACCGCGCGCTGCTGTAGCGCAAGCGCCATTAAAAACTTGATCATCGGATCGCAACCATCGGCAAGACTCGGGCCGCGCCCATTACGATCGCTCTCCGTGAGCTTCGTGCCAGAGTTCGTTCATCTGCATGGTGGCGCCGGTCACCACCCGATCTCCGGGCTTAAGGCCCCGCGTAATCCGTGCGTAGCCTTGTTGGCTCCACGACGCAACGCTGACCCGGCGCCGTTCGAAGCGATCGGGCTCGGTCTCGACGTAGACGAAGTAGGCATCGGTTTCGAACACGAGTGCATCCAGAGGCGTGATGATGGCGTGGCCCGCCGGCACCATGATTCTCACTCGGGCTAACATCTGTGGTTTAAGTTTGTGCCCCGGATTGTTGATCCTGCAGCGTACTTGCAGGCTATGAGTGTTGGGATCGACTGTCGGACTGATACGATCGATGGTGCCGCGAAAGATCTCACCGGGATAGGCAGCTGTGACAGCTTCGAGCTGCTGTCCGACACGGACACGCGACACCTCGTCTTCATAGATGTCGGCCGTGACCCAGACATCATCGAGCGTTCCAAGCGAATAAAGCACATCCCCGGGTCTAATAGCCGAACCGCGCAAGGCCAGGTTCTGAACCACCGTCCCGCTGATTCGGGCACGCATCACAAAACTGGGCGCCGCGCTTTTGATGGTCGCGATTTGAACCGGGTCAACGCCCAGAAGTTCGAGTTTGCGCCTAGCCGCTTCAAGCATCGAGGTAGCAAACTGGCGCTGGTCGGCGCTTCCCGACAAAATCGGCTCGGCAGCTTTGGCCTGAAGATATTCGGCCTCGGCCGTCATGAGTTCGGGACTGTACAGCGTCAAGATTGGCTGACCCCGCCTGACAAAATCCCACTGGGACACGTGCACGTCTTCGATTCGCCCTGTGACACGCGAGATTATGTTGGCAACCCGTCTATCGTCGAACGCGATCTGTCCGGTGGTTTCCAGAATCGCTGGCAATTGTATCGCACGCACGGAAGATAGGGACATGTCGGGCAGCGCTCCCGGTTGAAGCTCGAGAAGCTCGTGATCGGAACCCTGGTGCTCGAGTTTCGCGATACTCGTCGGTTGCGGTATGGTGGCATTGGCTTGGCGTGATTGTTCACAGGCGCTCATCAGGACAGCAGTGATCAGTAACGCCGCGCATCTTATTGGCATCCCCTTCGGGAACCTGGACGTCACGCGTAAGTGCCTCCCGCGGCCCGGTGCAGAGCAACCTCGCCTACTTGCAATTCATTTAAGGAACGGTTCGAGCCGTTTGAATCGGAGACGGGCGGCACTTTCTGCCACCGATGACAAGCAGTCCTTCTCGGCGCCATCCTACCGGGTAGAGCTGCGCGATAAAACGCTAGATCGAGTACCAAACTGCGCGCTACGTTCATGGTCTGAACTAAACGCAGAGGAAATGGCTGTAAGGCGCGGCTCACGATCAGATCGTGCGCCTCCGGTTTGAGCAAAGCGCCGCTGTCAGAGCTGACAAATAACCAAAAAAGCACCAGCGATGTAGCTTCGAAACGAAGGGCTCACCCCTCCCAGCAGGCGCAAACGTTCGGCATCTTCGAATTGGCCGCGGGGGCTTTGCTGACGAGTTGTTCATTAGACTTCGGGCCGAAGAGGAGACGAAAAGCCACAGGGTCCCACGGTTCCATTCTCTTTCACCTCACCAGTGCCGGGCGATGGACCACTCAAGGCAGTTACCTCTCCATAGAGGAGAACGAAACACCATCCTGCACGGCCAACGAATAGGCCTGATCGGGTTTTGGTTGCAAAAGCCGTTCAGGCCACAGTTGCTTTGGCGATACCGCCCGAAGCGTCGCGAGCAGCTTTCATCAGTTACGGCCCGAATTAAGTACAGAGTGAGGACTCTTCTCTAAAATTTCACGTCGTTTCGCGGAAGCCATTCCCGCAGGTGCTTCCGTCCGGACCGCGGTATGACCGCTACCCGCGGACACTTCGGATGCGATTCTAGCGCAACATTTTTGCACGAGGCACCCAGGCGTTTAAGGTGTTACTGCGTCGAGCACGAACCCGCACGATGATTCAACACTTACTCCTTTAAGCAGCCTGCTTAGTCCGTCAGACTGGCCTACCTCTTGATCGACGCAAGAAGTTTTGCGGCGACCCCTCCGGTTCATTTCCTTTTGCACGGTCCATTGCTGCATATTGCGATGACTTACTTCTTACGGACCAAAAGAAACCAACGATTGGTTGGGTTTTCGCTCGGCATGATAGGTGCTCAGCCTCCTTGCGTGAGCGATCTCGTCTACCTGCTTCTTACCGGTTTATTCTTTGCGATTGCGATTGCATATGTACGGGGCTGTTCGAGGCTATGACGCCAGTCGAATTAGTGCTTGGTTCGGCGATCGCACTCAGTCTGATCGTGTACCTGGTTTACGCGATGTTGCGCCCGGAGCGGTTTTAAGGAAGCGACGGCATGGTCATCAACGCTGTTATCCAAGTGACTATCTTTTCCATGTTGGTCACCGTCATCAGCGTCCCGCTCGGACGATATATGGCGCGTGTGTTCGGCAGAGAACGGACTTGGCTCGATCCTGCACTGGTGCCGCTCGAAACGATCATTTATCGCATTTGCGGCGTGCATGCCGGTCTCGAGCAGGATTGGATCGAGTATTCGATCTCGATGCTGGTCTTCAGCGCCGTCGGGATGGTGCTCCTGTATGGCATCGAGCGGCTTCAGTATTACCTTCCTCTAAATCCGCAGCATTTCGGCGCCATCGCTCCCGACCTCGCCTTTAATACTGCCGCCAGCTTCACGACCAATACGAACTGGCAGGCATACAGCGGCGAGTCGACCATGAGCTATTTCACGCAGATGGCGGGCTTGGCCTTTCACAATTTTGTCTCGGCGGCGACTGGAATAGCCGTAGCGATAGCCGTCATCCGTGGGTTCGTGCGGCGAGGTGGTCAGACGCTCGGCAATTTCTGGGTGGACCTGACCCGCGCAACCTTATGGGTACTGCTGCCGCTGAGCATCCTTTTGAGCCTGGTTCTAATATGGCAAGGGGTACCGCAAAACTTTAGTCGCTACGTTCACGCTCGGACCCTGGAAGGTCCCGAACAGGTCATCGCGCAGGGACCGGTTGCTTCACAGGAAAGTATCAAAGAATTGGGGACAAACGGAGGTGGATTCTTCAACGCCAATTCCGCCCATCCGTATGAGAATCCCACACCGCTGACTAACCTGCTCGAGCTCATCGCAATTTTCGCGATCGGCGCCGGCCTAACGCACACCTTCGGCCACATGGCAGGCGATCGACGTCAAGGCTGGGCCTTGTTCGCTGCTATGGGTGTTTTGTTCCTGATGGGGACGAGCTGGGCAATTTGGGCTGAACAGCGCGGTAATCCGCAGTTCGCCGCGATGGGGATCGATCAGCGAGCGACCGTCATGCAAGCTGGCGGCAACATGGAAGGTAAAGAGGTTCGCAACGGCATCGTTGGGTCCGCGCTGTGGGCAGTAGTTACCACGGACACCTCGTGTGGTGCAGTCAACGCAATGCATGACAGCTTTACACCGCTGGGGGGTCTGGTTCCCCTGCTTAACATGCAGATTGGCGAGATCATCTTTGGCGGGGTCGGTTCCGGACTATATGGGATGCTGGTGATGGCGGTGCTCACGGTATTTATTGCCGGCCTGATGGTAGGCAGAACCCCGGAATACCTCGGCAAAAAAATCGAAGGGCGCGAAATGAAGCTCGCAATGCTCTTTGTCTTGATCTTTCCAGCAGTGATTCTGCTCCCTGTCGGCGCTGCGGTGGCCACCAAGGCAGGCCTCGCAGGGATCAGCAATCCGGGCCCTCACGGTTTGTCCCAGATCCTCTATGCCTTCACATCAGCCGCCGCGAACAATGGCTCGGCGTTTGCCGGTCTTAACGCCGACACGCCTTTCTACAACGTTCTACTGGCGTTCGTGATGCTGTTCGGCCGCTTTCTGATGAAGGTCCCTGTACTGGCTTTGGCGGGTTCCTTGGTGGCGAAGAAGGCGGTGCCGCCCAGTGCCGGCACCTTTCCCACCGGCGGCGCAACTTTCGTCGTCTTACTAGTCGGAGTGATCATCATTGTCGCCGCCCTCACCTTTTTTCCGGCCGACGCCTTGGGACCAATCGTTGAGGAATTGGTAATGCACGCCGGCAAACTGTACTGATGGGGTTTGATCTTCGATGGCCAAAGCGGTTCGGCTGTGGGAAGGCAAAATCGTGCGGACAGCGCTGGTTGACTCGCTGGGCAAATTCGACCCAAGGCTTCAAGCGCATAACCCCGTAATGTTCGTCGTCGAGGTAACGGCGGCGGCGGTCAGTCTTATTCTGTTGCGCGACTTTCTCTCGGGGCGCGGTAGTCAGGTCCTGTTCGAGTTACAGATCGCGGTTTGGCTCTGGTTTACAGTGGGCTTTGCCAATTTTGCTGAGGCAATGGCCGAGGGGCGCGGCAAGGCACAGGCAGAAAACCTGCGCAAAACGCGCACGGAAACTCCAGCTACTTTGCTGCGCGATGGTCAGGAAGTGAGAGTTCCAGCTCCGTCACTGCGCCGCGGAGACGTTGTCCTGGTGCGGGCGGGCGAGATAATTCCGGGTGATGGCGAAGTAATCGAGGGGGTTGCCTCGGTTAACGAAGCAGCAATTACGGGTGAATCCGCCCCGGTCATTCGTGAAAGCGGCGGTGATCGGAGCGCGGTGACTGGCGGCACCATTGTCATTTCCGACTGGATCAAAATTCGTATTACCGCGAATCCGGGCGAAACTTTTCTGGATCGGATGATCGCACTGGTCGAAGGAGCCCAGCGGCAAAAAACCCCCAACGAAATTGCGCTGAGCATTTTGCTGGCCGGACTCACGATTATATTTCTGTTGGTCTGCGTGAGTCTTTATCCACTTGCGCTCTACGGTGGTAGTGCGCTGTCGCTGCCCGTGCTGGTTGCGTTGCTGGTCTGTCTTATCCCCACCACCATCGGTGGCTTATTGTCGGCTATCGGCATCGCAGGAATGGATCGACTAGTGCAGCATAACGTGCTTGCAATGTCGGGGCGCGCGGTTGAAGCTGCGGGCGATATCGACACGCTGTTGCTCGACAAGACCGGGACCATAACGCTCGGTGATCGACTGGCAACGGAATTTATTCCAATGCACGGAACCACCGCTGAAGAGCTGGCCGACGCTGCTCAGCTCGCCTCGCTCGCCGATGAGACGCCGGAAGGCCGGTCGATAGTCGTGCTCGCCAAGAATCAATTCAATCTGCGTGGGCGCGAACTGGCACACTCGGAGGCGCACTTTGTTCCTTTCACGGCCCAAACGCGCATGAGCGGGATCGATATCAATAATCGAAGGATCCGCAAGGGTGCCTACGATCAAATTATGAACTTCGTGCGGGAAAACGGTGGAACGGTTCCCAGCGAACTGGGTCCGATCGTTGAACGTATTGCCCGCAGCGGGGGAACACCTCTGGTGGTCGCCGACCGCGGACGTGTACTAGGCGTGATTCACCTTAAAGATGTGATAAAAGCAGGCATCCGCGAACGTTTCGCCCGATTGCGTGCAATGGGTATGCGCACAGTCATGATTACCGGTGACAACCCCTTGACTGCGGCCGCAATCGCCGCGGAATCGGGCGTCGACGATTTCCGGGCCGAGGCTACCCCGGAAACCAAGTTACAGCTGATACGTGAGGAGCAAGCTCAGGGTAAGCTAGTGGCGATGATCGGCGATGGCACCAACGATGCTCCAGCCCTGGCTCAGGCTGACGTGGGAATTGCGATGAACGCAGGCACCCAGGCCGCGCGTGAGGCCGGCAATATGGTGGACCTGGATTCCAATCCCACCAAGATCATCGAGGTGGTCGAAATCGGCAAACAACTGCTAATTACGCGCGGAGCGCTTACCACCTTTTCCATCGCCAATGATGTGGCAAAGTACTTTGCGATTCTTCCCGCGATGTTTGTGCTGAGTTATCCGCAACTGCAGGAGCTCAATGTTATGCACTTGGCGACGCCTCAGAGCGCGATTCTGTCGGCGGTAATCTTCAACGCTCTGATCATCATTGCCCTGATCCCGCTCGCGTTGCGTGGGGTTCAATATCGCCCCCTCGGAGCCGCCGCTATCCTTCGTCGCAACCTGCTGGTCTATGGCCTCGGTGGTGTCATCATCCCGTTCATCGGTATCAAGGCAATCGATCTGGTGGTTGCCGCTCTGCATCTCGCCTAGGAATCGACTAATGAGGTCCTGGACCGCCATCCGTATGACTCTTGTGCTCACCATCTTGACCGGTATTGCGTACCCGGTCGCGTTGGTGGGGCTCGCCCATCTCTTGTTCCCCAGGCAGGCTGAGGGAACTCTGGTCTGGCGCAATGGGCATGTCATAGGCTCGTTACTGATCGGACAGAATTTTGCCTCGGCGCGCTATTTTCATCCACGCCCCTCGGCTGCGGGTGCAACAGGCTATGATGCCGCAGGCTCGGGCGGCTCTAATCTGGGCCCGACTAACAAACGGCTAATTGAGGCTGTACGTTCGCGGGCCAGCGCCTTGCGTGAACATGAGCCCGGCATTGGTCATGGCGCAATTCCAGTCGACATGGTCACAGCCTCGGCGAGCGGACTCGATCCGGAGATTACGCCTGCCGCGGCCGAAGCCCAGGTGCCGCGCGTTGCTCGTGCGCGCGGCCTCGCCGAAAGTACCGTACGGTCGCTCGTAGCCAGCTATACCAGGGGGCGGATGCTCGGTTTGCTGGGCGAACCCCGAGTCAACGTCCTCGAGCTTAATCTCGCACTTGATGACCTGGCATCGAATAGCAGCTCCAAAGCCTTCAGGTGAATAAACTAAATCGAAGATCGGGGCGAGTTGGCTTCGCTTGGTGGCGTAACATCCAACCGGCAATTGACGATCGAATGTCGTATGAGCCGCGATGATATTATGGCCGCGATAATACTATGAACGACGAGGATCGTCCCGATCCTGAGTCTTTCCTCGACCTCGTCCCACGCAACAAAAAGGGGACCTTGAAGGTTTATTTGGGTAGCGCCGCCGGCGTCGGCAAAACCTACCGCATGCTCGAAGAGGCGCACCGGTTGCGAGCGGACGGCCGTGACGTTGTACTCGGATTCATCGAGACGCATGGCCGAGCGGAAACCGCGTCGCTAGTTGTTGGCCTGGAAGTGGTCCCTTTGCGCGAAGTTACGTATCGCGGGATCGTTCTACGTGAAATGGACTTGGAGGGAATACTGGCTCGCAAACCCGAATTCGCTATTGTGGACGAACTGGCACACAGCAACGCACCCGGCTCCCGCCATAGCAAACGTTACCAGGACGTCGACGAACTCATCGCCAGCGGCATAAATGTCATTACGGCCGTCAACATCCAGCATCTGGAAAGCCTTAATCAGTTGGTACGTCGGATGACTGGCGTGGAGGTTCGCGAGACCGTCCCCGACACCTTTCTCGAACGCGCTGATCAGATTGTGACAGTGGACGTTTCGGTCGAAGAACTTCGCCAGCGCCTGCGGGAAGGGAAGATCTACCCGACTAATCAAGTCGAGCATGCCCTCAAGAACTTTTTCAAACCTGCCAACCTCGCGGCGCTGCGCGAACTGGCCCTGCGCGAAGTTGCTCGCAGTGCCGGCCGGACCCGCGCTGAAATGGAGCTGCGCAAGCGCGAGCGAGGCCGGCGTACGGCAGTAGGCGAACGCCTTATGGTGTGCCTGTCCTCGAATCCGAACGGGAGCGATGAATTGCTGCGCAAAGCGGCGCGGAGCGCCAACCGCCTGAACGCTGAGTGGTACGCGGTTCATGTCGAAACGCCGGCTGAATCTGTCCAGAAGATCAGCACAGCAGATTTCCGCAGGCTTCTTGATAATATAAATCTGGCTGCTGACCTGGGGGCCGAGACCGTGTGGCTCAAAAGTCCCGACGTCGTCAAAGCATTAATCGAATTTGCACGCGAACATAATGTGACGCGGATGATTATCGGCCGCACCAATTCGAGCTGGTGGCATCGCCTCTGGCACGGCTCAGTCAGCCAGCAATTGATCGCGGCTGCCACAGATATCGATATTGAACTGGTCAGTCAATGCGATAGAAGCGGTGGCAAGAATCCCAAAGAGCTACTTTAGACGTACTCGAATAGCGCGCAGCTGGATAGTCAAAATTCGCGGGGCGTTGATGAAACCACGGTCGCTGCGTTCTCGTATTCGTTGGGGCACCCTTGGGATGCTGGCGATAGCGCTGGCCTTTGGCGTTGTCGCCATTCCGACAGTCTACAGCTTGGGCCGTGCGGTTCGAGCGACACTTTACCGTAATTACGTCAGCATAGAAGCCGCGCAGCACATGCACACCGCGCTCTATAAGGTGCAGCTCGCGCTGATGACCGGCAATTTAAAGACGACGCTACCTATCGAGCGAGGAGAGTTTACTCATTGGATCAATGTAGAACTCGGAGATATCACCGAGAAGGGCGAAGGTGAACTGGCAGTCGATATCCAACGGCGCGGGCTGCAGATATTTAACGAGCTGACCTCCGGTACTCACCCTCCCAGCCGCCAGCAATTCGATGAACTCCACCGCCAACTCGATGAACTCATTGCCATTAACCAGACGGCGATGTTTCGGGCGGACAGCCGTTCAACACAAATCAGTAGTCGGCTTGCACGCGAATTGACGGCCGGACTGCTACTGCTGTTGCTGTTCGGCACTATTCTCGCCGAGACCCTTGGATCGAAGCTGTCTCGCCCGCTCGAGGAGTTGGCCGGTCACCTCCGTAGCTATAGTTTGCAGGGCCCATCGGCCAGGATTGGCAATCAGCCGCTGGCTGAGCTGCAGGCGGTGGCATCAGAGTTCAACCGCATGGCCGACCGTCTTGAACAGTTCGAGCGACTGAATGTCGACCGGCTCATTTACGAAAAAAGTAAAACGGAAGCGATTATCGAAAGTCTCGAAGACGGTGTCGTGCTGATCGACCCCGACGGCATAGTCACGCACATGAACGAAGTTGCCGGCATTATCCTCGGAATCGAGCGCGAAGACGCTCTCGGCAGCTCATTTGACGATCTCGACAGCAACTCTCCTCATTACGCGCGGATACGCTCCGCCTTGCACCGTACATCGCGCAACACCGATTCACAACGTGTCGAGGTGGAGCTGCATGTGCGGGGTCGCGCTCATACTTATTTGCTTAAGGCAGTGCCGTTGCGAGAGGGCAACGGGGGCTCTTTCGGCACTATTCTGATTCTTCAGGACATTACCTATCTGCGTGATCAGGAGCGCGCGCGAACCAACCTGGTCGCCACTTTATCGCACGAGTTGAATACTCCATTGACCTCACTGGGATTCTGCGTCGAGCTGTTGCTGCGTAATCCTGACCTCAAGCCTGAACAGCGCGAGCTTCTCACCTCCATCCAGGATGACGTAACTCGCATGCGCCGCCTGGCCGGCGATCTAATGGAATTGGCGCGTGGCCGGGGCGCCGCCATTACTGTCCAACGGGTGCCAGTGGATCTTCCGGAGATGGTGCAAGCAGTGATCAAAGGATTTGCGCGACAAGCGGAGCAAAAGCACGTGAGTCTTACCGGAAAGTTTGAACCGCTCAGCTCGCGGATCCGGGGCGACCCATTGAAACTCTCCTGGGTGATGTCGAATCTGATAGCGAATGCGCTTCGGTATACTCCCGCCGGCGGCGCGATTTCGGTTTCGTTGAACAACACCAGCAGCGGCGTTCGTCTTTGCGTAAGCGACACCGGTCCAGGGATACCTACCGAGCTGCGTGACCGGTTGTTCGAACGCTTCGCTCAATGGCGGGTTAATGGCTCCGAGCCGGGCTCCGCCGGACTTGGCCTGGCGATTGTCAAAGAGATCGTCGATGCACACGGCGGCCGCATTTTCGTCGATAGTCAGGCAGGGCTGGGCACAACGTTTACGGTGGAGTTACCCGCATCGCCTGAGGGCAAACTCGATGGCAAGTCTCCTGGTTGTTGACGACGAACGAAACATTCGAGTGCATTTGGCCAGATTCCTGGAAAACTGCGGACATTCGGTCAAAACGGCTGAGACCGCCAGGCAAGCGCTCGATCTGCTGATGGAAGACCCCAGGTTTGACCTGGTGCTCACTGACTACAAGCTGGCGGAGGTAAACGGCCTTGAATTGCTCCGGCGCATCAAACATCAAACGCCCGAAATACCCGTCATCCTGATGACCGCGTATGGCACTATTGAGAACGCGGTAGAGGCGATGAAGGCGGGCGCCTACGATTATTTAACCAAGCCTTTTTCGCTCGAGCAAATTGAGCACGTCGTGAGCCGCGCGCTGGAGGTGCAGAAGCTACGCGCCGAAAACCGATTGCTGCGCGATACTTTGGAAGAACGACCATTGTTGGATTCGCGCAGCAGCGTGATGCAACGCCTGCTCGAAACTGCACGACAAGCCGCCCGCAGCGAGGCAACCATATTGCTGACCGGCGAGAGCGGCACCGGCAAAAACGTGCTGGCGCGCCAGATTCACCAGTGGAGCCCGCGGAGCAATCATCCTTTCATAGTTGTCAATTGCACGACGCTTTCAGAACATTTGCTGGAAAGCGAACTGTTCGGCCATGTGCGGGGCGCTTTTACCGGGGCTGTCAAGAACAAACCCGGCCGTCTCGAGGCCGCCCATGGCGGTACGGTATTTCTCGACGAGATCGGCGATCTAAGCCCGGCCCTACAGACCAAGTTTCTGCGTTTCGTCCAGGAACAAAGCTTCGAACGGGTCGGAGGCATTCAGACGATCCGCGTAAACACTCGCCTGATCGCTGCTTCGAATCGTGACCTGGCGGCAGAGGTCGCGGCTCGCCATTTCCGCGAAGATCTCTTCTACAGGCTCAATGTGATTACGCTTCGAGTGCCACCCTTGCGCGAACGGCGTGAGGACATTCTGCCGCTGGCCCAGCGCATGCTACAAATTGAAGGGCTACGCAATCACCGTACGGGACTGCATTTCTCCACCGAGGTGGAAGCCATATTGCACTCCTATAGCTGGCCCGGCAACGTGCGCGAATTGCGCAACGCGATCGAGCGCGCCGTGGTGTTGGCCGGCGGCGACACAATTCTCCCTGATCATCTGCCGGACAATCTCTTTCGACAGTCGGCCGAAACAGCCGTACCTTCCGGTCCGCGCAATATCGAAGACATGGAACGCGAGCTCATCATCCGAGTACTGGCGGAATCAGCCACGCTTGAGGACGCGGCACAGACCCTCGGGATCAATGTCTCGACTTTGTGGCGCAAGCGCAAGCGTTATAAGATTGAATAACCTACTAGTTGTGCGCAGCTTCCATCTCCGCAACCCGGGCAGATTCTGTATGTGGGGGTGGTGTAGCGGGCCGGGAGGTGGACACACGTACGGGCAGAATCACCAGACTGTAGCCATGAACCTGAAGCCAGTTCTGAAGTTCCAGGGCGGTGTGGTTGTGGAGAAAGCGGCTGATGAAGCCGTCGGCCTCATCCGTAAAGACGAGCTTGCCGGCAAAGAAAACGCAATTGGGGAATTCTTTGGCTACTTCCAGCGCAAGTCGCCGCAGCTCCAGCACCACGTCAGGCCCAATCGTGCAGCGTAGTTCGGAATGAAAGCCTAGGTCGGCTGCGAGCCGGCAATATTCGAGCAGATCGTCGGCGACGCTCTGCTCAAGCGCTTTCACTTCCTCAGGTCCTTTGAGTAACGCCGAGTCAACCTCGCCCACGCCGATAAAAACAATATTGCGGAATTGTCCGTCAAAGAGACGGGGGATGGCAGTCAAGGTAGCGAGTCCAAGCCCATTAAACCCATTGGCCAGTACCACCGCCGTCGGAGCAAGCGGATCACGCTCCGGCGGCGGCTTTTCGACCGCTGCATAGATCTCAGGCAGGATGTCGGCCTCGAGCTGCTGGACTGCCCTGCTGACGGCCTCGTAATGCTTCCTGACCAAATAGCATACCAACACAAGTCCCCCCGTCATAAGGACGGTGACCCATCCCCCCTCATAAAATTTCAAAGTAGTCGTCACGATTAGAATCAGAGCTGTAAAGGTGCAGCCAATGCCGTTGACCGCAAGTTTTCGGATCCAATGCCGTTCCTGGGTCCGCGTCTGCCACCAATGAACCGTCATCCCAAGCTGTGAAAGGGTGAAGGTAATAAAAACATTGATCGCGTACAGAACGACCAACATGTGAACATTGGCGTGCGTGCCTACCAGCGTCGCAACCGCGGCCAAGCCCATGGCTAACACACCGTCCTGGGTAACCAGTCTACCGCTTAGATTGGAAAAGCGCCGCGGAAGCCAGCGATCATGGGCCATTGATGCGAGCACGCGAGGGCCGTCGACGAAACCAGTTTGCGCCGCAACGAATAACAGGGCACCTTCAGTGATGAGAGTGAAGGTGACAATCGGTGTGCCCACATTTAATCCAAAGAGCTTCCAACCAGCCGACATCTTGTCGAACAGCACCGCATTAAGGGTCTTGCCGGTCTCCGGCCCGACGTTGAAGATCATGTAACCGAAGAGAATCCCGCCCGCGACAAATGCCAGTGACACTGCCATATAGAGCATCGTGCGCTTGCCCGTAGCTGCGCGCGGTTCACGCAGGATGGGCAGTCCGTTGCTCGTGGCTTCGATTCCTGTGTAGGTGCCGCCGCCAAGGCTGTAGGAGCGCAGGAAGATAATCGCTAACGCGAAAAATCCTATACTTTTACTTTCGCGATGCGCTTGCAAAATGGCTTCGTGCACGACCTGTGGCAGTTGTGGCGCACGCTCTACGATCGCGTAGCTAATCAGCCAAACATGCATTACGACAAAGGTCAGAAAGATAGGCAGCAACGTCAGGACGGACTCTTTGACGCCCCGCAGATTCATGCCGACCAGCAATAGCACCACCACGATACAAACCCAGAATTTCGCCTCAGACCATTGAGTTGGCAGAAAGCTGAAAATTGCATCGGCACCGCTCGCAATTGAGATCGAAATGGTCAGCACATAGTCGACTACTAGCGCACAACCCGAAACCAAACCCGGAGTCGGCCCTAGCAACTTCGACGCCACAACATAGCCGCCGCCCCCCGACGGAAACTGGTCGATGGTTTGTGAGTACGAGGCCGATATTATGAACACCGTCAAGGCTGTTAGCATCGCCAGAAACACCGCGAGGTACTGGTGTGGCCCTAACGCCAGAAAGGCCTCCTCGGGGCCGTAACAGGACGAGCTCAATCCGTCCGAACCCAGACCCACCCACGCCAAGAATGCGATCAGAGAAATGTTATGGAAGACTTGCGGGTCGCGGATGTTACGAGCGCGGCCGATGATGATCTCCGTTAAGGTGCGCTTCGCGGCAGCCGCTGGGGATTCTGTGAGCGTTGGTGATGACCTTCCAATCGGGCGTGTAGGATGCTGCGAATTGCTCTCGGTTTCCATTTTCGGAGATGCTGATCGAATCCGTAAGTTGCTTCAAAAACAAACGCGCGGTTCCACGGCCCGTGGCTTCAGGCCAGAGGGTCAATGAGTCGCATGAACCAAGTAGCCTGGGCAAGCATTGTCCATTTCACGATCGTATTCAGGTCTGATGCAATAGCTGATGTGTCGTGAAGGGTCGTAGCGTGGCGAGCACATAGTGATCGGGCTCGTTGGCATCTGGAACTTACGCCGCACTGCCTGGCGTTCGTCACACTCCGAAGCGGTTCGTACTGAATCGACCGCGGCGCCAGCGACTATGGGCGCCCGGGCTCTCCACACCTAACAACTATTCAGTGAAGGACCGACTAACCACTATTTCGATGATATGATCCGAGAGCTGATGCTCGTCGCGTAGATGCCGCCTGATCCGCGATTTGACGAATCCACGCTGACGGTCTTCAAGGTTGGGCAATGCAGGAGTTGGCGGCAGTATCACCTTACCACACGGGCATTTCAAATTAAGAACGCTCGCATTCTTGAGGGATTTGGCTCTATTGGCCAATTCGGCTAGCAGCTTGGCTTCGAGTTCCGTGCTAAGGTCGCGTTTCACCGTCCAACAATACAATTCGCCACCGCGAATGTCGAGAAAAGTGCATATGCTGCAGCCATATGTCCCGGCACTAACATCGAAACTGAGCAAATCCTTCAGATCGCATACGCACAAAGTGTATAGATTTGCCTGTCGGTTATCTTCACGGACGTCGATGAAGAAGGTTGTCGCCTAGCCCACTTCGCCAGGGAAAGAACTGACCCCTGATCCTCCGGGCGAGCGTTGCGTGTTATGCAGCATGGCCTCCTAATCCTGAGCAAAGTCTTGGCAGTTGCGTTCGCAGTCGGGTTCGATGTGCTCGCGTTGTCGATTGCCGTCGGCATAGCGCGACTCAACACCGCGACAAGCATTCGAGTCGGTAGCGCCTTCGCGGCAGCCGAGATCGGTATGCAGTTAATTGGCTACTCGCTCGGGGCGGAGGCCGGGGAATTTCTGGGTCACGTCGCCGGGAGCGCCAGTTTGACCCTGCTTTTTCTGATCGGTTGGACCATGATTGCAAAGTCTTTTGAGTTCTTACCAGAGAGCCATTTTGATACCGCCCGTGGCGGTGGCTTGTTACTGGCCTCCTTATCCATCAGCCTTGACTCGCTCGGGGTTGGTATCGCGTTACCAGCGTTGGGCATTCCACTTGTTCCACTTTTAATCACTACCTCGATGACCACTGTCGTTTTCACATACGCCGGCCTCACATTCGGAGCGATGCTAGGCGAGCGCTACGAACGCGGTGCAGAAGGGGCTGCCGGGGCCATGCTGGTGCTCTTGGCAGGAGTGATGGCCTTTGAACGCCTCGCCTGATGCCTTTCTTGGAACTTTTCGCTCTTTTATCGCTGCAATTTAAGCGTGAATTCCAGGCGGCGTGCTGGCCCGTGTTCAGGTAAAATTAAAAGCACGAGGCTTGCGGGTATAGCTGCTTCGATGGTGGTCCCACCGGAGGTCTCTTATGGCCAGATTTCCATACCATGTCAGACCTGAGACGGCCGTTTTGACAAGGGGTTTTGACCCGCGCTTGTCAGTCGGCTCCGCCCGACCGCCCGTCTATCGGAGTTCAACCTACGTCTTTTCCAGTCCTGAAGCAGCAGAGCGTGCTTTCGCCATCGTGCTGGGTAAGATCCGCCCTTTTCAAGACGAGGTTCCGGACTTGATATATGCGCGGCTGAACCACCCCAATGCCCAAATCCTCGAAGATCAGCTCGTGCCGCTCGAGCGCGGTGCGACTGCCGCAGCCGTCTTTAATTCTGGGATGGCCGCGATTTTCACAGTTATGATGGGTTTTCTCGAGCCAGGGCGCTCTTTGCTTTATACTCAACCGCTTTACGGAGGTACTCAGCACCTTATACACCAAGTCCTAGAACCATTGGGATTTAGAACAAGGCAGGTCCCCGCGGGCGATACGCAAGGAATTAACCGGGCTATTGAGGCCAGTGACGATCTAGCCCTCGTACTGATCGAAACTCCGTCGAATCCGACCCTGACAATGACGGACATCGCGGCCGCTGCCAGTGCGGTGCGGCGCCATCCCCGCCGGCCTCTGCTAGCGGTCGACAACACCCTGTTAGGACCGACTTTTCAGCATCCGTTGGTCCATGATGCTGACCTTGTCATCTACTCAGCGACCAAGTTTCTAGGCGGTTTCAGCGACCTTTTGGCCGGCGCGGTACTCTCGGCCGATCCCCAATTGATTCAACGCCTGCGAGGACTGCGTGCACTGTTCGGCAACATTCTCCAAGCTGACGAATGCTGGATGCTGAACTCGCGATTGTCCAGCGTCAGGCTACGGATGGAGCGCCAGAGTAAGAACGCCCAGCGAATCGCAGAGCAGTTAGCGACCAATCACCGAATAAAACGAGTTTTGTATCCCTCGCTGTTTACTGACTCCGAGCAGATCAGAATTAGGGATGCCCAGACAGACTACCCTGGCTCGGTGTTTTCACTCGAGCTGCACGGCGGTAGATTGGTGGCGTTTGACTTCCTGCGGCGTTTGCAGATCGGTCGAAATGCAGTCAGCCTTGGTGGCGTCGAGACGCTTGCTTGCCATCCACTTACCACCACCCATAGCGAACTGAGCGAACACGAGTTGGCGGCCGCCGGCATCACCGAATCCATGGTCAGAATTTCGGTTGGCACCGAACACTGGCGCGATCTGCTAGAGGATTTTACCCGCGCACTTGATTAGGAAAAAAGCACTTGCGAGTAGACGGCCAGCATCGGGCAGGATGGGGATTGAGTTGAAACGGGGCTTGCGCTATTTTTGCTAGTCCTGATCTGAGGTTTTGTTTCCATGAACGACGTCATCCGCAAACTTGAAGAGCGCAGCCTGCGAAAGGATATTCCCCAGTTCCGGGTCGGGGATTCGCTACGCCTCCAGGTTCGGGTGGTCGAGGGGGAAAAAGAGCGAATTCAACCCTTCGAAGGCATTGTGATCAAGATTAATCGGGGAGGAAACCGCGCGACCTTCACTGTCCGTAAGGTCTCCTACGGTATCGGCGTCGAACGGATCTTCCCGCTTCATTCGCCGCGCCTGGAAAAGATCCAGGTGCTCAGCCGCGGCAAGGTGAGGCGAGCGCGCTTATACTATCTACGCAAGCTCTCGGGCAAGGCCGCTCGGGTCGAAACGGTCGGGTGACTTGCGTTTCAGTCCTTCGCACTCGGAGTTACACCCAAGAATTCGAGGCGGTCCCCAGGCACAATCCTATGACGCCGCGCATAGCCGCCATTCACCTCTAACACGAACTGCGCCTGCCCGCTCACGCTGAGCTGCCTTTCAGAAAAGGGTTCGGCGTTGGCGACAATGCCGGTGATGGTTTCATCGGGACCGGCGAAGATCATATCGAGAGGAATTTCTGTATTTTTCATCCAGAAGACCAGGCGCTGCGGCCGCTTGAACACGAACAACATTCCCGAATCTTCCGGCAAATGCTGCCGGTACATAAGGCCCATTTCACGCGCCGCTGGAGTATCGGCAATCTCCACTCGCACTACCGCCTTGCGATTCCCGTGCGCATCTAAAATCTGGACCCGCGGTCCTTTTTCGCAACTACAGCAGACAAGTGCCAACAATGGAATGATTAGGAAACGAAGCGTCGGGATTGGACCACGCATCTGAATCCAGGTCGAGCTACGCGGTTTTAAGCCGCCATGCGTGCGATTTGTCTCTGTCCATGCTGGTTACCGCATTCGTCTTCACCGCAAAGATGATGCCGGGGCGATCTCTTCGAGTTCACGACCAGCGGTTTCGGGGAAAATCAGATACATCAGCGCTGCCGTGATTAACCAACAACCCGTTAATACTCGAATCGCAGACCAGTGCGAACCCATTACTCTGTACAGGGCGGCTTCACAGATGAGCCCAACTGCACCGCCAACGTAGCGGGCGACATACAGCGAGCCAGTCGCAGCCGCTCTAAAAGAAGTCGGGAAGAGTTCAGCGGTATAGGTGCTGGTGACCGTGTATCCTGCCTGATCGCAAAACAGCCAACCGATCCATAGGATCACCACCACAGCCGAACGCACTGCGTAGAGCTGATAGCCCAGCAGAGCCTCGAGCGCGATAAAAATCGGTCCTACCAGGCGCCTACCGAAACGATCGCTCAGTCGACCTGAAGCGATATTGCCAACAATTCCCAGTGCTCCTCCGAAAACATAGAGCGACGATACACGCGCGGGCGACCAGGCATGCACCTCTTGCAAGTACTTCGGTACAAAAAACCCGACCGCCCCGCCTGCCATTGACCCCACGAACACCACTACAAAGGTCGAGGTAACTCGGCCTGAATAGTTAGTCAGCAATCCTCGCAGCGCCCCTTGAAGCCGCGGCTGCGTCACGTCGGCCTGATGAGCTCGTTCGAAGCGGCGACTCTCCGGCAGGATCCGCCGCAAAGGGATCAGCAAAAAAAGCGGAAAGAGAGCCAATGCGTATAAACCACGCCATCCGAACGGGATTATGCCGATCAATGCGAAAACGATGGCTGCCAGACCATAACCCGAAATTGACAACGCCCCCTGCATCCCCAGCGCCCATCCTCGGATGGCCGCATCAACCTCCTCGGCCAAAATTACTAAAGATACCGTAGCTTCGGCCCCCGAAAATGCCCGCGCGAGGAATTGCGCCCACACGAAACTCCCCGTATGCGGCGCGACTGCGCTGATCGCGGTAAAGGCCGTATATCCCACGATTGTGTACAACAGCAGCCGCCGTCGACCGTACAGATCGGCCAGCGGAGAGAGGGCAAGCGAAGCCAAATAGCCCAGGCGAATTAGAGACAGTATCGCTCCCAATTGCCTCTCGGCAATCCCCAGGCCGTGTTGGATCTGCTTAAGTGCCAAGCTCAGCAATGCGCTGTCATAGTTGTCGAAAAATCCTGCGGTACTGGAAATTGCAAAGACGCGCCATTCGCGCGAGGTGAAGGGCGGAAACTGCCTTCCAATCAATGATCGCCGCTTTGCCTTGCTTTGGTCTTGGCCGGTCAAACAGGACAAGGGAGTGTCCCTGCGAACTCATCTTTATAAACTAGACAACTCACCGAACACGTGGGCAATCGGGCCATCCCCGGCCTGAAATTTGACCGTTTGTCGACGAGTCGCTCCTCGCGTGCGCCACAGGTGCAGGCCGAACAGGAGCTGGCATGAAGTGGAGACGATAATCAACGCTTCCATTTAGACCAACCGCGCACTTAAGGGCAGTACGGATGCACGCAGAGAGCGGGGCGGGAGTCTGAATTAGTTCGGTGGCGCTGTACTAAGGGCTCGAGTTAACAGGCGCTGTAGCTTCGGCTCGATCTTTGTTTTGATCGGAATTAAACAGAAACAGCAGGCGCGACCTGTGTGGCTTCCTGTCACATTCAACCTCGGTAGAGAGATGCGGCGCCCATCATCCCATGTGACAAACAGTGGTCATCTTGCCAGGATGACGGCCGCCGCACCGCGCTCAATTTGATCAACAACCCTTGAAACGGGGCTGCCGTTTTTCAAGAAAGGCCTGTACCCCCTCTTTGTAATCCTCGCTATCGAAGCATTGTGCCACCATCATCGCGATCTTTTGCATATCGCGGTCGGCTGCGTCTTTGAGTGCTTCGCGAATTGTGGCTTTCGCCGCCGCCATCGTCAGCGGCGCGTTAGCCGCCATTCGCGTGGCGTACTGGCGGACTGTCGACTCAAGCTCGGCTGGTTCGACCAGCTGATGAATCAAACCCATATGAAACGCTTCTTCGGCGTCGAAAATCCGCGCCGACATTAGGATGTCGCGGGCGTTCGCGGGTCCGGCGATTTGCGACAAGGACAGGATGCCCTCCAATGGATATGCCAGCCCGAGCCGGGCCGCTGGGATACCAAATTTAGTTCCGCGAGCCGCAATCCGGATATCACAGCAGAGTGCTACCTGAAGACCACCGCCAATGCAGACGCCCGAAATCATCGCGATCACCGGCTTCGGACTGTCCATTAATGCGTTGGTGGCATTGCCCGGCGCAGAACGGTATTGGCGGGCCTGGTCGGCATTTGCCCGATGACTCGGGAATTCGGAAATGTCGGCTCCCGAGATGAAGGCTTCCGGGGTGACCCCGCGCATGATGATCACGCGGACGTCGGGATCGGCGTTAAGTTCGTCCATCGCCGCGACGATCCGCCGCCACGCCTCGTAGTTGAGCGAATTTCGCTTGTGGGGACGATTAATAATCATCCACCCCAGGGGTGGCTCATGTTCGACCAGCAAGGGATTTTCAGTTTCAGCCATTACCGCACCGTCACAAGGCTTAAGCCGAAGTTTTTTGCCGATTCGGTTGAACTCAGCGCCATGCTATTTCAGATGAGTCTGGAAGAATGCCACCATCTTTGGCCACAATTCAAATGCGGCCTTTTCCCGATAGCTTGGACGATAATCGGCAAAAAAAGCGTGACCAGCATTCTTGAAAATGTCACATTGGACGCTTTTACCGGCTTGCTGCAACCGTCGCTGAATCTCAGCACACTCCGCCGGCGATGGGTTCTGATCTTCTTCTCCACCGACGATGTAAATCGGGCAGTGTGCCTGCGGGACGAGATCGATCACCGGCGTCGGTCTTTGTGGGGTGGTTACGGCCTCGGGCGTGGCTCGGGTGACGAATCCTCCCCAGCAATCGATCGCCGCGTTCACTTTATCGCTGCTGCACGCGAACAGTAGTGTCCAGCGGCCACCTACACAGAACCCCACACACCCGACCTTACCATTGCAACCAGGTTGCGCGCGTACAAATGCTGCGGCAGACTCAAAATCGCGCACCAACTGAGCATCTTCCAGGCTGAACATCTTGCTCATCACCTCCGCCATTTCAGGCGGGCTCTTGGGTGCGCCAATTCGCGAATAGACGTTTGGCGCGAGGGCGATGAAGCCGACATTGGCAAACCGCCGAGCCACGTCGCGTTCGTGCTCGACCAAGCCGAAGGCCTCGTGCAGAACCAGAAGACCGGGATAGGTGCCAGGGGCTTTTGGGCGTGCCAAATAGCCCTGCATCTGTGACCCGTCGCTGGTAAAGGTTATCTCTCGTGTTTCGAGAGTTTCGGGATTTTTCACTTCACCCGCCAAAGCCATAGGCTCCTCCTTGTTTTCTGTATTCGGATTCGCGGCTTGAACCTCGGTGATGCAATTAGAGACGCTGACCTCACAAATCGGTCATAGGGACTTTCTAAGACACTCCTTTGGCGTACCCAATTGATTCTAAAAGCTCTTCTTGCCAGAGCTTAGGCCGCAGCTCGACAATGATTCAGGCTGGCAGAGCAAATCGACCGTCCCGACCGAAAGCGAGCCCCAATGCTCTTTCATAGCGCATTCCGGCCATCACGCCCAACTTCCGGCTGTAACTTTGTCACGGGTGTTGGCAGCCCAGGCTGCAAACTACAATTTCAGTCTGACATTCGGAGCTGCTGATTGCCGTTTGCCACATTTAATAGGGACTTACTTTCACTTCATTTATCCGGCAAGCTGATTGCTGCCTAAGGTTTGAGGTACTTTTCAAGGTATTGGTTGAATGCAGATGCCCCATTTGCCAAATCCTTCTGAACTTAGCGACTGGCTGGCGACTTGGGGTTACGTGGGCGTCTTCATCTGTGTCTTCATCGGCAATCTGGGTATCCCCGTCCCGGAAGAAACTGTGTTGCTGGCCGCTGGGTTTCTAGCCGGCCGAGGCGATTTGGCGTTGGAGCCGCTTTATCTCGTTGGGATTGGCAGTGCGGTAACCGGCGATTGCTGCGGCTTTTTCTTTGGGCGGACCGGTGGTCAACGGCTGTTTCAACGACTTAGCGAGCGCTTCGCGTTTGTTCGGTCGCGCTATCAGCGGCTGCAGGTGTTTTTTAATGTGCACGGTTCCAAAGCCGTCTTTATGGCCCGCTTCATTGCTGGCGCGCGCTTTATGGCGGGTCCGATGGCGGGTGCGGCCGGTATGTCGTTTTTGCGGTTTCTCGGATGGAACGTATCGGGCGCTCTCATCTGGTGCTCGCTGATCATCACCATTGGCTACGTCGTCGGTGATGAGTTAGAGGCCGTGTCGCATCTCATCCACACGGCTGGCTATTGGGTGGCTCTCGGGCTTGTTCTGTTCCTCACAATCGTATGGTGGGTCGTGCGCGAGCGGCAACAAAAGCGATTTGAAGCATAGCTGGGAGGTCGCTCTTGCGATCCGACGAACCGGCAAGTTCCAGCGCGGGCCGCAAACACGCGTTTTGAGCGCTTTTACCATCGGTCCGTGCCGGACAGCTACATTCAGACTCAAGGCGGTGGGCAAGCAATCAGCAGCGCTACTTTCAATCGACGGCCACGAGGTACGGATAACAAACCCCGAGAAACTCTATTTCTCCACCGGCATTAAGCTCTCAAAACTGGACCTCGTGCACTATTATCTTTCCGTTGCTCCGGGCGCCTTAGCCGGAATTCGCGACCGACCGCTTGTCCTTAAGCGATTTGTCAATGGAGCTGACCGTCCGGCATTTTACCAAAAACGGGCACCAGCCAGACGCCCCGCCTGGCTCCGAACGGTAACGTTCACATTCCCTTCTGGTCGTGCGGCCGAGGAAATTGTCATTGACAACGCTGCAGGGCTCGCCTGGCTAGTCAATCTCGGCTGTATCGAATTACATCCCCATTCCGTGCGCTCAGCAGATCTCGAACATCCCGATGAGCTGAGGGTTGACCTTGATCCCTGTCCTGGCGTGAGCTGGGCAAACGTTCGAACGGTAGCCCTCGAAGTTAAAGCGTTTTTGGAGGAGATGGGGCTTCGCGGCTGGCCGAAAACTAGCGGATCACGCGGCATGCATATTAATGTCCGTATCGAGCCGCGCTGGACTTTTTACGAGGTGCGGCGAGCAGCAGTAGCACTGTCGCGGGCTATCGAGCGACGCCTTCCCGGTCTGGCTAGTTCGAAATGGTGGAAGGAGGAACGTCACGGTGTTTTTCTCGATTACAATCAAAATGCCCGCGACCGTACCACCTGTTCGGCTTATTCAGTACGTCCGCTCCCAGACGCACGGGTGTCCACACCGCTGTACTGGCATGAAGTTCCCGATTGCGAACCGAGCGATTTTACGGCAACTACGGTACCGAAGCGTTTTGCTGCGATAGGCGACCCTCACGCAGGTATCGAGACAACTTGCGGTTCCTTAGAAAAGCTGCTCGAGTTGGCCGCCCGAGATGAAGCTGCTGGTCTCCCCGACGCTCCTTGGCCGCCGCATTTTCCGAAGATGCGGGGCGAAGGACCCCGCATCGCCCCTTCCAGAGCAAAAGCGGCGACCAAACAAGCTCGGGTCAAGATGCCGCTGGTGGTGGTTGCGCGGTCGCCCGATCGGGCCAGCGCTTTAGCAGGTTTAGACAGATGGAGGACCAGGCATCCTGAAGTCGCCGCGCTGCTGAGCCCCGATGACGTTCTGGTTGATTCACTGCGGGGCCGGTCATCGACATGGACACGCGTCCGTGTGAACCTACGTAACGTGCCCGAACACCTTCGCCCATCCCAGGAGGATCCCGATCCGGATTATGACCCCGCTGGAGAATCGCAGAAGGCTTCAGCGAAGCGAAATTCGTGAGCAGGTTTCGCAAGAGCTTCACTTACGTGCCATCGCTGTTTCTTTGAACTTTAGGGGACACGCGCGCATGTGCTTTGGCCTGTCGGGGGCGACACCTGGCTCTGCCAAAAATGCTGTAGCGTCTGCGAAAGCTTTCAGTTGCGACGGACGTTGCGAAAAGGCCCGGTATCGAAGCGCGGTTCCTTGGGTAATCCCAGCACCCGCTCAGCAATAATATTGCGCTGAATCTCGTCGGTACCGCCGGCAATCGAAACGGCTGGAACCGAAAGCAGAATCTCGGCGATAATTCCGTTGCGCGGACTCTCCGGTCCGCTCAACATGGCCGCGGTACCGGTAATCAGCGTATGTACTCGAGAGCACCCTCGCGCCACGTGACTCGCGGCCAACTTTCCAAGTGAGCCCTCGGGTCCTTGCGGTCGGCCTTGTTGTTGAGCGGCTCGCGCCCGGCGTGCGGTCCACTCGGCCGATTTGGCCAGGATCATCAGCTTCGCAATTTCCTGGCGCACGTAGGGGTCTTTGTTGGCGCCCGTCTCCTTTGCCCGCTCGATAATCAGGTCAACTCGGCCGGCGCGCTGAGGATACCATTTGTAAGGTTCATTAGCTTTTTCGGTTTCGATGCGCTCTTCGGCGTGAATCCGGCCGACGCGCGCGCCCCTCTTCAGCGGAGTCGGCTGAAGTCCATCGGCGAGACGGCGTTCGTGCGCCAGAGTGGTTAGGGCGATTTTCCAACCTTCTCCGACCCGGCCCACGAGGTTTTCTTGTGGCACCTTCGCATCGGTAAAGAACACCTGGTTGAAGGAGGCGTAGCCGTTCATCTGTTTGAGTTGCCGTACCTCAACCCCGGGCTGCTTGACCTCGATGATGAAGTACGAGAGGCCCTCATGCTTCGGCACGTCCCAGTCGGTGCGCGCGAGCAACAAGCCGTAGTCTGCATGGTGTGCACTGGTGGTCCAGACCTTTTGGCCATTGATAATCCAAAAGTCCCCTTTGAGTTCAGCGCGCGTAGTGGCGCCAGCCAGATCAGAACCACTGCCGGGTTCGCTGAAGAACTGGCACCAAGTGTCTTCGCCGGTAAGGATCCGGCGCAGGAATTTCTTTTTTTGCAGGTCCGAACCGTGTTCGAGCAGCGTGGCTGCGGCAAGCAGTCGCACCCCTGAGCGGGCGACCCCGACCGCCCCGACATTTGCCATCTCCTCTTCGACGACGCGCGCCAAAGCATGCGGCAAACCACGTCCGTACCACTCTTTAGGCCACTGCGGCATGCCCCACCCGGAGTCTGCCAGCTTGCTGCGCCATTCCACCAGGGGCATGTCGGGGTCCCAGTTTTCCGCCAACCACTGGCGGACTTCGGCACGAACTTCCGCTTCTGTGAGATCACTCATCGTTCAGACTCCCCAGCGCTGCATCAAGAGTTCCCGATGGTAATTGGGTGACCCCAGAAAAACTTCGGAACTTTTCGCTCGCTTGAACCATAAGTGCGTGTCATTGTCCCAGGTGAAGCCAATGCCGCCATGAATCTGAATACATTCAGCGGCAGCGTGCAGATACGCCTCCGACGCGCTCGCTTTCGCCAGACACGCCAGCGCGGGCCATTCGGGATCATCAATTGCCGCAGCCTGCGCCGCATAATACGCTGCTGACTTCGCCAGCTCGACCTCGAGCAACATGTCCGCCAGTTTATGCTTGATCGCCTGGAACGAGCCGATCGGCCTTCCGAATTGGACGCGCAACTTGGCATAGCTAACCGCCGATTCCAGCATCGTCTGTGCCCCGCCAACCATTTCATTAGCCAGCGCGATCGCCGCCTGATCCAGAGTACGCGTGATCGCATTGGCGCCGTCGGAGAGATTACCGAGTAGGCTGGCATATGCCTGCTGAAATTCGATCCGGGCAATTTTGCGGGTAGGGTCGATCGATTGGAGCAGGCGCCGCTGCACCCCATCACTGTTCGCCTGCACCACAAACAGTGCGACTCCCTGGCGACCAACAGAATCAGGTAGTCGTGCGGCGGTTACCAGCAGATCGGCGATGTGGCCGTCGACCACAAAGCTCTTGGTCCCATCGAGGCGATAACCGCCGCCGTCAGCGATAGCGATTGTGCGAACCGCAGCCGGATCCCAGTCACCAGCAGGCTCAGTGATTGCTAGAGTCGCAAGACAAGAGCCGTTGGCAATTTTGGGCAACAGTGCTGATTTCTGTGCATCGGTGCCGGCGTTCAGAATGGCATTGGCGCCCAAAACAGCGGTGGAGAAATAGGGAGCGCAGAGCAAGGCACGCCCCAGCTCCTCGGTGACGATGCACAACTCTACCATCCCAAAGCCGGCGCCACCAAATTGTTCAGGAATATGGATACCCGGCAACCCAAGTTCCTCAGTGAGTTGCCGCCATACCGTCTCGTCATAACCCTGATCGGTGGCCATCAGCCGCCGAACTTCGGTCGTCGGCGATCGATCGGTGAGAAATCGGCGAAGGGTCGACCGAAACTGCTCCTGTTCCTCGGTGAATGCGAACTGAATACGCCGCCTGGGCTCCAGCCCTGGCTCATCGGATCTGTTCATGTTCAAAAAAAGCTCGCCGGTTTGTTGCGACTCATGCTTCTAATGCCACGAACCGGCCCTTAGCATCAACCAGGCTCGGGCTCCTCCTGGAACTGTTGCTCAGCGGCGCGCACCCGTGCGAGCGTAGCCACAGGGATGCGCGGTTCGAGCCGCGGGTTGAGCACCACCTTTACCATGCCATCTTTCATTCCGAACTCGAGCATGCCCGGGTGAAAGCTATGCGCCTTCACTTCACGGGCGATTTTCAGGAAGGCCAACGGCGTTGAAGTGACTGCGCTGGCAAGCACCACATCGGGGGCGACGTTGTTTTGGTTGTTGAAGGCGCCGAATGCAAAGGCGTGCGCCTGCTGAGCCGCCAAAAAAACCCCCAAACCAGCGGCGTCAGCGTCGTGAATAAAAACGTCGGCGCCCTGACCAATCTGAGCCAGAGTTGCTTCTTTCGCAGCTCCGACGTCGTTGAAGCTACCGGTATAACTGATCAAAATTCGCCCGTGCGGGCGGGCCGACAAGAAACCGCGCTTGAATCCTTCGAACGTTAATTTGATTGTTGGTAATTCGATCCCGCCGATCGCGCCGACCACTCCGCTCTTGGAAACTCCGGCCGCGAGGATGCCCTCGATGTATGCCGCTTGATCGAATTTGAAGGCCAGCGAAGCGACATTGCGCGACGCGGCGCCTCCCGAACTCACCACGAAATAGGTATTCGGAAAGTCCTGCGCGACGCGCAGCGCCGCATCAGTATATTCAAATCCGTGCGCAAAAATCAGGTCAAACCCGCGAGATGCGAAATCGCGCATCGAGTCCTCGAAGTCCGCGGGTGAGGTGGTTTGCACCAGCGCGGTTCGCGCGCCCAATTTTTCCTTGATCAACTGAACCCCATCATAAGCGGCAGCATTCCAGCCCCCATCGCTCACCGGACCTGGAGTGAGTAGCGCGACACCAAACTGCGACTCGCGCTGATGAGCTCCGGTGCCGGCTCGACAGGCCACAAACGCAACTGACTGCAGCAGTGCAAAGAGCGCGGCCAGGATTTTCCACCACACCGAATGGCGCAAACTAGGCCGATTCATAGCTCCCTAAGCATCGTCATCGGTAATTGGCTATGATCAGCGATGCTCTGATCCTTATCATAACTGTACGGCAGAGCTGGCTGTCACGCCGGAGATCCTATGGCAATCAACTACAGGGCAGAAGTAATCGGTTCGCTATTGCGGCCCGGGTATCTCAAGCAGGCCCGCAAACAATGGGAAAACCATGAAATCAGCACGCGGGAGTTCAAGGAAATCGAGGACCGAGCAGTGGACGAGATGCTCGCGCTCCAGCACGATTGCGATCTGGATGTAATCACCGATGGTGAGATGCGCCGCACCCATTTCATGGGACCGCTTACTGATGTCATTTCGGGTGTTCAGGAGATTCCGGCTTTTACCCGTCTCTGGCGCCGACCCCACGAGAAAGGGGTCCCTGGGGAACACAGACAAATCCCCGTGCAATACGCCGTGGTGGCGAAAATCCATCGCATCCGCTCGTTGACTAATGAAGAGTTTACCTATGCGCGGAGGTCGGCGAAGAAGCCGCTTAAGGTAACGCTGCCGAGTCCTTTAATGATGGCGCTCAGGTGGTCGCCGCAATATTCGCGCGCGGCGTATCCGGACCCATTCGAACTGTTTCGCGATGCGGCCGCCATACTTCATCAGGAAGCCCAGGAACTTGCCGCACTGGGCTGCGAGTATATACAGATTGACGCGCCAGAACTCGGGATGTTGTGCGACCCCGAGCGCCGCCAACGCGACTTTGTCGCCCAGGGGATTGATCCTGACCGCCTTCTGACCGAAGGAATAGACATCATCAACTCGGTCGCTAACGTCCCTGGCATAACCTTCGCCCTGCACGTCTGTCGGGGAAATAACCAGGGATATTATCTGGCCGAGGGTGGCTACGAGCCCATCGCCACACAGGTCTTCGCACGGGCCACTCAATTCGAGAGGTTGCTCCTGGAGTACGATGACTGGCGGTCGGGCGCGTTCGACCCTCTCCTGCAGATGCCGAAGGACAAGTTCGTTGTTCTAGGCCTCATCTCGACCAAGCGAGCCGAGCTTGAACCCGCCGACCTGATACTCAAGCGAATCGACGAGGCTGCGCGTTATTTCCCACGTGAGCAGATGGCGCTCTCAACCCAATGCGGCTTCGGCACCGTTTGGGACGGTAATCCGATATCCGAATCGATCCAAGCATCGAAGCTACGGCTCGTTGCCACGCTGGCACACCGCGCCTGGCATTAAGCCTCATCCTGAAAAAAGAGGGGGAGCATTTCCTCTCGCTGTCAGGCGACGCAAGCGAACCTGAGTGGATCCTCGCCCTGCTGGGAAACCCTGACCGATCCGTGCCGGGCGCGATCATTTGGCCGAGCGCCACGACGTAAGCACACGATCAATTATCTGGTTGACTGATCCGAGGTAGTTCCGCGGGTCAAGGAGGTGGTCCAGATCGGTGACAGTCAGAACTTCCTTAACTCGCGCATCATCCAGCAACGCGTCCCGCACGTTGATACGGTGAGCCGCCGCGCACGCGCAAGCTTCTCTGACTATTGCCTGCGCGGCCGTGCGGTCTATGGATTCAGCCAGCGCCATGACAACCGCTTCGGCCATGATTTGGCCACGCGTCTCCTCAAGATTTTTTGACATGGCGTCGACGTCAATTCGCAATCCCGATATAACTTCAGCCATTTGAAGCAACGAGCCGCCGGTCAGGGTGACGATTTCGGGGAGCAGCTCCCATTCCGCGTGCCATCCGCCGACTCCGCGCTCGTGCTCGAGAATCGTGGCAGCAAGCATGGCAGAGATCAGGCCAGGAACGCGGTTCGCGGCAGCCAGGGCCACAACCGCACCCACTGGATTACGCTTCTGCGGCATCGTTGATGAACCTCCGCGATTGGGCCCCAGAGGCTCCTGAACCTCGCTCACCTCGGATTGCATCAGCAGGCTGATGTCTCGCGCAATCTTGCCAAGCGTTGCCGTAAGCAAACCAAGCACGGTGGCAATCTCGGCGAATCGATCGTGCTCCGAATGCCACGGTGTATCTGGAACTGACAGCTTCAATTCATCAGCCAGAGCATCCGCCACGGCGAGCCCCTTTTGGCCCAGAGCGGCCAGGGTTCCTGCCGCCCCGCCGAATTGAAGCACCAAACTTCGACGGCGGACTTCACGCAGTCGGCCGCGATGCCGGCCGAGGGCATCCAACCATCCGCAGGCCTTAAAGCCGAATGTGGTCGGCAGCGCCTGTTGCAGCAGAGTTCGTGCTGCCATCAGGGTGTTGCGATGAAGTTCGACCAGTTGAGCGACCGCATCACCAAGTCTTTGAAGTTCGGACTCGATTAGAGCGAACGCATCGCGTAGTTGAAGAATAAGACCTGTATCGATTACGTCCTGGCTCGTCGCCCCCCAATGGACATATGAAGCGGCGTGTGGATCATCACGCGCGACCAGAGCGGTCAGTTGCTGTACTAGAGGAATGGCGAGGTTGCCGGCTGCTGCGGCAGCATGGGCAAGGAGCCGGAAATCCAACAGCTCAACGCGGCATTTTGCTTCTATTGGCGCAAGCGCCCGCAGTGGTATGACCCCGACCCGTGCCTCCGCCCTTGCGAGCGCCGCCTCGAAATCAAGCATTCTCTGCACGCGCCGATTGTCGTCGAAGAGGTCTGCGAATACTCCACGGAAGAGCGGATCGAGCAGTCGCGGCGTTTCGCTCATGTCTCAGCACTCGAAGAACACCGTCTCCTCTCTGCCCTGCAGCACGATGTTCCATTGGAATAAGCGTGGGGCGACTGCACGGGCGATCAAAGTCGCCCGACGTGGTTCGGGCACAAGATTGAGGATGGGATCATCCGCATTCGATGGTTCATCGGGAAAATAGATCCTCGTAACCAGATGTCTGAGAAGCCCACGAGCAAAAACTGCGACCACTATATGCGGCGCATAAAGTTGGTTGCCAGCGCGCACCCGCCCGGGCTTGAAAGTCGAGAAGCGGAAACTGCCGGAATCGTCAGTAGCTAACCGACTCCAACCGCGGGATGAGTTTTGGGAGTACTGACCATCAGGCCCGGCCTGCCAGGTCTCGATGAGCGCGTCGCCAACGGGGTTGTGGTCTCCATCGAGTACCCGACCCTGAATGGCCAATTGCTCGCCGCCGGGATCAAGCGCCAGCTCGACCGGGTGCAAACCGATTGAAAAAAATGGCCCGACGGTCTGGGATGGCGTGACCGTAAGAGGCATATCAACTCTCCATTGGGGTCTGCTCTCGCCCTCGCAGAACGATGTCGAAGCGGTACCCGAGCGCATAGCTTGGCGTCGTTAGCGTCCAATCGAAGGTACTCACCAGCTTGTTTCTGGCGGTCTCGTCCGCGATTGAGTTAAAGATCGGGTCGCTTTGGAGCAGAGGATCACCTGGAAAGTACATCTGCGTAACAAGCCTGGTGGCGAAGGCCGGTCCACAGAGCGAGAAATGAATGTGTGCCGGACGCCAGGCGTTGTAATGGTTCGCCCAAGGGTAAGCACCCGGTTTGACGGTGATGAAAGTGTAGCGGCCCTCATCATCGCTGACCGCCCGACCGAAACCGCTGAAGTTCGGGTCGAGAGGTGCATTATGCTGATCGACGCTATGAGCGTAGCGACCCGCTGCGTTCGCCTGCCATATCTCGATCAAGACCCCTCTAATCGGCTTTCCATCTTCGTCGACAACCCTGCCACTCACAATGATTCGCTCTCCTAGCGGCTCGCCGTGATGTTGGCGCGTCAGATCATTTTCGCCGTTTGCCAGGTCCTTCTGAGAAAACCGTGGCCCGCTGACCTCGCTTAAGGTCGGCGGGATGGCAATCAGCGACTGCGACGGGGCGCGTTTTAGACTCGAGAGATACGAGGGATGCAAGTAGGGAGGTTGGGTATGCGGAAGTGGCCGGCGGTAACCGAAAATCGCAATCGACATCGTTAAATTCCTGGTTCTACGCTGTGCACCATGGCTTGCCGGCAATTGTTTTTAGCAGGCTATAGGAGATTTGCGCCAGAAACTCCGGGCTCAAATACATCGCTTATTCCAACGGGAAGCCCGTGTAATTCTCTGCCAAGCTCGCCGCCGCCAGAGGTGAATTAACAATGTACTCGAGTTGTGAGAGCTGAAGACGATGTTGGAAAGCATCCTCGTCGGCGAAACGATGCAACATCGATGTCATCCACCAGGAAAAATGCTCAGCTCGCCAAACTCGCCGCAGGCAACGGTTAGAATACCCCTCCAGCCCTTCCCTCTTGTTGAATTTTAAGTATTCTGCAATCGCTTCCGAAAGCACGTAAACGTCTGCGAGCGCGAGATTCATGCCCTTGGCTCCTGTCGGCGGCACAATATGAGCCGCATCGCCTGCCAGAAACAATGAGCCGTATTGCATTGGTTCAATAACGTAGCTGCGCATCGTAGTGAGGCTCTTTTCAAGCACTGGACCCTCATTCAAACGCCATCCATCGTCGCATTGCAGTCGGACTTGCAATTCATCCCAGACGCGATCATCAGGCCAGTTGGCCAGGTCCTCGTCAGGTTGTACCTGTAGGTAAAGTCGAGTAATCCGCGGTGAGCGCATACTGAAGAGAGCAAATCCGCGCTCATCGTACGAGTAGATCAACTCACTTGATGCCGGCGCCGCCTCTGCCAGGATACCCAACCAGGCAAACGGATACTCTCGTTCAAAAACTTTGAAAGCCCCGGCAGGGATTGATGAGCGGCACACGCCGTGAAAGCCGTCGCACCCCGCGACGATTTGACATCGAAGCACCATTTCCTTGCCATCGCGGACAAATCGGACTGAGGGGTCGCCGGTAACCAGATCCTCAAGTCTGACGTCGTTAACCTCGAAAAGGATCTGGCCGCCCTCCTGCAGGCGAGCAGCGATCAAATCTTTGACGACTTCCTGTTGTCCATAAATCGTGATGGTACGCCCCACTAGTGCCCTGAAATCGAGCAGATGCCTACGACGGTTGAATCGCAGCTGAATTCCTCGATGCTCCATGCCCTCGCTGAGCAAGCGCTGGCCCACGCCCGAATCTACCAGGAGTTTGACGCTGGCATGCTCGAGCACACCCGCCCGGATGCGATGTTCGACATAGCTGCGGCTGCGGCTTTCGAGGATCACCGACTCGATGCCGCGTCGGTGCAGAAGATGTGAGAGTAAGAGGCCCGCAGGTCCCGCTCCGACAATGCCCACCTGCGTCTTGATGATCATTGGTCTCTACAGTATCGCCCCGGTATCGTACGTCCAATCGCGTGTTAGCTCCAGTTCGCAGGTAGAAAGGCTCAAGCCTCTCGTCAAAGCTCGGAGTTCTGGTTCTCAACCACCGGGATAACGCCCCGCGGGTCAGACGAGCGGTTGCTGAGCATTCGTACACTTCCGCTGACCTCGTGCGGATTCTACCGGCTGTTCGCGCGGCCTTAACTGCCTTAAACTTGACCCCGCTGGCAGGCGACAGACCAGTCAATCCGAAAGGAACAGGAAATGGAGATCAAAAGAAGCGGATCACGGCCTTCACTGAAGGGACCAGCAGAAAATTTCACCGGCTCTGTGCGAATCGACCCCCTATTCGATCCTCCCGAGCCAGCACGCGCCTTTGGCGTATTGGTAACTTTCGAACCGGGCGCTCGCACCGCCTGGCATACGCATCCGCTCGGACAAACTTTAATCGTGACCGCGGGATGCGGCTGGACGCAATGCTGGGGTGAGGCCAAAGAGGAAATTCGGCCGGGCGATGTGATCTGGTGCCCGCCGGGCAAGAAGCACTGGCACGGCGCTACGGCTACTACCGCGATGTCGCATATAGCGATCGTGGAAAAACTCAATGGCAAAGCGGTGGATTGGATGGAAAAGGTTACCGATGAGCAATACCTGGCCTAAGAGACCATCTATAGGAACACCCACAGGAGACACGAACTAAACCGTTCATGTGTCCAAGAAGTCGAGATTGCGGCGCCGCGGCATTGTAGCAAAACCGCAGGACCATGGACCGAACTATGCTCACCTCCGCGGCGCTTCCGTCTGGTTGGGATGAGGCGGCCTCGCCGCGGCGTGCGCCGACCTCAGCTAGTTGAAAGCACGCAACGCCCGCCGCTACCGCTCTCGAGGGCGCGTCCCGCAGCATACGTCCGAGCATGATGCCGAATAACCAATGTGCAGTGCTCACGATGCTGCCTTCGCAGGCTCAATATCAAGTCGAAGCAGCAATCCACCTGTAGCTCTCGTCTGAAAAGCGCCACAAATCAACTTTCGGTGCGTTCAAAAAGGTGCTACAGGCAGTAAGGGCCCACCCAGCCAGCAGGCCACCACAATGAAGGTCATCGGGATGGCTTCGCTTACAGTCCTTAGGTTGATGACGGCGTCAGTGTTTGAGCGCTTGCAGGATTCATCGTCGTTCCAAACGCGAACCTGCTGCGCAGCGAACTGTGATTTCGGATTTATGGCCAATAGCGCCCGGCCTACATGCGGGCGGGGCGTGGGTGGGGATACATCTCTATAAATACATCTCTATAAAGTCACGGATGAGCACGATTGAGGATAGCTTTGTGAGACCTCCGCCGTAATTTTTTCACGCCAATCAATCGCGCTGCACAGGTAGCGCCTCAAACGGGGGCAAGGATGAAGCGAATCAACAGTGGCTTGATCGGCCTATCGCTCATGCTGTTCATCGTTTGCGCGTCGGACAACCAGAGCTTCGGCGCGAACCCGAGCATTCTCGCAAGCCTGCTACCTGGTGTGAGAGCCGACGAGCAGAGCGAGATGATTAACGGGGCTGTTCTGGGGGCCTATTTGGGCACCTTCGCAGCCTTCTATCCGGCGCTCGCCGAGGGCGCGGGCAACGGTAGCTCAAGTGCTGTGCCATGGATCGGAGTGGGGTTCGGGCTCGGGGCCGTTCTCGGAGCAGCTGCCGGTTATGCAATCGAGCGCCAATGGCCGTCGGCGCCGACCTCCATAAAGTGCAGCGCTTATAACCTGGTCGATCCCTGTCCCCATCAGTTCCAGATACAGGTCGAGAACATGTCCGGCTTCACCCTGCCCGGGAGCGTGGTCAATGTGCGCGAGTTCCAGCTCCTTGGCTCGCGCCTGGGATTCAACCGGATCGGCCTCGGCACCGAACAGGTGCCGGGCATCGACGCCTACTACTGGTTCAACGGTCTCAACGCCGTCCATTTCCGCTTTCGCTATTTCGACCTGGGCGGGAGTTGGTTCTCGACCCAGCCCTTTCATTTCAACGGCGCGAGGGTAAAGCCTGGCCCTCTCGACACAACACCATTTCCGTGGTTTGCAGGTGGTTTGTATTACGAACGGCGATTTGCGCCATGGTACCGGCGCTATGAAACTTTCTGGCCCACCTTTCTCAAGGGCTGGGATTTCCGCGGACGGCTAGGGCTCGAATACAACTATATCTACTTCACCTTTGACCATGGGCACCCGCCGGTCGAACCTCATTCCGGTACCGAAGGCGCCGAGGACTTCTACCACCAATCAATGCCTCTGCCCACGCTCGGCCTGACCGGCTATCGCCGGCTGGGCGAGCATTTCACGCTCGAGGCTTCGGCCGAAGGTTATTGGCTCAACCGCTTGAACTCTTTGCGCGATGAGGGTGGCATAGTTTGGGCTTCGCATTATGGTGGTGAGGTGCACACTCGGCTCTACTACGGGAACCCGGGGTGGCTCGGCCCCGTTCAGTTGATGGTCGGGGCTTACGCCTATCACTACACCCAGCTCGAACGCTCGACCGAGGACGGCAACTATCTGCACTGGAGTATGGCCGGTCTGGAATACGGCCTGGTGTGTGTGTTGTAGTCCGCCGGCAATCTTTTGAGTCACCCCATCCAATGAGCCTGCGCTGGAGCTAGCGTGGGCTATCACCTGCATCCGCATGTTACGTCCCCTCAGCATGCGGTCGCACTGCCAACAGTTCGTATGCTCGGAGGCTTAGGTGCCAGCAGAGCCCCTTCGCCGGCAACGAAGCTGGCTTTAATTTTGAGGCTTTTAGATTGTCATCGAGCGGCGGTCTTAGCCTCGTCGCGCCACTCGTTGTTGGTCGTACGGTCGCCGGCCAGCCATTTGCGCAAATCTTCGTGTGCGGTTGCTGCACGCTTGGCCGAGATCTTCGCCGCGTCTGGATGATCGACCGTAAATTCGAGGTTCAGACCATTTGGGTCAGTCACATAGAGTGACACGCAATAGCCATGGTTGAGCACCATGGTTTGATAGCCGGCCGCCTCGAGCCGGTGCTTGAGTTCTTCCTGGCTCGCGGCATCGGGCAATTTGAGCGCGAGATGGATGAAGGGCGAATGCGGTCCGTAATCGGCGAACTTCTCGTGCTGGCGCGGATCCGCAAACTTGAAGAACGCGAGTGCGCCCCCATCAGCGATCTGGAAGAATAGGTGGCAGTAATAGAGCTCGTCTTCACCGAAGACCTTGTCACGCTCGCGCCAGGTCGCCACCAGCGGCCATCCCATGATGTCTTCGTAAAATTTGCGGGTCTGTTCGAGATCGCGGCATACATAAGCCGCGTGATGAAGCCGCACGGGCACGGTATCGGGCTTGTGGCTTTTTTCGCCGTTGGGTTGCGTCACGGTCATCGCGCTCGTCCTCCCAGCTCGTTTCTCACATCGAGGGCGCCGTGCAGTTCGGCGCGACAAGAGCCTTTTGGACTCTACCACACTTTTTCCGATCCTGCTCACTCAACTGTCCACGAAGCCAGCACCCGACAGATCACCGGCGAAAAAATCACAACGCTCCTTCAGCTTCTCGTCGGGGGGAAGCCCATTCTTCCGCAGAGCATCCGCTCGAAGGCGACCGCCGACCGTTCCAGCGCAAGGTCTTGATCATAGGGCATGGATGGGTAGCCGCTACAAACTGTGAGGCATCTTCAGATTTTTTTGCGCTTCCAGAGGGCACGTCTTTGACCGACGTCCGCGCCATGTCAATGGCGAGGTCGACGCAACCGATGGGTTGAAAGTGAAGCCGGAAGCGACAATGCCATCAAGACTCAGAAGGGGTGAACGGAGCGAGAGTCAGGCAACCGTGAGGCCTCACCCGACTCACGCGCTTTCTTCCACAAGCTCCAGGTCGCCACCATGGCGAGCACTTGCCTCGAGCGCGCCCGCGAGAAAGAGGCAAATCACACCGAGAGCCGCGAAAAGCAGAAAGCTGCTGGCGTAACCCGTTGCGTCGTGCTGTGCAATCCATCCCATCAACGGGGGCAAGGCAAAACCGCCGCCTGCGCCCAAGCCGCCCACCCAGCCGGATGCCCCACCGACTGCTTCGGGCACATATTTCGCTACCAGCTTGAAGACTGCCCCGTTGTTCACGCCCATTGCCACGGCCATCAGCAGCACGGCAGCAACCGAAAGGCGAAGGCTCCTAGCACATGACATTAGGAGTGCACCTATCGCAAGCGCGGACAATGCCAGGCGCGCAGTAGGTTCGCCTTCGAAACGATCCGCGCAGTAGCCGCCTACTATGCGCGCAAGTGACGCACTGATCGAGAAGAGCGCGGTCAGGCCACCCGCCTTTTCTGGTGTGAGATCGAGGTACAAGCTCCAATAGACGGGAAGCCACGCAGTAAGGGCAAGAAATCCGCCAAAGGTCGCCAGGTAAAGGCTGACCAGCGCCCAGGTTCGCCACCGCCTAGCAGCTACAACCAGTCCACCCGAAGCCGTGCGTCCTGGGAAAATCTGCTGGCCATGTTCCCGTGCGATTCGCTGCGCCTCGGGATCGCGAATTCCGCGACGACGAAGCTGAAAGTAGGGCGCATCCTGGCTGATGATCGCGTAAGCGAGCGTGCCGATCAGCAGAAAAATGAACCAAGCCAGATAAGCACCTGCTACACCCCAAGCTGCAATCGCCACTGGAAGAAGGAAGGAGAATATTCCTGGTGCGGTATTTCCGAGGCCGGCATAAATGCCTAACGCGAGGCCTTGCTCAGACTGTGGAAACCAGTACGAAACCTGCCCGACTCCAACCGAAAACGTGGCGATCCCGCAGCCGCATAGGACGCCGAGCACCAATAGCAGAGAAAAAGAACCCGGGAGCAAGTGATCGGCGGTCGTGAAATTGAATAAAAGTAACAGCCCCACCATCCCGAGGGTCGACAAACTCAGTAGCACCAGAAACGGTTTGCGACCGCCGGTGGTATCCACCCAGGAGGAAAACGGAATCCGAAGGAGCGACCCCGACAGCAGTGGCGAGGCCAGGGCAAATCCCAACGTTACGGGCGACAGACTCAGTTCGGCCCGAAGCCTTTGGGTCATTGGACCAAAGAGCGCTACTGCCGCGAAGCCGACAAAGAAACCGAGTGTTGCGCCCGCCAGCCCTCGCTTTGGGCTGCCCTTCGGTGTGGTCAAGCGTTACTCCCTTTTGCGAACTCGTCTGTCATGTTTAGAAAACTACGCGCGATTTATATGGGTACATCGGCTCGCGAAACCGCCACGGAATCACGGCTAGTCCCGCGGGACTGAGTGAAATATCTGGCCTTGCTGGTAAACTTCCGGTTCAATCGGCCCGCGAAAGGCGCAGGAAAATCATTCCCTCGTGAACCTCCGCCTGGTAGCTGCTGACCGCGAGATCGTTGTCCAGACCGCGGCCGTCAGCGAGAGAAAACTTGTAACCATGCAACGGGCAGATGACGATGCCGCCGCCGATAATGCCTTCGGCCAGTGGACCCGCGCGATGCGGACAGCACGCATCCAGCGCGCAGACCTCGCCGTTGCGCAAGCGGAATACCGCGACCTTCCGTGTACCGATCACAAAGCAACGGCCCTGACCCAGACCGATCTGGTCCAAGCTTCCCACCAACACCTGCGTTGTTTCCTTCATCGGCAAGTCCACGCAAAGCATCAGACCGAGGAACCTGCGGCCTCTTCGTTGACAGTCACCGGCTCTGCGAACTGAGTCGATTCGTAAGCCTGACATCCCTCGGTCCAAGGATCGCGGTAGGCGGCCACCGCGGATTCGATTTCCTGGTCGAGGCGCGTGATCTGCCCGTCGCAATCCTCGACGAGAATGGCTTTCAAACGTTCGATTCCGATCCTTTCAACGAAGCGATAAGTCCGTTCCGCGTAGCGAGCATTCTCGCGGTAATACTGCATGAAGCGCCCCATCAGGGTGATGACCTCCTGGTGAGTCTTGACGGTGGCAAGTAGATCACCCGCACGCACTACCGAGCCGGCGGCGCCGCCGATATAGACTTGCCAGCCATTCTCGACTGCCACCGCACCAAGGTCCTTGACGGTTGCTTCAGCGCAGTTGCGCGGACATCCGCTGACAGCAAGCTTCATCTTGTGCGGCGCCTCGATTCCCTGGAAGCGCTTCTCGATCGCAATGCCGAGTTTGGTCGAGTCACCCAGGCCATAGCGACAGAAATCGGTTCCGACACAAGTTTTGCACGTGCGAAAGGCCTTGGTATAAGCGTGACCACTCGGCATACCGAGATCGCGCCACGCCGCGGGCAGATCGGCTTTTCTGATACCGAGGAGGTCGATGCGTTGGCCTCCAGTGATCTTGACCATGCGAGCATGATAGCGTTCGGCGACGTCGGCAATACGCCGTAACTCGGCGGGCGAGGTCACACCTCCGTAGATGCGCGGCACGACTGAAAAGGTGCCGTCGTTCTGGATGTTGGCATGCACGCGATCGTTGACGAAGCGAGCATCGCGTTCGTCCACGTAGTCGGCACCCCAGATGGTTCGCAGTAACGACGCAAGGCCAGGCTTGCTCTGCGCGTCGTCGCGCCCATCGGCGAGCGCGTCGAAAACGGCGCTGACCGACTTGAGGCCAAGTTCGCGAATCTTTTTGGTGAGCTCGGGCTTCGTCAGTGGGATGCCGGGAACGTAGTAATGGAGCGCGGGATCGTCGACGATCTCGCCCTGGCAGGCCCAACGCACGAGTTCATCCACGAGGCCTTTGCAGGAGCCGCAGCCCGTGCCGGCCCGTGTGTTTTCCATTACGGCGCGCAGGCTGCGGTGACCGGCCGCAACCGACGCCACGATCGCGCCTTTGTTGACCCCATTGCAGTTGCAAATTTGTACGCTGTCAGGCATCTCCTCGAACGTTACCTGGACCGAGGGTGCGCCAGTCTCGAACAGCAGCGACAGACGCTCATCGGGTAAGCGGATGCCGCGATCGTACGCTTGCATCAGGTATGCGCCTTTGCCGATGTCACCCATCAGGATGCCGCCCGCCAGTCGCCCATCTCGGATGATCAGTTTCTTGTAGATACCGCGGCGGGCTTCGAGGAACTGAACCACGTCTTCGTGCTCTCCGTCCGGAGTAATGGCACCCATGGAGACCAGTTCGACGCCCATTACCTTAAGCTTGGTCGCTAGCTTCGAACCCTGGTAGGCCGCGGCCGGATTTGACCCGGTGATGTGGTCAGCTAAAACCTTGGCTTGTTCCCACAGCGGAGCCACCAGACCATAGACGCGGCCGCGATGCTGCGCACACTCCCCAACCGCGTAGATGTCCGGGTCTGAAGTGCGGAGCTGATCGTCGACGACGATGCCGCGTTCGGTGGTGAGACCCCAGCGCGAGCCGATTTCAGCATTTGGTGTGATGCCAGTGGCAATCACCACCATATCGCATTCGAGAGAACTACCGTCCTCGAAGGCGAGGCCAGTCACCCGGTTGTCTCCGAGCACTGCCTTGGTGAGCTTCTTCAGATAGACTTTGATTCCCATTGCCTCGATGGTCCGCTTGAGGAGCGCGCCGGCCACCGGGTCGAGTTGTTGCTCCATCAAATGGTCGAGCAGATGAATGACGCTGACTTCAACCTTCTGAGTGAGCAGACCTCGCGCGGCTTCGAGACCGAGGAGTCCGCCGCCGATGACCGCGGCGTGTCGACAATTTGCCGCATATTCCGCGATGCGCCGGCAATCGTCGAGAGTTCGGAATACAAAAATACCTGGTCGCAACTCCCCGGTGGGCTTGCGCAGAGCGGCGATCGGGGGAATCGTCGGCCGACTGCCCGTCGCAATAATTAACTTGTCGTAGCTGTACCAGTTACCATCGTCGCAATGAATCGCCTTGTGTGGCCGAGCGATCACATCGGCGCGCACCCCCAGGCGAAGCGTAATCCCCTGTTCCTCGTACCATTCGGGCGGGTTAAGGAAGATCTGCGACGGATCCTGCGCGCCACACAGTACGTTGGAGAGCAGGATTCGATTGTAATTGCCATAAGGTTCCTCACTGAAGACAGTGATCGCGAATTGCTCCCCGCCGCCGCGTGCAAGAATCTCCTCGACGGTGCGGGCGCCGGCCATACCATTACCGATCACGATTAGTTTTTGTCTGCTATCGTTCGCTGAAACCATTACTGCCAGTCGAATCTCCTCTCAGCTGCGATCGTCCGAGCAAACCATTGGTAACACGGCCGCCGGCGTGAGCTTTTCGAGACGCGCTGCGCAAACCTTGAATTCTGGCATCCTCGACAAGGGATCGAGCGCGGGATTGGTCAGGAGGTTTGCGCACCCTGCTTCGCCCCAGTGAAATGGAGCGAAGATCGTATCCATCCGCAGGGTCTCGGTCAGTCGCGCCCGCATCAAGGCCGCGCCCCGGCGCGTGGCCAGTCGTACGAGCTCATTCGGGGCGATCCCGAGATCGTGAGCGATCGCGGGATGGATCTCGACAAACGGCTCTGGTTGCGAGGCGTTGAGTGCGGCTACGCGGCGGGTCTGAGCGCCCGACTGATAATGCGCAGTAACGCGCCCCGTGGTCAGATAAAGAGGATATTCATCGTCCGGTTCCTCGGCCGGATGCTCATATTCCACAGGATGGAAGCGCGCACGGCCATCGGCCGTAGCAAAACGCTCGAGGAAGACTCTTGGGGTCCCCGGATGGTTCTTGTCGGGACACGGCCAAAAGACTCCCTCTTGGCGATCGATGCGCTCGTAAGTGATCCCTGCGTAGTCGGCTACACCGCCCGCACTGGCCCGGCGCAACTCATCGAAGACTGCGCGCGGTTCGTCGGCAATCACTCCCGGTGCGCCTAGCAAGGCCGCAAGTCCAGCTAGAATCTGCAGGTCTGAACGCGCCCCGGCTGGTGGCTGTATGGCTTGCCGGCGCCGAATCACGCGGCCTTCAAGGTTAGTCATCGTGCCCTCCTCTTCGGCCCATTGAGTCACGGGAAGAACTACGTCGGCCAGCTCGGCGGTCTCGGACAGAAAGATGTCTGCAACTGCGAGAAAGTCGAGACTGCTGAGGCGGCGCACGATTCGGCCGGAGTCTGGAGCGGAGATCACCGGATTGGAACCGATGACCAGCAACGCCCTTAACCCATTGTCAGTGCCAATGGAGTCGAGCAGCTCAAAGGCCGAGCGGCCCGGCGCGGGTAGCTGCTCGGGAGACATTTTCCAAATCCGTGCGACGTGCTCGCGGTCAAGAGGGTTTTCGAGACGACGATAACCGGGAAGCTGATCGGCTTTTTGACCATGCTCGCGGCCCCCTTGACCGTTGCCCTGTCCGGTCAGACAACCCCATCCACAGTATTTGCGGCCGACCTTGCCGAGGGCGAGGGCCAAGTTGATAAAAGCGAGTACATTGTTCACCGAGCGGCTCTGTTGCTCTGCCCCCCGTGCCGTCAGGATCATTAAATACCTACAGTCACCCAACATGTGCGCAGTTTTGCGCAACAGACGCGCAGGCACCCCGGTAAGGCGCTCGACGCGTTCGGGCCAATACGCAGCCGCAATTCTCCTGACCGCCTCAAACCCCGTGGTGCGAGTTGCTATAAACTCATGGTCCAAATGGCCCTGCGCCATCACGAGGTGAAGCAGGCCGTTTGCGAGGGCGGCATCCGAACCCGGGGTTAACTGCAGATGAAGGTCAGCGGCGCGTGCGGTCGCCGTCGTCCGCGGATCCGCGACGATCAAACGCCCACCACGCCGCTGTTGCTCGTTAAAGTACTGCATGATTGGTGGCATTGTTTCGGCAGGATTGGCGCCGACGAGGAGGATCACCTCGGCGTTGGGGATGTCCTCGAGCGGAAACGGCAGTCCGCGGTCGAGTCCCAAGGCCATCATGCCGGCGGTCGCCGCGGAGGACATGCAGAAGCGACCGTTATAATCGATGTTGCGTGTGCCCAGCACCGCACGTGCGAACTTGCCGAGGGCGTAAACCTTCTCATTGGTAAGCCCGCCTCCACCGAAAATACCGATGGCGTCACGGCCGTAACGCTCCCTGATCCTGACAAAAGCGCTCGCGATGCGGGCCAACGCCTGCTCCCAACTGACCGGACGCAGAGGTTCGTTGCGTCGCTCGCGCATCAGAGGAGAGGTCAGGCGCTCATGGCTGATCAACAAGTCGGCCGCAGTCCAGCCCTTCTGACACAGAGCTCCTCTATTGGTCGGGAATTCGCGTGGTATCACCCGAACTCCGCGGTGGTCGACGCTTAGCTTCATGCCGCACTGCAAGGCGCAGTAAGGGCAATGGGTCTCGGTCAAGCGAGCACCCATTTCGCGATTTCTACAATCACGATCGCTAATCGCTTCCATGCCTTAGCCGCATCGTTCTGGCCGCTAAGTTGCTCGGATGAGAGCGCAAACTTGGTGCCGTCGTTGACCTCGCTGGCCGAGTCGCCAAAGTAGGCGGAAAAATTGGAAGTGCTCAGAGCAGCTGGTCGCCAGTGATGTCGCTCATCAAGGCGGACGCCTAGTTCTTGGGCAGGTCGCCCATGCGCGTGGTGGTCATTACGACCGTCAATGAAAAACATTTGTAACTGTAATGGAGCCGGACATTCGCTTGTTGAGAACATTTCGGGCCATCGCCGATACAAGGAGCTTCACCGCTGCAGCCAAGAGACTGCGGCTTAGCCAATCATCGGTGAGCCAGCAAGTCAGCGCTTTGGAGCGAAGCCTAGGTGTGCAGCTCCTAAAGCGTTCGAACAAATTTGTCGGCCTGACCGTCGCCGGCGAAATCTTCCTGCAATGTACTCGCCAGGTGCTCGACAATCTCGACCGGGCCAGGGATTTGCTCGCCGAACACACCAAAACGGCGTCGGGGCATCTTTCGATCGGCGCCCCCTCGCTGTTTAGCCGCTCAGTACTACCCAAAGTGCTGGGCTTGTTTCGCAGCCGCTTTCCCAGAATTGCCTTGTCAGTAATTACGGCTGACCCCGATTCGATGGTAGCCCGAGTGGCCCATCGCGAGCTCGATCTCGTCCTCTTGCCTTTTGCTGTAAAACAGCAGTCGCTGGGAATGGTACGTTTGGGGAATGACGAGCTTGTCGCTGCGGTTGCCCCGCAGCATCAGTTGGCTAGCCGCGATCGACTGCATGCGAAAGATCTGAAAGGGCAAGGGCTGGTCGTGCCGAATCCTGGTAACAAGTTGTGGGCCGCTTGGGATGCGTTTCTTATCCAAGCCGGCGTGTTCCCGGAGATCAGCATCGAAACTGATGATCTCGAGGTTGCCAAGCGACTGGCGGTAGAAGGTCATGGAGTCACGGTGGCGCCGCGGTGGTCGATACTTGTCGAAATCCAGCGTGGCGAATTGCGCGCGATGCCTCTGGGTGATAGCGGGGTGTTTCGCGAGTGGTGCCTGGCCTATCATCATGGCACCGAATTGGTCGGCCCGCGGCGCAACTTCCTCAGAGTTTGCCAGGAAGAGATTCCACGTCTGCTCAGTGCGACGAGCTGAAAGTCACTCGAGACCCATAAAAAGCAGACGAAGTCACCTCCGGCACGTTCCTATAGGGCGCAGAACCTGCGTTTTGCAGGAAATTTTCGGACCGACTCGTAGACTCTGAAATCCAACTGTCGGCGACAGAAGCGCGTCGGAGTCACCCTCAAATTCCTGGCACTCAACCCGGGCTCACAGACGGCTTATCCGAAGCTTTTTATGCTCGCATCGGCTCAAATGATAAGATCAAGCTGCAAGGCCTCATCGCAGTGCGATTGCCCGAGCGATTAAAAAGAGGCTCGTCCCTATCATCAGAGCACCGAAACCGCGAGCCAGATGTCGCCCTTCTGGCGCAAGACGTTCGAGGGTGACGGCTGCTGTCACCAGTACCATGGCATGCAGATCCATCATCCCGGTCACTAGTAAGGTCAGCATGAGGTTGGCGCCGCAGTAACAGCACGGAGCCCAGACATAGACCGTAGCGCCATGCGTTGCCGCAGTCAGCTGATAACTTAGAGGTGTCACCGGGCATCTGTGCCCAGCAGGCAAGACGATAGGCCTTGCGGGCGGTGAGCTGGAAGATGCCGGCGTTCAGGAGCACTAAGGCAACTGCTGTTGGTACGGCGCGCGCTGATCTAGGCTAGGCTATCTAGAGGGCTGCCAAGCCAATTCCCACCGGAAACACGACCATCCCGAACGCGGTCTATACGAGGAAGTAGCCTACGCCGACCAAAGCGGTAAGCACCCTAGGTGCGTCTCCACTCTGAAGAATGTCGTCCGGTAGCGCCGCAAGGTCGGCGAGCGACGGCGGCATCATAACGCCCATGCTTACCGCTCACATGCTGAGAAATGACGTTGCCGCTCCGGGCCAGGTCTGCCCAGACATCGGCATCCACATCATCGACCTCGTCCAGCCCCCCTGGCATTGGCATCCGGGCAGTTGAACGCATCGAAGCTCACTAGATGATGGTCACTCCTGTGCTCACGGCGAAAAGTGACGGCATAACCGCGAAAAAGGCCGGCTAGGAGCGAACGTAAGCATTGATCCTGCGAGAGGAACTGGCGCGCTAAAGAGTGTCGGGTAGAAACGGCGCATCTGTGATGAAACTATTTGCGGCGTTTTCGAGCGGACAGCACATCTTTTCTCAACTCTCGCGAGGGCGACTGCACCCAGTCGGTTTGCCTAGCCGTCTAAAACCGAATCGCGGCGGACTCCTGTGACCCGAAACCCTCGTCCCCTAACCCGTCCTTTAAGAGCATCGCATGCCCCTTTGTCCGCGACTGGGTCGACAATCATGATGGCCGGCGCGGAACGGGATAAAAGCTTCTCTAGAACTAACGACAGTCCTTCAATTCGTGTAAGGGAACGTGTCCTCGCGAAGTTCCACCGAAGCCATACGTCGTGGGTTTCCATTCCCATCGGCGCCTGCCACAAGCACCGTCGCTTCAGTCTTTGTACTCATCGTGCCGAAGCCACCAGGGACCCGACTCGTTGCGGCCTTTGGGGGCACGGTCGAGCCACTGGTACATGCCCCAAAGGGCGTCTAATCCGCGCGCATAGGTGGAATATGTATGGTAAACTACGCCGTCTTCGAGCGCGAAGGCACTCATGCCGGGTTTTTCACGCAAATATGTCGGTGTGTCGATTCCGCACATGCGGGCGTGAACAACGCCTCTTTTTTCGAAGAAGGGGGGCTCGTGTCGGTAGTTGTAGTCGATGCCCCCAATGCGCTGCTGCTCCTCGGTGAATCCCACGCTGAAGTCGGAGTTGAAGTCCGTGCCGAAGGAAGACGCCCAAGGGAAAGTCCATTTCATGCGCCGCTTGTAGGTCTGCAGCTTGGCGAGCGGTGCGCGCGAAACCGCCCAGAGCATCGCGTCGTGGTTTGCCAAGTGTACGACGAACCCGTTGAAGCTGTCAGCGATCGTCGAGCACGAAGGACAACCGGCGGTGTAATCGGGCCCGAACATGAAATGATAGACCAGCAGTTGCGAGCGCCCTCGGAAGAGATCCGCCAACGAAGCGCTGCCCTCGTCTGTCTCAAATCGATACTGCTTGTCGATCCGAACCCACGGCAGTTCCTGGCGCCGTCGCGCCAGTTCGTCGCTGCGGCGTGTGAGCTCCTTCTCAGCCTTGAGCAGCTCGAGCCGCTCAGCCAACCATTCTTCTCGGGTGCCGGTTCGGTGCTTTGTCATCGCGCTGTTCTCCTTTTGGCGTTGCGGTCATGGGTTGCTTTGCGATACGCGGAGTCTCATTGATAGCCGCCGGATACATGTACCCTGTGGGTATCGGTGAGTGAGAGTTACAAGTTTGACAGGATTCCGATGGACTTAACCATCACTGAGGCGGCGCGAGCGCTGGCTGAGGGCGATGGGCTTGGTGCGCTGAACCGGGTGGCTCTGCGCAACGATGCCGCCGCACTGGCACTTCGAGGCATCGCGATGGCGCGGCTCGGAGACCTTGCCCGAGCGAAAGCGCTGCTGCGAAGGGCTGCACGACGATTTGGCCCGAATGAGGCCGTGGCCCGTGCCAGGTGTGTCGTCGCCCAGGCTGACATCGCCCTTGTGGCGCGGGAGCCTGCTTGGCCTGGGGAGGCGCTCGAGGCTGCACGCGCTACGCTCGAGGAGCACGGCGATCGTGCTAACGGGGCTTACGCCCGATATTTGGAAGTGCGGCGCTTGCTACTGACCGGCCGCATCGCGCAGGCCGAGCGTACGCTGGCGGCGGTAAACCCCTCGCCTCTACCTGCTTTCTTGAAAGCGCTACACGAACTGATAGTGGCGGGAATCGCGATTCGAAGCCTGCGAACGAGGGTAGCGCGCTCGGCGCTCGCTCGAGCCAGGCAAGCAGCTTTGCAGGCACGTATTCCCGCGCTTGCGGCTGAAGTGGAACACACAGCACTCGCCTTGAAGACGCCCGCGGCGCGCGTCATCACCGGTGGTCAACAGCGGCTGCTATTGCTCGACGAAGTCGAAGCATTGCTGGAGTCGGAATCATTCGTAGTGGACGGCTGTCGTCACGTCCTGAGGCATGTTGGCGGGGTACTCTCGCTCGCCCGGCGTCCGATCCTGTTCGGACTCCTACGTGCGCTAGGCGAGGCATGGCCGAAGGATGTACCCAGGGAGTTGCTCCTGGCACGAACTTTCGGAGCAAAGCACGCTGATGAGTCGCATCGTGCACGCCTGCGAGTCGAAATTGCGAGGCTTCGGACAGCGATTCGATCATTGGCCCGCGTCACTGCGACCCGGCAAGGGTTTGCGCTGGTGCCGCACCGGGCGCGCAGGGTCATCGTGTTGGCACCGCCCATCGAAGGAGAAAATTCCGCCATACTTGCCTTTCTCGCCGACGGTGAGCCATGGTCGAGCTCGGCCTTGGCGCTTGTGCTGAGTATGAGCCAGCGCAGCGTCCAGCGAGGTCTCGACTCGCTTTCGGCAGCGGGTAAGGTGCAATCATTTGGTCGGGGGCGAGCGCGCCGCTGGATCAGCAGCCCTATACCCCAGTTCACGACAACCTTGTTACTCCCCGCTCCTTTCCCAGGTGACTAGGATGGAAGAATGAATCGATCACAGGCCAAAATCGTTCGCGAATACGGGCCCTTGCCAGGTGTCAGTCACGTGCATGGAGTCACCTTTGACGGTAGTCGCGTCTGGTTCGCTGCTGGAGACCGGCTAAATGCCCTCGACCCCTCGACCGGCACGATCGTGCACGCGATCGTTGCACCTGCTGATGCGGGAACGACTTTTGACGGCCATCACCTCTTTCAACTCGCAGGCGACCACATCCAGAAGATCGATCCTAAGAGCGGCAGGGTGCTTGCGACACTCCCGGCGCCGGGCAGCAACTGCTCGGGACTCGCATGGGCCGAAGGCAGGCTCTGGGTCGGAGAGTATCGAAGCGGGAGAATCTATCAAGTGGATCCCCAAACCGGAACGGTTTTGCGCAGCATCGAGTCCAACCGCTTCGTCACCGGAGTGACCTGGGTTGAGGGCGAGCTCTGGCACGGAACATGGGACGGTGACAGGAGCGATTTGCGGCGGATCGATGCTGATACCGGGGAAGTCTTCGAACGAATAGACTTGCCGCCGAGTGTAGGCGTCTCGGGCCTCGAATCCAACGGTAAGGATCTCTTCTTCTGCGGTGGAGGAAAGAGCGGGAAGATCCGAGCCGTCCGTCGTCCGCGACGGGGCCTCTGAAGACGATGGGTCTGCATTCTCGTTGAGTCCTCGACAGCTGGAATGAGAGGCTCGGAGTTGTGACCGCTCGTCCGGACCTGATGTCAGAGCCTCGCGGCAGAGCTTCAGGAATTGGCACGCGGCCTAAGATAAAATTTGTTTAAGGCTGGTCTAATATGAGCCCATGTGCGATTGGATAATCCGCCAATCAATCAAAAGAGAATTTGCTGGGCTAGCCGCATATCTGGCGCTCGGCAACCGTGATCAAAAACGAATTTCATTAAAGAGCCGAGCGCCACGCCGCGCGAAAGTGGAGCCCTCGCCGCGCTTGCGCGGGCCAACGCTTATGCCAATCAATGCCGCCGCGATTCAATATTAATATTAATGCTAGCGACGCGCTCCCGCTCCGGCATGTGCCCGTCTGATTCCCTCGATCAACGTTGGGGGCAGACCGTCTCATCAATGATCGCTATCAAGAACCGGTCCCCCGATGCGCTCAGCGGTCTGTGCGGCCGCGATATCGGCAGGTGGTTCCTCACCGAGAAACTCGCGGCGCAAATCGTACCACAGGCGCAGTCGATCCCAGTCGGGTTCGCTCAGCACCTTCAGCTCGTCCGACAATCTCGGGTTGGGAAGAAAGACGGTAATCATCTGCTCGCCGAAACCATTCCACATTCGCACTCCCCAGCTGTGCCCACCGCCGCATCCTGCGCCTCGCATCTCAAACAGGGCGACACGTGCAACGCGGCGCTTACGCGCCAGTTCAGGGGACCGATTGCCCTTATGCTCGCCGATACAAAGGTGGAAGTGCCATGGGCCGAGATTCACAGTGAGGTAGCCATCCAGCATCGAAAGCTTCGGCGCTTCGCTGAACCTAATCTCGAAGACTGCTCCCTCAATGCAAGGCCCGACAGTTATCTCATTCCAATGATCCGCGAAAAGCCGCTTCACTAGCCTATCCATTGCATCCGCGGAGGGCTCGAAATAGCTGTACTCCGTCACGCTGCCATCCAAATGTTCAACGGTTTCTCGCTGAGGCGCTTGCTCTAGCATCTGCTGGCCCATTCCGATCTCCTTTCTCTTCGGCTATTCATCGCGCTGTGACTCAACATAGTAGTACTACCCCCCCACAGTGCACGCCTGCGAGCGGCATTTTCTGAAATGCCTGCTTTCAGAAGGCGGCTGGCCAACACCGAACAAGCATCGTCGCCACCTCTATATGCCGGTTTGCAATTTGTCGTCCTATCAAACATCGAGGGCAGCTTGCGCAGAGGACACCTCGACCGCTTGGTGGGGGAGGTAGGTGCTGGGAGACGGGTGCTTATGAGGCCCGCTCTAATATTCCGAGAAACCCGAAAAAACAACTACTCGGCGTGACCTGACCCACTAACCTGCGGCCCCGTCCCTTCGCCCCAGGTCGATCAGATGGCGTGGCCGGCTTTGGCCGTAACCGCCTTTAAACGATGGTGCCCCGGCCGGGAGTCGAACCCGGACTTGAGGTTCCGGAGACCTCCGTGATGTCCTTTTCACTACCGGGGCAGAAAACACCGAGAGTATATCAGAAAAAGAACAAACGCTCGCTGGCTGCACACGTGTAAGTTGGGGCATCTTTGCTCCGGTTAGATCCGTTCGATTCCAGTGGGAACCTGTTCTTCGCGCAACATCTCGGCATGACGCCGCTCTGCTTCAGGACGAACCATGGCGAGAGTTTCAATCATTTTTTCATGGAGTTGGCCGTTGCTCGCGATGATCTCTCCTGCCCCGAGCCTGAGCCTCGTGCCGTCCATGTTGCTCACGCGACCGCCTGCTTCTTCAACTAACAAGGAACCTGCCGCGACATCCCAAGGTTTCAGTCCAAATTCCCAGAATGCGTCGACTCGGCCACATGCGACCCACGCTAGATCCAAAGCGGCGGAACCGGTACGCCGGACCCCATGGGTGCGGAGCATGAAAGCTTCCCAAAAACACAGATAGAAGCGCCGGCGTTCCCGTCGGTCGTAGGGAAAGCCGGTGGCTAACAGCGAGGTCTCGAGTGAACGGACCTGGCTTACGCGAATTGGGCGACGATTCAGCCAGGCGCCAGCGCCTCGACGGGCCACGAACAGTTCCTTTTTGAGTGCGTCAAAAATCACGCCCAGCTGAATTCGCCCCCGCGACTCGTAGGCGATGGAAACGCAGAATTGGGGATAGGTGTGAGCGAAATTGGTCGTACCGTCGAGTGGGTCAATGATCCATCGATTATCCCCGGTGAGAGTGCAATTCCCGCTGCCTTCCTCAGTTAAAATCGTATGATCTGGAAACTCCCGCTGCAGGACGTCCAAGATAGCGGCCTCGGCCTCATGATCAGCTTCCGTCACCAGGTCAATGGCGTTGCTCTTGCGGCTGGCAGTGGTATGACTGAGGCGCCTCAGATGAATTCTGCCGGCAGCTCGTGCAGCACGAATCGCTACCCGTTCGATTATCTCCAAGTTACCCATTCGATCAAAAATTATTGCAGCTGCCCATCTGAGGCCAGAAACGGCGCGGTGGGATATGCACAGTCGATATTTATCGCAGGGTGGCTGTCGTGGCCTACGTCTGCTCCTTACCCGTAAGCCAAACGCCATCGGACACCGTAAAGTTTTGCACCAGCGTTGCGACCAGGCGGGCCGGATCATCATCTACCAGGATGTGCGCCCGATGCGCCGGTTTGATGAATTGTTGGCTGACGGCGTAATCCAGAAACTGCAAAAACCTGTCGAAATAGCCGAGGATGTTAAGCAGCCCGCACGGCTTTTGGTGAAGTCCGAGCAGACGCCAGCTTATGACCTCGGTGAATTCTTCGAGCGTACCGAAACCTCCGGGGAGCGTTACAAAGGCGTCGGACAATTCGGCCATCAACGCTTTGCGCTGGTGCATTGATTTGACTTCGTACAGCTTCGTCAGTCCCCGATGAGCAACCTCCTTATTTACCAGCATGTTCGGGATGACGCCTATCACTTCGCCGCCGCACGACAGCATCGTATCGGCGATGATGCCCATCAAACCGACGGACGCGCCACCGTAGACGACTCCGATACGGCGCGCAGCCAATTCCTCGGCAAATTCGATAGCGGCCTGCCGATACTCAGGCAGGGCGCCCTGGTTGGAGCCACAAAAGACACAAACGCGCTTCATGTATAGAGCATACACCAAGCTACCCTCATCCCCCGCGTGAATTAGTGAACAAAGATGGCACCAACCTGGCGATCCGATGGCGAACCACCCGGCTCCGGAGGATGGCAAGCGATGAAGAGCTCTGATATACGCGACATTCGTGGATCAGCGCATTATTGAGCAAATCATTGCTGGAACTGGTGGACGCGCGACTCTTTCTGAAGTCGAGTCCAAACGGCTTCTGGAAGCTGCCGGAGTTTCGACCGTGATGGCGGAACCGGCGCGCACGGCCGATGATGCCGTCGCCGCGGCAAATCGCCTGGGTTTTCCCGCGGTCCTCAAGGTGCTGTCGCCGGATATCACGCATAAAAGCGAGGTTGGCGGCGTGATGCTCCATCTGACTTCAGAGCAGGAGGTACGCGCTGCCTTCGAGCGCATACGCCGAAACCTGGCTCAGTACGCAACTCAGGCACGCTTCGAAGGGGTAGTCGTGCAAAAGATGGCTCCCCCTGGCGTTGAGTTGATCGTCGGTGCTGTCCGTGACCGCCGATTTGGCCCTCTGATTCTGGCGGGCTTGGGTGGCGTGTTCGTGGAAGTAATGGACGACACCGCTTTGCGTTTGGCCCCTGTGGAAGCTGCTGAGGCCCGCAGAATGCTGGATGAGTTGCGGGGTCGAGCTCTGCTACAGGGATTGCGGGGCGGACGCGCCGTAGATCTGACCGCTCTGGCCGAGCTCATAGCGACCATCTCTCGATTAGTCTGGGAGCAGCGCAATATCAGCGAGTTGGACCTCAACCCCGTGGTTGCATATGCCGACGGATTTAAGGTCCTCGACGCGCGGATCGTGGTAAACGGCGCTGACGCGCTTGACGACACAGCGTTCGACCCCCATCACGAACAGCGCCGGCTCAACCTAAAGCGCGGCCTGGAAGCCCGCACCGTCGCGGTAATTGGCGATAAGCGGCTGGGCGGCTACATGTGGCTAAGGGCGATGAAACGCTTCAGCGGCAAACTGTACTCGGTGCAGATCGACCCGAAGGAAATTCTCGGCATCGAAGCAATGGGCATCAAGAATTACCAGTCTTTGGCCGAGGTTCCTGACCCGATCGATTATGCGGTCAGCGCCGTGCCTCGCCAGGTCGCACCTCGCATTCTGCAGGATTGCGTGCAAAACAAGGTCGCCGCGATCGGGTTTTTTACTTCCGGCTTTTCCGAGACCGGCGAAGAACTGGGTATCCGGCTCGAACAGCAGCTCAAAGAGATCGCATTATCGTCGGATATCGCCTTGGTTGGACCGAACTGTATGGGCCTGTACAACCCCGAGGTCGGGCTTTGTAATTTTCCGGATCTCAACGTCGGGGAAGCTGGCGACGTTTGCTTTATCTCGCAGAGCGGCACACACACGATAAATTTCTCCTCGCAAGCTCCCCTGCGAGGCTTGCGCATCAACAAGGCGGCCTCGATCGGCAACGCGCTAATGCTCGAGGCGGCAGATTACCTCGACCTCATGGCCGAGGATGCGCGCACACGCGTGGTTGGGATGTATATCGAAGGGGTACGCGACGGACGGCGCTTCTATGAAAGCCTGCGGCGCGCCTGTGCACGCTTTCCCGTCGTGATTTGGAAGGGTGGCATGACCGAGGCCGGAGCACGCGCAACATTGTCCCATACCGGTTCCCTGGCGACGCCGGCAGCGGTTTGGAATTCAATGGTCAGGCAGAGTGGCGCGGTAAGTGTCGCCGGCCTGGATGCGATGCTAGATGCGGTTGAGGCACTCGCGCGCGGGCGCCCGATGAAGGGCTGTCGGATGGGCCTGGTGGCAATGACTGGTGGTCAATCGGTGGTTATAACCGATACCTTCGCCTCGGCCGGCCTCGAGATTCCAACCTTGTCGGATTCCTCCTACGACGAGCTGAAAACCTTTTTCAATGTGATTGGCGGCAGCTACCGTAATCCCCTCGACGCCGGCGGAACTATCATGGGCGGAGACGTCAATCGCGGCAATCTCGCTCGCATCCTTGATATCCTCGACCGCGACCCGATAATTGATGCGATTGTGCTCGAAATTGGCACGGGGCTGCGCGCGCAAAGGTGGGCGAGTCATGAGGATGAGCTGACCCGCCTGCTGGACCACATCGCGGAGTTCAACCGTAAGACCCTGAAGCCATTCTTTGTGATTCTCCACCCGGCTCATGTTGAAACTATCGTGGCGCGCGCAAAGCAGCTCGCGCGCGAGCGCGGCCTCGTAGTGTTCGACAGCTTCGAGCGATCCGCCGCGGCCCTCAAAGTTTCCTATGATTACTGGTCGAATCGTGTAACGCGTGAACGCCGCGACAGTTAGCCACGCAAGGCTCCCAACACGCTCCCAGCCGCTGGTATGATTGAGGCTGGGAGCCGGGACGCGATGGAGTCCATGCGGGCTATGGCGGTGCGGACACCCGCACCCATTGAAATCAATCCGCTCCAACCAGTCGAACTGGCACGGCCGCGGCCGCGAACAGGGGAGCTGCTTGTTCGCGTACGGGTTTGCGGCGTCTGCCGGACTGATCTGCACGTAGCCGAGGGTGACCTGCCACCCAAACAGGAGCTGATCATTCCTGGCCATGAGTTGGTCGGCGAAGTTGTTGAATTAGGCGACCATTGCAGTCGGTTCAGGCCCGGTGACCGGGTTGGAATTGCTTGGCTCCGCGAGACTTGTGGTCGCTGCAAGTATTGCCAACTCGGACGCGAGAACCTTTGTCCTAACGCACGTTTTACCGGATGGGATGAGAATGGCGGGTATGCCGAATGGGCAACCGTGCGCGAGGACTTCGCCTATCCGCTGCCGTCAACGATTCCGGATGAACAAGCAGCTCCATTGCTCTGCGCCGGCATTATCGGTTATCGGGCAATCAAGCGTGCCGAGATACAGCCGGGAGCCACTGTCGGGCTGTACGGGTTTGGCGGTTCTGCGCATCTGGCCTTACAGGTGCTCCGTCATTGGAAATGCCGCGTGTTTGTGATGACCCGAGGTGGCCGCCATCAAGAGTTCGCCCGGGAAATGAACGCCGACTGGATTGGCCGCGCCGAAGAACGACCGCCCGCGCCACTCGATGCGGCCATTCTTTTTGCCCCGGCCGGGCAACTGGTCCAGCCCGCGCTCCAAGCACTAGACCGTGGGGGGATTCTTGCCGTGGCCGGAATCTATCTGAGCCCGATACCCTCGCTCGAGTACGAGCGCCATCTCTTTTACGAAAGGGAGCTGCGCAGTGTTACGGCCAACACCCGCGCCGATGGCGAGGAATTTTTGAAAATTGCCGGGGAGATTCCTATCCGTAGTCATACGACTATCATGGCTTTGGACGATGCCAATCTGGCGCTGCGAAAGCTCAAGCATGATGAACTCCAAGGGGCAGCTGTGCTTCGCCTCCCTGAATTTCCGCGCTCATGATGTTGTATCCTGCAGTTTTTCTCCCTGAGTCCCGATGTGAACCGTTGGTTCCCAATTGAGTGCTCCCCTGCAGCAGTTTAGGCTGGAAGGGGCGGCCTCGTCGCTGCTCTGCTCGACGGAAATCGATCGCCTGCAATCCGGATTCGAAATCGGCGGCCACTACTGCGGTGCGGCGCTGCCCTTTTCCGCCCAGAAGCAGCAACGGAGTCAGCAATCGGCCGCTTGGCAGCATTTACACGGCCCGACAACCCAATGGCAAATACTCATGTGAGGTTTGTGGTGTGGCATCTGATTTGATCGCCAGTTCCGAGATCGAACGTCTCCTGAGACTTGAACACTCCGATCCGCATTCAATCCTCGGTGCTCATCCGGGTCCCGAGGGCGTCACGATCCGTGCCTGGCGTCCCGGTGCCAATGAGATCGCGGTGGTTGAAGACGGCGCCAAGCCCCGACCAATGCTTCAGCGCAATGGCGATGGTCTGTTCGAAATCCTGATTGAAAATCGGAAAGAAGTCTTCCCCTACAAGCTCCGGGTCGAATACCCCAATGGGGTAGTGACGACAATCCACGACCCCTACAGGTTCCTACCCACGATCGGCGAACTCGACCAGCTGCTTTGGAACCAGGGACGCCACGAACGTATCCATGAAAAACTCGGCGCACACGTTTGCGAGCTCGACGGCATCAAAGGTGTCGCATTTGGAGTATGGGCGCCCAATGCGCGTCGGGTCAGCGTCGTGGGCGACTTCAACGACTGGGACGGACGGCTCGATATGATGCGAGTACTGGGTTCATCGGGCATATGGGAGATGTTTATCCCTGAACTCGAGCCCGGTACGAACTATAAATTTGAAATTCTCACTGCCGATAATCAGCTGACGCTCAAAGCCGATCCATTTGCGACGGCGACGGAAAAGCCGCCAGCCACAGCTTCGCGCATCTTTCAGTCCACCTATCACTTCGGAGATAACGAATGGATGGAGTCGCGCGAGCACCGGGAAATGCTCAATTCACCTTTGTCGATCTACGAGGTTCATCTGGGCTCGTGGCGCCGGGTACCCGAAGAGCACAACCGATGGTTAAGTTATCGCGAAATTGCCCCGCTGTTGGCCGATTACGTCAATGAGATGGGATTTACTCACGTCGAATTCCTGCCGGTCATGGAGCACCCGTTCTCGGGTTCGTGGGGCTATCAGGTGACCGGCTATTTTGCGCCCTCGGCGCGGTGGGGCACGCCCGATGATTTTCGTTACCTGGTGGATCATCTCCATCAGCGCGGAATCGGAGTGATCCTGGATTGGGTGCCAGCTCATTTTCCCACCGATTCGTTCGCCCTGGCGCGGTTCGACGGCACTGCCTTGTACGAGCATCTCGACCCGCGCAAAGGTCACCATCCGGACTGGGATACTTATATCTTCAATTATGGTCGCGAAGAGGTTCGCAACTTTCTCATCGCCAGTGCTCTGCATTGGCTGCAGGACTACCACGTTGACGGGCTTCGTGTGGATGCGGTCGCATCCATGTTGTACCTGGACTACGGCCGCAAAGAGGGTGAATGGCTCCCGAACGCTTATGGGGGTCGTGAGAACCTCGAGGCGGTGACGTTCCTCAAATCCCTCAATGAACTCACCTATGGCCGAGCACCCGGCTCCATCACCATCGCGGAGGAATCAACTAGCTGGCCTGGCGTGAGCAAGCCCACCTACCTTGGCGGACTTGGCTTTGGCTTCAAGTGGGATATGGGATGGATGCACGACACGCTCAACTATTTCGCGCGGGATCCGATTCATCGCCGTTACCATCACCACGAATTAACCTTTGGTTTTCTTTACGCCTGGAGTGAAAACTTTATCCTGCCCCTGTCACACGACGAGGTTGTTCACGGAAAGGCCTCGCTCCTGGCCAAGATGCCGGGCGATCGCTGGCAGCAGTTTGCCAATCTGCGTTCGCTCTATGCCTACATGTGGGCGCGGCCCGGCAAGAAGATGCTGTTTATGGGAGGCGAGTTTGGCCAGTGGCGCGAATGGAATCACGATGAAAGCCTCGACTGGCATCTGACCCAATATGACGAACATCGCCAATTGCAGGCCCTGGTGCGAGACTTAAATCGCATTTACCGGGCCGAACCGGCCCTTTGGGAAGCGGATAATGACCCCGCGGGATTTCATTTCATTGATGCTGACAATTCTGACGAAAACGTCATCGCGTTTATGCGTATTCCGAAAAACGGCGCCCGCCGGATAATTTGTGTCTGCAATTTCTCACCGGTAGTACGTGACGATTATCGAATCGGCGTGCCGGTGCCCGGGAACTACCAGGAACTGCTCAACACTGATTCGCAATGGTACGGCGGCAGCAACGTCGGCAACCGCGGCTCAGTCGAGGCCGAAGCCATCCCGCGACACGGGTTTGACTACTCTTTGCGTTTAACGTTGCCTCCTCTCGCGGTAACGTGGTTCGCCGTGCCCTAAAGCGAAGACTCCGGGTGCACAAGCTCACCGCCATGGGTCGACGCGGCATTGGCTTCCACGGCGGGCGCGACGCGCTTCCGGCGACGGTTTCGGTCGGCCACTATTGTTCTTCGTCCGCTTCCTGAAGCATTGCAGTCGGGAGCACGGTCATGTCGATGCCTTCGATAAACCGCGATGCGCGTCCCATGACGTATCCGAGACTGCGCTCGATCATGTAGACGGGATAGGTTAAGTAAAGCTCGTCGCGAGCACGAGTAATCGCGACGTACATCAGACGCCGTTCTTCTTCCAATTCCTCGGGCCGCACGCTCATCGGGCCGGGGAACCGTCCGTCGGCAACCCAAATCACGAAACCAACCCGCCATTCGAGGCCCTTGGCCGAGTGGATTGTGCTAAGCGTCACGTAACCTTCCTCGGGATCCACCGCCAGCACATCGCCAATCGAATCGCTGGGGGGCTCAAGCGCCATGTCTGCCAACATGGCTTCCAGACTGCGATAACGTTCAGCGAGATCCTGAAAGTGTTCGAGGTCACGCTCGCGCTTGGGATAATCGTCGGGATAGTGATCCCGCATAATTGGCAAATAATACTGAACGACCTCTGCCAGTTGGTCCGCAGGGCGGCCCTGTCCTGTACGAAGGCGAGCGATTAGGGCAGCCAGCTCAGCGCATCCGGCAGCCGCTTTTTGCGCACGCGAACCGAGCCGGCCGAAATTGCGCCGCAATTCCTCCTCGGGCTGCTCAGCATGGATTATGGTATCGATCAGACGCTCGGCACTTCGAGTGCCGATACCTTCAACCAGCACCAGCACCCGCATCCAGGAGACCGCGTCGGCCGGATTGGTAACGATCCGGAGATGGGCCAGAACATCCTTGATGTGAGCCGTCTCGATAAATTTGAAGCCACCGCGTTTCACGAAAGGAATGTCACGGCGCTGCAACTCCAGCTCCAGATCAAACGAGTGAAAACTCGAGCGAAACAGTACCGCGATATCCCCCAACGGGACTCCCTCTTCGCGCAATTCGAGTATCCGTTGAGCGATGAACCGCGACTGCATATGTTCGTCGGCGGCGCGCACCAGCAGTGGACGAAATTGCCCGCGGCGTTCGGTGAAGAGCACCTTGGTATATTTTTCTCCTGCGCGCGAAATGACTTCGTTGGCGAGGTCGAGGATGCCTTGCAGGGAACGGTAATTTTGCTCGAGCTTGATAATCCGGGTATCGGGGAACAACGAGGGAAAATCCATGATATTGCGGAAATTAGCGCCGCGGAACGAATAGATTGATTGCGCGTCGTCCCCCACTGCCATCACGTTGGAGTGAGTTGCGGCCAGCAGACGTACCAATTCGGCCTGGATTACGTTGGTATCCTGATACTCGTCAATCAGTATGTAGCGATAAGTATCAGACAGACGCCGCCGTACGCTGTCGTGGCCGGTCAACAGCTCAGCCATCCGAAAAAGCAGATCGTCGTAATCGAGCAGGCCGCGTTCGCGCTTGTAAACTTCATACCCCTCGGCCAGCGAAATAAGCTCCGGTTCGTGCTCAAGCAGATGAGGAAAATCCAGTTCCAGTTCCTCCTTAAGCCCGCGGTTTTTGTTGCGGGCCATACTGATCGCTTCGGCGATTGCCGCCTTCTTTGGAAACCGCCGCTCCTTCGAACCCAACCCCATTCGACCGCGCAGCAGGTTTATAATGTCTTCCATATCGGCGCGGTCGAGAATCGTGAAATTCGGCTTGAGTCCAATCAGGTTGCCGTATTGCCGCAGGACCTGGTTGGCGAATGAATGGAAGGTGCCGCCGCTGACTTGCCCACCCCTTTCACCGATTAGTTGCTCCACACGGCGCAACATCTCCTGGGCGGCGCGACGAGTGAAGGTAAGCAGCAGAATTGCGCCTGGCGCTACGCCGCTCTCGATCAGCCGCGCCACGCGATAGATTAGAGTGCGCGTCTTGCCCGAACCAGCGCCGGCAATGACCAGTAACGGACCGTCACGATGAACCACGGCGGCAAGCTGCTGCGCATTGAGTGCTTCGGCATACCGAATGCGGAACTTGCTTTCGTCTGCGTCGCCGACGGCCGGCTGAGTCTTCAGCAGAATAACCTTTTCAGCCACGGCTGGGAGTCTAGCACGGGGTCGATGGCTCCTGCTCCGCCACAGGTTTCAAATTGCAAGCAAGGCGACAAGCATTCGGACGTAAAGGCTATCTCTGATCTGACTCCCCGTTGACTATCCTGACGCCGTAGCGAGCGATATCGTTCAGGACCTGGTCGAGCGATTCATGGCTGATATTGGATGAAGCGGGCATCGCGTTTGATCTCATTCGCGCTATTTCCGGTCGGACCTCGATACGATTTTCGACAGCCGGCGCAACGGTTTCCGCCTGTATTTGATGGGTAACGTACGCAAGCGCCTTTTGCGCTGCGTCATTTTTGCCGAATTCGCTGGCAACAAAGCCATAGAGCACAATGCGCCTTACGCTGACGCCGTCGGTCAGCACCTGCGCACCTACGAGCGGCAATCGGTTATGCCGAAGATAGTTGGTCAGCGCTGAGCTGGCACTGTTATCGACTCTATAGGATTGCGCGAAGCTCCACCCGATCGGCGACATCAAAAATGGGCTCAGCACCAGAATCAGGCGCCAAGGGCTCGACAGCCAACTGTGGCCCGCCATGTTTCTATAATAGCGCTGCTTGCCCTCCGCAACTATCGACACTCACATGGCACGTTGGCAGCGCGCTGACGCATGGCGAAGCCGCATGCGGCAAACGATCAAATCTCTTGCGTGAGGTTTTTCACGCCTGAACCACTGGAAAGGGAATTTCGACGGCGGCCGTGCATCGGAGGAGAAAACAATCAGCTTTGGAAGACGGATCGCTTTTAAGGCGCAAGCGGGAAAAAGTCAAAAGGGGTGAGCCAAGTTTTATCACCAAAGTGGCCAGATCGGATCATCGAAGATGCCCGGTTAGAAGTCTTGCGAGCACGAGGACAATTAACATTTGGCGATTATTCACGCGAGCGTCGCACCGTCCGCCGGGACGACCCCTAGAACGGACACAGCTTGTCAAGGCTTATAGCTTTCGAACGGCAAGCCTTTGAATCGAGCAGCTGCGTTGGCATGGGAAAAGCCATCATACTGAACGATGCCGCTGCCGTCGAAAGCCACCTCAAATGTGTCCATCCCAATTCCCGAATTCCCGAAGTCCATTTCGTGCGGGGCCTCTGATGCACCTGGGGGGAGGAAAAAGCCCAGAGGCCAGCCGAGATCGAATCCAAACCGCTTACTGTCCCAATAGTAGTAGTGTGCCACGACACCGTCGTCCGGCGCCTTAACGAGCTCGTTGGGAGCGCCGAGATTTTGCATCACCTCGTCCCATTTGGTCCGGCCTGGAACGATGAAAGCGACATCCCTCGGCTTTATCGGACGATTGATCGTAACCCGGGTCCACGCAATAGGACCGCACCCGGTCAGCCCCAGGCCGAGAGCCAGAATCAGACTGACCGGCCAGCCCGATAGCAACGCCGACGTCTCCTCAGCCACCAAAGGGCCAGAACTGGAACTTAAGCTGCTTTGTCCGATTGCCGAATAGCACCTGGCTAACCACGCCATCGTCGTCGAAAAACACGTACAAATCATCGCTGGCGATATTCACACGCGAAAACACTAGCACCGTCGAGTGCTTCAAAGCGTATCGGTAGTAGTGGAAGACTTCCTGATGGTTGATGCTCTGGATACTGTTCGGTGCCCCGAGCAGCGCGACCACCTGCGCTTCTGTCGTCTTTCCTCTCTGGATGGCCGAAATATCGCTTTGGGTAAACGCGGCACCACCTCCAAGGTCGCCCCGAGTGAACGCGCATCCGCTCCCTCCGAGCATGATGAGTCCCATACAGAGCAGGCCGACAAGAATGGGTTGGCGATCCGGCCGAGCCTCAGCTTTATGTCGAACCCAACGTCGCGGCTCGGCGGTGGCACTGTTAAGCATGATCGTACTGAGACCCTCTGGGTTTGCTTGGCTTTTGGTGCTATCCATATTGGCCATCACTCGTTGCGGAGAGCCTCGGATAGCAGCGAGGCGTGGCGGGACCTGCCCCGGAAAAATTCGACGCCAACAGCAAAGTGAAGCCGTCGGCCGTGGATGCGAAAAAACACCACCGCAAGGACAGAGCGCCATGCCCGAGAATCCTGCGAGCCGACAATCCCAAAGTCCGGGCCTGCGGAGCCAGCTGAGCACTCGCCCAAACGACTAGTGGGCGAGTTGGGATACCGATGAACGTGCCCACCATCTTCGCGATCGAGCGCAACTTGTTGCGTTGAAGCGTCCGCGCCGCGCCGCTCAAGGCCATTGCGCCGAAAGTCCAAGTGTTTTCAACTCGGACGGTTCGCCTGCCGGTTGGATGCGTTGTCATTTTTTGCCTCCGGCACTGACGCCGTAATGGTTGGTAGGCCAGCGGCACAAGGCCGGTGCTGATCGGAAACATCGCTCCATCGCCGAAGCTAACAGAGCGAGCGAGACAAACGGCGCCATCCCAATTGCGCACGACAACTATTACGTTACGTGCGCTTTCGCGATTCAGCTTGAGACGGTTTACACGATCTCAATAGAATTAACCGAGTCCAGGTTGCCCGTGATTTGTCGGCAAGCGCGATAGCGACTTCATTGGCTAGTGCGCGACGATCGGGGCACTCCAACTGCTGGAGGCGGCACGCCGGCCCGACTCTGCTTCCGGCCCAGGCTATCCCCGCGCGATTGCCGGCTGTCACCTGATGTCGGGCTTCCATAGGTCTGCCGTGGTCGTTGTCGGCGCGGACATAACAAGGGTCGTTAAGAGCAGCCCGCAAACCGAAAGCCCGGATTTCACATCCCTGCTCCTTCCACCATCGGTTTCGAAATTGTACGCTTTTCAACTGAAGTTGAGCGGCTAAAGGGCAAGCGCTTTGCTGCGCGGCGCCGCGAACGGCGACTTCGACGGGCGTTTTGAAGCCACGCCGCTCTTCGGGAACTGGGTCACTGCCCACAGAGCGTCAAGTCCAAAAGACTGCAATTCGCTATATATAATCTCTGATGCGTGACTGGTTGATTCTCAGTTTCCTGAGCTGCTTGATGCTGACGGGCTGCGCCGAAACGCCGCGCCAACGAGCCTATCGGCTCGAACCAATGCTTTCGGCTGCCGGCTTTCACATGGTTCCTGCCGATACTGCCGAGCGTCAACAGGAACTAAAGGCTCATACACCGCTCAAAGTGCGATATTACTTTGCTAATGGCAAACCGCACTATTGGTTCGCCGATCCATATGTCTGCAACTGTGTTTATATTGGCGACGAGGCCGCTTATCAAAAATATCAGCAACTCAAGCTTGAACAGCGGATGGTTCAACAGGCAGAAGCGGCAGCCGAAATGAACGAGAATGCGGCGCAATTGGAACAATTCAATTGGATGATGTGGCCGGGTCCTTTCTTCTATTGAGTTAGAGCAGGGAGCTTCCGTCACCGCCGGACAGTCGCGTATCGTATCCGCGACGCCATATCAACGGCGTCACTGCCGCCGTGTGCGCAACTTCAGCTAAGTTACAGTTACGGTAGTCGTTTGCGAGTATCGCCCCAAAATGCCTGGAGGCGCAAACAGTGCGCTCTAGGTCGGATTTTTGTAGCAAGGTCGGAAACACCTAGGCGCCAACGCATGTTTAACGCTGTCAAAGAGTAGACGTCCGCCCGCTCTACTGGCTGACCTCGAAAATTCGGTTGATTAATTGCTGAGTGAGCGCCGCACCGGGTAGCCCGAGCTCCAGATCGTGCCCCAACTCCAGCACCAAACGCAGGTCCTTATGGATCAGCTCCTTGAGGCCTTTGGGTCCGGACGTATAAGTGTCGGCAAGCGCTCGTTGCTGTGACCAATGATCGGCGACGCGGCTCTGTGCCGCACCGGCGTGAACGATCTTTTCCATCGTGCCGACATCGACACCTGCGGCCTGCGCTAAGCTCATCCCTTCGGAAGCGGCCAGCATGTTCACATAGACGATCAGGTTGTGAGCCAGCTTGGCAGCGGCACCTGCTCCGAGCGCGCCAAGATGAAAAATCTCTGCGCCCGAAGTCGCAAATAGTGGCCGGCATTTCTCGAAGGCACTCTTGTCACCACCCACCATGTAGCAAAGCGTCTTTGCATAAGCACCGCGTTCACCGCCGCTCACCTGTGCGTCGATCACGACTACGCTTTTCGCCTGAGCCAAGGCAGCAACCTTCCGCACCGTACGTGGGTGGATCGTGCTATGAATCGCGATGATCGTGCCGGGCCTGGCTGAGGCGAGCAAACCGCCTTCCTCGATTGTAACCGCTTCTACTTGGGCGTCATCGACCACAACCAACTCGACGACTTCCGAGTGATGAGCGATTTCTTCGACCGAACGGGCGCATGTCGCGCCAAACGTGGCCAGCTCTCGCATTGGATCAGGCCGTAGATCGTAAACCATCAAGTCAAATCCCGCCTTGGCCAGATTAATCGCCATCGGCTTGCCAATATTGCCGAGCCCAATGAATCCAACTCGTGTTGACATGTACAGCCCTCCAATGGACTGACAGCGCCGCGTGGTTTGGAACCAATCTGCGTGCCCCAGTGCGACGTGGTATGCATTTAAATTGCGAATGACGCGACCGCAGTATTCCCATACGCCACCCGAGCTAGCGGCGACAAGCGGTTTCTGCATGATATAGGCTCTAGCAAGTCGCTGCGAAGGAGCGCTGAGAAAATGGCCGGACCGTGCGAAGGAATCCTCGTTCTCGACTTTAGCTGGGGCATGCCGGGTGGCTTAGCAACAGCGGTGCTGGCGGATTTCGGGGCCGAGGTAATCAAGCTTGAACCCCCGCAGGGCGACCCCTTTCGCAGTAGTCCAGCATGGCTGGCCTGGAACCGCGGCAAAAAGAGTGTTGTTGTCAATCTGAAGACTGACCAGGGACAAAGACAAGCACAGGACTTGGCTGAACAGGCTGACGTGGTAATCGAATCGTTTCGCCCAGGCACAACCCGCCGTTTAGGGATCGACTATGAGACCCTCTCGGAGAGAAATCCTCGCCTGATATATGCCTCGATCACAGGATGGGGCCAGGCTGGTCCTCTCAGCAAGGTCGCCGGATACGAGGGCGTGGTCGCTGCGAAGTTCGGCAGAATGGCGAGTTTCGAGGGTCAGCTCAATCGTCCGGGTCCTGCTTTCTCCGCTGTGCCGGTTGGCACCTGGGCCGCTAGCCAAGCGGCTGTTAGAGGCATTCTCGCTGCTCTGATTGCGCGGGCGGTCTCAGGGCGAGGGGACTGGATTCAGACGAGCATCCTCCAAAACATGATGCCGTACGATTTGGCCGGTTTGATGATGCGGCAGTTGTGTCGCAAATATCCCGCGAGCTTCCCGCCTGATCTTCTGGGAGCACAACTTCGTCTACCGATGTTGCAATACATTCCGGTACGAACCAAAGACGGGCGGTGGCTGCAGCACGCCAACCTCATGGACCGCCTGTTCCATGCCTTCCTCAGAGTGGTCGGCTTGGGCTGGGTACTGGAAGAGGAGGTGTTCAAAGATGCGCCACGGCTTGGTGATGAGAGCCGCGAAGCACTCCGCGAGCTTATCCTCAACCGGATGCAAGAGCGGACTCTGGATGAGTGGATGCGGCTGTATATCGAGGATGGCAACGTAGCCGCGGAACCATTCTTATACCCGATCGAAGGCATGAAGCATGAGCAGTTTTTACACAACCGTCATGCGATTGAAATTGCCGACCCGCGAGTTGGCCGTCTCACATGTCCGGGCGTCCTCTGCCAGTTAAGTGGCACACCGGGCCGAGTTGGCGGGCCGGCCCCGGATCTTGGTCAACACAACATTGAGATTCTCGCCCGTACCGCCCGGTCGAGCGACCAAGTTTTAGGGAGCGCTCAGCCGCAGGATTTGCGAGCCGCCAGTCGGCGCGAGACGCAGCGTCCGCCCCTGGAAGGAACTACGATCCTGGATTTCTCGATGGTTATCGCTGGCCCCTATGCAGCTTCTCTTCTGTCGGAAATGGGCGCTCGCGTGATCAAAATCGATGCTACCCCGGAGCGCGAGCAGGCGCTCAGTCTCGGCCGTGCCATGATACCTCTGAATTTGAAAAACTATGCCGGCAAGGAAGCAATCCAAGTCAACCTGCAAAGCACTGAGGGTCAAAAGATCATCCACAGACTGGTCGGACGAGCTGATGTGTTGTTGCACAATTTTCGTCCTGGCGTTCCTCAACGTCTGGCAATTGACTGGGAGACCTGTCGGCAACTCAATCCCGGACTGATCTACGTCTATGTGGGAGCATACGGTGCGACCGGACCTCACTCGCGACGTCCCGGCGCGCATCCGATTCCCGGCGCGCTGCTCGGCGGTGCTTTGCGTCAATCGGGGCGGGCATTCCCACCCGCTCCCGATCAGCCTATGAGCTTGGACGAAATTAAAGAAGTGTCCAGGCTGTTAATGAGAGCGAACGAAGCCAATCCCGATCCCAATACTTCGCAGGCGGTCGCCACTGCCATCATGCTGGCTTTGTTCGCGCGCACTCGCACAGGCCTCGGTCAGGCGGTCGAGGTCACGATGCTGCAGGCCAATGCCTGGGCTAACGCAGACGAAGCTTATTATTTCAATGGTCGCCCTCCTTACGTGTTGCCCGATGATCAATGCTTCGGGCTTAATGCGCTTTATCGCCTTTACCAGGCCAGTGACGGCTGGATCTTCCTGGCCTGCATTTTCGATCGGGAGTGGAAAGACTTTTGTGCAACAGTGAATCGACCGGAGTTGCTAAGCGATCCCCGCTTCGCCAGCGCGTCAGCGCGGAGGGCTCATGATGCGGAGCTGGTCGCCGAAATCAGTCAGATTTTTGCCACACGTCCGGCCGATGCTTGGGAACAACTACTGACCGGCGCCAATATCGCCTGCGTGCGTGCCGACATCGACACCGGAGCTTTTCTAGAGAGTCATCCGCTGGCTGCGGCGAATCGGATGACGGTGGAAGTCGGAAGCCCGCGCCTGGGGAAATACCTGCGCCACGGAGCGATTGTTGATTTCGCCTCGGCACCAACGCGCCTACTGCATGCCCCCTGGCCGGGCGAGCACACCGAGCGCATAATGTTGGAGCTAGGTTACAGCAGGGCGGAGATCTCGGATTTGCATGCGCGCGGTATCATCCATTGGCCTGAAGGCACCGCCGGCGGTGCGGAGTCCAGTGACGCTGTCGGTTAGCGAGCCAAGGCCGCGCGCCAGGCACCTATAACTTTTTCGCGCAACTGCTCGATTGTGCCGTTGTTATCGATCACGAGGCTTGAGTGTTTGCGGCGCTCCTCGTCGGGCAACTGGGCACGAATGCGAGCTTCGGTCTGTTCGCGCTGCAAGCCACGCTCACGCTCAATTCTTTCCACGACATGCTCTCTCGAGGCGGTGATCAGCCAAATCTCATCGAACAGCGATTGCCAGTTAGCTTCAATCAGAATCGCTGCTTCGATGACGATCGGACGCGTCTCTCCGTTTCTGCGCAATTGACCGATCATCTCTTGCATCCGAGTGAACATTTTGGGATGAACGATCGAATTGAGCCGCTTTAGTGCGACGGTGTCCGCGAATACAATCGGACCAAGTTTCCGACGGTCGACAGTCCCGTCGGGAGCAAGGATTTGCTCACCGAAGGCGGCTACGACCTCCTCATAAGCGGGCCCGCCTGGTTCATAGATTGCGTGACCGACCCTGTCCGCATCGATGATGGGTGCGCCCAGCTCGCGAAGAATAGCCATCACGGTGCTCTTACCCGACCCGATCCCGCCAGTTAGTCCTATCGTCAGCATCTGCCTGCGTCCAGCCGGTCAAGGGGCTTAACCGTTGCTGCTCCCATCGATATCGGCATTCTTGCCCTCTCCCCCCTCGACTCCGTCGGCGCCGTAGGATTTCAACAGATATTGGTTGCCATCGCTTTGATAAACGTAAGGATGACCCCAAGGATCTAGCGGAATCCGCTCAATATAGGGCCCCCCCCAATCTTTGGGGTCATTGCCGGAGTTCGGAGGCGACACCAACGCTGCCAGGCCTTGATCAGTCGTAGGGTAGGAACCAGCATCGAGATAGTAACGATCGAGTGCGCTCTTGAGCTGTGAAATATCGGCTTCGGCCTTGACTCGCTTGGCTTTGTCCGTAGCGCTGCGCAAATTTTGTACCACGATGGTGGCGAGCAGCCCGATGATGAGAATGACCACCATCAATTCGATTAGAGTAAACCCTGGATGAGAAATGCGTCGATGTGTTCTCAACTCAATGGTCTCCATTTCATTGCATCATTTGATTGAGCTGAAAGATCGGAAGGAGCACCGCCAGCATCATGAACAGGATCATCCCGGCCATCAGCAGCGTCATCAGAGGTTCAAGGATGGTGGTCATCTGGCGTAAAGAGCTCTCCACCTCGCGTTCATAGTTGTCGGCGACCCGTTCCAGCATTTGCTCGAGCTCACCTGAGCGCTCACCTACTTTGATCATTTCGACCAGTAATGGTGGGAATAGGCGGCTGCGTTCCAAGGTCTGGCCCATCCCATGCCCTTCCCGGATGCTCTCCCGGCTCTGTTCAAGCGCTTCAGCCAGCAGTCCATTGGTTACCACTTGCTTTACGGCGCTGAGCGACGGCAGTAACTGGACGCCGCTCTTGAGCAGAGTCGCGAGGGTACGCGCAAAGCGTGCGCAAATTACCCGCACAACCGTTGGTCCGACATATGGAACGCGTAATAGCCAGCTATCGTAAAGTCGCCGCCCAGCCTTGGTGGAGAGCCCGAAGGTAATGCCGGCTACGAGAGTGACCAGCAGCAAGAGCAGTTCAAACCAGTAATGAGCCAGAAAATCAGAGCCGCGGATTAGCACTCGGGTCATGAGCGGCAACACTGCGTGTTGCTGTTCAAAAATAGTGGCGACCTGCGGGACCACATAGCTCACCAGGAATCCCATAATCAGCGCACCGACACACATCATGATAATTGGATAGGTCAGCGCGCCGCGAACTTTGGAGATAAACTCGGCCTGACGCTCCGAATACTCAGCCAGGCGGTTCAGCACCGCCTCTAACGCTCCTGCCGCCTCGCCGGCGCGCACCATACCGACATAAAGCTCGGAAAAGGTATCAGGATGGGCGGCGAGCGAGTCAGCCAGCGATGAGCCTTCGCGTACACTTTCGCGGACCTGAGATAGGATGCGCTTGGTAGCTGACCGCGAAGTCTGGCCGGCTAACGCGCCTAGTGCGTCAACTAGCTGAACACCAGCACCCAACAAGGCGCTGAGCTGGCGGGTCAACAGCGAAAGTTCAGTCGAGGGAATTCGTTGCCGCAGGCTTGGTATCCAACGCTGGGCCCCCGACGCCTTCGGCACCGCACGTTCGGGTGAGAGTTCGGTGGGAAAGATTCCAAGTTCACGTAGCTTGACACGGGCAGTACGCGGACTGTCGGCGTCGATGACGCCGTTGATGGTGCGGCCGTTGGGCGCTAAGCCCCGGTAAGCAAAAACCGGCATCGTCCTGAGCAAGCCAAGCAGGCAGCGAGCGAGCCACTTCTTCGCGCGACTTTAGACAATGTCCTCCTGCGTCACTCGCAGCAGCTCTTCGATCGTCGTATGACCAGCCAATACACGCTCAGCACCATCCTGGCGCAGCACCTTCATCCCTTTGGCGGTACATGCGCGCCGAATCGAGGCAGCGTCAGCTTTCTTCATGACCAGATCACGCACGTCATCGTCGACGATCATCAGCTCGTGCACCGCGCTGCGCCCGCGGTAACCCGTGTTGCGGCAGGCGCGACATCCCTTTGCCCGGTAAATCGGGCCTTCGCAATCCGACGGACGCAGACCGATTCGGTTCAACTCCGAGGCAGAAGGCATGAACGGCTCGCGGCAGTCGGGACAAAGCACTCTCACCAGGCGCTGCGCCAACACCGCCATAACCGATGAGGAAACCAGAAAAGGCTCGATTCCCATATCGACCAGCCGCGTCAGAGCACCAAACGAATCATTGGTATGCAGGGTAGAAAAGACCAGATGGCCGGTTAGAGCCGCCTGAATAGCGATCTCAGCGGTTTCGCTGTCACGGATTTCGCCGACCATTATGACGTCCGGGTCCTGACGCAGGATCGACCGCAAGCCGCTGGCGAAGGTCAAATCAATCTTCGGATTGACCTGCATCTGACCGATGCCGTGGAGCTGATACTCGATGGGATCTTCGATGGTGATGATGTTCTTTTCCGGCGAATTGATTCGGCTCAAGCACGCATACAAAGTGGTGGTCTTGCCTGAGCCGGTCGGTCCAGTAGCCAGGATGATACCGTGGCTTTGGCGGATGAGCCGGTCAATCTTGCGCAAGTTGTCTCCGGAAAAACCGAGGCGATCGAGGTTCACGTCCACCAACGCCTGGGCCCGGTCCAGTAGTCGGAGTACGATACGTTCCCCAAAAGCAGTCGGGATTACCGACACGCGTATATCAATATCACGTCCGGCAATCTTGACCCGAATTCGTCCATCCTGGGGCAAACGTTTTTCGGCGATGTTCAAACCCGACATCACCTTGATGCGTGAGGTGATCGCCGCGTGAAAGCGTTTGGGTGGTGACAGCACGTCATACAGCATGCCGTCGACACGGAAGCGCACCACCAACTCCTGCTCGAATACCTCAATATGGATATCGCTGGCACGGTCCTTAACGGCCTGTGATAACAGTCCATTGACCAGCTTGATTATGGGTGCTGCGTCGTCCGCCTCGAGCAAATCCCGCGGCTCGGAGGCGAGCTCACTGGCAACGAGATCGAGCCTCGCCTCGTCGAGGTCAATCATCAGGTCCTGGGCCGAGGTTGCGGTTGCCTGGTCATAGGCGCGATTGATTGCCTCCTGGATAGCCTCGGCTGGAACCACGACTGGCTGGATGATCTTTCTGAACAATACGTGCAGATCGTCCAGCGCTTCGTAGTTCGCAGGGTCAGCAATGGCGACCGTAATCTCGTCACCGTTGCTCCCGAGAGGAAGCAAGCGATTCTTCTTGGCATAATTTATTGGAACCTTGGCGACCAGCTCCGCCTGAACCATGTGCTCGTCGATCTGGGCCAGGAATGGCAACTGGTACTCTTGCGCAAGCGCACGGGCGAGACGCTGAGGTTCCAGCGCACCCATATCGACTAACACGTCGGTAAGTTCCTGGCCTGGCTTGCGGCGCTGGCGCGCTTTTTCCAGATCCTGGGGCGAAACCCACGATCGGTCGAGCAGGAGAGTCTCAAAGCTCTTTCGCGCAGTGGCCATCAATTAACATCTTATTGGCAACACGACGATACGAAGGAATCTGACGTCGACAGTTCTACAACTATAGATTAAAAAACGATCAATTACACCACTATCGCCACCGTTTGCGTTCCCGCAAAATCTGACCTCGCCCCGGCTAAAAATGAGCAATATTCGACACCGCACCGCCAGGTCCGACGCCGAAACTGAAGCCGTTACCCTGCTTGGCGGGCATCGTGTGGTCAGCTTTGTTCCATGAGACGAGTTTGCCGTCGATAAACTTCAAGTCGAGGAAGCTCCCGTTGTCGCCAGGTTTAACGGACGTATAAAGTAGGGTTGCCGCGGCGTCATTGCTATTTGGCCGAACCGCATAGCTCCAAACCTCCTCATCGCGGCCCGAGTACTGACGGATGTCCGGCTCGCCCCATTTCCGATGAATCTCGAGCGAAGACTCACCCGGCTTCAACGACCGGGCCATGCGACTAGCCCGGACTTCCGTGCTGGCATTATACGCCAAGCCACAACCGCTAATTGCAACCACAAGAATTGCAAAAAAACTCAAAGTCCTAGGCCTGGCCGCACACATCGCCACAGGCGATTGTGCGGAGGAATTTAAAAAGAGTCAATTACAGGTTGGCGATTGCAGCCAGGATGATAGAAAGAGGTTGCACCGATAATGCCAGGGAAAGGGCCGTTATATGCAGCTGAGTATACTGGAGATTTGAACTATGCGGCGTAAGCTCCAACTGGTTAAAGGGCGAGAGCCTCAATGGGCGTTGGTCTATGGGATGAGAATATTTGCCACAGATAGCATAACAGGCGTCGAGGCGGCTAAAGTGAGTCTGGCTGACGGCGGTTCGGGCCGTATCACCATGCATCTTATCCAAGGAACGCGTGCCCAGATCCGCCGCCAACTTTTGCAAAGTGTCGAGGCCTTCTTTGAGTTGCTCGACGAAGAGCCCTCGCCAATGTAGACGTTGGAAAACGGCGTGAGGGTTTACGGGCAAGTGAGCCTTGGCCCACGAAATTGTCACAGGCCCTCTTCGGTCTATGAAGCAAATCGGTTCGTTCGATTTGATGAATATGTGCGTGAGGTATGTCGAAAATGGACCTCAAATTCGTGCGCTACGAAAAGAAAGAACACCTGGCCTATATAACCTTCAACCGGCCGGAAGTGCTCAATGCTATGCATCCTCCGTGTCACGTCGAAATGGACTCGGTTTGGGATGATTTTGTCGCTGACCAGCAGATGTGGGTCGCCATCGTCACCGGTGCGGGGGATAAAGCATTTTCTGCTGGCAATGATTTGAAATACACCGCCGCCCATCGTGGTGAGCCGATGCCGCAGTGGCGGGGCGGCTTTGCAGGGATCACCGCACGTTATGACATAAACAAGCCTATCATAGCAGCAGTTAACGGTTTCGCACTGGGTGGTGGTTTCGAGATCGCCCTCGCCTGCGACATCATCATTGCGGCTGAACACGCACGCTTCGGCTTGCCCGAACCGCGTGTCGGGCTAATGGCCGGAGCCGGCGGCGTGCACCGGCTGCCACGCCACATGCCCCTGAAAATCGCCATGGGAATGATGATGACTGGTAGGCATATCACCGCCGCCGAGGCTTACCGGTGGGGGTTGGTCAACGAGGTGGTACCATTAAAAGACCTGATCCCGACCGCTGAGCGGTGGGCTGCAGAAATCATGGAATGCTCGCCTCTGTCGATTCAGGCAAGCAAGGAAGCCGCTTACAGAGGTCTACATATGTCACTCGAGGAAGCCAACCGCACGACGTTTCCGGCTATGAAGCGCCTCTTTAGCTCTGAGGACGCGATCGAGGGACCCCGTGCATTCGCTGAAAAACGCAAGCCGCGCTGGAAAGGAAGATGACTTAGCTACGTGTCAGTCTCCAGCTACGTCCTAAGGACCATCTGCATTGGCCAGGCAATGAAATGGGGAAATCTTCGCGTTGTTCTTCTGCTCTGCCGCGCTCGAATATGAACTACGAGCGCGGCGTTCATTAATTCGTCGTGAATTTCCGCGTCCGGTAAGGACTGGGCCGATAGTAGGCGCAATCGACTTTGCGCTGCAGGGTCACGGAATTTTGCCACGAGTATCCATGCCCTGCAGGACTAGAGGTCGCGAGGAATGAAATCGCTTGACCCTCGCAACCCATTGGGGAGGGGATAGGGCATAGGCACGTTTCGGGCGGCGAACGGCCCATTAGCAGCCGCGCTAGAGGCTGGCCCAAATCAGGCGATTACGTTCTCGCGACGGAGTCTTTGCAACTCCTGCTCCGAAAAGCCAAGTAGTGATTGCAAGACCTGCTCAGTATCTGCCCCCAGAACAGGTGCAGGGCGCGTCACCCTGCAGGGCGTACCGCTCATCTGCCATGGCACTCCAGCATGAGTCCGCTTACCAACCTCCGGATGCTCCAATTCGACGAGGAAACCCCGCTCACGCAGGTGACGGTCCAGAGCGAGGTCTTGGTTGGTGAGCGTAGGCATGGCGGCGACCCCTGCTCGCTGCAGCAATTCTGCGGCTTCCCAACGATCACGAGCAGACGTCCAACGCGTAATTATCGCGTCAAGCTCATCTTCGTTCTGCTTGCGGAGCGCAGAAGTGGCAAAGCGTGGGTCGGTGGCAAGCGAAGGCTGACCGATAGCGGTGCAGAAGGCAGCCCATTCCTCCTCACTGCCGACGGCGATCGTGATCCATTCCTCCGCGTCGCCTTTGCTTTTATAACAGTTGTGCGGGGCCATCCAGCGGTCGCGGTTGGCGCTCACCGGCGGTTCGCGCCGATTCATTGAATATTCGAGCCAGGCTTCCGGCAGTACCATTTCAAGCGCTTCCCAAAGCGAGACATCTATGTATTGCCCTCGGCCAGTTTTCGCCCGATGAATCAGTGCAGCAATAGCGGCAAACACCGCCAAAGCCCCCGAGTTAGGATCGCCGTATGTAATACCAGTTTCCCCAGGCTCTTCGGCAACGTAACCGCTCACTGAGAAGAGACCCGATTGGGCACCCAACAGACCACCATAACTGACATAGCGCGAGTAGGGCCCGGTTTGGCCATAGCCCGAAAGGGATAACATGATAATGTCGGGACGCGACTGTCGAAGGCGTTCGTAGCCAAGTCCCATTCGGGAGATAATTCCCGGGGCAAAGTTCTCGACCACCAGGTCGCAATGCGCGGCGAGCGCAAGTGCAATCTCAACGGCTCGGGGATTGCTCAAATCCAGCAGGATGCTCTTTTTTCCCTGGTTCCACTGGTTGAAGCTACCGGCGCGGTTGATGCCCGGTTTGCCCTCCGCAAAGGGCGGAATGAGCCGATTGATCTCGGGTCGTTTCGCGCTCTCGACCCGGATAACCTCGGCGCCAAGGTGGGCCAGTTGAAGGGTGCAGAACGGTCCCTGCCAGACCCAGGAAAAATCCAACACCCGAATTCCCGCCAGCGGCCCTTTACTATCTCCGCTCTGACGAAGTCCCCCGAGTTGTCGGTCCGGGGACAATAGGTGGTCGGCGGTTTTCCGAATCGCGGGCGCCTGGGCGCTCCAAACCTGGGTATTATGCTCCCCTAAAAGCGGCGCGGGACGCTCGAGCCGCCACCCCATGTCAGATGCCTTGAACGGCATCGAGGCAACTTCGATACGAGAGGTCGGATCACGCAGCGGCAGCGGATGAAAAAAATTGCGCTCGCGCAGATGTCGATCCGCAAAGATATCCGCCATCCGATTAACCGGCGCCGCCGGTATCCGCCGTTGCTGACACACGTGGAAGAGCTCGGTTACATCCCATTGCCGGAACCATTCTTCCATCAAGGCGCACAGGGCGTCGTAGTTGCGTCCCCGGTGGAGGCGATCCTTGAAGATTTCTTCTCCAGCCCACTCGGGGTTACCCATCAGCTCGACCAGTGAGTGCCATTGATGCTCTTCGACACAAGCCAGCAGGAGTTTCCCGTTGCGACAGTCGAAAATTCTCCAAGGCCCGATCAACCGGCCGCCGAGGCGCGAGGTCCGCAGGCCCATGTAAGTGTAGAAAAGCAAACTGAGCTCGAGCATCGCCACCAGACATTCCTGTGCTGACACTTCCACGGTCTGTCCCGCACCCCCTTGGATGCGATTAAACCACGCGGCCAGGGTGGCGAATGCTGCATGGTTGCCCGCCTGAAATTCCGCCTGATGGCCGTAAAGTTTTAGCGGCGGCAAATCAGGACGTTTGGAACAGAGGGGCCCAAGCGCGGCTACGCCTCCCGCATGAACCACGTTCAGCTCGTAGGCGCGCCAGTTCGCGCGTGGCCCATAATCTCCGAAGGCTGAAATGCCGGTGATAATCAAATGTGGATGCGCCGCGTGAATTGCCGCACTGTCCATCCCGAGGAGCGGCCGTTCGTGTGGCGGGAAGTTGTGAATCAGAATGTCAGCGTTCGCCAGCAGCTCATCGAGCCTGGCCCGATCGGCATTCGACCGCAGATCCAGTGTCACACCGCGCTTATCTGCGTTGAGGTACAGGAAGAGGCCGCTGTTTTCGGCATCGATTCGATCGTCAAAGAACGGACCACGGAGGCGGGTTCGATCGCCATTAGGGGGCTCGACTTTGATCACATTGGCACCCAACAGCGCCATCAGCTTGGTCGCGAAAGCGGCGGCGACGCCGTCGCCACACTCCACCACCCGGACGTCGTCCAAGGGCAGGCATCCCGTCGCTACCGAGCCATGGCCGCCAGCAAGCTCAGCCATTTTCCTTCAACTCCAACGTTCAGAAACGAACGGCTATAGGGCGAAGCACCAGCCTTCGAAGGGCGAAACGTGGCGCCAAATCAGGAATCGGTCGCCACGGCCCGTGCGTCTGACGCACAGCGCCTGGCGCCACGTAAGCGGCAGAACTTCTGGCTGTTACTTGCCAAATGCTCGGGTCACCAGTTCGGTGTCGAGATATTCGGTGACTTCCTGTACCTTGCCATTAGCGAGACGGAAGATTTGACAATAAGTATTGTTGTACGTCCCACCGGCTTTGGTCCGAGAATTACCCCGGGCCTGCATGGCCACATAGTCGCCTTCGGCGATGAAGTTGTCGGGCGTAATCGTCAAGCCACCGTCCAGCTCTGCACTCAACGGCCGCAGAACCTTCTCGACAAATTCCTGCTTACCATTGAAGGTGCCTGAAAACTTTGTACTGCCAATGATGGTGAAGCGCACATTATCCGCCATTTTGTCGAGAAAGGCCTGGCCGTTGCCCTTCGATAATTCGGCGAACATGTTGCGGATGATTTCCTTGTTTTCCGTCGCACTCATGATTCTTTCTCTCCGAGAGATTGGTGCTAAGCGTTTCGATCCGCAGATTATGCTCACGGATCCCAACGCGTCAAAGCCGTGTGGCACGCGGCGCTTCAGTCGGCCAGCGGAATGGTTACCGTAATTCGTGGCTCGTTGCCCACCGCACGTGTCGTGTGACCTTTTCCGGTCAGATCTTCCGCCAGGATTCCTTCGCCCGGACCGAAGCGATGAATCGAGCCATCCCCAAGGCCAATCTCGACCTCTCCGGCCAGGGTAATTACGTATTGGCGCCTCGGCGCGTTGTGCCAATCGATGAAAGTCCCCGGTGCCATGCGGCTAAATGAGATGCTGGTAGCGGGTTGACTGGGCGATTGTTCGGCAAATTGTCCGGGGGCGAAATGAAGCTTGATCTCTTCCAGATGAGACTGGCCATCTGTACCTGTAAAAAGACGGAATAGCCGCATCCAAAACCACCTCCTGGATGAGCTGATGTTCAATCCGCGACGCGCGCCGGCGCCGCTGAGCTGACAAAGTGGGGCATAACTTTGCTAATGAACCGATCGACTGACCGCCGCGAGGCATCCTGATCCAAACCACCCCAGGCGAATGACAAAACCAGGTAGCGGCAGTCGCTCCTCTCGAAGAAACGGCCGAGTTCGTCCAAAATGCGCTCGGCCGTTCCGGCATACGCAACGTCCATCTGACACGCACGGGCGAGATCGGGGGTGAAGCCCACGGCGGGAAGGGTCCGAAAATCGAGCCAGAGCTTGGTAATGTTGTTGTAATAGATACGGTAAGCAGGCGCCGCGATTTGCTCTACCTCGCGTTCGTCGCCGGCAACATAAATATGACGAATCGCGCCAATTATCGGCGTGGCGACCTGTGGATTAAGATCGCGTGGACCACCCTTGTAGCGCGCAACTTCCTCCCGATAACGCGCGCTCAGTTCTTTGACCATCGTTGCTGGACCAAGTGTGACCATGTTCATGCCCCGACTAGCAGCCGCCATCAGGCTCTCCGGGGTACTTACGCCATACCAAAATGGTGGATTGGGACGTTGCTTCGGTCCCAACTCCATTGGAACGCCATCGAAACGGAAATGACGCCCACGATGCGTCAGCCGCTCGCTCCTCAGGCCACTGACAATTACCTCGAGCGCTTCGTCGAAAATCTCACGAGAGTCCATGAATGAAACGCCGTAGTAGGCGAGCTCGAACGGTGATACACCGCGGCCCACCCCGATTTCCAGGCGCCCATTGCTCAGCTGGTCGAGCATGCAAATCTCGCTGATAAGACGCAGCGGATTGTACAAGGGCAGCAAATAGACCAGCGGCCCGAAATGGATCCGTCGGGTGCATTGCGCGGCGGCCGCAAGAAAAATCCCTGGTGAGGGCGCCATCCCTAGAGGTGTCGCATGGTGTTCGGCGACGTGATAACAGAAAAACCCCGCCGCATCGTACTCTCGCAACAATTCCAGCCGACCCTGGTAAAGGCGTTCGAGACTGTCGCCTCTGCGCTCGATGTGGTCAAAGACCCCGAATTTAATCTCGTTCATAAGGGCCTCATTAAGTTCGCAATCCCCGAACGATCTGAGTCCATGGTTCGTGTCGCGGCTGTCCTGTTCGTGGCCTTACCCGGCGAAGGCTCGTCGCGAACCACCCCGGCGGTGAAATCAGGATTGGTAACACACGGATGAACGGCTGAGCCCCGAGTCAGTGAGGCCTATCGGACGGCGCTTCACTTCATCATTTCGACGCCACCGGTCACGAATGCCAGCACCGTTGCGCCATTTTTCGTCCAGACCGAATGGACGCAGCCATTTGGCCGGTAGTTCATGTTACCCGCAACCACCTCGCCCGATTCATCGGCATTCGAGCCCTCGATCACGAAGATTAGCTCATCGCCAATATGCTTGTGCCGAGGCAGCTGGGCGCCCGGTGCAAACCTGACGAAAACGGCCCGACGTTTGGTTTCCTTGTCCTGCCAGATAGCTTTTTGCTGAACCCCAGCCATCGCCTCGGTCCAGGCGATTTCGCTCAGGTTGAAATTCTGAGAGGGTGGCGCCCCCTTAGCATCGCTCGCGGGTTCGACGCCACCGGTGATAATCGCGAGTACCGTTGCACCGTTTTTACAGCTTACGGTGTGCACGCAACCGTTGGGACGGTAGCCGACGTTGCCAGAAGTGGTGGTTCCATGTTCGTCGGAAATCGCACCTTCGATCACGTAGAGGAGTTCGTCGCCGGTGTGGCGATGCATGGGCAAAACGGCACCGGGTTCAAAGCGGGTCAATTGAGCCCGCCGCTTAGTTGCAGGATCCGACCAGAGTAGTTTTGCCTTTACATTCGGCATCATCGGAGTCCATTCAATATCGTTGACGCGGATTATTTGAGATGAAACCTCAGCCATGGTTCTTTCCCCTATGCTCATCTTTGACCCAACGCACAGCCCCAAATGGGCCGCCTTCACACGCCGCAACTCGGTGCTAATCCGGTTATGTGGCTGATGTCAATCGCGCAACGGAACGATCCAGTGCCCTTGAACGGAATAGCAAATCGTTGCACAAAGACCCTACAACGAAGGGGGAAGGACGCTAATCGCAGCTACGAACCCATAATGCGAAAAAGCTGGGTTTTCTGAACGAGGCTGAAGAGTCCTTCGAGACCAAATCAAATGAGGTCAGGCAGGCGAATGAAAGCATACGAGATAGCGGAACCCAAAGGGATCGATAGCCTCCAATTGGTCGACCGGCCAATCCCCAAACCCAAAGCCAAAGAAGTTCTGGTCCGCGTCCGAGCCACCTCGCTCAATTATCGTGACCTGGTAACGGTAAAGGGCGGTGCCGTCACACGCGGCATCCGACTTCCTTTAGTTCCACTCTCGGATGGCGCCGGCGAAGTGGTTGAAGTAGGTAACGAAGTAACTCGGTTCAAACCGGGCGACCGGGTAGCGGCAAGTTTCTTCCAGAGCTGGCTGACAGGACCTATCGAGCCTGCATTTTTCCGATCAGCCTTGGGCGGTGCGGTCGACGGAATGCTGGCAGAATATACCGCCTTGGGCGAGGAAGGGCTGGTACGGATCCCTGACTACATGTCCTTCGAAGAAGCCGCGACGTTGCCATGCGCGGCGGTTACCTCCTGGAACGCGCTGGTCACGGCTGGCCATCTAACTGGCGGAGAGAGTGTCCTCGTGATGGGCACTGGAGGAGTCTCGATTTTCGCACTGCAGTTCGCGCGAATGCATGGCGCGCGCGTCATTGCGACGTCCAGTAGCGACGCCAAGCTCGGCCGTCTGCGCGAGCTAGGCGCCTCGGAGGTGATCAATTACAAAACCACTCCGGACTGGGAGATTAAGGTGCTTGAGATGACCGACAACGGAGGCGTTGACCATGTCGTCGAAGTTGGGGGCGCCGGCACGCTCGCTAAGTCAATTCGCGCAGCTAAGCTGGGAGGCCGAATAAGCCTGATCGGACTACTCGCCGGCGGTGGACAAATCGACCCGATGCCGATTCTGCTTAAAGGCATTACCCTACAGGGTATCTATGTCGGATCGCGCACCATGTTCGAACAAATGAATCGGGCGATGGAAATCAACCGCGTTCATCCAGTGATAGACCGCGTCTTTCCCTTCTCCGAGGCGCGCGAAGCTTATCGATACCTGGAAAGCGGCGCTCACTTCGGCAAGATCTGTATCGCTGTTTGAGGATTTTGGATGGCCGGCATTCCCGACAAGGGTCCGTGCGCCTGCACGATGCCGGCTGCACCCTTACCGTTGTTAGTGGATGGCGTCCCATTCAATTTCGAGCTGCTTGAGTCCCCGCAGGAAAAAGTGGGAATGGTGCTCGATACGCTGCCCGTCAGCCAGACGAGGATTGGGCAAGCGATTAAGCAACGTTTCGAGCGCAATACGGCCTTCAGAGCGCGCAAGTTGAGCGCCGATGCAGAAGTGGATCCCGAAGCCGAAGGCCATATGGTTGCTCGAGTCGGTCCGAAAAACATCAAATCGATCCGGGTCGCGAAACCTCCGCTCGTCGCGGTTTGCCGAGGCGTAGAGCAGCTCGAGATGAGCGCCCTTGGGAAGTCGAACGCCTCCTATCTCCACTTCTCGGGTGGTAGTGCGAAACAGCCCCTGGACCGGCGAGTCAAGCCGCAGCGTCTCCTCGACCGCATTCGCGATCCGGGTGCGGTCATTGAGCACAGCCTGAAGTTGCTCCGGATTATTCATCAGCCAGAACATCGCGCTGCCGATCAGGTTGGTTGACGTTTCGTTCCCTCCAATGAGCAGCTGCTTCAGGACGCTTAGAAGCTCAGGCATATCGAGCGGCCTTTCTCCCTCGACACGCGCATTGAGCAGGTCGGTGAGAAAATCCCGCTGGGGATGAGAGCGTCGTTCCTCGAGCTGGGCCGCGAAGTAGTGTTGAAACTCGACCTCGCTGCGAGCACACTCGAGCTGACGCTCCAAGGGAAGCGGTCCAAAGCGAGCACTCATATCGTCGGACCAGCGCTTGAAGCGATCCATATCCCCCGTGGGTACACCAAGGATCTCAGCAATTACCTCCATCGGGAATGGATAGGCGAACTGCCGCACAATGTCGGCCCGTCCGCGCTCGACAAAGCCGTCGACTAGCTGATTGGCGATTTCGCGCATCCGGGGCTCAATCAACGCAATACGACGCGATGTAAAGGCCCTGCCTACCAGCTCGCGAAACCGCGTATGCACCGGCGGATCGGCGGTAACCATCGTCGGAGTAGGAGGATAACCAGTATCAAGCACTGCCTGGACTTCCACTGGTACGGTAGCGTCGACCGATAGCGACTGCGCCGAGGAGAACGTTGCAGGATCCTTGAGGATCCGCACGATGTCGTCGTAGCGGGTTACGACCCAAAGATCGAAGCGTTCATTGTAAAAGACTGGTAAACTCTCCCGCGCCTTTCGATACACATCGAACGGGCATTCGCGCTGCTCTTCGGACATCGGATCGAAGTCGATGCCCGCAGCGGCAGCCGCGAACTGGCAGGTGCCGGAGGATAGGGGCGCGGATGAGTTCGACGCTGCACTCACCCCGGTCTCGGTTCCAATTTCAACAAAGAGCTCCACGCCCTCGGCAATGACGGGAAAGCTTTCCAGGTCAGGGGCCCAGTCGGTTTCGGGGTGCGCTTTGCCAGTAGTGAGATCGAACACCGCTGAATGAATTGGGCAGGTCACGCACCGGCCTTGGAAATCGCCATCCTCAAGGCGGCCGCCAGCATGCGAACAGATGGCGTCGACCGAAAAAAATTGCCCGTCAAAGCGCGAAAGCAGCAGTGGACGTCCGTTTGCATCAACGCGAACGGTTTGCCCTTCAGCCAGGTCATCAATGGTCCCGATTCTTACTTTGGCCATCCTCCTCCTTCGAATCGCTGGAGTCGGCTTCAGAACCGACGCGGTCAACAATTTCAAGCTATTTGTTCAGAAGCGCCTTCAAGACCCTGGGAGGAGACATCGGCAACTCGGTCATACGAACACCCGCGACTCTATACAGGGCATTAGCGACGGCCGCCGGTGGTGGCACAATGGATACCTCGCCGACGCCGCGTACGCCGAGCGGATGGTCAGGATGCGGAACCTGAACAATATGTGTCTCAATCAAGGGCAGGTCAAGGCAGGTCGGTATTCGGTAGTCGAGAAAACCGGGATTTCGCATGCTACCCTGCTCATCGTAAAAATATTCCTCGTTTAGCGCCCAGCCGAGCCCCTGGGCGGTGCCACCCTGCATCTGTCCTTCAACGTAACTGGGGTGCAGCGCCTGGCCGACGTCCTGAGCAACACTGGCGCGCAGAATCTGGATTTTGCCCGTTTCGGGGTCAAGCTCGATATCCACCAGACATCCGGCGAAAGCTGGAGCCCCCATCGGTCCCGCATGGACCGTACCGCGCCCAATTACCGGTCCGCCAGTATGGCCCAGCCTCGGCGCCAATTCTTTCAGGGTCATCGTTGCTCCGTTATCAGCATGGTTGACAAAGCGCCCGTCTGCAAAGCCGACTTTCTCGGGGGAAACTTGCCATATTTTTGCGGCTCGCTCTTTGAGCTGGCGCAAGGCGTCTTGCGCAGCCTCATGCACCGCCCAACCGGTGGCGAAGGCAGTCCGGCTGCCACCGGTCACGTCAGTCCGCCCGATGGAGTCAGTGTCGGTGTTCGATGGTCTTACCTCCTCGGCGGAGAGGCCCAGAACTTCAGCGGCAACCATCGCACACGCCGCGCGCGTCCCGCCGATATCAACTGAGCCGGTTACGACGGCGGCTGTTCCGTCGGCATCAATGCTCACCGTGGCAGACGATTGCAGTCCGGCATTAAACCAGAAGCCGAAGGCCACTCCTCGGCCACAGTTCCTGCCGCTAAGTTTGGATTTGTAATGAGGGCTGTTTTTGAGCGCTTCGCAAACTTCGACGAACCCGATCCGCTTGTAGGGCAATCCGATAACCTGCACCGTGCCCTCTTTGGCTGCGTTTTTTAGGCGGAAGTCGATCGGGTCCATACCGCATTTTTCGGCCAACTCGTCGATGACGGTTTCGCAGGCGAAGGCCGCGTTCGTCGCCCCTGGGGCTCGATACGCGGCCGTTTTCGGGCGGTTGACCAGCACGTCGTAGCCGTCAATCAGAAAGTTATCGATTGCGTACGGCGCTATAATGCACATGGCGCCGGCGGTGACGGGTGAACCTGGAAAAGCCCCCGCTTCATATGCCATCCAAATCTCAGCAGCCGTAATGCGTCCGTTCTTGGTAGCCCCCATTTTCACTTTGATGGTCGAGCCCGAGGTGGGGCCGGTAGCCCGCAACACCTCGGCTCGCCCCATCACCAACTTGACCGGATGACCGGTTTTTTTGGAAAGCAAAATCGCGAGCGGCTCAAGGTAGATGTTGATCTTGCCGCCAAAACCACCACCAATCTCACCCGGCACAACCTTGATGTGGCTCTCGGGCATCTGGAGCACCTGCGCGCACATAGCGCGCGCTTCGAACGGCCCTTGCACCGAACAATGGACAGTCGCGTGACCGTTGGGATGATAGATGCCCAACGCATTGTGCGGCTCGATATAACCCTGATGGACCATTGCGGTGTTAAATTCGCGCTCCACTATATAGTCGGCCGCCGCAAATCCGGCCTTGAGATCGCCGCGCGCAAACTGCACATGAGACGCGATATTGGTGGGCTTGCCGGGAGTTTCAGGATTCTCCACGCCATCGACCAAGGCCGGCGCCTCCGGGGCCATGGCTTCCCGCACCGTCATAAGAGGTGGTAGCGGCTCGTAATCCACCTCGATCAATTGGAGCGCTTCTTCAGCGATATGTGGCGATACGGCTGCCACGGCAGCAACCGCATGGCCGGAATAGAGCACCTTCTCTTTGGCCAGGATGTTCCGGACCAGAAAGTGCGGATTAACCGGCAGCTCGCCCATCGCAACCATTTGATTCGGCAGTTCAGGCAGATCGGCCCCCGTGATCACCGCTTTTACGCCGGGCAACTCCAGCGCCTTCTTGACATTGATAGATTTGATCCGAGCATGGGCATAGGGGCTGCGCAGCACCTTCCCGTGGAGCATGTCCGGATAGCTTATATCGGCACCGTACTTGGCTCGCCCGGTTACCTTGTCGATACCGTCGTGCCGAATTGGACGAGTCCCAATCACCCTAAATTCTCGAGAAGCGGCTGCACTCATGAGAAAGCCTCCCGGCCGAAGAGCCTTCTTAAATGAAGGGTCGTGCAAATAAACTCATACAGCACGACCCGACGACAGTCGGGTCGCTATCAGCGGTCTGCCTGGGTAGGCGGCTTGTCAGGCAAGCTGTTTGTTGAAGGTCGCCATGTCAAAGTAGTCGCGCCAACTGACAATCTTGCCAGCGTCATTGAGTTCGAACACTCCGGCAACGGGGATCGACGCGGTCTTGCCATTCTTCATTCGGATTGTATCGATCCGCTCGTTGAATACGAGATTCCCCTCGTGTGCGCTCTTCAGGATCTTGACTTCAAACGCCGCAGTATCTTTGAGGAAGCCCTGCGTGAGCTGACGCACAGCCGCCTTGCCTTTGGCGGGATTGTTCATTGGCACATTGTCCCACACGCCGTTTTCGTCAAAATGGCTCATGATCTCTTCCAGATTGAGACGACTCCACGCGGCGAACAGCTCGTTGACGACTTTTTCACAATTAACTGCCATGGTTTGTTCCTCACAGGGTAATTTTCCGGGGCGGCCCTCGCCCCTCCATTCGGGCCTGACAGCGGAAAGCTAATAATTGGCAAGATCGTGGGTTAATTCAAGGATCGGCCTTGCCTGCTTAAGCTGTTTGCCAACCTAAGCCCGATCGCGTGCCGCGTTCGCCCCGGCTATCCTGCCAAAGACCGCCCCCGACATTAGGCCCGAACCTCCCGGGTAATTATTGTGGAACAAGCCACCGACCATTTCTCCGCAGGCATAAAGGCCGGGGATCGGGGTCCAAGCGGTGCTCAGAACCTGCGCCCGCTGGTCTATCTTCAGTCCGCCGAACGAAAAGGTTATCCCGCCGGTCACCTGGTAAGCGGAGAACGGAGGAGTATCCAATTTCTGCGCCCAATTCGATTTGGGAGGCGATATTCCGCGCGTTGCCATGCCGTCGGGAATGCTGGGGTTAAACGAGCCGCAACCAGCCGCGCGGTTGAACTCATTCAACGTTCGCAGCGCCGCTTCGTGGTCGAGCTCGAGCTTCCGCACAAGTTCATCGAGTCGCTGGGCCACAATCGGCTCGCTGGTTGCGTACCGAGGTTCAAGCAAGGCGGCCACCTTATGATCGAAGATCTGGTAGGCGACACCGCCAGGCTGGTTGAGAATCGCACCCCCAAACTTGGCATAGGTGAATAGGGCTTGATCCTCTCCCTCGTCAACAAAGCGCAGGCCAAGTCGGTTTAGCATTACACCGTACGGATAGGAGAGCCGATTTGTCTTGTCGGTGAGCCTGCGGTCCCCGAAGGGTGGAGCCTCGGCACTAATAGGTGTCGCGTGACAGCCGCTCCATTGACCCCAGGGCAACGCCCCAATCTCCAGAGCCATCCGCAGCCCGTCACCCTGATTGTGTGGAGTGCCGCGTACCTTTGCATGGTCCCACGGACGCCCGAGGTACTGTGCCCGCCAGGCTGCATTCGCTTCGAACCCTCCACAGCCGAGCACCACCGCGCCGGCTTGTATTTCATGGATGCCGCTGCTGTCGCGGACCATCACGCCGCATACCCTACCCTGGCTGTTCTGCAGCAAACGAATGGCGGCGGTGTTGTAGCGGATGTTGATTCCGCTTCTCTCCGCAATCAAAAACCACATCCTCGAAAGTCCGACACCTTCATTGGCGGCGCGCACGATCGCTCCCTTAGGCCACTTGATGACGCCGCCAAGTTTGACCGCCCCCAGACTGATAGCGGGCTCGAACCTGATTCCATGCGCAGCCATCCAGCACGCGGTATCATAAGAGTCGGATATCAGGCGCTGGGAAAGCTCGGGGTCGGTGTGCCCGTTTGTCATCCGGAGCAAATCCGCCCGGAAACTTTCAGCAGGATATGGTTCGATACCTTCAACAAAACCTTCGAGTTCTCGTGCTCGGGGCAACAGGCGAAGAAGTTGCTCAGTGGTGTCGAAGGCGATTCGGAAGAGTCCGCCGCTATAGTAGGTGTTGCCGCCGCGCATTTCCTCCGGTGCTTTTTCGAGCACCAGGACTCGCTCGGCGCCCGACTCTCGCGCGGAAACACTCGCAGCCAAAGCTGCGTTGCCAGCACCAATGACGACGACGTCGTAATCAGCCAATCTACCGCCCTCCAGGCAGGCTCTGTCAGCTTGGGCAATCCGTCGACCTATTTGTAGCGAGGGATAATCTCTTTACCGAAAATCTCGAGCTGCCTTCTGACTTCAGCCAGGGGCAGCAATCCCTGGTCACCTTGCCACACGAACCATTCTGGATGAACGTTTTCGACCAGCGCATCGATGCCGCGTCGGACATCGTCAACCGTTCCCGCGTAAGCGAAGTCGATCCGCTCCATTCGCTCAATCGTGATTTCCGATGCCGGTAGGTTAACCTTGCCCCGCGGGTATCGGCTTTCGTCCTGGTCTTCGCGAAATGCTTCGGAGAAGCCGAAATGATGAAAGAAGTGGCGGAAGGCAGCAATGATCCCCTCATTGGCAAGCTTGCGAGCTTGCTCCTTGCTTCCCGCCAGATACACGCAGTGGACCACACCAAGGTTTTCCCCGAGTCTGAGATTCCGTCCGACACCCCGGGCTTCTTGCTGATAGGCTTCGGCTAATTTGCGCACGACCGGGGGTTGTGGGAGCAAAATCGTTGGTATGATACCCTCGCGAGCACACCATCTTACGGTCTCCTCACTGACCGAAAAGGCTTGGAACAAAGTAGGATGAGGCCGCTGATAAGGCTTGGGCACCACATTAATCTTCTGAATGCGGCCAAGCTCGTCGACCTCGCCAGGAAAACCATATTCTCGTGTCCACTCTGCCGCAGGCCAGGGAGTACCCTCCTGCGGATAGGGATACTCATAATATTTGCCTTTGAAACGGAAAGGCTCATCACTCCAGGCCAGCTTCAGAAACTGGAACACCTCTTCGAACGCTTCCCGATTGATGCGATCGGTTTCACTTTTGTCGCTGCTGGTAGCGGAGACGTGAATCTTTTGCGCCATCTGGTTGAGCCACCTTGCCTGGTAGCCTCTCGCAAAGCCGACGAAGGTGCGCCCCTTGGTCAATTGATCGAGCCACGCGATTTCGAGCGCGAGGCGCAGTGGATTCCATCCGGGAAGAACATAGCCAATGGGGCCAACTTTGATATGCCGGGTGTGATGAATGACGTGTTGCGTTAGCACCGGCAGGCTGCCGAGCTCCAAGCCTTCACTATGGAGGTGATGTTCCGGGAAAGTGACCGCATCACAACCCACGTCTTCGGCGACACGGGCTAGTTCGGTCACTTCGTCGATCATGCGCTGCCAACGTTCCTGGTGCATCGCGATCGGGCGCAGCCGGCGTCGTTCCTCGAACGTGGCAGGCAATGTCGGTAGGAAAAAGTACATAAATTTCATAGCTGCTGGCCTCCTTGTCCACGGCGCATCGCCAGCATCTCCCAGCTTTGATGCAAACTCAAGACTCGCCGGGATTGAGAAATCAACGACCAACATCAGGGTCCACTGGCTGCCGGCATCGGGCAATGTGACTGCGTGAACCGCTGAGATCGTGAGGGTGGAATTGCCCGCAGAGAGCCATGACCAGCTCCGGCAAATTCTTCTTGCCTAGTAACTCGATAGAGTGTATCGTTTGGATGCGTTTTAGCCGACGTCCGCTGATCGCAGCCGAGCAGCAGGTATTCCGAAGTCAACAAACACGTATCCCAGCCGGCTAATTCAAGGGGTTGCCGAAGATGGCTTTTGACTTGGGTCAGGGAGTTCTTTTTCTGGTGGCGATGCTCGCCGCAACGGCCAACGGGGCGCTGGGCTACGGCTTTTCGTCGCTGACAGTCCCAATCGCGCTTCTGTTCGTCCCGCAGAAATTGTTGAGCCCAGCGTTGGTCTTGGTCGAACTGGTAATCAACAGCTGGGTGGTCGTAAACAATCGCGGCAGCCTTGTGGTAGTTCGCCGGCGAGCGCTTCCCATCCTGCTGGGCCTCGTGCCGGGCATTCTGGTCGGCAGCTTTCTGCTAAACAGCGCCAATCCGGGATGGCTGAAATTCGGTACGTATCTCGTTTTGCTGCCGTTAATTTTATTGCAAGCTGCCGGCATCCGGCGGCCGATTCATGCCGAACGTGCCGCGAGCCTGCCGCTGGGTGCCGGTGTGGGCGTGCTTTATGCGACGACCACTATCTCGGGGCCACCACTGGCTCTGATGTTCAACAACCAGGGGCTTCGCAAAGAGGAGTTCCGCGCGGCGCTGGGCACAGTGCGCATAGTCGAGACTACGTTAACTGCCGTGGCGTATACATGTTTGGGACTGTTCAATGTACGAACCTTCAACGTAGTTGTGCCGATCGCACCCGCGGTAATGCTCGGGCTACCACTGGGCTCGTATCTGATTCGATACGTCAACAGCGAGACTTTCCGGCGGGTCTGCATGAGTTTCGACGCGTGGATCGTCGGTTTTGGGTTGGCGCGAACGATCATCGAGCTGAAACTGCTGGCACCAGCCGCTGCGTACGGGTTGTGGGGATTCGTCATATTGGTCGATTTCGGTCTGCTGTACCAGTACTTCGTGGTCGGCCGGTTCCGCACATCGGTGGCAACTCAATTGGGTGAGTCCGCTGCTGAGATACCTGCTCGGCGAGCGGCAGCTCCTTAGTGAAACTTGGGCGCCGATACAGCAGGAGCACCAAGCCGATGGCCGCTGTGTGTCATGGCTTGTCGTGGCGACTAGTGCCTGCAATAATCGCTCGAATTTGAGCGACCACTATGCGCCGGGTTTGTACCTTCCTGAAGCCGGCTTAGGAGAATGATGCAGTCGGTGATCGAATACCTGAAGCTCTGGCAACCTCATCCGTTCGTTGACCACTTCACCGTTGCCCTGATTCTGCTGGGAATTGTTACGGATCTAGTTGGGAGCATTTTCTCCACGCGTCTCTGGCTCAGGTACATGGCGCTGAGTCTGATGATTCTAGGTGCAATCGGGGCGGCCCTCTCGAACATTACTGGCGGATGGGAGGCGCATCGAATATGGAATTCGGTAAGTGGACCCGGCAAAGATGTACTGGAACGACACGCGTGGTGGGGCGATATTCTGCCGTGGGTGTTCGCCGTCCTGGCACTGTGGCGGCTAGGTTCGCAATTCCTCGGGTTTCTGGCGGCGACTCGCCCGATTTATCTGTTGGCTGCGATTGTTTCGGGCGTTCTCATTGTCTATCAGGGCCATCTCGGCGGCGTGATGGTGTACGATTACGGGATAGGCACCGCAGCGTATGCAGGCGGCCAAACGACTCCCCAGCCGTCAGCGTCGCCCGGGGTTCCAGGTGCTGAAGCAACCACTGCTGCGCCTCTCCCTGGAGCTCCATTGGCAACGCCATCGCCGATTCCTTCTGCGACACAAAGCGCTACCCCAACTCCCACCGCTTCGGTCATGGCCACACCGGGAACAATACCGACACCTCCGGGTTCGTCATCAGGTGCGGCTCCCTCGGCATCGCCACCGATCAGCAGTAGCCCTTCGATCAGCCCTGCTCCCGCTGAATCTCCGAGCGCCGGTAATGGTGCAGCCAAGAATCTCTAGACCAGCCTGCGTGGGGGACAACGGCCGGACGCACGAGCTTTTGATCTTATTTTGGCGATGAGCTTAGAGTCGTGCTCATGGGACGGCGGCAAATCGGCACGGTAGCTGCCTTGTGGCGGTATCCCGTCAAATCGATGCGCGGAGAGTCGTTGGATGAGGCGTGGGTAACCGAACGCGGCATCGCGGGCGATCGTGTATGGGCCGTGCGGGAACTGCAACATGGAGGAATCATGAGTGCCCGTACTTTTCCGTTCTTGCTTGAATTAAGGGCCTATTGGGAGAGAGATCCCGTCAGCGGCCAAGACGCCCGCATCAAAATCGACCTGCCCGGCGGAGGTGAAATCCGACCGGATGATCCTGAGGCCCCGACGGTCCTCTCAAACATATTGCATCGCCGGGTCACTTTGGAGCGAGTTCGGGTTGAACGACCAAGTGAGGCTGAGCTTAAAGCAATTATGCGTGGAGAAGCTTATCCTCCGCATCGTGATTTCTTCGACGAAGAGGTGATGCATCTGGTCGCCACAGGAACTCTGGAATTTATGCGCACGCTACAGCCCGGCTCCGACTTCGATCCTCGTCGATTTCGCGCCAACGTGTATATTGATACTGGTCGGGAAGCTGACGGGTTTATCGAAGACCGTTGGCTTGATGGTATCTTGCAAATCGGCGACCACGTCCAAATTATAGGTATGCGGCCGGCGATCCGATGCGCCATGACCACCCATCCGCAGGCCGGTCTGCCCCACGACGTCAATATTCTGCGTACCGCCTGGCAATTTCATCAGGCTTACGTAGGGGTATTTGCCGCAGTCGGTGCACCCGGCAGAATTCGGCTTAACGATCCGGTCTTCCTGGCCAGTTGAAGTGTCGACCAACCTGACAAACTTCGAATTATCGAGGTCCAGATGACCCGCTTACAGGTCGGAGTAGTTCAGTCGCTTTTCCGCTATCCGGTCAAATCGATGCTTGGGGAGCGGTTGACCGAGGTCGAAATCGGCACCAAAGGGGTCTTGGGCGATCGTGCCTGGGCCTTGCGCGAGGCCAACGGACGGATTGTCACCGCAAAGAAATGGGCCGATATGCTGGGTTTCGAGGCATCATATGAAGGCACACCCACCAGTGAAGCCCTACCACCGGTCAAAATCATGCTACCCAACGGCACGTCGGTCCGTACCGAAGACCCATCCGCTTCCGAGCTCCTCTCGAAGTATCTGGGCCGACCGGTGAAGCTGGAACGAGCGCGCCCAGAAGAGCATTCGCGGGCCGAAATTGATCCGGCAACCGTGTTCGGGGACGTCGGAGTGGCCAACGTGATTCCAGCGTTTACCGAGGCTACGCTGCCGGACACTTTCGGGCTACCGCGCGGCACGTTCTTCGATTCGGCGATGATTCACGTCATTGCGACCGGCACCTTGGAACACATGCGTTCGCTCATAGGGCCCGATGCGCAGGTGGACCCGCGCCGCTTTCGTCCGAACATCGTTATCGAAACTGATCCGCGCCTAACCGGCTTCGTCGAAGATGAGTGGCTGGGTGGTACACTCGAGACCGGGTCATCTGTAAAAATCGTAGCTCTGGAACAGGCGCTCCGATGCGTCATGACCACACATCGGCAAAGCGAACTGGCCCGAGACTTACGGATCCTGCGCGCCGCGGCCAAGCATCATAACGCCAGACTCGGCCTATTCGCCTCGATCGGTGCGCCTGGAAAAGTTCGTGTCGGTGACCCGGTCTATCTTGTCCATTGAGATAGCAACCGGCCGAAGTTTCGCTCCATAAAGAGTTTGCAGCACGCGTTTCGCAATCGATGGAAAAGGAATCAGCTACACGGCAATTCGGGCTCAGGGGCGCAAGCTCGGTCCCTCACACGCTCGAAGGTTACGCCATCCTTCATCAGTTCTTTCATATCAAGAGACGTCAGTGGGCACGACGTCCGCGCAACGAACGTGCGGAAATAGTAGCGCGATCAGCTTCGATGTTCACCTCGATGGCTCAAAGGGATGATGGTCAGTCTGCTTTGTTCTGCGAGCTTGGACACAAGGCGGATCTAGTGTTGATTCATTTCAGGCGCACATTTGACGAGCTCGCCGAGGTGAAACGCACGTTGGATCAGTCCGAATTGCGAGAATTTCTCGAAATCTCGGGCTCGTATCTCTCGGTAGTTGAAGTGGGGCTTTACGAAGCCACGGTGCAGCTCAATTCCATGCTCGCCGCACGCGGCCTCACACCCGAATCGCCGCAATGGCGCGAGGCAGTGGCGACCGAAATGATTGAACAGCGTGCCCGGCTGGCCCCGCGCCTGTGGCCAAAGATTCCGCAACGGCGATACGTGTGTTTTTACCCCATGAGCAAGCGGCGTTCGGGAGCAGACAACTGGTACATGCTCACACTCGACGAACGCCAGCAGCTGATGCACGATCACGGCATGATCGGGCGCCGTTACGCAGGACAGGTTACTCAGATCATTTCGGGTTCGATCGGGTTCGACGATTGGGAATGGGGCGTCGACTTATTCGCCGATGATCCGCTGGTTTTTAAAAAACTGGTCTATGAGATGCGGTTCGACGAATCGAGTGCTAGGTATGCAGAGTTCGGCCCCTTCCATTTCGGTATCAGACTTGCCCCTTCTGAGATCGAGCGCTTGATGGGCCCAGCTGCCGCGCCCTGAGCCGGCGGTTGCGTTTCGATTTGGCACTAGCCGTCGTGGAATTCCGCAGAGGATTTTCGCCATGAAAATTGCCTCTATCAACCCGGCCAACGGCGAGACGCTTAACCTTTACGATGAGATGACGCCGCAAGCGGCCGCTGCGGCAGTTGAGCGCGCGCATGCGGCATGGCTTTCATGGCGAAGAACATCGTTCGCGGAGCGCTCCCGGTGGATAAGGCAAACCGCAGCCATCATCCGTGAGCGCAAGAACCAACTCGCTCGCCTGATGGCCCTGGAGATGGGCAAGCCAGTGCGTCAGGGTATCGCGGAAGTCGAGAAGTGCGCCTGGGTTTGCGATTATTATGCAGAAAACGCCGAAACCCATCTGAGACCCGATCGCGTTGCAACCGAAGCGTCTATATCTTATGTAGCGTTCGAACCGCCCGGCGTAATATTTGCCGTAATGCCCTGGAACTTTCCCTTTTGGCAGGTGTTTCGGTTCGCGGTACCTGCATTGATGGCGGGCAATACAGCCGTACTTAAGCATTCCTCCAATGTTCCGAGTTGCGCTCTCGAGATCGAAAGAATCTTCAAACAGGCGGGATTGCCGCCCAACACGTTTCAGACGCTGTTGATCGGCAGTAAGCAGGTGTCTGCCGTAATCGAACATCCGCGAGTGCGTGCCGTGACGCTCACAGGCAGCACCCCAGCCGGCAGATCGGTCGCTGCGCAAGCGGGCGCGGCACTGAAAAAAACTGTGCTCGAGCTCGGCGGCTCCGACCCTTATTTGGTGCTGGAAGACGCAGACCTGGATCTAGCTGTACGAACTTGCGTCAGTTCGCGCTTAATCAACAGTGGTCAAAGTTGCATTAACGCAAAGCGTTTCGTGGTCGTTGAACCAGTGTTGGCGAAGTTCACCGAGGCCTGTGTGGCGCAGATGAAGTCGAAGATCGTTGGCGACCCTTTGTCAGAAGAGACCGAAGTCGGACCAATGGCGCGCCGTGATCTGCGCGACGAGTTGCATCAACAGGTGCTCGAGTCGGTCAGGCGGGGCGCCAGGCTTTTGCTCGGTGGAGAAATTCCCCCTGGGCCGGGCGCCTATTATCCTCCAACCGTCCTCGGCGAGGTGCTGCCTGGAATGCCGGCCTACGAGGACGAGCTATTTGGTCCGGTTGCGGCAATCATCCGGGCCAAAGATGAACAGGATGCCCTGCGAATCGCCAACGACTCCGTATTCGGGCTTGGAGCGGCCGTGTTCACTCGCGACCTACAGCGCGGGGAGCGAATCGCCCGCGAACTGGAAGCCGGCTCGACCTTCGTCAACGACCTGGTTGCATCAGACCCCAGGTTACCATTCGGTGGCATCAAGCAATCAGGCTATGGGCGTGAACTAGGTTCCTACGGAATCAGGGAATTTGTGAACATCAAGACCGTCCAAATCAAAGCCTGATATCGATGTCGTTCCACGCCCTTCTAGATCGGCCCCGAACGAGACAATCTTCGTAAACCCTCCTGTTTGGTCGTCACGCGCGTGTACTCCTCCAAAACGCGCACGAACCTCTCCACGCTGGCGAACGGCTCGCATCTGATACCAAAGCGTGCGGCCTCGTTGGCCAAAAACTGGTTAATCAAACGGACATTCGCAAAGTCTGCTTCCGTGGTTTCCCGATGGAGATGGGTCGGGCCGCGGAGCCGCCGCCGATGCTCCTCGACGTCTGGTGCCTCAAGCACCACGAACAAATCCACCGTCGCATCGTGGTAGAGTGAGGGCAAGAGATGGGTACCCTCAACCAAAAGCGAGGTTCCTTCGCGCTGCGCCCGCTCAATACACGCAACGATCGCCGGCTTCAGTCGTTGCGCCTGTGCGACAATGTTTGCGATCGGTTGCTCGGCGCGGAAGGTAAAGCCGTGAAGCTCGAGACAATCTTCCTTGCGGTGTTGGCTCTTAACGATTTCACGAATAAAGCCTGTGCCGATTCGATGATCCAGTCCAAGCCGCCAGCAGAGCTCGTTGGCGAGCGTGGTCTTGCCGGTCCCAGCGGTGCCGCCGATGAGAATGATTGGCTTAATGCTGCTCACGGTTTTTCGAGCAAGTTTGTAGCGGCCGCTATACTCAATTGGCCTGCCTTGACGAATTTAACTCTCCTTGCGACTTCAATCGCACAATCCGTGGCTCGCTGTCGAGCAGAAGCCGTATAGATTTTGTCGCCCCGACAGACTAGCTGAACAGTTCATCGATGGGCGGTCCTGCCAAAGGCAAGAAGCGGCCCAATTCCTGGCGGTTGCCCCGGACTTCCCCTGCGCGATAGATTGCGCTAACGCTAGGCATAGGAACTTCGGAGGTGTGCGCCGCGCCGCGTGGCACATCATCATTTCAGAGCCTTGTTGGCAGCATTTTTGAGGCCGCATTGCGGGAGGTAAGACGATGAAATTTGGCATCTTCTACGAGATTTCGGTGCCGCGCCCATGGAGCCGGGAGACCGAAAAGCGCGTCTTTGACAATTGCCTCGAACAAGTCGCCCTGGCTGACGAGCTCGGGTTCGACTCGGTATGGTGCGTCGAGCACCACTTCCTCGAAGAGTATTCGCACTGCTCCGCGCCCGAGATCTTCTTGACCGCGTGTGCGATGAAAACCAAGAAGATGCGGATCGGACACGGAATCGTGATTTGTGTCCCCGAGTTCAACCACCCCATCAAAATCGCCGAACGCACCGCGACCATGGATATTATCTCTGGCGGGCGGCTCGAGGTCGGCACCGGCCGTTCAGCGACTTGGAATGAACTCGGCGGCTTTCGCGCCAATCCTGACGAAACCAAAAAAACCTGGGATGAGTTCGTTCGCTGCCTACCCAAAATGTGGACACAGGAGCGATTTGGCTACCAGGGCCGCTCGTGGTCGATGCCGGTGCGCGCCATCATTCCAAAACCCTACCAAAAACCTCATCCACCGCTGTGGGTGGCGGTGACCAGCCCCGGAACCGAGATTGACGCGGCCGAACGTGGTATCGGAGCACTCGGTATTACCTTCGGCTCCTTTAAAGAGCAGGAACAGAAAGTCAAGGTTTATCATAACCTGATCAAGAACTGTGAACCGGTTGGCTCCTTCGTCAACGAGCAGGTTAGCACGGTGAACTTCCTGTTCACGCACGAAGACACGGAGATCGGTAACAAGGTCGGCCGCCGCTTGCTCGGGACCTTCAATTTCCTCGCAGCTCAATTGTCGGCGGCGCGCGAACTGTATCCGACCCGTTCCTATCCGTCGCTGGGATTGCTGCCCGCGCTGCGTGATCAGGCCGCGGGTCCGGGTGACGAAGCGGGCGTACCCGAGGGTATTGCCATCGGCAATCCCGACCGGGTTCTCCATGCCTGCAAGATGTGGGAATCGGTAGGTGTTGACCGCATCAACTTTCTGCTGAATGCCCTTGAAACTGTTCCGCAGGAACAGGTGCTCAACAGCCTTCGGGTATTCGCCAAATATGTGATGCCACACTTCCAGGACAGCAGCACGCAAGCGGCTGCTGCAGGGGGAGGTCGCTAATGCCCCGTTCAGGACGCATGAACGTCGAAGCCTATGCTGCGCAGGCTGCGCGTGAGATCCACGGCTATAAAACCGAGCCGTGGTCGCTCAAGGGGGCGCAAATCCTCAACCTACATTACGAAATTGATAACGACACCATCGACGACCTGCTACCGGTGACGATGCGTCCCTCCATCCCTGCCTGGGGCGTGTTTAATGTAACGCGTTACCCCGAGAGCCCAGTCGGACCCTTCACTATCGGCGAAGTGAGGATCGGCAGCCGGGCCGGTGTTCGCCCGCGAGGCTTCGTCCTCCGCAGCTACGTCGATAGCGACGCCGCGGTGCGCGAACTGGCTCAGCGATGGGGCTATCCAACGGTCCGCGGAGAGATCTATCTGCGGGCCTTTCACGATCGGGTGGTGGCGCGAGTCGCTGACGGCAGCGGTCGCAACGTACTTGATATGGAGATGATCGATCGCGAACCGATCTCGGGCGCAGACGTCCAATACAATTCCAGCATGCATCTTGCCCGTAACCAGGAAGACGGCAAGCTGGTACTGGTGCAGGTTGACCCGGAATGGGTCTTCCATAAGGCCGAGCGCGGCCGCCCCCACATCATTTCGCTCGACTCGCAGGCTTGGGCGGCCGGTAATATGCTGAGAGCGGACTATCCAATCTCTGCAACCTTCTGCACCTGCGACGTCACGCTAGGGCGGATTCGCTACATCTGCGACCCGACCAAGGACGCCTTTCAAGGCACGACCAAAGTCGCAGCGTAAACTCGAGTCTATATAGGCAGCAGAGGCCGGTGGAATCATGGTCCACGGGCCTCTGCTTTGTTCGAGTGTGGATCTGATGTTTGCGCAGCTGTTCGCTGCCGAGATGCGGCAACCAGAGGCTTCCGACGTTTATCGAGCGCCTATCCTGCCATAAATCCTCCATCTACGGGCATCGGCAAACCGGTCACATAGGAGGCGCGATCCGAACACAGCCAAGCCACTGCCTCACCAATCTCCTCGGGCTCCCCCAAGCGCTTCAGCGGCTCCGCCCGTGCGAAACGCTGCTCTACATCCGGACGGACCTGGGCGATACGACCCATCATTGGAGTACGAATTGGTCCCGGACAGACCGCGTTGATGCGGATATTATGGCGGCCATATTCCAAGGCCGCTGCACGCGTTAAACCGGCAACTCCATGCTTGGCGGCAACATAGGCCGGCATTCCGCGCACCCCGGCCAGCCCCGCGCCAGAAGAGGTATTGACGATCGCCCCACCGCCTCCCTGCTTCAGTAGCTGGTTGATTTCGGCCTTCATGCAGAAGAACACGCCTGTGAGGTCGATCGCAATAACACGGGCCCAGTTCTCTTCGCTGCACTCGTGGGTCTCGCCGCCTTGACCTTCGATGCCGGCGTTGTTGAACGCACAGTCCAGACGGCCGTAGGTCTCGACAGTTTTCGCGATTGCCGCCTCGACGTCAGCCCATTTGGCCACATCGCATTTAACAAAGATCGCTTGTGCGCCGAGATCCTGCACCATTTTCAAGGTCTTGTTACCGCCTTCCTCCACAACATCCGCCAGAACCAGCTTCGCGCCCTCTCGTGCAAAGATACGCGAAGTGGCTTGCCCGATACCTGAGCCAGCTCCCGTAATGAATGCCACTTTACCGTCTAGAATCCCAGCCATGTTTTTTCCTCCTGATGTGAGAACACTGCGCATCCGATCGCATAGTTGTGCCGTTTTAACTACCTATTGACCAACTGGTCCTGGTTCCGAGCCAATCAGGCTGCGCACTCGGGTTACGGTACACCGCTTCGGATAGAAGGCTTCAACCCACCAAGCGGCATCGCACCAAGTATACGAAGTGACCATCAAACGGACCTTCGGCCGTGTCACCGGATATGGAACAGAACTGGTCAACCCCGAAGGGCTCGCGCGCGCTGTGGAACGGTCGAACACTCTGCAGCCTCGCGGCAAAAGCGCGTGGCGCATAAGAATTGGTCAGATCACGCATCATTGATATCCATGCCGGAACCCTCTGCTTCGCGCACAAGTTGTGCGAAGAGCCGCGAATTGCCGTACTCATCGATAAGCGAAAAATCGATTCCACGCTTCAACGGTGAAGCGGCAGCACAATTTTCCTTTTTCCGCGAACGCCGACTGCCTCGACCGCGTCTATTTGGTCTCAAATTCCAACCTTTTTCGGCTTAAACGAAAACGCCCCATATATTAACCCGTCTTACGCAGTCTCCCGTGGAGATCCAACCAGTGATGACGCGCCCGAGTGCAACATTGTCGGTAGCAAGCGGAGAGAGTATATCGAGTCGGGAACGTTCACTCCGCGGCCCAAACGGAGGAATTTATGGCCGACGTTGATGAGCTGAAGGCAACCTTTGAGCAGGTGGTGGCGGCAATTTGTCGCCGAGATGCCAGCGCCTACGCTAACTTCTGGCACGAGCAGATCGTCGCTTTTCCCCCATTCTCACCATTCGCAGTTGAGGGCAAAAACACCCTGCGCCAACTCGCCGAGGCCAATTTCGCGCAGAATGAAAGCGTGACCTTTTCTCCGATCAATGCGCAGTGTCGCGTGATCGGGAACACGGGCATCGTTTGGGGCCATACGGCTTTGACCAGGAAACCCAAGGATGGTCCGCTAACGACCCTATTCGCGCGCTTTACCTTTGTCTTCGCGAAAACGGATGACCAGTGGCGCGAGGTGGCAGTTCACGTCTCACAAATTCCCACAGCCGGGTGACTCGGCAGTATACGGGGCTGTGCCCGCACCGGAAACTTATTTCTGCGTCTTGCCGCCCTCGACCGGGCCGCCGGCCTCTTTCCAGGCGCGAAAGCCGCCGGCGATGTGGCAAACGGGTTCGAGTCCCATACGCTGAACGGTTTGGGCCGCCAGAGCAGACCGCATACCACCGGCGCAAAAAAACGCAAACTTCTTGCCCGAGCCAAAGATTTCTTTGTAGTAGGGGCTTTCTGGATCGACCCAAAATTCGAGCATTCCTCGCGGCGCGTGAAAAGCACCTGGGATGCGGCCGTCGCGGTCGAGCTCGCGTATGTCACGTAGATCCACAAACACTACGTTGGGGTCATCCTTGAGGGCAATGGCCTCCTGGGCGCTGATGGTCTCGATTTCCCGGTTGGCTTCGGCCACCATTTCCTTCACGCTTTTCTTGAGTCTTAGGGGCATGAGCAACTCTCCTCTTGGCTCCAACTAAGCCAGAAATAAGCCTACGCACAAAGCTGGTTCAAGGTTAACGTTGAGACCACTGCGCGATTTGCCCGTTCGAGCGCTATTCGTCGTATGATTACTGGAAAGCAGTTCCGCCCTAGAGAAGGGCTGGGAAATCGCACGTTCGATGCTGATGAGGGGAACAATGACCGATTCTCAAAAACCGGGGCCGCTGAGCGGGGTACGCGTACTTGACCTGGGCCATTACATTGCCGTCCCAATACTTACTCGCATGATGGCTGACCTAGGTGCCGAGATCATCAAGGTCGAGGCTGCTCCTCATGGTGACCTGTCTCGCTTCATGCCGATCGTAAAAAATGGTTACAGTGGTGGTTTCATCCAGCACAATCGAGGCAAACAGAGCATTTGTGTCGACCTGAAGAGAGCCGAAGGTGCGGCGATTGTGCGCGCATTGGCACGCCACGTCGACGTGATCACAGAAAATTACAGTCCGGGGGTGCTTTCCAGATATGGTCTTGGCTACCACGACTTCCGCCAGGTCAACGAACGCGTGATCATGTGTTCAATCTCGGGATTCGGTCAGGACGGCCCCCTTAAAGACCGGGTCGGTAATGACACCGTGGCCTTAGCGATGAGTGGTTTGATGCATCTGACCGGGGAGCCGGACGGGCCACCGGTGTATGTTGGACTGTTCATAGCCGACGAGAATGCGGGCGTGCACGGGCTCGCTGCTGTATGTGCTGCGCTCTACTATCGTGAGAAGACTGGCATCGGCCAGTATATCGATCTTTCCCTGCTCGAATGCATGTTCCATCTGCACGACACGGCCATCGAGTTTTACGTGATGAGCGACGGGCGGCTCAATCCGAACCGGTTTGGTTCGCATCACTACTTGCTGGCCCCCTGTGGCATTTTCAAGGCAACCGACGGTTATGTCGTTATTACCGTGCTGGATCATCAATGGGAGACCTTCTGCACGACCATCGGTCATCCGGAATGGCTTGCGGATCCTCGCTTTGCCACGCGAGAGACGCGGGCCACAAATCGGCTGATACTGGCAAAGCTGTTGGAAGACTGGCTTCAGACTTTCCCGAGCCGTGAAGAACCACTGGCAATTCTCGAGAAAGCGCGAATCCTGGCGGCGCCGGTGCTCGACATCGGTCAAGTCATCAATCATCCGGTTATTCAAGAGCGCGGCGCGATGCAGTCCATCGCTCATCCTGGACTGGGCCCGGTAGCTTTGCCTAAATCGCCTTTCAGAATGTCTGCGACGCAGGTGATGATTAGGAACCGCGCGCCATTGCTCGGCGAGCACAATGAAAGAGTGCTCGGTCAATTCCTTGGCTACTCGGCAGCAGAGGTCGCAAGACTCACCGAAGAAGGCATACTAAGGCAGGACCCACGGGTTCGTGAGCTGCGAGCCGCCGGAGAGATCGAATGACTTGAGTCGCCCCAGAGGCAGGCATACCGCGCCACTGTTTGTGAGCTGTCCCGCTTCATTTCTCCAGCAGTGGCAGGTAATGCATCAAAAGTGCAGTGCGCTCCCAAGTGACAAAAAGACGGAGTTGAACGATGAAAAAAGCGCTCGACGACATAACAGTGGTCGAATACGCAGAACTAATGTCGGGCCCGATGTGCGCCAAGATGTTCTCCGATATGGGAGCGGAAGTCATCAAGATCGAGCTGCCGGACCGGGGCGATCAAGCGCGCCACCTGCCGCCGTTCGCGGGCGATGTTCCGCATCCGGAAAAAAGCGGAATGTTCCTGTACCTCAACACTGGCAAGAAAAGTCTGACCCTGGATCCCACCAAACCGACGGGCGCCTCGATTTTCCGAAAGCTGATCTCCTCGGCTGACGTCCTGATTGAAAATCATCCGCCCGGCTTTCTCGCAAGTATCGGTCTGGATTTCGCCTCCTTACATGCGATTAATCCGCGGCTTATCGTGGCCTCAATCACACCGTTTGGTCAGCACGGTCCGTATAAGGATTGGAAGGGCTGCGACCTGATCGAATGGGCCATGAGCCTCGCTGGATACAATACTCCGACACTGGTGGACGATGAGGAGAACGAAAACCCCCTGCGCGCACCAGGTCATGCAGCCGAGATGATGGGAGCCACCAACGCGGCAGCGGCGATTATGTGTGCCCTATTCCATCGCGACACCACCGGCGAGGGGCAGTGGATCGACGCACCTTGCTGGCAAGCGACGGTTAACACGGCCAAGATTGAGATGGCGGTTTACTCCTACTTTGGAGTCCCCTTCAGCCGCTTGCGCGGTAAGCAGCCGGCCGGCCTCGAACCCTTACCCTGCCGCGACGGCTACGTTTACACCTTATGGGCAGCCGATTCGCACTTCACCGCACTAAAGGCTCTCCTGGGCAACCCTCCTGCGCTCGACAGTGAATTGTTCGACACCTTGGCGGGCCGTCAGGCGAATGACGATGCACTGCGGATGTTAATCCGCCAGGAGCTGATTAAGTATGATATGGAGTATCTGGTAACAGAAGGCCAAAAGCTGGGACTGACGATCGGTCCCGTCTACACCGTCGCACAAGCCGCCGAGCATCCACATCTGACCGCAAGGCAAGCCTTTGCGGAGATCTCTCATCCTGTCGCTGGATGCTTTAAATATCCCCAGCATCTTGTCTCACTGTCCCGTACGCCGCCGTCACCGTTGCGTGCACCGATGCTGGGTGAGCATACCGCTGAGATCCTAAGCCAGCTTGGCATTTCGCACGAAGAACAGCAGCGTCTTCGCGCCACTGGCATAATCTGAAAGGCTAATAGGGAACCAATTCGTGACCCCGGCCCAAACGTAATTTGAGATTGCCGCCTTGAACTTGTTCAGACCGACGGACACTAGCCAATCATTCGGAGAGCATTATGGCACATTTGCCGCTCGACGGTATCCGAGTCGCGGACTTTAGTTGGATCATCAACGGACCTCAGATTGCCCAGTGGTTCGCTGCAATGGGAGCCGAGGTTATCAAGATTGAATCGCAGGTCTACATGGATATAAGCCGCACCAATCCCGCGGGAATGGCCGAGCGAAAACCGGGCCCGAATCGCAACGGCTTCTACCACATGCTCAATTATGGGAAGAAAGCGGTAAATCTGAATCTGCGCACCACGAAAGGCTATGAACTTGCCTGCGAGTTGATCAAAAAAAGTGACTTCGTCCTCGAATGCTTTCCGCGTCCCGTCGCCGAGCGGCTCGGGCTCACTTACGAGAAGATCAAGGCTGTCAAGCACGATATCATCATGATTTCGGTCTCGCTGCTCGGCAAAACAGGCGCCGAGCCCTCCACTTGGGTCGGGTGGGGCCCAATGGCCTGCTGCTTCGTCGGGATGTTCGACGCACAGGGCTACCCCGGTGGACCTCCGCGCCAAACTGGTGGAACTTGGCCAGATTACTCAATCGCATCGACTGTAGTGTTTCATGCGCTCGCCGCTTTGCGCTATCGCAACCGAACTGGCGAAGGTCAATGGATTGACGCGAGTATGGGAGAAACCGTGATTGGCCAAATGCACGAGTGGTTCATGGACTATTTCATGAACGGGCGTGATCGGCGCCAACGGGGTAATCATGACGATCTGATGGCACCCCACAACACTTACAAATGTCGGGGCGACGATAATTGGATTGCCATCGCCGTGAGCAATGATTCTGAGTGGAAAGCGCTATGCAAGGTGATGGGCGATCCGGCTTGGACGCACGCACCGAAGTTTGCTGACCAGTTTGGCCGTTTGAGTAACCGCGATGAAATCGATCGCTATCTGCGTGAATGGACTCGCAACCAAGATCACCTGAGCCTGGCCGCTACACTTCAGCAGGCCGGAGTTCCGGCGGCGCCGGTTCTGGACAGTATCGAAATTTTCGCGGACCAGCACCTTTGGGAGTGGGGTTACTGGTGGAAGATGAATCATCACGAAGTTGGAGAGCGAATCATGCCAGGAATTCCTGTCAAACTAAGTAACGTGCCAGAGCTTAACTACTCCTATCCTCCTGACGTCGGTCAGCACAATTATGAAGTATTCGGCGGGTTACTCGGACTGAGCAACGCTGAAATAAAAATGCTGATTGAGGAAAAGGTTATCTATTGAGCGATTTAGCCATTATCGGATTCCATGAACGGTACGATGTGAAGGCCGAAATCATCCACCAATCTTTGAAGGTCCATCCTCCACGGCCTTGCTACGCCCCGCTACCATTTCCCCGAAGTTCTTATAGAGCTTCCGCAACTTCGGCTCTATGACGAATTGGCAGTAGGGCGCAAAGCTATTTCGGTCATAGTATTGGTGGTGATAGTCCTCAGCTTCATAGAATTCGCCTAAAGGACTCACCTCTGTGACCACCCGCTGTGGAAGTTGGGTGTCCAGTTCCTTGATAAAGGCTTCGGCGGCTTTGCGCTGCTCGTCTGAAGTGTAGAAGATCGCTGAACGATATTCGGTACCTACGTCGGCGCCCTGGCGATTGAGCGAGGTGGGGTCGTGGGTCGCAAAAAATACCGAGAGTAAATCGCGGTAGGAAATCTCTGCTGGATCGAATTCCACTCGAACACTCTCGGCATGTCCTGTTCTGCCGGTACACACCTGCTCGTATCGCGGATTCGGCAGGGAGCCACCCGTATAACCGGGCACCACTGAAACAACACCCTTCAGCCGGCTGAAGACGGCCTCAGTGCACCAAAAGCATCCTCCTGCAAAGACGGCAATTTCGGTACGAGGTTCCATAATCCTCAGAATATTCCGGAATTCCCCCGGATGTCTATTGTGCGCAAGACCCCGGGCGTGACGCTCTACAACCGCGTTCTGAGTGGCCGAGCATCAGGTCAGAGGGTGCCTCTCATGCTCGGCCATTAGTGCACCACCACGTTCGAGTCCATAGTTGCTGCTCGCGCAGCGCTTGACTAACGCCGCTAATTGGAGATGGTTAATACATCGCCCGACCGATCGACGCCCCGTCCAAGCAGGAGGTCTCCGATGCGGCTTTTCGGCATCGTTTACGCTGCTCCTGGATGCGTTTTGCTCGTGCTGCTGACGGTCGGGACGGTGACGGCTTTCCCACCTCCTCCGACATTTTCAAAAATCGGTCACGAGGTCTTCGACGATTCACGTTGGTTAATCGACAGTATGCAACTGGACGTCGAAGACGTTCTGACGGCACCGTTGTACGCAGCCGCCGCCCAGAGCCCATTGCGCTCAAGCAGGTTTTATCTCGACCTCGGTGTGGCCGGGGTTGTATGGGGAGCTTCCTTCGGACTCGACAAAACGATCCAGACCGAGCAAGGTCATTTGGCGCATAGCGCCCATGACATAATGGAGAGCCTCAGCTACGCGATGCTCATCAGCGCAGTGGCCGGAACGGGTCTTTATGGCTATTACATCGATGATCCGGTGGCCCGCCGCGATGCGCTGACCGGGGTGGAAGCAGCCGGATTGGCGGTAGCAATTAACGAGCTGGTGGAACGAGCAACCGGCAGGTTGCGTCCCTTTCAGACGCGCAGTTCCACCGCTTTCTTTGCCGGAGGAAAGTCCTTCACAGCCCAGGACGCGGTGATTGAATCGGCGCTAGCAACCGGCACGAGCGCATACTACGGCGATCGATGGTACGTCGCTATCCCGCTATATTCACTGGTCTTGCTCGAGGGATTCACCCTGACCGGTAACAACTCCCAGTGGTTCTCAGATGTAATAGGGGGCGCGCTATTGGGCTGGACGACGGCGAAAGCCCTGCTGTGGTTGCACAAGCGGCAGGCGTTATCCCCAGAGCGATGGCGAATTTTTCCGCTCAACGGCCCGCGGCCAGGCACCATTTCGTCCCTGGGGATTGGCATCTCATATCGCTGGTAGCCACTCGGTCAGGACCGAGACCACGATGTTTACCGATGTCGCCACCTGTTGCGCATTAGGCTGCGAGCGATAAGCGCCTTGGTCGTGGCAGGCTTATTTTCTGTCGCTTTCTTGGCGTAGCGGGTTCGTCGGCATCCGTGATATGGGTCGGTTGATTCACGGTGGTTGTTTCGGCGCGAAAGACAGACGGAGGACAATCAAATGGCGAACAAGGATTTCGAGGTGCGGCAGCTACTTAAGGCTTATCGCAAGGGCTTGATCTCGGACGAACTGTTCGAGCAACAGATGATGGAACTGGCGGGTGGCAGCAATGGAGGCGCAGGGCTCGGAGTTGAAAATGTATTCGCTCATCGGGGCAATCCCGACAAGCCATCAGCCCGCAATCTGGCGAAGACCCCGCAAACCGAATCAATGGTGTTTACTATTCCGGCCAACTTCCACAACGACCGCGAAAACAGCCATCGTGGCGATCAGATAATCTACGTCATTGACGGCCGCGCGACCGCACGCGTCTCCGGCAGAGAGCAGGAGATCAAGGCCGGTGACGTTTTGACAATTCCGGCAGGTGCTATGCACACACTGCGCACCGGCAATGAACCGTTGTTCGGTCTAACGATCTTCGCGCCACCAGAGCGCTGAACTCGCAGGCCGATGGCCTGCCAGCTTTCGGCAGGCCATCGGCGCGTCGGCTTACGACAGGACCTGCCCACCGCGCGTCTAAAATCGTTCGAAAAGCGCCGCCTCGATCGTGCCTTTCGACTAATCCCTGGCCACGTAGCTATGTCGTACTTCGGCTGAATTGCCATTTGGCTAATATTCGTGATGGGCTCGACAACCTCGATGCTCCCTTAAGATGGGCGCACAAACACCGGAAGCACAACGGGTCGACTTGTACGAGACGTTATATAATTCGCGCAATCCAACGCGCCGTTGGCTTCACTGCACCCGCCGCGACTGGATCATGGCCAGGATTGCCGAATGTGCGCAAGAGAGACCGGGACGGGCTTTGGAGGTCGGTTTTGGTGCGGGCATCTACCTGAAGACGCTGGCCTCTCATTATGACGAGGTGTATGCGACTGATCTGAACGACTACCAGATCGACCACGCTCGAGCCCAGGTTGCCGGCCTGGACAATGTACGGCTTTTGATCGATGACATCACCGATACTCGGTTGCCTGAACGCAGCTTTGATCTCGTGGTTTGCAGCGAGGTCTTGGAGCACATCGCCGATCCGCGCCGTGCAATCGACGGTATCCGGCGGGTAATCGCGCCTGGGGGCCTGGTTCTTGTGTCAACGCCCCAACGTTATAGTCTGATGGAGCTCACCTGCAAGGTGGCGTTCATGCCCGGGATTATCGAGCTGGTTCGCCGCATTTATGCTGAGCCGGTACTTGAAACCGGCCATATCAGTCTCATGACCGGTCGACAAATGCGTGATGCCCTGGAAGGTGCGGGTTTCCGGATTCGCCAGCAATTTAAGTCAGGCCTTTATCTTCCACTGATAGCCGAGTTCGCGGGACCTGCGGGGATGCGTTTCGCGCGATGGTTGGAACAGCGGTTGCGTCGAGGTCCGCTTAGTTGGATGTTGTGGACCCAGTATTATGTCGCTCAATCCTGACCAGGCCGCGACGTAAAGATGCCAGTCGAGTAGAACGGGTCACCCGAGTACTACAAGGACGGGCGACTGTGTAAACTGCGCGCCGACTCGTCAGCTGCGGTGCGCCTTAACAGCAGACGAGCACCGACGCTGTCGTCGGGGGTCGCGCGCAATTCGATTGTGAAGCATCGGCGCCGTGCGTCAGGAAGTGCCTTAAAATCGACCTCGCGGATCAAAATGTAGCGATCACTCCTGTCCTGGCCTGCGCACGAAATCTCAGAAATTGGCCTGAGTGGGCGAGAGCAATAGAAGTTCAACTCGCAGTCACCAAGCCCAAAGTGATCGATCGGGGCGCCGGCAGGAACCACACGGTCAGCCTGAAGTGCGAAGTTTCTCAGGGTTTCGGCGCGAGCCAACGCGGGGTTCATAACCGCGAACCAAAACCATCCCCCGATCGCCGCCACCATCAGCGTACCGGCAGCCTCAATGGTGGCCATTCTTCGTATGACGCCGAGTAAAATCGCTGCGCAACCCAAAATTGACAACCCTCCCCAAATAACCAGTTCCGAGGCAAGTCCCTGTCGGGCAAGAAGTTCGAGGAAGCGTCGGTCAGTGGAATGCAACCGCATCGCCCAGTTTGTCGGCATGCCATGACCAACGAGGGCGAATGCCATTGCCACCAGACTCGTGATGCCTAACGCTACACAGACAGCACCGCTGGCGAAGACTTGCCGAACCCATCTCCGGTCGCTGAACGCGGCGCCGGCTTGTTCGACCGTCCACCCAACAAGAATCGCCAGCGGCGGAAACACCGGCAAGACATAGATAAGACATTTGCCATGTGAGGAGGAAAAAAAGATAAACAAGGCCGCAAACCAGCATATCGCGTACACGATTGGTTCCGGCAATTTGCGCTCGCCCGAAGGCCATACCGCCAAAACAAACGCGGGCAGATACAAGCTCCATGGTAGAAATCCACTCAGCACGTGCGGTATGAAATACCAGAAAGGATGAACGCAGTACTGCGCACCACCCGCAGAGGCTGGCACAAACCGGCTCCAGAGATTCATTCGCAATTGCCATTCAAGGAATTTGCTCCCACCAAGTCGGTAAGCGGCAACATACCAGGCAAGCCCGATCCCTGAAGCCGCGAGAAATGCGGTGATCATCGCGGGGCCAAGCAAGTCGCGGAATCGACGGCGTGTCGTCACGAAGAGCGCCACCACCGCGCCGGGCAACGCGACACCGAGGATGCCCTTACTCAATGCTCCCAGGCCCATCGCCCCAGCAGCGGCAAAATACCACCATGCAGGCCGTGGTTGGGCTGCCGCGCAAAGTGCTCGTTCAAGACTGAGTGCCGCAGCGCTGACGAATAACGTAAGCAGCGAATCCATCCGTGGCTGACGGGCTGCATCAAGAAAAAAATGGCAGAACAATAAAGCACCAGCGGCCCACAAACCAGGGCGCTTTCCGATCGTCTTGCTGGTCCAAGCAAACACAATGGCGCAAGTCAGTGCCGCTGCGACTAGAGAAGGCACGCGCAACGCCAGTTCGTTCCATCCAACCGCCTTCACGCATAAAGCCGCCAGCCACCAGTAGAGGGGCGGTACATGGACAATCGGACCGGGCAAAAAGCGCGGTAAAATTAAGTTGCCCGCGAGCACGTCCCGAACGGCACCCGACTCGCACACACCGAGCTCCTTGGTGAATGGGGCCGATGGCGCCAGACTGAAGAGAAAGCCCGAAGCGGTCAGGAATAGGAGGATCGATTGAAGCAACGATTGGAAGCGTCGGGATTTCGTCCAAAGAATACGCACGCGCAATCTAAACTCAAATTCGTGCGAGCGCGATTAGCGAAACCCCCAGCGGCAGGCGAAACCGACCGAGCAGGAACCGCTCCAAAGAGAAAATCCGGAATAAGACTGAGTTTGTGTATCGCCACGGCATCGTGAGGTCGTGCGCACGATTCTTGCGCACGATCGGGCAAACATTCTGCAATAGTCGCACAAGGGCGATGGCTGGGAACAAGAGGGAGTTGTAATAGCTCAGGAAGTCGATTTTGAAACCCGCCGCCGTGAGCAGGCTGCGCAGCCCTGCCGCCCGATAACGGCGCCGGTGATGATGAGCGACATCGTGTTGACTCCACAGCCAGTTAAACGCAGGCACTGTGGTCAGCAGCCATCCGCCGGGTACCAGGCTTGAAGCCACGGTGCGCAGAGAGCCTAGGTCGTCATCCAGATGCTCCAATACGTCGGTCATGACGACCAGATGGAAACGCGAGGGGGTGAATGGGAACTCGGACGGCAAGCAGCCGCGCGCCAGCCGCGCCAATCCTCGCGCCGCCGCAAAGCGAAGCGCCGAAGCATCCGGATCAATTGCATAAAGCTGACCACGTCGCGCGAGCATCGAAAAATTTCCGCCGGTGCCACAGCCCACATCAAGGATTAGCGCATCGGCCGGCAACACAATCCGGTCGAGCAACTGCGCGCAAATCGCTCGTCGCCCGACAAACCACCAATGAGCGTCTTCCAAAGCAGCAACTTGCGGATAGAGCTCAGCGTCCATTCAGGTTTAAATGCGCGCGCGACCCGGGGCAGGTGCAGCCATGGGTTTACCTCGGGGGATGGTGACGGTCAGAGGCGTCGTCGATGAAGCCCCAGCGTCCGCGAAGCAAATAGAGTGGCCGCCCTTTAACCTCGTTATAGACGCGTGCGAGATATTCGCCGACAATTCCCAGGGTTATTAACTGAACGCCACCCAAAAACAATACTGCGACCATGATCGAAGCATACCCGGGTACGACCACCCCTCGAATCAGGGTCAGCCCCGCCAAAAATAAGGCATAAAGAAAGGCGAAAATCGAAACCGCCACGCCGACGTAGCTCCATATCTTAAGCGGCACTGAGCTAAACGACGTGATTGCATCCAGCGCAAAATTCCACAAGCGCCAATAGGTCCAGTTCGTCCGTCCAGCGTGCCGCTCCGGCCGGTCGTAAACCACGGCGGTCTGCCGAAACCCGACCCAGGCAAACAAACCTTTCATGAAGCGTGTCCGCTCAGGCAGACGAACCAGAACGTCGACGACTCGGCGATCGAGCAGGCGAAAGTCACCGGTGTCAGGCGGTATGGGAATGTCGGTGATCAGGTCGAATAAGCGGTAAAAATACTTGGCCGAGAAGCGCCGCAGAAGGCTCTCTTCGTCACGGCGGGCGCGAGTAGCGTATACTACATCGAATCCCTCGCGCCATTTCGCCACCAGCTGTGGAATCAACTCGGGGGGATCCTGCAAGTCTGCATCAATCGGCACCGCAGCCGCTCCGCTCACGTGTTCAAACCCGGCAGTGAGCGCTACGTCCTTGCCGAAATTGCGCGAGAGGCTTAGTACCTTAAGATTCGGCAATTGCTCACGAATCGCGAGTAGCAGCTCGAGGCTTCCGTCATCACTGCCGTCGTCTACGCAGATAATCTCGTAGGTTAGGTGCAGCCCTTCAAGGACCGGAACCAGGCGAGCGAAGAATTCCTTTAGACCGGCGTTTTCATTGTGAATAGGAACGATGACCGACAGCTCGATTTGGCCGCGAGACAAATGGTTAGCAGCAGCTGTCGAGACAAGACTCGCTTCCGGCCGGTTGATTTGGCTCATCATCAACGACGGATTGTTTCTCCACGGGATCGACGCGAGCCATCCGCCTGATGGGAAGCTACCCAATACAAGTCGTAATAGCTGCTGCCATAACGTGGATAGCGCTTAAGTAGGTCGAGGCAGCGCTGACTACCTGCGACGTTGAAGAGCTTCTCGTCACGACTTGCGATCATCAGGAAATCGCCACCTTTCGCCCGCAGCCAGGCGCATAGATCACGCGGAGCTTGCGTCGGCAACTGGATAAACCGTGCTGCCGCGTAATAGGCTACACGGCCATCCCGTGCCGCGACCGCTGTCGAGCCCCTTTTCAGCTGCGCGATGTCGATGCCGGCCGAGCGCAGACCGCGCATATCATAGCCGAGTGGCCAAAGGGTTCGCGGAAGGAGGCTCATCGCAATCAGCGCGGCTACCAGCGCATAGGCAACTTTAGGGTTTAAGAGCCTGCACACATGGGCGATCTTCTCGCTGACAAAGATAATCCCAGCCGCCACCCATCCGAGCATAAACGGCACGAGGTGTACCATAAATCGTGTGCCCGTATAGGAAAGCACGAAACCAACGAAGTAGAACAACACGATCGCCCCAAGGAAGGCTTCTAAAAGGCGGCTGCGGCGACCGCTAGTTCGCAGCACATCGGGTGTCGCAGCGGTGCCGGTTTTGAGAGGATCGACAGCAATAGGACATCCCAAGTGCCAGTCGCCTGGCATCCGGGGCCGCGCCCACAAGCCGATCGCGCACATGGCCACCAATAGCGGCTCCATTGCCTGCACTAGGCTATAAATGGAAACAACAAGGTATCGAGCAACTTTTTCTGCGTAGAGCTCAGGATTTGAGCAGATAGCCCGAAACGGCGAGATACTCGCATCCCAGCCAATCTGCCGCCAAGTATCGCCATTTCGCGCAACGTCGCCCATTCCATACATCATTGCAGCATTGAATTCCCTGCCCACGGTCCAGTGGCCCGAAGCCACTCGCAGATAAGCCATATAAGGGGCAGCGATGGTTAAAAAGCTGAGAGCAAACGCGGACGCAGAAAGCCAAGCAGAACGACACCGAAGCTTCTTGCCCAGCCAGTGAGTTCCAACGAACAGGGCCACGCCCAACGGCAGGAAGCCCACTCCTTCGGTCCGATAAAGATAACCCAGTCCGGCCGCCAGCCCGGCGGTCATTGCCCAGCAAACACGTTCGCTCCTTATGGCCACGAACATTAACCAGCATGCAGCGGTTGTGAAAAACATGTAGCCGGCCTCGGTGCGAACCGAGGCGGCGTAGGCGGCCGCGCCAGGGTGGATGGTCAGCAGGATTGCCGCTCCAACGGCAAGCAAGTGGGAGCCGAACGCCTCGCGCGTCATAAGGTAAGTGGTCGCCACTGCAGCGGTACCCAGAATCGCTGACACCAAGTCACCGGCCAATTCCCAACTCGTAACGCACCTATGCATCAGTGAAATCAGGAGCGGATACAAAGGTGAGTACACCGCCGCGAGAGACGCCTGCCAGTTGCCGTCGGCAAAGCCACGTGCCATCGCCAAATAGGCGACTCCGTCGCCGGAGATGCAAAAGCTCGTTGCCGTGAGATAGAGCCGGATGATCAAGGCAACTCCGGTAACGGCTATCAGAATTTCAATCTCACGCCGGGACAAGCCTAGGCATAACCCGTCGGTTTGCTGGGGAGGATTCAGATCACTGGTAACCGGCAGGCCCGACATGGCGAACAACATAATCGAAGCTATAGCCGCAACCACAGTTGACCGCCAGACCCTGCTGGCAGTCACGAGGTTCCGGATGGCGTTGGGAATTCGAGGTTAATTGTTCACCACGGACGAGATGGTCCGGGCCGGCTGGAGTAAAAAGGAACCGGTCCGGACCTTACCTGTTAGAAATCACGCCGCAGCTATAACTGCGGTAGGCAGCGCTGAGCCACGAATCACGCGCGCACAACTTTGGAGGCTTGGAGTCCTTTGGGCCCTTGGGAAACCTCAAACTTGACTTGCTCACCCTGGTCGAGTGAACGGAAGCCGTTGCCGTCAATCGCACTATAATGGACAAAGACTTCCTGACCGTCTTCCATGGTAATGAAGCCGTAGCCCTTTTTCGGACTGAACCACTTAACTACTCCAGTCGCCATTCCCCCGACAACCTCCTGCTAGAACCGAACGTGCTCACGCAATCAAGTCGCTGCTCCTCTCGCCCGCTGAGCGGGCCAGCGACCAACTAGCACGTGCGCATATATCAGATTCATCGACCGGCTCCAAGAGGCTGATAGCGAACCGAAAAGCTGAATACCAGCTTTTTGTAGCTGACAACACCAGACTAATGATTATTTACTCAGAATCTAGCCCAGAAAATCTCAGACAATCACAAACATTCTTTAGGTTCATCCTCGCCAGCGTTTTGGGCGAAGATGGATATGACAGTGGTCGGGAATCTGCCTCATGACGTCGTCGATGATGAATTCTCCCTCCCCGTATTTTTTGCGCCCGATTAGGCTAAGCGCCTCGATCATAAATGCTCGTTCCTCGGGGGTCGGGTGTTTACGATGTTCCCCGAGCACCGCCATCGGTGTATCGCACGAGTCGCAATCCAGTAGCGTAAATCGAAAAGGCAAAGTAAATCGTGCATACCAAGGAGTGTATTCTTTTAACTCGCACAAATCGCAATGAGCCATGATGGTAAGGTCTCGACTAGGCTTTATCACAGACCATGATTAGCAACAGAGTAGGCAAGTATATTAGCGAGACGAACATCACGCTACGCGCGGCAACGATGCTATTTTCACCCCAAGCCAGCCGAATCGCCCGATAGAACATCCACACCCCCAGGGCCAGAGCAAAGACCAAATAGGCTCGCCCAGCCAAGCCAACCCAGGTGGGAACAGCCCCAAAGCCAACCAGAAGTGCGCTTGCGGCAACCATTACCAAATTGACCGGGTTACCGCCCGTGCCGGCCAAAGGCAGCAGCGACAGTCCGGCGCGTGAATAGTCGTCTTGATAGATTCGGGCGATCGAGAGGGAATGTGGCAACTGCCAAAGCGCCATGATGCCAAAGAGAACGAACGCCTCTGCTCTCACATTGCCCCGCGAGGCAGCCCAGCCGATTACTGGCGGCAGAGCGCCTGGGATGGCACCGATTACGTGGCACAACCACGTGAATCGCTTCATTGGAGTGTAGCCACCCAGGTAAAGCAGGCTGATGACCGACGTTACCAAAGCCGAAAGCCGATTCACCTCTGCGTAGAGATAAGCGATGCCGGCAGCACTCAAAAGTAAACCGAAGATGAGGGCCTCGGACGGCTGCACTCGGCGCGAAGGTATGGGGCGGCCCTGGGTACGATGCATAATCGCGTCAACATCTCGCTCCAAATACTGATTGAGCGCAAGCGTGCCACCGGCCGCCAGGGCTGTGCCGAATAGCAGTCTCACGGCCAGACCCAAATCAAACTCGCTCGTGCAGCCCATGTAAAAGCCCGCCAATGCCGTAACCAGGATCATGCTGAGCACCCGCGGTTTCGTGAGCTCTAGATACGCTCGGGCGCGGCTCCGCAGCATGGCAGCAAGATCCACCGTCGCGGCTGTGTTACTGTTCACCCTGATACCTGCCGAGCTAACAGCTCAACTTTTGACGGGGACGAGGCAAAATCCCGGGAAATGTTTAGCGCCCGTATCTCGTGAGCCCGGATCAAGACTGCTACGCTGGCTCCCAAGACGGCAGCTCCAACCGCCACGTGCGCTGTGGTCGGAATAACGGCCCGCCCGCTCCAGACGGTTAAAGCGCCCAGGGTTATTTGCAGAACTGTTAATCCCAGCATCAGAAGCGCACTGCGAAACGGCTGAGTCCCGGGGTAATAGCGAGCTGCCCGGAAGAATGTCCAACTCGCGAGTGTGGCGACCACGACCGCGCCGCAACGATGGGCGAAGTTGATATCAATGGCCAATGAATGAAAAGGAGGGATCAGATGGCCGTAAGAGGTTGGAAAATCAGGAATCGCGAGACCAGCACCTAGATGCCTCATCACGGCTCCTATCAGGATCTGGACGTAGATCGCAATCGTGGTGGCCGTCGCTATTCCCACCAAAGATCTGGCCTGAGAGGAGCGACGCGACTCACAATAAGCGCGACCAAAGTTCGGACGAGTGAACGAAGCCATCGCGATCATCAGACAAAAGAATGCCTGGGCAGTAGCGGCATGTGCGACCGCCAAAGGCAACGGCAGCAACATCAGGACGGTAAGACCGCCGAGTACGGCTTGGAGCAGGATCAACCCGACGCCGGCTAAGGCGGTCAGCCGCACCCATCGGCGTCGCTCTTTGAGGCAGGTCCAGGCCGCAAGAATCGCTGTAAGAACTGTCACCATCCCGGCGACCAACCGGTGTCCCCATTCGAATCGTACACCGCCTACCAGGGGTGGAATAAATTTGCCGAACGCTAGCGGCCAATCGGGAACTGCCAAGGCCGAACCCGTCGAGGTCACCAGCCCCCCCACGAAGATCAGCACGAAGGTCGCGGCCACGCACATCACCGCGAAGCGATGAAGCGCAACCGATGACGAACCATCAATGTTCACGAGACGAAACCACTCAAATTTCCAGTCAAACGCCTGATGCATTTTAACGGGCTCAACCGCCGGCGCAAACTCGGGACAACGCCGGGTCCCAAAACCAGCGATAGGCCCATCCTGTGAGCTTGAAGCGGAACGCTTAATCAGCTCGGACGTTGATGTCTAAAAAGGGACTGTAGATTTGATGGCAGTCTTAACGCAAATTGGAAGGGTTGGTCCCGACGGAACGGCTTCCCTGCTGCGGTTTAGCGTGGCTGCGCGCGACGGTTTGCGAGCGTTGAGCATACCTGCCAACCAGCTCCATCATGAGACGCAGGTCAACGGGTTTCGAGAGTATCTCCTTGACGTTCTCAGGCCGCTGGAGACGCAGCTGGGAGGCCCGTGAATCAGCGCTCATCACAATCACCGGAACCGAGGCAAGCTTGGCACAATCAGGAATTTGAGAAACAAAGCCGAATCCGTCCATGACGGGCATTGCGAGATCGAGCAGGATCAAAACTGGCGTTGTCGCCGCCGTTTCAACGCATTCGAGGGCGCGCTTGCCGTTTTCAGCTGCAAGGACCGAATAGCCCTCATGCTCGAGGATTTCGCATAAGCTCTCCCTGGTGCTGGTGTCATCCTCGACGAGCAGAATCAGGGCGCTATTGGTATTGGTTGGTTGGTCGTCCGATCTTGCCACGGGCAGGGCACCCCGTGCTCTCGCATGCAACGTATATGCCTAGATTTTAAGATTAATTACGACGAGCTTAGTGAGGCTCAGAGATGTTTTGTTCGCGAACCAAGCTTAAAATTTTTATAGATCTCCCATCGATCGCAGCTTATGGCACAGATTTGACGCGGTGTGGCTGAATTTCTCTTTATGCGAACCCTTTCTCTGGAAGAAACTAGATGCTCGAATTTGCTCCAGCGGGCTTAAAAACAGATGAGGGCAGATGATGGCGCACAAGGACCGAACGCTAGCCAGCATCCTCGAGCAACAGGCTCGTCGTTATGGTGCGCGCGTTTTCCTTCGCGACAAATCCAATAAAAACTGGCGCGATCACTCCTGGGTCGACATTGCTGATCGCGCTGCGCGCCTTCGTACAGGTCTTCACCAGATGGGGGTCAAAGCGGGCGACCGCATCGCCATCCTGGCTGACAACTCCCCGGGGTGGGTGGAGGTGGATATGGCGGCTCTCGGATTGGGTGCGATCGTCGTCCCCCTCTACACAACTGGTGGCACGGAAGAGACTCGCCACGTGCTCAGCGATTCGGGAGCACGGTTGGTGGCAGTGGATAGCCAATCGCGTCTGGAAAAGATTTGCAGCCTCGGCCCATTGCCTGCGCTGGAAACCATTCTTTCGCTGAATTCGGCGGCGTTGGAGCGGGGAAATGGTTTTCAGGTTGTGCCGCTGGAGCAGGCGACCGCGAACGCGCCGATGGCGGTGCGGCCGGTCGACCCCGATCAAGTGGCAACATTTATTTATACTTCCGGCACGACCGGATCGGCCAAAGGCGTGATGCTGTCTCACGGCAACATCATTGCTAACTGTGAGTCAAACCGTGACGCCCTCGGGCTGAACGATAAAGACTCGGTCTTGTCGTTTTTGCCGGTGGCACATTCTTTTGAGCGGACTGCCGGCTATTACACAGTAATGTTGGCGGGTGGCACGATCACATACTCCCAAGGCCTGGCGCATATCGCCGCTGACCTGGTTGAGGTCCAACCAACGGTGGTGCTGGCCGTCCCTCGCGTGCTCGAGGCGGTCTACAACCGGGTCATGCGTACGGTCGCCAGTTCGACGGCGCTCCGCCAGCGGATCTTCCACACCGCTGTTGCGATCGGACGCCGAGCGGCCGAATACCGTCATCGCGGACACTCTGTCCCACCCTGGTTGGCGGCTACAATGGTGCTGGCGCGTCGGCTTGTTTTTAGCCGGATCCGCTCGATATTTGGCTCACGCCTGAGGTATCTGGTTTCCGGTGGGGCGCCACTGTCGACCGAGATCAATTGGTTGCTTGCTGCGGCCGAGATTCCGATTGTTGAAGGCTACGGCCTGACCGAAGCGTCACCCGTGGTTTCATGCAACCTTCATGGCCAGACCCGAATCGGTACTGTGGGCCGTCCGCTCAAGAATATCGAAGTACGTACGGCGGCGGACGGCGAGCTGCTGGTGCGCGGCCCAAACGTGATGAAAGGCTATTACAATCGCCAGCACGAAACGCGGGAAGCGATAGACCCTGAGGGTTGGCTCCATACCGGGGATATCGCGCAACTCGACGACGACGGCTACATCAAAATCATCGATCGCAAAAAAGACATCATCGTGCTTTCAGGGGGAAAGAACGTTTCTGCCGCCAATCTTGAAAACCGGCTCATTTCAGATCCATTCATTGCTCAAGCATGCGTCGTTGGTGATCGCCGCAAGCATCTCACGGCGATCCTCGTGCCCGACTTCGAAGCGTTGTCAGCGCAACCACGCGATGAGCTCCGCATAAGAGAACGGCGGCCGACGGATCTGATAAACGACCCGGCACTGCGCGATTTCTTTCGCCGCCGGATACGCGAATTCAACCGTCCGCTGTCGGATGCCGAGCGGATTGTTGATTTTATCCTGACTGACCGACCATTTTCACAGGAAAATGGCGAACTGACACCCACGCTCAAGGTACGCCGACGAGCGGTTCAAGAACATTATCGTGATCAAATTGAAGCACTTTACCGAACCTCATCGCCTGAGTAGACGCACTAGCCCGAGAATAACCAATCGCTGATACGATCATGAGACGACAATGGCTGTATGGTGTATTGGCCCTCGCAGGGGGCGTGGTTGGCGGCTTTGCCGGCGGCCGCCTTGGGTCGAAGGCTAGCGCCGCCGGGCAACTGATTCCACCGAGTCTCGAAGCCCAGGAGATTGTCCTGGTTGATGGCGAGCATCGACGGCGGGGCTTTTTCGGCGTAAACAAAGATGGTAACGCGGCGCTGTCGCTCTACGATCACCACGGTACACTGCGGACCGCGCTCGAAATCAGCGGTGATGAAGGCCTGGGATTCAAACTCTTTGATAGCTCAGGAAGACTGCGGATTTCGATGCTTATCAACGGTTATCAGATACCCGCCGTCCGTTTGTTTGACGCACAGCGTAGACCGCGCGCTCTGCTCGGGGTTGACCCGGAAGGCGAAGCGGCGCTCGACTTTTATTCGGAAGAGGGCAAGTTGCTTCGCGAGTTGCCCTAAAGCAACCCGACTAGGCTGTGGCAGCGCCAAACTGAGGTCTACAGCCGCAACAGAGAGGTAACGTGCTTTCGGCCGAACTGGAAATACCACCTGCTGAGCTTCCACTCGCACATATCGTGCGCGTCCCCGGCTCCAAAAGTATTACCAACCGCGCGATTTTGCTGGCGGCAATGGCAACCGGCAGCTCTACCATTAACGGCATTCTGCTCAGCGATGATACTCGCGCCATGATCACAGCGTTGCTTCAGTTAGGTTTTGAGCTGAGCGTGGATGAGGTCGGCCGGAGAGTCACGGTTCGTGGGCTCAACGGAACTATTCCGGCTCGCAGCGTTGATCTCAACGTCGGCGGGGCTGGGACGGCAATGCGATTCCTGGCTGGCTTCCTTACTTTGGGTCACGGTCAGTTCCGCCTCGACGGGAATTCGCGCATGCGCCAGCGGCCGATTGGTCCTTTGCTAGCGGTACTCAATCAACTGGGGATTACAGCACACTCCGAGAATGACGACGGATGTCCGCCTATCGTCATCAAGAACTCACCGCGCCAAGTAAGCGGCGGTTCGCTCGTAATTGACGCGAGCCTGTCGTCACAATTTGCCTCGGCTTTACTGATGCCCGCACCTTTGTGGAGCAACGGATTGAAGTTGACGGTACTGGGGGAAGCCGGAACTGCATTCATTGGCATGACGCTTAGGTTGATGCGGTTATGGGGGATCGAAACCTTCCTTGAACGGGATCTGTATGTGGTGCCCGGCCGCCAGCAATATAAAGCCGGCAGCTTTGATGTTGAGCCTGATGCAACAGCTGCCAGCTACTTCGCAGCAGCCGCTGCACTGGTAGGGGGGAAGGTCAAGATCCACGGGATCGGTCGCAATTCGGTACAGGGCGATTGGGGATTTCTGCAAATCCTCGAACGAATGGGAGCGCAGATTCAGTGGGATAGCACCGGTGTTGAAATTATCGGCTCAGGGCGGCCTGTCGGGGTGGACGCGGAGATGAACACGATGCCCGATGTAGCTCCCACATTGGCCGCAATTGCCCCTTTTGCCAGCTCGCCCACACGTATCCGGCGGGTGGGATTTATTCGCTACCACGAAAGCGATCGTATCCAGGCGTTGGCAACGGAACTGAGACGTATCGGGGCCGGCGTGCGGATCTTCGACGATGGGCTAGAGATCTCACCTTCTGTTCTTCACCCAGCTACGATCGACAGCCACGACGACCACCGCATTGCAATGGCTTTCGGGGTCGCCGGCCTGAAGCTTCGCGGGCTCAGGATAAAAAATCCAGGATGTGTCGCAAAGACTTATCCGGAGTTTTTCGACCACCTCTTTGCGCTCACCCGCCCCCCTGACTCGGCGCCTTTGCCAGGTTGAAACTCTAAATCAGGCGCTCCGCGGCACCAGCTTATCTTAAGCACCCCTCCTGCTGATCAGCTATTTAACCAATTCGAGCTTTCGAATTCGCTCGAACAGACCATCACGATCGCGTAGTATGAAGTTGGGTAAGCGCAGCGCAAGCTCACGCCAGTTCGCGTTGCCCGCGGCGATCGCGCCGAGGATCGCGAGCCCTGCGTCAACTTGGCCCATCTGCATAAGTGTGACCGCCTGCCAGAATCGCGCCTCATGGTTATCCCCCAGCAGGGCTGCCGCCTTTTCATATTGGTCATTGACAGCCTGCAAATCGCCACGCTCAGTCGCGGCCTGGGCCTGCCTCAGATGATCATATCCGCGACTTATCCGGACGAGGCGCCGCAGTTCAGTTAATGGCTCAGGGGCATCGTCGACACGCAAATCCAACAGCTTGCCGGCCTGCAACTGCCCGGAGGATTGCCCCCCAACGACAAGCAAAGCGGCCGATTGGCGGCCGCGAATATCACCACCCTCGGCCTCGGCAGCTTCGAGCGCGGCTAGGAGCCGCTCCACGAACTCAGCTCTGGTTGAACGATAGGCGTCAGCCATAGCTCCCCAAACGCTGCTGCGCAACATCATGTTGGCCTGAACTGAAAATCCATCGCCGATGATATGGCCGGCTTCGGCAATGGTTGATGAGCCGGTATGCGCAACAGCGTGGCCGTGAGCATCTACCATCGCCACCTGGCGGATGTTGTTTAACGGGTCTTGCGTGACAAGTTGGTTTAATACGTCGGGCGCCGCGCCGCCCGCGCGCATCAGTTCAAGTCCCCGACGACCATAAGACAGTTCAGCAAAGGCCTGCGTCGCCACCACGCCAACTCCCGCCTCCGCCCATGGAACTATCACTCCCACGCCGAAATAGTGGGACTGGACCGCTACTCCAAGCTGGCCTGTTTTGGGATCACGCGCAACGATTGAATAAGTACTAACGGGTAACTCGTGGGAGTGCATGATTTCTAAACCGCATCGTACTCGATCAACTGGTTTGACAAAAAATCAATGGCCTGATGCCGCAGTATTAGCAGGATTACCTGGCTCTGGTGTGAGCTCGGATGCCTCGCTCGGTTTCAACGTGCATTGCTTATCACACTTCAAAGAGACTGGCCAAAGCACGAACTGAGCGAGTTCTACCCCACGGCATGACGGTCAACCTTTTCAAGCAGACGACTAAATCACGAGAGTGCCGACACTGATGGGAACGGCCTTGCAATCGGGCTGCGATGCGATGAGCAGTTATGAGACTCAGTCGATGGTGACAAGCGCGCAACCCAGACAGCTTCAAGACCTGTCAGATGAGCAAAAGTACGCGCCGATTGACACGCGTTTATTCGGCCTCGCTCGCATCGTGCCAACGCATTTCCCTTGGGCACGAGCGAACAATGCTGCTGGCGAAATCTCGCAGGGCTCTTTTCGGACACCCAAAGATACCGGGCTGCGATGCTTCCAAGCCTTGATTTTAGGGCGACCACCCCACTTGGGCAGGCCCGGCAAATCAGCTACAAAAATCGCATAGGAGACGCGAAGGAGATCGGATTCGGCAGCGCCTGGCAAGTCTGCCCCGAACGAGGAGTGCTGAAGATGTCAGCTCGATACCGCTTTATCGATAGTGACGCTCACGTACTGGAGCCGCCTGATATGTTCGAGAAATATCTCGAACCAGCCTTTCGTTCGCCAATGCCGAGTGCCTGGTCAGGGTACGCCGGTGAGCCGCTCGCTTTCGGTTTCCGCCTCGTTATTCCATCCGCAGACGGTAAACAATACGTGATGCCGTTCGGGCGCGACCCCTTGAATGCCGAGCGACGTGCGCGGTTCGGGGGTATCGGTTTTGACGGAGGGGAACGCGTCGCACTTCCGGGCCATGACGAAGCATACGCGGACTTTGCACGAACCAACTTCGCGCCGTCGAGCTACCGCATGGCACTGGAGCGAACTGGGATTGATTACATGGTCGTCTATCCGACGACCGGGTTATTGGCAACGGCCGTTCCGAATCTTGATGCAAGTACCGCCGCCGCTTATCGACGCGCCTACAACAATTGGCTGCACGATTTCTGTTCAGAAGCGGGGGGGCGGATCTTCGGAGCGGCGTCAGTCGATCTTCGGGATGCAGAAGAAGCCGCTCGTGAAGCGCGGCGTTGTGTCAAGCAATTTGGCTTTAAGGCGGTACACATTAATCCTGTCCCGGTGGGTCCGTATCGCCTGTACGATGATTTCTACGAACCGCTTTGGAACGAACTGGAAGAGCTCGACGTACCGCTTGCGATTCATACCGGGACCGGCACCGCCGCGGACGAAATGCTTTATCACTATATTCCTGGCTTGAGGACCGCTCAGACCACGGTCGCATTCACGATCGGCAACATGCTGGCATGCGCCGCGCTGATTATGGGCGGGGTTCTGGAGCGCCATCCGAAATTGCGCGTCGTCCACCTGGAGTCAGGCGCCGGCTGGGTTGCGTTCTGGCTCGATCGTCTCGCCGCCAGTGTACAGGGCGGATTCCGTGGTCTCGAGATTCCGGGCTTGAAATTGAGTCCCATCGAGTATTTTCAGCGCCAATGCTATATCTCGGCGGACCAGGACGACCCAGGGATCAAGCAGGTGATTGAAGTCATAGGCGACGACAACATTGTCACTGCGACAGATTTCGGTCATCCGGAAGGGCGTCGCTATCTCAACGCCGTCAACGAACTGCTCGAGTTGCCCGGTGTCTCGGAGGAGAGTAAGCGCAAAATCATGTGGGATAATGCGCTACGACTCTACCCAATCACTCCGGATTAGAGAGACCCGACGCCGCGAAGAATTCATCCAGCGCTAGCGGCCGCATGTGCGGGCTCCCCAGGTTTGTGGCGGTCCGGTCTTCGTCGGAGAAGCAGCACCGACTGAATTAGCCCGGCCTGAGCGATTATACCGAAAAACACGCCTCACTCAGGTAAAGTGAAATTAAAAGGTACACGGCCGTGGCGCACATCGAGCCTCCCGCTTCACACCCAAAGAAAGCCGGGCGTTCTCGGTTTGGCTCATATTCAACTCCATCAAAGCCTGGGACGAGCTTCTGAGAGTTGCCGAATAGATTGAAGGACCGCGATCGTTCAATCATTCCACGATAGGACCGTCGTCACTGGTCGGCGAGAGCATCACACCGTGTGTGTGGCCCGATCTCAACCGTAAAGCCCGCCGCCTTGAGCCCTCGGAGCTCAGTTGGCAGGCTTTGGCGGCCAGGCACAGTTTCAAAAAATCGCGCCAGCCTAAGAGCATCCCTGACTGCAACTATGATTGTACCGATCCCCAACGCGGTGTTTTCAGGATGCATGGCGGAGGGAATCCGTTCCTCGCACAGTGTTACGCCTTCTATCAAGAACGGAATAATCCCGGCCCAAGGTGGCTGTTGCATCGCGAGCAGCCATTGAACAACGAGCCGTCAGGGCGCGTTCGACTGAGAGGCGTCAGTTCATCAATCGCGGCTCCTGCTCCACGCAGCAGCTCCACATGGTCTTTCAAACTCTGGCATCGCGCGCAGTAATCCACGGTCCAGCCACCTTGCTTTAGTCGACGCTGCCAAAGCAATCCGAAGTCGGGACCGCTGAATTCGAGATAGGAACCGCCAGCGAAAGGAATGAGAGCGTTCTCGCTGACAATCTGATGTTTTCCGCTGGCTGTTACAGTAAAACCCAGACTGGTCCAGCGCTTGACCGCAGCCGCCAGATCCTAAAGGACAACCACCACATGATCGATGGCAGTTAGCATGCCTCTCGCCCTGGGGCAATTATCTAGACCAGAGTCGCGGTAGACCCAACACTTGCTCTGTCAGCTGCAACCCCGACGCTTCGACAGCTCGGACTCCGGTAAGGCAACAGTGTGAGCTCATCCTGGTGGGTACGGTATTGAGACGAGAGCTAAAGCGAACCTTTCCCGTGTCACGACCAATACTATTCCAAGCGCTTCTCCTCTGCGGTCGGTTGTCGGCTATCAGGTTGGGGGATCGTTAAGGTGGAACCAATCGGCATTTGGACTGAGAATGAACCGTGCCTATCGTTCGGCAATGCCATCAGAGCCTAATGTCTTCTGAATCCTGCGCACCAGGTGGCCCTTGGAGGCGTCGGTGGATCATCTGCGAGGTCATCCGCCAGGTTTGGGCAAACACCTTAAGGTCTCTAGCCTGAGTTCAAAAAGCGGCAGGCATCAGAAGTTCATTAGCTACGAGCGCGCACGGTTTATCAGCTCACGAGCAGCCCGCAGGAATTTTTCATTGCTTTCGTCACCAGCGAGCATCCGAGCGAGCTCAGCAGTACGATCGGACGGATGAAGCTCACTTACCCGGCTGCGCGTTGTCCCACCGCGTTCCTCTTTTTCAACCACAAAGTGGCGGTCGGCAAATGCCGCAATTTGTGCAAGATGGGTGACACAGAGGATTTGATGGAAGCGTGCCAGCTGCTTGAGCTTGCGTCCCACAACTTCGGCCGCCGCACCGCCAATACCCGCATCCACTTCATCGAATATGAGCGTGGCAATGCCTCGGCGTTGAGCCTCCAATCGCTTGAGGCCCAGCATCACGCGGGACAACTCACCGCCGGAGGCTATACGCTGAATCGGGACAGCCGGCTGACCCAGGTTAGGAGAGAGATAGAATTCGACGGTATCGATGCCTGAAGGCCCGGCGGCGATTCCGTTTTCGTTAAATTCACCAGCCGCAAGCCGCGACACGCGGACGTCAAATGCAGCGTTGCGCATACCTAACGCTTTCAGTTCGGCTTCCATGCCACGCTTAAGCTCGATTGCGTCATGCTCACGACGGGCACTAAGCCGCTTGGCAGCCTCCAGCAACTCTTTAATCAGACGCTCAGTTTCGAGTTGTGCGGTGGCTCTGGTCTCTGAGGCGTTTGTGAGCTCGGTGATCTCGATTCGTGTCCGGGCAAGGGTCTCAAGAGCAGCTTCGATCGTGCCACCGTACTTGCGCTTGAGCCGTGAAAGCTCTTGCAGGCGGGCATCGATTTCTTCCAGCCTTGCCGGATCGGCCTCGATCCGCGCCGCATAGGCGGACAGGGTGCGCGCCGCTTCTTCGAGGTTAGTTTTGGCCTCAACGACCATCTCGAGCGGTCCCTCCAGGGTTGGATCGATTGCAGCCGCCTCGGCCAAGCGATTCTGCGCGGTAGAAATCAAGTCGATCGCGGCACCTTCGCCCCCATACAGCAGCTGCTCGGCCAGATTAGCTGCTTCTGCCAGGCGGGCGGCGTTAAGCAAGACTTCGCGCTCCGCGGCAAGATCCTTATCTTCCCCAGCGACGAGATGGGCGGCTTCGAGCTCACTCAGGCGAAAGCTGGCCAGTTCGAGCAGCTCGCGACGCTCGCGCTCGCGGCGTTCAAGTTCGGCCAACCGCTGCCGGCTTTCGACTGCCCGTTGATAAAGCTCGCGGTAGGCACTGAGCTCAGGCTCCAGGCCAGCGTGCCGATCGAGAATAAGCAAGTGATTTTCGCGCTGCAGCAGCGAATGTTGCTCATGCTGTCCGTAAACCTGAACCAAAGCCGGACCGAGCTGGGCCAGTGACTGCAGCGAAGCAAGCTTGCCGTTAATTGACGCTCGCGAGCGACCTCCCTCGCCGACCGTGCGTCGGACTATGAGTTCGCGGGGATTATCAGGGTCGAGCCATTCCGCGGCGTTGTTAATCGGGGCCTCGCCTTCGAGCTCAAAAACACCCTCGACGACCGCCTCGCGCGCGCCGCGGCGAACGAATTCAGGCGAGGCGCGACCGCCGAGCAGCAGGGCCAGCGCGGTCATAACAATGGTTTTGCCCGCACCGGTTTCTCCAGACAGCACGTTAAGCCCCGCATCGAAGGATAGGGTTGCCTCCTCGATTACTGCAAAGTTGCGGATGTGCAGCTCGGTCAGCATCCTTCAGCCCCAGCGAAGTTTGTCACGCCAGATCTCGAAATAGGGATGTGCTGAGCGAACCAGCACGACCACGTGTTTCGCACGGCGAATATATATAACGTCGCTTTGGTCGAGATGGGCGACTTCCTGGCCGTCGCAGGTAAGCAACGCGCCTTGATCGTCGCTTTTAATGCGCATTTCCAGTTCGAATGAATCAGGCAGCACAACAGGACGATGGCTGAGAGTGTGGGGGCAGATGGCGGCCAATACGACCACTCTGAGGCTCGGGAACACGATTGGTCCACCTGCGCTCAGCGCATGAGCAGTCGACCCCGTGGGTGTCGCGACAATCAGGCCATCGGCTCGATACGCGCAGAAAGGCTTGTGATCGGCGATTACCTCGACTTCGAGCATGCGGCCGAAGGCGCGCTTTACCATCACGACATCATTAAGGGCGCGAAACTGTTCCTGTTGACCACCATTCTTGGCCGATCGGGCCACCACTGCTTCGAGAGTGATACGACGATCGACTTCGTAATCGCCTTCGATCACGCGCGAGAGGGCCGAGCGCGCTTCTTCGATCGGGATCTCGGTGAGGAAACCGAGGCCGCCCAGATTAATTCCCAGAATCGGCGTTTCACGCTCGCCCATCATGCGTGCTGCACCGAGAAACGTCCCATCTCCTCCCAGCACCACCACCAGATCAGCCTCACGCCCAAGTTGGGCGGGTTCGGCCGGTCGTGCGCCGATGATCGGAGCGGTCAAGGGTTCGCTGATAGCGTCAAGTCCGCGGGCCTTTATCCAGCTGGTAAGGTCTGTAGCAAGCGTTATAGCGTGCTGTGGTCGATCAGGACGTAGGACCAAGCCGATAGAACGTATAGCTTGCTTTTGCTTCACCGTGCTTTTCATCAATTTAGCATATGAAGAAAGTCAGCAAGGCAGCCGATGAGCCGACTTGTGAATCAAAAAAACACGCCGTGGGCCTACCTGCCAGCTCCCGAATTTCTGATCATCGGCTCAGCTGCAAACAAGAGTCGTCTGCACCCGGCCAGGATCCAGATGCTCAACGCTCTCGGTTTTCAAGGGTTAGCCCGCAATTCTCACAGCGGTGGCTAAATAGGCCCGCCCAATAGGCCAGCTCGTGCTTGTCGCAAAAGTCACAACCGCAGCGTGGGCATCGTGCCGCGCCCAATCGTTCGGCAAACCACAGGCCGACCGCAACCCACAAGAGCGTAAAGGGCACAAAGAAGGACTCGTCGGGTGCCAGGAGCACAACTATCCAGCCGCTCGGTATTAGACCAACCATCCAGGCGAGCAGTAAATGCTGACGACGCCGCATGCGCAGCAATTCCGCGCGCTCTCTCGGACTGGGCGGCAGCCAGGAAGGATAATTGCGGCGAGTACTCATCTCCTAAGGCGAGGATTAATCAGAACTTATTGGCTCGCAACGGTTTTTTCAGATCGGCACCACAGGCACGCTCGCCAATGCAGCCCAGCATCACACTCGCCGCTTTTTCCTGCGGATTCAAGGCCCGCTCGATCCGTCGCGGAGCGTAGACGGCTATTAGGATCAATCAGCACAATCGAGAATGGGCAAATGCACTTTTCACAATTATTTCATATGTAGATTTAGCCGCGAAACCGCCGTTGCAGTAGTACCTTAGTAGCTAACTCACTTCCAATTGCCTTGCCCAGTGTTTTTCAGCACTATATAACCAAAACACGCGATATTAGATACTGACGAGCGACGTCGTGGACTGGTACTTGGTTCGGACCAAACCGGGCAAAGAACGGTGGGTCTCCGATCAGCTTTCGTCGATAGTGGAAGAGGTTTTTCTACCGCTGCTAGAGGCTCGAAGCCCGCGCTGGGGCAAAATGGCGTGGTCGATCATGCCATTGTTTCCGTGTTACGTCTTTGCTCGATGTGAGCTGGAAGCGCGCTACTTTGCAATCAAATACATGGCGGGAGTCCAGGCAATAGTCTCTGCCGGTGCCGATCCCCTGATCGTTCCCGCCGCGGTAGTGGCCGAGATTAAGAAACGGGGGGTCAACGGCGTAGTCAGAATCGCACCGAAACCGTTTGATGCCGGCGAGCTAGTGCGTGTGGTCGCAGGTCCTTTTCGCGGATTTGACGCGATTTTCGAGCGTTATCTGTCAGGCGCCGAACGCGTCGCAATTCTTCTCCGCACGGTTGAAGCGACAGGTCTTCGATTAGTATTGTCATCTTCGGCCTTGGCAAAATAGCCAAACGCTGCACGAATCCAAAATAGTTTCGGAGTCCGCAGATCGAATGGCTCGTTCGATCGGGACGTGGAAGACGTCCAGCTCTAAAAGCTCATCAAGCGAGACCTTGGTAGTAGGTCGCCACTTCCCGGCCAATCAGCTCGATCTGTCGCGCCCAAGCCGCTGGCTCGGCGACCGGCCATAAAACGAACTTGTCCAGACCCAGCGCTACGTAATCCCGCAAACGAGCGATAATGTCGTCCGGCGAGCCATATAACGTTCGTTGCAAAAACGCATCGGTGCCGCGTCCCATCGCCGCAAGGAGCGGCTGCATCTCTTCGCGTGCTTGCTGGCGGCTGGCTGCAAGCCGACAAAACAGAATCAGGCCGTACTCAATCCTTGCATTTTCGCGCCCGAACTGCTTGGCATAGGCGCGCACCGCGGACATGTTGGATGCCAATTCCTGGGGCGTCTGAAATGACGCAAAATAGCCATCGGCAAGCTTGGCCGTACGCTTTAGCGCGGCCTCGGAACGACCGCCGACCCAGAGGTCGATCGTGCCGGAATCATTGTTCGTCCGTTTGGCCGGGCGGGGCTCAATCGTGACATGATCAAACTCAAAGAACTTGCCGTGGAAGCTGCAGTCAGTTTCGGTCCAAACCTTCCGCAAAACCAGAATACCCTCGTCAAGCCGACGCCCGCGGCCCTCTGTCGGAATACCACAGGCGGTGTAATCCGCTAAATTTGCGCCTGTACCGACTGCCACAACTATGCGGCCATTAGAGAGAAAATCGAGCGTGGCGAATGATTTCGCCGCGATCAGCGGGTGACGCAGATTAAGCAAGAATACACTCGGCCCCAATTTGATTCGCTCGGTATGAGAAGCTAACAGTGCCAGCGTGGCAATGACATCCAACTCGGGCGACGGCGCGAGCAGATGGTCGGAGAGCCAGAAGGAATCCAGGCCCCATTGTTCAGCTTTTTGAGCCACCCGGACAATATCTGCGACCGAAGGAAGCCCGAGCCGAAAGAGCCCGAAGCCCACTCCAATCTTGATTGGTTTCATAGTGCTATCTCCTGCTATGCTTGGCCAAGACCCGATGTTATTAACAAGCTCTATGCGTCAAATGCCAAAAGGTTCATCCCGTGTTCGAGTTACTTTCCTAGGTACGGGCGACGCGTTTGCCAGTCATGGTCGCTTTCAATCCGGGTACTTCATTCAAGCTGACGCCTATCAGGTCTTGATGGAAGCCGGGCCGACCGCCCTGTGCGCAATGAAGCGGATGGGCGTTGTACCGGCGGACCTGGATCTCGTCCTTATCAGTCACCTGCACGGAGACCATTTCGGTGGATTACCGTTCCTGATTCTCGAGTACTTATGGGAGAGTGAGCTCCACAAACCATTGAAAATCGCCGGACCACCAGGATTGGAGAAACGAACATGGCGGCTGTTCAAGACCATGTTTCCCTTTTCCAGCGGCGACCTGGAAGCGGTGAGGCGAAAGCTCCAATTCATTCAGCTAGCACCCTCCCGGAAGGTACAGTTAGGACGGGTTAGCGTCGAGACCCTGCGCGTTCCCCACATGAAGCACGACTTGTGCTTTGCACTGAAGTTAAAAATCGCGGGCAAGAAGATCGTGTTTAGCGGTGACACCGGATGGACCGACGAACTGGTCGGTTTCACGGCCGGAACCGATTTGTTTCTGTGCGAATGCACCTATTACGAAAATCCTCTTGGAGTTCATTTGAGCTACGCCTTGCTGCAATCCAAGCGTCAGTGTTTTGACGTAAAGCGCATGATCCTGACGCACGTCGGTCGGGAAGTGCTCGATAACAGGTCCCGAGTCAAAATTGAGCTCGCCGCCGATGGTATGAAAGTCGACGTTTGAGCATCTACACGGGACGCAATGCGTCGTCCCTATTCTTTCCGCTCTCGTCATACCGCTCACCTTTGATTGTGCCCTGCCTCACGCCCATCCTTGGGCTATAATAGGCACGTTTATGAAACCGTCGCTCGCTGCGATTGTGCTTGCTGCCGGACGTGGCACCCGCATGAGGTCCCAATGTGCCAAGGTTTTGCATGAGATTGCCGGAAAACCCATGGTGAGCCATGCGGTCCAGGCCGTCGCGGCGGTCAAACCCGAACTATTGGTTCTTGTCGTTGGTCATCAAGCGCGCGACGTCGAAAAAGTGGCTCGGCAGGCTTTGCCTGATTGCAAATTGGTTGTCAGCCGGCAGGATCGACAGCTCGGTACAGCCCACGCAGCCTACGCCGGCATGCGTATCCTGCCGACCGAATTTTCTGGTGATGTCCTTATTTGTTATGGCGACCTGCCCTTGCTAAAACCGGCAACACTGCGCGAATTCCTAAAAGAGCACCGCGCGAGCTCCAGCCTAGTCTCTTTCATCAGCATTCAGAGCGACAAGGGCGGCGCATATGGACGTGTGCTACGCAACACCAGCGGCGAGGTTGAAGCGATCGTCGAAGCTCGCGATGCAACTCCGGCTCAGCTGGCGATCACCGAGGTCAATACCGGGATTTATCTGATAGAGGCTAAGTTTCTTCGTTGGGCACTCGATCAAGTTCAGTCGAACAATACGCAAGGCGAATATTATCTGACCGACGTGATTGCAATCGCTCGGGGAAGCGGGGTGAAGGTTAAAGCGTGGGTCGCGCCCAACCCTGCCGAGTTCATTGGGATCAATTCGCGCGAGGAGCTTGCACAAGTGTAAGCTCAAGTACGTCTCGAGATTAATCGGCGCCTGATGGACGCTGGAGTTACGCTAGTCGATCCTGCAACCGCTTATATCGGTCCTGAGGTGACTATTGGCGAGGATACAATTATCGGCCCCAATGTGCAGATCCTGGGCAAAAGCCACATCGGTAGAGGCGTGATGATCGAAGGTACCGCCTGGCTGCGCGACGTCACTATCTGCGACCGTTCGCACCTGAAGCTCGGTGTCCGCGCCGAACAGTGCTTTATCGGCGAAGAATGCGAGGTTGGCCCGTTCGCAAATTTGCGTGAAGGCACTCGTCTGGAGGGTCACAATCGCATCGGCAACTTCGTCGAGACCAAAAAGGCGACAATCGGGTCCGGCACCAAAGCCAGCCATCTTAGCTACTTGGGGGACGCGGTTATTGGCCCAGATACCAACGTCGGGTGTGGGGTCATCACCGTTAACTATGATGGCTATGACAAACACCTGACCCGAATCGGTGCGCGCTGCATGGTGGGTTGCGATACGCAATTGGTTGCGCCCGTAACGCTCGGCGACGACGTCTATGTCGCCTCCGGCACGACAATCCTTCACGATGTGGCCGATGGCTCGTTGGTCATGTCTCATCACCCACAGCGGGAGAAACCGGGCTGGACGCGCACATGGCACGCGCGCCACGCCAATCATCCCAAAATGCTGACCAACGCCAAGCGCCGCAGCGATTAACCTCGCAGTACCCTCGAGGAGCGCAACCGTGTGTGGGATCATTGGATACGTCGGCTCCCGGGAGGCCGCGCCCATACTGCTGGGAGGGCTGCAGCGGCTTGAATATCGTGGTTACGACTCCGCGGGGATCGCGACGTTGAGCGGAGCCGGCAGGCTCGAGATACGGAGAGCCGTCGGTAAACTCGAAAAGCTTCGCCGCACCCTGCAAGAAATGCCGGTGGACGGCCGTATCGGCATCGGCCACACGAGATGGGCGACACATGGCCGGCCCTCCGAAACCAACGCTCATCCGCACAAAGCCGGCCCGGTTGCAGTCATTCACAACGGAATTATCGAAAACTATGTTGCGCTGCGAGAAGTGCTGCTCAAGCGTGGCCACAAACTCAGCTCAGAGACCGATACCGAACTCATTTCCCACTTGATAGAAGAGCGACTCAAACAGGAAGAGACGCTAGTCGCCGCAGTTCGGGCTGCAGTCTCGGAACTGCGTGGTTCGTTCTCAATCGTCGTCATTTCCGAAACGGAACCCAACAAATTGGTGGCCGCCAAGACTGCAACCCCGTTGGTACTCGGCCTGGGCGACGGCGAGAATTTCGTGGCCTCGGATATTCCCGCGATTCTCGAACACACGAGACGTACAATCGTTCTGGAGGATGGTGAGCTCGCAGAGATCGGCGCTGATTCGGCAAGTCTATTCAAGTTTGATGGTGCGCCGGTACAACGGTCGGCTCGTCTGATTGAGTGGGACCCAGTCAAAGCCACCAAGGGTGGCTATCAACACTACCTGCGCAAAGAAATCAGCGAGCAGCCGCAAGCCTGGATCGATACGCTCAGCGGACGCGTCAGCACCGGTTCGGCCGAGGTACATTTCGAAACCGAGCTGTTGCCACCGGCGGGGCCACAAACGATCAGCCGGATGGTAATGGTCTCAGCCGGGGCTTCGTGGATTTCCTCGCTGATTGGCAAATTCATGGTGGAAGAATTGTGCGGAATTCCGGCCGAAGTCGATTATTCGGCCGAGTTCCGCTACCGCAGCCCCGCAATCGATTCCGGCACATTCGTGGTCGCAGTGTCGCAATCGGGTGAAACCGCTGACACCTTGGCGGCAATGGAGGAAGCCAAGCGACGGGGCGCCTATGTCCTTGCGATTACCAACACCGTCGATTCGTCAATCGCTCGCAAGGCGGATGCGCAGTTGTACACGCGCTGCGGACCCGAGATTAGCGTGACGACCACCAAATGCTTTCTGACCCAGATCGAGGCCTTCTACCTATTGGCAATTCATATCGCGTCGCGAATCGGACGACTCAGGCCGGCACAGGCCCAGGAGCTTCTGCAACCGGCGTTTGCGATTCCCACTCAGATCGAGGCGATCCTCGGGCAGGAGCGTCACATCGAGAAAATCGCTCGCAAGTATGGTAAAGCGCGCGATTTTCTCTACCTGGGCCGCGGCATTAACTATCCGGTCGCACTCGAGGGCGCGCTGAAGCTCAAGGAAATTTCGTACATCCATGCCGAAGGCTATGCCGCCGGCGAGATGAAGCACGGGCCGATCGCGCTCATTGATGAAGAGATGCCGGTGGTGGTCATAATTCCGAATGACAATGTTTTCGACAAAACTCTTTCCAACCTGAAGGAAGTGGAGTCCCGCAATGGCCGGATCATTGCGGTCACTGACCATCGCACTCCCGAACTCGAGGAAGTAGCCTGGGAAATTATTGACGTGCCTACCAGCAACCGGTTTTTGATGCCCGTACTGACGACCGTGCCTCTTCAGTTACTGGCCTACCATATTGCCTGCTACCGTGGCACGGACGTGGATCAACCACGTAATCTGGCCAAATCGGTGACCGTTGAGTAGCCGCTCACATCGCGCGAGCCGCTGCCACGCCAACCGCAACGCATTACTCCCGAGTTAGCATCTCCTCAAGGAATTCTTTTAGGACGACCGCCTGGTTGTGTACCTCATCTTTCGCGCCGTAGACCAGCGTCAAACGCCCCAGGCGAGCAACCCGGACCAGCTCTCTCAGAAGCTTTGCCTTCTCCGGGCGTTTGAGCTCTTGACGATAGCGGCTGCGAAACTCATCCCATCGAGATGGCTCATGGCCGAAGAACTTTCGGAGCTCGTCGCTCGGCCCCAGGTCGCGCATCCATTGGTCTATCTGGAGCTCCTGCTTCTTAAGGCCGCGCGGCCAGATCCGGTCCACCAGGATACGTGTTCCATCGGCCCGGCTGGGAGGGTCGTACGCCCGCTTGATCGCTATCATGACCGTCCTCCTTTCCGTGCGCCCGTCCTGTCCTGTCATGCTAGAGTTGAGCAACTGCGATCCCGGTGCAAATCTATGCCAGAGCGTTACATTCGTCCGCGGGTGAGGACTGTCAGTAGCGGCCTGCCTGGCCGTCACATCTGGACGGCGCGTCACAATCACTTTGTCATCGATGATAGCCCGGCACATGAAGGTCCTGGCGAGGCGCCGGGGCCGGCGGAGTTGTTCCTGGCTGGCATCACCGGATGCGCCACCCTGATGATCGAAAGGCTGGCGCGGGCGGCCAACGCGCCGCTCAAATGGGTCGAAGCTGCAATGGAAGGCGTGATAGACACGGCGGCGCACAGCGAAGGGCCTGCTGTATTCGTACGTGCACGGCTGGAGTTTCTGATTAGCGGGATTTCGCGAGCTCAAGCCGAAGAATTTGTCGCTACCTACAAGAGGCGCTGACCACTGTTCGGTTCGGTCGCGGTCGCGACCCCTGATACTGTAGTTGAATTGAAGGTGATCAACGAGACTGAGGCTTGATCTTGCGCGGATCATCCAGTGAGGTTCATGCAATATCAAGGTCCACGTTTGGCCAGCGATGCGATAAAATTTAAGTGATGCGTTGGACAACTAATCGGATCCGCCAATCTTTCCTCGATTTTTTTGCCGGCCACAATCACACCATTGTGCCGTCGGCCTCCCTGATCCCTAAAGGCGATCCGAGCCTGCTTTTCACCAACGCTGGGATGGTTCAATTCAAAGACTATTTCTTGGGCATTCGCACTCCTTCCTCGCCGCGCGTCGCCGACTGCCAAAAATGTTTGCGCATTTCTGGCAAACACAATGACCTCGAAGCGGTGGGCCGAGACAGTTATCATCACACTTTTTTTGAGATGCTCGGGAATTGGTCCTTCGGCGACTACTACAAGGCCGAAGCGATCGAGTGGCACTGGGAGCTGGTGACCAGAATTTGGCAGATTCCGCGAGAGCGACTCTGGGTGACCGTCTTCCAGGACGATCAAGAAGCCGAACAGCTATGGCTCCAATTAGGGGTTCTGCCTAAAGAGCGCGTCCTGCGTTTTGGCGAAAAGGACAATTTCTGGGAAATGGGTGAAACGGGGCCCTGCGGACCCTGCTCAGAAATTCATATTGACCGCGGTCCTGAAGCTTCGGCCCATTGCACTCACGGCGGCAAGAGCTGCGGCGTCAACGTCGACGGTTGTGCCCGTTTTATCGAGCTCGGCAACCTGGTGTTCATTCAGTATAACCGGGATACGAGCGGCAAGCTGACGCCACTACCGATGAAGCATGTTGATACCGGCACCGGACTGGAACGGGTCGCGTCAGTTTTGCAAGGTTTCGAAACCGGTCAGTTGCTCGGCAATTACGATATTGATGTTTTCAAGACTATCATCGCGCACATCGAGTTGGCCGCATCAACTTTCGGCAACCACAGCCCCAGGTACGGTCAGCGGTTTGCGCCCGGCAGTGGGGAAGCAGCAACTCAAGCGCGTTTGGATGTTTCGTTCAGGGCCATCGCCGATCACGCCAGAGCGATGTGCTTCTTGATTGTCGACGGAGTGCGGCCTGGCAACACCGACAGGGAATACGTGCTGCGCAGACTGATTCGGCGCGCCGCCCGACACGGCCGCTATCTCTCGGTTCAGCAGCCATTTTTGTCGATGGTTGCGGAAGGAGTAATCCGGTCGATGAGTGATGCATACCCAGAGCTCCGGGAGCAGGCAGATGTTATTAAGGAAGTCATCACTCAGGAGGAACACCAATTTGGTGAGACGCTGGAACGCGGCCTGGAGTTCCTTCAGTCGGAAAAACGCAAGATTCGGGATTCCGGATCCAACCTCTTTCCGGGTCAAGTTGCATTCAAGCTCTATGACACTTACGGGTTCCCGATCGACCTGACCCAGGACGTCCTGCGCGATGACGGAATCATCGTAGATCTCGACGAGTTCAATCGTCTGATGCAGGATCAGCGCGAGCGGGCGCGAGGCGCACGCCGAGAAGAGGCATCAGCCCCGGACATTAGGCTCAGCGATGGCACTCGCTCGCATTTCCTTTACGCGCTTTATGAGGCTGACTCTGAAATTATTACCGCACAGGCTGGGCCTGGCCAGATCAGCGTTGTTACGGCCGAAACCCCCTTTTATCCTGAAGGTGGCGGCCAGATTGGCGACCGTGGAGTTATCGAAAGTGCGGAGGGAGGACTAATCGAAGTTACTGACACGCGCCGCTACAATGGCGCCATCGTTCACCTGGGCCGGCTGCTGCGTGGTGATGCCGCCGAGTTCGAACGCGGACGCCGCGTTCACTTGAGGATCGATCGGGCGCGACGCGACGCGGCGATGCTAAATCATTCAGCGACTCATCTGTTGCATTACGCCTTGCGGGAGATTCTGGGCAGGCAGGTGCATCAAGCTGGCTCGCTGGTAGCGCCGGAACGGCTGCGTTTCGATTTCTCTCATCGAGGTCCCGTTTCACCGCAAGACCTGGAAACCATCGAAGAAGAGATCAATGCGCGCATTCGTGAGAATGCGGATGTTACCGTCGAAGAGATGCCCTACGATGAGGCCATAAAGGCTGGGGCGCTGGCATTCTTTGGCGATAAATATGGTGATCGGGTCCGCGTCGTTCGAATGGGCGATTTCTCGATCGAACTATGCGGCGGCACCCATGTCCGGCGCACTGGCGACATTGGTCTGTTCAAGCTTGAAAACGAAACGGGGGTTGCTGCCGGAATCCGTCGAATCGAGGCCCTGACAGGTGAGGGGGCGCTTGAGCGCATTCGCCGGCGCGAGCAGATTCTGCGCCAAATCGACAGCCAACTCGGCGCGCGAGATACCGAGACTATTGTCCGGTTGGAGCGTCTTGTCGCACGCGAAAAGGAGTTGGAAAGAAAGCTCCGCGCCCTAGAGCAGAAACTTGTCACAGCCGAGAGTCCGACGGTTGGCAGTGAAAGGGTGCAGGAGGTGCGTGGCGTCAAGGTCATTACCCGGCGGGTAGACGGAGTTGACGCGGCAGGACTGAGAGCCATCGCCGACCGCTTGCGTCAGCAGTACCAGTCCGCAGTCGTCGCTTTGGGTTCGAACTTGGGCGACGGCAAGGTTCTTCTCTTGGTGGCGGTGACTCCCGACCTGGCAAAGCGGATTAGGGCGGGCGATATCATCAAGCAAATTGCACCCGTGGTGGGCGGCGCTGGTGGGGGACGACCGGAATTGGCCCAGGCTGGCGGCCGGGACGCCAGTCGGCTCAATGAAGCACTCGCCAAGGTGGCGTCGCTGCTGTAAGTCACCTGCTGGAGCGAAGGCGTTAAGTGTATGGCGGTTCCGGGACCCGACGCGTCCCATCTGTCTGAGTTCTTGTCGGGATTCCCATCAGGACACCAAATGATTATGATAGAGTCGAAACTGGTTTAAGTCTGGCGTTCGGGAACTATTCATAATTATTTGAGAGGTTTAACGGAACCATTCCTCAGGTAACCAACCAAGATTCCCTCGAAATTCATTTCGACGATCATCGTTTCTTTACGGAGCTGCTCGGCCAGCACGATAGCCACATCCGGACTATCGAGCAGGCGCTGGGCGTGCAGATCGGGGTGAATGGGAGCAGCCTCAAAATCTCCGGAAACCACGCCGAGCAGGCACTGTCAGGGAAGCTGCTAAGCGAGCTTTATGACTTGTTGAAGCGAGGCTACCCGATATACTCCGGCGACGTCGAGTACGCGATCCGCATCCTACGTGCGGACCACAACGTCGACCTCAAGGATATTTTCCTGGACACGGTCTACGTCTCGGCGCATAAGCGAATAATTTCTCCCAAGAGCCTCAATCAAAAGGCCTATATCGATGCGATTCGGACTCACGATATCGTCTTTGGTATAGGACCCGCTGGCACTGGAAAAACTTATTTGGCTATGGCAATGGCCTTGGCGGCACTAATGAAAAACCAGGTAACGCGCATGGTCTTATGCCGCCCGGCAGTTGAAGCTGGCGAGAAACTTGGGTTTTTACCCGGTGACCTGGCCGAGAAAGTTAATCCCTACCTGAGGCCATTGTATGATGCGCTGCACGATATGGTTGACTTCGACCGGGCGCGCCGGATGCTCGAAAGGGGCACAATCGAAGTCGCACCTCTGGCCTTTATGCGCGGGCGAACCTTGAATGACTCTTTCATCATCCTGGACGAAGCGCAGAACACCACTTCGGAACAGATGAAGATGTTTCTGACCCGTCTAGGTTATGGTTCGAAGGCTGTCATCACCGGTGATATCACGCAAATCGATCTGCCGAGCGGGAAACTCTCCGGGCTAAAAGAAGCACGGACCGTCTTGGCAAATACCGAGGGTATTCGCTTTATTTACTTCAACGAGCGCGATGTGGTCCGGCATCGACTCGTGCAGGCAATCATTACCGCATACGAATCCTTCAACGAAGGCACGGCGACGACGGATTCAGGCGACTGAGCTTTGCCCAGGTAGTTGAGCGTCATCAGGTTCGGAGCCGAAGTCGTGGTGGGGGCCGTCACTGTCAAGCATGAAACATCAGGCCCGCGCCACCTTAAGCGCACGGTCATCAGCGACGCGCGCGCTCTTTTAAAGCTGCTGTGCCTACAGGATTACGAGCTTTCGGTGGTGCTGACTGGTGACGAGGCAATCAGGCAGTTGAACCGGAGCTTTCGTGGGAAGGACCGCCCCACCGATGTCCTGTCATTTCCACAACTCGAACACCGGCCGTCCAGTGGGGGACTGCAGCTTCCCCACGCCATCTTACCGCGCCCACTGGGAGACGTGGTGATCTCGGTTGATACCGCGCTGCGCCAGGCGATACGAATGGCGGTTCCACTCGAGTTCCGCTTACGTTCGCTCCTGATCCATGGTGTGCTGCATTTGCTGGGTTACGATCACGAGAGATCGCGGGCGGAAGCGCGCCGCATGTTTGCGCTCGAGCGCGAGTTGTCGACAGCACTCCAGGCGCGGGATAGATCGCCTCGAGCGAAACTGAAACATTCTAAACACCTCGCAACCAGCTCCATCCTTGAGGTCTGTCGACCTCTACCTGCGCGGCTGAATAAAGCAGATGACTGAAAAGCCGGTATTGGTTCCTTCAGGGTCGATGTTGACTCATTTCACACGCCGGTCAGTGCAAGGCGACGCGATGGACAATCTTGAAGCTATCCTGCGTTCGCGCATCATCAAGGGATCGAGCCGGATGGTGCGTACCACGCGTTGTGTCGTTTGTCTGTTCGACGCTCAATGGTCCGAACTCAACCGGCTGCTAGTGCCCGCCAACCGGAGACGTTATGAGCCGTTCGGGATCGCCGTGGACAAACGCTACGCCTTCTCGATGGGGGCGCGTCCGGTCATCTATATGCCGTGGCCGGAAGCTTGTCAGATGCTTGACGAGCGCGAGTTGTGGCGGGTCGTAGCCATCGATCTGACCCAGACCCCACCAGTAGATTGGACTTTCGAACGCGAGTGGCGGGTTCCGGAGCAACTAAAGCTGCCCGACCAAGGCTCGGTCGCATTGGTGGAAAGTTGGCGCGATGTCGACGAACTCTACGACCGCTTTGATGGCGCACCACCATGCGCCGGAGTTTTACCCCTGCGCGAGTTGTTCGGTCTCAGTTGAAATTCTCGCCGGACAAATGGACGCGTTTGGGGCTCGCGACGGTCAGTGGCGGTGCATTGGCGGCAGCATTCCCTAAAGCTGACCTGGGTCTGCTAGCCTGGATAGCCTTTATTCCCTTATTTTGTGCTATTCGCGGAGGTTCACTTAAGGCGGTTTTTGGTTATTCGTGGCTGCAAGGGTTCGTCTGTTTTGTCGGCTCGCTTTATTGGGTAGTCATAGCCTTGCACGATTTCGCCGATGTCCCCACGCCCCTCGCAGTGCTGCCGATGCTCCTTTTGGCAGCTATTATGGGAATCTATACCGGCGTCGCGATCTGGAGTGGCGAGCTGGTCGGCCAGCGGCTCGGAATAACACGTCTTCTGACCATACCGATTGCATGGGTGGCCCTGGAATGGGTCCGTACCTACTTTCCGATTGGCTTTCCCTGGAATCTACTTGGCTATGCGGCCTATCGGAACATTGAGTTGGTGCAATTTGCCGAATTCAGCGGCGTCTATGGCGTGTCCGGCCTGATCATGTTTTTCAATATCGTCGCGTACGCGATTATTTTTCGCGGCTTTTCGCGGCGCGAACAGAGCATCGGCTTGGCCACTCTTACCGCTACGATGGCTTTGGCACTGCTCTTTGGCACGTGGCGAACCCACCAATTGTCAACCGTGTCATCCCGAGGTTCGCTCAAGGTAGCAATGGTTCAAGGAGATATACCCCAGTCTCTCAAATGGGACCCGAACTTCCTCGCAACCAGTTTTGAAATATATCGCTCGCAGAGCGAAATGGCAGCGGGACGAGGGGCGGATCTGATCGTTTGGCCTGAAGCTGCAGCCGCTTTCTTTTTTCAACCGGATGACCGTTACCCCGAACGTTTTGTCGAGGATGCCAGCTATCGCCGACGGCTACTAGGGCTTGCCGCCCGCATTCACGAACCGATCCTGTTCGGCGCACCCGCGCTCGCAGTAGAAAACCATCGGCTGGGCTTTTATAACCGGGCATATCTCGTATCAGGTCAGGGCCAGGTGGTGGCCTGGTACGACAAGATCCGGCTTGTACCCTTCGGGGAGTATGTCCCGTTTAGAGCGTTGTTGGGCGGTCTGGTAAACCGAATTGTCACCGGCTTTGGTGACATGTTCGCTGGCCACGAGCAAACCTTATTTACGATCCACGGTGCGAAACTAGCCGTCCTGATTTGTTACGAAAGCGTCTTTCCGAATTTAACGCGCATGGCGGTCAAGCGTGGGGCGGATATCCTGGTAAACATAACTAACGATGCGTGGTACGGCACCAGTTCCGCGCCCTATCAGTTGCTGGCGATGGCAGCGATGCGTTCGGTGGAAACCAAGGTGCCAATGATTCGAGTCGCCAACACCGGAATCAGCGCGGTGATCCAGGCGGACGGCACGATCACAGCGCGCACGGCGTTGTTCAAGCGCGGTACCGAAACCGAGCGAGTCTATTGGCGCTCAACACGGACGCTCTATACAGAAATCGGTGATGTCTTTGCGGAAAGCTGCTTTGCCCTGACTCTTGTCGCGCTCGCTCTGACAGCAGCATACGGGCAAAGCACCGACCGGCAGGGACCCGAACTCTGCACAATGGTCTCCGTCAACGGCCGCCAAGATTAGGTCGCGCAATCTCGAGGACTTTCCACGTAATCCCTGGCGCTGCCGGCCGCTCACCAAAGATTCGGGATCATTCGATCGGTCACCCGCATGTAGGCTGCGTAAGCGTCGCCATGTTCGGCAATCATTTCAGCCTCCTCCCGGCGCATGCGTCTGTTGAAGAAGACAAAACCCACCACGGCGGTTACCACCAGAGTTACGGGGGCACCGTACTCGAAGGGCCAACCCAGAATCACTAGAAATTCTCCGGTGTAAATCGGGTGCCTGATAAATCGATACAAACCGTTTTGGATCAGCGCTCGACGCCGATCGTGGTCACCGGCCGGAGCGAAATATTCCCGCTGAATCCGTGCTCCCAGCGCCAACCAAATACCGGCGAGTTCAATTATCAGGCCGAGCGTGCCGAGCCAGCGCGAGGCTTCCCCGCCATAAATGAAGGTGCGCTCGAAGGGAGCGCCAAAAAACAGCGCAAGAAGCGGTAGTTCGTAAATCATCCGCCGCGAAAATCGCACCGGGTCCATACCGAGCTCGGCTCGATCCCGCAGTAGCAGGTCTGCCAAACGAAATGCAGCATACGCTATTAGATAGGCCATCACTCGGCGATGAGAACTGAGGTAGGCACTGATCCCGAGGCCCAGAGCGATGGCGCCAATGATAGCGCTCAGCTGAACGATCAACTCAGCCAGACGCACCGTGAAATCACGGCTGGATACCGGCATTGTTGTGGCTTGGGGCACAAACTGCGTTTTCAGGTTGTCTTCCAAAGCACTCAACAGGAAGCTTGAAGGTGAAAACCAAGGCGGCAGCAAACCCGGTCCGCCAGGGGTTGTTAATGCTGTCGGGCCTCGAGCCAGCGTTCGGCGTCTATCGCTGCCATGCAGCCAGTACCAGCTGCTGTGACAGCTTGTCGATAAACACGGTCCGCCACATCGCCTGCTGCAAACACACCGTCGATATTGGTGCGGGTCGAGCCAGGTCGAACTTTTATGTAGCCGAGCTCGTCCATTTCCAGCTGGTTAGCAAAGATCGCGGTATTCGGCTGATGGCCGATCGCCATAAAAACCCCGTCGGTTCGGAAATGGGAGACGGCGCCGGTGAGCACGTTACGCAGTCGGACACCGCTCACCCCGGATCGCGGCTCGCCGAAAATCTCCTCAACCACCGAGTCCCAAATAAAGCCAATCTTGGGGTTTTTAAAAGCACGGTCCTGCATAATCTTGGAGGCGCGCAGCTGGTTACGTCGGTGTACAATGGTTACCCTGCGGCAAAAGCGCGTAAGGAAGAGCGCTTCTTCCATGGCGGTATCTCCCCCGCCTACAACCACCACTTCCTTATCCTTGAAAAACGCCCCGTCACAGGTGGCGCAGGCACTCACACCGTAGCCCATCATCCGCTGTTCCGACTCCAGGCCGAGCAGCTTCGCCGAGGCCCCGGTTGAAATGATTAAAGCCTCGCAGCGGACGATTTGATCTTCGACCGTTAATTCAAAGGGCCAAACGAGCAGATTCGCGGCCGTAACGCTGCCAGCCATAAAGCGGGTACCAAAGCGCGCCGCCTGACGGCGGAAAACCTCCATCATTTCGGGACCTTGGATCCCATGTTCAAAACCGGGGTAGTTCTCGACCTCGGTAGTGATAGTAAGCTGGCCGCCAGGCGTGAGACCTTCAATCAAAAGGGGCGAAAGATTTGCGCGCGCAGAATACAGCGCCGCGGTCAATCCGGCCGGGCCAGATCCTAGAATCACGAGCCGATTAAGTTCGTCCATAATCTAAGTGTCGTCGCTGCTGCTTGCGGTCAAAGCCGCGATCTCGTGCGCCGGGGCACGGAGTGCGCGCCCCTACGGATTGCCAAATATTGTACACTGTGTAAACCGACGCGTAACCTTTCAGACAACTGAATGAAAAGGAACCGAGCACAAACTCCGTCACCTAAACCAGCGAGCACGGGGAAAAAAGCCCGCGAGTCTGAACTCACCCATCTCGATCGCCGGGGCCGAATCCAGATGGTTGATATTGGCGAAAAACTTGTGACGCGCCGCGAAGCGGTCGCGCGCGGTGCAGTTACGATGCAGCCAACGACTCTTCAGGCAATTGTCGATAACTCGCTCAAAAAAGGGGAAGCATTGGCGGCGGCGCGACTCGCCGGCATCATGGCCGCCAAACGTACCCATGAGTTGATCCCACTGTGTCACCAGATTCCCTTGGAACTTGTCGAAATCGATTTCTCTCCTCTGCCGGAACGGTCTGAATTGGAAATCGAGGCCCGGGCTGTCACTCGAGCCCGAACCGGGGTAGAAATGGAAGCGCTCGTGGCGGTGGCTGCCGCCGCATTGACCATTTATGATATGGCCAAGGCGATCGATCGTGCGATGCTCATCGGCAACATCCGGCTAATCCGCAAAACCGGCGGGCGCAGCGGCGAATTCATTCGCGCCGGCGAGCGCGAATGGCAAGGCCTGTCAGACCGACTCTCAGGATAATTCGCGCAAGCAAACCTGCTTCAAGCCTCTGCTGCGGCTTCCAGAAGCGTTTCGGGTAGATGCCGCTAACTTGCGGTGAGGTTAGCTCCGAAGCTGAGTTGAATCACCAACGCTGCTAGAGGCCGAACTCGCTGCCAAACCGAACCGACGGGGCCGCTCGCCTTCGGCTCCTATCCAGATTTAGCGTCGGTCCGGAACCAAGTTCCACTTGTGCGGACTAGCACTCCTCACACTGTCGGCATTTTACCGATTGGGGCCCAATGCGCGGCTGTCATTTAAAAACAGGAGCTTCGACCCGCTTGAAGGCGCTCTGACGGTTCCCGGATGTGGCAACGGGATCCCTATTCGCTGCCGCTAGGCGGCTTCTTTGCAGCGAGCGCTCGAGAATCGCGGTCACGTTTTGCAGGAAGCGTAGCCCCTCATCGGCCTCCTTGGCACTAAGTTCAGTAATGATCGGTGCAAAGAACGCCCGGCCTCGCTCCGCCATGGCTGCAAGGAACTGCTCACCCTTGTTTGTCAGCACGAGCCGTTTCTCCCGTCCCGAGCGCGGGTCTTCCAGAATCCTTATTAGATCCAGAGGTGGCTTGGACATCGAACGCAGCGCTTTTGAAACGCTGGGGCTACTGATCTCAAACCATTCGGTGAGCAACCGTTGCACGTCTTTGCGGCGGATTGACCGGCCTTTCTCACCTTCACAACGGATGAGCCATAGAATCGCAACTTGCTTACGGCTGAGCGCGCCGATCCGCAATGCGTCTTCCAGGGCCATCCCAAGCCGATAGTGGATCGGATAAAAGAGTTCGAGAAACGCTGCGGCAGTATCGTCGGCGGTGTGTTTCATTCACCTGATTTCCTACATGCTACCATTTCTTATGGGAAATCATTCCTATTGACAATCATCCCATAAGTGTGGTCAAAAGTTACCAAACTGAAACTCTTGCCTAAGTTATGAATTGACGTGGCGCGAGCAGGGCCGCCACAGGAGCTGACGCAGACGCGCGCCAACGTGGATTGCGCCGCTCAAAACTCCCTACCGGCGGAGAGTTAACCGAATGACCGCCAAACAGAATCTGAAATATCAGCTCATGGCCGCCTCGAGTGGCTTCGCCTTCGAAATTCTCTTTACCATCTTTTGGGGAGTTTTTGGCCACAATCTGCCTCCGGTCTCGCCGAATCTGACCGGGCCGGAGCTGGCGGCCCACTTTGCCCGTCATCACACATCAATTCTCTTCGGTAACAGTATGACGGCGCTGGTCGCGGTGCTATGGATTCCATGGACGGCGCAGTTGACGGTTGTGATGCGCCGCATCGAAGGCCCAAGCCCGGTCCTGACCATAATCCAACTGATCGGCGGAATCCTGACGGCTTGGGTGCTGATATTCTGTCCGGCGATCTGGGCGGTCGCTGCATTCCGTCCGGATATCGAGCCGAATACGCTCCGGATGGTCAACGACCTCGGCTTTATCCTGTTCAACATCACTTACGCGGTGACATCGGTGCAGGCGATTGCGGCGGGACTGGTCGGCCTTGCCGATCAGAGCGAGCATCCGGTGTTCCCACGCTGGGTCTGCGCATGGGCGATCTTCGCTGGATTCAGTTTCGTTCCGCTGACGGCGATGCCGTTTTTCAAAACCGGCCCGCTGGCCTGGAACGGTGCGATTTGCTTCTGGGGGCTGTTCGGCACCTATTTTGTCTGGACTGCGTCAATGGGCTATTGCATGGTAAAGGACGCCAGCCAGCGGCTGGGCGCCGAGCGCGAGCGCGAACTGTCCCACCCCCGCTCCGCCCTTAAGGCGTCATAAGAATCTTATCCGGCTCCCCGTTCGCGACCGGTTTTGCTCGACCGCCCGGTTTGCGACTCAGCACCGAGCCTGGTCTGGATCAAAACGCCTGCTGGGTGGACAAGAGGGCTTGAGCGGAAGGTTTTTCGAGCAGCGATGGTATTACTAGTCGCGGTGAAAAATCCGCCGAGGGTGCCGAGCAGCGTGAAGGAAACCTGCCTCGAGAGTTCAGGTCCGAAGTTTTCATCAAGGCCAGGCCAGTAGCTGTCAGTAATTTTCCGGATGGCCACTATTTCTTTTAGGAAATCATTCCTATTGACAATTGCGGCGCAAAAGTGCGATCAAAAGTTACCACGCGGAAACTCTTGCCGAGGTTCCGAATCGAGGTGCGGCCACCATGACGAACACCGGCGTCGAACGACGACGCCCTCCAAACGTGGAGTTTCGCTACCTAACGCCGGCCGGTCGGCGACCAACGCAATACGAGGAAGTTACGCTGCATACGCAATGGAGCCCGAGAAACTTCGCGGCGCAGGGTTGGTTTTCACCCGGTTCCAACGGACGGCCGATGTGGAGCGAAGACTCGACTCGGTTGCGAGCGCTAGATTGGTGGGCTTATCGGGATCCTGCCCAGCTCTGGTTTCGCCCTTACGTAGAGTTGCAGGCCCGGCAGGAAGAAGCGATTGAGCTGGCGGTGGAGGGGGCGAAGCAGTCGGGGCTGTTTGCCGAATTCGCGCCCGTCTGGCGCCGAATTCTTTCGCATTACTACGCCGCTTACCGCTATGTCGAATACGGCCTGTTCCTCTGTTTCTGCTACGTGCAGCGCGAGGCGCTGTCCGACGTGGTCGCCACGCCACTGGTTTTCGAAGGCCTCGACAAGGACCGGCACGCGCAGGCGATCGCGCTTTATTGTATGGACCTCGAGGAGAGTCTGCCGGATTTTTCCGACCGCGCAGCCGAGCGAGTGTGGCTCGAGGACCCCGTCTATCAACCGACGCGCGAATATATCGAGCGATTGCTCGCTTGCCGCGACTGGGGCGAGATCACTATCGCGGTCAACCTGATTTTCGAAGCCCTGGCGGCGCCGATGTTCGGACAGGAGTTTCTCGCGCGCTTTGCTGCACACCACGGCGATTCTGTGACCCCAGTGATTCTTGCGACTGCCGAGGCGGACCGGCGGCGAAGTCGCGGCGCGACCGTGGAACTGCTCCGTTTTCTGATGCGCGAGGATCCCGCCAATGCCACGGTGGCGCAGCAATGGCTCTCACAATGGACTCCGCTCGCGGCGCGGGCTGCGCACGCCTTCGCGCCGTTGTTCGAGATGACCGACGAGAAGCCGGTCAACTTCATCGAGGCGTGGCAGCGCGTATCCGCCGCGTGGGCTGCGCAGATTCAGCAGCTCGGACTTGAGGCTCCAAGGATCGAGGTGATGCCGCAATGAGTACCGAAAAAATGTGGATCGAGGAGCGCGACATCGTTGGCGTCAAACTCATCGCCGGCGAGGAGGCCGAAGCGGCAGCCGCCGTGATCTCCGAATCCTATCCGGATGCGGTAATTGAGCGCTATCCGGCCTATTTGTCGATCGAGGCGCCCAAGGAGGTTGTCTTCGACCTTCGACAAATCAGCGAACGGCTGGGGCGTCCGTACGACGCTCCGACCTTTCTGGTGATCATGTCCTCTTATCACGGGCGCATCAACGTGGACGATGATCGCATTACCCTGAGCAGCGAAATCGTACGACCAGAATAAGGGAACAACTCCATGGCACGCAGTCTGACCAAAGCCTACGAGCGGGTAAAAAATATCGATTGGGAGCCGAGCTACATCTCCGCGGCGGATAAGTACGTCGAAGCGACCCGCTTTTATCTCCCTAAGAAGGCGCTCGATCCCTTCAAGACTTTCATCCGCGAATATTTCTTGATGGAACGCGAAAAGGAAAGCCGTCACTACGCCTTGCTGGAGGCGGCGAGCCGTCTTCAAGGGTCCAATCCGGAGCCGCGCTGGATGGAGGGAATGAAGTTCGCGCTCTCCAATCTGTCGGCGATTGAATACTCGGCGGGCCGCCAGATGGGACGGATGGCACGGGTGGTGGCGCCGATGGAGCTCAGGCAGGGCTACATGATGCAGGTGCTCGATGAGATGCGCCATACTCAGCTCGAACTGAACGCGCTACGTCATCATATGCGCTCGTGGCAGGATCCGAGCGGCTACGACATCGCCTTGAAAGCGGCCGGCAACAGCGTCGGCGCCGGCATCTTCCGGGCGCTGGCCGAGGACTTCTCGACCTGTGACGCGGTCGAGACCTCGCTTGGATTACAGGTTCTGATCGAGACCGCCTACTCCAACATTTTCTTTGTCGGCCTCTCGAGTGCTGCGGCGCAAAGCGGCGATCAGGTAATGGCTTCGACCATGCTCACGATTCAGTCCGACGAGTCGCGTCACATGGCCAACGGCTACGCCACTCTAATGACGTTGCTGCAGGACGACCGGAATATTCCGCTAATCCAGGAAGCCTTCGACAAATGGAGCTGGCGCGGCCATATGGGGTTCGAAGTCGGGCTGTCGTTGTTCGCTGATTATTTCGTCAAGCACAAAACCGAATCGGCCAGGGAAATGTCCCAACGCTGGCTTCTCGACGATTTCTATGGCGGCTTCTACAAGAAACTCGCAAAGTACGGCATCAAGGAGCCGCGCTGGCTGCCGGACGTCATTCGCAATAGCGAATGGGCGTCGCACACGGCGGCGGTTTACCTGTTCGGCGCCTGGCCGGTTTTCTATCACCGCTATGATCCGATCGACGAACGCGAAATGGAATGGTTCGAGAAAAAATATCCCGGCTGGTACAGCCATTACGGCAAATTCTGGGAGGCGTACCAACAGATGACTGACGCCGATGCGGGGATGTTGGTTACCAAGGAGTTGGGCGGATTGCCGGCATTCTGCCAGGTCTGCCAACTGCCCTGGATTTTCCCGCGCCCTGATGCAAGCACGGGTTCCACGATCGAGCGCGAGGGCCGCACCATCGCGTTCTGCTCGCCCGCCTGCAAATCGATCTTCGAAAACGATCCCAACCATTATTCAGGTTTCAAGACCTTTTACGATCTTTACGACGGCTGGGACCTGGCCGACGTAATTGTCGACCTCGGCTACGTGCGCGAGGATGGCAAGACCCTGATGGCCCAGCCGGTACTTGAGCCCAGGCGCATGTGGACCGTCGACGATATTCGGCGCTGCCGTTACGAGGTAACCTCACCCCTCCGAAAGACAGCGGGCGTGTCTGCAGGAGGTTCTCCCCATAGCGCAGTTCCTTGAAGAGGTGTTGGCTAAACGGCTCCTCGCGTCGGCCGGGCGGAGGCTGAAGATGCCGCGCAGCACATTAACGGTAGGTCGACGGCGAGCGCTTAGATGTTTGCACTGAGCTCAGATGGTGCACGAGTATACGATCACCCTCCTGCCGTTTGATAAGCGGTTCACCTGTGGCGAAGACGAGACTATCCTCGCCGCTGCCTTGCGCCACGGAATCAATCTGCGATACGGGTGCAAGCACGGCGGCTGCGGCACCTGCAAGGCGCTCATCGTCGAAGGCGAGGTCGATCAGTCAGAGGCTTCAACTTTCGCCCTGATGGACTTCGAGCGCGAGCAAGGGATGGCGCTGCTCTGTTCCGCCTATCCGCTCGGCGACATTGCGATCGAGCTTTCCGATTACGAGGAGTCGGAACTTGAGGGCGGCGCGCCCATTGAGAAGTTCCTCGCCGAGGTTGCAGCGATCGACTATCTGACTCACGACATCGTTGGACTCAAGCTCGGACTGGTCAAACCGGCGCAGATTTCCTTCAAAGCGGGACAGTACGTCGATGTGTTGGTTCCGGGAACCAGCGAAACCCGTGCGTACTCGATGGCGAACCCACCGAGCCGAAACACCGAAGTTGAGCTGATGGTGAAACTGATGGCTGGCGGGCTGTTTTCAGAATACCTCCGCCAACGAGTCAAAGCAGGCGACCGCATGACGCTCGAGGGGCCATATGGCGGCTTTTATCTGCGGCCAACCGAGCGGCCCGCGCTGCTTATTGCCGGTGGTTCGGGCATGGCGCCGATGCTTTCGATACTGCGAGACATGAAGGAGAGAAAGATTGCACGATCCGTGACTTTCTTCTACGGCGCGCGGGCAAAACGCGACCTGTTCCAGTTGGATGAACTGTTCGGCTTCGAAAAGTCGCTACCCTCCTTTCGCTTTGTACCGGCCCTTTCCGAACCAGCGGCACAGGACAATTGGACAGGCGCGACCGGTCTTATCACCGAGGTGGTCGCTCAGGAAGTGCCCGACGCTTGCGAACGGGAAGCTTACCTGTGCGGACCCAGCGCGATGATCGACGCCGCGCTCGCAGTTCTGGCACAGCTCGGCGTGAACGAAGATCGTATTTACTACGACAAGTTCGTGACCAAGGCTGATAACGCAAGGTAAGCATTGGGGGACCCAGATGGCAGGACTGGAAGGCATGCGCGTCCTGGAGCTTGGCCACATGGTCGCAGCGGCCTACGCCGGTAAGCTTCTAGCCGACCTCGGGGCGGACGTTATCAAGGCAGAAGAGCCGGCGGGCGATGCCGCCCGCTCGCGCGGACCTTTTCCCGGCGGCAAGCCTGATCCTGAGAAAAGTGGCTTGTTTCTCTATCTGAACACGAACAAACGCGGTGTGATACTTGATTTGCCCGATCAAAATGGAAAGCTCGAACGCCTGGTTGGTTGGGCCGATGTTCTCATTCATAACTATCCGCCGCGGCGCATGCACGAGCTCGGACTTGATTATAGCCGCTTGCGTGAAATCAATCCGCCGCTTGTGATGTGCTCGATCACGCCGTTTGGTCTCACCGGGCCCTACCGGGACTATGCGGCTTATGAGCTGACGATCGCGCATGGCGGAGGCTGGGCCTGGCTGAGTCCTAACTCCTCGGACCGTCCCGATCTGCCGCCGCTCAAGGCAGCGGGTCATCAGGCTGATTTTCAGGCCGGCCTAGTCGCTGCTTTGACCTCTGTCGCCGCCTATTTCCGAGCATTACGCTCGGGCGAGGGCGAGCATATCGACGTTTCCTCACAGGAAGCCGTAGCATCGCTACTGGAGCAGAATTTCGTCCACTTCACCTACGCGGGCCAGGTTGCTTCACGGCTCGGACGACGGCTGCTCTATCCATGGGGCTTCTTTCCGTGCCGCGACGGAACGATCTTCATCGTGGTAGCCGAAGCGGACCAATGGCAGCGCCTAATGGAGTTAATGGGGAATCCTGAATGGGCGGAATGGGAAATCTTTGCCGACGGCTACAAACGCTCGGAAAACTCCGACGTGCTCAGGATTTATATTGAAGAATGGACCAGAACTTGGACGGTGGACGAACTGTTCCGAGCCGCGCAGGCAAAGCGCATCTGCATGGTCCCGGTATCATCGATGGCTTCACTCGCCAACGAGCGCCAACTCAAGGAGCGCGGCTTCTTTGTCGAAGTCACACACCCACGTGTGGGCAGACTGCTGCAGCCCGGGGCACCTTATCGAATTAGCGGCGGGGCGTGGAACATCACCCGGCCCGCGCCGCTCAAAGGTCAACACGACGACGAGGTGGCGCAGATGCTCGCCAGCAACAATCGCGAGCGCGAGCGAGCGCCCTCATCACGCGCGCCGGGTGGGCGACCACTCGAAGGAGTGCGCGTGGCCGACTTCAGCTGGGCGTGGGCGGGGCCGTTCTGCGGCATGTTGCTAGCCCACCTCGGGGCCGAGGTCATTAAAATTGAGTCTCATACTCGTCTCGACCTTGGTCGTCGACTTCCGATTTATCCGACCGACATGGAACCTGGTCCGAATCGCTGTGGCTATTTCAACCAATGGAATCAGGGCAAGAAAAGCCTGCTGCTTAACCTGCGCAGACCCGAGGCAATCGCCATTGCCAAACAGTTGATTAGCAAGTGCGACGTCGTGCTCGACAACTTTGCCACCGGCGTAATGGAGCGACTTGGGCTCGCATACGAGGACTTGAAAAAGATCAAACCCGACATTATTGCGGCGTCGATCTCAGGCTTCGGCCACACCGGTCCGTACAAGGGCTACATGGGATACGGTCCGGCGATTGTTGCAATGAGTGGTCTGTCATCGCTTACAGGCTACGTCGGCGGCTCGCCCCAGGAGGTTGGCATCTCGTACGGTGATCCCAACGGGGGCATCCACGCAGCGGTAGCAATCTGCGCTGCGCTCGCGATGCGCGCACGTAGCGGTCGCGGGCAGTACATCGATGTTTCCTTGTTGGAAGCGATGGCTGCCCTGACGCCTGAAGGCTGGATGGAGTACGCGATGAACGGGGTTGAGCCGCCCAGAATCGGGAACCGCGACGCGATCATGGCGCCCCATGATTGCTTTCCCTGTGCGGGCAACGATGAATGGGTAACGATCGCATGCGGCAACGACGATGAGTGGCGACGGCTGTGCGCCGCTACGGGCATGCCGGAGCTGGCCAACGACCAACGGTTTTCGGATGTGGCGGGTCGCAAAACCAACGAGGATGAACTGACAGCTCTTCTGAGCTCGTGGACCCGTACCCGCACCAAATGGGAAGTGACGCACCTGCTGCAGCAAGCAGGCGTCGCCGCGTTTCCGTCGATGAACAGCCGCGACCTTGCGGAGGACGTCCATTTGAACGAGCGCGGCTTCTTCGCTCGTTTGCCCCATCCGGAGGTTGGCGTGCGCACCCACGCGGGCGTCCAATGGCGGCTTACCAACGGGCCCAACGGCGTGCACTCTCCCGCGCCACTCCTTGGACAGCATACGGACTGGGTCATGAGTGAACTGCTGGGGTACGAGAAAGACGAGATCGAACGCCTCAAGCGTGAGCGGGTTTTGTACTGAGGTGAGGCGAAGTCGGCTCTCACCCAACGGTCTGGGGCAGTTTTGGGTTAGCGCCCCTGTAGCGGGACTTGACAGGGAGCCGGTTTTTGATCGAATGTTGAGCGGGCGCTCAGTCACATGGCTCGCAAAGTCTTACAAACCAGAAAACGCCAAGGCTCTCTTGTTCGCGACCGAGTCCTGCTCGAGGAAAGGCGGGAGGAGATATGCGCAGTCGCCCTCACGCTGTTCCTCAGAGACGGCTTCCATGGCACCACAACCCGGGCGATAGCCCAACAGGCGGGTATCAGCACGGGGGCGCTATTCACTTACTTCGAGGACAAGGAGCAGATACTGGTCCACATCATCACTCATCAGCAGGAGCGGGCCGAGCGGCAAATGGTCGAGGCGCTCCAACGACAGTTCAAGGAAACCGCCAACGGGAACGCCGACCCTGTAGCCGTGTTCAGCGCGGTGTTCGACACGTTCATGCGAGCCGTGCACGAACTGCGACATTTTATTTTGCTCGCTTATCAGGAAACCAAATCACTCAACAAAAGCGCCAGGGAAGCATTGAAGGAGCGCGAACGGCGAGTTCAGCAGATTCTGCTCCAAGCGATCCAGTACGGCGTCGAACGCGGACGATTCGCCCCAGGTTCGCTCGAGTTAAAAGCCCATAACGTCATGGTGCTCGGGCACGCCTGGGCACTGCGCCGCTGGGTTTTCGTGCCAGCGATGGATTCGGTCGACCAATATATTCGGTTCCTGCGTCCTCTGCTGCTCGCGATGCTGGAGCACAACGAGCAGAGCCGCGAGGTTAAAGCCGGCTCCTTGAGGCGAGGGCGACGGCACCAAACGAGTATTCGAGATTTTTCGGGTTCGCCAGCTTCGATGTTGCACGAAGATCTTAAGGAGACGCTCGACGATTCGCGCAGAACGACTCGGGCACGCTGTTATTAAAGTGCGAAACGGCAATCCATAAATCTGCCAGGAGGCACTCGACTTCGCCCTGGACAACCCCGGTCTAATCGATGTGTTTGGCAGCTGCTGAGTAAGCCGCAGTCCCGGCGCTCTTACGATGGGTTGCAAAAAGGGCAGAGCCGGTAGGCGACGAGGGATCGAGACACGATGAAATTCATGCTGCACATCAATCCGGTGGTTCCGGCCTCTCCCACCGAACGGGAGCGCCTGCGCCCGATTGCACATCGGACGGACAAGGTTCAGCAAATGCTGCAGGAGATGCTTGAGCTAACCCAGATGGCCGAGGAGCTCGGCTTCGAGGCCGTCACCTTCTCAGAGCATCATTTTTATACCGAAGGAATGGAGGCCGGTTCCACCCCAACGCCACATCTCCTCAACCTCCTGTCCAAAACAAAGCGCATTAAGGTCGGCCCTTTGGGGTTTGTGTTGCCAACGTGGGATCCGATTCGTCTGGCATGCGATGTCGCCTGGGCCGATCAGATGAGCCAGGGACGCGTGATCGTCGGGTTCGCCCGCGGTTTTTTCCCGCGGTGGGTCAACGTGTTGGGACAGCATTACGGCGCGCAGCCGTCGGTACTAGGTCCCGCGGCCGAGCAGCATAATCGCGAAGTCTTCGAGGAGCTGTTCCAGGTCGTCAAGCTGTGCTGGCGTGATGAGCCGTTCGCTTTCAAGGGTAAATACTACCAGGTTCCCTGCCCCAGCGAAGGACACGAATGGCTAGCCTGGGAAGCGACCGAGCGGTTCGGGGCGCCTGGCGAATTGGACGAAAAACACCGGTTGCGCCGGATCTCTCCGGTTCCCAAGACCTACCAGAAGCCTCATCCGCCCCTGTTTCAGGCGCTTACTGTAAGCGAAGGCACTATCAGATGGGCAGCGCGCGAGGGAGTAATACCGATTATCTTTCTTCCCTTCCCGGACATGGCAATAAATGGCGCGCGCATCTATGCCGAGGAAGCGGCCAAATCGGGACGCTCGCTGCAACTAGGCCGAAGTGTCGGGTTGTGTCGGATGATCAACCTCGGCGAGAGCTATGCCGCAGCTCTCGAGAGCGCGCACAACGGCTCAGTGTTTCTCTTTCGTAATTTCCATTCAAAGTTTCAACCGCAGACCATTCCCGACGTGATCGAACCGTACATCGACAGCGGAATAGCCTTTGTGGGCACGGTGGATGACATTCGCCGCAAGATGTCGCTGGTTCAGGAACAGATGAACCCTGAATACTTTCTGTGGCTGTGCGATCAAGGTTACCTGCCGATACATGAGGTAAAGAACCAACTCGAGACGTTCGGGACCAAAGTCATGCCGGAATTCATGGACTAGCCTTTTCGGGCGAAAACTGTTGCTCGACTAGTGGGAAGAGGAGTCGATTATGAGGTTCGGCATCTTGTACAACACCGACTATTATCCGGAAGTCCACGGTTCGGCGTCGCGCTATTACGGCCAGATTCTGGAGCAAGTGCAGCTCGAGGAACAACTCGGCTTCAGTTCGGTTTGGTTTGGGGAGCACCATTATTCCGGGTATTCGTTCGGCTCGCCGCCGGTCATCGCGATGGCGGCGGCGGACCGCACGAAAAGGATCAAGCTCGGCACGGGGGTCTCGCTCGTTCCCTTAAACCATCCGATTAGGTTGGCCGAGGAATATGCGATGCTGGATGTTCTTTCCGGTGGACGGCTTGAATATGGCATCGGGCGCGGCTTCCTCAAATACTCCCACGAGATATTTGGCATCAGCGAGGACGAGAACCATGCTCGTTACCATGAAGGCACCGACATCATCGTAAAGGCTTGGACCTCGACGGGACCGTTTTCCTACGAGGGAAAGTTCTGGCAACTGCGCGACTACACCTTCTTTCCCAAACCGCTGCAACAACCGCATCCACCTATCTACGCCTCGGCTGTGCTGACACCGGAAAGCGCGATTTGGGCCGGAAAGTGCGGATTCCATCTGTCTACCGGATTATTCGTTCCCGCTGCCGAAAAGGTGCGCAATATTATTCAGCTCTACCGACAGACATTGGTCGAGCACGGCCACGATCCGCGGACCAGAGAGGTGTCCGGCGTCTACCAGCTTTATTGCGGCGCGAGCAACGAGGAGGCCCGGCGGGAAGGCGGCCGCTACGCACTGCAGTATTTCAAGTTTTTCAGCGAGCTTGACCAACGCAGCCCACACACCTCAAAGGCCTTCGAGCATTACGGCGGGGGCGTGTCGCGCGTCTTCGGAGGCAAGACTTACGAAGACCTGGAGAAAGCGCGGCTGCTGATGATCGGCGATCCCGAATACATTATCGAGCACATTAAATGGGCGCAGGATTACTACGGCGTTGACTATCTGATATTCGAGGTGGCTCAGGGAGGGGAACCGCACGACTTGGTGGTGAAGTCGCTCGAGCGCTTTGCCAAGTATGTGATGCCAGTGTTCGAAACCGGTCGAGAGGCAGCTGCGAGCGAAACCAATCGCGCTTGATAAATGCGGCTCAGGAGCCCAGGCGATGAAACACCGTACATCGTTTGCCAGCTCGGCCACGCTGTTCCGACCAAAACCTTGTGGGTCACGACCGTCAAGCGGCAATTCAAAAACTGAAAACCCCATGCAGCTTGATTATGCCGGCCTCTGAGGTCCCGAGGTCGAGGTATGCAGCAGCGTAAGGCGCCAATCTTGGAGAACGCAGACGCTCCGGACCGGCGATCAGCGTTAGAGAAGGCCGAATTCGCCTCGACGCCGACAATTGCCCACAGAAGGGCGGGTGCCGCTGAGAGCGGCTGAAGCGATTGACATGAAGTTTTCATTATTTCACTTGCCGACGTTTTTTCCGGAGTATCACGGGAGTGAAGCCCAGTTCTACGAGGATATGCTCGCCGAGACCGAACTGGCGGAGAAGCTTGGTTTTCACGCCGTTTGGTTCGCCGAACATCATTTCCACCGTTATGGCGGGCACCTCCCTTCGGTGCCGGTAATCGGAGCGGCAGCTGCCCAGCGTACTCGGCGGCTCCGCATTGGTTCAGGAATTGTGCTGCTACCACTGCAGGATCCGGTAAGAGTGGCGGAGGAGTTCGCCATGCTCGATTGTCTGTCGGGCGGGCGACTGGAGTTCGGCATCGGTCGGGGTTTCCAGAAAATGGAATACGACGCGTTCGAACGAGACATGGCGGACAGCCGTGCTCTGTTCGAAGAGGCGCACGACATCATTCTGAAAGCCTGGAGCTGTGAGCGGTTTTCGCATAACGGCCGGTTCCGTCGAGTTCATGATCTTCAGATTTTTCCACGACCGGTCCAACGACTGCCGCCGATTTTTGTGGCGTGCATCTTCACGCCGGAATCGTTCGAATGGACCGGAAGAAAGGGACACAACTTAATGATCGTCCCCTACGCGGTGCCGCACCCTCAGACGCTGGTTGACAATCTTTGCACGTTCCGTTGTGCACGCTCGGCGGCCGGCTTCGCCAGCGAGCCGGAAATTCTGGCGGTTTATCATTTTTATTGCGGCGAAAGCCCCGATAAGGCTCGCGAGGAGCCGCGAGCGGCGATGCTGCGCTATCTGGCGACTGCCGCCGAAGCGAATCGCGAAGCTGCTTACTCAGAACAGTATCGGCGTTACGCGCGTCTGCGCGAAGGCCTGTCAGCCATGATGGACTACGAGGGAATGCTTTATCCGGAGCGTGTGATTTTTGGCGACCCGGAGCAGTGCCTCAAGCGGATCCGCCAGCTCGAGGCAATGGGTGTGACCCAGTTGGGGCTCTTGGCGGATTTCGGCGGCCTCGGCCGTGAGCGGGTGATCGCTTCACTCGAACGCTTTGCTCGCCACGTTATGCCGCATTGCACAGCCGCGAACCACGCCCGGAAATAAGGCCGCAACTAGGTGCCGTGCAAAGACACGGAATCAGCGACACGAAGGAATCAGTCCAGACGGAAAAAGCTAAGCAAGTGGAGATGGTCTATGAACACTGAGACTTTCTGGGGCGAGGTCGAAAAGATTGCGGCCGAATACAGCATCGCACGCCATCCCTTGGTGAAGCTGGTGAACGAGGGAAAGGCCTCGCACGATCATCTCAGACGCTTCGCGGTTGAGCATTATGAGATGACCGTCAGGGATTCGGGCCCGTACATCGCCCAGGGTTTCATCAACATGAGCCGGCTCGATGTCGAAGGCGCTGCGCTGATGGCCGAGAATTTCTTTGAGGAAGCCATGGGTGGTTATACTCATACAGCGGGCCACGCCATGCTCCTGCGCGAGTTCTGGGAACTGGGATTGGGCCTACCTGGTGCTGAGCTTGAACGGTCGCAAGCGTCCCCAGCAGCGCGAGCGGTCAATGCCTACTTCTGGCTTCTGATGAGCCAGAAAGTCAAATATTCCGGTGTGCTGGGCATTCTCGAAGGCGGATTCTCGGATGCCTGCGCAAAGATGCTTAGTGGTCTGGAAACTCATTATGGGTTGAAACCGCAAGCGCTGCGCTTTTTCTCCGGCCACATCGAAGCCGATCGCGAACACGCCAAGACCGGGAGAAAACTGGTGGACCGTCTACTGGTGGACGATCGTGATCGGCAGGAATTTCTCGTGGAGGCGCGTTGCATGGCGGAGCTTTACTGGCGAGGTTGGGACGCCATGATGCAATGACGCCGAGCGAGCCGGGACGCAGACGAGGCCGGTTCGGCCAACGGAGCACAAGCCCTACTTCGGCCAGGGACGAGCTTATGAAAATCGGGTTTATCGCAATCGGAATTGGCCTGGCGGCGGAGCCGGAAGCGTTGCGAACGATTGCCCAAACCACCGAGGAATGCGGTTTTCACTCGCTTTGGGCGCCGGAACACGTGGTTCTGTTCGACCAATACTCGGCGCGCTATCCGTACGCTGAGGATGGCCGTCTGCCGATGCCAACCACGATCGATTTTCTCGACCCTTTCACCGCCCTGACTTTCGCCGCGGCCCACACCAAAACGATCCGGCTTGGCACTGGCATCTGTCTGCTCCCGGAACGCAATCCTCTGATTACCGCCAAGGAGGTAGCAAGCGTCGACAAGCTTTCCGGCGGAAGATTCGACTTTGGGGTCGGTATCGGGTGGCTGAAGGAGGAATTCACTGCCTTAGGGATACCGTGGGAGCGGAGAGCAGAGCGGACACGTGAGTACCTGGCTGCGATGAAGCTTTTGTGGACGCAGGAAGAACCTCAGTTCAAGGGCGAGTTCTGTGATTTTCCGCAGGTGCGAATGTATCCCAAGCCGGTTCAGAAACCGCATCCACCGATTCTTATTGGCGGCGAGAGCGTTCCTGCGCTGAGACGCGCCGGCGAGGTCGGAGACGGCTGGTTTGGCGTCAATGTCACGATTGAAGAGGCACGGAGGAAAATAGAGCGCATTAAGGAGTATGCGCGGGCGATAGGGCGGGAGCCGGACAAACTCCGCTTTTTCATCTCGCCCGGGCTCGGCGTGCCGATAGAACTGGATTCGCTCAAACGTTACCGCGATGCCGGTGTCGACCAAGTAATAATTGGAGCGGTTGCGACCCGGCCGGAGAGCGTCAAAAGAGACATTGAGCAGCTCGGCGAAAACCTGGTTGTCCCAGCATCCAGGCTGTGAAGGCAGGGCGAAGCGAGCGAGTTCGAGAGGGCAGCTTGCACTTTCGATGTGCCGAGTCGATTGCGCAAAATGCTCGCTTCGCCGTTTGGGCTTGAAGGTCTGCATTGCGTTTGGCCGTGTATGGCTTGCCGAAAAATAAGTGTTGCGACGGCAATTAATCCGCAAGGAGGCTGAAACCATGGCCCTGACAAGCGAACAGTTCAGCACTGAGCTTCAGAAGATGGTGGCCGCAAGACGAGTCTTTTGGGACCATCCATTCGTCGAAAAGTTTCGGCGGGCGCAACTGAGCAGAGACCAGGTCCGCCATTGGATAGAACAACAGTTCTACCTTACCGGCAGAGTCCACGACCTGATTGGACCACTGTACGTTCACTGCGAAGACGCCCAGGTCCGAGCCGAGATCCTCAATAACCTGATTGAAGAGGAAACCGGCAAGATGTCCGGCAGCGCTCCACATCCCGAGCTGTACATTCGGCTCGGCGAGGCTCTGGGCAGTACCCGCGAGAGGATGCTGAATATTCAACCGCTGCCCGAGACTCTCGCGCTGCGCACCTGGTGGATATGGTTGGTCGAGAAGCGGCCCTTTGTTGAAGGCTTGGCCTCGGTGAGCGTGGCGGGCGAGGGACAGGTACCCGGTGCCGCTAAAGAGTTTGCCCGCATTCTGGAGCAGGAATACGGCCTCACGCATGAACAGTCCGCGTTCTGGTGGGTTCACGAGGAAGCAGACCGCGAACACGGAAATGGCGCGATGGAAATCGTCGCCAAGCTCGCCCGCACAGATGAAGAGCAGCAGCGAGTGCGCGCGGTGGTCCGCAACACTCTCGAACTCATGTGGCGCTTCTTTGACGCACTGGCGGAAACGCCGGCCAAACAGTTAGCCGCGTAGCTCAGTTTCGGTCGCCTTCGCGCGAGAATTTTCTTGAAAACAAGGGGGTCGGGCTGATGAGCCTCTACCAAGTAAACAAATTTTTGCGAGATGTAAGCCGTAGCGCCACCCTCGCCCAGCGCTGTCAAAACAGTTTGGGCTCAGTGTTGAATGATTACGATCTGACAACCCAAGAGAAGGTGGCGCTCGAGCGCTGGCAGATCAGGGCCCTTTATGAGATGGGCGTCAACCCACTTCTGCTGCTGACCTCGTCGATGGCTATGGGCCAGGATATGCGCTCGTACGTAGCGGCATTAAACGAGAAAAAGTAATCGAGGAGGAGGCGGCCATGGCAGAGATTGTCGCGGGTATTGCCACGTCACACGTGCCCTTTCTGGCGATGCATCCGCAGTTCGAAATGGCCAGCGAAGCACAGCGCAGCAAGGTCGTAGCAGGCTTGAACCGCGCCAAAGAGATCATTGAACGGACGCGCCCCGACGCTATCGTGATCTTCTCCACCGACCACTTCGATCGCTGCTTTTACGACAACCTTCCGACCTTTCTCGTCGCCACCGGCGAGCGAGCCGAGGGACCCATCAATGAATGGCTGAACCTGCCCAAGGTCAGCGTCAAGCTTGCCGCGGACCTTGGACAACTCATTGTTAGCGAGGGCATGGAACATGGCGTTGACTTTGCCTCGTCGCAGGAGCTGGCGCTTGATCACGCCGAAGTGGTCCCGTTGTCCTTCATCACACCTGGATGGAACGTCCCGTTGGTACCAATCGTAGTGAACGCGTTTGCACCGCCGATGCCCAGTCTCAAGCGATGCTTCGACGTCGGGATGTTCGTTCGCACGGTAATCGAACGTGCGCCCGCTAACCGCCGCATCGCGGTTATTGGAACAGGCGGCCTCTCTCACTGGGTCGGCCCCCCAGAGACGGGAACTGTCAACGAGGAATTTGATCGGTGGTTCCTTGATTGCCTGGTCCGAGGGCGGGGCAGCGAGGTCTGGGAACAGTATCGTCATGCCGAAGACCTGGAAAAGGTTGCCGGCAATGGCGGACAGGAAATACGCGATTGGTTAGCTGTCGCGGGCGCAATGCCACCACAACTGAAGCCGCAGGTTCTCGCTTACGAGCCGATACCGCAGTGGGCTACGGGTACGGGTGTGATGGCGTGGACGGCTGACTGAAACGCACTCGAGCGGCGGGGACCAGTGCCATGGGAGCAAGAACGGGACAGGAGTATATCGAAGGCCTGCGTGATGATCGCAGTGTCTATGTCAATGGAGAGTTGGTCCGCGATGTAACCCAATATCCGCCGTTTCGGCGCGTGATAAGAACGTTAGCGGACCTGTACGATCGTCAGCATGATCCCGCCTACCGAGATCTGCTGACGTATCCTTCCCCTGTCTCCGGCGCTCCCGTCAGTACATCGTTTATTCTCGCCAAGACCTGGGACGATATGGAGCGACGGGTTCGCGGCGAGCGGACACGATGTGAGCTCACCTACGGTTTAATGGGTCGCCTGCCCGATTTCATGAACGCGTTTGTTACGGATGCGGCCGCGATCCGCGAACTGTTGGGTCGCCGCGAGCGCCGCTTCGGAGAAAATGCATGGCGCTATTACGAGCTGTGTCGTGAACGCGATCTCTGTCTAACCCATACGCTCGTCGACCCGCAGATCGACCGGTCCAAAGGACCCCAAGCCCAGGACAGCATACGTATGGTTAGGGAGACGGATGCGGGCCTTGTTGTACGTGGTGCCCGCATGCTCTCCACCCTGGCACCGCTCAGCGACGAGCTCTGGGTGGGACCCTACATGCCGCGCAGAGCAGGCGAAGAAGATTACGCCTTGAGTTTTGCCGTTCCTGTGGCCACGCCCGGACTGAAGTTCGTCTGCCGGGAACCCTACGATACCGGCCGCAGTTTGTTCGACCGACCACTGAGCAGCCGCTTCGACGAGGGGGACGCGATCGCGATCTTTGACGATGTCCTGGTCCCGTGGGAGCGAGTGTTCGCCGCGCGCGACATCGAAATTTATAACCTGATGGGACCGGCGTTCGCCGGCACCATGACGCTTCAAGCAGTTATCCGAGGGACCGTCAAGCTACGTTTTCTGACCGGCCTTGCCTTCCTGGTCGCTAAAGCAGTGGGGCGGACGGAGCTGCCGCGTTACCAGGAGATCCTCGGTGAACTAGTTGGGACTGTCGAGTTGGCCGAGGGCCTGCTCACTGCATCGGCCCATGATGTGCTGAACAATTTCAATCATCCGCTCGAAGGGCAGGAAGGCAGCTTAAGTTTGCGTGCCAGCGATCGCGGAGTGATCCCCGGCGTAGGAAGTCTCTTTGGAGTGTCTGGTCGCGGAATGCTTTCTATCACCGCGGTGCGGCTGTTCTTCCCGCAGGCCATGACTCGCGCGATCGACGCTATTCGCCTGATGGGGAGTAGTGGCCTCATTCTAACCCCGACAGAGAAGGACCTAACTCACCCCGACCTGCAGCGATCTCTGGCCCAATATCTCCGCGGAAAGGATATGTCGGCGGAGGAGCGGCTGCGGATCATGAAGATGGCGTGGGACATTGTCGGTACAGAATTCGGCGGGCGACAGTTCATGTATGAATGGTTCTTTGCCGGTGATCCTTTCAGCAGTCGGATTGTCTACTGCAGCACACAGAGGCGAGCGGAATGCCAGGCCATGGCGGAGCGTTTGCTCGATCAGGCGATTTCGCGCGACACCGCGGCCGATGTCGGCGGCCGCTCCATCCATTTAACCGAAGCTTGATGCGCGGCAAAGCGCGCCTCTGCGACGAAACTGACGAAGCCACCGCAAACTGAAACGATCCGACGATACAAGGTGATGATATGAGCGAGTTCTTCGCAGCGTGCGCGTAGTCGCCGCTAAAAGCCAGTAATCGGAGGAAGCACTGTGACGACAACGCGGCACGACGAGTTTTCCGGCAAACGAGAGTTTTCTTACATACAGCCGCGTCAGGGCCGGCGGGCAACTGAATACGAAGAACTGACGCTTTATATCCAACAGGATCCCAAACAATTCGCCTGGGGAGGATGGCCGATCCTAACGCCCGAGGGTCGCCCTACCTGGAGCGAAGATACCGCGGCGGTCCGTTCCAGTGACTGGTGGGCTTTTCGCGATCCCAACAAGACCTGGCAACGACCCTATGTGAAGCTCCAGGCTGAGCAGGGCCGGGCTCTGGAACGGACGTTGGAGACCGCAAAAGCTCGCGGCCTCTTCACTGCCTTTGATCGAACCTGGGCAGATGAAATGCTCGCCCTTCACTATGCCTCGTGTGCGTTTCTCGAGTATGGCCTGTTCCGAGCTTTCTCCTACGCACAACGGGAGGCGCTGGCGGAAGTGGTCGGCAATCCTTGTGTCTTCAATGCGGCGGATAAGATCCGCTATGCACAGGAAATCTCGCTGTACGGGATGGAACTAGCGCAAGCGCTGCCCGGGTTTTCCGATAGCGAGGCGAAATCCACATGGCTCACTGACCCACGCTGGCAAGGGGTGCGAGAGAACGTGGAACGGCTGATGGCCATCCGCGACTGGGCCGAGGTGATCGTGGCAACCAACGCAGTCTTTGAACCGCTCGTGGGCGAAATGGTACGCGTGGAATTGTTCCTGCGCTTTGCTCCGCTAAACGGCGACAGCGTCACTCCGGCACTGGTCGCGTCGGCGGAGGCAGACTGGGAGCGGAACCACAGATGGACGTGGGCCTTTCTTCGGTTTCTGGTCGAGGATCCCAACTATGCGGCTAAGAACCGCAAGGTGCTGCAAAGCTGGATCGATCACTGGACGCCGGTGAGTCTTCTGGCTGCTCGCCAGCTTGCTCCCCTGTTCGAGCTCCCGACGGTCAAAGCCCAATCGTTTGCTAACGCGCTCGGCAAAGTGCGCCAGGCACAGGTTGCGATGAGCGCCGAGATCGGAATTGCCGTTCCGGATCACGAGGTGTTGGTATGAGCGGCAAACTCTACGAGGCTCAAGACACCGTGGGCATGGTGCTAATGGGTAGTGAGGAGGCGGAGGCGGTAGTGGCCATGCTGCGCGAAAAACGGCCCGACCTAACCATCACCAACGATGGCTGTTTTTACTCGATCAGTGGTGTGGGAAACATCGAAATCGACCTGCATGAGTTGGGCGAGCGCCTGGGTCGAAGCCTAACGCCGGCCGACTTCCAGGTTGTGCTCAGCAGTTTTTACGGGCGCGTCGACTTCAACGCCGAGCGCTTCGGAGTCTATGCCGAATTGCTTGACCTCGAAGGGCCGCAATAACCAAGGCGTCCAAAGGAGGAGACGATGGCAGCCAATCTGATCCAGGCGCATGAGAAAATCAAAGGGATGGAATGGGACTTTTCTTATGCTTCTACAGAATCACCGATCCGCACCAAGTTCCATATTCCCAAAAAGGGCAAAGATCCGTTTCGGCATTTGATCCGTGACTATATGACGATGGAGGCGGAAAAGGACGACCGCCAGTATGGTTTCCTGGACGGTGCCGTACGGATGAACAACCCCAATCAAGCCGAGGAACGTTGGGTGGAGGTGATGAAGGCCTTCACCGCGGTGTTCCCCTACCCGGAGTATACGGCGATCAAGTTGATGGGCGCGTTGATCACTGCCGTGAACAACCAGGAGCTGCGGCAAGGCTACTTGGCGCAGATGCTCGACGAGATCCGCCATTACCAGCAACAACTCGCGCTGGGCCGCTACTACCTCAAACACTACCACGACCCGGCGGGTTTTGACATTCCCATGAAGGCGCTGGGCAACAATCTTCTCGGCACGGCGGTGCGAGGCGTAGCAGAGTCGTTCCTGGCATGCGATCCCATCGAAGGGGCCATCAGCCTCCAAGTGATGGGCGCAACGACGTTTACCAACCCGGTGTTCGTTAGCGTGCCCAAAGCAGCAGCGGCCAACGGCGATCACGCCGTGCCCTCGGTGTTCCTAAGTATTCAGTCGGACGAGAGTCGTCACATGGCCAATGGCTATGCGACGCTCGTAACGCTGCTCGGCGATGATCGCAATGTCCCGCTGATTCAACAAGTGTTGGATAAACACTTCTGGCGTTTCTCGCGCTTCGTGGATTCTGCGGTAGCCCTGCTCACTGAATACTTTACGGTCCACAAGATTGAACCGTATGTCGACCTCTGGAAGCACTGGGTGATTGAGGATTGGGTGAATAGTTATATTGGCAAGCTGGAAAAATTTGGCATCAAGCCGCCACGCTTTCTCGAAGAAGATGCGAAGCACCTGCAGTGGATGAGCCATACCACGGCGATGTTCGTCTATGCCAGTTGGCCCTTGATGTTTTGGCGATTCGATCCTCCGAACGAACGGGACATTGAGTGGTTCGAGAAGCATTACACGGGTTGGCATACCTACTACGGTAAGTTCTGGGAGAACTACAACCAGATGACCGATCCCGACGCTGGCATGCTGCCCCTTAAGCTCTTCCCCACGATACCGCCAGTCTGCCAGGTGTGTCTGCTACCTTGCATCTACCCGCGCCCTGATATTTCGACGGCCAGAATCCGAGAGCACAACGGTCGCAAGATCGCATTCTGCTCCGAAGCGTGCGAGTGGACCTTTAACCTCGAGCCGCGACGCTATCAAAGCTACGTGCATCTGTACGAAAAATTCGATGGCTGGAACCTGGCAGACGTGATTCGTTACCTGGGCTACATCAGGCCAGACGGCAAGACGCTGATTGCGCAGCCCTCTCTCCGTCGTGACTGCCGGATGTGGACTATCGACGATATCGAACGGGTGGGCTACGAAATCAAGAACCCGCTAGAGCACAATGTTTGATGATATTGCGTGAGGTGATCGAGGGAAGTGTTCGAAGCTGGCCCAAGCTCACACAAGCGAGTCGATTGGACGCCGCCCCCTCCATCAGAAGGACGGCCAGATTCTAGCGATGATTAGAGCCGACTTCTTTTCCGGCGATGCCTCGGGCAGCGGGATAGTCTATAGGCCAGAGAGAACGCCGCGCCGTGACAGAGCCTCGGTTCGGGCAGCCGTCTAGTGCGGGTGAGCAAGCAATGACACAAGCTCAGCCTCGGCTGTGTAGAAGTTTGGGCCGAAAGTGCACCAGCGATTCGGCTGCTCAAACTATTGAAAGGAAAGCCATGTCAGCGACCCAGCAAGACAATGAGTTGCCAGAAAGATTCAGAACGCTAAGCCAGTTCGTATCCGCATGGTCGCTGCCCACCGAGCAGGAGCGCAATCGAAAGCGTCGGTCATCTTCGATGGAAGAGATTCGACGGTTTTATAACGCGATGCTTCCGGAGATGGCCGCAATCGCTGAACACTTGAGCGCTTTCAGCCTGGACGACCTTCCTGAAAAGGAACGTAGACTCCTGAACCTGGCGCTTTCGTTTATGGAGGTGGCACTAGCAGTCGAGGTGTACTCTACCCCGGACGTACCAGGCGCGATCGAGGCTGAACGTCTTGCAATCTTAACTCGCTGAACCTGACTGTCTTTCAAAAAAATCACCGGGTGACGCCGTCAGGGTATCACGATGGTTGAAGAAATAGATGTCAACAACAGCGACGGATCCGAGCCTTTGCCGGGACCGCAACATGTTCCTGTTGGCCCCAACATTTCAGCCCAATATTTTGAGCTTGAGCGTCAGAGAATTTTCAGACGCGTCTGGCTACAGATCGGCCGAGCTGAAGCAGTTCCTAATCCGGGTGATTTCTTCGTCCGCCGGCTGGAGGTCTTGGGCACCTCGGTCCTGGTCGTCCGCGGACGCGATGGACAGCTGCGCGCCTTTCACAATCTTTGCCGCCATCGCGGCAATCGGCTGGTCAACCAACCCCACGGCTCCGCGCGCGCCTTTACCTGCGGCTTTCATGGCTGGACCTATGATTGTGAAGGAGCGTTGGTGGGTATTCCTCTCGAGAGTGAGTTTCGCGGCTGCGATAGAGCGCAACTGGGCTTGATTCCACTCGCACTGGACGTCTGGGAGGGTTTCATCTTCGTTCACCTGCAAACCTCACCAGAAACCAGTTTACGCAAATACCTTGAACCGATTAGCGGGATGCTCGATGGATTTCCTTTCGCCGAGATGGAGCTGAGCGGCTGGTGGGGTGCAACTTTAACTGCGAACTGGAAGACTTTTCAGGACGCCTTTATCGAGGCCTATCACGTCTTGGCGGTCCACCGACGTTCGATACCAGACTTTCGGGCAGACCCTATAGTGCCAAGTGCTCAGCCGCTAGGACGACACTGCAAACTCACTTATTACCAAAATCTGCATCATAAACCGAAACCTGCCGAGGCCTTGGCTTTTAAACTCGGCTCCGCCGCCTTCCTCAACGTGAACAATACCGACCAGTTGCCGAATCGCCGGTGGCCTTCCTTGAATGTCGAGAACCGAGACAACTGGGTATTTGACGAGTTCGTGATTTTCCCAAACTTCCATCTGTTCCTGGGGGACGGCTGGATGTTGTGTCATGAGTTCTGGCCGATCGACGTGGATCACACCAACTGGCAGGTGAAGTACTACCAGCGACGCACCACAAGCCCCGCAGTGAGAATCGCCCAGGAGTACTCCAAGGTTGCAATGCGAGACGCGATCCGAGAGGACCTTAGCACTATCGAAAGCACACATGCCGCTCAGCGATCCGGCGTGATGGCATTCATGACACTATCCCCCACCCTGGAGTCCTTGATCGTCCATCATCACAACACCGTCGCCGGCTTTGTAAAAGGTTTGGATACCTAGGCCCACCGGACGCCGGCCTTCGACGGCAAGCCTGCGGGCAGAACCAGCCGCGGGGATAAAGGATAGATAGGAGAGTTGGCATGGAGACCACAACTGCTGGTGCGTTGGACCGACCCCAATCGTTAGGCTTCAGAGAGCTCTATCGCGCGAGTGGCTTCGACGACTATGTCGTCGACGGGGAAGGAATGTTCACAGTTGATCGGGCGGTATTCACCGATCCCGGTCTGTTTGAGCTCGAGATGCAATACATCTTCGAGGGCACTTGGATCTACTTGGCGCACGAGAGTCAGTTGCCCCGGCCGCACGATTTTTTAACCACTACCATCGGACGTCAGCCGATCATCCTCATGCGCGACGAACATGGCGAAGTCGGTGGCTTCATCAATACATGCCCTCATCGGGGCGCGCGACTCTGCGTGGAGAGGAGCGGTCATCGGAAGATTCTAACCTGCCCCTACCACGGGTGGTGTTTCAGCAATAACGGCATGTTGGTCAACATCAAGGATGAGGCCAGCGGTGCCTATCCGACCGGCTTCTCTCATCTCGATCACGGGCTAAAACGGGTCCCGCGTCTGGGTAATTATCGCGGATTCATTTTCGGCAGTCTCAACCCCGCGGTGTGCGATCTCGAAACGAATCTCGGAGCGGCACGGACCTTTATCGACATGATCGTCGATCAGGCGCCGGAAGGTCTGGAAGTAGTAACAGGCAGTGCAGACTACACGTATGCAGGCAACTGGAAATTGCAGGTCGAAAACGGTGTGGACGGCTATCATTTCGACATCGTGCATCGCACTTTTGCGGGAGTCATTCAGCGGCGCATGAACTCGGGCAAAGACTCAGTGCGGGCACTTGACGTGGGGCGCCTGGCGGCCCCGGAGCTGGGCAACGGTTGTTACGACCTGGGAAATGGACACAGCCTTTTGTGGATCGATTACCCCAATCCGGCAAGCCGCCCGCTTTACGACCGACGCGCTGAGTTTGTGGCCAAATTCGGCGAGCACCGAGCTCGTTGGATGATGGATCGAGTGCGTAATCTACTGGTATATCCTAATGTTTTCCTGATGGATCAGACTTCGACGCAGATTCGCGTCATTCACCCATTGGCAGTGGATAAGACTCGAGTCTCGACTTATTGCATTGCGCCAATCGGGGAAAAGCCCGAGTCCCGAGCTCATCGCCTGCGGCAATATGAGGACTTCTTCAATGCCAGCGGCATTGGCACTCCTGATGATCTGGCGGCATTCGAGGCCTGTCAGGAGGGATACCGCGGCCGATTGGTGCGCTGGCAGCAGGGCTACGTGCGCGGGGCTTGCCGGGCGATCTCTGGGCCCGACGCCGAAGCCAGGGCGCTCCAGATCCAGCCCGCATCGAGCAGTAGTGATTTTCGGGACGAAGTCATCTTCCAGGGCCAGTACCGTCAGTGGCTCAGATTGATGAACGGCGGGTTGGCGCGTTCAGGGAGTAACAGCGGTGAATAACGAAGTGCTGAATCGTTGCGCCGAACTGCTTTATCGAGAAGCAGCGTATCTTGATGAAAAGCGTTGGGCTGAGTGGTTGGCGCTGTACGCGGAGGATGCAGAGTTCTGGGTACCGGCATGGCACGGCGGCCGGGCACCGACCAGTGACCCGCAGTCCCAGCTTTCCTTGATTTACTACAACAACCGTGCGGGTTTGGAAGATCGAATCTGGCGCATACAATCGGGCCAATCGTTGGCATCTGATCCGTTGATTCGTACCTGCCATTTCATCACCAATGTGCGCCTTCTCGACGCCACAGACCCCGATGAGCCTCACGTGGCGTCGCACTGGCAGGTTCGGATTTACAGGCCCTTCCAACGCCGAAGTTCGAGCTATTTTGGTTTTTATGAACATCTACTCCGGTTTCAGAAAGACCAACCGAAGATCGTCAGAAAAAAGATCATCGTGCTCAATGACGAGATCGAATCAGTGCTGGATATTAATCACGTGTAGTTCGGCGCGGACAGCCCCTTATCTATATAGCCGGCCTTTGCTCACCATCTTGATACCTATCGACTTGAGAAATGCGACAGGTAGTTCAGCGCCGATCATCGCGAAGATGTAATCATTTGCGAGTTCAATTGCCCCTGCCGACACTCCACCGCTGGCCGGCTTCAGCGGCTCAAGGACTACGCTCTGAGGTCGTATTTCTGTCAGGATGGTCGCGGGATAGATTGAGATCGCCTTGGCCTTTTGCAGAGCGACGATCGCGTCAGCATTCTCCGGTGTCACATTGGTCAAGACAGGGGAGCGGAAGCAATAGCTCACCGTATTGGCCAGCCGGCGATCAGCGAGAGCCCGGACAGCCTCAGCCCCTGCGTTACCTCCTCCTACCACGAGAATCCGGCACCCGGTAAACTCTTCTGGTTCGATGAGGTTGTAAAATACCCGACCTGGCTCTTCTCCCGGCAGATTTAGATGACGAGGATTCCCACGAACTCCGATTGCCAGCACCACAGCTCTTGCTCGGTACGAGTTGCCGCGCGCAGTCCGGACAAGCAGGTGGTTCTGCTCACGCATCACAGCTGTCACTTCTTCACGATCGTTGATGACAAGTTGCAATTTAGCGATGATCTTTTCCCATTCGCGGATCAGCTCTTCGCGTGAATTGTCGCCTTCGAGGAAGAACGAACCGTACTCAGCCAGATCGATAGGCGTTGCCTGCACGAATTTGGCGCGCGGATATGATCGCAGCGTGCTTGCGGGAGTCAACTTTTCCAGAGTTGCATATTTTAGACCCAAGACCTTCGCCGTAGCGGTCGCGCCCAAGCCCGCAGGCCCGCAACCAACGATTACAACATCGTATAGGTCTGGTTGGGACGACGAGGGGTAAGGCCGGAGCTGACTTGCAATCGCTTCGATAACCTGGCGACCGGAACGCATTGCGAGATTTATTGAGGCAGTACCCGCTGCCTCACCGACGATGTACAAGTTTCTGATACTCGTCTGGTAAGTGTCATCTAGCGCGGGGACCTCCCTGGGTCGCTGCGGCGCCACGTCGGGCGCCGCTTCGTGAAAGTTGTGCGTCTGCGATAAATGCCTGACATATCGGGTGAACTGATAAGTTACGAGACCTATTGCGACCATACCCATCCACCAGGGTGAGAGCACGACGCCATCCAGGGTGACGGCCCGGATTCGAGAGTTCCCGTCGATAGACCTCCACCGCGGCACATAGACCGTTAACTTGAGATGGTCAGGACGATTTGGTGGAAACTGAGGCGCAGGATTGGGAAAGTCACGTATGGGAACCACCCCGTACGCGTGAAACAGGTGACACTGGCTGCAAGCGAGCACTTTCGCACCCGCATTCAGCGGCACGCCCCTCGCTGGTCGGACCGCGCGAGCTTTCCTGGCTGCAGTCTGCGGGTCAGTTGACTGATCCTGTCGGGAATTTATCGGTCCGGTCGCGATCTGGTCTCCGCCGCTATCGGGTCGGTGCGTATGGCAATCGAAGCAGCGACTAACCGCCAACGAGGCTTGATCGTCAGGATCGCGGCTCTTATTCATCTCGAAATGACACCGTTCGCAAGCAGTTTTGAGATGGCCTGCAGAATGAACGAAGACGGCCTTGATATGTCTGACCGTGACGACGCTCGAGTAGGGAATGGAGACCGGTGAAGGGCCAAGAGACGGTGAGAGCTGCATAAATCTGTCTTGCGGGACGAGATGGCAGCCTGTTCCAGCGCATCCTGCCCACTTGAAACTCATCTGATCATTCCGCCCCGGTGGCACGGGCGTCACCAAATGACAGGATGAACAGTTGAACCCACCCGCCACCGGCGGATAATGCGACTTGGTTAACAATTCATGCTCGTAATGACTGAACGGGCGCCTGAACAAGTGCCTGACAAAAAATTGCCGTTCCATTACGTGAACTTGATGCTCTGGCACAGCCGGAATTGCTGGGTGTTTGTGACACCATGTGCAGGCGAACCCAGCACTCATGCCGATGTTCGGCGTTGGACCTTGATGTTCGCCGTGGCAACTGAGGCATTCGAGGTTATGGGCGGTGTCCATCGCCAGCGTGTGCCCCGGCATAAGCCCGGCGTCTTTGTCGGTGACGTCGAGCCCCGTATGGGGATTGTTTTCGCTCAGCTCACCGTGGCAATTTACACAGCCCGCATTCGAAGGCCCGCGCCATGGACGGTGACAGGCGTTGCAGTCGGTAATCAGCTGCTGGTGCGCTTTCAATAACGGGCCGGGTTGATAGCTCGAGCGCGGCGCAAGCACCGCCAACGCGGCCACGGCACCGACGATCGCCGAAGCCACCAGAACCCAGCGGACGTTCATATTCCCACGAAATAGAGAACACCGGTGATGTGGAAGGCAACCAGCACAAGCACAGCTATAGCAAGGCTGCGATGCAGCCGCAGCCATTCGCCGCTCAACTTCAGATTAAATTGGTTATGGTCGAGCCCCACCTTGCGTTCGGCGATATCAACCAATTGATGGAAAACGGCTGCTTCGACCCCGAAGCCGTCTGCAATGAGTCGGGCGGGCTTACATACGGTCGAGGCTGGATTAATGCCAGAGAGCGTGGCCCACAAGAGTCGCAGAGAAGGCTGATTGCCGGCCACAATAGGCCGTAGCAGTGAAAGGTAGGCATGAACCAGCGGCTCGGAGTGACCGAGAACCAGCTCTTCCGCTTGCACGTACAGCTCCTGCGACGCGGCTTCAACGTCTTCCAGTCGGACTTCTGGATTACCCAACTTCAACATCCGCGCGGGCAGGAAATCCTCAATCAATGTCCCCAGAAGACCGCTGACGGCCAGTGCCAACACGAACACTTCAAGCACGAGTTCGAGAAGACTACGGGGGCCGAACTGTGTATGCCACCAAAATGGCAACAAGCTGAAAACACCTGCGGAAACGTGCACAATGCGCCAGCTTTCGAGTCGGTCCAGCACCAGCAGTCGAACCCCCAGGGGGCGGGGCAAACGTGCGATCCACCGCGTATAGCGCAATGACAACCATAAGGCTTGTTTGCGTACAGGGTACAGCGCGGCCAGCATGAAGATTCCCGTCGTAAGGATTCCGGTGCGATAAGCTCCCGCCCGCGAGGCCCATCCTGCAAATAACTTGTAAAGCGCGACAACGCTGGAGCCGCAGAACAGGCTCCAGATCAGCATCGAAGCGATCGGCGCACTATGGCGCCTGGCCGCTGCCTCGCCCAACGAGGCCCGGCTCGGCTTTGTCGTTGGTCGGTCAGCTGGTAACCGGTCAACCTGCTCTTCGATTCGCTCGGAGCTACTCGTAAATGGCACTGCGTTCGTACCGCCTGAGGCCGCGCGTTTCGCCGGTCCCTTAGTCGTTGCCCCCTCGGGCCTTCCGTACGCGTGAACCGGCACTCACCGCACCGGTCTCTTCGATCAAAGTTGCTGGATCAATGCGCATGGCGGCGCCGGTCGGACAGCTATGAACACAGCCCATAAACGGCAAACCATCACAGAGGTCGCACTTTATGGGATAGGCGACCGGTACATGACCCGGCGCACCGGAGGTTCCAAGTTGAACCGGTTTGCGGCTATGCTTGCCGCGAATGCGGCCGAACAAACGCCTGAACCAACTTTCGTCAGCAACGTCGTGCGACGCTACAGGATAAGGACGGAAGAAGCTGGGGTCGTTGGTGATTCGCGACTTACGTAACTGCGCGCGATCGAAGGTCGGAGTATCTATCATGGCGATGTTATCGTAAGGGCATGCGATCGCACAGTTACCACATCCGATACACATATCATATTCGAAATAGATCTCGCCTTCCGGCCGGCGCTTGAGCGCCCCAGTGGGACAGGCGTTCATGCACTTAGGATCATCACAGTGGCGGCAGGCGCTGGGCACGAGATAGTTGCCTAACTGAATGCCGTTGCGGATCAATCGGCTTTTGCCATGCAGCGACTCACAGGCGCGCACGCAATTGTCGCATTTGATGCACAGTTCCAAATCCATCACCAGAAGCGCGTCGGCCTGGATAACTCCCAGTTGACCCATCTTTTTGAGCAGCTCGGAGAGCTCAGGGGTGATGGAACGTTCCTGCTCCCTGCGGCGGTTGATAATCTTTCGGACTTCAACCTCAATCGCGGGAAATCGTCGACAGAGCTCGAGAAAATCATCCCCGCGAATCTTGATTAGTTCGCATTTGCCAGCAGTGACCACGCTCGACCATCGAATCCCCGTCTCGAACAACGCCATCTCGCCGAAGAAATCTCCGGTGCGAAGGTAGGCAAAGACCTTTTCACTTCCATCGGGCTCGCGCCGGGCAACCTGAAGAAAACCATCTCGCACTATGTATAGTGCGTCGCCCAGTTCGCCTTGCGTGACGATTGGAATTCCGCGCAGTTCGTATCGCAGGATTTCGCATCGAGGAACGAGTTGCTGGATGAATTCGGGTGGCACCCCTCGAAACAAGTCGAGTTCTGCGGCCGAGCTGGCGACGGCGCGTTCGCGATAACGCTCAGCCAGTATCGAACGGGCTTCCGAGTTAACTTCCAGATATTTAAGTGCATGACGCGGGATGTAGAAGATCTCGGTTTGAGTGGCCGCAATTACGTCGAGCGAACGGGGCACGCCCCCGAGTGCGCCAAGTTCGCCGTAAAATGTTCCTGCACCCAGACTGGCAACATGAGCACGACCGTGAGCCTCATCCTCGAACAAGTCGACCCGACCGCTGAGTATCAGACAGAGGTCGAGCTCATACTCTCCTTTGCGGCAAACCGCTTCCCCGCCGTCAAAGGTCCGTATGCCCATTTCAGGTTCTTGCTCGTAGGCACGCAGGAACGCATCTCGTTGCTCTTGGGTAAACGACACAAACAGTGAAATCGCTGCAAGGCGCGGCCAGAGGGTCGCCGAGGCCTGCTTCGTTATGGGCCTGATGGATGGCACAGTGCCGAGTTAGCCTCACGCCACCGGGCAAGTCAACCGCAGCCCTCCGACCGGATCATGGAAGCAAGACGGCCCAATGACCGCGAGCATTCATCCCCACCTTGGTAAGGATGGCTCGCCGAGGATGGACTTTATGCTCGCGTCGAGCTAAAAAGAAGTGTAATCAGGACCGGAGCACTAATCATTTAAACCCACAGCATCTCTCCTCAGCCTTTCCGCGCAAGACGTCGAGACAGACCGGAGAAGGGAGCAAACATCGGGGTTTTTCTGGCTCGCGCTTCCGGCAATGCGATAAGGAGGGGCTTTAATGCCCACGAAATTGTATGTAGGCAACCTAGCCTACGCGGTAACTAACGAAGACCTGGAAGCGCTCTTTTCGCAAGTTGGCAAAGTGGACAGTGCAGTCGTCGTGGTTGACAAGTTCTCTGGTCAGTCTCGCGGATTCGGATTCGTCGAAATGGCCGATTCGAATCAGGCGGTCCAGGCGATTGAACAATTCAACGAAACCGAACTAAAGGGCCGCGCAATACGGGTTAATGAAGCACGTCCCCGCGACGGTGGTCCCCGCGCAGGCGGCCTCGGCGGAGGCGGTGGACGCGACCGCCGCAGCGGTGGTGGGCGGGGCTTCGGCGGCCCGGGCGGTGGACGCGACCGGCGCTGGTGATTTCACCTAATTCCGAACAATAGGACCTTGGGCGGATCACTTGGATCCGCCCAGGCGACTTCAGGCGCACATCCGGGTCCCCCGTACGTTCCCGTTCTGACTGACTTTTTTACTAGACGGGAGCGCTGCGAAGCACACCTTTTTCTTCCAATTCACGGATGCGTTCCGGCGAATAGCCGGCATACCTCCTCAGGATTTCCTCATTGTGCTCACCGAGCAGCGGGGCTTCGAGCTCGAGGGGAGCATAGGCGGAAAAGCGCAATGCGAATCCCGGTACGTCAAAGTCTCCCAGGATTCGATCATGGACGGTTCGCACTGTCCCCCGCTGTCGCAGATGCGGATGTCGAACGGCTTCAGCCACTGACAACACCGGGGCATGCGGAACACGGTTTTCCCGCAGCGCGGCCTCCGCGGCGTCGTCTCCTGTCGTTTGGAGCCAATGCTCAATCAGGTCAACCAACTCTTTGAGATTCTTTAGCCGATCGGCATTTGTTCGGAAACGAGGATCTTTCGCCAGTTCCGGGTTGCCCATGGACCGACACAGGGCGGCAAAGTGATGGTCCAACGGAGCAATGATGATGAAGTAGTGGTCACGGCCTTTGAAAATACCCGCAGGCACCGCATACCACGAATGTTGCCCTGAACGCGTCGGTAAAACCGCGCCGTTACTTAGGCTATGCGCTTCTATCCCACACTCGTGATAATGCATGTAGGTGTCGAGCAATGATATGTCGAGATGTTGACCGCGGCCGGTTCGCATGCGCCCTAACAAAGCCGCACAAATCGCACCCATCGCATGAGCTCCGGTACTGACGTCGCCTAACGCAACCATCGGGACGTACGGCGGGCCATTTGGCTCACCACACATGGACACGATTCCCGCATAAGCTGCTCCCAGGTAATCGAAGCCGGGCTCGTTGGCCAGCGGTCCCCGTTGGCCAAAGGCGGAAATCGAGCACATGACGATTCTTGGATTCAACGCGCTTACCGCTTCATATCCGAAGCCGAGCCGTTCCATGACTCCCGGGGCATAATTCTCGACAAGCACGTCGAAATGCGGGATCAAGTCCCTGATGATTTTGCTGCCTTCGGGATGCTTGAGGTCGATACAAAGCCCCTTCTTACCTCGATTGTGCTGTACAAAGTAGCCGCTGCGATTGTTGACGATAAAGGGCCCTTGACGCGCGGCATCGCCATTGGGCGCAAATTCCACCTTGACCACTTCCGCTCCCATCTCGGCCAGCATCAGGGTGCAGGTCGGGCCCGCTACGATATGGGTGAAATCGAGTACCTTATATCCGTCGAGTACATGTCGGGGCGCGTCTCCGGCCATATGATTCCTCCTGGGCATCCGCTCGATCAGGCATGTAGCTCATTCGTGACGCTCTTGGCAAAGGATGACCGGTTGACTTCCGGAAGTAGACTTTCTTCCGTTAATTCAACCGCGTCTGATGCACCAAACAAAAGGCCGAGGAAGACTGGATCCTCGGCCCTTTTCTTGAGTCGTCTTAGTCGGACTTATGGCGGGAGGAAGTTATTGGTTAGCTGGATATGGCGTCTCTTCGCCCTTTTTCAATGCTCTCAAATCGGCCGCGCGCCGCTGCAAGTACCCGTCCTGCACCGCCCCATAAAGGTCCACCGCGTAGCGATCAACATCCTCAAACAAGTTCAGATGAAGCGAGCGATAATTCACCGCCTCCATCGCATTCTTGCCGGCCGCAGTGGGTATGTAGACATACCAAGGCACAAAATAAGGAAGCGGCCACATCGCTCCGTCGGCGGCATAACCAACTGTATCTCGTACGGTGGAGGGACCGATAAACGGCCATACGATGTAAGCACCGCTCGGCACACCGTAGCTGCCAAGTGTCAGACCGAAATCATTCGCATGTTCCTTCAGCCCAAACCACTTGTCAGCCACGTCGAAAAATCCGGCAACGCCTAGGGTCGAGTTGATACCAAAGCGGGCCAGTTCTCCGCCGGCCTCAGGCAAGCGAAGTTGGAAAAGGTTATTGACGAAACGCGGAATGAAATTGACGTTATCGAAAAACCGACCGACACTTTCACGCACCGGGGTTGGTGCGATGTCCGCATAGCCCTGGGCGATTGGATGCAGCACATAGTGATCCAGCTTGAGATTGAACCAGAACATCTTCTCGTTAAAGGGAGCAAGCGGATCGCTATAGGTTTCAACGTATTCTCCCGGTAAGTGCGGTGGCGCGTGCTCCTGTGCCATTACCGCTGCGGCATACATAACGAACATTAGGACTAGCGCCGCAATTCTACCTTTGAGCACCTGATTATCCTCCCTGGTGGGCGGCTCCCTTGCCGATCTGCATATACTGGGCTGATCCGCTCGAAATCACGCTCTGGGAACACCCTCGGTCTTGAGCGTTGATTTTCATCCCTGACCCAACTCCGAACCAAGCTGCTGCTGTTTTTCGCGCAGAACTGCCATGAGCTTGGGAAATCCCTCTTCATTTATGATTCGGTTAAACTGATTGCGATAATTCGCGATGATGCTAATGTTATCGACCGTCACATCATAAACCTTCCAATCGTCGTCGGCCTTCTCAAGCAGATAGGTGACTGGGATTGGCTCCTTGCCAGCCTGCACAATCTTGGTGTCTACCGCCGTGTAGCCAGGGCCCAGAGACCGAGTCTGGCCGAATTGAACATCCTGGCCGGAGTAATCCTGAACCTTGTCCAGATATGCTGCTTCGATAAAAGCGGTGAAGAGCTTGGTGAAATCAGCCCGCTGGTCCATTGTTAGTGAACGCCAATGGTAGCCCAGGGTCGATTTCGCCATTTCGGCCGAATCAAACCGTGCTTCCATCAATGGTTTGAGTTCGCGCCGTTTTTCCAGAACTGACTTCTGTTTGTCGCGCAGAATCTGCAGGGCTCGATTGACGAACTCCTTGGTTGTCTCCTCAGCGCTGGTTTGCGCGCTTGCAATTGGCAATAGGGCGCCAACCGAAAACAGCGCTGTGCTACACGCTAGGAATACGATCACCATGAGCGACGAGCGCGAGCGACGCGGGCGCTTTGGGTTTTTCATCGAATTTGCAGCATCGAGATAGAACATGCTCACAGTCCATGCACCTAATTTATTGTTACTTGGAATTGTCTAAGCAATTACAGTTCCCGGTCTTGGAGTTCGAAGCCTCGCCAGTACTTGGGGTAGAGTTGCCACTTGAAGTGGCTTCACCAGACTTCGAGCCTGATCCCGAGCTGTTGATTAATTGACCAATTGCATCTTCTAAGACGAAAGCGGATTGCGTGTGACGTATAGTTGCGCCGTCGGTCAAATCGTGCTCGCCGGGACCGAGTGCAATTGCCACGTATTTATCACCGATGATGCCACTGGTCTTGATCGCGGCAATGGCATCGGTGTCGATTGCGACTCCCTTATTGATGCGCATCGCAACGTGCGCCCGGTTGTCCTGCAGGGAAATCGACTGCACCTTGCCGATGGGAACGCCAGCCAACTGTACCTGATCGCCAGTTTTGAGGCCCGAAATATTGTCGAAATTCGCATAGAGGGTATAGCCGGGTTGAGGAAAGATACCAATGTTACCCAGCCGCACCGAGAGGTAAACCAACGCACCAATTCCAACCAGAGCAAATACCCCAACAATCAGCTGCGTCAGGCGGCTAGCGTACACGACTGCTACCTGCCAACAGTGGCGACCACTTGAGAGGAGGGGCGCTCTTCCTCGCCTGCCGCCCGGCCGGCAAGAAAACGCTTGAAGTTCTCATTCTCTGAACTCATGACTTCGTCAACCGTACCAGATACTTCAATTTTGCCGGCATGCATGAAGGCAACCCGATCGGAGATTGCGAACACCTGGGGCACATCGTGGCTTACCATTACTGCGCTCAGTCCGAAGCGCTGCTGGGTGCTGCGCACTAACTGGTGAATCGCAGTCGTACGGGTTGGATCAAGACCCGTCGTTGGTTCGTCGAGCATCAGGATGCTGGGGCGCCGAATCAGCGCGCGCGCCAAGGCCGTGCGCTTTTGCATCCCCCCGCTTAGTTCCGAGGGATATTTCTCTTCCATCCCTTCCAGACCGACCTGCCGCAGAATCTCCAAGACGCGCGCTCGAATCTCATCACGAGTGAGATTGCTTTTTTCGACGAGCGGAAACGCTACATTGTCAAACACCGACATCGAGTCAAACAAGGCCCCCGCCTGAAACAGCATACCGAATTTCTCCCGCACGCTGTCGATGGCCCGTGAGTTCAGGCGAGTTACCTCGATACCATCGATGAAAATCTGCCCGGAGTCGGGTCTCAATAAGAGATTCAAATGCTTGAGCAGGACCGTCTTGCCGCATCCGCTCGGTCCGACAATGGTTGTGATTTGGTTGCGCGGGCACTCGAGCGTAACCCCGTCGAGCACCTGCTGTTTACCGAAACGCCGGCGTAATTCACGAACGATAATCGCCGGCCCATCTTTCGTCCCGTTGTGGGTCATCACCAGTCAACAATTTTTCCTGTTCCTTGACAGACTGGCTTTTCCAGAATGCCGATGAATTGTTACAGAAGAATAGCGGTCATGAAATAGTCCCAGGCCAGGATCAGCACGCTCGAAAGCACCACGGCATCGGTGGTCGCCCGACTCACTCCAGTTGCCATTCTGGCAGCATGATAGCCCTTATAGCAGCAGACCCACATCACGACCATCCCAAACACCAGCGCCTTGTAGAGTCCGATTGCGATATCATGGCTACCCAGATTTTGGGCAATACCATTAAAGAACGGGCCTGAGGGCGCCCCCATTAGCCCCACCCCGATTATGTAACCACCCCAAATGCCAATAACGTCGAACATGCAGGTCAACAGCGGTAGGCTGATAACACCGGCCAGTACCCGAGGTGAAACCAGGTATTGCACAGGGTTGATAGCCATCACCGTTAAAGCATCAATCTGCTCGGTGGCTTGCATCGCGCCAAGCTCGGCGGCCATTGCTGAGCCGGCCCGCGCAGTCACCATCAATGCCGCCAGGACGGGACCAAGTTCGCGCACCAAAACCAGTGCGACCACCGTTCCCAATGCACCCTCGGAGCCAAAACGACGCAGGGTATTGTAACCCTGTAGACCCAATACCATACCGGTGAACAGGCCAATCAGCGCCACTAAGAAAAAGGATTCGGCGCCGATAGTCCGTAATTGACGAATGAGTAACCGAGGCTTATATGGCGGCGCGATCGCATAAACCAGTGCGGCAAACAGAAACAACACGAAATTGCCCAGCGCCGCTACGCCTTCAATCACCACCTCGCCTAATCGTTCGATGGGTTGCAAATCTCTAATACGCTTTACCTAGCTGCAGTGCCGTCGGAGCTCAGCTCTGAGGCAGACTCAATCGAGCCAAATGGGCCCGCGTGTAGGTGCGGCTATGACGCCGCTCGAACTCGTCAAGGTCAGCAGGCACGTCCAGGTCCAGTGCCGGACCATCGAGCTGAAGAATCTGGCACGGAATGGAGCGTTCGCGGCAATCGACCAAATGGCGTACTAAACTGAAGCGACCAAACTGGGTCGCAATCACATCGGGCGGCCTGCGTACGATGATGTTGGTCCCGGAAAAGTCCCTTGACGGCACCAGGGTAACGGCTCGCGGGGCATTCGGCAGGGCGGCGAACGCCGCATCTATGTCAGCTCCCGTCACCAAGGGGATGTCCGACAGCAGTGTACACACACAAGTCATACCCAGTTCAACTAACTGGATGGTTGCCAGTCTGACCGCCGCATTAAGACCCCGCGGGTACCCCTCGTGAATCACAATAGCGCCGACACTTCGAGCCAGTCGCGCGAGGACCTGGTCAGATGTCACAACCGTCACCCGATGGGGGCTCTTGGCCGTCAGTGCCGCAGTCAGGACATCGCGGAACATTGCCTCCGCCAAACCTTTCCGCTCGCCGGTGGAGGGCAGCGCCGGCGCTAGCCGAGTCTTGGCTATTGCCAATTGCTTCGCTGCAATAAGAACCGCGCGCACAAGCCGTGTTTATAACCTAGCATCACGCGACCGGCCAAACGCGGCCCGGTCGGTGGGTTTTAAGGTAAACCATCATAAGCGAAGCCGGGTGCACAATGTACCTCTGCTTGACAGTGATTTCGCGTAACTCCAACATCGGGATTGGTTTCAGCGCTGCCCAGCAGAATTATCGACATATTTAGGCCAGGGCAAACAAACACAGACAACCGGGAAGAGGTTGATGACCACGGGTTGCACAACAATTTCACTCAATTATGCCAAACGAGGCTATGCGGCGAGTCTCATCCTTGCCCTTATACTGGTTTTTGGCTGCGGTCGAAAGAGCGCAAACGATTACTTAACTGACGGCGACGAGGCGATGCACAACGGGCGCCTGGCCGAGGCCGAGAGCGCCTACCGCCAAGCCGCCAATCTCGCCCCCGATGACCCGCTAGTGCATCAGGCTTTGGGCAACCTTTACCTGTTCGAGCACAAGGCGCCTCAAGCCGAAACCGAACTGTTGAAGGCCTTAGAACTGGCTCCTGGGAATGCCAAGGCGCACGATCTGCTGGCCAAGGCGTATTTGGCCCAGTCTGAACTCGGACTGGCCGAGGCTCAGGGCCGCGCCGCCGTCGCCCTCGCACCGGCAAATCCTGATTATCGGCTCAGTCTTGGTGCGACGCTGCAGAGCGAGGAGAAAACGGCAGCCGCAGAAGCCGAATACCGAACGGCGGTCGGTCTGCAACCGCGCAATGCCCACGCGCATTTAGCGCTGGCGAACCTCCTTAGTTCGCAGCCGAATCGTCAGACTGAGGCACAAGCTGAATACGCACGGGTCAAGGCACTCGATCCGACATTGGTCCCCGCCGTAGCCAGCGCCGCACCTTCACCCCGGCCGGCCACCACGCCCATCGCCAGCGCTGCCCCGCAGCCGGCTATCAGGGAAATCAACAAGCGTTTTCTGCTAACTCGCGATTCTCCGGTTTACGAGTCAATGAGCCCCACTTCTCGCATTGTTGCCCAGGTGCATCGCCGCAAATACGTCCATGTAACCGGTTTTGGAGGACAGTGGTTGCGGATTCAGCTCCGTAACGGCACGATCGGATTCATCCCGGCGACGGCCGCGGAGTGAGGGGCACGCAGGACCCAAGACTGTTTCATTGACGGAGGCAGTTCATGGCCGCTGAAAACGTTAACACAAGAGAAGTGAGCTACCCGGGCAAGGCCTGTACGATTCGGGCTTACGTTGCCGAACCGGCCCACACAGGGCACCAACATCCGGCAGTGATCGTGGTGCAGGAGTGGTGGGGACTGGACGATCACATCAAGGATGTCACTCGGCGACTAGCTGGCGAGCATTACTTCGCAATCGCCCCGGATCTTTACTCAAGACAGGGCAACCAGGTTACGAAAGACCCCAATATTGCCGCTCAACTGATGAGCGGACTGGACCACAAGGATGGGATCGATGATTTGCTAGCCACCATCAACTGGCTGAAAGCTCAGGACAGCGTCAGAGCCTCTCATACTGGCGTGATCGGATTCTGTATGGGCGGCAGCTACGCGATGGCGCTTCCATGTGTGACGCAGGACATCAAAGCGGCAGCCCCCTTTTATGGTGAAATCCCGCCGGATGAGCAGCTTAAAAATCTAGCCTGTCCAGTCTTCTACGCTTATGGCGAAAATGACGGATGGATCCAGCGCAAGGATGTCGAACGACTTGCCAACGCCCTGCGTAGATTCGACAAGCGCGGCGAGGTAAAGATCTATCCGGGTTGTTCGCATGGATTCTTCAATGACACGCGTCCCGACGTTTATAGCGCGGCCGATGCGCAGGATGCGTGGCAACGGGTGCTTAAGCTGTTCGACGAAAACCTGAAGCATTAAATAGTTGCTCCTGGTTTTGGCCCCAATTTCTTTTTTCCATTTGAATAATTCGATTGGCACTGGGGAGAGCGTCTTGCCAGTGAGCTTCGCCGGCGCTGCTCCCCACAGGTGCATTTTGCTCTGAGCGCGCCGCAGTAATAATCGGTGGTCGGCTCGATCGGTTTTTATAATCTCCACTAAAGGCGGCCAAATTGGGTTCTCAGCGGCCTTTCGCCTTTCGCAATCCAGCAGAACGCATAGTCTGTGCCTCACCTGACTGAAATCCAGGTACTGAGATTCCTGATTCAATTCTCTTTGCTCTTCGTGGTCGCACGGGTCCTGGCTGACGTGATGAAGCGATTGGGCCAGGCCACGGTGATTGGCGAGTTAATGGCCGGGCTGGTACTCGGACCCACATTGCTCGGCCACCTCGCACCTTCGGTTTACCGTCTGCTCTTTCCTCCTGATCCGCTGAGCGACCATCTGCTCGAGGCACTTTCCTGGCTCGGCGTCATTCTGCTCCTGCTGTACACTGGCCTCGAGACTGATTTGACAGTGTTGCGCGGCGTTGGCCGAGCCGCGCTCGCGGTTTCGATCTTCGGCATTGCCATCCCTTGGGCGAGTGGCTTTATCCTGGGATGGGAGTTACCCGCTAACTATCTGGCGTCATCGAACCAGCGTTTGATCTTTGCTCTCTTCATCGCCATCGCGATGTCCATTTCGGCGGTACCCGTTATTGCCAAAATTCTGATCGATCTTGACCTGATGCGGCGTGACTTGGGGTTGTTAATTCTGAGTGCGGGCCTTCTAGACGATACCATAGGCTGGCTCATGCTTTCGTTGGTTGCCGGCCTGGCAGCACGCGGCGTTATCGATCTGCGCTCCATCATCTCAATTGCGATTGCGGTCCTCGTTTTCGTCGGCTTTTGCTATTTGATTGGGGGTCGCATCGTCGTTCGTTTAATGCGTTGGGTCGATGATCGCGGGCTCGCGGAGCACGCGGGCATGAGTGCGATGGTCGGGATTGCCATGGTGTGTGCCATTATTACACAGGCGATCGGCATTCATGCCGTGTTTGGGGCGTTCATCGCCGGCCTAATGATCGGGCGCTCCTCGCGCCTGCGGCGTTCCGATCGCACCGAGCTGGAAGCCGCGACCATTGGTGTGTTTGCGCCGGTCTTCTTCGCTTACTCCGGTCTAAAGGTCGATCTGTTGGCCTTGCACGGGATCGGACTCGTCCTGATCGTGCTGGCCATCGCAATCGTGGGCAAAGTAATCGGTTGCACGTGTGGAGCACTGCTCTGCAAATTTGGTCTGCGCGAAGCCGTTGCTACCGGAGTCGGCATGAACGCTCGCGGCGGGATGGAGATTATCGTTGCTCTCATCGGGCTCAGCCTCGGCGTGCTCACGCGGGAGATGTACGCGATCGTGATCATGGTCGCGCTGATAACCTCTTTGATGACGCCGCCGCTCCTCAGTTGGTTGCTAGCGGGGGTGGAGCGACGACCTTCTGAGGCCAAGCGGCTCGAACGCGAGCGGATACTTGCGCGACTACCTTTCACCAAGGAGGGGGCTAAGCTACTGGTACTCGCGGGTGGCGGACCACATGCGCAACTCTCTGCCCACCTGGCAGCGATGCTGGGCAATCATCACGATGCGAGCCTGACCGTGTTTCATGCCAGCCGCGGTGAGCCAACCCCTGAGGCTGAAGCGCAGTTCGATCACCACTTCGCGCAGATCAAATCGATTGCTGAATTAAGCGGGGTCCGCAATGTATACCAGCGGTCCGGCTCGGCGGACAGCATCGCCGAAGCGATCGCAAAAGAAAGTGAGCGCGGCTACGACGCGATCTTCGCCGGTGCCTCGCCGGCCGAAGGCGATTACGCCCTCGGCGGCGAGGTGCTTCATGAAGTGGTGGCGAGCGCACAGACGCCAGTAATCATCGCGCGCAATGTCGGAGCGCACATGCCCTTCCGCCGTCTACTGGTGCCGACCACAGGCGCGGCTTTTTCACGGTTCGGCGCGATCATGGCAATGCTTTACGCAAACGCCGCCGGAGCACGGATGACCGCGATGTATGTGAAGGAAACTCCCCTCGTCTCGTTGCGCGGCCGACGTACATCCTCTCATCAGACTAATGAGGGCATACACATCATCGGCGACATGCAAGCTTTAGCCGAGGAAATCGGCGTTCGCCTCGAGACCTTGATCGCCTCCGGAAGTCGCCCTGAAAACGCCATCTTAACAGCTGCAGAGCGCGGCCAGTTCGATTTACTCGTACTCGGAGTGCAATTGCGGCCAGCCGAACGCGGGCTGTTCTTTGGCCCCAAAGTGGAGCACATTCTGCGCAGCGCGCGATGTGCACTGGCGGTGGTGGTCAGCCCCGAGTTGCCGGCGGCCACTCGTACCTGAGGCCCGCAACTCCATGAGCGTCCAGGATCGTTTCAGCGTAGTCACTGGCGCATTGGGATATACAGGGCGCTACATTACAGCCCTGCTGATCCACCGTGGCCTCAGAGTTAGAAGCCTGACCGCGCACCCACATCGCGCTAACCCGTTTGGGGCTCAACTCGAAACCCAGCCTTTCAGATTCGATGATCCGGATGCGCTGGCTCGCAGTCTCGAGGGCGCGCAGGCAGTCTTCAACACCTACTGGATAAGGTTCCCAAGCGGAGGCCTGACCTTCGCGCAGGCTACCGCAAACGTGAAGGCTCTGATTGATGCGGCAAAGCGGGCAGGAGTCAGTCGCTTCATTCACATCAGCATCACGAACGCAGACCCCGATTCGTCACTACCCTACTTTCGTGGCAAGGGGCTGATCGAGCGGCACTTGATGCATTCCGGTCTTCGCTACGGAATCCTGCGTCCGGCGCTAATTTTTGGTCATGAAGATATCCTGCTCAATAACATTGCCTGGATGTTGCGTCGCTTCCCGCTCTTTCCAATCCCCGGCGACGGCAACTACCGAGTCCAACCGATTGCGGTGGACGACGTTGCACAACTGGCAGTCGGTTTGGCCGATCAAAGCGCGGACGTGATAATGGACGCGGTCGGACCCGAAACTTTTACATTCAATCAGTTGGTCGGGTTGCTCGCTCGGACGGTTGGCAGCAATAGCAGGATAATTCACGTTTCGCCATCTGTTCAGCTAATTTTAGCCAAGGTGTTTAGCGTGCTGACACGGGATGTCACGCTGACTCGCGACGAAATCCGCGGATTAATGAACGACCTGCTGGTTTCCCGACAAAGCCCAACTGCTACAACCCGTTTGAGCGAATGGCTCGTCCTCAACGCTAGTACTATCGGAACTCACTACCGTTCCGAGGTGGCGATGCGCGCGTGATGGAATTGTCAGAGGTCACAGGTCCAGCGAGCAAGGATGGAAGGAAGAAAAATGGATACGCGTGAGCAAATCTGTCAGGCGATTGATTCATGCCGCGAGCGAGTGATCTCACTGAGCCATGAGCTCCACGAGCACCCGGAATTAAAGTTCCAAGAGCACTTCGCGTGCGACTTGCTCACGCGGGCGCTCCGTGAGCGGGGCCTTGGAGTGGAAGTCAGCCTTGCGGGGCTGGATACCTCGTTCCGCTGTGCATTTGGTAATTCAGGTCCGACAATCGCAATTCTCGCCGAATACGACGCTCTGCCCAATGGTCATTCCTGCGGTCACAATCTGATTGCCGGTGCGGCGCTTGCCGCGACGATCGGGCTTTACTCGGTTGTGCAGGAACTTCCGGGACGGATAGTTCTGATGGGTACTCCCGCGGAGGAGGGTGGAGGAGGGAAAATCACGCTGCTCAACAATGGTGCTTTCGACGGCGTGGATGCCGCAATGATGGCGCATCCCGCGGATTGCGAATACAGTGCGATCCCGGTGCTGGCTATGCAACATCTGCGCATAACCTTCCGCGGCCGAGCAGCTCATGCCGCAGCGGCTCCGTGGAATGGAATCAACGCTCTCTCGGCCGTACTGCAGACGTTCCACAGTGTCGACGCGGCGCGATTACATTTTCGCGACCTTTCTCGCGTTCATGGGATTATTACTAATGGCGGCCAGGCGGTGAATATCGTTCCTCAGCTGGCTCAATGCGAGTTCTCCGCGCGCGCACTAACAGCCAGGCATGCTGAGGAAATCGCGAGTCGGATCCGACAATGTGCCGATGCCGCAGCCTTAAGCACAGGCGCGAGCGTGGAACATGAGACCATTTGTGCTTATAAAAATATGATCAGCAACCGTACTATTGTTCGAGCCTATGAGCGCAATTCACTGGCTCTCGGTACCGCGACGCACGAGGCCCCTCCGGGAACACCCACCGGTAGTACCGACATGGGTGACATCAGCCATGCGATACCCTCCATCCATCCCATGTTCCAAATCTCAAACCAGGGAGAAGGAACATGCCACGAAGATAGCTTCGTTGCTTATAGTGATTCCGATCGTGCTTATGCGGCGATGGTGCGGGTAGCTAAAGCGCTGGCTCTAACTGCTTATGACTTGGTCGCCAATCCACAAGAGCTCGCCGCCGCTAAAGCCGAGTTCGCGGCTACCAGGAAGTAACTGTCCGAACAGGCGAATTGACCTGGCCGTGTCGAACAGCCGGTTCACGCAGCGCCAGCTGCTACGTCGCTGCCGGCCGAGCGAGCTATGACTCGACCGGCAGCTTGCCTACAATTCGGGAGTTTCAGCCTCCGTTTTCATTAATCGGCAGAACCATGAGTATCCTGACCGGCAGCCCGCCACTGTGACCAGTTCTTCCAATACGGCTGACCAGCAGTGCCACCCCACACCCAATTAGTCAGATTGAGCATACTGGTCGATTTGAAGTGGTAGGTGTTATAGTCAAAATAGCTTCCGTCTTTCGGATTGAACAAGGGTGACGAGCTGCCTAGTGTACCGTCCGCTCCACCTATCCGCTCGTAGATCACGGTCGAGCCTGAATATGTTATCGTGTTGTCAGTCACAACGATCCCGATCGGGAGGACGGCCTCATTTTGCTGCTGACCACCCACGAAAATCCCGGAGCAGTTACTTGTAATAGTGTTGCCTGACACGGTTGCATAGTCGCTCGCCGTGATTGTGATCTCGCGACCATTCGGTGTGCACGTGCCGGTTGTCTGATTCTGAGTATTGTAAGTCAACACATTATTCGAAATCAGGCAGTGATGGCTGTATTCGCAGCGAATGCCGTCCTTTGTGTTATGCGTGACGGTGTTGCCCCGAGCCACAGAGCCGTACGACTGCTCGTCAAACCAAATGCCATTCCCGTCATTATTTGAGAAGGTATTGTTGATTACTTGGGCGTTGGTGGTCGCGCTGAACTTGCCTCCTCCCATTTCGATTCCAAATGCTACGTGCGTAAAGTTGTTATTGTAGACGTTGTTGTATTCGAACAGGTCGCCGGAACCACCGCCCGCGCACATCCCCTCCTCACCGTTGTTGTCAACCTTGTTGCTTAAAACCTGCTCATTGTTACCTTGCGTCTTGATACCTTCGCCGTGATTAAATCGGACCTCATTATTCTGAATGATCCATCCCGAGCCGGTTGGCTGAACCGCGGCCGTAATCAGCGGTGACGCGTATTTCTCAATCACCAAGTTCTGAATCTTGACGTTGTTGGCTTTCCCCATGAAAGCGCGCGGTGTCACACTCAATTCAACGGTCTGACCACTCGGATTGTCCGCCATATAGATCAAACCGTGCGCATAATCGAAGTACCATTGGCCCGAGGATATCGGAAGGGAAAGTTGATGGCTCAGCGGTTTGTTATTGAGGAATAGGTCCTGAGGATAGGTACAAGCTGCCTGTGGCGACTGGCAGGAAAACTTATTCGGCGGCGTCTTCACAGGCTGGTGACCCGAACTAACCCAATAGCTGCCGCTCTTAGTCCAATTCGTTACCAAGGTCGAGCCATTTAGAGTGGCGCCAGTCTGGCCAATGAAAATATCACCATTGAGCGGCACCAAAGACTGCATTCGATATACTCCGGGTGCCAGGTAGAAGGTGGTTCCTGCCGGGTTGGAGTTGATCGCCGCCTGAATATTAGCGCCAGGAGTCAGTGTGACCGTACTCGCGCTAGCTATTCTGACAGGCGCGATGATTAGTAAGGAAACGATCAAAGCGTAGCTGCTCGCTCCAATCTTCCTTTCAACCGTTGCTGGTAGACTTCTTTTTGTCTGTTCGCGGCTCTTTTGCGAATGCTGCAGGGTGAGTTGAGGATTAGTCTGAGTATTTATCGTTTTCATATGGATCTCCGCAGACCGGATTTGGCTATTCCCAGCCCGTAGACAAAACTCCGGGCCGAGCCCTTGCCGACAAAAGCACGGTGTTTGGGGCTGCTTGAGCGAAAATGACAGGTCCCGAACCCAAGACTGAGTCGAGATGGCTTTACTCATCCGTCCGCCGACAGGACACACCTTGTGCGACGCGCCCGGAAAGCGTGGACAGAGTACCCCTTGTGCAATGGTTATGGATGAAAGAGATAAGCTCGCTTAGAAGCGAGGCGAGCCCCGCCCGCCGAAAGTATGAATGGCAGAAAGTCCGTTGGTGAGAAAAATGGTACGGAAGACCCCGGCGTAAGAGTAGCGGTATTCTGCTGACATAACCCCCCGCGTACTGAAGCAGATTTCCGTCTGAGTAGCGAGCTCAAGCTGCAGCCTGACTGGCTTGAACCCGCCCGTCGGCGCCTTTTCCTATAATCTGTTAGAAAGCCGAAATCAAGTCACCAGAGCCATAAAATGCACAACGATGAAATATACGAGTTAACCTGTCTGATGAACTAGACCTTGCCTGAACGTCTATTGCCGTAAGAACGGTTACCGGGATTATCATCGTAAAAGTCAATGCCGCGATTTTTGTCCCGCAACCGTTCAACGCTGCCTGGACTCGACTGCCACAACGCTGATTAAAAAGCCTTGTTGATCGCTTCACCTCCCATATCTATTTCTTTTTAGTCTCCTGCTGGCCGTGCATGTCGACCTTTAATGGGAATATCGCAAATGCAAATAGTACCACTGAAGTGGCGCGGGACCACCTAATCGCATTCCATTGGCGCACGCGAGCCGACCAGGCTACCTCGGGTTTGTGAGCTGCCAGAAACTGAAAGGCGCTTCGAGAGCCACGATGCCTGGTCGATGGGACATGCAAAACGTTACCCAGTCAGCTCCCACGCATTTGACGACTGCCTGTGGTATTGCGAGATGCCAACCAGAAACCAATGCGCGCTATCTATCGCATGAGTGTGCGATAGATAGCGCTCGTCAACTCAATCAGCCGTACCGTGGATGTCCTGTCCAGCTGCCTGCCACTGAGCCCAGGTCAACTTGGCCTTACCATTGCTCTTCCAAGTCCAATTATATGCGTTAAGTAAGGCAGGCGAGCTGAAGTGATAAGTATTATAGTCAAAGTAGTTGTGGCTGTTCGCGTTGAACATCGTCATCGGCACCAGCGAATCCAGCCCGCCGATCCTCGCAGGAATGCTGGTTGAGCCCGAATAACTCGTCGCGTTGTGAACTACAGAGTCATACACCACCGCATTTCGCGAGTCCTGAGTGAGAGTAATACCAGCGCAATTGCTGGTTATGTTGTTGCCGGAGACGGTCGTGTGATCGCTCGACGCGATGAAGATCTCTTTGGCAGCATTGCAAGCGCCCGTTCCCCGGTACTGATCGTTGTCCACCAGGGTGTTATTGGAAATCGTAGCGGAGTGACTAATCTCGTAGCGGATTCCACTCAACCGATTGCCGCGGATGTTGTTGCCGGAAAACACCGTACCTGTCGCTCCACAGTCACCCCAAAGCCCATTACCATTATTGTTTACATAGGTATTGTTAAAAACCTGAGCATTAGTCGTTGCCGAGATTTTACCTCCGCCGGACTCAAAACCATCGGCTAAATTCGCGAAATTGTTATTGGCGATGGTGTTATACTGAACCAAAGTTCCCGTCCCACCTCCAACCGCAATACCCTCCTGCCCATTGTCGTGAACATTGTTGCTTAGTATCTGTTCATAGTTGTCGTTGGGTTGGCCGTTGCCAGCTTTGATTCCAGCCGCATGATTCAGTCGAATCTCGTTGGATTTGATTATCCAGTTTGGCCCATAAGGAAAAATAGCTCCGTTGGGTATCGGGGCAGCATATTTTTCGACAATCAAGTTTTGAATAGTAACATTGCTGGAAGGACCATAAAACGCGTACGGCGTGACGCTGAGCTCAACAGTTTGCCCAGTCGGATCATCTGCCATATAGACGACATCCTTGTCGTAATCAAAGTACCACTGGCCTGACGTGATGGGCAGGCTAAGTTTGTGAACCAAGGGCTTGTTGTTCAGGTAGAGATCTTGGGGATAGACGCAGCCAGTGGTCGGATCCGTGCAGTACTGAGCAGGATCTCCATAGAAGCTTTTCACAGCCGGCGCGCCTGACTCGGTCCAGTAACTGCCGTTGTGAACCCAGTTAGTGAGCAGCTGTGACCCGTTCAGGACTGCGCCAGTCTGGCCCGTGAAGGTGTCGCCAGATTTCGCCATCACAGACTGCATGCGGTAGACCCCGGGCGTTAAAATGAAGCTGGTACCGCTCGGGTTGGCATTCACTGCGGCCTGAATATTGGCACCCGGTGACAGGGTTACCGTAGTCTGCGCTTTGCAAGGCGGCCCCGCAATCAGACAGCTGGAGATCAGAATCATGGCCAGTCGGGAGGCGTAGGCGCGAACCCTAAACAGCTTTCCTGATCGAAATCTCATGCTTACTTCTCCTGATTTGCGAACTGAATCGCCCACGCGAAAAAAGAGGGCGTTGCTGCCGAGCATACTCAACCAACTAAACTGCACTGCACGGGTGGCAATGCCACCCGTGGCTGGTCGCATCTCGAGCCAACTTGACAAGCCATAGTTGGAGATCGTCGAATACTGGGAGTTGCTTTGTGCGGAATATAAGATAAAGGGTGACTTGCTTGTCGCTGGCTCAGGCTGATTTAAAGTCCCCAGAGACCTTATGAAAACAGTATTTGCGACATTCAACTTTAGGAGCGGCGATATAGCTGAGGGCGAAAGGCTTTATCTTAAGAACCATGTGCCGCTCACGCTGCAACTGCCGAATCTGCGCCAATATATAACCGGTGTCATCCGTCCGGGTCCGGAGCCTGCTCCAGCCCATCGAGCAGCGTTCAACTACTTTGACGACGCCAAGGCGCTCCACTGGGCGCTGCACAAGTCACCTCAGGCAAAGCCTCTGATAAAGGACGGTGCAGCGCATTTGAGGGTGAACCATTGGCTCGAACTCGATTCGGACATTATCGTACCGTTCACCGACCGCTACCCAGGATTAAACTGTTTCGTTGTAGCGATGGAATTCGAGCTTAAATTGAATGAGCAGGACCCCGAAGCGGCCGAGCAGTCCTATCTCGATGAGCACGTAGCAATGGTTCGAGATCTACCCAATCTCCGCCACTTGATGATTAGTAAGTACCAAGTCATTGGGATGCCAAGAGCGGCCGGCCTCGATAACAGTATCCGATTGCGTAATCCACTGCGGATGATGATGCTCGTGTTCAACGATTTTGAGCAGTACCGAAATGCTTATGAGTCGGCAATCGGCCAGGAACTAAAGGCGCGAGAAGAGCGCACGATGACCAAGGTGCGCGTTTATAACATCGACGCCACGGTGCAGCTCTGAACGTATTGAGCGGAGGGGTTTGAGCCCCTGGCAGTCATTTAGCTTTATTTCTCGCGGTGCGCGTCAGAGAAAAAAGGCGTGGCTCTGCGAAGCGCTACACATTCTCAATCTTACCCGCCGGGGCGCGCGGCGATCAGATTCGGCGTGTCACCGTCGAGTGCTTGCTGCGCGCTTCACTGACATAATTCTCGGGCAGATGATTGCGGCAACATTCACCACAATTTGCCAAAGCGGGGACTTGGACATCTGAACTAACGCCAAACCCAGCCGCGGCGGAGAAACTGGTGGCGGAGCTCCCACCTAATCATCGTGCGCAAAAAGCTCTTTAGCGCCAGCGATCAAGGAACGCTCCACCAGTGTAGCGGCACCGATGCCAATCGCGACGCGTGCTCAAGGCGAAACCGCGGTCGAAAACCACAAGTCATATAGCCTGTAACCGCGACCGACGTCGTGGGCCATAAACACAACCCGGTCGACAGTGTGAGTTGCACTATTGCCGCGACTTAACTGGGAGTCAAGGATTTGGCGTGTGGCCTGTCGCCTTACGCCGGTCGGCTTTTCAGGAAGGACGTTCGATATCGGCGAGCCGAGCCATTAGCTCAACCGCTTCGTCCTGGTTGGTTCGAATCAACAGGCCAGTAGCCCCTGAGTTTTCCCACGCGCGGTATCGCTCGCGAATTCTTTCGGGTGGTCCGACCAATGCGCGCATGTCGATCAGCTCATCGGGCACGGCTGCTGCCGCTTCTTCCTTGCGGCCGGCAAGATAAAGTTCTTGGATTCGCGCAGCGGCCTCCGGAAATCCCTGCCGGACCATAAGGTCATTATGGAAGTTTTTAGTGCGAGCGCCCATTCCTCCGGCATACAGCGCAATGTCGGGTTTCATCCGGTCGAAAGCTGCACGCACGTCACGATCTATGATCACCGGTAGCATTGCGAAAATCTCAAAATGCTCCAGTGACTTACCGCCGCCTGCTTTCGCAAAGCCGTGCTCAAGCCATGGACGATAGCGTGGCAGCGAGCCGGGAACAAAACCAAGCGGCAACCAACCGTCACACAACTCCGCGCACAGCTTGACCGCAGCTTCATTCTCTGCCCCGAGGAAAATCGGGATGTTGGGATTCATGTGCAAAATCGAACGCAGCGGTTTGCCCAGGCCGGTCGCACCCGCGCCAGTGTATGGCAATTGAATTTCCTTGCCAGCGTGGACCACGGGCTCCTGACGAAGGAAAATCTTGCGCATGATAGTGACGTAGTCACGCAAGCGATAATACGGCCTGCCCCACGGTTCCCCATACCAGCCCTCCACGATCTGGGGGCCCGACACCCCAACACCCACAATGACCCGATTTCCGCCCGCCAATGCGTCGATCGTCCCGGCACACATTGCCGCATTAGCCGCCGTGCGGGCCGCCAGTTGGATAACGCCGGTTCCCAACCGGATCCGCTTGGTGACGGCAGCAAGATAGGCCAGGGGCGTCATTGCATCTGAACCATAGCTTTCGGCCGTCCACACCGAATCGTAACCGAGTTCCTCAGCTCGGAGAATTCGCTTCACTGGCAACCGAAGCTGAGCGCCCGAGTAGCCGATCGCTAAACCTAACTTCATACGACGACCTCAACTTGAAGCTTGCGGAAGTGCGCGGTACGTAGTTCCAGTCGCAACGAGGCAGCCAAAGCGATCCGCAGGACAACCTGGCACGAGGCCGCCTCTTAACGCATTACCGATCTTCGCGCCTCGACCTCATAATTCTGCGCCGTGGTGCGGACGACGAGGGTCTTGCCAGCCTTTCGGTACAGACGGTCCGGAACCCTCACACCACCACCACGATTCGCTATCGTTACAACTCCCGCTGTCGATGATCCAAAAGGTGTCGGGAATATGCTCTTGATCACGCGGCGGTCGGCAGCAACTGGCAGGCGATTGAAAATCGCGAGATATTCGGCTTTGAAGCGATCGAAGAGCGCCCGCATCCGAGGCGAGATCTGATGATTGGCTCCAATGGTCGCGGTCAGTGGATTGACGTAGGTCCCATCCTTCTCCAGGCCATAATGAAGGTGTGGGCCAGTCGACAGGCCGCTCGAACCAACACGGCCTATGATCTGCCCAACATGTACCTCGCTACCTTCCCGTAAGTCGGACGGAATTTGGGAAAGATGGCCGTAAATTGTAACAACGCCCCCCTCGTGCAGCAGACGAACACAGTGCCCGAGTTCGCCGCACCATCCCGCGGTCTCCACCCGACCATCGGCCACTGCTCTTACCGGCGTTCCATAGCGAGCAACCAGATCAACTCCTTCATGCGGCCGGTAGCGATGTAGAATCGGATGGTAACGATAGGGTGAAAAACCAGAGGATATGTACTCAAAGTTCAACGGGAACCTGAGTGCCTCTGCTCCTAGCGCGTGCCCGTTAGCATCATAAAGGCGCGGCCGCCCGTTCTCGTCGCGAAAAGCGACGGCCGTCAGGGTCTTGCCGCCAAAGCGAATTTGCGCAGCCTGAAGCCCGGTAGCCGATTGGGTGCTTCCGTCTCGACTAACCCTCTCCTGGTAGATCAGTTTGATGTCTGCTCCGCGCGGCAACTGTTCGAGCGGATGCTTGTTTTTAAAGGCATAATCCAAGGTCGCCAGGATCGAGGCAGGAAGAGCGTTCCGGTGTGCGTCGCGCCAGAAGCTGCCATGAAGCCGAAAGGAAACCGCTACTGGTCTGAAAATGTAGCGGATCAGCTCCGGTGAAGCGCGTAAGACGCCTTCACCATAATTTATCCCCCTGACTGCTATTCTGTCGTCTACGTTATATTTAAGGCCGCGTAAGTCACCCGTGGCCGGGTCACGATAGATGGTCAGTGAATGCCCGTTCTGAAAAGTGCTAATCCCGGTCGCATGAGCGATCAGGGCCGACCATTTTCGCGCTTCGGCACGGTCCAAACCGAGGTCCTGCAGGTATGAATAGATAGGGGCCGAACGGACCAGGGTGAGTGAGATCGTGATTGGTTCTGGCGCTGCGGCCACGACCTCAGGCTGGTCGGGCAAAAAATTGTCCAGTCGACCGGCGAGCTGGGCTTCTTGGTCGGCGGAATGATCTGGCGACGGCCCGTCGTTCGGCTCATTCAGAAAAAGCCGGACCGAACCAATCGTCGCAAGCGACATTACGACGACTGCAAGGACTCCTCTGCGCCAACGGCTCGCGCTGACTTTCCCCGGGCCCATCGCGGGCAACAGCCTATTGAAACGCCGAAACCTGATCAACAATAGAACGCAACGCACTTAGCGATGACTTTGGCTATTCGACGTCTTTAAGCGCTAATTCGCGACATCTTATACTCGAGCCATGACGATAGCTGCTGTTGATTACGGCAGTCGCAGACTGGGCATAGCCGCCAGCGATCCAGCGGGTATTGTTATATATCCCGTCGGCGTGATCCGGCGCCGTTCATTGAATAGCGACCTCGTTGCATTATGCCGGCAGCTCAAAGCATTGGGGGCGACACGGGTAATTGTGGGCTGGCCTTTGAATATGGACGGCACAACCGGTACCTCTGCACAGGCTGCCGAGCATTTTGCTCAGTGTCTGCGCGCGGCAAGCGGGCTTGAAGTGGAGCTCCAGGATGAACGACTTTCAACCTGGGAAGCGCGCGAACGATTGAAAACTCGATCGAAACGGCCCCGCGCCTCAGTGGATGCTATAGCTGCGGTAATTATTCTGGAGAACTGGTTTAGGACTCGGAATCCTACTTCATAATCGAGCTTCGGCTTCTCAAAGTGTCGGACGTTTTCCAATCATAAGCCAGAGCGTGGCGCTGGCCACGGGGCTTCGGTAGACTCGTGTCGAGAGTGAGGCAAATCTGGTTTATTTGTGTGTTCGTGGCGCTGGCAGCTCTCGGCGGTGGGGCAGCGCTCTATTTGGTCTTTCGCCCTAGCGAGGTGTTCAATCCACCCCGGGTTATCTCCATTGTGCCCGGACAATCGTTATCATCGGCCGCTCGACAGCTCCACCGTTCCGGTGTAATCCCAAATCAACTGGCCTTTATTTTGTACGCTGAACTGACCGGCCAGGCGGCGCATATCAAGCCGGGTGACTACGCGTTCGGTGGCGGTGAAAACGTCCCCGCGGTTCTGAGACATCTGGTCAATGGCGACTTCATGACCATTACGGTGACAATTCCCGAAGGTATGACGGTTCATCAGATAGGAGAGAGACTGCAAGCTGCGGGGCTCGTTTGTGCCAATGTCTTTGATCGGGCCGCACATGATGGAGCCTTGACCCGAGCTCTTGGTCTGGGCGCGCTCGGTGCCGAGGGGTACCTCTTTCCGGCAACCTACCGTTTCTCGCCGCTGGCAAACTCCGACGAGATTCTGGCTGTGATGCTGGCGCGCTTTTACTCTATCCTGACTCCGCAGGTCGAGCAGCGTCTGTTCGAACTAGGTATGGACGTGCGGCAAATGGTAACGATGGCATCTATCATCGAGAAGGAGGCAAGAGTCCCAGGCGAGCGACCAATAATTGCCAGCGTCTTCTATAATCGCCTCGCATTGGGAATGCCGTTACAGTCAGATCCGACGGCTCAATACAATTACGCCGGCGAGATCCGACGGGCAGCGGAAGCGGTTCATATGCCCTCACCGTTCAATACTTACAGCATCCCGGACTTGCCCCCGGGACCAATCGCTAACCCTGGGCTCGACTCGATTCGGGCGGCACTCTACCCCGCACACAGCAGCTATCTTTACTTTGTGGCCCGCGAGGACGGAACCCATGTTTTTTCGCGCTCCCTCAAGGAGCACGAGCGGGCACTCCAGGAAATAAAGAGTCGGCTGGAGAATCACTTGAGCCCGCAGGATTAGATGTCCAATTCCGGTCGCTGCTTGATTGATCCAATTAAAATAATTGTCCATTCGCGAGACAGGATTGCCCGGCTTGCGGCAATCCGAAGCATGCTATTGGTAACGTTCCCATGGCTGCTGACTATTTTCCTTGCTCTGGGTCTTAAGGAACTCAACGGGCTGAGTCTTGATTATCTCGGCTACCGGTTGGAGGATCCCGTTGCTCGCTGGTTTCAGATATCACTGGCGCTACTGGCTTTGGCGGAGTTGGCAGTCGCGGCTGCTCTGGGTTGGCGCTCGTGGTCAGAGAACAAGGGTGTCATTGGGGCGGCGGAGGAAATCGACCGGCGGACCACGCGCCGCCAGGAGGTAGTGACTCTGGCCGGTTTTTACCGGTCAGACCTGTCAGGGGACGTAGACCCGTCTCCCCCGTTGTTTCCGGTTTTGTGGGTCCGGGTAGCTGCGACCCTGGAAACCTTCGATCCTGCCACAGCCTTTAAGCTCGAAGCCCGCGACCCGCTGATACGGTCTTCTATTCTGGCTTTCGCCGCGTTGGTCTTTTTTGGTACGACTGCGTTCGCCTTGATGACCCGGGCTGGACCGACTGAATTGCTCAGTCACCATCTGGACGAAGCAGCTAATTCTCTAACGGCGACGGGATCCGCACCCTTGAACCACCAGTTGGTTTCTGCCGCACATGACGTGGCCAAAGACCTGATGGATCCCAAGCTTCCTCCGCGGGAAAAAATCGCCGAACTGCGATCACTGGAGCAGGAGCTTAAAAGATTCGAGACGATGAATCACGGCGGAAACCGAACTAATGAAAACTCCTACGGTGGAAACAATAGCGGCGGTGGCGGCACCGGTTCCGGAAATGGAACGTCAAGCCTCGGCAAGAGCAAGGCAAGGTCACCGAACACCAGCGCGAGCGGTCAGCATCGTGGCGGAGCGGACCAGATAGCGGAGCTCGGCAATGACATCTCCAAAGTTCGGATCGCGCTCGAACAGGAGGCCGAATCGACTCAGAAGCACAGGAGTCCTCGAGATATTTCCTCACATCCCGCTGGTGCCGGGCCGCAGCCAGGAACAAATCCACAACGGCCGGGCAACGAGGATTCAACCGGCCAAAGCAGCCAAATTCCTCGACCACAAATGCTGGCAGGCAGCGGAACGGCTCAGGGGCGCAACAGCAGCTCTCCGCGCAAAAGTCAGGGTTCGTTCGGCGACACGCATTTAGGCGAATTCCCAAGGCCAAGCAATTATGAGCGCTTCTACCGGGCAGGAGAACAGGGACCGCCGATCACGATTCGGAATGCGCGTTACGTAACTTTTCAACTGCCCAACGCAACTGAAGCCGCTGGCACCGGACCTCTCGTGTCTGATGAAAGCCACCCACACGCGACCACCCCGTACACCAATGCGCCGCTCAGACAGCAGCGGCTTACAGCTGCACCCGACGAAGAGCAGCTGGTGCCGCCTCGGTACCGCGAGCTGATACATTGAGGATAGGAGGAACGATGGGCGCGGCTCCCAAACAACAGATCTCGCCCGCTGACCGGATAGCGGAGTTCCGCCAGAACTTCGCGCGCGCGGAGGCCGAGGTCGCGAAAGTTATCGTCGGGCACCGCGAAGTGATTCGGAAGGTGCTAACAGCTCTGTTTGCCGGCGGCCACGTGCTGATCGAAGGGGTGCCAGGCTTGGGAAAAACCCTGTTGGTGAAAACCGCCGCTGAAGCTCTCGGATTGAGCTTCAAACGCATTCAGTTCACGCCTGACCTCATGCCTTCGGATATTATCGGCACTCAGGTGCTGACGGAGACCGATGGCCGCCGCGAGTTCAGCTTCAAAACCGGCCCGATCTTCGCTCACATGGTGCTGGGTGACGAGATCAATCGCGCGACCCCTAAAACCCAATCGGCAGTGCTCGAAGCGATGGAGGAACGGCAGGTTACTGTGTTTGGCACTACCTACAAATTGGAGCCGCCGTTCTTTGTCCTTGCTACACAAAATCCAATTGAGCTTGAGGGGACCTACCCCCTCCCTGAAGCTCAAATGGATAGGTTCCTGTTCAAAGTCGTGATTGGGGCACCTAAGCCCGACGAACTGCGGGAGATTCTCAATCGGACAACCGGAGCCTCGACTTATCAACCTGAACCCGTGTTCGAACCTCACGAAGCACCAGGTAAAATTGAGGAGCTCAAACACCTGGTGCGTGAGGTTCTGGTCGCTGAACCGCTCGAGCGATATGTCATCTCGATAATAGCCGCGGTCACGCCGGGTGGTCCGGGTGCATCGCCCGAGGTGTCGCAATATCTGCGTTTTGGTCCAAGCCCCAGGGGAGCTCAGGCATTGCTGCTGTGTGCGAAGGTCAACGCTCTGCTGGATGGCCGCGCCTCCGTCAGTTATGACGATGTCAACGATGCAATCATTCCGTCTCTGCGCCATCGCTTGCTGCGCAATTTCCAGGCCGAGGCCGAGAACGTGACGCCAGAGTCGATTCTGGAGCAGGCACTCAAGCGCATCAAACGTTCCGCTTAGACTGAGGTCCATCGAAGTGGGTGCCAGCCACAAAAACCTGAACAGGTCAGAATCGATAGTGCGGCGGATAGTGCGGGAGTTCTGCAACTTCTGAGACACCCGAATTCTATTGCCTCGTGGCCTTGAAAAACCCGTCCTAAATAGATGCTCGGCCTGCCAGAACAGTTTACGCCCGATTTCATCGCCCGATTGGAGCAGCTTCGAATCAAGACCCGGCGCGAGTATGCAGGCCTCGGCAAGGGTTCACACCTTTCGCCGCGGCGCGGCTCTTCGTTGGAGTTTACCGACTTTCGCCCTTATGCCCTGGGCGATGATTTCCGTTACATTGATTGGGGACTTTACGGCCGGACGGACAAACTCTACATCAAGCTCTTCAAGGAAGAAGAGGACCTGCTAACCTACATTTTCATCGATGCCAGCGGCTCGATGGGCTTTCCGGCTATCGACTCTAAACTCGAGGCTGCCCGCGCGTTCGCTTTGGCGGTTGCTTACGTCGCTCTAGCAGCCGGTGACAGAGTCATGGTTCGGGTGCTCGGTGGTAAAAATGGAATGCCGGGCTCAGCATTTGTTTATGGGCGCCATCGGATTGGAGAGTTGGCGCACCAATTGAGTTCGCTCACCCCCAGCGGAGAAGTGGATCTCGCGCCTGCCCTGGCCCGCGAACTGGTCTCAATCAGACGCGCGGGCAAGGTGTTTTTAATTTCAGATTTCCTGGCGATGATCAGTTCGGTCGAGCGGGCGCTCGGCTTGTTCACGGCGGCCAATATGGATGTCAGTGCCGTCCAAATTCTGGGAGCAACCGAATTGGAGGGCCACGGCTTGCAGGGTGATGTCGAGGTTGTCGATTCGGAAAGCGGTGAACGGCTAAGGGTCGTGCTGGGTCCGCGGGAGCGCGAACGCTATCGGCAAACCCTGAGCCGGCTCTCCGACGAAATCCGCAACTTTTGTTTGCGCGCCGGATTGCGCTACGTGCTCTATAAAACCAACCAGGACTTCCATGCCTTTTTCCTTAACGCTGCCACCGAGCTCGGCTTGGTGCACTAAGTCCGAGAAATGATCGATGCGTGGTTTACGGGGTTCGGCCTGCTCTACCCCTCGGCGCTGTATTTGTTTGTAATCCCGCCGTTACTAGTTATCGCTTACCTGGTGCGCGAGCGCCCGCGCCAAATAGTGGTGTCCAGCGTAATTGCATTTCGCGCCCTGCAGGTCGTGCGGGGCAAGCGTTTTGGTGGACGCCCGCATCTCAACATCACCTTTCTGGTGGAGTTGCTGATTCTCTGCCTGGCTGTGCTCGCGTTAGCGGCGCCCTATCGCTTGCGAAATCGCAACCTGACCACCCTCATAATCGACAATTCGGCCGCTATGCAGGCTCGGATCAGCTCCGGGCAGAGCCGATTCGCGGCTGCCCGGCAACAAGTTGCAGAGGCGATCGGCTCCAATGCAAATGAAATCGAAGTCTATGTTACCTCACCGGAGCCACATCGAATCGGGACCTTCACCAGCACTGGGGAGGTGATGGCAGCGCTTGGCCATGTTTCTGCAACTGATGCACCGGATGATCCCGTTGCAATAGCAGGTCTGTTTTCCGAGCTGCTGGGCAAGCGTCAATTCCAGAAGATTCTCTTTGTTAGTTATCGTCCCGTTACAGTCCCTTCGTCCGCCGGTGTGCAATCGATTGTCGTGGGCGCACCGATAAGCAATTACGCGATCGGTTCATTCGTGGTGACCCGTGAGACGCTCGGTGCAGGCGAAGTTCATGGACGCGTAACGGTCGCAAACTTTAGCCGCTCGCCCCGGCAGCTGGATGTCATTATCACCGCCGATGGGAAGCTGGCCGGGCGCGCAGGAGGCCAGGTTGCGCCTGGCAGGACGGCCGTTCTCGATTTCCCCAATCTGATAGGCGCAAAGGTATACAAGGCGCAGCTCGAGCCGACCGACAGTTTTGCCCTTGATAACGTTGCCTACGCTACCGGACCAGCAATCAGTAGCGTTTCGATTCTTTTCGTGAGCCCTACGCCGGCCGACGGTGCTACGCTCCGCTCTATTCCGGGAGTCGCAGTAACGACAATTTCGCCGGCGGATTATGTCCCGACCCAATTGCCGTTGGCCGATTTGGCTATCTTCGAATATGCTGTGCCTAAGCAGTTTCCCGATCTTAGCTCACTACTGATTCTGCCGCCTGCCGGCGATCCGATTTTTCACTTCCTACTTCGCCCCGCATCCGATCTGCAGATCACGGCGTGGCCTCAAACCGATCCTTTGACGGCCGGTGTCAATTTTCGTCTGCTCAATCTTCGCCAAGGCGCTTACTTCGGTCTACACTCCTGGATGCGACCCGTTGTCGGAGGTAGCCAAGGTGCGTTGATCCTGACCGGAGAGCGTCAAGGGCATCGATTTGTGGCGACCGGTTTCAACCCGCTGCCTTATCTCGGTCGCAAAAACTTGCCAATGTCCATTCTGACCCTGAACCTATTGAGCTACCTGGCTGCACTAGGGGAGCAGGCTACAAGCTTTCGCACAGGCGAGCGCTGGATCATTCCCGCTGGGGTGAAAGAGGTCGTGTTGCCGACGGGTGGTCGAGAGGCGGTGCAGCCTAGCCAACCGTTTTCGTCGACGTACACACAAGGTATTTACACTCTGATTGGATCTGGCTCAGCTTCGGTTTTGCGCGCCGTGAATTTAGCCAGTCTGCCCACCTCAGACCTCGAAGATGTTGCTCCTCTCAGAATCGAACCCGCCCTCGAGGTGAGCAGGAGTCGCGAAATCGTCACGATCTCGCTGACCCCACACTTGCTAGGGGCAATCATGACGCTGCTTGCTCTGGAGGCCCTGCTCGTCTATCGCAGGAGCGAACGATACTGACAGGTGAAAGCAGGTGCGTCTTCCTTCGGTTTCAGATTTGCAATCGGTCTTTCATACTGTAGATTGGCGTAAGCTCGATTCAGTTCAGCTGGCATTCCCCCGAGCTTTATATCTGTTAGTTCCGGTCGGCCTGATCACAATCTACTGCCTCTGGCGAGTGAGGAACTTCCACCAGCTGCTGGCGCCGATACTCCGCGCCATTGTGCTCTCGCTGTATGTCATCGCACTCGCACAACCCGAGCTAAGCAGCTACTCGCCGACAAGTGCGCCGCCTGTGCTGATCGATGCCTCGGCCAGCATCACCCGCCCAATGCGCGTTTATATAACTGGGCTGCTCCGCGACCGCCTGAAATATCGGGCTGACGATCCGGCACTGTTGTTTGCCGGTAACACGATCGAAGATCGCTTTGGCAGCGCCATCTTGACTCTCTCCAGCACCGCAGGCTGCCACCAGTGTTTTCCGCAGGCAACCAACCTCGAGACGGCACTTGAAAAGATCGCTTCGGAGCCTGCCGCTCAGGGCCGCCGAGTGCTGCTCGTCACTGACGGTTGGCAGAACCGCGGCGAAGCCCTCAACGCGCTGGGAGCGTTGCGCGCTGCCGGTATTCGGCTTGACATTTTTACACCGCCAGGCGCCGATTCCATTCCGAATGTATCGATGACCGATCTGAATCTACCGCCAGCGCTGGAGAAAGCGGAACCATTCACGCTGAGCGTCACTATAACCAATCTGAACAGAGTGGCGACCCGCGGCACCATATCGTTAAGTCGCGACGGGGTGTTGCTGGAACGTCGTGCCGTTACTCTGCTACCAGGTGAAACCCGTTACGATTTCCCGGTACGAACCGAGGGAGCCGGTCTTATTTCCTACCGGGCAGAGTTCAAAGCTGACAATCCTGCGCTCGATATCTACCCCGAAGACGATTCGCTCCAGGGATGGGTGGGAATCGGTGCTCAGCATAAAATTTTAATTCTTACCGACACCATGCGCGATGCGAATTACCTGACGACGCTCGTTCGGCAGATGGGTTTCCAACCAACCGTCGAGGCCCTGAACGGCCACACATACACCGGTGACCCTCACGGCTTCGACGCCGTAATTTTAAATAATATCGCACGTAATCAACTGGCTCCTGCGCTGCAGAATGCATTGGTTCATTACGTTAATGCAGGCGGAGCCCTGGCAATGGTCGGGGGCGACCAGAGCTTTGGACTCGGGGGTTACCAAGACAGCCCAATCGCCCGGATCATGCCAGTCTTGATGAAGCCACCGCAACGTCACATCACCACGCGCGCGCTGGTGCTAATCATCGACAAATCCGGCTCTATGGGGCGTCGCGATAAGCTGACCTATGCCAAAATGGCGGCCCAGACCGTGTTGAAGACGCTCAAAGACAGCGATCTGGTCAGTGTCATCGGGTTCGACGTCCAGCCCTTCGTGGTCGTACCACTTGCACCACTGCAGCAGGTCCGACCCTATTTTGCTCAGTTGGTCGACCGCCTAAAGGCTCAAGGCCGTACCTATCTCCTGCCGGCACTCGAAGAGGCCGCACGCTTGCTGGCGCAGAGCGGTGCTTCCGTCAAGCATGTAGTCATTCTGACGGACGGTGAGACCGGAGGCACACCGGACATGTACTATGACCTCGTTTCAACGATGCGCCGTCAAGGGAGTACCACGATCTCGACAATCGCAATCGGACGAGAGGCAAATCTGCCGCTGCTGCAGGCTTTGTCGAAGTATGGCGGTGGTGGTTTCTATCAAACCGACAGCCCGGAAAATCTGCCAGAGTTGTTCGTCGAAGACGTTCAACAGCGCAGCACGGATACCACGATGGTCGAGAAGGAATTTGTACCCTATAGCGTGAGCGGGGATCCGGTTTTGCGCGACTTAGCTGGGCGGCGGTTACCAGCACTGAAAGGCTTTGTTTCGACCTTACTTAAGCCCGGCGCTGACCTGAGTGTGTTCGTGGAAAGCAACGGTCAACGCAACCCTATTGTCGCAAGCTGGCGGGTCGGAGCTGGCAAAACCCTCGCAGTTACCACCGATGCGAGCGGGCGCTGGTCGTCGGTATGGATCGAGGGCGGCACCTTCGGACCCCTTTGGGAACGCTTATTGGCGTGGCTCGCTCCGCACAACACGGCTGTCCACGATTTTAGTGTTGCTCTGGGATACCGGGCAGGCCGCATCAAGATAAATTTGACCGATTACAGTCCAAACTCGGCAATTGCCAATTCGCCAATGACCGCCTCGGTGACCGCCCCCGACGGAGCGAAATTTTCGGTAGCGATGTCAAGAGAAGCGCCGGGTGAGTTAAGTGGTAGCGTCGACGCGCCGCGGCCGGGAACGTACAACATTGAACTCACGTCGCGACGCGGCGATGCTCACAGCTTCCCTCCCTTGGCGTTCTCGGTGAGCCCGGCGGTCTACGCGGAGGTGCCACGGCCCTCACCTAACTATGCGCTGCTCGACCATCTCGCTTCGGCCACTGCGGGCCGGCTTAATCCTGCTCCAGATAGTGCTGGCATTAAGCGCCAAATCGCTGTGCGGACCACACCGCTCAGCTCGTGGTTGGTGGTTTCGGCAATGTGTTTGATGATTGTAGAAGCTCTCATTCGGAGGCTGACGTTTTAAAGATGCCTGCGAAGCGTGACGCACAAGTATCTCATCCAGACTGCCCGGTGCACGCTGACCATCGTGTTCAGCACCAATTCCCCGAGAAAGTTCGCTTCTGCCCGCTGTGTGGAAGTGAGATGAAGCCACGAATCGTTCTTCCGGACAGAAAACGTTTCAAAGTTTGTGACCGCTGCGGGTTCGTCTATTTCCCTGGTCCCAAACTCGTGGCTGGATGCCTGATAACCGCTAATGGGCGGGTCCTGTTGCTGCGGCGGGGGATAGAGCCGCAGGTCGGTAAATGGACCTTTCCAGGCGGCTACGTTGATCTCGGTGAAACCCCGGCCGCCGCGGCCCTACGCGAAACGCGTGAAGAAACGGGGATGCAGGTTCAACTCGGCCGGGTCCTCGGGGTGTACGCCGACCCCGCCGCTCCAATTGTGGCCGTCGTCGTCTACATGGCCAAAGCCGGAATCGAACAAGCGAGCGTAACCGACGAAGCGACTGAAGTGCGCTATTTTAGCCCGACGGAGATTCCGTGGCAGGAGCTCGCTTTCTCGACCACGCGGGAGGCACTCAGTGACTGGTTGAGCCAATTGTCGCAGGAGAAAGGCCCGCCGCTTCCCTGAACTGCCGCCGTCTGCCGTCCTTTTCGTTAGCGCCGCGTCATGGCAACGCGATCTGAGCGAGACGTTCCAACTTGGGGCGATAATCGCCGTCAAAGAGCGGCTCAGATGCACTCACGTGCACGACACGATTAACACCCAAGTCAGTGAGCTGCGCGAGCAGTTCCTGCGTCTGAGCGCGGTCGCCCGTTAAACAGAGCATTAAGGTGATGTCCAGACGGCGGAAATCGCGACCACTCTTGTCACACTCCTCCTTCAATTCCTCAAGTCTGCGACGCATGAAAGCGACCGCCCTGTTGGTTACAAAGCAAACCGGGTTGTAACCGTCTCCCCATCTGGCAACCCATTTGAGTGCATTTTTGTCTGCACTGCCGATCAGGACCGGAGGCCCCGGTTGCTGGGCCGGCTTAGGGTTGCACACGATACGATCGAAGTTAACGTACTTGCCGTGGAACGAGGCGACAGGCTTGGACCACAACTCTCGCATCGCGGCGACATGCTCGCGCGCCTGTGTCCATCGATGAGCGAAATCCGAACCCAGCGGTTCTGCTGCCTCACGCAGCCAGCCAGCACCGATACCCAAAATAAGTCGTCCGCCTGACAATCGGTCCAACGTTGCAATGCGTTTGGCGGTTGAGAGTGGCTCATGCTCTGGAACCAGTAGCACTGAGGTTCCGATCCGTAGGCTTTTGGTGGTCGCAGCTGCCATTGCCAAGACTACGAACGGTTCTGGGAAATGAGCGTAATGGTCGGGGATTGGACCACCGGCTGGGAATGGAGTCGTCGGTTCAGCGTGGAACAGCATATGGTCGCCGACCCATACCGATTCGAGTCCTAGCTTCTCGCACTCTGCGGCAAACCTCCCCGGATCCGGCGCGGATTCATCGACTCGTTTGTAGATCATTGAGATTCCGACTTTCATAGGAGCCTCTCGATGTCTGGTTGGTGCTCTCAACGGTGACTCTGGGAATTGGCGCGCTCGACACCGCAACTAGTTGACCGACTTCATGATCACTCGAGCCATGCCTCTAATTAGCACGTTGTCGTGCGCGCTGTCGGGATTCTTCGCCTCTGCTCGGCTTGAGCGCCTGCAACCCGAGTTACAGCGGCCTGGCCCGGCGGCTGCGTCTTCGGAACTTACGGCGCTTACCCCTCGCAACCACATCGAAAACAGCAAGGGCGAGAATCTCATCGAAATCTATTGGCAGTTCAAATTTCACCGGCTCGTGAGCGGTCGTGGGCTGAGATGGCATCGCCGAATCGCTTCGCTTTGCAGAACGTGAACGAGTACCCATAGCTTCCAACTGCCTTGTGCTTCATGAGGCACCAAGCCGCTGAAGCAGCGCATTTGAAACCCCGATCCACACAACGGTATCGGTAACAGCGCAGGCAATTGAGCCAGGCCTGCAGACGGTTTCTCCGACGCAAGGCCTGGGTTCGTTTTGCCGGCATTCGCAAACTTATCTCAGGTCGGCGGACGTTGTGATAACTCAATGAAGTTGCCGTCCGGATCACGCACAAAACCAATACGCGCGACATCGCCAAAGGTGGATGGCTCTAAGGCCACTGCAGCACCCGCGGCCTTAAGCGAGCTGACCGCGGAGTCACAATCGCGAACCTGGAAAGTCACATATTGGATTCCCAGCTGCGCCATCGCTCTGACTACCTCCAGCGGGTTGGTGAAACGAACGATATTTGGAGGATGAATTTCCGGCTCGTGATAGAGGCCGAAGATAGTTTCACCAATCTTGTAGCGATAATTTCCCAAATCGGTGGCGCCGAATGCGTTAAGGTAAAACTGGCCTGAAATGTCGACGTCCCGAACTCCCACCCGGATTTCGATCTGGGTCACATCGTCGCGGCCCGGTGGGACCAATTCAATCGTGTTGTCATCCGGGTCGGGCAAAGGTTCGGGCGTCGCGACTTTGGCGGTTGCGATCATGAGTGTTTCGTACCCGCCTGGACGCCGTGGCCGCAGTGGTTCACGAGAATGCATCAGCTTGATCACCGAGCCATTGCACAAGTAGCGGTATTGGCGAAAACCGCCACCGACAGGAAGGATAGATTCGAACTCGAGCCCAAGCTTCTCATGGTAGAATGTCTGCATTGGCTCGAGCTGCTCGGTAAAGATGCCAACATCAACTTGGGGTTTTTTGAGTTCCACTGTGCTGCCCTCCGGGTCTTTGCTGCGGTCGAACCGAGCTATTGTAGCCCTTCACCAATCGCTCTTGGAGAGTAGACGGCCGGGAGGGGTTTCATCTCGAACGTGCAAACCTCGGCCCTGCGAGCCTGCGGAGTCCCGCCGCTAATTAGGCCCGTCGCAGAGGGAGCGGGCGAGCATTCGAAGAGAAGACTCGGAGAAGCAACCGCCTCGACCCGCGGTCTTTCCTGCATCGCAAAGCTAGACTATGAAGTTAGCTGGAATTGACGCCACGCGCCGATAGGAGCACGAGCAAGGACATGGATTTTGAACTTTCGCCCAAAGTCAAGGATCTGCAACGAAAAATTTCGGATTTCATGAACGAGTATGTTTATCCGATTGAGAAAAGGGTTGAGGAAGAAATGAGTCAGCCCGGCCATGAGCATACTGAGCCGCAGATCCTCAAAGAGGTTCGTAAAAGGGCGAAAGCCAGTGGGCTGTGGAATCTGTTTTTGCCCGCCGGCGAAGATGGTAATGGCCTCAAGGTCGCTGAGTACGCGCCTTTGTGTGAGATCATGGGACGCAGTCCGATTGGCCCGCGCGCCTTCAACTGCATGGCCCCTGATACTGGCAACATGGAGATCCTCGCGGAATTCGGCACACCGGAGCAGAAACGCCGCTGGCTTGAGCCCTGTCTTGAGGGTGAGATGCGAACTTGTTTTTCGATGACCGAACCCGAAACTGCAGGATCTGACCCCACTCAACTCGCGACCCGAGCAGTCCGTGACGGCGATTATTACGTGATTAACGGCCACAAGTGGTTCACCTCCAATGCCATCGGATCCAGTTTTGCCATCACTATGGTGGTCACCAATCCTCAAGCCGAGCCTCATCGCCGGGCGAGCATGCTGATCGTGCCGACCGACACGCCGGGATTTAACTTAATTCGCGCAGTGCCGGTAATGGGGCACACCGGAGGCGGGGGTCATTGCGAAATTGTTTACAAGGACTGCCGAGTGCCCGTCACCAATCTCTTGGGCGGCGAAGGTGATGGTTTTGCGATTGCGCAAGCACGTCTCGGCCCCGGCCGGATCCATCACTGCATGCGGAACATTGGCGTCGCGGAGCGCGCCCTCGAACTGATGTGCAAACGGGCAAACACTCGGTTCGCTCACGGTAGCTATCTTGCGGACAAGGCTAACGTGCAGCAGTGGATCGCCGATTCACGGATTGAAATTGATGCAACCAGGTTGTTGGTAATGAACGCGGCGTGGTTGATCGATACGGTCGGTAAGCGTGCTGCGCGGCAGGAAATTGCTGAAATCAAGGTGATGGCGGCCAATATGGTGATGAACGTACTGGACCGTGCAATCCAGTTATATGGCGCTATGGGCATGAGCGATGACACCCCGATCGCCCGGTTCTGGCGCGAAAATCGCGCGATGCGAATAGTTGACGGTCCCGACGAGGTCCATCGCATGACAATTGCCCGCCGCGAGTGCCGCAAATGGAAGTAAGCTTTGGTTCCATCTACCGATCGTTTGACCGGGTTATTGCGCGTGGAACCGCACGATAAGACTTGCGAGTTTTCTCGATGGCATACCACGACGAAGAGGATAAAGATCAGCCGCAGCCGGAATACGGCGAGGTACGCGACGAAGAACAGCTCGATTGGCCCAAGCTGATTGCTTTTTTGCGGGCCCACGAAGTACCCGGGGCCGATCAGCCATTCGAGGTCAAACAGTTTCGCGGCGGCCACTCAAACCTCACCTACTTGCTCCGTTTCGGCAACCATCAGGAGTGGGTAGTACGGCGCCCGCCCTTTGGTCCTCTACCGGTGGGCGGTCACGATATGGCGCGAGAGTACCGGGTGTTGTCGCGTCTCTGGGAACGCTTTCCTCAGGCGCCGCGGGCAATCTTGTTCTCTGACGACCCAACAATCATAGGCGCGCCGTTTTTTGTCATGGAGCGCCGGCATGGATTCGTAATTCCAAATCGTCGCCCCTTGCCGCCTGGGATTCACAGCGATCCCGCTACTTTCCGCCGCATGTCTCAAGGCTTCATCGATTCGCTGGCTGCTCTGCACAATGTTGATTACCAAGCCATCGGACTCGGTGAACTGGGACGTCCCGAAGGGTTCATACGCCGTCAGATTATCGGTTGGATGGATCGCTGGGAGAAGGCCAAGACGACCGACGTGCCCCTGATGAGCAAGCTCGGCGCATGGTTCCTCGACCATATACCACCAGCCCAGTCACCGGTGCTGCTTCACAACGACTTCTACCTCCATAATGTCATGTTTGCACCCGACAATTCGGGCCAGGTGGCAGGCGTGTTTGACTGGGAAATGTCCACGCTTGGCGATCCTATGGTCGACCTCGGGATCGCGCTCAACTACTGGCGCGAACCAAGTGATGCACCTGACTTGATTGAACTAAGCGAAGGTTACGCCCACACAACTCGCCCCGGCTTTTTCACAAGGGACGAGCTGATTCAGCGGTACGCTGAACGCACCGGCCGCGACCTAAGCCACATCGAATTCTACCGAGCGTGGGCTCTATGGAAGACGGCGACGGTCGTGCAACAGATCTATGTTCGCTTCGTGCGTGGCCAAACGACCGATCCGCGCTTCGCGGCGATGGGTAAACAACCGCCCATTCTGGCGCGCACAGCAGCCGAGGTCGTTACCAAACTGGGTTTCGTGGGCTAGGCGCGACCGGGCCAGCCGGGGAATGGGTCGCAGACGCCATTGACCATAGGGGGCAGGTATGAGATTTGGCTTACTTTGCTCTCCTTGGTTGTTGCCGTTGCTTCAAGGGTAGTCTGGTTGCGGATTTTTGCGCTAGATTGAACCATCCAAATTAGGGACGAGATGTTAAACCGCCCCGGACGAGGAGGTTTGTAGGCCTTGCACGCCATTAATTACGAGTCACCTAACACTGTCGCCGATGCGGTGAAACTGCTGGCTGCACATGGCGAGCAGGCTCGACCATTATGCGGCGGTACTGATCTAATTATCCAGCTGCGCGCGGGAGTGCGCCGCCCCAGCTACGTGGTCGATGTCAAAAATATTCAGGAGATGCGCCGCATCGAGTTTTCGATGCAGCAAGGACTCAGACTTGGAGCTGCGGTCCCCTGCATCGAGATTTACGAAAATAGCGACATGCGCAAATACTACCCGGGTCTAACCGAGGCGGCCCATCTCATCGGCTCCTTGCAGATTCAAAGCCGCGCCTCGGTCGGTGGCAATTTATGCAATGGCTCGCCTGCTGCCGACACCACCCCCGCCCTGATTGCGCTTGGCGCCAAGTGCCGAGTAATAGGACCCGGCGGGGAAAGGATAGTCGCGGTTGAAGATTTTTGCACGGCACCCGGGCGGACCGTGCTTCAACCCGGCGAACTGCTGGTCGAATTTCATATTCCGGCGCCGGCCCGCAACTCAAGCGACGCCTATTTGCGCTTTATCCCTCGCAATGAAATGGATATCGCAGTGGTCGGCGTTGGTGCGGCCGTGACACTGGATCCGAGCGACGACCGGATCAGCGCTGCGCGGATCGGCCTCGGTGCAGTTGGACCTACTCCGATCTTTGCGCGCGAGGCGGCACAAGCGCTCGTGGGTAAACGCATCAGTGATGAAACCATCGAGCGTGCAGCTCAGCTCGCAATCGCCGCCACTTCACCGATTGACGATATGCGCGGCACGGCAGAGTTCCGTCGGCACGTCACCGGCGTCTTAACGCGACGCGTTTTGGCAAAGGCAATCGAACGAGCGCGCGCTGCGCAAACGAGTCGTTGAGTCGAAGTAGGGCAAACTGTGATCCACATTCCTCGAATCAACGGAGTTCCGCGACAACCAAAATGGCTAAAAAAGTCGTAGTCGAAGCAAATATCAACGGTGAACCGATTGAGTTCTTGTGTGAGCCTCGCCAGAGCCTGCTCGAGGTTTTGCGGGATGTACTCGAGCTGACCGGCAGCAAGGAAGGGTGCCTGACTGGAGACTGCGGTGCCTGCACCGTGATCGTCAATGGCCGCCCGCTTTGCTCTTGTCTCATGCTGGGGGTGGAGGCTCAGGGCAAAACCATCCAAACGGTCGAGGGCCTGGCCGCGCCAGATCGGCTGCACGTCCTCCAGCAGAAATTCTTGGAGCATGCCAGTCTTCAATGTGGAATCTGCACGCCCGGTTTCCTAATGTCGGCCAAGGCACTCTTGGACCGTAATCCCAAACCAACAGAGGCTGAAATTCGGTACGCTTTGGCCGGAAATCTTTGCCGCTGCACCGGATATGACAAAATAGTAAGAGCAGTGGCCGACGCGGCGCAGACGCTCGCGAGTGGCCAACAACCGGCAGGACATCTCGGTAGCGGTCCCTCGGCCACGGAACAGACAGAACGCTTCCTGCAGGAACAGGAGGTCAAGTAAATGGCGGCATCACCCAATGGCCACGACTACAGAGTAATCGGGACTCGTCCGGTTCGTCACGATGGCATCGAGAAAGTGACGGGCCAAGCCAAATATGGCGCAGATTACAACTTCCCCGGGATGTTGTACGGCAAGATCCTGCGCAGCCCCTATGCTCACGCCATTATCAAGTCGATCAAGGTCGATAAAGCCGCCGCGCTGCCTGGCGTGAAGGCTGTCATTACCGCCAATGACTTGCCAGCTCTGCCAGATAAGATGGAGCAGGCGGGCGAGATGGCCCTGAACATGAGTCACCTTTCCGCCAACATAATGGCGCGGGACAAGGTGCTCTACGATGGTCATGCTGTGGCAGCGGTGGCCGCAACAAGCCCACATATTGCGGAGGAGGCGTTGCGGCTCATCGAAGTCGACTATGAAGTCCTTCCCCCGGTCATGTCGGTCGAAGAGGCAATGAAGCCTGACGCGCCCATTTTACTGCCCGGTCTGCGCAACAAGGAAGAAGGCCCCGATAAACCGACTAATGTCGCCACTCATCTACAATTCAAGCGCGGTGACGTAAACGAAGGCTTCAAACAGGCAGACTACGTGGTTGAACGCGAGTTCAAGACCGCGATGGTTCATCAAGGCTATATAGAGCCCCATAACGCGGTCGGCATTTACAACCCCGATGGCCACGCCACGATTTACTGCTCGACCCAAGGCAGTTTCGTGGTGCGCTCTTTGTCGGCCGCGGTCCTCGGTATGCCTGAGGGTAATATCAAGGTAGTGCCCGCCGAAATCGGTGGTGGCTTCGGAGGTAAAACCACAATTTACCTCGAACCCCTGTCGGTACTGCTGTCGAAAAAGACCGGGCACCCCGTAAAGCTAACGATGTCGCGTGCCGAGGTGTTACGGGCCACGGGACCAACCTCGGGTTCGACCATTCGATGCAAAATGGGGTGCTCCAAAGATGGTAAGTTGCTAGCCGCTCAGATCTGGATGGCTTATGAGGCGGGGGCCTTTCCTGGCTCTCCCGTCGGCGCTGGCGCGATGACGATCGTGGCACCTTACAACATCCCTAACCTCTTGATCGATGCCTACGACGTCGTGGTGAACCGGCCAAAGACGGCAGCTTACCGCGCTCCCGGTGCCAGCAATGCGGCCATGGCTTCTGAGACGATTATTGATGAACTGGCCGAAAAATGCGGAATCGACCCATGTGATTTCCGCATCATGAACGGCGCCCGTGAGGGAACGCCACAGACCGCGGGTCCCCCTTATCGCCGGATTGGTTACATCGAGACGGTCGAGGCAATCAAGAACAGTCCGCATTATAAATCAAAGTTAGAGGGACCCAATCGAGGGCGAGGGGTTGCCTCTGGGTTTTGGTTCAACGTCGGTCTGCAGTCCTCTGCGATCGTCAACATTCATACAGACGGGACCGCCAGCGTCGTTATTGGCTCAGTCGATATAGGTGGCACGCGAGCGGCTCAGGCTATGATTGCAGCTGAGGTGCTCGGACTCGACGTTAATGACGTGCGACCGTTGGTTACCGACACCGATTCGATCGGGCATACCGACGTAACAGGTGGCAGCCGCACCGCCTTCGCGACAGGATGGGCGGTGTATGAAGCAGCGCAGGATGTGGTCCGCCAGCTCAAGGAACGCGCGGCCAAGCTCTGGGAGAAGAAGCCTGAGGAAGTTTCCTTTGCTAACGGGCTATTCACCGCGCAGGGTGATGGCATCAAGCCCATGACGATCAAGGAGTTAGCTGGACGGCTGGCCAGAACCGGCGGGCCAATTTCCGGCCGCGCTACAGTTAATGCGCGGGGGGTCGGCCCTGCCTTCGCCACGACAGTAATCGACGTGGAAGTAGATCCTGATACCGGTAAGGTCCAGATCTTGAGAGCGACCGTCGCCCAGGACGTGGGCAAGGCAATTCACCCGAGTTACGTCGAGGGTCAGATGCAGGGCGGCACGGCACAGGGCATCGGCTGGGCGCTCAATGAAGAATATTTTTACGACGAGCGAGGGATTCTGCGCAATACAGGTCTGCTTGATTATCGGATGCCGACCTGCCTCGATTTGCCCATGATTGAGACCTGTATCGTAGAGGTCCCCACCCCGGGCCATCCGCTCGGCATTCGCGGCGTCGGTGAGGTTTCTATCGTACCACCTCCAGCGGCCGTCGCTAACGCGATAGCTCATGCTGTCGGCGTGCGAATGACCGAATTGCCGATGTCTCCTCCGCGTGTTCTCAAGGCCCTGCTGAGTAAGCGTACCCGCGCAGAAGCCCAAGCTGCTGCTGCCGGGAGTTGAAAGTAATGTAGCCAGGCCGGGTCGGAAATACGGGCCCGGCCTGTCGGTCAATCATGGCGACGGTCATAATCCCTGCTCAACTTCGCAAGCTGACGGGCGGTAAAGACCGGGTGAAGGCTAAGGGCCGCAACGTCCGGCAGTTGATCGAGGATCTCGATCGGCAGTTTCCTGGCTTCAGCGAGCAGCTGCTACAGGACGGTGACGTAAAGCCATCAATCGCTGTTTCAATAGACGGCGAAATGGGCACCGGAGGGGTCCTAGAGCCGGTCGGTGAAGACAGCGAGGTCTTCTTTTTGCCTGCACTCGGCGGTGGTCGGGAAAATCCAGGAGGATAGTTTACCAGTCATCTCACCCGAGTCGCCCCTCCCACTAAGCCCAGAGATCTCCGCCCAGGAGGTGTTTTCGTGGCACATCTCAATGGTTCGAGCGATGGCAATTTCAGAGTTATTGGCACTCGGCCCATCCGGCACGACGGAGTGGAAAAGGTCACCGGCCAAGCTCTGTATGGCGCCGATTATTCAATGCCCGGAATGCTCTACGGAAAGGTGCTGAGGAGTCCACATGCACACGCGAAGATAAAGTCGATCAGAATTGACAAGGCTCTCAAGCACCCGGGTGTTCACGCCGTCATTACGGGCGCTGATTTCCCCGAGGTAAAAGGGGTGATGGCCCAGGTTGGCGAGTTAGTCGTCAATACTCATTATCTGTCCCTCAACGTGATGGCACGTGACAAGGTTTTATACGATGGCCATCCCGTCGCCGCTGTTGCCGCAACCAGTAAACACATTGCCGAAGAGGCGCTCGAACTAATCGAAGTGGATTATGAGTTGCTGCCGCCGGTCATGACAGCGGAAGAGGCAATGAAGCCCGACGCACCGATCCTTCTGCCTGAGTTGCGAAGCCGATTCATTGCTCACCGTACCGACCCAGGGTCACCAGAAGGGCCCGACCGCCCCACTAATGTAGCCGCCCATATCCAATTCCAACGCGGAGACCTTGAAGCCGGATTCAAGAGTGCCGATTTCATCGTCGAGCGCGAATATAGAACCGCCACGGTGCATCAGGGCTATATCGAACCCCAGAACGCTCTCGCCATATACAACCCGGACGGTCACATCACGATTTATTGTTCGACCCAGGGTTCATTCAACGTCCGAACTTTGACGGCCAGTATCCTGGGACTCTCTGAGGGCATGATTCGAGTTGTCCCGGCGGAGATTGGCGGAGGTTTTGGCGGCAAGACCACAGTCTACCTTGAGCCTTTGGCCGTTTTGCTGTCCAAAAAATCCGGCCGGCCGGTCAAACTAACAATGACCCGCAGCGAAGTGCTAAGGGCTACCGGTCCCACTTCCGGCACAAAGATTCGCGTCAAACTCGGCGCTACTCGCCAGGGCAAAATAACGGCGGCTGAAGTTTGGATGGCTTATGAGGCTGGCGCATTTCCCGGCTCGCCATTCGCACCAGGCGCGATGACGACGTTGGGTCCCTACCACATTGAAAATCTCAAGATCGATTCGTTTGACGTTGTTGTTAATCGTCCTAAGGTGGCCGCCTATCGGGCGCCCGGTTCACCCGCGTCGGCGTTCGCCTGCGAAACGGCTCTCGACGAAGTGGCGGAAAAATGTGGCATTGATCCCTTGGAACTTCGGCTCCGTAATGCGTCGCATGAAGGGACGCCACAACCCGCAGGGCCTCCATTTAAAAAGATCGGCTACATTGAGACGGTTGAGGCCATCAAGAATAGTGACCATTACCGATCCGAGTTGATCGGAAAAAACCGGGGCCGCGGTGTGGCATCGGGATTTTGGTTTAATGGCGGCTTGCAATCCTCGGCGACGGTGAACGTCCATACCGATGGCACCATAAGTGTCGTCACTGGCTCCGTCGACATCGGCGGTACCCGTGCCGCAATGGCAATGATTGCGGCGGAAGTTTTGGGCCTCAACGTCACCGATGTGCGGCCGATAGTTACCGATACTGATGCTATCGGGCACACTGACGTGACCGGTGGCAGCCGCATCGCCTTGGCTACCGGGCTTGCAGTATACGATGCGGCACATGATGCCTTGCGACAATTAAAGCAACGTGCGGCGAAGCTTTGGGAAAAACAGCCTGAGGAAGTCCAATTCAAAAATGGCGTGTTCACAGCGAGCGGAGAAAACGCTGCACCGCTCACCTTAAAAGAGCTGGCATCGCGCCTAGCTAGAACTGGCGGGCCAGTAACCGGTAGGGCGACCGTTAATGCGGGTGCAGTGGGAGCCGTAGGTAACGCTTTCGCCACCGTTTGTGTCGACGTGGAAGTTGACCCGGAAACCGGCAAAGTTCAGATTCTCCGGGCCACAATTGCTCAAGATGCCGGCCGTGCGATTCATCCAAGCTACGTTGAAGGCCAGATGCAAGGAGGATTGGCTCAAGGTCTCGGGTGGGCTCTAAGCGAGGAATATGTCTATGATGAGCGTGGAGTGCTGCGTAACACTAGCCTGCTCGATTATCGCATGCCCACATGCTTGGATCTCCCGCCGATTGAGACGATAGTGGTCGAAGTGCCAAACCCCAGCCATCCACTCGGAGTCCGAGGCGTTGGCGAAGTATCAATTGTGCCACCAATGGCTGCTGTGGCCAATGCCATTTATCGCGCGGTTGGCGTTCGAATGCGCGAATTACCGATGTCTCCACCTCGTTTGCTAAAAGAGCTGATGCGAAAGCAGGGCACATCGGTCGAACAGCAAGCCGCTGCGGCAGATTAGAACGGTTGGCAAACGTTAGGACGGAAAGAAGACTAAGTTTACAACAGCAAAATGCGCTCAAACCGCACTATCTGTGCATTGTTGTCATCCAATTGCATCACATTAGCTATTGCAACTCGTTAAAGATGGTCTATAATTAGAGGCCGCTAGCTGGGGTTTGCCCCCCCTTTTCCCGGTTGGCGAGGGGCCGGGCGGATTAGTCCGCTCGGCTCTCTGTCGCAAGACCCTAGTCTCTTAGCAGGATGAATTCGAGGCGAGTATAGTACCGCGCGCACAGGTATGGTGATACTTGCGCAAAATCAGATTTCGATTTTCAGCCGCCTTAAAGCAACAGGCGGCTCGAACCGGTTCAGCGCTCTCGGCCCGAGCCCTGGCTGCGTCCGCCGCCAGTGCGTGCCTGAGCCTCATTTACGCGGATCGGGCGCCCCTTGATCTCTCGGCCATTCAGTCGCTTGATGGCGGCGTCAGCAGCTTCATCGGTCGCCATCTCAACGAATCCGAAGCCTCGGGACCTGTTGGTTGCACGGTCCATTATCACCTGCGAACTTTCGACTTTCCCGGCTTCTGAAAAAGCGTCCTGCAGGTCCTGATCAGTCACAGTCCAGGCCAAATTGCCGACGTACAATCTGCGCCCCATTAGCTCTCCCTCGGGGGCCTGCTAAATACCGAGCGGCTGCCAGCCAGACCAGTAATTGCCGAACCTGTGCTCGCAGCACCAGCGCTCACCTATCATGGCCCAACGTGCGACTTTCTTATAGCACCGCAACCGGCACAAACATAGCTGCGGTCACCAGCTCGCGCACAGCAGATTTTGCGTCGATCCGCCCCTTATTTGGGCTTCGTCTGTTGAGAGGTTCCTGATACCAATTACTTGATAGCGCTGTGTCCCTAACCCGGCACCAATTCAGTCGAGTAGGAGAGAGGACCGAGGGTGCTTGTTAAAACGATTGAATGGCATAGAGATACGGTTCGTATGATTGATCAGCGGCTTTTGCCGGGCCGCGAAGTGATCCGCACCTACCACGACTATCGCGGTATCGCTCGCGCCATTCGAAGCATGGTAATACGCGGTGCCCCCGCTATCGGGGTCGCGGCCGCGATGGCTATGGCGCTCGCCATCCGCCGAAGCGCGGGTGAGCAAGCCAGGGCCCGCTTCGAACGTGCAGCGGCGATACTCAAAGCAACCCGTCCGACCGCGGTGAACCTTTCCTGGGCGATCGATCGAATGCGGCATGTTTTGGAGGCAAACCTGGAATTGAATCCTGAACGCCTTTATCGGCGAATGCGCGACGAAGCTATCGCAATATATCATGAAGATATCGAAGTCAATCGTGCGCTAGGTCGACACGGGGCCGAGCTGCTTGATTCAAAAGTCAACATCCTAACTCACTGTAATGCGGGGGCTTTGGCAACTGCCGGGTACGGAACTGCTCTCGGCGTCGTCAGAGCCGCGCGCGAAGCGGGCAAAGCCGTGCGAGTATTCGCCGATGAAACTCGTCCCTTCCTTCAGGGTTCTCGCCTCACCGCCTGGGAACTGCGCAAAGATCGCGTGCCTGTCACTATTATTGCCGACAATATGGCAGCCAGCCTTTTGCGAACAGGGGAAATCGATTGTGTAATCGTGGGCACCGATCGGACCGCAGCTAATGGTGACGTGGCTAACAAAATCGGTACTTATCCGCTGGCGGTGATGGCCCAACGGCATAAGGTCCCGTTTTACGTGGCTGCGCCGCTGTCGTCGATCGACCTGACCTGTGCCAGCGGCGAAGAGATCCCGATTGAGCAGCGCCCAGCGACAGAACTGACGGAATTCGCAGGCAAATCAATCGCGCCGACAGGGGTTGACGTGTTTAATCCGGCATTTGATGTCACACCCGCCGAGCTGGTTACCGCGATCATCACCGAACGCGGAATAGCTTACCCGCCGTTTACCAAGAGTCTGGCCCAGCTCAAGCACTCAAGTACTGAGTAGTCACTGCTATGACTATCTGTGTTCGAAGAATCCCCCAGAAAGCCAGCGAACTACCCACTAGAGTGCGTAGCTTTTACTTATGAACCGTTCTGAGCAGCAATCGGAGTAACGACTTTCGACAGTGCAGGATCTAAACGTGCATTTTTGTCCACAATGCGGCGCCGCCCGGATCGCCGCCGCGAAATTTTGCGTTCAATGCGGAACTTGCTTCGAAGCCCTCATACCGGTGGCTTCCCGGGCCCACAACCGCCCGGACAAGTCTGCTCAAGGATCTGCCCGGTCGTCGACGCTCGGTCCCTTCGCGATTACGTTCGCCGCGATTATGGTAGTGGGAACACTCATAGCTTACGGTGTAATGCGACAGATTCCGCAACGTGAGGCACTGCTGTCGTCAACGTCGCAAACGGCCCCTCAAACCGCGTCGACCAGCGAGCCGCAGGAATTACCGCCCGGCCATCCCGCGATCCAATTGCCGAAAGAGGCTCGCGATTTCATCGCCAAGATTGCGGCCAACGCAGCCGCTAATCCACGCGACCTGGCAGCCTGGGACCGATATGGTGACGTGTGTTCGCGGGCGGCAGCATTCGATTCTTCCTATTATTCAAAAGCCGCCGCGGCTTATGCACACGTGCTGAAAATGGCACCCGACGACCTCGATGCGCTGCGCGGCATCGGGAATATTGACTTCGATCAGCGCAAGTACGATGAGGCTATCGCTGCCTACGAACATTACTTGAGTCGAAAGCCCGACGATCCTGAGGTACGAACCGACCTGGGCACGATGCTTTTGTCATCAGGTACCCCTGAGCAGGCGATAGTTCAGTATCGCAAGGTGCTCGCAACCCACCCGAATTTTTTTGAAGCGAGCTTCAATCTGGGAATCGCTTACGGACAGCTGAATCAAGTCGAGGCCGCGCGCAGGGCCTTCGAGAGAGCCCAACAGCTGGCGCCAAATTCCGATGCGCGCAAGCGCGTCGCGGAAATGCTGGCGCAGTTAGGTGGCGGCGCAATGTCGGCCTCTCAACAGGATTCCAAGGCTCAGCAAGTGGTCGCGCAACCTCCTTCCAACGGCGGCAGTTTCGAAGATGCCATGGAGCGCATGTTGCGCGACCTGCCGGTGGCCGGCCCCAAAGTCGCTTCAGTCCAGTGGCCATCTCCAAAAGTGGCTAGGGTGCTGATGGACAATTTTCCAATGGAACAAATGCCTCCCTTCGCCTTAGCCAAATTCGCATCCGACCTGAAGAACGGTATCAGCCAGGTCAAATCAGCGCATAACATAAGCGGGACAATACGAATTGATATCTGTGACGCCGCCAGCGGGCGAGTTATGGAATCAATAACCGAGTAGGCTAAACTGCTCGACGACCCGCTGAGCGCAAAAAGGTTGTTGGTCGCCGACCGTTGATACAGCTTGACGCCCTTATTCAATTGATTAATTTGAGTCTAGGCGGCTGCCGACGACAAACATCTTGCGGAGCACGGGAGTGAACGGTGCTGTACCATTACTAGAGAAGGTCGGGATTGCGACTGTTAGTATTCACAGCCAAATCCCTCCCTCGCATCCATCCGTCGCGGTGGGTCTCGGTCCCGATCGCCGTGGTACGGGGACGTTAGTCAGTGCCGACGGCTTAATCGTCACAGTCAATTACATGATCATGGGGGCCGAGAACGTCATGGTCACGTTTACGGATGGACGTCAGGCTCCAGCCCGGGTGGTGGCGCGCGACTTCACCACCAGCCTCGGTGTTCTGCAAGTCGAGGGCAGTAACCATCCTTATCTGGAGGTCACGTCGTCTGCCTCGGCAACTCTCGGCCAGGAAGTCCTGATCCTGTCGAGTCTGGGAGCCGAGAAGCGGTGCGGCGATACGGGCATCATCACCTATCTCGGTCCTTTTGATGCTGCTTGGGAATTCGTGCTTGAGCGCTGCGTATGTGTCACCGCCTCCGCGCTCAACATTGGCTTGAGCGGCGGCCCCATTATCAATTCAAAAGGGCAGGTACTGGCCTTCTCGTACCTAAATTTTGCCGACCTCGTACGCCCAATTCTGGCAATTCCCGGTGAATGTTTCCTGTCCGGTCGCGATGAATTGGTCCGCTACGGCCATCGTGTAAGCACCCCGCCAAGGCTCTGGCTAGGTGTTCTCTCTTACACATTGCGGGACCATGTGGTAATCGCCGCCGTAATGCCGGGTAGTCCCGGCGAGAAAGCCGGTCTGCAGCAGGGTGATCTGGTGCTCAGTGCTGACGGCCACGAAATCCATGAACGGCGCGCGCTTTACGATGCTATTAATCGACATCGTCCCGGCGAACGCATTCATCTGCGGATCTTGCGGAAAAATCAAGTCTACAATCTGGAAATCCCAGCCATAGTAGTGGACGAGTACCTCGGCTGAACCTCTTTAGAGCGCCTCGGCGCCGGTTTCTGCGTCAAAACCATTCAGCAGCAAGGGTGTGCCTAGACGTCCTTGAATTCTCGTTTGCTCCTGCGTTTCTCGAGCGCAGCCTGGGCGGCAGCCAGGCGCGCAATCGGAAGGCGAAACGGCGAGCAGGAGACATAGTCTAATCCAAGGCTGTGGCAAAATTTGACACTCGCGGGGTCGCCCCCGTGCTCTCCACAGATGCCAATTTTGAGCTTCTTGTTGGCCTTGCGCCCGCGTTCGACGGCAATGCGCATCAGATCACCGACGCCCTCAGTATCCAGCTCCTGAAAGGGATCTGTTTTGTAAATGCCGTGAGCAAGATAGTCATCGAGAAATTTCGATGAGTCATCGCGCGAGAGCCCATAGGTCATCTGGGTCAAATCGTTGGTTCCAAAGGAGAAAAAGTCTGCGACCGCACCGATTTGCCCGGCCTCGATACACGCTCGAGGAACCTCGATCATGGTGCCGATATGGTATTGCAGCCGAACGTTGTCGCGACTGAGCACTTGACGGGCAACTTCTCGAATTTCCGCCGCCAGCAACTCGAATTCCTTACGCTCACCGATCAATGGCAGCATGATTTCGGGAAGCACCTTGATTCCCTGGGCGCGCAATTCAGTTGCAGCCTCGAGAATCGCTCGCGCCTGTGCCTCGTAAATCTCCGGGAAGGTTATTCCGAGGCGGGAGCCACGATGACCGAGCATCGGATTGAATTCCTCGAGACGATCCCGAATTTGCTTCAGGCGCGCAGGATCTGTGCCCATATGTTCGGCAAGACGCGCAATCTCGGCGTCATCTCGAGGTAAGAACTCGTGCAGCGGTGGATCAAGCAGCCGTATAGTGACCGGCAAGCCATCCATTTCTCGCAGGATAGCCACAAAGTCGGCGCGCTGCATCGGGACAATCTTCTCGAGGGCTCTGACACGCTGCTCGTGGTTTTCAGCCAGGATCATTTCGCGCATCACCTCGATGCGTTCGGGGGCAAAAAACATATGCTCGGTCCGGCATAGGCCAATACCCTCGGCGCCAAATTCGCGCGCTATACGTGCATCAGCCGGAGTATCGGCGTTGGCGCGGACGCCCAAAACGCGCTGTTGATCGGCCCATTTCATGAATTTGCGAAAGTAGTCCGATTCCTCGGGAGGGACCGTCGGAATTCGACCTGCGATGACTTCACCGGTTCCCCCATCGAGCGTAATGTACTCACCGCGGCGGATGATATGGTCGCCGACCTTCATCGCCCCCGCCTCGTAATCAATCTCGATCGCACCACAGCCAGCCACACAACATTTGCCCATGCCTCTCGCAACCACAGCCGCATGGCTGGTCATGCCTCCCCGAGCCGTAAGGATACCCTCTGCTACATGCATTCCATGAATATCTTCGGGTGACGTCTCGTGCCGCACCAGGATAACCGCTCGTCCTGAATTGTGGGCTGCCACGGCTTCGTCGGCCGAAAAGACGATTTCCCCCGACACCGCTCCCGGAGAAGCCGGCAACCCCCGCGCGATGACTTCCTTTGGTGCTTGCGGGTCGAGCCTCGGGTGGAGCAGCTGTTCGAGTTGGGCCGGCTCAACGCGCATCAACGCAGCGCGTCGATCGATCAAGCGTTCCTCGGCCATCTCGACGGCCATGCGCACAGCGGCTTCGGCCGTGCGTTTGCCGGTGCGGGTCTGCAACATGAACAGACGGCCACGCTCGATCGTGAATTCCATGTCCTGCATGTCGTGGAAATGCTTTTCGAGGCGCTGGGCGATTTTCAGAAGCTCCTTGTAGACTGTGGGAAAGCGCTCTTCGAGGGTCGGATAGCGTGAGCTTCGCTCGGCTTCGTCGACATGGTTCGCTTCGGCCCAGCGACGGCCGGCGGCCAGGCTAATCTGCAGTGGAGTCCGAATGCCGGCGACTACATCCTCGCCTTGCGCGTTGGGCAGAAACTCGCCATAGATGCCTCGTTCACCTGTAGCTGGGTTTCGAGTAAAGGCGACACCGGTCGCGCAGTCATCCCCAAGATTGCCGAAAACCATTGATTGCACGGTGACCGCCGTACCCCATTCCGCTGGTATGTTGTTCAGCTTGCGATAGGTTATAGCCCGCTCATTGTTCCATGAGCCAAAAACCGCTGCGATTGCCTCCCATAGTTGTTCTTCCGGATCCTGTGGCACATCCCGCCCCACGCGCTGACGGATGAGTTGGCGAAATTCGCTAACCAGTTCTTGCAGGTCATCAACGGTGAGCTCGACGTCTTCGCGCACTCCGCGGCGAGATTTCTTCTGAGCGATTAGTTCTTCAAAGGGGTCGCGCTCTTGTTTATTTTCCGGTTTCAGCTTGAGCACGACGTCGCCGTACATTTGACAAAACCGGCGATACGAGTCCCAGGCAAAGCGAGGATTGCCGCTGGCGCTGGCGAGTCCTTCAACCGTTTTGTCTGTCAGGCCCAGGTTGAGGACAGTATCCATCATACCAGGCATTGAAACCCTGGCACCGGAACGAACCGAGAATAAAAGAGGGTTACGCTCGTCGCCAAATCTGCGCCCTAAAACCTTTTCCACCCGTGCGATGCTTTTGGCTACGCCCGCATCGAGTCCCTTGGGATACTTATGATTGTGCTGATAGAAGTAGGTGCAGACGCGCGTAGAAATCGTAAAGCCTGGTGGCACGGGCAATTTTAGCGCAGCCATTTCTGCCAAGCCCGCGCCCTTGCCTCCCAGAAGTTCGCGCATGTCGGCACGGCCTTCGGCAATGCCGCCGCCAAAGAAATATATGTCCGGATGAACCCGCGCCATTTGCCTTACTCTCCCGTGATCGTTGGTGACCGGCCTCTGCTTTCCTCAGCGCGCCAGTCCTACGCTCTATCTATCTGTTGGGCGGAATAATCGGCAGGGTTAGATACGAAGGATACGCCCGCTCATGCAAAACGGTTTGCAGGGCCGGGCGCGTCTCCGCATCCGCAAATTGTTCGTGACCCGTGTTTGGATTCCGATCGAAACGAGGAAAGTTGCTCGAACTCACTTCCAGTCGAATCCTGTGCCCAACCTTGAACAGGTTCGAAGTCGAGCACATATCAATATTGAACTCATAGACTTTGCCCGGGGTCATCAGCTTCGGTTGAGACTGAGACTCCCTAATGCGGGCACGGATGATGCCGTCGGTAAGGTTTCGCGCGAAGCCGCATTCCGAGACATCGACAAGCTTGGCAGTAAAATCAGTGTCCGGGGCGGAAGACGAAGCGTAAAGCGTCAACTTAATTGGTCCCGTAACCTCGAGCTCCTCGGCTAATGGCGGGGTCGAGTACACCAATACATCGGCTCGATGTTCGACGTTTGATTGGTCGAAAGCACCTCCTTGTAATGCGTTGGGATAACAGCATAGCCCTCCACCCACGGTAGGAACCGGGTTAAGTGGGTTGTAGAGAAATGAATCCGGGGGCTCATGCTCCGGAGCCTCGAGTGCGAGTATGCCGTCGCCGTAGGCACTGTTGGCCTTGCCCCGGCTGTGCAGATAATAACGCCGCCACTCGGTGCCCGGGAGCGGCCAATCGGCTTCCTCTCGCCATTGATTGGCGCCCATAACATAAACTTTAACAGGACGGTCCGAGTCCGCGCCATTGCGCTTCCTTTTAAGCCAGTGGTCGAAGTAGTCAAGCTGCATGCCGTCGTAATCGATCGAGACGTAACTTGAGCGAAAACCCATATCGACCTGTCCAACCAAGCTGGCTAGCGGCAAGGTGTGGTGCCATGGACCCATCACCAGCCGTGGACGCCGCGCGCCGCTCTGCCCACCGCGAGTTTTCATGCCTTGATAGTTACGGATCGTGCCACGCTGGAAGATATCGTACCACCCGCCAATGTTCAGAGTGGGCACATTGACCCTTTCGTAAGCCTCTTCGATGCACAGGGTTCGCCAGTAATGGTCATAATAAGGATGAGCAAGCCAATCAAAGAAATAGGGAGCCCCGTTCTGAAACATTGGGAATTCGCGCAGTGGCAGATACTCTGTCACTTGTCGCATCGAATCGATCGAGCTCATAACCACCGCCAGCTCCTTGGTCGCGGCGGGATTCTGATCGCGTTCCCGCATCAGTCTGCCCAGACCGAGCGTCGTCATCACCCAACTGACGTTGAAGAACAAGGAGAAGGCACCCCCCTGATACGTCCAACCATCATGATAGTCGCTGGCGGTAATTGATGGGACCATCACCTTCAAGCTCGGGGGAGTTTCAATAGCGGCAAGCCATTGAGTCGCTCCTACGTAAGAGGCGCCAAACATACCCACTTGGCCGTCGGCCCAGGGCTGGCGTGCTGCCCATTCGATGGTGTCATAGCCGTCGCGCCCTTCGTCCACGAAGCAGGTAAAGACCCCGTCAGAGGCAAATCGGCCGCGGCAATCAACGATCATCACGTTGTAACCCCGTTCTGCCGCCCTGATTACGTCAAGCATGTTGTAAGCAATCTGGGGAAACTTCTTGTCGTAGGGGGTGCGCGCGAGCAGTACCGGAAGTTTTTCGGGAGTGTCGGGACGAAACAGATCACCCCGCAGCACACACCCGTCTCTCATCGGTATCTCAAGATCTTTCTCGATGATTATCTTGGCGCCCATGAGCCAACCTCTTTATGCCCTCATTTTGTGCTGGCCTTGGTAGGGCCTGCATCGAAACTTATATCAGCGAAAGACCAGTTGTTTCACCCTGTGGACTGCAATGACTAGGTGCCGACAAGTTGATGGGCGCCGATCGGAGGTGATCTAGGCACCCTCAGGAAGTAGCTTCAATTTACAGCTTATTACGCAGGCTATTCTCTTGCGCGCCCACGTTAGGCAAGAAGAGCACCATCCCATCTAGTGCCCTGACCCGGATATTAAATTATTTTATGATTCGCTTGACAAAGACTTAATTTAGGGGGTTTGAGGATCTGAACTCCTTTGACCTTTTTTAAGACCGTCGCTAACCTAGCGCGCTAAGACAAAGTCCCACTGACTTACGAGCCGCTGCCGAGTTATCTCAGCCCCCAGTCTGATCTTTTGGGTGGTGTCTGGTAATGACCCTAGCTGCTTTCAACCACGCCAACTGTGTCTCCTTGTGCTGGAGGACGATGCCAACGCCTTGGATACCTTGACTGCGTCGCTCGAAGACCATAGCGATATCGCGAAGCGAGCTCCAAATGGCTTATAAACGATAGTTAATTGGTCGATAACTGCCTTGTTAAACATAGACGTAGTCAGGAATCGCCTCACGCATCTTCTGGATCGCGGGGCGGAATTGCTGGAAACACGCTTTAAGTCGGACGTGTCAAATCAGGAATTCGTTGATGCTGCTGCATTCCGACAATGGCGAGTCGCGTCCATCGTGTTCCTGAAAGAGGCATTAGGTGCGGAAAGCCCGTATACGAAGGAATTCGACTTTAATTGTGATAGTCCTTATCTAACTGCAGTCGCCCGCGGGCTGGCAGTGCTGCGGGCCGTACGCGAGTATGTCGATTTCGGGCCTGTTGCCCGCGTCGAGGAATTAGTTGCAGCTGAAATCTTCTCTGACCTGTTAGGCATCGCGGAGCGCTTATTACGCCAGCAGCGTATTTCCGCTGCGGTCGTTCTCGCCTGCTCAGTTCTTGAAGACGTAATGCGGCGCAGTTCGCGCTTTCGCGGTCTCCCGGTGCGGGAGAATGTTGATGACCTGCCCACGCTAAACGCTACCATGAATGCCGCGGGCGTATATGGAGCAACCTGGTCCAAACGCATCGAGGAGTGGGCAGAAATGCGTAACCGCGCCGAAGCTGGCGAACTCTCTCCTGCGACGCTCAGCAAAGCCCAGTCCTTGATTCGAGGCGTTCGCGATTTTGTCAATGATTATTTGTATTGACTTGAATTGACTCCAAAGCGCCAAACAGAGCCCGCGACCACTGGGGAAAAATAACAATGGATGCGATTAGCCAGTCACCATTTGCAGCGATAAAAGTTATTGAATACGGCGACGGAATTCCCGCTGCTTTCGCAACCAAGTTACTGGCGGACCTAGGAGCCGACGTAACTAAAGTAGAACCTCCGCAGGGTGATTCGACGCGCTGGCGCGGCCCGTTCCCACGGTCGGTGGCAGATCCAGAGAAAAGCGGGCTCTTTGTCTATCTCAATATGAATAAGCGCGGCGTTGTAGCCGATTTGACGCAATCCTCGGTGCAACGTCGTTTCAGGGGTTTGTTGGAGGACGCGGACCTCCTGATCCATAACGTGCCGGTAGCCGAGCGCTCGCACCTGGGCCTGACCAGCGCCGAGTTGCATGCCCGGTATCCACACCTGGTCATCGGCGCCATTTCGATTTTCGGTGACGTCGGCCCGTTCGCCAATTACAAGGGTTATGACTTGACCGCCGCCAATGCGAGTGGCTGGGCCTTTGTGAGCCCCGGAGCCTCACCCTACGTCGAATTGCCACCCTTGCGATGCTTTGGTGACCAATGCGATTTCCAAGCAGGGGTTCATACTGCAATGGCGGCGCTCGCAGCTTATTTGCACAAGCGCAAGACGGGTGCAGGACAAATTATCGAAGTATCCGAACGAGAGGTGGTTACCAGCCTAATCGAAAACAACCTCGTCCACTACACCTATGCGGGTCGCGTCGCCTCCCGCCTCGGCAGCAGAGTGATTGGTCCTTGGTTCATTGCGGATTGTCAAGACGGACAGATCTTCGTCATCGCAGTCGAGGAGGACCAATGGCAACGCTTAGTCCAGCTGATGGGAAATCCCGAATGGGCGCAGGAGGAATTGTTCAAGGATCGACTGTCGAGAGCCCAAAACAATGACGCACTAAAGGCTTTAATGTCGGAATGGATTGCGGGTTGGAAGGTGCAGGATCTTTACGAGGCTGCCCAGCAACACCGGATTCCGTTCGCGCCCATCAACACCATGGGCAGTCTCTACGGCAACCAGCACCTGCATGAACGCGGTTTCTTCGTCGAGTTGGAGCAACCGGGGATAGGCCGGATTAGACTGCCCGGCATGCCATCGCGTTTTGGCAAGTCGTGCTGGGCAATCCGTCGGCCGGCACCTCGACTCGGTGAGCACAATCGCGAAGTCTTCGGCGCTTCAGATTGAAGCGAAGCTTAATTCTGCTAATTGCTCGTCAATCCACCAACAACATTCTTGGAAGCACAGGCCCGCCCGATTTCAACTGACAGGGGTTCGCGCTTGACTGATTTCCAGGTACCAGTAATTGCGTTTCGCCGCTATGCTTAAACTCTCACCATGGGAGAGGTAAAAGGGAAAACCGCCACTTTACTCATAAAGTGTCCAGACCGTAAGTGCCTGGTTCGCGACATTGCTGATTTCATTTCGCGTCATGGCGGCAACATCCTGCACGCCGATCATCACATTGACTTTGAAACTCAACAGTTCTTCTCGCGGGTTGAATGGGACCTCACGGATTTTTCGATTGCTCAAGCGGAAATCGGCAGCAGGTTTCAACCCATTGCCGAGCGTTTTGCGATGCAGTGGGAACTGCGATTTTCTGACGAGCAGCCCGCGGTTGCCATTTTCGTCTCCCGTCTCGACCACTGTCTCGTTGACCTGCTCCATCGATGGGAGCTGGGAGAGTTACGCGGCAACGTCGTTGCGGTGATTAGCAATCATCCGGAGTTGAGAAGCGCTGTCCAGCGACATGGCATCGCCTACTACCATTTCCCCATCAGGCCCCAAAACAAGCGACGTCAAGAAGCCGAGCAATTGGCGCTGCTGCGCTCGCTACGGGTTGATCTGCTGATTCTTGCCCGCTATATGCAGATTCTCTCGGATGAGTTTGTCAGCTCGTTTCCGAACCGCATCATAAACATTCATCACTCTTTCCTCCCTGCCTTCATTGGCAGTAGTCCTTATGCGCGAGCGTATGAGCGCGGGGTTAAACTCATTGGCGCGACCAGTCACTATGTGACTACTATCCCCGGAGCCGGTCCAATAATCGATCAGGACGTAGTGCGGGTAACACATCGCGACAGCCTGAGCGATCTAATCAGAAAAGGTCGTGACCTCGAGCGGGTCGTTCTCGCCCGTAGTGTCCGACTTCATCTGGAAAGACGAGTGCTGCTTTATGCCAACAAGACCGTTGTGTTCGATTAATCCGCCCGAACCGTCCAGCCATAGTACTCAGCTCGCGCGAATTCTCGACGGCAAGGCCATAGCCAGCGAGATCAGGGGGGCGGTGCGCCAGCGAGTTCAGCAGTTGCTGCGCGAGCGTCGGGTAAGACCCGGTCTTGACGTGGTGATGGTAGGGGAAGATCCGGCTTCCAAAACCTACGTCGCCACCAAACAGCGCGCGTGCAAGGAGGTGGGCATTGATTGCCGAGTTCATTCGTTCTCGTCCGACCTCAGTGAGGACGAGTTGGTACATCTTGTTTATCGGCTGAATCGTGACCCTCGATGTCATGGCATTCTGCTGCAATTGCCCCTACCTGAACGGGCACTGGAGAGCGCTGGCCTGGCTGAGCTTGCGCCAGAGAAGGATGTTGACGGCCTCAGTCCCCTCAATCAGGCGCGTCTGGTCGCCGGAGAGCGGGGCTTGCGGCCATGTACGCCTCTAGGGGTGATTGAGTTAATAAATCGGACTGGTATCGACCCCGATGGCAAGCGCGCGGTGATTGTCGGCGCAAGTGCCTTGGTTGGGAAACCGCTCGCTTTGATGCTGTTGGAACGTAATGCGACCGTGGTGCTATGCCACGAATTTACGCGTGATTTACCCAAAGAGGTGTCAACTGCTGAAATTTTAGTGTCAGCCGTGGGCCGTCCCGGTTTGATCCGAGGAGAATGGATTCAGCCGGGGGCAATCGTTATTGACGTCGGTATTAGCCGCGATTCGACAGGCATCCATGGGGATGTCGATTTTGCGACTGCGCGCGAGCGAGCGGCATTTATTACCCCAGTTCCTGGTGGTGTCGGACCGATGACCGTTGCGATGCTTTTGCGCAATACGTTGGTCGCGGCAGAACAGATCACGATGCAGCAAGTGCAGCCAAAACTGCCTATCCCTAGCCTCACTGCCTGAACCTCTTGGTCGCAGAGGCGAGGGTAAACCCCGGTAGTGGAAATAGCCAAAATCATGATTAGCTAAAGCTACGGAGCCGCGCCTGGGCGGTCGATCTTTCGACTGCTCAAGTCTGCGCCATTTGACGTGCATCATCCCTGTCACAGCGGGGCAGAGGGCGTGTGGTGATGGCCAAACGTAATCTTTACGCCATTTTGGGTATCTCAGAGAGTGCGGGACCTACTGAAATCAAACAGGCTTATCGTCGCCTTGCCTTTGCTCATCACCCAGACGTGGGCCCAAACCCGGATCCCGAGCGGTTTCGCGAAATCCATGAAGCGTACGAGGTTCTCAGCGACCCTGAGCAGCGCCGTGCTTATGACCTTTCTACCGCGAGTCAATATCGAGCGACTTCGCCCGAACCTCTTTACACGAGCCAACCGATAAACATCGTTGTCCGTCACCGGACAGCGCCGCCACCTACCGCCGAACGACTTTATCCTTTCTCGCAGAATTTCCCCGGTTACGGATCGAGGAGCCGTGGATTCCACCGGCGATTAGGAATCGAGGCAATCCTTGAGCCCCACGAGGCGCGTTTCGGCTGCCGACTACCCATCCGCCTACCTTGTTACGTTGAATGCTCCGAGTGCAACGGCGCTGGAGAGATCTGGAGATGGTATTTATGCCCAAGCTGTCGCGGCAGAGGTATGGTTGAAACAGTCAGCAGTACGACCATCCAGATCCCAGCAGGCGCACGGAACGGCGACCGTTACGAGTTTCGCCTGAGCGGGATGGGTATCGAGGATCTCGTGCTCGACGTGAGGATTACGGTTCCTTAAGCAGGAAACTTAAGGCCAGAATTTATCGAAGCTCAGACTGCCGAACGCTCGCTGAATCTAACGGCTGAGCTCGACCGACGCGCCGTTGCCTCAACTGCGCATTTGCGCTTTGCTCATCAGAATGGGCCGCCTGTGGGTGAGAGGTAAGTATATTTACCTGGATGGGAGCAAGTTCTTTGCGCGGGGCGTCTCCTATGGACCCTTCCCACCCAACTCCCAAGGCGAAGCCTATCCCGAACCTCACCGAGCTGCTGGTGACTTTGCCTTGATGAGGGAACTGGGCGCCAACTTGGTGAGGACCTATGTTAAACCACCTCGCTGGATTTTCGAGCTCGCGGCACAGCACGGACTGATGCTGATGCCAGGGATCTCGTGGCCTCACCACCTGACTTTTCTCGACTCCGCAGAGATGGCGCGCGAGATCCGCAATACGATCCGGCGGGAAATGCGCGAACTGCGACAGTTCAAGGAAACAATTTTCGCCTATAGCATCGGCAATGAGATCCGATCCGATATTGTTCGCTGGCACGGCGCACGAGCGGTCAGCGGTTTTCTGGCGGAGCTGTACGATATCGGCAAGCAGTGCGATCCGGAGGGACTCTTCACCTATTCGAACTATCCTTCAGCCGAATACTTAGATCTCAGCTTCCTCGATCTGATTAGCTTCAACGTTTACATCCATCGTGAGACTGATTTCCGACGCTATCTCACCCATCTAATGGCCATCACAGGTCAACGACCACTCCTATTGAGCGAAACCGGCATCGACACCATCCGCGAGGGTGAGCAGAAGCAGGCGGAGATGCTTGGCTGGCAGTTGAAAGCTGCTTTTGAGCTAGGACTTTCCGGAGCGGTGATCTTTGCATTTACCGATGAATGGTTTCGCGGAGGTACTCAAATTAGGGATTGGGCTTTTGGGCTAACTACCGACGAACGCTCTCCTAAGCCCTCCTTTGGGGTCGTCTCACGACTCTTCCGCGGCCCGCTGCCGCCACCTCTACTTTGTCCGCCAAAAGCGTCCGTCGTTGTCGCAGCCTACAATGCGGCGCCTACCATCGCATCCTGTATTGAATCTCTCAAGCGGCTCAATTACCCGGATTACGAAATCATTGTGGTAGACGATGGATCGCAGGACTCGACTGCGACAATCGCTGAGTCTGCCAGAGTGCTGACTCTCCGACTGCCGCATCGCGGTCTCGCCGCGGCGCGCAATGCTGGACTGGCGCAGGCCACAGGCCGCTTGGTCGCATTTATTGATGCTGACGCCGAGGCCGATCCCGATTGGTTGTATCACCTCGTCGAAACTGTCACCCGCCGCGGCGCTGCGGCCGCAGGTGGGCAGAACTTCCCACCAGAGCCCGTCACGTTGCTAGCTTCTGTTTTGAACGTGGCACCAGGCCAAGCCCATGAGGTCAGGTCAGGTGATCAGGATCTTGCTCAGCTATGCGGCTGCAATATGGCGGTGGACAAGGCAGCAATTGGTCCCTGTCCCACATTCGATTGCACCTTTGCGCAGGCAGGGGATGACGTGGATCTCTCTTGGCGTCTGCGCGACCTGAACAAAACGATAGCTTATGCGCCAGGAGCAATCGTGTTTCATAAGCCTCGCTCGTCAATTGGGGCTTACTTGAAACAACAGATGGGTTATGGGTACGCCGAAGCTCTTCTGTTCCGCAAATATCCTTGGCGCCGTGATCGGGTTTACCAGGACGCGCATTGGTTCAAAGACTGGTTTCGCGGAGGCTCTCGAATCTATTACGGAGAGTTTGGCCGGGGCTTGTTTCAAAGCCTCTACCCGGTCACGTCATTGCCATCCGCTGCCCTCTTGCCGTTGACCTTTCCCTGGGTCGCCGCCGCGATCCTGCTGCTCGCGGGCGGCATTTACGATAAAGCTTGGGGTATCCTCGGCGGACTGGGATTGTGCCTTACATTGGGATGCTCGATTGCGGGAGCGATAAGCTCAGGCAAGAACGTTGGCGGCTTAATCGGTGGTATGCTCCTGACTGGGCTATGGCTGCTAGGTTCGCTCCTGAGAAGTTGTCAACGTGAGTTGGTGAAGTGGAGTTTTAGACCCGATAGCTCAGGTCAAATAGGGCCGGTCGAGATGGCCTTGCGGGGCACAATCTCTCTAGAGCCACTGCGGTCCCGCGCCGCGCAGAACCAGCCGCTCGATCAACGCCAGCTCCAACTCCTAATTGAACACCTGCACCTGGCGCTGGTTCGCCGGGGAGTAGCCGCGGCCAAGGGCACTAGATATGACTCCTTCGACTTGCAGATCATCGTGGCACCCTTCGTCCGTGTTGCAGTATTATTTTTAAATAACCTCCGAAGCCTTTTCTTGGCTTGGCGGATAGGCCTCGCGGGCTGGCGGATCAGCGCGACCCTTGTCGTCGTGCTAGCCTTGTTGGCGGTGGGAAACTTTTCGCTAAAAGGCTCGTTGACGATCTGCGCGTTGATCGGCGCCGCTATGGCAACGGCAGCGTTCTCGCGCGTGCGGAGGATCCCTGCAGTAATCAGAGCGGCATCGATGGAACTGTTGGCGGCCGATTCCGCAGAACCTGCATATTCTGGCCTGCGGACCTCCGACCCGCACGTCTGATGAAGCGATTCCATTTGTACGGCGAAGTGTTTCGCCGAATGCGCAGATACAGCCTTCAGCTGCTTGGTGTCGTCGCCGCGCTAATATTTTCGAGCCTCATCGAGACCGCCAAACCTTGGCCTCTGAAGGTCGTCATCGATAACGTGCTGCGTGCTCAACCTCTTGCATTTAATTGGCTCCCGCCCCTCTCACGAAGGCAACTCTTAGTCGGCTCATGCATCGTCCTGGTCCTGCTGTATTTTCTTGTGGGCGCGATCAACCTGGCCAGCAACTACGTCACGATTTCGATAGGGCAGCGGATGGTGAACGATTTGCGCGCTCAACTCTTTGATCATTTGCAGCGGCTGTCACTTGCCTTCCACCGACGGCGGGAGATCGGAGATCTCATGGTTCGCATCGCGTATGACACCATGTCCGTGCAGACTATTGCGATGAACGGGCTGTTTCAAATGCTGTCGGCGGGAACAATGCTGGCGGCAATGTTGTGCGTGATGGTGCGGGTCGACCTGGTTTTGTGCTTGGTCGCGGTCGCGATCATCCCGTTACTGTCCCTTCTCATCTGGACCGTGAGCGGCACGATCGACCGTCTCTCGACCAACGCGAGAGTTAAAGAGGGTCGTCTATATACAATTGCGCATCAAGCCCTGGCGGCGATCCATGTAGTTCAGGCATTCACGCGCGAAGCGGAATCTTTCGAACAATTCGTTCAATCGAGTCGCGAGAGTCTCGATCAGACCTTGAAGGTTTACGTATTTCAAACCCTATACGGAGGCGGGGTTAGCCTTCTCATCGCCGGCGGAACCGCCATCGTCATTTTTCTCGGCGCAAAGCATGTTATGAGCGGAGCTCTGACGGTCGGTGGCCTAATCGTCTTTACCACATATCTGGCTTCACTCTACCAGCCCGTAAATCAAATTTTTCAGACTTACGGCCTCGTCGAGAATGCCAAAGCGGGTTTGCGGCGCTGCCTTGAACTGCTTGAGATCGAACCTGAGATTACCGATCGGCCCAACGCTCAAGCCCTGACTTCGGTGCGCGGGGAGATCGATTTCGAAGATGTCGTGTTCGGATACAACCCAGCTCAACCCGTTTTGAAGGGCGTGACTTTCCATGCCGATGCTGGTCAACAGGTTGCCATAGTTGGTCCGAGCGGTGCCGGCAAGACGACAATGGCCAGTCTCTTGATGCGTTTCTACGAGCCGCAGCAAGGAACGATTCGAATTGATGGCCACGACACGCGCATCGCCACGCTCCGTTCGCTAAGAGCTTCAATTGCGGCTGTTTTACAACCGCCTTTGATAATGGGGGCAACAATACGAGCCAATGTTGCCCTCGGCAAACCCACGGCAACCGAGCGCGAGATCTACAATGCTGTCGAAGCGGCGCGGCTTAGCGCATTGCTCCGGAAACTGCCGCGTGGCCTGGACGAAATAGTGGGTCAAGGCGGATATAGCCTATCGGAAGGCGAGGCACAGCGGCTGACGATCGCGCGGGCCTTGCTGAAAGACGCGCCCATCCTCATCATGGATGAGCCCACCAGTGCACTTGATGCGGAAACCGAGTCATTGGTAATGGCCGCGGTTCAGGAGGTCATGCGCGGACGAACTACCATTGTGATCGCGCATCGGCTTTCAACAATTCAGAATGCCGACCAAATTCTGGTGCTCCGGGATGGCAAAATCATCGAACGCGGCCTATTCAAAGAACTAATCGCACATCAGGGCTTCTTCAATCACTTGTACAATCTGCAGGCGTGGAGCAAAAGCCAGCTACAAGCCTGAGGGGTGTTATGATCCCTGGTTTCTCGATAGCGCCAGCCAGAAGCAATGAACGAACCGAGGCGTTTCCGCCTGGCATGCAGTCGACAGCTGTGCCACTTGCGCCGACTTCGCATCGCTTTCAACTGATTCCTCCGGAGCGTGCGACGCCCGCCGGCTTTACTTTGCTGGAATTGGCAGTGGTGCTCTTACTCATTGGACTCATCATGGCGATTGCCATGCCTCACTTTGGTGCGATGCAGGCTACTCGGCTTCGCAGCGAAAGCCATCGATTGGCAACCTGGAGTCATTACCTTTTCGAAGAGGCCGAAGCGCACAAGGTGTTACTCCGTTTGAACCTGGACCTAAACCATAACGCCTATTTCGTCACGCGCCTCGATCCGTTCTCCAGCAGGCCCGCGTTTGCGCCGGAGCGCGGCCTGGCTGGTGGAGTTGTGAGATTGCCCGCCGATGTTCGTCTCCGTGACGCATGGGTGGAGGGAGCCGGATTGTTTCGACGTGGAATCGCCGGATGCCAATTCTACCCCGACGGTGCTGCAGATGCCGCAGTGGTCCACCTGATTGATCGCAATGGCGACGTAATGACCGTCGCCATCAAGCCGTTCGACGGAGTCGCAGCTATACTTCGCGGTGACGTTGATCCGACGCTCGTTCAGAGGCTGGTGCAACCATGAATTTTGCAACCCACTCTGTGACAGGTCTGAAGCGTCGACCTAACCGGCGCCGATCGCGCTTGGAAGCCGGACTCGCTGCGAACCGTTCACGCAGAGCCACTTCGCGTTCCATCGCAGGCTTTACGCTGCTTGAAGTTATGATTGCTATCGCCTGCCTCGGCTTTGCCATGTTGGCGCTTCTGTCTCTCCACCATACCAGCATGGAATCCGTGGCTCGGGCGCGTGAGCTGACCCAGGCGACCATGCTAGCCCAAGGGCTGATGACAAATGCGGAGCAGGCGCGCTTTCCTGAGCTTGGCCGCCTCAGCGGCGATTTTCAGGGAATGTATCAGGGTCAATACTCCAACTTTCGTTGGGAGCGCGTGGTTGAGTCTTTACAGGCGTTCCCCGACGTACGGAGGGTGCGCATTACCGTGTTCTACGGTCCCGGCTTCCATCGCCGCTTTGAGCTGACTGAACTTATGCATAATCCCCTTCCTCAGATCATGCTTCCGGGCGGCAACGGAAGTCAGAAAGGTCCGGTGTCCACACCCAATCAGCAACAGGGGGGTGGCGATTAGTGCTGCGGTTAAAGCGCCCTGACCGCTGCATTGCAGCAGGATTTACGTTGATCGAGATCATGCTGGCACTCGCGGTCTTGGCGATCATACTCATAATGCTGGCGGGTTCCTTTCACGCTGTCGCAACCAGTAAGGTCCAAGCTGAAAATCACATTGCAGTGGACTCGGCGGCACGCGAGATCATGGGTCAAATGGCGAGGGAGATTCGCGGCGCTGTCCAGACTGCGGCGCTTCCCAGCCGCGTCCTGCTGGTAGGTGAAGCGCATGCGGACGGAGCTCGACGACTTGACTCAATCAGTATCTCCACTCTAAGCCCGGGTCACCGGCGAGCGCTCGAGGATTTCGGCGCAGAAGACACCGTCAGCTATAGACTAACGCCTAACCCAGATCATCCGGGATGGTTCCTGCTGCTCCGGGATCAATCGAGTAGCCTGCTCGAAAATGCCAGTTCGGACAAGACCGCGCAGCACGCTGTCCTGGCCGGAAATCTCCTTTCACTTCGGATCCGGTATTTCGATGGCAACAACTGGAGCGAGAGCTGGAGCTCACAAAGTATGCCTCCCGGGCGCCAGCTTCCGAATGAAGTTGCGATCGAGTTGACGATGGCGGCACCTTCCGGACCACCGTTCAGGCTCGCTACAATGGTCAGCGTACCGATGTCCTATTTACAATGGTGAGAAGATTTAGACCACAGCCGTCAAGTGAAGCAGCAAAGCAATAATGACCGCGGTATCGCGTTGCTCGCCACTTTGCTCGCGATCTCGCTCCTGACTCTGCTGGTTGTGGAGTTCAGTACTTCATCGGCGCTGGGGTATCGAGCCGCGGCAAACCGCGCGGATGAACTAAAAGCCTATTACCTGGCTCGTTCCGGTGTGCAGATCGGCCTGTCAATACTGGTGCGGGATTCGCTGCTCAAGAGCCAGGCAAGAAGTCAATATACCAGTCTGGATCAAATCTGGGCGCAGCCAATTCCGCCTGTTCCAGTTGATGGCGGTACTATTTCGTTGTCAATCGTCGATGAAGAACGTAAGCTCGATATCAATAAGCTCTTTGATCAACAGAAACGCCAGCCTGACCCCCAGTACGCCGCCATTTTCACTCGACTGCTGTCAAACCTGGGACTGTCGCCCGCACTGGTTCCGATTTTGATCGACTGGCTGGATCCTGACAGTATCGAATCGGACGGAGGTGCTGAAGCGAACTATTATCTACAGTTGACACCGCCGTACGAACCTCGCAACGGTCCAATGCCCACCCTCGGGGATTTGCGCATGCTCAAGGACGTCGACGATCTCACCTTTTTGCGCCTGCGTCCCTATTTGACCACCATGCAGGCGGGGATGGGCCCGTGTTGTATCAACGTAAACACGGCTCCGCCCGAACTTTTGGCTGCGTTGACCCCTGAGTTCGAAAACAATCCGGATTTGGTACGGCAGATCGTTAACGCACGCAGTATTCGTCCCTTCACCCAGATCACCGATCTACTGAATTTGCCGGGCATCGGCTTTGCTGGCGAGAATATAAAGCGTCTTGTCACGGTAAGCAGCGACTACTTCTTGATTACGGCGCAGGGAGACTTCGCCGGAGCACGCAAACGCGTTTACGCCACTTTTCGCCGCAACCTTAACGGGACGACTCTGCTCATGGACTGGCACGAGGATTAGGTAACTGGCATGGCGATTGGGGCGGGTCGGCGTAGTGGACGCGGTGTCTTTATAACTTCGCGAAGCGAAAGTCTGCGAACGCAGACTGAAGTCTGCTGAATCAGTGAACCAACGGCAAAATGCGGCAGCGAATTCTGGCAGTGGATTTTAGCGGGGACTGCGTTCGTGCAGCTTTGGCCGAGCGTTCCTACAAATACTACGAGTTGCTGGCAGTATTCGAACAGGAACGAACCTCGGGTGAGCCCGACCTGGCCGATGCTCTCGGCCGAGTCGTCACTGAGGCCGGTCGCTGCGACGTCGTAATTTCCGCTCTACCGGGGGAATATGTTGCCAAACGATTGTTGGCGTTGCCTTTCACTGATCGCCGACGCCTTCAGCAGGTGGTCGCTTTTGCGCTCGAGGAGCACCTGCCCTTCGCAGTGGACGATGCAGTGGTCGCGTTCGCTCGCGTTGGTCGAGAGTCGAGTAATACCCTGGTGATGGCGGCCGCGGTTCGACGTGAGATCGTGCGCCAGCACCTCGAGTTGCTGAGTCGTGCCGGACTCGATCCAAAGATCGTAACTTTGGCTGCTCTCGCTTTAGCCGGAATGCTGAATCGCGTTCATAACGGAAACTCGGCAGCGCATCTGGTAATCGACATCGAAAGTGCGTGCACCTCAATAGTCCTGGTGGACTCCGAGGGAATGCCGCGCGCCATGCGCACTGTAGGTCATGGATTGGATTTGCAGCTTAACGGGGCGCTGGCCCCTCGCGCTACCAATGCGATTTTTGCCGCCGCTCGGCAAACCATACTCGCACACCGTGAACAGCAACAACCCGAGCTCATCCTTGCAGGCGTGGCCGCGGAAAACCCCGACATTCCCGAGCTGGCGGCACGTACCCTGCAGATGCCTGTTCGTGACATTGGTGAGTTTGACTATTCCAGCCTGATTCGGGGCAGTTCAAATATTGCGCAGCGGTTCGCTGGTTGCCTAGCCATGTTACTCGCCGAGGCGCCGTCGAACCCACTTGAATTGCTGAATTTTCGACAGAATGAGTTTGCCTTCCGCGGCTCTAGCGGCAGAGCTGCTTCAGTGCGGACTCCAGCGCTGCTGCTGGGTGCGGCACTGGGGGCGGGACTGCTGCAGTTTTCACTCGACATCGCTGTAAACATGCGTCGCGTCCATCTGTTGGATAAACAGATTCGAAAGATCGCCGCACCCGCCCTGGGAAATGTCGATCCAGCCACCGCCCAGGCAAGATTGAAGGCAAAATTGGCCGACATGAACACCCAACTTCGTCTGCTGGGCGGCAATCCTGCACATCAGTCTGCACTGAACCTTCTTCAGGCACTTTCGCAAGCCTTGCCGCCCGGCTTACCTGCAGAGGTGCAGATGCTTCAGATCGACGAGGCTGGGATCAAGCTCGACGGCGAGGCTGACTCCTTTGCCACTGTCGACCAAGTCAAGCGGGCGCTGGAGCGTGACGGTGAGTTCGGTGTGGTACAACTCGAGCACGCAGCGGCCAATTCTGATGGTGGCAAAGTGGATTTTCATCTGACTGCCACACTTGATTAACAAGGGCCGCCATGCGCAGCAGTCTTCGACAAATTGCTCTGCGTCCGTCAGCTGCAATCGCCCGAGTGAAGTCATTTTGCGAACCGCATTTGGTACGGGCACGCGCCACTATAGCACCATACTGGGAGGTAGTCGCCGATTGGTACGATAAACGTGAACCGCGCGAGAAGTGGCTATTGCACGTGTTGGGCGGTTTACTCGTTACTCTCTTTGCATATGACTGCATCTATCTCCCAGCAAATGAGTGGCGCAATGATTTGGCCGAACGCGTGACTGCTCGCCAGCATCAAGTCATCCGTCTGCGGGCCATGATGCGGAATTTCGAGCGATTGCGGCTGGAATTGGCTTCGGTCCAGCAACGGACTATCCCTGGCGGCAAGGATCCGGGGCTGTTTTCTGTATTGCAAGTGACGCTTGCGAACAGCGTGGGACGAACGAAGATTGGCTCCATAACACCCAACACGCGTCAAGTTGCCGGCGGCCTCCAGCAGTATACGGTCGATGTCAAGCTCAACGACGTCGGCTTGGCTCAGATAGTGGACACGCTCTACAGCTTGCAATCATTGAGCGTGCCTATCACCATCTCGAACTTTCAGATGCGTCAACATGCGAGAGATTCTCATACCTTTGACGTGGATTTGACCTGTATGGCCTTGGGCAAGGCGGGATAGTGTCTTGCGCTTGTGAAGAAATTTGAAATGGCGGGCGCCAGACTATCTTCCGGTGCCTTCCATTCAGACGCTTCGGCTGGCTGGCATGGCTTTAGCCTGTGGTGTCTGAAAAAAGCGTCTTCGCCGGTGCTAAGGTACACCATTCTTGCCGGGGCTCTGTTGCTGGTAATGGTTTTGGCCACGTTCCCCTACACAGAGACCATCTCGGCATTTCTCGCGCCGATTGACTTGGAAATTATCTCTGAACGACAGACAATTGCGTTTCCCTTCGGTGCGGAACTGCACAATGTAAACTTAGTTTCTGCTAGCGATGGCCAGTCCTTGCTCTGCGCTCCCAAAGTTACGGTGTCACCTGAGATCGTTTGGCTTCTTCTCGGCCAGCTTTGTGTCCGATTTCACGCCAATGTGTTCGGCGGGATCTTGGACGCCGCGGTTCGCCGAAAAGTTCAGAACACGGTCGTAAATTTTGAATTTGCTTCTCTAAATCTCGCAGAGGTTAGCTCAAGTGAGAAGACCATAGAGCTTCTCCTCCGAGCTCCCCAACACCGGACTGAACCTCCTCAAACTCTAACAAGACACAATCTAGATGGTCATCTGTCGGGTCACGGCTGGATACAAATCAATGGGCCGGAGCTCGTTACCATGAACGGGAAGATCACTGTCACGGTCCGCGACCTGCGAGCGGACCTCGTTCGGGGAATGCCACCGCTGGAATTTGGCATCGCACATGCTCGGATTTCGGTCGACGGGCGCATCCTTACCCTGAATGATGTCACAGCTGAAGGACCCGATGGCGCCCTCGCGGCCAGCGGCGAGATTCGCTTGGGGTACGATGTTCTTGATAGTGTGACTCATCTCGCTCTGGTGTTGAAGCCGGCGGCCCGAGGCGTTGCGAGCTTCGGCATGTTTCTCAACATACTACCTCATCCACCCGATGCCGGGCCTTATCACATCGACGGCCCGATAAGATCCCCAACGGTGAGTTAGCGATTAACGTCGCTGTCTTAGAGAGCAATATTGGCTCCACTCCTTCGCTCCCGGGCAGGCTATGTCTAGCCGGCTGCCAGGCACGGGGCTTTTAGTCGCTTGACTACGAACGCGGACCGTTTTTAACTGACGCCGGAATCAGGCGGGTAGAATCTTATGTCCGAATCTTGCGACGTCACTAAAGAGAGCTGTCGATATGCCTGGTTGTTCCTGATTTCTCTTAGCTTCATTCTCGCCAGCAGCGGCGTGGGAGCGGCTCAAACCCTGCGAGCTCTGAATGAGACTCTGGATCAGATTGAGCCCGCCGTAACCCAAGGACTCAGCAACTCGGGCGTAGCGAGCGACGCGATAGATCGCCTTGACCAGGCTGAAGCGGATTTCGCCCGTCTCGCCGAGCAAGGACGCGAGGACCCAGAGCAACTGCTGACAACGTACCAAAGGCTTGAGCGAATGCTCGACCGGATGTACCAAACCTATCAGAAACGAAAGGACGATTGCATTAACATTATCGACCATGGCGGCAATTGTGATTACGAGCAGCCGGAAGAGCTCGCCCTGCGCGCCCTCTATCCCCTTTCATGGCTCAAATTCGAAGGGGCACTGCTTTACAAAAGTGAGCCGTATGAGGCGCGGCGCCTCCTAAACGAGGCAATCGATGGCTTTACGAACAGTACTCTCGTAATACTTACTCCGGAACTAGTGCGCGAAAATCTACTCGGTCGAGCTTTTGCGGAACGCGAACTTGGGAAGTTCGATCATAACGAGTATGGAAAGGCGATCGCTGACTTTAAACGAATCATTAGAGATGGACCATCGACTCGCCAATATCGAGCCGCCCAGCAAGGACTCGCCACAACATATGCCGCGATGGGCCGTCTGAACGAAGCTCAGGGCATAACGGCGCGGCTGGCGGAAGCCGCCAATGGCCCTCAACAACTTGGCTTGGAGATGCTGCACCTCAGGGAGTTAATCCGCGCCGAAGCGGTTGAAGAGGACCCGACCAAGCGCGAACAACTGCATCGGCAGATTATCGATTTTATCCGCGCCCGTCAGGACGACAGGGACGGTTGGGCAGTTGCCGTAGCAGCTGCTGCGCAATATGTGAGTAATCCGATCGCCGAGTTTGGCGGTACCAACGATGGTTTTCAGAACTGGCTTCTGGCTAATTTGCTCTATTACAAACATCAGCCCCTCGAGGCGGCCAAGTATTATTGGACTGCGGGTCGGAGCGGAAAATATCCCAAAGCCTACAAATACGCTGCCGACCTGTACTACGTGCATGGACAGCTCGATACCGCCGAGAAAGTCGTTGATGAAATAGCCGCCAATCAAGACAGTCCAGACGCGCAATGGGCGTTCTATATGCGTTTCAAAATCCCACGAATCCAATGGGAGCACGGGGGTCAACGGAGCGCGTCACTGCAAGCACGATGGCTCGAAGCAGCGCGGGATTACCTTAAGCACTATCCGACTGGCAAATACGCTTTTGAACCGCGCTTCAGGATCGCCGAACACCTTCAAGCCGAAAAGCAGTATCTAAGTGCTGCGCGAGAATACCAACAGGTTTCCGGAAATCCCGACTACGAGTTCACAGCACGATTCAACGCTGCCCAGTGCTACTATCGTGCACCTGACCCGCAGCGCCCAGCCGGTTCGATGGCTCCGACAAATCTGTCGGCAGCAAACCGCACTGCCGCAATACAAGCTCTCCGTGAAGCCATAAAGCTGGAGCCCGCGGCTGAGCGCTCTGTGCCTGCCGCCCAGCGTCAGGCCCTTAGGGATAGCCGGGGACGCGCTATTTTGATGCTGGTGGGTTTGCTGCAAAATGAACCAGCGGTTGACTATCGGGAGATAGCCAGCCTACTAGCGGGCTACGAAACGCAGTACCCTTCTATGCGTCAGCATTTCGATCAAGTTTTCCTCTGGCGCATCCGAGCGCTTCGGGAAACCGCTCAATATGGCGAACTCGAACGCGAGGTCAGGACCCTGGTTGCAAATGATGCCGGGCCGGCTCGCAGTGACTACATCAAGGGAATTGGTTTGGACTTCTGGAAACGCTATATCGTGAAGCGCCGGGCGGGCACATATGACAACTCAATAGAGGATGCACGTCTGACAGCAATGACTTACGAGTATTTCGAGCGAATGGTCCGTGAACAGAAAATGGCACCGAAGGATCTCACGGGCACACTCTCGATTCTGGGCGAGGCATATCTTGCCCAGGGACAGGTTGATCGAGCGCAGGCGGTCTTTTTGCAGGTTGCCAAAGCCGATCCGGCTTCTCCCGATGCCAACGCGGGACTCGCACGCATCGCTCAGATGCGCAAAGATTATCGCGATGCCCTCGACCTCTGGAGCCGCGTCGAGTCTGTCGCTGCGGAATCGGATCCTTTATTTTACGAGGCCAAGTATCATATGGCCGAGATCTTTGCCGAGGAGGGCAACTTGAACGGTGCCTGCAATAAATTGGCCGTGACCCGAGCTCAGCACCCAAGTCTGGGTTCACCATCAATGAAGGAGCAATGGGGTCGCCTTCAGCGCCGTATCTGCGTTAGCCATTCTGAGATGCAGGGTTAACCCATGCTCAAGAAAATACATCATGTCGGGATTGTAGTGCCGAACTTGGACCAAGCGATGCTGTTTTGGCGTGAGCTGCTGGGTCTAAGCCTGCTGAAATCAGCTGTCGTTCAGGATCAGGGAGTCAAAGCCGCACTACTGAGCGCCGGAGGAACGGAGATCGAGTTGCTCGAGCCGATTGCAGCTGAAAGCGGGGTCAGCCGCTTTTTAGCTCGTCGCGGCGGAGGATTGCATCACATTTGCTTTGAAACAGACAATATTGTCGCTGAGCTGGACCGCGCGCGAACGAAGGGTCTTCAACTGATCGATCAACAGCCGCGACCCGGCCTGGCCGGAATGATTTGCTTCCTACACCCAAAAGCGACGCGAGGCGTCCTGGTCGAATATGCCCAACCTCGCGAGGAACGCTGAACTTAAAGAACAGACAATTTGCAGAGGTAATCTTGCGAGGGGACTTGTCTGATCGCACGGAGGCGCGATGAACTCGCAGCGTTTCGCTCCAGGATGAACCCGAATCGCCGACTGACACCATTATTTCTCGCTGCAGCCTTTCTCTCAGCCTGGTCGCAATCGTCCGCCTGTGGTGCAACTTTATCTCTCAGCCCAGCCAGTGGCGACGTTAGCCGGATTGTTGCCGGTGAGCCGCCCGGCACAACGTTTCTTTTTTCCTGCGGCACTTATAGGCTCAAAACTCCCATTCGGCCTTTGCCAGGGGACACTTTCATCGGTGCAGGAGCAATTAATGGGCTCCCGAGTTCACCGCCCTGCGCGACAATCAGCGGAGCCGTAGTTATTCATGACTGGACACATACCAACGTTGGTTCTCATCATCTTTGGTACAGCAGGGTTGGCCGGTCCAGAATTCTGAATATTCGCACCGGTCTGCAGGTCAACTGCATGCTTCAAGGGGGCGGGGTGAGTGGCAACGCGTATTTAATGTGGACACCGGCCACTCCAATATCGGCCGGAGACAGCGTCATAGACGCGAACGGCAATACTGAGACTGCAGAAAACGCAGGAATTACCGCCTCTGGCAGCGGGCCGCTCTGGACGAGACAGCTCGGCGGGTTAACTACCGACAATGGCATCACTTGGAAACTCACTGCCTTGAATTCGGCAGCTGGTTGTTCATACCCGCAGGACTTGTTCTTCACTCCTGCTAACGATAACGACGTTCGTCACTCGGTCGTCAAGAATCACGTCCTTGCCTGGAACGGCGGCAATCTGGGTCCACGTGACTGGTACATTGATTTCGAAAACGTGGGTGGGCACGGCAACTTCGTGATCTACGTAGCGGAGAATCCGGCTCACTACCGTGTAGAGCTTACCCTGGTGCCCCAGGCTTTCGTCGTTCGAGGCCCAAATGTAAGGATCTTGAACCTGACGATCGAGAAGTTCGCGACTCCCAATCTCCACGGTTCGGTAGAGCCAGAGGGAATGAATGATATTGTTGCAAACAATTGGATCACTCACAGCCATGGAGAGGGTATTGAGTTACACCTCCCGTCTGCGGTGGATGTAACCATCGATTCAAACGAGGTGGTTGAAATGGGGGAGAGCGGAATAAACACCGGCGACGGGAGGGCCACACGTGTCATTAACAATAGAATAGAACGCAACAACGAGGACGGAACAGCCTACGGTTACGAGGCGGGCGGGACAAAGTTCGCCAATGATTCAAACACTCTAGTTCGCGGAAACATTGTCTCGTGTAACAACGGTAACGGTCTGTGGGGTGACGCCGGTGAGGAGGGGGCGATCTATGCGGATAATCGGGTGGCTCACAACTTGTATAATGGGATCACCTACGAGATCAGCCATCACGGCGCCATCGTTCGTAATATTCTGACCGACAACGCCCAGTCCAATGCTTGTCAGTGTATCGCGGCTCATCTACCGGTTTTAAACGGCCACGACGTCTGCACCGGTTTCCAAACCTGTTCAGGTAGCGATTGCTCGCTCTGTACTGATGGCAAAAACGAAATTTATATACACACGAGCGATACCACTACTGTGGGCGGCAGCGCCCGCAACGGCAACGTCATTACGAGCAACTGTGCTGGCATCCAGATAAACCAGGATGGACGGCTTCGGGTCCACGGCAACACGGTTTCCTACAATACGCTCATACTTCATACCGGCTCAGGTGTCATCAATACTCCACTGGGAGGTTATGATCAGACTTTCGGGTTTGGCTTCGACATGTACGCGCCTTCGTCGGCGAATTCTTTCGAGCATAACAGCTACAGATTTGATACCAGGGTCGCTTCGCGGGTCAATAAGCAATGGCAATGGAAAGGGTCCGATGGATCGACAAATCAGGCCTGCAATTGGTCCGCTTGGCAGGAACATGGACAAGACTTGCACGGCTCAGTAATACCGTGAGTCGAGACATCCTCGCCTGAGAAGCGCGACGAACCTTTGTGAAAGCCGGCAGCCGACGCAGAGGAATGCGAATTCAGACACACGCAGGCCTTAAACCTTTTTCAGCTGGCAAGCAATCGCATCCACCTTGCTGAAATGAGCACGTAATCCGCGCTCGTTGATAAACTCATCAGTCGCTCTGCGCGCACCGGCCCAAAACCCATAATCATCAATTTGCACGATCCCGCCCGGAGCCATCAGATCCCACAATTTAGTCAGACAAGTCTTGATAGGTTCGTACCAGTCAACGTCCAAATGCAGTACGGCGATCTGCCTGACCGGTGGCTCTCGAAGAGTGTCCTGAACCAGCCCTTTCACCAATTGATAGTCTCTGATTCCAACCTGTCTGAAAAGGCCATCGACCTCTTCCAGACTACCTCGGCACTGGCCCACTGCTGCCAACGCGGCTTCGTAGTCAGGACCGTCGCCATCGGTTGGTGGCGGAAGACCCTCGAATGTATCAAACACCCACACCTTGCGGCTGGTTCCGCTTTGTTGGGCCGTTAAACCCATCAAGGCTGCGCTGCCACCCTTAGCACAGCCACACTCAACTATATCGCCTGGTATATTTTTAAGAGAAGTTTCTCGCACCGCGCGATAAAGACCCCTCAGGCGGCCGTGGGTCATCATTGAAAATGACCCCAATTGCTTGTAAAGCTTTCCAAACTCACTTGGATAAATCTCGTCTTTGTAGCGCAGAAGACGAAGCGGCGCGTTTAAAGTAAGTCGATCGATTAGGGACCCCATAGGCCAATTACTTTCCCACAGGCAAATAGTTATCGAATAAGCGCACGAAAAAGCTTTTGAAACGCGGCTCAGCGCTCTTGCCAGTTACGAAAATCAGTGAGGAATTGGTTGACCGCCTCGTCGGTCTTGGGGTGGCTTACCAGTTGAGGGAAAAATTTAGGCGGAATGGTTACAATATCGGCACCTGCCAGAAAGGCATCGTTGACATCGTGAATGTGCCGGATGCTCCCCACGATAATTCTCGACGAGATGCCGGCGCTGGCGAAGATGCGATGTGTGCGCTCGACAACCGAGAACGCATCATAGCCAATATCCCGGATCCGCCCATAGAACAGGCTTACGAAATCCGCACCCGCTGCCGCCGCCATCACCGCCTGATTCAGTGACATGCAGCAAGTACAGTTTACGCTCATCCCTTGTTTTTTGAGTTCGCGAATGACGGCAAGTTCGTTCCAACCAATTGGTACCTTGATATTGAGGCCTGGATAGTCGCCAAACTGTTCACGGAATTCCAGAGCTTGGCGAATCATCTCGCGTGGCTCGAGCGAGAATACCTCGACGCTTAAAGGAATCGCCTGTTCATAGCGCTGAAGCAACTCGATAATTCGTCTGATGTGCAGAACGAAGTCGGTGCGCTTTTCCTTCGACATAATCGAAGGGTTGGTAGTGACACCAGCGGTGAACCCCCGCTTAAGTGCCTCCTCAATCTCCTCTAGATTGGCGCTATCTATAAATATTTGCATCACAAGGCTCCTTCAGTTCCTGAATCAAGGCAGCTCGGGATCAGCGCACAGTCTCCCATTTCATTTCGTGGGCGCGCAGCGCGGGATGAGAAACGAGCAGGTGCCAGACCACCGTCTGGAACGCCTCGGCATGCGGCGTCACGTTGTGTTCATTCACCGTCGGAATAACGACGCACGCATCGGCAACTGCTGCAGTGTAACCGCCGTCGCGGCCCACGATTCCGAGCACCTTGGCGCCGACGCGTCGCCCCATCCGGATGGCTTCGATCAGATTCACACTGATCCGTTTTTCCTCATTGCCACCGCCGACCGAGAACACCAGCAACGCATCTTTCGCGCTGATTCGGCTTGCCCGCAGCCAGCTCGCATACGACGAATCCCAACCATCATCGTTGATACGAGCAGTCAGTTCCGCGACATTGTCAGTTGGTGCATAACTTTCGATGCCGACGATTTTCCGAAAATCGTTGACAGCATGTGAGGCATTGGCAGCACTCCCGCCCACGCCAAGGATAAACAGCCTTCCACCTCCATCACGCAAGCTGATCAACTCTTCGACCAGTTTTACAATCGCCGGCCGCGCAATCGTCTGGCAGATCTGAGCGGCTTCTTGAAGATAGGCTTCGACGTATTGCTCCGCTTCTTTGTTCATAGTCGTGTACGCTCGATCACTAGTTGCACTGCCTCACTGAAATTTTTGACGCGATAGTCGGCCTCATCCGAGCGGTTGTAGCAACGGTCGAGAATTATCGAAGTGCAGCCGGCGGCACGTGCGGCCCCTGTGTCCCGCCAGGTATCACCGATTACGAAGGCACCGCTCAACTCAACTTGTCGCTCCGCTGCGATTCGCTTAAGCATTCCGGGACGCGGTTTGCGACAGTCGCAATCGTCTCGGTCGTCGTGTGGACAAACCACGATCGCCTCGACCGGTAGTTGCGCAGACAACAGGGAATTCATTCGTTGCAAACTGGCCCAACTGAGTAGCCCGCGTGCGAGATCAGGTTGATTGGTGATCACAAAAAGCCTGAGGCCGGCATTGTGGAGAGCGCGGATTGGTTCGAGAACGGCGGGATCGATACGAAATTCTTCTACCAACCGCGGGGATCCCGGCTTGCCCCTTCGCCAAACGACCCGGTTGATTACGCCATCTCGGTCCAGAAAAATCGCTCGCGCCATTCCCCGTTAAAGTGACGCGGCGAGGCGCGGCCGGGGTTGTAGCCCGAAGGTTACTTGCGGATGGCAACTGGCAGCCTCTCCGTTATTGGAGTTAGCCAACACTTTGCTCCCTTCGCGTTCAAGGTTGTAATGAAGGCGAGGCATCCCATTGGCCTGCATAAACGCCTCCAAGCGTTTATGCTGCGTAGGACAGTACAACATTAGAAACCCGCCTCCTCCGGCACCGATTACCTTGCCACCAAGCACCGAAAAGTCTTTTTTTACTCGCTCATACAGGCGATCGACTTTGCCGAAGCTGATCTTCGGGGACAGTTGTTTCTTGTGCCGCCAATGTTCGTCCAGCAGCCTGCCCCACTCGTCGAAGTCCTCGCTTTCAATTGCTCGCAAGATTCGACGCCCCAACTCCTTGATTTGATGCAGATTATCCTCAACCCTGGCATGCTCCGGCCGGTTCTTGCTGGACATCGCCTGGTTTTGTTCAGATAAGACCCAGAGTGCGTCGCGCTCGACCCCGGTGTAGTAAATATGTGTATTTGCGATTAGGGCTGCAATCGAGCTGGTTCCCAATTCGATCGAACGTACATCAACCGTCCCGTCCTTTTCGATCTCAAGCACGGTCAGCCCGCCGAATGCGGCCATATATTGATCCTGCTTGCCAATTGGCTTGCGCAACACTTCCAACTCGATGAAACAAGCTTCCTCAGCAAGTTTGTCGAGACTTATGTAATCGCGACGATAATGATGTAGTGCGTTCAGCAGACCCACCAAATAGCAGCTCGACGACCCCAAACCCGTACCGGCCGGCAAATCGGCCATCGACGAGACTTCCATCTTGTCCTCGATCCCTTGCAAGCGCAGTGCTTCGCGCGCAAGTTCGTGACGCACCTGGCTGACATGATCCGTGGTTTCGCTATTGCTGTAGTGCAGTCGTATTTTGCGGTCGATCGTTGGCGGGTTAATCATGATGTACATGTGCTTATCGATACCCATCGCGAAAATGAAACCGCCATGCTCGCGATAGTACGACGGTAGATCTGTACCTCCGCCACCGAGTGTTACGCGAAAAGGAGTTCGTGTTAGGATCATCTAAAGCCTCACCACACCTTGATGGATCAGGTCCAGAGCGCGCCGGTAAGCCTCGGGCGTGTCGAGCCCGAGACAGTAACCATCGATGATATAGCTATTGATCGGCACTCCCGATCTCAGTAACTGCGGAAATAGATCCCGGCCGAAATCATAGTGTGACCCTGGGGGAATCCGACTTACTATTTCGGGCTCGATGAAATAAAGACCTGCGTTCACCAGTGTCGCGGTCGAACTCGCGTCTCCCTCCGCGAACCTAGCTATTCGTCCATTACAAGCTAGTGCGACTGTGCCACCAGCGATGCCGCTGTGCGCTTGCCGCGATTTGTCGAACAGTGCGATGGTCAAAGGCGCCCTGCTGGCACGATGGACCTGCTCCATCCGGCAGAGGTCCGTACGGATCAGGCTGTCCCCGTAAAGCACCAGGAAAGCTTCTCTCCAGTCAGCAGCAATCCGCCGTACTCCGCCGGCCGTACCTAGGATTACGGGCTCGAAAGAGTAATACACTCTCAGTCCCAGGCCGCGCCCGTCTCCGATCGACTCACGAATGGCCTGTGGGCGATAGTGCAGATTAATCCAGACTTCTTCGATGCCACTCTCGGCGAGCCATCGCAAATTGCGCGTCAAAACCGCCTGTCCACAGATCTCCAGCAGCGGCTTCGGTCTGCCGCCGGCGAGCTGGGCAATCCGAGTGCTTTTGCCTGCGGCCAGCACTATTGCTTTAGACCGGTTCATTCCATGCGATCCTGCAATTTCTTATATAGAATCCAATTGCTCAGGCCGCCTTCAGCACTCGCTCTTGGATATACTGGATTGTGCGCAGCAGACCGTCGCGAATCTCCACCTTGGGAGACCATCCCAACTCTCTGGCAGCCGTGGTGTCAGCAAGCGTGATCTGGGCCTCGCCCGGCAAATCGGGCTTGTAAATGGGCTTCAAACCGGTCCCCAGCAGTTCCTCGATCATCCTGTACACCTCGTTAACCGAGAAATTGGTTCCCGTACCTGCGTTAAACACCCGCCCGTTGGATTTCGGATTCTCCAGTACGGCCATGTGAAGATCGTTCACATCATCCACATAAATAAAATCTCGGCGCTTTTCGCCGCTGCCATAGATTACCGGCCTCTCGCCACGCAGCATCCGGATGATAAACGAGCTCATCACCGGTGGAATGACTCGTCTCCAGTCCTGCGCCGGACCATAGACGTTGAAATAGCGCATTATCGTGATGTTCATGCCGTAAAGTTCACGATAGCTGTCACAAAAGGCTGCTCCACCGTGTTTGCTAGCGGCGTATACCCCGATTGGTTTGATTTTGTCCTCGCGGGTGGGAAACTCAGTTATCCCTTCGTATTCGGCGGAGGTATCGGCATAAATGAACTTGCCGATCTTCAGCTGACGAGATGCCTCAAGCAGATTGAGCGTTCCCAGAACGTTGATCCTGGCGGCCTCAAGTGGCTTCTCCAGACAGTCGGTCAGCGAGCTCTTGGCGGCCAGATGAAAAACTGCATCGGCTCCCGTCAGCAGTGTGCGAATTGATGGGTCGCAGATGTCTGCTCGGTGGAACTCAACCCGCGGATCGACATTTTCCAGCGTTCCAGCACTTAAATTGTCGATTCCGATTACTAGATATCCCCGGTCGAGCAGATGACGTGCCAGGTTACTGGCTACAAATCCGGCTACACCGGTCACTACGATTCGCTTTGCCATTCAGTTTCCGTCCTTGCTTCCGTTTTTACCGACTCTGCCAATCAACGCCCGAGTACTTGAGGATAGCCGTCTTGAGCTGCACTAAGTGAGCCATTCTGTCGATTTGCCACGACCGTTGAATAGATCTTGAGTAGCAACTCATAATTCTGCTCACCTGTATACTTCGCTTCGTACTCTTTCCGCGCGAGAGCCCCCATCTTCACAGTCTCTTCGGGATGACGCATTAACCATTCAGCCTTCGCACAAAGGTCCGCCGCATCTCCCGGCCGGTAAAGCAGACCAGTACAGTGGTCGGACACTATGTCCGCAAGAGTCCCGAGTCGGCTGGCAACAACCGGCACACCACATGCGTACGCCTCCAAAATCACGTGAGGAAAGCCCTCATACCATTCCGAGGGCACAATCAGAAATGCTGCTCGCTTTAGTTGCTCGATCACCTGATCGTGTGGTAGCGGTCCGAGGTACTCCAGCGACTTACCTGGGTGGCTGTCGGCGGTAGCCTCAATTTCGCTTCGCAACGGGCCGTCGCCGATGATCTTCAAGCGCAGCGATTCCTGTAGAGTTGACCACGCCCTCAGTAGCGTTCGCACACCTTTCTCTAGCGCGAGCCGACCGATATATAAGCCGAAGCCGTCGTGCTTCTCCCGTGGTCCGGGATCGGGTTCATGCCAATTGGGTTTGACGAAGATCTTCTCAGCAGGGATGCGTCTGCTCAACTTCTTTCGCATGAACTCGGTGGGAACCAAATAGGCATCGATTGCTCTGCTCCATGTTCCTCGCCGCTCATGCGAGTAGATCATCCAAGCGGCCGCGGCTGACTGAATTCGTGAATTCCGATAGCAGCCGTGACGCACCGCACGCCACAACGAATGCTCTAGGCAGTCTTCGCAGATATGCTCGTCGCGAGTCAAACTTCCACCCGGGCAAAGCAGTCGGTAATTGTACAGCGTCTGCACGACAGGTACGCCCGCTTGCTGACAGGCGTAATAAACAGAGGGTGTGATCAGAGCCAGGGTATTATACACATGGGCCAGATGAGGACGTTCAGCGCGAATTATTTCGCTGACCTCAGCATACGACCGCGAGGACCAGGCAGCCTGCCAAAAGAGAGAAATCTTTTGGCGCATTGAGTATTGCTCAATCTCTCGGTTGTCGCGCTTGTATACCGCAACTTGATGACCATGGTTTCGGAAAAGAGTGGGTTCACTATCGAACCAGAGATTTTCTCCTCCTGACTGTTGGTACAGGTTGTAAATGTAAAGTATCTTCATGCTATAGAAGGCCGAGCGAGGAGCAACGTAAACGGTTGGCTGCAGCGTGTTTAAATTTGCGTTCGATCTAATCTAACCGCGTTGAGCGATTTGCTCTATTTGACTGCCGCGCAACCCCAGAGGCATCCGGCACTTTGGCAACTTCTCCATATTCAAGCGGGATCGCATGCGCCGAAGAACCTTTTACTTCGCTCCGCAGAGGCGTGCTTCACATTCGCTCCGAATAAAGGCAGCTTGTGCTTGGTTTTATCGCCGCGCCACCGGGGAAAATGTGAATGCTGCGACTGCCTTAGGTTGAAAATTCCAAATGCAGCGCCTTCAGTCCTCTGAAAATAAAGCTGGGCGTATGGGTCAGTTCGTTTCCTGGAGCCAGGCGGATATCAGCAAGTCGACTCAACAATACTTCAAAAGCAATCCGCGCTTCGGTGCGGGCAAGCGCTGCGCCCAGGCAGTAATGAATGCCAAGCCCGAAGGCGAGATGGTCACTGAGGTTATCGCGGTCGATATCTAAGGAATCCGGATTCGAAAAGTGACTCTCGTCACGATTCGCCGAAGCAAACAACACCGCGACGCGTGAACCGGCAGGAATTTCCACCCCTCCGACCCGAGTATCTGACTTGGCGACCCGAAAAAATGCCTTGATCGGCGATTCGATGCGGAGCGCTTCTTCAACAAATTTTGGAATCAAGGCCGGTTGGGCACGCACGACTGCCATATGTGCTGGATGCTGTAAGAGCAGCAGCATCGCGCTGGAGATTAGGTTACGGACGCTCTCGTTGCCGGCAACCAGCAACTGAATCAATAAATAGTAAATTTCGCCGTTGTCCAGCGGTTCGTTACCATCTAGATGGGCCCGGCACAGATCGGTCAGAATATCGTCGCGCGGTTCTCGTCGCCGTTCCTCTAATCTAGCCGCGAAGTACTCCTGGGCCTCAAGTTCAATTTCCGCGCACTCGATCTCCTCCTCCCGATTCAACATGCCGCCCAAAGGGGCTGCTGCAGCATCCGACCACCGTTTGAGACGGGGCAAATCAGCCACTGGCAGACCGAGCCACATGGCAATCACAGTTAGCGGAAACGGCACCGCGAATTGCGCGACCAAGTCGACCCTTCCCTCGTCGATGAATTTATCAACCAGGTCGTGCGCCAAACGGCGGATATCGGGTTCGAGCCGCGCTACCCTGCGCGATGAGAACGCCTTGCTAAGCAGACTCCGGTAACGTTGATGAGCAGGCGGGTCGATGGTCTGAACCGTGGGAACCGGTCGGAATCCCCTCGCCATGACACGTACGACCTCGGCTGGCAATTTGCGGCGTACGCCAGGAGACCCTGCGGAGGAAAAGACTTCGGGATGCAACAACACTTGCCGCACATCATCGTAGCGACTAATTAGAAAGAATCGCCCGTGACTGACGAAGACCGGTGGCTGACGGCGCAATTGTGCAAAGTAGCCGAAGGGGCACTCTACAACAGCAGGCAAAAGCGGATTGATATTAGCTGCCACGGTCGTCGGGATTTCCGCCTCTTGCGAATTAGCGTGCTTCATCTCTTGGGAGCTGTTACGCCCGCGACCCGCTCTGTTCGCGGGCGTTCAAATGATTAGTGATCTCGGTTAGTGCGAGAGAAGTCTGCCCAGTGGGTCAGAAGTCTTACTGTGGCTGGCTGCCGGTCAGCTCGGACAGCATCGCAGCGGGAACCGTGTTGTCGTCAAACCATCTTCCCCCAAATGGACGAGGAACTGGAATTATCTGATCGCTTGAATAAGCCAGAATTTTCCGATTGTACTTCAGAATCTGCTGACGCAGGTCACTGCTCAGTCCACCGCTACGAACGCTACACTCAATTTCTGCAAGTAGCCATCTGGTCTCATCGATAGTGGCCAGCACCGCCTCGCACCATGAGCCGGGCAGCACTCCGAGTTCGCCCTTGATGTTAATCAGCTTGGACACAGCATCGTAGGAGACCTGTTCGATTTCTCGCCGGCTTAGCCATTTGGTGCTGTAATTCAGGCGCTCGTGCCAGATTGGTGCCACCAGGGCCTGACGATGTTGTTCGAGCGTACGGTGAAAAATGGAGTAACCGTGCGCGCCGGGGTTCTCAAAAAAGCGTGAGCCTGGGTCGAGAAAAGGGACCATCGGGCACAACAGCGGGACCACATTCTTGCCGCGGAACCTTTTCAACAAAGACTTACAATAGTCAACCGTATCCATTACCGACTGTCGCGTCTGCCTCGGCATGCCGATAAAGAACCATACCATTACGCCCGCCACGCCGATGTCGAGCGCGCGCTCGATCCAATCCTCCATTTGCTCCATGGTGTAAGTGCCGCGGCCGGCAAGTTTACTGATGATCGGATCGTGCGATTCCGGAGAGAGATTGATAAACGTGCGGGTTGACTCCACCATTTTTCGCAGGGTTGCCGCATCAGGTAAGGTGAACTGTTCAAAGTTGACCGTTTTGTAACCCATCTCCTTGACGACATCGAGATATGCGTGAAGACGGGCTTTTGACTCCGAATAACATTGCAACGCGTAGATTCCGGTCTTTTTGGCGGCATCACCCATCGACCTCAGCTCTTCAGCGATATGCTCCATGGGCTTGGTGATTAGCGTCTTGCGCACCCCCATTATCTTTCGGTATGCCGAGCGGGAGCCGCCGCACCAACCACAGTCATGCGCGCATCCAGTGTTGGGTAACGTCATGATGAGACGGCCACCAAACAGTTTCTGTTGGCGGACCTTCTGGTAGTACGACCAGTCGACAGTAACGTCGTTGTAATCTCTCATCGGTTTGTGGATAAAGCCACTCGCAAAAACTTCTCCGGCCGACTTGTAAAGCAGGTTGGGGATCTTCGAGAAATCACGCGTACCACGAGTCACCGCCTTCATCAGCTCAGCCACTACTTCAAGCGTATCGTAGCCCTGAACCACGACGTCGACCGGTTGGTAGCGAATCAGTTCTTCGGCAAAGTATGTGGATGAAATCCCTCCGAAGATGACCAGCGAGTCCGGATGGATAGCCTTAACCAGTTTCGCCAGTTCGAGCGCACCGTGGCAGTGGATCAGCCAGTGAAGGTCAAAACCAAAGACCGGCGCCTCCAAACGCGAGATAAGACCTGGGACGTCCAGGGAGGGATGAATCAACATCAGTGATGCGATGTTTACGATCTCGGCGGTTAAACCCTCTTCGCGCAGACGCTGCTTCAGCGAGAGCAGACCCAGCGGATAGATTTCGTAGATAGTTGTGGTGTTAACGCTGTCGGAATCGCTTAGATGCGCGAAAAGCAGATCGTCGCGCTCGCGAAAATCGTAGATGCTCGGTGCGTGTAAAAAGAATAGATCGGCCTTAAGTACAGACCCACCAGTCGCGACAGTGGCCATAACCTGACCGTCCCTCGCCGTAGTCGAAAGTGGCTCTTGCAAGTGGGTTCTCCTTGGTGCGCTCAATTATCGGAACTCTGAATCTAACGGTACATTAGGTAAGCTCAGAGATTAGTGATTCCTGAAAGCCAGATTGAGCTAAAAATCAGTTAACTATGAGAGCATTAACGCGTCAATACCTAAAACACAATAAATGAATTTGAATCTCCAGTCATCGCCGGTAACAGCGGTCAAAAATTATCAACAATCGTAAGCGTCGCTTGGAATATTAAGCGATGATTAAGCTAACAGAAACGGTGTTTGCAACAACCTGCTATTGTGTGGGGCTTACGGAATCGGCGCGAAATGGGCGACCAACCGGCTCAATTTCGCTAGTCGAAGTCCCGGATTCGAGGCGACTCTGGCACTTCCGTGCCGGGGTAACACCCTTACACCTTAGACCGGAAATGGGCTCAGCGTGGCTCTCAACACCGATTTGCGGTGAGCCAGATTGTTGGAGCGTCAGTCGAACTCACTTTACCAGTCTGGTTTGCCTGCTCGTGAGAAAGTATTCTGCGATTACCGCTGACCGACGAGGTACGCAATTCAAGAAGGCCGTCCTCGCGCTATTCCAACCAACTGTCACACTCAGCTGAACCCAGTTTTTCGTGAGTGTCTTGACATGAAACAATTGCGGCTAATCTAGGTGGCAAAGAAGCTTGCCATTAACGAGCCGATCTAGCCACTAAGTGCCGGGTCCAGTCGGTAACGCTTGAGATGGAGGAGCTGCATCGCAATCAATGCGAGGAATGCCGGGTTACATTTCAGGTAGCGTAACCAGAGTCTACGTGGCTCAGTCGCCAGCCGAAAGGTCCACTCAAGCGCGATTTTTCTCATCCATCGCGGCGCCTGCTTTTTAAGTCCGGCATTGAAATCGAAAGCCGCGCCAACCCCGATCATGACAGGTGCCTCGAGCTTGTCGCGGTGTGCCGCCATCCATCGCTCTTGCTTTGGGGTGCTCAATCCCACCCAGACAATATCGGCTTTGCTCGAATTGATCTGGTCGATGACCGCTTGATCTTCGGCTGGTGTCAGCGCACGGAACGGAGGTGAGTAACTGCCTGCTATCTTGAGCTCTGGATAGCGGCCGCTCAGCCTTTGTATCAGGCGTTCGGGCACTCCTGGCGCACCTCCATAAAAGAAGTGCGAGAAACCTCGATGCTGCGAGTGGTCGCAAACTGCGAGCATCAGGTCAGGCCCATAGACTCGCTCGGTCTGGTGAAATCCCATCAGCCTGCTCACCAGCACCAGAGGCATGCCGTCAGGCGTTACCATTCCGGCCTCATTGTGGATGCGACGCAGGTTATCATCGCGCTGGCTTTCGATGACTCCGTGAACGGAAGTCACGCAGACATAATGTCGCTCGCGCCGCGATATCCACTCGTCAATTAAACGTACCGCACGATTCATATTAACCGGGCTGACACCAACACCAAGAATATTGACTCGTGGCATATGAAGATCCGCGCGGCGTCTTGACTCGTCCCCTACATCAGCGGCACTCGAGTTCGCGGAATATTCCGATTCGACCGCAGAACTTCGGAAGTTCATTGCGCCTGACGTCCTAGCACGTGAGCGTCAGCAAGTCGCCGATCTACCAGTTGTCCGATCGCACGGAGACTCTCGAAATGTTCGGGCAGAAGTTCGTCATCTGGGATAGCGATTTCGAAAGTCTGCTCGCAGAACGTCACCGTCTGCAGGATCCCAATTGAGTCCAAAAGTCCATCGTTGAGCAGCATGTCTTCCGGCCCAAGGTCACTTAACTGCTTGTCGTAAAGTAACTCCTTGAGCAGAAAGTCGCGAATTGTTCGTTCCGTGGTGGTCAACTCTGTCACTTATCTTTTCCCTTTGAGTTCAATCGTCTTCTGTTCACCGCCAGCTCGCCGCAGGCATTGGCTATAGCCATAGCATCGATGAGCTGCGCTTCGGTTTGCCCCAGGGCAAGACGGAAGCAGCGTCCTGCGAGAGGCCTCGATCGGTTCGTCTTCGCATGTTCGATTTTTTCTCGTGTCGCTACTCGATGCCTAGCGCTCGGCTGCCTTTTCCGCCAGCTGTCGTTCGACTAGCTGGCCGATCGCCTCAATGTTTTCAAAGTTTTGCGGGAGAAGCTCTTCCTCAGGAATGGTGATTTCGAATGCCTGCTCGCAAAAAGCGACTATTTGCATGATTGCGATAGAGTCCAACAACTCCGATTCCAGCAGCGAGTCCCTGGGGCCTAGAAGCGGTATCTGCTTGTCATAGAGCACGTCCTGCATCAGGAAGTCCCGGAGGACGGTCTCAACCGAACTCAGGGGAGCATCGCTTTCGTTTCTTGTTAGACTTCTTGCCATACTTCCTCCGGAGCCGAAAGCTGGCTGTCAGCACAGAACAGCCCGGCGAGCGTCTGCCGATCCACCTTGCCGCTGCTGGTGCGTGGCAGCTCGGAGCGGAACTCAATTACAGCCGGCACCATGTAGCGAGGCAGCGCTGCTGCACAATGTTGCTGGATTGCCGCTTTTCCGACCCGCATGTTTTGCTTTGGCACGATAACGGCCGCCAACCGATGGCCGATCGTCTCATCCGGGATGCCGAGCACAACCGCCTCGTCAACCGCCGGATGGTTATGTAAGACTGACTCTATCTCACCCAGTTCAACCCGATAACCGCGCGTTTTGATCTGATGGTCTCTCCGACCGACGAACTCCAGATTGCCATCGTTCCGTTTTCGCACCAGGTCCCCGGTGTTGTAGGCACGCACTGTTAATCCAGGGCGGACTTCGACATCCTTAAGGGTCTGGCCAGTGCGTTCCGGGCGGCCCCAATATCCTTGCATCACGGTCGATCCGCTAACCCACAATTCGCCGATTTCTCCGTCAGCGACCGGCTTGAGTTTCTCGTCCAGGATAAACACGTCGCAATTCGAGCACGGGCGTCCTATCGGCACTGGAGTGTCGTCTGCCGGAATCGACGACACTTCGTACCACGTGCAGACGTTGGTTTCGGTTGGTCCGTACAGATTGGCGAACCGCGTCTGCGGCGCAAGCTGCATCAAGGTGCGCAGATACTTAACCGGAAAAACTTCTCCAGCGAACAGCAGTAACCGAAGGGCAGACAGGTCAAGCGAGGCCAGACCTCCTCTGGTGATCATCAACACCAGGGTGCTCGGCGTCGTATACCAGACGGTCAGTCTTTGCGCGCTCCATTGCCTCGCGATTGCCGCTGGAAACGCCGCCATGTGTGTCGGTACTGGAAACACCGTTGCCCCAGCAAGCGCACCTGCGTACAGGTCGAACACCGAAAGGTCAAAGTGAAAAGGGGCATGGTTGGCCAAACGATCTTCATTCGAGATGGCAAAGGTCTGCACTGCCCAGTTGACAAATGAAAGGGCGTTGCGATGAGAAAGCATCACTCCCTTTGGGGTGCCAGTGGAACCGGAGGTATACAGAATGTAAGCAAGATCATCTTCGCGCGCTCGACACTCGATGCTATGGTTCGGCTCCGCCGCTACCGTCTCCCAGCCTATACCTGTACCATGGCTGGCTGGACCACTTGGCGATGAACCGTCCACGAACCAAATGCTTTTTATGGGCCGCTCGCCGGGGAAAGTTGCGTCGAGCGCATTCGCCCGATCTTTCACGGTCACCAGACCAGCCACTTTGCAATCGCGTGTGATGTAGGCCATCCGCGCTGCGGGGGCTGCCAGATCGATCGGAACGTAAGCCGCGCCCGCTTTCATTATGCCGTAGATCGCAACCACTGCTTGGATCGATTTGGGAAGCCACAAGGCGACGCGGTCGCCTCGGGTAACACCGTGATGCAGCAGAGAGCGTGCAAATCGATTCGATTCCGATTCCAGCTCTCCGTAAGTGATGCTGTGGCCGTTCAGCACCAATGCAGGGTGCGAGGCGTGGCGCTCGGCGGTCTCGGTCAGGATTTGCGGTAAACAATGAATCATGCTGCAATCCTCAGCGGATTTGAATCCCTAAAAGCTCTCTCTGCGCCTTGTAACAACGACAATAATCAGGCGGACTGAACTGCGAGATATGTTGGTGGCTCGGTTACTAGACCCGCGACTTTCACTACAGCCTCAGGCAGCGTGCGATTATTTTCCGTTGCATCTCCGAAGTGCCGGAGTACAACGTACCCGAGAGTGCATCGCGCACTTCGCGCTCTATCGGATACTCCTTCATATAGCCGTACCCGCCGAACAGTTGCAGCGCGGACAAGGCCGAACGCACGTGGTTCTCACTCACAAACAGCTTGGCGATGGCCGACTCCATCACGGTGCTCTTGCCCTGGCCGTGCAGCCATCCGGCGTAATAAAGTAGGAGGCGCGACGCCTCCAAAGCAACTTTCATGTCGGAAATCTTATTGGCGACTGACTCGAATTTCGCGATCGGTTGACCGAACTGGCGGCGGCTGCGCGCGTAGTTTATACAATCGTCGAGCAATCGCTCCATTGCGCCGACGTGACTGGCAAAGATGCAGGCGCGCTCCCATTCCATCGCGGAGTTGAAGATCGCGGCGCCAACTCCCTCAGGGCCAAGACGCGCCGTTTCCGGCACACAGCAGTCTTGAAGAATGACTTCGCTCATAGGCGAAGTCCGCAAGCCCATCTTGCTCAGCGGCCGCCCGAAACTCATTCCCGCCGTTCCGCGGGGCAACAGGAAACTCGACAACAACTTTGGTTTGCCCGCAGCACTGCGGTCGACATAGGCAAAAGCCAGCACAAGATCGGCAACCGGGGCATTGGTGGAAAATGTCTTGACCCCGTTTAGCCGGTAGCCGCCGTTGATCGGTTCGGCTCGTGAGGTGAGAGAGAAAACGTCTGACCCTGCACCCGGCTCTGTAATTGCGTGAGCGCCGATTGCCTCGCCTGAGACCAGTTTAGGCAGCCATTCCCGTTTCTGCGCGTCAGTACCATAACGCAGAAGCGGCATCTGGCACGCCCACATCTGGGCATTCAGGCTGAATATTAAGCCGTTATCCCGGCATCCGCGGCCAAGCGCTTCCATCGCGATGATGGTGGTAAGCAGATCCTGGCCTTGCCCGCCGTATTCGACTGGTATTGGCAGACCGAGCAACCCGAACTGCGCGCATTTGTTCCACAGCTCCCGGGAAAATGAGCCGCTGTCGTCGCGCGTCGCCAGGTCGTCACTTAGATGTTCGCGAGCGAAGTCAAATACGGCCCGCGATAGCTCCTGCTGTTCGCTACTAAGCGCGAAATCCATCGACTACTCCTGCCTGAGCGCCAACGAAGGGTTTTTGCCTATACCCGTCGAGCCAGGACAACTGGCGCTCGGTGATCGCGCGCATGCGATCCGGATCTTCTGGAATGTGGACACGCCCGGGCCATACCTCTACCGTGAACAGGGCGCGCTCGGCCGGTTCGAGCTCCGCCAACACTGTTCGTTCGGCAATTTGAAAGTTATGATATTCAGTATCGTCTGCCCCATACAGAAACAGACATGGCACCCGCCAGCGCACGAGTGATCGGATTTCCCGCTTGAAATTCTCCGATACTCGCACGACCAGATTCGGGTCAGTTATTCCGCGTCCGGCTTTCTCCGGATGAGCGTTCAAGCTGGCCATTTCACCTGGTAACGGCGCTATCGCGACCACCGTCGCGATTGATTCACCCTCTTGCTCAACCGCGGAAAGCGCAGTTCTGCCGTCGAAACAGAAACCGGCCAGGGCGAAACGTTGCTGCCCAAACTCATGTCGCATATGGCCAATTGCCGCCAGGGCATCTTCTGTGTACGGTTTGTCACCGTCAATAATCTCGCATTCTCCCTCGCTTTCACCGTAGCCGTGGTAATCAAAACGCAGACAATAGAAGCCTCGGGCAGCCAGCCACCTTGCACCTTTGACCGACAACCGATCACCGAACCAGCGATTACGCCCGAACAAAACCACGCATAATCCTGCCGCCGAGCTGTGCGGGCTGGGAAGCGTTACTATCCCGTAAAGTTTGCCGTGCTTTCCTGCGACAACGACTGGCTGCTCGGCCAACGCACAGGTTCGTTCATCCGCTGTTTCATTCCATTCCATGCAACCACTCCGTTGTGGCGGTCAGCAGCTCCTGGCTGACCCATTGAGGCCGGACGACGGGCAGCATACCCCATGACGGTTCTTGACCAATCAGGGTCACCGCAACTTCCCCCCCCCGCCCCTCTATCGTCGAAAGCAGGTTCTGGTTATTGACGGACAATCCCGGCCTGCGCTGCACCTGTGCGATTAGGGTGTTTCTCTTCCAGGTCGCCAGCAAACTGCCTAGATCGGCGTCACGCGATGAATGCCACAGCGCGCCGTAGAGATAGCTTCCAACTACTGGTAGGACTCCACGGGCCTCAAGCTCGCTCAGGCAGTCCTCTACTGTTGCCCCTGATCGCCTCCCCTGCGCCACCTCACAAAACAGCTTGGTCCGAATCGCGGTGCGGAAATATTCTCTGGCCTGGTGAACTGGCTCCCACAAGGCCAGTGCCGCTCCGTCATTGCGCCGGCCGATGGCAGCGGCGGCAACCAAACATCCAAACCGAACCGCAACCCATATAACTTCGCTGGCACGTGAAACGGCTTTCGCATGATCAGCCGCGGCACATGCGTCATCAACCAGGTCCTCAAACGTTAGGTCATTCGGGTCCCCGGTAGAATCACCATGTCCCCTGGAATCGTAACGAAAAGCTGGGAAGCCGGTGCCTGCGGCTTTCCTGCTTGCGAGTACCTGCATCCGCTGGGTGACCATGTGTTCGATTCCGCTGGCATGGCAGAACACAACGACGCGGTCCCGACCCAAGTATTTTTGGGGTACACAGTACACGCCATATAAGGCGGCAGATGCAGAGGGAAAATAACCGCGCTGTTCTTGACACAAATCGGCGGCATCACGGTTACTTATCAGGACAGCTTGCGACATTGTGATTTGCAAACCCGATTTGACGGTTAGGCCGGCCTGGACTGTCGAACTCGATTGGTCGTAAAAACGCCAACCCCTAAGCCGAAGCGCCGCCGGCAATTTCCGTCATTGCCGATGTGTACTGACTGTGTCTCACGGAGTGTGGTGACCGGACACAGTCGTCGATCCACGCTATAGTCCGCGCTATCACTTTGCGCAGCGTTCCAGGATTGTCGAGTGGATGGATTCTACCGGGCCAGACCTCGACCGTGATTCTGGCCCTTTGTTCAGCGTTCAGTCTTGCCAACAGAGTGCGCTCGACGAGCTGAAAAGCGTAATACTGAGGATCGTCGCGCCCTTGTAAGAATAGGCAGCGTGTCTTGGAGCGAACCAAAGCCTGGAAGTCCCGCTTGAAGTTGGCCGATATCTGTCGCTCTATCAAATCCTCACCGGCACGTTTTTCCAAGAATAGCCTCAGCAGGTTAAAGCAACGTCGCACAGCCCGCTGCAGAGTAACTTTCTTGAAAGTAACGGGGCCCAGAAGGAAAGCCCGCGTCTTCTCCAACGTTATAACACGATTGAGCACATCGCCCGGATAGCTGGTCACTTCCGGTGAACTACAGACTACTGCTTCTATGGTGTCGCCTTCGTGTTTGATAATTGACAAAGCAGTCCGTCCGTCCAAACAGAATCCAGACAATACAAAACGGCGCTGGGCAAAGGCTTTGCGCATCCATTGCACTGCTGCAAGCCCGTCTTCGGTAAAGGGTCGATCACCATGGATTTCGCTACAGACTCCCTCGCTCTCGCCAAAACCATGGTAGTCGAACCGCAAGCATGAAAACCCCCGCGAAGCTAGCCATCTTGCAGCCTTAACCGAGAGCCGATCGCACCACCATCGATTGCGGCTAAACAGAATCGCACATATGCCCGTTGGCGAGACCTCGGCCGCCGGCGGAGTGAATATTCCGTGAAGCTCTCCAGATTGGCTCGGGATGATCACGGGTTGCTCCGACCATGCACGCGCCAGCTCAGCCGGCGTTTCGTTCCAATCCATCCAACCACTCCTTTGTGGCAAACAACAGTTCCCCATTAGCCCACTGGGGTTTAGCAACGGTCAGCATCGTCCAGGGAGGCTCTTCGCGAATGCAAATAAACTTTACCGAGCCTCCCCGCTGTTCAATCTCGGCTCGCATGCACTCATTGTCGGGCGAGAGCGTAGGCCTGGGTTGAACCTGTGCGATTAAAGTTGGGCCATTCCAGTTGAGCGTTCGGCGCAGTTCAAGGTCTTTGACACTGCGATAAAAAGCCCTGTAAACGTACCCGGCTACTACTGGAAACTCACCTTTTTGCTCCAGCTGCTCGAGCATGCCATCGACGGTTATACTCGGACGCCTGCCCTTTACCATCTGTGCAAAAAAGGTGGCGCGAAGCATCGAGCGAACGTAATCGTCTCCCCGATGGACAGGGGCCCACAGGGCCACGGCACCAGTGTCGTGGCGCCTCCTTACCGCCTCGGCTACGACGGCGCATCCGAGTCGAATTCCCAGCCAAATGATTCGCCTTTTACCAGATAGTTGACGCGCCAATTCCGCTGCGGCAATAGCGTCCTCGACCAGATCCTCAAACCTCAACTCACACTCTTCCCCTGCAGAGTCACCATGGGCCCTTGCGTTGTACCGCAGCGCTGGAACACCGATGGCCGCGGTCTGGCGGGCAGCCAGCGCTTCGATCCGCTGAGTCAACATGTGCTCGGTTCCAATCGCATGACAAATGACGAGGACGTAGTCTCTGTCAGTGCCAAAAGCGGGATGGAAAGCAGCATAAAGGGGCCGTCCGCCCGAAGAGAAAAAAAACGCATATTCTCCTGTGGCTTTGGCTGGTCTTATAACCGATTTATCGGTCACAACTTCGGGCATAGTCAAAGGCCTTTCGCTCGAACTAACTAACCATTGCGCTTGGCAATATGTGCAGTACCCTCGCTGATTTCAGCAGAATTTTCCCGGATTCTCGGCACGACCGCGGCAGTCTGCTTCAGTTGCCACCGTTATTTACCAGCGCGTCCTCAACCTCTGTCGAGAACTGCGCCGCTGCCTTCGTATACCTCACCGACTCGCCCGTCCATCTCGTGTACAAGGAGTAGGCGAGTTTCCAGAGTGGCCGTCCGGACCCGACATACAGGTAGGAATTAACGGACTTCAGCTTTCCACCGAAGGACAGTTTGAAGTTGTTGACCGATGCTGTCTCCTGTCCGAGACCCCCAAAATCGTACTGCTGCATTCCCGCAGCCTGATAGGTCTTCATCTCGTGCCAATGCAGGTAGCGGTTCAGCAAGCCGACCGTAATCGTGTCTGCGTCTTTCTCGAAGCGTCGCGTTCCCGAATACAACATCAACGCCGTTCGCGTCTCTTCATCGCGCAGCACGAGGCGACCGCAAGTCGGCTGCCCCTCGAAATAGAGCATAAATACGTCGGCATGCGGTAAATACTCGGTGAATCTGTGCCGCTTCAGCTGCGGCAACCCTTTGCTTTTGGCAAAGCTGTTGTAAAAGCCGAAGAAATCGGCTCGCGCCGCGTCGGTATTTACAGCGATCTCGAACCGCTCTCGCATCTTATGCGCGCGCCGCACCTTATAGCGACAGTTGGTGTGCATGCCCGCATAGATCGCATCCTGCCCCTTCGATAGGTCGACTACCGTCGTGCGAGACCAGCCGCGCGCTATTGGACCTCTATTGTCCGGCAGCGTCGGCGGCGCGGAGAAGACCCGCAAGATATCCCGCCTGCCGATACTCGAGGCTAACTTGATTAACTGCTCCTCAGTCGGCATGAATACTTTGAAGTACCGCAACGCCACACCGATCGGCCGCTCAAAAACTACCATGTTGTGGACCTCATCTCCCATCAAGCCGGAACCTGCTTCATTCTTAGACGCTGCCGCTGAAGATTTCTCAAAAGCTCCAGAGTCCTCCACATCAGCGCCGCGCTGCCGGTATAAACCGAACAGTTGAGATCGCTGATCTGGCCGCCAAACGAAAGCTTGAACTGAGTTACTGTGCGATACGAGTCGTCGGCCCCGCCAAAGTCATACTTCTGCATGCCAGCAGTTTGATAAGTTTTCATCTCGTACCAGTGTAGATATCGATTGAGTAGCCCGATCGTTATCGGATCGGACCCTGGTTCAAGCCGCCGAGTCGCCGAATGCATCATTAGAGCGATCCGGTTTTCGTCATCGCGAAGCACTAGTCGCCCACAGGTTGGTCTGCCGTCGAAATAAAGTACGAACACGTCGCCTTGCCCGATGTATTCTCGGATCCACCTGCCGGTCAGCAATCGCAGATTTCCCTTGGCTCGGGCAAAGGAATTGTAAAGGCGGCGGAAATCCGCCCACGCCGCGTCGCTGTTCATCACGACCTCGAACCGATCGCGCATCTTTTCCGCCCGCCGCACCTTGTACCTGCAACTGGAATGCATGCCTGCCCAAATCGCTTCCTCACCCTTAGACAGATCGACGAATGTGGTTTTCCTCTTTTCCTTCAATAACAGGCGGCTCCAACCAGCCACCATCGGCGAGTAAGAAAACGCGTAGAGCCGATCGAGCGGACCGAGGCTTTTAACCAACTGGGCCAACCGATCCTCGCAAGCGAAATATGCACCCCAATAACGGAATAAACCCAACTTGCGCCGTTGCAAAAGTATCATCGTGCCTGACACGCCCCTGTGCGCCTGCTCATACTGAACTACCTCGCGTTCAAGTCGACCGTTAGGGTCAACCAAGAAAGGAGCTGCGTAAATCCGATTTAGCGAGAGCCGGGAAAGAAGAATCTCGTATCTTCGGGATCGAAGCCAAGCAAGAAGAGCACTGCCCAAAAGGTTCCACCGGCCAGCAATAGGTTGGGTAGCAATTCCGACCGCACTATTGATCCGAAACCGCTCCTCAAAAGGCCTAACGCCAGAGCCGTGCATCCCGCCGCTATCAGCCCCTTGAGCCATCTTCGGTCATAGGGCCAAAGATCGAGGCGCAGCTTGACCGCGAGCAGCAGGCCGCCAAGCATGCCGCCCTCTGCGAGCGCGGTCGAAATCGCACCGCCAATCAACCCCAGTCTGGGAACCAGAACAAAATTCAGCACTACCGCGCTGATCAGCGCGCCCGTGGAAATGGTACCTGCCAGCCTCTGATTACCCGAAAAGATCAGGATTGGGGAAGCAGCGCCCACCACGGCGTCCGACATCAGGCCCAGACACATGATGACCAGCGGCCACGCCCCAGCCCGGTAATGCTCACCATAAAGGACCTCCATGACCGCGCCCGGCGCGGCACAGACCACCAGGAATGCCGGCATGGTTAAATAAAAGGACCACTTTGCTCCCAGCTTGTAGAGACTTTCCAGCCGTTCCCGATCCCGCGACGCATGAAGATCAGCCACCCGGGTACCGATCACGTTATTAAAGACATTCGGCACGATATCAAATAGTGTCGATGTCTGAGACGCCGCCTGGTAGATGCCGACCTGACTCGCAGATAGGAAAGCACCGATTACAAGCCGATCCACACGATTGATTAAATTGATAAATGCCGCCGCGATCGAAGCGGGCAAGGAAAAGGCTAGCAGCTCATTCACGCGCCACTTCATTTTGTGCCCTGAGCGAAGCACGGGACCGAACAGTGTAAACACGAAAGCCAGTCCAGCCATCAGGGCCACCGCGTAGGAAAGCACAGTAGCTACAATTGCACCGACAAGCCCTTCCGACATGAAATGCACTGCCACTACAATAAGAAGCAGGTTGAGGCCTGGCTGAATCAGCGCCTCTGTGATGGTGCTATAGACCATCGAAAGTGTAAGCTTGGTTGACGCTGATGCCACCGTCATTGCGGTAAGGAGCGGTAAACCCAGGGCGAAACCGCGCAGGACTACAGTGAGCTCGTTTTTACCGAATACCTCGGTTGAGAGACTCGGCGCCGCAACATAAGCGATCAAACCAACCACCCCGCCGGCTAGCAGCCCGAGCGCGAGTGATTGTACTAACACATCCCTTCGGCGTCCCGTGTCTGACGCGCCAGCGACCGAAGCACCATAAATGACGCCGGCGTTGAGTCCCATAGCTGCGAAGGGACCAACCAGTCGAAACAAGGTCCAACCAATTCCGTACAGGCCAAATTGAGCAGGTCCGAGCAATCGAGCCAAAGCTATCTGACAGGCAAATTGGAACGCTTGTCCAATGAAGCCGCCGGCAAGCACGATCGCTGAACCTTTTGCAAGCCAGGCAGCATCTGCGTGGTCGATCGCACGAGGGTCAACTCCCCTTTCTGTTTCAAGGCCCGGACCGCTTCCGCCCGGAGTTGAGTCACTCGCTGGGGTAGCGAGCGGTTCTGAATTCGGGTTCACTTCCATCGCGCCTGCCACGCTCCGCCCAACCGAGCCTGTGGTCCAACCATAGGTTGGTTCGTTGAGAATTGTCCGTTCCGGGCAAACGCTGGATTCGCTCGAGCAGCAACTGGTCGCCCAGTGCTGTGCGACAGCTTGTAGCTGGCAGCGAGAAGTATCCAAAACGGCGCGCAAAGCATCGGCCGCTCGAAGAAAAGATTTAGAGCGGCGGTCAAAATCATCGCGATCAAGGCCACCGCACTTGCGATCTGATCCGCGTCAGCTGCTCGGCGTCGTATGCGTCTTACAATCCTGAGTATCCCGCCGAACCAGGCATAACAGATAAGGCTCAGACCGATAACGCCCGTGCGCGCCAACACGACCAGAAAGGAGTTGTGAGGCATTCCCACATTGAAGGCGCCCAGCCCCCCTCTCATGGCGGCCCCTTTGGCCCCATTTGCTGTTCCCCAGGTATCAAGCTGGATTGGCGCACCGAAGCCGACACCGAACACCGGGTTGGTCATCCAGACACTGATGGTAGAACGCCATCGTCGCAGTCGAAACTGAGCGTCCGGATCATTTTCGTAATTGGCACCGCTCGAGAGGCCCTGCCAAACACTCTGAAGTCTCGTGGCCCCGGGAATCGGAAGATCGGTTTCAACACTAAGCAGGAGTAGAAGAACCAGGCCCAAAAACATTACCAGCGAGTAAGGACGGGCTTTTCCCACACCTAAAATAAACATAACCCCTGCCGCTGCGGTAAAACCCAGAAGCGAGGTCCTGTCCATCAACTGAAGAAGAGTAATCAGGCCCAACAGTAGAGCAGCACCATGAAACCAATAATGTTCACGTTCAGTCACAAAATAGGCGAACAGCCCCGCCAAGGCGGGCCCGAGATCTGCCCCGAGGTTGCCAGCGCTTAGACGCGTGACCAGACCATGACCGGCCACGCTCAAATCGATTTCATACAGATCGACAAGCTGTATTCCGGAAAGCGTCTGAAACTCAAACCATATTGCTCCAAGGCAGGCCCCATAAATGAAGTAACGAATCACTTTCACTGCCATGGCGCGAGTTGAGAGGGCAAAATAGACCAGAGGAAAGAAAATACAGTAGCCGAACATAGCGAGGTCGTGCACTGCCATGATGCCGTACCGATCGATGGCAAGTGCGCAATAAAGTACCGAGATCACAAACAGTACCCACAGCGCACGGCCGGGTTCTCCGGCGCCTGCTCCGCCAAACGTCCACTGCAGCACGCGACCCGCTCTTCTGTGCAGGCTCAGCGCCACCAAAATCAACAGAACGCCGTCAGTCACAAACAGAGGAACCGGCCCTAACTTTATTCCCAGTTTAGCTTCGTCGCCGATAAAAGCTCTGCTGAGCAAGACGTACCCCACTACCAGGAGCAGATCCGCTGACAGTCCTCGCACCGACAATAGTTCCCGCACGCGCGGTGCGCGAACTGCTCTTACCCGCTTAGCCGTCCACGAGGTTCGAGTTGGGAAATCCCTGGACACGCCCCAGTAGCTATCCCGGCGCGTCAAGCTTTGCGTCATCGTGCACCTCGCGTGCTCAGTGCCGCCAGCACCGTCCGCACCAGGATGTAAAAGTCCAGCCAGAGCGACCAATTCTGGATATAAAAACGGTCGAACAGTTCCTGCTCTTCCAAACCACCAGCGTTGCGAATCATAACCTGCCACATCCCAGACAGACCCGGCCGCACGGTCGCACGCATGGCCCGAAACGCTGGCGAGAATCGCGCGAGGTGGTACTCAGGAAAAGGGCGAGGACCGACCAGACTCATCTGTCCCCGGATAACATTCCACAGCTGGGGCAGCTCGTCGATGCTTAGCCGGCGCAGAAGGGTTCCAATCACCGGGATAATGCGCGGATCGCGAACCAACTTCATGTTGCGATGCCATTCCTGACGCAGCCCGTCGTCAGCCGCCAGTCGCTCAGCCAACAAGGCCTCGGCGTTGGGGTACATCGTGCGTAGTTTCCACACCTTGAATTTTTTGGCGCCGAGTCCTTCCCGTTCCTGGGCGAAAAATGCGGGCCCAGGACTTACAAGCTTTATCAAAATTATCGCGAGCCCAATGAGCGGCGCGGTGAGAGCTAGAACGAGCGCTGCACCCAAAACATCGAGCGACCGCTTGATTGCCTGATTTCTCCGCCGCAATAACTGGCTGGTAAATTCAATGCCGAGCAGGCCTCCGAGATTGCGGACGCAGGCATATTCAGTCGGCAACTCTTCGGCATCATGAATCAGGACCACATGCCGGAAATAATCTTGCAGTCGCGCCCTGATCCTCGTTAATCGTAGACCGTTCCAGACCAGTACTGTCGATACTCCAGCGCGGGCGAGCGCCTCGGCTTGTTCGAGGCCGCCCAGAACCGGCAAATGCTCAAGTCGCCCACCGGCCAGACTCAAATCAGGGGTCAGAATGCCGATGATGCGGTAACCAAGCGAAAAAGCCCGGTTGGTTAATTTAATGGTCAGGCGCGCCTGCCGCGCGGTACCAAAGATCACGGTTGGCTCGCCCCACCAGCTCATCCCAGATACGGCCGATAGCAGCGTAAAGCGAAACAGCGGTACAGTTAAAAGGCTGACGAACCAGGCGACCACCAACGTCATCCGAGAGTAAACTTCCGCAGCTTTAAAGGCGAAGCTGCAAGCCGCCATCGCCAGAAAGGAGAGCGTGGTTGAGTACGAAACTCGTCTCAACGTTTCGACCGCACCTAAACCAAAGCCGGGATAGAGGCCGCTTGCCGCATACGCCAATGGAAAGATGACGACTAGTGGTAGCAGCGGTATGTAAAGGGCTGCCGGCTGGTGAAGAACCGCGCGAGCCCACGCCAAGTATGCAAACGACCACGCAACAAATAAGGCCAAGAGATCAGAAAATCCGAGCAGGCTCAGCCGTGCCAGCTTCAAGTGCAGCCTCTGAGCCCACCATCGCCCGGAAGACGCGCCAAGACGCTCCAGCGGCCTGCCCGACATCGTCTCGTAGGAAGATGATTCTGCACCAGCGTGCTCTAACGAGATATGCTGCACGAGCGATCTCCGAAGCCGGATTTGAAAAGCGAAGGCCGACTCCTGGCCTGAAACCGGCAGCTCCTTGGGACGGCCTCCAACCATACAGGGGAGGCAGCCTCCCAAAACCTGCGTGATCAGTGCACCATTTCGGCTGTATTCAGGCTTGTCTTTCTGCTCAGGTCGTAACCGTAGTGTTTTAATAGAGGCCAGGTAAGCGTTGTTACCAAGGCTCGATCACGCGCGCTCATCTGCGATTGCCACTCGTCGTCGAGCCGAAGCCTCACCGGCCCTTGCTTAAACCGATTTGCGTTGCCGTTTATGCTGTGAACCCGCTCAAGGCGTATTGTATTGTCGCTAACCTTGGGTCGCCGCTCTGTCGGTTCGCCAATCATGGCGAAGATCCGCCGCAGCTCTTGATCGGGGGCAGTAATGAAGTCCTCATAACGGAGCAGCAGATAACGATCCGATATGTTGCAGAGGCGACTCACCTGCTGACTGAGCATCCATCTGAGCGCGCTACCGGCCGGACTGTATGTCTGCATGTACGAGTTGGGGGCACTCGGATCGGACTTTTTCCGCCGACAGGAGAATGCCACCGCACGAGCGTCTCGCACCAAGTGAATCACGTAAGCGTCGAGGTCCTGAGTGTGACTAAGCAGGTATGTCCTCTCCACGCTTTTGCTTGAATCCACGATAGTGTGGACGTTGTTTTCCTGGGCAATTGCCTCATAGAGATCGATTGTCGCGCGAGCGTAGGGCGCGGCCAGCTGGAGAAATCGCTCTCTCCCGGTAGGGGTTATCAGCCGCCAGAGGTGCCTGAGGCGCAAATATTGGTACTGATGGCCGTCTCCCTGCCAACGACTGAACCGCGGCTCTCGATGCAGTGCTTGCAATACCCCTTTCCAGACTCGACATTCCCGCAACAGCGTGCCGCAGGCGCAGAGTCGCTCTGGCAACTGAGCTACCTGCCAGAAATCGACCAATTCGCCGCCTGAAAAGAACCCGGGGGTCTGCCCCAGAAGGTTATCCAACAGGGTAGTGCCACTGCGGATGCATCCCGAGATCAAAACGATCCGTAACTTTTTGGTGGTCATGAGTTATTCAGAAACCGCAGGCGAGCATGTCACCAGCCGGAGCGCCGGACTTGCTCCTCGATCCAGACATAAGTACGGCGCAAACCTTCTTCCAGGCTGATCTCGGGCACCCAGTGAAGCACTTCGCGAAGTCGGGTATTATCCGAATTTCGGCCGCGCACTCCCTGCGGACCGGGAACGTGCTTCTTGGTGATCTCGATGCCGGCGATAGCGGCGATCATATCCGCCAGCTCGTCGATCGTGACCATTCGGTCCTGTCCCAGATTGAGCGGTTTGCGATAGTCGGAGCGCATCAGCTTATAGATGCCGGTTACACAATCGTCGATGTAGCAGAACGAGCGCGTCTGTTGGCCGTCACCCCAGATCTCAATTTCGTGACGACCGCTGAGCTTTGCGGTCGCTATTTTACGGCACAGCGCTGCTGGGGCTTTTTCACGTCCTCCCTGCCAGGAGCCCAATGGTCCGAAGATATTGTGAAAGCGGACTATCCGCGTCTCGAAGCCGTAATCTTCCTGATAGTGCATGCAAAGCCGCTCGGAGATCAGCTTCTCCCATCCGTAAGCGTCTTGCGGCTGTGCGGGGTAGGCATCTTCTTCCTTCAGTGGCGTTACGTCGGTTTCGCTCTGGCGGTACTCGGGATATACGCAGGCTGAGGAACTATACAGATAGCGCTTCACGCCATTGGTCCGGGCAGCCTCCAGTGTATGAATATTGATTAGTGAATTGTTGTGTAGTATTTGCGCGTGATTCGCAGAAATGAACCCCATGCCCCCCATGTCTGCACCCAGCGCGTAAACTTCATCCATGCCCTCAGTGGCGCGTAGACAATTCTCCCAGCGGCGCAGGTCAAGTTGAACGAAATCATCGGCCGCAGTCGGCTCGTATTCAGGCAACTTCAAATCAGCGCCTCGCACCCAGTAGCCTTGCCGCTTCAAATAACTAACCAAATGATGGCCGATGAAGCCTCCAGCCCCGGTCACTAGTGCTTTCGTCATTATTCCTCCATCGTTATGAAACCCTACGAGATACCGTCGGATAACACGGCAAGCGTGGTCAGACGCGAGTCGCAGCCCGACCAACGACTCTAAAAGTTGCTGAAGCTCGGGTCTTGATCAGTTATTTTCGCCCGGCGCGAACCGCAGACTATGGCCGCCCAAAGAAGCTGAAACCCCGGGGACCACGACTGGATGATAAACCGGTGCGCCATCGGGGGAGTAGTAGTAGCCGTTTTCGCCAAGTTTGATATCCAGCCGATTGAACACCACACCGATGATCTTGGCACTCACCAGGTGAAGTCGGGAGCACGCTGTGCGTACGATTCGCTGCGGGGTCTCGGGTCCCGCCACCAACAGCACCCCGTCAACCATTGTGGCCAACAGCAGAGTGTCAGAAATCTGCATAAGTGGGGCGCTGTCGATCAGGATGCAGTCGTAAAAGTCTCGCAGATAGGCGAGCAGATCGGCCATCTTTTTGGAGCCCAATAGCGCACCCGGGTTGGGATCGCGTCCGCCCGCTGTGATGCACGCCAATCCCGAGATTTGAGTTGAGCGGACCACGTCTTCAGCCCTTCGTCGCCCGCTGAGCACCTCGCTCAAACCGGCGTCATTGGGAACGTCGAGTACAGTGTGGCATCGGCCTCGGCGCAGGTCCGCATCGATCAGCAGCACTCGGTCACCCATCTGGGCGAATGCCAAGGCACTGTTAACTGCAATCATCGTCTTACCTTCGCCAACCGAGCCGCTGGTGAACAGCACGGTTTTCGGTGATGGCGCGAGGCGTGACGCCACTATGCCGATTCGGATGGCCCTAAAGGTTTCGTTGATCTCGGTCCCCGCCTTGACTGCAGGCAGATCTTTTGGGATCGAAGCAGGGACTGTGGCTGTACTGGAGCGCCCCAGCAGCCTTCGGCTCGGCCCGAGCTTGGTGAAATCCGGGACCAGGCCGAGGCAGGGAAGTGCGAGGGAACGTTCGAGTTCTTCCGGTTCCTTGAATGTGTCATCTAGTCGGTCGAGCACCACAGCAAGGCAAATACCGAGTAGAAGTGAGGCCGCAACGCTGCTGGTAATGATCAGCAATTTCTGCGGGCTAGCCGGCTCTGTCGGCGGCTCAGCCTGGTCGATAATCGAAACCTCATTGGAAGGCGCTCCGCCGACCACTCCCATTTCGTTAATCTTGGCCAGTACGTTGCGGTAAAGGGTCTGGTCCCCCTCCACCTCGTGGGCCAGCAAGGCATCACGCAAAGAAGCGTCATTCAGTGCGGCGGCCTCGGCCTTTTCCGCTTCGACTTTCTGCCGCAATTCATTTTCACGTGCGACCGCTGCCTTGTAGCTCCACTCGATTCCGGCAGCTACCTGCTTCATCTCCCGGTCGAGCCGGTTGCGCAACTCTTGGCGATGAGCATTAATCTCTTCGAGCTCGGGATAATCCGGCTTGAACTGACTCGCGAGGCTGGCATAGTCCGCTTCCGCCTTGGCGTAGTCCTGCTTGAGATCTTGAATCAGCGTACTGTTGATAACCGCCGGTAATGAATCATAATCTCCGGCTCGAATCAGGTGGGTCTCGCTCTCGAGGGCAATACGTTCGGTTTCAGCTGCGGTTAGCGCCTTCTCCAGGTCGGCCAGTCGTTGTGTCAGCACTCGAGTCTTGTCGTCAGACGGTCCGGCCACGATCCCGCGCTGTCGCCGATACTCGTTAAGCTCGGCTTCCGACCTTTCAACCCGCTCCTTGATCTCTTGAAGCTTCCTCTCCAGGAACTGTCTGCCGGTGGTCGTTGCCTGGTCGCGCAACTCAACGCTATGCGTCACATACGCACGCACATGGGCGTTGGCTATCCGAGCAGCCAACAATGGGTCAGAGGCGCTAAAAGAAACGACCACCAGCCGCGTTCCGGTCTGCGCTTTAACGCCGAGGCGCGCCAGATAGGCGTCGATCTGTTTCTCTCGGATTTGCGCCTTGGTTTGTGTGTCCTTCACCAATCCCAGCGATGCCAGAAGCGATGTTTGGTTCAACAGCGCACTGTCTTGCAAATGCAAATCCTGAATTACGCGCAGGGCAAGACTTCGGCTCTGCAGTATCTTGTTCTGAGTGGCGTAGTAATTGTCAGCCTCTTCGTCAGACAAAGTGTCAGTCGCCGACCCGGTCGGCTTGACATCGATCTTGGGGGCGCGGTGGTCAATTAGAATTGTGCTGCTCGCAACGTAAGTGGGCGGCATCAGACAAACCAGCGCCACGGCAACCACCAGCGCGATCGTCACGAGCGCCAAGATCAGTCGCTTCCGCCTGACGATAGCCCGCCAGTAATTTTGCGGGTTAGGCTCTTCGTTGGCTCGCGGAGCGAATGGCTCCAGATATTCAGGCTCAGGTATTTCTCGGCGGATAAAGTAAGTGCTGGGTTCGTTCATTGATGCCGCGATTAAACGCTTAATACCTCCAGGACCCAACGCAGCGGTTCAGTTCGAGGGCGTAGTCGGAAAACCTCGCGGGTTAGGGAATTATCGGCACGCCAAGGCCAATCTTGCTGGCCAAAAAATACAGAGAATAAGGAATAGCGCCGGCCGCCGAACGCTCGACGATAATTACATCACCACCGCGTACTGGAACGTCAGGCTCCTGTCCACGTTTGATCCGGGCGAGATTGAGGGCAATCTGCTCCCGGTGGCCGCCCGGCTCGGCACGTACCAAAGTTGCAGATGAGCTGAACAGCGCACCACCCGCCGCAGCTACGCTGCCCAATGCGGTCATGCCCGGTGTGATCGGAAAGATGCCCGGCTTGTCAACCCAGCCCTGAACCGAAACACTGCCTGCGGCGGGGACGAACAACACGTCGCCTGGATGGACGGGCATTTCCATGTACCGTTCGGGCCCTGCTGTACTGATCACCAAGGGCAAGTCCTGGCTCGACTGCACCATTGCGTACGCCGGCAGGTCCCCTTCATTAGCGCCGGAACTCCCCGGACGACCTTGCGCCGTCCCTTGGTCGGTCGGAACACGATGCCGTGAATTGCCAAGCCCGCCTCCAGGTCCTACACGTTTTGGCGCGGGAAAGAAAAGGATTTGGGACCCAGCCGTATCCGTGGTGCCGCCCGCCCGGCTCAGCAGTGTCATGACCGTATCAGAGCGGCTCGCCACGAGATAGCGACCAGGTGCCTTGACACTACCCAGAACCGAGACCACCCGGTTTTCGGGAGTCTGTAGGTAGACCTCAACCTGAGGATTATACATGTATCGCGCAAGCCGACTGGCGAGCTCCTGACGAAGATCTTGTTCCGTCATTCCCGCGACCTTTATCGTCCCGAGCAGCGGCAAGGCGATGGTGTTGTCCTCCGATACTCGCACGGTCCGATCTGTCAATTCTTTGATCATCGGTACCGAAATTCGCAGTACGTCGCCTGGTCCCAGTGCGAAGCCGGTAGCCGAAGAGTCAGGACCGGTGGTCCTTTCGCGCCATATGGCCTCGAGCGCGGCAGTCGAATCCTGGTCGACGGTACTCGAGTTCTCCAGCGTGGTGCGAGAAGAAGCCGCAAGCTCCGGTGTCGGCGCTGAATCTTGGGTGGTCGCCGCCGAATAGTTTTGATTGGAGCATCCGACCGCGATGACCGCGACCAAAAGCAGATATAGAGACTTGTTGTTCACCGTTGAAAATAGTGGTTGCGCGGGCGATGTTTTAACTCAGTTGCCAAACTCGCGATGAAGCACCGGCTGCATACCCCGTCAGTCAGCGACGACCGCAGCGATGCTGGTTACAGGGACGACCACTTTCATGCTGGCGCCGACCACGTTCAGTAACAATGCCACGCGCTTGGATCCGGACCGATAGTGTTCGAAGATGCCGGCGAAACCCTCCATCGGGCCTTCGGTTACGCGTAGGCGGTCTCCCGGGCTGAACGTCCTATGCGGAATCTCGATTATTCCGTCACAGCCACGTGCCTTGATCTCGCAGATAATGGAGGGGTCGACCTCTGATGGAGTGGATCCTGCGCAAACAATCCCGGTAACGCCCACGGTGTGCAAAACGCGGTACAAGCTGGATTCGAGGTCAAACAGAGCAAACAAATAACAGGGAAATAAAGGCACTATTGCCGGACTGAGCACGCCATTGCGAATGCGGCGCGTTCGCATTTGCGGCAAGAAGGTGGCGCGAACAATGTCGCTCAGTTTGCACTGAACCAGGGCCTCTTTCTGTTGCTTGGTTCGAATGAGGTACCAACGCTCTCGTCCAGTAACGCTTTGAAATTTGATAGCAGCCACTTCCCCCCCTGATACAACCTTAAACTCACGGTTCAAAATCGTCAGAGCGGACGATTCGAACAGTGCTGACACGGGCCCAAAGCTCCGCCACCTCGCACAATCTGGGTTGGCGGGTCTTTAATTTCCTCCGACGTGTTCCCGACCGTTCGCCCTGCAATCATTAACGGCCGAGAGAAAGAAATCACACGTTAGAGGTTCTGGTTGCGTAGTTTAGGTTAGCCCTGCTAACGAGTCAAGGAGATTTGTATATCAAAAGTCGTAAAAACTTCTAACCGATTAGCGAAGATCGTGGTCGCACGTTACCTTTAGTCATGTGACAAAATAAATATTTTGGGCAATGACAGGCTGTCATTGACTGTCGCTTACTTGCTTCGACGTCATAGAGACAAAAGTTATCCCTACCTGAGCAGCGTTGAAAGTCGTTGGACTCGGTGCCGCCCTACGTCTTTGGGCGAACAGCTCAGGTCTGCTTGCAATCCCAACCCAAATACTTGAGCTCCCACTTGGCGCTCCTGCCTTATGGCTTCACAGGATTTCTCGCGATTACTGATTGGTAGCCTGAGCGAGAGACATCAATTGGTTCCACACCGTGCCCTTTGTCGCGCCGAGTGCAGTATGTCGCTCTCCTCCAAGTGCTTGCCGCATTTTTTTCAGCACTTTTCGCGCCTGCGATTCGACCATTTATTATTGAAGAAGTCAGCATTCATGTCGGTGGAAAGATGGGGCGGATTGACAAATATAAAGTCCCAAAAATCCTCATCGCGCCTCACCCGACCAACCCGTTAGCAAGCTTACTCCCCCACCTGGGTCATGTCCGGCACGTACCAATCTCAGAGCCGAAAACCACGCTTAGGTTCGCGCCGGATTGGGATCTGGATTCCGGCGCTCCGCAGTTAACTGGCAGGTAAAGGTAACGGCGCACGTCATTCGCGGCCTAGGTCGGGATTTGGATTGGACTTATCCATGGGCACGCCGGAGCCGCCGTGGCCAAGGTCAGCAATCAAGCTTGGGGTGTGATGCTTTGTGCCGCCTGCTGGAACGACCGTCGGCTCAGGTAAGCGCGGACTCGCTTGCCGGATCGCCTGCGATACGGCTATGCCACATCACCCGCGGTTCGTTCATGTCCCATGGCGAGGCGCGATGGAGCAGGCAGCGGTTGTCCCAGACCACCACGTCTCCCGGAGACCAGTCATGGTAGTATACGCGCGGCGGGCGGCAGGAAAAATCGACCAGCTCCTGCAAAAACCGCTCCGATTCGACCTCATCCATGCCTGGAATATTGTGCGCGTGGCGGCCGATTAGCAACGATTTGCGGCCGGTTTCCGGATGAATTTTTACGAGCGGACGCAATGGCACAGGCCCGTCGTGGAAGCCGTAACCGCTGTAAGCGCTCCCCGGTCTGGGGAAATGCCCGAGCTTAGCTTGGCTGTAGTAGAGCGAATGATATGCGGACAGCTTTTCGACTTTTGCCCTGAGGTCATCTGGCAGCGCGTCATAAGCGGCCCGCATGTCAGCCCATCCGGTTGCCCCGCCGGAGCGTGGCGTCACGCGCGCGCTGAACACGGCGCCCTTGGCCTGCACTGGCATGTAGGTGCTATCGCAATGCCAACCCATGTTGCCTTTGAGCACCTTGAGAATGTCGTTTTCAGGATCGAGGATCAGCGTGCCGTCGGATCTAACATTGCTGATGGGCGCCAGTTCGAACTCGAGCGGCCCAAAACGTCGGGCGAAGGCGATTTGCTCCTCCCGGCTGAGATGTTGTCCGGGAAAGATCAGTAGGGCGTACTGGAGCCAAGCGGCGTAAAGATCGCGCCACGTCGTGTCGTCGAGCGCCGCAAGTTTAAGGCCCGTCGCGACGGCGCCGAACGTGGCGTTGAGAGGTTTTATATCGAATGCCCGCGCCACGTTTTTCCTCCTCTGCTCGGATAAGATTTGCAGTCGCCGGAAATATGACGAATTGGTACGGCCAGAGAATCCGGACTGTCAACATTTATCCCATTACGAGGGACTTGCGCAAATTTGATCTGGCTTGGAGAACGAATGATTCAGGCAGCGGATGGAGGAGAGGAAAACCGGACCCCCTGAGCCGACCCGAAGGGGTGTTAGGAAGAAGTCGAATTTCCTCCGGAATTTTGGTGGAGGCGGGGGGAATTGAACCCCCGTCCGAAGATGCTCAGGAATCGGCCACTACACGCTTGTTCCGCGCTTTGGAGCTCGCCATATGGCCGCCCGCGGACGCGCTGCCACATGGCCAGCCGGTTGTGATTTCGGATACCGCCCAATCGGCAAATGACGGTATCCTAGCCCGCTAGATGACGCCCCGATCCGCTGTCACGGGCGAACAGCGGCGGGACGCTAGCGGCACTTAGGCCGCTAGAGCGTAACCGTTATCGTCTGCGGATAAATTTCGCAGTGCTGTTTGTTTAACGGGCCAACAGCACCCCGGCGTGCGACCAAAACCCTCACATCCCCGTCGAACCCATTTCGCCCCCAAAAGACTCGACAAGACGACATGATCACCAGGCACAGTTAAAGTTAAGGCGAGCAGCCCATGGATGCAACTTCCAAATTGTCAATCGCCCGGTTCACCCAGTTCGCTCTTTTGCAAAGAGCTCTTCAACTTCGTTGTCGAGCGGAAAACGACCCGCCTGGGCCTTCGAAAAGATTACCCGACCATCGACCACCACATCGAATTGGCCGGTCTTACCCGGCTTGACCTGCACCTGCTCGCCGAAGCGGGAGTTCAGAGACGCGGCCAAACTGGTCGCGCGTGGCTTATATCCTCAGACCTCACAGTAGAAAATTTCCGTTGCCATAATGGGAAGGGTAGCGCGCGCCTCCGCCGGTCTCAACAGCCGCGCTTTTTTAAAGAGGCTACTGGCACCGGATCCGCACGCTTGCTAACGCCCATTGGGCAGGTCGACAAAGACTGCCGCCGCCACTACTGACGTCCAAAGCCCGTCGCGATCGCCGATGGCCGATTGCGTCACGTTGCGGGTTGTAACGATCTTATCCGAAACGCGCCAGATATCTTTGCGCTCGTCGTAACTGGCATTGGGGTCGAAGTCGACGCCCAGTATTGTGGCAAGCATCATCGCGGCCATGTCTTCGGCGTAGTCTCCCGCCTTCTGCTCGGTCTCGCCAAAACTGTGATGCTCCGACAGGTAGCCGTAATGGCTGGGGTTGGCTGGAATCGCAACGCCGACAGACGCGGCCACCAGCCGGTGCGGTTCGTCCGTAGCATTATCGCTCATCACCGCAAACACGAGTTGTCCAGGGGAGAGATAGCGCAGGCCTTCCTGTGGCGTTATGAGTCGACAGTTGGGAGGAAAAATCGATTTGACCCGGACCAGATTGAATTCCGCAATGCCGGCTGACCGCAATGCCAACTCGAAAGAATTGAGCTTTTCGCGATGCTTGCCGACTCCTTTAGTAAGGAAAACTCCCTTGGGAATTGGCCCCATTTATCTTCGAATCTCCTCGTAGATAACTTCGTGAGGTGACCTAAGCCAGCGCTTTCGCCTCGACAGCAAAACCAAATTCTTCAACGGCAGCCTCGACGGCTGGAGTTCATCCCCGATTTGCGCTGACCATTGAGCACTGCCACTACAGCTCATTGGCAGGACGATATTCACCGAACACCCGTCGCATCGCGTCGGAGATTTCTCCCAACGTCGCGTAGGCACACACCGCATCGATAATGGGCGGCATCAGGTTCGAACCGTCGCGAGCCGCCTGTTCGATCCTAGCCAGGCTGTCCTGCGCCGCTTGCTGGTCCCGCTCACGACGGATAGCAGCGACTCGGGCGCGTTGTTTTTCCTCAACGGCTGGGTTGACCCGAAGAATTTCACCGGGAGGCTGGTAATCGCCAACGAAACTGTTGACCCCGACCACAATCCGCTCCTTGGACTCAATCGCGCGTTGATAGGCGAAAGCCGCATTGTGTATTTCGCGCTGCATAAAGCCGCGCTCGATCGCGGCGATGGCTCCTCCCATGTCATCGATTCTATCGAGATACTCCCGCGCTCGCCGCTCGAGTTCATTGGTCAAGGTCTCCACATAATAAGAACCGCCGAGCGGATCGACCGTATCGGCGACATCGGATTCATAGGCGATCAGTTGCTGAGTGCGCAGGGCGAGCAGGGCAGAGCTTTCGCTCGGCAACGCGAGCGCTTCGTCCTTGGCGTTAGTATGGAGTGATTGGGCGCCACCCAGTACCGCCGCCAGCGCTTGCAGCGTAACCCGGACGACGTTGTTATCTACTTGTTGTGCGGTAAGAGTCGACCCGGCCGTCTGTGCGTGAAACCGCATCATCATCGAGCGTTCGTCTGTGGCCTTGAAACGCTCTTTCATGATTCGCGCCCACAACCGCCGCGCCGCACGAAATTTGGCGATCTCCTCGAAGAAATTATTGTGAACATTGAAGAAAAATGATAGTCGGCCGGCGAACTCGTCAACCTTAAGCCCGGCTTTTAAAGCCGCCTCCACATAAGCAATTCCATCGGCCAGAGTGAAGGCGAGTTCCTGCACAGCCGTCGAGCCGGCCTCGCGAATGTGATACCCGGAAATGGAAATGGTATTCCAGTTGGGAACTTCACGCCCCGCGAACTCAAATATATCGGTTATGATCCGCATCGACCCCCGAGGCGGATAAATATAGGTTCCGCGGGCGACATACTCCTTCAGAATATCGTTCTGAATCGTGCCATTGAGCTTTTTCCAATCAATGCCGCGCTTGCGGGCGACCGCGAGATATAACGCCAGCAGGATCGATGCCGTGGCATTAATCGTCATCGAGGTTGAAATACGATCCAAGGGCAGCTCGGCCAGCAATATCTCCATGTCTTCGAGCGAGCTAATCGATACTCCTACCCGCCCAACCTCTCCACGCGCCAGCGGATGATCGGGATCACGTCCCATCTGAGTCGGCAGATCAAAGGCGACCGACAGACCGGTTTGACCGTTGGCGAACAAGTACCGGTAGCGGCGATTTGACTCATACGCATCACCGAAACCGGCGTATTGGCGCATAGTCCAAAAACGACCCCGATACATGGTCGGCTGCACGCCGCGCGTGAACGGGTATTCGCCGGGGAATCCCAGGTCACCGAGAAAGTCGAAGTCGGTGAGATCGGTCGGATCGTACTCGCGTTTGATCTCTATTCCAGAGGTGGTCGTGAAACATTCACGCCGTTCTGGTCCACGCTTAAGTGCTGGCGCCACTCGTTTCTGCTCCCACTGTGCGCGGGCTGCAGCGATCGTGCGTTCGTCATTCAGCATTGGAGCGACCCCTAGCTATTCGATTATGATGAGCGCCTCGCCCCGCTCGACCGTCTGTCCTGGAGCGACCCGTACTTTTACTATCCTGCCGGCTTTGGGCGACTTGATCTCGTTTTCCATCTTCATTGCTTCGACGACCAGCACGCCCTGCTGATGCGCTACCTGATCACCCTCTTTCACCAGAACGTTGACTATGCGTCCGGGCATCATCGCCTTAACCTCAATCGGACCGGCCAGCTGTACGTGGTTGCCGGCTCCAGCACGACGACTTTGCCGCCGAGGATCGACCAGGGTTACGCGCACGGCGCCACCGCGAGACACGACTAGCATCTCATCGCCGTTGCGGATTACGTCAAAATCAAACGAACGGTCGCGCACCAAGACAGAAAATGAACTTGAACCCACCGGCTGAACATCGACGTCATGTGCGGTATCGGCCAGCTTGATTCGATATAAGCGAGGCCTAAGTTCCTCGATTTCCACTTCGTGCTCGATGCCATCGAGCGTCGTTCGGTACCGGATCGGCATCGTTCTTTATCGTGGCCTTCCTTAGTTAGGTCTGGATCAACCTCGGCTCACGCCGGGGATCACCACCTCCGCAAAAGTCGGCGGAGAGCGCCTCACCTTAACGGCGCAAACTATCGATTCGGCCCAGTGTCTTCCACGCCGAAGTCTGAGTCGTCGGTGCGCTTGAAGCCACCGGAGGTCTAGCTTGAGTGCCGTCTCGTGATACGAGGAATGCAGCCGCGAGAATCGCAGCCAGTCGGGCAGGATCCTGCTCGACCCGCCCGTCTGCGCCCGAATAATGCTGGCCGATGAAGCCAGTGTCAAATTCTCCCTTCAAAAAGAGTGGCTGGCGCATGACCCAGCGGTGAAAATCAAGATTGGTTACCAAGTCCCCGCTGATGCTGAACTCATCCAGAGCGCGGCGCATGCGTGCGATAGCTTCGTCACGATCCCGTCCCCAGGCAATCAGCTTACAGATCATCGGGTCGTAAAAAATTGGCACTTCCGCTCCCTCGTACACTCCGGCATCGATTCGAATCCCTGGGCCGTCAGGCAACCGCATAGTCTGAATCTTGCCAGGAGCCGGCGAAAATCCGGCGGTCGGATCCTCGGCATAAACGCGGCACTCCAGCGCCCATCCGCGCTGCTGAAGTTCGGCTTGGGTGAAAGGCAGTGGCTGGCCGGCCGCAACAGCAATCTGCAATTTAACCAGGTCGATTCCGGTGACCAGCTCAGTCACGGGGTGCTCCACCTGGATGCGTGTATTCATCTCCAGGAAGTAGAAATTGCGGTTCTCATCAGCGAGGAACTCGACCGTCCCGGCACCGACATAATCTACGGCTCGGGCGGCTTTAACTGCTACCTCTCCCATCGCTTGGCGCATCGCCGCAGTGACGAAGGGCGAGGGCGATTCTTCTATCACCTTCTGATGGCGCCGCTGGAGAGAACACTCGCGCTCGAACAAATGGACAGTATTGCCGAAATTATCCGCAAAGACTTGCACTTCAATGTGCCGCGGACCCGGCACGAACTTCTCCACATAAAAGCGGCCGTCACCAAAGGATGATTTGGCTTCGCTGGCGACCGAACGGACCAGCGCTGTGAGGTCGTGATCGTTTTCGACCAGCCTCATGCCTTTACCTCCGCCGCCGGCCGCCGCCTTGAGCATGATTGGATAACCGATGCGGTTGGCAACCGCCCGAACCTCCTCTTCGCTTTCCAAGGTGCCAGGCGAACCCGGAACCACTGGCACACCGGCCGCCGCCATCAGCTTGCGGGCTTCCACCTTATCCCCCATCCGCTCGACGGCTGAAGCCGGCGGACCGATGAAAGTCAAACCAGCATCTTTGACAGCGCGGGCGAAATTGGCATTTTCAGAGAAAAATCCGTAACCCGGATGGATCGCTTCAGCGCCGGTCCGCAGAGCGGCGTCTATGATGCGTTCGGTCTTTAGATAGCTCTCGGCAGCCGGTGCCGGCCCGACGTGCACCGCGAAATCAGCTTCGCGCACATGGAGCGAGGCTCGATCTGCGTCCGAGAAAACCGCGACCGATTCGATACCCATCTCGCGGCAGGCACGGATGACACGAACTGCTATCTCACCGCGATTCGCAATCAAAATACGTTTGAACATGCGTGTCATTGACCACGTAGTCAGCAGCTAACGAGCTGACAGTGAGCTTTATCGGAGAAACCAAGCACCATCGAAGGCCACTAAAGAGGGATGTTACCGTGCTTTCGAGGCGGATTCTTTTCGCGCTTGTTCTGCAAAACCTTCAATGAGCTTATAAGACGCGGCCGCGTCATCCGTGGCAGCAGCACCTCATCGATATAGCCCAACTCAGCAGCTTTGAACGGATTCGCGAAGGTCTGACGATAATCCTCGACCAGGCGGTTTCGTTCGGCGATCGGATCCGCCGCACGCTCAAGCTCATTCCGAAACACTATATTAACCGCGCCTTCAGGGCCCATAACCGCGATCTCGGCCGTCGGGTAAGCAAAATTAAAATCTCCTCGGATGTGCTTGGACGACATCACGTCATAGGCCCCACCGTACGCTTTACGGGTGATTACCGTAACTTTAGGCACGGTTGCCTCACAATAGGCATAGAGAAGTTTCGCCCCATGCCGAATAATACCGCCGAACTCCTGCGCCGTCCCGGGAAGGAAACCGGGAACATCAACAAAAGTGATTATTGGTATATTGAAGCAGTCGCAGAATCGAACAAAGCGAGCGGCTTTCACTGAAGCGTCGATGTCCAGGCATCCGGCCAGATAGGCCGGCTGGTTAGCAACAATACCAACCGAAAAACCACCCAGACGGGCAAAGCCGATCAAGATATTTTGGGCATACTCGGGCTGAATTTCGAGCCAATGCCCGTCATCCACCACGCGCGTGATGATGTCACGCATGTCGTAGGGCCGGTTAGGATTCTCCGGAACTATGGAGTCGAGGGATTCGTCCTCGCGATCGACCGGATCGTTGGTCGGTCGAAAAGGCGGATCGTCCAGATTATTCGATGGCATGTAGGAGAGTAATTCACGAATCGTCAGGAGCGCCGCTTCATCGTTTGGTGCTTCCAAATGACACACTCCCGATTTGCTCGAGTGGGTGTCTGCACCACCGAGCGCCTGCATGGTCACTTCTTCATGGGTGGTGGCCTTGATTACGTCGGGACCAGTGATGAACATGTATGAGGTATCGCGCACCATCACGATAAAGTCCGTCATCGCCGGCGAATAAACCGCGCCGCCTGCGCACGGACCCATGATCGCTGATATCTGGGGCACCACTCCCGAGGAGAGGACGTTACGCAAGAAAATGTCAGCATAACCGGCGAGCGACACTACACCCTCTTGTATCCGCGCACCGCCTGAATCATTGAGCCCAATCACTGGGCAACCAATTTTGGTTGCGAGGTCCATGATTTTGCAAACCTTCTCCGCGAAAGCGCCCGAGAGGCTGCCACCAAATACCGTGAAGTCCTGCGAAAAAATGCACACCTGGCGGCCGTCAACGGTGCCGTAGCCGGTGACCACACCATCGCCCGGAATCTTACGGTCGGCCATTCCGAAATCGGTGCATCGATGCGTCTTGAACTTATCCAGTTCAACGAAAGTTCCTGGATCGAGCAAAAAGTCGATGCGCTCGCGCGCGGTCAGACGACCACCTTCGCGTTGACGCCTCAGGCGCGCTTCGCCGCCGCCCATTTCGGCTTGTTGAGATAGTGACCTAATTCGCTCCAGGTTTTCTTTCAGCCCCATGGTAACAGTCTCGGTAATTCAATTTCCCGTACACAATCACGGTGAAGAGTCACCTCTTTAAGGCCCGGCTTGGTTCGGGTCAACACGCAGCCAATCGGGGATACGAGGCGTATTTGAACTATATCAATTTCGAGTGGACAAGCTAAAATCTCGTCGTTTGCCGCAATGTGCTATGAGCCCCCACTTAACCACCGCCCGGCGAAGCAGGTGAGCGAACGCGCTCAACATCCGTCCTGGTCCCAGCAGGGAGTGTCGCTGGCCCACATCTTCCGTTTAGCCGTCGTTTTCATTGCCAGTGGAGCCGGTGTGGGCTATACACCACTGTTTCCGGGGACGGTTGGCTCGCTCCTGGGACTGCTGCTGGTGCGTTACGGGCTTGGTTCGGTTTGGGACAGCGCACCCCTAATTTGCCTGGGGCTGTTCGCAGCGAGCTTTAGCGCTGCATGCGTTGTGGCTACGTACGCGGGGAGGCTTCTGGGCGAAGCGGATTCTCCTCTAATCGTCCTCGATGAGGTCTTGGGCATGGTTGCGACGATGCTTGGTAATCGTCGCAGCTGGCCCTGGTTGCTGGCTGGTTTCACGGCGTTTCGGCTTTTCGATATTATCAAGCCGTGGCCAGCCTCTTGGTTCGATCAGATGCAGAGTGGCAGTGGCGTCATGCTCGATGATTTGGCGGCGGCATGTTACGCCAATCTCACCCTAAAGGTCTTGCAAAGGCTGGTGCGGGATTCCGCCTTGTAAGGAGCGGCTGATCGCGATACCGGGGAGTACAGGTCGGTTTATATAAGGAGTCAGCGATGATTCAGCGGGCCGTGGTTCTCTCGACGGGCGATGAGATTACCAGCGGTAAGGTCCTTGATAGCAACTCCAACTACATCGCCGACAGGCTGAACGAAATCGGGATCGATCTCGTCGGCGTAATCACGGTCGGCGATGTACCGGAGCGACTGGAATGGGCATGGCGGACCGCCATGCAGATGGCGGACGTCGTCATCTCTACAGGCGGTATAGGTCCGACCGCGGATGATCTGACCACGGAAACCATTGCGCGGATAACCGGCAAGTCATTGTGGCGTCATGAACCTTCAGTGGAGCATATGAAGCGCCTTTTTGCCGCGCTGGGACGCCCCATGCCCGAGAACAACCTAAAGCAGGCGCTTTTCCCCGAAACGGCTGAGATCATTCAAAATCCGCTCGGTACCGCTCCGGGGTTCCGAATGATGGTGCAACAGGCCGGTCACACCTCCCACCTGGTTGTCTTGCCCGGCGTGCCAAGAGAGATGAAACCGATGCTGGATCAGCAGGTGATTCCTTGGCTTCGCGCTAATCGAGGAAGCGAAAAGATCTTTGCGACCCAGGTTTTCCAGACATTCGGGATTAGTGAATCCGGACTGGACGAAGCCGTCGCTGGGCTGATTCGACCCGATGAAGCGAAGGTGGGTTTTCGCGCGAGCTTTCCCCAGATTTCGCTCAAGCTGATGGTAGAGGATTATCCCGGAGTCGCTGAAAAGCGCCTGGCCGAGCTCAGTGAACGGGTGCGCAACCGCATCGGCCCTTACATATATGCCGAAGGCGACTCGACCATGGAAGAAGTCGTGGCTGAGCTACTGACCCGAAACCGGCTGCGGCTAGCCATTGCCGAGTCATGTACCGGTGGGCTTATTGGCCATCGTTTGACCAACGTTCCAGGGAGTTCCGCCTTTCTCATCGGGGACCTGGTTACCTACTCCAACCAAATGAAAATCGACTTGCTGGGAGTCAGCCCTGACACCTTACGTGAGCATGGGGCGGTAAGTGAACAATGCGTGCTCGAAATGGCTGCAGGTGCACGCGCCCGGACACAGGCTGACGTCGCAGTCGCGACTTCAGGTGTGGCTGGACCGGACGGCGGCACTCCCGAACACCCTGTAGGCACCGTATGCATCGGTTTGGTCGCTGAAGGTGTCAGTACTGCGCGTCGACATCAAATGCGCGGGACGCGAGACTGGATCAAACTGCTCACTTCGCAGGTCGCGCTTGATTGGCTGCGGCGCTATGCCCTCGGTCTGCCCTTGGGTGAATCGGTCCTCTTCCGTCGCTAGCTGTTCTCCTGTGAAAGCCAGCATGCTGATTCCTGCGGCTAACCAGTGCTGACCATCGTCGGCGGTTTGCTGGGTTTAGCCCTCCTGGCCGGCTTTATTGGGTCCCTGTCGGGTCTGGGGGGCGGTGTCTTCATCGTTCCGGGCCTGGTGCTCTTGGGCCACATGCCCATGCAGGTTGCTATCGGCGCCAGCTTAATTTCTGTTGTTGCCACAAGTGCGGGAGCGAGCGTGGCGTTCGTACGGGACGGATGGACTAACTTGCGTGTTGCGATGATCTTGGAATGTGCCACCGTTACAGGCGCATTGGCTGGCGCCTACCTGGCAGGCGTAATTCGGCCCCCGGTTTTGGAGTTGTTGTTCGCTGCAATGATGTTGCAGTCGGCCTATTTCTCGGTCACCCGGCAATCCGATGATCCCGTGCCTGCTGGGGACAAATGGTGTTCAAGACTTCGATTGGATGGTGAGATTATCAATCCCGACGGAACCAGGTCGCATTATGGGGTGATCCGGCTTCCGTGGGGAGCAGGTTTGATGGTCTTGGCGGGCCTAATGTCCGGTTTGCTGGGGGTCGGAGCGGGAGCGTTAAAGGTAGCCGCTATGGACTACCTCATGCGTATCCCCCTGAAGGTTTCGAGTGCGACCAGTAATTTCATGATCGGCGTGACCGCAGGGGCGGGTGCGCTTGTGTTTCTGGCTCGCGGTGATATCTCGACTGCGGTCGCCGCCCCGGTAGCACTCGGGGTAACGGCGGGCGCCCTTGCAGGTAGCCGCGTCCTGCCCTACGCGAATGCTCGTGCTCTGAGGCTGCTGTTCGTTGTTATTCTACTGCTAATCGCCGCCGAAATGGCGTGGCGCGCCCTCGACGGAATCTAACTGGTATGGCGAGCAGAGATGTCGAAGACGAGATTCTCCGCAAGTGGACACCGCTTATTTTACGCTCGCTTTTGATAGTTTCCGCTGTCATTCTCATCACCGGGTTGGTGATGATGGCTGTTTCGACGCCGAACTATTACGTCGAGCGATTTCACGCGGCTCAAAGTGGCAGAAGCCACGTCCAGCAGGAGTGGGCTCAAATGGGAAGAGGCGCCATCAGCGGCGATGCGCATTCCCTCCTCATGATTGGCCTACTAGTGCTTACATTGGTGCCCTTAGGTCGCGTAGCATTCACACTTATACTCTTTGTGAAACAAGGCGACCGTGTTTTCGCATTGGCAACTGGCTACGTTCTGGCCGCGCTTATTCTTGGTGTAATGCTTGGCCGGATCGGGTGACCGATCACGGATGGGCTGGTCATCTGAAGCCGTTTTCTTTAAAAACCGCTTCCTGCCATCGCAGTGAAGATGCATGGCAAGCGTAAAGGCCACCCCCTGGGTCGGCTCAATTGCTCTGCGGCTCTTCTGCAGGCTTGAGATTGCGCTCCAGGCACCAGCGATCGATCACTTCGGCGTTGAAACGCCAATCGGTTCCGATGCGAAAACCTGGCAACTCGCCACGCCGCAGAAGTTTATAAATAGTGGAAGGATGTACTCGGAGATAAGCCGACAGCTCCCGGACAGTCATAACGCGGGGTAGGGTATATTTAGGTTCAGTCACGTCGATTCTCCTTAGCTGTTGGCCGCCAATAATACCTCCCGAGTCGGCCAGCTGTTCAGTTGTTTTGGCGCTAACTGCGCACCTCTGCCTAACTTGACGACAGCAAACGTATAGAAGAGTACAATTACGGTCAATAGGCCAAAGCCCCGGCCCCTATAATCCTTTTCGGACCAAAAAACACCGCACGCGCGCTAATACCCCATAGCTTCTTCCTATATTATTTTGACGTGATGCAATCAATTCAACCGCTCTGAGGTGTGTCCACATGCGCTTAATTTCAGCTCAGCGCCTAGGTGCTGCAGTGCTTGTAACCGTGTTTCTGTTGATCCTATGGCCCGCTCGAGCGGAAACGCCGAGCGCTAGTTTTAATCTAACGAGCTCAGCGTTTCAAAATGGAAGCGCTATTCCAGAACGCTACACCTGTTCCGGGCTCAACCGCTCTCCGGCCCTTGCCTGGAAGGGTGCTCCCGAAGCTACACGTTCGTTTGCGCTCATAGTCAGCGATCCAGATGCGCCAAGCGGGACATTCATTCATTGGGTCCTCTACAACATTGCCTCCAATGTTGAGCAACTGCCTGAGGCGGCCGCGACGTCAGCGTCACCCGGCGGTGCCGAACAGGGTCTTAATGGGCGTGGAGAGCTCGGCTATACGGGTCCATGTCCTCCCCCCGGTCGAGTGCATCATTATCATTTTCGGCTCTATGCGCTAGATAAGACAGTCGAGCTCAAGCCAGGGGCCACGGCGGACCAGCTTGAAACAGTGCTCAAGGAGCATGTGCTCGGTGTAGCTGAGCTGGTAGGCACTTTTAAACGTTGAGCTTGGCCATCCCCGAAGTCGCGTCATGAGATTTGAAGCAGAGTTTGTGTGCTCGGCGGCCACACTAGCAGAGTGCCCGCGTTGGAACCGCTCGGAGATCGCGCTTGTTGGACGGTCTAATGTAGGTAAGAGCTCTCTGCTCAACGCCTTAACCCGGCAGCGCAACCTCGCCCGAATCAGCAAAACGCCCGGCTGTACACGTTTGCTCAACTTCTTTGCTGTCGGGAAAGAACGGGCCTTGGTCGACCTGCCGGGTTACGGCTACGCTAAAATTGCACATCGAGAGGCTGAACGGATTGCGTCGCTGATCCAGGAATACCTCCAACAACGCTTGGCGCTAAGAGTGATTGTGTTGCTCATCGACGCGCGTCGCGGACCGCGAGACGAGGAACTGGCACTCGTGGATCACATGCGAGATCCGAGATGGCGGTCCGGACATCGTCCGGGCTTGATCATTGCCGCCACGAAATCGGACAAACTCAAACGCGACCATCGCAAATCGGTGTCGCAACTTTTTGAAGCGGTCGGGGACCTTCCCCTTTTCTGTTCGGCACGTACCGGTGAGGGGCTCGAACAACTGCGCCATCGCATACTAGAGCTCTCGAGCCGAGCAGATAATCAAGGAGCCGAAGACGCCGTCGCATAAAAAAACAGGGCGGCTCAAACTCAAATGGCTGAAGTCAGCGTCATCATTCCGACATACAACCGCTGGCCAATGGTCAGTGAAGCGATCGATTCAGTAATCCAGCAAGACGTAGACTTCGAGTTGATAGTAGTCGACGACGGTTCCACCGACGAGACTGCAACACACTTATCGACGTGGCTGGAGAAAGCGCCCGCTGCTGAGCGCTTGCACATTGTCCGGACAGTTAATCGGGGGCCGGCCGCGGCGCGAAACTGCGGTGCCCGCCTCGCCCAGGCGCCGCTGATCGCGTTTCTCGATTCAGACGATCTGTGGCTGCCAGGCAAGCTTCGCCGACAGCTCAACCGAATGAAAGAAAACCCCGAGTGTCTGGTTTCGCAAACCGAAGAGATCTGGATGCGCGACGGAGTGCGGGTCAATCCAGGACGACGCCATCGCAAGCGGCAAGGCGATTTTTTTCTGGACTCATTGCGCACCTGCCTCGTCAGCCCGTCAGCAGTTATGATCCGCGCCAACCTCTTCCACGAACTGGCTGGGTTCGATGAGGATCTACGCGCGGCCGAGGATTACGACTTATGGTTGCGCCTGCTACTTAAACATCCGGTGGATCTGTTGCCCGAACCTCTCGTGGTCCGGCGCGCCGGCCATCCCGATCAACTCTCCGCCTGCGTTCCGGCGCTCGATCGCTTCAGGATACTCGCACTCCTCAAGCTCTTGCTCCGTAGCGAGCTCGATGGCCAGCGGCGACTGGCGGTCTGCGACGCTTTAATCGAAAAATGCCGTATCTACACGGCTGGGGCGCGACGGCGAGGCCGTGAACTCGAAGCCAGCCGGTTCGAGAAGCTCGCACAGATGGCCGACAAAGCGTGGAGGACAGGCGCCGACATTACATTGGAGCAAGCGATTTGCACGATGCGCCATTGCCTAATCCGACCTGAAGACACTCTTGCGGTGTCACCGGACATTGCAACTCAAGACGCCAAAAGTCATCAGATCAGTAAGCCTGCGGCCAGAATCCCGACTCCAATTGATGATGGCGATGGAACCGCGGCTTGCGCGGAGAATGTGCAACACGAAGAAACTATTAGCAGGTTGCGACGTTGGGCAGCGAGCAAACATCTGTCCGAACTTCATATTCAAAGGTGGTTAGCCATCGATGAGCCCGGCCGGACTCGTCTACTTGAGATCGCCGAGTCCCTGAAAATGCGAGCCGGGCAGTGTGTGGCGGCTCTCGAGCTGCTCGACGAAATCAGTGTTCGGGAGCGCCTCAGTGTCGCCGAAATTCTCGAACTGCCCCTACTGACGAAAATCTTTCGTTCAAAGGGTTCGGGTCCAGGGCGGGCTGGTGCACTCCTCGACCAGCTTCGGGCTTTGCGCTATCCGCGCCTCAGGCGCGCCTCTGAACTAATAACGACCGAATTGAACCGAATGAAATTGCCTCCGTCGATTAAGGTCATATTGCCGCGGGATCTGGGCTCGGACCAAGTTCGAATCGAGATCATCGCCCATGGTAGTGTCGAGATGGCAGAGGCATTAAGATGCTTAACCGCCAAAAGTAGCGATCTGGTGCGGCTGGCCGCGATGATCGATGGCAGCGACGGCAGCCCGTTAGGATCCGACCGAAGTTTCCAGAATGAATTTTAAACTGGATTCAGTGGTGGTTGAGGAGCAATGCCGGACGAGTGTGCTGGCTCGCCGTATCCTCGCAGGTATTCCGTCATCGATCCCGGTCCGATATGTTCCCGATGGGCGCTCGGCAGCTCGTCCACTGCCGGTCAGCGAACCCTTCGGTGCAGGCAAACGGCAGATGGTAGTGTTACATCGCCGAGGCCCGTTCCTCATGGGTTGTCCTGCGAGCTCAACGCAGTTTGCCTGCTGTGGTTACCTGGTCCTGGTTTTGGCTTCCAATTGTCCGATGGACTGCAGCTATTGCTTTCTACAGGAACATTTGGCCAACAATCCGGCGCTGCAGTTGTATGCCAATTACCCAGCAGCATTCGATGAACTTGACAAGTTGGCACAGACGAGCTCCGGCCGTTGCCTGCGTGTGGGCACTGGCGAATTGGCGGACTCGCTTGCTTTCGATTCTCTGACCGGCATCAGCTGCGAGTTGGTCGATTATTTCTCGAGACATAAGAACCTGTTGCTCGAGTTCAAAACCAAAACCGATGAAATCGATAACCTCCTGAAGGTCGACCCGCGCGGCCGGGCCATAGTGTCCTGGAGTATTTCGCCACCAGCGGTCTTTCTGGCCTCGGAGCACGGTACCGCGCCCCCCTCCTCGCGGATCAGTGCGGCGCGGCGGGTATCTGAAGCTGGTTATCGCGTTGCCTTCCATCTCGACCCAATAATCGCATACCCCGGCGCTGAAGAAGATTATCTCGCCTTGCTCGATTGCGTATTTGACGCATTACCAACCGCGCATATTGCATACTTCAGTATGGGCGGCCTACGGTTGACACCCGGCCTGCGAACTGTGGCGAGGCGGCGTTTTCCTGGGGATCGCATGCTGCTGGGTGAAGAGGTGCTTGCTGACGACGGCCGCTACCGGGCTTTCACACCCCTGCGCTTGCGGTTGTTTACCAGGCTGCACGAGCGCATCAGGAAAGCGCGCCGTGAATTACCTGTCTACCTTTGCATGGAAAGCGCCAGTGTGCATCGACTTGTCTTTGGCACCCCTGCTCCGACACCAGCAACCCTATGCACGATGCTCGCTGGCGGTTAGCATGAGTTTGCAATCCGAACCGAAGCCAGGCACACGCAATAAAGTGCCGTCGCCGTGGCCTGCGGCCTCTCGCAAGGCGCGCCGCCAGTCGGTCCGGGCCGCGACCGATAACCGTTGCCGCCCAATCGGGGTGTTTGACTCGGGAATCGGCGGGCTCACGGTATTACGGGCACTCATCGAAACTTTGCCTCGAGAAGATTTCATCTACCTTGGTGACACCGCACGGCTGCCATACGGAACGAAGTCCAACGAGGTCATCCTTCGTTATTCGCGCGAGAACAGCGAATTCCTGTTGGCCAAGGGCATCAAAATGCTCGTAGTCGCCTGCAATACCTCGAGTGCCGTGGCATTAACTGAAATCGCGCGCCAGACTGTTGTACCTGTAATCGGGGTGATTGAGCCGGGTGCGGCGGCGGCCGCCAAAGTTTCGCGCAACGGCAAAATTGGCGTCATCGGCACAGAAGCCACGATTGCTTCCGGCGCCTACACCCGCGCCATCCAGGCGCTGCGGCCTGGCGCGGAAATCTATACTCGTGCCTGCCCGTTGTTGGTGCCGCTGGTGGAAGAGGGTTGGACTGACAATGAAATCGCGCAGCGCACTGTGGCCTTCTACCTTGAGAGTCTGAAGCAAAGCGGCATCGATACGTTGTTGTTAGGCTGCACTCACTACCCGTTGTTGCGAGGAGCATTCGAGCGGGTTCTTGGAAGCGGGGTCAGGATCGTCGACTCGGCACAGGCGACGGCGGCCGCTGTCCGCCGACGCCTCATCGAGCTGCGACTGGCCCAGTCGAACGGTAGCGGGTCTCAGAGCTTTTTTGTCACTGAAACTCCCGACCGCTTTATCCGCGTCGGGCGGCGTTTTATCGGTGACCGGGTAGAGTCCGCGGTTCGAATCGACCGCTGAAACGGAAATATCAAAGCGCTACAATGGACTCGTTAAGGCAAATGGGCTCACCCGTTGGCGAGGAAAGATCGGGAATTAAGGCCTGCCAGCGGTAGAAAAAAGCTTGGACGTCGGTTGCGTTAATGGCTTCAGCGCTAACCCAAATATCTCATAAAGTCTTCGGTTCCAAAAACGATCGCGAATTGAAACGGTTGCGCCCCGCGGTTGCGCGCATCAATCAACTCGAAGCCGAGTTCGAACGGAAGGACCGCGATACACTGCGCAGCTTAATCGCGCAATGGAAAGAGCGGGTGAGTTCCATCGACAATTTCGATGACCGCGAGGATGCACTGTGGGAGCTGATGCCCGAAGTTTTTGCCGCCGTCAGGGAAGCGGCAAAGCGAACCCTGGGCCAGCGGCATTTCGACGTTCAGTTAATCGGCGGCATGGTGCTGCATCAACGCAAGATCGCCGAAATGAAGACCGGCGAGGGCAAGACGCTTGTCGCAACTTTGCCGGCGGTGCTCAACGCCCTGGCCGGGCGAGGCGTCCATGTAGTGACCGTCAATGACTATCTGGCTCGCCGTGACGCCGAATGGATGGGTCATATCTATAATTTTCTCGGTCTCAGCGTCGGAGTGATCGTCCACGGCCTCACCGATCAGCAGCGCAAACAAGCCTATAACTGCGACATTACCTACGGTCAGAACAACGAATTCGGCTTCGATTATCTTCGCGATAACATGAAGTTCAACCTGGAAGATTACGTCCAGCGCGAACATCATTACGCGATTGTCGACGAAGTCGATTCAATCCTGATCGACGAAGCCCGCACGCCGTTGATTATTTCGGGTGCTTCGGAGGAGTCGACCGAGACCTACTACGTGGTCGACCGCGTGATGCCCCGACTTCGCGCCGGTGAGCATTATACCGTTGACGAAAAATTGCGCACCGCTTCGCTCACCGAAGAGGGCGTAACTCGCGTCGAGCAGCTGCTCGGAATCGATAATCTGTACGATCCGCGAAATATCCTCCTGCTCCATCATGTGACGCAAGCGCTGAAGGCTCATACGCTCTTCAAGCGAGACGTCGAGTACGTCGTCAAGGACGGCCAGGTGGTGATCGTTGACGAGTTCACCGGACGCTTGATGCCGGGCAGGCGATGGAGCGACGGCCTGCATCAGGCCATCGAGGCTAAGGAAAACGTTCGCATCGAAACCGAGAACCAGACGCTGGCTACGATCACTTTCCAAAACTATTTCCGCATGTACAAAAAGCTCGCCGGCATGACCGGTACAGCCGATACCGAGGCGCGCGAGTTCAAAGAGATCTACAACCTCGACGTGGTTGTGATTCCAACCAACAAGCCAATGATCCGGATCGACAACCACGACGTGGTCTACAAGACTGAAAAAGAGAAGTTCGACGCGGTTATCGAAGAAATCAAAGACTGCCATCAACGCGGTCAGCCGGTGTTGGTGGGAACCGTTTCGATTGAAAAATCGGAGCGAGTCGCCAATCAGTTAAAAAAAACCGGAATCAAGCACGCCGTACTCAATGCCAAAAACCACGAGCGCGAAGCCGAGATTGTGGCCCAGGCTGGGCGCCTCGGAGCAGTCACCATTTCCACCAATATGGCCGGCCGCGGTACGGATATCGTGTTGGGCGGCAATCCCGAGGGCCTCGCTGCTGCCGAAACCGGCACCAAAGATCCCTCCGACCCTAAATTTCAGGAGGCGCTGGCAAAGTACCGCGCGCAATGCGCGGCTGAACGTGAAGAAGTACTGAAAGCGGGCGGCTTACATATCCTGGGTACCGAGCGGCACGAGTCGCGCCGCATCGATAATCAATTGCGCGGGCGAGCCGGCCGCCAGGGTGACCCGGGTTCGTCGCGCTTCTATCTCTCGCTGGAGGATGATCTGCTGCGCATCTTTGGCGCCGACCGGCTTAAAGGCCTGATGGGACGCATCGGTATGGAAGACGGCGTCCCCATCGAACATCGCTGGATTTCGCGGGCTATCGAGAATGCCCAAAAAAAGGTCGAGGCTCATAATTTCGATATCCGCAAACATCTGCTCGAGTATGACGACGTCATGAACAAGCAGCGCGAGGTCGTCTATCACCGCCGACGCGAGTTATTGAGCGGCGCAAGCCTCAAGGAAGACGTCCTCGACATGTGTGCCGAACTGATTGATGGCATCGTGGCTGCCCACGCCGATCCCGAAAAGGATCCTGCCGATTGGGACTGGAAGGAAATTGAAGAAGCGTTCTTCCGCCAGTTCAAGTTTCGTCCAAGCTTCCGCGAGGGCAACGGTCCTGAGATCAACTCCGCCGAAGAGCTGGTGGACCGGGCAATTGCGCAGGTGCGCGCCGTCTACGACCAACGAGAGGCTGAATTCACTGCGCCAGTAATGCGGCAGATTGAAAAAATCGTGATGCTGCAGACCCTCGATTCCTTGTGGAAAGACCATCTCCTGGCGATGGACCATCTTAAGGAGGGGATCGGCCTTCGTGGTTATGGACAGCGCAACCCGCTGGTTGAATATCAAAAAGAAGGCTTCGAAATGTTCGAAGCAATGATGCGGGTAATGCAACAGGATGTTGTCGAGAAGATTTTCTCGGTTCAGCTGCGACGCCAACAGGACGTTGAGCACATCGAGCAGCATCAACAGCGTGCGCAGCGCGTCACCATGAGCCACGGCAGTGAAACTATCGCCAGTGAACCGCAAACGGTCAAACGTGAAGCCAACAAGGTCGGCCGTAACGATCCATGTCCCTGCGGTTCGGGAAAAAAGTACAAACGCTGTCATGGCAAATAGTCACCTCCTACAGCCACACCATCAAGGGACCTTGAAAGCCGTTCTCCGCGTGATAAGTCTCGCTTGCGGCTCGCGTTCTAACCCGATTCGACGATAACTTGAGACAGGGAGGGGAAACTGAGCGAGGTGTTGCTTGAGCCGGCAGTGGTGCGCGGGTTTCGTTTCGCTGGAATCTCGGCTGGTCTTCGGACCGAGCCCGGTCGCAAAGATCTGGGGCTCATAGTCGCTGACCGGCCGGTCGCAGCTGCTGGCGCGTTTACCACTAACATAATAAAAGCTGCCCCGGTAATCATCGCGCAGGAACACCTGCGTGGCGGACGCTTGCAGGCGATTGTCGCGAACTCGGGTTCAGCCAACTGCTTTACTGGCAAGGCAGGGCTTCGTCTCGCTCGAGAATCATGCATTGCTCTGGCTCGGGCGATCAACTGCCCAACCGAACTAATAGTGCCTTGCTCTACAGGAGTCATTGGGCACCTGTATGATTTCGACGCCTACCGAACCGCGATTCCCGAGGCTGTGCGTGCGCTGCGTCCTGACGGACTCGCCGATTTTGCCAACTCCATCATGACGACAGATACGCGCAGCAAGATCGCTTCGACCACTGTTCGGGCAGGCGGCACCCGAATCACCATCGCTGGCTGTGCAAAGGGAGCAGGGATGATTGAGCCACGAATGGCGACCATGCTCGCCTTTATGATCACCGATGCCGCTCTTCGGCCCGCTCAGCTCCGCACGATCTTGAAAGACCTTCTGCCCAAAAGCTTCAACGCCATCACGGTTGACGGCGATATGTCGACCAACGACAGCCTGCTGTTGATGGCGAGTGGCGACGCTGGCAACCGCCCGCTAGCTGGTCGTGAGCTGAAGAATTTACAAAAAGCAATCAGTGACCTGGCGGCCACTCTGGCGAGGGAATTGGTACGCGATGGAGAGGGAGCTAGCAAACTCGTCACTGTTGAGGTTCGTGGGGCTCGCTCCGCCGCTGATGCCGACCGTGTCGCTCGAGCCATTGCCAACTCGCCTTTGGTCAAGACCGCCTTCTTTGGCTGCGATCCGAACTTCGGTCGCATAGCAATGGCGGCCGGCAAGGCAGGCGTCAACTTTGACCCCGAACGACTCGAGGTCAATCTGGCCGGCGTTAAAATCGCAAGTCGCGGTGCCCTTAATCTAAACGCGCTCCGCGAAGCGGGCACGCGCATGAAGCAGCGCGAGTTTACCCTCAGCGTCAATCTTAAGATGGGCAAGGCTGTTGCTCGAATAACGACCTGCGACTTGACTTACGATTACGTCAGGATCAACGCCGAATACACGACCTGAGGTAACTGGGCTTGCGCAACTTTGTCGCCGTTGCGTCACCGCACAATGTTTCCGCTCACCTGTAAAATCTTGGAGAGAGCTGAACGGCTGATTGTCGTGTTTCGTAGCGGCGAACGAAACCTGATCGAGATTTGACTCGTCTCTCTAATGGATCGCAGACAGACAGCAAAAGTAAGCAAACGGGGAGCGTCTGCGCTGCCCCAGTCACGCTCAATATTTCAGACAATCGCGGTTCGTCGGAACGAGCGAGGCAGCCTCCAGCAACCGCGGCGGCAGCTCCCGCACTGTATCGCGGTAGGGGTTGGGCGCGCCGGCACGACCTGGTTACATGAAGTTTTGAAAGGCCATGTCGGACTGCCCTATGGGGTGAAAGAGACCGATTTTTTCCTGCGCAACTACAGCAAGGGCCTTCAATGGTACCAGTCGTTCTTCCGTTATTGTACCCCCGGCGTTCCGATCCTCGAGATCTGTCCCACTTACTTCAGTTCAGCTGAGGCACGTCAGCGGATTAAGCTGCATATACCTGACTGCCGCATAATCTGTACTTTTCGCGAGCCCGTTGAGCGTGCGTACTCGCATTACAAGCTCATGCGCCACAATGTTTGGACGCGCGCCAGTTTTGAGGAAGTGGTCACCAGTTCGCGCGAAATTGCCGAAATGAACCGATATGCGTTCAATCTCGCCGGTTGGCAACGGACCTTTGGGCGGGAGAACGTGTTGGTTAGCCTGTACGACGATCTGGAGAGCGACCCACAAGGCTACCTTAATGCGATCTGCAATTTTATCGGTATTCCTACGTTTCAGCTTTCCGCTCCAATCGCCTCGGCACGCCTGAACTCATTCCCTACTGCGCCGCGCAGTCGCCGTCTCGCGCAAAACGCTCGGCACGTCCGCGATTGGCTAAGAGCTCGACGAGCGTTTTGGCTGGACCGCCTGCTCGAATTTCTCGGAGTGTGGTCTTTTTGTTTCGACGGTGGCGAGCCGTTCCCCCCGCTTGAACCAGACCTGAAGAAGCGGCTCAAGCAAAGGTTTCTGCCCGAGGTTGAGGCCCTGGAGCGGCTTATTGGTCGTGACTTGTCGGCGTGGAAGTAAATCCGCCACTAATGTCTTGTACACGCACTTTGCAGCCGCTCAACTGCTCATACAAATCACGGCTGGCACCTCGCCCGCAATGACTGCGATCTCGGCTATAATCCCTGTGTTCAACGGAGCGTCCACCTTGCGCCAGGCGATCGATAGTGTATTGGCGCAACAAGTGACCGACCTCGAACTCATTGTGGTCGATGATGGGTCAACCGACTCCACGCCACAAATCCTCGATTCCTATGGCAATAGGATTCAGCAAATTCGCCAATCGAACGCTGGACCCGCTGCGGCGCGCAATGCCGGAGTTAGACGCGCGAGCGGCAAGTATTTGGCATTCCTTGATGCGGATGACAGCTGGCTGCCCGATATGCTTCAGATAGCGCTTTCGGCGTTGGACTCGGACCCCGAATGTGTCCTCGCCTACGGCGATTTGCTGATTGTCGATAGTAACGGTCATAGCCTGGGAACACACCTCATCGGTAGAGAATACTCACATGCACCGTCGATGGAGGAGATTCTTGGGCGAATGTGGCCCATCATGCCGAGCGCTGCGCTCATTCGGCGGTCCGCCTTTGAAGCCTGCGGCGGCTTCGTCGAAGAGTTCAGAGGCGCTGGGTTCGAAGACGCGTTTCTGTGGCTGACATTACGTGAACAGGGCCATTTTTGCTATTTGGACCGGCCTGTCGCAACTTGGCGCTTTTCGTGGTTCCCGCAGCCGCTGAAAGTTCAGCCCAATCGGAGAGATCGGCGGATCTTCGCCAGGCTCGTCAGAGAACGCTACCGGATCGATCCTTCGCGGCTGGTCGCTGCCCGCATCCGCGCCACCCGCAGTCTTTTGGGCTATGTTGGACTGAGGGCGCTCCAGCAAGGTGACCGCCGGTTGGCCCGAACGGCGTTCGCCAGAGCGTTGAAATTAGACCCATTGCGCGCCAGGAACATTCTTCGCTACGGCCGGACCTTCCTGCCAGTCGGAATCGCGCGCTCGCTGTCGGGCCGAACTGGCAGTGCTGCCAGCGCAGGCAATCCGGTCGGTCCCAATAATCGCGTCGGCAAATGGTGAGCAGTTCGGTTCAGCCGTTACGGATTGCGCTGCTGTGCGAATCCTTCGGTGCACTCGGCGGCGTTGCACAAATCGTGGAAGATCTCGCTCTCCAGTTTGCGGCGGCAGGCAACCGGGTCGCGATTATTTCGAATGTCCACAAAGGGCCTAAGATGGTTCGCCGCCAGCACTGGTCAATTGAGCAGGCATGGGTGGATTTGCCACGCGACAAACCTTTCTCGTTGCGTCACCCCGAACGCCTGCTGCGCCGGGCGGACGCGCCGCAACTACTTGGCTTTCTCCGCAACTGGAGACCCCATGTGCTCAACGTTCACGGCGGATTGCGTGATCGATTTCCGCCGGTGCTTGAGGCTTGCCAAGCTGCGGGAGTGCCCCTCGTTCAAAGCTTTCACCTGGTGCCTGAGCAGTCGCGTGGAGATTCGCAGAGTTCTCGAATGCAGCGTTTTAATACCGCTGCCTTGCGAGCAGCCAGTGCAATTACCTTTCCGTCGCGAGCAGTAAAGGAAGCCTTTATCAAAATCTGGCCAGAAGCCGAACGAGCCCAAGTTATTCGTGGCGGTGTAAATCTCGAGGAGGCCGAACATGCCGCGCCGCTCCTTCGCAGCAAGCCCTACATTTTTTCGGCATCGCGTCTGGACCTCCGCCACAAGGCGGTCGACGCAGTAATCGAAGGGTTTCGGCTAATCGCCACTGAATATCCCGAACATGATCTCCTGATTAGCGGTGATGGCCCGCAGCGTATCGAGGTCGACCGCTTGATAGCAACTTCGGGACTGGAGACACGGATTCACTTGCTTCCACCGGTGCCTCATTCGAAGCTCTGGAGTCTTTACAAGGGTGCGTCGGTATTCGTAATGCTGAGCCGAATGGCAGAAGGACTACCGCTCGTTTTCTTCGAGGCGATGGCCTGCCGTGTACCGGTCATCGGTACCAACAACGGTGGGACCCCCGAAATAGTCACTCACAACAGGACGGGCCTCTTGGTAAATAGCTCGGAGCCAGCGGAGGTCGCATCTGCAATGAAGGCTTTGCTAGCCAACCCAATCGAACGCGAGCGGATGGCAAAAGAAGCCTATGAATCAGTAAAGCCTTTTGACTGGCGGGCAGTCGCCAGGCATTATCTGCAACTCTATCACGCTTTGCTTTACTCTTCAGCGCATCGCGAGCTTAAGCGCGATTGAATTCGCCTTTACCTCCAGAACCAAAATGAGAGGCGACTAGAGTAGTATGAGACTGCAGAATTAACTGGCTCGCGGGTACAATATGCGATGCGAAGAAGGCCATGGCTCGGTTGAACGTCAACTGATTCCTGCTCACCGTACCGGAGCACGTACCCACGACTTCCGTCCTAAGCCAATCGATCGCCCTAAACTCAATCAGGCAATGGACCAACGCGCTTGTAACCCGCTGGTACACGAAACGCCTCAGGCGTGAGCTTCTCAGAAGTAAGCTTCGTCACTACTTGGCGCGTCACCTGCGGCGGAATCTTCGCTATGCGTTGCTTGAATTGAAGCAAATCTTTCGGTGGGACATCCGGAAACGTAAACGAAGGGTTAGTAGCTCTCGTTGCTTCGACCATAAGCGGAAGACCGTCAGGGAGCCAAACCCCTTGCGCTTTACGCCCTAATCGCTCGACCACAAGTTTCATTAAGTGAGCGAATGTCTTCGATCCCTGTGCTTCGGTAGAAAAGCACGCAGTCACCGAAGTCATCAATGGACCTCTGACCTTTACACCTTTGTAGTCTTCGCACTTTACTCCCAGAATGCGCTCGAATTTGCCAGTGCTCTTGAAGGGCAAATACAGAAAGCGATTAGGGTCCAGGCTGGTACCCATGACCTTCCGAAAGGGCAGCTCCCGAAAGAGCTTGTGGCCGCGATCGATCGTGGTCACCTTGGCGGCATCTGCATCGATAACCACTGACTGCTGGTCATTGAGCAGCAACACTTCCTTGTCGCCCTGCAGCATCAGTTTCTGCCCACCCTCGCGCGCAACCGAAGTGCCATTGCCTATGGTAACTTTTTGCTCAATAACTATGCCCGCCTTTACGTTCTTCGGGGCAGCAACTGCGGCTAGGACGATTCCCGCTGTGATGGTCGAAGTTCTACCCCATCTAACAAGCATTAGACTATCCTACAACGAAAAGAAGAGATCTAAACCAAGCCGGGTGCTGTATCCACAGTCTAGCTGGGGACAGGTCGACCTTTGCACGTAGCGCGTTCGGATATGTGCACGAATGGACTACCCCGTGGCGTGATCAGACGAATAAAGTCAGCTCAGAGAGCGGCTTGCTTTAAGTGGAGCCGTGGATATTTCGGAGGACCAATCAGACGCAGCAGCCGGCCGGCCCTGTTCGGCAGGGACGGCCGGCGTCAGCTTTTATTTCGTTAAGACACGTTACTTCAGGCAGTGACCATGTCCCGGTTCATCCTCGCCAAGGAGATTAGCACTTGTGAACTCTGATCGGAGGGTCGCACCACTCGCGTTTAAGTCATTGCGCAAGCCAATTGCTGTCTGGTCCACGAAACTTCCCGGACAGCCCAAAGTGGCATTGTTAGGACCTGTTGAAGTCCAACTGAGCGATTCGAACCCGCTGCCGTCGGAACCAATGCTATAGGAAGATGCAGCGGTGTCCAGTGTGTAAATGCAGTAATCGCCAGTAGGCGAGACCGTTGGAAATGTGGTAAACGCATCAGCCGAGGCGATTAACGTACCGGCGGCGTAGGCTCCCGACCCGTTCGGTCCGTATTTTATGATAGCTGTATAGAAATTGTCGTCGCTCGCGCTCGCGCAGGCGTAGCGTCCGCTGTAGTTTGCACTTGATAATTGAGCGTGCGCCTTGGGCAAAGACATTCCCATCATTAGCGCTACTGCCACAAAACCCACAATTGCTTTTGATTTATGATTTTTGATGTTTGACATACGTCCCCTCGTCTGCGTTCTCGTCCGCATGATGTGCAACACTAGAACATGGATGCGCTGCTTCCCTGGGCTTCCTTTTTACTTGAGACACGGACCCCAGCCAGGCTCGTCCTCGCCCAGCAGATTATCAGAGGTTGTCTCGGTCCGAACCACAGCTCCGGAAGGCTTCGCGCCATTGATACGCATCACGAATGAATCGGACATAAGAAAGCCGGCAGGACAGCTCGGATTGTTGGTCGAAGCAGGACTCCACGAGAGAACTTCGACACCAGTGCCGTTGGTTGCGACGGCATAGCTCGAACCGGCCACATCCAAACTGTACGCGCAGAAGTTTGCCGGTGGGGGCAAGGTGGGGTCGAATGCTACGAAGGCGCTAACCGGCGCCTCCATCGTACCGCTGGTGAAGGTGCCGCCACCATTGGGAAAAACCGTTGTTAACGCCGTGTAAAAATCGTCGTCGGACGCCAGGTTACAGACGTAACGATTGGCGTAATTCGCATTCGAGAAATTTCCGGGCGTGGGAGCCTGTGCACTTGCACTTGGCACACAGAGGCCGAACGCCAGTCCCGCTCCTCCCAAAACTGCGAATAGTTTCGCCGCTACCCACTTGCGCTTTAACATACATTCCTCCCTATTCTATCTGGCGTCTTCAACTTATGTGCGTGCACTGACGCGTTTGAGACGCAATTTCCCACTTGCCAGTCGCTGCTATTGCAAATGCACTGACCGTAACAATCGCTCTGTGCCGTGTCAAGAAAACCGCAGACCGGATTCGGCGATCCACGGAAACCACCGATGCTAACAAATTGCGCAAACGCTTAGCATTACCAACACTGCTAGTCAATAGTGACCCGAAGCTTCTCGAAATTCCTTGAACCGCTTCTCGGCACAGAAAAACGCAATATGGTGCTATACTCCTCCATCAGTTTATGGCGAATAAAGCGATCGCAGTAATCATACCTGTGTTCAACGGCGCGCGGACAATTGCTCGCGCCATTGATAGTACTCTATACCAGATTTTTGACGGTCCATTGGAAGTCGTGGTGGTCAACGATGGCTCGACTGATGCTACCTCCGAAGTTCTTTACCAGTATGGCTCTCGTATAACAGTACTCAATCAGCCTAACAGCGGTCCTGCAGTGGCAAGAAACGTCGGGGTTAGAGAGTCCCGTTCCGAATTCATCGCCTTTCTCGACGCAGATGATATGTTCTTGCCCGGCAAACTGGCGCGCACGGTATCAACCCTGGCCAGCCGCCCAAATGCCTCCCTGCTCTTTCATAATGCGATTGGGTTGAGTCGCGACGGCCGCCAACTGTGCGAGTCTTTCGTATGGGCCGAACGCGCACATGCTCCGTCACTGGATGAAATGCTCGCAGTGTGGTGGCCGATTGTGCCAAGCACCGTGGTCATGCGTCGTTCGGCTTTTGAGGCTTGCGGTGGCTTTTGTGAGGATTTTAAAACTGCCGGCTATGAAGATCCGGACCTTTGGCTTCGCGTCCGCGAGCACGGCGAGTTCATTTACCTGCCGGAAAAATTGACCTACTACACTACCAGTGAACTTCGCACTGAGCGCATGGAGAAATATATGGGCTCACGCGAGTTGTTCTTTCGCCGGCTTCGCCAACGCTATGGTTACCGCGCAAATCGCCTTATTGAGAGCATCATCCGCAATTACGTTAATTGGCTGAGTTACCAGGGGCTGCTTGCCATGCAACGAGGCGATCAGACGCTCGCTAGGGCGTATTTCGCCCGTATACTTCGTCACCATCCAACTCATCTGAAATCCGCGCTGCGCCTCCTAAGGACCTTTCTGCCGACCTCTTTGGCACGGGCGTTAAGCGGACGCACTGCGGGAGCGCGGTACTCCGAGAATCGCGATCGTTTGATAGACCAGGCATCGTCCGTGAGCATCGGTCATGACAGACTTGCTTAGCCTTCTTCCAAAGAGTCGAGAGCGCTTCGATTAGACCCTTGTCTGTCGTCTGTATGAGCTGCAGGAAGCGACGGTGAAAATTCGCCAACGCTCGCTAGTAATGGCGAACACAGCGTGAAGGTGACAGACGGCACAGCCCAACTGCAATGTTAACTGTAGCGGTTGTAATTCCGGTCTTTAACGGCGAAAAAACCATAGGCAGGGCGATAGATAGCGTCCTCAGCCAGCGCTTCGGCGGGGAGCTCGACATCACGGTAGTTAACGACGGCTCGACTGACGGCACAGCCGCCGTGCTGGCCCGATATCAGGGTCGCATCCGTCTGTTGCACCAACCCAATCGAGGAGCTGCGCGCGCGCGGAACGCCGCGGCCGCACTATCTTCTGCCGAATATCTGGCTTTTCTAGATGCGGACGATGCCTTTATGCCGGATAAATTAGCCCGCACATTACCTCGGCTGGCGGACGATTCACAAGCCGCGCTGCTATATCACGACGCCATCGCAGTCGACCGCAGCGGCCGCCAGATAGCGCCTTCCTGCGTGCCGCCCGATCAAGCGCATCCGCCATCCCTGAACGAGATGCTGAACCGATTGTGGCCGATCATCACCAGCACGGTCATAATGCGGCGCCGCGTGTTCGAGGAGTGTGGCGGCTTCAGTGAGGAATTCGTCTTTGGCTATGAGGATCCGGACCTCTGGATCCGGGTCCGCGAGCTAGGCCACTTTATTTACCTGCCGCAACCATTGACCTATTACACACTGATCGAGGACCGCGTCGAGCGGATGGAAAAATATCTAACCTCGCAGACGGTTTTCTTTCGCCGATTGCGTCAGCGCTATGGTGATGCGGCAGAGGGAGTGATTCGGCGCACAGTTCGTAGCTACACCAACTGGCTGGGTTATCAGGGGCTGATCGCGATGCAGTCTGGCAACGCGGCATTGGCTCGCAGCTATTTCGTCCGCATCCTTCGGCGGCATCCTACTCACTTCAAATCGGTCCTTCGATACATCCGGACCTTCATGCCCGCCCCTCTTGTCAGAGCGCTCAGTGGCCGCACTGCCGGAATGACCAGTGATCAGAGTTCATGATCATTGATCGGCAGGGCCGCACACGCTGGCTGCGGCCCCGAGTTATTTATCGAGCCGAGATAGTGCTCTCGAATTTGATAGATTGTGGATAGCGGCTCGTTTATCGCGCACCGGTCTGCTAACCAGCCGGCTGGGGATCTGACCGAACAAGGACCAGATCACCATCATTGTGCGCAAATCGCCCCAACAGGGCGAGGTGCGAATTGCGGCTCACCTTACTCCATACTGTTGCGCTCATAATAATATAGCCGGGGGGAGCGCCATCCAGACTTCGCAGAGGGATGACGCAGCGATTGAGATAGAAGACCAACGGCTCCAGGGCGCTCTCGATTCCGATGACATAAAGCGGGCCCTCGGAGCTGGTGAGGCTGTTAATCCTCCGTGCGGGTTGTCGATAGGATTCGGTCTGAGTGAGCCCTGAAGATGAGCCGCTCCTGGAACCGATGCCCATCTCACGAACAATCGCGCTCAGGTTCAACGGCGCACCACATTTATGCAGTTCGTATGCGGGAATGAAAAAAAAATTCGCGGCGGCGACCGCCACGCAAATTCCCGCGACTGTTCGGTAAACGAAGGTGCCGCGACACTCTCCCAGTCGTGGAAGGACTCGATCGAGGAGCGACCAGGCCAATAACACGGCCGACGCAGGCCAGAGCGGTAACAGGTAGGTGCGTCGCTTGTAGGCGGCAAGCTCAAAAAAAGTCAGCGTGCAGACCCAGAAAATCGCGAGAAAACGGGCAGCCAGTTCGGCTCGCTGTAACCTTACCCCGGACGTCGCCGACCGTGATATGAGTGGGCGCCTGCCCCGCAACCCGGCTATCACCGCCAGTGGCACAAAAAGGCTGAAGGGGATCGAATTGAACAGCAGGGGCCGCAAATAGTACCAGGACGTCATGCGGCCAAGACCACCAAAAAATCGTCCGAAGTTTTCCGTCCCGAGCTGTAATCGCAGAAAGTCCAGATGGTGTTCGAACAGGCAAGTCAGATACCAACTCGACCCCATAGTCAAAACGATAAGGATCGGGCCGAACCGGAACAGTTGCGCAAACGCCCCCCACGCTTCCTCAGTCACGAGAAAGACCGCGATCGCAGCCGCTGGTAGGATCAGGCCCACCGGACCTTTGGCTAGTACTCCAAGACCGAGCGCCAGGCTCAAACTATACAGAAAAAAGGCAGCTCGGAAGCTGTTCCGAGGAGTCTCGAGATGTGCGATAAACCATTCGAAAAAAGCCAGGAGCGCAAGGGTTATGAAAAACGTCAGAGTCATATCAACCAGACCGACCCGGGCGTCGCTGATGTATTGGTAGGAGCCACATAGAATGAGACCCGAAAGGATCCCAGCGCGCTTGCCTACAACTGATCGGGCGAAGATTATCGTGATGGCGGCGGCGGCAATCGCGTATAGTGCCGACGGGAGGCGTAAAACAAACGAGGTCGTTGTCGGCTGACGCAATACGGCCGCCAAGGCAGTTGCGGTCCAGTGATAGAGCGGAGGTTTGTACATCGGGATGCGACAATTGTCTAGCGGAAAGATGAACTGCTTGTGCTCGATCATTTGCTGCACATAGACTGCCATGGCGGCCTCATTGCCGCCGCAGACATCAGCGGCATCCAACCGGTTCAGGGTCAGGAGTGCTAACAGAAGCAAAATGGCAATCTCGGGTATCCATCGAACGAGCCGCCCCCTTGGCCACATACTGGTTCCTGCCTGCGGTGACATCGCAACGGCTTGGTCGGTCACCGGGCCAAAGACATCCTGAGTCTCGCCGCCCACCATATCGGCCAGCTGCGGTCTTTGAAGGAGACAGTCCTGCCGAATCTCATGATATGCCGGGGTAATCTTGTCCTAGGGCGGACGACTGGGTTAGCGCGCAGATGATAACCGTAAGAGTCGAAAAGGGCACTTGCAACGGTTCAGATCAATCGACCTGGGTTTCGCCGCGCTGTTGGCCTTCGCACCTCATCAGGTCCGAGACATGAACTTGTTCGCGTGCATCCTTGCCATCCGCTGCTTCAATCGGCTTGTTTGCCAAGTGGATGGAGCTGTCCAATGACGTGGCCCAACTTCTTCATCGTCGGAGCTCAGAACTGCGGCACGACATCCTTATATAGTTATCTCAAGCAACACCCCGACGTCTTTATGCCGGCTCTAAAGGAGCCCCATTACTTCGCTCAGATTACTCCTTCTCGCGAGCAACGTTATTTAAGAACCATCATCCGCGATCGGGGGCAATATCTCAAACTTTTTAGCCACGCTAAAGACTACAAGGCGATCGGCGAAGCCAGTCCATCTTATCTGTGGGAAGCCAATGCACCTGCTCGAATTCAAAAAGCAGTGCCACAGGCTAAAATTATTATTTTACTTCGCGATCCTATCGAGCGCGCCTACTCCCACTACCTAATGGACGTGCGTGAAGGGCTCCAGGATCTGCCCTTTTATGAAGCGGTGCGTAGGGATTGGAATCGAGACAAAAAGGGCTGGAGCGTTTCGCAGCTGTATGTCGAACTTGGCCTCTATGCCGCACAGGTGCAACGTTACCTGGAGCTATTTGGTGCCGACCGGGTGCTGATATTGATGTTTGATGAACTGACCAGGTCGGCTTCGAATGGCAAGTCAGTGGTGGCAACCGTGCTGCAATTCCTGGAATTGAGCACTGAGCCGCTTCATCAAATCGATACCTGTTTTGTCGAAAATGGCTTTGCCATCGCGCGCTGGCCTTGGGCCAGACGAATGGCCGGGGCGAACTGGGTGCGATTTGTCGGCCAACTGCTGGTTCCGATCAGTCTTGGCAGCAATCATACGATCAAGCGACTGATCTACCAGCGCTATTTCGTCAAGGCTGTCCCGAAGCCACCAATCGATGACAAAGCGCGGGACTGGCTTCGATCGATATATGATCCCGACCTTGATGCCCTCGAACGGCTCCTGGGCAAAAAATTTCCAGAATTGCGGCGTTCCTGGCAGTTAGCTTCAGCCCCTCCTTGGTATGGATAGTTCGCAACGGCGGCATGACCCGGCAAGCCTTCCGCATAGTCTTGGCCTTTATCCTCGCCCTGTTGTTCCTTGGACAGGGAATAACCGCGCCCTTTCACAACGATGAAGAGGCAGAGCCTGCGGGGATTGTCCTTGAGATCGTCAAGAGTGGCCGCTGGCTGGTTCCGGTTGATCTCCAAGGTCAGCTGAGCAGAAAGCCACCGCTTTTTTATTGGCTCGCCGCTATCATCGCGCGAGCCCGCGGCCGCCGAGTCGACGAGGCGGGCGCTCGCTCCGTTTCCTTGCTAGCGGCGGCAGCATTGGCGACCGTGGTAATGGAATTTGCGAGGGCCTCTTTCGGCCTCCTCTCCGGTTGTCTGGCGTATCTATTCTTACTCGGCTCCTATGGCTTTGCCTCGCGGGCGGCGTTTGCCCGCACTGATATGTTGTTCACCTTTTTGGTGTTCACGGCCTATTCGCTCTTTTACCCGCTGGCGAGATGCGAACAATCGACCTGGCGGGCGGTTCTGGTCGGAGTTTTACTGGGATTAGGCATTCTGACAAAGGGACCGCTAGCGCTGGTTCTTTGTCTTGTTGGTCTCCTTATCTATTTTGGTGCAAGAGGGCAGCGCCCGCTCCGGGCAGTGAATAACCGGCAAAGTTGGTTAATCCTCCTGATCGCCGCTACGCTGGCAGGTAGCTGGTATATTCCAGCATTCCTTCGAGCGCCAGCATTGTTGCGAATCCAGTTGCTCGAAGAAAATCTGGGTCATTTCCTGCCCGCTCGCCTGGGGGGAACGGGCGAGGCTGCGCGTCCGATTTATTACATTTGGCTGCGGTTCATAGGTTCAACGCTGCCTCTGAATATTTATCTCATCACTGCGTTTCCCAGGATTCTCCAAGGCCGCAAGTGGGGGGATATGATTCTCTATCAGTCGGCACTAGTCGTTGGCTCGCTTACCTTTTTCTCATTGGCCAACTCGAAGCGTGACGACTACATATTAGTGGCGCTTCCGTCATTCGCGACGGTCCTCGGCGGTCTGGTTTCTTCCGCCTCGGCAGCCGGTTCCGGGCAGTTGATCCGTATTGCAAATCTTATTGCGAGCTTGCTGCTTCTGGGGTTGGGGATCGCAGGCCTCGGCGCATACGGTGAAGCCCTGGTCTTTCCCGAACTGCCTGCGAAGTTGCACTCGAACGCGGCCGCATATGCAGCACTCCTTTCAGCGGCGGATCATTATGGAAGAATCGGCGTGACGACGCTGCTTATTGTAGGTGCATCGCTCGTGGGGTTACACTTTGCGCTCAGGCACAAAGCTCAATCGGCTGCTATATCGGTCGCCCTCGCCCAGCTCGCGGCGATTAGCCTGTGGATTGGCCTTCTTACACCTGCCCTGGCGAGGCAGCGTACGCTCAAGGTTTTTGTACTCGGCGCACGGCGGATCGTCGCCAATCACCCTGTCATGATTGTCGGCCTCCCCAATTACGAGGTCTCTTATTATTTCGGACGCGGTATTCCACCCATTCCAAAGGATTTCCAAGGAGGAAACCGAGTGGATCGTCCTGAATATCTACTCGCTTGGAGCGATCAGCTCACGCAATTGCGAAGGTTCAACCGTTCTTTAGCAACTTCTGTCGTCTCGGTTTCGCACGAGACGTCGGGCCATCGTCGAATGTTGTTACTCAGCATCGGTTCGGGCTTGCCTGGGGAGAGACACGCCAGCAGCTCCTGAGGAAAGCTTGTCTCAGAAAGGTATGACTTAATGCGCTTTTGAATCGTGCGGGTTGAGGCAAGCCCGATGCCACATCTCTCGTATGCAGGCGTGGGCGGTTGGCGGTGGGCCGCGGCGTGATGTTTAAGTCGTTAACCTAAGGTTGTAGCGAGCGGTCAGCGAATCATGTAGTGTTGGCGCGGTCCGCCGCAAAGGGCCCGAGGTTGAACTGTTGGCTCCAGCAGCAAAGCACGAGGCAAAAACTCTTTGCTGAACCGACGCGTCATAACACGAAGCCTGTTGCGGTTATCGATTGCGAGCATGGCGCTCGTGTGTCGTGAGGCGTTGGCGCAGACCCTCTCCTCGTTGGTCCACAAGGAGCATCAAGCGCCATTACAGGTTACCGGGCGCAATTTTGTCTACGATTACAAGACCAACACCTTCATCGTCACCGGCAACGCCACCGTAACTCAGCAGGCGAGTATCCTGACCGCTGACGAGATCGATCTCGCTCGCGGGCAGCGTAAACTTCATGCGCGGGGGAACGTTCATCTCGTCGACCCACTCACGGAAACCAGAGCGAGCGAAGCTTATCTGAATCTACCTCAAGAGACCGCTGAGCTGACCGACGCCTCCATCACCAATTTCAACAAGACCTATCGGATCAAAGGAGCCCGCATCAAAAAGACAACAGGACAGCATTACACAGTACAAAACGGCGAATTCACCACGTGCGGGGCAGAGCCCGGAACGCCGGATTGGAGTATCTCGGCCGACCAGATGGACATAAAGATGGGGGATTCAGCCACGGCGCACAACGTTCACTTCAATGTTCTTGGCCATCCGGTCTTATACTCGCCCTACGCGGTTTTTCCGGCTGATAGTGACCGCCACTCGGGCTTTCTAACGCCGCGGGTCGGCGAATCCGGATTGCGTGGATTCCAGTTGGTGCAGCCGTACTATTGGGCAATCGACCGTAGTTCGGACGCGACCTTCGCTCTCGACCTTGAAACCTCTCAGCGCGTCGGCGGCCTGGCCGAGTATCGGTTGGTTACAGGACCTGACAATTATTTCATTGTCGACGGTGGCTTCTTCAATGAAAGTCTTCGCAGCTCACAGAACCGTGAGGACGATATAATTGACAATCAGATCGCGAACCCGTTCATTCCGGTCGACCGCTATGATTTCTTTGGTATGCTGCGGCAACATATCACCAACGACCTGGTAGCCTACGCCGACACGATTACGGTAAGCGACCCGTTGTTACTGCGTGAGCTCAACCTCTGGACCCTCTCGACGAGGGCTGCGTCCGGGATTTTTTACCCCAATCAGTTCTACCTGATGCGCAATGCAATCTCGGATTTCGGACTCCTCGATACTTACCAGAACGGCTACTTGCAGTTTGGCGGGATCTACAACCAGGATCTCATTCAGTACCAACCTTTTGCACTGCAGACCCTGCCGCAGTTTCTAGCGAGCGGACGCAAGGATTTGCTCGGCGGCCTGCTCTATGCCGACTACGACGTGACCGCTGATGAGTTCTATCGCCGCCAAGGTCAATCTGGATTGCGACTCGACTTGAATCCGCGAATCACACTTCCTTGGCGATGGGGCGATTATCTGTACGGCTATGGCACCTTGGGCTTGCGCGAAACGATGTACGACACGTCAGGACATGAGATCGATATCATTCCTGTAGGAGAAGACGGGCGGAAGTATAACAACGGGCTGAAGCTCGGACCGCTCGCACCAGGTGGATTTCAATCACGGGAAATGATTTACGGCAGTTTCGGCATCGCCTCAGAGCTCGAGCGGATTTACAATCTCAAATCGCACCCGGTCGAAAAGATCAAACACACCATCGAGCCATTTATAAATTACACGTACGTGCCGAATTACGATCAAGGTTCGCTGCCCTTGTTCGACGAAATTGACCGAGTCGAGGGCAGGAGCCTGATAACTTATGGTTTGACGTCCCGAATCTTCCTGAAATTGACGCCTAGTCAGGTGCAACCTGGAGAGAGCCAGGAAAGCGCTGAAGAGCAGAGCGAATTTGTTGCCCATCCGTTCATGGCGCGCAGCTTTGTTAACGGTTCGCCGGTCGAAGAAATCTTACAGTTGACGGTCATGCAGGCTTTCGACACGACTCATGCGATCGCACAAGGGAGCGGTTCCAGGCTTTCTGACCTCGAATTCAACGCGTCAGCTTTCCCGTCTCGCACCCTCGCTGTCGGCGGCCAGCTCGACTATTCGCCACAGGTCGCGTCAATTCATTACGCCAGCGCCTATTTAGGCGTACAGCGGCCGAACTGGATGCGCAAGAGCAAGATCTCCACGAACGCCGCTCTTCAGCTAGCGTATACTTACATCGGGCCGGGCCCCGAGTCCAAGCCGGGTGTCAACGCGGGATTCAATCAGTTTCTGACAGCACGCGCTTATTACGAATTGTTTAATCGGGTCGGGGTCTTGTTTGCACCCTCGTACAACCTTGCGACACACCAGCTGTTGTCGACGGAATACGGTCTGCGGCTCAAACCAACGTGCAATTGCTGGGCTTTGGACATGGGTATCACCAATACAGTGAATCCCAGCGAGACCCAGTTTCTATTTCAACTAAGCCTTGGTGGCATCGGCTCCTTCGGCAAAACCCCATTTATCGGCATGCCTTTTCCCACACGGATGGCAGTTCTTCCAACCCGCTATTACTAATCGGGACTCGTCGCGGACTAAAGCTCGACCAGGCTCGGTTGTTTCGATGAAGCGCCTTCGGGTGGCCGTTATCAGCACTCCCCGCTGCGGTAATACCTGGGTTCGTTCGGTATTGGGCGATATTTTGAAGCTTCAACAGTTCGCGGTACACGACTATCGAGAGCTGCAATCGGTCCCGGACCGTGCAATCGTGCAGCTGCATTGGTATCGGGAACCAGGCTTCCAGCGCTTTCTGCGCGACCACGGTTTTAGAACGATCGTCCTGGCACGGCATCCCCTCGACGTGTTGGTTTCGATCCTCAACTTTATTCGGTTTGAACCGCTGACCGCCCGTTGGCTGGAAGGCAATGCCGAGATTCCACCAAACCTCGCCGGCCAACCTCCGACTTCTGAAGCGTTTTTGCAGTACGCGATGAGTTGGGGGGCAGAAAACGTTCTGAGCATTTCCTATCAATGGTGGCATGATCCCGGAGCTCTAAAGTTGCGTTACGAACAGTTAGTCGAGCGGCCCCGTGAGACGCTATTAAATGTCGCACGTCAATTCGATCCGGCAGCCGAGGACGAAAATGGCGCGGTCGATCGATTCAACCTTGCATTTTTTCAAAACCTGCCGAATAAGCACGGATGGCAGGGGCGGCCTGGCCTCTGGCGGGAGTTAATTGTCTATACGGATGCGCGGAAAATTTACCGGCGCCATCGGCGCCTGTTTGACGTGATGCATTACTCTGTTCCGCCTTACTGGCTGACCCGGGCTCGTGCGTTGCGGCGATGGCAAGAACTTTCCGATCCGTAGCCGCGATCTGGGCTTGTCACCGTCGACCGAGCATCTGTCGCGCACTCGCAACCCCCCAAAGCTCCGAACCGAAACAATGAACGGCAGCAGGAAACTTTACGCGTCAATGAATTTGCATCGCATCGCACTTTGGAAGGAGGGCTGAAATCAGCACAAAGGCGAATAGCCGAAAGTATCGAACTCCTCGGCGAAGACCTCGCTAATGATGCAAAGCTGACGTTTCGAAAAGAATTTTCGCGGATCCAGACGTTCAGATTTGAGACCTGCTTTGGCTTGGGGCAGGACGGGCATTTTCGTGACGCCTCGCGAATTCAGGAAGACGCGCAAATCGTCTTCCAGCTTTTCGTGACGCAACACGCGCGCTTTCACCTCCCCCTCACGATTGCGATACAAGTCGATATTCCTGACCTCGGTAAACTCACCGGTCTCAAAAATTCTGTCGATCGAAGACCGCAGCGTGGCCAGATCGCGCTGTAAGCTGCCGCCTGATAGGTAGCTTTCCGAGCTTGCGAGCCAATTCGCCCAGGATAATATTTTGGCAAAAGGCGATCGTTCCACGCACACTACCTCGAAGTTCTCGACCGAACGGCCATACTCTTCGATCACCTCGCGCAAAGACATGTGATTGTAAAAGCGCTCCTTGGGCACCGTCACTTGAGCGAGCGCGTGTATCGGCGTGACCCGGATAAGGTTGGCGTAGGCCAATTCGGATGCGCGGCTGGCCGCATAGTTGCGCGCAGCGCCACCTAGCCGCATCCGCTCGAGCTCGTCGATCGGCGCGATCGGCGTGACGATGTCATCAGGACCGCAAACCGTGGAAAGCGCCATCTCGACACTGGTCCCACCCACCCGTTTGCCTTTGATAAAAATGAATTTGAACCGCTCGGACAGAATCACTTCTTGTCGACCTCATCTTGCACGAGAACGTCCACGCAGGTCCCGCAGTGCGGTGCCGAAGCCGTGACCATACCGATGATAATGGCCACGGGCCAATTGGCGCGCGATTTGCCAGGCGCGCCGCCAAGCGAATGGCGAGAGTTCGGACCGAGCGGCCGAATACTCTAGCCATCCGTTGAACAGCGAAGCCAGTTTTACCCGGGCCCTTTTCGGCATTTGGTTTATCGCCCAAATCAATGCGCCCTCGTCTAAGCTATTCCAATCACCTTCACGACTTGCGCGGGCGAGCGAGAGACGATAAAGGAGTTGGCGCGCCGGACTTTCAGCAAAGCGACGTAACAGTGTCTGGTAGAGCGCCCCAATCGTCAGTGCCGCTGCTGGCAAGCCTTGCAAGAGCGATGGCATCTCCCCTACATACGGCTTTATTGCCTCCAGTTGTTCCAGGGCGTCGACCACTTGACCACCGTCCGACTCGCGGACCCAATGCCAACCTAGCGCTACCGGTATTACCTCGATCCGACAGTTCATGAGAGCGGCACGTGACAAGAACTGCCAATCGGCACAGTCTCGTCCAACGTTGCTCGGAAAGTCACCAACACGCGCGAGCACTTCTCGCTTCACAAAGACGAACCAACCTCCGAAATGATTCCGAAACACGCTGGAAACGATCGCGGAGCCGAGAAACGGATATTGGCCGACCGCCGCGTCTTGGCAAGTCGGTTGTGAACCTTTCCAAAGATTCACAAAGCAGGTCAAAACCTCAGAGTTCGTGTGATTCGCCACTCGCACAAAAGTAGCCAGGGCCTCCGGAGTCAGATAATCGGGAGCCTCAAAGAAAAGCACATAGTCGCCACTGGCCGCGCGGCTCGGCGCTCGCCCTGAAAGCTTTTCCACCCGCCCGCCCTTGCGCTCGAAATCAAGTATCGGCGACCGCAGACCAGAGTCACCTGCACTGGCTACCGAATCCGAGAGCAAAAGTTCCAATCGCGGATAAGTCTGCCGGCATAATGACTCGAGGCTTGGGCGTAGCAACTCTGAGTTCCGGCCGTTCAAGCAAATCGTCACCAGCGGTTCTGCAGCCCCAGCACGACCCAGTTGAGTTGTCGGCCTTGCATTAGCGCACTGTGAGGCCAGGGCGGCGTGCCATTCTACCCATTGCCGTCTGTTCAGCTCGACATCGATAGCAGGTTGGGCGACAGGAACTCCTCTTTGGATCGCGAGAGCGAGACGCTCAGCCAGCTCGTCGGCCTCGGGACGGAACGTGGTCATAGCAAGATCACCGCTGGCGATGAGCTCAGGAATGCCGCCGGTCCTCGCAGCCAGGAACGGAATGCCCGCTACCAGGCATTCCATCACGGTACTGGGTAAATTATCCTCGAGCGAGGGGATTACGGCGACACGACCGGGGTCTTCGGCGAGGAATCGCAGCGCCGCATCACGCCCATAATCGGTCAAAATGCGATAAGGGAACGGCCATCTCCGTGCTCTCGCTCGAACCAAGCTTACGGCATCTTGGCCTGCTACGCGACCGTTCCTTCCTAAAAAAGTAACCGTGAAATCCGACAGCCCGGCGTTCGTCAAAAGATCAAGTGAATCGCAAAACAGGGCGATTCCCTTGCGTGCTTCCAGCCTGCCAAAAAAGACCAGATCTCGCGCCCGCTGCAGTCCGGTTCGATCGTGATGCCGCAGATTTGCCATGCGCATCAGGTCACGAGCCACGACATTTTGCTGCACGTAGCACCTGGCAGGTAAAGCCCATCCGCGCGCTCGCATCCAGGTCAACATATACTGGCTAGGACTCACGACTACATCGGCCAGCGCGACGGATTGGCGTTCCATAAAATCCATCTCCAATTCCTCAGCGCTGTAGGGAAGCTCCCTGTTCTGTTGTCGGATCCAGGAAATCGGACTATGGGTACCCACGCACAGAATTGTATTGGGAAAATCGAGACCCTGATGCTTAGCCAACACGCAGTAGTAGGCATAGCCGTGCAGCTCGGGAAAATGAATGACATCGAATTGCTGCCGTCGCAGCCAGGCATAAGCGTCACGCGCGATCTGCATACATTCGGGTATGCCGCTTATGCTTGGCGATGCCGGCAAGGGGACAAACGCAATGTTCAACGAGCGGAAATGCTCCTGCCAGTGGCGCATTTCGCCCGGCCCCGAGCGTGACGCCCAAAGATACAGAATGGTCACCTGATGGTCAGCAGCGGCTAAGGCGCTGGCGAGCGAGTGATAGGCGGTACCAATACCACCATTCTGGGATGGTCCGAGAATCTCGTAGGTCGCGATGCACACCCGGGCGGCACGCCCTGCTCCGGGCGATTCGACTGGAAGACCGGGAAACACCAAACGGCCTCGCAACTCAGCGAAGTAGACAACTTGTCATGCCGGGCTGTGAACCACTGGGCCCTCATCGACGCCATCGCTTCGACTACTGTCCGGGACGAACTCCAGGTGAGAGCCTGGAACGCGCCCGTGCGCCAACCGGTTTTTGCCCGGCCAACGCTTGTAAGCGTTTCCGTCGAGCACGATATGCAACAGCTCTTGGGCGCTCTCTCGCCAGGTTGCTGGGGGAGCAGGCTTCGGATGTTCGCGACGCCGATACAACTCGAGCCAGCGGCGAAGCGCCATAGCCAGTTGCATGGAGTCGGTACCGGAGAAGTAAAAGGCATGTTCGCCAGCTACTTCTCTGAATACGGCCAAGTCACGCGCAATGATTGGGAGGCCGTGGCGTGCAGCTTCCGCTAAAGGCAATCCAAAGCCTTCACCCTCGGAAGCCATGAGCAGCGCCGATGCACTTGTGTACAATCGGAGCAGCACTTCATCGGATGCCTGCTCGAGCCAGAACAGCCGACGGCCCAGTTCGGTATGACTGCGCAGCCGTCGGGCGAGGGCGTCGACCATCCAGCCCTCGTGGCCGCAAATTACCAAGGCGGCGTCCTCGCCGGACTCCCACAATCTCTCCAGCGCGGATAGAGCCTGACTGTGACCCTTGCGAGGCTCAACAGTCCCAACCATCAGGAATACTTCGCGATCTTTAAGCGTCTGCAGAAGTTTCTCGTCCTCGGAGCTTAACCCTTGACTGGCCCAGCTCGCCTCTATGTCGCTACCGAGTTTAAAATAACCGACATCCAAAGGCCTGGGAGCAAGCGCAGAATACTCGTCGAGCCACTGCATCAGTTCATCGGCGACAGAACGTGAGATACAAGCGAACCCGTCTGCCAGACGGCATAACTGAGACAACCAGCCGTGAAAGACCGATGGCATGTCAGGCTTAAACCATTCCGGGTGCTGCAAGGGAAGCAGATCATAGATGGTGAAAACGGTTCTCATCCCACGCTGTCTGTTATGCAGCAGCCAATGCTCGGCTCGCTCGTCGATGGCGATGCCCGCGTCCCAATCCAGGCCCAGAAAGATATCCCCAGGACGGACCGCGACCGGAGCATCTTCCGGATTGAAAGAGTCCAGGCCCAAATATTTGCCCACAAAAGTTCGTGCGTAACGATAGGTTTCGCGATGACGCCTAAAAACCGGTTCAATACGCCATCCCGCGGGAGGGTTTTCCAGCAGATACTTGAGGATTCCCCGGGTAACGCGTTGGATGCCTGTCCGATAATCTCCCACCATAACCAGTATCGTGACATCAACCAGCAGCTGTGGGGTAGTGACGACGCTGCTGTTCTCTGCAAGACAAGAAGCGATGGTTGCCAACTCCTGCGCCGGGGTCGTCCCTGTCGGAACCAGCTTCGCGGCATCCAGTATGATCCGGTTGGTAAGACTCACCGGATGATTGTTCGCCGAGTCTTCTATTGCTTTAACGTAATGTTCCGCGATAAGCGCCGGGCGGCGCCTCACGCTTATGTACTGCCGCGCTCGCTTGCCAAGCTCGGCGCGCAATCCGGGTTCGCGATAAAGTTTCTCGAGCGCAGCAATCAGTTCCTCCTGACGACCTTTCTCCGAAATTCTCAAAACGGAATCGTCCGGCAGGTCGACGAGTGCCGGATGAGTGCTTACTATCGTAGCCACGCCATACGCCATGCAGTCGAGCACAGATCGGGGCGTCTCGCCGCGTGATAGTTCGCTTCGCAGCTGAACGCCGACATCTGCAGCCGCGAGATACAGTTCATATTCGGCTTTGGTCACATATCCGGTCGACCGAACCTGCGCTGCGGGCAAACCATTGGCCTGGTAAGGTTTTCCAGTGCCATCCCCGCCAACGAAGACCAAAATACAGTCCGGCCGGCGTGACAAGCTTGAGCCGAGCCAACTCCAAAATAGCAAATCATTGAGCTTGGCCTCGGACAAAAACCCAAATGAACAGACAAGAAACGTTTCGGGGGAGATGCCGAGCTGCTTTCGCGCTTTGGCCCGAGTCGTACTTTGCGGGACTTTTCTCAGCTGAGGAATTACGTGCCAATCTTCACCCGAAATGCCGAACCACTGTCGCGCGAGTTCTCTCGCATGCTGCGAATGGACCACGATGCCTGCCGCATTACAAAGCACAGCGAGATTACAGGGATAGGCCCAGACTGCTGCCATCGCATCCTTTTGCGCACCGGCAATCAGGGCTGGGTAACCGTGAGAAAGATAGAGATTGCGCCAAAGCGACACGCCGTCGGTAGCCTGCAGACAGTTAAATAGGTGACTGAGAAAAAAGTCATGCAGAACAACCGTCCCAGGAAATCGCTCGAGCAAGGACGGTATTTGAACGTGAAATGGAGAGTTGCCTATATGGTAGAGGATTCGATCGTAACTGCGGGCGATTCTTTCGAAATCCTTAAGCGAAACGCGCCGAAACTCTCGCTCTAGAACAGGATCCGCAATCCGGGCAAGATCGGTAATCAGGTCGATATCGTAGTGTCTGGCGAGTTCAGGAAGCAGCTCCGCACTGTAGTCCGCGATGCCAGAGCGTTCTGGCGGCAACGGTGACACATATGCCAGGCGCAGACGCTTCTGTGCTGAAGTGTGCTGATTCGGCTTCTTCGGCTTTGAAGAACAAAGCTTTTCCAAAGCTTCAAAGCTCAGCCGGGCACTCTCCCTCCAACTAAACCGCCTCGCCTGCTCAACCGCGGCCACAGACCAACTCTGAAACGGTTCGGCGTCTGACAGCGACTCCAGAAGCCGCCGGCCAAGAAGTGCTGGACAACCTGATTCGAAAAGTGCGGCGCTATTTCCCAACAACTCCTTGACGGGCGGCAGCTCGGGCCCGAGCACTGGCACTCCAGCAGCCATCGCGGATAGCGCTTCCTGTGCGGGCAAAGGATCACAATTGGTCAGAACCAAAACTTTGCAGCTTTCGCATAGCGCAACTATTTCATCCCCAGTCGGGTCTGCCACCACAACCATCTCGTCGTCGACTCCGTACGAATCGGCAACGTGGCGTAACCATCCTTCGTCGCGCTCGACTCCAAGTATCACGACCAAGCGATGGATCCGCCTTAATTCGCGAGGAATAGTGCTGTATGCCTCCAGCAACTGCTCAAGACCACCCGCCGAACCACGAAAGATGGTCAGGACAAAGCCCTGCGGCATCAACCTGTATCGGTGAACCACCCGAAGTTGTTCATCCGACGAAGCTTTCGACGAATACACGTCCAGTCCCGGTGGAACAACTAAAACCTGTTCGGGCGCGAGACCGAGCGCGTTCAGCAGTTCCTGTTTGTGAGACTCCGAATCCGTCAGCACCAGTTCAGATTGCCACGGTCGTCTCTGGCCTGTGCGATCGCCTGAGGTTGGCAGGCCGTCCGTAGCCGCGCTCTCGGCGGCACCTACACAATCCATGCGAGGAACACCGGCGAGTATGGTCGCACATGGCACGGTGAGGTGACGGAGTCGTGAGTTTAAAAGTCGGATGGTGGACCGCTTGATTATAGACGCTGACAGGATGACATCCGGGGCGACCTGGCCCAGCGCATGTTCGCGTATAAGCTGTGCCGCGTCGTGATGCCAATCGTTGCCACTCTGGGAGCGTTCCACAAATGGGATCCGGGAGACTCGGCAAGTTGGCTTATGCAGCAGCCCAGGAAATTTTTGCTCTAGCTCTTCGAGCAATTCCTCGGACGAGTGAGTTATTAAAACCCGAACCTCGTGATGACCTGCTTCTCTAACCATCGCCTCGACCAGTTCGGTGCTGTACCGGTCCAGGTCGTCGGCCGCCTGCGGCGCGAGGGGAAAGACTTGAAGCTCAGCAACGACTCTCATAGGCGCTCCTCAGTCGCCGTGCCCGCTTTTTCCGGATCCGAGTGCATCGCCGCAGCATCACGCAGATTTTGATAGACGAGTCGGGCCGGTTCGGTAAGAGCCAAGGCTACCTCGTCGCGCATTGCCGGCTTCGAGTTCGCTATTGGTGAAATCGATGAGTCAGAAGAGGAGCCTGAATGGAAAGCGTGCAAGATTCGCATCGCGCCCCGCCTTATTTCGCGCAAGGGACTGGTAATCTTCCACGAGACCGACGACCGGACGGATTTCAGGCGCCGCTGGGCCGCGGCGAGGTTCGCCTGCATGGCCGCCAATTGCCGGTCGCGCTGCGCCAACAGCTCCTGGAGGCTGCCAAGTTGCCGGTCGCGCTGCGCCATCACTTCCTGCAGCATCTGCTCCCGCTCGGCCATGGTCTTGCGGAGCGTCTGCTCACGTTCGTTGAGCGCGACTATAGACTCCCGCAGTGCCTGTCCCTCGGCCCGAAGACTTTGAACCTCGGCGAGCATGTGATTCAGCGAGTTAATCAGGCCTGTCCGTTCTGCAGTGCGCAATTCGCGCAGTTCTTCCCGCAGCTGCCAGAACTGATAACTCACATATTGGTCGAAAACGTTTGGGGGGTGCGAAAAGTGCCCGGCGAGATCGGCATGCTCTTCCGCTGCGTAGAAGCGGTTCAATCCGTCAAAGTAGATAAATCTGTAATTCCGGTTGATCAGCAGTTCTTCCCATTCCGCAAAAAGTTGGCGGTCCGTATTGGGCTCGGTAGCCTCGACCACGACCAGCCATGGTCGAACGCTTGTAAACGAGAATCCCTCAAGCACAGCACGCTCGGAACCCTCGACGTCGATTTTCAGGAAATGAACGGTGCCCACGCGGTGCTCCTGGCAAATCTGATCCAGGGTTGTGCAGGGGACCTCGCGGGCCGTTACCTCGTGGCCGGTTAGCGAGTGGCGTTGGGCATAGCCGGCGCGCGTTGTCGACAGACCGGTGTGCAGAACCTCGTAGAACGTAATAACTCCGGTTTCTTTGCCGACCGCGGTAGCCAAATTTATGTCGTGAGGGCGCTCTGCCTGAAGTCGCTGGAAGTACTCGCTGCTGGGCTCAATGTTTATGCCACGCCAGCCACGATCGTAAAATGCCTTGGTGACCGAATCGACGACCGGATCCTGTGCGCCCACATCGATGTAAAAGCCGCGCCTTACGTCGCGCAGGGCCCGGTAGAGCATCACGTCTTCTTGATTCTGCGCGTATGAAACAAAGTCCATCAGACTCCCTAGCAGCGAGCGGTTCTTCAAGTCGGGGCAAACTTATATCAGCACGCGATGCCTTTTGGCGGTCGGCGTCTTTTTTCGTCTCGCTGCCACTTGTCACTAGATAGCTGGCAAAGGAAGCATCGAACAGCACCGTCGTCAAGTGGACGGCGGGTGACTACATCTGCTTCTAGCCGTTTTTATGGTTGATTGTCAGCGTCACGATTGCCGCAGATCAGCCAATACGGGTTGCATTATCGAGTCCCTCAGAGGCCTAGCTACCGTTGGTTAGCACGTATAAAGTGTCGCCCATAAATCGGCTCTATCGAACTGGCCCGAACGGCCGCGGCGGCCAATGGCGGCATGGTCGGGCCTCGCCTTGATGGGAGGGTTCTCAGTGATAGCAGGTTTAGTCTTATTGGCGCTATTGTTCACGGCGGATTCTGTGGTTTCGGCGGGCATTAACGCACCGCCGTCGAGTGTTGCTCCCGATCAGAGTATCGCTCAAGCGGTCGTTCAATATCCCCCGCCTCCCCGAGGTTTTGAGCCTCTTTCCGCCTCCGAAGCAGAACTTGCTAACTATGGTATTCCCCCGCGTCCTGATCCCCGAAGTGCGCCGGTAGCCTTTCGCCATTGGAAAAAGATGGTTAGAGTCCCGCGCTCTACCAATGCCAACTTACAAGAAACGCGAATATATAATGAACCGATCCGCCAAGCGACACGAGCCGGCAGGCTCCGTAATGGTAGCGTATCGTTGACCAGTTTAAACTGGAGCGGGTACGCAGTGGCGGCCGCCAGCGGGACATTCACGTTAAATAATTCCTTTGTCATCTCCGAGTGGGTGGCGCCCGTCGCGCAGCAAGCTTTGGGCGTGTGCGACGGCTCCTGGGATTACTCTTCGCAGTGGACCGGATTTGACGGATTGAGTTCCGGCGACGTTTTGCAGGCGGGAACCGAGGCCGATGCCTACTGTTCGGGGCCTAATCAGGCACGATTTCACTCAGCCTGGATTGAATGGTACCCATATCCTGCTGTCAGGGTAAGCGTACCCATAGTGCGCAGGGGTGACCTCATGGCAGTCGAAGTATGGTATACGGCCACGCCGCCCTTTGGACACGCCTACCTGGCGAACCTCACCGTTGGACAAGCAGCAGCCTATGCGTTCAATCCACCCCCCGGCATTTCATTCCAGGGCGATTCGGCGGAATGGATTGTGGAACGGCCTTCCATCGGTAACAATCTCGCCAATCTGGCCAACTACGTCGCCGATCAATTTAACGCCGCTAATGCCTACAATACGGTTAGTTATTTCCTCCCCGGCGCGAGCCCGACGAACACCACAACGTACGCCATCACAATGGCATGCCCGCCCTGGACACCTGGTTCCGCATGCTCCTCGGCGACGGTGATCTCGACACCTTTTTTATACGGTCCATGGACACTTTGGTTTTACGATTCGGGACCGGCCCTCTAGTAGTTAAACGGCTTGGTGACTGTTGGTATTTGTGACCTGGACTTCGGGGCGGCGCTGCAGGATCGCGATGAGGCTTAATGGTGGCAACGGCAAGAAACGGTCGATGCGCCGCAAGAGCGGCGTCAAAAGGTCAAGCATCCAGATTTGACCGAGACCAAAGGTGCGGCGCCGAAGTATCTTGCCGTTGAGAAACCAGGCGAGGCTGCCTATGCGGTTAAAGTCGATTATTGTTTTGACGCTGAACCCGCATTCGGAAGCAAGCTCAACCAATATCTCGCGGGTGTAACGGCGTCGATGCCCCAGCACTGAGTCCAGGGTTCCCATGTTACCGGGGCCCTGTGGCACCAGGATAATCGCGCGCCCCGAAGGAGCCAGAACCCGATTGATATTGAGGAGCGCAGCACGATCGTCATCCAGGTGCTCAATGACGTTCAGGCAAATCACGGTATCATACTCGGCATCAATGCGTGGAAACGACGATAAATCCGTGACATCGCAATAGGCGGTGTGCATATACGGTCGATCGACCTCGAGGTTTGCCAGGGTCTGGAGGTACAGCGGGTTTATATCACTGGCGACATATTTGGTCCTCGGGATGAGCCGGCGAGTCAGATTGCCAACCCCACTACCGATCTCGAGCACGCGTTCCCCGCAATACGGTCTGATGGTGTCGGCCATCCACGCGTTAAAGCGTGGCGCGCGCGCCAGACGTGCCAAAATCCGGCTGCCGTGCGCGTCAGCCTGGTAGATATCATCGCTAATGGCGCATCGTAGCATTGCCCCAAGCGCAAGCACCCCATCGCGCCAGCCTATTTTCTTCCCCTCCTGGTAGCTGCGACCAAAGTAACTGATAGGCACCTCAAAGATGCGGGCCTCGCGTTTAGCCAGTTTGATCGTAACCTCCGGCTCCAATCGAAAGTCGTTTGCCACCAAGGGAATTGACTTGAAGAGCTCAGTGCGGATTGCTTTGTAGCCTGTCCATACGTCAGTTAGATTCAGATTGGTAATCAAGTTACATAAAAAAGTAAGCAACTTGTTTCCGAGCTGATGCCTAAATAGCAGCGCGCGGCGTGGACCACCGCTGACGAAGCGCGAACCGAAGACTGCGTCCGCGTTTTCTTCGAGGAAGACCGTCAGCATCTTGATCAGATCGCGAGGATGATACTCAAGATCGGCATCCTGAATGACAGTTATCTCGCCCGATGCCCGTTCCAACGCGGTGCGGACAGCCGCCCCTTTGCCGCGATTCTTTTGATGCCGACAGAACAGCCAGCGGATGCGCCGGCCAGCCGTATCACTCGATGGTTCGCGGAGGGATCTCTCGTAGTCGGCCAGAATCTGTGGGGTGAGATCGGTCGACCCGTCGTCCACGACGATCACCTCGACCGACGACAGAAATTCGCACTGCGCCAGCAGCCTCAACCGGTTCAGGCATTCAACGGCAAGGTGCTGCTCGTTGTACACAGGAACGAGCACCGACAACGAGAGCGTTTTACTTGCACCCATTCCCCGTACTCAGGACCGCGCTTTAAAGTCCGAAAAGTCAAACCAATCGCCTGGGCACCGCTAAACCCACAAAAGTTTTGGCATTTGCAGCTTCCTACTAGTTTTTGTGGGTGGTGAGTCTGACACGAGTACTGCGGATCATGCCAGTCGCAAGGAATCCCTACCTGCGTGTCCTAAATCCTCCAATTTAGCGAATTTTGAACAAAGCTCTTGGTGCATTTGCGGCAATATTGCAAGGCCCTGACCGGATCGACCCAACCAATGAAAGCTCCTGACGCCATTCTCCTCTCGAAAGGACCTGGATGCCGAGAATCGCCAACGCCCGCGATAGCCAGGCAGTGCTCGGGCAACACCGGCCGGTACCGAATCACCCAATATACCGACAGCGGGATAAAGGGGCAAAAGACCGGAAGGCGTGGGATAGGCTGACCGGGAGTCCATATAGTTTTGACCAAAACTAATGCGTGAAATCAGGCAATGTCAGGAGATAGGCCACTGAGAAGAGGTCAAACATCGTGATCGCAACCGGTCACCCGCCGGGCGATGCGCCACTAAACCCTTGATGATCTTGATGTTCGAAAAGTAACCGTCACTGAAAAAAACACGTCAGCAACTGCGGAGAACCTGATCGCCGATCATGTTTGACAGTGGGCAGTCGGAACAAAGAGGGGTTTCGGGCAGATGGGATTAGCAACTTCCTTTCTCCCAATCAACCTGCAATGTACAATCTGGCTTGTTTGTATGATTTTATGGAGCAGTTTGCAGAGAATCGTACGCTCAGGATCACCCAAGTCGAGGGTGCTTCGTGCTGAGAAAGTGAGTGGGTGATTCGACTTTGTTCGGTCTTTGGCGGGCCCGCTCCTTTAATCCAAGGTCGATCGCTAATGTTTAGGTCTTTCCCCAACAATTTGACGGCAGCGTACTGGCTACCACTTAACTCGCGCCCGAAGTAAGCCCTCTTTAGCCTTAAACCTGAATTTCCAGGATTCGGTGTGATGAGCGGTCGGAGAGGATTGGCTCCCCAAGGGGTGTCATGGCAGGAACGGATCGATCAGATCCAATGGTATCACGACATAGATTTCCCCAACGGCCTGAAGGCACGTTCGCAGGCTGATGACGCCGAGTCTCATCGCAGGCTCTGGAATTGGATACGCGGTGAACTGGACGGAATTGATTTTACCGGGAAGACCGTTCTGGATATCGGTTGTTGGGACGGGTATTGGAGTTTCTATGCCGAACAACGGGGCGCGGCGCGGGTGCTCGCCGCCGACGATGAGACTCAGAACTGGGCGGGTAGTGCTGGCCTCAGACTAGCCAAAGAATTGATGCGATCGTCCATCGAGATTCGCAGCAATCTTTCCATTTACGAAGCTGCCAAACTTAACGAACGGTTCGATATCATCCTCTGCCTCGGGGTTTACTATCATCTGGTTGATCCTTTTCTTGGCTTCGCTCAGGTTCGCCATTGCGCGCATGAGCGTTCCATAGTCATCTTCGAGGGCGACTTCGCGCCGGACGATGGGTTCGTCGACCCAGAACATGCTGCTCATCTTGATCTCGAGGGCGGTTTACACTGCTTCGTCCCAACTATCGGGTGTCTACGGCAAGTCCTCCAGGCTCACTACTTTAGGATCAAACGAGAATCCATCTATCGAGGCGAACCTAACCATCCCTGGAACCGGATTCTTGTGACCTGTGAACCCTTCGCGGGCGAGAACTTGCTGCACCGATATCGCCCTCCATCCGGGCTACATGTTTACGATCGCCGCTTTTCTGAACCTTCCCCCCTTGATCAGGCTCGCATTCTTCGCCGCGATGCGAGACTGGCGCTACGGGCAGGGCAACGAGCAGTTGCACGCCGAAAGTTCGTTCGAGCACTGCTGCTTCAACCGCTTTATCTCAAAACTTACAAGGGGCTGCTGAAGACGTTTCTGCCTTGGTAATGCCTTGGGATCGAATCCCGGAGGCACAGGCCGGGGCAGCGACGAAAATTCACGCGGACGGGCCGGCTGAACCGCGGGTCCGTAACGAAAACGCTCTCCGGCTTGGCAAACTTGGAGCGGTCCTGCGTGCTGCCTGCCGTATTCCTTTCTGGGTAAATAAGAATAGCAATTGTCCTTCCGTGACTCTGGGATGTTTGCCTAGCTCATGTGGATAGGGGAAAAGGATTTTGGCGGCTTCGGAGCCATACTCATTAACCAGAAACTGAAGGTCCTCGTAGTGGCCGGAAATACCGACACCGATCAATCCGCCCCAGCTTCCAAGCCAGAGGTTTTCCCACCAATTCGACTCCTCGGGCGGCGGTGAGTCGCTCTGCAGCGCCGTTAAGAGTCTCAGCCGATAGGTCTCTGCCGGATCTAGTTTGCCGAGTGGGAGTCCCCGCGCCACATACTGGCTGGCGGCATATACGAGCGCACCGAAAGAAATTGCGGCCTCCTTCTCGGCCATTTGGTGAGCATTGGTATGAGCAAAGGATGCCAACACGCTAGCTGGAACTTTGTAGAAAAAGATCCCACCGGTGGCGATCGGTATCAGGCCCGCCGCAGATAGCATCGCCGGCCATCCTTTGGGCGCGCTAGCGTCCACAATTATCGCTTTCACTTGATGTGCGGCCAAAAAAGCGTCGAGCTGCTCAACAAAGTCGGGAATCCTGTGAGCATCCACGAAACTGGCGGTGATCGGCCAACGCTGATAGTCTTCCGGCGGCAAATAGAACCCCGTGGCATTCCGAAAGTAGAAGCCAGTCTGTGCCTGCCAGAGCAGCACCTGACTCGTGGAAGTTATCGTGTCGGGCAGAATCAAAACTATATCGCCGCGACCAATGTAACGCTTGTATTCTCCCGAACGAAAAAAGCCGGGGATATGTACCGTAGTCGTCTCGGCTCGAATAAAAGCCAAATCTGGCATCATGAAGATGAGAGCCGCCGCTGCCATCAAGCCTCCCCGCCAAGTAGCTAATTCACCGTCGCCGAGATAAATGGCCAGGATGACACCCGCCACGAGGAAAAGATACATCCCGAAGCGACCCGGTAAGGCCAGATTGATGAGCGGCAGCTTGGCTACGATTAGCCACGGCAAATAGATGCCTGTTCGTCCCGCAATATGCAGTTTCGGACCGAGCGATGCGACGCCTATGATAACCAGACTCCACAACAAAAGACTGCAAGACTTCGACGCCCGATGCTTCCGCGCAAACAGGGCAATCACCAGCCACAGGCCAGGCCCCATGTATCCGGCCATTTCGGTCCAGACGTCTCTAAATTGCCAACTCAACCAAGCGAAGCGACTGCCGCCCAACAAGACGGGGGTCGGGACCAGCAACGCCAAGGCATCATTTGAATATGCTTCCGGAGGATTCAGTACCTGGGGTACCCCATCGACGAGGACTTGGTACAGATATGGTGATAACAATATGATCATCAATGTATAGGCAACTGACAACTCGATGGAGAGCTTTATAATTCGGCCGCGGTCCTCAGCCAGAAGCACGAGCGCCAGTGCCAGCATGACCAGACCAAACAGAGTACAAGTCGCAAACAGCTCCGTTGAGCATAAGAACTCGAAGATCATTACGGCGCTGAATGCAGCAATAAATGAAGTTCTGGTTAGCTTGTCTTCAATCCGCAACAGTACCAGGTAGACTGCCAACGGCACGGGGAAGATAAACAAAAGAAATAGATGCGCGCCAATCTGAGATAGGACGTATTGCGAAAAACCAAAAATATAACCGCCGAACAGCGCCGGTCCAAACTTCTGACATATATGTCTGCAGAGCACAAAGGCTGATAGTGCGGCAGCGATTGGGCATAAGATGCATAAGAGATTGTAGGCAACTACCGGACCAAAAAGTCTCGTGATCGGGTAAATAACTAAGCTCGGGGCCGGCAAGCTGACCGCGCGTGCAAGATTGTAACCACCGGGTGCGAAAATTGTCGGTGTGAGAAGCGGATTCAAATGATGAGCCAAAGCATAGGGCCACCAGCTCATTGCCCACATGTGGATGGTCGGATCTGCACCAAGACCGCGATATTCTTCCCAAAACTGAGAAGGTTTTGATGGACCAAAGTAAATCAGTGAGAGCGCCGAGTAGACCACTAGTGCGAAAAGAGCACCGCCCCGCCATCTCATCGACTTAGCCACGTGATTCTGGGTCCTGGACCGGTTCAGACGCTTGAACCTCCACGACAGGTAGTTAACAACGCCAGGCGTTCGTCGCCTGCTCGCCACACTTATCTTTGCGGCGCGAGCATCGGGCAAAAATTATTCAGGTGTTTGCCTCCCGACATCTCTTACCTTGCCTGCGGCTTGCCTGAGACCCTCGCGCGAAAACGTCATCAAAAGCAGGCCGCTCTCACTCTCCCGGCGTTTGGATAATGGCTTGGGAAAAGGAAAATAAATCTTCACCGCATTCGATCCATAGCGGTCAACTAAAAAGTGCAAATCCTCGAAGTTGCCAACAATTCCGACCGATATCAGGTTACCGCGACTTCCGAGCCACAGACTCTGCCACCAGTTCGAACCCGTTGAAGGGACGCTATCAGGCAGCTCCAGCATCTTTAGGCGGTTGAGTTCGCCCGGAGTCAATCTGTTTAGCGGCAGGTCTTCCGCCACGTACCGTTTGGCCGCGCTAAGAAGCGCACCAAATGAAACCGCTGCGTATCTTTCGGCGAGCTGATGCACCGTTGCGCGCTGAAGCTGGCCTGATACAGTGTTTGCCACATCATAGAAGATAACGCCATCGAGAGCGGCCCCGCTGAGACCCGCTCTGGCTAATATTTGCGGCCATCTCCCCGCAGCATTCGCATCGACGATGATTGCTTTTACTCGGTGTGCACCCAAAAATCCCTGCAACTGCTCATTAAAATCAAATATCGCGGCCCCATGTTGAAAGGCGGTGATAATTGGCCAGCGTGGAGCGTCTTGCGGCGGAATCGCTCCAAACCAGTCCGTAGTGTTGAAGTAAAAGCCGGATTGCGCTTGCCAGAGCAGCCCGGGGTTACTTCCGCCGTGGTCCAAGGGCAAAAACACCACATTGTCCCCCGGACTGAGGTATCGCTTGTACTCAGCATGCCGAAAAAAGTCTGGCACATGGATGCGGGTCAGTCCTGGCGTGCCGAGAAACGCGGGAAATCGCCCGGTTTGCTGCCAAATTGCGGGCTGAGGCACGATAAACGCCAAAGCGAACCCCGCGAGCAACCCTTTTCGCCAGAACCTTCCCCCACTCCTCGAAAGGTACAAAGCTGCGCCGACTGCCACGATTAGGGATAAATAGACTCCGAATCTGCCAGGAAGAGCTGCGTTTATGAGAGGCAATTTGTTGAAAAACCACCAAGGCATAAGCAGCGCGGCTTTGCCGCTAACACGTAGTTCTGGTCCGACCGACATAACCGCGACCAGGATGAAACTAAGGACAAGAAACCGTCCTAGGCTGGTTTTCCAAAAAGAATAGGCAAATAGGACTATCAGAACCCAGAGACCGGGACCGAAATAGCCAGCTTGTTCCCACCACGGAGAGCTCCCAAAGAAATGACCGAAGGCTCGGTCAATCAACTGGGGACCGAACCAGAGTACGGGAGGCGGAAGTACGAAGGTCAAGAGATCATTTGAATAGATTGCGGCCGGGTTGGGCGGAATCGGCAAGCCAGGGACAAATACATAATAAAAATACGGCACTAACAGCAGAATCAATAGAACGTATGCACCGGCTATCTCTACAACCAAGCCAATCAGTTGTGACCGCAATTGTGTCTCGGCTAGTGCGAAACCGAGCGCCAAAAGCATCGCACCAAAGATGGTTGTCGTCGCGAAGAGCTCGGTTGAGCTCAGAAATTGGAGCAGCAAGATGCAGATTAGGCCCCCAACGAATGCCCGGCGCCCAATCTCAGCGTCAATCCGCCGCAGCACAAGCAGTACGACCAGCGGAATCGGGAAAACCAGCAACAAGACCAGGTGGGCGAGCATGTGACAGAGAATGTAAGGCGAGAATCCGAAGACATAGCCCCCGAATAAGGCCGGCCAGAATGCTCGACAAACATATCTGCAAACCAGGAAGGCCGAAAAGGCAGCTGCGGGTGGCGCCCCGAGACACAGCAGATTGTAGGAAACGACCGGACCCAAAACCCTTGTGATCGGATAAACGACCAGGCTCGGCCCGGGGATGCTCGTCGCCCAGACCAGATTATAGCCCTCGGGAGCCCAAAGCGCATGGGTAATCAATGGGTTGATCCAGTGAGAGATAGCGTACGGCCACCAGGCTATAGCCCAGATATGACAAATAGGATCCGTACCACCGCCCATGTAACTGTCAGATAGATGGCCAACGATATAGCGGCCGAACCAGATTAGAGAGAGCGCCAAATAGACCAGCGCCGCGACCAAGTACTCGAATTTCGATCCTGCAAAACGTCCACCGAGATATATTCCCCGTTTGCGGGTTCGTTGTGCAAACCGAGCTTCCAATTGTAGATTGGGAAAGTCTGGAGAATCTCGCGTGATAAGGTGCGGTAGCATGGGGTTTTTGGCTCGCCCCAGACTTAGCGCCTGGCGAACAAGTCAGCCAAATCGGCTTGCCGCACAAGCATCCGATACAATCGATCGAGACCTGTAAAGCACCTCGCTTTTGGTGACGAGCGCTCTAACTCATGGCGAGGCGGGAAGGCATTTCGACCAGTTCGGGTGCATAGAACTGCAGGTCGCATAATCTGCGGTACGCACCATCCATCGCAATGAGTTCCTCGTGAGTGCCCTGCTCGAGAATTTCACCGCTGACTATTACGTAGATACGATCAGCGCGACGAATGGTCGAAAGACGGTGTGCGATCACCAAAGTGGTGCGGTTCTCCATCAAGCGTTCAATAGCATCCTGAACAACGCGCTCAGCTTCTGAATCAAGATTCGAGGTCGGCTCGTCAAGGATCAGGATTGGGGCATTCTTCAGCAGCGCACGTGCGATTGCGATACGTTGCCGCTCACCGCCCGAGAGTCTGACGCCCAGTTCCCCGACCGTCGTATCGTAACCGTTGGGCAACCGCATGATAAAATCGTGAGCATTTGCCTGCTTGGCCGCCGCGATGATCTCATCGAGACTCTTGCCAGGACCACCATAGGCAATATTGGCCCGGATAGTGTCATTGAAAAGAAAGGTACTCTGCGAGACGACCGCAATTTGGGAGCGCAAGGACTTAAGTGTGAACTTTCTGATGTCGACCCCGTCGATCAGCACCATGCCTTGTTCAGGATCGTAAAAACGCGGCACAAGATCGGCCAACGTCGACTTGCCCCCGCCGCTCATCCCTACCAGGGCTGCCACTTCGCCAGCGCCAATGCTCAGGTTGATATTGCGCAACACCAGAGCACCATTCGGGGCGTAGCGGAAGCTTACGTTGCGCATCTCGAGCCGGTGGGGTCCATTTGGCAATTCAATCGCACCCGGCGTCTCGTACGGCTCCGGCGGATGATCGATCACGCGAAAGACCCGCTCGGCCGATACCAGTCCCTGTTGGATGGAATTGTTGGTGCCCGCGATTCTTTTGAACGGTTTGTAGACAATAAGCATTGCACCAATGAATCCCGCGAATGTCCCCGGTGAACGCGCGCCAGCGAGCACCAGGTCGGTCCCGTACCAGAGTGTGGTGACGACGGCGATGGCACCGAGGACCTCGATCAATGGATCAGTGAAGGAGCCAATCCGCAACACGCGGCGCAACATTCGAAGTTGCCGTGCCAGCTGATCCCGAAATCGCGCACATTCGTACTCCTCCATTCCGAACGCTTTTACCACTCGGCATCCTTGAATGGCTTCCTGCATGAGTGTAGTGACGTCGGCCAGTCGCTTCTGTGCGTTGCGATACATTTTGCGCACGCGTCTGGCCACCCCAATAACCGGGAGTACTGCGAGCGGAAATACCACGAAGGCAATTATCGCGAACCTCCAGTCCATCCAGAAAAGTCCCACCACGAGAGCCACCAACGTGACGCTATCACCGATCAGGGAAAACAATGTATCGTGGACCACCGATGAAGCCGCCTGCACATCACTCAATGCGTGCGCGATAAGCCCTCCAGTCGACCTCCAGTTGAAAAAGGACAACGGCAACCGTTGCAACCGGTCATTGAACTCGCCCCGCAGGTCCATCGCGATCTCCATCCCGAGGTAAGTCGTCAGATAGTCGGAAAGGAAATCAGTAGCTGCTCGCACGATGAAAACGATCAATATCTCCGCCGCGAGCAGATGCATCGCTTGAACACTGGCGCCCGTAGTCTTGCTCGACGGGATGGTCGCTATGGTGTTGATGATCTTTTTTATCAAAAGCGGGATCATCCCGTTGACCGAGCCGTTCAAGAGCATCGCAGCGACTGCAAATACCAGTTGTGGAAACAAGTAGGGTCGGATGTAGCCAAGTAGCCGCTTGAACAACTCGAAGTAGTGCCCAACATCCGAGTCGCCATTAATGGGCCGCCACCAAAACAACGTCTCCCGGATGGAACGTGACAGTTTAGCCATTCAGATCCTCAGGACGGCTAGTATTCAACCAGAGCGCAGACCTTCAGCTTATTGCTCGCTGACACGTGAACGGACAAAGGTCCTCATTGTGCAGACGCCTCGGCTAGCGCGCAACAGCCCCGGTCCGTCGTGGTTTGGGGCCGGGGCTTGACGTCGCTTCTATTCCTGGCATGCGCCTTCGCTAACTGGAACGAGCATGAGTCGCATCTCCGAGCCACACGGTGCAGACTTCGCTCGGTTGCCTAACTTCCCTAACACCTCGCGGTTAGCAACATAGCCTAAACTACAGCTGTCTTCATATGCCGCTAACTGAATCATTTCTGGTTAGCCATCTCAGCTGGTAAAGCCCTCAGAAATTAGCGCACAAGATTTTCAGCTATTCCCTCTGAGCTCATCGAGCGCGAACCTCGACGCGAATTGACTGGCCCACGACATGCGGATAGCAAACTTCTAGTTGGGAGACGTATTGTGCTGATAGGGGCCTGCCTCGGCTCAGAAGCAACAGCTGCGAAGTTCCACAGCCGGACTCGATTCCCAGCGCGAGGGCGCGGCGTTCTGGCGGCAGGTGGTAGCGTACCGCGTTGACCGCATACCCTGGCACAACTCCAATAGCGGCATTACGAGGTGAGTGCGTGCAAGCTACCACGGCAGCGCCTCTCCAATCCACCCAGAACCCCGACCAATGCCTTAGCGCTCGCAATGAAAGCCACGCAATGAGCAAAAAGACTACGGTTCCCGCGATTCTCGAGCGCAGGGCGATCGTTCCTAACGCTGCCATCGCAAGAAAGGCGACCGGGGCCATTATCACGTAGCGCTCGACCATGAGCGGCTTGATAAGAGCACTTAGTACGGCCACCGTTGTAAAGCAGCCGACCATCACAAGAGCCAGAAAAAATGGCGCTCGATCTCGGGTCTCACATCCGCGCCAGAGGCCCAAAACACTTAACCCGGCCAGTATGCGGAAGAGGGATTTGTTACCAACGCTGTCGCGCAGCACTTCGCAGGACCACTGCAAGGGCGGATGATACGGGATCCAGTCAAGCGCACCACCTCTAACCGCGGCTTGTGAAGCAGCCAATGCCCCGGGCGCGAACGGGCACAGCAGGAGCAATCCCCCGACCAAAGACAGAGCAGGAGCACTGGTCTCTATTTTAAGGTCTGACGCGTTTTTGGCCCGGCCTATGCGCAAGCAGGCAAGCCAGATGCTTTCCCCAACAATTAGAAACACGGCGGTAAAGTTCGCGGCTATGGCCAGGGCGAGGAATAGTGCCGAAAGCAGGCAATTCCTGAGTGCTTGTCGGTGATGAGCCCGGAGAAAAAAGAACATGTGAGCCAGTCCGGCAGCTGTCACTAAAGGATACATTCGCGCCCAGCGCGCCGACTGTACCAGACCAACGTTGGTAGCCAATAGCAATGCGGCCAGGGCGGCCGCCCGCTCGGCCGTTCTGCCCTCTCGAGTGCCAAAGCCCTCGCTCAGCTCGCGAACTACCAGGAAGATCAAGCCGATGGCGACGACGCCAAGAGCGGCGGACAAACCACGGATTGAGCCCAGGCGGTCGCCAAAAAGTCGCATCCAATAATGCAGCACCAGGTCATAGAGGGCGAGCTTGCCCGAATCTAGTTGTGGTTGCAGTTGTAGCAACCGACTAACCGGCTCAGCTGCTACCGCCCAGGCAGCACCCTCGTCAGCCGTCATCGAGACGGCTCCGAGATCATGCAAGCGCAGTGCAGCACCGACAATCAACGCCAATCCGAGCAGAGCGCGGCCCGCAAGAGGCCCGACAGCAAGCCGGCGGGAAAACTCTAGACAGCGCTCGGCAAAAGTCGTCAGTCGTTTGAACCCGGAGCCAGAGGGGACCACAGATCACAACGGCTCGGCGGCCGACTTCTCACGTTTCAGGAGGTACCCTGCACAGTGACGGAACTACCGCCCGAAGCACTTTGAACCAGCTGGCCATTGATCAGCAGGTCGACCTCCATCACTCCAGAAAAGATAACCTGATGGAAGATGCCGTCAACCCGGCCCGACTTTCCGCCATTAGGAGAATCAAACAAAATTACTACCGGCACGCGCGATTCTATCGCGCTGCTCATGCTTACGCCTTCAATCAAGCCGGTAAATACCCCAGCTAAAGGACTTTTTACTACAAATCGGACATCCGGCACTGCGGGTTGAGCGAAGGCATGCAAGGCTCCGCCGATGCCTCCTACCACGATGCCAAAGGGACTCACGGTAGAGTCCAGCGTCCCCACGCTCACCCCCTGTAACACTTGCAGGCTAAGCAGGCGTCCGTCATTGGTCGTTTTCGTCACCAAGATTCGGTCCGGTGGGCTATCATTCACAACGATCAGGCTAGTGGGAACTGTACCAGCGACCTGCCATGATGAACGCGAGTCAGAGACAAATGCCCGGAAAGGTGTACCGATATCACCCACAATGCGATAACTGCTTTGCGGGGCTATATTGGGAGTGTTGCCGGGCGTGCCAGTGTTCAGCGACTCGCAACCGCCGAGGACGCTCAACGCCGCAATTGCGATAATTCTCAGGGTCAGCTGCGGCTGATTTTGAAGCACAGAACTCATGGCAAACTGGGGCCCACCGTGGGTTGGCAGATTAGACATGCCCCTTCCGCACTCTGGCAAATGCTCGGACAAGAAGATTGATTCGGCGGCGGCGGTAACAAGGTAACCGCTGAAGCGCTACGCGGCGCGCCATTCTCGTAGCGTGTAAGCAGATAGGTATCGGCCGGCGCACAGAAATTATAGATATTACCTGGCGCGGCGCCGATTGAGTTCGGTTCCGTTTGCATGATCTGCACGCCGTCTTTGGATAATCGTATCGAGGTCGTGCCAGGATTGGCGTTGCTCACAGTTCCGAACACGCTACCCAGCCCCACACAATCCATCGGTGGTAGGGCTGGGATCGTAATGGTGCTGCAGTTGGTTGCCGGCGCGCCGACACCGGCCATGGCGCCGATTAGATGGCCACTAACCTTCTCAGGGGCACCCAGATAAAGATCTTGCACGGACGCGAACACATCAAAATTGCTGACCGGTATAGCGTTGCTGGAAGGACTTGCGATCGGCACCGACAATGTGAAGCTGCCTGATGCGGCACCGCCCGGAATCGTGGAAAGGACCAGGTTCTCGATGTTATTCGTGCCAGCGTCTTCTGCCATGACTAGTGCATCCAGACGATTGCCCGCGTTATTCGGCCCCGACAGTTGGGTCGTACCCGTTATGAAGCCGTGCTCTAGGTAGAAGCTACAACTGTTCGAAAATCTGGAATCAGGACAAAAGAGCGAGCCCGGCGCAATAGGTACCACGCTTGTATTATATCCGGGCGCACTGATTTCCAGGTCGTAATGGCTAACGCCCGGCGGAGGGAACAACGGAACGTTGGTAAAGGGTGTGTTGGGCAACGGATAGTGACCGGCGTCATCGGTAGATGCTGTGGCAACCACCACGCAATTGGCGGGAAGTGGCGGTGACCCGCCTGTCAGATCACAGCTTGTTGCACCCCCTTTGCTCGTATCCGGCACCAGAAGTTTTAGCGTAGCTCCTTCGATCGGAGCGCCAGTGCAAGCGTCAGCGATGGTGCCGGTGAGGGTACCAACCGGGGAGCTTTGAACAGCGAAGTCCAGGTTAACCGGCGGAGGCGGGCTTGTCGCACTACCCTGAATTGAGACGGTCTGCCCCTTGCTGACCGCATACGTGGTATCGCCACCCGACACGTAAAAATCGTACGACGTCCCTCCCTGCTGCTCAGTGAGCGCAGGCAGATTCAGGATGAAGGCGCCGTTGGAAAGATGAGTCGCCGCGATGACCTGGTCGGTTCCGCTTAGTTCGGCGGAAACCAAGGTGTTGGCCGTGGCGTTCGCTACCGTCCCCGTTGCGACTCCTAGCGGCGCGGGTGTTGCGCTCGGAAGCAAGTTGCCTTGCGCACTGATTACCGGAGTGATGGCCACGGCGCCGGTGGCGGGGCTGCTCGGAGGTGCGCCGACCGTGACGGCGACGTTGATCAAAAGCGGCTGAACCGCTCCTGGTGCCACACCATAGCCAGTAGTTGAAAATGGAACGCTGAGCACCGATTGCGGCGTGAGATTTGCCAAATAGCTGATGCAGCCTTCACCCGGCCCTGAGTGGCACAGCGGAACCAGGTTACCAGGAGCGAGTGAATCGAGAACCACCTCGAGCTGGCCGTAGGGTTGGGCGGGCACGGTGCCGGCATTGAAAAAAAACGGAATGTTCTGCAGCGGCATTAGATCCAGCTGCAGAATACTGCTGGGTAAAGTGAGGACCGTGCCGATGCCACCGAAATTCAGACTGGTGGTAATAAACTCGGCCGGATTAATCACGCCGCTGGCCGCGGGTGCCGGTATCTCGACCCAGCCCGGTGTTGTGTCAGTCGCTCCCGGAATCGGGTTTAACCGGATCGAGACCACGTTAAGCAACACGCGTTGATATCGCTCGGCGATGGGCGTTCCGTCAAACGAGGTAAGGGTGGCTTTAAAAGCGACCTGAACGACGCCCGAACCAGTCGCCGACATTACTCGCGAACGGCCGCTCAACAGCAGGCTTCCGAATAGCAGCGAGAGACACCCTAAGCTTACCGCCCACAGCCATCTCGGGCTCGAACGCTTCACGCCAACCCCGCAAATCCTGAGTAGCGCATTGGGATAACCTAATACAGCCCGGGACGCAAGCCCCCCTCCGTCGCGCCAAAATCTACAACTGAGTTGGGCTTAACGAAAATAGGGGATTACTCGCGTGGCGAATCGCTCAATAGACCTCAGCAGTTCCGCATGATCGATTCCTCCGAGGTCCATGTAGACCCAAAAATGAGTCACGCCAAATTGTTCCTGCAGCATGGCGATGCGTTCGACACACTGAGCTGGCGTCCCGCACAATACCTGGTCCGGATACATTTGCTCCCAGGTGATGCGGCGCAGGGCTTCGCTCGAGCGCCGCCACGACTTATAGTGAGGAATCGCATACTCCTCAGGCGCGATGAGTGAGCCGACAAAGTGCATATATCGCATGTAATGAAATTCCCATTTGCGACGCGCGAGTTCGGGAGTTTCGTCAACAAAGCTATGGTATCCGGCAACGATTTCGACGTTGTCTGGCGAATGCCCCGACTGGAGGAGCGTTTGCTTGTACAGCTGAACATTATCTTTCAACTTTGTGCGGGATTGAAAGAAAGGTGCGAGCAGGATCGAATGCCCCTTTTCACCGGCCGCGACGAATGACTCCGGGCTGACGGCCGCCGCCATGAAAATCGGCGGTGACGGTTTCTGGACCGGTCGGGGCAAAATCGTCACCGCGTTGGCGCGGTAAAATTTTCCCTGATAAGAAAATCTGGTCTCCCGCCAGGCTCCTTCTATCAGTTCGAGAGCCTCTGTGAAGCGCTCGCGGCTTTCGCTCATCGACTGATTGAAACCGTCGTATGTGGCTTTTATGAATCCACGTCCCACGCCGAAATCAAGCCGTCCGCCACTCAACAGGTCCACTAGTGCATAGTCTTCGGCCAGTCTAATAGGATCATGATGGGGCAGCAGTACGATAGCGGTGCCAATGCGGAGCCGCTTCGTGCGTTGGGCGACCGCCGCTGCAACTATCTGCGGTGCCGGGCAGATATATCGACAGAAATGATGCTCACCGAGCCAGATGGAATCGAAGCCCAGCTCTTCGGCCAAATTCACTTCGTCGAAAAAGTTGCGGTAGTACTGCTCTTCGGAGCAATCCTCAGGATAATGATCAAAAAGGGTTAAAAGACCAAACTTCACAATGTAACCTCTTTAGTTCTGAGCTTGTTCAAACTAAAAGGGCCGCAGAAAAACCAGCATGAGAATACCCAGCAGCAACAGACTAATCAGCCCGTGAATTGTTGAAAACTCGCGCTTCCTTGCGGTCAGCGGTGCTTCTTTCAGAGCCCGAATGCGTTGGTAGAGACGAGCGTGAATGACCAACATCAGAACCACCAATGCCAGCTTCAGATGCAACCAGCCGCGGGTCAGAACCGCTGGCTCCGCAACTATAGCCAAGATGCCGAACGCGATAGTGACGGCTGCCCCAACGTTTGCGCTGACCATGAAAAGTCGATTGGCGGCCACAATCATACGCTCCTGGGCGGCGCCCACTTCGTCCGCAACAAGTCCCATCAAGCTGCTGACTATCAGCAAACTTCCGACCCAGAACACAACGCCAAAAAGATGAAAAACCAGCACCCAGCTAAGCGTGACGATCCCTCCTGTTCCGAACGGTAATAACCTCGGCCTCGACCAGTTACATTGGTGGCTCTATGCCGCTTGTGCTCATACGTCACCAAGAGAGTGGTGCTCGAACTCACCCCGCGGAGCGCCTGTATCGCTCTCCTGACCTACCAACGTCAGCTTTGTAGACCCGATTAGTGCAAGAGCAATTAAAGTGGTCGCTGCTCCTGCAACATACACACGGCCAGGCGCAAAGGTCTGGTAAACGAAGCCGGCGAAAATCGGACCGCAAATACGGGCCAGCGATTGTGCCGATTGATTAATCCCCAGGATTTCGCCCTGGAGCTGCGCGGGTGTGCTAAGCGAAATCAGGCTGGCGAGTGACGGGCTGGCCAGCCCGTAACCAACCGACAGCATTCCAATCAGCAGCCAAAGTAGTTGGCGGTTCGGCCAGTTCGCCATCGGCGCCATGCCGGCCGCAAACAGGAGTATTCCCGCGCGGATCAGTTTAATTTCCCCCTGACGCGCGACCATTTTGCGCAGCAGATAGCCCTGCGTTAATGCCTGCAGCAGACCAGCGAAGGCAAGCAATTCGCCTATTTCGCGCGCGCTGTAACCGTAAACCGCCGCTACCATCACGGCAAAGGTGGCCTCGAAGCCTGCCATTGCAGAGGTTAAAAGCAAAACGGTTGCAAACAGACGCCACAAACGATGACGCGCCAATTGACGCGGTAAACTTAGCAGCGGACTGCTCATTGCCCGCCATCCACGCTGCGGGCTTGCAGCTTTCCGGTGAGTCTCCGGCAGCACAGTAGCAGCGCAGACGAAATTCAGAAACGTTATGGCGGCGGCAAAAAAAACCGGAACCCGCAAGTCGGCATGTCCCAGCAGGCCTCCCACTGCCGGTCCCAGTACAAAACCTAGCCCAAAAGCCGCTCCAATTAACCCCATTCCATGCGCGCGCTCAGCGTCACTCGTTACGTCGGCAACATAAGCCTGGGCCGTTGCCACGGTACCGGCGCACGCGCCGTGAACCGCACGTGACGCCAGAAGCACAAGGAACGAGTTGGCCAAGCCATAGATTACGTAACTGACGGACGAACCCAACAAACCTAGTATGATGACTGGGCGGCGGCCGTACCGGTCGGAAAGACTACCGAGTAACGGTGCTGATATCAGCTGCGTCAGGGAGTAACTCGAGAGGATCAAACCAATGCCCAGAGCCCTCACCTGTAAGCGCGCGGCATATAGCGGCAAAAAGGGGATCACGATGCCGAATCCCAGCAGATCCACAAATACCGTGGCAAATAGTATCGTGAGTGCGCCCCGTGAACTCTGTGTGGTCGCGGGTCGAGCCAGAGGTCGAGATTGTGGCATTGATCTGATTCGCGCGATGAAACAAACCTTAAGCAGGGTTAGCAGTCAAGTTCAGCCTAACTCAACAAAAACAGTGTGGATAGTCAGACGTGCTGGGCAAGCTGAGCTCGTCCGGGTGAAAAGTGATGACTAGGTCATTTGTCGCGGAACTCAAGCGCAAGACGGTTTCCGCCGCGGAAGCTGCAGCGGTGGTAAAATCAGGAGACTGGCTAGATTATGGTTTTGGCCTCGGCCAGCCGGACCTCTTTGACCAAGCGTTGGCCGCTCGGATCCAGGAGCTGGAAGGAGTGAAAGTGCGCGGGTGTCTGGCGCTACGCCCCCGCGCCGCGGTCGAGGCCGATCCCGAGGCTCACCACCTCGAATATTTTTCGTGGTACTTCTCCGCGGTTGAGCGCCGAATGCATGATCGTGGCCTCTGCCATCATATCCCGATGAACTTCGGCGAGGCACCCGACTATTACCGGCGCTTCCTCGAGGTGGACGTGGCGGTCCTGAAAACCACCCCGCTCGACTCTCATGGCTTCTTCAACTTTGGTGGAGCAGTTACTTATGAAAAGGCACTGACCGAGAAGGCGCGGACCGTTATCGTCGAAACTGATGAATCCATGCCATATGTCTACGGCGTCGAAAATGGCGTGCACATCGATGATGTCGATTATGTGATCGACGGTGGCCGGGGAAGCTTGCCGACTTTGCTCAATCCGCCGGCCGGGCCGACCGAACAAAAAGTCGCGGAGCTGATCGCGCCGCATATCGAAGACGGTGCGTGTCTGCAGGTTGGGATCGGCGCAATGCCCAATGCTGTTTGCGAGTTGCTAGTCAACTCACCTGTCAAAGACCTTGGCGTACACACTGAAATGTTCGTCGATTCCCTAATGAAGTTGTATCAGGCCGGAAAAGTCACTGGAGCTCACAAAAGCCTGGACAGGTTTCAGATGACTTACTGTTTTGCTGCCGGCTCCCAGGAGTTGTATGAATTCCTCCACCGAAATCCAGCTTGTTTCGCCGGGCCGGTAGACTACACTAACCTGCCCCATCGAATCATGCAGAACGAGCGAGCGGTTTCGATCTGCAATGCGGCCCAGATCGATTTAACCGGCCAGGTCTGCGCGGAGTCGGCCGGCCTGCGACAGATTAGTGGTACGGGCGGGCAGCTGCAATTCATACGCGGGGCTTATGCCTCACGCGGTGGCAAAGCTTTTCTCTGTATGTCCGCAGTTTACGAACGCAACGGCCGACGTGAAAGCCGAATCGTCCCTCGCTTGAGCGATTCCAACATCGTGACAACCCCGCGCAGCGATGTGATGTACGTAGTAACTGAATACGGACTGACTAATCTTAAGGGTAAGTCAGTCCCCGAACGGGCTCGGGCTCTGATCGATCTGGCAGCGCCCGACTTTCGCGAAGAACTCACACGTACCGCGCGCGCATACGGATTACTGTCACGCAGTTGTTTCTAGCTATCAACTTGCGAACTGGCGCTCAGATTAAATTTCGTACGTCTTAGCGCGATTCTTTCGGGAAGCGATAAACGAACTCGTCAGGTCTGGCGTAACCGAGATCTTGGCGGATCAGCTGCTGCAGATAATCATCGTCCGATTTAAGCCGAGCGATGCGACTAAGCAAATCCCGATTTTCCTGAAGAAGTTTGTCGCGCTCGGCGGCTAACGCGTTGCTATGTTGGCGTAGAAGCAATAAGTCGAGCAGACCCGAGCTTCCCCAAATGGCGTCTATACCCAAACCAACGAAGAGGACTGCGAATATTAGCGTGACCACATCGAGTCGCATAATTCCACTTAAGAGTCACTTTTTTTTAAAATCGTAAAACCCGCGTGTATCCAATTCAATGCCGCTTATGCCTGAACACCATTTTAAAAGCGGAAAAGCCTATGTCGAAAAAGAGGTAATTCATCTTTAAAATTTCTTTCTAAATTTTCACCGTGAAGCACTTGATTGCTGCATAACAGATTTCTATAATCGCCCACAAATAAGTCAGTTGCTTATGAGCTGAATGCTCGTCCGGCAGCAGCGACCCAAGAGGAGGAATGCGAAATGGCAGCTATGAAGAAGCCCGGTTCCGCAGCTACTAAGTCCAAACCCAAGCTAAAGAGTGCTATGAAAAAGAAAGCGACCAAAAAAACCACTAAAAAGAAGTAGGTTAACTAAGATTTCGCCTTTCCTGAAATTGCGAAAGGCATTTCGATCGACGCCGGGCTTGCTGCCGAGATGAGCCGGGGTTTGTCGCCCCGCCAACGGAAGAAGGGTTCCTTTCAAGGGGGCCCTTCTTCCATCATCCGAATAGCAGCAAATGACAGCGCAGGCTCGGGCTGACCAAATCTTGATTCGACTCTTCGCCACCACAGCCATGCCAACCAGTCCACACTTCCGAATTAGAGCCACGAAACGTCAGGCGTGAGGCGATTGATGTAACTTTTCTCTTTCGCGACCGCTGTCGCGATCCACTTGATTTGGGCGGCCGCCGTCACAATGGATGTTGTACTGGGCGGATTGCACGCACAGCTGCAACGGCCACAAACACGAAAGTTTGCCTGGCCAATTGTACTTCTTCCGGAACTGTTCACCTCCTCCCAACACCTGAGTTTAATCGGCGGTCAGCTCGTCACGCTTGGATGGGATGTTTATCTGCTCGACTTCGCAAGTGCACCAATGGGTCGAACACGGGGCAAAGGGGCCGCCGCATTCGACACATACGCTGCAAGAATTCTGGCAGCGTTGGGCGAGCTAGGTTCCGACGCGATTGCAGCCGGTCACGGGTTAGGCGGGTTGCTCGCCCTAAAAATCGCCGAATCCTCGAATGTGAGGGCAGCGGTTGCCCTGGCCCCGTGGTTACCTGGGCTTCGGTCGCGGTTGTCGACTCGGCACCTATGGTCGCTGTGGCGTCCCGCGAAATACGCGCTTCCTCGCCGGCGCACTATTCTCGACCTGATATCAGATGCGACTCCCTTTGAGCGCAGCGCGCTCATCAAAAGTCTCGTGCCAATGGACCCACTTGCAATCGAGGAAGTTGCACTTGGCCACATGACGATTGCCAAGGAAGCCGGTCCGCGAATAATCATAACCGGTGAAAACGACCCCATTGCGCCGGGCGAGCGGGCCGCCCAGTTTGCCGCTGCGATCGGGGCGCAGTTCGCGACTTTGCCCGGCCGTGGCCATTGGCTGATAGGCCGGGCCGGGCTGGAACGAGCAGTGGCTCAGATGCAGCGATTTCTGGTTCGTGCACTCGGGGAGCAACTACTGCTTCTGTATAAAGACGAGCCCGGAGCCGGTTGAGTCGGCAACCTTTCTATATGTTTCCTGCTCGGGGAATAATTGCCCTGTTTTCTCGCATCTGTTACTTAAAAGTATGGCCGTTCCGGATCCTTCTTCTGATGATCTCAATTTTGCGCCTGCGTTTTGACCGCAGGCTTTTTTGTTACAGGAGATTGCGATGTTCCCGTATGAGCAGCTCCGCCTGGGCCTCACCTTTGATGACGTACTTCTGATACCTCAGATGTCGGACTTGCTCCCCTCGAGTTGCGACGTTTCCACGCAACTTAGCCGAAGTATTCCGCTTCATATTCCACTGGTCTCGAGCCCGATGGATACCGTCACCGAGTCGCGCACTGCGATCGTCATTGCACAACTGGGGGGAATCGGTTTCATCCACCGAAATCTGTCTATCGAACGGCAGGCTGCCGAAGTAGCAGCGGTGAAAAAATTTGAAAGTGGCATGATCGCCGATCCAATTACGGTCAATCCGGACCAGCCAATTGGCGATGCGCTTGCGATCATGGAGCGGCACGCCATTTCGGGTTTGCCGGTCGTGGTCCAGGAGCATCTCGTCGGAATCCTTACCAGTCGTGACCTGCGTTTCGAGCGTCGGCTAGATCGGCCCGTGCGCGAAGTGATGACAACTCGCGTGATCACGGCAAGGCCAGGAATTAGCCTTGAGGAAGCCAAGGAGATTCTTCAGCAGCATCGCATCGAGAAGTTGCCAATTGTCGATACCCATAACCGGCTGCGAGGTCTGATCACCATCAAGGATATGGACAAGGCGACCCGCTACCCCTTTTCGAGCAAGGACGCGATGGGGCGGTTGCGGGTTGGGGCAGCCATTGGAGTCGGGCCTGAACGTGAGGAGCGCGCCGCCGCCTTGCGCAAAGCGGGAGTCGACGTGCTATGCATCGACGCCGCGCACGGCCATTCGCGCAATGTCATCGATGCGTTGATGGCTACCAAGCGTGAATGTCCCGAAATCGATGTCGTTGCCGGCAGCATCGCGACGCCTGAGGCGGCCAAGGCCCTCAGTGATGCGGGCGCTGACGCGCTACGCGTTGGGATGGGACCAGGTTCGATCTGCACAACGAGAATGATATCCGGCGTCGGGGTTCCACAGATTACCGCGATTTTCGACTGTGCACGCATCGCGAACGAGCGCAACATCCCCATAATCGCCGATGGTGGTATCCGTTTCTCGGGCGATATCACCAAGGCGCTCGCCGCTGGTGCGTCCACGGTCATGATCGGGGCTCTGTTCGCAGGTACCGAGGAGAGTCCCGGCGAGACTATTCTCTATCAGGGACGCACGTACAAGCTGTATCGCGGGATGGGGTCGCTGGGGGCAATGAACGATCGAGTCGGCGACCGCTACGGTCAGGAGGGTGTCTCAGAGGGCAAGATCGTCCCCGAAGGCATCGAAGGACGGGTACCTCACCGCGGCTCGCTCGCCTCGAACATCGAACAGTTGGTCGGAGGCCTCAAGGCCGGAATGGGGTACGTAGGTGCGGCCAATCTTACTCAACTACGGCAACGGGCGCGGTTCATCCGCGTCACCGACGCAGGTGTCCGCGAGAGCCACGTTCACGATGTCTTCGTAACCAAAGAGGCCCCTAACTATCGACCTTAGGATTCAGGTCTTGAGTTCAATAGCTTACCTACAGGGAACCTTTGCCCACGTCGATCGGTCCCTGCGGATTGAGCCGCCCGGTTCCGGTGCCGGAGCGCTATCGGCTTCGAAGTTAGCTCGAACCGGCCGGCTTTGAGCGGAACTCCACGGCACAAACGAGATGTGAAGCTCAGATTTGATGATGTAAGCGGGGAGACCGCCGATTCGCAGTGAAACCCCTTATAGTTCTTGCCTACTTAATCATTCCTGCGAAAACTTCCGAATAAAAGTTGTTATAAGTCAAACTAACTGTGGTCGGCGCATGCTCACCGAAGGCTATCGCGTCTTCTACACCTCAGATACCTACTGCAACCCGTTGACGGAATAAGCTACAAAGAATATCCATATATTTCGGCCCTACTAGAATGGGGGAACTCGTAATGAGCAGATTCATAGCAGGGCCTCTGAGACAGAGGTTGGCACCATCGCGCCTGGAACGATCGCGCCTGCTGATTATCCGAACTGTTGGGCTGGCCGCGAGCATCTGCGGGCTCATCGTCGCGATGGCTTCGGAAGTAAGTGCAGTCTTCCCATTTCCCAGACCGGCATCGATCGAACCCAATATAAAATTTTGGGTAGATGTCTTTACTGCATACGGGGAGCGGGACTTTATCATCTTGGACCGCGACAAGGTCTGGCGCATCTACCAGGTGCTCCATCTCCCCGGTGAGGGATCACCCAGCCGCGCCGAAGTCGATGCGGTCAACGGATACCTCAAAGGCAAGTTCTTCAACCTCTTGAATCGGTTAGCGTCCGGCCAGCCGCCTGCGACCTATGAGGAGGTCCAGGTGGCGAAATTGTTCCAAGGTGAACCGTTGTCCGCATACGCTGCTGCAGCTCAAAATCTGCGGGTTCAGCAGGGAATGCGTGAACGGTTCAGAGAGGGCCTTTTGCGCAGTCGCTACTATCGGCCATCGATGGAACGAATCTTTGCCGATGCCGGATTGCCCAAGGAACTTGTAGTCCTAGCGGAAGTCGAGTCGGGTTTTAGTAGTCAGGCACGTTCCAGTGCCGGCGCAGTCGGAATATGGCAGTTTACGTCTGGAACCGGTCGCCAATTCATGCGTATTACTCGCTACCATGATGACCGCCTGGACCCGACTGCTGAGACGATCGCCGCCGCGAAGTTGTTGCGGTCTAATTACCTGACTTTCGGTAACTGGCCCCTCGCGATCACCGCTTATGATTACGGCTCGGCGGGCATGGCAGTGGCAGCCGAGCTATATGCTAATGATTTCGCCAAGATCATCCGCAACTACGACGGCCCCCACTTCGGTTTCGCCTCGAAGAATTACTACGCCGAATTTCTCGCAGCGTTACAAGTCGATCAATATCAGGACGCGTATTTCCCCGACCTCCGCTACGATGAAGCGCCCCCTCCGCCGCCGGTCCGAACCGATTTTGCGCCGCGGCGCATCGTTCATCGTCGGCTTCTGCATCGCGCTGCTTACCATCGCCGCCACCGGCCTCGTCGTCATCGGCGAATAGTTGCACTCCTTACAGCGGGAGCGAGAACCGATTGTTAGGAGCACGCCCTTCCCGCTTGATGCCGGGAAGGGCGGAGCCAGACACCAAGCCCATCGCTTGGGTGTCCGACCTAATGATGTGGACTAGGCGATGACTTTGTAGAGCTGGCAGCGGTCGGACTCGAAGCAGACGCTGCGGCAGTGGCTGCTTTGCGCGCATTACGTCGACAACGATAAACGCTGGAAGCCGAAATCTTCAAATCAGCGGCTACCTCTTTAACCTTCTTGCCGCTATCTAGCTCCGCCATAACTTTGGCGCAATCAACCTTTGCGGCTAACACGATGCCGGGCTTGAGCCCGCCTGTCAGGGCGGCCGCGAGCGCTACGCCTGCTAAACTGGGTACGATTCTCCTCACCGCAGCGACTCCTCCAGTGGTTGCTATGAGATTCAAACAATCGTTAAACTTAGCAGAAAGTATATCACCGTCAAATCACTCTGACTTGGGACCCAATACTCAGGTTTGCCACGACTGGCGCAACTCCGGCAGCGCGCGCCCGAGCAAGCGTTCCAGTCGATCGAGCTCCGGACTATAAAGCGAGCAGAGCAGCTCTCGAGCCCGAGGATCCATTGGGGGTTTGGGGGCCTGCTTCAAAAAAAAGCGTTCAAAGACCAGGGCTCCCAGCCGGCGCGGCACTAGAGTCTGCCCCAGAAGTCGAGACAACTTCGCGCCCGCCAACCGCCGCAGCACCTGGTTGCGAGGCGCAGCATATGAATTGTACTTTCGGGATGTGTCAATTTTTGCCAAAGGCCGCGGATCAAGCTCGAGAAACTTTGCGAGGTCGTATAAGACCGCCCTGGGATCGCGGCGAAAGTCTTCGAACATCATAACCTTGACACGCTCGGGTTTGAAGGTATCGAGATAACGTTCCACCTGTTCTGCATATAAACCGAGCTCATAATAGAGGTATGAAATCCCCCACCCCTTGTCGGGACGCGTCATGTCGTGCACTAACGCCTCATAGAAGGGTCTGCTTTGCGCACCCTCCCGGTAGTCCATGAGATAATGGGAATAAGCCCTTTCAACAGGGTCACGCAAAATAATGGCGATTTTAGCTTGTGGGACTTCAGCACGAATCCGCTCTGGCACTTCCGGATGCCACAGATACGATGGACTGGCGTCGCCAATTATTTGGTGACCGGCGGCTGACGCGTAGAGCCGGAGGTATGCGCTGCGCTTGCTGATGGCTTCGATCAGAAATTGCAGTTCACGGGACGGGCGGACTTGGGTAAAGAAATGCGGCTCCTTGATCGCAGGAAAGAAGACCTGCGGGTGTTCGGAAAGGTAGGCATAAATCGAGGTGGTACCGGCCTTGGCCGCCCCGACCAGGAAGAAGTTGGGCCAGATTTCATGCATAAACTAAAGCCGTGCAAGGAGCAAAGCATCGAGGTAGCCGAACCATGAGTTGGCAACGGCGCAGCCATACAGTTCTCTATTTTCCTACATCTCGCGGGCTCGCTGAAGCTCAAGACCAGTCGCCCATCGCAATTTGGCTCTCGCCTAAGACTGCTTGATGTCCGGATCGCAGCGCCCGGCAAAATGGCGTTGGCTGCGCAGCTGGACTGAACGGACGCTGCTGCACAACGCGGTGGCCTGGACCGTGGCCATCGGCCTGGTGGTCTATTGCGCCCGCGGACTAACCGTCGCGCAGCTCTTGCAACTTTTTAAACGATGTAACCTGGCATTGTTCGTCGCGGCGAACGTCGGTTCGTTTGTAATTCGATGGCTCGCCGACACCTATCTGTACGCCAGGCTGTTCAGCTTTTTCCACGGCCCGACCACTTACTGTGAAGTCCTGCCTGCCTCGACCGCACAATATTTCCTACAAGCTATCAATATTATCGTGGCAGACGTAGCTATGTTGGTGTTTCTGCATCAGCGCAAGCGAGTCCATTGGATTACGGCCAGTTGGACCATGGCTTTTCAAGGATTTCTCGATACTATTCTGATGGCAGCGTTGACGGTCATGCTCGCGGTCGCTGTCCCCTGGTCGCCGATTCGAATCGCTTTGCCATACGCCAGTGCCGCGCTTGCCTTCCTCACCGCCGTTTCGTTGTGGTGGATGAGCGGAAAGGCAAAAACCCGCATCGGCCAGTGGCTGCGCACACGGCCCGGTATGCGCGCGTTTCGCCTGGCAAAGCCATACCACTATGCCGTTCTCGGCTCAATCCGGCTGGCTATCTATGTGCCCAACGTGATCGCGTTTTATTTATATTTCGAATCGTTCGGGCTTCACGTACCATTCACCGCGGTACTAGCCCTATCGCCCGCCCTGGTCTTCGCGCAGAGCGCACCGGTGTTCCCCTCAGGATTGGGCCCTTTGCAAGCCGTGATGGTAAGCGGGTTTGCCCGATTCGCTTCCCGCGACAAGCTGTTGGCTACAGGTCTCGGCGTCAGCATCGTCCAGTTGCTGTGCCGGGTGCCAATGGGGGTCGGTGCTGCCGGGACCTTCGCCCGCGGAGTGCTCAGAGCCAGGCGTGAAAGACAAACTACGAAGCGGAACGACAATCAGTCTTGTACCAAAATGCCTTCGTCTCGCGCGCCGAACTCAGTCGAATCATGACCTTGGGACTGCCAAAATCTTGGGGTGGCGTCTCGGGAGGTGCACACAGCGCATGGCGCGGAAAAAACTCCGAGTGGGAGTGCTCTTCGGCGGACGTTCCGGTGAGCATGAAATTTCCCTGCGCTCGGCTTTAACCGTAATGTCTTCGTTGAACCCCGGTCGATATGAGGTCGTGCCAATTGGGATAGCGCGCGACGGTCGCTGGCAACTCTGCGACACGCGTCTTTCGTCGCTGAAAAACTCCGCCTCGAAGCTTCGCTCCCTCGGCAAGCAGGGTATTCCGGTTACTCTACTGCCTTATCGTCACAGCCGTTCAATAGAATTGTTACCGATCGGGACGGCATCGGCCAAAGGTGCAAACCGCCATCAACTGCCGCTTCATCTCGATCTCATTTTTCCGGTCTTGCACGGCACTTTCGGAGAGGACGGCACGATACAGGGGTTTCTCGAATTGGCAGGAATACCATACGTTGGCTCCGGCGTCCTTGGCTCGGCTATCGGAATGGACAAAGACGTCCAAAAGCGCTTACTGAGAGACAGCGGACTGCCAGTAGTGCGATACTTTGCCCTAACCCAGGCTGAGCACATCAACAACCGCCATCGGGCCTCTCAGATCGCCAAAGAGCTGGGATATCCGATCTTCGTTAAACCCAACGCGCTAGGCTCGTCCATTGGGATAAGCCGTGTTGCATCGAGCGCCTCATTGTTGAACGCGCTCAACAACGCTTTTCAGTACGACCGCAAAGTCTTACTTGAAGCGGAGTGCAAAGGACGGGAATTCGAGTGCGCTGTGCTCGGCAACGAGGAGCCGCAAACTTCGGTTGTTGGCGAGATCGTTGTTAATCGGCGCTATCGCTTTTACAGTTACGAATCCAAATACGTCGATCCCAGGGGTGCGGAGACTAAAATTCCCGCCGAATTGCCACAAGCGGTCAGCACCCGGATCCGTGAGCTATCGGCCGCGGCTTTCAAATCGTTGGGGTTGCGGGGTATGGCCCGGGTGGACTTTCTCGCCCGCGCCGATCTGGGCGAATGCTTTATTAATGAAGTGAATACGATTCCGGGATTCACAGCTGTCAGCATGTATCCCAAGCTATGGGAAGCGAGCGGCATACCCCTGCCCGAACTCGTTGACCGGTTGATCGAGTTGGCGTTGGAGGAGCATCGCCAGCGGACAGTACGAAAATATACATATGAACCTAAGCTTCGATGAGATGCCCGAACCCCCAAGGGTTTGAGCGGGAGGAACCTCGATCGTCGGCTAATGAGCAAATTACTGATCGCAACTACCAATCCTGCGAAACTTGCTGAATACCAAGTTCTCATGCGGGATTTTGCTCTGGACCTAGTGTCATTACGCGACCTCGCAATCAAAGACGAGGCGCCGGAGAGTGCTAACAGCTTTGCGGACAACGCTCGCATCAAGGCACGCTTTTACTTTGCGCGATCCGGGCTCGCCACTCTTGCCGATGACGGCGGTCTCGAAGTGGACGCGCTCGGCGGTGCGCCGGGCGTCAGGTCTCATCGCTGGTTGGGCGCGGACGCTGATGATCGCATGCTGGCTGAAGAAGTGGTTCGCCGCCTAGCCGGCGTCGAGGAATCGAAGCGCACCGCGCGGTTACGCGCAGCGGCGGCACTCGTTTACCGCAAAGAAGGAAACGTCTTGGAACGGGTCGCCGAAGCGGCCGTCGAAGGGATTATTGCGAAACGATGCCTTCCGACAATACGACACGGCTTTCCGTACCGCTCCATTCTCTATCTGCCCGAACGCGGTTGCTATCTGGCCGAAGTACCCGAAAAAGAAGCCTCTTTGATGAGCCAACGTCGCGTTATCATTGCTCGGCTGGCCGACAGTCTGCGTGAGCTGGCTCGTTTGGGCTAAGAAATTTGTTCTTTTCGCTTTTATTGTTATATGAAATTATCGAGCGTCGGACGCGCCCATCGGTGCGCCTTTAATACCAGCTACCCAACCGGCCGCGAGCCAATTGAGGTGTGCCAGGTAAACTGCAGCATGTACGCCTTTTACAACGATTCGAGGTGAGGGCACGCTCTTGAACCGAAACGCGCAATCAGATTAGAGGCACGATCTGGCGCGAGCGCTTGTCGCGGCTCCGTATTAACTAAAGGGAAGGTGAAATCTAAATTGAATCTCGCGGCACAGATTCATGAGAGTGCCTTGCCCGCGCGCGAAGCATGGGACTGACCCCCCTGCAACTCCTCCTAGGGTTGCATCGCATCTCACCCCAGCAACGAGTGATCTGTGAGCTGCTGGGCGTATTAAGCCTCGCAATCGTGGCACTGGCTCTGCGCAGACAGAAACAGACCGCGCGAGCCTTACCCGTCGCCTTGTGCGCGTCGGGTCTTTTGTTTGATGCGGTGGCACAACCCCAGTTTGCATTCTGGAATCAGTGGGTGCGCTGGGTATCAGCACTTGGACTTCTGCTCTTTTGCTGGGGCCTTATCAAGATCTTGCTGGATGTGATCGACGCCGCTGCCCATCGGCGTCGAGCTCACTTCTCCACGATTGGTAAAGACCTGCTGACACTGCTTCTGTTTACGGTAGTGGCAATGATGGTGATGGTGGAAAACCTTAACGTCGATCCTACACCCTTGCTCGCGAGCTCCGCAGTCATTGGGGTCATACTCGGCTTCGCACTTCAAGAAACGCTCGGAAATATCTTCAGTGGCCTGACCCTTCAAATCGGCAAGCCTTTCGTGCCCGGCGATTGGGTGCGGGCACACAACTTTGTCGGGCGCGTACAGGGAATCAGCTGGCGCTCCACTGCGGTCATTACGCGGGCAAATGAACGGCTTGAAATCCCGAATTCGTTGATCGCAAAAGACGTCGTGGTGAATTACTCCAATGGCATCGTCGCCGACGAACTTGCAATCGGCCTGAGTTATGATGCACCGCCCAACTATGTCCGGGAGGTCATCAGGGAAATCCTGCGCGGCGTACCCGGAGTCTTACAGGCTCCCGAGCCTGACATCTATACCTGGGACTATTCCGACTACGCCGTCACGTACCGGATCAGGTACTGGATCAAGAGCTACGCTGAGGCGGAGCGTGTTCACGACACAGTTAGCACCGCGCTCTGGTACGGCCTCCGGCGCAAGGCGCTCGTGATGCCGTATCCGGCCAGAGTCCTATACAGGGCGAAGGAACCGACAACAAACAAGAGCGCCGAAGAGCTTGACCATCAGCTAATAGCCGAGCTCCGCCAAGTTGACTTTTTGCGCGATCTCCGCGACGAGGAACTGCGAGTGCTGTTGCGAGGTGTTACGCTGCTGAAATTTGGCGCAGGTGAAACCATAGTTCGCGAGGGTGATGGAGGCGATTCTCTCTATATTATTCGCTCCGGCGAGGTCGAGGTGATGGCAAGGGCGAACGGTGCCCAGGAAGTACATATCAGCACTTTAAAACCGCCTGCTTTCTTCGGTGAGATGGCTTTGATGACGGGCGAGCCGCGCAATGCCACCGTCCGGGCACTAACTGACGCCGAGCTATTGGAGCTCGGCCGCGAGGGCTTCACTGATCTTTTCAAATCCCACCCCGCATCTGCGAGCGCTATGAGTGAAATCATCGCTTTGCGCTTGACCGAGCGGCGCGAGTCGCTGGCAGCAGCCAGTCTCCGCGGAGCATCGCGAAGCCACGCAGCCTGGCTACTCGAGAAGATCTACGCCGTCTTCAATCTCTCCCCACAGCGCTGAATCTTCAAACAGTCCTTCCCGTGTTAAATACGACGCTCGCAACTTTTGGTCTGAATACGAGACAGCCGGACCCACGAAGTGTCGAAAAGCAGATCAGCACGCAACTCAATCTTTTACAAAAATCCGGCCTTTAAAGCGCGCTACGAGCCAGGTTTGAGCAAAATCGCTGCACAGCGCCCTTCCACTTGTCATTTCGGGTTTTGAGCTTTTGAGGCACACGCAATTGCCACGACAAAACATTGACAAATGGCCAAACGCAACCTTTTCTGCGTTAGAGACCTTTTACTGGCACGTCGATTGCTCGCAAAACCAGTGCAATGCCTGTATCCAAGAATCCGACTGTTGCGACCGATGACGTTCTCATCTCCGGTTCCTGGTTTGCAGCCCACTCTGACGCGCGTGGATTCGAGCGGATTGACTCGCATGGCGAAGTTCCAAACGTGGGCAGAGAAACCCAAGCGATTCAGTGCCCAACCAGTGTCAATCCGAGATTTGTGAATGTAGCTGCGTCAGTTGACGAGCCTGCTCGGTGCGAACCTGATACCCTCGCAGAACTGATCGCGGAGGGTGGCAATCTCCTGGAGGATCTAGTGGACATGTTTCAGGCGGAATTGCCCAGAGGGCTGGCCGAGCTGGAACGCGCGTTTGATACAGGGGATTGCGCGGGAGTTGCAAGGGTCGCGCATACCCTGAAGGGCACGGCGGGAACCTTTGGAGCCAAGCGCATGCATGCGCTCGCTGAACGAATTGATCTGCTAGCTCGCGCTAAACGGAACCGGGAGGCCGCCGCCCTCTTCGACGAGTTCCTCCTCGAATGTCAGCTGGTTTTGCAGCATCTGCAGTTAAAAGTCCAGACCCAGGATTAGAAGGACGAAGCCGCTGATGACAACCACTGAGGCCGGTATCTCGGCCCCAGCGAATAAGCGAGTCACCGCAATGAACCAATTGGACATGCCCGGTGCGTAAGGCTCAGCTTTTCAACAAATGTAGCAACTTGGCTGCAAAGCTTGCAGTTCTGCTTTTCTTCCTAAGCTTTGCCCAATTCTACACCTTGACGTTCGGACGCGAACTCCAAAAATAACTCCCAATCCCTGATCGACAATTATCGCATCACACGACGCTCTGAGTGAGCGACTGTTCCTGCTGGCGTCATACCTGTGTGATTGTCGCTTTCAATTCACAGCATTCCAATTAAAACCATACTGATCCTACACGCCTTGCGCCTCAAGCCCGCCTCAGAATGTAACATCATTGCGGCAAAGGCTGCGCGCACTGCATATTGGCTTTCAGTCACGACCGGATAAGCCAGAGCTAAGCGGTCTATGGACAACATGTAGTAACAGCACTCGTGAGAAATCGTGCTCAAAATCGAGTTGAAATTCGGCTCCGGAAGGGAGCTCTGCGATGGCCTGCGCCTTTGTTTTACCGCTTATGAGCCAGGCGCCACCCTTCTCTCTCACTGCGTCCGCTACAAGTTTCCGATCCTGTGCCGGCGCGTCTCCAGGCAAGGCGCGTTGTGGGTTCGTACCCTTATAGTAGTAGCGAAATGGCACCGCGAAAAATCCTTGTGGGAAACCCGCGTTGTCTCTCGGGTCGATGACTTTCGCGGGCGAGAAAAATCCGGATTCGAAAAAAATCACGTCATCCACACTACCCTGCCCAATGCGCCGCGCAATTGTTCGCCAAGGTTGATCCTGTGCGGCATATGTAAACGGTACGGAAATCAGAAACAAAACCACTAGACCGCAGACCACATCATTCCGAGCGCGCCGGCCCATTCGATTGAGCGTCCAAGCCACTACTACCGCTGCGACGGCAAACGAAGGCGCGACATATCGAACTTCAAACAACGGTCTAATCACAACCGACGAAACAGCCAGAGCCAATATCGGAATGATGCAGTACATCCAACAACACACAACCGATTCACAACTCTCGCTTAACCCCCGAAGACCTATTACAAGCCACAGAATGCCGGCACCTGCTATCCCCGCGACGATCGCTCGACTGGCTGACGAGTAGTGATCGATGCCGATCCAGTCTAGCCAATGGCCCCATAGCAACTCCTTTCCTTGAGTTGCTGCGACACGCGTGAACGGCAGAAACAAGAGCAAACTGAGTGCTAAAGCAAGCCCGCTGCGGCTGTACCCCTCATGACGAAATTCGCGCGCGACCACGAGCACATCCACGCCGATCACAAGCCAGCCCGCAAGATGTGTATAAAGCATGACCGCTCCCAGCACCGCTGCTATCAGAATGCAGCCCCCGTTCGGCCGCTTTCGCAACCTTGCCATCGCCCACACATGGCCTAACGTTACGGCGACAAACATGCTGTACATCCGGGCCCATCGAGCGAGAAGCAGTGCAAGCGGGTTAAACGCCCAGGTCGCAGCAGCAGCGAAGCCAACCTGATAACCGAATAGCTCTCTGCCGTAAGCGAACACCAGAAACAGGCTGATAAGTCCAAAGATTAGCGAGAACGCCCTCAAGGCTAGCTCGCTGGTTCCGAACAGCCGACAAAACCAGTGCAGCAGCAGGTGATACAAAACCGGCTTGCCAGGATCAAACTCGAGCGCTGTTCGCGCAACGCCCAAGATGCTTTTTTGGCCAGCTGCTAACGCGCTGTATGCTTCGCTCGGACCGAGAGCCTGACGGCCCAGATGATAACCATAAACGAACGTGGCGACGACGATCAAAGCGATTATTGCCCAGTTTTTCTGCGCTTGAAGCCACAAGTCGTCGCCGAAGTTCAAGGCCGAAAGCCGCGCACCAGACCAGATGGTCTGGTGCGCGCGCCCCATGAGTTGCGCTCGACCCCAACCCGTCGTCTGAAACATCCTCTCGCTTAGCGTCTGGCCAATTCAGGAAAGGCTCGCTGAAGGCGAACGCGGGCTTGGTCGAACGAGAACCTCGTGAACGGCTTGACGATATATGCCAGTGCGCCCTCGTCCACCATGCTACGACGCGTCTTTTCGAATGGCACTGCACTGACCACGATGATTTGGGTCCGCGGACTCTCCCTTCTCATACTGCGGAACGCTTGAGCGGCGTCGACGCCGTCAACAGCGGGCATGATCAAGTCGAGGGTCACCAATTGCGGTCTAAGCTCTCGAAAAAGCTTAAGACCCAGTGCTGCATTCTCCGCTTCGCCCGTAATCCGGCAACCAATCTGCTCCAAGTGATGTCGGATGACTCGCCGGGCTACAGGGGAATCATCGATCAGCAAAGCCTCGACCACTAAAGCGATCACCTCCTGCCGCGGTGCCTAACACGGACCGTGCCACCCCAACTGGCTCACCGTCGCCCACGATCTCGATGCGGTTCCGCAGCTTTAGTCATCTTGCAGGCCTTGACCGTGAGTTTATCGCTGCAGCGCTTTCTTTGCACTATCCCGCCTCTCGTGGATATGACTACGTATTCTGCAAGGCCTTTGATTAATGCCATCACATCAGCCTGTAGCTTCACGCCACACTAGCTCTGGTTCGCAACTTAGCTTGCTTTCCAACCTCTTCCCGCCTCCTATCTCGACCTCCTATCTCGCCCCGCACGGGGTGTCTCGCCTTCCAGGCGTGTTAGACGATTGCTCACTTCGGCGCACTTGAATACTCATTTCTCGATTCAACAACCAGCCCTTTTGCTTGCCTGGAAGCCGGATCAACCAACTAAATGGGCACGATGCTATCCGCGAAAAATGTAGACACGCGATTCTAGTCTACTTTTGCCTCATTCAAATAATCCGGCTGCCCCGCCGCCATACGGCACCATTACTAGTCACTACCACCAATTCTTTTTTTTCAAGATCTTCATCGAGACGTCATTTCGTTCTGCACTAGGCATACTCGTTGCTGCCGCTCAGCAGACTGACGGTCATCAAGGAGGAGTGCTTATGGATCGTGTGTATCAACTCTGGACACGTTACGGTCGCCCTCGACCTGGGCAAAGTATGGCTGAATACGCTTTAATTATCACGCTTGTCGCTGCAGCAGGCCTTGCTGTTTGGTCGACACTTGGAGGGAACATCAAAAACGTCATAAGCTCAATCGCCAATTGTATCTGATTCTGTGGGGTCCCGTGTTTAAAAACGGTACAGCTGTATTTGTAGAAGATCGGAAGAGAGACAATAAAGTCTTTGGCTCGTTTGGCTCCTGTTTAGACAAGATCAACACCCGGTTTTGCCGGCAAAGATCGCCGACTGCGCCGGAACCCGCCAGCACGAGCTATGGAATTCGCGTACGCGACGTTGCAGGCACTGAGCTGCCAAGCTAGGTCTGTTTTAGTGTGAATATGGTGCGAGTCTAGCCCGCAATCATGCCAAGACTGTCCAGCGAGTTTGTTCTTATACGTTGAGGTCCGCTCTCAAGGCAATGCCTTTTGCGGACCATCCCGCAGCGCAAACAGGCGATAGGGTCAAGCATCGGCAAAATACTCGATTCCGTAGTGCAGTTGCCCCCGTCACTGCGTCTTTTCCAGAGAAACACGTGATCGGCGCGGAAACTGCACTCATGATCGAGTGATGAAACGCAGACTGATATTCTTCGCAATCACCGTTTTTATCGGCCTGCTGATCGTAATGCTAATCAGCAGTGCTTTGAAGACAAAACAAGCAACAATCGAAGCCTTAGAGCATGATCGCGTAGAGATTCTCGTTGCAGCGCACGACCTCATGCCCGGGAGTGTACTTGACGCAGCGAGCGTTAAGCTGGCGGCTTGGCCCCGCGCCAACCTGCCTCCAGGAGCCTTGACCAACGCTAGCTCGGTTCAGGGTCAGGTAGTTAAACAAACTGTCATCGAAAACCAGCCGATTGTCGCAGGCATGTTGTTAGGACCAGGCAATGGCGGCGGCATTTTGCCGTTTCTAATACCAAAAGGAATGCGAGCCATGTCAATCCCCGTGACACCTGTCAGTGATATGGCTGGCATGATTTTGCCGCATGCACGAGTCGACGTTCTGGTGAGCAGCAACGAGGGCAACGATGAGCGCACCAGGATCGTTTTGCAGGATGTTGAGGTTCTAGCAGTCCAGAATCTGCTCGACGCCTCCGGTAATCAACCGCAACGCGCCGAGGTCGTAACCTTATTGGTAACACCGCAAGACGCGGAAAGACTGGCGGCAGCTATTCGTCTGGGGGCGTTGCAGATCGCCATGCGCGGCTATGACGACCGTCAAACCGTATCAACAACAGGGGTGAACTCTCGCGAGCTGGTAGGTCTCCCGTCAATCCCGTTCGCAACGCAGCAATCCGCGAGCAGTCCAACGGTAAAACGTGTGACAACCGAACGGCTGACTCAGGCGAAGATCAGACCAGAGATATCGGTTGAGCTGATGCGCAATGGTAAAGAACGCCAGACCGTCAATTTTGACCAGGCTGCCTCACTGATGTTCCATCCCCAGCTTGGGGGCGCGACTAAGCCTATTGAAACCGATCCAATGCAGTCGGACGACTCCGAGTGAAAGCGTATGAACGGCTGCCGACACAGCGTCGAGCGTTTGTCAGCTTGTCGTCCCGGCTCCAGGACAACCGGTCTGGAGCTAGCTTGTTCGAACTGAGTTTGACGATGGCAGAGCAACGACCCAAAACGTGGCGGAGCGTTCCAAAAACCCCGACGGCTGCAATTTTTGTAGCCCTCATCGGCTTGCTGTTTACGTCTTGCCCGGGTGAAGCGACCGAGCAGCACATCAACCTCAATATCCAAGCCGGCCAGACTTACACGCTGCTCAATCTCGCTCCCGATTCAACTCCTGAAGTCAGATTTACGAGCCATCATCCCTTTATTCTGCAATGCCCCGCCACGGATCGCTGCGTGATCCTGGGCACCGAGTCAGGCGAGGGCACTGTGCGGACTCTTTCCAAACAAAGGGTGACCATTATCTACGACGTGAAAGTCTCTGCAATAACGCAACCGGGCAAACCGTTGGAACCTGCCCATTTGCCTTCCACCGCTGGAACGATGAGTCGGTCTGAGGGAGGCTCCGCACATCCAGAGGAAAGTGTCAAGGTTTCGACTGAACATTCAGGACCGGCACATGCTGTGGATCCCCCAACCATTCAAGGGCAAACGCCACCGCTGAGATATACTCAAAACCCAGTCGTGAAAGAGCTCGAAGTTCCGCGTGTTTCCCCGCTCGTCCAGACACCGATACCTTCTTCGCCTCTCGCCTTGATGGAGGGTTCTTCGCGGCTCCTCGACTTTTCGGTGCCGTTGCGCAGGGTGTCCATAGCCGATACCGCCGTGGCAGACGTCCAGGTCGTGGCACCGAATCAGATCATGTTGATCGGCCATAAAGCAGGCTTCACGACTTTGGTCACCTGGGACCAGTTCGACAACTATCGCGAACAGACTATTCGTGTCGACCGAGGTGGGCCGCAGGAAGTGCAGTTGAACGTGGTTGTCGCCGAGCTGGACCGTAGCAAGCTGGAACAACAGGGTATCGATATCTCGTTGGCTTTCGCCAATGCCGGCGTGTCGGTTGTGGGGCTCCCGGGAGGCGTCGCAACACCATACAATCCCAACGTCAATCTCAGTGCCAGCGGCGGGCCGGGGACGATCGTCGCGCTGCCGCCGTCTGGGGTCTTGCCGAATTCAGGGTCGCTGATTCCGCTGCTTCTCTCGCCGAGCATCAGTTATGGTGTTGCAATTCAGACCGGCCAGGTAACCACCAACAGCTTCATGCAGTTGCTGGAACAGCACAGCTTGGCCAAGATTTTGGCAGAGCCACGTCTGATCGCAGAGTCCGGCCAACCCGCTCAGTTTCTATCCGGCGGTGAGATCCCCATCGTCATCAGTCAAGCACTCAACACTTCGATTGTGTTCAAGCAATACGGAGCTTCAGTGAAATTTATCCCCACAGTGATCGACGGCGCCCAAGGCGAAATTGATCTGCGAGTCAGCCCGGAATTGTCGGAGCCGGACTACACTCAGGGTGTCCAACTGTTTGGCTTCACGGTGCCAGCCTTCGTGACCCGACGGGCGCAAACAGAGGTTCGTTTGCGGCAAAACGAGACGCTCATCATTGCCGGTCTGATCCTCGACACTAACCGCTCGGAACTCCACAAAGTTCCCTATTTAGGCGATGTTCCCTACCTTGGCGCCTTCTTCAGACACACCTACTGGAGTCACGTGAAATCCGAGCTGGTGATGACGGTAACACCGCAGATCGTGCAACCGATTCCCGCGGGTGCACCCGTCGGACTGCCAATCGAGCGCGGCCAGATGACAGCTGAGGAAGTCCGGACCAAACCATTGAGCGCTCCGGATGTTACCCGCCCAAGGTTCCCATGACCAGCTTGACGCACGATGGATTTCACCGCAGCCGACCAGCTAGCGAGCTCCGCATTGCTTTGGCTGGAGGCGCCCAGAATCAGCGCGACGCGGTAAAGGAACTGATTGCTCAGGTCCGCGAGGTTGATAGTGAGATTACAGATTTGGGCGAACACCCGGCAGGTTACGAGAACGATCCTGATCTCGCGCTGTTGATCTGGTTATTGGATCCCACAGACCACAACATGTGGACGGCCGGCCTGAGGTCTATGACCTCCACTCGCTCAATCTGCCCAACCATAGCCCTTCTGCCCAAGCGCTCTCCCCACTTCATGCAGGCGGCACTGCGTGCCGGCTTCGACGACGTCCTGACCTTTCCGCCAACCTCTGAAGATATCCTCCGCACGCTACTTCGCGTAAGTGAAGCGCGGCGCAAAGCGCAAAGCCTCAGTGACAATCAGATTTGCTCGCTTGTAAGCGTCTGCGGGGGACAGGGGATTAGCTCGCTCACCGTTTGGCTGGGCTTTGCGCTGCAACGAATCCTCGGCAAACGAACCGTGCTGGTCGACCTCGATTTACAAGCGGCATCGTTGTCCGTCTTATTGGACCTCGACCCAGAACATACAATCGCCGAACTTGCGGATCCAACGAGCCCGATCGATTCGATCCGCCTTGAATCAGTACTGAGCAAGCATGATGAAAGTCCGGCGTTGCTGGCGGCACCCAAGCGCATCGAAGAAGCGGAACTCGTCTCGGCGACAGCGGTCGAGGCATCACTTAAAGTGTTGCATGACCTGTTTGACGCCGTGTTGATCGACTGCGGCAGGTATCTCAATGAGAGTTCGGTAGTGGCATTCGAGCATTCCGACCATGTACTCTACGTACTCGACCAATCAATAACCGCAGTTCGAGCTGCCCAACGCTTCCTGTGCCTGTACGATAACCTGGGACTGCAACACCGCCCGCAACTCATTGTTAATCGCTATCGCTCGAAAGATGTAGTGACCTTGCGAAGCATCGAGGAAGCCTTGCAGCTTCCGATTTATGCGACGGTCCCTTACGACGAGACCACCTTTAAGCAGATGCAGACCGTCGGCCGTGACTTTTGGCATCTTTCTTACGCAACCAACGTTCGTCGCAGTTGCGAAACGCTGGCCCGAAAGCTTTTTGCTCCGGAGGCCGAGAAGGCCCCGGCGACGAAACCAAATCTCTTGAGCCGCTTGTTCGGCATAGCGCGCTGAATCCGGAGAGTTTGATATGGGACTGATCGATAGATTGAGAGAAGTCAAATCTGAGGGCAGCCGGAACGAACCCTCTTTCCTTCGCCACACGAGCCTCAACGGTGCACAAGTTTCAGCTGAACGCGAGTTGTTCGATTACCTTAAGGAACAAGTTCAGGACCGGGTCTTTCAGCAAACCGATCCGGCGAAACTCGAGGAAGCCGGGCCAACTCACCTCCTTAGCCAAATCACCGAGGCTATCAACGATGTTATCACTGAAGAAAAATTGCTTTTAACCAACATCGACCGTGAGCGGCTCGTGCAATTAACCATCGATGACATGGTTGGTCTTGGCCCGCTAGAACCCCTGCTCCAGGACAATGAGATATCTGACATTCTGGTCAATGGTTACGCCGAGACTTACGTCGAACGACATGGCAAGCTGTTCAAGACCAACGTCAGATTCCATGATGACCAGCACTTACTACGAGTAATCAATCGGATCGTCGGACGGGTGGGAAGGCGAATCGACGAATCATCACCTATGGTCGACGCACGTCTACCCGACGGCTCGCGAGTAAACGCGATTATCGGCCCGCTCGCCATTGATGGTCCCGCCCTCTGTATTCGACGGTTCGGGGCCTTCGGCAGCGACATCTCGCAGCTGGTCCAGCTTGGCACTCTCACGTCTGAAATGGTCGCCTTTCTGCGCGCTGCCGTAGGCAGCCGCTTGAACATTCTAATCGGTGGCGGCACTGGTAGCGGTAAGACAACAATCCTTAATTGTCTATCGTCGTTTATACCGGATGGTGAGCGGATCATCACAATCGAAGACGCGGCCGAACTACGGCTCCAGCAACCTCACGTACTACGGCTCGAGTCTCGCCCACCGAATATAGAAGGCAAGGGTGAGGTGACTCAGCGAGATCTATTCAAAAACACGCTGCGCATGCGTCCCGACCGAATCATTGTGGGCGAGGTCCGTGGGGCCGAAGTTCTGGACATGTTGCAGGCCATGTCCACAGGTCACGATGGGTCAATGGCTACCATTCACGCCAACACGCCACGCGACGCTTTGAGCAGACTCGAGATGATGATGCTGCTCAGCGGCATCTCGATACCTGAACACGCTATGCGCCAGTATATAGTGTCGGCTATTAATCTCTTCGTGCATGTAAATCGCTTCTCTGACGGCACTCGCAAAGTAGTAAAGATCTCGGAAATCACCGGAATGGAATCCGACATAATCCTGATGCAGGACTTGTTCGAGTTCGTTCACACCGGCATCACTTCAGGCGGCAAGATAGTCGGCGAGTTCCGCTCAACCGGTCTCCGATCCAAGTACGCAGACAAGATGGCAGCGGCTGGCTATCAGCTTTAGCGACCGATCTTCAAGAAGGGACCGCCTCTGAACATGGAAGTTTTTTCGATGGTGTTACTCGCCCTGTTCCTGTTATTGGGGCTCATGTTTTACGAGCGCAGCAGGAGAGCGGAATTAAAGCGTCAAGAAGAGCTCTCGCGCAGGATCTCAGGCAACAGTGCGCCTGCTGCTCAGGAGTCGCCAACCTCGGAAAAGCCTTCTCCGCATTTTGCGATCGCCACCCATGAATCTCTGCGTCATCTGGAACGCCTTCTGGCGCAGGCAGGGTTAGAAATCCCACTGCAGCAATTCCTTGCTCTCAGCTTGATGGCCGGGATCGCCGGTCTGTTGCTAACCTGGCTGTTGCTGAACTCCGCGGCCGTCGGTCTTTACAGTGGCGTCGCTTTCGCCTTATTGCCAGTGATCTATGTTTGGATCCAGCGCAAGCGGAGACTCGTGATTTTCAGTCAGCAGCTCCCGCATGTCGCCGATTTTTTGCGTTCCGCCCTGCGCGCCGGCCATCCCATCGCCCGTGGCTTGCAGATGGCGGCGGAAAATGCCGCCGAACCAACGGCGACAGAACTCAGGCTGGCACTTGAGCAAATGCGTTACGGCGCCGCGTTGCCCGATGCGCTGGAAAGCATGTTCAAACGCGTGCCGGAAGAGAGCCTCGGCTTCTTCGTCGCGGCAATAAGAGTACAGGCACAGGTCGGCAGCAGCCTGGCTGACATTCTCGATCGAGTAGCCGAAGCGATTCGTTCGCGCCAACGTCTGCAGCAGCAGATCAGAACCTTGACGGCGCAGGCAAGAATGAGCGGACTGATGGTCGGAGCCATGCCATTTTTCCTGCTGGTGGTCTTTAGTATCCTGCGCCCCGAATTTACTTCCGAGCTTTTCTACGACCCCACCGGACGAAAATTGCTCGAAGCGGCAATCGGCATGGATGTTACGGCCCTGATCACCATCAACCGAATGCTGAAGATATAGAACCAGACGATGCCATTTTCGATGCTATATCCCGCCTTGTTCATCCTCACCATCGTCGCCTGCTTCACATTATACCGAGCAGTCTCTGATGCGGGTCCGCCGATCGTCACCCGCCTTTCCGGACGCGCGCCGGCTCGGCGAGGTTTAGCAAGTGGGGTTTCGGCCTTGGTGGAACAGGCACTCGACCGCTGGCCGGCAACGCCCCCTGCGAGCTCCTTCGAGCGTAAGCTTCCGACTACTCTAATGTATGCCGGCTTTCGCGGCGCTCGAGCGATTGCACTGTTTCAACTCGGCCGAACAGCATTGATGATTGGTCTTGCGCTGTTGGGCATTGTTCTTGCCGCAGCGCTTCGCAAATCCATCATCGGGATGTGCGCCACAGGGCTTTTGGTCGGCTACGCGATACCCACCTACATCGTGAAGCGGCGTGCCACCAAACGCCAGCAGCGGATCAAAACCGAACTTCCTGACATCCTGGCACTACTGGTGGTTAGTTTGGAAGCAGGTGTAGGATTCGCCGAAGCCGTAAGGCTGGTGGGACGCGAGGCCGAACGTCAGGGTCGTCTCCTGGGAAGGGAACTTTCAACCACCGCAGCCCATATGTCGGCCGGACGCAGCATGGAGGCCAGCCTCAAGGATCTGGCGGATCGCAACGGGGTGGAAGAAGTCAAGGCCTTGGCGGCGCTGGCCATTCAAAGCCAGAAGGCCGGGGCACAAATCGCTCCCGCTTTGCGCGCAAGCGCGGAGCTGCTCAATTCGCAGCGACGACTGGCCGCCGAGGAGGCTGCCCATAAGGCCGCGGTTAAAATGTTAATCCCGCTTGTCTTCCTGATTCTGCCGGCGATGTTGCTAATCGTACTGGGTCCTGCTGCGCTCCAAATCGTGCGAATGTTTACTCAATTGAAATGAGGGCGGCAGCACAACGCCGGCTCGTCCCACAGGCGGTCCAACTGCCCCGTCGGCGCGGCGCGAAATGCTCAGACCCTGATCAGCTTTTAGCGTTCGCGGTCTACGTTACGATCGCGTTAGCGTTCGTGGCTTTGCCAGTAATCCGCCATCCGGCGACCTTTCATATCGGGCTCACGGCTGATCCATCGCAGATGATGTGGTTTTTGGTTTGGTGGCCTCATGCACTTGCTCATGGGCTGAATCCCTTCATTTCAAGAGTGATCTGGGCACCCACCGGCGCGAATTTAACGTGGACGACATCGATCCCTGCAATTGCCTTAACGATGGCACCTGTTACTTGGGCGCTTGGTCCGGTCATTTCGTACAATATCGTTGCATTGCTGGGTCCCGCGATTTCGGCGTGGGCGTCGTTTCTACTCTGCCGACGGATCGCCGGGCGCTTTCTGGCCGGACTCGTCGGAGGAGCGGTTTATGGCTTTTCGCCCTATGAATTCGGGCATATTTTGGGCGGTCATCTGTGTTTTACTGCCAACTTCGTGCCGCCGCTCGCTCTGCTGATTTTTGTGCAGCTGCTTGAGGGAGAATTAAGCCGTCCGCGGTTCACTTCGACATTTGCCTTACTGCTCGTCCTGGAATGCCTCATCTCGAGCGAAGTTTTCGCAACGATGACAGTTCTTGGTACGATCGCCTGGCTGATCGGCTATGTTCTGAGTCCAGCGAGTCGAAGCGGTTTGCGGTCGACACTCTTACCGGTGGTGGCAGCCTATTTTCTGGCAACTCTTATTTTGTCACCGTTTTTGTATTTTGCACTGGCAAATGGTGCGGCGCCTCGTGAACCGCTTTTCCCACCCAGCTTGTTTTCGGCAGACCTAGTTGAGTTCGTTTACCCAACACCGTTATTGCTGCTGGCACGACACTCTTACCAACTGCTGGCTTCGCGCAATTTTGGCAATCTGCAAGAAAATGAGTTTTACCTTGGCTTGCCGCTGCTCGCATTGTTGCTTGAATTCTGTTTGACCAGATGGTCTCAATCAGTGTCACGTGTGCTTGCGGTAATGCTGGGCTTTGTGATGGTGGCATCAATGGGGCCGGTCTTGCACGTTGGCGACGAGGCGCTTTGCAGGCTACCCTGGTCAAGGCTTTTCAACTTGCCACTGCTAAACCAGGCATTGCCAGTTCGGCTCGCAAACTATGGTTTCCTGATCGCTGCTTTGCTGATTGCGTTATCTTCAGCCCAGCCCCGGTCAGGTCTGACCAGAGTACTGGTCGCTTACGTATTGATTGGGTACTTGCCTAATTTCGCGTTGTTCATGTGGCCTGAGCGCTATGAGAATCCTCCTTTTTTTGCCACTCGGCTTTATCAAAAAGTACTTCATCCGAACGAAAACGTGGTGATTTTCCCCTATGGAGTCACTGGCCCGAGCATGCTGTGGCAGGCGGAAACAGGAATGTACTTTACGATGTCCGGCGCCTGGATGGGTCCTACACCGGAGGAATTTCAGCGCTGGCCCGCTGTTAGTGCGGCACTTACGGGACTTCCGCTCAGAGACGCCGGTCGTCAGTTGCGGAGTTTCCTGATAGCTCATCACGTAGAAGCGATAATAGCAGCAGAGGGAGCGGACAAACTGCCAGCTGCACTAGGGATTAAGCCTCTCAAGCTGGGCGGGGTGTCTTTCTATCAATTGCCCACGCCCGGGACAAGAGATCTTAACGATCACGTCACCGATCAGCTCGAAACCACCGCACTTCAAGCCTGGATTGGTGATCTCGTAACTGGCACCGAGCGATTCCTATGTGCGGGGCATGATCTCGGCATACTTTCACCCGCCCGGTTACACGAATTGGGATATCTGCCCGACGCTCGGTGGGGACGGCGGCTGGATTTGGTCCTCGGCGGGGCAACCCACGGGGCCATTGCCCCAGTCTGGATCGGTCCGGGACCCAATCATACGGTCGCTATCGGAGCTTTTGCGTCACCTCCAGCTGCCGGAACTTTAATCGCTCGTTACGCTCAGCAGGCGAGAGACATTTATTATCCGTATCCGTCACGCTTCAACGGAGAGCCGCCCCCGGGCCGGCCGGTGCATTTTTTGCTCATTACGATCGAGCCTTATTTCGTTCAGAACTGCTATAAGGCCTCTATATCCCGCAGTGCCTGGCTGCACAAGCAGCGGACCGATTCGAACTAACCACTTACTCGATTCTGATCTCAGGGAAAGAATTGCACCTGCGAAGAAGGACCGACCACCGGCCGGTCGATAGCCTGTCCCGCAGCGGAATCGGCTCGTGTGAAAAGCGACGCAGTGGCGTCATGGAATATCAATTTCCAGCCAGGCATCTTTATCATCTCCTCACATACCTTTTCCGCACTTGGAAACAACACGAAATCATGGTCATAGCGCGTTAGAATTTTTTCGGCACCCGGCAAATCCCAGTAGAAAGCTAGATAGTCATTCGTCACCTGCGCTGGATAAACCATATCGTAACGACTATCGAAGAATACTTTAGCGTCGTGCAGATGCCAGATTACATACTCAGCCCAACAAAAATACACGAGCACGTTTCCCCGTAATCCCCGTTCCCTCATGAAGCGAACCGCAGAAGATGGATAAGCCATGTCAGTCTGGAGCTGCGACGATAGAATCTCCCGATTGGTCAAAAGCAGTGCTGCAAGAGCCAAGGCGTACTGGGCCCAATGAGGTACTCTTCCGAAAGAACGGCTCGTCCGTGTTCGGGGATCCAGCATCAAGCCGAGGTGACGAGCCGCGGGCAGCGCACAGGCCATCGCCGCAAAAGGCATATTGCGTACAGATTTCAAGGCCGCGATTCCCGTTGCGATAGCAATTATTATCAGCGGTAGATCACCACCGCGGCGGCACTTTACAACTGAGCCTGTCAAGGCAAGCCACAAACCAATCAGGAAAAGGTACATAACTATTCCGCAGTGGTTGAAGCTCCATTGCCTGGCAATGGCGGTGTCGAGTGGTTGCCACTCAGTGAAAATCTTATAGGTCAGCGGATTCGATAGCGTCGTTAGCACCGCCCGCCATGCTATCAGACCATGCGGTGGGAGCAGCGTTGCGGTGCCAGCGAAGCCGACGATTGTCAGAACTTCCCCGTGGTGCCCGGCTGATCCTTGGCTCGACAATGCCATAATAGCAGCGGTCGTCGCGTACAGGGCTAGTGTGATCAGACCGATCACGAATCCGCCATGTAGGTTGCTCCACAGGAACATCACCGGGATCATAAGCCAAATTAGCCCGGATCTCCTGAAATTGCCCCGGGCGAGCAATGCCAGCGTGAGCGCAAAAAGGACGTAGCTATGCAGTTGAGGGCGGAACTGGCTGAATTGACCAGAGGCCAGAACCGCGAATCCGAGCATACTGAGTTGGATCAGACTGGGTGCACCTGTTTCGGCCAATCCTTCAACTAAAAAGAGAACCGTAAGCGACACGCAAGCGAGCTTCCACAACTTCAAGCCGCGGACACCCGCAGCGTTGTAAATGGCCGCCATAATGATTTCGGTCAGGTATTCATAATCGTTCCAAGGATAGCCATAAGCCGTATATGAATATCGATCACGAGCCACTATGCGACCCAGCGACAACATTTCCTGCCCAAAACGTATATGACCCCACAAGTCCGGATCGGTACGTTGCCAGACATTACCCAAAACAATCAGGGTCAGCACTAGAATCGGGCAGTATTGGAGCAACGATAACCTGTTTGGGCGTGCTCCTTGTGCAAGGAGGACTGCGGATTCTACAGCGCGGGCGGACTCGCCTCTACATTTGGGCATCATCGCCCTCTAGATGCCGTCTACTTGTTTCGAGCCGCGATCAACGACTCCGAGTCCGGCCTTCTGATTCCCGATGGAAGTTGATTCGAAGTGTCTGCCTGCTACTGGGCCAAAACCATCTGCGAGCTGCTGGCTAAAGTCAAACCGATGGAAGGCAAAAATGGTATTCGCAGGGTGTAAGCGTATGAAATCGTAACTTTGGCATCTTGTTGAGTTGAATCGTTGGGATCAGTGATTGCAGTATTTACCGTTACGTTGCTCGGGCTCAGGAATGGTGCTGAATTGATGGCCGCATTCACTATCCCCGAAGTGTTACTGGGATGAACAATAGCATAACGGACCGCCTCTCGTGCGGCCGAACAGATCATGTTGTAATCGTAGATAAGAACTCCCATCTGGATGATGGCAAACAACAGGACGAATGAGACCAAGGCGACAATCGCGAATTCAGTCATTGTCTGACCGGGAAGCCAACCTCGATCACTGGGTCTCTGGGTTCTGTAGCTCATCCCGAAACCTGCATAATCGCTTTGCCCTTCACGGTAAGCGAAGATGGTATCCCTGGATACGGGACGATCGTCGAGAACGGCGCTTGCGTGTCAACCTCGACGTAAGTGGCGTAAGGAGCATTTGTGCAGTTATACGAACTGCCGGAGCAAGCTGTCACGTTGGTGCCTGTCGCACAGGTACATTGGCTGGCAGTCGCGGTCAGACCGGCAACGTTTGCCCCATCGGTCAGAGCCGCCAATATCATGCCAGCGGAATTAGCTGCGGTTATGACGCTTTGGGAGCCATACTGTGCGCCCGCTCGCGCGGCGTTGTTTACCGCGATCCATACGTAGAATAGACGGCCAAAGTCAGCTGCTGCCAAAAGCAAGAGCACAAGGACGGGAAGAGCAAAGGCAAGTTCAACCATGCTTTGGCCCTTCCAGCCCCGTTGAAGCACAGCCCTTTGCGAATAATCATTCGTACAGTGTGCTGGACTTCGCCGGGGAGCCGTGGGCAAGCGATGAGTAGTTATTTTTGATGGTAGCATTTCCCTGAAACAGCACGTGGGCAGCGGCAATGATCGTGTAACCAGAGTTGCTACTGTTGCCGGTATAACTGAGCGAGCTATTGGGGAAATAGAACGTGCCATCAAAAGTTGAGTTGCTGTTGCCGGTAATGCTACTGCCGCCAGTCGATGTGCTCCAGAACAATATTCCTTCGTAACTGCCCGATGTTGGCGCACTCAGAGTAGCAGTCACGTTACTGCTAATATTGATCGGACCGCTCGTAATGAAAGTCACTCCTGTTCCGTTGATATTGACATTACCGGTAATCGTCAAACCTCCGGAACCAAGGTTGTAAATGCCCGGCTGCAACGTAAGTGTCGTATTGCCAGTGAGCCTAATCCCGCCACAGTAAGAGCCGGGTCCGCTGACGCCGGGAATGAAGATCCCACCACCAGAACAAGCGGGTTGGCTACCCAGATACGAGAACGGGTCAGCTACTGCGCTGATACCGGTATTTGGGGATGGAATAAACGAGCAGTTGTCTTGTGTCGATACACTGTCGGCGATTCCGATAGAAGTTGCTTTGAAAAAGCCGTTACCACTGCAGGTGGCCGAAGAGTTAATTGCTGCACCGCAGGACAAATTGATGTTGGCATTGCCAGAGACGGTCAGACCCGGAGACGAGCCCAAAGCGTAGAAGCAGGTACTGGAATCGATTGAACCGGCAACCGCACTCGCGGCAACGTTTATCTGGTTAAATCCAAGCGTCCTTAGAAAATAAGTTGATTGAGGCTGTGATATTGCGACTTTTACACAATCTTGCGTACATGAAGCATCACTGTATGGATTGACAATCGTAACTGTGACACCGGCTGTTCCGTTGGCGAAACCATTTAAGGCAGCCGCACTATCCGCCGCCGCCGTCACATCCTGATTAAGACGGCTCGCTACTGCACCAGCCAACGCCGCGGCATCAGCCGCCGTCTGCATTCTGCGTCGTGTGCCCCAGGTCAGACTGATGTCGAGCGCCAACGCAACAAAACCGAACAACACCAGGATCGCTATTGCAACCAATACGAGAATTTGACCTGAGGCGAAAGAGTTTGCGTGAATGAATGATTGGTTATTGGCATGTGTCTTTAAAAATCTTTTGCGTTCGAGACCAGGACATTTGCCAATAATTTGTTTCAAAATGAATGCGTGCTCCTACGCGTCGAGAAGGGCGAAACAATAATTGTGCCACTGCTCTCAGCCACTGAAACTTTGGGAAGAGAAGCGGACGACCTCTCGATAAGTCTGCTCAATCGTGCATTTGGATATCCTGGCTTCGGAATCGAAATTTGTGTGTTTAGCGTGTGCCAAGTCGCGGCAAGTGTTGTTGTGAGACAGGCAATCTTTTGTCAGCCGCCTGACGATGATTCAGCTATTCAGCGCCGGCAGTTAAGCCAAAATCGGTTCGACCTCACCGAGATTCGCTAGACCGGCGAAGCATCTTCTTGCCCCGAAGGGCTGGTATTGCGACCCTTTGGTTATGCATCAAGTTATTGCGGGAAGTCAGGAACTTGCGCCGACTCGAAAGGGCCGGGTCGAGCCAGAGCGATCCGCCGGCGAAGTCGCTTCAAACGGTGAATCTCTGCCGGTTACCTATTCGCATTGGGCATTTGTGGCACTCGTCGCCCTGACCATGATTTTATACCTCGTCAGGCTGGGCACGCGTGCCCTGTGGGCCTCGGAGTTTCGCTGGGGCGAAGTAGCTCGCGAGATGCTGCTTAGCGGAAACTACTTCTGGCCGACGATCAACGGTAAAGTCTACTTCGACAAACCACTGGGTTCCTACTGGCTGGTGGTGGCTTCGGCTTGGATTACGGGTGGTGTGAACGAGGCGGCAACCAGACTGCCATCGGCCCTCGCCGGAATGTTGGCAGTTGTAATGCTCGTCCTGTTGACGCGACATCTTTACGACCTCAGAACTGGAGTAATCGCAGGCCTCGTTCTGGCCACGAGTTTTAGCTTCGCTTTCTGGTCCCGCAACGCGTCAGCCGATGTCGAGACGGTGGCAGGTATGCTTGCCGTGCTGCTGATCTTTGCCTCCCGAGGCCAACGCGCCGGATGGTGGGTCATAACAATTTGGTCAATAATGGCACTAACTTCCTTGATGAAGGGATTATTAGGCTTTGTCCTGCCGATCCTCGTCATCTGTGTTTACTCGTGCATTGCCAACGGTTGGCAGGAATTAGCCCTTCACTTGAGGCATGGAACACTTGGTGAACGCATTAGTTGGCTAACCGAGCAGAATCGCTGGCTCTTCAACCGATACACGGTTCCAGCTGTGCCATTGGCCGCCATCATCTATCTGGTGCCGTTCGCCGTTTCGCTTTGTAATACCGGCTCGGCGAAGGGGCTGTATATGGTCTACCGCGAAAATATCCAGAGGTACTTCGCTCCGTTCGATCATCGCGGACCTATCTATCTCTATGTTTATGTGATCTTTTTGTTGATGGCGCCCTGGTCCGCCCTCCTGCCCGCGGCAATGGTCCATGCTCACAGTTCAGGGTCCGACGCTGCGTCGGAAGAAAGCAGGCTCGCGAAGGCTAACCGCTTCGTGCTCGCTTTTTTCTGGTCATTATTCATCTTTTTCACACTTTCCGGGTCGCGCCGCAGTTATTACATTCTGCCAGTATTGCCTGCGGCAGCGATCATGGTTGCACGATTGTTCGCGAGCGACAGTCGAATGATTGGGAAGTTGACTGGTTTATTGTTGAAGGTAGGCTTCTGTTCGTTTGCCGTGCTCGTGACCGGTTCGGGAATTGTCTTAACCCCGGTGCAACGCTTGCTCCCATACCCGTACTCCGTGTTACCAGCATTGCCCGCTCAGAAAATCTTCCTGGTAAGCTGGATTATTTCGATGGCCACTATCGTGTTTGCATCGACCAACTACAGTCGCCGGCGAGTACTGCTTTCTTTTGGTGTAAGCAGCTATTTATTTTTGTCTTACCTTTTCTTTGTAGCTATGCCAGCAGGTGACAGATGGAGAGGGGAAAAGCAATTCGCAAAAGCTACGCGTCAGTTAATCGGGGCACATGAGGATGAATTGGCCGCCTTCAGGACTCAGCCGCCAGTGTTCTATCTCGGCCTGGCCCATCCCATACCGCAGTATGACTCCACTTCAGAGCTGGGATCAGCGGTTCGAGATGGTCATCTCCGCTGGCTGATCGTGCGCCGTCGTGATGTAGGTAGCATCAATGTCGCAGGATATGCAGCACTGTCCGAACCGGTTTATCCGTGGGATTCCGCTCAGCACCGTGGGAATAGCCTTGTTTTGATGCGACTTGGAGGTTAGGGAGAGATTAAGCTAGCTCGAGGCGAGGTTGTCGGCGTGTTATCACGCGTTGCAGAAAAGACAAGCGATTCGGGTATAGAGCCTTTAGAGTCGCATAGGCATCACTACGTAGCGAAATTTGGAGTCCGAGGGCGTCGTGATAACTCCCGCTGTAACTTCGTCGCTCAAGCCCAGAACCGCTTCACCCTCGCTCGGGATGACGTTGAGGACCTGTTGAATGTAGAGCGCATTGAACCCGATAGAAAATTCAGCTCCGTTGAATGCGACATCGATCGTTTCGCTGGCTTCACCCACTTCCGGACTGGTCGAAGACACCGTCAGGGTGCCCTCAGCGAATGCGAGTTTGACCCCGTGATAACGCTCATTGGAAAAAATCGCGGCGCGCCGCATCGCATTCAGTAGAATGTCGCGGCCGACATGTATCTGGTAACGCGACTCTGTGGGAATGACCCCCTGGTAGTCGGGAAACTCTCCTTCGACCAGCCTCATCGAAAGCTCAGTGGCGCCGCGGCGCAACCAGGCCAATTGTCGCTCAATCACCAGATGAGCAACATCTTCACCGGGTTCGTCGAGCAGTTTTCGCAACTCTGCCAGACCCTTGCGTGGAATGATCACCCCTCCTTCCATCGCAAAGCCGCCAGCTTCGCGGTCAACCAACGATAATCGGTGGCCATCGGTGGCGACCATTCTTACCGTCCCACTTTCCGGTGCGGCCAAGTAAACCCCGCTGAGGTTATAACGTGCCTCGTCAGGGCTGACTGCAAAGATGGTTTTATCGATCATGTTCGCCAGCACATCAGGCGACAGCTTCAGTTCTGCTTGAATGCCACGTTCCCGGTCAAGCTGGCCGTTTGTCGCAGGCAGCGATGGAAAGCTGCGCGGGTCGAGGCCCATCATTTTGAATCGCGCACGACCGCAACGAAGCTCCATCCAGTCCCGCTCGAGCGCTTTGATTGTTACCTGTTCCGCCTCCGTTTCCCGTACGATCTCGAACAATTTACGGGCAGCGAGCGTAAACGAAGCTGGGTCGGACGCTTCCGCAGTCAGTTCAGTGCGAATGCCAACCTCCAGATCGGTTGCTGAAAGTCGCACTCTGCCCTCAGCGGGTTCGATGAGCACGTGGCCAAGGATCGGCACCGTGTTGCGACGCTCAACTATTCCCTGAATCATGCTGAGCGCGTCCAATAGTGCAACGCGATTTATCGCGATTTCCATGAAGTCGTATCCTGCAGTTTGCCTGCTGATCCTGGAAACAATCTTCCAGGGAAAAATTTAGTAGAGACAGAAAGGCTTGTCGACTTGTGCATTTTTGCCCTAAGTATTTGTCGCGATTGGCCTTTTTATAATTGATAAGGTTGTGCTTAACATGACCGAACAAAAGCTTAAACGGTTAGCATCGAACCATTGCTGACGATAACCAAGGTTTATCCCCGCGTTACCCACAGATCCTTCCACTGCAATTTCATTTCCGATTGCTGACTCATGTGTCAGTCACCCAGACTTGACTTCAGGTCCGTTTGGTCGACCTCCGGAGCATTGCTTAGATGGCGTGATCCTAAGCCTGGCGACGAATGATTAGGGGGTTGGAGCTGGCGAACTGGAGTGCATGTTTTTCAACTCTCGTTCGATCTTTTCAATCGAAAAGCGAAACGCCGAATCGTTAGTCACTCGGCGCAAGATAAGGTTGAAGGCATGAATGACGGTCGAATGGTCTCGTCCAAAGCTCTCGCCAATGGCGGGAAACGAGCTTTCAGTGATCTTGCGGCACAAATACATCGCCACCTGCCGGCAGAAGGCTATGTGCTGCGTACGCCTTTTGGACTTAAGGTCAGCGAGCCGGATATGGAAGAAATCTGCCACCGCGCGCTGAATCGCTTCGATGTCAGGTTTGCTCTCATGAGTGCGAATAAGATCACGCAGAGCCTGTCGAGCAAACTCAATCGTCATTGGTGAAGTGTTCAGAGAGGCTAGAGCTGCGAGTCGGGTTAAGCAGCCTTCAAGCTCACGCACGTTGGAAGAGACGTTCTGGGCGATGTACATCGCGACCTCGCTCGGCATATTGAGTGATTCGAGAGCCGCTTTCTTCTGCAGAATGGCAACCCGAGTCTCAAGATCAGGTGCCGTAATGTCAGCGATAAGGCCGGATTCAAAGCGATTTCTCAGACGCTCCTCAAGACCTGGAATATCGCGGGGCACTTTGTCGCAAGTCAGAACGATCTGATGGCGCTCGGAGTGCAGTGAGTTGAAAGTGTGGAAGAACTCTTCCTGAGTTCGTTCGCGTCCAGCCAAGAATTGGACGTCGTCGAGAATCAGCGCGTCAACCCGGCGAAATTTTTCCTTGAAGTCACCCATCTTTTCGCGTCTGATCGAACTGATGAGCTCATTCATGAAGACCTCAGCCGGCATAAACAGGACCTTGCGCTGACGCGAACTAGCCCAGAGATGATGGCCGATCGCCGTAGCGAGATGAGTCTTGCCGAGGCCGACGCCGCCGTAAATGAACAGCGGATTGTATTTTTCACCCGGCCGATTAGCGACAGCCAAGGCCGCTGCGTGAGCGAACTGATTGCTGGACCCAACTACGAATTCGGCAAAAGTGTAGCGTGGATTCAACTGGGGGTGGACAGCTGCCTGAAGCTCCTGGCTGCCCATTGCCGAGTTACTCTTGTCGCCGCTTGAAGAAGTCTGGCGCGTATGGCCATTGCCACTATTTCCGAGCGTGGCAATCCTACTACGTGGCGAATCCTTTCCAACCACTAACCTAACTTCAATGTCCTCGCCGGTTTCTGCGGATAACACGTCGCGGAGGAGATCCAGATATCGATCGTTTACCCAGTCCCGAAAGAAACGATTAGGCGCTTCGATTGTTGCGATCCGGCCTTCGATGCCGATGAAGTTCAACGGTCCGATCCAGGTTTCATAGCCAACCTGGCCCAGAGACTCGCGAATCCGATCGGCAGCTCTCTGCCACACGCCGTTCATCCGTTAAATCCTCCCTCGTTTTGACGGCTCGTCCCCGTTGTTTGACCTCTGCGGGAATGAATCACCAAGGCCAATTTGCCAGTAGTCAGTAAATTACTCACAGGGTTATCAACATCTGTTGATAACCTCTTTTTTTCTTCTGACTATCCGGCTTTTAAAGATTACGTTAAAAAAACTATCCACTCGGCCCACTGAGCTGGGCCAGCCAATTACCGCTCGACTCTGTCGGAGACATTCGTGACCGTAGTCACGACTTAGGTTATCCCCACCTCCTGAGTTTTCCCCCTTTTTTTCAGGTGTGGCGGTGATGAATGGAAGGATTTAGAATTTTCGCAGACACGGTTCAAGTTGGTATGAAGCGGCGCGGCGCAAGATCGCGATTTTCAAGGAAAATTTTTGCGACCGATTATTCGGTTTAACGCTTCTTGACTGAGGCGTGAAATTGCGATCTGCGCGATCTAGGCTCTGGAAGCCGAAATGCTGCGGGCTCTCGGATCGATGCGATGCGGTGTCTTAGGGGTTCTCTGACCAACACTTGGTTTCATAAAAGGTTTTGGAGCGCGAAGAGAACAGATCAGCCATGTTGTCTGTGAATAAATCAAACAATCTGTTTATACGTGCCAATGCCCTGATTCCGGGAGCCGTTAATTCACCGGTGCGAGCCTGGAAAGCAGTGGGTGGCTCCCCAATTTTTATCGAACGAGCCCAAGGAGCCCATATTTACGACGCCGACGGCAACAGTTTCGTTGATTACGTCGGTTCCTACGGCCCGGCAATTCTTGGACATTCGCCCTTGCCCGTTGTGACCGCGCTAACGCGCCAGCTCGAGCATGGGTTCTCGTATGGCGCACCAACCCGACTCGAAGTCGAGCTAGCCGAGAAAATCACCGCGGCAATTCCGGCCGCCGAAAAGGTTCGCTTGGTCAATTCTGGCACTGAAGCAACGATGACCGCGATACGCATTGCCCGGGCGGCTACAGGACGACCAGGAATAATCAAATTCGATGGTTGCTACCACGGCCACGCTGACGCCTTGCTGGTCCGCGCAGGTTCTGGTTCCATGACCTTCGGCGTCCCAGACAGCGCCGGAGTTTCCGAGGCACTCGCCGCCCAAACACGGGTCGCTCAGTATGGCTCGCTCGAAGCAGTCGAAGGCTACTTGAGCTCGAAACCGGCCGAGATTGCAGCGGTCATAGTCGAGCCTATCGCCGCCAATATGGGGGTGGTGCCGCCACCGCCAGACTTCTTGCACGCACTTTACGTCCTCACTCACGCTCACGGAGCCCTGCTCATCTGTGATGAAGTGATCAGTGGCTTTCGGCTACGATACGGAACCGTGTCAGAGCAGGCTGGTATTCGGCCTGATTTGTTGACGCTGGGAAAAATCATCGGAGGAGGTTTGCCGATCGGTGCGGTGGCTGGCAAGGCGGAATTGTTGGACCTTCTAGCACCGCAAGGCCCCGTCTACCAGGCGGGTACCTTGTCGGGGAATCCTTTGTCAGTTACTGCCGGAATCGCCACCCTTAATGTACTTGAGGCCACCGCTCCGTATGCACGGCTCGAAGCGTTGGCTGCCCGGCTCGAAAACGGGCTTAAATCGGCACTTCAAACCAGTGGCAGGCGCGGTTGCGTTAATCGGGCCGGATCGCTGTTAACCTTGTTCTTCGGGCTTGATCGAGTCGGCAACGGAGAAGAAGCACGCCGGGCAGACACGACGATGTTCGCGAAGTTTTTCCGCGCGATGTTGGAGCGGGGCATTTATCTGCCCCCTTCGCAGTTTGAGGCCATGTTCGTCTCTGTTGCCCATTCCGATGAGGACATCGATGCGACTATCGCCGCAGCCCACGAGAGCCTGCAAAGCATTGGGTCGACTTGAGGCGCGGGTTGGTCGAAGCGCGCTTCCCAGGCCATGAGTGCTAATGCGTCAACCGGTACCTCGCGCTATCTGCGAGTTACAGTTATCGGACTGGAATTTTCCTCGCCGATTTTAGCGGGTCTGGTGGGCGGCTATTATCTGGGTGAATACTTTCACCGACCGTGGTTCGGACTGATCGGTTTGCTAAGCGGGGTACTGCTGGGCTTTTACCGGCTCATCTTGGAGCTTCGGGATTTCATGAAAACCAACCAATCGAAGAGCGATTGAAGCCGCGTGTGGCATGTGTCGCCAGCTCTGCATACAGAGGTCGCCGAGCATCGCGGGAATTCAGATGGCTACGATTATACTCGCAGCCATTACCGCGGCTCTTCTTTTCGCGAAGGCTTCGCCGCGAGCAGCAGTCGGATGCCTTTTGGGCGCGGCACTGATGATGATCAACCTAAGCCTCTTAAGCTTGACAGTCCGCGGAGTCTTAGCCAGCGCGAAGAGAGCTGGTGGCGTCAATACCCTGGGTCTGTTGGCCGCGCCGCTGAAGATGCTGTTTCTGATTGCGGTTGTTTACGCAGTTATCAGCTCGGAACGCGTGAGCCTTTTCGGGTTCACGGTCGGCACCTTGACTCAAATCGCTGCAATCTTTATTGAAGTTGGGCGCGCCTGCTGGGGTCAGCCCCTTCCGCTGCAACCCGACCGGTAGGAAGGCTGGTCATCATTGGATTGGCAGGGAGGCAAAGGTCAAGTGTCCGAACCGGTTAATTTCTTTGCGCTCATAGCCCACGCTCTCGGCCGGGTGCCGACCGAACTAATCGCCGTGTGGATAGTAATGGCGTTGCTCCTAATATTCGGTTATGCGGCGCGTCGCGCATTGTCAGCTGCTCCGGATCCGACGCTTCCGGACCAGGGGTTTTCGTTGCGCCATTTCGCCGAGGTCGCGGTAGAGTGGATCGACGGATTAGTGATGCAGGTGTCAGAATTGCATGGTGCTCGGCGCTATGTTCCGTTTTTCGGGAGCCTTTTTCTCTTCATCGTCACCGCTAATTTCATGGGTCTGGTGCCAGGCTTGACACCGCCCACCAGCGACACCGATCTGACCTTCGCCCTGGGGGCCATTTGCTTCATTTACTACCTGTACCAGGGATTTGCTCATCAAGGGCCAAGATATCTGCTGAGTTTTTTTGGCCCGCTCTGGTGGCTGGGATGGTTCATGGTCGTAATAGAGGTCGCAGATAACCTGTTCCGGCCTTTTTCGCTGGGCATTCGTCTGTTCGCCAACATGTTCGCGGACCACCACGTACTAACCCTGTTTACCGGACTGACCTACTTGTTCATACCGATCGCGTTCTATGCCTTAGGTAGTATCGTTTGCGTGGTGCAAGCGCTGGTCTTCGTCATCCTTGCGATAAGCTACGTTCGCATGGCGGCGGCGGCGCACTAGTCAAGCGCTTTAGTGCCCTGCATCTAAAGCATCAAATCCCGCTACTAACAGCCCGGTTGCCGGCCGAAGCGTGGAAGAGGATAGAGGAGGTGATAAATAGCGTCAGGGCCGGGTGGCTAGCGGGTTTAGCAGCAGGAGGAAGATAGGATGGTTCGTAAGATCTCGATGGCCTTGAGCGCCGCGCTGATTGCGGTTATGGTCTCACCCTTGGCAGCGCTGGCTCAGACTGCGGCTTCAGACCAGGGTGCTGGCTTGAAGAGCGGATTGTTAGCGATCGGCGCTGGTTTGGGGTTGGGAATTGCGGCCCTGGGTTGCGGAATTGGCCAAGGTCGTATTGGCGCATCAGCCATGGAGTCGATTGGTCGCAATCCGAACAGTACAAATCAGCTGTTCGTGCCGATGATTATCGGTCTGGCTTTCGTTGAGTCCCTGACGCTTTATGCTCTGGTTATCGCGTTTATTTTGCAGGGCAAGATCTGATCCACGCTCAGGGTTCATTCTCAAATTAGTGAGGGGCTCGCTTCGGCGAGCCCCTCACTAATCATGGCGTCGCGCTCCTTTGAGGACATCGAAGGGTGCGCGTTTACGCTCTCGTCGCAATAGCACCCACAATGCTCCAGCTCCGCCGTCGTAAATCTGGGCGGTGGTGAAAGCCAGCACATAAGCGCCAATGGTGCCATGAGAAAGCCAGTGGGCCGTGGCGTGCTTAAGCACCGGACGCCCCCCGGGCGAGCGGAGACCACGACCATGGACGACCAACACCGCCCGGTACCCTTTGCGAACCGAATCCAATATAAATCTCGTCAGAGCGGCTTTCGCGTCCGCCCGAGTCAGCCCGTGGAGGTCGATATGGGCCTGCATCGAGAAATCTCCCCGCCGCAGTCTCGTCACTAAGCGCGGATCGAGCCCGACGCGGGCTCCCTCTATGTAGTCTTCGGTTTCCGTAAGCTCGAAAGTTCCTTGACCCGAGACCAGGTCCGAAAGCTCTGCCAAGACCTCGGCATCTTCACTGACGATATTGCGAACCAAGGTGGGTTGAGCCACAATCCGCTCCCGCTTGCTTCCGGAAATTGGACGCACACCCTCGAATGCCTGGCGCAGCAATGCTTCCTCGTCGGCTGCGGAGGAGGAGACTTCAGCGCACGGCTGGTCCGAGCCGTTTGAGTGAGTGGACAGCTTCGGGTTTCCGATCCACCGACCGCTGGCGTCCGGACCCTCTTGAGACCGGAGAAGGTTCTTAAGTTTGCGGAACGGTGACTCAAAAACCGGCTTGGGTTTCTTGTTCGCTTGGGGGTTTGACCTAAATTTGCGCCGGTGAGACATCGTGTGGTCAGAACGCCATTTAAATTCGGTAAAGGCTGGAAGCTGTGGGCGGGTGTCGTACAGAAAGACGCGCCGCGTGACTTAATATATCGGATTGCTGGGATTATTGAGGTTTTTCACCGTTTTTCAACTACCCCCTGAATGTTCCGTGGCGCGCTTTTTGGCTCGTCGAACCTGCTCCAGAAAAGACTGAATTGCTTTCTCATAGCCACGGTCTGATGGTGAATAGTAAACTTTGCCCTCCAGTTCGGTCGGGAAGTAGGTTTGGCTTGTGATAGCGTCCTCATATTCGTGCGGGTACTTGTAACCTTCTCCGTATCCCAGTTGGCGCATCAGCGGGCTCGGTGCGTTGCGAAGGTGAAGCGGCACGGGCAGTGAGCCAAGCTCACGCACATCGGCCCGCGCTGCCAGCATCGCTTGATAAGAAGCATTTGACTTGGGAGCTGATGCCAGGTAGGTAACCGCTTGCGCCAGTGGAATCACGCCTTCAGGCATCCCGACGAACTCCACTGCCTCCTTGGCTGCTACAGCAAGCTGGAGTGCAACCGGATCAGCATTGCCAATGTCTTCGGACGCAAAAATGACCATTCGCCGGGCGATAAACAATGCGTCCTCGCCGGCCTCGATCATGCGCATCATCCAGTACAAGGCTGCGTCCGGGTCACTGCCGCGCATGCTCTTAATGAAAGCAGAGATGCAATTGTAATGCTCTTCGCCGGCCCGATCATAGCGTAATCCGCGGTGCTGGAGGGCTTCATTCACTTCCGCAGTTGTGATCACGCGGCGTCCCATGTTGAGCGTTAACTCGGCAGCCATCTCCAGCGTGCCGAGGGCACGGCGGGCGTCACCAGCCGCGAGACGCGTTAGCTGACTGAGGCTGTCGGGTTCGATTGTCAAACCGTAATCACCCAAACCGCGTTCTCTGTCTGAAAGGGCGCGGTTTATAAGGGTAGCGAGGTCTTCTTCGGACAGGGGTTCCAGTACGACGACGTGGGTGCGTGAAAGTAGCGGACTGATAATTTCGAAGGACGGATTTTCAGTGGTAGCACCAATAAGCGTGATTAGGCCGCTCTCCACGTGAGGGAGGATCGCGTCCTGTTGAGCGCGATTCCAGCGATGAATCTCGTCAACAAAGAGGACCGTGCGCTTGCCCTCGATCTCAATTGAACGCCGCGCAAATTGCACTGCTTCGCGAAGTTCCACGACCCCAGCGGTCACCGCGCTAATCGACCGCAGGAGCGCCCCTGAGCTTTTAGTCAGCAGGCGAGCGAGTGTAGTCTTGCCGGTGCCTGGCGGGCCCCACAAGATGATCGAGTGAAGTTTGCCCGTGCTGGCCATCTGAAAAAGTAGTCGGCCCGGACCAAGTACGTGCTGCTGTCCGACCATATCGGCCAACGAGACGGGCCTCATTCTTTCAGCCAATGGCGGAATTGCCGTGCGCTGCGCCTTAAATAATCCCTGGTTTAGGTCGTCAGCTCGCCGCCGCATGCCAAAACCGTAGCACAGCCGGCTCTGGCGGCTAAGCCGGTGGCGCGTTTGCCTTTTAGGCTCTTGCTAGTCTAGCTTTTAAGCAACCCGAGCTCAGGCTTTGCAGCCAAAGTCGGTGTCTTGGGGTGAGTCTTGAAAAGGGCCGGACAGGAGTCGGCACCAGGATGATCGTTGGAATTGACATCGGCGGTTCGACTACCGATGCGGTAGTCCTCGACAATGGCAATGTTCACGTCGTTACCATCGAAGCCAATGACCCGATAGCCGCAGCAGCCGGAGCTTTGGGCAAGCTTGTGCAGACCTGTGGTCTCTCGCTCAGCAATGTGAGTTGTGTAGCAGCCACGGGCGCCGGCTCGCGCGCGTTGGACGAAACATTATTCGGGCTCCCGGTAGTGAAGGTGAACGAATTCGATGCGATCGGCATCGGCGGCACTTCATTGGCTGGCAAACGCCGGGCGCTGGTGGTGTCGCTTGGCACCGGAACCGCAATCGTGTCGGTAAATCCTGAACGCATTGAGCACGTCAGTGGGACCGGGTTGGGCGGCGGCACCTTGCGTGGCTTATCGCGTCATATGCTCGGTGTTTCTTCCCTGGGCACACTCGAAGCGATGGCAGAACGTGGAGACCTAAGCCGCGTGGATTTGACGGTACGTGATATTGCGGGTGGACCTATTGGCGATTTGCCACCAGGCACGACCGCAGCCAATTTCGGCAAGATCACCGCCGACGCCACCGTCGAGGACAAGGCACTCGCGATCATGAATCTGATTGTCGAAGTAGTCTCGGTTCTAAGCATAGCGGCGGCGCGGGCCTGCGGGCAGGAAGATATCGTGATGACGGGCAAGCTGACCCGTATCTTTCGTTTCATGCAAAAAATGAAGCGGCTTAACTTCGGTTACGGTCGCTTCATCATTCCAGAGCATGCCGATTATGCCACGGCAATTGGGGCGGCGCGGGCAGCAGCCCAGCAGCCTCGCATTTAGCCGCGCTCACCGAAGGCCTTAATATCCGTTTTCGTGTGAGCGCGATCCCGCCGCAGATTGCCTTCGCTCAGGGCGCGCTCAAAGTAGATCATTAAGCGGCGGCCCTACTATTATTTCTGCGTCTTTTGGTTCTCTCCGTGATTGCACAAGGAGGAAGAGCTAATGGGATCGGAACTGCTCAAAGGGTTCCGCATGCTTGATCTGACAGACGAAAAAGGCGCGCTTTGCGGAAAGATCTTTGCAGACATGGGAGCGGATGTTATCAAGGTCGAGCCGCCGGCCGGATGTTCGACCCGGACAATTCCCCCCTTTTTAGATGATTTGCCGGGTCCCGACCGCAGTCTGTACGCGATTGCTTATCATGCCGGCAAACGATCAGTGACCCTGAATCTCGATTCGGCTGACGGCAGAGCTTTGTTCCGCAAGCTTGCTGACACCGCCGATTTCCTCGTTGAATCGTTCCCCCTCGATTACATGAATGAACGGGGATTAGGCTACGAAGAACTCAGCCGCTCCAATCCCCGGTTGATTTATACTTCTATTACACCCTTCGGCGATCGAGGACCTGCCAGCCGCTACAGAGCAGCGGACATAGTCAGTTGGGCTGCCGGCGGCATGATGTATCTGATGGGAGAGGAAGGGAAGCCACCACTGGAGCTCAGTCTGCCGCAGGCCGGTCTTCACGCTGGAGCCGAGGCCGCGGTTGCCTCTTTGATCGCGCATTACCCGCGCGAGCTCGACGGAGTCGGTCAACATATAGTGATCGATATGCAGGCCTGTGTAGTGTCGACCTTGATGAACGAGCAGGCAATGCCGCTTTTGCATGGGGATTATCTGCGCCGCAGCGGCATTTATACCGGTGCTATCGGTGGCCGGCGCAAAACCATTTTCCGTTGTAAGGATGGCTATATCTCGGGATTGCTCGCTGGCGGCGCCTACCTGCCATCGACTAACGCTATTATTGACTGGATGAAGGAAGAGCAGGCTGCTCCAGAGTGGTTAGCGCAGCCCGGAGGACTCAAAGCGCTCACGCCCGCAGGCTTCATGAATGCGACGGAAGCCGATTTCCGTGAGCTCGAGATGGCGGAAGAGGCATTTGAGCGCTTTCTGATGACCAAGACCAAAGCCGAGATTTGGCAGAATATTCTGCGTCGTCGGATCCTGGCGGCGCCGGTCGCGACGGTCGCCGATATCGCCCAGGACCCGCACCTGGCTGCCCGTGGTTACTTCGTCAAGATCGACCATCCCCATCTCGATCGCGAGCTCACATTTCCGGGTGCATTCGCCAAGATGAGTGTCACCCCAGTCGGTCCGGCAGGACCGTCGCCCCAGCTCGGTCAGCATAATCATGAGGTTTATTGCGAGCTGCTGGGGCTGGCGCCTGAGCTCCTTGTGCAGTTGCGTGCGATTGGTGCTATTTGAGCTAACCGCAAAAAACTGCCTGCGCGAATCCAAGCATCGGGACGATCAGCGGAGAGCTTCATGAGAAAATACGCGTTCGACGGAATCCATGTGTTGGATTTTACTTGGTACGCCGTGGGTCCGGTTACTACCAAATACCTGGCTGATAATGGCGCAGAGGTTATCCGGATTGAGTCTTCCACCCGACTTGATGGACTGCGGATGGCACCTCCTTGGAAGGATGCGAAGCCGGGGATCAACAATAGCCAGTTCTTCGCTAGCTATAATACTTCGAAAAAGGGCATCACGCTCGATATGAGTAAGCCTAAGGCGCGCGAGATTTTTCTCAAGTTGCTGCCCTGGGCTGACATCGTCGCTGAGAGTTTTACGCCTAAAACGTTGAGGCAATGGGAACTCGACTATGAGCATCTGCGGGCAATCAAACCCGACCTCATAATGCTGTCGACTTGCATGCAGGGACAGACCGGCCCACATCGTGACTACCCAGGCTTCGGCAATTTGATGGCGGCGCTTGCCGGCTTTTACTATCTGGCTGGTTATTCGGAGTCCGAATTGTGCCCACCCTATGGTGCATATACAGATTTTATTGCCCCGCGGTTTTCAGCTTGCGCGTTGATTGCCGCGTTGGACTATCGACGGCGAACCGGCAAAGGTCAGTATATTGACATGGCTCAGTACGAAGCCGCCCTGCATAATCTCGCGCCCGCTCTGATCGACTACTTCAGTTCGGGTCGGGTGCTGGGTCCGTTAGGCAATCGCTCGGCTCGGTTTGCACCGCACGGTGCATATCGTTGTGCGGATGAGGACGGGCATGAAAGATGGCTGGCACTAGCGGTGGCGAGCGATCACGAGTGGCAAGAGATGCTCAAGGTGTTGGGCAACCCGCCGACAGACTGTCGGTTCGATACAATGCTCGGTCGAATGCAAAATCGCGAAGCGCTTGATTCGTTTCTCGCCCAGGTACTTCGTCAGCATCGAGCCGACCGGCTAACCGCAACATTGCAAGCAGTTGGCGTATCCGCTTACCCCGTGCAGAACTGCCTGGATCTGCATGACGATGAAAACCTTCAGGCTTTCGAGTACTGGCATTGGCTCGATCATTCGGTCATGGGACCGTCGCCGTACGAAGGGCTGCAACATCGGTTAAGTCGCACGCCGGGTCATCTGCGCAGCCCCGCTCCAGCCCTCGGACAGCACAATGATGAAATCCTGGGTGGATTACTTAAGATGAGCAGCGCAGAAATCGAGCAATTGAAGCAGGAGAAGGTCGTATTTTAATGAGCTGTTGGGACCGCCGCGTCAATTGATAATCGGTTTGCCCGAGCGCGACGACCAGGCCTCTGCCTAGGCTTCGGTGCAGTACGAACTCAAGATTGCTCTCCGCTACCTGCGCGCGCGTCGGCGTGACGCGTTCATTTCGATCACGACTATTTTCACTGTGGTCGGGGTGATGCTAGGCGTGGCGGCCCTTGTGATTGTCCTGGCAGTGATGGCAGGCTTCGAGGCCAGTCTTCGCCAAAGAATCTTAAGCTAACCCCCCAGGTTGAAATTCAAAGCTACAACGGATCGATTGAGAATTACACAGATATCGAGGCTCGAGCCAATACCGTACCAGGCGTAGCCGGCTCGGATCCGTTCGTCATTGGACAAGGAATGGCGGCGTCAGCTCACGGGATCAGCAGCGTAATCCTGCGGGGTGTTGAGCCTGGAGGCGCAACCGTAGTTTCCAAACTGCGCCCATACATTCTGCAGGGCTCGATCGATGCGCTGGCGAAAAACGATCCTGCCGGCCTCACGCCGGCTCAAGCGGAGTCATTTGCGGCAGATGTTGCCCTGGGGTCAACTCTCGCCGAAAAGCTGAAGGTCAAGGCGGGCGATACTATCACCTTGATTGTGCCGATTGTTGCCGGCAGTCAAGGCGAGCTCACCACGAGAACCGCACACTTCACTGTCGGCGCAATATTTGAGTCGGGAATAGCGTTCGTGGATCGCAGCCTGGTTTTATTAAGTCTAAGCAGTGCACAAAGGTTCTTTGGCCGCGAAGGACGCGTCGACGGCATCGAAGTCCGGCTGTTCGATCTCGAGCAAACTGATCGCGTGACTGCGCGGCTTAGAGCGATGTTCGGCAAATCGTACCGCGTGGCAAATTGGAAAGAGTTCAACGAAGCCGCGGCCGCCGGTTTCGAGATGCTCAAAAGGGTTTATGCACTGGTTTTGTTGATGCTCATCGGCGTTGCTGCCTTCAACCTCGTTGCCATCCTCATCATGGTGGTCATGGAGAAGCGCAAGGACATCGCGATACTGCGCAGTATGGGCGCTAGCGTTGCCGATGTGCGGCGGGTGTTTGTTTTCAAGGGCTTGATCGTCGGCAGCGTTGGTACTGCCGCGGGCTTGCTCTCAGGCGCGCTCGGCTGCTGGCTACTGGCCCATTACCACTTTATTCACATCGAAAAGCGAATCTACGGAATTTCGACCTTACCGATCGCAATTCATCCATTGAACTTTGTGATCGTGGCTGTAGCGTCGATCGTGCTCTGTTGGTTGGCAACGCTTTACCCCGCTCGGCAGGCCACACGCCAAATGCCCGTCGAGGTGCTCCGCTCGTAAGGTTGCTAAGGCGCAGTGCTCGCCCCTGGATGGAATCGGTACCGAGCGGCGGACGTTTTAAACGTTTTGCGGATTTTGCTGTTGGTTGGGGGCTGGCTTCAGGTGTTTAAGCTTGCGAACCACGAGCGTTTCATGGCCCTTCAACTTGATCGTCCGTGCTGACGCTGTCTGATAACCGTCGCGCTCTCCGTCATTGCGTCTTGCCCTCCCGGAGTTCCGCTTACGGCGCCAATTGTTTAATTCCTTTGAAAGTTTTGTTGCCACAGCGTCATCGCGCTCAGCAGCACCTGGAAGTCCAGCTTGGCGGGACGTACCCCTACTAGGATCCTGCGAACTCATGTCTATCCTTTCATTACAGCATGGTTTTCTTGAGCCCAAATCACCAAATTGCAAGCTGAATAAAAGTCTGCTCAGTGCACCTGGTTACCGACTGTGTAGTCGGCCGCTTCGGCGTCGTAGTCGACTTCCAATTGCTGGGCGGTGGTTTTAAATGCCAGCGGACACACCAATCACGCCAGCTTATGATGTTACGCCAATAACCTTTGAAGGATTTGTGGCAACCGCGTCCCTAAAGTGACGCCACTCTTGATTGATACGACAGAGCCTTTGCGCTGCAGGACAGCCACTATTCGCCGAACAAGCTCTGTATCCTTAACGCCAGACCCATGTCTCCTGAGATACGGAGTTTGCCGCTCATAAATGCCATCTGCGGATTCAACTTCCCATTGACCATGTCAAGATAGTCTTGAGCGGCCATCGAAATAGTCGTATTTGGCGACCGGTCCGAACCCTCCTTGACTTCGCACTTATCGTTGTTGATGATGACCTGCCACGTCCCGCCACCTTCGCCCGATAAATCGAACTGATAGACGACATTCAGACCCTGGGCCGCCTCTTTCTTAAAACGCCCAGGCATTTGTTCGAATACTTGTTTGCACGAGCTTGGTGTGTCAGACATTTGCTCGCGAGACCTCCTGCGGCAGCGGGCGAGCGATGAAACGCCTTCATCTAATCGGAGTGCCTAAGAAATGTCAAGGGTTGCTCAGCAAGCGGGCAGCAAGAGTTTCATAATGGCCGAGGATGATAGTTTCCATCGCCCGCGCCGTTTCTCTCCGCTGAAACGGCCCAGGCACTATTGTTCTACTTGTTGGATTGTGGAGCTCGAAAATCAAAAACCCAATACGTTGCCGATCGCGACAGTGATCAGATTTTCCCGCACCTTAACTGGGGCCGCCGATTGGGCCACGGTAACCGCCCGTTCACGGTCGAGTTCAGTCTTGACCTGCCCACTTAGGTAAGCGTCATTGCCGATCACTTTCACCCGAACATTGTCGAATCCGGCATTTTGAAGGGCTTGCTCGATTAGCGCTTGGTTGTGCGCCCACTGCTGAGTATCAGTGGTAAGATTGTCGATTACGGCGCTTACACCGTCGATGTTTTTTACCGTCTTCTCCGCGAGCAAACGGTCTTTGTCGTCAAACACCTTGCCGAAGATCGTTACAACCGACCCGTTGGTGTAAGCTTGAACGCGTCGCAGTCTGCGATCGGCTCGCAACTCACTGTTCACACGTTCGATCAAGGGTGGCTTTGGCGGCGGTAGCGCAGCGATGGTGGGACCGGCATGGCGATGGCGGTGTACCCGTGGAGGTGGCGACTTCATTTTTGTCGGCCCCGAGGGAGACGGTGCCGCTTCCACCGTGGGTAACGCCGCGAGACTCGTCGGTTCTGGCGACGGAGTCGGACTGCTGGTTAAGGCCCCGCCGCTCACCGGAGATACACTCGCAGCTGCCGCACCGGGCGTAGGCGACGGACCGGCTTCAGCGACCGTAGGTCCAATGGCGCCTGAAGGTGAAAAGGCGTATTCTGAGGGTTCACCCGGTGAAAGACTCGCCAGTTTGGTTTCTAGCTTTGACTCGGCAGCGTCGGCGGCGCTTGCCGAAGGAGCGAAAATCACGCGGTACTCAACGCTGGCGCCACCAGGGGCTGGAGGGAATTTCCAGGAAGTCATAGCTTCGATCACTTCCGCGTCGAAACTGGGGTTGCCGGCGGTCGAGATCCGAACCGCGCCATTGTCAACGCCACCGTCGGGCAGAACGTGCAGGCGTACCACCATCCCGTTCACCATCGAGGGATCGGTGCCGAGGGCGGTCGTGTAGACATTGGTCAAGCCGGCCTTGTTGTCGTCGAAGACCTTTCGCAGGTCGCTCATCTCACGTGGCATCGTACCGGCTGCGTCGCCCTGAGTTCGAATCGGAGTGTCATTGGCGAGTTCGACCACCGGTGCCGCCGAAGCTGCACTCGGAGTCGACAGAGGTTTGGGAAATGATTGACCTTTGCTGAGATAAACCGCGAGCCAGGCACCAGCGGCGAGAGCCACTATGGCCGCGCTGGAGAAACCTAATATCTTGACCAAACGGTTGCTTTTGCTCGTCCCAGTATCCGGCAGCTCTGGTGAGGTCTCATCCGAACCCTGAAAGCTTAAATTCTGCTGCCGATTCAAACTCCGGGATGCAGTCGGGATTCCAGGACCTTGCGGCTCTCCATCGCTCGCTCGCAACCGAGCACCGCAAAAATTACACCTGACTTCGCCCGGAAGTGCCTTGCCACCGCAGACCGGACACTCGAGACTCTGCTCGGGATGGGTCTGCTCAGTCATACGGGAGGTCAGGCGTCCGCGCCCAGCAGCAGGACCGTCAATCAGCTCCGTCCCGTCGTTCGCGCAAAAACCTTCAGTATCAGGATATTGTTTGCCACATCGCGGACAGGTTTTCATAAAGCCAGCGCTTCGCCTGCAGATTGCGCTGAATCAATCATAGACGTAGATCAGACAGCGAACCAGCAGTCAGCTAGCGAACCAGCAGCCCGCAGAGCGCTGAGCGGCCCGATTCAGGCGTAAGCACCCGAGCCGCTCAAAATCCAGTCAGTAGCGAGGCGTCGGCAATTGTAGCTTAATCCATCAAACCACCGACTGGCCCTCGAGTCTAAAGCCGATTTTGACGGCCACCTGGAATTCAGGTTGACCGCTGTGAACGGCACCCCGAATCTGTTGCACCTCGAACCAGTCAATGTTGCGCACGGTCTGGCTAGCCTTTGCGATAGCGTTACGGACGGCCTGGTGGATGCTTTCTGCAGAAACACCCACTACTTCGATGATTTTGTACGTTTTATCGGGCATGACTCGCTCCTGTGGGAACGGGAACCATGACTTCGCCGGGCTGTCGCCGATCCAAATCGGGGAAGCCGGCCATGGAGCAACAAGCCAACGGCCGCCTGCTAAAGGAACAAAATCCAGCCGGTTTGTCCAGTCCGCAGCCGGCATGGACAAGGCTCGGCTATTTCATTTTGCGAACTCCACCTCCAGGACCCCGGGATCTTCGATCGTTCGACAGTCGATGAGGAAAGCATCGTCATTAATGCGTCCAATCACCGGTGGCCGGGCCCTTCGAAACATGGCTGCGATAGCCTCGGGCGACATCGAGGGATGGCTGACCCGGATCACACGGGTCTTGAGCCGAACCGTCGGCAGTGCGCCTGAGCCGATCTCCGACTCTCCGTCGGTGACATCGATCTTGAATTGTGGGAGCAAACGGCGCTGTAGAGTGACGCGGCCGCGATCGGCAACCAGCTGAATCTCTTCGAGTGAACGACGTAAAAAGCGAAGGGTAGGCAGCGCTTTTTCCACATCGTGGCGCCTGTAAAGACGCAGAGTAGCTTCCAGCGCCGCTAATGTCATCTTGTCACAGCGAAGTGCCCGCTTGAGCGGACTGCGGCGTAGCCGTTCGACCAATTGACGCCGCCCGACAATGACTCCTGCCTGGGGACCGCCGAGCAATTTATCCCCGGAGAAGGTGACGAGTCCCGCGCCGGCGGCAATACTGTCTCCTACGATCGGCTCGCGGGCAATGCCATAAAGGCTCAGATCGATCAGAGCGCCGGAACCGAGATCTTCGACCACCTCGACGTTGTGACGGCGGCCGAGCGCGGCCAACTCCGCGATGCCCACTTCGTGGGTAAAACCAACGATGCGGTAATTCGACGGATGAACCTTCAACAACAGCGCCGTCTCAGGGCCAATTGCCTTCTCGTAGTCATGGAGGTGAGTGCGATTCGTGGTGCCGACCTCCCTAAGACGCACGCCGCCACTAAGCATCACATCCGGTAATCGGAACGATCCGCCGATTTCGATCAGCTCCCCGCGCGAGACGATTACCTCGCGGCCTGCGGCCAGCGTATTGAGGACCAGCAGCACGGCTGCTGCATTGTTATTGACCACCGTTGCGGCTTCGGCATGGGTGAGCTCGCAGAGCTCATCCTCAATGATGGTGTCGCGGTCGCCTCGCGAGCCACTGCTGAGGTCGTATTCAAGGTTAGTTGGCGAGGCTGCTGCCATCGTTACCGCTTCAATCGCGGCTTCAGCCAGCAAGGCGCGGCCAAGATTAGTATGCAGTACGACACCAGTTGCGTTGACCACGCGGCAGAGCTTGGGTTCGTCGGACAGAGCGAGTGCCGCCATCTGTTCGATGATTTGGCCAAGTCTTTGTTCGCGGTTGGTCGGGGCTTCGACCTCCTCTGCTTGATTCGCCCTGAGCTGAGCCTGAACGCGTCTTGCCAGATCTTTCAAGTACGCTCGTCCCAAATGGCGCAGACGCGCGTCGTTTAATGCCGTTCTCAGACACAGGTCGATCGAGGGTAGCGCACGCCGGAGGCGCTGAGGGTCGGCCCCACACGGCTCGGGTGTTTTGGACTGATTTGAGGCCATCCCTGCCATTATAAGTTTGAGTTGGCTCCGAACGCATCTTAGCTGTGAACCCCGGGCTAGGCGGAGTCAAAAGTGATGTCCGGCCATTTCACGGCGCATAATAAATTGGGCTAGAATAGTTGGCGAATCGAGGAATTTCATTTCGGCCAGTGCTTTTGAACCGAGCACTAATGGAATAAGCAATCTCATGTTCGGAGATATCACGCCTCGGACTCATTCGCCCCAAGCTCCATTCATCACCGTTGAACAGGCCTTAGAGGAAACCCGCCGTGGCCGCATGATCATACTGATGGATGATGAGAACCGAGAAAATGAAGGCGACCTCTGCATGGCCGCAGAGAAAGCCACGCCAGAGGCTATCAACTTCATGGCCAAGTATGGCCGCGGCTTGATCTGTTTGCCGATGGCACCGGAGCGCGTCGACCAGCTCGGTCTGAGCATGATGGTAGGCGATAACCAAGCCCCTTTGGGCACCGCATTTACGGTTCCGATTACGGCCCGGCGCGCCGCTGGTTCGGGCATCTCCGCTCAAGACCGCGCCACCACGATTCTGCAGGCGGTGCGCGAAGACGCAACGGGCTCTGAATTCATTACCCCGGGTTATGTTTACCCGCTGCGCGCGCGCGAGGGCGGGGTACTGGTGCGGACGGGACAGACTGAAGGAGCGGTAGACCTTGCTCGCCTGGCAGGACTGAAACCGGCGGGCGTCATCTGCGAGATCCTGAAGGAAGACGGCACGATGGCCCGCCGCGACGACCTGATTGAATTTTCCCGGGCCCACGGCCTCAAGATTGTCACCGTCGCGGACATTATCGAATATCGCCTGCGTAATGAAACGATGATTCAACGCATCGCCGAGGCACGCTTGCCGACCGCTTACGGCGATTTCAAGGCGTGCGTATATCGTAATCTGGTCGACCAGAGCGAGCATCTTGTGCTGGTCATGGGAAATATCAGTCCGGACCGGCCGGTGCTGGTCCGCGCCCATCGTGAGTATCTGCCCGGCGATGTCTTTGGCTATAGCAAGCGTAACACGCGAAACTTGTTGCAAGCGGCGATGGAGTACATTGCCGAGAAGGGTGAGGGCGTTATCCTTTACCTCAAGCGCGAGTCCGAAGCTATAGCCAGTGATTTCAGTGCTGGCACACGGCGCGCCATTATTCGCCCCACTACACGCCTGAACGCGCCGGAGGCGGATTTCCGCGATTATGGGATTGGAGCGCAAATTCTGCGCGACGTCGGTGTACGAAAAATGATTCTACTCACCGATAAACCACCCAGGCTGGCGAATCTGCCAGGCTATGGGCTGGAGATCGTGGATCACGCGCCATTGTCGACATACGGAGAGGCGCCGCTCGACAGCTGAGCGATCAGGTCGACAGAGGTTGACCAGTTGGCATCGGCGCGGTCTGCCAGGCTTCGGCAATTTCCGCTGGTGAGTTTGATTGTCTGTTGCCTGATGGGTGCCGAGGCGGCCCGCGGTTCAGTGGTCGAGCCGAACATTGTCAGCATCAAAGCCGCTTCGCTGGCGCACCCGTTAGCGGCTCACCAGCCGAACTTGCTTGACGTCGAAGTCGCTATTGCCACGGGCTGGCATATCAATTCAAACCAGCCATCGACCGCCTTCTTAATACCTACTCGTGTCACCGTCAGGAATCCCGGTGGCCTCGAAATCGGCGACGTAATTTACCCGGCGGCGCAGCATATTTCGTTAGCGTTTGAGCCTCGGCAGACTCTTGCGGTCTTCTCGGGCCGCGTCAGCTTCGTTATTCCAATTACTCCATCGAGGGACTTCACGACAGCAAACAAAGAAATCGATGTACAGCTCTTTTACCAGGCCTGCAATGATCGTGAATGTCTGCGTCCGACTTCGATATCAAGGACCTTTCTCCTCGGGCTGGTTCCGGTAGCTGATTCACTGCCGAACAGCTATCTGAAACCGGATTGGACTGCCGCCAGCAATGGCGCGCTGGCACACATATTCCGCAAACGCGGGTCATTAATAGGTTTCGTTATTGTTCTTCTCGGTGGTTTGGCACTGAACCTCACCCCATGCGTCTATCCCCTCATAGGCGTGACGGTCGCCTATTTCGGTTACCAGGCTGGGGGGCCGCGCAAAGTTATTCTCCTGGCTCTGGTGTATGTGCTAGGCATCGCCGTGACATTTTCGGGGCTCGGCGTCACTGCCGCGCTGAGTGGTAGCCTGTTTGGCGCTGCTCTGCAGAATCCATTGGTCCTATGCGCAATCGCAGCGATGTTACTGGTATGCGCAGCAGCGAGTTTTGGTCTCGTCTCCTTCCAACTGCCGGCTCGGCTGACTAGATGGTTTGGGAGTGGACGGACAGGCTATGTCGGCGCTCTTGTGATGGGCCTGGGGATGGGGATTGTGGCGGCGCCTTGCATCGGCCCGGTCGTGGTCGGACTGCTCGTAGTTGTACAGCAGAGCTCCAGCCTGTTTTTCGGCTTCGCTCTGTTTTTCACGCTGGCTGTGGGATTGGGCTTGCCCTACGTTGCGCTGGCGGTCGTTGCGGGGAGCATCCGCAGCCTGCCCCGCTCTGGCGAATGGCTTGTTTGGGTCGAGCATTTATTTGGTTTTTTGCTGATTGCGCTGGCGCTGTACTTTATCGATCCCCTGACACCCAACCACTTAGCCACTCGGATTCTGCCGTATTACGGACTCGCTGCGGCGGTTTATCTGGGCTTTTTGTCCAAAGCCGGACGCAATTTGAAACCTTTCCTGGTGCTCCGCTCAATCTTGGCGACAGCTGCGGTGGCGAGTCTTGTCTATTTGGTGAGTGAGACAAGATCATCGCCGCCAGCCTTGAAGTTCCGCCCATTTGACCCAGCATTGCTGCAAGCCGCCAAGCTTGAGCGTAAGCCTGTGGTATTGGATTTCGCCGCTGACTGGTGTGTGCCGTGCAGCGAGATGGAGCGCATTACCTTCAGGGACCGCGCCGTCATTCAGCGAGCGGGAGAATTTATTTGGCTCAAGGCGAATTTGACCCGCGCCAATCCTCAGGATGCCGCCCTGATGAAACAGTTCGCGGTCGCCGGTGTTCCTACCACGGTCTTCATTGACTCGACCGGGCGCATTCGTGTGACCAAAACTGGTTACATTGGTCCGCGAGAGTTTCTGGCTTATCTAGCTGCGATCAAGTAAATCGCGGAGCTCAAATGACCGTTTCACCAGTCGTTCACCGCCACTTCTGCCGTCCCCACGGGTAATAAAGCTAACATGGTTTTAAATTATTCGTCTGAGAAGATGACCAGAGCCCTCAGTCTCGCGCAAAACACTTGGGTTCGGTTAGCTCTACCAGTTCCAGAGCGTCTCCGCGAGAAAAGCGTGACGGTGTTTTAAAACGGGTGAAAAGAGGGTTTCTATCCTTTACTGAGAGGCTGCACGAAGATAGAATATTCATCTGTCAGCTTTAACTGGTCGCTCTTCTCGTCCGCTAATCAACTATGGCAAACAAACACAGCACCGACGGTTATGGGGCCGATTCCATTCGGGTCTTGGAGGGTCTCGAAGCGGTTCGTAAACGGCCCGGGATGTACATTGGCGATACTGCCGAGCGTGGATTGCATCATTTAGTCACTGAGATCGTTGACAATTCGGTCGATGAAGCGCTCGCCGGATTCTGCACCGAGATCAACGTGATTATTCACAGCGACGATCGGATCTCGGTCGAGGACAACGGTAGAGGAATTCCAGTCGAGATCCATCCCACTGAAAAGCGTTCGGCACTCGAAGTCGTTCATACAGTACTTCACGCTGGCGGGAAATTCGACCGCGGCGTTTACAAGGTTTCCGGCGGGTTGCACGGAGTCGGTGCGTCTGTAGTCAATGCTCTGAGTGAAGAATTCGAGGTTGAGGTTCGCAGAAACGGTAGGGTTTATTGCCAACGCTACGAGCGCGGCGTCCCTAAGAGCAAGGTCGAAGAGCGCGGTGTGACCAAGCTCACCGGGACCAAAACCACCTTTTCACCCGACCCCACCATTTTCCCAGAGGTCAAATTCAAATATGAGGCAATCGCGCGTTATCTGCGCGAAATGGCGTACCTGAATGCCGGCCTCAAGATCAAGCTAAGCGATGAGCGCACGGGCAAACAAGAAGAGTTCCATTACGAGGGTGGTATCAGAGAGTTTGTTCAATCGCTGACCAAAGCCGGCGATGCCCTGCATGATGTCATTTTCTTCAAGGGTCTTCGCGATGGTAATGACATCGAAGTAGCACTGCAATGGACCGACTCGGTGCACGAGGCGATCTTCAGTTACGCCAACAACATCCATACGGTCGAAGGCGGAACCCACCTGTCTGGACTCAAGTCGGCGCTCACGCGGACGCTTAATAGCTACGCCGCGAAGAACAATTTGTTCAAAAACAAGGAGATGAGGCTTGAAGGAGACGATACCCGGGAGGGCCTCGTCGCGGTAGTGAGCGTCAAACTGCCGGAGCCGCAGTTTGAAGGTCAGACCAAAACCAAGCTGGGCAACTCCGAAATCGAGGGGTTGGTGGCGGGTTTGGTCAATGAGAAGCTCAGTGAATATCTGGAGAAGAATCCGACGGATGCCAAGCGCATCGTGGCGCGTGCAATCGAAGCCGCGACCGCACGCGAAGCGGCACGGCGGGCTAAGGAACTGGTGCGGCGTAAGGGGGCTTTGGATTCCGGTTCTCTGCCGGGGAAACTTGCCGATTGCCAGGAGCGCGATCCGGCTCGTAGCGAGTTGTTCATCGTCGAAGGTGATTCCGCAGGGGGTTCGGCCAAGCAAGGACGCGATCGCCGGATCCAGGCGATTTTGCCGCTACGCGGCAAAATTCTTAACGTTGAGCGGGCACGCATTGACAAAGTTCTATCCTCCGCCGAGCTGCGCACCTTGATCACCGCACTCGGGATGGGCGTGGGCTCTGACAAAGACGTCAGCAAGTTGCGCTATCACACCGTGGTTATCATGACTGACGCCGACGTCGATGGCTCACATATTCGAACGCTCTTGCTGACCCTGTTCTTCCGTCAATTCCCGGAAATTATCGAAAACGGCTATCTCTATGTCGCTCAGCCGCCACTGTTTCGTGCAAAAAAAGGCAAGACCGAACGTTACCTGAAGGATGAAGCCGCACTGGAGGAATATCTCACTGATCTCGGCGCCGAAGCGGTGACCTTCGAAGCTGGCAAGGGCAAGGATGCACGGGAACTCAAAGGTGCGGCCCTCAAGACCCTGGTGCGCCGCGCGTTGCACATGGAGCGAATGTACGAGAGCCTCGAGAGGCGCTCCAAAGAACGGTCAATCGTGGCGGCACTGTCCAAATTGATTAATGAGAAGAGCGCGGGCGCTGATACCTTCCGCGACCAGAAGGCGCTTGAGGGGCTGGCCGAGACCATCAAGAAAGCCGTCGGCGACCTCAACCTTCAATCCAAGGTAATCGCCGACGGGGAAGCTGCGTGGAAAATCGTATTCACGCACGCCCGCAACGGGGCGACGCCTCCCACGGTTGTGGATTTGGCCTTGTTTCATAGTGGCGAAATGCGGGAAATCCGTCGTCTCAGCACCGAACTCGAACCGTTCCGGCCACCCTTCAAAATCAAAACCGGTCAGGAAGAACATACCGCTGACTCGCTTAAAGCGGTCGCCGACGCCGTGCTGCAGGCGGGTCAGAAGGGCGTCGAAATCCAACGCTACAAAGGCTTGGGTGAGATGAACCCGGAACAGCTCTGGCAGACCACGATGAATCCGGAAGCGCGCTCAATGCTTAGGGTCGAGATCGCATCGCAGGAGGACGCCGAGGATATTTTCGCCAGGTTGATGGGCGATCAGGTTGAGCCGCGACGTCAGTTCATCGAAGAGAATGCGCTCAACGTAAAAAATCTGGATATTTAGGCCAGTCGAGCACTACCGTGCTGTCCGTTCTGAACGGTCTGCGTGGCAAGCACGCGGGCACCGCTCCGCCCGTTTGACGTTCACTCAAATGCAAAAGATACCAGGCTTGAACTAAATGGCTGAAACCAACGGCAACCAACCTCTGCGCAATGAACCCGCGCGCCTTAGTATCGAAGATGACATGCGCCAGTCCTACCTGGACTACGCCATGTCGGTAAATATTGGACGAGCCCTCCCCGACTTGCGCGATGGTCTCAAACCGGTTCACCGCCGAATTCTCTATGCGATGTTCCGTGAAGGACTGCTCTCGACCCGGCGCTATTCGAAGTGTGCTGGTGTGGTTGGAGAGGTTCTCAAAAAATATCATCCCCACGGCGACGGTGCGGTTTACGATGCGCTGGTGCGCATGGCGCAGACTTTCAGCATGCGGTATCCGCTGGTCGACGGTCAGGGGAACTTCGGTTCAATCGACGGCGATCCACCGGCTGCGTATCGCTATACCGAATGCCGCCTGACACAATTGGCGGAACGGCTGTTAGCCGATATTGACAAGGATACCGTCAATTTTCTCGATAATTTCGATGGCTCGGACCGCGAGCCCGAAGTCTTACCCGCTCAGATTCCGAACCTGCTGATTAACGGCTCTGACGGAATAGCGGTCGGGATGGCGACCAACATTCCACCGCACAATCTGGGTGAGGTATGCGATGCGTTGTTAAAGTTGATTGAAAACCCTGATCTGACCCTCGAGCAGATCCTGGATATTATTCCTGGTCCGGATTTTCCAACCGGCGGCCAATTGCTCGGGCGCGACTCGATTCGGCAGGCTTATCTAAGCGGGCGGGGGACGATAACCATCCGCGCCACAGCGGCGATCGAGACCGATAAACGCAGCGGCAAGTCGTCGATCATTGTCCGGGAAATTCCCTACCAAGTGAACAAGACTCGGCTCATCGAACGGATTGCCGAGCTGGTCAATGAGAAGCGGATCGACGGCATCAGTGACCTGCGAGACGAATCTGATCGCGACGGCATGCGGATTGTGGTCGAGCTCAGACGCGACGCAGACCCGCGCATCGTGCTGAATCGGCTTTACAAGTTGACCCAGATGCAGCAGGGCTACGGTCTTATCATGTTGGCGATTCACGAGGGTCGCCCGCGCGAGTTGAGTCTGCGCGACATGCTGGTCGAATTCCTTGCTCATCGCCGTCACGTGTTGACGCGCCGCACGCAATACGAGCTCAAGCAGGCCGAGGCGCGCTTGCATATCCTCGAAGGATTACTGATTGCGTTGCGCAATCTGGATGCGGTGATTCGTTTGATTCGCGGGTCACAAGATACGGAATCCGCTCGCACCGGGCTGATGCAGCGGTTCAATCTTACGCAGACTCAAGCTCAGGCAATTCTGGATTTGACTTTGCGCCGGCTGACTTCGCTCGAGCGCGATAAGATCGAAGCCGAGCACAAGGAAGTAGCAGAGAATATCGCTCGCTTGCGCAATATTCTCGCGAACGAAAGCGAATTGATGAACCTGATTGCGGAGGAGCTGAAAGCGGTCAAAAAAGAATTCGCCGATGAACGGCGAACGCAGATCATTGAAGCCGAAGGTGATCTCTCGATCGAGGATCTGATCGTCGAAGAAGATGTCCTGGTGACGGTTACCCACGGCGGTTATATTAAACGCACCCCGCTTTCTTTGTATCGAACCCAAAGACGCGGTGGCCGGGGCAAGATCGGCGCTGCGACCGGCGAGGAAGACTTTGTCGAGCACTTGGTTCCTGTAGGTACTCATGACCGGCTTCTGTTTTTTACCAGTGCCGGCAAAGTGTACGAGAAGAAAGCTTACGAGCTACCCGAGGGCGGGCGTGCGGCACGCGGTCGCTCGATCGCTAATTTGCTCAGCCTGGCCAGTGACGAAACCCTCTCCGCCTTTCTCCCCGTAACCAAGGATGCCAAAGGCAAGTACGTCTTCTTCGCCACCCGGCGCGGCCAGGTCAAGAAGACCGAGCTGGACGAATTCAAGAACATCCGCTCCAGCGGTATCATCGCTATCAATCTCGAAGAAGGCGATTCCCTTGTCGGCGTCCGCCTTACTGACGGTAACCAGCAGATCGTACTTTCAACCCGTGAAGGGCAGGCGATTCGCTTCAAGGAGGATGAAGTGCGCCCGATGGGTCGCGGCACATATGGCGTCACCGGGATGCAACTGGAATCGTCCACTGAGAAGACTGGCGGGACCGTCGAGCTGATCCAGGATGAGGTCGTCTCGATTGCGGTCGCGCGCGACGATGAGACCCTGCTCACGGTTTCAGAGAAAGGTTTCGGGAAACGCACCCCAGCCTCCGAATACCGGCTTACCCATCGCGGTGGCAAGGGTGTTATCACCATGGATGTGACCGAGCGTACCGGCAAGGTGGTTGGAGTGCTGCAAGTCGACAGTGATGCGCAAGTAGTCCTGGTGACGGACCATGGCAAAATAATCCGACTCAAGGCCAAGCAAGTGCGTATCACTGGCCGTAATGCGCAAGGCGTGCATCTGGTGAAACTTGAACCGGGAGAAACCGTTCGCGCCGTATCGCCGCTCGCCGAACGTGAGGAAGAGGAAGAGGCACCCTCCGGTAATAACGGCGCGATTGCGAATGGTAACGACTCCGCAGAATAATCGACCGCTCGACCTTCGTTGACAAATTCCGTCGGCTGCGATATCCGCGAACGACGCGAGCTGATTCTCACGCCGAACTCGCGTCAGCTTGACTGGGCGTCGGAGGTGCAAGCATGGACCGTCTGAAGGGAAAAGTCGCTCTGATCTCGGGCGGCGCGCGTGGGCAGGGTGCCGCGGAAGCGCGGCTGTTTGTGGGCGAGGGTGCCAAGGTCGTCATCGGCGACGTGTTGGACGAGCAATGCAGAAAAACCGCCGAGGAAATCAATTCGAACTTCGGTGCCAACTCTGTCGCCGCGGTTCATCTCGACGTTACACGCGCGGCTGACTGGCGCGCCGCAGTTGAGCTTTGTGAGCGGCAATTCGGGGGCCTCGATATCCTGGTCAATAACGCTGGTATCGCCAATATGAAAGGCATCGAGCAAACCAGCGAAGAAGAGTGGGATACCATCGTCAATATCAACCAGAAGGGTGTCTGGCTGGGAATGAAGTCGGCCATCCCGGCGATGCGGCGGCGCGGCGGTGGCTCGATCATCAACATTTCGTCAATTTTTGGCATCATCGGTTCTTCTGGCTCGGCTGCTTATCATGGCACCAAAGGAGCCGTCCGCCTGTTGACCAAGGCGGCAGCCGTCCAATACGCACCGGAAAAGATCAGAGTCAATTCGGTCCATCCGGGCGTGATTCTAACGCCGATGGTCGATGTCGTTCCCCGCTCTCAATTACAGCCGATTATCGAGATGGCACCGATGAAACGTGCCGCACAACCCGAAGAGGTTGCTTGGTGCGTTGTGTTTCTCGCCAGCGATGAAGCCTCATTCGTCACCGGAGCCGAACTCGTGGTCGATGGCGGTTACACCGCCGTTTGATGACGGAAAGCGGGGAGATTCGCCAATCTTCCCCGCCATCCCCGCCCCGCTCCTTCTCACGGTACCGCGGTAGCATTGGGTCCGGTGCCGAAATTATAACGACCCCTAAAACAGGCTTCGGGATCGCCCACCACGTCATGCTGAGAATAGAGTTGAGACGGTTTGCATTCGCCTGTGGCTAGGCGCGGATTCGGATCGGTACTGGTCAAAACCGAACTGAGCAGCCCCAGCAAGGTATTAACGTTTGAACTGCTGGGCAGCACCTCCGCGTCGATCGGAGCCTCCTTTGCGTCCGTCCCGGACCAGGCGGGCGCCCCAAGACCGAAGATCAACGTTGGTACCAGCACCACTATCGCCTTCCTGTACGCCATTTCTTTTCTCCTTGTTTGCCTCGCTTCCGGAGGCTCACGTTTAACAGGCGTTCAGGAAGCTTGAACGAATTGTTCGCTTTCTGGTTCCCAGGCCTTTTAACAGGGAGCCAATCGAGTCACATCGAGCGATCAGCCGATTTAATGCGCGGTGGAATGCAGCAGACGAGCAGTTACCCAGCTAGGTTCCGGTGGAGCCGAGAGCAGGCACATTGAACATTTCGTTCAATCCGAATGAACGACCCGATGTTGATCGCGGAATCAGCTGAAGTGGCTCAGGAATCCGCTGGGACTTTACCAGTTGCCCGAACAACTTACCTCACCAAAAGGGCGCTTATGCCTCTTCACTCGGGCAGGGTGGTTATTCGCTCACCAGGCTGGTTGCTTACTACGAGGCCAAGAGCAAAGCCATCTTGCCCCGCTATGGTCCGGGTCCCCGTGTCCACTTTCATAACGGGTTCACCGATGCGCCGGCGGTCGGCGTCGGAGTCAACGAACTGCGCAGGCAGCTAGTGCAGGCGCAGGAGCGAATGGTGCGTTATGCGGCTGATGCGTGGCAACCGAGTGCTCGGGGCTGCGCCACATTTTGGCTGTCGGCTGGGGGTTTTGGGGCGTGGCGCGATCTTCTGGGCGGAGGAACTGGGTGCGACGGTCACGGCTGTGACTATCGCACCTGCGCATGTTGAACTGGTCCGCAGACTCGCTGCCCAGGCGGGCGTTGCGGACCGAGTGGCCGCCTTATTATCTGACGCGACGACCCCAGCCGGAGCGGTACGGCTTGATGGCGTGATAGCGGTCGACAGTTCGAGTTCTTTCCCGCGCAGTCCCTGGTTCCAGCGTCTTGCCGGACTTTTGCGACCTGGCGGGCGCGTATTCATCTCCGATGGTCAGTTCGGAGCATGAAGAAGTCCCCGGCGCAACTGTTCGATATCGTCCGTGACTTTTCTACGTTACACCAGGGCCCAGCCTGCCAGCATAGATGCCATCGTCCTCGGATAAGCGAAATCGTGTGCAGTCGAAATGCTAACTGCGGAGCTTACCAGTTGTTCAACTGCACCTAACTCCTCGCACCACTGTTGCAAGCAGGCGACAAAGACTTCGACGTTGGCGACAGTCGCGGGATGGGCCAACGTGCGGGCCAACGCAAGACCGTCCCCGGATTTTTTCACCGCCTGGGCTGGGCGCCCTAGCAACCAGAGCGCCCAGCCCGCATGCATGAGGCACCCGGCCGCAAGGTCATGACCGTATAATCGGCCATGTTCACTGTGGCGTGGTGGGTCATAGAGCGCAACCGCTTGTTCGAGATGGTCAAGGGCCGGCAATAGCCATCCCCAACAAGGCTACCCCGACTGCGTGATGGGCCTCGAGCAAGAGATCCCTGTCGCCGACACTTTGAGCCAGGCTGAAACACCGCCGAGCCATCGCAACCGCGGTGCGGTATTCGCCGCGAGATTCCTATGACAGCCCGAGGCCGAAAAGCACCTGGAAAAACTGTGCCGATTCGCCCAATTGCTGGCTGAGCTCTTGTGCGCGCCTAGACCTTTTGCACTTCTTGTGACGAAAACACCTCGACAGCGATCAGGGCGGTCCCGAGCAAGCTCTGGAGCAGCAATTTCTTGCGCTGCCGCTCCGCAGTGCCTGCCAGGGTACCGAGCAACTGCAAGGCCTCGCGGAAATGCCCGATAGCCTTGACGTTGGCAGAGCTTTGCACGGCTTTCTCCCCCGCCATCTGCAGGTAGCGAAGAGTCTTTGCCGGATCAGCAGCAGCACCTGCGCTCCAGAAATGATGAGCGAGGTCATCGGAGTGCTCATGGCTCAAAGCCGAATAAAGCTGCTCCATCGCTTCTGCGACGCTTAGATGGATCCGCTGGCGCCGGGCGAGCGAAATCTCATCTAAAACCGCACGGCGAATAAGTTCATGACGGAACCTGAACTGCGCCTCAGGGTATTCCAGCCGTGAGGATATCAGGCCCGCCTTCTCAGCCTCTTCGAGCGCGTCGACGAGCTCATCAGGTTCAGCGCGAGTCGCTGCTTCGAGGAGACTGAAGTTAAAAGATCGTCCGATAACTGCCGCTGTTCTGAGAAACAGCGCGGTGGCGCCGCTCACCAGCGCGAGCCGCTGTCCGATGAGCAGGCGGAGACTATGGGGTAGCGCGATCTCACCTGCGTCGAGGCGCTGAAAAACATTCTCATTGCGCTGATCCTGTGCGAGATGCCTGACTAGTTCTTCGACAAACAACGGATTCCCGTCGGTGCTGGAAGAGATCAGCTCGACTGACGCCGGAGGTGGTTCAGTTCCGCTCAGCCCTGCGATCATTTGCGCGACCGCTGGTTGAGGCAGACCGCGCAACGGAATCTGAACCACCACGCCCAGGTGAGCCAGCTCTTCCAGCGCTTTGGTCAGCGGCGGCTTCATATCGATGCTATCGTTGCGATGGGTCGCGATAATCATCAGCTTCATGCTCGATATTGACCGCGCCAGATGGATCAGCAGTGAGAGCGTTCCATCGTCAGCCCAGTGCAGATCTTCCAAGACCAGCAGTAATGGCTTGGCCGAGGACTGCCGCCGAATGAACTCCTGGACTGCGTTAAACAGCACCCTCCTGGACTGTTCGGGTGAAGATTGAAGCAGGGTAGGACGCTCAGGAAAAAGGAGACGGAGTTGAGGTAGCAGCCGGCTCAACTCCGGTCCCTGGCCGCCGAGCATTTGGCGAAGAGCAGCGGGATTTTGATTGGGGCCAAGCAACCGCTCAATCGCTTCGACGAATGGAGTGAAAGGCACCGAATCGTCGCGATCGTAGCAGTTGCCCGAAAGCACAACGAATTCATGGCCTTGGGCATCGTGGCCCGCTTCGCGAGCGATGCGCGTTTTCCCAATCCCGGGCGGACCCGTGAGGATCATCACCCGACCATTGCCGCCGACGGTTCGTGAGAGGCAATCCGTTAACAGCTCTCTCTCGTGCTCCCGACCGACGAATCTTGTTTGGTAGCGCGATGGCTCGCCGTCCGTTTCAGGTGGTGAAGCCGCGGTCACCACGCCTGTGCTGGCCGCTTCAGACATGTCGTTTGCGGCGAGACGCCATTCGACCCGAGTTTGAGGATTTGGAAGGTATGCGCAAAATGCTCCGGTTTTAATCGAAGCCGCAAGCAGCTCACCGAGCGCGGCATTACGCTCCGCTATCTTTTGTACGGCGGCGCGGACGGCGCGAGTCACGTTGAGCCGAGCACGTTCTGCTGCCGAGCCGCTTGGCCGATCGCGGCCAAAAATGCCGACGGCCTGAGCAAGCTGGCGCGCAAGGGCTTCGATTTCAAATTCTATCTCGGCGCGTCGGCGATAATCGCGCCCACTGAACACATTGAGCGTTCCCTGATCGCGCAGTTGGTCGAGTTCCTGGTTCAATGCTGAAATTCGGTTTCGATACTCGCGCTTGGCTCGCTCGTCCAGCAGTGGTCCGAGGTCGCCAGATCCGATTGGGGCTAGGTTTTCGTCAGGCCGAATGCGCCGGCCCTTCAAACGCTCCGCTTCCGGCATTTCGCCGCCGCCACTGGCTAGCAAATCGAGTGCGTGAATCTGCTCGCCGGGTTGCTGCAGCAGTCGGTGGATGTAGCCAAGACCCAAAGCGTTACGCAGCGCGAAGCTTATCGCCCCATAATCGATCTTCCACTCTTTGCCGACCTGCATAAAGGTCGCAATTTGATTAACCGGGGATACCGAGGAAATGCCTCCGGAATAGCTCGGGGAATCATTTGTCGGTGTCATACGTACCCCCTAAGTTGCCGAACGGCTCCTTCGATCCGGAGGTTTAGGAATGAGTCAAGAACGATTTTTACGACGTTTCGGTAACTAAAGGTAAATACAGAGAGTCTGAGCTGATACGCTATAACATTCGATTAAAAAAGCAATCCCCGGTTATGCCTGCGTGGAGATCGCGCTACGGTGAGGAACCTGGATCCTCAAGGCGGCGGCGATGCTTCTCGCTCTCTTCGTAGACAGCGCCTGGGCAGCTTGGTGACCTGGCTACGAGTGGGCGCATGATGAGGATAAAGCGCTCCAGCGTTGGGGTGTCCCATAAGGCTCCTTTCGATGTCCTGCCCGGCAATGCTAACCTCGTGAGAGTGTGCAGCCGCTGCTTGAAGTAAAAAACCTTCGCGTTTCCTTTGTCGCTTCGCAAGGGGAGGTTAGAGCGCTCGACAACGTGAGCTTCTCGGTGGCGCCCGGGCGGCTTACAGGATTAGTGGGCGAATCGGGTTCAGGCAAGACTGTCAGCATGCTGTCGATCATGCGGCTCTTGCCGGAGAACGCCCGCATTATCAGCGGCTCGATCAGGTTCGACGGCATTGATCTCCTGCGCCTGTCAGAGACCGAAATGCGCCGTATCCGGGGCGCGCGGATCGCGATGATTTTTCAGGAGCCTATGACATCGTTGAACCCGGTCTTTACGATTGGCAGCCAGATCGGTGAAGCAATTCGGCTTCATCAGCGCACCGGGCGGCGCGAAACGCGCGCGCGGACCATCGAGGCCCTCCACATGGTCGGTATTGCCGATCCGGAGCGACGAATCGACGATTATCCCCACCAGCTCTCGGGCGGAATGCGCCAGCGGGTGATGATTGCCATGGCGCTGGCCTGCAATCCGCAATTGTTGATTGCCGACGAGCCGACCACGGCGCTCGACGTAACTATCCAGGCTCAGATTCTTGAACTTATTCGCGAGCTTCAATCGCGCTTGGGACTTGCCGTTATACTGGTCACGCATGACCTGGGCATCGTCGCCCAGTACGCCGATGATGTTAGCATTCTCTATGCGGCGCGAATGATGGAGCAGGCATCTGCAGCGGAGCTTTTTCGCAATCCGCTCTGTCCCTATACCAAAGCCTTATTCGCCGCCCTACCGGGAATTGATAGCGGCCGCCGTCGCTTGCAGGCAATTGGCGGTGTGGTGCCGACACCGATGAATCCACCCACCGGATGCCGTTTTCATCCTCGCTGCCCAATTGCGATTGAACAGTGTGCTCAGGTCGACCCACCGTTAGAGGAGAAAGTTCCTGGCCATTATGTCGCCTGTATCCGCGTGTGAAAGCGCGGCGCCAATGTCGCAGCCCGTTGCGGCAGATGTCCTGGTCCGCACGATACAGCTCCGCAAAGAGTTTCCGGTTGGCACCGGTGGGTTATTCGGACGACGACGTCTGACCTTGAAGGCGGTCGACGGCGTGACACTGGACATCTATGGGGGGGAAACGCTTGGGTTGGTGGGAGAATCGGGCTCCGGCAAATCTACCCTTGGCCGTTTGCTACTGCGCCTGATCGAACCGACCTCGGGGCAGGTGTTTTTCGAGGGTCGTGATTTGGCCACTCTTTCTCGCAGGCGGTTGCGTCAATTGCGCCGACAGATGCAATTGGTCTTTCAGGATCCCTATTCGTCACTCAACCCGCGGATGAAGGTGCGCGCGATCGTCGCCGAAGGAATCGAGATCCATCGACTGGCGCGAGGACGTGAGAAGGAGCAACGGATTCGCGACCTCCTCGACATGGTTGGGTTGGGTCCGGATGCGCTGGACCGGTATCCTCACGAATTTTCCGGAGGTCAGCGTCAACGCATTGGGATCGCACGAGCCTTAGCGGTCAACCCCCGCTTCCTAGTGCTTGACGAGCCGGTCTCTGCGCTCGACGTCTCAATCCAGGCGCAAATCATCAACCTCCTCCAGGACTTGCAGGAACAGCTAAAACTTACCTACCTCTTCATTGCGCACGATTTAAGAGTCGTTAGGCATATCAGTCAGCGCGTTGCGATTATGTACCTGGGGAAGATCGTGGAGCTGGCAAGAGCCGATGAGATCTACTCCAATCCGCGTCATCCGTACACGCGGGTGCTGCTTTCGGCGATACCCCAAATTCACCCCAGTATGCGCGACGAGCGCATCAAGCCGATTGGTGAAACTCCGAGCGCCGTAAATCCACCCCCCGGTTGCAGCTTCCATCCGCGATGCCCTTATGCGAAAGATACCTGTAAAGAGCTCGAGCCGAAGTTAACCGCTGGGCTGAGCGGTCATGCTGTCGCGTGTCACGTATTTCCGGCGCCTTAGAAGGGGGAGGGCGAGCATGCGCTTTGGTGATGCTGATTCGGAATCGGCGGGAAGGACCGTCAGTTTGGAGTTGCAGCGCAGCGTGAAATCGATCGATTCGACCAAGGATTCAGCCCATGGGCGCGCCTCATGGGTCGAGGAACGCGCGCGAGTGGCCGTTAATCGCAACGTGACTGTCGCGGGCCATCTGGTCTTTCAGGAGCCCATTCGGATTGACGGTCATTTTCGCGGTGAGGTCAGCTCGAGCGAGTTGGTGGTGATCTCGGAAAATGGATCAGTGGGGGGCCGCGTCCGTTCTCCCCGGTTAATAGTGCTGGGCCAACTCGAAGGTGATATCACTGCCTCGCGTTCAGTGGTGCTGGGACCACGTTCGCGCTTCAGGGGAAAAATTGAAGCCGACAACCTCACCATCTGTGAGGGAGCCTTTTTGGAAGGGGAGCTTCGTATCGGCTGCCGCTCCCATGGATTGAGCAATGAGAGACGGGGTAGCGGAGGTGAACGCTCGAGTATCTCGGCCTGAGGCGCCGCTGACCTCCTCCAGCGGCGGGCAAATATGGCAGGCTGATCGGTACGCCAAACACGCTCATTTTGTCCCTGCACTAGCACAACCAGTCCTCGATCTGCTCAATCCCCAGCCCGGCGAGCGGATTCTCGACCTCGGATGCGGTGATGGGGTACTCACTGAGAAAATTGCCGCCTGCGGGGCGCAGGTAATAGGCGTTGATGCGGCGCCTGACATGGTCGATGCCGCCAGGAAGCGCGGCCTGGATGTCAATCTGATGGATGGTAGCGCACTAAGCTTTAAGCATGAATTCGATGCGGTTTTTTCGAATGCTGCGCTTCATTGGATGAAATCCGATCCGGATGCTGTGATTGCCGGAGTCGCGCGTGCCCTTAAACCCGGCGGCCGCTTTGTCGCTGAGATGGGCGGACACGGCTGTGTAGCGGCAATCACGGTAGCCATCATTGCCGTGATGCGGCGCTACGGAATCGATGCTCGACCGCTCATACCATGGTACTTCCCCACGGTTGACGCGTATCGGGGGCGCCTAGAGCGCCAGGGATTCATTGTGGATTACATCGAACTGATCCCTCGCCCGACGCCGCTCCCGACTGACATGGCGGGTTGGCTCGAGGTGTTTGCGGAGTCGTTTTTTGGGCATCTAACCGCCGAGCAACGAGCGCCGGCGCGAGACGAGGTCATCGACCTGTTGCGGGCGGTATTATGCGACGAGCGCGGACGTTGGACCGGCGACTACATTCGACTGCGATTTGCGGCTCGTGTCGTCTAATAGCCGCGCGCGACTTGCCCGATAATCTCGCGCGCGACCAGCAGTTTCATGATTTGTGCGGTACCATCGCCAATCTCCAAACCAATCACGTCGCGCAGCCGTTGCTGATGCGGCAGATCCAGACTGAAGCCGAGATGGCCGTGCAACAGCAAGCACTGATGTAACACCTGGGCTGCTAATTCCGGTGCCCACCATTTTGCGCCGGCCGCGACCCATCCATGCGGTCGACCCTGATCCTTGAGCCATAACGCCTCGTAGCACAACAACCTCGCTGCCCGCAGCTTCACGGCTGCCTCTGCCAACGGAAAGGAGACGCCCTCGAAGCGGGCCAGCGGTCCTCCGAATGCGTTGCGCTCCCTGACGTATTTACAGGTCTCATCGAGGCTCTGCTGCGCTGCTCCGATACACATCAAACCAATCAGGGCACGGCTGAAATCGAAGCCCTGCATCACCTCGACAAAACCGGCGCCTTCCTGCCCAATCAGTGCGTCTGACGGCACTCGGACCGAATCGAAAAAGAGTTGACCACGGCCGATGGCGCGCGATCCCAGGTCCTTGAATCGGCTTCGGGTAACACCGGGGGCATGCAAATCGACGTAAAAAGTGCTAACACCTCGTGCGCCCGCTTCATAACTGCCGGTTCGAGCCATCACCAAGGCGGTATCGGCCCACGAGGCAAACGAAATCGAGGTTTTTTCTCCGTCAAGTACGTAGGAGTCGCCGTCCCGCCGACCGCTCAGCTTGACGTGCGCGGCGTCCGATCCACCACCCGGTTCGGTAACTGCAAGTGCAACAACGTGTTCACCGCGGCAAATTGGCGGCAGCATCATTTGTTTTTGACGTTCGTTGCCGTGGGCCGAAATAATTGCGCCGACAAGCGCACTTAGCAGCAGCACATATGCCGCATTAAAATCACCGCGAGCGATCTCCTCATGCGCGATACCCAGGGATACGTAATCCAGACCTTGGCCGCCATAGCGGGCTTCGGCCATGGGTGCGCACAGGCCGAGTTCACCAAGTTTGCGAACAACTTCCCGTGGAAGGTCCTCGTCTGTATCCCGCTCCAGGTAAAAGGGGGCGAGTTCCCGTGCGGCGAAATCGGCCAAAGTTTGACGGAGCAATTCCTGGTCAGCGTCGAACACGAAATCCATTTGCTCGCTCTCCACGGCGATACCGACTGAAAAACATCTAGTGAAATGCCTTCTCCAAATAGTGTCGCTGAAATTTTCGGCTCTATGCGGTTAGCTTTAGATAGGTCTTCGTCATAGTAAAGCAGGGCATAGATTTACGAGCCGCAAGTGCCAGTCCTTGTCAAATTGGCATCAGCCCGGCCTAAATGGTTCAACCGAGATTAAGATATGACGGCCAAACGGCTGCGCCGGAAATGCGCCAAGGCCCAGCTCACTGTGCCACTGAGCTCGCAGCTGCAATTTCGCTCATTATGCCGTCACCCAGCCGAATGTTAAGAGCTGGCATTCCGATAATTGAGATCCCGGAAAGTGACTCGTTGCGCCAGTGTGGCGATATTCCTTCAGTGCTCGATATCGAAATCTCGAAAGCGGCGTCTGCAACGCTTCCAGTTACAGAAACGAGAGCTAAGCTCAGACACAGGGGCGCAGCATCCTGCCCCATTGCTCAGCAACAGGCTGCGATTTAACGGTTGCCCATGCTGCAACTGAACCATAGAAAGACAAATTGAAATCCGAACAGCGACAGGCCGGTAAATCTTGGAAGCGAAGGAGAGTCTGTCTGCTCGATGTGCATCACTTGTATACGGCGTGGCTTTACAGCAATTCTGGCCCAGCGTGTCTTTTTGATAGTAGGCTTTGCCAAGTCTGGTTGGTTGCGACAATCCTGAACAAAAGATATGGCAAGAATTAGCGAGGCGGCGCTTTGAACGGGGTACATGACGTCGGTGGAATGGACGGCTTTGGCCGTATCGAATATGAGGCCAACGAGCCTGTCTTCCATGAGCCATGGGAGCGCAGGGTTTTTGGGATGGCGCTTACGGGTGCCGGAGTGCCGCCAAAATCGCTTGATGCTCTCCGTCACGAACTGGAGCGGCTCGATCCGCTCCAGTACCTGTCTTCGAGCTACTACGAGCGGTGGCTGGCCCGGATCGAGAATGCTGCAATCGAGGCTGGCCTGCTCAGCCGCGACGAGATCGCTGACCGAATCAAGCTGTTCACCACGGATCCCGAGCAGCCTGTCCCTCGTTTAGAAGATCCGGAACGAACGCGGCAAATCGCTCATGCCCTGCGGACGGGAAGACCGACTTTACGGCGGGTTCGGCACAAGCCTCGCTTCGCGATTGGCGACAAGATAATCACGCGCAACCTCAATCCGCGCGGCCACACCCGCCTGCCACGCTATGCGCGTGGCAAGCGCGGAGTCATCGTAGCGCATCATGGCGCACACGTTTTCCCCGACTCCAATGCGCATGGACTGGGCGAGAATCCTCAGCACCTGTACACAGTCCGTATCTCAGCGCGGCAATTGTGGGGCGACACTGCGCAGGTAAAAGCCCACGTGCACCTCGATCTCTGGGAAAGCTACCTCGAACCTGACAAGGCTTGAACCGATTCCAAGAAGAAATGCGTCGAAACGCACTCGAAGGCGGGGTACTGGGTTGCAGAATAGCCGAGTCGTCCGAACGGCGGACGTTTGGACTCGCCGGTAGTCGTTTTGTTCTACTGCTCACAGCGAGCGACGAAGCAGAAAGACGAGCCTCGAGGAATGACAATAGCGCGCGCGTAAACCTGGCTAAGCAGAACGTCAGGAGTGTGTTATGAGCAAACAGGAGTCACGGCAAGGGCATCATCATCCGCGTTCTTTGTCTGGGCCGGCACTGCGAACCAAAGCTATCGAGTCCTTATTGGTCGAAAAGGGTCTGCTCGCCAGCGATGCTATCGACCGGGTGGTCGAAATATATGAGAACGAAGTGGGGCCACTTAACGGTGCGAAGGTGGTGGCTCGCGCATGGTGTGATCCTGAATACAAACGGCGATTACTTCGGGATGGCACGTCAGCAATTGCTGAACTCGGCTTCGGCGGAATGCAAGGCGAGCACATGGTGGTGGTAGAGAACACCCCTCGGGTGCACAACGTCATATGTTGCACGCTTTGCTCGTGTTATCCTTGGCCGATACTGGGCCTGCCGCCGGCTTGGTACAAGTCGCTGGCGTATCGGTCGCGCATTGTGCGCGAACCTCGTGCCGTGCTACACGAGTTCGGCCTCGATCTGCCGGACTCGGTGGAAATTCGCGTTTGGGACAGCAGCGCTGAAATTCGCTACATGGTGCTGCCCCAGCGACCGCCAGGATCGGCGAAACTGAGTGAAGCACAGCTCGCCTCACTGGTGACGCGGGATGCGCTAGTAGGTGTGGGTCTTGTCAAGCTGCCGTAGTGAGAGGTTACCATGGCTAATGACCAGAGCTTGACTGCCAATGCCAGAGCGCTTGCTGGCAGGGTTGCTCTTGACACCAGCGGTCCCGCTGCGATTCCACGCCGCAACGGCGAACCCGTCTTTGAGGAGCCATGGCAGAGCCGAATTTTTGGGCTGGCCGTCGTGCTTTGTGAGCAAGGATATTTCGAATGGAATGAATTCCGCGAGCGACTAATTGCGGAAATAGCAGCAGCCGACGCGCAGGCGGCAGGAGCAGTCTCGGGAGAGAGAAGAAACGACTATTACGAGCATTTCCTCGCTGCCCTCGAACACTTACTGGTGGATAAAGGCATCTGCGCCACCACTGAGATCGCGCAAAAGATCAAAATGGAGCAGGCAGACAAGCCTTCATAATTGATTCCAACTGACTTTGTTCCTGGTTCCGATCCGCGACTCTCAAGCTTGACCAGGTTGCCGCAGTACTGCATGACCCAGCAAGCGAGCCAGCAGCCTTACGCAGGGCGTGGCTTCATTGTCCCCACCATTTTGTCGCGGATACGACCATTTCTTCGTCAGTCTCGCTGCTGGCGAACTGGTGCGAACTCCAACGCGGCAGCGCTCAAAACGAGGGCGGAGCCAGCGGCGATCAATCCAACACCCCATTCGATGTGAGCACGCTGTAGTGCAGCGGCGGCCCACATCAGGCCGGGGTCGACCAGCTCGGGCTGATTGGTCTTAGCCAATACTTCGGCAGTAGTGTGCCGAATAGTTTCGACAGTGACGATGATTTGAACAATCGCTGCAGCTCCAGCCAGCCACAAGACTCTGAAGCGACGCAGAGCAGCACCGACGACTGACACCATCGCTGCGATCAGGATTACCACTGACCCGATTGCGCAAGAAGTGAAATCACCGGGATGATGTAAATAACTTATAGTGCCGACAATGGGGATATGGACAAGCGGGACATAGGTCCCCAGAGCGAGTGTTCCACCGCCCAAAAGACCAAGAGCCATGCGCAAACGGTACACTAACGGCATCCGCTGATTCATCTTAAAGGGACATCTTATCGCGAAAGCGAGGTTGATCCGCCCGGCTTAACGTTTTTTGGTTCTGCCAGGGTTCGAACGCAGCTGTGCTGTACACTTATAACCGCGTATATCGAATGCACAAGTGTCGCCAATTTTCATGGTAAGACGGCGGGAATCGAACTTTCATCGCGAGAACATCAAACAGCGGTCAAATGAAGTGCTGTCAAATCGAATTTCATTTCGTGCACACCGGACTAACAGCCACGACGACTTTAGGAAGCTGAGGGGCATATAGAGAGTCGTTTGTCCCTGTTTTTCGCCACTTGTGCTTTGGCGAGTGCCCTTTGCTAGAGTTGCGCGGCGTGTGATTTTAGACAACGCTCCGATGCGAAACTGGGGACCCTTTGCATCGGCTTGCGAGACTTAGTGGGAGATAGAGCAATGCCCACGGATGGGTTTGAAACTTGGCGGCCGGGCAGATACATCCTACGATACCGCGCAATTATTGGCAGCGTTCTGATCGCGGTAACGCTGGTAATGGCTTTTTGGGCGGCGCGTGTCCAGATCGCGACCAAGTTTGAGAATTTCTTCCCCGCGGATCATCCCGATACGCTGCTCTACCGCAAGTATCAGTACCGCTATGGTGGGGCACAAACTCTGATGCTGCTGCTTCGCGTACGGCACGGAGACATCTATACGGTGCGGACCCTGACCAAGATTCAGGAACTCACGGGAGCGGTAAATATCCTTCCCGGCGTTGACCACAACGAAATCTTTTCGCTCGCCTCGTATCGAGTTGCGTTTCCCAAGGTCATACCTGGCGCGATAATTTCAACCAATTTCATGTATCCCAAGGTACCGCGAACGGCGGAGGCTCTGTCGCAGCTCCGTGCTAATGTCGCCGCTCATTTCGAGCAAGTAGCGGGTTTGATCACCGCTGATAATAAAGGGGCGCTGGTCACCGCTAGCTTCAATGAGGACCGGCTCGACTACCGGGAATTGTTTGACGACCTGCAGAGACTGGTCCGACAGTTTACCGACAGCGAAACTCAACTTTACATCGTTGGACAGCCAGTTATCTCAGGATGGGGTTATTACTACTTGCCGCGCATCACAGTGATTTTCTTCAGTTCCATCGCGCTGATGCTGCTTATCTTATATCTGAGCCTAGGGCGACGCAGCAGCTGGTGGGCACCGATTGTGACGGGTTCGTTTTCGGCGCTGTGGGGCCTCGGCTTCGTCAGTATCATGCGTTACAACTTCGATCCCGTAATGTTGGTCATCCCTTTTATTCTGACCGCTCGCGACCTCAGTCACGGCATTCAGTGGCAAGGCCGCTATTATGACGAACTCGACCGTCTCGATAACAAGCTGCTCGCATGCGCAACCACAACGGACGTCATGTTACCGCCGGGGTTGCTCTCGATTCTGGCGGATATCGCGGGCATCGTCTTCATCTCCTTCGGCGGAATTCCGGTGCTAAAGGAGATCGGTCTTGGTGGTGCCGTCTGGCTCGCGTCAAGTCTGCTGATGGTTTTTGTATTTCAGCCAATCTTCATGAGTTACTTGCCGCGACCTCGAATCAGACCGCGACGACTACCCTTGCGACGACTCAAGAGCGGGTTTTGGTCAAGCCCAATCGAATGGCTGTTGAATGTACCGGTAACACCGGGCCCGGTGCGGGGTGGGCTATTGGCTGGCGGCGCCCTGTTTATTTTATGGGGTATCATCTCGGGATTGCATGCGCGCATCGGCTACGAGACACCGGGAACTCCGCTGTATCGCCCCGAATCGAAAGTCAATCGTGATATCGCAATGGTCAGCCGCTTTTTCCCCACCGACGAGGGCTGGATCGTCTTAAGTACTCCGAACTATCCAGACCCTCAATCGAGTATCGGTCCAGAAGTATTGCGCATGCAAGATGACTTGGGAGCATATCTCACGCGCAGAGGTGACGTGGCCGGCACAGTCTCGTTTGCCAATATCGCGATCGAGCCGCTCAATCAGCTCTTTCACTACAGCTTCCCCAAATACCGCAGCATTCCTGGCGGAACGGAACTGGGCGGCAATCTTTGGTACATGTTCTTGGCCGGCACGGCGCCGGGAGAAATCGAACGCTTTTTCGCTTTCTCTCCGAAGATGACCAGCGCCTGCATGAGGTTGCTCTTACCGGACCACACCTATACTCGGCTCAATAATCTTCGCAGCGACATCCAAACCTTCATTAATCAGCGGGTTGAGCCCGACATCGCTTTGAACAAAGTCAGGATCAGCTACCTTGGTGGGGCAGCCGGCCTTTATCTGGCAGCCAACGACGTCCTTAAAAGACTCGACTTCATCAATATCACTTTCGTGCTATTGGTTATCTACCTGTGCTGCGCTTTTATCTTTCGCTCTTTCATTGCTGGAGTTCTATTCATTGTTTCTTGCGTGATGGCCAATTTCGGTGCCTTTGTTTACATGAACGCCCGAGGTATTGGGCTCACGATTGATACTATCCCGGTAATTTCCCTCGGTATTGGGTTGGGGGTCGATTACGGTATATACACAGTTGCCCGCATCGAGGATGAAGTGCTTAATGGAGCATCAATTGATGAGGCGATTTCGACCGCCTTGCGGACCACAGGAGCCGCGGTCTTCAGCACATTCGCGGTCATGATAGGCGGAATTGTACCGTGGGCCTTCTCTCCCCTGCTGTTTCACAATGAGATGAGTGTGCTGCTGATTTTTCTAATGGCGACAAACATGATTGCTGGCGTGCTAATTCTGCCCGCATTTATTGCTTGGCAGCATCCGGCATTCATCGGGCGTTACGAGCGCGTACAGCCGCGGAGTGATAGGGCCGCAGCTCGCGGTTAAGGGCAAGCACGGTTAATGCTTCAGTCCTAGGTCGCCGGATATGTCAAAATGCACCCGACGCACTTTAAAACGCCATTCATCGCCCTGCTTGACCAACAGATCTTCGTAGCGGCCGGCCAGTGACGCTATTATGCCGGCAGTCGATTCGCGTAGGACTACGATATAACTGTCGGCTCGCGCCTCGGTGCCGTTGATCCGGATGATGTGATTAAGCGTGCAGTGTTTGCGCGCCGGCCCTTCGCCGGGGCGGGGAACTTGCGCATTGATGAAATCGTATATGGCGCGGCGTCCCTGAAGCTTGCCAAACGGTCCAGCCTCGAAGACGGCGTCTTCGGTGAACAGTCCCGCGAATTGTTCGAAATCGCCATTATCGACGTGGAAGCAATAAGCTGACATCAAGTCGCGAATCGCCTCTTTGTCTTCCAGTTCAGATGTCATTTCCCGTCCTCCAGGGTTACGCCGGGCCGGAAGCCAAGCCGAGGTTGTCAGGCAGGGGAAAGGGTACGCCAGCGCGCATAACATTCTCCGCTCGCTTGCGCTCCCGGCGCGAAATACAGGACTTCGCTTATAACAAGTTCAAAACCCTTCTCTCAAATGCCTGGCGGCCCGGCCTGCTCCCCATCTTTGCCCAAAAGACGAATTCCGACTCCAGACTATTCGAGGGTGCTCCTGATTTTTTTGCGAATAAAAGGCCGCGATCCAGTCGGCAAGCGTCTGAAGCGGTGAAGCATCAGGGTTTGCGCATGGCGCAAAGTCGAGCCGGCAGCTTTCAGTTCGGGGCGAGAGGGACCGCAAGCCTTGACATTCCTGACCGGCCGTCGCTAGTGCTTGCTAGAGACAAGCGCAATCGCGCCCAGCGGAGGGCTGTGATGTCGAGCAATCATGATCCCGCGCAGATCCGTGCAAGCCTTAATCATCCCGTGATTGATTCCGATGGCCATTGGGTCGAATATTTTCCGCTGTTGCTTGAGTACCTTCAACGCGTGGCCGGCACCAAAGCGGTTGAGGGCATGAAAGCGGGCGACGAGATCGTTGGCCGGATTGTCAGAATGTCATTGGAGCAACGGCGCAATGAACGCCGGGCCCAGCAATCGTGGTGGCCGTTTCCGACCAGGAACACCCTTGATCGGGCCACCGCCATGATCCCGAGGTTATTGTATCAGCGGATGGATGAACTGGGCTTCGACTTCGCCGTGCTCTATCCCACTCAAGGACTCGGTATTTACGCCATTCGGAACGATGAAATCCGTCAGGCAACCTGCCATGCGTTCAACCTATATATTGCTGAGACCTTTCGCGAATTTGCCGACCGCCTGACGCCAGCTGCCGCCATTCCAATGAATACGCCGGCAGAGGCCATCGCCGAGCTGGAGCACGTAAAAAACCTCGGGCTTAAGGCCGTCGTGATGGGTAGTTTGATTCGACGGCCGATCCCCGCGTATGCCGGAAACGGTGGGCATCGCACGGCAGTTTGGTATGACGTCCTGGGGCTGGACAGTGAGTATGACTACGATCCGGTGTGGCAGAAATGTCTGGATCTCGGCTTTGCGCCAACTTTTCATAGCGCGGGACGGGGCCTTGGTTTGCGCATGTCGCCCTCGAATTTCACCTATAACCACATCGGTCATTTTGCCAGCGCAGGCGAGGCGGTGTGCAAGGCTCTGTTCCTGGGTGGCGTTACCCGACGATTTCCAAACTTGAAATTTGCCTTTCTTGAAGGAGGCGTAGGCTGGGCCTGCCAGCTTTACGCGGACCTTATTGGTCACTGGAAAAAGCGAAACTACGATGCTCTGGCCGAGGTAAATCCAGCCAACCTGGACCGCTCTCTTTTGCGGGAGATGTTCGCCAGGTATTGCGGTCGCGAAGCAGCTGAAAAGCTCGACCAATGGCAATCGGTATCAGAAGGCGAGGAATTCGCGGCCGCTTGGGCAGCGCGTGGCCGAGATATGATCGATGATTATGCGGCCTGCGGCATTCAGCACCCGGAGGACTTTCGCGAGCTGTTCACCCGCAATTTCTATTTTGGTTGCGAAGCAGACGATCCGATAAATGCATGGGCCTTCAACACCCGGGTGAATCCCTACGGAGCACGGCTCAAGCCTTTGTTCGGTTCTGATATTGGGCACTTCGACGTTCCCAACATGCGGGAGGTGCTGGTCGAGGCGCATGAGCTGGTAGAAGAGGGTTTGATCTCTGCCGAAGACTTCCGTGACTTTGTCTGTACCTATCCGGTTGAGTTTTGGACAGGCACAAATCGTGATTTCTTCAAGGGTACCCTGGTTGAGGAACAGGTCAGGCCAGCGCAACCCGCAAGTGAGAGTCCGGACCGAGAAGGCGCGCGAGCTTAACACGCTCGCGGCGGTTTTGATTTGGTCGAACGCCGAGCTTTGGTGTAACCCATCGATGCCTGACCAGGAGAGAACCGAAGCAAGGCCGCAGAACAAGGGTAAAAAAGATGCGAGCGGTTTCCCATATCGCCATCGGCGTCAGTGACATGGAGCGTGCGCTTCATTTCTATCGCGATCTACTGGGGTTGCGCGTCACTCTGGATACGATGGAGCGCATCGGAGGCTCCGGCCCATTGTTCGCCACCGCGCGGAAAGGCGAGCGACGAGCAGTTTACATGCGATTCGAAGATGGACCTCACGCCAGCTTCATCGTGCTGTCTCAAAACCCCGGCGAACCCAGCGGCCGCCCTCTGAAAATCGATCAGGTCGGGCTGCATCACTTTTCGTTTTGGGTCGACGACTTGCGCGAGCGTGTCGAGAAGCTCAAAGCCGCTGGCGTCAAGATTCTTTTGCCGCCGACTGAAACCGATACGGTTGCCTACGGTGAGCCTCCTGGTGGCAAGGTACTGACTGCGCTATTTGAAGACCCCGACGGCACCATTGTGCAATTCGATCAGCGACTATAAGCACCAGCTGAGAACAAGGAGCAGCGTATGAATGGAATCTCGCATGTTGCGATCGGGGTGCGTGACATGGAGCGGTCGCTGAAATTTTACCGCGACCTGCTGGGTCTCGAAGTCAGATACGATCAGATGCAGCCCATCGGCGGAATGGCCAACCTGTACGCTAATCCACAAAAGGGCCAGCGCCGCGCGGTGCATCTTCATTACGGCAAAGGCGAAGGCCGCGGCTTTCTCGTCCTGACTGAGATGCCGGGTGGTACGCCGGGCGAGGCAATCAAGCTCGACCAAGTAGGGATCTCTCACATCTCCTGGTGGGTCGATGATATTCGGGCGATTCATGAAAAGCTCAAGGCGGCGGGCGTAAAGATCCTCGTTCCTCCATACGAGACCGATGCCGGCGCTTATGGCGAAACCTCTGGGCGGAAATATCTGACCTGCCTCTTCGAGGATCCAGACGGGATCATGCTGCAGCTGGATCAACGAGTCGATAGCTAACCACAATGCCGATTGGGTTTCGCAGACGAGTAGCGAATGCCCTGCCAGAAGCTGCCGACCGAGTGACCAGTAGATTCACATTCTCAAGTTCCGCGAAACGGGAAAAAAGCGCTGACCCCTGCGGATGTCGAGTCTGGGGCATCGTGTGACAGAGCCCCGCTGACGAAAAATGTTGAACCATTGCCGAGTACTTGACCTGACGACTGAGCGAGGCTTCCTCTGTGGGCAGGTATTGGCTGATCTTGGAGCTGACGTTATCAAGATCGAGCCGGTTGGGGGAGCACGTGAGCGGCTTCTTCCACCATTCTTTAAGGACGGCGCTGTAACTGAGCGCTCGGTCTATTGGTGGGCGTATAACCGCAACAAGCGGGGAATCACACTGGACTTGGAACAAGAACAAGGCCGCAACATCTTCCGACAATTGGTTCGTAACGCGGATTTCGTGATCGAATCGGCAAATCCGGGCTATTGGAGCGCGCGGGGCCTCGGCTACGATTCGTTGAGTGCGCTCAACCCAAAGCTGGTGATGGTGTCGATTACCCCGTTCGGTCAGCACGGTCCCAAGGCCAGTTATGCCGATAGCGATTTGATAATCATGGCGGCCGGCGGTGTGTTAATCCTGTACGGCGATGAAGATCGCCCACCTATTAGAATGAGCGTCCCTCAGGCGTACCTTCATGCGAGCGTCGATGCTGCCGGGGCCGCCTTGATTGCGTACTATGAACGGCTCAACTCGGGAATCGGCCAACATGTTGATGTAGCTGCACAGGAGAGCGTGGGGCTCGCCAACCAATCCACCGCACTGACAGCTCCACTTCGAGGAGAGGAGACCCGTCGAATGGCGGGCGGAGCCCAGCTCGGTTCGCTTCGAGTGCCGTTGGTCTGGAAAGCCAAGGACGGGCTGATCACGTTTGTCTTTTTGTTCGGTTCGGCACTGGGCCCGTTCACACGCAAGTTTATGGATTATCTGTATGAACAGGGTGGGTGCGACCGGGCGATGCGCGACACAGATTGGGTCGGCTACGGCGCCGAATTGCTCTCGGGCCGTCGGCCGCTTCAGGAATACGAACGTTGCAAACGCGTAATCGCTGAATTTTTCCAGCAAAAGACCAAGGCCGAGTTGTTTGAAGCCGCGCGGCAGCGCACCCTCTTAATTGCGCCGGTATCGACGATCGACGACGTGCTGCATAATCCTCAATTTATCGCACGCGAGTGCTGGCAAAAACTCAATCATCCGGAGACAGGTGCCACAATCACCTATCCTGGCCCGTTTGCTCGCTTTAGCGCGAGCCCGATCGGGTTTCGGCGGCCTCCGCCGAGGATCGGTGAACATAACCGAGAAGTTCTGATTGGGGAGCTGCAGATTAGCGATCGCGAGTTTGACCAATTGCAGAGGCAAGGGGTTGTCTAGTGACGGGGATGGCATCAAAGGAAGCCGGGCAGCTGGCAGCCAGACTACCCTTAGAAGATGTAAAGATTCTGGATTTTATGTGGGTGCTGGCAGGGCCAGGCATCACGCGAACACTAGCCGACTACGGGGCAACCGTGGTCCGCGTGGAATCAGTGAGCCGTACCGATCCCGTCCGGACCGTGGGCCCGTTCAAGGACGGCAAGAGTGGTTCAGAGAGCTCGGGCCTATGGGCTAATAACAATGCCGGGAAGCTCGGAATCACACTTGACCTGTCTACTCCCGGAGCGCGGACAATCGTCCTGGATCTGGTACGCTGGGCCGACGTGGTGTGCGAAGCATTTTCACCCAAGGCTATGCGGGCCTGGGGCCTTGATTATGAGTCTCTGAGACAAGTCAAGCCCGATCTGATCATGCTGAGCACCTGCTTGATGGGCCAAAGCGGTCCGCTATCGCAATTTGCCGGATTCGGCAATCTGGCCGCTGCGCTCTGCGGGTTTTATTATCTGGTCGGATGGCCGGACCGCCAACCGTCTGGGCCGTTTAGCGCTTACACCGATTACATCGCTCCTCGCTTTGGCGTTTGCGCGCTTATGGCGGCGCTAATTCACCGGCGTCTGACTGGCGAAGGTCAGTATATCGATCAGGCGCAGGCGGAATCCGCTCTGCAGTTTCTGGCTCTGCCAATCGCTGACTTCACCGCTAACGGTCGAAACTACGAACCGGTTGCCAACCGAGACCTGTACTGTGCGCCACACGGCGTATACGCCGCGGCTGGCGAGGATCGATGGGTGGCGATCGCCTGTCGCACTGAGCAGGAGTGGTTAGCGTTATGTGCCGCGATGAATGTCCCGGAACTGGCAGCTGATGCCCGTTTCAGCACATTTAAGGCGCGTCAGGTGAACTGCGACGAATTGGACCGCATCATCAATCAATGGACTTGCAGGCTCGATGCACATGAAATCGAGCGACTTTTACAAGCTCGCAGCGTGCCCGCCCACGTGGTCCAGACCGCCGTTGATTTGTATCAGGATCAACAGCTCCAGCATCGGAAGCATTTCGTCGAAGTGCCTCATCCGGAGCTCGGTACAACGTGGGTCGAGAACTCGCGTTTCAAGCTGTCTCGCACCCCTGCTCGGGTTGAGCGTGCGGCACCCACGTTGGGCCAGCATAATCAATACGTGCTAGAGCAAATCCTTGGTTACGACGAGGTTCGCATCGCCGAGCTGGTGAGCAGCGGAGCACTGGGTTGAGCTTACAACGGGCAGCATCCTCGCTGCGCGAACGGCGGTCATAAATCGCTGTCGTTGTCGGTTCAAACCGTCCACGGCAAGGCATATCAAGATGATCCACGCTCGTTCGTTTAAGCGAGACCCGGGGCTACAACTGGGTTTCCGGGACCGCTCCGAGGCCGCAGATGCGATCGGGTTGAGTCGTTCGCTTTGCCCAAAAGCAACCTTGGAACGGCCCTTGATCTACGACAAGATCTTTGCCGGCTAACGCAAATTGCTCAGTCTGATCTGATGCGATGAAACAAGCCATCAATTGCAAGGGAGACGCACGATGACATCGGTTGACTTCGGCGCAGCACTGGCTTCGATGAAGGACATTCCAAAAGCGGCCAAGATGGCCGAGAGTCTGGGTTATGACTACTTGTGCTCCGGGGAGCACATGATGTTTCACGGAGCGGTTCCCAACTCCCTTATAACGCTGGCGGTGGCGGCAGGGGCGACTTCGAAAATCAAACTAATGAGTACGGTGGTACTGCTGCCACTCTACACACCGATGGTTCTGGCAAAGATGACCTCGGTGCTCGACGTTGCTTCTAACGGCCGATATCACCTGGGCATCGGAGTAGGCGGCGAATTTCCCAAAGAATTCGAAGCCTGCGGCGTACCGGTCAAGCAGCGCGGCTCGCGAGCGAATGAGGCGTTGCAAGTCATCAAAAAGCTTTGGACCGAAAAGAACGTTAGCTTCGAAGGGCGCTTCTCCAAATTTTCCGGAGTCACTCTCGACCCGCATCCGGTTCAGCAACCGCATCCTCCGATCTGGGTGGCGGGACGCAAAGAATCGGCGATGCGTCGGGCGGCGCTCTATGCGGACGGCTGGATACCTTACATGTACACGCCGGAGATGTTGCACGACAGCATCGAAAAAATTCATCAATTCGCCAAGGAAGTTGGGCGCGACTTGAGCGCGTTTCGGCCAGGGCTGTTTATCTTCGCTTCAGTCTATCCGAACCGGGATGAAGCGCGTGAGCAGGCGGCACGGGCTTTGGGAAAGAATTACGCGCAGGACTTTTCCAAAATTGCCGGACGGTACACGCTTTACGGCAATCCTGACGATTGCCGTAAACGACTAAAAGAGTACGTCGACGCCGGTGCGCGGACCGTGCTGGTGAGCTGGGCATGTCGTCAGGAAGATATCGAGCAGAACATGAGGCTGATTGCTGAGGAAGTCGTTCCCGCCTTCAAGTAAGTGGTAGTACGGATTACGGTAAGGCTTCGGTGATTACCCTCCTGTCGACTGGATGTTACGCCGATGCGCGAACTGTGCCGGGCGCTGCGAAAATTCAGGGTTGAGGTCTGAGGTCTGGCTCAGCAGGGCCGCACTCGACGAGAGACCGAAATGGCGAGCAGCAAAGTCGGCGCGCTCCGCTCGGATGGTCTATGGGGTGGGTTCAAACCAAAATTTGGTTACCCGTGAAAGTCGGAGGCGCTTCGCATCGCGCAAAGAACCAGCCTGACATGCTGAAGATTTGAAATCTCCTACGTTGTCATACAACCTGATGGTGGTCCTGCTCTTAGCCACCCATAGTGGACCAGTCGGAAACTGCTTTCGACGAGTGCCAGCGTCTAATCTGGCTATCGAAGCTCGACTCAGTTAAGCTCCGCTGAGGTTACGGGGTGCGATGATCGGTGTCGTGTGATGCATTGTTCTGCACGGCCGACTCCAGCGCGGTCGATGCAAGCCAGCGCTTCAGCACACGGGTTGCTCGGCAGCACCGGAAGCGGCTCCCAGTCACGCCCATTTACCAAGGATCAGCGACGTAGAGGAGAATCGGCGATGGCGAGTCCCCAACTACAACAGGCGATTGCTGCCATGAAGGCATTGTCACAAGCGCAGGCCTCGACTCCGCAGGAAATGCGCGCCTTATTCGAACAAATGGCCGCTCCTGCAGAAGCAGATATAAAGAGCGAGCCAGTGACCGCCGGCGGCGTCCCGGCTGAGTGGATCTTTGCACCCGGCGCTAATCCCGAACGGGCCGTGCTCTATCTTCACGGTGGTGGCTATGTCGTTGGCTCGATTAAGACGCATCGCGACCTGATGGGCCGTATATCGAGAGCGGCCAAGGCTCGGGTGTTAGGACTCGATTATCGGCTTGCTCCAGAGCATCCGTTCCCGGCCGCAGTTGAAGACTCGGTTGCTGCATACAAATGGATGTTGGAACGGGGCCTTAACGCATCCCGGATCGCGGTTGCGGGCGATTCAGCCGGTGGTGGCTTGGTCGTCGCAACGCTGGTCGCGATTCGGGACGACAAATTGCCGCTCCCCGCAGCCGGAGTTTGCCTTTCCCCGTGGGTGGATTTGGAAGGAATCGGGGAATCGATGAAGACCCGCCAGCATGCAGACCCGGTTGTCCGTCGCGACATGTTAACCCAAATGGCGGCAGCATACCTCGGCGGCAAGAATGCGCGAACGCCGCTCGCCGCCCCGCTGTATGCCGATCTCACCGGCTTGCCGCCATTGCTGATTCAGGTCGGAGATGCCGAAACCCTCTTGGATGACTCCAACCGATTGGCTCAGCGAGCGCGTGCCGCAGGGGTGGAAGTGAAGCTCGAAGTGTGGCCTGAGATGATCCACGTTTTTCAGCTGTTCGCTGGATTTCTGCCAGAGGGTCAACAGGCAGTGGATGGCGTCGGCCAATTCATAAGTCACCATCTAGCTTGAAGCTGTGTTTCGCGGCCGAATCGGCCCGGACGATACCGGCTTTCGGATCGCCAGAAGTTCCAGGCGGGTACTTGGTTGTTGGCAATCCCGACGGGTGAGTTGGTCCCGCAGAGCAGTATCTTCTTACCCTCCGGTGCCTGCGTGCGGCGCTTGTCCGCCTTGAGCTGCTTCGTACCTGGGAACTGGCCCCCTGTTTCGCCAGCTGGACCGAAGCGGCTGTGAGGCAGGGTAGCAGTACGAGTCTGGACCGTTACCACTTTGGCGCACGCGCCATGCAATCCCCGAGTAGTGTAGGTCAACGTTGCGGATCAAAATAAAGATTTGGTGCACGTACCTGAGAAATACGCCGGTATGTTGATTGAATACCTCGACGAAGGACGCCTGCGCCCAGCCCTGGTAGTGCGCGAATCGGGCAACCAGGTCGCTGTGGTGGATAAGACTGGGCGCGAACGTACCGTGTCGCGCGATCTCGTCTTAATTCACTACCCTGAGCGCCGCCCGCGGCGCGAGACGGTTGTCGAAGCTCTGCAGCAGCTGGAAGAGGAACGCGCACAGTTGGCGGCGGAACTGGACTTGAACCTGTTATGGGAAGTTGTGCGGGAGCAAGAGCGAAGCTACACAGCCGAGGAACTATCCGAGCTATTTTTTGGCCGCCGGTCACAGGTGGCTGTAGCCGTAATGCTCGAAGCATTGATGGGCGACCGGCTCTATTTCGTTCGTCGTCACTTAAATTTCCTCGCCCGCAGCGCTGAACAAGTAGAGCGGCTGAAAACTCAATATGAACGCATCCGTTTACGCAGTGAGAGCGGCCGGCGTTTAACCAGCCTGCTTCATTCGGTTTTGCGTGGTGATGCCGTCCCCAGCGCCGAGGAAGCCGCACCACTCGTCACTGAACTGAGACGCTATCTTGACAACCCGCACACTCGTAGTCGCGATCTGACCTTATTGCTCGAAAGTGCGATAAGCGATGTTGCGCCAGCGGAAGCGGCTTACGAAGTGCTTGAACGTTTGGGGGCAGCGCCTCCGGGACCACGTTTCGCGGTCATCGGCGGTGTACGCAACGTTTTTACCGAGGCAACTCTCACGGAAGCGGCGACGGTAGTGCCACCTCAGAGACCTCCCGTAGACGACGACGAGGCCATCACAATTGATGACGAGGAGACGCTCGAAATCGACGATGCGATCTCATGCCAGACCCTGCCGAGCGGTCACATACGTCTGCGAATCCATATTGCACTGGTTGCGGATTTCGTTCGGCCGGGAGGACCGATGGACGAAGAGGCCGCAGCCCGCGGAGCGACCTTCTATCTTCCCGAATCTACGATTCGGATGCTGCCCGATCCGGTTTCGACTGACCGTGCGAGCCTGATTGCAGGTCGCGAGCGACATGTTTTCACCACCGAGGTAGTGCTTTCGCCCTCGGGCGAGGTGGTCAGCTTCTCGCTTTATCCTGGTGTAATCAGGGTCAAAGCCCGTCTTAGTTATGATGAAGCCGACCGTCTTCTCGACGTGAGCAGTGATGAGGAACTGGATGAGAGAAGGCGGACTCTGCGGAGGCTGCATGAGGCGGCGTCCAAGTTGCGGGCGCGCCGCAGAGAGGCCGGGGCGACGCTGGTGCAACGACGTGAACCGAAAATCCGCGTGCACGATGGCGAAATCGAAGTCAAGATAATCGACAATGCATCAAGCAGCCGCCAGCTGGTTGCTGAGTTCATGATTTTGAGCAACTACTGTGCAGCGCGTTTTGCCGCCGATCACGGCGTACCGATGATCTATAGGACCCAGCCAGCTGCCAGCAATGAAAACGGGCAGCTACGGGCACGCCTATCACTGTATCCAGAAGCCCATACCGGTGTGGGCTTCGATTGCTACACCCAGCTGAGTTCGCCGATCCGCCGTTATATGGACCTCGCCCTGCAGCGCCAATTGGTTGCGGTTTTAGCCAATGAACCTAGGACCGTTTACGGAGCCGACGAGCTGCTCAGGTTACTGGCGGCGGCGGAAAATGCCGAAGCAGCGGGACGCGAGCTCGAGCGGCGGGCCAAGCGGTATTGGCTGCTTCGTTACTTTCAGCAGTACCTACGCGATAAGCAGTTGGAGGCGGTTGTTCAGCGTGGCGGCACCAGTGCAGAGCTCGAGGCCTATGCGGTCCGCGGAACGCTGCACGGTGCTCCCAACCTTGCCACAAATGCACGGATTCTGGTGAGAATAGCGCGCGCGGAACCGTTGCGCGGCTCGCTAGCCTTGGAATACGTCCAAACCCTGAGCGGGGCAGGCTAGCCTTTTCCTGCTGTGGTCTCGGTAAAGATTCCGCGACCGCCTGATTCTCGGCTGAGCCATTCTCGAACCCGAATCATACTGATTCAACACCGGGTTATTGGCGACCGTCGTTTGCGAAACTGTCCTGCTCAAGGCGCCAGCGGTCGATGGATTCAATATTAAACCGCCAGTCGCTACCGACCTTGAAGGCCGGTAGTTGGCCGCGCTTTAACTGACGGTAAACGGTCGATGGATGCACCTTGAGATAGTCAGATAGTTCCTTTACGGTCATAACCCGACTGTTATCGACCTTCATTTTCCCAATTCCCTCCATAACGGGGCGAGCTGCCCACAGCGTGACTGTAACGACCGAAAGCAATTTGCATGCCCCAGCGATTCGCCCAATTAACTCTTATGAAACGGTTAGAAATGCTCGAGAGATAGCGAGAATGATGGCCAAATTGCGTCGCAAGCCATTCTTTTGGCTCTTAGCTACGCAATTCGAGCCGGTAGAAAAACTCAACATGTTCCAATCGTGCAATGAGAGCGTTGCACAATCGAGACGCTGTCGCAGCTCAATACAATTTAATGTGTTGCCAGCTTCAATTTAGCAATCTCACCCTATGTGCTGCTTATACATGAGCAGTCAATTTAACTCCTTGCAATTTTTCTGATCTCGCCCAACGCTGTGCAAAGTCATGACATCCACTTCGCGGGCTTCGACCCGTAAATCCGCATCGCCATATCCTCGATCAGACTGGAAATCAGCGGAAGATAACTCGTGGTTACGTCTTACGGATGAGGTTCTTCTCTGTCTGGTGAATAAATTCCAGAATGCCATCCCGGTCGCGGGCTCGATGAAGAAGGATCAGCCGACTGACGCCCAAGTCAGCAAATCGTTTGGCGCCCTCGGCGTCAATCCTGCCGCGTGGAGTAACACTTACCTCCAGATCGGCGAAGTCGCGACCGATTGCATCACATGCGCGTTTCAGTCCCTCGATACATTTAGCGGTCCCCTCGTAATCGAGGGCGAAACCGAACCAGCCCCTTGCTAAACGCGCGGCTCGGCTGAAAGCGTGCGGCGAATGGCCACCGAAGACGATCTCAGGATGCGGTTGCTGGACTGGCCTCGGCATGGCATTGATACCGCTGAATGAAACGAAGCGGCCCTTATATTGCGGCTTTTCCATCGACCATAGGGCTATCATGGCGGCCAGAAACTCTTCCGTCCGCGCTCCTTTATGATCGAAGGGTGCACCAATAGCGGCGAATTCAGGTCGCAGGTAGCCGATGCCGATCCCGAAAATCAGACGCCCGCTCGATAATACATCGAGCGAGGCCAACTCCTTCGCCAGTACCACGGGATTGCGCTGAGGGAGAATGATGATCCCAGTCCCCAGACGCACGTTTTGGGTATGTGCGGCGACGAATGCCAAAGCAATCGCAGAATCAAGAAACGGCGTGTCGGCAGGGACGGGAGAGGGTGGGACCTGCGGTTCCGGCAAGACGATATGCTCGCCGGTCCAGAGACTTTCGAAACCAGCATCTTCGGCAGCTCTGGCCACGGCTGCAGCGACGCCGGGATTTGCGCAGGGACCAGTGTTGATTCCGAACAGGGCGATCTTCATGGCGCGATGTTTACACTAAACTGGCGCATCGGGCCAGCCGTACTTGCTCAGCTTCGGCGATAGTGATTGAAGATCTACCGCCATGCGATGTCCCCAATGCGGCTTCGAAAGTGCGCAGGGCGCGGCGTTCTGTTCGCGCTGCGGCACGCGGCTATTGTCACTGCGTCCAGCAGCGCAACGAGAATATGCCCTGATCCGGATCTTTCCTTCGTGGTGGCATTTCGTGCGGGAAATTTTGCTGGCGGTCGGGTTAACCGGCGCCGGGATATATGTCCTGTTCACGCTGCAGCTTGACTACCGGGTCGGGGTGGGCTTGGTTGTAGCGGCTGCGCTCGCACTTGCGGCGGCCACACTGCGACGTCAAAGCACAAATTGGAGCCTGACCTCTGATCGCTTGATTGAGCGTCGCGGGCTGGTTGCCACGCACCGACGCGAAATGGAGCTCGCGGACGTCCGCTCAATCGAAGTCGATCGCTCCTTCGCCCAGCGTTTGTTGGGGATTGGGAACGTCCTCATCGCATCGGCTGCAAGTGCTGATTTTATGATCCAGCTGTGGGATGTTCCCGACCCTGAACACGTCGCTGAGCTGTTGCGTCAAGCGCGGCTCAAGCGTTTGGCCTGATGCGCTTCATTTGTGAATAAACTAAAGTAGCGTGGCGATTTTGGCGTTGCGCCGCCGCGGGCGCGCTGGATAATCAGTCCGGAGGGCACTGTTGCTAACCGTGGCCACTCATCCGAGCCTGCGTTATGAGCGCAAATTATGGCGCGATGGATTACTGGCTGTCGCCGGGGTGGACGAGGCGGGCGTCGGTCCGATGGCCGGACCCGTGGTGGCTGCGGCGGTTATTTTCGAACCGAACACCTTCATCAAAGGCGTCAACGACTCCAAGCAACTCAGACCGGAAGAACGCGAAGCATATTTCGCCAAAATTCAGCAACATGCCCTGGCCATTGGCGTCGGCGTCGCCAGTCAGCAGGAAATCGACAAACTTAACATCTTTTGGGCGACCATGCTCGCCAGCAGACGGGCAGTCGAATCGCTGCTACGGAAACCCGATCATGTGTTAGTCGATGGTCGCCTGATTCCAGATTTGCCGGTGCCGCAGACCAGGATCGTTGGCGGAGACCGCAAAAGTTTTTGTATCGCCGCCGCCTCGATTATAGCCAAGGTCACCCGCGACCGTATGATGATTAGCTACGATGCCCAGTTTCCCGGCTATGGTTTTGCCCAGCACAAGGGCTACTGCACTCGCGAGCATCTCGCAGTGCTTCAACGATTGGGCCCGTCTCCGTTGCATCGCCTCTCCTTTGCCCCCGTATGGGAAGCTGCACAGCGCAAATTGTTCTGAAACGGGCATCGTCAAATCGAGCACTGCTGCTCTATTTTGCTGGGAACGATGTGCTGAAACCGGGGCCAGTTGAACTTGCCGCACAACCACGAGCTTCCCCGTGTCAGGCGCTCGGCATCAGATGGGCCAGCTGCCTGTATTTCCTGAAGTTCCCGCAATCACCCTTGCTTACTTACGTCTCTATTTTGGTTAATGTTGTTATTGAGAGCTTGGCGCTGCCGGGCGCCGGGGGATTTGCCTTTATGGCCCTGGAACGAGACAAACACATAGCTGAGCGCGCGTTGCTGACGATGGACGAGGCGCAACTCCTCGCCCTCTACCGCAGCATGTCCTTAATACGTCGCTTCGAGGAAAAGACCGCCGAAATGTACGCGCGTGGCAAGATCACCGGATTTTGTCATCTCTACGCCGGCGAAGAAGCGGTCGCGGTTGGCGCAATCGCTGCGCTCTACGACAAAGATTATGTCGTCTCAACCTACCGCGAGCATGGCCACTGCCTGGCCAAAGGCGCCTCACCACGGGTGGTGATGGCCGAGCTCTTTGGCAAGGCGACCGGCATTTCACGAGGACATGGCGGTTCGATGCATCTGTTCGATGCCAATCTGCGCTTCATGGGCGGATACGCCATCGTGGGCGGCGGGCTGCCGCTTGCGGCAGGGCTCGGACTTTCCATTTTGTATAAAGAAGAGCCCGAGGTGGTCTGTTGTTTTTTTGGCGACGGGGCGCTGCCCCAGGGGGCCTTTCACGAAACCCTGAATCTCGCCTCTTTATGGAAATTGCCTGTCGTCTTCATCTGCGAAAACAACTTTTATGGAATGGGTACGCTCGTCCAGAATGCCATCTGTCAGGAAGAGCTGTATCGATTTGCTGAGCCCTACAAAATGCCCGGCGTGCGGGTTGACGGGATGGACGTGCTGGATGTTTACGGCGCGGTAACTGAAGCTGCTGCTCGCGCACGAGAAGGTGACGGACCTTCGCTTATTGAGGCCGTTACCTATCGCTTCCGTGGTCATTCGATGTCGGATCCTGCCGAATATCGCTCGCGTCGCGAGGAGCGAATCTGGCAGGAGCGTGATCCGATCAAGGCACTGCGCCGCAAAATCCTTCACGATCGCCGAGCCACCGAAAATCAACTCAACGAGATCGAGGCCGAAGTCGCGGCAGTAATCGACGACGCCGTAAAGTTTGCCGAGGAAAGTCCCGAGCCTGCACTCGAAGAACTTGGCAAACACGTGTACGTCGAAGAATGAATCACGATTCAGGACGTACCGTTTCAGTTGGGCGAAGCTCCTGGGGAGGCATCAGCGGATGGCCCAGATAACATATCGTGAGGCTTTGAATCAGGCACTGCGTGAGGAACTGGAGCGGGACGAGCGCGTGTTTATCATGGGCGAAGAGGTCGGCTATTTCGGTGGCGCATTTAAAGTCACTGACGGTTTGCTGGCGATCTTCGGCGAAAAGCGCGTGCGCGATACGCCGATCTCCGAGCTTACGATAGTTGGGGCTGGCATCGGTGCCGCAATGGGCGGACTGAAGCCAATTGTAGAATTGATGACGATCAATTTTGGTCTCCTGGCAATGGACCAAATCGTCAATAACGCCGCCAAAATTCATTACATGTTCGGTGGCCGCGCCAAGGTTCCTCTCGTGATCCGGGCGCCGCAGGGAGGAGGCCATCAGCTGGGTGCGCAGCACAGTCAAAGCCTTGAGGCCTATTTCCTCCACTGTCCAGGCATCCGCGTAGTACTGCCGGCAACTCCGGCCGACGCCAAGGGTTTGCTCAAAAGCTGCATTCGGCAAGATGATCCGGTCATCTTCCTAGAGCATGAATCGTTATATGGAGTTAAAGGTGAGGTTCCCGAAGAAGAATACCTGGTGCCTCTCGGTCGAGCCAATGTCCTTCGAAACGGCAAGGATTTGACCCTTATTTCATATTCGAAATGCGTGTACGACTCGTTGGCGGCGGCAGATGCTCTGGAAAATCAAGGTATCGATGCCGAAGTCATTGACCTGCGTTCACTGAATCCCCTGGATATGAACACGGTTCTCGACTCGGTTCGCAAGACGGGCAAGGCGATCGTCATTTACGAAGGATGGTACACCGGCGGGGCCGGTGCCGAGATTGTGGCCCGGATTCAGGAGGCAGCCTTTGACCATTTGGACGCACCTGTGGAGCGGGTCGCGACCCTCGATACCCCGATGCCCTACAATGCCAAGCTGGAGCGGGCAGCCCTGCCAAGTCCCGCCAAAATCATCCAGGTTGCAGAGCACATGCTCTGAGTCTGCTTGTGGCCGGGTCGATGGCGCTTTCATCAGGTCGAATCGGCTATCATTTGAGATGACCGTTAAGCTAACGGTCCAGCACTCGCCATCGAGAAAAAGTGATGAGCACCGAAATCACAATGCCCAAGCTCTCCGACACGATGGAGGAGGGCAAAATTCTGCGCTGGCTTAAACATCCCGGTGATCAGGTTCGTCATGGGGAGCCCATTGCTGAGATCGAAACCGACAAGGCCGACATGGTGATGGAGGCTTATGACGATGGTTTGCTTGATGAAATCCTGGTCCATGAGGGCGAAAGTGTCAAAGTCGGCGCCGTGATTGCCGTTTTGCGTAGCGCTGCCGAGCAGGCACGCGTGGGTGAGTCCGCGAGTTCGGCTGCGGCTAAGCGAGGTTCGCCGGGACCATTCACTGCCACCAAAGGCGACACATCGCAGTCGGCGGAAAATCAGGCCTTAGAAGCAGAGCAGGCAGAAACGCAATCCGCCGAGGCTCAGCGGCCTCGAGTGGCGTCAGTGCGCCAGATTCGCCGTCGGCGGCCCGAGGAAGAGCCGGCAGAGGTTTCCGTAGACAAAACTTCGTTTTCGGACGTTTCGCGCCAAAGTGAAACCGAACCCGGTGCGGAGCAACATGCTGGCGACAATTCCTCCCGCTTCCACCCGGCGGTGAGTGCAGTCCAGTCGGCAGCACCTACCGCCATCGCTGCTGCGCCACCGCCGCCGCTCTCCCCGACCCAGACCAGAGGCCAAGAAACCTCCCTTTCTGCCGAGAACAAGTTGCGAGCGTCGCCGCTGGCACGACGCGCGGCGGAAGAAGCCGGAATCGATTTATCGCAGATTCGTGGTACAGGTCCGGAGGGCCGGATCACGAAGCGTGACGTTGACAACTTTCTGCGGGAGCAGCAGCTGTTCAAATTCCGCCGCCTGATTGCGCCCCGCGAAGGTCTGCCGGGCTCGCGTGAAGAGCTGTCAAAGATGCGCAAGACCATAGCGCATCGCATGGCGCAATCCAAGCGGGAAATTCCGCACTTCTATGTCACCATCGAAGTCGATATGGAAGAGGCGGTGAAATTCAAGAACTCGCTTGAGGCAACCGAGATCTTCGAAGAAGACATCACTTACAACGATATCATCATTAAGGCAACCGCGCTGGCGTTAAGCCGCTACACGCGGATGAACGCGAGCTTTGAAAATGACGGGATCGTCATCTACCCAAACATTAACATCGGCATGGCGGTTGCGGTTGAGGACGGGTTGATCGTGCCCGTAATTCATCAGTGCGAGCAGAAGACCCTGCCGGAAATTTCGCGGGCGGCGCATCGGCTGATTTCGAAGGCGGCCCACGGCGGCTTTAGCGGCGACGATCTTTCCGGCGCCACTTTTACTATTTCAAACATGGGGATGCTCGGGGTCGAGCATTTCGCTGCAGTTATTGTCCCTCCCCAGGCCGCAATTCTGGCGGTCAGTGCCGTCAAGGACAAACCTGTAGTTCGAAATGGACAAGTCGTGGTTGGTAAAACGATGATGCTTACGGTTGCCTGCGATCATCGAATCATAGATGGCGTGGTCGGGGCGCGCTTCTTAAACGAGGTCAAGCGATTCCTGGAAAATCCGGCGAGCCTTCTCGTCTAGTTTCTGCCAGCTAGAAGAATCAGGACACGAAACAATCCTGTCCTCGAGCACTGCTTGTCTGGCCCGAGAGGTTAATTTTGGCTGCTTCACGTTACGATCTTGTAGTAATCGGCTCCGGACCGGGTGGTTATGTGGCAGCCATTCGGGCGAGCCAGCTCAAAATGCGAGTCGCGGTGGTTGAGCGCGACTTACCGGGAGGGGTTTGCCTCAATTGGGGCTGCATCCCATCCAAGGCCCTGCTCAATTCGGCGGAGACTATGGAATTGATCCGAGGAGCAGCTCGGGAGCATGGCATCCAAACCGACGAAATTCGCTTTGATTTTAAGCGAGTTATCGCCCGCAGCCGCGCGGCTGCAGATAAGCTTTCCAAAGGGGTACGCTTTTTATTGCGCAAAAACAAAGTCGACTATATCGAGGCGCAAGGGTCGTTGCTCGGTCCACATACCGTTGCCCTGACTCCTGTTGCAGGCAAAAGCCCGCCGCCAGCCGAAGCCCTGGAGGCGGAGCGCATCCTCATCGCTGCCGGATCTGCAGAAAGGCTTTTGCCGGGCATGACAATCGGCGACAATCTGATGACGAGCAAAGAAGCGCTGCTTAACGATCGCTTGCCGGGCAGCATTGTTATCATCGGCGCCGGCGCGATAGGTGCTGAATTCGGCTACTTCTATCAGGCATTCGGTTCCAAGGTGACAATCGTGGAACTCGAAAAGCAGATGCTGCCTGGAATGGATGCTGAGATCGCTGAAGAGCTGCGCAAAGAGTTTGTCAAAAAAGGTGTTACGGTTTTACTCGGACACAGTTATCAGTCGGCAAAGCGCAAAGGAAGCGGTTGGAGCGTCGGGCTAAATGCCAATGGGAGCGAAACAACCGTCGATGCTGACGCCGTGTTAGTCGCTGTCGGACGCAGCCCGGTCACTCACGAACTTGGTCTCGACAAGCTGGGCATTGAGCTCGAACGAGGCGGCTTTATCAAGACCGACGAGTCGTTTAGAACTTCGTGTCCGAGCGTGTACGCGATCGGCGACGTGGTGCGGCCGCCCTTGCTCGCACACAAAGCTTCCGCCGAGGGGGTCGCGGCGGTTGAGATTATGGCCGGTATCCGTCAGCCGGGCTTCGACCTGCTGTCAATACCAGCTTGCATTTATTGCGAACCGGAAGTTGCCAGCGTGGGGCTCAGCGAGGCAGAGGCCAAGAGGCGTGGTCTCGATGTTAAGGTCGGGCGGATCCCTTTCCGCGCCAACGGCAAGGCCGTAGCAGTAAATCAGACTGAGGGTTTTGTTAAAATCGTTGCTACCCGACAATATGGTGAAGTGGTTGGATGCCAAATTATCGGACATCACGCGACTGATCTGATTTCGGAAGTTGTGCTGGGAAAGACGCTCGAAACCACAACGGCTGAGCTCGGCCGCTCGGTGCATCCGCATCCAACCCTTTCTGAAGCAATTATGGAAGCCGCGCTTGCAGCCGACGGCGAAGCTATAAATTTTTGACTCGAACCGTGATTGCAACATCAGACACTGGGAGTCCGTAACGGTAACTCCAGCGGATTGTGTTCAATATGTTGACCGGACACGGTGTGAATGAGCTCACGGTTCAGGCTGACTGCCCTCGCCCATCCGTTCCTTCACGCGTCTTAAACGTCACCTGGCTGGGTAGCGTTGAATATCAAACAGCTCTAGCCTTGCAAAATTGCCTGGTCACCGCCCGGCTTTGCAACGCAATTGGTGACTGTCTCTTACTGCTTGAGCATCCTCATGTTTACACTCTGGGGCGTGGCGCAGACGAGCGCTTTGTGCTCGATCCGGGCAATGTGCCGGTTTTTCGAGTCTCACGCGGCGGCCAAGTTACTTATCACGGGCCAGGCCAGCTGGTCGGTTACCCAATCCTGAAACTTGAAGGCGCGGAACGCGATGTGCTGCGTTATCTGAGAGGCCTCGAGCAGGTTTTAATCGATGCCCTTGCGACCTTGGGAATCGCAGCGCAACGTCGCTCAGGACTGACTGGGGTCTGGGTAGGGTTGGAAAAAATCGCATCCATCGGAGTTGGTTTCCGCCGATGGGTTTCGCTGCACGGCTTCGCTCTTAACGTCACTACCGATCTAAAACGGTTCGATGCCATCGTGCCATGCGGCATCGCCGATTGTCGGATGACCTCGATTGCGGCGCAAGGGCTGCCAACGCTGACGTGCGAATCGTGCAGCGAGGTCGTCGCTTACCAGTTTGCCCAGGTTTTCGGCTACCACGAAATCTTCAGGCGCCATCCGACCTACTTTAGTCAGTTCATGCAACCTAACATCTCGGCGGAGTTGCCGATTGCAACGGCTGATGATGGAACGAAAACACCCTGATTGGATCAAGGTGCGTGCACCCCTGTCGCCGGAGTACTTCCGGACCCGCGCACTGTTGGCCGAACTGAAGTTGCACACGGTTTGTCAAGAGGCTTGCTGCCCAAATATCGGTGAATGCTTCAGCCACCGAACAGCCACGTTTATGTTGATGGGCGATGTGTGCACTCGTAATTGCCCGTACTGCGCAGTTAGTCATGGGCGTGTTCGCCCGCTGGATCCGGACGAGCCGCGGCGAATCGCGGAAGCCGTTTGTCGGCTGAGCTTAAAGCACGTTGTGGTGACATCGGTCGATCGCGATGACCTCAAAGATGGTGGGGCTGCGCATTTCGCCGCGACCGCTCTCGCTATCAAACAGGCGGCTCCGTCCACGCGGATCGAAGTCTTGGTACCGGATTTTAAAGGCTCGCATGAGAGCGTTGAAACCGTCATCCGCTCGCCGGTCGATATTTATAACCATAATATTGAGACCGTCCCGAGCCTCTATCGGAAGTGTCGTCCGGGTGGGCATTATCACCGCTCTTTAGAGGTCTTGGGATATGCCAAGCAAACGGCGCTGGCCTTGGGGCGCAAGATCTTGACTAAGGCCGGCATCATGTTGGGGCTCGGCGAGGAGCGTAGCGAGCTTTTGCAGGTCTTTAACGACTTGCGGGCTCAGGACTGTGACATCCTGACGCTCGGCCAGTATTTGCGGCCTTCGCTCCGGCATTTACCAGTAGTCCGCTATGTCCCGCCAGCAGAATTCACAGATTTGAAAAACGAAGCGCTTGCTCTTGGCTTCAGGCATGTTGAGGCTGGTCCTTTGGTACGCAGCTCTTATCATGCCTGGGAGCAGGTTAACTGAAACCGGCTAGCCAAGAACTTCTCCGCACGGACGGTTGTATGGCACGCGCTCAACGCAAGCAGACAGACCTGGCGACCATCGCCTGACCGATAACCTAATCGCCGGGCTGAATCATCTTTTCCGGCCGCACTAACCGATCGAATTCAGCGCCGCTCATCATCCCCAGTTCTTCGCACGCTGCGCGCAAGGTAATGCCTCGCTGGTGAGCCAGCTTAGCCACTTTCGCCGCATTGTCATAGCCGATGTGGGGACTGAGGGCGGTGACGAGCATTAATGAGCTCTTCAAATAGTGCTCAATCTGGCTTCGATTGGGTTGAATCCCGTCGACGCAGTACTTCGCAAAGGAGGTACACGCGTCCGATAACAGCGTCACTGACTGAAGCAAGTTGTGAATAATTACCGGTTTGAACACGTTTAGTTCAAAGTTGCCCTGCGAACCAGCGAAGCCGATGGCCGCGTCATTGCCCATCACCTGAGCACAGACCATGGTCATGGCTTCGGATTGGGTCGGATTTACCTTTCCGGGCATAATCGATGAGCCAGGTTCATTTTCGGGGAGAGACAATTCGGCCAGGCCGCAACGCGGCCCCGAACCCATCCAGCGAATATCATTGGCAATTTTCATGAGCGAGCACGCCAAAGTTTTTAGTGCGCCTGAGACCATCACCAAGGCATCATGGGCGGCCAGCGCCGCGATCTTGTTCGAGGCTGCGGTGAAGCGGAGGCCTGTAAGCTGCGCGATTCGCGATGCGCATCGGTCGGCGAATTCGGGATGGGTATTGAGCCCGGTGCCGACAGCTGTACCGCCGATGGCCAATTCGAACACGTCTGGCAATGCCCTTTCGATCCGAGCTATGTCCTGATCCAACTGCGCAATATACCCTGAAAACTCCTGGCCAAGCGTGAGCGGTACCGCGTCCATCAAGTGCGTGCGGCCAATCTTGACGATGGGCTCGAATTCCGCTCGCTTGCGGTCGAGTGAAGCACGGAGCGTCTTAAGAGCGGGTAAGAGACGATGTGTGATCTCTTCGGCAGCGGCTATGTGCATCGCGGTCGGAAAGGTGTCATTTGAGGACTGGGACATGTTCACGTGGTCGTTGGGGTGGATTGGTTTTTTGCTGCCCATTTCACCGCCGGCGAGCTCGATAGCGCGGTTGGAAATGACCTCGTTCGCATTCATGTTTGTCTGGGTACCACTGCCGGTCTGCCAGATTCTCAGCGGGAATTCGGCGTCGAGTTTGCCACTGATGACTTCGTCGGCGGCACGCACGATCAACTCAGCTTTGTCGGGGTCGAGCTTGCCCAGCTCGCGATTAACTTCGGCGGCGGCCTTCTTCAGAATGCCGATAGCTCGAATGATCGAGCGCGGCATGGTTTCATGACCGATGGCGAAATGGATCAGTGAACGCTGAGTTTGTGCCCCCCAATAGTGGTCTGCTGGGACCTCGATTTGGCCCATACTGTCGGTTTCGATTCGGAATTTGCGGTCCACGGTGCCCATGGTTTTTTCTCCTGCTACTCACGAGTTGAGGCTTAGGGCGACTACGCACCCTGAAATTTTTTCGCAACGATATTGATTACGTGCGCGTCGAGCGGCTTGGTCATAATCAACTGACCGGACGTACCTTGAAACGTACTTGGCGGAGTTGCTGATCTCAATGTTTTTCTGGCATCAAAGGTTGTTGGTCTTTCGCATAACAGCGCTCGCACGTTTTTCGCGAGGAAGCGCCAAAAGTCAGAAGGGAAATGCGCCTTATTGCCTGCTTTGCTGGATTAGTCGTGCCAGATAAATTACAAATTTGATGACGAATCATCCGACTCAAGTACCCACAGCCACTGCCCGGCTGGAAATGAGTTGCGGAGAAACGACATCTTCCTGTCGCAACGAGACGGAATGAATGTAAAAACCCGGCTTCGCTCCTCGACCTGAAAACTTAGCGGGTAACTAGCAGGAAGGAGCTACGCCTAGAAGAGGATTTGAACGTATGCCTTGGACCATAACCCGGCTCTGCATCGATTGTGTCGACACGGGATGTGTCAGCGTCTGCCCTGTAGACTGCATTTATGAATATGTTGGTGACGACCACGAGAATTTTCCCAACATGCTCTACATTCATCCGGACGAATGCATCGACTGCGGCGCTTGCGAACCCGAATGCCCATGGCAGGCAATCTTCGAGGAACCTGCGGTACCCGAGATTTTCAAGGACGATATAGAGTTGAACCATCGTACCGTTGACCATCCGGAGGTGTTCAAGGTGAAAACCTTCGAGTCCAAGGAGCACCCAACACCCGAGCAGGTGGCTGCGAATAAAGCGAAATGGGGTTGGACCGAAGGTTGACCGGGTGCGCGACCCGAGCGCAACAGTGTTGGGACGAATCAGTAGGGGTGGGCGAGTAGCTGCCAGCAGTTCGAACCTTCAGTCAACAGGTTTGGCTTGCTTATTGTTCGGGTCTTCGTGGTGGAGCTTTGAGCGCAGTCGAAAAGGTTGGCAGACTCCCTCAGCCAAGTCCCCGTCATTTTTTAGTCCGCCACCTGGCTTGCATCGCTGCTGACCTTAAGAGCCGTGAGGCGCGACCGCTAGCAGAAAGACCCGGCAGAGGCGCAGGCGTGCCGAACGCGGACCGAACGGGTTTGAGAACTCGGCGCGAGACGCGGAGCGTAGTCTTGCAAGCTTACAACCAAAAGACGCCAAGGGAGCTCAAGCTAGCCATCACCAGGAGCAGCTCCCTTGACCAAAGTCTTTCGAGGCATTCAGTCATCACAAGGTAACCGCGCCTGATGATTCGCCCCGATTGTCGAGCCCTTGGATCACGTTGGCCAAAACGCTGTAGAATTCCGCAACCCGCTGAGGCCAGAGTTGTCTTCCATAGGCGGACCCGGTGATACCCTGTAGGCTCATGGCTGGAAGACTCGTAGCTGCGGAAAAGGGTTTTGGGCTTTTCTGCCTGGAAGTCCGCTTGTTCTGAGAGGTTGCGCTCCCAAAACTCGATGGGACTTGCCCATCGGGTAGTGATTTGTCGTTGCCGTGGTACGCAATCGATGGGTTTTAAACGATCCGCTTCTGGCCGCGCTTGAACCCTCCCTGCTGACCGGGCGGGTTACGTTCGCGTGTGCCTTCTGTAGCTCGTTCGCGACGTCGCTCTCGGCCACGGGTTCCTGCCCCCTCTCGCCGATCATCGACCGGCATTATCTCAACCGAACGCAGGAACCCTTCTCCCGAAGACCGGGTTGTAACTAATGGATCGTCTTTCAAAGCGAGATGTATTATCCGGCGATCGCGCGGCGGCATCGGCTCAAGTGCAACCGTGAGATGCTCCCGCTTCGCCTGTTCCCCTTTGGCGAGTGCCATTCGATGGAGTTGGCGACGTCGCCGGGCTCGATAGGACTCGGTATCAATAGACACCGGCAGGGCGGCATCCTTCAGTTTGCGGGCGAGTATTCGGTTAACAACATATTCGAGAGCGTCCAAGGTTTGGCCATGGCGTCCAATCAGCAGTCCGGACCCGTCACCTTTGATATTTAGCTCGAGCCCGCTGGCGCCCCCGCCGTGAGCGATCTCGACCGTGGCTTTCTCGCCCATCAATTCTAGGATCCGCGACATGAGTTCACTAGCTTCGCGGGCGACTAGGTCGCGGTCAGCGGTAGACTGCGGCGAACGCTTCTCGGCGCCCGGAGGCACTTCCTCGAGCTCGCTTTCCTGCTCGGCCTCAGCCGGCTCAGATTTGCTCTGCAAATCCTCTTCTGCCGAAGTCTCGAGATGGGTCGTCTCAGCAGGTGACGTATCCGCGACGGAAGCGGCATCGCCTGGCTTTGGTGCAGCCGGGGGAGCTGGTGGCGGAGAGGTCACCCCGCTGCTCGCACCCTCTGGAGCGCGACGCGTTACTCGAACCCGCGCTTGTCGAGCTCCGAGGCCCAAGACGCCCGCACGAGGTGTGTTGAGGACCTCTATAGTAACGTCGTCCTGTTGGGCACCGAGTTGTTCCAGTGCCTGATTGATCGCCTTTTCAATAGTCGGCGCGCTTACTTCAATTGAATCATTCGGGTTCATGTGGCCGTTGTGACAGGGCTGTACTGCTTGAATTCACGGTTAAGGATAAGTTGCTGAACTACGCCAAGCAGGTTTGAAAAGAAATAGTAGAGAGATAAGCCAGCCGGCAATTCTATAAAAATCACACTGAAAATTACTGGCATATACATCATCATTTTCTGCTGGCTCGGATCGGGATTGCGTGGCGAAATCCACTGTTGGACGAACGCGGTTATAGCCATCAAGATGACTAGCACCGGAATTCCGTGCAAGTCTGTGAATGGCACTGTAACCCCAGGAATTGGCAGACAATCCGGCGCCGCCAAGTCACGGATCCACCCGATAAATGGCGCATTTCGCAACTCAACCGCATTAAGCAGAGCCTCGTACAACCCAATAAATACTGGAAATTGGATCAGCATCGGGAGGCATCCGCCGAGCGGGTTGACATGATTTCGCTTGTACAGCTCCATCATTTCGTGATGAAGCTTATCCTGCTCGTTCTTGTACCGCTCCCGGATGCGTTCAACCTGCGGCTGTAAGCGCTGCATTTTCATCATCGAACGCTGTCCTCTAATCGACATGGGCAGCGTCAACAGCCGCACTAGCACTGTAAGCAGGATGATAGCAACGCCATAATTCGGCACAATCCGATAAAAAAGCTTGAGCAGACGCAGAAACGGGATCGCGATTATTCCCCAAAATCCGAGATTTAGCGCCGTGCTGAGCGCCGGGTTAACGGCTTCAAGAATCTGCAACTCTTTCGGACCCATGAAAACCTTGGTGCTGACAGCCGTTAAGCCAGGGAAAAAAAGCTTTGCGTCAGCCTCATCGCCGACATAATCCATTGCCACGGTCGCATGCCATGGATGGATGGGCAGGAATGCGGCCAGAAAGTACCGGTCGCCAAAGCCGACATAGGTAACTGTGCCATTCAAGGTATCTGGAGCTTTTTGTAGTTGCTTTTCGCCAAAGCTCGCCGCCTTTCCGTTTACATAGGATTGCAGAGTAGGATAATCCCGGTAACCCGAAAGTTCGGTTAGCGGTTGACTCATCGTCAGCCCAATCCCGTCGGGCTTTAGGGTGGCGCTTTTGACTTGAACGGCTAAGCTGAACACGTAACCAGAATCGAAGAAGACAAAGGTTTTCTGAACCGACACTCCTTTCCGAGTATTGCCCGTAAAAATTAGCGTCGCAGGATTACTACGCGTAGCACGAATGGCTGCGGGCGCCTCGGTCGAGTAAACAACGTCTGCGTCATCTTCGGTTTTATCACCGTAACTGATGATTACCCCCATTGGGAGCCTCACTCCGGGGCGGATCATCTCATAACTGGGACTATTGGGCTGGCTGTTCTGTTTAAACTTCTTCAGTTTCAAGCTTTGCAACCGCCCTCCCTGAGTCGTGAATACAGCCTCACAATCGTTGGTCTCAACGGTTACGGTACGTGCGACTCCCCCGGCGAGCTTGCCAGTAGGTGAACTTCGCACATAGCCGTTTTGAGCAACCGCGCTGACGGGCGTCGCCAAGGTCTGCGGCGACGGGCTCAAGCCCGAAAAAACAGTTGATTTTTGCGGTTGCTTGCTTTTAGGAGCGTATAGCTCGGGATATCGCCACTGGAGCAACTCTTGGTACAGTAAAAGTATCCCGAGAACAGCTATGATCGATATGAGAAGGCGGTTGTTGTCCAACGAAACTCCGTTTCAAATTCTTCAGCATTCCCTGCAGACTAGCTTCTCGTTGCTATTTTCGCGGGAACTGGGTCAAAGCCATACGCACCAAGTGGTCGACATTGCAAAATTCGTTTAATTGCCAACAAGCCACCGCGGATTATTCCATGTTGTGATATTGCCTCGGCCGCATAAACAGAACAGGTTGGTTCGAATCGGCACGCTGGACCCCAGGCGGTCATAGCGATCGGTGAGATGAAAGCCCGATAGGCCGATATTAACCGTAGTGCGATCCAAGCAAGCCATCGGAGCGGATAATCGAAGATCGTCACGAACGTAGAATTGCTGACTGGTACACCATTCATACTCGGGATTCCAAACGTGCTCTAAGTTGTCCCGCCGCATTCCCCAGCTCATCAGCCACCGCAGACGTAGTTAAACTCTGGGCACCGTTGCGGCCGATGACTACTAATGACGTTCCCAAGTCGAACAGAGATCGCAATTGCAGCCGGAAACATTCACGAATGCGCCGCTTCAGTTTGTTCCGTACGACAGCGTTGCCCAATTTGCGAGGTACCGTGGTGCCTAAACGGACAGTCGGTGCGTCGTGGGTGCGCGCCGCGTAAAGAACGAAATGAGCCGTCTGCGATCGCACACCTACACGCTGCACATGAACAAACTCAGCTCTACGATGTAATCTGTCGGCGGCCGTGAACGTCGACCGCGAGGTCTGCATCTTAGCCTTTAGCCCGGCTGCTTGGGCGGTATCGTGACGGTCAACCGTCGCCGGCCCTTGGCACGACGCCGCCGAAGCACGTTGCGCCCTCCCGGAGTCGCCATCCGGGCCAGAAAGCCATGGGTACGCTTGCGCCGGCGATTGTGGGGTTGGTAAGTTCGTTTCATCGGTTGCCAACTGCAGTCGGTGAACTCGTGCTAAAGCTCTCACCTACGATTCGATCGTTGCTATTAGAGCTGATGTAGTAGAGATTGTGCTGGATCTCGACGCTTTCATAACACCATAAGCCGGCAGTGCGGGCAAGCATCCCGGCGGATTAGCATTGATACCGGTGACAGTAGCAGCCCGATGTATGCTCAAGACACCATCGTTGCACCAGCAACACCCGTTGGCCGCGGGGCGGTGGCGATTGTGCGCCTCTCGGGACCTGAAGCTATACGGATAGCTAAGAGACTTTGGCGTCCCGGGCGGGCATTGGACCGTATGATCGAGCGTCGCCTGTATCTCGGAGAAATTCGAGATCCCGCGACTAACAAAATGCTCGACCGTGCAATGTGCGTGGTGATGCCCGGGCCGCGAAGCTTTACCGGCGAAGATGTAGCCGAATTGCACTGTCACGGAGGCAGCTATCTCGTTCGCCGAATCGTGGCCCTGGCCACGGCCGAAGGTGCCAGGACGGCGCAGCCTGGCGAGTTCACCCGCCGTGCTTTCCTTAACGGCCGAATCAGCCTCACCGAAGCGGAAGCAATTGCTGATCTTATTGATGCGCGCAACGCCAGCGCCTTGGATCAGAGCGTGGCTCAGATGGTAGGTGCCCTGCAGGCGCGCATTAACTGTCTGCGGCAACCTCTGATTTCTATTCGGGCTCATCTGGAGGCCGAAATCGATTTCAGCGAAGAGGATATTGATCTACCATCCCGCGACCAGATCGCCGCCCAAGTGCGATCGCTCAGCGAGAGCATTGCGGGTCTCTATCAGAGCTTTGCGCGCGGGCGGATGGTTCGTGAAGGCGCACGTGCCGCTATTATCGGCAAGCCCAACGTCGGTAAGTCAAGCATCTTAAATCTTCTACTCGGAGTTGAACGCGCTATCGTTACGGCCATCCCAGGCACTACCCGCGATCTTATCGAAGAATCCCTCGACCTGGGTGAGTGCTCTGTGGTCTTGATCGACACAGCGGGAATTAGGGAATCTTCCGAGGAAGTCGAACAAATCGGCATCAGGCGTGCGAATGCGAGCGCCCGGCAGGCTGATCTTTTGATTGCGGTTTTCGACTCATCGCGACCGCTCGAGGCTGACGACCTGACAGTAATCGATCTGGCGCGCGGCCGAAGAGGCGTTGCGCTACTAAACAAACGCGACCTGCGACAACAGATATGTGTCACGGACCTCCAAGCTGCGGGTTTGACAATGCCCGTAATAGATTTCTCCGCGGTTTCGGGCCAAGGTCTGAGCGAATGTCGCGAAGCTCTAGCTCGAGAAGTTCAGCAGCTGGTCGATACGGGCGGTAACCCGGAGGACCGAATCGTCATCTCGCGCGAACGTCACCGTGACGCGCTAGGTCATGCTCTGGCTGCGCTCACGGCTGCCGAGGCTGCGCTGACCCAGCACATGCCGCCCGAGATCGTGGCGCTGGAAATTGCCCTTGCGTCCGAGTCCCTGGGCTCGATAACCGGTGAGGTTACGAGTGAAGACGTGCTCGATGCGATTTTTCGGGAATTCTGTATTGGCAAATAATCCGGAGCTCGCACGCAGTGCTTGGCGAAAGCGGCGCTGCCCCGAGAGCCAAAAAATGATACTACTTTGAAAATCTGCTTTCATTCGTGGCGGACTCAAGGCCGATTCGGCTAAGGCCTTGCGAGCTCCATCAAAACCGGTCGGGACGGCGACTGATTGCTCTTGAACCAGCGCAGACGGCGAACATATAGATGTTTACGTGTGCTCTCAGGCGCTTCTAGATGTTTAAGGGTGGGCGGTCCGCCGCAAGGCGTTAGTACACCAAACGGTGGGGGGGAAGCCCGCTGGCGTACCTTAGGACCGCCCATTCGAATTTGCCACAGCTGCTTCGCTGTCACTGAATCCTATGATCAAAGGTGATGCCAAAGAAAGCTCAATCCGACCGGCATCCTTGAGATGACTGACTTTTATTTTCGTCGTTTCTTACATACATGTTAATAACTTTAGCCTTTTCGCCACTTGTCTTCACAGTCGAATAAAACAGGATAGATGCGATGCGTTACGACGTTATTGTCGTTGGGGCCGGTCACGCTGGTATCGAGGCTTCGCTAGCAGCGGCCCGAATGGGAGCCCAGACACTCGTACTGACATTGAACCTCGACCACATAGGTCAAATGTCCTGTAACCCCGCAATCGGAGGTATTGGCAAGAGTCATTTGGTGCGTGAGATTGATGCGCTTGGCGGTGAAATGGCGCTCGCGATTGACGAAACCGGAATACAATTCAGGTTTTTGAACACACGTAAGGGGCCGGCTGTGCGCGCTCGCAGAGCGCAGGCAGATAAGGCCGCTTATCGGTCGAGGATGAAGCGCATACTCGAGACCACACCCAATCTCGCTGTCCGTCAGGCAACCGTTGAGAAGCTCATCGTCGACAATGGGGCCGTCAAGGCCGTCGAATCCCAAATGGGCGAAATCTTCGAGGCGCCGTGCATCATTCTGACCACAGGCACATTTTTGAAGGGTCTCGTACACGTCGGACTGCGAAATTACAATGCGGGGCGAGCCGGGGATTTCGCGGCAATGGGACTCAGTGAGAGTCTGGCGCAGCTCGGTTTCAGGATCGGGCGATTGAAAACCGGTACTTGTCCTCGGCTCGATGGCCGAACGATTGATTACTCGGAGCTCGAAGTTCAGCCTGGCGACGACCCGCCGCCCCCTTTTTCCTTCCGCACACGACGAATCGAACGCCCACAATTGCCATGCCATCTGACCTACACCAACGCTACGACACACCAACTTATACGCAGTGCAGCCGACCGTTCGCCGATGTATTCCGGGGTCATTCAAAGCCGTGGACCGCGTTATTGCCCGTCGGTGGAGGATAAGGTCATGCGGTTTCACGACAAGGAGCGCCACCAAATCTTCCTTGAACCTGAGGGACGCGACACGGTCGAGGTTTATCCCAACGGGCTCTCGACCAGTCTCCCGCTTGATGTACAACTCGCGATGGTCCGCTCCATCCGGGGATTGGAGCAAGCTGAGATTATGCGGCCAGGTTATGCTATCGAATATGATTTTTCTGATCCCACCCAACTTTATCCCTCGCTTGAGACCAAGCTCGTGCGAGGGCTGTACTTTGCAGGTCAGTTGAATGGTACCACCGGTTACGAAGAAGCCGCTGCTCAAGGGTTGATTGCCGGAATAAACGCCGCGCTGAGGATCCGTGGTGAGCCTCCGCTTATTCTGCGCCGAGACCAGTCCTACATTGGAGTGATGATCGATGATCTCGTCACTCGTGGCATCGGCGGGGAACCCTACCGGATGTTCACTTCAAGGGCTGAATATCGTTTGCTGCTGCGGGAGGACAATGCCGATCGCAGGCTCTCTCCATTAGGCGAGCAACTTGGGCTGCTCGGCGCAGAAGCCACTGCTCGAGTCCATTCAAAAGAAGAGTCCGTCAAAGCCGAGATTCAGCGCTTGAAAGAATTGCGGGTTCAGCCCTCGATGGAAGTGAACACCTTCCTTTCCAGCCTGGGTTCGGTGTCGATCACGAGTACTGTTCGGGCGATCGACCTGCTACGGCGACCTGAGGTGCCATATCAAGCGCTCTTGAGCGTGATTGGCATTCCATCCACGCTCGACACGGATGAAGCAGCGGCTCTTGAAACTGAGGTCAAGTACGAGGGTTATGTGCGTAAACAGAGCGAGGCCGTTGCGCGTAACAAACGCCTCGAAGACACTGCCATTCCCCCCTCCCTCGATTTCTACGCTGTACCTGGGCTCTCAACCGAAGTGCGGGAACGCCTGTCGCAACTTCGGCCTGCCACGCTCGGTCAGGCAGCTCGCGCTCCCGGTGTCACACCGGCAGCTGTTGCGCTGCTAGCGGTTCACATTCGTTCGCGACGCAGCTTGAGGATGAGAGCTGATGATCCAGACATGGATGGCGCCGTTTCACGTGAAACATAATCTGCCGTCCGGCAGCTCGACTAGTCAGCAAGAGTATTCAGAAATCGGTGCGGAAGTTCGTCTCATCGTTGGTAAACACCTGAGTTGTGATTTCTGGCGAGTCGAGCGCGGGACCTTGCTGAACCGGATAGAAAGGCTCGCTGAGCTAGTTGGTTGGTGGGGTACCAGAGTCAATTTAACCGCCGAGCCGCATAATTCGCATGAGCTCTCATTCCATATTCTCGATAGCTTGGCGCCACTGTCGCTTTCTGTATCGGATGACCGCTTGCTTAAAGCCTTCGGTCCCGAAAGCCGTATTCTCGATCTGGGTACTGGCGCCGGGTTCCCGGGCTTGATTCTGGCCTCAGCGTCATCGGCAAATTTCACGCTGCTTGAAGGTCGCCGCAAGCGTGCCAGCTTCCTCAGCATCGCTGCCGCTGAGCTGGGCTTGGCCAATGTGGCGGTTCGGCAGTCCCTTCCGTCGGCCAAATTTGACGTCGTTACCGCCAGGGCATTCGCCCGCGCTCCGTTGTTCCATTCTGTAGCCTCGTCGGTATTGAGGTCGGGCGGCGTGGCTATTCTGTATGCCAATATCGGCCAGGATCTCGCCTTGAGTGAGGCAGCGAACAAGGAGCTCATTGACTTTCGAGCGGTCTCCTACAAGGTTCCAAGAAAAGCCGCGGTTTTTGAACGTATCTTGGCCATGTGGCGACGGGCATGAAGGCTTATAAGTTCAACGATACCCGTGAAGCTCACCGGCAACCGATCATGCGGGCGACATTTTGCCTTTGGCTAGGCCGACGCTTATTATAATCATGGCTTGACGCTCGACGATGTTTCACGGGAAACATCGGGAGGAGGCGGGACGTTGTGGGGCGGTTGGTTGCTATAGCCAATCAGAAAGGCGGTGTCGGTAAGACCACGACCGCCATTAATCTCGCGGTCGCACTTGCGCAAGCCAATGGCGATGCCGCCGGCCTTCCGTTACTTGTCGTCGATCTCGATCCTCAAGGTAATACTACCTCTGGGCTGACTCCGCAGGCGGAACTCAGCGAAATCAAAGCATCGGGGGCGACTGTTTACGAGGCGATTGTGGGCACTGTTGAAGTGACCCAGGCTTTACGCAGAATTCGCGACCGGATTTTCCTGTTGCCCTCAAGTGCGAACCTGGTCGGCGCAGAGGTCGAACTGGCAGGGGCGGATCATCGGGAGCGGCGTTTAAAGGAGATCCTTGACCCGATCAAGGATCACTATTCGTTTGTTCTAATCGACACGCCACCCTCTCTCGGCTTGCTGACGCTTAATGCAATGGTTGCAGCCGACTCGGTCATCGTTCCGATGCAATGCGAGTATTATGCGCTTGAGGGCTTGAGCGCGTTGCTTGGAACCATCGCTCGGGTTCGCAGAGTATTGAACCCCGACTTGGAGATCGACGGGATCGTCCTCACAATGTTCGACTCCCGCAACCGCCTTAGCCACGAGATAGCTCGCGACGTGAGCCGTCATTTTCCAGACAAGCTTTTTCAAAGCGTGATCCCCCGCAATGTTCGCCTCTCTGAAAGCCCCAGCCATGGATTGTCAGTCATTGAATACGACGCTAAATCAGCCGGAGCAGAGGCCTATCGCGCCTTGGCCGCAGAGATAGCGCTGCGAACCGGCGCTACTCACATCTCGCCTCAGGATCCCATTGAAGCTTCTGGCGAACAGACTCGGAAAAGTTGGAATCTCCGAGCGCTGTTTGGACGTGACAATGAGCGGGTAAGGAGAAACGGATGACACGGAGGCCTTTGGGTCGCGGACTCGACGCCTTAATCAGCCCTGGCAGCGAATTGACCATTGCATCCAACGGCCACCACGACGCCGAAGGCGACGCCAGGCAACGCCCTTCTTCCCCAGTCTTGCTGATCGAACCAGACCAAATCGTAATGAGCCGGTTTCAACCCCGCCAGATCTTCGACGAAAAAGCTCTCGAAGAACTAGCGGCAGCGATAAAGACCCAGGGCGTCATTGAGCCGCTGATAGTGAGGCCGCTTGCCACTGGCGCGTTCGAGCTGATTGCAGGTGAGCGACGGCTTCGTGCTGCGCGCATAGCCAAGCTCGAAAGAGTGCCGGTGATCGTTCGTCAGTTGGATGACCAGGAAGCTTTGGAGCTGTCGTTGGTCGAAAATTTATTGCGCGAGAACCTCAATCCCGTGGAGGAAGGTCGCGCCTTTGAACGGCTCAACCGGGAATTCGGCCTGACACATGAACAAATAGCCGGCCGAATAGGCAAGAGCCGAACATACGTCACCAATATGATCCGGCTTACCGAGCTACCCCCCGCCATCCTGGAGATGGTGAACAGCGGGGTGCTAACCGCTGGTCAAGTTCGCCCTTTGCTTGCACTGCAATCAGCTGAGGAACAAATGAGGCAGGCCCGTTTTATAGCAGAACGGGGCCTGTCTGCGCGCGACGTGGAGCAATTGACAGCCAGGCGGCGACTGACGGTCAACAGCGTATCGAATTCGCCATCGAGCCAACGACCTGACTCTGATCCCAATCTTCAGGCGCTGCGCGATTCCATGCAGCGCGCGCTTAAGCGCAAAGTCCGGATTATTAATCGCAGAGGCAAGTCCCCGGGCCGCATCGAGCTCGAATACTACAGCGACGAGGACCTTACCGCGCTCGCAATGATGCTCACCAGGCAGTCCGGTTACCTATCGAGCCTCTAAGACTTTAAAGGGACTAAGGACCTTCGCCATCGAAGCGCATAAAAATTAAAAATTAGGACCAGGAACCGGCTAACGCCTCCATCGCTGCCATTATACGTCGCCGCTTCCGTTCGGGGTCGGTTTGAAACGAAGTGAATTGCAGCGCCGTAGTAGTGATTCCTGCCCGTTCGTACTCGCGCAACCGCATCACGATCTGTGAAACCGTGCCAAAGACGAAAATAGATTCGAGCATATGGTCGGGCACCAGTGACAGGGCTTTGCGTCGATCGCCCGCATTCCATGCCTCGAGAGCTGCCTGAGCCTCATCTTGGTAGCCGATCCATTGAAAGAAACGATTATATTGCGGAACAGTCAGATAAGCCGTCAGTTCGCGCCTTAGGTGTTCGCGGACTGTCTCGTACTCCTCGTCGACCGCTACCAGGATGCGGCAAGCGATATCAAGTGAGTCGGCACTTTTACCGGCCTTTCGCGCGCCCTTGCGTATTTCATCGAGCATTCGCGGGAATGTCTCCGGAGTGATGTAATTCACGATGACGCCGTCCCCGAGTTCGCCCGCGGTCTGGAGCATCAATTGACCCTGGGCGCCGATATAGATTGGAGGTGCAACCGCGGGCGGTGTGCCGAGCCGGAAGCCATTGATTCGCACTGCTTTGCCAGCGGTCGTCACTTTTTGCCCGCCAAACGTGGCGCGTAAGGCAGCGACAGTTTCGCGCAGCCGAGTGACCGGCAGCTTGTACGGAATCCCCATCCACTGCTCGACAATTGTCGGAGTTGAAATACCGATACCCAGGATAAATCGCCCCCCGGAAAACTGCTGAACCCCGGCCGCTGATAATGCGATCAAAGCGGCTGGACGGGTAAAGACGGGCACGATCGCGGTTCCCAGACGAATTCGTTCCGTCACCGTTGCGGCAGCCGCAACCGGCGTGAAGGCGTCGCCCGAAGAGGTTTCGTAGCTCCAGGCGTCAGTGAATCCCAGTTTTTCCGCCTGTCGGACCAATTCAACGAAATGACGATCCTGAAATCCATCGAGAGGAATAGTGATGCCTAACCGCATAAGAGAATTCAGCTCCGTACGCTTTCACAGCAGCCAGCCGCCGGCAATAGCCTTGACGCGGCTACGCTGCAATGCCCGAAGAGAGGTGTTTTCGGACATGGGATTGCCAAAATCAAAACTGAGCAATTGAACCCTGAGATCGTGGCTGAAGATTAAGCACCTGTGCCAGATGCATCGGGCGGCGCCCCTTGCAAAATTGGCGGATTTGCGCTCGGCAGGCAAACCCATCCGCGATGATCAAAGTATCGTGCCGGGTCTTTTCTATGGCCGGGATCAAAACGCGCTGGGCAATGGCACGCGATACGCTGAAGTGTCGGATGTCGTAGCCGAAGGCGCCCGCCATCCCGCAACATCCTGTATCGGGCGCTTCAACCCGAATTCCCCGAGCTTTTTTAAACAATGCCATCTCGTGATCCAATCCCACCAGTGCCTTTTGATGGCAATGGCTGTGGATGAGCGCAGCTGCTTCAAGATCAGGGGGCTCAAATTGCTCAGCGTGATTGTCGAGAAATTCACCCAACAGCATTGCGTTCGCGGCGATTTTGCGTGCCTCCTTGTATCGAGGGAAAAACGCCGGCAGCTCATCACGCAGGGTTAAAAGACAACTCGGCTCCAGCCCGACGATTCTGATGCCGCGGTCGACAAATGGACCGAGCGCCGCGACGATTTCCAGCAACCGTAAACGCGCCGTTTCCAGCTTGCCCGCCTCGTACAGCGGCCGGCCACAGCAAAGATCACCTGCTGGCAGGAGCACATTGAATCCTGCGCGCTCCAGCACCTGAGTTGCCGCGATCCCGACCTCAGGTTCAAAAAAATTGGTGAAAGTGTCGGGGAACAACAGGACGTGCTGACGACCCTCGCCACCACCCGAACGGCGCGCAAACCAGCTTCGGAATGTCGGCTGCGCAAACTTGGGCAACTTACGTTCAGGATGCAAACGCAATACGCGTCTTAATATTAAACCCACCGACCCATCCTGTAGAGCATTCAAGGCGACCGGTAGGAGCGACCCTGCCCGTGCAATCTCGTGGATCTGTCCGAAGAATTGCACTGGGAGTGGACGGCGATGCATGCGGTAAAAGTGCGCAAGAAATTCGGCCTTGTAGGCCGCCATATCTATCGAGGCTGGGCATTCGGTTTTGCAGGCTTTGCATGACAGGCAAAGCTCCAGGGCGTCCCGCAGTGCGACATCGGCAAAGCCCTCTGGCAACACGCTGTGAGTGAGCGCTTCGTAGAGCAGGTGCGCACGTCCGCGGGTCGAGTACGCTTCCTCACGAGTTGCCATGTAGGAGGGGCACATTACGCCAGCGTCAGTTTTGCGGCACTTGCCTATGCCCACACATTTGAGAGCCGCACCCGCCAGCCCGCCCTCACCGCGGAAATCAAAATGAGTAAGGGGTTTTTGCGGATTCCAACCGCCGCTGATGCGCAGATGTGTGTCCAGCGGCTCGGGGTCGGCAAGCACTCCCGGATTCATCATTCGATCGGGATCGAACGCGGCTTTGAACTCGCTGAAGGCGCGAGCCAATTCCCCGCCGTAGATCTTGGGCAACAACTCGGAGCGAGCGCGGCCGTCGCCGTGTTCGCCGGAAAGCGAACCTCCGAACTCTGCCACAAGATCCGCGATTTCAGTCATCGCCGCACGGAATGTCGCGATGCCGGGCGCGGTAAAGAAATCGAAGTTGATTCGACAATGGACACATCCTTCACCGAAGTGACCATAATAGGTTGCTGCCGCCAATTTGTAGCGTGCCAGCAACGAGACCATGCGGCGTAAGAACGGGCCGAGCCGAGCCGGCGGTACGGCACAGTCTTCGGCTCCCGGCCAGGTGCGCGGTTGCCCGGCAATTAGCGCGCCGGCACCGAGGCCTGATTCCCGGATACCCCACACGGCTCGCTGCTCTGCGGGTTCTAGCAAGACTGTAATGCCCGTGCAGGCGCCACATCGTTCAGCCTGACGTCTGATTGCCTGCGCCGTAGTCGAAAGTTCCTCGTCACTCTCCGCTCCGATTTCCGCGAGCAAGTAAGCAGCGCCCTGCGGAAGATATCGAACTCCGGGCAGACCTTTTCGACGAGCAAAATCGGGCAGCCGCTCATCAAAACCCTCGAGCGCCTGGAGCTGATTTTCGATTAACCAGGCGGTCTGGTCGGCTGCCGTGAAGACGTCATCAAAGCCCAGAACTATGAGGGCGATTCTGCGCGGAATCGGGACGAGGCGGAGCCTCGCTTTAAGCACGATGCCAAGAGTCCCTTCCGACCCGACAACTGCCCTAGCGGTATTAAAGCCATTTTCAGCCAGCAGCTGGTCCAGGTTATAGCCGGAGACTCGACGCGGAATTTTGGGATACCGCGCGCGCACGAGATCGCCATATCGCTCAGTGATTTGCCGGAGCTTGGTATAAAGGTCGGCGACCCGCCCACCTTGCGCCAGGCCCTTCGCAAATTCGGTCTCACCACCAGCGCCCAGTGTAAGGCAGGTGCCGTCATACAGCAGCAAGTCGAGGTCAAACAGATTATCGACCGTTTTGCCGTAGGCTGCGGAATGAGCACCGCAGGAATTGTTGCCGATCATACCACCTACGGTGCAGCGGTCCTTCGTTGCCGGGTCAGGCGCGAAAAAGAGACCATACTGGGCGGCAGCAGCATTCAGATGGGCCGGCACGACACCAGGTTCGACTTCCGCCAGCCCCGCGCCCGGATCGATGTCTATGATTCGGTTCATGTACTTGGAAAAATCCAAGACTAAGGCGGTGTTGACCGTTTGCCCCGCCAGCGCGGTGCCGCCCCCTCGGGGGAGAATCGGGACACGATTTTCATAAGCGAGCCGAAGTGTGCGGAGAACGTCCTCCGCGTGTCGTGGGATGACGACACCAATCGGCACCATGCGATAGTTGGATGCGTCAGTTGCGTATAGTGCGCGCGAGCCGGGATCAAATCGCACTTCGCCCTCAACAACTCGCGCGAGTTGCTCTTTAAATCGATTAATAGCAGCCATTAGGCATTCGCCACCGATTCCACGCTCGTGGGACGCGCTTGAGCGGATTGTACTGCAGTCCGCGCTATCCTCAGAAGCGCAAAGTCTGCGCAATCACTCATTTTTGTGAATCCTGCCACTTGGCAAAGCGCCCGCACTTATGCCTAAGCTCGCGAGGCGAGTTATCCGTTGACATGGAGGGGACCCATGGAAAATGGAATCGAAGCAGGTTCGTCATCTTATCGATGGGTTATCGAAGGGCTGATCATTCTCATGCTCATCGTTCAAGTGATGGCCTGGCTGGCGCCAGCGCCAATCCTGGCGCCCATAGTTGCCTCGCTACGGATCAGTATGGGCCAATTCGGTCTGATAATTTCCATCATCTCCTTGTGTATCGGACTGTTCTCTTTTCTGGGTGGCGCCCTGACCGATCGTTTCGGTCCCCTTAAAGTCTTGCTGGTGGGCATCTGGCTCCTCGCTGTTGGCGAGATCGCCAGTGGGCTCACTAATAGTTACAGCTTGCTGCTCCTCTGCCGGGTGGTCGAGGGAGTAGGCTTCGGCCTCATGATCGGCCCCCCAGCAGCACTGGTGATGGATTGGTTCAGCGAGCGCGAATGGCCCTATATCAACACGGTCAACTCGATGATCGCCTATGTAGGACTCACAGCGTTGTTTGCCATCACACCTCGAGTGTATCATGCCGTCGGTTCCTCTTGGCGGCGCACTCTGGTCTGCTATGGGCTTAGCGCGGCAGTGGCTGCACTACTATGGACGCTGTTCGGTCGGCAACGCCAACCGACCGTCGTCGCCAATCACCGTCCTCAAACTAACTCGCCATCCGCTCTCTCTGAGGTGCTGCGAATGCGGGGGGTGATCCTGATGTCAGTCGCCTTGTTCGGCGGCATGTGGGTTTTTCAGATCTACACCTCGTTTCTACCTGAATTCTTTCGGGAATACCGGGGCTTGGGACTCGAAGAAGCTTCCACGCTGACCGGTCTGCTTCCGCTGACCGGCATTTTTGCCGCGGGACTAGGCGGCGTTGCCAATGGAATGATCGGACTGCGTAAGCCCTTCCTCTGGCCGTTGGCGATCCTCTCACTGGTTGGTTATTTTGCCGCGATTCTTCTCACCGATATCGTCGGAATCTCAGTGGGGCTCATCCTGATCGGAATCGGGGCATCGGGCGGACTGGCCGCGGTCGCCACGCTGATGATGGAACTGCCTGGAATGACCCCGGCCAAAATGGGACCGGCATTCGCCACAATCTGGGCAGTTGGTTATACGGGCGCCTTCATTTCGCCGATTCTCGGCGGCCTGCTGGTGCCCTCAATGGGCCTCCACAACGTGCTTCTGATGGCAGCAATCCTGCAAATTCTCCCAATAGTTGCAATGTACCTGTTGCCGGAGACTGGCCCGGGTCGCCGCAGATTAACAATGGCCGCCACCGCAGCCGGACGCTGAGCTTTCTTGGTGCTCGGCGTCAGTAACCGATTCCTGCAAGCGACTGATCCAACCGGCAAAGCCATCAGTCACCCGGAATTGGTCCGGTACGGAGCAGCGGTAGCGGTTCTCTATTAACCTGCGGTGGATTTTGAGACCCTCGCGAGCCACCGTTGCTGCCGTCATTTGCCTGAAGACGATGCGTGGCCAATTCACCGTCCACCTTGGAGAATCGGCCAAACGGGCGTAATCTGTGTTCGGGCAGAAATGCTGTCGCACAAGACCAAATATGCGCTCAAGGCGCTCTTCGTCATGAGTGAGGATTACGGAACCGGCCCCCTGCTCATTTCCGAAATTGCCGAACGCGGCAACATCCCTAAACGGTTCCTGGAGTTGATCCTACTCGAGCTGAAAAACCACGGGGTGCTGCGCAGCAAGAAGGGCAAGGGCGGCGGCTACGTTCTCAGTAGACCTCCCGCCGAGATTTCTGTAGGCCACGTTATCCGCATGCTCGAGGGACCACTGGCTCCACTGCCATGCGCCAGCAAAACGGCCTATGAGAAGTGCGACGATTGTCGCGATGAAAGGACTTGTGGTATCCGGCTATTGATGAAGGAGGTCCGAGATCAGACCGCTGCTATCCTCGACTCGGCCACCCTGGCGGATATGCTGAAACTCTCGCGGGAAGCCCGACCAAAAAAAGGGCATCGCGTTGCTGCGCTGACACATTAAGGTCAAGTTGCGCTCCCCCGGGCAAGCTCGAGTTCAGAGGCCGCTCATTGATACGGGGCAATCAGAACGTTTAGTACTTTAACTATTAGCGGCAGCGAAGGCTTGCTCAGTGTATTCTTTGAGCACGAATGCCGAAGCCTAATGCAGAGCGCGGATGCGAACCGCGGTCCTTCTGAGCGCGCTCGCCTTTTCCCAATAGGCACAAGCTGTCATTTGTTTACCCGATTAATGGTCGTCACAAAACCGGGGTGTAAGGCCCGCTCTGCGCGGGACTGATAGCGTCACGGGCTTGACAAGTCCACTGTCCGCCAATAAATAGTCTAGCTTGTCGATTGATTAAGTGCTATTTACCTCGAGGTGCGTTTCGTGATGACGATGAAGCCCAGCCTTCGCTCACCGTCGGAACGCTGGGTCGTCAGCGTACCAAACTCGGACCCCATGGCTTGTCGCTGCCGCAGGGCGGACAAGCGGTGTTAAAAAATTTTGGCAAATTAGATGATTTATCCAATTGGTTTACTCGTTAAAAGCGCCGTCAGGGCGCAAACCGGAACGACAATTCAATCAAATCCAGAGCCGTTGACTTCGATGGCCTTTGCCTCGGGATACGTCGCAATTCGAAGTCACTTTCACCGCCCCAGCAGCGGCAAGCAGGGGCTACAGAATCTTAAGGTCGTTCGAACGCATGAGGAGGCCATGAGAAAGTTGGATTGGCTTACGTGCGGGCTGGTGGTCTTACTGTGTGCGGGATGTTCAGCTCGCGACAACCCTTTGCTGAGCTCCGGTCCGAGACCAAGGGTTGAAGACTGCGCATTAATTCAGCAGGCCACGCCGACCAAGTATGTCTGCGACGGCAGGATTTACACGTCGGTCCAACTGTCCGAGATACGATCTGGCCATCCTGACGAGTCGTCGTGGACCGCAGGTGGTGCCGCGCCATCCGAAAGCCGGCGCGGTTCCGCGCCGCAGTTAGAAACCCAGCCGTAACTTCACAGCAGCGCAGGAGAAGCAACCAGGCAATGAAACTATACTCGAAAATTACTTTGTCGGTGACAGCCATAGTCGTTTGCGTGATCTGGTTCGACCAGCCATCACTCGCGCAGAACTCGGGCTCCGCAGTGACGACCGTAACCCTGTATGTTGATCGGGGCACCAAACAGGTTTTTCTCGAACCCGGTCCCAACCGTATACCGATGAAGGTTCTTGGTGCAGTGGACACCAAGGCCATCGCGGCTCAGGTTGAGCAACGAGTCAGTGATAGAACCCATCAAGAGGTTCTCAATCTGGTGGCGGAAAGCCAGGCGCGGCAGGCCGTCGGACAACAGGCGCTCCAACGGCAAGTGGCGGCGATGAACCCCGCTTGGAGCAGCTATCTGGCCAATTTCCAAAACAAATTTCGTCTGGGAGCACTGGCTTATTTGAACTGGGGGGCCTGGACTCACGCCGGCTATGGTCCCTACTTTCTGGACAATCTCAACACGCCGGGCGTGGGTAATAACTTGTACAATTCGTTCGACCTGAATCGACTGTACCTTAACGCATATTTCACACCGCGACCGGACCTCACCCTGCGAGTCACACCGGAACTCTATCGCGGTTGGGGAGCAGTTCCCGCCAGCAAAGTCGGTCCTGCAAGTGCAGTCGGCAGCAATCTTACTGGCGATCTTAACCTCCGGATCAAATTCGCCTACGTTCAATACACAGGTTTGTTGGACGACATTACACCACTCAAAGGCGCGGCGATCACCTTTGGGGCACAACAGAATCCACTTGTGCCATGGGAAGAAGACTTCGGTCAGTTTCGTTACGTGTACCTGTCACCGTGGAACTACCTCGGCATGTCATCGAGCCAGATCGGGGTGACCTTGCAAGGCCCAATCAGGCTATTCGGCGGCGAAGCGACCTACGCAGATTACAATTTCGGCGTTTTCGACAGTGGCAACTTCAACACTGCGGAGCAGGCGGATACGAAGCAGGTGATGGGACGCTTCACGGTATACCCTTTCGGAGCGCGCTGGCGGTACGATGGCCTGGGTCTGACCGCCTTCTACAACTATGGGTGGGGGAATGTCGCCCCCGCCAGCAATAGCCTCGCGACCCCGCTGAAGGGCGCCCATTCTCATTTCAACCGAATTGCCGCGCTGGTCCACTATGCCACCGAGCAGTGGAACCTGCTGGGCGAATTCGACTACGGTCAGAATGCGTTTCAGCTCGCCAATCTCTACAATGGGTCGGGACCGGCGGACGCTTTCGGTACCGCCACCGGAAGCGCCTTGACTACGGGTACACACTTGGGAAATTCATGCTCAACGACTACGCCCTGCTATCCGCTGTTCGGCACCTACGGACCGCAGGTTGCGGCATATTCGGCATTTCTGAACAACGGCCGCGCGCGGGAAATCGGAGTTGATTTCCTGGGTCACTACCATATTCCTCACACGAAGTTGACCCTCTTTGGTATGTTTCAATGGTTCATGCCGAACGACCATGTGCCTGAAAATCCGCTGGACTTTCAGCGCTTCGTGGTCGGCATTAGTTATCAGGTTAATGAATATCTGCGAATCGCACTGGATAGTCAGAACCTGCTCTTTTATCACGATCAGTTCGGATTACCGGTCAGGGCTCTGCAAAGATTCAACTACGTGCCGGGTAGCAAGCTGAACGGCCAAGTGCTGCCTGGTAATAAGGCGGTGCCTGGTTCGCTGAACACCGTAATTCCCAATCTGGTGCCTCGCGATACTCATGCATTTTTCCTCAACATGGAGTTCGCCTATTGAGCTAACCCGCAGAGTCAGGAGAGCGCTGACCCGTCGCACAGTCTGACCGGTCTCGAAGCGCTCTCCAATGAAGAATCGCCACAGCTGTGGTTGAGGCGCTGGGCTGATGAGAGTTGGTACAAAATAACTTGCAGCTGGTTGTCTTAGCCGTGAGGCTCGGAGTTATTGGCGGTCGCCGTGTGGCATCAGGCGCTCGATCTGCTCGTGAAGCAAAGCATTTGACGCGACGAAGCCTTTGAGTTTTACCGAGGGTTTATTAAACCGCATCTCGCTGCCATCGATATCGGTGATACGCCCCCCGGCCTCGAGGATTAGAGCCGCGCCGGATGCGATGTCCCATTCACTTTTTGGGGTGCGGGTAAAAGTCGCATCCGCGCGCCCGGCCGCGACCAAGGCAAGTTTGTAGGCGACACTGCCGATCGGGTTGACACGGATTTTTCCCTCGTAATTTTTCCATTCGCCGCGCGAAGTCTCGCTGCGGCTGGCGAGCACTGTCGCCTCTGCCAGACTCGGCGTCAGCGTGACGTGGACTGGTTCGGAATCCATGTAGCACCCGCTGCCGCGCGCACACCAAAACATTTCGCGTTTGATCGGATTGTAGGTGACTCCCAGTACCGGCTGACCGTCCTCCGCCAGCGCGATCGCGACCACGAACTCAGGAATACCTTTGATGAATTCCTTGGTGCCGTCGAGCGGGTCGACAATCCAGACGCGCCGGCACGAAAGGCGCTCGGGGTTGTCAGCCGTCTCTTCCGATAACCATCCGTAATCGGGAAAGGGACCGCGCAGCAGGCGCTTGATTTCCCGGTCGGCATCGAAGTCGGCGGTGGTGACGGGATTGTCGCGGCCCTTCTGATCAATTGCAAAACCGCGATTGCGAAAATAACGCTCGAGAATCTCGCCAGCCGATAAGGCGGCTTCTCGCGCTAGGTCAAGCTCCCGCCGCAAATTGGTCGGGAGTGGGTTGGCTTGGTCTGATGGCATCCGGCACTCTATCCTATGCTGTTTTGACCTGCTGGGTGCGCGCCCGCCTCCGACGGACTCGTTGGTATGCATCCTTCAATTCCTGCACCATTGCTTCCCGTTGGTCGTAGAGCCGCCGCGGTTTGCGCGGGCGCGCTCGTGCCAGCGCGTAGGCCGTAATCAATGGGAGCGCCACCGTTACGTCAACATAACACACCACCGAATCCGGCAATCGTCGCGGATCTATTTTACCCCAACTGACCGCTTCGCTCGGAGTTGCGCCGGAAAGCCCACCGGTGTCGGGCCGCGCATCAGTGATCTGCAGAAAATAGTCATGGCCCTTCTCTGCGACTCCCATCACCTCCTGAATCTGCGGCTCAGTCTGTAACACGAAATTCTTGGGCGAGCCTCCGCCAAGAATAAACACCGCGCTTTTCATTCCGCGCTTCTTGGCCGAATAAACAATCGCCGCGGTCTCATTGACGTCTGCCAGCGGATCGAGCCGCAGACCGGAGCCTTCGAACTCCAACAAGGCCAGATTCATTCCGATCGACGAATCACCGGGCGACGAGGTGTAAACCGGGACCGCATGTTCGTGCGCCGCCGCCAACAACGAGCGCCCTGCGAGCTTAAGTACGCGCTCCCGTTCGGCCACATAGCGGCCGGCGAGGTAATGGAACTCCGCCGTGCTCATCGGCCGCTGGAATTCGGGCTTGCCCGCCAGCTCACGAAAGAAGGCGTCGGTCGAGAGCAACACTTGATAATCGAAAAAGATGTCGTAGATCCGCACCACATGTGAGTTACGCAATGCCACGTCGTCGGCCTCAGCCGATCCTTGGAATAGCTGAAGCCCGATGCCGAAATGCGTGTCATGGTAAAGGTTGGCGCCCGTGGAAACGATCCAGTCGACGAACCCATTCTCGATTAACGGAATGAGGCAGGACATCCCCAGTCCGGCGGGCGTAAGCGCTCCAGTGAGACTCATCCCGACGATTGTGTCCGGATTGAGCATTTTTTCGCAGAATAAACGGCAAGCGTCACGCAGGCGACGACCGTTGTATGCCATAAAGGCTTGGTCGATTAGTTCGGCGGCGGTCATATCGCCACGCACCGGTGGCGGTGCGATCGACTGCCCTCTTAGGAATCGGTTGGTTGAAGCCTTTCGTGCCATCTCTGACGCGTCTGCGACGCCCCCATCACGGTAACCGTGACCGCGCCACAGTACAATCGCAAATCCACTTCGATTTCCCAATCGGTAACGAATACAGACCCCAGGTCGGCGCGAACGCAGGGCTGCAGGGCTGAGCACTATCGTCAAAGTTATGGTGCCTGGCTATTCGGTAGAATTTCAATTGGCAGATGCTGTTGCGGCCGCCCGGACCTCAATCTAGCCGCTCTAGCCTGGCGATAACCCCGATTTGCGGCGGCAACCCGATGCCTCGAGCCGTATGCGGTCGTTGTTCAGTTTGCCAGCTGACCAGACTGCTCTTAAGATTAGGTCGGGGATCGGCCCGCCGAGGGGACACCGATGGCGATTATTGCGCTTACGCAGCACGTGGGGACGCGTGCATTCGAATTAGGTAGGTTGACGGCCGAGCGGCTCGGTTATCGTTTTCTGACCGCCGATCAGTTGATTGCCCAGACCGCCCAGGCATTCAGAGTTACGCCGGAACAGTTGGTTATAGTCGACGAGCGGCGGCCGCACTTTTGGGAGCGACTCAAGACTGACACGCAGCGCGTGGTCGCCTTCTTTCGCGCCGCCTTGCTCAAGGAAATGGCCGCAAACAATCTCGTAGTCGTCGGTCGTTCCGTCACCTACCTGGTCTCGGAATGCGGCTGTGGGGTCCGGGTTCGGCTTACAGGGCCCTTCAAGCAACGTGCCCAGTTGATAGCCCAGGAAGAAGGGCTGAGCGAAGCGGTAGCCGAACGGCGGGTGCGCGATTATGACCGCGAAGTACGGGCTCGGGTGCAGACCCTGTTCAACTACGATCTTGATGATCCGGCCAATTTCTCGCTCGTGCTCAATACATTTGCCATGCCGCTGGAGACCGCTGCATCATTGCTGGCGGCGCTGGCTGTCGACCTGGACCGAATTACGCCGCCAGAACAATGGGCCCGAATGCGGGATGCGGTGCTCGAAGCACAGATTCGCGCAGCCCTGATCCTTCATCCCAAGATTGGGCACGCACCGGTCGAGGTGCAATGCGCACACGGTGCGGTCCAGATTAACGGTCCTGGCTTGGTGCCCCCTTGGGACGACCTGGTGAACGAGGTGGTAAGCCAGGTCGAGGGAGTAACCTCAGTGCAAGTGGTTGCTGATGAGCAACCAGTGACTGTCCGCCCGGCATGATCAATTGCAGCTACGCGTTTTCCGTTCGGCTCGCCCCAATCACCGGACGGGCGGTTCCTCCCGGCGACACGGTCCCATGCGCAATCGACGCCTGAATGCGAGCCCACGTCTACCACGAGGTTGAGGTGCACGACCCTTGAGGCAGCAATCAGTTCGTTGCGTGTGCCTATCCAGGGGTCTCGGCTTCGTGCCGAGGTAGGACTAGCTGAGGTTGCAGGGAGTTTTTCTCAGCTGTGGATTCTCCTCGGAACGCGACTTGCCTGTCTGTGCTCCGAAGGTGGAATTTAGCAATTAAAAAAAACTTTAGGGACCAAGACTAACTGTTCGCCCAAAGAGTTGCTGACCCGTGTCGATGAACGCCGCCAGGGTCGTAAAATCGCCTCGCGCTCGTGAGCGGATCAATGCCGCTGTTGACTGGCTTTGCAGCTTAACGCCAGGGACGGAAGCGTTGATCATAGGACCGAATTGGCAGGCGACGGATGATCTGCTGCGACTCGTCGCCGACCAAAGGCGCAATCTATTCGGCATCCACCGCCTGACACTGGATAAAGCTATCTCGACTCTGGCCGCACCAAGCTTGGCTCAAAACAAACTGGCACCCGCCGCAGGGCTGACGGTGGTTGCGGTCACGGCCCGAGCGATCCATCAGCTGGTCCGTCGGAATGCGCTCGGCCATTTCGCGCCCATAGCTGACCGTCACGGTTTTGCCGCTGCTGCCGCCCGTACGATCACGGAGTTGCGCTTGTCACAGATCACCCCCGATCGGCTTAGGGCTGCCGGTGCCGAAGCGGCACCGCTCGCGGCTTTGCTCGAGCAGTATCAGCGGGAGTTGGCCGATGCCCAGCTCATCGATCGAGCAGGAATGATCGTGATGGCGATGAAGGACATCCAGCAGGATCCTCCGCCGCGCTACGTTGGGTTGCCAACCCTGTTCTTTGATGTGCCGATTCGTTGCCGGGCCGAGGCCGATTTCGTAGCTCGTTTGGCAGCTCGTGCCCAGCAGCCACTGTTTAGCGTGGCCTCGGGCGACGAACGGACGGAGAACTATCTTCAGACGATTTTGGGCGTACCGATTGCACGAACCGCCTCGGCCAACCTGCAATCATCACTGGCCAGGCTGCAAGACAACCTGTTCGAGACAGCGATGCAGCCACAGCAGGCGCAAGATGAGTCAGTCAAGATCTTCTCAGCGCCCGGAGAGGCGCGCGAAGCGGTCGAGATCGCGCGTGAGATCCATGCTTGCGCGCGGCGCGGGATCGGATTCGATCGTATCGCCATCCTGCTGCGTGCCCCGGCCCCCTACAATGCGCAGCTGGAGGAGGCCTTAGGGCGCGCTGGAATCCCAGCCTACTTCGCACGCGGCACAACGCGGCCCGAGCCCGGCGGGCGAGCTCTTCTTACCCTGTTAAATTGCGCCGCAGAGGGTCTGTCGGCGCGAAGGTTCGCTGAATATCTCTCGTTGGCGCAAGTGCCCGATCCGGGCACAGGCGCCGATTCCCCCAAATCAACGATCCCGGAGCATGACTTGTTGCCAGTCGCCTATCGTACAGCGAACAACGCACCGCCTACTTCGGCCGAGCATGTGGAAATTGATGACCCGGTGCCGGTAGTCGAGGGAACCGTCCGCGCGCCGTGGCGATGGGAAGAGCTGATCGTGGAGGCCTCGGTGATCGGCGGTCGCGACCGATGGCGCCGGCGGCTCGACGGGCTGGAGGAGGAGGTCCGGGCAAAACTTGCCGAAGTCGAAACAGACGCCGCCGGTTATCTTAAGCGGCGATTGGTTGACCTGGGCCATTTGAAGCAGATCGCACTGCCCATTATCGATGCTCTCGACCAGCTGCCGCGTAACGCCTGTTGGGGAGATTGGCTTGAAGCACTGACTGCCCTTACCACGCTGGCGGTTCGCGACCGCGAGCCAGTTCTGGCAGCCTTGGCGGAACTGGCGCCGATGGCGCCGGTGGGGCCGATCGATCTCGACGAGGTTCGGCTCGTGCTGGCCGAGCGCCTGGGCAGGCTTACCGCTCACCCCCCTGGCCACCGGTATGGCAGCGTTTATGTTGCGCCGGTGGAAGATGCCTGCGGGCTCTCGTTCGACACGGTTTTTATTCCTGGTTTGGTGGAACGGGTCTTCCCGCAAAAACTGGTTCAGGACCCGCTGTTGTCAGACCGCCTGCGCGAACAGCTGGGAGGCGATCTCACTTTGCAGAAAGACCGTCGAATCCGCGAACGCCTGGCGCTCAAGCTGGCAGTTGGCGCCGCCGAACGAGCCTTGGTGTTATCGTACCCCCGCATCGATATCGATCAGGGGCGACCGCGAGTACCTTCTTTTTATGCGCTCGAAGCGATGCGCGCGGCGGAGGGGTATTTGCGTGGTTTCGAGGAACTGCGCCTGATTGCCTCAAATGTGCGCGAACTTCGTCTGGGCTGGCCGGCTCCTGAGAATCCAGCGGAAGCAATTGATGATGCCGAGTTTGATCTCGCACTGCTCGACAAGCTGATCGATCAACCGGCCGAGCACACCACGGGCGCGGCGCGGTATCTGTTGACCTCGACCTATTCCAACCCGCATTTGGCGCGTGCTTTGCGCGCCCGGGGGCGAAGATGGCGACGGCGTTGGAGCGTTAACGACGGGCTCATTTGCCCCGACGCGGAATACCTCCAGCGCGAGAGAGACTATCCCGTCGAAGCGCTCAAGGCTGCCCTCGACAAACATACGTTTGCGCGGCGGTCGTTTTCGGCAACTGCACTCCAGAAGTTTGCCGAATGTCCTTATCGCTTCGCGCTGTACACTATCCTGGGGCTGGAACCGCGCGAGGAAATCGAGGCCATCGAAACAATCGACCCGGTGGTTCGCGGTGCCATCTTTCACGAAGTCCAGTTTCGGGTCCTCTCAGCGCTTCGTGACCGTGACAGTCTGCCTGTAACGATGGCAAACCTCGACTCCGCGCTGCGACTCGTGTCGGACCAACTCCAGCAGGTCGCTGAGGACTATCGCGAGAGGTTGGCGCCAGCAATCGAGCGCGTATGGGAAGATGGTATTGCAAGTATTTCCGCCGACCTCTCCGAATGGCTCCGCCGGCTGGCAGAGCAACGTGGGCCGTGGCAACCCTATCGCTTCGAGCTGTCCTTTGGACTCCGCGACCGCGCGCAGGCCGATCCGAGTAGTCGCGAGGAACCGGTTGAGATTGCCGAGGGCCTTAAGTTGCGGGGATCGATCGATCTGGTCGAACGCGACTGCGAGAGCGGCCGCATTCGAATCACCGATCACAAGACCGGCAAACCACGCGCGACTACGAAGCTCGTTGTCGGAGGGGGGCGGGTGCTGCAACCGTTGCTGTATTCCTTGGCCGCCGAAAAACTGCTCGCCGAGCCAGTCTATTCCGGCCGCCTGTATTATTGCACCTTGACCGGTGGATTCGAAGAACGTGAAGTTGAGCTGAATGAAATCACTCGCCAAGCCGCTGCCATCGCGATCAAAACGATCGGCCAGGCACTGGAAAGCGGATTCCTGCCGGCAGCTCCCGACGACCGGGAGTGCCGCTGGTGTGATTACCGTTTGCTGTGCGGCCCTTACGAACAGCGGCGCGCTGCCCGAAAACCCCTCTCTGCCTTGAAGCCATTAAAGGCTTTGCGAGTGATGCCGTGACATTGCCCGACCAGCCTGCGCGCGATCGCATCGCCACCGCTCTCGACATCAATTTGATCGTCGAGGCAGCGGCGGGGACCGGAAAGACCACCGAGTTGGTCAGGCGGATCGTGGCCGTGGTGGCCTCGGGCAGAAGCACGCTCGACAAGATCGTGGCCGTAACATTTACCGAAAAAGCCGCTGGTGAGCTGAAATTGCGCGTGCGCCAGGAAATCGAGGACCGCCGCCGAAGCACGCACGACAACCTCGAGCGTCTTCGCCTTGAAGGTGCCTTGGCGAACTTGGAAGAGGCCCGCATCAGCACCATTCATTCCTTTTGCCGCGATCTTCTGGTTGAGCGGCCGGTCGAGGCGGGAATTGATCCGCTATTTGAAATCGCGCCTCAGGACGAAGCCGACGCGATGCTGCGGGCGGCCTTCGATCGCTGGTTCGAGCAGGCCCTGCAGGCCCCTGGCCCGGCTTTGAAGCGGATACTTGCACGGGCTGACAATAGCCTGGGAGAAAGCCCCACCGAGGCGCTTTTCAGTAGCGTGGTGGAGCTGTCGCGGTGGCGCGACTTTCCGGCTCAATGGTCACGCCCGGTTTTTGATCGCGAGGCCGAGCTGGATGCGTTATTCGCCGAAATGGTTGAGATCGGCGCGCTGGCTGATCTCGGTTCGCCGGGCGACTGGCTGTACGAGTCGCTGGCCAAAATTCGGCTGATCGCGCGCGAGGCGGTGCGTTTGGAGAAGCTCCGCGGCCGCGATCCAGACGCGCGCGAAGCGGCTCTGCTGAAGCTGCTGCGGGGTAAGCAGAATTACTGGAATTGGAAGGGATTCGGCGAGCACTTCGGGCCACATTCCCGCGCCAGCGTCCTGCAGCGCCGTGCCCAGTTTCATCAGCGGCTCAAGAGTGCGGCGATGAGACTGGGGGCCGATCTGGCGCCGCTGCTCAGAGAAGAGCTTGGTGCAGTAATCGAGCGCTTCCAGCAATTGAAGCGGCGCGCTGGCAAGCTTGACTTCATTGACCTGTTGTTACTTACCCGCGACCTGCTGCGCGATTGTGACGCCGTTCGCGCGGAGCTGCAGCAGCGCTTCACCCACATCTTCGTCGACGAGTTTCAGGATACAGATCCGCTCCAGGCCGAAATCATCCTGCTGCTTGCCTCTGACGATCCGCGAGTGAAGGACTTCCGCCAGGTGCGGCCGGTGCCGGGCAAACTCTTCATCGTCGGTGATCCGAAACAGTCAATCTATCGTTTCCGTCGCGCGGACCTCGAGTTGTATCAACGGATAAAAGCGCAACTGCTGCAGAATGGCGCTGAACTCGAGCATTTAACCGTCAGTTTCCGCGCCCGCCCTGAGCTGCAAAGCATGGTGAACTCGGCTATTGGCCCCTTCATGGTCCAGTCGAAAACTCAGGCTCATTACCAGGCGCTCGGACCTGCGCGCGAAGATTCGCCGCAGCCCGCAATCATTGCGTTGCCGGTGCCGAAACCCTACGGCCGGTATGGCCGGGTTACCAAGTATGCAATCGACGAGTCCTTGCCAGCGGCCGTGGGCGCCTTTGTGCAATGGCTGGTCCGAGAGAGCGGTTGGAAAGTTACCGAGAGCGCCAAGCCCGCGGAACTGGTCCCGATCGAGCCCCGCCATATCTGCATTCTCTTTCGCCGCATGACGAATTTCGACACCGACATCGCGCGCAACTATGCCCGCGAGCTGGAAACGCGCCATGTCCCTCACGTGTTAGTCAAGGGCAGCTCTTTTCAGGAACGAGAAGAAATCGAAGCGATGCGCAATGCGCTTAACGCAATCGAACGTCCAGACGATGAGCTGTCAGTCTACGCCACACTGCGCGGACCGTTGTTCGCTTTCAGCGATGGCGAGCTCCTGATTTTCAAGCAAACAATCGGGTCGTTGCACCCTTTTCGCCGCATCGGCGAGAAAAAAACCGAGTCTATCGCCCGGATTGCTGAAGCGCTGGAAATCTTGCGGGATTTGCACCGCCGCCGCAATCGGCATCCGGTCGCCGATACCATCTCGCGGCTCCTCCAGGCGACGCGCGCGCACGCCGGTTTCGCCGTGTGGCCGACTGGCGAGCAGGCGCTTGCCAACCTCTCGCGGCTGATCGATCAGGCTCGCCGCTTCGAGCGCCGCGGCGGAACCTCCTTTAGGAGTTTTATTGACCAACTCGAACGCGATGCGGAAATGGGCGCTTTTGCCGACGCGCCACTGGTCGAAGAGGGTACCGAGGGTGTGCGGCTGATGACTGTCCACGGGGCCAAGGGACTCGAGTTTCCGGTGGTAATTCTCGCCGATATTACCTGCAATGAAATCCGCGACGAAGTTCAATTCCACATTGATCCTGACCGCGGCCTGTGCGCCGTGCGAATCGCTGGTTGCGCGCCGCAGGAACTTCTTGAGCATGCCGAGGAGGAATTGCGCCGTGAGCGCGAAGAGGCGCTACGGCTGTTATACGTTGCCGTAACGCGTGCTCGCGATCTGCTCGTCGTGCCGGTCGTCGGTGATGAACCGTGCGACGGATGGGTGGGTAAATTGGCGGACGCCATCTATCCCAGCCCCGATCAGCGCCGCACGCCTGTCAGACCGGTTCCAGGCTGCCCGAATTTCGGCGACGACAGCGTCAGCCAACGTCCTCCTAACGCGCCGAATAAGGCCAAATCGGTCATGCCCGGCCTCCATTCCCCAGCCGTCGGTACCCATCGCGTGGTCTGGTGGGATCCATCATGTCTGAACCTTGAGGTGGACGAGGCGCTTGGCCTGCGGCAGGATCGCCTGCTTGCCGCCGACGAAAGCGGCACCGTTTCGGAGCAAAGCGTCAGAGCTTACGAAGCGTGGTTCACTGACCGCGAATCGGTGCTCAGCCGCGGGCGCACGCCGCTGCACAGGTTGCAAACCGTTACCGAATTGGCGAGGGTGGCTGCCGACGGCAAGTTGGTAGTTCCAGAGGCCGCGGAGATCCAAATCGAAGAAGTTCCGCGTGAGCCGGGACGCCCGACTGGCCCCCGCTTCGGAACTTTAGTTCATGCTCTATTGATGAGTATCCCGCCAAACGCCAGTGCCGGCTCGATTGCCGGCTTTGCCGCGATGCACGGACGGATTCTCGGGGCCTCAGAAACGGAAATCCGGGCTGCGATAGTGGTTGTCGAAAACGCGCTCCGAAGTTCGTTAATGCAACAAGCCGCGAAAGCCGCCGAGATTCTTCGCGAGTCCCCTGTTGTTATTGCTTTGGAGGACGGATTGATGGTCGAAGGAGTCGCCGACCTCGCTTTCAAAGCGGCTGAAGGCTGGACAGTGGTGGATTTCAAGACCGACTTCGAGCTTGACCGCCGGCTGAATGAGTACCGCGCCCAGCTGGGACTCTATCTTCGAGGTATTCGCGCCAGCACCGGGGCTCCGGTCAGGGGCTCGATACTCTGGCTCTAAATGTCGAGTGTCGGACCGCTTGCTCGTTCGCCTGCTGACATTAACCGATCCTGACGTCAGCGATATGATGAGAGCATCGAACGCGGGAGGTGGTCGAGTGCCGTCTGAGATGAACCAGACGCTGCTGGTAATTGGCTATGGCTCCTTGCTTAGTGGCTACGGCATGCTAGCCCATCGCCGTGGAGGCGGCAGCAAGCTGGTCGCAAGCCATGCTTTCCCCGTGACAGTGCGAAACGCACGTCGCGGACTTGCCAAACCGTCGAGCCATGGCAACTACCTTGCGATGGATCTTGAACCGATCGACCCCAACCAGCCTATCGTCGCCGAAGCGGGCGGCGACGGACAAAACGGTATCGGAGCGCTCGGGCTCATCTTCGATCGGCGATGGGCTGAAAGGTTGGCCCGTCGAGAGGAATACGATCCTGCCAGGTTTCTTCAATTGATAGATTTGGCTGACCGGGCCCGCAAGCCACTGGGCGAATTTCTCCTGCAAATCGCCGAACGGGCCAGGTTTAACCTCCTCGCTTATCGTTGTGCATTGCGCGAGCTGCTCAACTACACTTCGCACGGCTACATCTTCCACCCAATCCCACTGAGCGACGGCCGGGTGGCGATTGCAGCGATCGGGTCCGGTTTCGACGGGAGTGGCGATCCGGCGGTGCGGTCGAAGCGCAGCGAATTCGGAATGGATCGGCTGCTTTGCTTGAGCGAAGCCCTTAACCTCAAAACCTTCAGGCTCGACCATGAGGGCCAGGTCGGCTACTTTGTCGAATGTTTGCTCGGTGGAATGCATGGGCTTGCCATCGGTGATTTGGTCGCCGACAAGCCACTGGAAGGCGACACGCTAAGGCGCCTCACACGCCGCCTCGCTGAGGTCGCACCCATCGAACGCGAGCTCTTTTTGCAAGCCACCTCACTGGACGAGCAGACCTACCGCAAACATTTCAGCGGTGCGCCACGCGCGGCTTTGCAAGCTCTGTTTGAATAACCTCAGCGTATCGCTCAAACTGTTGTGTTTTGCGGCCCGACCGCGATAACGCTACGCGATCACCGAGGCAGAGAACAGTGGCTGACTTTTCGATTTACGTGGCGAAGGAAAATCTGAAATTTTCCGCGGCTCATTTTATCGCCTACCGAGGATTTCGCGAGCCACTGCATGGACACAACTACCAGGTTGGCGTGAAAGTTGAGGGTCGTCTCACCAGCACTGGTTACGTGCTCGATTTCGGGCTGGTCAAAAAGCTCACCCGTCAGATTGTAGCCCCCCTCGACGAGCACACACTTATCCCGGCTCATAGTGATTGCTTGACCATCCATGACGAGGGAACTCGGCTCACAGTGAAGTACGAAGACGATTGCTTTGTGTTTCCGCGTTCGGACGTAGCGCTTTTGCCGATTGTACATAGCTCAGCCGAGGAGCTGGCGCATTACATCTGGCGCGAACTGCGCAATGAGCTAATGGCGCGGGACGCTCTCAAAGACGTCAGGGCGATGGAGGTCTCGGTGGCGGAAGGGCCGGGACAAGCCGCGATCTATAGGGAAGAAATATCGTAATCCTAGGTACTTTTCCTCACCAGGCTAGGATAACGTCTTATATTCCTCTCTGTTGCTACAGAATAGGATTTATTCGCACAAAGCAAGCTTTAGCGGAACTAGTCGTGCCGTACGGCTTGCTTGTTTGCCATCGGTTCTAAAAACATGACAAACTCTTATCCGGTGTAGGAGCAAGGTAGATAAAGAGGGGAATATGGCAGTGGCATCTCAGCTCAGCACCGCGGATGCGGCTTGGCGCCCGGTACCCGAGCACAACCTGATTGGCAATCACCCGACGATCGCCAAACTGCGCGCTTTGATCGAAAGAGTTGCTGCAACTGATTCGACCGTTCTGATTACCGGCGAGAGTGGGAGCGGCAAGGAAATTGTCGCACGGGAGATTCATGCCCTTTCGCCCCGCGCGATGCGCAATTTTGTGCCAGTTAATTGCGCGGCGATTCCCAACGAGTTGATGGAATCGGAAATGTTTGGCCATCAACGCGGTGCCTTCACCGGCGCGGCGCTGCCGCGTCATGGGCTGTTCAGTCTCGCCGACCGCGGGACGATCTTTTTGGATGAAATCAGCGAAATGCCTCTGTTGCTGCAGGCGAAGCTCCTGCGCGTCTTGGAAGACGGCTTCGTGCGAGCGGTGGGTTCGGACCGGGCGGTCAGAGTCGACGCGCGCGTAATAGCTGCAACGAACGTCGACCTCTTGACGGCGGTCAAAAAAGGGAAGTTCCGCGAGGACCTCTATTATCGCTTACAGGTGGTGCCGGTGATGGTCCCGCCACTGCGCGAACGCCGCTCTGACATCCCCCTGCTGGTCGATTTTTTCCTCCAACGTAATCGCGAACGCTTTGGCGGACAGTGGACTATCACGCGCGAAGCAATGGTCCACTTATGGTCCTACGACTGGCCCGGCAATGTGCGCGAACTCGAAAACCTGATTGAACGGCTCGTCATCCTGGCCGATGGTCCTGTAATCGACGTCCCGATGTTGCCGGAAAATATTACCAGTGGACGCAGCGCCCTGGTCGAGGCGCCACCCCCCGCTGAGATCGGACGAGGTGGAGTTGATCTCAATGCCCTTGTCCGCGAGCTCGAGGGGCGCATGATCAACGAAGCGTTGAAGCTGGCGGGCGGCAACAAGCAGGCAGCTGCCCGCTTGCTCGGCCTCAAACGCACCACGTTCTCGGCCAAATTACGCCGTTGCGGTATCATCGCCCCCTCCAGCGAGGGTCAATAGGAAGCCGGGGCGCGAGTCGATGAAACAGCAGGGTTCCCCGCGCATTATGGTGGTCGATGATGACCCTGACAGCCTCGCGATCCTGGTCCGCTACCTCCGTCGCGAAGGACTGGTCGTGATCCCGGCCTCTTCGGCTACCGACTGTCTCGCTTCGGTCAAGCAATGTCGCCCCGACGTCATCATAATGGACCTGATGATGCCGGAGATGGATGGGTTCACCTTATGCCGCGCCCTGCGGGCTGATCCTTCGACCACTGAAATCCCGGTTATCATGCTGACCGCCCGTAATGACATTGAGGCACGTGCTGAGGGCATCGAAGTCGGTATAAGCGACTTCATCGCCAAGCCAGTAGTGCGGCGCGAACTTTCTGAGAAAGTTCATGCCCAGCTAAGGATGCTGGCAGCGGATCGCGCGAATTTTGCCACCCTCGACCAGCTCAGTCGCCACGGGCTCAGCTGGCGCAACAAGTCGTGAGAAACTCGGTCCGGATGAGCGAAGCTGCTTCGGTTGTCACGAAGCTCGCCATCTTCATTCTTTGATGCGGAGCGCCCCAGACGGACAGGCGGCGACCGTCTTGCGAACTTTGTCCTCTTCAGCGGCCCTGGGATCGATCACGAACTTGCCGTTCTCGACTTTGAAGACCTGGGGTAGTGTCTTGACGCAATTGCCCGAATGAATACAAACGTTCTTGTCCCACGTAACTTCAACTGCCATGGTTGCCGCTCCCTGGTTCTGATGAGATCGCGCTCTTTTGTTGCGAATGAGTGTCGGGCCTCAGCTATCGGTCACACCGCAGTTAATTTTGTGGCACGTCCTATCGTCATTCTCAACCGGTAAAATTTGCAACTGGCAGTTGACTCTGTTGGCGGCTTAAGAATAGCCTTTGAATCGCTCGGGGTGGGGCTGTAGCTCAGTTTGGGAGAGCGCCTGAATGGCATTCAGGAGGTCGGCGGTTCGATCCCGCTCAGCTCCACCAACCATTAATCGGCGTACACGACCAACCAACCGTCGGTCACTGCTGCTGATCCTAATCTGGTGACTGTTTGCCACAGTTGACCAGAGCCGAAATACTGCCCTTTTCTGGAAGCCTATCGAGTCACTTTAAAGGCAGGGATGACCAGGGCGATTGGTTTGACGAACAACTTATCTCGCAAGTTGCCGCTGCGGCTTGGAAGCTATGGGCTCCGTATTCGGGTTATTGTCCGAAAGTCCCTTTGAGCCTCATGATGCAAGTGACGGCTGAGCATTGGAGTCGATGAGAAGTCTATACAAGTTTCGTGGGTCCGACATCGCCGAGATTCTCAAGTTCGACAATCATCAGGTGGCGGCTTTTCTGCCAGCGCTGACGACTTCTTGCGGGTTGGTGACTCGTTCGCTTTGTGCGACGAAGTTTTTTTCTGAAAAAAGAGTTCAAATTTTTTGGATCTTTCATCCGAGTGCTTTCCTCGCGGATCTCGGACGTTCGCACCAAGGGACCAGACCGAGCTGTCAGCGGCCTCTGCGTTTAGTCCGTTTTGCGGCGAATCGGCTCCTCGAGGTGCTAAAAAGGCGGGCGCGATTTTTAATTACAGTCCTGAGACTCAATGCCGCCTAATATCATCGCCAATCGATGTCCCTTGACCTTGTACCGACCGTACAGGGTGTAAGCTCATCAGCCTAAAGATGGCGTTGCTTTGGCAGGTAAACCAAGAGTCGAGGTGTATAGCGCGGGATGCGCTCTCGGCGAAGAGACGGCCCTAATGGTAAGGCGAATCGCGTGCGGTTCATGCGAAGTCGAGGTGCTCAATATGGGCGATGCGGCGGTCGCGGCGCGTGCGAAAGGCCTCGGCGTCCGCACGGTCCCGGCGGTCGTAATCGACGGCAGGCTTGCCGCATGCTGCGCGAGCGCGGGTCCGGAGGAGAGCGCTTAGAGCCTCCGTTATCGGCGCGCCGCTTCCGTGAACGAGTCTCAGTAGTGTCCGGGCTCAGAATCGGCGAACTGGCGACGCGCGCCGGCGTCAATCGCGAGACTATCCGCTAACTACGAGCGGCGCGGGCTTTTCGCGCGTCCGGCGCGCACGGTGGCCGGATACCGGGTTTTGCCGGCGACGGCCGTCGAGCTGCCAAGCTATCGTCTCCCCGGCGAATGCTCGATTCGCACCACGCTCATTTTCGTGAATTGTCAACAGCTCCGCAGACAACATCGGGGCTGACACTGAAGCGGTCAAGATTCAGGCGCGATTTCACACGGCGGCAAAGTTCGTGCTGGCAATAGTGCCATCCTGCTTCGACACTTGGTCTTTATTAAAAGTAGTTAAAGTAAATTTATGATTACCTGTACTAGATAAAGCCTGATTAATCCTAATAGCTATTTATAACATGATATAATTCTTGCTGACATTCCTAGACACTAGTACAATATCCTGCCGTACAGCGACCAGTTTTTAAAACTCACTAATTCCGGTCGCGAGGGGAGGAGGTCTAGAAATGAGAGGGATACGCAGGCTGAGCACCTTTGCCGGTTTTTTTGCAGTCGCAGGCGCTTGCGGATTCGTTTGCGGGCCAGCCGTTGCTCAGGCTCAACCGGTGCCGCACGGTGTCATCCAGAAGTTTGAGGCAAACGGCCTTGGGACGGGTCTGGCGACGCCGCTTTCCAGCTGCCCACCCGGCGCATCGGTTGGCGACACCTGCTACGGCATAAGCGGGAACGTGAGCGGCGATCCGATCGGTAACGGCACCTTCACGGGGACGCTCGACGTCTCCAACGTCACCGTCGACAACGGCTCCAGCGGGTTATGCGCACCCGCCAGCGGTACGATGACGCTATCATTCAATGGCTCGAAGCAAAGCATTACTATGGGATTTGTGGGGGACTATTGTGATATTGCTCAGGGGTCACTTTCCGCGGCTTCCGAACCTACCACACTTAACGGCAACTTCTTTGTGACCGGTGGTTCCGGTTCCCGTTTTAGCAAACTTAATGGCGACTATGCGTCTGGTGGCGCCGGAGCCGGCACCCTCGTCATCAGCGGAGACAGCTTGATCGGCAGTCTAGCGCTCGTGCTTAAAGGTATTCTCGAATTTGCCCTTCAATAATTTTCGCCGGATTGCACCGGGAGGGACGGAAGAAATCACTGCCGAGGGGCCGCGCGATTCATGGCACTCAGGTGGACGTTTGAGGCGTAATCGCGGATGCGTGTAGAACGACCGCAAGCGACGCGGCTGCAGGTTGCCTGCGCTGCCCCACGGGTTGCCTGCGCTGCCCCACGGGTTGCCTGCGCTGCCCCACGGGTTGCCTGCGCTGCCCCACGGGTTGCCTGCGCTGCCCCACGGGTTGCTGACGGCCCTCCTTGGGCGCTAGTGAGATCGGAACCGTACAATGGCTGTTATGCCGACCGCGTAACAGCCATTGTACCGCGTTGTCGTCAGAACCTCTGCCAATCGACCATTTCGGAACGCTGAGCGCGGCGCAATCCAATTTCCTTTGCTCACGGGGTGCATGGCAGCTTAACCGCTGCCAACCCAGCTGCAAAACTGCTGGCGGATAGATTTCGCTCGCTTCAGATTGTCCAGGTCTCGCTGAAGTTCCAAGTGCGAATAGCCATGACAGCTAGACGATCGCTACGGCCACACCAACGCCGCAGAGAACCAGCACGACGCCGACTGCGCGTGCGAGCCATTGACCGCCCGGCAGTAGCCTCTCGGCCAGGACCAGGGCGGCCAATACGGCGCACCACGCCGCGTTCATCACACCGACGACGAACAAAAGAGCCATCAAGAGCCAGCAACAGCCGACGCAGTACAGGCCGTGACGCATTCCCATGACGAGTGCTCCGCTCATTCCGGCGCGCCACTCGGAGAGCAGGAAGCCGACCGGCGTGCGGCAGTGCTTCAGGCAAGCCGCTTTCGCCGAGGAGAACTGGAAGAGTCCCGCGCTGGCGAGCAACACGGCGTCGACCGCAGAGCTCGCCGCCTTCATTCCACAAGTCGATAGCATCGCTGCGGAATGAAGCCCCCACTGCGCGAGCGTCATCACCAGGCCGAAGCCCATCCAGAGCAGCAGGTATCCACCCAAGAAAGAGCTGGTCGTCCACCACGGGCTGCCCCTGTCGCCGAGACGCCGCCGCTCAAGCCCGGCGAAGGTCAGCACCATCGGGCTTGCGATCGGCGTCATCATGGCGACCATCATCACGCCCCACATCAGCCCGACCGTCGCCAGTTCGGCGGGTCCCCAGCGGGCCAATGGTGAGACAAACCAGGGCGATGAGCTGCGCATCATCGCATTCGCGACCCAACGACTCTGGAGAGCGGTGAGCAGGGTTAACGCGGCCAGCCCGCCGACAGCCGCCCAGCGGTCGCGGCGTAGCAGAGCACTCAACGGCCCCCTGAACTTCGGGCCCCGCTCACCCATTGCTGTACTGGAAAGGCGAATAGAAGCCGTTCTTGTGCGAGATCTCCCAACTATAGCCGTGGTCCCGGTAGCGGAGTTTGTCCGACCGGGCAGCGACCGCCGGAAAGCCCGGTGCGATCGCCAGCGGATGGCCGCTGACAGTAACGTCGCCCGCGGGTCCCTCGAGTGCTTGAATCGTCGCCTCGGCCACGTTGCCCACTCGAATTGAGCGCCGCTTACCTTCAGCCCGATACTCGATCGCGACGCTTCGCACCCCAAGGAGTTGGTCGATGTGCTGAGCGATACGCCCCAGATGGCCACCGGCTTGGCCGCTGAAGATCTTGGTTAGGGCCTCTTGCTGGTCGCGCGATGCGCGTTCGTCGAGATAAAGGGCCGCTTTCCACTTGACCTTTGCCATGTGGCCTGGGCTGTGGACGGCGAGCGCCACGTTGAGGTCGTCGAGCGAGACCTCACCGAAGCGACCTTGATCGACGTGCCAGGCGACCAGCACCGTGCAATCGCCTTCGGTGGGCGGACTCAAAAAGACGCACGGGCAGGCGGTCTCGCAGTTGCAGGTTTCGAAATATGAACCTTTAAGCGTCCATGATTCAGCCATTGTCGCGCTCCTCGCGTGGGTGGCAGGGGCGAATTTGCTCGCCAGCGGTTAGTCTTTCTGGGGGCTTTTTTGGACCTCGCCAGATGCGCCTCGATGATGCGTCGCCAGCGGCGCAAGGCCGAGGCGATACGACTTGGATCGTTGCGCGCCCGTGCCATCACGACCGCACCTTCGATCACCATGAGGGTTTGCTCGGCCAATTCCTCGGCTTCTTTGCGGCGCCGCGTGATTGGTTGGAAGATTGGCGCCAACCTGTCCACCAGCTCGGCGAAGATCTCAGCAACGCTCCGCCGGATGACCTGGCTTGACTCGGCCAGCTCGCAGGCGAAGCTGCCCATCAGGCACCCGTCGCGCCAGAGTTCAGGTCCGATTGCCTCGAGGTGATCGAACAGAGCGAGCAGGCGCCGGTGTGGGTCATTCATCTTGGCGTAAGTGCCACCGGCCATTCGCGCGACGCCTTCCTCGTAGAACCGGTTTAGCACTGCGACTCCGAGTGCTTCCTTGGTTGCGAAAAAATGGTAGAAGCTTCCTTTCGTCACCCGCGCTCTGGCGCAGATGTCGTCGACCGACGTCGCGGCATAGCCATACCTAAGCATCAGGTCGCGAGCCGCCTCGAGAATGTTGATTCGTGACGACGCTTCGGACATCGTCCGCGATCTTCTATACCAACCGGTCAGTCTAGTCAAGCGCGGCATATTGGCTGAGCTCACGCCAAACACCACTCAAAGCGGCACCGAAGCCGAGATGGCTGCGAGCGGCGCAGCTTGCAGCCCCGAGTCTGGGCCTCATGGCGGCGCCGTCGCTGTCAACTCTCGGTCGATCTCAGCGAGCCTGTTCCCGTACTGGGAACTCTGCTAAAAGGCCTTCGGTGCGTGTGATCGGGCGAAACACGCTGACGCGATTCGTCGAATAGCTGAAGGGGCAGCAGGGGCAAAGGGCGGTAAAGGCAGCCCTGGACGCCTGGCTTCATGAGGTGCAGCGAGCGGGATGGCGGAACTCGGCGGAGGTGAAGCAGAGCTACGCGACCGCCTATTGCAACGTCTCACCAGCAGCGGTTAGTTGACGGGTATGGCTTGGGTCAGGCCACAGACATTACGGGCGCTTCGGAGCCGACTGGGCCTTCATCCCGAAGATGTCGAGAGAGAGGCAAAAAGCCTTGCCCGGTCTCGATATGATGCTTTCACGGCCGCTGATCTCAAGGCGTGGGAGCAAGGAAAGGCAACCCCCGGACTTGCGCATCTGGAAACCCTTTCCGAACTTTACGGCTGTCCTGTGGGCCACTTCTTTCTTGACGAGCCACCGCCGCTGCCTCGTGGTCTGAGTTTCCGCGGGCTGGCCCCTGACAAGGAGAAACAATTCGGCGCCGAAACACAGAAGAATCTGCGCCGCTTCCTGGAACTAGCCGAGTGGCTGGTCACCCTTATTGAAGAGAACGGTGTTGATTGGAAGGTCGAACTTCGCCAGCAGCCCGGCGTGTCAGACTTAAAGAGAGTCGCTGAAGAGGAGCGGCGCAGACTCGGCTGCGATTCTCAGGTCCGTGCGACGTGGCACAGCGCCGAACAGGCCTTTGACTGGTGGCGGCGCCGCATCGAGGATGCCGGTGTATTTTGCCTTCAGATGAGGCTGCATCCGAAAGACATTCGCGGAGCATCCGTCTGGATGAAAGACCGCTACCCCTTCGTGCTCGTCAACCGTCAAGACGCGGAGGCAGCCGCCGGCCGCATCTTCACGTTGCTTCATGAATATGGTCACCTGCTTCTTGGCGGAGCAGGCATCGCTTGTGACTTTCAGGGGCGTGGCCGGAACCATCAGGGCGAGCCTGCGGCGAATCTCTTCGCCGCCCGGGTGCTGTTGCCTGAAGATGCGTTCACTACCTTCGCGCAGTCCCAGAGGCTTCGCTGGAAGCCGGAGTGGAGCGACGCCGAGTTAGACAAGCTTCGCGCCCCGTTCTTCGTGAGCCGCGACGTAGTTGCCATACGGCTTGCGGAGATGGGTCTGGCACCCGCCGACTTTTACGACCGTAAGCGGGCCCGATGGCAGCAGAGGTACGCCAAATGGAGACCGTGGGGGCCTGGCCAGGCTCGGACCAAAAAAGAGCGCAGGGCTGCAGAGCTCGGCTCCTCGCCGTTACGGGTGCTGCTGAGCCTCAGAGATAAAGGGGCGCTGCCAGTTCTGGATAGCGCTTATGCGCTCGATATGAAAGTGGAGAAAATACCCGAATTTCTCGACTGGTCGAGGGGATACGTGGGAATCCATCAATAGCCGAGAGCACTGTTGATGGACCCCAGCTACGTGTTGGACAGTACTGTACTGATAGATCTCTCGCAGCACTTTCACTCACGCCAAATTAGGGATGCTTTGGGCCATCTGGCAAGTGCGTCACAAGTGAAGATTTCTGAAGGCGTACAGCGTGAGCTAGGTCGAAAAAGCGACTGGGCCCATGGAATAGTGCAGTACCTGGTAAAGAAATACCCAAATAGCTTGGTTCAGATTGACCGCGTACCGCGACTTGGAGAGGAACTAGCGCGCATCGAGCGTCTATACGGGGAAGAGATCCGGGTGGGCACTCGTCACTATCCTGGTTTTTGGAAAAGCGCGCATGGCAGGAAAGCAGTGGATGGTCAGGTGGTCGCTCTGGCAAAAAAGCCGAACCTCACTGCGGTTTCCGATGATCGGGCGGTGCGACTTGCCTGCATGCTCGAAGGTATTCCCTGCGTTGGTTGGACTGACTTCGCTCGAACGCTTGGACTACACCAACAATTATCTCTCCTTCCGAGAGCCAGAAAGGGATGACGCTACAGCGCTACAGAGCTCGGCTCGATGACCTTGAGGCCTTCATTGAAGAAAAGAATGAACCATCCCACTAACGCGAGATACCGACGTGTCAGGCCGCCGACCCATCCGGGCGCGATCCTGCGCGATGACGTGCTTCCCGCGCTAGGGCTTTCCGTGAGCGAAGCGGCGCGGCAGCTCGGCGTAACCCGTCAGACGCTCCATCGGATTATGGCGAGAAGGTGTCGATCACGCCGGAGATGGCCGTGCGGCTGGGCCGCTTTTGCGGCAACGGGCCGGAACTGTGGCTGCGGATGCAGCAGGCTTACGATTTGTGGCACGCCGAACGCGTGCTCGCCGACAGGCTTGAGCGGATTCCAGTTCACCGCACCACCTTCGCAGCCTGAGTGAAAGAAGCGATTGGAGGGGGAAGCTCGATGCCGCTTGACGTTTTCGGGCTGCGAGAGCAGGTCGTCGGCGAATATCGGGATTATGTTACCAGCTTCATCAATATTTTCGATGACCGGATCGATTCCTTCGTCAAGCAGGAACTCGAAAGCGGACGTCTCTGGCCCGAAGCCGTCCTTGAGCTAAATCCAGCGTTCCAAACCGGACCCGATCTGGCCTCGCTCGCGCGAAATGGTGTAATCCTTGCCGATACAGCACGTTTTTTCGGCGAATCCCTGCGTCTCTACACTCATCAGGATGAGGCGCTGCGTCTCGCGAAGGCTCGCAAGCACTACCTAGTCTCGACTGGGACCGGCTCCGGAAAGAGCCTGACGTACCTGCTCCCGATCGTCGACGATATTCTGCGCAACAACCCGGCTGAGGCGTCTGTCCGCGCGCTCATCGTCTATCCGATGAACGCGCTTATCAACAGTCAGAAACAGGCGCTTGAACAGTACCAGAAACGCTTCGGCAAGGACTGTCCCATCCGTTTTGCCCGTTATACCGGTCAGGAAAGCAAAGAAGAGCGAGACGAAATCCAGAACAATCCGCCCCACATATTGCTTACGAACTATGTGATGCTCGAGTATATGCTGCTCCGCCCCGCCGAACGCACGATGCTGAGCCTCGCAACCGGCAAGCTGCGTTTTATCGTCATGGACGAGCTTCACGTCTATCGGGGACGGCAGGGGGCGGACGTCGCGATGCTGATGCGGCGGCTGCGCGAACGAGCGAAAGCCGAAGATATCGTCTTTGCGGGCACCTCGGCCACGATCGTTACCAAGGGAGGCCGTGATGAGCGTCGAAAAGAGATCGCTGAGGCAGGCAGCCGTCTATTTGGTGTCGAGGTGCAGCCCGAAAGCGTGGTCGACGCGACGCTCCGGCGCATAACGGCAGTTCCACCGCCGACAACGCCGCAAGAACTCAGGGCCGCCGTCGAGGCTTCGCGTCCGGGTGGCGATGTCGAGGCGATACGGTGCCATCCGCTGGCCGCCTGGGTCGAGACCACATTCGGCGTGTGCGAGGAAAACGGCCGCCTGGTTCGAAAAAGCCCCATTACCTATCGGCAGGGGCTGGAAGAACTCGTCGAAGCAAGCGGCTTGCCCACCGACTTGTGCGACCAGAAGCTCCGCGCGGCCCTCGAGGACGGCAACCGGGCACGCGCCGGCGGCGAGCCGGTGCTCGCCTTCAGGCTTCATCAGTTTTTGTCGTCGGGCAGCAGTGTCTTTGCGACCATAGAGGGATCGGCTAACCGGTTCCTCACGATGGAAGGCGGTTACAGCGCGCCGGGTGGTGAGCACGATGAGCGCGTGCTCTTCCCTCTCGCGTTCTGTCGTGAGTGCGGTCAGGAATACTATCTGGTTGCGCTCCGCAAGGATTCGGACGGCGCGACGCTAGTGCCGCGCGCACCCGAGCTTAACGCGCCCGACGATGACGAGTTGGGTAAGTACGGTTACTTTGCCCTTGAAGCTGACGAGATGTGGGCCGGCGACGACACAGACCTGCCGGATACGTGGTTCGTCCAGCGCAAGAGCGGTCCGAAAATCAAAGATAATTACGCCCCATATCGCCCGCGCAAAATCTGGGTCAATCCCGACGGACGGGTGAGCGACGTTGAGGCTCTCGGAACCGTTCAAGGATGGTTCGAGCCGCGGCCAATGCTGATCTGTCTGCGCTGCCGCACGGTTTACGACCGTCGCGAGGGCGAATTTCGAAAGCTCGCAACCCTTACCCAAACAGGGAGGTCCACCGCGACGACCATCCTGGCGAGTGCGACGGTTGCCGGCCTCAGGGGGGTTGAGCAGGAAGCGCGCAAGGTTCTGAGCTTTACCGATAATCGCCAGGATGCGTCGCTCCAGGCGGGACATCTGAACGACTTCGGACAGGTCGCGCTGCTTCGAAGCGCGATTTACAAAGCGCTCGACGAGCACGGCGAGTTGAGACTTGGCGAACTCGGTCCGCGTGCTTTTGAAGCGCTCGCGCTTCGGCCCGAAGATTTCATGCGCGACCCAGCGCCTGAAAACAGCCCAGGATGGCGTGAAGCGCGGGCGGCATTGATCGATTTGCTCGAATACAGGGCTATCACCGATCTCGCGCGTGCGTGGCGCGTCGCCCAACCGAACCTTGAACAGTGCGGATTGCTCGCGATCGAGTACAACGGGCTCGATGATCTGGCTGCAAATGACGCCTTGTGGCGCGGGGCGCCTGCGATCGGCGAAGTGAGCTTCGAGCACCGCAAAGCCGTGCTCCGCGCTTTTCTGGATCATTTGCGCCGTTCGCTCGCTATCAGCGCAGAAGCCCTGGAAGCAGACAAGATCCGCTCGTTCGCTCAACGCGCCACGCAACTGCTGCGCGAGCCTTGGACCTTCGAGGACGGCGATAATCCGCGAACCGCAAGCCTCGCCTACCTACCGGGCGTCGAACCGGAGCGCGACGATCGCTATGGGATCCGGTTGGGCAGCGCTCGGCACTCGCTCGCTACCTGCGATATTGGCATACGTGGGGCTTTGAGCGGAATGAAGATCTTTCGCCAGAGCAGGTCGAGAGGATCGTCGATCGCCTCGTTGCCGTACTGCGCGGCAACATTCTGACGGTCGTAACGAGCCGCGGACAAGAGCGGGCGGTTCAGATCAACAGTGCGGCGCTTCGGTGGACAAAGGGAAATAACAATTCACCCGGGCCCGATCCGGTCCGCGCCCGCCATCTCCATTTGCGCCGGCATCATCTCACGCAGCGACCCCCGAATGCTTTCTTCAACCGACTCTATCGCGGACGAGCGAGCACGCTCATTGGACTGCATGCCCAGCCCCATACCGGTGCGGTGGGGGCGGAGAAAAGGATTGATAGAGAGCAGAAATTTCGCGATGGGCGTCTGCCGGTGCTCTGCTGCACACCGACGATGGAGTTGGGCATCGACATACACGATCTTTATGCCGTCCATATGCGTAACATACCGCCGACTCCAGCGAACTACGCTCAGCGCAGCGGGCGTGCCGGGCGCGGCGGCCAACCCGCGCTGATCCTGGCCTTCGGCAGCCAAGGAAACGCTCACGATCAGTACTTTTTCCGGGCGCGCGAGAAAATGATCGAAGGGTCGGTGGCTCGGCCCCGTTTCGACCTCTCCAACCAAGAATTGATCGAAGCCCATCTGCACTCGCTCTGGCTCGCTTACACCTCAATCTCGCTTGGCCGCTCGATCTCCGAAGTCCTGGATCTGGCCAGCGAAGGATTTCCAATCCGAGCGGATATATTAGCTTCGCTTGCGCTCTCTGATTCGGCCAAAGAAGCCGCTGTGAGAGCGGCACGATCAGTGGTGGACGCGGTAGGGCCGGTTCTGACCTCGCAGCCCTGGTATTCGGACAAGTGGCTGGAAGAGGTTCTGCAATCGAGCGCTGATCAGTTCGACAGGACCTTTGACCCATGGCGCGAGCTGTATCGAGCCGCAACACGGCAGCGCGACGAAGCGCGCAAACACATCGATGATCCGAAACCCAAGCCAAAGAAAGAAAGTGACGAGGCGCGGCGGGCCGAGCAGGAAGCGCTACGCGAAATCGAACTGCTGCTAAATCGTGGCGAGTCAATGGAGGCCGATTTCTATCCCTATCGCTACTTGGCAAACCAGGGCTTCATACCCGGCTACAACTTCCCGCGCCTACCCGTCCGCGCGTTCGTCAGAAGTGGAAACAGCAGCGAAGTCATCGACCGTCCACGGTTCTTGGGTTTGACCGAGTTCGGTCCGGGCAGCTTTATCTATCACGAGGGCGAAACGCATCGGGTTTATAACTCGGTCCTGCCGGCGACTGGTTTGGAGTCCCGTCTGAGTTAGGCGGTTATCTGCAAAAACTGCGGCTATATCCATCGCGAGCAGGAAACCGCTAATTCGCACTGTGCGTTCTGCGAAACCGAATTGGCCGGGGGAAATGTGGAGCGACCACAAAGACTGTACAACATGGCGATCGTGCGCGCGCGCCGGCGGGCGCGAATATCTTCTGAAGAAGAAGAAAGGAGACGCGAAGGATATTACGTAACCACACATTTTCGGACGGCCGGCGGCGGAGGGCTGCGAAAGAGCGCGGTTGAGCGGACCGCGGACGGTCAGCCTATGCTCGAAACCGTCATCGTCCCATCCGCCGAACTCTGGCGGATAAATCACTGCTGGAAGCGGTCCGGTGATCGCAATGGCTTCGTAATCGACTCCAAGACGGGGGAGTGGCTTGGAGGCGACCCGCTAGATGGGGGCGCAAACGATGCGGCTCAGCGGGAAAACATCGAAACTGGTATCAAGCCCTACGTGTCCGAGCGGCGAAATGTCCTGCTATTGCGCCCACTCCGGTCCTCGGAGCGCGAACCCGCCACGCTGACAACGCTCGCCTATGCGATCCAGCGAGCCATCCAGTTGATCTACGAAGTCGAGGAGCAGGAAATCGCGGTCGAGTTGATTGGCCAGGGCACAAACCTGTCCGTAATGCTTTGGGAGGCGGCTGAAGGCGGTGTCGGCGTGCTCGCCAGAATCGTCGAGAATCCGGAGGCGCTTGCGGAGTTGGCACAAGAAGCACTCCGCCTTTGCCATTACGATCCTGAGACCGGCGGACCGCGCAAAGATTGGATTGGCCGCTGCAGTGCCGCCTGCTACGACTGCCTGTTGAGCTTTTCCAACCAGCTTCAGCATCGCCTGATCGACCGCCGGCGGATTCACGATTTTCTCATGGAGCTGAAGAACACCCGCCTGACGGCAGCGAAAGCGCAGCGCACTCGTGATGAGCAGTATGCCTGGCTGCTTGAGCGAGTGGATCCCGCGTCATCATTCGAGCGCGATTTCCTAAACTTTCTCTACAAAGGAGGCTATCGTCTGCCGGATTTTGCGCAGCACCGTCCGCTGGAGGATCTTCCGGTCCAAGTCGACTTCTTCTACGAACGCGGGAAGCTCCCCGGTGTTTGTGTCTTCGTCGACGGGCCTCATCACGACAGTATACCTAACAGCCAACGCGATGCCGCCGTGCGCGCCGAGCTCGAAAACCGGGGCTTCAGGGTGGTCGCAATCCGGCACGACCGCGCTTTCGCTGACCAGTTGGCGGCATATCCCGAGATTTTCGGAGGGACCGAGGCAGAATGACGAAATAAGATCGAGGTCCGCGCGGAAGCATGGAAACTCTCAAAGAGTTTATGTTTTAAGACGATAAGATGGCCGACGACACCACTGATTGCTGGGGAGGCAGCCAAGTGACGTCGGGCTGAAAACGGCGGAGATGTAGCCGTGCTCACCGTTAACACTGTCGTGGGTGGCCGCTATCAAATCGTGAAGCTCTTGGGCGGCGGCGGGATGAAACAGGTTTACCTGGCGATGGATCTCCGCCTGGCCAAGCGCCGCTGTGCATTGGCGGAAATGCTGGACAATTTCGCCGATCCAACTTTGCAGCGCAAAGCAGTAGCGGCGTTTAAGCGCGAGGCGGAAATGCTCGCCACCCTCGATAATCCGCACATCCCACGCATTTATGACAATTTCAGCGAGCTGAACCGCCACTATCTGGTGATGGAATACGTCCCGGGTACCACGCTCGAAAAAGAGTTGGCTCGGTGCGGCGGTAGGTTGGAGGAGAAGGCGGTCATCGACCTCGGTCTGCAGATCGCCGACGCTCTCAAATACCTGCACGGGCTGAGACCGCCGGTTGTCTACCGAGACCTCAAACCTTCCAATGTCATCATCACTTCCGCCGGTCTGGTGAAACTGATCGATTTTGGAATCGCGCGCTATTTTCAGCCGCTCAAGACCGGGACCGCGATTGGTACCCAAGGTTACGCGGCCCCCGAGCAGTACCGGGGCAAAGCCGAGGTCAGAAGCGACCTCTACGCGCTGGCGGCGACCATGCATCATCTTCTCACCGGTCGTGACCCGGCGATGGAGCCACCGTTCAGCTTTCCGCCCCTTGAACAGCTGCGCCCAGATTGTGACGCGGCCCTGGCAAAACTGATCAATCAGGCACTGGCCTATCGAGCCGAGGACAGACCGGCGAGCGCCGCCGAATTCAGGCGGCGTCTCATGAGCGCAAAAGCTAAAGTCAGTCCGCGAGCAGCTTCGCCAACTGCGATTACACGCCCAGTAACAGCGAAGCGCCGACCTGCTAGGTTTGCCTGGATGGCCCACGCGTTCGGCCTGGCCGCTGTAACTGCGGCGAGCTTGTTGCTCCAACCGAACCCAGCCCACCGATCGAAGACCGGGAGTCCGACGCCTGCGGCGGAAGAGTCGGCGCCACCGGCGGAAGCTACACCGATAGGCGGCGCCTCCGTCGGCTCTCCAGCGTCGGCCGAGGAGCTTGAAGCGGAGGCGCGTGCAAATCCCGATGATGTTGGCACCTGGCTGCGCGCCGCACGTGCCTGGTATCGGCGGGCGCAAGTCGACGAGGCGTACTATCCGCAGGCGTTGTACGCGTACCAACACGTATTGGAACTGGCGCCGTACAATCTCGAGGCGCTGTGCGAGGTGGGCAATATCGATTTCCAGCGGAAACAGTACGGAAAAGCGGTGCTAGTGTATAAGCGTTACTTTGCTCAGGGTGGTAACGATCCGGCGGTGCGACTGAAGCTGGCGAAGGCCTATGTGGAGGTGGGCGAAGGGTCCCGGGCAATTCCACAGTGCCAGAAGGTGCTGGCAACAAACCCCGGCTCTTTCCGCGCTGAATTAATCCTCGCCCTTGCCTACAGCTCAACCGGCAACTATTCCGCGGCACGGGTCGCGCTCCAGAAGGCAGCAAAGTTAGCGTCAGACGACCAGGAAAGCGGACTTGTTATTGAACTCTCTGCCAAAATCGACGAGCGAATGCTGGCTCTGAAGGCGCGAGCTGCTGCAGCAATGACTGAGCCATCACGCGGAGCGGGTGCGATGGGCGAGGAATCTGTCATGAGTGCGGATGAATTTTTCAAGTCTCTGTCGCCGCCCGAGGCTGAACCGCCCGAAAGTCGAGAAAGCGAACCAAGACTTCGCTATTTTACGATCGGCTCAAGCAAGGAGCGGGTCCTGGCACTTCAGGGGACGCCATCGCGAGTTCTCGACCTCGTCTTCACCGAGGAATGGGACTACGGTCCGTTCGGATGCTCAGTTCAATTCAGAGATAACCGCGTGGACAGCTATGATAATAGCTGCGGGCTGCTGCACGTTCAGATGAAATAGAAGCTGCGCGATCGTGAATTTATTCGGCTTCATCGCGCATCAGTGCCCCGCATTTCGTACAGAAAGCCGATCGGTGGCTAAGCTCGACCGCGCCGCATGATTTACAGACACGCTGTGTCGGATGGCTTCGTAGCGAGACGCGGCTTTTGCGTGCGGCGGATTCAGCGAGGCTCGCCGTATTGCGCCGCACAAACGCTGCCAGATCCAACACGCTCTCCTTTATCAGCGCCAACCGCCCAACCGGTCGGGCTTTGCCATTGCTAGCAATGCCACCCGATGGCAACGGGGTCGCTTCAGTGGTCGAAGTGTCCGGTACACCCTCGGGCTCTGCAGGCGGCGGTTCAACGGGCGGAGCCGCAGCTTCGGTAGGATCGGTCGTTGCGCTGGGGTCTGATGATGCTGAAGGTGCGACCTCGGGCGCCATCCCCGCCCCAGACGCATCCTGTACTTGATATTGGGTCGGCTCGCTCCCGGCCGGGGCAGACTCGGTTGGTCCAGACCCGGTTGGTTGAGCGTCGGTTGCTGTGGATTCTATCGGCGCAATTGGGACTGATGGGGGTGCCACCGGGCTCTGTGGCAAACCATCCGTGATCAGGTCGTTTCGCGAAGGTGCCATCGAGGGGCGTGGCGATTTAGCCTCGCGATACTGACCGAATCCCGTTGCAATTACCGTCACACGGATTTCATCAGCGATCTTTTCGTCTATGACTGCACCGAAGATGATATTGGCGTCCTCGTGGGCGTGCTGCTGGATCCAGCTGGCTGCCTCGGTGACCTCGTAGAGCGACATGTCCGGACCGCCAGTAAAATTGATCAGCAAGCCCCGAGCGCCATTGATCGAGGTGTCTTCGAGCAACGGGCTCGAGACGGCGCGTTGTGCAGCCTGCGTCGCGCGATCCTCGCCTGAGGCGTGAGCCGTACCCATCATCGCGATACCCATCTCGGCCATCACCGAGCGCACATCGGCGAAGTCGAGATTGATTAAGCCATGCTCGGTGACCAGCTCAGAGATTCCCCGCACCGCCTGGAGCAGCACATCGTCGGCCTTCTCGAACGCGGCTTTGAGGCTGGTACTGCGGCTGGCCACCGACAAAAGGCGGTCGTTGGGAATGATGATGAGTGTATCGACCTCGCTTTTGAGTTGACGCACGCCTTCTTCGGCCTGGCTCCTTCGTTTGCGGCCTTCGAACAGAAAAGGTTTGGTAACCACGCCGACGGTAAGAGCGCCGGTCTCACGGGCGAACCGCGCGATCATCGGAGCCGAACCGGTACCGGTGCCGCCGCCCATCCCGGCGGTCACGAACACCATTTCAGCTCCGGCCAGCAACTCGCGTAGGCGATCCTCGTCCTCGAGCGCGGCCTTGCGACCGACCTCGGGATTGCCTCCGGTCCCACGTCCCCGCGTCAGCATCTGTCCAATCTGAAGGCGGGTAGGCGCGTGATTGTTGAGCAAGGCCTGGGCATCTGTGTTCACCGCGATGAAATCGATGTTGCGCAGGCCTGAAGCGATCATGTGGTTGATTGCGTTACCGCCACAACCACCGGCGCCTATCACTTTGATCCGCGCGCCCGGTTCGTTTTCGATTAAATGGACCATCACCTAACTCCTGATGGCGGTCGTCGAATGATCGGCTAGCTTGTTGCTAATGCGCAGGCTGCAACAGAAGCAGCTGAGGACTCCAGCAGGACCGGAACAAACCCCACCGCAACTCAACCTCTCTTATAATTTGCAGTAGTCGGCCGTCTATATAAAGGGCTGGGCATGTATGAGTTTTTTCCACAATCAGGCTGGGTCCGATCGTTGATCAGCTGGGCGATTCGAGACGGCGCAAGCCGATGGGCGGCGTTTGCGGATGCTCGACACCTTGCCATATTTTCAGACACGCGGGAGAAGTCCTGTTGAGCCTAATGGATGGCCAACCTCTTGAACTGGAACGCTCCACCTGCTGGTTTGCTACGGAGCGCTTGCGACCATAAAACGAAGGCGTAACCTTGGGCGCTACAACTGAGCAGACGCAAATATGTTATTCGCACCTTTCCTGCTGATTTACCTGATCATCGGTTTCAGTTTTCTCGCCGTCCTGTTTCTGCTAATTCAGCTCGATCTCATCAGCTACGCCTTCATGGCGCTGGGACTGCCACCGCGCGCGGCGGTCCTGGCTCTGTTGGCGAGTCTTATCGGCAGTTACGTAAATATACCCTTGTACACCGTGCGCTCGGGTCCTCCGCCGGCCGTCATGACCGTGAATATTGACGGCATCATCTACGCGATTCCATACGAGTACGCGGGTGACGACACCAAAGTGGCCGTTAACGTCGGCGGCGCCATCGTTCCCTTGGCGATTGCGGGCTACGCGCTTTCAGTCTCCCCGCAAGCCTTGCCAGGAGCAGCGATTGCAACCGTTGTGGTTGCGCTGGTGACCCATCGGTTTGCCCATACGGTGGCCGGCCTTGGGATCACCGTTCCGATGTTCATTCCGCCGCTGGTGGCGGTTCTGGCAGGCCTGTTTCTTGGCCGAGCGATGAATGTACCACGCGCCATTCACGTCATTGCCTACGTTGGTGGCGTGTTGGGAACGCTGATCGGGGCAGACCTGACCAATCTTGACCGCATCGCCGACCTTGGAGCGCCCGTCGCATCGATTGGGGGAGCGGGGACTTTCGACGCGATTTTTCTTACCGGCGTGCTCGCCGTCCTGCTCGCCGGCCTATAACCTGCTCCCGGTAGTCAGTTGCTGGGCAACGGGCGGCGCCGCATGGGATCGCCGCTGACCCTTTCGGTCTCGAGCTTGAGGAGCGAAATTGCGGCTCAGCTGCCCCAATTGGCTCGAATCTGAAGTTTCGGTCAATATCCTGGGAGCCTCGAACAAAGTTTGTCGAGCCAACTCAGGGTAATAACCACGGTCAGGAGGAAAATTGGGTTCACGTCCGGTCAAGGTCGCCATCGTCGGCGGGGGGTGTGCAGGAATTGCCGCCGCCTTCGAGTTAAGCCGCCCGGAGCATAACGGGAAGTACCAGGTTACCCTCTACCAGCTGGGCTGGAGGTTGGGCGGAAAGGGAGCTTCGGGTCGCGGTCCCCACAGTCGCATCGAGGAGCATGGCTTTCATGTTTGGATGGGCTTTTACGAAAACGCTTTCCGGCTGATCCGGGAATGCTACCGCGAGCTGGGACGTGACCCGCGTTCATGTCGCATCGCGGACTGGCGCGACGCGTTCTTCCCGGCGCCGTTTCTAACGGTCGCCGCACCCAAACCTGATAATTCCTACTCAATCCTGACGTCGTACTTCCCCGCTGCAGAGGGACTCCCGGGCGATCCGATCTCACAAAACAACCCGTTTACGGTGAATTCATATCTGGCGCACGCGGCCAATGCCTTACGAACGATGCTGCTGACGGTCGAGCGGAAGCTGCGCCCCGACGCCAACCAGCCACCATCTTTCGAAACTCCCGACCGCCCGATTTGGGCGACGCCAGACTGGCCGAGCCTGGCGGTCAACCGGATTGCTCGTCTTCTAAAGTTGGGGCTTTTGGCGACTACGGCCGGGATACTGGAAGCTTTGGGCATTCTGCAGAGCCTGTGCGAGCGTTCGGCCATATACCCGGAACTTTTCGTTCCGGTCTTGCAGACAATCGCCTCGACCCTGCGAATGCAAGTCGAGAGCCTGATCAATAACGACCCAGAGGTTGAGGTCCTTTGGCAGGCTATCGACCTTGAACTGACCTCGATGATTGGGATAATCCGGTTCGGCCTTTTCTCCGACCCGCGCGGATTCGACGCTATCAATGAGTACGATTTCCGCGAGTGGATGCGGCTTAACGGTGCCTCGGAGACGACGATCAATTCCCCTCTGGTGCGCGCATCGTACGACCTGGCGATGGCCTATGAAAACGGCGACTATTCGAAAGCACGACATGCGGCCGGCGTCGCTCTGCGCGGTTCGCTGCGATTTCTGTTTACCTATCGAGGGGCGATTGTTTGGAAGATGCGCGCGGGGATGGGCGACGTGGTGTTCGCCCCGCTTTATCAGGTACTGAAGCGGCGCGGGGTATCGTTCCAGTTTTTTCATCGCCTCGAGGCGGTGCGAATCGCGGATAAGGCCGAGCTGATGCCTGGTGAGCGGCCTTACGTCAAGGCGCTGGAGTTCGCGGTTCAGGCCGAAGTCAAGCACGGCGAATATCAGCCGCTGATCGATGTGGATGGCCTGCCGTGCTGGCCGTCAGCTCCGGATCTGGCCCAGCTGGTCGACGCCGACGAATTGCGCGATCGCAGATTCGAGTCTCACTGGGACACCCGGTGCACCTCGCGAAAAACCCTAAGAGTCCGCAAAGACTTTGACTTTGTCATTCTGGCGGTCGGCCTGGGCGCGATCCCATATGTTTGCCCCGAACTGCTCGCACGCGACCAGCGCTGGCGAGAGATGGTGGCGAATATTCCAACGATTGAGACCCAGGCTTTCCAATTGTGGATGAATGAGGACATGGAAGCCCTGGGATGGCCGGGACCGGCGGTCTCGATGTGCGGTTTTGCCCGACCCTTCGATACCTGGGGCGACATGCGTCATTTGATCGACGAGGAGCGGTGGCCAATCTCTCCCAGGGCAATTGCCTACTTTTGCAGTGCCATGAGTGGCGCTGAGGACCAGGCCCGAGAGCAACCTGACTATGATTTGAGGCGCCGCGAGCAGGTGAAGTGCGACGCCATCGCCTTTCTCAATTCCTGTATTGGTCAGTTGTGGCCTAAAGCCGTGACGCCATCGGGTGCTTTCAGGTGGGAATTGCTGATGAGTCCCAACGTGGCAGACCAAACGCAGGGGGAGGAGCGGTTCAATACGCAATTCTATACCGCCAATGTTAACCCAAGTGATCGTTATGTCCTGTCGACCCCCGGTACGCAGAAATACCGTATCTCGCCGCTCGACAATACCTACGATAACCTGACGATCGCGGGTGACTGGACAGCCTGCGGGCTCGATACAGGATGCGTCGAATCTGCCGTGATCGCGGGCAAGCTGGCCGCTCACGCGATTTCCGGCTATCCTCCGTTGTCCGAAATCGTCGGCTACGACCATCCGTAAAAGGGCACGGCCAATGGGGGACGAAACACGGCTTCGCCGCCCGGATCCCGAAAGAACCGGGCCGATTCGAAGTTTTGGCAAGACTTTTTCTCCACAATGGCCCGGCGAGGCGAACCGAGAAACCAGTGCGAGCGGAACCGTCAGCGGTTCAGCAGGTCGAACCGCCCACTGGGTGGAACTCGCTTACCAGGTGATTGATAAGCACATCAACGACGGCCGGCGGGCAGCGGCTCAACTCAACGGTCAGCATTACAGCACCCGGCCGGCTACCGACCGTCTACAAGAAGTAATCGAGCGCAGTCTGCGACTAGCGAGCGAGCTGTTGCCCTTATGGCTCGAGGCACTAGCCTCAGCCGTCAGCATCGATCCGCCGCGGGTGCCGTCGGCCTCGCAGTCGACGGTGGCGGACAAGTCCGACGGTGTCCAGCGCGGGGTTGCAATCGCGATTGAAATGGCTGCCAACCGGCCGGTTACGGTTTTGGTCGATCTGCGAGAGCACTCGGAGCAAATGCCTTTGGTCACCCTTGGATTGCGGGCAGTCGATCCCGGTAAACCCGAGCTCTCGGATATCCAAATTGAGCCTGATGAAGCTGGCCGGCTGAGGTTTCGAATTCGGGTGCCGCCCTGCGCTCCATCCGGAAACTACTGCGGCGTGATCGTCAACCGAGAGACAGGCGAGAGTCGCGGAATGCTTACGCTGCGAATCGCTGATCCGTGACCCAATCGGGCGTTCTCGTGACTCACGGAAAGACAGAGCTGGTCCAAGCGATGCTTGACGAGTACGGCAGTATCACCCGGGCGGCGTTGTGCGAATACCTGCCGGACCGTGAGCCCAGGAAGTATCTCTACGACTTGCTCGCGGATTATCCGGCTCGCTCCGGCAAAATGATGAGACCGACGATCTGTATCGCGGCGGCGCGGATGTTCGGCGGACAAACCGAAGAAGTGCTCCACGTCGCGGTGGCGATTGAACTACTCCACAATGCGCTTCTGATCCATGACGACATTGAGGACGGCAGCGAGCAGCGGCGGGGTGGCCCTGCGCTCCACCGGGTCCATGGAATCCCGCTGGCACTCAATGCTGGTGACGCGCTGACCCTGATAGCGTTGGAGCCCCTTCTCGAGGCTCGCCGCAGAATCGCCGACGGTTTATGGCTGCGACTGTTTGATGACATGCAGCGGATGGGGCGTGAGTGTGCGGAGGGCCAGGCGATCGATTTGGGATGGCGACAACATAACGCAACCTCGATAGACGAGGGTCAGTATCTCGAAATGGTGCTTAAGAAGACCTGCTGGCTGGCTACTATCTTTCCGATTCGCGCCGGCGTCCTGATTGGCAGTCGCGGGAGCGTGGATCCCGACGCCTTTGTGCGTTTCGGCTTTTTCCTGGGAGCAGCCTTCCAAATCCAGGATGACTTGCTCAACTTGTCCGGCGACTATCGCTATGGCAAGGAGCGCGACGGCGATCTGTGGGAAGGCAAGCGGACCCTGATGCTGATTCGCGTACTGCACCAATCGAGCATCGAGGAGCGAGAGCGGTTGTGCTCCATTCTCTGCAGGACACGCAGTGAGCGGACGGCGCAGGAGGTGAGATGGATGCGGCAGCTGATTGGCAAGTACCAGGCGATTCCCTATGCGCGACAAATGGCCCAGGAGCTGGCTGGAGCGGCTCTGCACGAATTTGACCTGATTGCCGAGCAAATCCCCGATTCACGCGACAAAGAATTCTTTCAACAGATGCCGATATGGGTAATCGAACGCAAATGAGGTGAAGCATGCCCAGCACCAGGCTGAGCCCCAATGATGACGCTCCGGCCGCGCCTGGACTGCGGCCGAGCACAGACAACCTTGCCGCCTACAACAACACGGTCGAAGACATCCTGCCGAGCAACCTGCGCGAAGACCTGGATGACGTGCTCGCCTACATTTTTCCTTTAAGCGCTGATCCGACTCGCATGCAGAACTTTCTGGACCGTTACCTCAATTTTCCAGGCGGAACCAGCCTGGAGGATGCACCGCCGGTCTATTTCAAGCCCGCAGCACCGTTCGTGTTACTCGAGGTGGCCAACTATGGCCGCCTTTCCTCCAACATCGCGAATGCGGGATGGTTTGCGCAACGTGAAATCGCCTTCGGGATGGCGGTTGAATGGTACGCGCGGCAAGGCGATGCCCTTACGTTTCTCAAGTACGCTCTCATCTATCCCTATGTCTACGTCGATAGTCCGCTAGGAATCGCTGGTGGCCGCGAGATCTACGGCTGGAGCAAGGCACCGATCGAAGTCGCGCTGTTGCGCAGGCATGGCGAGAACTCGCTACCGGTGCCATTGGCGCCGGTGTTCAATCCCCCCGGCGAACTGTTGCTATTGGCCGCAAACCGGGTGATACCCGGTAGGACGCCCAGGAGCGATGCTTTCAGGAGAAGATTGATAGAGATCCGGCAGGGGAGGTATCTGCAAGCCACCAGTTCGCTGGTGACCGATGTCCTGAGCGCGGTACCGCGGGCAATCGGCGCATCGTTAAATACCGGCTGGGAAGCTCTGAAGTTCATGTTGAATTCGGCTCAATTGCCCTCCCGGCAGCTTGGTAGTCTCCTGGCGATTCTTCCCGCGTATGGTCGCATGATTGCGAACTACCTACCGGCCTGGCTTGCTCAGGCCGGCGCCTATTCACCCGATCGTGCCCAGGTGAGTACGCCGACCAGTATTATTACCTTTAAGCAGGTGAGAGACATTGATGATGAGCGCAAGCACTCACATCAGCGGGCCTGTTACCAGGGAATTGTTGAGTCGCAGATGCTAATCAAAAGCATCTCGAACGGGGGCTCACTGGTTGATGCGACTAATCCGGATCCGGCAGCCGGAATATATATCGATCTGTTCGAACAGGAGGAAGGTGCGGGTCCACTTGAGCTTGGAATTCATTATCAACTCTTTGAGTCAACGCCGGATCCGTCGAAATCATGGGGTGAAGAGTCGCGCCGTTACCGGATCGTCCCGTTTCTACCCTTCTGGGTGAAGATGGATCTTCGTTACGGATTGGCTAATTATCAGGCGTGGCGTACCACTTGGAGCGACTGGACCGAGAACAATACTCCTCAGCTTCGCGAGAAACGGCTGGATATTCCCTACATAAAACTGGGTGCCGGTGCCGCTGAAGAGATCCCAGCACCGACTCAATTTCCACATCTGACGATGAGGATCCTGCCCCTCGCCGCCGATTATACGAAGATCGCCGCGCTAATCGCGAATTACCTGGGCAATGCGCATCCCGCCGCCGACGGGCTCGGTTCGACCGGCTACTTTGACTTTGCCCCGATCCGCTTTCCCGAAGGTAGTGCAGCCAGGGGTCATGCGGCGGTGCTGGCAATTCTCAGCAACTTCGAGGAAATGGAAACAGTCAGCGCCCGCAGCATCAGGTACGATGACTATGAATTCACTTTCGCAGTGCCGGTAATCTGGACCAACAACTACGCAAAGCCCAAAACGTCGGGTGTAGGCCTGGTGTCTATCTATACGTTCGCCGGGACCACCTGGAACGCAATAACCAGCGCCGAGGTGTATGGCCGCTGGACACTACAAGCGACCTTCGATAGTGCCCCGTTTCCATTTACGTTACCCCCGCGCGCCGCATTGACACCCGAACTTCGGATCTGCACGCAGTTGTTCCCCGATGGCGCGCATTCGGAGGAAGTCCTTGACCTGCCCGTGATAGAGATCGCAGCTTCATACGCTGGAGATCAAGCGGAAGCAGAGGGTAAACTCAGTGCCGCGTCAACCGTGGGTTCAGCATTGCAAACTTTGGGATTACCGAATTTTGCGCCTGGGTCCGGCTCGGGCCAGAGACAATATAAATTTTATGGTATAGCCCTCAAACAGGTGCGAAACGCCAACGATCCGCAAAAAGCTGACTATCAAGCATCTGTCTGGTTGGAACGCCAGTTTATACCGGACGATATACAATGGCTGGATGCCGATCTGGAACTGCGGATACCCGAATACCCGGCAATCTCGATCGCAGCAAATCTGGGCTTGAAGCGCGAAGTTTTTACACCTGCTGCGGGTGAGGATTGGCCGCACGCCACAAGGGTCTATCGCGTGCGACCAGTGGCTCGGGGGGTGAATAAGTCGGCTTCGTTGGTTGTCAGTGGCAAAATGAGAGCTGTCTCATCGGGAATTGGATGGTGGAGAATCGGAAAAGACGGTTGGAAAGGTCCCGGCTTCGAACCAACTGCGGTATGAACTGTTCTAGCAGTAGCCGATCATCCGGTACCATTCGATAGCGTCGCGAACCGTCTCACTCAGTGGTCGCGGCACGATGCCCAACCCTTTCAAGGCGGAGCCAGTTTCGAGGTAATCTATCGCCGTCGCCATCATCATTCCCGCTGTGATAATCGGGGTTTGTTGGCCGAGCACGCTATAACCCATTTCCAACAGATATGAGCCGATCATCGCCAGGGTGGCGGAGGTGGCAAAACGCGGAGTCTTTACGCCTCCAAGCCGGCATATCAGTGAGTAGAAGTCGTAAGTCGAAATTTGGTGGCCGCTTATAAGAAGCGGCTCCCCGAATCGCTCGGTCGCGAGAGCGCGCAGAGCCGCAGCGGCCAGATCGCGAACGTCGACCACGTTGAGCATCTGGGTAATCCAGCCTGGAATCTCACCGCTCAGGAGCAACGGGATGGTGCATACGCGACGATCGTGCAGGTCCCACGGGCCAAGACAGTATGTAGGATTGAGCAGTATGACCCGCAAGCCTCGCCTCGACGCGTCCAGCAGGCGAGACTCGATCAATTCCTTCACCTCAAAATACGGCAGCGTCCATCGGATGAGCCGGGCACGAAGACGCTGCGCCGCAGTGCGCGGAGCGACTTGACTAATGAACGAGCCAACATACACGAGCGTGACGTCATGCCGTTTAATCGCCTCAATAATTCGAGCAGTGCGCACTTCGGCGGCGGCAAAGGGGGCCTGTTTCGGTTCCACCCCAGGAAAGATTAATTCCATTGGATATGGCGCCGCCGCATCTACCACCAGGTCGTGATGGTCGATCCAACGGTCAAGTTGACCCGGCGCCTCAACATCGCCGGTGCGATAGGTTAGCGGCAAGTTGCGTAGATTGAGAGGGGGAGTGCGACGGCGACCACACGCGGTGACGGTCCACCCTGCGGCGAGCAGCGCTCGCGCGATCGCATTGCCGACGTGGCCACCGGCCCCGATAACCAGAGCACTGGATTTCGCCCTTCCCATAACTACGCAGCTTGAGAAAACTCGGGCCTGATAACTGATAAGGAGAGATAACATGTCAGGCGAGCATGTACGATGCGCGTGGCAGTTTGACCCGGCCAAGGACGTGCCGACCGCGATTTATCTAAGTCAGTTGTGGACCTATGCGGCGACGGTGCTGTATCCGATGCGCGCAGTCAAACATTTGGGCTTTTTTCCACGCGGCTCGATCGGGAAGTATCCAACTCGCGCGCCCACGCCCGGCGAGGGTCAACTGTTCAGTGTTCATCGCCGGCAGCCTGTATACCTGCGCAGCGATGAGGTTGAGCGGGTTTCTGTGGCGGAATTCGAGCGCGGAGCGAGCCTGTATGAGGTCGTCGTCGCACCCTTTACTCGCCCGGTCGACGCTGAGGCAATGAAGCTGATCGCACGGCTGACGCCCCCGGCGGCGAGGATTCTGGATCTGGGGTGTGGGCCCGGCACGCAACTCCTTCGACTGGCGCGAATGTTCCCGCAAGGCGAAGTGGTAGGCATCGATCTGGCCGATGAAATGGTCACAATTGCCTGGCGATCGGCACAGCGAGCGGGCTATCGCAATACCGCCTTCTGGCAGGCAGAGGTTACGCGCTTGCCGGCCGAATTTGCCGGAAAATTCGACGTCGTTCACTGCTCATTTGCATTTCATCACTATCCCGATCCTGTCGGCGTGCTTCGAGAAATATACCGAGTTCTGGTTCCCGAGGGTAAAAGCTTTGTGATTGACGGTGGAACGTGGTGGGCCAACCTGATGGCAGCCCCCTTTGCTCAAATGGGCGACCCGGGTTGGGTCAGGTTTTACACTGGCAGTGAGTTGGCTGACTTGTTCAGCAGGGCGGGCTTCAACGACTTTTACTGGGAGGAATTGCTGCCCGGAGTCGGCGTGGCGGTGGGCACCAAGTGACCCCGCCTTATCGAACGAAAGCCGAGGGAGCTGTTGTGGTTGACCTAAGCAGTCCGTCCAACAAGACGCGAGCTTCAACGATATCCGGACAATCGTAACCTTCCGTAAACCGAGACAGGCATTGGTCCAGCATTGCCGCACCTTCAGCCTGCCTTGGGCTGCCGGCCAGGAGTTTGGCCAATGCTTTGCTCGCGCGCAAGGCGAAAAGTTTGGCCCCTTGCTGGAGAGCTATCGTATAGGCCTGCCGAAAGGCAACTTCAGCTTCTTTTTGCGCCTTGAGCTTGTCTTCCGCGGTCATCGAATCGGGCAGTTGCCAAATGTGGAGCAGGCCGCGGATTCGCAGAATTTCGGCTTCAACGAAGCGCTCATCATTGCGATTCATTTTGGCCATGGCGTCGGTCAGAAGCGAATTCGCCCGGGTGATGAAACCGAGTTGGGCGAATGCTTCGGCCAAGGTCGACTGTGCCCAGGTCAAAGCGAGTTCGTAGCGTAGCTCTGAGAAGCGCGTTGAAACTCGCGACTTGGCCCGCAATTCCGCAACCCTGCCCTGAAAGGCAAGACCAATTATCTCGAAAGCCTTGACCCCTTCTTGATAAAAGGCAAAGCCGTGCTCAGTGGCCAACTCGGCTGCTTCCGCTACCACAGGAGCCAACCGGTTGAAGTCGCGCCGAATGCACAGATAGTTGGCGATAGTCATCAGGCAGACGACAAGGGTAAACGGATGGTTGAGCTCCTTCGCTAGAGAGAGCGCCTCGCTCACCCGTTTTTCAGCCTGGTCGGCAAAGCCCATGATGAGCAAGGCCATGGCATCGTAGATGAGGGAACTGACGCACGGATCCTGGCCAGATTGAACCGCGAGGCCGCGATGCATCGTACGGTCGTAGGCGGCGATTGCGTGTTCGAACTCGCGATGAGCATTGGTGAATTCGCCCATGAAGAACTGAGCGTTGCCCAACAGCCAGCCCGTCAGAATAGTAAGGACGTTCTTGGACTCAATCGGCAGCGCCCGCATCTCTTCGATATGGCGCCGAGCGAGCTTAAGTTCAGCGCGGCAAAGATGGAAGCTGGAGAGTCCGAACAGAACCGGCATCAAGCGCTGATACTCACCCAATTGCTTGCAAAGACTGGCTGCCCGCTGATAGACCTCGCCCAGTTCAGGTACGTAAAAACCTCTCAGGACCAGCAGGGTGACGCCATAATCGACGAGCAGGTCGAGCTCGAGCTGATCCCGCTCGCGTCCAGGACTTAGCTGCGAGAGCAGCTCGCGCGCGGTGGTGAGCTGCCGCAGGGCGCTATCGTAGGCGCTCATCGCGATTTCGCGTTTCGCGGAGAGTCCCATGTACTTAACGGCGTTGCGAACGTTGCCGGCGCGACTGTAATGATGGGCTAGTTCGGCAAAATGGTCTTCCAAATGGCCCGAATATAGCGACTCGATCGTCTCCGCAACGCGCTCATGGATCTGCCTGCGCTGGTCAATGAGCAGTGAAAGGTAAGCAACCTCCCGCGTTCGCACATGCTTGAATCTGTAGCTCAGGCTAACCGGCTGGAGCTGCTGGTAAACGAACTCGCTGGTCTGTAGGTCGCGAAGCATTCGAGAAAGCTGCTCAGGAGTCTGCTGCGCGATCTCTCTAATGAGATCCAGTGGCGATTCCCGACCGATGACCGCGAGGGTTTGGAGCAGCTGCTTATGTTCCGGTCGGAGCCGGTCGATACGTGCTGCCAGAATTCCCTGCACGGTGGCGGGCAGTCGTAATTCTGAGAGCGGCCGCGTGACCCTTACCTCGGTGAGCGCGGGTTCAACCCCGGGCCTATGATCACCGTCGCTAGCGGAGTGAGGATGAGAGACGCGCACGAGCGCACCTTCATCAAACAACGCGCGAACGGTTTCCTCGATGAACAAGGGGTTGCCTTCAGTGCGCTCATCGATGAGCCGTTTGAGATGGTCCAATTCAACCGCGCGTCCCAGTAGTGCATCGAGCATCGCGCCCGCATTTTCCCGGGACAAGCGATCAAGTCTGATTTCAGAGTAGTAGCTTTTGCCGCTCCATTTGTGTCGATACTCGGGTCGATAGCTCACCACCAGCATCACCCGCGCATCAGCGATTCCTTCGGCGAGGAAGTCAAGCATCGCTTGGGTTTCGGGGTCGATCCAATGGAGGTCTTCAATTATCAGAATTGTTGGTTGATTCGAGCTCTCGGCGACAACGATGCGCTTGACAGCTTCGAGCGTCCGTGCGCGGCGTACGGTCGGACCGATTTCCGCAATCGGATCGGGGATTCTTTGGATTCCCAAGAGCGCGAACAGGAAGGGCAATGAGTCGCACAGTGTCGGGTCCAGTGTGTTTAACCGACTCGCGACCTTGAGACGGCGTGACTCGTTGTTGTCGCTCTGATCAATAGCGAAGTAATTGTGCAGCAGTTCGAGCACGGGCTGGTAGGCCAAACCTTTATGGTGGGCGACCGAATGCCCCTGCCAAACCCTGCATCCTGCGGAAAGCCCCCGCTTAAACTCGTAGAGTAGTCTCGACTTGCCTGTGCCGGCCTCCCCTACCAGCGCCAGCAGCTGCCCCTTTCCCTGGCGGGCAAGCTCGAACGACTCGTGAATCTGCCGCAATTCGCGGGCGCGCCCGACAAACGGTGTTAATCCGCGATGAGTGGATAGGTCGAAGCGTGTGCGCAATCGCCCAAGACCGGTAACATCATAGACATTGATCCGTTCGGCAGCACCCTTGACATCCGTCGGGCCGCGATCCTTGAGCTCGAAATAACCCTCTACGAGTCGGCGGGTTTCTTCACTGATTGCGATGCCGCCCGCAGGTGCAACTGCCTGCATGCGCGCAGCAAGATTGGCGGCATAGCCGACTGGCAGGTACTCGACCCGGCCGCCTGCTTCAACCGAGCGCATCACCACTTCTCCGGTGTGGACGCCAATACGCGCCTCCAGTCGTGGTCTATTCTCTGCTGCCAGTCGGTTGGAGTATTGGCGCAATTGCTGCTGCATCCAAAGTGCAGCGTAGAGTGCGCGCTGGGCGTGATCCTCCTCGGCCAGCGGAGCACCAAAAAGGGCAAAAATCCCGTCGCCGGTGGACTGGGCGACGTAGCCGCCATATTGGCGGACCGCGTTACCCATGATCTTAAGCGCGGGGTCAACGATTGCGCGCGCGCTTTCCGGATCGAGGTCACGGATCAGCTCAGTCGAGCCCTCGAGATCGGCGAACAGCGCGGTCAGAATCTTGCGCTCCCCGGCGTTCTGAGAATCGGGCCACGGCGATCCATAACTTGGCGCCCAACGTGAATTCGCACAATCGGGGTCTGTGTGCGGGAAGGCGAGCCTGGCCCCGCAGGCCTTGCAAAATCGTGCACCGGCACCGGTCGGCGTATTGCAGGTCGGACAGACAAACTCGAGTTTGTGCCCGCACTGTTCACAATACGTGGCGTCGGGAGCATTAGCCCAGCCACAATTAGTGCACGGCATATTCGTTATTCCCCCAAACTCGAGTGGTCGTTCCCATTTCGAAAAGCCGCCCAATTTTCGGCGTGGTGGAAGAAGAATAGATCTCTCGGTCGCTCTGCCGACTGTTCAGTCTGCTCCCAACCGAGGCCTCGGTTCAAGGCTTGCGCCCCTGCCGCTCATGCGCTCGCGCCGCGCGCTGCACTTGATCGGCGCTGGTACCAAGTAAGTTTCTTGTTGGAACGCCTATGTAACTCTAAAAATTCACCCGTGCTCGTGCCCGAACGCAGGCGCAGCCTCGATCCGCGACGCACGGGATGCGGCGCTCGCGACCTTGTCCATGTCATTCATGCGCGACAGCGCGTATTTAAATGGCGCGTTGGAGACCGTCACCGCTCCCTGATAGGGATGCGCGAGTTCAATGATCGCTACCAGGGTGAGGCCGAGAAGGCTTGAAAAGGTAGCGCACATCAGGGCCTGCGAGAAGAACGTCTCGAGCCCGAAAAAATAGCTGAAGCCAATGGTAATGAATAGACCAACGTAGATTACCACCCATACCACCGAAGGAAGGTCCTCCCTGCTGTACAAATAGCGGCGGCTGAATGCATTACTGATCTCGGTGAGTTGGTCGATACTCTTCTCCACCACCAGCTGCGTTTGGTTATCTTGGGGCTTGTAATTGCTGATGATTTGCCATAGCAGGAAGGGACCCATTGAATCGTCGAACGATTTGAAGCGGCGCATCGCCATGTCCGGCCAATCTTGGTTGATAATCCTACGAGTATAAGCTCGTATCGCATCTTGCATCTCTTTGGCCTCGGGTTGGGTGAGTCCTTTCGATAGCTGGTAGAGTGAGATGAGTGCGACGCTTTCACCTTCTACTTCCGCCTGGGCGCGGTCGAACCGCTCCCACGCAGCCACAATCACGAAAGCCAGCAGCAGGCCATAGAAGGCACCGATAACTCCGAAGGTGAATCCTGCCACCTCATGGTTCTGCTTAAGATGTTCGAGCGGAACCAGCATACGGACCACGTAGAGACCCAGGACACTCAGACCCGAAAACACCACCACAACAAAAGCGATCTGTGACGCCGTGCTCCAATTCAGCAGAAAATCCATTTTGACACCCCCCGCCCTCAACAATAAGTAAATGATCGGAATGATGCATTCCTGCGAAGCAGTGCGGCGCACGGTGCAAAACGCGACACTATGCAGTCAGCTGGGGGTCTCAGCGCAAGTAGCCTGTCAGCCGCGTAGGCTTATTTCGCGGTTAGCAGCTTGAGCGCTTCTATTCCCATTCAATGGTGGCCGGCGGCTTGTTGGTGATGTCGAGAAAAACCGCATCAATACCAGTCAACTCTTGAAGTCGGGCGCTGATGCTGTTCAACAGCGACCAGGGAAGCGCAGCGAAGCTCGCCGTCATTCCATCGACTGAATTGACCGGTCTTAGGATGATGCTTTCGCCACTCTCAAAGCCGATCGGCGCGAGCACCACTGGGAACTGCCATACCGTGTGGGCGAGATTCGCTCGCTCAACTGCTGAGCGGACGATGAAATCAGCTTGACGCAGCAACTCGATGCGTTGACGGGTAATCGTCGCAGGCGTAATGCTGACGCCGCTCAGTGGCCGGAGCGGGCTGATCAGCCATATAACGCGATTAGCCAGAGTATTCTCGTTACACAACGTACTGCTGAGATAGCGAAGCCGCTGGTAATCAACTGGTTGTTCGCTTGGCTGTAGCGCGATGACCATTCGATAGGTACGGGCGTCACCTTGCACGCCGACGGTACGCAGCGGCAGTACTACGCCCTGAACTCCCTGGCCGGCCAGTCCAGCCGAGATTTCCTTGGCCAGCGGCGCTGCGGCCCTCTGCTCGCGAGTGCACAAACATCTGATGGCGAGCCCCGGGCCGGGAAAGGGCCATCGATCGGTCAACTTTGGCGGCAACCCCAGTTCACGGCCGAGTTCGCGCACCTCGTCCTTGTATAATTCCGCCAGCGGTTCGATGACCTTTCCTTGGCGTATCAATTCGCGGATCTCGTCACATCGATTGTGATGGGTTTTGATGAGCGCGGCGCGTCCGCTGTCGCCTCCGGATTCGATTGTATCCGGATAGATTGTGCCCTGACCGAGCAACCAGTGTTCCGGATTAATGCCGAACTGCTTCATTGCCTCGGCTTGGATCTCAACGAACAAGCGACCAATTATCTGTCGTTTTTCCTCCGGTTCGATCTTTCCTTCCAGTGCTTTCAAGAAGACCGCTGAAGCGTCCCAGATGCGGAGTCGTTCGGCGAGTCCAACTGCTGCCAAATTGGCACGAAGTTCCTCAGTCTCGCCTTGACGCATCAGGCCGCTGTCGACATAGAGTCCGACCACTCGCTCCTTCGGGAGTGCCCGACCGCAAAGGGCGAATGCGACCGTCGAATCGACGCCTCCGCTAACCAGGAAGAACACCGAGCGACCGGTCGCGGCCTGTCGAATTCGCTCGCATAAGATGCCGACCCGGATGTTCGGAGTATCTTTTGCACCGATACCGCATATATAGCGAGCAAAATTTTCCAGAATCCTGGACCCGAACTCCGTATGGGCAACCTCGGGGTGGAACTGTAGGCCGTAGATCGACTTTGACGCGTGAGCAAAAGCGGCGCACGTGCACCTATCCGTTGTTGCCAGGGTCATCAGCTCGGATGGGAGGCTGACGATAGCATCCGCGTGGCTCATCCAGACCTGCTGTACCGACGGTGTGTGGCGGAACAGCAGATTTTCGCCTTGACGTGTGGCGCTGGTAGTTCTGAGCTGAGCAAATCCGTATTCCCCATTCTGACGGCTGACCTGCCCGCCAAGCAGCTTGGCCAACAGTTGATGACCGTAACAGATGCCGAGAATCGGGATGCGCAAGTTGAGCAGATCTTGGTCAACGGTCAAAGCGTCAGAGTCGTAAACGCTCTGGGGGCCGCCGGATAAAATCACGCCGGCATAATCTGAAAGAGTCTGGGCAGGTACGGCCGGCGGAAAGATGTCGGACGGGATCGCGAAATCGCGCAGCCGCCGCGTGATCAAATGACAATATTGTCCGCCAAGGTCAACGACGGCGATTCGACCGTTATTGGTCACTGAGCGGCTCCATGCTGCTGCTGCGAAAACAGCCACCCGGACATCATATTGCTGCTAACCCATCCCTCGGCGTTTTGGAAGCGGCTCGCATGTCGCCAATGATCAATCAACTGATTAATTCCAAGCCTCGTTCGAACATCCTCGGCGCGGAAAGAGCTATATCTTCCCAATGCGGATCTTCGCGCTTGCCGCGTCGATGCAGCATAAGGTTAAAGCAGGTGATGACCCCAAACCGGTATCCCGCAAAGGCGCGAAACCATCGGACCTCTTCCTCGGATACCGGAAATGTGGCGGCGTTGGCATAGGTCTCGATGATCTCATAAGGGGACAGGGGGCGGACTCTTTTCTCTGCGGTTTCGACCCAGCTGTCTGGGTCGGCGAAAAAGCAGACCCATCCGAGATCGAGCAATGTCGGACCGATCGAAGCGAGTTCCCAATCAATCAGTGCTATGGGCCGTTCGGCATCGAACAGCACGTTTGACCACTGAAAGTCGCCATGAACACACCCGATTCGCGCCCCACGTGGCAGCGTGGCCCGCAACCGTTCGCGCAACTCCGGCGCACGCGCGACGACCAAGGGGTCGAGGGTGGGGCGGTCGAGGAGATAATCGAGCCTCTTCATCTCCTCGCTTAGCGATAACGGTTCTCCGAAGGCGTCCTTGCGCGGCTCCCAGGGCAAGCTGTGCAGCGCTACCAGTGTTTCAATCCCTCGGCGGGCCAGTCGCGCCATCTGGTCAGGGGGAAAGGGCTCATCCGCCAACTTTACTCCGTCGAGGAAACCGACAACGAAATAGGGGCGGCCGAAGAAATCTGCCTCGTCCCCGTACCAGTAGACTGGTGGAACGGGCACCGTGGTGCCTGCCATCGAGGCCATGATGCGGGCTTGGCGAACGATATCCGCCGGTCCGGCAATCTTGACGTTGGGTGGCGCGAGTCGCAACACTAGTTTGCCCGCAGGCGTGCCGCCATCGCTCCGTTCGAGCACGAAGCTGTAGCTGAAACCAGCATGACCCGGAAGGACCTCAAGAGAGTACACTTGGGCCTTGGGGTCTCGCGTTTTGGCGACCACGAGCCGCTTTAATTGTGTGAGCGTTTGGTCAGAATCTGCCGTCATCCATGGTCACCATTTCGAGGTGGCTTGCATTTTGCCCGGTGCAGGCGAGGTGCGGCCTTCCGTCATCGGGCGCTCCAATCAGTGCCCCTCGCCCCCGATTTCATATGTTAGTGGTGATTGTATAGAACAAAGAAACGGATGAGAAAGGCCGACAACAAAATCAATTAACGCAGCCTGGAGCGCAGTGATCAGCCCTGCTCCGGCAAGGCAAGCAAAAGTGGTGAGAAGATGAGCTGGGATTTTGAGACCGAACCGGAATTTCAACGCGAGTTGGATTGGATCGACCAATTCGTCCGTCAGGAGGTGGAACCACTCGACTATGTGCTGGAATCGCCTTATGACGTGACGAATCCGAAACGCAATCGACTGGTGCGCCCCCTGCAAGCCGAGGTCCGCAAGCGAAAACTGTGGGCCTGTCATTTGGAACCCGAACTCGGTGGTCAGGGATACGGGCAGCTCAAGCTGGCATTGATGAACGAAATCCTGGGGCGCTCACGGTTCGCCCCAACCGTCTTCGGCTGTCAGGCCCCGGATAGTGGGAACAGCGAAATACTGGCCAAGTACGGCACGCCCGAACAGAAAAAGCGCTATCTCGAACCATTGTTGGCGAACGAGATCGTGTCCTGCTTTTCGATGACTGAACCGCAAGGCGGAGCGGATCCGAAGGTGTTTCAGACCCGGGCCGAACTTCGGGGTGATAACTGGGTAATTAATGGAGAAAAGTGGTTTTCTTCGAACGCGCGTTACGCCTCTTTTCTGATCACGATGGCGGTGACTGACCCCGATGCTCCTCCTTACCAGCGTCTATCGACTTTTATTGTGCCCATGGACACCCCAGGTCTAACCGTGGTGCGCAACGTCGGAGTCGGACACGAAAGGGAAGGGACCCACGCCTATTTGCGTTATCAGGACGTCCAGATCCCGAAGGATCATCTGCTGGGTCCGCGGGGTGGCGGCTTCGTCGTCGCCCAAACCAGGCTCGGCGGTGGCCGCATCCATCATGCGATGCGCACCGTCGGCCAGGTCCGCAAAGCATTTGATCTTATGTGTGAGAGGGCATTATCGCGTACCACACAGGGTTCATTACTGGCCGACAAGCAGATGGTGCAGGAAAAGATTGCCGACTCCTGGATAGACATAGAATCTTTCAGGCTCCTGGTCCTGCGTACGGCGTGGCGCATCGACCGTTATCGCGACTATCTTAAAGTCCGAAAAGATATCGCGGCGGTCAAGGCACAGATGCCTAAGGTGTTTCATGATGTCGCCGTTCGGGCTCTGCAAATTCATGGCTCGTTGGGGGTTACTCCCGAAATGCCGTTTGTCGACCAGGTGATCGAGAGCTTTGTCATGGGATTGGCTGACGGTCCTACCGAGGTCCACAAGATCACGCTTGCTCGCCAGATCTTGCGCGAGTACAAAGCTACCGACGGCCTGTTCCCCAGCGGCCATATTCCTGCTCTGCGAGAGGCAGCACTGAAGAAGTATGCGAACATACTTGAGTTGGAGGTGGCCTCTCAGTGAAGCCGATTACCAACCTTTACGATTTTACCGGCAAAGTGGTGGTCATCACCGGCGGCAGTCGCGGTATTGGTCATGCGATGGCGCTGGGATTTGCACAGGCGGGCGCGCGGGTTGCGGTTGCCAGCCGCAAAATCGAGTCCTGTCGTGCGACCGTGGACGAAATCCGGGCTCTAGGTAGCGACGGCTCGTCTCACGCCACTCATGTCGGCAAGTGGGAAGATTGCAATCGCCTGGTCGAGGAAGTATATGCGCGCTGGGGCCGTGCCGACGTTTTAATCAATAACGCCGGCTTGTCGCCGCTGGCGCCGTCATCACTCGAGACTAGCGAAGACCTGTTTGACAAGATCATCGCGGTCAACCTCAAGGGGCCATTTCGGTTAACCGCGCTCTTTGCATCCCGGATGATCGATGGAGATGGAGGTTCGATCATCAATATTTCGTCGACCGCATCGATCCGCCCTAATCCAGAAACCGCGCCCTACGCCTGTGCCAAAGCCGGCCTGAACACTCTTACTGTTGCGGCCGCCAAGGAGTATGGTCCCAAGGTCCGGGTGAACTGTATCATGTGCGGCCCGTTTCATACCGATATTAGTAGGGGATGGTCGCGCACAGAGGACTACACCAAACGCGCAAGAGAAACTTTCCCTCTGCAGCGCGCCGGGGAGCCTGAGGAAGTTGTCGGGGCAGCGCTGTATTTCGCCTCCCCGGCGGCGAGCTTCACTACCGGCGCGGTTCTCGTAGTAGATGGGGGCTCGTCGAATCCGCTGGTTCGGACGGTGTACGAATCCAGATAAATAGCTCTCGGCAGACGAAGGATGACGTTCTCATTAGCGATGCGAGGGCTTAGGGCGAGGTGCCTATGAAGATCGGCTACATGCTGGATTTCCGCAATCCAGCCTTTTCAAAACTGGACTTCGGTACCGTTTATGTCGAAATGTTGCGCCAAGTCGACTTCGTTGAGCAGGCGGGTTTCGATTCGATCTGGGTCACTGAACACCATTTTACTGACGACGGGTATCTCGGTGCCGTGATGCCGGCTCTCGCCGCAATCGCTTCACGAACCCGCCGGGTAACCGTGGGCAGCTACGTCCTGCTGGTGCCCTTTTATCATCCCCTGCGACTGGCCGAAGACGCGGCCACGGTGGATGTGATGTCAGGCGGCCGACTTCGTTTGGGTGTTGGTCTTGGTTACCGCGATGAGGAATTTAAGGGGTTCGGCGTTCCAAGGGGTGAGCGGCTTGGACGTACGCTGGAGTCCATCGAGATTCTGAAGCGAGCCTGGACAGGCGAGCGCTTCAGTTATGAGGGCAAGTTTTTCAAATTCGAGGATGTACGTGTGTTGCCACGGCCCTTAAGCCAACCTCACCCAGAACTATTGTGGGGTGGAATGACGTCCAAGGCCATCGAGCGGGGAGCCCGGCTGGGTTTGTCGTTTGCCTGTAACCTGGGGCGTCGAGAAATTCAGCTCTACCGCGACGCGCTCAAACGCTACGGCAAAGATCCGAGTCGGTTCAATGTGGTTGGCAACCGCATCGTTTACATCGCCGATAATCCGGACCAGGCGTGGTCAGATATCGAGCAGGCGGCACTTTACCAGGCCTCTCTGTATGGAAAGTGGCTCTCCGCTGCCTCCGGACCCGATCAGAGCTGGGTTTGGCCTGACGCCGACAGGCTCAAACAAACAGCGATAATCGGCTCGGCTGAGCAGGTGCGACAACGCCTTCAGCGACTCGTCCAAGCGGCAGAGATGACAGAACTTATCATTGCCATGCAGCTGCCCGGTCTCAATCCTGCCAAGACCATGCGGTCACTCGAAAAGTTTGCTGCCGACGTCTTGCCCTATCTGCGCCAAGGCGGTGCTACCGGCTGAGGCGGTCTCTTGGGCAACCGCGGAGGCTACTGCAGCGGCGGCTCGTTGTCAGCAGGCTGCATCACAGGTGAGCCGTGATGTAGCACCATCATCCAGCGGTTGCCCACACGCTCGTAGATATTGGTGGCCAGCACTTGCGTGCGCATAGTGCCGTCGTAGCCTCTCTGGGTTAGGTTTTCTTCAGTGACTACGACACCCATATCGCCACTGATAAGGAGATGGAGGTCGCGGAGTTCGAACTTCATTTCAAATACGCCGTCGAAAATGCGTTCCCAACTCTCCATGATCGGTCCCCAGCCCGTCAGCTTGCGCCAGCCTGGATGGATGCAGACGATCTTCGGGTCGCGCAGCCAGATAGGTTCCATCTTTTCGAGGTCAAGACTCTCGAAAGCATGGTAAAAAGCCTGGTTGGCTTCGATTAGGGCTTCGCGGTCGGACATCGCAGCTTTTGGCTCCATTGACGCTACGCGCACACCTTTGCTCACATTGCGCCATAATGAGCCGGGATACAAGTGGTATGGTTATACCGAGCTTCTATCTGTTTGATGAAAACGGGTCCCGCCCTGGGATTGAGGCAGAGGCGCAACCGGGTTGCGGATGGCGGGAAAGCGAGATTATCCCCAATCTTTTCCTGGGGGACCTGCAGGATGCGGCACACTTTGAGGGCATGATCATCAGTGTGCTAGCCGATGTCATGCCTGCCGAACCAGACCGGACGATTCATTTGCCATTTCTGGCCAACGGCCGAGCCACTCTTGACTCCACCTCCGCGCTCATCGATGCGGCACTTCGGCTCAACCTGCCAGTTCTGGTCCACTGTGAAGAGGGATGCGAGCGAGCACCTTTGACGGTAGCGTGGTTTCTAAGTCGACGACGCGGGATGAGCCTCGATGACGCCTATTCGCTGATCAAAAGACGCCGCCCGATAGTCAAGGATCGACGAGCCTGGCTAGGAGCCTATAACCGCTAAGCCCAGTGACGCATCACACGGACACTGCCAGACCTAGCCGTGCCGCGGCTGAATCTTGGGACGCTGCCCCACGTTAACCTGCTTTGGAGCGGCGACGGAACCAGCCTCTGATTCAGTAACGTAGGTCCTCCGATAAACACCTAGGAGGGCGGTAAAGACAGCGACTATGGCTGGGCCGGCAAAAATACCGATTGGTCCGTATACTTCGAGCCCGCCCGCCAGGCCCAAAAATAGAACCAAAGTTGGCAGATTTGTGCCGTGACGCATCGCGACAGGCTTGACCAGGTTATCCATAACTACAACGGTGACAATCGCCCAGCTGGCCAACAATATGGCACTGGTCCACCCGCTGGTGAAAATTAGGTAAAGTGTGATAGGTAACCAAACCAAAGCGGTACCGCCCAAGGGCAACAAACCAGCCGCAGCGCTCGCCAAAGCTAGTAACGCCCAATATGGCACGCCTAGGATAAAATAACCGAGCCCTAATGCGACCCCGTCCAACAAAGCCGTCAACATTAACCCTCGCATTACTGAAGACAGGGTGAGACGCAAGGTATCGAAAATTGCCGCCTTGTCCTCTTCATGCAGGGGAGTCAAGTCACGAAGTGCTTCGTAATAGGTTTCGCCATCGCGCAGCAGATAGAAAAAAGTAAGGAGCGCGATTGCGAAATGAAAAACGAATCCGGCTATATTGCTCGCTACTGTGCCGCCGTGTGCGAGCACATAGTCGCTCATCGCTTTGGCTGCGCGCACAGCTATCGTGTGAATTTCATCCTCGAGGTTGAATCCGTGCCGCTCGAGTAGGGCTGCGCCCCGGGCCCCCAAAGGACTGCGTCGGATCCACTCGCTGGCACCGTGAAAGCTGCCGCTGGCCGGTATCGTCGAGATTTCCCGATAGAGATTTTGCAGTTCATGAAGCATGCGGGCCGAGAGCCAGACCGCCGGCAAAATCACGCCCAGGGCGATAACAATCGTGAGAAGCCCGGCACAAACCGTTCGGTTTTTGACGATACGATTCAGCATCGTCAATGCCGGATGCACCAAAAAAGCTAGTAATATGGCCCACGCAATAGGCGTTAGAAAGGGTTCTAAGAGAGCGTATAGCTCGTACGTGATTAGCGCCAGGAAGGCGAAAAAAAATACGATAACAATTCGTTCGCGGTTCATTCAGTTAGCCGGTTTCGCCGACGGGGTTGCCACAGTTGGAAAATGCTTCGTACTTGGCGTCCTTGGGCGCACTCTCTCGCAGCAGCTGCCATCGGCCGGTCGTTCAGGCGAGAGTTGGAGATGGGGCCGGAGCTATTGAGATTAACGCAATTCCGTGAATCGATCTAATCGTGGGCCGGTGGGCAGCCGGTCGCCTCTTACGGACGGGCACACTTGTTTTCCGGACTCATCACCTTATCATGACGATTGATTTTGGTTGCATCATTGCGGGCTAGCCTAGTCCTTTTAGCTTTGGCCAGCTTTGGACGGAGATAGCGTCAGATTCACGAGCGTATGGATCTTCGCACAGTCGTCACAGCTCTGACGCTGAACCATGCCAGACCATCCCATGTCCCAGAGCAGATGATGATCGAAGGCGGATTATTTTTCCGAGTTTTTGATCGCGCTGATGGCATTCGCCTGGAAATCAACTAGATTTTTTGGGTAGGAGTTGCTCAATCATTATTGCACGCTAGCGTTATACGTCGGCCCTTGCTGATCAAATCAGATCGGGCCGATCGCACCGGAGCTCACGATGCGAATAGGGTTGCTGGGCGGCAGCTTCAACCCCATCCACCTTGGCCACTTGAGGGCGGCCGAAGAGGACCGCGAAGCACTGGGCCTAGATCTGATCTACTTTGTGCCCGCCGCGTCGCCGCCTCATAAAGCTTTGATTGACCTGGCCCCGCCTGAACATCGCCTGGAGATGGTTCGATTAGCGACCAAAGGTAACCGTTATTTCATGGTTTCCGACGTCGAGGTGAAACGCAGCGGCAGCTCTTTTACGGTCGACACCGTTCGTTATTTTCGCGCCACGATGAAGTCGCATCCGCAGCTGTTTCTCATCATGGGTGGCGACCAATTTCGTGACCTTGACACTTGGAAAGAAGCTGACGAGCTAACGAGACTATGCAACATCGTCGTGCATTCGCGGCCGTCAAATCAGCCGGACGATGGGGCTTCAGTTGCGATATTGAAGCACTTTGGCTACGTTATGAGCGGAAGTCACTACGTGCATCCCAGCGGTAATACGCTCAACTTTGTCAGTACTACGTTCCTGCCAATATCAGCGTCCATGATTCGGCGAAAGCTCAGCATGGGCGAATCGATCCGCTATCTAGTGCCGAACGATGTTGCCGATTACATCGACCGGCACGCGCTCTATAGGCATCAATGATAGGGTCCCGTCTTTAAGCAGCCCAAAGGACTGTCAAACACTGCGCATAGCTAAAACTCGTCTCAGGCACCGTGGATTCACTCGGCAAAACACTCGTGGCGGTCGAAGCGGCTCTGGAAAAGAAGGCATACGATCTGGTGGTGGTCCAGGTGGAGCATTTGAAGTCGATCGCTGACTATTTCCTGATCGCAACCGGCCGTTCGGACGTACAGGTGCAGGCGATCGTACGTGGCATTGAAGAGCGCATGGATCGAGAAAATGAACATCCAATCTCGATCGAGGGGTTCAATCACGCCCACTGGGTCGTCATGGATTATGACGATTTGGTGGTGCATGTCTTTTTTGAGCCGACGCGCGACTTTTACCGGCTGGAACGCACTTGGTCTGATGCCCACCAGATAGTCCTTCCTGAGCCTTTGCGGTCTCAAGCAAGCGTCCTTCAGCTAAGAGCGTCAGTCTGACCTGCTCGCTGCTTTTGGTTTGCTAACACCATGTTACTGCCGCCACGAGTTGGCAGTGGCGGCGGCGCAGAGCATGGTTTATTCCAGAAAGCTTGCGATCGCGTTAAAATAACGATAGTAAAACGTGATTTAATCTTTCCGGGGGGACTGGAGGGCTATGGATGCGCGAGCCTGGAACTTCTGACCTCACGCTGCTCAACTTGCTGCAGGAGTTTCGCGCAGTTGGAGAATTCGCAAAATTCGCCGGTAATGCCTGGACTTGGCAATTGAGTGGTCGGGCAGCAAAAAGTCGTTTCATCCTGCTAATCCCGGGTTTTTTGGCTGGCGACGCTACTCTTTATCCTTTTGCTAATTGGCTACGCTCGCGTGGTCATAAGGTCTTTTTCTCGGGTATTCTTACTAATGCCGATTGTCCCCGACGGGTAATCGAGCGCCTACAGAATATCGTCAAAGAATGCCACGCCCGCGCCAAGGAAAAGCTCGTCGTTATCGGCCATAGTTTGGGCGGGATCTATGCCCGAGAGCTGGGGCGACGACTGCCCGAGTGCATCGAGCAGGTGATTCTCATGGGATCGCCGCTTAAGGATCCATACTTGCATTCCAATCCATATGTTAAGATGGTTGCACTCTTAACCCACCGCCTTCAGCGGGCAGGCCATACCTGTACCGGCGACCTGACAACTATTTGCGGGGTCCATTCTGCTGAGCCCCCCGACATTCCGGAAACATTGATTTACTCAAAAAGCGATGGAATAGTAGATTGGCAGAGCTGCATAGAGAAAGGGCCGTTGGTCACCGCTTTTGAGGTTGATTCCACCCATTGCGGGTTGCCTTATAACCTCGATACGCTTCGAATCATACGCGCGCAAATCGAGCAGAAAGCTAATGTTCAGCCGTGCGCCAGTGTCGGGTCGGTCACTTAAGCCCGAGGAAGACCCAGAGTAATGGTATCCAGACCGCCGCCTCGTCTGGTAAATTTGGGCGTGGTGGCATCTCCAACCTAGGTAACTATAGGCGGCAGCGGCGTCACCGGGGACGGTTGACGCCCTCTAAGCCCTGCAGCGATTCTCGCAAGTCCTTCCTTAAGCGCGGTCGCACCCACTTGCAGGGCGATCCGGGCTTCAAACAAGTCGGACAAAGGACGGACCAACTGAGCGGTTTCTACCAGGATGCGTCGCACTTCAGGCCTGCTCCGTGCTGCCAGACCAATTCCGTCTAAGTAAATGTTGAACAGACGGATCAGTAATGGCCGGTTCCCCACGGTGAAGGGAAACCTCAGATCAACCCCAGCCGACATCATCCAGGGATCATGCTGAATTGCGGCCTGAGCGAGATGGTAGGCGCGGCAGAATTCGATGTTCGATGAATCGTATTGCTCCAGACAGACGCGTAGCATCTGTGCCGACAGCGCTGCTGCGGTCATTCCCTGCGCGTAAACCGGATTGTAGGAGACATACGCGTCGCCCACTGCAATAAATCCCTCAAAATGCTGGTTCCATCCTTCATAATGGCGCCACCGATTACGAATCGCACGATTCGAATAAACCGGCGATATCGGCTCCATGAGGGCAGCCATCTCGGCAATCAGCGGCGAGCGTAATCGCCTGAGCGCCGCCATAAACTCGCTTTCTCGACTGGGAGGGTATCGCCGGTTGAAACCCGACAGAGTCAGATGCCAGCGATTGTGCTCCTTCAGTTGGAAATTGGCTTCGACCAGATCGTCGGGTCGCCGCCTGATATAGGCACCCGCCCACCACCACCAATCAGCTGGCCAACGCGCAGGTCCTTGGAACCACCGCGAAGCGTAGCCCGCCAACGGATCCACGACCGTCTCGCGGGGTGGCGCGATGCCGGCATTTTGTAGCCAAAGCGGCGCTCGCGAAACCGAACCACTGGCGTCGACGATGAGGTCGGCGTCGATTGTTTCGCGCCGACCCGGGCCGCCCGAAGGAATTGTGACACCGAGGCAGCGGTGGCCGGAACGATCCGCGCACAGACCCGTCACTGCCGTTCGCTCACGCAATTCAACCTTGGGTGCGTGTCGAAAAATCTCGCGTACGCACGACTCAATGAGCTCACGGCTGGCGCTCAAAAATTTGAGACCTGAACGGTACCGTGGCTGCCATCCTTGTGGCCGCAATACGGCGAAATCGAGCGTATGGTCATGAAAGGTCGCGCCGCGGTCGATAGCGAGCTGTTCGAACCCCGGAAAGAGCTTCTCATATTCGATCAAACCGCGAACTAATAGACCGTGGACGTGACGCGCCTGTGGCACCCCAGGCCGGTCTGTAACACCTTCAGGAAAAGTATCACGATCGAACACCGTGACGTGATCAAAGAATTCACTCAACACACGCCCGGCCGCCAGCCCCGAAAAACTACCTCCGATTACAATTGCATGCGTGCGCCCCATATAAATCGGCTCCGAGATCCACGTGGAGCTCTACGTGGGAGGCTCAAGCCTTAACCGCAACGATTGTCGACAACGTCAATAATTGATGCTTGCGGGTTCCGCAATGATAAGGGTAGCGCGCAATTCAAAAAACTCGGCTCTGGCGGGTCGTTCCGTTTGGATACCTGGAGTATTGCTGGCGCTAACACGCCGAGCAACCATCTGTGTATCTTTTCAGCAGTCAACTTTCGGCAAAGGAACAGTCATGAAGCGCGGTCAAGCGCATCCCGCCAGATTAATTTTCGCAGCACTTACAGTCACGGTGCTGGTAGAACGCGCAGGGCGGCTTGAAGCGTGTCCCAGTGAACATCTTCACCGATTGTCAATTCCCTTATGACGGCAGCCGCCAATGCCTTCTGCTGGTCGAATGGCCCTGGATCGAAATTAGCCGCTGAGAAGGAGTTGTTGAGCATCTCCTGTTCTCGCCGGTCATTGAGCGCGATGGAATCCTGCAACTGCCGAAGCAATTCAGCTTTGAGCTTAGGAGATAGATGCTTCGGAGGAACCGCGAGCGCTTCCGTTAACTCCTCGGGCTCAAGATCGTAGCCATACAGCAATTTGCGCAGGGCGCGCTCGGCCTTAGCGGCCTGCTCAAAGAAGTCTTCCCTGCGGACGAGATCGATTCGTGGATCGCGCGCATCATTCTCGTTGATCTCTTCAGCCTCTTCTAACCGGCGCATCAATTGCTGTGGTTGTTGCGAAATGGTCGGTTCAGGGGGCGCATTCCGGTGTCGCTGAGCACATGCTGATATGGCCGTGCACAGCATGGTAAGAAACAAAATACCTGATTTGATTTTGCTCTCGATAAGATCGGCGGATTTCATGTCTGATTGCCACCAACACGTAGTGCATTCTGAGATGGACTCACGCGACGGGGGATCAGAGCTCCAATTCGCAGTAGCCCTCGCGCCTTTCTTGCTTGTGCTCCGATACCAACAGCGAATGTGGGCGTTGCTAAGTCGGTTCCAAGCTTAGCGACGTGCAGAGTTGTTATTGAATCAATGGGTCGTTGTCGTTCTCTCCGCGATGTCCAAGTTTTCGACGCATCAGACGCAATTTAATGGGAATTGACCGTACGGGCCAAGGCTCACACCTTGGCTCGGTCGGTTCGTAAGCCCGCAGCAAGTCGGCAGAATCGCGGCGATAGTTACAGGGTTTCTCGACGAACGAACGTGAAGCCGTTCGCTCCAACACCAGATGCCGCAAAACCGAGCGCTGAACTTCGTGCATTCGCAAGTGCGAAAAGGTTCGGCGTCCGTACCTCAGGGGAAATGCCACCAACATAATTATTCCGATGAGGCACAACGTAGTGCGAACGATCCGGAAAGCACCTCGGTGTGACCTGTCCAAGATCATGCCTGCGCGCGGGATGATAACCGCGGGACGCTTCAAAGCTCAAGGCCAGGGTGCGCCCTGACATTACAAAGATGGCAACCGCATTGCGACCGGGGCTCACTAATGTCGCTGGACGACGCGGCGCGACATCAATCTCGCTGTGGAGTCGAACTTTGAAGAAGTTTTATTAGCTGCTCGAAATTCGCGGTTTGGCAACGACCTGCTCACGAATCTGTAACATTCGCTTTCTACACTCCCCGCGCGACTACATCACTGCCTGTGTATGGAGTCAGCGATGCCCAGAACTCTTGCAAACCCTAGGGAGTAGAGTCGCACAGCTATGTCTAGTCGAGTATTAAAACTGACGCGCGGGTTGGTAGCGGCATATATGGTGGTCGTTCTTTGTGGATGCTCGCTCAACAACCCAACCGACAATCCTTTCACTGCTTCTATGTCAGCGCCAAACGGGAAGCCGACTGTGTGGGCGTGTGCCATGGTCCAAATGAGCTCACCGCCCAAGTATGCCTGCACCGACAACAAAACCTATACAGCTTTTGAGTTGCGCGATGCCAGGCTCGGCGTCGAGACGCCGAAGGTCGCGAGCAAGTAAATTCGCCAGTAATTCACCAAGCGCGACGCCCGACGGCGGGCATTAGTTCGGGCGCTGCCATGTGAGGCTTTCTTATAAAACTGGGAGGCAATGATGAAAGGGAAAAAAAAGTTGGCCGTGTTGCTGGCAGCTTGGGCGCTGCTTTGCGGTACGCGTGAGCTCTCCGCGCAGGACACTTCAACGGCCTCGAAATCCACAACCCTCTGGGTCGACGAAACAACCGGACAGGTCTTCATCCGTCCTGGACATGGCCGCGTTCCCATGACGATCGGTTCACCGCTGGATGCGGCCAAAATCGAGCAGAAGGTTGAAGACAGCACGAACGCCAAGATACAGGCGGCGATGGCGCGGGCACAAACTGAACAACGCTTGAGAGACGAAGAACTAAGCAAAAGGGTCGACCAAATGGAGCCGGCCTGGCGCAACTACTTGGCAAACTGGCAGGACAAGTTTCGCGTCGGCGCATTATTCTATGGCAACTATCGCTTCTATAGCCTAACCGGATTCCAGCCTCAGGAGTTGACTCAACTTACCAACCCGGGACCTGGCAACAATAACTACAATTCGTTCGATATCAGCAGGACCTATTTGAACTTTTATTTCTTTCCTACTAAGGACTGGACGCTTCGACTGACGCCCAACCTGTACAAAACCATCGGTTGTCAGACCTCCGCTACACCGTGTTCCAATAACCTTGGCAAAAGCACCGCGGGAAGCACGTCTTTTGGCAGCAACCTCGATGGCAATTTCGGGGTAAGAATGAAGTACGCGTATGTTCAGTACAACAGTCTTTGGAAGGACGTGCCAATAATGAGGGGCGGGACCGTTACTTTGGGTGAGATCCCAAATCCGTTAGTGGCCTGGGAGGAAGATCTTTACGGATATCGGTTTGTCAATTTGACGCCATGGAACTACTATAGCCTGTCATCCACTCAAGTAGGTATTTCAATGGAGGGGCCGGTTCGGCTGTTGGGTGGCGAGAAGACTTACTTGGATTATGGGCTCGGCGTTTACAACAACGGCAGCTTCCACGCCTTCGAGCAAAGTGAAAATAAACAAGTAATGGGACGGTTGACTGCCTATCCCTTCGGCGCAGACTGGCGGTTTCAGGGCCTGGGGTTGACCGGCTTTTATGACTATGGATACGGCAATACCACACCTGACAACATGGATGTGCCAACCACTCTCAAGGCGACCAATGCCCACTTCGAACGCATTGCCGCCCTGCTCCACTACTCGACTCCACTGTGGAATCTAGCTGGGGAATTCGACTATGGGCAAAATGCCTTCAATCTTGCCAACCTGTTCTCAGGCGATGGACCTTCAGATGCATTTGGAATAGCCAGCGGGACGGGAATTGCAGCCAACAACCCGGGGAGTCAAGTATTAACCGGTGCACCATTGACCGGCAAGTTTTCCTGTAGCACCAGCACACCCTGCTACAACGTGTTCGGCAGCTACGGTGCGCAGACCGCCGTCTATCGTGCCATTTTGCAAAATGGTCGAGAACGCAATATCGGCGTCGACTTCTTTGGTCATTTCAACATTCCGGACACAAAATTGAGTGTGTTTGGAATGTTTCAGTGGTTCATGCCGAACGACAATATCGCCAAAAACCCTCTGGATTTTCAGCGCTTTGTGGTCGGCATCGCTTATCAGTTCAATGAGTATCTGCGATTTGCGATCGATAGCCAGAACACGCTCTTTTATCATAACCAGTTCGGTATTCCGGTAGGCACCGCTGAAAGCTTTGGTTATACCCCTGGCACATTCAATGGCCGTCAGTTGCCAAGCCTTAAGAACTTCACCATTCCCAATTTGGTGCCGCGTGATACTCACGCGATCTTTGCCAATGTAGAGTTTGCCTACTGAGGGTTAGCGCGAGTTGAAAAAGTCCCGGCGCATACCGGCCTCCGAGGCCAGGTATGCGCCGGCCGGCCTTTGCCTATAGGGGTGCGGTCAGAAGCGATCCTTGAGTTCACGTACTTTGGCGAAAACCGCGACCGCATCATCACTCAGTGTTGGAACCAGTTTTTTGAGGTTGGTACGTAATTCCGGACTATCAATCCTTAGAAAAGGATTAAATTGCTTCTCGTCCCCTATGGTTGACGGTATCGTGTATTTGCCCTCGGCGCGGACGGCCTTGGCCCATTCGTACTTTGATTTTAGGGCAGGGTTGTTGGGTTCTAGGGTCAGGGCGAATCGCAGATTCTTTTCGGTGTACTCGTGACCGCAGTAGACGCGGGTCGAATCCGGCAACGCCGCGAGCTTGGCCAGAGAATCGACCATGGTTTGCGCACGTCCCTCAAACACTCGACCGCAGCCCGCGATGAACAGCGTATCCCCGGTAAACACCGAGTTGAGTTGGGGAAAGTAGTACGCGATGTGGCCGTTGGTGTGCGCCGGAATTCCGATCACGCGCCCTTTGAGAGTGCCCACCTCCACCGTGTCACCGTCGTCGACTTCGTGCGTCTGAGCGGGAATTCGCCCGTGCTCGCCGCGCGCACCATAAACTCGCAAACCCGGAATCGCTCGGACGAGGTCCTGATTCCCACCCACGTGGTCGAAATGCCAGTGTGTCGGCAAGACGGCAACCAGTCGGAGCTGGCGCCGGTTGACTTCAGCCAGGACTTTGTCGGCTTCAGCACAATCAACAACGCCGCACTGGTTGGTTTGATCGTCGACGACCAGGTAGGCATAGTTGTCGGAAAGTTGGGGTACGGGGATAATTGCCATGGCTTTCTCCGTCGATTTGGTACTGTCGCGATGAACGTTTGTCAGGTCGTGACCGCGCAATCTTCCGCCAGGTCATATCGTGAGCCTGTCTTTTCCCAGTCGTTGGATGCGCCGGCCTGACGACCTAGAAATCGACAAATCGCCGGGTGAGCGCGCTTCAGAGACGTAGCGCGCTCCCTCACAAATGCCGTTCGCTCGTCAGAGATTAAGCGACGGCAGAATTCCTGCTTAGCCAACGACACTGTAGCCGAGATCGACATAAACCGTTTGGCCGGTGACCCCACTGGCGAGATCGCTCAGCAGCGCGACCGCCATTGTCCCGACCTCTTCCGGCCGCATGGCGCGCCGCAGCGCGGAGCGCTGCTCGACCTCGTGCGCCATCACATGAAAGTCGCGGATAGCAGACGAGGCCAGAGTACGAGCTGGGGCGGCACTTAGCGCATTGACGCGAATGTTGTGCGGTCCCAAATCGAGAGCGAGATACCGGACGCAGGCTTCCAGCGCAGCTTTGGCCACGCCCATTACGTTGTAATTGGGAATTGCGCGAACTGCGCCGAGGTAACTCATAGTCAGGATCGAGCCGCCGCCGCGCGCTTGCAACAGAGGTTCGGCGGCTCGCGCCAGAGCCACCAGAGAATAAGCGCTAATGTCCACGGCCCGAACGAAATTCTCCCGGGTCACATTAAGGAATCGATCGCGCAGATCTTCCCGCGCGGCATAGGCAACGGCATGCACCAACATGTCGAGGCCGCCCCACTGCTGCTTGATTTTGGTAAAGACCGCGTCAACTTGGGAATCAAGCGTCACGTCCAATTCACCAATAACGGTGGCGCCGATCTGCTCAGCCAAAGGACGGACTCGCTTTTCCAGGACTTCGCCTTGATAGGTCAGGCAGATTTCGGCGCCCTGCGCGTGGAGCTCGCGCGCGATGGCCCAGGCCAGACTTTTATCGTTCGCCACTCCGATAACCAGTGCCCTCTTCCCACCGGCGATTCCCATTCGGTGTTACCCCTCTCGCACGTGACCAACTGAGCGATGGATAGCTGAAGATTAAGCAAACTTCCACGGATTTTTTGGCACTCAGGATCGAACGCCTTGCAGGTTTCAGGGTCGAAGCTCGTAGAGCGCCGAGAACGCATCTTTGACCGGGAGCCGGCGCGAGCGGCTAAATCCCGCCTTTTGGGCGAGTTCCAGGGCCTTGGCTTCCCCCATTAACGCCCCAAGTCCTGCACCTTGATGGGCGAGGGAGACGGTCATGCAGTAAAGAGTGCTGGCCGCGTACATCATCCGCCCGAGTGGGTTGATATTGTCTTCGACCCGAGCTGAGGCGTTGACCTCTACCATGAGGCATGTGCCATCGGGTTTCAGCGCATCGTGAATCGATTTCAGGAGACCGCCAGGATCTACGGAGTCATGGACCACGTCGAATGCCGAAATGAAATCGAAGCGCGCTGCGGGCAGACGCGTGCAATCGACCACTTCGAAGCTAACACGGTCGTCTACACCAGCTGCCTTAGCATTTGCTCGCGCGCGTTCGATGGAGCCGGCATGCGCGTCGTAGCCATGAACTCGGGCTTTAGGAAATGCGGATGCGATAGTGATTGCGGCGCGCCCGCTGCCGCAGCCGACGTCCAAGACCTCGCCGCCGTTGTTCAGGCACTCGATTACCTGGGGCATTGCCGGCAACCATTTGCGGAGCAGGCTGTGACGGTACATGGGAGCTGAACTGCGCTCGATAGCCTCGAAGACCTCAGGGGGGTATTCGCTTTGAGGTATGCCTCGGCCGGTGCGAAAAGATTCAATGAGTTTGGGCGCCATCGCAACTTCCGGCACGACCATCTGGATAAAGCCGCCCATGTAGAATGGCGAGCTTTCATCAGCCAGCACCATCGCATGCTCGCGCGGCATCGAGTAACGGCCGCTGGCTGGGTCGTACTCGAGGTATTTCGCCGCGGTCATCGCACCGAGCCACTCGCGCAAATAGCGCTCGTTGAGCCCGGTCTTGGCTGCAAGTTCGGCACTGGTGACTGGACCGGAATTCGCGAGCGCCTGAAAAATTTCCAGGCGGTCGCCGATGTAAGAGAGGGCGCCCATCAGTGCTGCGCCTAGCTCATTAGTCATTATTCCGGCGAAAGATTTTACCTTATCCCAATCAAGCGATGTGCTTTGCTCAGCCATGACGTATACCCTCATCTTGGCCCACTCTGAAGTTGGGCCTCACCTATCGTTCGACCGTGCCGTATCTTCTAGCCACTGACTTAGACTTTTATGCCTGGCTCGCACTGCGTGGCAATGGATAGCTAAGGCTCGGTCGACGGGAATAGCTCCTGCTGCACTGGCCTGTTCTCGGCCGGGTCAATTTCGCCGGCCGGGAACAATCCCTGGCGGCGAACGAATGGTCGAAATTTCTGATAAACGTCTGCCAACTTCCACTGATAATATTCGACATTCTCATCGGGGAAGCTGCTGTTGTACTCGGTTGCCATTTTGGCCGCAGCTGCCACTTTGACATTACTGCCGCGCCCGCTGACATAGTAGGAAATCTGATCGCCACTCGTATATTTTCGTGAGGCTTTTAGCGCAAGCTCATAAGCGGCCGCTACATTGCGCTGACCACGGTTGAGCTTGCCCCGGTAAATTTCCGGCGAATCTTGCAGGGTTTCGGTCTTTGTGAGTTCTGCGATGCCCATTTGATGACGGGCGATGCGATCAAGATAGTCCTCATAAAGAAGTTCGACCTGTTCCTGCCGGCCGGTTAGCAGCAATTCAAACATTTCTTCCATGAAGCGGCGCAGGAAGCGCTCAAGGCCGCGCGACTTCAGGCCCGAACCGCGAATCGTGATCTGACCCAGTCGATCGAGGAGGACGTAGTTTTTCATCTTGTAGCTGAACATGGCCGGATAGTGTCCGTCGATCTCCAGGCGAATTCCGACCGGCATGAAGCTCCCGAGGTCCTCGATTAATCGCTCCGCAGCTGCGGAATCGTCGAGTGCAAACGGCGCGACGAAATAGATTCCGTCAGTATCGACCTCCAGCACCAGGGCACCGCGCGCCTCCAAATCGACGATTGCCCGCTGGATCAGCTCACGGCCCTTGCGAGTGACGATGTTCGCCTGTTCAAAATCATTGAAATGGCCCAACGCAAAGCCCAAGTAACCGTAAAACGAGTTGATTAAAACTTTGAGAGTTTGCTGCAGCGCTTCCATATTGCGCCGCTCGATACCGACCAGTTTAGCCACGGCGGCCTTGGCTTGAATCCGAAAGCTGCGCAAATCGGCCAGTAGCCGCAAAAAGATGTTCAGGGTGTCAGTCCGAGGCCGATGCCCGCCTTGGAGTATCAGAGAGGGATAAAGCGAAGTAACATCACAATGAAGAACATTGCGTGCCACCCCACAGCGCCGGATCTCAGTATAGCCACCCTCCACCGGCTGAGGCTTCTGGGGTTGAGGGATCGAATGGCCCGCCGTCAGATACGCTCGCATCAACAAGGCGTCAATTTTGGTCGCATTTCCCCGCAGCATCGTGCTCTGGTACGAACACGGAAAGATCTGAGCCTGCACGAAATAACTGGGTGACATCAGCGCGGCCAATGTTCCTGTCTCGCGCGCGTCGTCGAGTGCATATTCAAGCAGCTTGTCGGTATCATGGTCGAAGTATGCGCTCACTTTGGTCGGCTCGATGTAAACCCGACCCCGACGTGCGATCCCGAAATGCTGAGCCAATTCCTTCAGTCCGAACCCCTCCAACTGGCGGCTGGCTATATCGTAGTGCTGGGCCAGAAACCAGGTGTCGACGATACTGCGTCCGTAAGCATCGTATCGGCGATAAGCGATGGTGCGCTCAGCGATCTGGATACGTGACGGGCGCGCGCGAAGCGGAGAACCGTCACGGCCCAAGCTCAACCGGAGTCGGTAACGAGCAGCGCGGCTCTCGAGATATTCCAGATCGAAACGGAATAAATTGTGACCTTCGATAACGTCAGGGTCGCGCTCCCTAATAATGCGGACCATCTCCATCAGCATCGACCGCTCATCCATTTCTCTGCCCGACAGGACACACTCAAAACCGTCAGAATCGGTCAGGGCGATGGCGATAATCCGATCAGTTTCGCGAGCGGCCGAGGGAAATTCGAAGCCTTTGGAGATGTAGGTCTCGATGTCGAGTTGGAGGCGGCGGAGATGCTCAAATTTCATGCCGATGAAGAAGGTTATACCGCTCAACATTAGGTGTTGCTCAACCGGATCCGCGAGTATCAGATACGGTACATCCGCGGCGCCGGAGCTTTTACCAGTGCGCAGCCGGAGGTGGCGCCGTAATGCATCAAGGTCGCTCAGGGAATCAAAATAAGCGATAAACCGGAACGGGAACTGGCCCTTCAATTCAGCCAGCTGATGCGGTGCTCTGAACCCGTCCAACAGTGCTCTGTCGGCGAGCAGTGCGAAAAGCTTCAGCGGGTATCGCTCTTGGCGTGTTTGCTTGCCTTCACGTCTAATAAGTTCTATTTCGCGTGGGGATGCGATTTCGACCGCGACGACATTCGGCCTGGTCTGTTCTCCGAAGAGCAATTTGTTATGATAAAATTGACCACTGAGCTGCTGATAACTGGCCATCCTAAATATCAGAACCGGATTGTCTCAAAGTTGGAGTGCCGACTCTGCCATTAAGTGGCACGCTGCCGGGGCTGATCAATTCTCGGGCATGCATTTTGAAAAGCAATTTTATAGTTCTCGCATCCTGGCGTATCCCGGTTTCGGAGCACAAGGCTGGAGGACCCAAATTAGGGCACTTTCCGAGGCCTGGCCGAAAAGAGTGTCATTTCAGAGCGATCGTTATTATATTAGGCTTGAAATTATCGGCTTGTTGAGATAAGCGGGCTAGGTTGATTTCGTAGGGTCATTTTCCTAGCCTTGGGACCTTTGCTAGCTTTCCTTCTTGTGTCGGCGGGTTCGACAAAACGCCGCCTCATGCGCCCCAGAGCGGTTTACCGGGAGGCCGCTCGGGTCGCTCCATACCATCTGCATGTTGGCCGGCCGAGCTGGGAGAAGCGAGGCGTGGTTCTACTTTGGTGGTTTGCAAGACGTCGCGCGGACCATCCACAAAGTCCCGCGCGCTGGCGCGTGCGAGTCAGTGAAAAAGCATGAAGAAGTATGAAGGAAAAGACCTTCAAGGTCTGGTCGACCTCGGGCGTGAGCAAGGATATTTAACCTTTGACCAGGTGAATGATTTCCTGCCCCAGGACGTGACCTCACCCACCGATCTACGGTCCGCACTCGAAAGTTTCGAGGACATGGATATAAAAGTCCTCGATGATGTTCCCGCAGACGGGGTAGATGCCGAGCTGGAGGGCGAGGTCAAAGAAGATTCGGACGAGCTTGCCGAGTCCGCGACCGGCGGCGATTCGCTTAGCGAATCGTCCGACCCGGTGCGGCTCTACCTCAAGGAAATGGGTAACTTCCAGTTGCTCTCACGGGAGCAGGAAGTCGAGATCGCCAAGCGAATTGAAGCCGGCGAGAAGGAAGTCAAAGACGAAGTCTTGCGCTCGCCCATCGCGCTCGACCGCGTGATCGAAATTGCTGAGCAGATCGAGGCCGGCGAGGCCGATTTGCGTGATATTTTCGAAGAGAACGAGGAGCCCGCCGACTCCGACGAGGAACGCGGTCCGGAGGCCAATGAAAAACAGCTCAAGAAGCTGCTGACGGCTAAAAAAAATCTCGTCCGGCTGCGCGACCGAATCGAGCAGGCGGAAGAGAAACTTAAAAATATTCGAGGCAAATCAGCGGCCCGCACGAAGCTTGAAAAATTCATCGCCCACGAGCGCGACAAGGTAAAGCGCGAGCTTCAGCGGCTTGAGCTGTCCCACCATGTCGAGACCGCGATAATCAACGAGATGCGCAGTCTTCTGGAGAAGAGCCGCGCCGCGCAGGCGGTAATCCAACATTACGAGCAAGCAACCGGCCGGACCAAGGCACAGCTGCTGAAAGAAGCAGGCGAAGCCGAAGACCGCCGTCATGTCCTCAAGATTAACGGTGCACGCGAGAATCTGCTCGATATTGCCGCCCGGATCAAAGAAGCTCAAAGGACCATCAAGGAAGTTGAACATCGAGTAAGGGCCTCGACCGAGGATTTCGCCAAATCTTTGGAAATAATTGCTTCGGGCCAGGACAAGAGCCGCCGCGCCAAAAAAGAGCTGACCGAGGCCAACCTTCGCTTGGTGGTAAGTCTCGCTAAACGTTACACCAATCGCGGCCTCGGGTTCCTCGACCTTATCCAGGAGGGCAATATCGGCCTGATGCGGGCCGTGGATAAATTCGAGTATCAGCGCGGCTACAAGTTCTCGACCTACGCGACTTGGTGGATAAGACAATCCATGTCGCGTGCGATTGCTGACCAGGGCCGCACTATTCGAATTCCGGTCCACATGGTCGAAACCATCAACAAGCTGCTGCGCGTGACGCGTTTGTTGGTGCAACGTCTGGGACGCGAGCCGAGCCCCGAGGAGATCGCGGAGCAGATGGAGATGCCGCTGGATAAGGTCCAGAAGGTGCTCAAGATTGTTAAGGAACCCATCTCTCTCGAAACGCCGATTGGTGACGAAGAGGAAAGTTCTCTGGGCGATTTTGTTGAAGACGAACTGGCCCCTTCGCCGGTCGAGGCTGCGATCCAGGGTAATCTCGGCGAGCAGACCCGCAAGGTATTGGCGACCCTCACTCCACGTGAGGAGCAGATCCTGCGCATGCGTTTCGGTATTGGGCAGCGAACTGACTACACCCTCGAGGAGGTCGGCAAGCAATTCGCCGTTACCCGTGAACGGATCCGCCAGATTGAAGCCAAAGCGCTGCGCAAACTACGTCAGACGGGCCGCTCGCGTAACCTCGAGGGCTTCATGGAGCGCGAATAGCAGATTTGGGGACAGGCCAAGGCTCTCCTGTTCGTGACAACCAAGTGGAGCAATCCCTGCCAAAGCGAGATCCTCCTAACCCTCTGACTCCGAGTTTTGAGGCGGTCCTGATCCGGCACGGATTAGGACCGCTGCGCCGCACACAGGCGCCTGTGGCCTTGCAAGTCAACCTTGGCAAGCTCTGCAATCAGGCCTGCCATCATTGTCACGTCGATGCCGGGCCCAAGCGCACCGAAGTGATGACTTTATCGACTGCTCAACGGCTACTCGACCTACTGGCGACCAGCTCCTGTATCCGCGAGATCGATATCACGGGTGGCGCGCCCGAGCTTAATCCGAATTTCCGATGGCTGGTGACAAACGCGCGGAGCAGGGGCTACCAGGTCAAGGTTCGCTGTAATCTGACTGTGCTGTTTGAACCAGGGATGGATTGGTTGGCGGATTTTTATCGCCAGGAGAACGTCCACCTGATTTGTTCCTTACCTTGTTATCGCCCCGAAAATGTCGAGCGTCAGCGTGGTCGTGGGGTGTTTGCCAAAAGCATCGCGGCATTGCGACAGCTTAATCAGCTCGGTTATGGCCGCGAGCTCAGACTGGATTTGGTCTACAATCCACTCGATGCAGCGTTGCCACCTGCGCAGGCGCAGCTCGAAGCCCGGTATCGTGAAGAGTTGGGCCGCGATTTTGGTATCGTGTTCGACCGGTTGCTGACCATTACCAATATGCCCATCAATCGGTTCGCCCGTCAGCTGCAAGAAGATGGTAAGCTGTCGGAATACATGGGGTTGCTGGTCAATCACTTCAATCCCGCGACGGTGGATGGGCTGATGTGTCGCAGCCTGGTAAGCGTGGGCTGGGATGGTAGGTTGTTCGATTGTGATTTTAATCAGATGTTGGAGCTGCCAATCTCTCCCGTGCGGCGAACTCCGTTAACGATTTGGCAAATCGACGATCTTAGTACCCTCCGTGGGAGCCGGATCGTAACCGGACCCCATTGCTTCGGTTGCACGGCCGGTGCCGGTTCCAGTTGTAGTGGTGCTTTAGCCTAAGCGGCTACCGACAAGGAAGCTGATAGCGACTGCTTCCTGATGAACATCCCAATTGAATCCGGGCGAGAGCGGGCGAACGAGCACGCGCTTGAGGTCAGAATCTGGCGCTAACTCGCCACTCTGCCCGCTTGCTGGTGAGCTCGTTGAATCCCATCAAAATGGCGCGTTACGGCAGACGATTCAGCTTCATCCTCAACTAACGGTAAAGGGTGAACTAACTCGTTATCAGCAACGTACCCGGGCCGACAGGGAAAATCGATGCCTAATGCTCGGGGAGGGCATCAAATTGTGGCAAGAGAGCGACCGCTAGAGCCGGCGGGAAGCGCAGCCTGAAAAAGCCACACCAACGCAACTCCCAATGCCATACTAGCCGCGGCAGCCACAGCGCCATAGCGGGGCGGGTTGCCAGACCAGCAGCTCACCCGCACCCGACACCAAGCATGCAGCGGCCCGTAGCATAGGATCGCGCGTCAATGAGCAGACCGGACTGCGCCCCAACGTCTTTTCAGGAATACGAGCACATTAGTCGCCACTCAAAATAGAGTGCGCAAGCGCAGGGTTTGTTGCGCTTGTTCTGATTCTTCAAGCCATTTACGAATTGCGCGCCTAATATCACTATCAGAAAGAATTCCGACCAATTTTCCCGGATCCTGGCGATCGACGACAGGTAAGCGTCCGACCCCTTCTTTAGCCATCAACTCGACTGCCTGCCGCAAAGTATTGTCTTTGAACGCGACAGCAAACGGGCCGTGCACCAGCTCGCATAGGCGTTTCGAGTCCGGTTGGCTCAGATCAAGCAAGTCACGTTGACTGATCATGCCGACCAGGCGCTGGTCGTCGAGCACCGGGAAACCGTGGTGGGTGCTTCCTTCCTCGCGCCGCAGGATCCACGCGCGGACTTCACCCAAAGTCTGATCGGCTCTTAGTGAGACGATCCTGGAAGTCGCAACTTCCTTTACCAGCATCTGCTCAAGAAAGTCGGCCGCGTAGTCGACGGGAACCTGAACCCCTCGCCGCGCGATCTTTTCCGTCATGATAGTATGGCGCATCAGCAAAGCTGAGATGAGAAAGGCAGGTACGCAGCCGGCGGCGAGCGGTAGCAGGGCGAGAGGCTGCAAGGTGGTTTCAAAGGCGAACACGATAGAGGCTAAAAGCGCGCGCGAAGCCCCTGCAAACATCGCGGCCATGCCGATGAGAGCCGCGACTCTGATGTCGACTCCTGCCGTGGGAAACAGTCGCACGAGGGCTGCCCCGATAGCTCCTCCCATTGCCCCACCGATTGTGAATAATGGAGCGAGTGTACCACCCGAAGTGCCGCTGGCAAGCGAGATCGACCAGGATAAAAATTTGAACCCGCAGAGCATCGCAAGAGCACTAGTCGCGAGTGTTCCCGACAACTCATCTCGGACGTTGTAGTAGCCCACACCCAGCGTGCGGGGAGCGAAGTACCCGATCACGCCAACCACCACGCCACCCAGTGCCGGCCACCACATCCAATGAATCGGCAGCAGATCAAAGCCGTCTTCTGCCAGATATACGGCGCGTGTGACCGCGACCGACGCGACGCCAACGATCGCGCCGACTAATACATACAGGGCCAGTGCGGACTGACTTGGCGGATCGATGCTGGGCATCTGGAAAATCGGCGTGGGACCCATAAATTTGAGACGCAGCGCGGTCGCAGAAGCGCAGGCGCAGGCAACCGGAATCAGAGAGCGAGGACGAAACTCAAACAGCAACAACTCGATAGCCAACAGAATGGCGGATACCGGGCTGCCAAAGGTAGCTGCCATTCCGGCCGCAGCCCCAGCCGACAGCAACATTTTTCGTTCATCCGCCGTGGTTTTTAGCAATTGGCCGATGAGAGAGCCTAGGGCACCGCCAGTCGCGATGATTGGCCCTTCTGCTCCGAACGGTCCTCCGGTTCCGATCGCGATGGCAGCGGAGAGCGGCTTGAGAAAGGTTAAACGCGGAGGAATACGGCTCTGATTGCGAAGGATCTGCTCCATGACTTCTGGGATCCCATGTCCGCGGATCGCTTCCGAACCGTAGCGAGCCATCAAGCCAACAATCACACCTCCTACCGCCGGCACGATTATGACCCAGAGTCCAAGCTTATTCTCAGCCGGAGAAAAGAACTGCGTCGTCAAGCGGCCGTAAAAGCTCAGATTGGTAATCAGACCAATAAGCGCGAGTAGAATCTGTGCTACTACTCCCGCTGCGAGCCCAATCAAAATTGCGATGACGCTGAGGAAAACGACGCGGCTACCGACAGTCGTGATCATCTGGGGAGTCACGACCGACTGCAGCGTTAACCCCATCGATGGGGCGACCGGTAGACCTTCGGTTGACGATGAACCCGCAATGCTGCGATCTGGCGTCCTGGCATCGTGGCCGAGCGCGGATGATGTGCCAAGGCCTGAACGGTTTTCATTGGCAAGCGGATTGTCCTGGTGTCGGGATCGATCTCTGCTCATCAGTATTTCGTTTGCTCTTAGATGATTAAAAGTTCCGATTCGACGGAGTAAGCTCAAGCCGGATGTTCCAACAGCCAGTTGTGGAACATACCGAGATGTTTAATGATGAGCCATATCAAGTTTAATATTTGATGGATATAAACCGAATATCTAACGACCTGGAATTTTGCTTGCCAGTTGACTCAATCGGCTATCGAGTCCGTCCTACCTGCATAAGGCTTTCTAAACTTGCTGACAGAAATCGCCGAGAGTTGGATTTGCGGCTTGACGGCAGGTCAGTTTGCGGATTCCTCTGATAACTCGCTTTCTGTTCCGCCGCCCCATGACGATCGCTGGCGGGTTGCAGAAGCGGCGGTCAACAATCACTGGTGCATCCGGTGCTCGGGCGTCGGCAACGCCGCGAATCGACCACTACTCTTCGAGATGGATCTATAAGCGAGAAGCCCAAGAGGAGCCTGGAGAATGCCCTTTTTCGGCAGCGCGGTCGAATGAAATCTTTCGAGTATCCCGAAGCCTCCAATAGCTCAGATTGATTCAGCGTGTCATCGACGCGTCAGCGTGGTGAATCTCTAGATCGATGAACAGACGACAATTCTTAAAGGGGATAGGAGCTGCCGAGCTTGTAGCCATTCTGCCTAGTCCAAAGCTGGCATTTACAGCTTCGGCGTTCCGTCGCTGCCGCCCTTCGGATCCGGACTGGCCATCTCCAGCCGCTTGGAAGGAGCTGCAGCGTAGTCTTAGCGGTGACTTAATCCCTGTAAATTTTCCACTTTCCGTCTTAAAAACCGCTCCTGATAGCCCAAGTGCACGCGCACTTTATCGACATCTAAGCAATCCATTTTATATCCGCGATCAACCAGGACTTACTCAGACATTGGGATGGCTTGAGGCGTGGACCACGAGCCCGAGTGTTTACGCGGTCGCGGCAAGGAATGCTCATGACGTCGCGAGCGCTGTGACCTTCGCACGAGAGAACCGTCTGCGCCTTGCCATAAAAGGCGGCGGCCACAGTTATCAGGGCACTTCGAACGCTCCTGATTCGCTTTTGATTTGGACGCGTTACCTCGACGACATCACAATACATGATGCATTCGTGCCGCAGGGCTGCGCGGCTGCTCTCCGTCCGCAACCAGCTGTCACAATCGGCGCCGGAACCATCTGGATGCAAGTCTATGACGCGGTTACCACTCGGAACGGGAGATACGTTCAAGGTGGCGGTTGCACCACGGTGGGCGTAGCGGGACTGATTCAAAGTGGTGGGTTTGGAAGTTTTTCGAAGCATTATGGGCTAGCTGCCGCTGGCCTGCTAGAGGCAGAAATAGTTACCGCGGACGGCCAGATTCGTATCGCGAACGAATGCACCAATGCCGACTTGTTCTGGGCCCTTAAAGGGGGCGGGGGTGGGACTTTTGGTGTGATGACCAGGGTCACATTGCGCATCCGCGAGCTTCCTGAGTATTTCGGCATTGCCAGTTTCACCGTAAGAGCGACCTCCGAAAATGCTTACAAGCGCCTGATTCGCGAGTTCCTGAGCTTCTACGGGGAAGGGCTCTTCAATCACTGCTGGGGAGAACAGGTTAGCTTTAACCGCAACAATTCAATCGCCATTAATATGGTCTCATACGGGTTGGATAGCCGGCAGGCGGAGGCGGTTTGGCAGCCCTTTCTCGGCTGGGTAGCCCGCTCGCGCGAATACTTTTTTGAAGGCCGACGAATAATCGCAAGTTGGCCAGCGCGCCACATGTGGGACGTGAGTTGGTGGAAGAAGCACTGGCCTGAATTGATTGTCCCAAATCCACGAGGCGGGCGGCTTTTGACCTTAATAAGCCGGCTGGTGGGATGGCTCTACGAGCAGCCAGTCTTCGACATTGACGAAAGACCCGGGGCTAGTCCCCAGCACGCCTGGTGGGTTGCTGATGCTAGTCAGGTGGGATGGTTTATTTGGGGTTTCGATTCACTCTGGTTGCCATCGTCGCTTCTCGCGAGTGAGGCGCAAGCACACCTGGCGGACGCACTCTTTGCTGGCTCTCGTTACTCGACACTGTCGCTGCACTTTAACAAGGGACTCGCCGGCGCCCCAGCTGAAGCCATTGCCGAGGCGCATAACACTGCAATCAATCCGCAGGTCTTCAGCGCCTTCGCCCTGGCTATTGCTGCAGAAGCCCAGGGGCCGGCATATCCCGGGATCGGCGGACACGAACCAGCGATCTCACAAGGCCGGATCGCTGCACAGCACGTGAACTCCTGTATGAGCCGACTTCGTGCACTAGTACCGCAAGCTGGTTCATACGTTAGCGAGAGCGATTATTTTGAAAAAGACTGGCAGCGATCATATTGGGGCAGTAACTATGCTCGGCTCGCCGAAATTAAACGCAAATACGACCCGGAAGGGCTCTTTTTCGTCCACAATGGAGTCGGCTCCGAACGGTGGAGTACTGACGGCTTCACCAGGCGGTGAGCAAAGTCTCTACTGCGCTCCTCGTGAATCTGAGAGTTCTCACTATCGCATAATCATCGTTAGTCCGGTGGGCGTGGTGTATCGGGTAATGTCGAGATAGCTCGCAGGGGCCTGCTCATTGAGATACAGGGGATGTCCCTTGGGGGGGTCGACAAAAAAGGTTGCGTGCTT
>JAJPKA010000004.1 GCA_021323945.1 Pseudomonadota bacterium | reverse complement strand
GCCGTCAGCGGCACCGACTACGCTCCTGCCACCTCGGGTTCCGCGCTGCTCAAGGGCAACGGGGCGGGCGGCTTTGCCAACGCCGTCAGCGGCACCGACTACGCCCCTGCCACCTCGGGTTCCGCGCTGCTCAAGGGCAACGGGGCGGGCGGCTTTGCCAATGCGGCGCCGGACGTCGATTACGTGCCGCCGGTCGATGTCAACAACAACATCACGCTTCAGGCGCTGGACGCCCAGAACGACGGCAACCTGATCGAAGAGATTGGAACCGACGCGCAGAATCAGGTCCATATCGGCGGCGGCGCCGCCAGCGGGATTAGCCTGGACAATAACGCCGCGGTCAATCAGGGCACTTTTTCCTCCGGTGCCTACCTCGACGTTCCCGCCATCAACCCGAGCTTCACGGGCGGAACTGAGAACTGCGCGCAGAAATGGCATATCTATACGCTGGCCGCCAACGCCACGATCACGCTTTCGTGTCCGACTACCGGCACGATCAACCAGACGCTGGATTACCTCTTCTACCAGCCGAACAGCGGCTCGACCTATACCTACAGCTTCGTTGCCGGTAATGGAGCGACGCTGATGGGCGATACGCCGGTCGCCTGCAACGTCAACGGTTGCGTGGACAAGGTTGAAGTCACCTGGGTCGCCTCGCAAAACGACTATATCGTGAATCTGGTCAAGTCGAACATCACGGGGGTCGCCTCCTGTCCGGCCGGTCAGACCTGCTATTACGTCTCTTCCTCCACGGGCAGCGACAGCAACGCGGGCACCTCTCCCACTGCGCCCTGGCAAACGCTCAGCAAGGCCAACAGTATCCTCTCGTCACTTCATCCGGGCGATGAACTGCTCTTCAAGTCGGGTGACACCTGGACGGCGAGCGCGAGCAATCCCGAGTTCAAATTCGGCGATACGGCGGCGCATGCCGCCGTCGGCACTTCGAGCAAGCCGATCTTAATCAGCACTTACGGCGGATCGGCACGTGCTGTATTCGATATGGGTAATATCAACTCCGCCTGCTTCAGCGACCGCCATGGAAGCTACGGCTTCAAGTACGTGACGCTTTCGAACTTCGAGTGCAAACACGCCTTTGCCCAGGGCGTGAGCTTCCTGGCTTCGGGCGGCCAGTTTCCCGGAATTACGGTGCAGAACTTTTATATCCACAACGTGGGACCCGGCTGTTCGACCTCGAATGCGGCCTGCGTCGGCAACGCAACTGAGCTGCCGCCGGACTGGGCGAGCGGCGGCGCGCACACCTCGACCGGCAGCAACAATCTGATCTATCCGCTGAGCAACAATGCCGGCGCCTATTGGTTTATCGAGACTGCCGCGTCCTGCACTTCGGGCAGCACCTATCCGACCTTTCCCCAGTCAGTGGGCGCCACGGTCAGCGATGGCTCATGCGTCTGGCAGAACACTGGACTTCAGGGTGGCTACAAGAACGCGCTCGACTTCGAAGACACCGGAGTTGGCGCCGACGGTGTGCATTTCCTCAACAATATCGTCAAGTGGATGGGCGGCCATAACTGCGTGCAGGTCCATTATGACACCGGCGCGGTGCTGGTGCAGGGCAATACCGTCGGCCCCGGCTGCGTACATGGCGGAATCGATGTCAAGGGTGTGGGTAATTCGACGGCGAGCCCGGCGATTGTCGCGCAGATCCTGAGCAACACGGCGAGCTGCGGCTACAATGAGAATCTCTGCGGTTGCCAGAACGGCGGCAACTGCGCGTCAAATCAAACCCCGGCCTTCTACACCCACAACGAGGTGACCACGGCGGCCGAGGATATCATCTACCAGGAGAATGTCGCCTACGATTCGGGAGTCGGCTTCCAGCTGATCGCCAATGCCGGCGTGTCGCCGACCGGCGCCACCCGCTGTTACAACTCGACGAGCAACGTCTGTCCGATTCAGGCCAGGTACTACAACAACACCGTCTACCTGCCGACCGGTATTAGTAATTCGTATGGCTTTTATGTGGCCTGCGGCGGCAACGGCACCGAAGCGCCGTGCACCGCGAGCACGATTGATATCCGCAACAATATCTACGATGGCGCCGGTTCGGACAGCGTCTATGTGCCGGCGGGCTATGGCAGCGAGATTGAGGACTACAACGATATCGGCGGCTCGCAGGGCTCGCCGGGCTTCAGCTTCAACGGCTCAACCACGCGCGGCAGCCACGACCTCTACTGCGCGACCAATTGCGCGGGCTCGAGCGCCGATCCGCTCTATGTCGCGCCGGCCGCCACACCCCCCAATTTCAGCCTTCAGCCTGGCAGCCCCTGCATCAATCGCGGACTCGCCGGCCTGACGACCGGCAACACCGATATCGGAGCATTCTGATGGGCGCGATGACGCGACGCCGCTGGACAACACTCGCCGCACCGACGCCGCACCAGCGGCTGGCGCTCGCGCCGCGCGGCCGCTTCACTCCGCTGATGAAATGTCAGCCGGCCACTGCGATCGAGGCGGCGCGCAGCGTGGGCCTCGAGCGCGGCGGCGATGCTGACATGACAGAGCGCGAGGCGCTCGAGCTCAGGCAGGCCGTGTGGCGTTACCTGATCGAGCATTGTGACGGTGCGACCGCGGATGAGATCGCTGCGGCGCTCGGTCGCGATCGCCTGGCGGTGCGGCCGCGCGTGAGTGAATTGGTCCGAATGCAGCGGGTGCGGGCGTCCGGGCGGCGCCGCGCGAATGCATCAGGGCGCTTAGCGATCGTGTGGATCGCTGATCGATTGGAGCAGGGCAATGGCGGAACACGATAACGATCGATGCTGGTGTCGGCATGCGGCGCGCGATCATGCGCGCAGCACGCGGCGCGGCGACGTCTACTGCCTGGTGGCGGGATGTCCGTGCGACCGCTATCGATGGCATCCCGAGCCGGCGGCGGAAGCGGCCGAACCGGCGGCGGCAAGCAAGCCGGCTGATCAGGCGGCGGATTCGGCGCCGGCCGATCCCGGCTGGTGGTGGGGAATTGTCTGAAGGGCAGGAAGGAGGGGGAGAGCGATGAATCACGGAGTGAGCGAAGGGCTGGAGATCAGGATGAGGCGGCTGCGCACTGAGCTCGCCTTTCTCTACGGCGAAACTCGTCATGGCGGCCCGCTGCGCGAAGCCGAGATGGAGGCGCTCAGAAAACAGCTGCGCGAGCTCGAGCAGGAAAAGGAAGGCATCAGGTATGTGCAGAAGTAGATGGTTGGTGGCGATCGCCGCGGCGGCGCTGAGCGCATGGCTGCGCGCCGCGCCCGTCTTCGCGGTCTGTACCCAGAGCGGCACGGTCGGCTCGACCTCGACCGCGATCGTCGGGGCGAACGATATCGCCGGCATCGAGGGACGCCATTACATGCTGATCCAGAACACCGGCACCACCAACGCAATGAATGTCGCGATCGGCTCGAACAACGCCGCGACCAGCAAGGATATCTACCTGGGTCCCGGCGCGAGCTGGGTGATGACCATGCAGGGGCTCAAGATGGTGCCGGGCGGCGACGTGGCGGCGATCTCGGCCGGCGGCACCACCTACAGCTTTTGCGACTGGTAAGCGCAGATGAAAACCGTATCAGTTCTGCTGCTGGCCGCGGGCCTCGCGCTCGCCGTCGGCTCGGCCGCCCGGGCGCAGTCGATGGGTATCGTGCCCGGCCTCAGCAACGGCGGTAATGGCGGCGGTGGTGGTGGCGGCTGCGTCACCTCGGGCACTGCAATGCTCAAGGGCAACGGCTCCGGCGGCTGCGCGAATGCCACCGCGGGGTCTGACTATGCCGCTCCCACTTCGGGGACGTCAATGCTCAAGGGCAACGGGGCGGGCGGCTTTGCCAATGCCGTCAGCGGCACCGACTACGCTCCTGCCACCTCGGGCACTGCACTGCTCAAGGGCAACGGGTCAGGTGGGTTTGCGAATGCTACAGCTGGTACTGACTATGCTCCACCAACTTCCGGTTCATCGATTCTCAAAGGTAATGGATCTGGAGGTTTCTCCAGCGCCGTGGCGGGCACTGATTATATGCTGCCCAGCAACAATCTGAGCGACGTGACGAGCGCGTCGGCGGCTCGGGCGAGCCTTGGACTTGGGACGATCGCCACGCTCAACTCACCGCTTCCGCTGAGCGCCGGGGGCAACGGCTGTGGTGCAGCAACCACCTTTGCCAATCGCGATCAGAATCCGGCGCAGGGCGAGACCTGCGGCTTCACCGACGCCCAGTCCTGCGCGGTGGGCCAGGTGGTGAAGGGCGGCGGCACGACCTACTGCGACGCGACCTATATCTCGGGCACCTATCCCAATGACGTCTGGCTCCCGGCGGGCGGGGGCACAGGCACAGGTTCGTTCACGCATGCGCTGCCGGCGACGGGTTCGACGCTCGCGGTGACCGGCACGAGCGGGACGCCGTCGGTGGACTGGTACTCGGGAACGCTCACGGCCAACAGCACCTACACGCTGCCCACCTGCTCGTCGAACTGCGTGGACAACGACACGGTGATCGTCCGGGCGGTGCAGGGGACTGGGAGCTACACTATTGCCTTCAACACGCTTGCGACGGGCGGGATTGAAGGCCCGACCTGTCCGCAGATCGGCACGAGTGCGGGGAATCAGGCCACGTATCAGTTTGTCTGGAATGCGACACGGTCGTCGTGGACCGAGTATTGCGGCGGCACGGTGCCGCAGACGGCGGTCGCGCCGGCCAACGGTCTGCTGCTCGCCAATCGCACGGTGACCGCGAACTATACGGCGACGGCGGCGGACTCGATCATCTCGGCCAACGTTACGGGCGGGTCGATCACCATTACATTGCCGCAATGCACGGGCAGTCTGCTGGGCAAGGTCTATTGGATCGAAAAGATCGATTCGAGCAACAACTACGTAACGATTCAGCTCTCGGGCACCGACACTTTCGACAACGGCGCGACCAGCGACAATCTGCGTGTCGGGCCGCAGAGCGACCAGTTCTCGACCGACGTGGTGCAGTGCGCCGCGACGGGCAGATGGAATCTGAATCGCGGCTTTCAGATGACGCCGGTCTGGGCCGGCGGCACGGGCCGGACTTCGCTTGCAACCGGGGGCGTATTGATTGGTGAGAACACCGACGGCCTGCACTCTGCGACCTCCAGCCTGACCGGGGCTCCGTTGCTCAGTCAGGGGTCGGGCGTTGATCCGAGTTATGCCTCGTGGACGGTGAGCGGCACAGCGCCGGCACTTGAGAATCGCCAGTTTCTGCGCAGCGGCACGTCGTACACGGTGCCCAGCGGATGCTCGATGCTGCTGGTCGAGATCTGCGGTGGCGGTGGTGGGGGTGGAGGTGTGACCACGGGCGGCACGGCGGCCTGCGCGGGTGCGAGCGGCAGCGCCGGCAGCTGCGCGCTCGTCAAGTTCCCGTCACCGAGCGGGACGATCAGCTATTCGCTGGGAGCCGCAGGGACAGCGGGCACCAACGGGACGACGCCGACGGCGGGTGGCAACGGCGGGGCCAGCACGATCACGCTGGGCGGGCAGACGCTGACACTCAACGGCGGTCCGGGTGGCGGCGCCTCGACGGTATCGAGCGGCACCTGCACCGCGGCGGGAGCGCCGCCGGCGGCCGGTGCGCTCAGCGGCAATATCAACACGGCGGCGAGCGGCGCGGATATCTCGGTGCTGTTCAACGTGGGCGGGACGCAGGGCCAGGCGGGCTCGGCCTCGACCACGGTTTCGGTGGGCGGCTCGACCGGGAATCGCGGGGGCAACGGTGGGGCGGTCAACAGCAGCGGCGCGGCGACGGCGACGCCAACCGCCGGCGATGCGGGTTTCGCCGACTTCCAGTGCATCGGAGCAACGGCATTCTGATGAAACCGGGTGTATTCCTTGCGCTTGCCCTGCTGGCGCTTGTCGCTGGGGTGGCCAGCGCCCAGTGGATTATTCCGACCTTCGGCACGACCGGCGCACCGCCAACCCAGGGGCCGACGCAGATCACCTCGATTGCGGTGAGTCCGTCGACGGCGACGATCCAGGTAAATCAGCAGCAGACCTTCACCGCGACCGCGACGCTCTCGAACGGCGCGCAGCAGGACGTCACCAACACCGCGACATGGTTTCTGGGTAACGCGCCATTGACCACGACCGATACCAATCTCACGCTCGGCACCGCAGTGACCTACAGCGAGTTCAACAACAGTGGCCATGTCGGCAACGTGCTGCAGGGCTCGACGTCGATCTGGTGGCTCGATCCGTCGCCCTGGGGCGTAAGCAGCGGCAGCGGCTCGACTTCAATCTCATATTCCGGGACCGGTTCCGTCACCAGCACGGTGAACTACACTGGAGTTAATAACTCCGGAGTAAATGGCTACCCGTATATCCGTTACGGCACTGACCAGTGGAATGATCCCGCAGTCAACGGCCAGCCGCCCCAGTTTCCGGTGCAGGTGAGCAATCTTCAACAGCTCATTACCGAGGTCAATTACAGCCTGTCGAATACGACGGCGCCGGGCGATCAGGATATCGGCAACGACGAATGGATTATTCCGACTTCGACCTATAACAGTGGCAACTCGGGCGCGCTGGAAGTATTCGTTACGTGGTACTTCAACTTCGCCTACGGTCCGGCAGGAACCTTCGTCAAGAACTATACCGAGCCGATCGTGCTGAACGGCACGCCGACCTCGATGACCTTCGCGGAGTATCTGAGCGGCTCGGGTCCGGGCGCCTTCGTGCTCTTTGTGCCGCAGACCAATATCACTTCGGGCGATATTCGCTACAATCTGCTCGACTTCATCAAAGAGGGAATCAGCACCGCCGGCGGCACGGTCAGCACGAGCTGGTGGGTTTCGGGCATCGAGTTCGGCACCGAATGGGGTGACGCCTCGTCGGTCAACTACACGCTGACCCTGACGAAGATGCTGATTAGCACGGTGACCGCCGCGGGCACCAATATCGCCACGCTGAGCGGCAGCACCGCCACCGGCACGGGCACGGGTACGGTGACGGTGATCGCCAGCCAGCAGCTGGTTCAGGGCACCGCCTCGCTGACGGTGGCCTCCTCGGGACCCTCGCCCAACGTTACGCCGTCAACGACGACCACGCTGCAATCCCAGCTTAATTCGATCGGCGCGAATAAAACGGCCTACCTCGCCTGCGGCACCTACCATCTGGCGACCGATGGCGGCTCGCCGGGGACGATCGCCACAAACTATCTGAATCCGCCGGCCGGGCAGACGATTATCGGCTGCAACGTCAATGGCACCTGTCCGGCGGTTCCCGCGCAGGTGCCGAGCGCGCCGCCCTGCGTGATTCTCGATGGCGCGGTGACCGTGACCTTTCCCAATACGGGAACAATCAACGGGGTGACGGAATGGTGGACGAATCCGCTGCCGGCGGCCTATGCGCTCAGCACGCCCACCAATTCGGGTCAGTCAGACTGCGTCGACACGCAGCAGGGGGGCGCGAGCAACGTCTGTCAGTATTCGCAGGATCTGTTCATGACGCCCAACGCCTACGTCAGCGGCGGCAACGTGACTGATATCACCAAGACGGTGGTGGTGAATCGGACGCTCAGCGCGACGCCGAATGCGACCTCGACCGGCGGCTGCCATTGGTTCTACGACTTCAACAACACCAACGGCAAGGGCTCCAACGTGATCTTTCTCGCCTGCGATCCGACCAACTATCTGGTCGAGCTCACGGTGGCCCAGAACGCGTTTCGGCTCTCCAACGGCGGCGTGACGGTGCAGAATGTCTCGGCCTACGGCTTTTCGACGGCGCTGCAGGACGAGATGTTTGGCACCTACAGCGGCAACAACACGATTGCGGAGGTGTGGGCGACGCACGGGCACGGCTCGGGCATCGGCTGCACCGGCGGCCTCAACAATCAGTTTTTATACAACGAAGTCGCCGAGATGGGGCAGATGGGGATTCATGACGGCGGCACCTGCGGTTCGAGCACCTTTCGTGGCAATCGGGTCGAGCGCAACAACGAGGACAACGTCGCCTACGGCTTCGAGGCGGGCGGCTCGAAGTTCGCCGCCACCGCCGGCGATGTAATCGACAGCAACACCTTTTCCTGCAACAACGGCAACGGGCTCTGGACCGACAGCGGTCAGTACAACGGCACGATCATCAACAACACCGTGAACAACAATCTGATCAACGGCCTGGTGGTCGAGATCAGCCACAACGACACGATCCAGAACAACACGATCACCCAGAACAACCAGGGCAACGCCTGCCAGTGCATCGCGGCGCACGTGCCGGTACTCTACAATCCGACGCAGACGACCGCGCATGACGTCTGCACGGGACCGCAGACGATGGGCGGTACCCAGTACACCTCGTGTTCGGGCTCGAAGGCTGACCTCTGGCTGCACGAGAGCTGGAACATGACGGTCGGCGGGGCGAGCGGCAAGGGCAACCGGGTGGAGAGCAAATGCTCGGGGGTGACGCTCGGCAACACCAACAGCCGCGACAATCTGACCGGCAACACGATCACCTACAACACCTTCATCCTGCACAACTCGGCGGGGCTTGCTTACAACTACGGCGGGTCGGGCGACACTTCGGCCTACGATTTCTACAACGACAACAATCTCTGGGATTACAACAGCTATACCTGCGACGCTGCGGGCAAGAACAACTGGACCTGGGGCAGCGGGAGCACCAACTGCACCGGCTATCAGGACACCCAGGCCAACTGGTCGCGCTGGCAGGGAGTATGCGGCAATGACGTGCACGGCTCACAGACGGGATGCTGAATGATGTTTCGCACGGGGATAGTGAAGCAGCGCGATATTCAGAATTGCCGGGTGCGCGTGGTCTTTCCGGCGCATGACCAGATGCTCTCCTGGTGGCTGCCGGTGGTGGTGCCCAAGTCGCAGAACGACAAGGCGTACTGGCTGCCGGATGTGGGTGAGCAGGTGGTGTGTCTGATGGACGAGCATGACGAGGATGGCGCGGTGCTGGGGGCGATCTATTCGCAGGGCCAGCAGGGCGACGCCACGCCGCCGCAGATGACCGCGGACAAGTGGCACGTGAGTTTCTCCGACGGCTGCACGATCGAATACGACCGCGGCACGCATACGCTCGGGATCGTGGTGCCGGCGAGCGGAACGATCAATCTGACGGTCAATGGCGGCAATCTCAATCTCGCCGCCCCCAACGGCGATATCACCTTCAAGACCAACGAGCATCAGGATTCCGTGAATGGAATTATCGATGCCTACAACGGCCATACCCATCCCGACCCGCAGGGCGGGAGCACCGGGATTCCCAGTCCGCAGATGAGCTGAAGAGGAGGAAACCAGTGAAGATCGACAGGTCGGAGCGCCGCGTAACTCACCGTAGCGCTGGACTACGCGGATGGGAGATCGCCGTCGCGCTGCGCGGCCGGGAGAAAAAAGCGGAATGAGAGGGGTGACGGCAATGCTGATGGTGCTGCTGGTCGGCTGCGCGCCGGTGGAGATGGTTACGGTGACGCGGATCGACGGACGGCCCTGCCGCACGACCAAGGTGCGGCCCGACTGGTACACGGCGGAGGTGTGGACTGACTGTCTTGATCAGAACGGCCATGCGGTGACGGTCGCCACCAATCACACGGCGCTGTCGGATTATGGCTATCTGCTGGCGCCGGCGGTGGCGGTGATGGCGACGACGGCGGCGGTGAAGTGAGATGCCGGCGGGAGCAATCACCCTCGATGATATCGTCTCGGCGGACTGGTCGCTCGCGCTCGATTCGTCGACGCCGACCCAGGCGCCGGGCAGCGGGATCGGCAACGTGGTGCAGGGCGTCGATGATATCAATCAGTGCCTGGCGATTATCCTCGCCACGCCGCCGGGCAGCGATCCGCTGCGGCCGACCTTCGCCTGCGATCTGTGGCGCTGGATCGACGCGCCGCTGACGGTTGCGCGACCCCATCTGGTGCGCGAGATCGTCGAGGCGATCACCCGCTGGGAACCGCGGGTGCGGGTGCTGAGCGTGGTGATTGATCCGGTGGCGCCGGCCCAGCTGCTGATCAAGATCACGTGGCAGCTCAAGGTGGACGCCGGCGGGAGCGGCAATCAGCGGCTGGTGCTGACCGTGCCGCGCACGCTGGCGTAGAGACATGCATCCCGCGCTGCTTCATGTGGTTTCGGTCTACGCCAATCCGTTGCGATGGGATTCGCGCCTGCGATTGGCGCGGGCCTTTGAGGAGCGGATGGTGGCGGCCGGTGTGAGGCTGACGATGGTCGAATGCCAGCTGGGTGCGCGGCCGTGGGAGCTCGACCATCCGCGTGTCAATTACGTGCGAGTGCGCAACCATTCCCTGGTCTGGAACAAGGAGAATCTGCTCAACCTGGGGGTGGCGGCGATCAGCCGGCTCGATCCCGAGTGGCAATACCTGATGTGGGCGGACGCTGACATCGAGTTTCTCCATCCCGACTGGGCGGCGGAAACGGTTCATTTGCTGCAGCAATATCCGATTCTGCAGCCGTGGGATGTCTGCTACGACCTGGGTCCGGGGGGTGCCGCCCATCACATGCAGCTGCATCGAAGCTTCTGCTACGCCTTTGTTCACGGGCTACTCAAGCAGAACAAGGACTACGATACGGCGCATCCAGGCTACGCCTGGGCGATTCGCCGGCGCAATTTCCAGGAAGTCGGCGGCCTGATTGAGACGGCTGCGCTGGGCGCCGGTGACCGGCACATGTCATTCGGGCTGATCGGCTGCGTGCTCAAGCAGATCGCACCCGGCATCACCGACGGTTACAAGCGGCCGCTGCTGGCGTGGCAGTCACACGCGCTGCGCTCGATCAATCAGCATCTGGGCTACATGACCGGCGCGATCCGGCATTACTTTCACGGCCGCAAACCGGACCGCCAGTACTGGGATCGGTGGCAGATCCTGGTCAGATGGAAGTTCGATCCGGCGACCGATCTCAGAAAAAACGAGTATGGGGTCATCGAACTCGCCGGCAACAAGCCTGGATTGACCCATGATATTGAGCAGTATTTTCGCACGCGGGCGGAGGACGGGAATCTGATCTAGTCGGCGCGGGCGGATGACGTCATGAAATCTGCGAGGTGAGCACCGCCGAGCGAGGCGAAGCGGGTTTGAAAGCGACGAGCGACGACAATGCCGAATCCGGCGTGGACGCCCAATACTCCGGTCGCGGCGGGCAAGGTGATCATCGATCCCGCCGGCAACGTGCAGCAGTGGAGCACGCCGGCGGGGTCGACCGGCGCGGTGCCGCCGCTGTTCGGCAACGTGCTGGGAGCCTTTACCGCCGACGGCTCGGGCGGCTGGACCTGCGTGGCGGTGCTCGAACGGGTCTCGCTGCCGACCGGGATCGTGTCGCTGCCGATTCCGCAGTTCGTCAACGACTCCGACGGACTCGATCCCAACGCGATCCTGAACGACATGGTGGCGTCCTTCCAGGCGCTGGCCGGCCGCACGCTCTATCCGGCCCAGGTCGAGCGGCTGCTGATCGATCTCTATGCCTATCGCGAGAGCCTGGTGCGCAATCAGATCCAGTATGCGGCGCAGCAGTGCCTGGTCGCCTTCGCCAGCTATCCGATGCTGGATTATCTCGGCCAGCTGGTGGGGGTGACGCGGCTGCCGGCGCAGGGCGCCACCTGCACGCTGCAATTCACGCTGAGCGCGGCGCAGCCGACGCCCTTCACGATTCCGGCGGGGACGCTGGTCGGCACCCAGGATGGCGCCTTTGTCTTTGCCACCAATGCCAATCTGACGATCCCGACGGGCTCAACCAGCGGCACGGTCTTCGCCACCTGCACCACGCCGGGGACCGGGGCCAACGGCTATGCCGTGGGCCAGGTGAGCGTGCAGCTCAATCCGAATATCCTCATCGCCTCGGTGAGCAATATCACCGTGACCAGCGGCGGCGTCAGCATCGAAACCGACGACCATCTGCGCGACCGGATCCAGGCGGCGCCGAACCGCTTCAGCGTGGCCGGTCCGGTGGGCGCCTATCGCTTCTGGGCGCTGTCGGCGGACCCGTCGATCACCGACGTGCAGGTGGTGACGCCGGTGCCCGGCACGGTGAATCTCTATGTGCTGGTGGGGCCGATTATCCAGCCGGCGAACTCGCCCAACACCTCGGCGATCGCCTCGGCGGCGCTGCTGCAGAAGGTGCAGTCGATCGTCAGCGCCGATTCGGTGCGGCCGCTGACCGACACGGTGCAGGTCAATGCGGTGACGGAGGTGGACTACCAGATCAGCGGCACGGTGACGCTCTACGCCGACGCCGATCCGGCGACCACGATGGCGGCGGCGAATGCGGCGGCGGCGCAGTTTGCCATGAACCTGGCGCAGCGGATCCAGCGCGATATCGTGCCCGAGGAGATTATCGCGGCGATCGGCAGCGTGCCGGGCGTTTATCGCGTGCAGCTCGGCCAGCCCGGCTACCAGCCGCTCACGGCGGGGCAGTGGGCGAACTGCACCTCGATCAGTCTGACCCAGGTGATTGGCACCGAGCATTCATAGAGGAAACCGGGAAAAAGGGGGGGTGAGAAGAATGAACGACCCGAAGATCCGAGAGATCACGCTGCCGTCGGGGCGCGTGGCGACGGTGCGCGAGGGGCGCGGCCGCGACCTGATCCATGCGCAGCGCGCCGTCGGCCGCGCCGCTGAAACCACGGCGCTGCTGCAGGCGCTGGTGGCGATGCTCTGCACGGTTGACGGCAAGGAGCTCTGCTACGAGGACGTGCTCGAGATGCCGGTGGCGGACGTGCTGGTGCTCGAGGGCGAGGTGCTGGGAAATTTTCCGCCGGCGGCATCCCCGATGCCGCCAGCCTCGCCGGCCTCGTCCATTTCGGCTTCAGCGTCCGGGAACTCGGTGAAATGAGCTGCGGCGAGCTCGGCTACTGGATCGAAGCGGTCAGGGATTACTCGGCGCGGGTGCGCGAGCGGGCGCGCGCGGAGGGCGAGAGTTGAGCGGTGGCGCGCCAGCGGCGGATGCCCTCACGAATCCCGACCACGGCCATCAGCGGTATCAGCATGACGACCAGCGCGGCGATGACGATCAGGCCCGCGATGAAGACCAGCGCGCCGAGCCAGAGCCCGAGGCCGAGCGGCCAGAGCAGTGCTGCCATGGAATGATTCTAGATGAGTCCGCTTGAGTTCGCCATCGTAATCAGCGCCGTTGACCAGGCGAGCCGCGTGCTCACCGGGATCCAGGAGAAGCTCGAGGGCTTCGCCCGGGCCGCCGAATCGATGCGCGCGGTGGGCGAGGGAATGACCTTCGCCGGCGGCCTGATGCGGGCGGCGGGTGACGTGCTCGGCCTGAACGAGGCGACGCGGGCGGCGATGGATTTCCAGGACGAGATCGCGCGGGTGCATACGGTGCTGCCGCCGACCGCCGAGGGACTGCGCCAGCTCGGCGAGATCGAGGAGTTTGCGATCGCGCAGTCCCAGCGCCACGCCTACGCCGCCAAGGACGTGGCCGAGTCGGTCTACATGGGGCTCTCGAGCTTTCTCAGCGCGAGCCAGGCCATGGCGGCGACGACGGTGGCCGAGCAGGTGGCGATCGGCACCCACGGGCAGCTGGCCGACGTGATGCGGACGCTCGGCACACTCTACCTGAACTTTGGCGACAAGACGCGGCCGGCGCAGGCCGAGTTCGAGCGGCTGGGCGACACGCTGACCACGCTGCAGACGCAGTTTGCGTTCGCCGACATGGGCGAGATCACCTCGGCGCTGCAGTATGCGACGGCGGCCGCGCAGCAGTTCCACGTGCCGTTCAACACGGCGCTGGCGGCGATTGCGGGCTTCTCGGCCGCGGGGCTGCACGGCAGCGAGGCGGGCACGGCGTTCGCCGAGATGATGAATGAGATCGGGCGGGGCGCCTTTGAAAAGCTCGGGGTGCCGCTCGCGCTCACCCGCCAGGGGACGATCGACCTGCGGCAGTCGCTGAGCAATCTCGCGGCCTGGATCCGGGCCCATCCGGGATTCGGCGCGAGCGAGGCGCTGACCAAGGCGTTCGGGATCCGGGGGGCGCGGGCGGAGCTCCTGATCGAGCAGCTCGGCAAGCTCGATGAGGCGCAGGCCGCCCTGGAGCATTCGGGGGGTGCCGCGGCGCGCGCCCAGGCGCTGGCCGAGGCGACGCTGAGCAAGCGCTACGAGATCCTGCGCAACAATCTCGAGGCGCTCAAGGAGCGGCTCGCCGACCTGGTGCTGCCGGCGCTCAGCCGCTGGGTGGACCTGCTGAGCCGCGCGGCGGCGGTGGCGACGGATTTTCTCAGCCGCCATCAGGGGATCGCGGCGGTGCTGGCGAAGAGCGCGGTCGCCCTGGGACTGCTCACCACAGCCGGCGGCGGCCTGCTGCTGACGCTCGGGCCGATCCTGATTGGCGGCAGCTACCTGCTCAATATCCTGGGGGCGCTGCCGGGGGTGCTGGCCTTCGGGGTGCGCGGTTTCGGCGCCCTGGCGGCGCGCGCGCTGGCCGCCTGGACGGCGCTGGCCCAGGGCGAGGGGGTGATGGCCGGACTGAGCGCGCTGCTGGGTCCGTGGGGGATGGTGCTCGCGGCGGGGGCGGCGCTGGCGCTCGTCGGCTACGAGATCTGGCGGCATTGGGACGCGATCATGCCGAAGCTGGTCGCGGTGTGGGACGCGATCAAACCGGAGCATCTGTTCGGCCGGCTGATTCCGGAGTTTTTCACCGCCGGGGCGCATCTGGTGGAGGCGGTGGCCCGGGGTATCTGGTCGGCGGTGTCGCTGCCGGGGCGCGCACTCGAGGCGGTGGCGCAGAAGCTGCGCAATCTGCTGCCCTTCTCGCCGGCGCGCGAAGGGCCGCTGCGTGAGCTCGAGCGGGTGCGGATCGTGCAGACGCTGGCGGAGACGATTCGGCCGGAGCCGCTGGTGGCGGCGATGAGCGCGGCGCTGGCACCGCTGCCGATGATGGCGGCGACGGCGCTGCCGGCCGCCGCGGCGGCGCCGGCGCCGCTGGCCGTGCCGGGGTGGACGGCGCCGGCGCCGACCACGGTGACGATCAACTACGCGCCGGTGATTCACGGGACGGGAGCGGAGGACTGGGTGAAGGCGGCGCGGCGCCATGCCGATGAGCTCGTGCATATCATCGATATGAAGCTGGCGCGGCGCGAGCGGCTGAGGTTTGCCAATGGCTAATCTGGGATTGCAGCCACCCCTGCAGACCGACGCCCGCAGCCAGGCCCATCTCGCGCTCATCAACCGGCTCGCGGCGCTCGACCTCTCGCCGATCCTGGTCTACCGGATGGCGTCGCTGGTGGATTCGGCGGTGCTGGCGATGGCCTGGCAATGGGACGTGCTCAATCCGATCCTGCTGCCGGCGGTCGAGGTGCTGGCCAATCAGTCGTGGCCGGGATGGGACCAGATTGGCAATATCGACGCGCTCACCAATATCGACCTGCTGCAGTACCAGGTGGTGAGCGGCGCCGAGCCGACCGGCGCGGCGCTCTACACCCAGTATCGGGCGCTGATTCTGTTGAGCACCGCGCTGCATTCGACGATGGGCACGCTCGGGGCGATCAAGAACGCCCTGGCGGCGCTGGGATTTCCCGCGGCGGTGGTGCAGGAGGGGCAGCAGAGCTGGGGTGGCACGCAATATCCGCCGACCGAGGGATGGGCGGTGTTTCGGGTGCTGATCGATCTGTCGACGGTGCCGGCCGGCACCGACATGGTCCATCTGCAGCAGCAGCTGGTGGCGAGCTGCAACTACTGGAAGCCGGCGCGCTGTGTTCTCGACAGCGTGCAGTTCCAGTGGCATCTGGCGGACACGCTCGTGCCGCCGGTGAGCGACGTGGTGCGCAATATCTTCGTGCAGCGCGATTTTCTCACGCCGGCGCCGAGCGACCTGGTCGCGGCGCCGCTCTGGCCGGTGCGGGACGTCAAGACGATCGCGCCCTACTACGACGGGCGCTATTATTTCAGCGGGGGGATTACCGGTGGCGGCGCGCAGCCGGCGGTGGCGGAGGGGCCGTTGGTGATCAATGGACAGGCGACCGCACATTAGGCATCTCGAGAGCGGCGTGGGCGGAATGCTGGTGCGGACGCTCGGCCACGACCAGGCCTTGAGATTCGTTCGCGCCTGCGGCGGTTCGAGAGTGTGGATTCCGGTTCCAGGGCGTGAGCCGCGGCGCAACCCGGTCAACCGCCGGATCCTGCGGGCGATCGGCACGGAGGCTTTCGACGCCCTGCGGGCGGCCTGCGGCGGCGACTATCTGCAGGTGCCGTTGGCGCTGCCGACGGGTGAATGCGTCTGCGAGCGCATCATGGAACTGCATCGACGAGGCAAGAGCATGAACGAAATCGCGCGGGCGGCCGGCAGACATCTGCGGACGGTCTACAAGTGGCTCGGCAAGGACATCACGCGGCCGCATCGGTTTTCCAGGCTCAGGCGGCTCGCACTCGAGGCACGGAGATGAGGATGAGAACTGAGCGGCGGCCATCGGGGACGGTGCGGCTCTACCGCGCCGGACGGCTGATATTCGAGCGGCGCAACCTGGTGGTCAACGCCGGGCTGACGGCGCTGGCCAGTCTGCTCGGCGGGGTGACGACCGGCGAGTTCGTCGCGGCGGTCGGCTTCGGCTCGGGCAACACCGCGCCGCAGGTGACCGATACGGGACTCTCGGCCACGCCGGCCTATTACAACGCGGTCGGGACGGTGACGGTGGGTCCCAATGGCGGGGTGGCGGCCGGCAGCGTGCAGTTTGTCTATCAGCTGCAGACCACTGACTATGCGGCCAATCCCCTCACGATTCAAGAGCTCGGGCTCTTTGGCAACACCGGCGCGGTCAATCTGCCGGCGGCGGTCGGCACCTCCAATCCGGTCTGGGCGGCGAGCACCGCCTACAGCGTCGGCAATCTGATCGTCGACTCCAACGGCAATATTCAGCGATGCACCACCGCCGGCACCTCCGGTTCGGGTTCCCATCCCGCCTGGGCGACCACGATCGGCGCGACCACCACCGACAACACCGTGGTCTGGACCCTGGTCGCCAAGGGGGTGGCGCCGACGCCGATGATCGCGCACGTGGTGGTGCCGGCCTTTCCCTACACCGGCGGCGGCAATTTCTCGGGCACCTGGACGATCAGCATGTAGCGGAGGTGGGTGAGGCGGCGATGAGCAATCCGACGGGCAGCAGCTATCTCAGCGCGAATCAGAACTACGTCTGGGCCGACGGTGACGTCTACGAGATTCAGCAGACCGACGCGATCGAATATGCGGCGCCGGGCGCTTCGTTCGGCGGCCTGGGCGTGGAGAATCAGCCCCATCAGATGCTGCTCAACAAGGTGCAGTACGTCTATCGGCGGATGCTGGCGGACGAGGCCAACATCAACAATCTGCTGGCGAAGCTCAACGCGCTGACGAGCGCGGTCAATCTGAATCCGCCGCCACCCCCCTCGCCCAACCTGTACGGGCCGACGCCGCTGCCGACCAGGACCAACGGCTGGCTCAAGGCGGCGACGGTCGACAGCTCGCTCGGCCAGATTCAAATCATCTGGCAGTGGGGGACGATCTCGCTGCTGCCGTGGGCCGAGGAATATCCGCCCTCGCAGCCCGAGGAGCCGCCGCTGCCGCCCGCGATGCAGTTCAGCTTTCCGATTCCGTTTCCACATGCCTGCTGGATGATCAAGCCGTACTGGCAGACCAGTGACACCACCGACTACCTCGGGTGGGCGAACGGCAGCCAGCAGAACGTGCTGAATCTTGCCGTGGTGACGCCGCTGCAGCCGCAGAACAATCAGATCACCTATTCGCTCAGCGAGGCGAGCGGCCAGGAGGCCCTGATCGCGAGTATCGAGTTCGGCACGCGCGGCGGGCTGACCGGAATCGGCTGGATTGCGGTGGGGTACTGACGAGGGGAGGCGACGATGCCCAATCCAACCGGCAACACCTATCTGCAGGCCAATCTCAACTACACCTGGACCGACGGCGACGTCTACGAGCTGGTGCAGACCGACACGGTCGAGGCGGCCGCCACCGGGGCGTCGTTCGGCGGCCTCGGGGTGGTCAACCAGCCGCATCAGGCGCTGCTCAACAAGATCAACTATCTGCACAGCAAGCAGCTCGCCGACGAGGCGGCGATCGCCTCGCTGCAGTCGCTGAGCAATCTGATCAGCTCGGCCGTGGGAGTGAACGGCTGGCTCAAGCTCGGCGCCAACGACGTCAATCTCGGGCAGATCCAGCTGATAATCCAGTGGGGGACGATCTCGCTGCTGAGCTTCGGCGGGCCAAGCGGCCAACTGCCGACCACCCTGCCCTTCAGCTTTCCGCTCGCCTATCCCAACGCCTGCTGGATGCTGATTCCCTACTGGCAGAGCAACACGACCTCGACCTTCATGCCGACCACGGGGATGCCGATTGCGGCCGTCACCCCGCTGGTCAAGCAGGGCAATCAGATCGCCTACGGCAACGTGCAGAAGCAGATCGCCTATGGCACGACGCCGGGGCTGACCGGGATCGGCTGGGTGGCGCTGGGGTACTGAGATGAGGAGGAAGCGAGTCATGAGAAAGGCCGTCGCAGGCAGACCAGGCGGTAGCTTGCTCGCGAGTATGTTACTTGCGGGTATATTACTCGCGGGTATATTACTCGCGGGGATGGGGCTGGGATGCGGCGTGGCGCGCGCGCAGTATGTGCCGATTCCGAACTTCACCGGCAATCTGGCGGGGCAGCAGTTCCGCAACGCGCTCAACAACAAGCTCTCGGGCGCCGACACGATCTCGCCGCAGCTCGTCCATATTCTCTTCTCGCAGCTGCCGGCGACGGTGACCAACGGCCAGCTCTTCTACGTCACCGACGGCGCGCCGGGCACGCCCTGCGCGGGCGGCGGCACCGGGGCGATTGCGCAGGGAATCAACGGCGTCTGGAGCTGCGGGCCGGTGCCGGGCGGTCCGGCGGCGCCCACCAGCGTCTCGTGCTCGCACAAGAACACGGTGGTCGGCGCCGGCAGCTTCAACAGCGGCTCGACCAACTACGCCGGCAGCTTCACCACGCCCGCCACCACCACCGACGTCGACAACTGCACGGTCACCTTTTCGATTCCGTCGGCCAACAATCGCATCTGCTCGTGGCGGGTGGCCAACGGTGACGGCACCGCGAGCGTTCCGGGGGTGGCTGACATCAGCACCACCACCAGCGCCAAGGTGGACTTTCCGTCGGCCGGCGCCACCACCGGCGGACTTAACAAACTCACGGTGGGGTACATGTGTTTCTAGGGATGAAGGGCTGGTTTTCGGTCGCCGTGATTGCTCTGCTGGCGGCGATCGCCTTCGGCGCCAACTGGATGGCCTGCGAGCAGCATCGCGCCAACGAAGGCGTCTTCGTGCCGTTTCCGTCGCCCCAGCGCTACCATCTCGAGCCGAGCGGAGGCGGCAGCCGCGCATGACGCTATACGACGCGTACGGGCGGCCGGTGGTGTTCGAGGCGCTGCGCGAGGAGCAGGCGGCGCCGACGCTCGCCGGCATCCGCAACATCTATTCGATTATCGATGACTCGATCGGGCTCACCCCCGAGAAGGTGGTCGGGATTCTGCGCACGGCCGAGTTCGGCGACCCCTGGCTCTACCTCGAGCTCGCCGAGCGGATGGAGGAAAAGGACCTGCTCTACCAGGGGGTGCTGCACACCCGCAAGATGGCGGTGTCGCAGCTCGATATCGACGTGAGCGCGGCCGGCGACGATGCCGAGTCGATGGCTGACGCCGAGTTCGTGCGCGAGATCCTGATCGATTCGAACACGATCGACCTGCACGACGTGATCTTCGAGATGCTTGATTCGCTGGGCAAGGGCTTCAGCGCGACCGAGATCATCTGGGACACCAACGGCCGCAACCTCGAGACGGGCGCGCCGGAATGGCTGCCGTTTGCGCTCAAGTGGCGCGACCCGCGATGGTTCATGTTCGACTGGGTGTCGGGCGAGGAGCTGCTAGTGCGCACGCTGCGCACCGACGGGCCGCAGCTGCCGGTGGGACGCGACAGCTGGGATTCGCGCCTGTCGCCGATGAACTTCCGGATCCGCGTCGGCGGCCCGGTCTTCGGCCACGAGGTGGGGATTCAGCCGGCGACGCAGCCGCTCGCCCCGTTCAAGTTTCTGGTGCATATCACCCGGGCGAAGGCCGGCCTGCCGATTCGCGGCGGCCTGGCGCGCATCGCGATCTGGGCCTATCTGTTCAAGAACTACGTGCTCAAGGACTGGGTGGTGTTCGCCGAGGTCTACGGCCAGCCGATGCGGCTCGGCAAGTACGGACCGGGCGCGACCGAGAACGACAAGGCCGCGCTGCTGCGCGCGGTGGCCAATATCGGCACCGACGCGGCGGCGATTATCCCCGAATCGATGGCGATTGAGTTCATCGAATCGAAGGGGGGTGGCCAGCGCAGTCACGAGATGTACCAGAAGTTCTGCGAGTATCTCGACAAGCTGGTGACGATCGGGATTCTCGGCCAGGAGCTCACCACTCAGCTGCCGCGCGGCGCCGGCTCGCGCGCGGCCGCCGAGGTGCATGACGTGGTGCGCCGCGATATCGCCACCGACGACGCCCGGCGGGTGGCGGCCACACTCAACCGCGACCTGGTGAAACCGCTCATCGATCTGAATCGCGGGCCGCGCCGGCGCTATCCCCAAATCACCATCAGCTTCGAGGAGCCGGAGGATCTGCGCAACGTCGCCGACGCGCTCGGGCCGTTTATCGATCGCGGGCTGCGGGTGCCGGAGTCATGGATCCGCGAGAAGTTCGGCGCGCCTGAACCGCAGCAGGGTGAAAGCGTGCTCCACCCGATCGAGCGCATCACCGCCCAGGGTGACGCCACACCCGCGAGCGCAAGCGCAATCGGTGACGTGCCGATGACGCCGGAGTTCACCGACGTGGCGGGCCGATCAAGACGATGACGATAGACCTGCTGCGGGACATCCGCGGGATAAATATGCGCATGCGTACTTCGGTAAAGAAGACGCTGACGGACCGAGAAGGTGCTGGCCATGGCTTATCAGAGACCGCTGCATGGCGGTTACCGGGACGGAGAGAATTTGCTTATTCGGGACCTCTTGGCTGAGGATCCCGAGATGCTCAATCTCGCTATAGGACTGCTGTTTAGCTATGAACCTTAAAACAATGGTGCGCTATTGGGCCGGCCGTCGAGCTCAGTATTTTGAAAACCAGCGCACATGCCTGACAGCCGTGGACCTAAACGCGTAAGCTAGCATTTGCTGGAGGCGTTTTTGGGAGTCCGCACAACGCTCAGTGAGCAGTTCGCGACCTTACCGCTGACGAGTTGCAACCGTACCTGATGCTCTCGTCAGAAGTGCCAGCGGCACGAAAACTGGTTGCGTGCTGGTCGGTGGCTGTGGTTCTTTTAAGAGCGAACAAAGAAGGATCGGGCGCTTAATTCTCAGCCGGAGGCTCGGCGATGCCAAACTTTACCGAGATAAAAGGCTCCTGCTTTTGCGGGGCGAATCAATTCACTATCACGCAACCCGCCGTTGATACCCACCATTGCCATTGCTCAATATGCCGGCGACTACAGGGAGCAGCGTTCGTAACCTTGTCGATCTTTCCCAGGGACGGCTTTCATTGGACCAAGGGTGGAGATTTACAAACGTACAACAGCTCTGACAAGGTGCATCGAAATCGTTGTAAGAATTGCGGATCACCCCTAACCATTGACCTGGACGCCATGCCGAACGTCATCGCGGTTAGCCGAGCCTGCCTTGACCCCAACGCTGACCCGGGGCAGCCGCCCGAAACTTTGCGTCATGCGTTCTGGCCGGATCGGGCCCCCTGGCTGGAGGGTGCGGAAACTCTGCCCAAAGTAGCAGGTTTCGACAAGTAGCGCTCAAAGGAGCAGCTGCAAAAGGTGCCCGATTAGATGCCGCCTCGCGCGCCTGGGTTTAACGGCTGACCGGATCGTATTCGTCTCCCATGAAGATTTCTGGATCTGCCCCGGGCTAACTCGAGGTGCGGTATGGGGGACTATCTGGCACGGCGATGAGCCAGCAAGTTGATGAGATCCGGCAGCTTGACCGGCTTGACCAAGTAGCGGTGAAATCCGGCTTGACGTGCTCGCGCAGCATGCTCATCCGAGGCCCAGCCGGTAAGCGCAACAAGCATCGCATTGGGCAGGCTTTCGCGTAGCTTCCTGGCGACCTCATACCCGTCAATGTCAGGTAAACCAATGTCGACGACGACAATCTCGGGTTGATAGTTTCGCGCAATCTCCAGAGCGGCAGTTCCTTCAAGGCAGCTCTCCACCTTATGTCCCAGAGTCTCCAGCAGGGCCGCCATCGTATATGCTGCGTCGCGGTTATCGTCGACGACCAGAATTCTGAGACTTTCTCGTCCGCTGTCGCGATCTAAGCCTGATTGCTGCTGCGCGGGTTCGCGCCACACAGCCGGCTCTTGGTGGAGCGGCAGGCATACGACAAATTCGGCGCCTTTCTGTAAACCTTCGCTATGGACCGTGATGCTGCCACCATGTAACTCAACCAGCTGACGCGCCAGGGTCAAGCCAAGTCCCAACCCTTTCGCTCCGGAACGGGCAATGCCACCGCCCTGCGCATACATATCGAAGATATGAGGAAGCACTTCAGGGTCGATACCGACGCCCGTATCGCGCACAGAGATGGTCAATTCACGATCCCGTGTCTCAGCCGTCAGATCGACGCGACCCCCAGGTTGCGTATACTTGAAGGCATTGAGTAGTAGGTTAGCGATGACCTGCACCAGGCGATCGGGATCGACCTCAAAGATCACGGGGAGTGTGGGCAGAGAAACCGTTAACTGGCGGCCCTCGAGATCAATCATGGGCCGGCAGATCTCGATGGCAGCGTCCACCACGTCTGACAATCTGGTCTGTCTCTTTCGCAGCGCGATCTTTCCATGAGCGAGGCGCTCAACGTCCAGTAGATCGTCCACCAGCCTGATCAAGTGCCGTATCTGTCTATGCAGGACCTGATTCGCCCGCTCGATTTCCTGATTACCTTTGGATGAGCGCTCGATCAACTCGATGCTATTAAGCATTGCCCCCAACGGATTGCGGAGCTCATGGGCCAAAGTCGCAAGAAATCGGTCCTTGTTGCGGTCGGCCTCGCGCAGTGCTTCTTCCGCCTGACGACGAGCAGTAATATCGTTATTGACCTGAAGCACTACCGGGGGCCGACTCTCATCCGGGCGATGTAGTACCCAGCGGCTGACGACGACGATTCGGTTACCTGCGCGGTCGTAGTTGACGAGCTCGCCTTCCCACTGACCGTTCTGTTCCAGCGCTGCCTGTATCTCTGAGAGCGGCTGGGGAAACTCGGTTCTCAGTAATTGATGAACGTTTTGCCCGATTGCTTCTTCGCGCGAATAGCCGTATAAGCGTTCGCACCCAGCACTCCATAACAGAATTCGGTCGTGAGCATCGCGCACTATTAAGTCGCCGAGATTAACGATTTCTGCCTGTTCGCGTAATCGAGCCGCCTGTTCACGTAGCTGCTCTTCGGCCAGGCGGCGGCTGGTTATGTCGACGAAGGTCAATACGATGCCGTCAATTCTGTCATCTACTGTGCGGTAGGGCAGCAGACGCGCCAGATACCAGGAACCGTCCGAGCTGCGCACTTCACGTTCGATGGTTTGAAGAGTCCGGAGCACCTCCTGCGCATCGGCGGTTAACAAGGGATAATCCAGTTGGTGGGTAAAGTGTTGAAGCGGCCGTCCAATATCTGCATCGACGATGTTGAACAAGCGCTGCGCCGGCGGCGTATAGCGTTTGATCTTCAGCCCCCGGTCGAGAAAGATGGTCCCAATATCGGTCGAGGCCATGAGATTCTGCAAGTCACTGTTCGCCCGTCCGACTTCATCGATCTTTTCTCGGTACTCCTGATTGACTGTGGAAAGCTCCTCGTTAACTGACTGTAGTTCCTCTTTACTGGTCTCCAGTTCTTCGGTGGCCGAGCGCAGCTCCTCGTTTATCGCCTGCAGCTCTTCATTGGATGCTCGTAGTTCCTCAGTCGACGTTTCATATTGTTCGATGGTTAGTCGGAGCTGCTCCTTTGTATGCTGCAGCTCTTCCTCCAGCCGGCTTACAGCGTCGAGATCCGCCCGGGCGATTCGTTCTTCCGAAGGAGCTGCCGCAATCGGGGCAACCGCGGTCGCTTCGTCGAAGATAACGAGATGGAAGCCGCGGGCCGCTTCCGGACGATCAGTGACCTGCCGGACCGTGAGGGTCACCCAGCAAGGTCTGCCCTCCAACTCGATCCTTAATCGTCGGCTCTGAATAGCAGCACCGGGCGGCCGACTGCGAGCTTCCAACCAGGCGGCGTGGAGATCGGGTCGGAGGTCAGGGTAAACGAGTTTGAGCAGGTTGCGCGTCGGCTCACCGCCAGCCAACCAAAGATAACGACCCGCATGGGGGCTCATATGGACGATATCGAATTGTTCGTTCGTAAGTATGCTGGACGGTCCGATCTGCTCCATCACTTCCCGGTGCAATTCGGCAATCGAGCGCAGACCTGCAATGGTACTGATTCGGGCTGCTTCTGCGGATGCCGACTGCCATCTCGGTGTCAGCCATTCTCTCGTTACGGCCGGGATGTTTTTGGGCGGTAGGCCGGCGTCGATAGATCCTATGCTTCTTGTCGACTGGTACGAACAAATCAGGCGTTGTGTCCGCAGACTCGGACTCGCCGAGGAACAGGTAACCATCCGGACGCAAAGCGAAATGAAAGGTCTCAAGGATCCGCTCCTGCATCTCACGGTTGAGATAAATCAGCAGGTTACGGCAGCTTATCAGGTCGAGCCGTGAGAATGGCGGATCACGCAGGACGTTGTGCACCGCAAACAGCACGATTTCTCGCAATTCTTTCTTGATCCGGTAATGCTCGCCCTCTCGGAGCAGGAACTGACTGAATTCGTTCAGGACTGATGTCCAATGAGATAGTCGCTGGATAGCGGGCGTTACGTGCCTCGACGATCGCCCGCTCGTCAATATCCGTACCAAAGACTTGCAGCTTGGGCGGATCTGGCACACGCGAGGCATGCTCGGCCAGCATCATGGCGAGTGAGTAGGCTTCTTCCCCGGTGGCACAACCCGCCGACCACACCCTTACCTGGTCTTCGGACCCCTTGCCTTCGAATAGCTTCGGAATGACCTCCTGTCCAAGAACCTCGAATGATTCATGGTCACGGAAAAAATTGGTGACCGTGATGAGCAGGTCACGAAACAGTGCTTCGAGTTTGTCGGGGCTGTTGCGGAGAAACGTAAGGTAACCCGCCAATTGGCTGATCTCGCGCAGTTGCATGCGGCGCGCCATACGGCGCATCAAAGTCGGCCGCCTATACTGGGCAAAGTCATGGCCAGTGCGAAGCCGCAGCAGCTGCAAGATTTCAAGCAGCGTGGCCGCATCAGCCGCCTGAACCGTCTCTTCATGTTCCGGAAACTGCACTCTATGAGCTCGCTCCGACAAGCCACGCAGCTTCTCCGCCATGACGCTCACCGGAAGCACGAGATCGACCAATCCACTGTCGATCGCATTGCGTGGCATTTCCGGATACTCGGCTTCGGTGGGATCTTGAGCAATAACGAAGCCGCCGGCTTCTTTAATCCGCCTCAGCCCAAAAGTGCCATCAGAACCAGCACCTGAGAGAAGGATTGCAATCGCGTATTTTCCGTAGGCATCGGCAAGAGTCCGAAACAACAGGTCAATCGAGGTGTGGCTGCCACGCCGTCGCTCTGGAGCAGTCAAGCGAATACGTCCGTCGGCCAGGAGCAGATAGCTGGCCGGAGGAATGACGTAGATGTGATTAGGTTCAACTCGGACTTCCTCAGTGACCTGTGTTACGGGAATGCTGGTTTGCGTCTGAAGCAACGCGGGAAGGCTGCTCTCGTGCTCTGGCGAGAGGTGTTGGATAACAACAAAGGCCATGTTGCTATCCGCCTGAACGTGCTTGAAAAACTCCCTTAATGCAGTAACCCCGCCGGCCGAAGCCCCAATGCCGACGACAAAACAGTTTGGCTCCGCTGTGAGGAGGTCATCGCTGAAAGGTGGTAGATTGTCACCTTCATCGGCCATTGCAGATGCCTCTCCAAAATGCTTCACAGGGCAAGAGCGCGGTTGATTGCGGGACAAGTTGCGGCAGGTAATGATCTCTAACTCGATTCGCGGACGCGAGCAAATGCAAACCAAAAGCACTGGTCATCACGTGCGCGTTTGACCATGCTCCACTAAAGCCTTGTGCTAGAAGCCAGCTGCCAGTTCGAGACCGCTGCAAGAAAGCTTTTGGTCTCGCACCTATCATCGATACTCACCGCCCTCAAGCCACTTTCAACCCGGGGCGACATGGAAGACAAATGGCAGTGTGTCGAGGAATTTGGTGGCGAGTTGCCTAGTGAGCGCAGCCAAGTGGGACAGGCGGCAAGTTGAACAGCCCTCCCACCACAGAACTAGAGCAGCGGTCCCCCGATGCCAATGAGAAGATGTGTCGAGTCCCTAGAAATGCTCGCGCCGCTCGAGCAGGAGGCTCCTAAAGCCACACAAAGAAGAAAGCGGCTCAGCGCTTCGAGTACTGCGGACGTTTGCGCGCTTTATGACGGCCGTACTTTTTGCGCTCAACTTCACGAGGGTCGCGCGTCAGCATGCCATTTTTGCGAAGCGCCGCACGCAAGCTCTCCGAGCTCGCGAGCAGAGCTCGCGAAATTCCATGACGGACTGCATCCGCCTGCGCCGAAGTACCGCCGCCCCTTACGCTGACGATCGCGTCGAACTGGCCAGCGGTCTCAGTTACTTGAAAGGGTTCGAGAATCCTCATACGGGCCGTATCCCTGGGGAAGTAATCCTCCAAAGGACGTTCGTTGACCACGATTTGGCCGGAACCTGGGATTAACCGAACACTGGCAATTGCCGTCTTGCGCCGGCCGGTGCATCGAATTGCGCTTTTGCTGTCAGGCATCGTGCTGCTCTAACTGTCGTTGTCGGTTTACGAAGATGCTTAAGTGCTAAACGGGGAGCGCTTGCGGTTTTTGAGCCGCATGCGGATGCTCGGCACTCCTGTAAACCTTCAGCTTGGTAAACAGGCGGCGTCCTAAACGGTTTTTCGGCAACATGCCCCGCACCGCCATCTCAAGCAGGCGTTCGGGTTTCTCCGCAAGAATGGTCCCTGCGCTGCTGGTCCGAATCCCGCCGGGATAACCGGTATGCCGGTGATACATCTTCGATTCAGCCTTGGCACCTGTGAGTCGTACCTTGGCCGCATTTATGATGATGACAAAGTCGCCGGTGTCCTGGTGAGGCGTGAAATCCGGACGATGTTTCCCGCGCAAAATCATGGCGGCTCGGGAAGCGACCCGGCCGAGCGGGTGACCGTCAGCGTCGATGAGAACCCAACGCCTCGATCTCAGCGCTTCCTCATGCGAAACGCTTTTAGTTTGTTCAGTCAGCTTCAAGGTTTGAGACTCGCGCAAAGAGTGAATCTTGAACTTGGCGGGGCCGATGGGATTTGAACCCACGACTTCCGACGTGACAGGCCGGCGTTCTAACCGGGCTGAACTACGACCCCGCTTTGACCAACTCTTTTACCTTTTCCGCCCTTCTGGCACAACTACGGCTGACTCCCACCCGTCATCTTTTAGCCAGCTCACCGGTTACCTTTCGTACACCCCGTCTTGCACTTCGGGCATAGATCCAGCAGCTAAACTTATACTTACCGAAAGCAGCTCTTCTTGCGAGAGGTCTTGAGGTTGGCTTATTTTTAGTTGTTCGCTCGACCTAAGGCATGAGGCGAGCAGGGCTAGCCGGCCTTAGAAATTCGTAGAGACGCCCGCCGATGTGGATTGTAAGTCTGGCTCTGCGCCGACCGTTGTCAGTCGCGGTGATGGCGCTTTTGATGCTGGTACTAGGGGTTCTGTCGTTCACCCGGATGAACGCCGATATCTTTCCCGCGATCGACCTGCCGGTGGTTGTGGTCGTGTGGAGCTATCCAGGGTTGTCGGCGGTCGATATGGAGCGGCGGGTGGTCATAATCCACGAACGAGCATCTGGGAGTGTCGTCAATGACATTGAACACATGGAGTCAGAATCGCTCCCGGGGGCCGGCGTTATCCGTTTCTATTTTCATCCCGGAACGACTACGGCGGGGGCGATCGCGCAGCTGAATGCGCTTTCGGAGACTTTGCTTGTGGCTTTCCCGCCGGGGATCCAGGCGCCCAATATAGTCGATTATAACGCGGCCAATGTTCCCGTCGCCCAGCTGAACCTTTCGAGCGACACGCTTTCGGAGCAGGCGATTTTCGATTACGGCCTGCAATTTATTCGCGTGCGCTTATACAGCATCGAGGGAATCTCCGTGCCGGCGCCCTTTGGCGGCCGCAACCCAGCGGTCATGGTCAACCTGAATCCGAGCCAAATGTACGCAACAGGCTTATCCGCTCAGGATATCGGCAATGCCCTGACTGCCACTAACGTTATCATTCCGGCGGGCTCGGCCAAGATCGGTAACCGCGAGTACCGTGTCGAGTTAAACGGCAGCCCAGACGATGTGACCAGTTTCAACCGTCTGCCTGTGAAGGTGGTCAACGGAACGCCGGTTTTCCTGGGAGAGGTGGCTCCCGCAACGTTCACTCACATGGTGCAAACCAACGTCGTGCGGATCGACGGCAAACGAGCCACCTATCTGCCAATTTACAAACATGCCGCCGCCTCAACCCTGACCGTCATCAACAAGGTGCGGGAAATGATTCCTCTCATCCAGCAAATTGCCCCGAAGGGGTTGAGGGTAAATCTGGGCTTCGATCAATCGGTATTTGTGCGAGGTGCGCTATGGGGTGTGGTGCGAGAGGCAACGATCGCCGCTGGTTTGGTGGCCCTCATGGTGCTCATTTTTCTGGGTTCTCCTCGCAGCATGCTGATCGTGATTCTGTCGATTCCTCTATCAATTCTAACGGCGATAATCGCTCTCAAACTTTCCGGACAGTCGATCAACATTATGACGCTGGGCGGCCTTGCGCTGGCGGTGGGAATGTTGGTGGACGACGCCACCGTTGCCGTCGAGAATATTCACCGCCATCACGCGATGCATAAGCCGTTGCTCGTGGCGATTCTGGATGGTTCCAGCGAAATTGCCACACCGGCCCTGGTCGGCACGCTGGCAATTTGCATCGTCTTCTTTCCCGTTGTGCTGCTCTACGGTGTCGCACGCTTTTTGTTCACCCCGCTTGCGCTCGCGGTCGTTTACTCAATGTTGACGTCCTACCTGCTCTCACGGACGCTCGTACCAGCAATGTCCCGCAGTCTCATGCCCGAGACGCATGAAGGGCAAACCAAGGAGGGGTGGTGGTTGAGGTTTTCGACCGGTTTTGAACGTGGCTTTGACCGGTTCCGCACTCGATACGGAGCGAGTCTGGCCAAGTTTGTGGCTCGGCGTGGCTTCGGCCTAGCTTGCGTGGCTGTACTGGTCTGTTCCTCAGTGCTGTTGGTCCCGGTAGTCGGCGAGGATTTCTTCCCCTCAGTTGATGCCGGCATGATGAAGCTCCATTTGCGAGCTCCCACGGGAACGCGGGTTGAACAAACTGAATTAATCGTCGACCGGGTGGAGCGAGCGATCAGGCAAATCATCCCCAAAAATGAGCTCGACCAGATCAGCGACAACATCGGCCTGCCACCATTCGCGTACGTATTGGCCTTCTATCAGACCGACAGTATCGGACCGCAGGATGCCGACGTCCTGATTTCCCTCAAGCCGACCCATCATCCCACTGCTCAATACAGACGGAAGATTCGCGAGATGGTGGCGGAGAATTTTCCCAACGTCCAAGTCTACTTTCAGGCCGCCGACATCGTCAGCCAAGTGCTGAACTTTGGTCTCTCAGCGCCTATCGATGCCCAGGTCTCCGGGGTCAGAATCGACGAGATTTACAATGTGGCGCGCCGACTCGAGGATTTGATGCGCACCATACCGGGCTTGACCGATGTTCGGATTCCACAACTGCTCGACTATCCGACCATTCGGGTCAATGTGGACCGTGTCAAGGCTCTCCAATTGGGCATCGATCAGCGCTCAATCGCGTCAGATTTGTTGACCTCGCTGGCGACCAATACGCTCCTTGCACCTAACTGGTGGCTCGATCCGCGGACCGGCGTTAGTTACAGCGTGCTAGAACAGGTTCCGCAACATCTGATCGATTCGGTACAAGCGCTCAAGAATACGCCGCTCTCACCAGCATCGGTCGACAACACGACCGGTGCCCCTCAGCTTCTGTCAAACGTCGCAACCATCCATCAAGACGTGGAACCAGCGGTGGTCAACCATTACGACGTTCAACGGGTGATTGACGTCGATAGCGGGGTCGAAGGCCGGGATCTCGGAAGCGCGGCATCAGCAGTTAGGGATGCAATTGCAAAGCTTGGCAAGCTTCCTTTGGGTACCCGAATCACGATCCGCGGCCAGAGCGAAGCGATGAACGAGTCTTTCGCTTCGCTCGAACTTGGTCTGATTCTCGCTATCATCTTGGTCTATTTATTGATGGTCGCGAATTTTCAATCGTGGTTGGAGCCGCTGGTAATCATGATGGCCGTGCCGGGGGTGCTCGCTGGCGTGCTTTGGATGCTAGCTCTGACTGGAACTTCCATCAATGTCGAATCCTTAATGGGCACTATAATGGCGGTCGGGGTTGGTGTCGCAAATGGCAACCTCATAATTATTTTCGCCAATGAGTTACGAGAGCGCGGTTATTCGGCCACAGCCGCCGCAATAGAAGCAGCCAGGATTCGGCTCCGGCCCGTGCTAATGACAGCCTTGGCCATGATCCTGGGGATGTTGCCGATGGCACTTGCGCTCGGCGAGGGCGGTGAACAAAACGCGCCGCTCGGACGGGCAGTCATCGGCGGTTTGTTGGTAGCAACTCTGATGACTCTCTATGTGGTCCCCGCTGTTTATTCAACTCTGGTGCGAAACCTGAAAGGCAAGCATGAACGCGACGCCGAAATCGAGGCTGTTACATCTCCCGGAGCTTGAGCGACTGACCTTCGGCTGAAGCTTGGGCGTACCGCGGTGAGTCGACACGCCAGGGAACTTAGCCCGCATTCGAGCGGCGGAAGCAGGGCTGTTTACTCTGGCGGCCACCGGCAAACGCGCTAGCCGATCGAGGCATCGGAAGCAATCCAATGGAGGGAGACGCGAAAGATTACGACATCAAACCGCCCGGTTGGCTCTTTTTCATCAGTTGGGGCCTGATAGTGGCGGTGGTATTGGGCCTTACTGCCGGCCTGGTCATGGCCCACAGTCATTTGCTCAGCCGGCAGGTTAATGAGTTGAAATTGGAGGAGGAACAAGGACCGCGAGTGTTGGTGATGCCTGTTATCCGCAGTCCTCAGCTACGCTCGATTGAGGTTCCCGCCACTGTTCACGGCTACGTGGAAACACCTGTCTATGCCAAAATTGCTGGTTATCTCAAGAAGATTTACGTGGACAAGGGCGATCGTGTCCGGAAGGGACAAATTATCGCGTTGTTGGATTCCCCCGAGCTGGATCGCCAGGTTGCCAACGCCCGCGCCAGCTACGAGCTCGCCCGGATTACAGACCGACGTAACCAGGCGCTGCTCCGCTTTGGAGTAGTTGCCCAGCAACAAGCGGATAATACCCATGCGGAAATGGAGGAAGCCAAAGCGTCGCTAGATCAATTGATCGCCACTCAGGCCTATAAGGTTATTCGTGCACCCTTTGATGGAGTTGTTACTGCACGTTATGTAGACCCCGGTACGCTCATTCCTCAGGCGACCAGTTCATCCGGCACGGTAACGCCACTTATCTCGATGGCTGCGAATCATGCTCTGCGAATCTATGCTGACGTTCCCCAAAGTTCGGCACCTTTTATTCGCGACGGCGACCCCGCGGTGATAACCGTGGTGGAGTATCCCGGCCGACTGTTCAAAGGCACCGTCACCCGGCACGCCGAGGCGTTGGCTAATCAAACCAGGACAATGCTGGTAGAGGTTGATTTGCCAAACACCGACAATGCCCTTTATCCGGGAATGTACGTGACGGCGAAATTTCAGGTGAATCTATCTGCCGAAGCTCCGATGGTTCCGGATGACGCCCTGATTTTTCGCGACGGGAAGCCGTTCGTGCCACTCGTCCGCAACGGACACCTAAAGCTTGCCGCAGTGGACCTGGGTTACGATGACGGTGTCAACGTGGAAATCACTCACGGTGTTACTGAACGCGATATGGTAGCCGTGAACGTTGGCCAGTCCGCTCGCGATGGTGAACCGGTGCGCCCAATAACCGCGACTGCAATTCATTGAATGTCCCTCCGCCGTTGACTAGAACCTCACGCAATTTGCTATGCTCACGGCTATAAAGGCCGCTGTAGGAGAAGTTCGATGCTCTGGACCAAGCCAACCTTCGTTGAATTGCGCCTCGGCTTTGAAGTCACCATGTACATCTGGAATCGGTGAGGCAATCAAATAGTTTGAGGAGCTGATCGCCAGCTTCTTAGGTTTACCTGCCGCATGAGGGTTCTCGTCCTCGGCAGTGCCGCCGGCGGGGGTTTTCCGCAGTGGAATTGCAATTGCCGTAATTGCCGCGGAGTCCGCGAAGGCTCTCTAAGGGCATCCCCAAGGACGCAATCGTCCATTGCAGTGAGTGCCGAGGCCGATCCGACGGCGTGGGTCATAATCAACGCTTCGCCGGATATTCTGGCACAACTGAGAGGACTGCCCGAGTTACAGCCGGGTCGCCGACCACGCGATAGCGGAATTAGCGCTGTCATTCTGGTCAATAGCCAGCTTGACCATACCCTGGGGCTTGCAATGTTGCGCGAGGGCGACCGCCTGCAAGTCTATTGTACGGCAAGCGTGCGAGCGGACCTGACCACGGCCAGTCCACTGCTTCGCGTTCTCGAAAATTATTGCGGGGTTGACTGGCATGAGATTGAGCTAACACCCTGCACTTTCCAGTTACCAGCTCTGCCACGACTGGAGTTCACCGCAATTGCGGTCGCCGGCAAGGCACCTCCTTATTCTCCATATCGTCAAGCTTCGAGTCAGGGTGACAACATAGCTCTGCGGGTCAGCGATCGGTTAACCGGCCGATCGCTCTTCTACGCGCCAAGCTTGGCTGCGGTCGATACCGCATTACTCGAGTGGATGAAAAGTGCTGATTGCTTACTCGTTGACGGCACGTTTTGGAGCGACGACGAGATGATCAGGAGCGGGGTTGGACTCAAACGTGCTCGCGACATGGGACATCTGCCCTTGTCCGGGGAACGAGGGCTCCTGTCGTATCTCCGGGCTTTACCGAAAGTGCGCAAAATTCTGACCCACATCAACAACACCAATCCGATTCTTGACGAAGACTCTGCTGAGCGGCGCGAACTCGAGCAGGCCGGCATTGAGGTAGCCCATGACCGTATGGAGATCAGGCTTTAGTATGGGCTCCCGGGTTCAAGTCAGTTGCGGAATCCAGCTTCATTGACGGAACGAGCGGGCGGAACATGGCAGAGGAGCCTTGGAGTCGGACTGAATTCGAGCGGCGATTACGTGCCAAAGAGATTAGCTACCATACCCACCACCCCTTCCATCTCATGATGAACGAGGGCAAGCTCACGGCTCGGCAGATTCGGGGATGGGTGGCTAATCGTTTCTATTATCAGTTCAATATCCCCATGAAGGATGCGGCCATATTATCGAACTGTCCAGACAGAGAGGTTCGCAGACTTTGGATTCAACGCATCCTGGACCAGGACGGTCACGATGATGAGGCGGGTGGCCTCGAAGCCTGGATTCGACTCGGCGAGGCTTGCGGTATCGACCGTGCAGAATTGACCTCGCTGAAAATGGTCTTGCCAGCGGTGCGCTTTGCGGTTGATGCCTATGTAAATTTTGCACGCACTCGGCCCTGGCAGGAGGCGGTATGTTCGTCCCTAACCGAGTTGTTCGCGCCCGAAGCGCATAAGGATCGCCTGGCAACCTGGCCGCAGCATTATCCCTGGATCAAGCCCGAAGGTCTTAAATACTTTCGCTCGCGGCTGACCCAAGCACGCCGCGATGTTGAGCATGCGCTGAGGATCACGCTGGACTATTTCACGACTCGCGAGATGCAGGAACGAGCGTTACATATCCTGCAGTTCAAGCTGGACGTGCTGTGGGCTCTATTGGACGCCGTCCACGCCGCCTATAGCTAGTCATCGGCGGCCTCGCTTATAGCGCTGAATGTTGGTCGATTATGGCTGCGAGCGAGCTGAACAAGGCGCCCGGCAACCCTCTGTGGTTGCTCGCCGAACTGACTTATCGTTGTCCGCTCCATTGTGTCTATTGCTCCAACCCCATCGAGTACGCCCGCTATCGAGCCGAGCTATCCAGCGAAACCTGGATTAGAGTGCTGCGGGAAGCGCGAGAGCTGGGGTGCGTACAACTCGGATTTTCTGGGGGCGAACCGCTGGTGCGCGACGACCTCACGATTCTGGTGCGCGAAGCTCACGCGCTGGGCTATTACACGAATCTCATCACCTCCGGGGTTGGCCTCGATGAACCGCGCCTCAGCGAATTACGCAGTGCCGGACTCGATCACATCCAGCTCAGCTTCCAGGATTCGACCCGCGAGTTGAATGATTTCCTCAGCAACTCTCGTACATTCGAGCTAAAGGCCCGGATCGCGCGACTAATCAAACAGCACGGCTACCCGATGGTGCTCAATGTGGTGCTCCATCGGCGAAACCTCGACCACGTCGAGCAGATTTTAACGATGGCCGAGCAGCTCGGCGCAGAATACGTTGAACTGGCCAACGTACAGTTCTACGGGTGGGCGTTCCACAACCGTGAACACTTGCTCCCATCGTATGGGCAATTGCGCCGTGCTGAGGAAGCCCTTCGTCGGTTTCGCGAGCGCGTCGGTTCCAGAATTAAAACTTACTTTGTTGTTCCCGATTATTATGAGAAGCGACCAAAGCCGTGCATGAACGGATGGGGTTCGGTGTTTATGGTTGTTACTCCGGACGGCATCGTGCTTCCCTGCCACGAGGCCAGGATCCTGCCGGGATTGGAATTTCCCAACGTCGCACAGTATTCGATGCGCTCAATCTGGTATGAATCACCGGCGTTCAACCGTTTTCGCGGCTTTGATTGGATGCCCGAGCCGTGCCGCTCATGCCCCGAGCGTTTCAAGGATTTCGGTGGATGTCGCTGTCAGGCTTACCTGTTGACTGGCGACGCCGCCAAGACCGATCCGGTCTGCGAGTTATCACCGATGCATGCCCGCGTAACCGCGTTGGTGGCAGCTGTCGAGGCTGACCAAAAAATCCAACAACCGCTGCTGTTTCGCGATGATGACAACTCGCGTGCGCTAAGCGAACTCCAGCATCCCACCCAAGGCCCCGGTAATGCGCGCCCCCGACTGGCATGCTGCTGAGCTGCCATCAACTATTGAACGGTTCTCCAACGGCTTGACGGTAGTCGTTCATGTTGAGGGGAAGTCCCCTGTAGTAGCGGTTTATCTGGGCTACTCTGCTGGCTCACGCGACGAACCCGCTTCTAAGGCGGGATTGGCCCATCTGAGCGAGCACCTGATGTTTACCGGGACTAAAAGAAACCCGGGTTCCTATTTTGCGAGCTTCGAACAGCGTGGCGCAGCCTGGATGAACGCGTTCGTGAGGGAGGATTTCAGCGCTTATTTCGCCACGGTCCCAGCTGCCGAGCTCGACTTCGCGTTGTCGATGGAATCGGATCGGATGGTTAATCTGGCCGACGCGATCGATGATGAGCGCGTCGATCGTCAGCGGAAGGTGGTGATTAACGAACTGCGGCAGCGCGAAGGGCAACCCTATGGTTGTGTTCCGCGAATTTTGGCCGCACTGGTCCATCCTCCAGGCCACCCTTATGCGCATCCACCCGACGGCTTGGAAAGTGAGCTGAACTCGATAACCACTGACGATGTTCGCGGCTGGATCGAATCGCGGCACTTACCGCACAATGCAATTCTCATCGTCGTTGGCGATGTGGAGCCGCTGTACGTCCTCGAGCGGGCCGATCACTATTTCGGACAGCTTCCCACGTCAGGCATCAGTGGCCGCAGCGGGTTTTCAATCGCCCACCCGACTCGCATTCGCCGTCAAATCCAGCTGCCGGTTAATCAGGCGCGACTGTACATTGCATGGAACGGCCCGCCGCTTGGCTCTGCTGATTTTCCAGCTCTTGAACTGGCCTGCGAAATCCTTGCAGGAGGCAAAAGCTCCCGACTCTTACGCCGAGCTACCCAAAGCGAGCGTGTCGCGACCGCCGCTGCTCTTGATTTGAGGCCTCGTCAACTAACCTCGTTGATCGTTTTGACTGTTGCGGTCCGGCCGGAAATTCCTCTGAGTGGGGTTGAGGCGCTCGTGCGTGAAGAGATCGAGCAACTGGCGCGGGTGTTGGACCCAGCGGATTTGGACATCGCGCGACTGCGAATCTTCAGCAGGATGGTCCGGGGCTACGAACGTGTCGGTGGTCCGGAGAGCCGCTCAGATGCGCTCGGTCAGGCGGCGATGTTAGCCGGGAGCCCTGCCTCCCACACAGAGCGACTTAGGCTCCTAGCTTCTGCGCCGACGAGCGCGGTTGCTGGCGCCCTAGCGTATCTGGCCGACCACGGTGTCGTTTTGGAGATACATCCCGCAGGACGGCGAAGTGACACCTGATATAAACAAGCTCACCTCACCGTTGTTGGGCTCCTGGCAGGATACGGCCGACTTTATTCTTGAGAATGGTCTCAGAGTGCTTTTCGCGCGGCGTCCCGAATCGCCCAACATCGAGATGAGACTAATCCTCGACGGCGGCGGCTTTGCCTCTGATCTCGAGCTTAGTGGGAGAGCTGGGGTTGCGACCGCGATACTGGGTGAAGCCCTGATGATGGGGGATCAGGTTCAGCTTGCCTCCTCACTAGAGGCATTGGGTGCCATAACTCATGTTCAACTAATGCCGGACGCAGCCGTCATAGGCCTGTCGTCGCTTGCAACAAACTTTGACGACGCCTGCCTAAGCTACGCCAAGGCAATCACTGCGCTCGACTTTAAACAAGAAGATTTCGAATTGGCCCGCGCAAACCGCCTGGCGCTTATTAAAGCTGAGCGACGTGATCCGTTTCAGGTTGCGCTTCGAATTATTCCGCGTTTGGTCTACGGTCCAGATCATGTTTATGCGCGACCGTTCACGGGTTCTGGGATTGAGGAGCAGGTCGCTGGTATAACCAGCGATGATGTGCGTGGCTATTATGCAGCCCATCTGGCACCGCGCATTAATACTTTGGTTGTCACGGGAGCCCTCACAGCATCCGATTTACGCAAGGCACTTGAAAGAGCATTTAAGCAGTGGAACGCCGAACCTCGGTGCGAGCAACCCGCGGTTGCCCCCAAGTGTCTTCCAAAAACTCCTTGGGTAGTATTAGTTGACCGGCGCGAGGCTTCACAAACCGTGATTACCGCCGGACTCGCCAGCTACGAGCGCAATTCGAGGCGAGCCGAAGCGATGATCGCGCTGGACACGATCCTAGGCGGTATGTTCAGCTCTCGTCTGAACCTGAGTCTGCGGGAGCGCCGTGGCTGGACGTACGGCGTCCGCTCTAAGTTGCTGGATGCTCGCCTGCGAGGACTCTGGTTGGTTCAAACCGCGGCCGTTCCCGATCACACTGCGCAGGCGATGGCTGAAATCGCCGCACAAATTCATGACGTGGCTCAGGCCCATTCAATAAACCCCGACGAATTTTCACGTGCCATTAACCACCTGGTAGCCCGGATACCTGCGAGCTACGAAACCTGCGCGCAGATGGCCGATGCGCTTGCAAATACAGTAGTGCACCGCCTTCCCATTTCTTCGCCACGAGATCTGGCCGGGCGCTTACAACAGCTGAAGCCAGACGATGTAACACAGACCTGTCAAGAGCTTCTGGGCAACGGCGGCCTGCAATGGGTCGTAGTTGGTGCGGCAAACCAATTGATCAGGGAACTGCACCGCGCGGGCTTCGAACAAATCAGCGTGCTAGACGGCGATTCCGCCTGAGCTGACCAATGCTCAAGACCGCCGGCCTTCGGGCGACGGAATGAGCGGCTAATGTAGCTGACTTGACGAAGGCGCCAGATTTCGCCTATTCGGACAGAGATCCGAGCGAGTGCTTTCCCTCGGCGGCGAAGTGTTAAAGGAAGGCCGGGCGTTCAAGCCGTGAAGAAACCTAGTACGAACAGCGCGGGAGCGGCCACTATGAATCTTAAACTAAAAAGCATTAAATGGCTCGTTTGTCTCTTCGCGGCGGCACTACTGATCGCGGCCCCTATCACCCAGGCCAACCAACAACTCGAAAAGATGTCTCAGGACAAAAGTCAATGGGTGATGCCCGGCAGAGATTACAGTCTTACCCGCCACAGCGAACTTGACCAGATCACGACTGCCAACGCCAAAAACCTCCACGTCGCGTGGACGATGTCGACCGGCACCTTGCGTGGGCACGAAGGACAGCCCCTGGTTGTCGGCGACATGATGTATTTCGAAAGTGCCTATCCCAACTACATTTATGCCGTCAACCTCAACGACATTGGCCGTATTGTCTGGAAATTCGAGCCGCCCAAGAACCCCAACGCGCCATCTGTGGCCTGCTGCGACGTGGTCAACCGCGGAGTTTCCTATGCTGAGGGCAAGATACTCGCAAGTGTGCTCGATGGTCATATCTACGCGCTCGATGCCAGGAGCGGCAAAGTACTATGGACAGCAGTTAATGCTGACCCGATGAAAGGTCAGACGGTCACCGCCGCACCGGTTGTAATCAAGGACAAGGTCATCATCGGCGTCTCCGGGGGTGAATACGGGGTTCTCGGCTATTTGAGTGCCTTTGATTTGAATACCGGTAAACTCTTGTGGCGCGCCTATAGCGCCGGTTCTGACGAAGGATTGCTCTTTGATCCCCAAAAGACCATCGACGCCAATTACCAGAAGCCAGTTGGCAAAAACTCCAGTTTGACCACCTGGAGCGGCGACCAATGGAAGCTCGGTGGCGGAACCACCTGGGGATGGTACTCGTATGACCCCAAACTTAATTTGCTCTATTATGGCACCGGCAATCCGGGGACCTGGAATCCAAGTCAGCGTCCAGGCGACAACAAATGGTCAATGAGTATTATTGCACGCAACCCGGATACCGGAGTGGCAGCCTGGGCCTTTCAAATGACCCCTCACGATGGCTGGGACTATGACGGTGTCAATGAAAACATCCTGTTCGAGGCAACCGTTCACGGTCAAACGCGCCCCGCACTCGCTCACTTCGATCGCAACGGCTACGCATACGTACTCGATCGTCGCAATGGCAAATTGCTCGCGGTTCACAAGTACGATCCGACCGTGAACTGGGCGACAGCGATCGATCCTGTGACCGGCAAGCCGACGGTCGATCCTGCCAAAATGACCAAATCCGACGTCAACGTGAAGAATATCTGTCCAGCGGCGGAAGGTGACAAGGACGAACAACCGGCTTCATATGATCCCGTAAGTCGTCTTTTCTACATTCCGACCAATCACATCTGCATGGATTACCAAGCCTTTGACGTCAAGTATAAGGCGGGCTTCCCTTTCGTCGGCGCCATCCTGAACATGTATCCGGCGTCGCCCGATGTACGGGGACGCCTGATCGCTTTTGACCCAATCTCGGGACAAACCAAGTGGGCAATCAATGACAAGTTTCAGGATTGGAGTGGAGTACTGACTACGGCTGGTGGGGTGGCCTTTTACGGGACGTTGGACGGATGGTTCCGCGCAGTCGACATGCGCAACGGCAAAATCCTATACCAGATGCATTGCCCTTCGGGCATCATTGGCAACCCCATAACTTTCATGCACAAACACAAACAATATGTCGCGGTTTTGACTGGCGTCGGGGGCTGGGCCGCGATCGGACTCGCCGCAGGATTGACTAAGTCCAGTGAAGGTTTGGGTGCCGTCGGGCTCACTGCAACCTTGGGAGATTATACCAACCTCGGCGGCACCTTGATGGTTTTCAGTCTTTGATTCGGCCGTCGACGGCTTGCGCCGCAAATCGAAGCAGCCGGGAAGAAAAATGCAACCCTCTTTGAAACCGCGCTTGTACCTGATAGCCGCCGCTATCGTGGTCATAGTCACGTGGCGCCCGGTTGCGGCCGCGGATTTTCGAGTTTGCGCTGATCCGGATTACTTGCCGTTCTCAGACCGCGCTGGCCAGGGATTCGAAAACAAGGTGGCACAATTAACTGCCGAAAGCCTGCATATGAACCTGATTGAGGTGTGGGATACCACTCGCGGCCCTGGGGGCTTCGGTGAATTTCTTGCGCGCAATCTCGATCAAGGCAAATGCGACGCAATCATGGACATGCCATACGGCAGCCAGGAGGAACTGACGACTGATCCTTATTATGTTTCCTCTTACGTCTTCATCGCCAGGAAAGATAAAGGTTACGATCTCGAAAGCATGGATTCTCCAATCCTGCATAAACTGCGAATCGGGTTTGAACGCGATACACCTCCCGAAGATGGATTGAAGTTGCGAGATTTGCTCGCCCAGGCACAGCCATTTTCGGTCGGTGACACCGAGAACGTCTCACCCGTCACAATGCTCAAGGCGGTCCAGGATGGAACCGTTGACGTCATGATCACCTGGGAGCCCGCGGTAGGTTGGTTTCTGCACAACTACCCGGGTTTGGTGGTGACTCGAGTACCAAATGCACGAACTAACGGAGCTCCTGAACAGTATCTTTTCCCGATGTCGATGGCGGTGCGAAAAGGTAATGAAACTCTCAAGAAACGTCTCGACGCGGTAATTGCCGAACGTAAAGCTGCACTGGGAGAAATCCTGCGGCAGTACAACGTGCAGCTTTATCCTGCTGCTGCAGAACCTTCATGATTGCCGACCTGGCTGGTGCATGCACCTCGCGGGTAAAAGCGACAGCGGCCACTTGGGCCGAAAGGAACCGTCTCGACTGCGCCGTCTCGGCGTGCTGCTGACGGTTGCCTTGCTGGTAAGCAGCATTTGGACTCAAAGCGCGGCGCAGGATGAGTTGACTTCGCCCGAGCAACTAATGTCCCACGGCTTCGACTGCTTCTCCTGTCATGCGATAGACAAGGAAATCGTGGGTCCCGCATGGATCACAATCGCTGATCGCTACCATCACGATCGTGCGAAAGTCCCGCTCTTGGCCGCCAAGATACGTGACGGCAGCGTCGGTGATTTCGGCAAGGTTCCAATGCCAGCGCATCCTGACATCAGTCAGAAGCTCGCCACTTATTTGGCGAATTACATTTTGTCACTCAACGGAGCACTCGCACGACCGCCACAAAAATACACCTACAAGGACGCCGCCAGTCGCCAGGTAACACTCGACTTTCCGGTTTTCGAAGACTACCACGGACATCAAGTAGTAACTAAGGATGTCTTCGCTGGATTTGAAAAATATAACTCCTACTGCTTTCGCTGCCATGGCTTCGACGCGGTTGGCGGGGAGTACGCTCCGGATCTTCGCAAATCGCTTGAGAACGGCATGAACAAGCACCAATTCTTCGTCGTCTCAATGGAAGGGCGACCTGCGAAGGGAATGCCGGGTTGGGCCGGATTTTTCGATGCTGACGAATTAAATCAGATCTACGAATATATAGTAGCTCGAGCTGCCAACCTGCTCCCGCCTGGCCGGCCGCCATCGAGGTCAGACTGAAAAGACCTCCACTGCGTTGCCGGGTTGGACGATCATTCGCTTGCGGGTCGCGCTGCCATTACGATCCATCCACGTTGATGCGCCGTATCGAGAAACTCGAGAACGTCAGCCTGCAGATCAACACCTGGAAAGTCGCGTTCAAGCTGACCGATAATTCCGGCCACCGATCTCTTTCCGTTGACTAGTTGAAGGATCGCCGCTGCGCTGTCCGATAGCTTGACCATTCCTTCAGGATAGAGCAGAACATGAGCGGCCTGAGCAGATTCCCATTGAAGTCTGCAGCGCGCTGGGATGACCGGTATATCGTTCAGCGACGGCTTCGACGACTCAGTCATGTGCGATTTCACCCTCGATTTGACAGCTACGGCCTCAGGCTCTTGCTTCGACTTTATTCATTAAGAGATCTACAAGAGATCTACGCAGCAGCGGTAGTTGGCAAAACTTCGAAAGTCCCCGGTTCGAGATCGGTCGACGAACGCAGAACAATCTTTACTCCCAGGAGATCCTCCGTGGTCTGCAACGCCTTACCCCCAACATCGTACAGGTAACGAGCGACTTCAGGATTAACTTTGGCAACTAGCAGGTCGGTACGCGGATTACGACCGGCCGCACGCTGGATGCCACGCAAAACATCCGCCGCCAGCGTTGCCACGGATTTGACCACGCGTCGGCCATTACACCGCGGACAGGCTTCTGTAAGCATCGCTTCGAGGCTCTCGCGCGTGCGTTTGCGCGTCATCTGAACGAGTCCCAGCTCAGAGATCTTGAGCATCGAGGTGCGGGCCTTGTCGCGTTTAAGTGCCTGTGACAGGGCTTCACTCACGCGTTTGCGATCGGCCTCGCGTGCCATGTCGATCAGGTCTACGATGATAATCCCGCCAATGTTGCGCAGGCGTAATTGCTTAACAATTTCTTCAACCGCTTCCAGGTTGGTGCGCAAAACGGTTTCGTCCTGGTTACGTTTGCCGACAAATCGCCCGGTATTGACGTCGATAGCGGTCAGCGCTTCAGCCTGATCAAAAACCAGGTAGCCACCGGACTTGAGCCAGACTTTGCGTTCCAAAGCCCGTTCAATCTGGGGTTCGACCGCAAAATGGTCGAAGATCGGTTCAATCGCCTCATACAATGCCACTCGTCCGCGCAAGCGCGGCATGTAGGTTTGTACGAAGTCAACTATGCGGCTAAAGGTGGCGGCATCGTCACACCAAAGCCGGTCGATGTCGCTCGAAAACAAATCGCGCACGATGCGCAAAGCAACATCCAAGTCACTGTAAAGCAGAGAAGCAGGGGGGGCCGTCTCGCTCGCCTTTACGATCGAGGACCATAACTTGGTCAGGAACGAAACATCCCGCTGAATCTCACGCTTGCTCACCCCCTCGCAGGCAGTACGGACAATGAAGCCGCCATGCGCAGCTCCCAGCTCTTTGACCGCCGCACGCAGGCGCGCCCGCTCTTCGGCGCTTTCGATGCGGCGGGAAATACCTATGTGCCTGCTACTGGGAGTGTAGACCAGGTATCGACCCGGCAACGAAATGAAGGATGTGAGTCGCGGTCCCTTGGTCCCGATCGGCTCTTTGGCAACTTGAACGATCACCTCCTGCCCGCGTTTCAGTTGTTGCTCGATCGGCAGACGCTGACGCTGACGCCCGTTACGCCGGGGCCGGCCCTGCCGTGACTCCCTGGAAATTTGCGACTCGACCGCTAGCGTTCCTACCTCGACTGAGCCGTCGTACGCTTCAAGTACCGACCCCCCTTCGGCTTCTAGAGTAGACGTGACCTCGACCACAGGCTCAGTCTCGACATCACCTTCACCGATAACCTGAGCAACAGACCCGAGACTCTCAGCATCGGTCTGAAAATCAGAAACGTGAAGGAAACCCGCCTTCTCGAGCCCAATATCCACAAAGGCCGCCTGCATCCCGGGCAGCACTCGGGTGACGCGGCCTTTGTAAATGTTGCCTGCTAAACCGCCACGCTGTTCGCGCTCCAGATAGAACTCTGCCAGCGAGCCATCCTCCAGCAGTGCGACGCGCACCTCGAGTGGAGACGCATTTATGATAATTTCGCGCTTCACTTTGTGTTGCCTGGCGTCGTCGGATTACGAGCGGCTAATGCCGGTCTAATACTGCAAGGATCGATGGCCATAGCGGATGGCGCCAATAGCTCTCTCTGGCCCAGATGATACGAGCCACCTATTTCTTCCGCAAGGCGGCCCCTCGGCGACAGCTGATTTTCCATTAACCGCCGCTTGCCGCGCAAACATCGTTCTGGCATCATCCTTGTGAGTCATATCGTACGTTTGTATAATCGCCGGCGATAGCGAAACGAACGCGTGGAAGCGGGAATCGCTAACATGCGGTAAGTTCGGCCAGTGTCAACTTAATTTTAATGTCTGCAACAGCAGATACGCTAGGCGGCTACACAGGGGCGGCCTTGCTCAATAGCAAGGTGTTGGTTTTAAATCGCTCTTATCTTCCGGTTCATGTCACCTCAGTTAAGCGGGCCTTCGCGCTGCTTTACCAAGGTGTTGCACGCGCGGTTGACGAACAATACCGGACTTTCGATTTTGCGAGCTGGCGTGATCTGGCCGTAGAGGTAAATCACGAGAAAGTGGGGGTGGTCGGAGGGGTCGTGCGGGTGCCGCGCGTTTTGTTGCTCATAGCCTACGAGCGCGTTCCAAAGCGTCACGTGCGCTTCTCCCGTTTCAACATCTATGCGCGCGATAACAATACCTGCCAATATTGCGGGCGGCGACTGCCACGAACAGAACTCAACCTCGATCACGTTATTCCGCGCTCACGAGGCGGTACCTCGACTTGGGAGAACGTCGTCTGCTCATGCCATGCCTGCAACCGGCGCAAGGGTGGTAGGACACCGGAAGAAGCCGGGATGGTGTTGATCAACAAACCCAAGCGCCCGCAATGGACACCTTTTAGCACTGAGATGTTCAGTCTGAAGCGCTACCGCGAGTGGATGCCATTTTTGACTACCGTTGATAGCGCCTATTGGAACACTGAACTCATCCAGGATTGATAAAAGCTAAAAGGACCGCTATCGGCCGCACGTCTGTGACAATGTCCTCAGACGCCAGCGCGGTTCGTCAAATCACCGAATTCGGTCGTTTCCGAGGCATCGTGCAGATCCTAAACAAAGCGGTCCATGCCTGAGGTCATCATCTGCACGAGATAATTGCGGATTCGCCTGCGGAGCCATGCGGCGGGGAGTTGCGGAGGAGCGGTGGAGGTCGGAACTATGCACCTTAAGAGCCTCGAATTGAACGGGTTCAAATCATTCTACGAATCTACGCAGATCGCTTTCAGCTCGGGCATAACCGCAATCGTCGGCCCTAACGGCTGCGGAAAATCCAATGTTGTTGACGCAATCCGCTGGGTTCTGGGTGAGCAGGCCCCGTCGCGGCTGCGGGGCAAACTGGCCGAAGACCTGATCTACGCAGGTAATGAATCCAATCCACCAGCTGGGATGGCTGAGGTCACGATGATACTGGAGACCGACGGTGGTGCCCATTTCCCCGCGCCTTATTCGAACCTCAGTGAAATTGCGATTACCCGCCGCATTTATCGCTCAAGCGAATCCGAATATCTCATCAATCGCATCCCCTGCCGATTGAAAGATATCACTGAATTCTTTATGGCCGCCCAGATTCACAGTCGCGGCTATGCGTTGGTCGAACAAGGCAGAATCGAGGAGATCATTCAGGCCAAACCTCCCGAGATCCGCGCGATGGTCGAGGAAGCTGCCGGGCTCGCGCTGTTCAAGGGGCGGCGTGAGATTAGTGAACGCAAACTCGAACGCGTACGTGAAAACCTGGCGCGAATCGAGGACATCATTGCCGAGCTCGATCGGCAGCTTAATCATGCCAGGCGCCAGGCACGCAAGGCGGAAACCTATAGAGCGATTCGCGATGAATTGTACTTGCTGGAGAAGCATGCGGCCGCACAGCGAATTCTTGAACAACGCAAGACCCTTGGTGACGAATCCGACCGCGAGAAGGCATTAGCCGCAACCGCTGATCAGCTTCGCTCTGAGATTGCCGCTATTGAGGCCGAGGCCAATGCCACCGCCACGGCCCTCGCCGGCGCCCGCCATCAGCTGGCGGTGAGCAAGCAGGAACTGGAAAGCATGCGCGCTGCTATCGAAGAGAGAGCCCGTACTCGGACCTTTCTCCAAAGGCGTCTGGAGGCTCTGGAAAAGCAAATACCCGAAATCGAACGCAGCCTCGCGGAGCTCGACAGAAAGACCGTAGCTGCACGCGCCGCCCGCGCCTTTGCTGGAGCTCGGCTTGCCCGCGAGCTGCGCGACCACCAAGGCATTAGCCCCGAGCAGCTGGTCACTCTTCGGGAAGGTCATCGCCTGCGCGAGCGAAAGCTGCGCGAAGAAGAAAAACGAACTGAAGATCTCAAGGATCAGCTCGCTGAGATCATTCGGGAAGCCGCCGCCATAAGGGGCCGACTGGGAGCATTATCAGGCGAACGCGCTGACCTCATCGACCGTTTGCGGTCACTCGATCAAGAGCTTCCCAATTACCGCGTTGAGCTGGATCGCTGTCGACGAATCGTCGCCGAAAACGAGGCGCGGCTGGAGCGCGACCGTTTGTCGGCAGCCTTTGCTGAAGCCGCTCTGCGCGAGACCGTCGACCGGGAGCTGGGGCTCCGCGCTGAGGTAGCAAGCCACGCCCAGGCACTGGTCTCCGCGCGCGAGACTCTACGGATAATCGAAAGCCGCGCTCAACGCCTCACGCCAAACGGCGCCACCGAAAGGTTGCAGGTCGTGCTCAATTCTTTGAATGGCGACGGTCCTCCAACCGCGCCAACAATGCTGCTCGATGTCGTCAAAGCACCGCCCGCGCTCGAGCCTGCATTGCGGGCCGTGCTTGGAGAACAGCTCGACGCCGTGATCGTCGATTCGCCGCATTTCGCCCTAAGGGCGATCGAAATTCTCAAGGAGCGCGAAAGCGGTCGCCTCGCATTTATTCCCGATTCACTCGATGCCATCATCGCTCATGAGCCAATCTCGGCCAAGGGCATTGTCGGGCGATTACTCGATCTGGTCGAAGTTGAGCCGCGCTTCAGACACTTGGCAGAAAGGTTGCTTGGCCATGTACTGGTTGTCAAAGATCTGCGCGCGGCACTCGAGGCCTGTGACGGGGCCGGCAGGGAACGAGCATTCGTTACACCTGAAGGCGATCTTTTGTGGCCGCATCGACTGATCAGCGGCGGCAGTGGTCACCATCTTGAGACCCCGGACGAAATTGACCTGAATAAGCGCAACCGCGAGCTGGAGGCTGCAGCGCACAGTGCGCGACTAGCGGAGTCGCAATACGAAGAACTTCTGCGCACGCAGGATTGGGCTCGACTTGCCTGCCGGGATGCGGTTGAGTGGCTCGAATTCAACCGGCAGCAAGTTCGGCAAAGCGAGACTGCCGCGACCACCGCGCGGGCCGCTATGGCCAAAGCTGAGCAAAACCTCGCGTTGAGCGAGGCCGACCGCGCCAACGCACTCCGCCGAGCGACCGAGCTGGAGAGTGCAGCGCTGTCAGCCAATTCGCGTCTTGAAGAGCTCGCCGCCACGGAGCAAACATTGCGAGCATCCCTGAACCTGGCGCTCGCAGCGCTCGCCACTTCGCGCAACAAGGTCCGAGAGTCGAGCGAGGAAATACATGCGCTTGAGGCTCGGCTTGAATCACGCAAGGCAACCATCCGCGCGCTCCAACAAGAACTGAATCATCATCGCCAATTGGTCGACCAGCTCGAAGGGCGAATAGTACAATATCGCGCAGACCTGGCTCGTACCGCCCGTGAACGTCATGAGTTCGAAAGTGAATTGGCCGCACTGGCTTCGCAAGATACCAACTCCTCGGAGGAACTCAGCAGACGCGAGGACGAGATAGGGGCACTAACCAAACTATGCGCCGAACACTCGCGCCAGGTTGAGAGCGCCAATGTAAGGCTGGAAGACAAGCGCAAATCTCTTCAAAGGCTCGAAACCGAACTGACCCACTGCCAACTCAAGTGCGAGAGCTCGCGGACCTTGATCGAAGAACTCACCCGGAGCTTCCGCGAGAAATTTGGGATCGACTTCGACAATATCGCGGCCGACTTCGAAGCTGAACTCCGTCAACGCGACCCGGCCAGAGACGCCGAGCGTTTGCAGGAATTGCGAGCCCGGGCCGAAAAGATTGGCGAGGTCAATCTGGCGGCTGAAAGCGAAGTGAAAGAACTTGAAGAGCGTGCGGCCAAACTGCTCGCCGAAAGAAATGATCTAAAGGCGGCGATCAATGATCTCACTCACACGATCCAGAAGCTCAACCGCGAAGCCCGCAAGCGCTTTCTGGAGACCTTTGAGGGGGTGTCCCGAAACTTTGCAGAGCTGTTTCCAAAACTATTGCGTGGCGGCAAAGGTCGGCTTGAGCTTAGTTCGCCCGGGGATGTACTCGAAACCGGCGTTAATATTTTGGTGCAACCGCCTGGAAAAAAAGTCAGAGAAATCGGTCTGCTGTCCGGCGGTGAGAAGGCACTGTCGGCAATGGCGCTGATTTTCGCCCTTTTTCTCCTGAACCCGAGCCCCTTTTGCGTTATGGACGAAGTCGACGCCCCCCTGGACGAATTCAGCCTGGCCGCGTTCACCGGTTTGCTGCGGGAGCTCAAGTCGAATTCACAATTCATCGTAATTACTCACAATCAGCGCACTATGCAGGCGGCAGACCATATTCACGGCGTTACAATGGAACGCCCCGGCATCTCTCGGCTAATTTCATTAAAAATCCCGTCGGCAGCATGAACCGATTAGACAATGTCACATTCGGCAGGAACCTGCCGGTTTAGTCGTGCATCCACGGACGCGGACAGGAGCAGGCATGGAAATTGACATTCGACCCGCACGGGAGGAAGACATTCCCGAGTTAGCGCGCCTGGTCGCGGCGATAGCGGCTTACCACGAGGCCCTAGATCCCAGAGTGAGGTTCGACTGGGACGAGATTCGTGATGCTCATAACTGGCTTAAGCTAGTCCTGAGCCGAAACCATCATGCGATCTGGGTGGCCGAGTACCGCAGCGGGCGGTTGGCAGGTTATCTCTGGGTGCATCTGCGGCGAGATCGCCAGGGTTATCTGCCACGCGTTAAAGGGTATATCAATCATGCCTTCCTCGATGAACCTTGGCGCGGGAAGGGGTTAATGAAGCAGATGTTGGAGCTGGCCTTCGAATGGTTCCGGAGCAAGCAAATCTCCGTAGTAACACTCAACGTGCTCCATAGAAACTGGTTGGGTTCCACTGCATGGTACAAACATGGATTCGAGGATTTCAGTCACGAGCGCCGAATCGAGCTTGGCTCGTCGAACCGTGACGAGTCAGCCAGGTCTGTTTAGCGTTGAACACGCGGCGCAGTGGCCCTGAGGTTTAGACCGACACAGCAGCGCCACTTTTAGGCTGCTGGCCCAAATGTCGCTGAGCAAGTCGATCTCGATGTTCAGCTTGCGGATTTCGGCTGCCGCGGGTCCAAGCTTCGACTGAACTCCGGCGCGCGGGGCCCGCGCGAAACCAAGGAATGGTGCCGTTGTGCGAGACGGCGAAAATTCACGGGCTGGCACGATGCGTCGTCGGCCTTGGGTCAAGCTACTCCCCTATTGTGCCACTGCGGTTATCTTTGGCGTAATTTTCTGGCGTGTCCCGGTGGCCAGTGTTGTGGACGCCTTGAAGCAGGCGTCGGCACTCAGCTTCATCGGTGTGTTCCTCCCGTACTCAGCGATCTATTGGCTTCTCGACTCTGCCTGTCTAACCTGGGTAATTACGCGCTTTAATCACCCGGTACGGTTCCGTGACATTCTCCCGATCCGTGCCAGCATGTATCTGTTATCGCTCATCAATACAAATCTCGGACAGGGCGGAATCACCTGGTACATCCATCGCAAGCTGCAGCGGCCGTTTCTCGAAATTCTCAGCTCGGTCCTGCTGATCGCCCTGATGGAAATTTATCAACTGCTGTTGTTCTCTACCGGGGGAATTATCTTCTTTCAGCCCTCATCATCTGAGCATGTGGCACTGGTGCGGGAACTTCGAATCGTTTACATCGTTGCCTGGTGCTTACTTGTAGTTATGATTGCTCTCTTCACCGCGGCGCGCCGAAGCTTGCGAATTCGCTGCTGGATCGAGAACAGCTGGGTGCGTTCTATCGGACGCAGTTTTGTGGCGGCGCGACCGCTTGATTACGTGATCGTGCTCGCGATCAAGGCGCCTTCGTTCGCTTTGGCCTTGGTGGCGCAACATCTCGCGCTGGGATTATATGGAATTACGATCCCATTTGGGAAACTGGTTCTGTTTTTGCCCCTGGTGTTCCTGGCGGCGGCATTGCCGATCGCTGTCGCACACCTTGGTACCAGCCAGGCGGCCTGGCTGCTGTTTTTCGGCGGCAATGCACCCCAGGCAAAAATTCTGGCATACAGCCTCGCCGCGCACTTTAGTTTTATGTTTTGTAATGGCTTGTTAGGCTTGTTATTTCTCCCCTCTGCCGCACGTGAACTGACCAACCTTGAAGTGGCCGCGAGCGCACAGGTTCACCTAAAGAAACCTCTCGTGGATAAACTGTCGACTCAACCCTAAGCATGGAGCAGGAACGCCCATTTAGCTTTCTGCCGCATCAACTGCTAATCCTGAGTCGGGCCCGCCTGATCTATCTCACCACGGTTCGCAAAGGAGGAGATCAAAGCAGGCCTGCACCAGTCTGGTTTACGATCACCCCGGATCAGGAAATTCTGATTCAAACCGCCCCGGACACCTGGCATGCACGGCGCATTCGGCGCGGTAGTCCGGTGATCGTCTCCGTGGGCGGTCGAAATGGTCTTGCATTTGTCGGGTGTGCAAAATTTAGCCAGGATTCAAAGATTATTGATCAGATAGTCAATGACTTCCCGAGAAAATACTTAATGGCGTGGTTGGGCCTGTACCGGCCTACCAAAGCGAGCTTTCTGAAGGGAACCAGAGCGGCTATCAGGATTACCCCGATTCAGATTCTTCCGCCGGAATTTGTCGCGCGACCGGGGGCACCTGCTCCAATTTAAACAGACTTCACCAACCGCCGTGCCAAACTGCTCTGAAAATGATGCTGCACTCCGGCTTCCTCTCAATCACCTAATTCGGGCCCACGCGGCTAATCTGGTGAGCGGGTCACGCGTCATTTTAGCGGCGATTTGGGTTTGTGTCAGTCTTTCGACACGCACTCATTCCGGCACGCTTGTCGCGCTTTCAGCCAGCGGAGCCGCTTCAGACATTCTCGATGGGTTTATCGCCCGGTGGATGCAGACGTCGAGCCAGTTTGGGCGCTGGCTGGATAGCACTGCCGACGCAACGTTTATTCTGTCGGGATTAGCATGCAAGGCTTACACCGGTGTCATCCCCTACTATGTACCGGCGTTGGTCGCGGCATCGTTTACGCAATATGTGCTGGATTCGGTCCTGATTCGTGGTTCAACGATTCCGGTCAAGAGTCGACTCGGACACTGGGCGGGCATCTTCAACTATTTGTTTCTGATGCTGCTCGCCTGGACTTCGGGCCGGACCACCGAACCACTGCTACACCATTTGTCGCCTTTCGTCGCCTTGTTTTACCTGGCGGCAATGTTGGAACGGGCCAAAACTTACCAAATTGCTCGGACCTCGACCGCAATCCTATCCAGTCAGTAACAGGTGAGTAGCTGCGGTTAATTCCGCAATCCTAACTCCGTAAGGGCAAGCGCCGGCGCAGGGTCGCCCACTGCAACTCAGGCATGCCGTCGCGTTGCGTGTGATCATCGCGTACTCCGAGCGCGCCATCCGGGTATCATGATAGTCGACTGCGTACATTCGCGTCCGCAGAACGTCGGGAATCGCAACTCCATAAGGGCAAGACTCCTGGCAGGTGTTGCAGCCGTTCCTGCAATACGAGCCGGCATTTAGCTGCGCGTAACGTTGTAGGAGAGGTAAATCTTCACTCTCGAGAGCGCGGAATCCCGATGCCGCCACAAATTCGTTGATCGCCTCGTTACTGGTCATCGATACGATTAAGCCGTCGACGTCGGGATTCGAGAGCACCCAGCGAAATGCTGCTTGGGCGTAAGTGGCACCGCCGACTTCGTACGGGCGCATGTCATTAAGCCTCGCACCCATCAGTGTCTTCATGGCAATGACTCCTACGCCACGGCTTCGGGCTTTTTTGATTATGCGGGGCAGGTCGGGTTGGCGCGCCACTACGTCGAAACCACTCAAGAACCGTTGATAAAAACGGGGATCCTGTCCGAAGTTGTAGGCACACAAAATGACGTCGAACTGACCGGAATCAATTGCGTAATCCAAGCATTCCTGTAAATGGCCTGCGTGACCCGAGACGCCAGTGAAGCGAATCTTTCCTTGTCGTTTCGCAGCCTCGACAAACGCGTGCCATTCCGGATTTCTAAGCCTTTCCAGATCATTTACTGCGTGATTGAAATAAATGTCGACGTAATCAGTTTGGAGCCGGCGCAAGCTGCCCTCCAAGGCGCGCATTAAGTCTTCTCGGCGCGCATCTGCCCAGGCCAGCGTCTTCGAAGCGAGGTGCACCTGATGACGTTTTCCGCGCAGTGCCAGGCCAAGCGTTATTTCGGAATCGCCATCACGATAAGTTTCGGCCGTATCGAAATAATTGATCCCGGCAGCATAGGCATGGTGAACTAGTTGCTCCTGTCCGCGTGAAAGTCTGTCAGCACCGAAAGAGATGTCGGAAATCTGAAGACCGGTGCGGCCGAGCAGCGGATACCGTCGGATGTGCGGACTCTGAGACTCAGGCGTTGATACCGCCGCACCGAATCCTGTTAACCCAAGCCCGAGGCCGGCCAAGGTTCCGGTTTTGATGAATGCACGCCTTCCCATCTCGCTCATACTCCGACGTCCAGCAAAGCAACTTCAAACTACTCGTACCGTTCGGTCTCTATTTGCGGGGGCCAGGGTTATTGAAAGGACTCGTCGGTGCTGGTCGTAGGACCAGCTTGATGACTTTGGACCAAGTGCTTGCGATGTCCCGGACGGGCCCAATAGCTCATCGTCGCAGGTGACTGCGCTGACTTCCGGTTGCAAGTGGATATTCAGAACTACGTTGCGGTTAGCTGTTTGACGACTAAAGCTGCCCCTGGGCTGCCTCAAGCGGCAGATAAACTCTCGCATATTTTCACTAATTTCGCACCGCGTCAGGCTGTATTCGCCATTCTCATACGCCATCGTTTCACCGTCATCTTCATATAGGTTCAATCCGCTCTCGGCTCCTCGATAAATTTCAAGGGTCAGCGGGTCGACGGCGTGTTGCGACGAATATTGCATCACCGGTCCGGTCGGGATAATCGCTCCCTGCCGGATAAAAAGCGGAATAGTGTCGAGACTGGCTCGGCTGACTAAACATTGCCGGCCGGAGTGAATCTCATCAGACCAGTAGTCAATCCAGTTTCCTTCAGGCAGATAGACACTGCGCTTCTGAGCACCCTCGTCCAGAACAGGCGCAACAAGGATATCTGGGCCGAACAGGTATTCGTCCGAAATGTTCAAGACCTCGGGATCCGAGGGATACGCCAGCACTAACGGGCGCATTATAGGCATGCCCGTGACACACGCCTCGCGAGCGGCGTTGTAGATATAGGGCAGCAGGCGATAGCGAATCTCCAAATATCTGCGGCATATGGCCTCGACTTCGGGGCCGAACTGCCACGGTTCGCGCAGCTCTCTCTGATCGCCGTGCGGCCGAAACACAGGACAAAAAGCGCCAAATTGGAACCATCGCACATACAGCTCAGCGGTGCATTCTCCCCCGAAACCGAATCCGCCAATATCGCTGCCCCACAGCGGAATTCCAGTCAGTCCCACGCTCAGCCCCACTGCAACCTGCTTACGCAATGAGGCAAAGGTTTTGTCTACATCACCAGACCACAGCGCCGCTCCATAGCGTTGCGAGCCTGGAAATGCTGCACGACTGAGGATGAAGATCCGCTGGTTGGGACTGTAGCGTCGATGTGCTTCGTAAATTGATTGGTGCATCCACAGCGCCATCAAGTTGTGAACGGCGGCAGCGGACCCGCCGTGCTGGGCCATGTCTTGAAAGTGTTTGGCCGGCTCGTTGAGGTCAGCCCACCAACCATCGATGCCCATTTCCAGCAATGGGCGATGTTTCTCGGTCCACCATTCCCGCGCTGCGGGATTGGAAAAATCCAATAGCGCGCACTCTCCGGGCCAGAAATCAAAGGTATAAGTCGAGCCGTCGTAATGCCGAGCCAGGTATCCGCGCCTTTGCGCCTCCGGGTAGTTCTGGCTTTGTCGCGTCAGATAGGGCTCTTCGATCACAACCGTGCGGAAACCTTGGCGCTTCAACCCCTTTATCATTTCTCCCGCTTGCGGCCATCGCTGCGGATCGAATGCCAAATCACCCATTTCGCGAAACCAGAACACGTCCAGAATCAGTGCGTCGCAGGGCAGCTGACGCGAGCGAAACTGACTCGCGATCTCTTCCAGTTCCTGACGGCTGCCGTATCCATAGCGAGATTGCAGCAGCCCCAGCGTCCAGCGAGGAGGTAACGGCGGATATCCGGTAAGCTCCAACAAGCTATGTAAAATGCGGGGAAGTTCCGGGCCGAGTATAACGTAGTACTGCAGTCCACCTCCGCGCGCCCGGTAAGAAAAGCTTCGCGGATCTGTGTACCCCAGATCCCAGGTCGCACGACACGGATTGTCCACGAGCAATGCATACCCGCGCAGGCTCAGCACGCTCGGAAAGATCGTGACAGCGGGAGGTGAATGCTGATTCCACACCTCCCGTAGATGCCCGCGGTGATTCAAATCGACCTCAGCCGAAAGCTGATCCACTTGTCCCATTCCATAGAACTGGTCCTCAGGCGAAAGCACGTATCGCAGCGAGTAGTCCCAATATGACCACGACAATCCGCCCTGCTTCACTTCCTCCAGCACCACATCGCCATTTGCGAGGGAATATCGAAGATGAAACGGCTCGCGCGTCGCCAGGATTTTGCAGTCACCCATCTGCACCTCCACCTCGTCAGTCGATTCCCGAACGAGCGGCGGCGGCCCTGCGGGCCAGAACCTTCGCGCCGCGACATGTGAAGCTCTCACCGGCTCCGCGTAGAGACGCCAATGAGTGGGCACCCAAGTGTGCCGAATCACGTTGGGCAAGACTGCGTTCAAAACCAGGTCTGAACTGTCAAATGAGAAAACCAGATCCGTCCCCTTTTGCTTAACCTGCTGCAAACGGCCGAGACTCCCTACGGTGATCGTCATATTTGGGTCTTTTAATTCAGCTTTCGACCGAATGCACCACTGCTTTCACCACTAGTGCCTGTCAAGCACGAGCGCGCTAATGTTGAAGGAGGATGAAGCGATGGCGCCGGCCTTCGGGCATGCTCGGGATTCGATTTTGCCAGGTTGATTAATCATGGGGCCGCGCACATTGCAGTCCCTTCCGTTCCATTAAGAGGAGAATTAATGAGCGGCGAGCCAGTGGTACTGCCCAGGGGTTCTTCGGACTCGCAGCCGGGAGCAGAGTTCATGTTCAAGGAACACTTCCGGAGACGCGGTTTCCTGCCGGAAACCGATCCGCTTAACGCATTTCCGTCAAGTTCCGAGCTCGCTTTACTCGACGAAATCGGTCGAGACCTGCCCAGCCTCCTCTACGACCGCGGTTTCAGGCAGTTTGCTCGCACGCTGGAGCTACCACCTTGGCCGACCGACTCCGTGTCGGCAGAGGATCTACCGGCACTGAGGCTTTATTACGTCAGGGTCGGCTTTTTGGCTTCCGCCTACGTCAATCAGGTTGGTCAACCACCGGCGACGATATTGCCGGCGAATATTGCGATCCCGCTCGTTCGTGCATGTCAATTGCTGCAAAGACCGCCGATCTTAAGTTACGACGGCTATGCCTTATACAATTGGAAGCGTTTTCGCAAAGACGGGCCGATCGCGCTGGGCAATATCGACACGATTCAGAACTTTGTTCATCTTTATGATGAGCACTGGTTCATCCTGGTGCATGTCGAGATCGAAGCGATCGCTGCTCGTATTCTTGACGCCATAGCTCGTGCGGAGGACGCCCTCGCGAACGGCGACTCGGATCTGGTTAACCGATGCCTGTTCCAAATTGCTGCTGCAGTTCAGGCCCAGGTCGACGTATTGCGCCGGATTCCCGAACATATGGATCCGGCGCTCTACTACCGAACATTTCGGCCTTACATCAGATTCTTTGAAAACGTTTCCTATGAAGGCGTCGAACCGCGACCGGCTGTAATGAACTTCCGTGGAGAAACCGGCGCTCAAAGCAGCGTCATGCCGACGCTGGTTGCCTTCATGAAGATTCCACACAAGGCTTCAATGCTGACCACTCACCTCGCGGACATGAGAAACTATATGCCACGGGAGCATCGAATGCTGATCGAACGCGTAGAGGCGATGCCGCCGGTACGACCCTTAGCCGGGAAGGCGGCTTTCAACGCGGTGCTTGAAGCGATCGCCGAATTCCGCTCGATCCATTACCGATGGGCCCAGGAATACATCAATCGATGGACTGCCGATCCACGCGGCACCGGTGGCACCCCCTACATGCAATGGCTCAACCAACTGATTCAAGAGACCCGCTCTTTCATGATCGAGTAAAGCGCACCCCCGGAGAAATCCCGAAATATTCCAACGAGGTGACGATGAACAAAGTTCTTATTGCAGGTGGCTCGGGTCTGGTTGGTCTCGCTGCGGTCCGTCATTTTGCCAAGCTTGATGGCTGGGAAGTGGTGGCGGTCTCACGGCGTGTTCCTGCAGCGATTGAAGGGGTCAGTTTCATCTCGGTTGACCTGCAGGACGAGCGCCGCTGTCGTGAAGTCTTCGGGCGAATGACTGATGTTACCCATCTGGTTTATGCGGCGCTGTTCGAGAAGCCCGCACTGATCCAGGGGTGGAGTGACCGCGACCAGATGGAAACCAACCTGACCATGCTCAAAAATCTGTTCGAGCCGCTAAGCTCAGCGGCTAATCTGCGCCACGTCTCCCTGCTTCAGGGGACAAAGGCGTACGGCGTGCATCTCGGACCGATGCGGATTCCTGCGCGTGAACGTGATCCGCGTCATCCCCATGCGAACTTTTATTGGCTGCAAGAAGACTACATTCGTGCAAAGCAGTCGGGCAGTTCGTGGAGCTGGACCATTTTGCGACCTCAATTGGTCGTGGGCGAGGCGATTGGTGGCAACCTGAACATCATTCCGGCAATCGGGGTGTATGCGGCGATCCGCAAGGAGGCCGGCTTGCCACTGTCATTTCCCGGGGGCCCGCCGTTCATCTTCGAGGCGGTGGATGCTGACTTGCTCGCCCGCTCGATGGAATGGGCGGCAACCACGCCGGCATGCGCCAATGAAATCTTCAACATTACCAACGGCGACGTGTTCGTATGGTCGGAGGTCTGGCCGACCATCGCAGATGCTCTGGGGATGAAGGTTGGTGAGCCCGAGCCAATCTGTTTGCAACGCGAAATGCCAAAAAAAGCCCATCAATGGGCGGCCATCGTCCGCAAGTATGGGCTCAGATCACCCGCCGACATGGATGCCTTCGTCGGCAAGTCCTTCGAATTTGCAGATTTCTGCTTCGCTTATGGAGCAGACAGTCCACCACGACCAGCTATCGTCAGTACTATCAAGGCTCGCAAAACCGGCTTTCATGATTGCATGGATACCGAGGATATGTTTCGCAAATGGTTCCGTCATTTTCAGGACGAGCGTTTGCTGCCGCCCCCATGAGCCGCTTTCAGCGCATCCCCGCTCCTGGCATTTGCCAGGCAGTTTGGCCGGCGGTGGCGACCTGATTGGGAGCTGGGGGTGATGATGTGGGTGAAAATCCAGACCGTCAAATCGGTGTCCCGTGACTAATTTGTTAACGCCCTGTTATTACATTAGAGCTTGGTCGTCATCCGGAAGCCTTCGTCTTCTGGGACAACGGCTTCAGTCGCCACGGCGAAGTTTGGCTAAGGAACTATCCGGCGGACTTTCGGAGAGAAAACCATGTTTCTACCCAACAATAAAGCGTCGGCCGCGGCGCTATTTGCCATCGCCATAGTCTTTGCAGGCGCAAGTGCAGCGTTTGCTGTTCAGAATGTCCCGTCTATCAACCAAGTGTACGAGGCGGCACGTAGCGGGCAGCTTGCACGCGCCGAAGCTATGACCAGGGAAGTCCTGCGCGCCTATCCAAATAGTGCTCGCGCCCGCTACGTGATGGCTCAGATCCTGGCTGCGGAAGGTCGAGGCTCAGAAGCGCGAGCTTATCTCGAACAGGCGGAACGACTTAAGCCCGGTCTGCCGTTCGCCAATCCGCGTTCCGTAGCAATGCTCGAGCGGCGGATTGCTAGCGAGACCCAATCGTCAACCGTCTCGCATTCCGGCACTTACGGGATTCGCTGGTGGTGGATAGCTGTGGGAGCAATTGTGGTTTTCCTCCTGGCCCGTACCTTTAGCCGCGGTGTGGCGTCGAGCAGCTCTGTCGGTAGAGACGCCGCGGCGGGGGATGCCAGTCCCAGAGCAGGCACGCCGTCAGCAGGATATGCGTCATCGCCGGGTTATGCTGGCGGACTGTTGAGCTCAGTGCTGGCTGGCCTTGGGTTCGGTGCTGCAGCCGCTGCAGGACAGCGCATGATGGAGCGGTTGTTAGGCGGCGGACAGGAACAAGTAGTAGACCCATCACCGACCGAGCAATTGCCGCAAGCTTCCGATGACCTAGGCGGCGATGCGTTCGGCGTGCAACCTGGAAGCGATTCCACCGGGGGATGGGAAGATTCCAGCGATCAGAGCGATACAGCCTCAGATCTTGGCGATGACTTTTCCGCGGGAAATGGCGGCGACGGTGGATGGGACGATTCGTCTGGAGGAGGAGGTGACATCGACCTTTAATGCCGTGCCGGCCTAATCGGTGCTTCCAAACACTGATAACTCTGTCAGCCAAGACTCCTCTGGTTTCCCGTATGGCGTCTGATACTTTGTGTAACACTCATGACCGCGAATAAACAATGCTTCGGCCAGTCGCATTTATCCTGAAGCGGATAACTGCAAGTGCTCTAAGGCTCCCACCTTCAGGTTGCCGAGTTTGAAGCGGTCCTCCAGCTTTTCACCATGGCTTTGACGGTTGGTGCACTCATGGAATGCGGCGGTTGGTTCGACTCTTCCACTGTTTCCTTGATAGCCATAGGGCAACGCGCCAAACTTTGAGGGCTTTGCCGACGTCTTAATGTACGATGGGCGAAGCAGTTAACGTTTTACGCGTTTCCTCAAGCAAGCTTATTCTCCCACAGCTTTCTTCAGCTCATAACGGTGCCGTCGGGAAGGTGCTTCAAGCTAACTATTCGTTGCCTGTTCGCGGCAACGAACCGCACCGGTCTCGTCGTAAACCGAGCAAGATTATCCCAGGAAAGTGAAGATTGCCGGTCGGGTCATGCTTAAACCAAACCGCGACGGACCTGCGCGTGGCGGAAATCCTTGGATTTTCTCCAAGGCTATCGAGGGGACAGAACCGACTACGCTCGCGCCGGGAGATGGGGTCGAGGTCTTTGATGCGGCAGGAAATCTCTTGGGAGTCGGATACTTCAATCCCCTCACCACCATTGCGGTCCGCCTGCTGGCCTTCGGCCCAACGCCGGATCTTTCGAGCCTCGTTGGACATCGTATCCGCAACGCGCTGGCGTTGCGTCAAAAGATCATTTCTCCTGATACCAATTGCTATCGTCTCGTAAACGGTGAGGGCGATGCCTTTCCCGGCCTCGTCGTTGACCTATATGGAGACGTCGCGGTTGTCCAGTTGCTCACCGCCGGCGCTGACCGCCTTCGGACCGAAATCGGCACAGCCCTGCAGGAGTTGCTCGCGCCGCGTGCGGTTCTCGAACGTAGTTACGGTGCCGTACGACGTCAGGAGGGCCTTGCTGATCGCCGTGACTCGTTAATCGGAGAACGCATCGTCAGCACCACAGTGAGAGAGAATGGAATTGCGCTGCTCATCGATTTCGAACATGGACAGAAAACCGGATACTTTCTCGACCAGCGGGACAATCGAGCACTGATAAGTAAACTGGCGGCGGGGATGCGGATCTTCGATGGCTATTGCTACGCAGGTGGGTTCACTCTGGCCGCTTTACAGGGAGGCGCAAAGCATGTCGTCGCCGTGGACACATCGCCCAGAGCGCTCGAGTCCGCACGCCACAACCTCGGGTTGAACGGGTGGTCTCCTTCGCGCTATCAGCTGGTACGCGACGAAGTCGCCAAATATCTCCTCCAAAGCCGTGACCAGTTTGACATTGTGATCCTCGATCCGCCGCCTCTGGCTCGCAGTCTTAAGGACGCGACGCGTGCCGCCAAGCTTTATACCGAACTCAATCGCATCGCCATGCGGGCGATCATGAAGGGTGGCTTTTTGATGACATTCAGTTGCTCCGTGCACTTTCGCGGAGAAGACTTCATTCGAGCGGTGCGAGTCGCAGCCGCGCGGGCCAAGAGGAACTTCCGCCTCTTGCGCCACCTCGGACCACCTCCGGATCATCCGGTAATGCTCGGTCATGACGAGGGCGAATACCTGACGGGTCTCTTGGTCGGCGACCTCAGCTGAGGCTGAACAATACTTGTTTGTCCGACACGTTCGGTCAGGATCTCCAGGATCATTACCCCTGCCGAATTCCGATATGAGATAATCGAGTGGCGGTTTTTCCTATGAAACTCGAGCGACTCGACCACTTTGGTATCGAAGTTAGCGAACTTGCTACCGCAGAGCGTTTTTATACCGAAGTGCTCGGCTTAAGCGTGGTCGCTCATCTGGGAGATCAGACGCTGCTTCAGTGCGGTGCGCAGAATCTCGCTCTGTTCCAGGTGCGACGGCCGCCTTTGACCCCCGAACAACGCCGGCAGCGCATTTCGAACCCACTGGGCAAGGGACATCATGCTTTCGTGGTCAGCCGCGCTGACTTCAATGCCGCACCGCAGAGATTGGCAGAGGCGGGAGTTGAGACTTCTTTACCAATAAATTGGGGCGATCATGAATGCCTCTATTTTCTTGATCCGGACGGTAATCTGCTTGAGATAGTAAGCTACGGTTAATGGGCGCGTAATTGTCGCGGTGTCAGCTGTTCGCCCTGTTTAAGCTCGGCCTCTGAAATTCAACTCTGATGATTTGCCGAACATCCAGGCGGCGCGATTGGTTACTCCAGGCAGCTTATTCGTATATTGTGTTGTTGCGGCAAGTCATGGTGAGGCTCAAAGCTGATGAGGCAGCGCGGGGGAATCGAAATGGCGGCTATCGCGGGCGCCGTTCTACTTAATGTGCGAACGGTGAACGCCGCCCCGATTCATTTGCAGATTAATCCGCAAAAATCAGAGATCACCGCCACTGTGGCAGACCCCCTCGCTCGGTTTCGCGAGAATGGCGAGATCGAGGCGACGCTCCGAATCATCTCCGGCCAGGTTGATGGCGATCCGCAGAACCCCGGCCAAACCGGTCACGTCAAGCTGGTGATCGACGCTACCAGTTTCAACTCGGGCAATGATCATCGGGACAAGGTGGTTCTGGCTGACGCGCTCGATACTCGCGACTTTCAAACCATCGCTTTCGAAAGCACGCACCTCACCAACGTGCAGCTCGAGGTGCCGGGCAAGATGGGTCATGCGATAGTTGTAGGCAACCTCACAATGCACGGAACTACTCGTCAGGTCGAAGTTCCGACCGACGTTTTCCTCGATTCCCAAAATACGCTCAGCAGCGATGGTGAAGTCAGTATCAACTATACCGATTTCGGTGTCCGCGTTCCGCGCCTGCTATTTGCCTTGCCGGCTGGCAGAGAGGTGACTATCCATTTTCACATCGTCGCGGAATCCGCAGGCGGTGCCGACGAGGCTGGTCACGAGCGTTAACTCTGAGTCAATCATGACCAGGTTCAAAAATTTTCTTTCATGAACTCAACCCCGGCAAATTTATGATCACGCGGCAGGCTAAGGATTGCTCGCGCATCGTCAAGCGCCGACTCGCGATTAATGTCGAGCGTCCGATAGCCGCACCACAGCCACAACAAGTTGCGACGCGGCTCATAGATTGCAACCGGCCAGGTATGCACGTCAGCTGCCCGGGCGTGGAGAAAGTCTGCCGCCTTCTCGTAACTGTCAAATTCGGCGACGAGAGCAACGTGATGAGACTCGTAAGCTGCTATTAAACCATGCCCTTCACTCTCCATAGCGTATGTTTCTAGACAGGAGCACGACTGTTGTCGAGACTTAGTATGAGCATTCTCAGGTTCTGCTCAGAGGGTTTTCATGAAACGGAGTAATGAGCGAATACTGACCTCGCACGCGGGCAGCCTGCCGCGCTCTGCCGATCTGGGTGCGTTACTGGCAGTTAAACACGCAGGAGAAGCTTACGACCAAGAGACGTTTGCCGCGCGCGTCCGTGCCTCGGTCCACGAGGTGGTGCGCCGGCAGATTAGCTGCGGTATCGACGTGGTCAACGACGGCGAGCTGTCGAAGATCAATTTCACCAGTTACGCGCGAGAACGTCTGGCCGGTGTCACCCCAAAGAGGCGCGAACCTCAATCGAAAGCTTTCAAGATTTGGGGACGCGATGAGACCGAATTTCCCGAATATTTCGCCACGGTCGATCTGGGCGTCGAGTATGCACTCTGCACGGGACCCCTTAAATATGCTGGGCACGATGCCCTTAAAGCTGACATCGATAATCTGCGAGCGGCGCTCGATGGTCTCACCGTTACCGAGGCCTTCATGACAGCGGTGGCACCCGGGACAATCGAGCATTGGTTGGAGAATGAATATTACAGCGATGCACAAAGTTATCTGACTGCGATCGCCGAGGCGATGCGCGAAGAATATCGCACGATAACTGAGGCTGGCTTTATTCTGCAGATCGACGATCCGGATCTTGGCGACGCCTGGCAAATGCACCCGGAGCTGGATCTTCCCGGTTACCGCAGGTTCGCCGAGCTGCGGATTGAAGTCTTGAATCACGCGCTGCGCGGAATTCCACCTGAACGGGTCCGGTTCCATATGTGCTGGGGTAGTTATCACGGCCCTCACAAGTACGATATTCCTCTGGAACAGATCGTCGATCTGGTGCTCAAGGTAAATGCACAATGCTATTCCATTGAAGCATCCAACCCTCGCCATGAGCACGAATGGCGAGTGTGGGAGAAGGTGAAACTTCCGGAGGGCAAAATCCTGATGCCGGGTGTGGTCGGTCATGCCAGTGATTTCGTCGAGCACCCGGAACTAGTGGCGGAGCGACTCGAGAAATATGCTCGTCTGGTCGGGCGCGAAAACTTAATTGCCGGGACTGATTGTGGGTTGGGTACTCGAGTTGGTCACCCTAAAATCGCCTGGGCCAAGTTTCAAGCGATGGCCGAGGGAGCTCAGATTGCAAGTAACCGACTATGGAGTCAATAAGGTTGCGTCCTCTTGTATCACCGAGGGCCTCGCAGAGACGGCACCCCCATACTCTGTCCCGCTCATACCTCATGAGCTCATTGAAATTCCGGCATCACTTCGGTGGCCAACAGCTCGCGCGATTCCGCTGACCTCGGAAAAGTTATGAAGTAAGTCATACCGAATTCTTCAATTCGCGATCGTAACTCGCGTCGGACCATCTCGGGTGTACCCATCAAGAGAACCGGAGAATTCCTTGCAGCTTCCTCGTTCGGGAATCCCATAGCCGCGGCGGTTTGCCGCACAGCCGCATCGATTTCGCTCTTTGAGCGCGACAGCCAGACCATGATGAGTCCGCTGATTTCAATCGTGTCCGCCGAGCGCCCATGCTCGACGGCGAGACGCCGAAGTTTCTCAATTCTTTTCCGTAGCTCTGGTTTATCGAATTTCACTGCGGCAGCCGGATCCTGGACGAAGTCTCTCCCGTTAGTAATTGGTGGTATCAGATTGGCGATTTGAGCCTCGCTGGCCGTTATCTGCAACAGCTTGCTGCCAGATCCACCCACCATAATCGGGGGGTGCGGTTTCTGGACCGGTCGCGGATTGTTGTACGCTTTCGCGATCGCAAAGAAGCGGCCTCGATAGGTCGGCTCGTCCTCTGTCCACATTGTCTTGATCAGCCTGATCGCGTCGTGGAGCTGTTCGAGCCGTTCCGCATTTGTCGGATAGGGGTAGCCGTGCGCGTCGTACTCTGAACGTTGCCACCCTGATCCGATCCCGAGGATCAGGCGTCCGCCGCTGAGGTGATCGAGTGTCGACGCAATCTTGGCGAGCATCGGAGGCGTTCGAAACGAGTTGGCCGCGACCGCAGGCACCAAACGTACTCGTTTGGTGAGCGCCGCGATGGCGCTCAAAGTTGCAAAACATTCCAGCTGCGGAGTTTGGGGTGACCCTAGCGGCGAAAAGAAATGATCATTGATTGATACGGAATAGAAATTGTTCGCTTCAGCCCATTCGGCTGCCGACCGCGCCCTGGCAAAATCGTCGGTCGGCAAGAACAAGCCAAATTTAATCGAATGCACTCTACGATCACCTCATGCGCAACGCGGCTTCGGGTCTAAGTGCCTGGCGGATCTCCTCGTCAGTCGGCCACCAGTCGGGGCGTTCGATTTCCGTCACGCGGTCACGAATGAAGTTCTTGGGCGGGT
>JAJPKA010000007.1 GCA_021323945.1 Pseudomonadota bacterium | reverse complement strand
CTTGTCAAAATCAAAATGCACCCCGCGCAAAATGATCTTCTGTGGCGGCGGCGGTGGTGGTGGCGGTGGCGGCGGTGGTGGTGGCGGCGGCGGTGGCGGCGGTGGCGGCGGTGCCGCCTCGGCACACAGGAAGTATCCGGCTATTCCTCCCAGTAGGGCTCCGCCAGCTACTGCAGTGGGAACGACCCAAGCAAGGTAAGCATGTTGATTATGCTTCGATAGCGCGACGCCAGTCCCAATACCACCTGCTCCGATTCCTCCACCGGTTGCGTAGAGGGCAATACATTTTTCCCTTTCGGTCATAGATGCGCAGCCGGTAACGAATGACAGCACACCCACCCACATCAGACTTTGAGCAAGTTTCTTTCCCACAACTTCTCCCTTTCGGCTTTGCAGGGATCCCACGCGTAGCCCGTTGCCAGATTTGGGCACCACTAAACCTGCAAAGATACTAAAGGCATGTACACGGAAATCAAGTAGAAGGCGAGATAGCGTTTGATATTATTTCATTCACTGATAGTTACAGCATGCACAAGCAGAAAACGTCATGTCAAATCAGATCGTAACTGACTTGAAAACGATTTAGGAAGCGATCTCGATCTCCGTCGGCATAACTCCTTTTCAAGGCACCGTACGTCGTTTCAGTTGGCAAACCGCCTGTGAGCAATAAGCCTGCGTATTGGGAGCGTCGGCCATCGCAACGAATAGTCTATTGCAAGCTGCACATCGAAGTAGCGTCTCCCCTGCTTTGAGCAGAGGCCGCAGGAGCTCCACGATTTCCGCCTCACTCTGTACTGTCTCAGATTTCGCCGGGGTCGACAGTTCAAGCGCTGGTGTCTGCAGTTTGGACGAAGCGAGCTGGTCGGAGTTTTGACCCGAAGCGGAGTGAGCAATCGGCGCGTTTCTAAGGTTAGTTGGGCCGTGAATCGGCTTTTGTTGCAATGCTGCAGTTCGCGCCAATTCGTCGGCCAGTTCATTGAGCTCATCACCGGCATGACCGCGCACCCACTCCCAACGCACTTTGCGCCGCGCAATCTCGGCGTCAAGGATTTTCCAAAGATCGAGGTTTTCCCGGCGCTTCCAACCCGCGGTCATGGTTTTAACGAGATATAAGCTGTCGGTCCTGATGGTTATTTCGGCCCCTGTCGGTGATCGCCGCAGCGCTTCAATCGCAGCGGTGATCTCCATGCGGTTGTTAGTCGTGGCGGCTGCGCCACCAGAGAACTCGCGTCGGCTTCCATCAACATCGACCAGCACAACGCCCCATCCCCCTGGTCCAGGATTACCAAGGCACGACCCGTCGGCGTAAGCGATTAAATGAGGCTGCTTAGACATTACTGACACCTGCCAAAGCTTGAATCGACATTTGGGAAATTTTTCGGTTACATCGGCTGTTCGGGTCGTGTCAGTCAAAAGATGGTTCAGCTACTTTCACGCTTGGACGGGATGGCGCTGGCTGTGGATCTGTTTGAACCAGCTCAGATACTTTTCGGCGGTAGTGGACCAGGAAAAGTTCGCCTGGAAACAGTTGTCCATCAGTCGCCTCCATAATGAGGGATTGCGAAACGTGTGAACCGCTCGCGCTGTCGCTTCAAGCAGCGCCTCCGGTTCCGACCGCTCGAAGAGAAATCCGTTACCCCTACCAGTTGTGGGATCGAATTCCGAGACCGTATCCCGCAGGCCGCCCGTGGCCCGCGCGATGGGCGGGTTACCATATTTCAACGCGTACATTTGAGTTAAGCCGCATGGCTCGAAACGGGAAGGCATCATGAACATATCACTGCCCGCCTGGATGCGGTGAGCCAAGGCGTTGTCGAATTTCAAATTGACCCGAAGATGGTCGGGATATCGTGCCTCCGCAGATTTGAAGAACGCTTCAAGCTGCGGGTCACCATTGGCCAGCATCACAATCTGGACATCGAGGGCAACCAGACGGTCCAGGCCGGCACCAACCAGGTCGACACCCTTTTGAGGCGTCATGCGCGTGATCATGGCAATCACCGGTGTCGTGCGCCGGTGGGGTAATCCGAGTTCTTCACGAAGATCATAGAGGCAAGCCTTCTTGCCGGTGGGGCGGGAGGGAGAATAGCGAACGGCGATTAGCTCATCACTGGCAGGGTTCCACTCATCGTAATCGGCGCCGTTAAGAATCCCAATGAAGCGGTCGCCCTTCTGACGCAGGACCCCCTCAAGGCCGAAGCCCAGTGCGGGATCATGAACGATCTCGAAGGCATAGCTCGGACTGACCGTATTGACGGCATCGCTCAACACCACAGCGCCTTTCATCAGGTTCAGCCTGCCATAAAACTCCAAAAACGCGGTCGAAAACCAGGATGGATCGATGCCCAAAAGCGGAAAAAGATCCGGACTGGCAATGCCCTGGAAGGCAAGATTGTGGATGGTAAAGATAAGAGAGGTCGCCTCAAATCTTGCTCGCAGTGCCGGATCCGCTCGAAGCACTATCAGCGTCGCTGCAGCGTGCCAGTCGTGAGCGTGCACAATATCCGGCTCGAGCATCGCAGCGACCATCGCAGCAGCCCGACCAAAGAAAACAAAACGCTGAAAGTTGTCCGGATAGTCGCCATGCCTGTCGCCATAGATCCCTTCTCGATCGAAGAAACCCGGATGATCTATCAAAAATAGGGGAACGCCACCGACACCTTCGCTTCGCAACACGCGGAACCTTTCACGGCTGGCACCCAGCTCGACCGCTAGATTGTCGGCAAATTGCTCGATGTTCCGCCTTTGAAGCAAAGCCCGATAGGCCGGTAAGATGACAGACGGCAGAGTGCCGGCCTGCTTGAACGCCTGGGGCAGGGCGCGGATCACGTCCGCCAGCCCACCGACTTTCGCCTCTGGTCCGACCTCAGCGGCTACGATTGCGATTTTCATTGATGGTACGTCCTACGACCTGAATACTGAACTCGAGCCCGTCGTTGTCAGCAACGACTGTCTGCTGAAACCCCTGAGTGTCCAGATCCCCACTTCGTTGCTTCGGGTAGTGGACTATTGCGCGACGATATTGTAGGCCAAGAGTTGATAAGCGGAGTCTTGCGAAAGGGTCCACTTGAAGAGCGGCTGGTCGAGAGTTGGATTTATGCGCCGATTGGTCCCGATGAGCAGCCCGAAACTCGACGCTTCTGAAATTTAAACTATTTGCGGCCGCTGCGCGAATCTACTAAGACGCGATCCATCGATGGGCCGGACCGTGGCCTCAAGCAATGTGCGAGTACTATCGGAGCGCGGAAAGCCGAGCGTCTCGAGCCTCCTCTCGCAGATTACTGCACGCCATTTTAAAGGCCTGCGATGCGATGATTGTCTTCGGCTCATCCGCTGGTGGAACCGGCGTGTCTGGTCCGGCGAGTCCTGTGTCCACCTCCGATGCTGGAGAGGACAAATACTTTTCAGGACTATAGTCGCCGCTCACGCTCGGGTGGCCCAGATGAAGGCAGCCGACCGCTCGCCGCTTTATAAGCAACCCTCCGCAAGAGAAAAGATCAGGCATTGTCAATATAACTGTCACGCCCGCAGCGAGCCCAGAGCAACGGCAGTGATAGAATTGCACCCCTCTGAAGAAGTCCGCTTACCAACCTTCGCGGACAGAGACCAGGCCGGTCTGGGCGATCCCTCTCCAGACCGCAACAGGACCGCAGGCGCGGGCCCGGGCGGCGAGGTCCTCGCTGGGGCCGAACGTTGCCGACGACGATATAGCGCTTGACGGATAGCCATTCATGACGTACAAGCGCCCCCGAAAGGACGATTTTCTCCGGAGGTGAACGATGGGAATCGCCGAGAACAAAGAAGTCATTCGCAGGATGCGCGAAGCTAAGGGTCTTGATGAGATTCTGGCGACGATGAGCGATGATGTCCGCTGGACCCTTATCGGAAATACCAGGTTTTCCGGCACGTTGAACGGCAAGCAGGAAATTGTCGAAAAGCTCTTCAAACCGATCTTTGCCCAACTCGAAAGTCCGGGCAGCAATGTCATCGATAACATTATTGCCGAAGGTGACTATGTCGTGGTGCAGCAGCACGGGACCGGTCGCAGGACCAAAACCGGCAAGGATTACAACAATACGTATTGCATTGTTTACAAGCTGGCCGACGGCAAAATCAAAGAAATTACGGAGTACTGCGATACTGAACTGATTACCGCTGCGTTCGGCCGTTAAAGATCAAACCGAAGGCATCAAGTGCTGCGGCACCAGGTCAACACGTAGGGCGTCGCTTCCTCTGGCCAGTGCCTGGAATCCTGGCGTTTTCCTCTGGCGTCGAGCGGCGCGGCTTGAAGCGAGTGCAAACCGATACTCAGACGCGCAAACAAAAATGCCACCTTGCACCACCGCAGCAGCAAAGTCATGATGAGGGCCCTCTATTCATCAGGGCGTTGAAGCAACCTGACGGACGCGCGTGAAGGCCATGGACGAACCGGTCGAAGACAAAGCTGCTCTCGTTCAGTACTTTGAATCGGGCGCCAAGCCGCGCGAGAAATGGCGGGTCGGCACCGAGTACGAAAAAATCGCCGTCTCGGCTCATGACGGTCGCGCATTGCCATTTTCGGGACCCAACGGGGTCGAGCAGATTTTAAGGCGGCTGGCCGAACGCTACGATTTTGAGCCGGATGAAGAACACGGCCGTATCGTCGCGCTCAAACATCCGCGCGCGCCGATTACAATCGAACCAGGCGCTCAAATCGAGCTTTCCGGCGAACAATGCGAAACAATTCATTGTGCACACCGCGAGTTTACCCGCCACATCGAGCAGTTACTCGCGGTGGGGCATGAGGTTGGCGCGGTGATCCTTGGGCTGGGAATGCAGCCGGTCAGTTCAATCAACGAGATCGAGCTGCTGCCCAAGCAACGCTACCAAATCATGTACCCCTACATGGCGCGGCGGGGGCGACTTGGACAGCGAATGATGAAGCAGACTGCCGGCGTGCAGGCGAACCTGGATTATGATGGCGAAGCCGATGCAATGCGCAAACTACGCGTCGCCAATGGGATCGTACCGCTACTTTATGCGATTTTCGCCAATTCGCCGCTCTCTGATGGGGGCCTCAATGGTTACCAAAGTTTTCGAGGTCATATTTGGAGCGACACTGACCCTGATCGCTGCGGTGTGCCGGAGTTCCTGTTCCGCGATGACGCCGGTTTCGAGGACTACGTCGAATATGCGCTTGACGTCCCGATGTATTTCATTGAGCGCGACCACCAATATATCAATCTCACCGCGCCACCAGGGCTGACTTTCCGGCAGTACATGCGGCAGGGTTATGGCAAAGAGCGAGCCACGCTCAATGACTGGGCCAATCATTTGACCACGATCTTTACCGAAGTCAGGCTCAAGAAATATATAGAAATTCGTAGCGCAGACAGCCAACCTCCGGCCTTGATGCTTGCATTGCCGGCCTTGTGTAAGGGGATTCTCTACGACGCTGACTGCCTGACGGCCGTATGGGACCTCGTTAAACATTGGAGCTTCGGCCAACGGCTCGCGCTGGCCGACGCCGCGCAAAAGATAGGGTTGGAGGCGCGCGCCGGCCGCATCAAATTGCAAGAGCTCGCCCTCGAATTGCTGAATATTGCGATGATCGGTTTGGCTCGGCAGCATGCCCTTGACGAAAGCGGAAATGACGAGAGCATCTACCTGTTGCGGATCCTTGACCAAGTCCGTATGGGGGTGAATCAGGCGAGTTTGACTATCGACCGCTGGAAGGGGCGCTGGAATTACGATGTGCAAAGGCTAGTGGAAGCTTGCTCGTACGAGGCGGAAGCGCCATTCTGAGTTTAAGCCGAAGGGAGTTTGAGTGTATTCGCGGTTACCTCAACAGTACGTGCTTGTACTGAACGGCTTACTGATCAGTTTAACCGTTTATTTCCTCGCTTTAGCGATACGTAACGTTATCAGGCTGCATTTGGCCGCCGTCGAGCTCTCATCGCTTCCAAGCTCGACCGTACGAAAGTCTGCGCCGACGTCCGAAGTCGGTCCACGTCCGCGCGCCTATTACGATCTGATTGTCCGACGCGATATCTTCAGTCTTACGCCCGCTGCATCAACTCCCGTCACGATACGAGAGGAGCCACTCGAAGTAACCCTCGTAGGCACCTCGCAGCGCAGCAATGGGAAACCTTTCATTATCGTGGAGTCGCCGGACGGCCAGCAATCGCTCTACAGGCAGGGTGACAACATTCCGCATGTCGGTCGCGTGCTCTCCATTGGCCGGGACCTGGCTGTCGTGCTCCATAATGGCCACCCAGTTGCGCTCAGGATCCCGAATGCAGGCGAAAACGGGACATGGCGGTCGCCACCTTTTCCCAGGGAACGCCACCGGTTCAAGCGTCCCCCACGATTTCCCGGACGTCGTGAGTTTTCTCAGACTGAGAGCCCGGACTCGGGCATTCAGCAGTTAGGTCAGAACCGTTACATGGTAAGTCGTGCGAAGCTGAACTACGACCTGAACAATCTCGGGTCCCTGATCACCCAGATCCGCGCCGAACCTAACCTGGAGAACGGCTCAACAAGAGGTTTTCGATTGTCGCAAATCCAGCCCGGCTCGGTGTTCGAGCAAATCGGGCTCGAGAACGGCGACATCATAACCGGCGCGCAGGATAGAGAGGTGCGAGACGCGATCGGCGCGATGGCGCTGGTCAGTGCGCTGCGCAACAGTCCTTCAATCTCCCTCAATATCATTCGCAACGGCACTCCCCTAAAAATCGATTACACCATTCGCTAATATCCTTTGTCTTTCTGTGCATAATTCAACGCTTTCGACGAGACTAACGGAGATGGGCGTCTCATCGGGCGGTCACGAAAGGTGCGGTATGAGGCGAGGTCACCCACCGAGAACTCGACTCACAAATTTGTTTGGGGAAGGCCGGCCCACTCCCGGAACTAATTTTTGACTGATGCTTCCAACTATGCGTTTTGCTCGTTAGGAATCAGGGACGAAGCCTTCCCAGGTAACTCAATCAATTCGTTGCCCGCGCCGTTAAAGAGCTGCACGGCTTCGCTTGGTGGGCGGGAAACGTTCAGCACGCTCTCGTTCCAGTTCGCACCAAGCTGGCTTCTCTTCCAGATCAGATTTCCTGTTCAGGCAAGGAGTGACTTAGCGACGGTCTCACGATGCACCGGCGCATTGCCCAGATTAGCCTCGCCCGCCAACGCGCGCCGATGATAGAGATGCATATCGTGCTCCCAGGTAAAGCCAATGCCGCCGTGGACTTGGATAGCTTCTGACGTAACGTTTTTCGCCATATCCGACGCGTATGCTTTCGCCATCGGCACGGCGGTTGCCGCCCCCGGGACACGTTCGTCAACAGTCCAACAGGCGTAATAGGTCAACGAACGGGCGTTCTCAACCGCCACCATCATATCGACACATTTGTGCTTGACTGCCTGGAAGGAGCCAATTGGTTTACCGAACTGTACGCGGGTTTTGGCGTATTCAACCGAAATATCCAGCGCCTTCTGCGCCGTCCCGACCATCTCTGTGGAGAGCCCCGCAGTGGCTATGTCGAGTACTCTGCGCAGCACTTTCCATCCGTCGTCAGGAGTGCCCAAGACGGTATCAGTTTGGACATTGTCGAATTTGACATGGCACATCCGGCGGGTCATATCGACCGTTTTGAGCTGAGTTACGGTGACCCCCTTTTCTCTGGCTGGAACGCAGAGCAAAGTGATCCCGTTTTCGCCCGCGCCGTTGGTACGGGTCGCGACGATTATTGCGTCAGCGACGTGGGCATCGGGCACAAAAAATTTTTCGCCGCTTAAGGTATAGCCCGCACCCTTTTTGGTTGCTCTGAGCTCGATCCCGCCCGCATCGAAACGTCCCGACGCCTCAGCTAAGGCCAGTGTGGCAATGAACTTTCCCTGGGCCATTTTGGGCAGGAATTCCTTTTTCAGCTCTTCAGAGCCGCCCTCGATAAAAGCAGGCGCGCCCATCAGAGCAGCGGCGAAAAATGGGCCGGGGATCAGCGCCTTGCCCATTTCCTCGACAATCACGGTCATGTCAAGAAAACTGCCATTGGCACCGCCATATTGTTCGGGAATTAGCAGTCCTGGCCATCCTTGGCTCACTAATTTTTGCCAAAACTCATGATCGTGAGCAGTCTCGTGCGCCATCATCTGGCGGACGAATTTGGTGGAACAATGGTCGGCCAGGAACCGCTTGGCCGCGTCGCGCAACATTTCTTGTTCTTCTGAAAACCCGAAATCCAACTTGCGTCGCCTCCTATGCCGCACCTGACAGGCTGGTTGGCCTGGCTCGACTGCGTTTGGCCCGGTACCAGCGCTATACGGTAATTTCCAGCTATCATCATGAGTTAGAACACTGCAAGCGGCTGAAGATGACGAGGTCGGAAACGGCCAGATGAACCTGCCGGCTAAGACAGGGTTGCCATTCCGAGCTGACTGGCGCCGCCAGGCGATTGTCGTTCGGCGTCGTTGCTATTTTAGCTGATTTATCCCGAATCCAATTAGCAGCCGGCGTAGGTGGCGCGGAGCGCCTTCTTTACCACGACGTACAGATCGCATATTAGCTATGCCTGTATCGGATTGTCATAGTTGTCTGTGAACGCAGGTAGATTTCGGCCCAATGGTGCTCCGACGAAAAAGGCCAACTGTTGCCCATCTGAACCTAATACGGAGAAAGCTGTGGGGTCGGAAGCAAGCCAACCAGTCTGCGGAGGTTCTTTAGTGGCAATGACAGAACGCGTTATTTCCAAACCGATCATTTCAGCTGACTCTCACATCATGGAGCCGCCTGATACCTACTCAGCGCGCATCGACCGCAAATACAAGGAAACCGCCCCGCGCGTCGTCTGGGACGAGAAGCGGGGTGACACTTTTGTTGTCGAGGGGATGAAGGAAACGCTGCCGATCGGGCTGATCGCGGCGGCGGGCAAGAGCGCCGAAGAGCTGGCCAAGGCGGCATCCCACGCAAAATTCGACGAACTTCAACGCGGTTCATGGGATCCGGTAGCGCGCATCGACGATCAGGATCGTGACGGGGTTGCTGCAGAAGTCATTTATCCGAGCGTCGGCATGATTCTGTGCAACCATCCTGATCCCGATTACAAGAAAGCCTGCTTCGATGCGTACAATCTCTGGATCGCTGAGTATTGCAGTCTCAATCCGACGCGCCTGGTGGGTTTAGGACAAACCGCAATGCGCTCCCCGGATGAAGGGATAAAGGATCTCGAGCGCATTAAGGCCTTAGGTTTGCGTGGCGTCATGATGTCCGGTTTTCCAGTCATGGAAGACTATGACAGCCCGATTTACGATGAGTTCTGGGAAGCCGCGATCGAGCTCCAGATGCCCCTAAGTTTTCATATCCTGACTTCGCGCGAAGGAGTGGCGAAGCCTCCAAGAGGCCCGAAGATAAATTCCTTCATGTCGATCATCCGTGGCAACCAGGACATTATCGGAACGTTCATCTTTGGCGGAGTCTTCGAACGCCATCCGAAGCTAAAGATCGTGTGTGTTGAGGCAGATGCCGGCTGGGCACCGCATTTTATGTACCGGATGGACCACGCTTACGACCGTCACCGCTACTGGATGACCGGCGCGAAGCTGTCGAAGCGGCCCAGTGAGTATTTTCGTGAAAACGTTTACATGACATTTCAGGATGACTGGGTTGCGTTCAAGATGACCGATCAATGCAACCCACGAAGGTTGATGTGGGCCAACGACTTCCCACATAGCGACTCGACCTGGCCGTGGTCACAGGAGCTACTCAGGAAGCATACCGACGGCCTGACTCAGGAAGAGAAAGAGGCCATCCTCCACGACAACGTTGCCGAGCTATACCAGATTGCCTTGTGAAGCCGCGGTAAACAGACCAGGGCGGTCCCGCTCAGCGCCTGAAGGACCGCCCGGTTTTGCGCTGCCTAGGCGCTGACACCGCGTCAGTTCCTGCGTGAGCCTTAATGGCGGGCTTAACGGCAGAAGACACGAGTGGTGTCAGCGTTCTCGCCGGTGCACCAGTGCTGGGCGGCGCCCAGCGGGGATGGCGGTGCGCAATTGGCGCGTACCTTGACTCACGAGTTCTGCTAACCCTCCCCCTGGGGTTTGCCAGCGGCTTACCCCTACTCCTAACCTTTTCAACCCTGTCAGCGCGGCTCGCGGCCGCCGGAGTGAGCCGCGCTGCAATCGGTGCTTTCGCGCTGGTCGGGACACCTTACGCACTGAAATTCGTATGGTCCCCGCTTCTCGATAGACTAGCCCCGCCAATCGCGCTCGGGCGTCGCCGTGGTTGGGGGGTGACCATTCAGTTTCTGTTGATAGGTGCGTTGCTCGCCCTTGGGCGTTGCGATCCTAAAAGCCACCTCTCGGCGATGGGCGTATTGGCGCTGCTGGTCGCCTTCCTGTCCGCTAGTCAGGACATCGTCATCGATGCATGGCGCGTCGAGATCCTTAGCGAGGAGCAACAAGGCCCGGGAGCTGGCATGATCCAAGTCGGGTATCGAATTGGCATGCTAGTGGCCGGAGCCGGCGCCTTGATGCTGGCTGCGCGTCGTGGCTGGTTCTTCTCCTATGCGGTGATGGCTGGACTGCTGGTGATCGGCATATTGGCGTTTCTGCTCGGCCCGGAGGGCAATGGCGCCATCCAGGAGCGACCTCTCAACGGAGCGCGAGACCGGATTCGCTCCTCACAACAAGTGGCGACGTCGCCCGAGGCACCGCGAGTGGATGGCCAGGCTCCGATCAAGGTGCAAGGCGGTCCAATGGCGCAGCAGCATTGGCTAGCAACTGCCGTGCTTGGCCCGTTCAAAGATTTCATGCGTCGCCCTTATTGGCCTGCCATCCTGTTGTTCGTCTTCGGCTATAAACTCGGCGAAGCAATGGCGGGTGTGATGGCGATGCCGCTTTACATAGCCCTAGGCTTCTCGTTGAATGAGATTGCCCTAATCTCGAAGCTTGTTGGCTTCGCCGCCACCATCTGCGGCGCGCTGGCAGGCGGCGTCGTCACCTCGCGATTCGGCGTGATACGGGCACTGATCATTTGCGGGCTGTTACAATCCGCCGGCAATCTCTTTTACGTGCTTCAGGCGGTTGGCGGCCATCGCCTGGACTATCTTGGGCTTTGCGTCGCAGCCGAGAACATTACCAGCGGGATGGCTGGGGCGGCATTGGTTGCCTATCTGTCCACTCTCTGTTCGCCCGCGTTCACGGCAACCCAATATGCGTTGTTGTCTTCACTCACCGCAGTGGGCCGCACACTTATCGCCTCGTTTGCAGGGTTGCTGGCCGAGAAAGTCGGATGGAGCTTATTCTTTGCTTCGACCACGCTACTGACAGTACCAGCGCTATTGTTGCTCGTTTGGATGACTCGTCGAAGCCGGCTTGCGGTTTCCGAATCTCGCGATCGAGACCATCAGTCTAGCTAATGGCCAAGACAATCTTGCCAAAATGTTCACTGGCCTGCATCATACGATGGGCTGAGGCAGCTTCAGTCATCGGCACTACCTTGTAGATGGGTGGTCGAATCTCACCTGCGTGGAGCTTCTGGCCGAATTGCTCCAGAAAAGCGGATATGATCTCTCCTTTCTCGGCGCTGGACCGGCTCCTCAGGGTCGAGCCAAAAATCTTGATATGGCGCCGGAGCACCTGGCTCAGGTCAATCTCCGCCTTCGCACCCTTCATCAGTCCTATAATCAGCAGTCGACCACCGTGCGCGAGCGCCTCGATATTCGGCATCAGATAGGCAGCCCCAATGCTGTCAAGGATTACATCCACCCCGCGATCATTCGTCGCTGCTCGCACCCGTGGTGCGAACGGTCCAGCGTTGTAGTTAATCGCCACGGTTGCGCCAAATTTGAGGCATTGCTCACATTTGGCATCCGACCCCGCAGTCACAATCGTTCGAGCACCAATGAAATTGAGCAATTGAATCGAAGCTGTACCAACCCCGCTCCCGCCACCATGAACGAGGACCGTCTCGCCGGGCTTCACCCCGGCCAGCAGAAAAAGATTCAGAAACGCGGTCAGATAAACTTCTGGAATTGCGGCCGCTTCATGATCGCTCAGCGTTGACGGAACGGGCATGGCCGAACGGTAATCAACCACTGCTTTCTGCGCATAGCCACCACCCGGTAACAGGGCCATCACGCGGTCCCCCTCTCGCCATCCCCGCACTTCGCCGCCGACTTCCACGACGACGCCAGCGCATTCCAGGCCGAGAATCGGTGACGCGCCGGGTGGTGGTGGATAAAAGCCCTGCCGCTGCATGAGATCCGCACGGTTCACCCCGGCGAACTTGACGCTGATGAGCAGGTCGGCGGGACCCGGTACAGGGTCGGCGAAATCACCGAGCCTCAGCACGTCAGCGGGGCCGGGCTGATCGAAGAGAACCGCTTTCATAGCGGTCTACCTCCCATGCAAGACGGCTCTGGCTTAAGCGAAGCTGTGTCTCCTCCCCCGTTTATCCTGCGGGGGAGGAGCAAGGAACAATCCTTCGCCGGGCGAGAGCAGGTTCGAAACCTCAAGGGTCAGCTCAGTACTTGTCAATTACCGAGACCCCGACGTTCTGAAAGTTGGTCATTTCCTCCAGTACCCGGGAGGCACCCTCAAGCCCCACCGTTTCGGTGATCATGGCTTTCGGGTTGAGCTTTCCGGACTGCACCATTTGCAGCATTGATGGATAGCGCGCTGCAGGCATTCCGAGCGAAGCGATCAGCTGCAGCTCCATGGTAACCATCCGATCGATTGGTAGCGGCACCTCGCCTTGTTCAGCCTGGGTGGTGAGCCCGATTTGAAGTGAGCGGCCTTGTTTGCGCAGCGATAAGATCGAGTTGCGACAGGTGGTCGCGATGCCCAGCGCATCGACACTCACGTGAGCGCCACCTTTGGTGATATCAAAGACAGACATTGGCACGTCCTCGCTGCGCTTGGCATTTATCGTGTATTGAGCACCAACTTTCTTGGCAAGTTCCAACTTGCGGTCATCGAGATCGACGGCGACGACATTCGCCCCAATTGCAGCTGCAATATGAATCGCTGACAGGCCGATCCCGCCGCATCCGTGTACCGCCACCCATTCGCCCGGTCGCACTTGCGCTCGATCCACGATCCCGTGGTAGGAGGTCATGAACCGGCAACCCATCGCAGCGCCTTCGAGAAAGCCGACCTCATCAGGCATCGGCACCAGGTTAACGTCTGCATTCGGGATCGCGACATAACGCCCGTAACCACCCCAGTACGAGAAGCCTGGGATGCTCGGATTGGCACACACATGCGACTGGCCGCTGCGGCAGTACTCGCAAATGCCATCGCCCTGGCTAAAAGGTACCAGCACGCGGTCGCCCTTTTTAAAGTTGCGCACTTCTTTGCCGACTTCCTGGATGACGCCGCAGAATTCATGACCCATCACCAACGGCATCGGCGGTACCAGTCCGATCCAAGCCCAGTCTCCGGACCAGGCGTGCCAGTCGGATCGGCAGATACCCTCGGCTTCGGCCTGGAGAATTACGCCGTTGGGCGGACACTTCGGATCAGGCACTTCTTTAACGACCAGCGGCTTACGCACAGCTTCCATTACTGCGGCTCTCATAATGACCTCCGAACGGGCTCCCCTGCCGATACTCTATCGCGCGAGCTTGCTTCCTTTTTGACCAGCAGGCGTGGAGCCTGATGTGAATGCTATAGCGCGCGTCGAATCGCTCGGCAACGTGAACAGCTCCTTATACCGGGTGGCGCTTCAAGCGGGAATCCGTGATCCTTAAGGAGCCATCTTCGAGGGGCGATGCTATTGCTCGCGGATTGTTCTACGACGTCGATGGAAAGGCGGTTAGTATGGGAATTGCTCCTTGGAGATTGAACAAGGGCCAAGAATATATGGATACAGACCTAAGAATCGGGCATCCGGAACCCCTATGGTATCCCAGACCCGAGTACATTCGCGGCAGTCACGTCGAACGGGTCATGCGAGCCATGGGAGTCAACCTCAACGTGGCCAGCTCGGAAGTTGCCTACACTGAATTCTACGAGCGCAGCATCGCGGAGCCTGACTCCTTTTGGCGCGCCACACTTGAAGAGATTGGAATTGAATGGTTCGAGCCGTTCGCCTTTATCGCGGACTTCTCGGACGGAATTCAATGGCCCCGATGGTTTCCCGGAGGCAGACTCAATCTCGTCCACAATGCCGTCTTTCGTCATCTGAACGGCGGCCGCGCCAATCGGACTGCGATCATCTGGGAAGGCGAGGATGGCACCGTCGTTCGCCTCAGCTATGGCGAATTGGCGCAACGTGTTCGGCAAGCGGCTCAAATGTTGCGGACACTCGGCGTCCGCAAGGGTGATCGGGTTGGAATCTTTCTCCCAATGCTTGCGGAAACCGCGATCGCAGCCCTCGCCATCGCTGATGTGGGAGCGATTTTTATACCCATCTTTTCCGGTTACGGTGCCGAAGCAGCGGCGGTCCGGCTAAAGGATTCTGGAGCAAAAATCCTGATCACCGCTGATGCTTTTTACCGCCGTGGACAGAAGATTCAGCTCATAGAAGCCGCGCGTCACGCGGTCATGGCGGCGGGCTGTGTCGAAACTATCGTGGTTGTCCGGCGGATGGATCCGAACTTCCGCGAAAGTGGGGTTGTAGCTTGGGACGAAGCGATTCAGCGGGGCTTTGACCATTATATGGGAAGCGAGCCAATGGAGAGTATGGACCCGTTCATGCTCATCTATACATCGGGTACGACCGGCAAACCCAAGGGCACCGTTCATTATCACGCGGGTTTCCCGCTCAAGGCGGCGCAGGATATGGCGCATCTGTTCGACCTTCGGTCTGATGAGGTGATGTTCTGGTTCACCGACATGGGCTGGATGATGGGACCATGGTTGATAATTGGTAGCCTTACGCTCGGTGCCACTGCCTTCCTGTATGAAGGAGCCCCGGACTACCCCGCGCCGGACCGGATCTGGAAAATGGTTGAGCGCCATCAGGTTACCCATTTGGGTATTTCACCGACGCTGGTTCGGGCGCTCATCCCCTCGGGAGTCGAGCCAGTTCATCGTCACAACTTGTCCTCGCTGCGCGTCCTCGGCTCTACCGGCGAGGTCTGGAATCCCGAATCCTACATGTGGCTGTTCGAGCAAGTTGGGCGAGGCCGTCTACCGATAATCAACTACTCAGGAGGGACTGAGGTGGCCGGTGGACTGCTCGGCTGCACTGCATTCCGTCCTATTACGGCGTGCGGTTTCAACACGGCCGCGCCGGGGATCGAAACCGTCGTTCTGAGCGAGAATGGCCATCCGGTAGTTGACACCGTCGGGGAGCTGGCGGCCCTTAATGCCTGGCCAGGAATGACAAACGGATTCTGGCAGGACCGAGAACGGTATCTCGAGACCTATTGGAGCCGCTTTAAAAACGTGTGGGTCCACGGTGATTGGGCAATACGTGATAGCCGCGGCCAATGGTACCTGCTCGGACGCTCAGACGATACGCTCAAGATCGCTGGCAAGCGTCTCGGGCCAGCCGAAATCGAAGCAGCCGCCGGTCAATGCGCAGGCGTCAGGGAAGCCGCTGCAATCGGCGTTCCCCATCCGACCAAAGGGGAGGTACCAGTGGTGTTCGTGGTGCCGCTACCCGGTTATGAACCTACTGCGGAGCGTGGCGAGGAGATCGCTGATAAAGTAAGTGAAATTCTGGGTAAACCGATGCGACCGCAAAAGGTATATTTCGTGGCCGACTTGCCTCGCACCCGTAACGCAAAAATCATGCGGCGAGTCTTGCGCGCCGCTCACCTGGGACAGCAGCCAGGCGATCTGTCGGCCTTGGAGAATCCCTCGGCGCTAGCCCAGATCCCTCGCGCATAACAAGCGACCAACGGTAGCAGAGAAAACAAGGTTTAATTTCAGATATCTTGCCGCAACGCCGACTAAATGGGTCATCGTTTGGGCACAGGGAATTATGAGCAGACCAAGGGGTCAGATGATTCAAAAATATGCAGCCGCCCTGGCGAGTATTCTGGCTCTTTGCAGTGCAGTTCCCAGCACCGCAGTGAGCACAGCCACACGCGCACCGGATCCGATGACCGTGATCAAAACCGGGCTTGATGAGGTGATCGCGTTGTTTAACAACCAGAAGCTGCCGCTGGCTCAACGGCGCGAAAGGCTTCGTTCAATGTCACTGCAGTATTTCGATTTTGACAGCATGGCGAAATCGGTGCTCGGATACCATTGGCGCGAGTTAAGCGCAACCCAACGCAGCGAATTCGTTCCCCTGTTCACTGAATTCATTCAGGACGCGTACTTAAGTAAGCTGGAAGAGGGCACGGTCGAAAAGATTCGCGAAGCGGCAAAGACTGCCGACGTTCGCTTCCTCAAGCAAACCTATTTGGCTCCGGAATATGCCAAAGTATTCACCACCGTGGCGTGGCAAGACCACAGAGACCCGCTCGAAGTTGACTATCTGATGCACAAGGACGCTGGTCAGTGGCGAGTTTATGACGTCACCATTGAGTCAATCAGTTTGATCGCCAACTACCGTAATCAGTTCAACCGAATAATCAACAGCCAGGGCTATCCGAAGCTGATCGAGGACCTGAAAGCAAAGCGAGAACAATTGCGACGATACATGAACCAGGAAGCTAGCACTTCAGGCTCACATTAACTCGCCCGCTGGTTTGGGCCCCAACGCTGGAATCGACACCGATGACACCGCTCCACCTAGGTTTGCTCGGCCTTGTGCTGCTGTTTCTAATCGCCATGCTCGAGGTTGGGATAATCGAGTCGGCCTACCAGAAACTGGGAATGTCGCACCGCGCCATCACATCGTTGCTCTTACTCAGTGTCTTTGGAAGCTACATCAATATTCCAATCGCTCGAATTTCGTCGGTGCCGGTCCCGTATCACTACCATTCTCATGTTTACAATCTAAGTTATGCCCCGGGGCTGACAGCCGACACTGGCGACACAATAATCGCCATCAACCTGGGAGGAGCAGTGATCCCGATTTTGCTTTCGATGTACTTGCTCCTGCGAGTGGGCGGAGTCGCTCCCGCTCTCGTCGCCACGGCGGCAGTCGCATTGCTGGTCCATCACTTTGCGCGAGTGGTTCCCGGTGCGGGCATTTCGGTGCCGACCTTCGTCCCGGGGTTCGCTGCTGCTATTCTTGCAATCGTGCTGGCACGGGAGCGCCGACCCGTCGTGGCTTACGTCGCGGGCACGATGGGGTGTCTGATCGGAGCCGACGTGCTAAACCTTGGTCTGGTCGCTCATCTCAACGCGCCGATCGCGTCGATCGGTGGTGCCGGCACCTTTGATGGTGTGTTTGTTTCAGGAATTATTGCAGTTCTGCTGGCCTGACTGCACGAACGGGACTCATGCCTTTACAGCGTCGAGTGCGCTCAGAATCTGCTCGGTATGCTCCCCCAATCTCGGCGGAGCGCTTATCCGGGGCTGCGGCGCGCCAGTGAAGCGGGCAACCGGACGAATCGCCTTAAATACGCCTCCGTTCGGGTGAGGCACCTCGATGATAGCGCCGATAGCCTCCACCTGGGGGTGACTAATCAGCGACCGATAATCCATGACTGGCACTGCGTCCCCACCGACACTTTTGATTAGCTTGATTAGCTCGTCGCGCGGGCGCTGCTTAAAGGCCTGTTCCCAGAGCTCTTTTACCTCTGGCGCGTAGCGTCCGATACTGGTCGCCTGTCGTCCATAATCATCAAATCGTGGATCGGTAAGCACTTGCTCCATGCCGAGTTCCAAAACCAGCCGATCCCAGTCCTCGCTACTGCCACGGCGCAAAATGAAGTAAAGTGCGCCGTCCTGAGCTTCATAACCATAGTCTGGGGGGTTCGTATAATGGTCCAAATGGAAACCATACCAGTCATCCGGGTTGGTCATCGAATGCCACATGATGCCGCGCATATGCAGCAGTGAACCAAACTGGCTAACAGCCACGCGCTGACCTTGACCGGTACGCTCACGAAAAAAAAGCGCGGCAAGAATGGCCTGTGCGGCGAAGATCCCGGTATTTATGCAGGCAACGTCAGCTCCGAGTCGAACTGGTGGATCACCAATCCGCCCTAATGAGGCTGTGTATTCCGCCATGGCCTGAAGAACCAGTTCACAACCCGGCAAGTCTCTTAGAGGGCCATTTTCACCAAAAGGAGTGATCGCGCAATAGACCAGGCCCGGGTTGCGCAGGCTCAATTGTTCGTAGCCGAAGCCGAGTTGCTCTGCTTTGCCGGGGCCGAGGTCTTCGAGAAAAACATCAGCGGTCTGCGCCAGTTTGTGTAGCACGGGGCGCTGGTCGCCGAGGCGGTAATCGAGCACCACGCTTTTTTTGCTGCGATTAACGCTGAGGAAGACTGCGCTCTCTCCGTTTAAAAAAGGAGGTCCAACCTGGCGCGCGTAGTCGCCATTGGGAAGTTCAACCTTAATGACCTCGGCGCCCGCATCCGCCAACTGCATTGAGGCGAATGGGCCAGTGATTCCCTGGGTCAGATCGACGACGCGCAACCCGGCGAGATTGCCATCTTTGCTCATTGGTAAACCTCAATCCTTAACGGCGAGCTGAACAGCGACCCCCATGGTTTTGAGCTGAAAACCGCCGCACCGCAATCTTCCTCGCTTAGATCAGATTTCAGGGCTTCGCAACCGAGCCGTCTTGCAGAGCTCCGCGGGTTGCAGGTGGCAGGCTTTCAACTGAGAACAGGCCGAAATCTCAATCTATTTTCCCCTGCGAAAAGATGCATTTCACTTTGGGAAATGTTAACTTTCCTAATAATTTACCGCTGGAAGCAAGAATCCTGGCGACCAGTTGTTCGGCCCGGTGAAAGTTACCGCACAATTTTGCCAAAGATTTGCCGATATTACCGCCGAACACCTGTCGGCTGAATTATTCGCTGCGGTGCGGCCCCTGATCCTCGATGGCATCGCAGTAGCAATGGCCGGCAGCCGAGAGCGCGCTCCCACAATTCTTGCACAGCAGCTTCAGGCTTTCGGCTGCCTCGGACAATCGACAGTCTTGAACTTCGGATTCAAAAGCAGCACGGTCGGAGCCGCATTCGTAAACGGCGCCTCGATGCACGTGCTCGATTACGAGCCGATGTGGAATCCGCCGACTCATGCGCTTTCGACGACGTTGCCGACAGTTCTCGCGCTCGGCGAGGCCCTCGGCATGGCCGGCAAAGAGTTAATGGTCGCGCTCATCAAGGGAATCGAAGCTCACTGCAGATTGCGGCTAGCATCGCGGCACTATGAGCCGCGTGGACTGGTATTTCATCCCCCTGGAGTTGCGGGACCCATCGGTAGTGCGGTCGCTGCCGGACACCTGTTGGAGCTAAACGCTGAGCAGTTGCGCAATGCAATAGGGATTGCTGCATCTCGGACAGGGGGACTGCTCGCCAACATTGGTACCATGACCAAATGCACCCATTGTGGCAAAGCAGCAAGCGACGGCCTCGAGGCGGCGCTGCTGGCGGCCGGTGGCCTGGAAGCCAATCCGGATATTATCGAAGCGCCGAATGGACTCGCTGCGGCGCTGTTCCGCGAGGATTGGGATCCGACACCGCTCGTCACCGACAAGGCATCGTGGCAAATTCTCGATCCGGGTTACGCTATCAAGCTGTTTCCGAGTCAATACGCCACCCATTTCGTAATTACTGCAGCACTCGAGGCGCGCAAGGATCTTCCGCCGAATCACACGATCGCTGCCGTTGAGATTGTCGGACCCGAGATGCCTTACGTTGACCGCCCCCAACCTTCGAGCGGTCTCGACGCCAAGTTCAGCTTCCAGTATGCTGCGGCGTCCGCGCTTATCGACGGCCGGGTCGGAATTGACACTTTCACCGATGAGCGTCTACAGGAGCCGGATATCCAGGCAGTGCTGCGCAAGACGAGATTGATACAATCCTGCGCGATCCCCGCCAGCCTCGATAGGATGTGGGTGGAAGTAAAAGTCACAGAAGCCGACGGCAGGACCGTCTCAGGCAAATGTGTTCGTCCGCGAGCCGCGTGGGGAACCCCTATTTCGGAGAATGAACATTTATTGAAGGTCCGCGATTGCATGAACCGCGCCCTCAGCAGCCTCGAAACCGAGCGCGTTATCGGTGAGCTGCAAAGATTTGAACAGCTCGATGCCAGCGAGATGCGGGCCTTGATGCAAACTCTGGCTGGATCTGCCTAAGACCAGATGGCCGCCGCACCGACTCAGACTCAGGCAGCGCAGCACCGCCCGTCAGCTAACCAGTGGCTGATCGCTTTTGCGGTGATGCTGGCCACCATCATGGAGGTCGTCGACACCACCATCGCCAATGTTGCCCTGCTTCACATTAGGGGGAGCTTATCAGCCGGAGTCGACGAAGCCGCCTGGGTGCTGACTTCCTATATTGTCGCCAACGCCATCATCATTCCGCTCACTGGATGGTGTGGTGCGTATTTTGGCCGCAAGCGCTTTTTTATCTTCTCAATTCTGTTGTTCGTGTTCGGCTCTCTGATGGCGGGTGCCTCACCGAACTTGCAAATCCTCGTGTTCTGTCGCGTGCTGCAGGGCCTTGGTGGTGGGGCTATGATGCCCATGTCTCAGGCGATTCTGATGGAGACCTTTCCGCCTGACCAACAGGCCGTAGCGATGTCGGTGTGGGGAATGGGAATGATGATCGGACCGGTCGGCGGCCCGATCCTCGGAGGCTGGATAACCGATAATTATAGCTGGCGCTGGATTTTCTACATCAATGTACCGATCGGCATCACCGCCGCCTCGATGGTCGCGGTTTTCGTGCATGACCCTTCGTATATCCGCCGTGGCATCAAAAAGATCGATTGGTGGGGCCTGTGGCTCTTAGCCATCGGCGTCGGGTGTATTCAAGTGATGCTCGACAAGGGCGAACGGTTGGGATGGTTTGATTCCCGTCTTATCCTGATGCTGACAGTGATCGGCTCTTGCGGGTTGGTCGCTTTCGTAATTCGGGAGCTGCTCACGGCAGAGCCGATCGTCAATCTGCGGGTGCTTTACAATCGAACTTTCGCCCTCGGCACCATTTTTACGACCATTGTGATGTTCGGAATGTACGGCACTTATATTCTCATTCCGCTTTTCTGCCAGCAAATCTCCGGCTATACGCCGATGCTGGCGGGACTGGTGCTCTCGATTCAGAGTTTCGGCACGCTCATTTCAATCATGTTCGCAGGGCGGCTCTTCAACAAGATGGATCCGCGCCTGATGGTTACGCTCGGTTGCCTGGTAGCCGGCATTGGCAGCTGGTATATGGCGAATTTTTACGCTCAGATTGACTTTTGGAACATCGCAGCCCCTGGGATCCTCCGCGGCATCGGCTCCGGCTTCATCTTTATTCCGCTAACGACGTTGAGTCTCGGCGCGGTCAGCATGGAGGACATGGGCACAGCATCCGGTCTCTTCAACATGGTTCGCACTATCGGTGGGAGTGTAGGCATCGCCATCTTGGTGGCCATGCTCAGCAGCGGTGCTCAGGTCCATCAGAGCTATCTGGCAGGTCACGTCGATCCATTTCAGTTCAGCACGCTGATGCGCTCCTTGCCGGCGCTCTCCACTGTAGGCGGAGATTTAACTCGCCACGGTAGTGCTCCGATGCTCGGAATGGTCTACATGGAACTGCAGCGACAAGCGACCGTGTTGGCGTTCATCGACGATTTCCGCATCATTGCCTACATCTTTTTTATTCTGACTCCGGTTGCGCTGTTGATGGCTAAACCTGCTCGCACACCGGTGGCAGGGCACTAGTACGAATGGCTGCACGCCCGAGGCGTTGCACGCCACGACCACTCAGCAATCGCCATAAGTTCCGCGAGAGATCTTAAGTCACGCTTTTGACGCCTCAATCGGGTTGTTTGCGCAGGAACGCTGGAATATCGAGTTTGTCATCATTCTCCAAGCCGTCCTGGCCAAAGCGAGTTGGTCCGGCGTGCTCGTTGCGCCGTTTGAAAGTGGGAATATCCAGGCTGTTCTCATCGACGATCATCCCTAATCGTCTCACAGGCTTGCCGTGCGCACTCTGGCTCGGCGGTGGCGGCGGTGGTGGAAATTGCGAGGGCATCGCCGCCAACTGCGATTGAAGCTCGATCGGTCGCGTCGGCGACGCCTGTACGGGCGACGTTAGCGGTGTGCCCGAAGGCGAATAGCGTGGTCCATGCCACTCGTGTTCGCGCTCCCCAAAACCGGTGGCGATGACTGTCACGTGTATCTCGTCCGCGATCCTTTCATCGATCACGGCCCCGAAGATGATATTGGCGTCCTCGTGTGCCTCTTCCTGAATCAGGCTCGCCGCCTCGTTCACTTCGTAGAGCGACATATCGGGACCGCCCGTAACGTTGATCAGCAGTCCCCGCGCTCCTTTGATCGAAACATCCTCGAGCAGGGGGCTCGAAATCGCGCGCTGCGCGGCTTCAACGGCTCGGTTCTCACCAGAGGCCCGCGCTGCGCCCATCATCGCCATACCCATCTCAGCCATGATTGAACGGACATCGGCGAAATCCAGGTTGATCAGGCCGTGAACAGTGACCAGCTCCGAAATTCCCCGTACGGCCTGGAGCAGGACATCATCGGCGCGCTGGAAGGCTTCTCTGAGCGAGGTGGTGCGACTTGCAATAGACAATAACCGCTGGTTCGGAATGGTAATTAACGTATCGACAGCGCTTTTGAGTTCGCGCACCCCCTCCTCGGCTTGACCCATTCTTTTGCGACCCTCGAACTGGAAAGGCTTGGTGACTACACCTACGGTGAGCGCACCACTCTCACGCGCAATTCGGGCAATTACCGGTGCCGAACCCGTGCCGGTGCCACCGCCCATCCCGGCAGTGACAAACACCATTTCCGCATCACTTAATGCTTCTCGCAGCCGATCCTCATCTTCAAGTGCGGCCTTGCGTCCGATTTCGGGGTTGCCGCCAGTGCCACGCCCGCGCGTGAGCATCTGTCCAATCTGCAACCGGAGGGGAGCATGATTGTTCTGCAAGGCCTGCGAGTCGGTATTGACCGCAATAAAATCCACATTCTGCAGGCCTGACATAATCATGTGGTTCACGGCATTGCCGCCGCAGCCGCCTGCACCAATGACCTTGATCCGAGCTCCCGGATCTGCGTTTTCGATCAATTCGATCATGACTTCACCTCCACCACTCTCACCCAACTTGTCCATCAAAAGAAATCTCTGACCCAATCGCTGACGCGCATGCGCAGGCGTCCCCACCTGCCGAATCGTCCAAGCCCGTTAGCATGAGACCGGCCATGCCCCGCGTGCAGCAACAGACCGGCCGCCGTCGTATACATAGGCTTCATTAGCTCTTCCGGCATGCCCTTGAGGTTGACTGGCAGTCCGCGGCGCACTGGCATCCCGAAAATGCGCTCGGCCAGTTCCTGGGTACCCTCCAGGAGGGAGGTACCGCCAGCCAGGACGATTCCTGAACTGAGACAGTCGGCCACGCCCGAGCGCAGCAGTTCACGCTGCGCCATGGCGAAGATCTCCTCCATCCGAGGCTCTATTATCTCCCCGAGTAGTCGGCGTTGGATCTCACGCGGCTCGCGGCCCCCAACGCCAGGTACGCGCACAGTTTCGTCGTGGCCGACTACCTGGTTGGTCGCCACGCCGTAATTGATTTTAAGCCGCTCGGCCTCGGTCAGCGGGGTACGCAATCCGGCGGCGACATCGCTTGTCAGATGATTGCCACCCACGGGTAGCACCGCCGTGTGCATCACCGCACCATTGTAGAAGACAATGATATCCGTAGTGCCGCCGCCTATATCGATCAGCGCCACTCCCAATTCGCGCTCTTCGGGGAAGATAGCCGCATCGGCGGAAGCGAGGGGTTCAAAAACGAACTCACTGGCACTGATGCCGGCGCGCTCGCAACATTTGTAAAGGTTTTGACCGTAAGTCTGCGCGGCAGTGACAATGTGAATTCGGGCCTCCAAGCGCACCCCTGCCATCCCGATAGGATCCCGGACGCCGTCCTGATCATCGACCGCGAACTGTTGGGGTAGAATGTGCAGCACTTGGCGATCCAAGGGGATCGCGACCGCCCGGGCCGCTTCTATCACCCGTTCCACGTCGCGAGGACCGACTTCGCCGCCGCGTACAGCCACAATCCCGTGGCTATTCAATCCTCTAATATGAGCGCCCGCGACGCCGACAACGGCGTTGCTGATCCTCATACCTGCAGCTTTTTCCGCCTCAGTCGTGGCCGCGCGCAGCGCTTCGACGGTCGCCTCTATATTGACCACGACCCCGCGGCGCAGACCTGTGCAGGGCACGACGCCGTACCCGAGGACAGCCACCGCACCATCAGGTCCGGTCTCACCAATCAAGGTGCAGACTTTGCTCGTGCCGACATCAACGCCGGCCAACACGCTTCTCATTGGCAAAAAGCGCAACTTTACTAATCAATTGCCACCAGATCACTTGATTGTTCTAACCGCAAAAGCGAAGCCACCGCGGGTGTGAGCCTGGCATTTCATTGCCCAGTAACTACCTGCGGTGTCGCAACCACCGCCGCTCGTTGTCGGTCAAAATTCAGCGCCTTCGCGCTGACGCCACGGATAAAATTGGCCTTATCCTGTACTGTCGGCGTTTGAGTTCGAACGCGTACGATCGCTTCATCCGGGACGGTCATATCCATTATTCCTAGAAACTGATAATGCCGCCAAAGGGAGAGCACCTCCGCTGCGCGAGACAGCTGGAGAGCCAAGGCTTTGCGGTCAAGGATCACCACAAAGCGCGGCCGGTCCAAATAGAAGCGAACGCGGTCGTCCGCACTTACTCGCATTTCCGAGATACTCGTATCGAGGGTAGCTTCGCCGCGAATCAGTTCTTCAGTAAATTCCAGCAGTTGACGAGAGGATGCATGCTCGACCTGGCTTCCGGTCAGTACGGGAAGATCCGATGTCGCGGCCGGCACCACCGGACCTACCAAGTTCCCTTGACCGTCAATCTGATAGAAACCGTCGGGATGTCGCGCGAGCGCGATCGTCTCGTTCAGAGAGGCGGCTGAAGAGGTTCCCGCATTCCGACCAGTTGGTTCTCTGGTGAAGAATACCCGATAAGCTGTGGGAATCAGCTCTGAACCGCTGATATGAGGCAAGCGATCGAGTAAGGCCTCGATCCGGCGCGCCAGGGAGCGACCTGGCTGACTAAGGCCGGTTATGACTCCCAAGGCGAAGAACGCGCAGAGCGCAATCCCGACTAGACGCCAGTTCCAGCCACTGCCGGATTTAGGTCTCTTTCTTTTCGTCCCCACCGCCACCGGCCGCATCCCGCAGGCTCGACGCCCGCCACCACCTCAGTTCCGTCCAACCACTCTTGAAGTCCGGCTCACGAGTCCCAACAAATCTGGCGCACCCAGTCCCGACGCCGCCACCAAAAGCGGCACGCCCGAATTCACCATTCACCGACCAGCTTAACCTCCGGCTCGAGCAAGATGCCAGTAGCCAGTCGGACTTTGTCCCGAGCCAAATCCATCAGGCGCCGCACGTCCTCGGCGCGAGCACCACCGAGATTGATAATAAAATTAGCATGACGGCACGAAAATGCTGCAGCACCGATTCGCATCCCCTTGACTCCCGACTTTTCCAGCAAGCGCGCTGCAAAATCTCCGGGAGGGTTTTTGAACACCGAGCCGGCATTCGGGTAATCACCCGGTTGGCGCGCCGCACGCTGTGCGCGGATGGTCTGGATTCGCGTCCACAACGCATGCCGATCACCAGGTTCTAACGTGAACTCGACCCGAGTAATCACGAAACCCCGGGGCAGTACCGTGCGGCGATACGAGAAGCCGATTTCATCGCTGGACAGCCGCCGCTGCTCTCCGGCTGCGGTTATGCCGTGTACCGCCGAAACCACGCGTGCGATCTCCCCGCCAAATGCGCCAGCATTCATCACCAAACCGCCGCCAACCGTTCCGGGGATGCCTTCGGCGAACTCCAGACCGGCGAGACCTTTATCAACTACGCGCTCGACCAGCGTGCGGAACTGCAAAGCCGCACCCGCAACGACGCGATTGCCCTCAATGTTGCTATAGGCAAACCCCGGGCCCAATGTGATTACCAGGCCCCGAATGCCGCGGTCGCTCACGAGCAGATTGGTCCCGGCGCCCAGACAAAAGACCGGGACGTCGTGCTGATCAGCTGCGGCCAACGCCGCGGACAACTGCTGCTCGGTATTTGCAATCACAAAGAGGTCTGCCGGCCCGCCAATGCGAAATGACGTCAGAGTCGCTAGTGGACGATTGCGCTCGAAGGCGGGGCCGAAGCTGGCGACCAATTGGGCTTCAAGCTCACCCATCAGCTCTGCTCAGTCCGGCGAGTAGATTTTCGCCAATCCTGTAAACATCGCCCGCTCCCAAGGTGATCACCAGATCGCCGTGTTTTGTTTCGCGCATCAATCTCAACGCCGGCTCCTCGTCATTATTCAGATAATGAACATTCAAGTGACCCCGCGCTCGCAGAGCATCGTAGAGTCGGCGGCCGCTTACCCCATCGATCACCTCTTCGCCCGCAGGATACACTTCCAGGAGATAAAGCACATCGGTATCGTCAAACGCCGAGATGAAATCGTTGAACAGGTCTCGCAGCCGCGTAAACCGATGGGGTTGGAAGACCGTCACGATCCGGCGGGCGAAGGCTGCGCGTGCCGCCCTGAGCGTGGCTCGCACTTCCTCTGGGTGATGCGCGTAGTCGTCGAGCACAACTCGACCCGCCGCCTCACCTTTGATTTCGAAGCGTCGCGAAATGCCAGAGAATGCGGCCAGAGCGCGCGTCATAACCTCAAAGTCGATGCCGAGTTCCATCGCCACGGCGATGGCCGCGAGGGCGTTGAGGGCCAGATGAACGCCCGGCAGTGGGAGGGTAACACGTCCAAGGCGCCGCTGGCGGTGAGTGACCTCAAAATTGGTCGAAAGGCCATCAATTGTTATGTCGTCTGCCCGGAGGTCCGCTTCCTGTACAAGGCCGTAGGTTAGGGTGGGTTTGCGCACCGCAGGCAAAAGACTCCGCACGTTAGCGCTGTCGGTCCCCAGAATTGCAACTCCATAAAAGGGCACTCGATTGATGAAGTTGAGATAAGCCTCGCGTACCCGCTCCATCGTGCCATAGTGGTCGAGGTGCTCAGGGTCGATATTGGTGACGACAGCGATCGTGGGAAGCAACAGCAGGAATGAAGCGTCGCTTTCATCTGCTTCGGCTACCATAAAGTCGCCGCGACCCAGTCGTACATTGCTGCCCCGCGCACGCAAATTGCCACCGATCGCAACGGTTGGATCGAAGCCCGCCTCCTCCATTATGAGACCCACCAATGAAGTTGTCGTGGTCTTGCCATGCGTGCCGGCCACGGCAATCCCGACTCGGGCCAGTCGCAACAACTCGCCGAGCATTTCGGCGCGTGAAATCACCGGGATTTTCATGTCCCGGGCGGCGAGCACTTCAGGGTTTGACAATTTGACCGCTGACGACATGATAACCGCGTCCAGCGCACTGTCGAGGTGCGCTGGATCGTGACCATACGCAACCGGAAGCCCAAGCGCTTGCAGACGGGCCGTTGTAGAGCTCCGTTGCAGGTCACAGCCGCTGACCTCAAGCCCCAGTCTGGCGCAGAGTTCCGCGATTCCGCTCATCCCGGAGCCGCCAACACCAATAAAATGCAGCCGCCGCCGTCGGTTGAAAATTCCGAGCGGCGCCGAACCGTTCATACGGTAGAGGCCGCCTGGGGCTGACGGACTCCGGGTTGCTTGGCGACCAGCTCGAAACACAAGTTAGCAATTCGTTGTGCCGCGTCCGGAATCGCCACCTGACGCGCCCGGTGCCCCATCGCAACTAGAGTTTCGCGGTCTTCGTTCAACCGTCTGACCGCCGAGGCCAGATTTACACCAAGTTTAGAGTCGTCGCTCACTAACAGAGCGCCGCCGGTACGAACAAGCACACGCGCATTGTGCTCCTGCTGTCTATCGCGATGGAAGGGATAAGGAACCAAAATGGCCGCTCGTCCAGCTAAAGCGATCTCGGACACCGTCATCGCTCCTGCCCGAGCGATTACTAAGTCTGCAGCCTCCAGTGCGGTCGCCATATCTTCGATGAAGGAAACTGCGCTGGCCTGGCAGCTCAGCGAGCCATAGGCGCGCTGCACCATGACCAGGTCAGATTCGCCGGTTTGATGAGTTATCGCTAACCGAATGCCTTGCTCAGATAGAACCCTGACCGCTTCCAACACACCCAAGTTGAGCCGGTGAGCGCCGCTCGAGCCGCCGAGCACCAAAACCCGAAGCGGTCCGCAGTGCTGCCGGGCTGGTAGCGGCATTTTTGATAGTCGAACGGGATTGCCGGTGACCGCAACCTTCTCGGACCCACCAAATTCCGGCGCCGCATCCGCGAAGCCAAGACAAACTCTGGCCGCGAAACGCCACAGCATCCGAGTCACCAATCCTGGTCGTGTGTTTTGCTCCATCAGAACGAGAGGAGTTCGGTTGATGATGGCTGCCGCTGCCAGCGGTGCTGACGCGTAACCGCCGGCGCTAATCACGATGGCAGGACAGAACGTGCGCAGCAAGCGTCGTGCACGCCGCAGGGCTCGTAGAAAATCCGCTAGAGCGCGAAACCGCGTAATTACCGATTTGCCGGTGAATCCTCTTACCTCGAATAATTCGTACTCAAGTCCCTTGCGCGGCAACCAGCGGGCTTCAATACCGTTAGTGGTACCGACGAATAAGACCCGGCTGCCCGGCCAACGGCGCCGGATCTCTTCTCCCAGTGCGACTGCCGGAAACAAATGTCCGCCCGTCCCACCTCCAGCAATGATTACCTTGAAAAGCATGTCAGGCCCGCTTGGCGGCGGACTCGCCTCGAGAAACACGAGCATCAGCGGGGCTCCCCGGTAATGGCGCGCTCACCAAGCCGCCCGGGGGTTGCCCCACTGAGTATTGCCTTGATGGTAACCAGTTTCTTGCGCGATCCTTGGAGAGCGCCAGCAAAACTCCCAATTCTGCCAAAGCCATCACAAGAGAACTCCCACCGTAGCTCAGGAACGGCAGCGGCAGCCCCTTGGTTGGAATCAGTCCAATCACGACTGAAATATTAATCAGAACCTGTAAAGCAAGTAGTGAGCTCATGCCAAAGCCAAGCAAGCTCGCGAAAGCGTCCGGCTCAGCCTGTGCGATCCACATTCCACGAAACACCAGTACAGAGAACAGGGCGAGGACGACCAAGCCCCCAACCAGACCGAAATCCTCGATTAGCACCGCAAACACGAAATCCGTATGGGCCTGTGGCAGGTAGAACATCTTCTGTCTGCCGGCGCCGAGGCCCTGCCCCCATTTTCCCCCTTCTCCCAATGCAATGAAGGATTGGATCAGCTGGAAGCCGGCGCCGCGAGCAGTGCGCCATGGGTCAATAAAGGCGGCCAGGCGCCTAATGCGGTAGGGTTGGGCGATTATCTGCAGGCCCAACGCGGCCAGCACTATCGCACCGCCTGTAGCCAAGTGTTTGAGGCGGGCCCCAGCTGCTAGCAACATGACAAACGCAAGGATTGCCACGCTCACCGCAGAACCGAAGTCGGGCTCCTTCAACAGCAGCGCTACGATCGGAAGCAGAGCAACTGCAATCGGAAGCAAACCAGCTTGAACGCGGTAAATTTGCACCCCGCGACGGGCCAAATAATCGGCCAGGGAAAACACCATCGCGAATTTGAGCAATTCCGCCGGCTCAGCCAACAAGGGTCCCAATCGCACCCATCGCCGAGCACCACCGCGAACGATCCCCAAACCTGGAATCCAAACTGCGACCATCATAGCGACCGCCATAACGGTCAGCGGCCCCGCTAATCGCCTCAGTCCGGACCTGGAAAACTGCGATAACAGCGCGCTTACCAACACCCCCAGGCCAATGTGCAGGAGCTGCGCTTTAAAGAAGTAAAACGGATCACCAAGTTTGGTGCGGGCAAGAAAATAGGTGGTGTCCAGCACCATCAGTGTGCCAACCAATAACAGAATGGCAGCCGGCAGGTATAACAACGGATCGAGACGAGGTATCCCATTGAATATTGAACGCGACCGCTCAAGATTCATTGGGCCAGCTTTGTTGCTGTGACTTGCGCTCAAGTTGGAAGCATCGCCCCCTAAGGATTTGAACCTTCAGAGCCCCCGCACTATCTCCTGGAAGACCTGTCCGCGTTGCGCATAACTGCTGAACTGATCAAAGCTCGCACATGCCGGGGAAAGTAGAACCGTATCGCCAGGCTGTGCCACGGCTGCAGCTTTGGCAACCGCTTCCGTCAGGGTTTCGACACACTCAATCGGGGCCGCGCCGGCCAACTGTGCTTGCATCACTTGCCGTGCGGCGCCATAGAGCAGAGCCAGTCTGACCTTTTGCCGCAGTGGCTCGCGCAGTGGGGCATATGAACCGCCCTTGTCGACCCCACCCGCGATTAAGATAACCGATGGCCCCACCGCCAGCAGGGCTTCGACAACGGCACCGACGTTGGTCGCTTTCGAGTCATCGAGGAACACCACACCGTTTTTTTCCCGAACGAATTGAAGTCTGTGCGGCAAGCCCCCAAATTCGGCCAGCGTACGCTCAATCACATCAGGCGTTATGTTCAATATGAGAGCTGCCCCAGCCGCGGCCATAGCATTGGCGCGATTGAACCGACCCGGCAGGCGAAATCCATCGAGGGGGATCATGCCTTCGACTCCATTGACAGCGAATCGCAGACCGTTGTCATGCCATATCGCATCGGTGCCACCTGGCGGCTTCGTTATTCCGAAACTTACGACTCGCGATCGCACCTGACCATGCAGGCGCCAAACCAAGGGGTCGTCCCGATTCAAAATCGCCCAGTCAGCGGCGTCCTGATTTTCGAAGATTCGCGCCTTAGCGCGTCCGTATTCCTCCAGGTCTCGATAGCGATCGAGATGATCCGCGGTCAAATTCAGATGGAGCGCGATGCGCGGTTTGAAACGCTGCACGGTCTCTAGCTGGTAGCTCGACACCTCGACGACCGCGAGTTCAAAATCACGGTCGATTGCCTCCGTCAGCGGGAGACCGAGATTGCCGCCGACGAAGGTCTTGAGACCCGCGCACCTGCCCATAGCGCCAATCAACGAGGTGACTGTGCTCTTACCGTTGGTTCCAGTCACTGCCACTACGGGGCATTCAATGAATCTGCTGGCGAGTTCCAATTCGCCCGCGACCGGTATCCCGACAGCTCGGGCATGCTGCAGTAGTTTCGAGGAGGGCGGTACCCCCGGACTAACCACCATCAACTCGACATCTTTCAACCACGCAGGGTCCTCGCAACCGAGATGCAGCTCGGCTTCGGGCAAATCATTTGTGCTGATCTCGGTGCGGATATCGGTCAAAATGAGCGAGGCGCCCCGCGAGGCTAGAAAGCGCGCAGCGGCTCTACCGCTGACGCCCAGTCCCACAACTACAACGCGGCGGTTGCGCAGCTCCATCAGCGATCACTTAGCGCAACTTGAGAGTACTCAGCGCCAGCAAAGCGCAGACGATGGAGATTATCCAAAATCGCGTCACTACCACCGTTTCCGGCCATCCAGCCAGTTCAAAATGATGGTGGATTGGGGCCATGCGAAAAATGCGACGATGCGTCATTTTGTAGTAGTAGCGCTGCAGGATGACTGAAAGTGCCTCAAGAACAAATACGCCGCCTGCCAACGGCAAGACCAATTCCTGTTTCGCGAGAACCGCTACGGTACCTAAAGCGCCCCCCAAAGCCAACGCTCCTACATCACCCATCATCATCGAAGCCGGGTAGGCGTTGAACCACAAAAAGCCCATTGAAGAAGCGATCAGGGCGGCGCAGAAGATCGCGATCTCGCCTACACCGTCGACATGCGGCACCTCTAGATAGTGCGCAAATTTCAAGTTGCCGGCCACGTATGTGAAGATCCAGTAACAGAAACCCACGGTCATGACCGGCCCGATTGCGAGTCCATCGAGACCGTCGGTCAAATTCACCGCGTTCGACGAAAAAACAATCACGATCATCGCGAAAGGAATGTAACCCCACCAGTGCAAATCGGGATGGACCCGCTTTAGAAACGGCACCGTCAGGTTAGTGGAAAATCCCTCGAACCCAAATAGCCAGACTGTCGCCACTAGGGCGCAGCCAAATTGCCAGACCAGTTTCTGGGTCTCGGTTAAGCCCTTGCCCTTGCCGCGCTTTAGTTTCAGATAGTCATCGCTGAGACCGATCGCCCCAAAGCTCAAGGAGACAAACAAGGCAATCCACAGATAGTGATCGGCGATGTCTCCGAGCAGGATAGTTACCAACACGCAGGAGGAGACGATCAGCAGCCCGCCCATGGTCGGGGTGCCGGCCTTCTTAAGATGGGTTTGTGGTACTTCCTCGCGAATCGTCTGCCCAATCCGTGCCGCTCGCAGTCGTTGAATCAACAGAGGGCCAAGGCCAAGAGAGATAACCAATGCCGCCAGCGCGGCGAGGACCGACCGAAAAGTCTCGTAGCGTAACACGTTGAGGGCGGGGTAACGCCCGTGCATCGAAAATAGCCACAGGTAGAGCATTTACCGGTAGGTTCGCCGCCCGGTCAGAGTGATGCAAGATCACATCCTGTCGGCAACTTGCAACCGCCCTGGTGGTGGCGTTCTCCCGCATCCCAGCGGCATGCCCCAGGGTTTGACTTGGCGCGAGCAAGCGTCCGCCGTCCCAGGCAGAAGCCAAGACAAAAGCGTGCCCCACCCGAAATCGTGACAGACTGCAAAGGTCAAATTCGCGCGCTTTCTTTCATCGCGCCCACAAGCTCAGCGACAACAACGCGATCGTCGAAAGGCAACCGTTGCGAGCCAATCAGTTGGTAATCCTCATGTCCCTTGCCCGCAATCACAACGATATCGCCGGGCCCGGCGATGCGTAGTGCGAGCCCGATCGCGGCACGACGATCTGGTTCGACCAGATAGCCGCGGGCGGAACGTGCGCGAGCTTCGTCGATCTTCTTTTGCGCAGTTGCTTCCAAGCCGACCTCGACCTCGGCGATTATCCCCAATGGTGGTTCGCTGCGCGGATTGTCCGAGGTTAAAACCGCGACATCCGCCAGGTCGCCAGCGATTTTTCCCATTATTGGGCGCTTGCCGCGGTCCCGATCGCCACCGCATCCAAAGACGCAAATGAGCCGGCGAGGCCTCAGTTCACGTAACGCGGCTAGCACCGCACTCAAAGCGTCGGGCTTGTGAGCATAATCGACGAGTACGCGCACCCCTGGTGGGGCGGCCACCGCCTCCAGCCTGCCGGGGGCCCCTGAGCATCGCCTCACACCCTCCACCACCGCGTCCGATTCGATGCCCAGGGCCACCGACACGGCGGAGGCCCCCAAAATGTTAAGCAGGTTGATCTCGCCGAGCAGAGGTGACTCGATCTCGAACCGCCTCCCAGGGGCGACGATCGTAGCGGATATTCCATTCATTCCGATTTCAAAACTGGCTGGATGAACGTCCAATGTCGAAGCCATCCCGAAACTGAGCTTGTGTCCCTCAACCGCTTCGAGTACACGGGCGCCGTACGGATCGTCACCACGAACAACGGCTACTTTCTCGGCGGAGGCGCTGCGCGGCAGCAGCTGGGTAAAGAGTTTGAGCTTGGCAGCAAAGTATCTTTCCAGGGTTAGATGGTAATCGAGATGGTCCCGCCCCAGATTCGTAAAGACAGCCGCTCGGAAACTAAGCTGGTCAACCCGCCCCTCTTCGAGCCCAATAGAAGAAATTTCGGCGGCAGCCACCCGAGCCCCCGCCTGCTCCATCGCTGCCAAAGTGCGCTCGAAGTCCAGCGATTCCGGGGTGGTGAGTCCGCTATACAGCCGATGATTGCCAAGAAAGCTGCCGATCGTGCCGATGATCCCGCAGGAGAAACCTGCTGCCTCGAAAATCGAGCGCACCAGATAGGTGGTGGTGGTCTTGCCACTCGTACCTGTGATCCCAATCAGGTCAAGCCGTCGGCTTGGCATATTGTAAAAGCGCGACGCTGCAAGCCCCATCAAATCTCGTGGTTTGGGCGATTCAATCAAAGTTGCAGCAGGGGGCTCCTCGTCGGTCCATTGGCGCACTACAAGGGCATGGGCTCCGCGTCGAAGGGCGTCGTGCTCGTTGAGACGCGCCTGAGCCTGATCACGTGCGATCGAAAAGAACAGGTCGCCAGGCTTAATTTGACGCGAATCATAGGCAAGGCCGCTGATAGGAATCGCTCGATCGCCCAACACCCGGCGCACTTCGGCCCCGGCTAGCAGATCTTCAAGCTTCATGGGTAAGCCGCGGGCGCGCACCGCTCGCAATAAAGGTTCAAGTTTCTCGTCGTAATCGCCAAAGTCGCTTTAGTGTTAATGAGCCTCTGTGCAGCCGATTCTCTCTTTGCCGAAACGGAATCAGGGTCACGACGTCCTAACGCGATGATCTTTCGATCCAGCAGCTGTTCGGGGGATTCGAGCACCACATCGACCACTTCGGTCTGTCGGCCGGAAGATCTATCCTCCGCGGGGAGCGATCCGGCTGGAGGCTGTTGGCTCACCACATAGCCGCTGCCTTTGGTCTTGAGGGCGAGTCCGTGGCTGCGAGCAAGCGCTAGCGCCTCTCGCAAGCTCAGACCGCGAAAATCTGGAATCATCGACCCGCCTTCACTCTCACGCGTCCACAGATTTTCGGTCGCTGCCGTAGGATCACTTACAGTCAACTGCCGAGCGCTCTGGTCGCGATCTACAGGTGAGAAAAAGTCGAGAGCCGACCTTATAGGCAACAAACCAGCACTTTCGATCGGAGAGCGTGGCGTCACGGCCATACGTTCAAGTGCATCGGATGCTATGGCACTAAACACCGGAGCAGCCACCAAACCGCCAAAATGGCCCCGTGGTACATCGTGTAGAACCACTAGGATGACCAGCCTCGGATCCTCCGCCGGCACGAATCCGACGAATGATGCAACGAGGCGATCGTGGTAGTAAGTACCGGTTGCGGGATCGACGACTTGTGCCGTCCCGGTCTTGCCAGCGACGGTAAAATCCTCCACTCGCGCCAGATGCGCAGTTCCCCTGGCGCCGGTTACAACACCCTGCAACATCTGATTTACAGTGTGGGCAATGGCTGGGCTGATGACGCGTCGTATTACCTCGGGACGGCGGGCGAACAGTTGATGGCCATCCGCATCGTAGGCTGCCTTTACGACATACGGTCGCATCAACAAGCCACCATTCGCGATAGCAGCATAGGCGACGGCGAGTTGAATTGGCGTTACGGCTAAACCCTGGCCGAAGCCGTTGTTTGCAAGCTCGACTTTGCGCCAGTTGGTGACTGGTCGCAGCTTGCCACTGGCCTCGCCCGGCAAGTCGATTCCGGTCTTCCGCCCGAGACCAAAGCTCGTGATCCCTTTGTAAAACCTCTTTCGTCCCAGCGCCAGCGCTAACTTGGCGGCGCCGATATTAGACGAAACCTCGATTATCCCGCTTAACGTAAGCCAGCCGTAACGGCCGTCATCGTGAATTGTAATCCCGGCGAGGTGCCACTCACCCTGCTCACAATAAATCTGGCTGGATTCATCAATCACGTGGTCGCTGAGCGCAATGGCAGCGAGCAAGCCCTTGATCGTAGAGCCGGGCTCGAAAGAATCCTGAATGGCACCGTTATGCAACCGCTCTGCGATCCTGGGACCCCGGGCGTTTGCTTCGGCCAAGGCAAGCAGCTCACCGGTGAAAGGGTCGATGATAACCGCGGTGCCGTGGCTGGCTCCGCTCTCTGCAACCTGGCGAACGAGGTAACTCTCCGCTGCAGCCTGAATTGACGAATCGATGGTCAATTCGAGGCGAGCACCCATCCGAGGGCCTTTTAACTGCAAAGGAGAGTCAAAGATCGGGCGTCCGAGGGCATCCTGGTAGAAATGCAGCGCCACTGGTTCGCCGCGGATCAGTTTGTCATACTGCAGTTCGACGCCGGAGAGCCCCTGGCCATCCATTCCGGCCACCCCGACCACCGCCCCGGCCAGGTTGCTCTCCGGGTAGAATCGTTTGTATTCACTGATCGCACCAATGCCTCTCAACCCCAGTTGCTCGATCATGCGAGCTCTCCCCGGGGGCAGGTGGCGCACAAGCCAGACGAAACCGGCGCGGTTGCGCAGTCGCTCTTCCAGTTGCTCGGCCGGCCATCCCAACAGTCTCGCTAACCGCGCCCGCTCAACGGTCGAAGTGGCAGCTAACAGCGAGCGTGGCTGCGCATAAATCGATTGGGTCTCGGCCGACAGAGCCAGCGGTTTGCCATTGCGGTCCACGATCGGCCCGCGCACCGCGGCCAGCGTCATCTCAGCGTTGTGTTCGTGAAGCCCCAGCCAAACCAGGCGTGGGCCATCGAACAATACGATAACGGCGAGCCGTACTGCCGCAAATGCAAACGAGGCAGCGAGTACCACGCTCAGGACTCTGATCCGAACGCGACGCTGTTTGAGATCCTGATCCACTGGAACTCACTACCAGTTTCTAGGAACAGCCCGAACCCTGTTCCAATTACTTCATGATCACCACCTGTCCTGGCTTCGGCGGCTGCAAACCGTACTTGGGGGCCAAAAATCGAAGCCTCTGATCCGCGCTTAGTTCTGCCGCCTCGAGGCGTAACCTCTGGTTTTCACTCCTAAGCTGCTCAATTTCGAGCCTGAGAGCTGATAACCGATAACCCTCCTGGGTTACTTCCAGACGCACCATCAGCAGCGCGTATCCCATTACTGCCGCGGCTACAGCCAGCACAACGCGTATGGGCCACAGCCGCTTCGTCTTCGCCTTGACCGGTCGCTTCAAAGAGGCATTGCGGCCGGTTGCGCCCAAGAGCTATGACCCGCTTTTAGCTTCGTCCGACCCTCTCCAAGCATCTAAGCCGAGCGCTGCGGGCTCGCCTGTTGGCCACGACTTCTTCGGATGCAGGACGTAGAGCTTTGCGCGTGATGGCCGCAAACTCTCCCGTTTTGGCCAAATCTCGAAATTTCTGCTTGACCGGTCGATCTTCGAGCGAGTGATACGCCAGCACCACAAGCCTTCCGCCTGAAGCCAAACGCAGGGGCGCCTTCTCGAGTAAAACGTTGAGACTATCGAGTTCCCGATTGACCGCTATCCTCAACGCCTGGAAAGCGCGAGTGGCCGGATTGATCGCCCCCACCCGCCGGCCCCCTAACGCCCCGATGACGACGCGGGCCAGCTCCGTAGTGGTTTCGAGCGGACGATGTCGGCGGGCGCCGACAATCGCACGAGCTATCTGGCGCGCCCCACGCTCTTCGCCAAAGTCACGAAAAATGCGCGCAAGCTCCTCTTCGGACTCTTCATTGACAATGTCGTATGCGCGCAGCTTCTGGCGGCGATCCATCCGCATATCAAGCGGGCCATCAGCGGCAAAGCTAAAACCGCGCTCCGGGTCATCAAGCGCGAAACTGCTTAAACCCAGATCAGCGATTATCGCGTCCGCGGTGCAAATACCGAGCTGCGCGAGAATGATATCGATGTCTCGGAAATCAGCATGGTGCAGATTGATGCGGGAACCAAAGCGAGCCAGGCGCTGACCCGCAACTTCCAATGCCGCCTCATCACGGTCAATGCCGATTAATTGAGCATCTGTCGCAGTTAATAGCCTTTCAGCGTGTTCGCCGGTACCAACCGTCACGTCCACGATCAGCCTTGGCTGGCACGGAGCGACGAGCCGCACCACCTCATCAGCCATCACCGCCACATGCTTGCGGCTCGTCGCACTGAAGCCTGGTATCGGGTCGCAATCGGTCTCAACTGCTTGATACATATCGTTCAGATATTGATCTTGGCGAGAAACTCAGGGTTCTGCAGACCTTCCTCCGCCATACTCAAGACCCGCTCGAGTGTTTCCTTATCCCATAGTTCAAAGCGATTATGTTTGGCGGAAAATGTAACCTCGCGCCCCAAACGCGCAAATTCGCGAAGTCGCGGTGGCACCAGGATACGTCCCTGACGATCGACCGGAACCTCATGCGCGCCGCCGATGTAGAACGTCTCGAAGAGTTGCGCCTCGCGGTCGGTGGCACGGCTGCCGCTGAACTTCGCAACCACTTTGGCCCATTCGTTGGGAGGGTACAGCTCGAGCAAACGCTCCCGGTCCAGGATGAAATTAGTGATATAAAGTCGGTCATGACCCTCACGCTGCAAGACCTCACGAAACCGGGCGGGGATACTAACGCGCCCCTTGTCGTCGATCGCGTGGTCGAACCGACCGCTGAACACCGCGTCTCTCCCGCATCCACCACAACATCCCACTCTTTCCCACCACTGTCAAGTGTACAAAGCAAGTTCTCTTTAGCTTTTGGACGACATCGGAAATGGACAGGCAGTTTCGCAGTGCCTGACGGCTACTGAGGTCAACCACCGCAGGACTCAGCGAGTGGGCCACGCGGCGCTACGAGGACCAAGACGTTGCAAAATAAAGCTATCTTTAAATCCGGAAAGGAGAACTATAGTTGGGATTCGAAGGCGAGGGCTCGCTGTGGGTGTCGCGCAAAACCAAAGAAAACCGCGGGCTAGGAATTCCTCGTTGGATTTTGAGTTCCAACTGGCTCATCAGATATCGTCCAGCGGAAAGACGGGACGGCGAATTTCTTTAAACGGCAGACGCGAAAGCTCCTGGGTTGCCAGCCCCGGAGTATCGACGTCAATGAAGGTACGACCGACGCTGGCCATCCCGGCGCGGTGCTGAAGTTCGGCTTTGCAGACCAGAATTCGGCGCTCCGAGGGTTCTATGCCGAGACTCCGGAAATGATTGGGCTCAAAGACCAGGCAGGGGCGTGAAGTCAAGATGACCTCAATCCCACCGCAATCGACCACGACTGTGGGGCCCCGATGGTAAGTACCGGAGTTAAACCGAGTCGATGCGGTGTAGACGCCGTCGTGGATAGTGCGCACGCGGCCAGTGATCGCGACCGGCTCACCGTGAAATCGGTCGACTTTGCCGCCTACGGTAAGATTGACCTGCTTGCCGATGCCGGCGCCAATCGCCTCTTGCACCGCTGCCGGGTCAGCGATATTGCCGATGACCGCACCACGCGCGTTCTGTTTGAGCAGCTCTGCCAGAATTGCGGTACCGTCACCAGGCGTACCGGCACCACCACTATCGGCCAGGTCACCGAGAATGACTGGATATTCATCGGTCGTCATAGCCTCGCGCACGGCTTCGGCCGCCGAAACCATGTCGGTCAAAAACTCGCGTCGCCGTGCCCAACACGCCAGCTTGAGTTCCTCAGCGATTTCGCGGGCGAGATTAGCTTCCTTATGGGTGGTAACGACCACACTTGGTCCGGTCTCAAACCGATCCGAGACAAAAAATCCGCCGAGAATCGAAATATCGATTATCCGACTGTTCGCGGCGGTTCGATTACGCGCAAGCCTCATAAGGTGGTCCATCGGCCACCCCGGTGCGACGTAGAGTTTTTGGAGAGGCGCAACTAACGCGGGCTGGGCCCAGGCTGTTTTGAGCTCGAGCGACCCCTCGAGCACGCCGCCCATGACTCGCGCCGCCTGGTAGCCAACTTGGTAGAAATCGTAATGGGGGTTTGTCTTGACCCCAATCAGCATTGTCGCCTGCCGGGCCATCAACTGGCTGACGTTGGCATGTCCATCTAGAGACACAATCAACGGGACTCGCTCACCGATTACCTGACGGATTGCTCGGAGTAGATCACCGTCACAGTCAGGTATGCTATCGGAGGCTGAGGTCCCATGAAGCTGCAGGAATATACCGTCCAAAGGTGACGCCTGGCGGATGCTGTTCACCAGGGTTTCCTTAGCCCATCGATGACCTTCATCAGTATTCTTACCAGCCAGCCCTGGAAAGAAGTAATGAAGCGGGACAACTTCCCATCCTCGTTCTTGTGCGCCCCGCAGGAATCCGCCGATCGCGCTGTCGCCGCGGCCCATTCGGTCGAGCAGCTCATCACCCGAAAGCTTTGAGCGTTGAAATTGCTGAAGACCGGTGCGCTGCGTGGCGAAGCTGTTCGCCACTGCCAAATAACCGCCAACTGCCACCCGCATGACTTGGCTCCTTCCGGCTGCACACTGAACTCAAGATTTCAGGCTATGGTTTTTAATGTTTGCCATAAGCCAGGGGTACACCCTTGCGCTGCGCCAGAATATAAGCCTCGAGTGCACGCAGCCTTGGATCATTCGCGTCGAGAGTCTTTCCTTTTACTGGGTTCTCGATGCACCAGTTAATCATGTCGCGCAGCAGGGCAACGCGCTGAAGCTGCTCCTGATACTTAGGATAGGTCTCGGGATGGGTGTTGGCAGCATCGGGATGACACATATCGCAGCTCACGCCGATGGTGCCGCCCAAGAGCTTGGCGGAATGGAAGATTCGCCTTCCTTGTTCGACAAAATTCTCGGTCTCCGCCTGGAAGATCATGAAATCGCGTTTGTGAAAACTAGCGTAAGTGTCGCCCTGCTGACTTTGCGCAGCAGCTGTACTGGGGCTGGCAGTGGGTTCGCCGTCGACCGCATTGCTGGGGGTAGCGCTACCGGCGGCACTATCGGCCTGCGTCTGAGTCCCAATGGCAGGCGACCTTGAATCTGCCATGATCCAGTGTTGGTCGGGATGCTTGCGCTGCCATTGAGCCATCAGCTCACGCGAAACTTCCAGAGCCTGCTCACGACTCATCCGCTGACCGGGTTTCAGACCTCGCACTTCGGTCGAAGTTGCGCCATCACAGAGCTGGATGACCGTTCCTCCATTCCTGGCGGGCGGCAGCCGATGCTTGAGTAAGGGCGTGGCGTAAGCCAAGGGACTTTGCCCAGCGAATTTCAAATAAACTACCGTCGCGCCGGCGACTGCCCCAATCAACGCTGCGGCAATGATTTTCTTTCCCGATTCCACTCGCTCTGCTACCTTTTCCGGAACCGTTAATCAGAAGCGCCATCCTTGGCGTTCAGTAACTCGCGAACTGCGGGGCCGGCGGCTTGTCGCGCTTCCCCCCGGAAACCAGATAGTCGGCTTTGACAGTGACCGGATTCCGATCCCAAAGGTTGTAAATAGTATCAACCAGGCCATCGGTACGAACGGTCGCTTGCCCGTCTCCACATCCGTCAAACTGATCAAAGGGATCGGCACGGTTCATCTGCACCGTCAACGCAGGCAGTCCCTCGGGGGCATACGGCCAGGGCCAGGCAGTCGAAAGCATGCCATAGAAGCTGATATTGCCGATCTGATTGAAAAGCATCTGGTGAGTATGACCATGGATCACGACGACTCGGCTGTAGGGTCTGAGGATTGCTTGAACCTCATCAGCGTCCTCTGTCCAAAAGTTCCAGGGACGGTAATACTTGTATAGAGGCGAATGCGAGAAGATTAGAATCGGCGTGGTGAGCGAAACCTTCGACAGATCATCCTTGAGCCATTGTCGCTGCCTCTCGCCGACCTCGAAACGCGACTGGATTGGATTGTCGAGGCCTGCGACCGTCTGCATCCGCTCCTCGGCCGACATCTTTCGCGCAGTCCAGAAGTCCTTTTCATTGACGCTCATCAGGACCACGACGTGCACACCCTTCCAGTCGAAGGAATAGGTGGGCGGGCCAAACATTTCCTGCCACTTGTTGCCCAGGTCGAGGAACCAATCGTGCTCGCCGACCATCATCTTGACTGGTGCTTTGAGGCCGCTAAGGATTTGTTTGCCCAACTCCAGTTGACTGGGCTCGCCCAGCTGAGCTAGGTCACCGCCGAACAAGACGAAATCGGGCTGCGGGTCGAGCGCATTCACGTCGTCGACCGCCTTTACAATGGCACGCACGAAGCGCTGATTCAGGGTCCTCTCATAAAGGTGCGTATCTGAAATGTAAGCGAAGCGAAATGGCCGGTTGCCGCCGGCCCCGGTTTCGCTCCCTCCTTTTTCCACTGCAGCTTGCACGACCTCGACCAGTTGAAAGGAATGCGGAGGCGTCAGGCCTTTGGCTAGTACCGCTCCGGCCGCCGCTGCTGAAAGCCGAAGAAAGGTGCGCCGGTCACAATTGCGCAAGGCTTTCAGCACCTTGTCACGTTCTTCGTAGTACTTGGTTTCGATGCTCTTGTGGCGCGCTGCCATGTGGGTCCTTTCCTCACAATAATCACTAATAACCGCCGAGCAGCGCGGGGTTGAGCGCCATCTCCTGCTGGCTCGGACCAATATCACCGAAAGGGCCCTCGAAGCCCGGGCCTTCGCGTCCTTTCAGACCCATTGCTGCAGCGGTATCGCGTTGCGGACGCGTGGTCCGAGAGATCCTGAATTGACGCGCATATTCCTGCTTCGCCTGGGTCATGTAGCGCTGACTCGTAAGAGATAAAAGGAAGGCTGCCAGATCATCTTCCTGCTGACTACTTAGGCCCAACGGCACGATCCCCCCATCGAGGAACGGATTTTGGACCCCGCCTTTGTTGTAATGGTCCAGCGTGTCCCAAATGGTTGCCTGGGAGCCGTCGTGAAAATAAGGCTCGGTGACATAAAGGTTGCGGAGACCCATCGTGCGGAAGGCACCGATGTCGTGGGGCTGTTTCGTTACCAGGAAGCGCCCGACTTCACTCATGTCGGTGGCAATTGCCAGGCGGTCGATCTCTTGCGGCCCTCCAGCCTGGCTCAGGAGCGCCAACGCCTGGCGCGCGTGCGGCACGAACTTGGCGTTATGCGCCGAGACTCCAATGTTGTGAAAACGATCATCAGTGAAGAGCGGACGCGTAGGATTCCATCCGTGGCATGACATACAGCGTCCCTGTCCGTTAAACAGTGCCCATCCGCGCTTTTGCTGTGCCGTCAGCGCCTGGTCGTCTCCGGCCATGAACCGATCGAATGGTGAATCAAAAGCAATCTGGGTGCGCTCGTAAGCGGCAATCGCCTTGACCAGGTTGTCGTAATTGGGCGCCTGGCCGAAAACGGCGTTAAATTCGCGCTGATATTCGGGGATCGAATTCAGTTTCTTAACCACGGTTTGCTGGTCGGGCATACCCATTTCGATTGGATTCAGAATGGGGTCCCGAGCCTGATCTTCCAGCGTGGCTCTGCGACCATCCCAAAACTGTTCGATGTTGAACATGGCGTTGAGGACGGTCGGCGCGTTACGCTGGCCGAACTGGGCATGCACGCCCATGGCTGTACGCAGCTGGTCAGTGAAGCCTTTGTCGGGATCGTGGCAATTGGCGCAGGCCACCGTGTTGTCCACTGACAGACGCGGATCGAAAAAGAGGGCCTTACCCAAGGCCACCTTGGCCGGCGATTCCGGATTGTCGGGCGGTATCACGAATTTATAAAGCCTGTCGGGAAAACCAACCTGATGTGTCGTCTGCGGTTCTGCCAACGGTCCGGGCTTGGGCGGCGGCATAGTCGCCCACGCAACATCACTCACGGTTAGCAGGAAGATCGCGGCAGTGGCAATCAAAACAGTGAACCGACGGGCCGGCATTTAGCCACCTCACCAACCAGCATAAAACCGTGGCGCAACAGTCAGCGCCTTGCACGGCTTGATAGCAACTACAGCTGCCAGAGGCAAACGGAACCGCGCGCGCCGTGCGCTGAGCACACCTTTATCGCCAACTGTGAGGCGACCTCCAACCAGGTAAGACCGTGACGCCTCATCACCTTTAACCTGAGGTCAACAACGCATAGCCAATTACGAGCGACCCGCTGATCATGGTGCCAGATCCTCCGCAAGCACACGTGCCAAGGATGGCTCGATATATGCCGAAGCCTGCAGCTTAGGATGATCAGCCTCGATCTGCACTTTGTGTTCATCGGCGAGCTTGATGAACTGTGCGGCGTCGATTCCCCCGAGGCGAAAGCGCACGAATTGGACGGAACTAATCCGGTCGGTGGTCATTTGACGCAAATCGAACCGACCTTGCTCCCGCCAATCTCCCAGTCTTATCCACACATGGGACTCGAGACCGAGCAGTTCACGCAGGGCCACATCGCGTTGCTGGACGTCAGCAAATTCGATCAGCAAGGTGGCCGCCAATTCACCGGGGTTCGGCAGCAGCTCGTTGTAAGTGTCTATCTCATGGCGAACAGCAGCCTCGTCGCTGATTCGCTCTGCTCGCAACATCTCCTCGATCTGGTACCACACGGTTTGGCCGTTCTCGAATAAAAAAGTGAGATGCTCGCCCACATGCAGGCGCCTTCGGTCCTTCTCTGCGATGAACAGTGGGCGGAGCCGGGGTCGGAGAATCTCGTATTGCTCGAAAGGAAGGATTTCCTTCAAGGTAACCGGCTGTATCACGGTTCAGCTCTTGTCTGATATTTGGGCTGCGGGTGCCGAATCCACCGGGTTCGCAAAACCGTCAGGTTCGTAGGCCTGAGCGAGAATCTCCACCGGATTGAGGGGCCGCACCCCCGTCCCCTGCTCGATCTGGATAGCGGCCAGCGGACAGTCGGTGGCCATTACTGCCGCATGGGCTTCCCGCATAGGCACGAACGCCCGCTCGCCATACTTCATTGACAGCTCAAAGTTCTCTCTCTTCATTGCCCAAGTGCCGTCATGTGCGGTACACGCGTCGACAGTGATCACTTCGGTACCCGGTATCTGGCGCAACAGCTGGCGCGACCGCAGCCCGATATTCTGGGCCTTGAGATGGCACGGGACATGATAGGCGATTTTACCCGGACTGGAGCGAAAGGCCCGATTGAATTTGCCTTTGCGCCGCAGCTCATCGAGCAGTTCGTGCGGATCCGCGGCCGCATTGGCAATCTCCTGAGCTTCAGGAGTTCCGACCAGATTTGGATATTCACGCCGCAGGGTCATCGAGCAGGTTGGGTTAATTGCCGCTATTCGGTAACCGCTGCGCACCACGGGTAGCAAACTCGCAATATTCTGGCGCGCTTCCTGCTGAGCGAAGGCTATGTCGCCGGCATCGATAGCTGGCATTCCGCAACAATTTTGCGGGGGGCTGGCGATTTGACACCCGTTCTTGTGCAGCACCCTAACCAACGCTATGCCCGGAGCGGGGTTGTAATAATTGACGAAGCAGGTGTGAAAGATTGCGACTTTCATCGCCGGCTCTGCGGGTGCTGGCGGCAGCCCATTCCGCTCGATCCAGCTAGTGAACCGTTCGCGGGTAAAATCGGGCATAATCTTGCGCCGATGGATCCCCAGCAACTTCTCCATGATTAGGCGCTGCAAACTACCGCGGCAAGCCAAATTGGCCAGTCGCGGGATCGCAGTTCCCAATTTGCCAACGCGATCAGGGTCACCCAAAATTCGGTCACGCAGCGGAATACCCCGCTCGCGTCCATTCACCGCCCGGGCGCGCATAATCAGGCGCGGGAAATCCAACTGAAACTCGTGGCCATCGCGCGGCGTGTAAGGGCAGCGCACTTCACACAACTTACACTCGTAGCACAAGTCAATGACGCGCTGCTTCTGCTCGTCGCTGAGGTCGCGCACGTCTTCGGTGCCCAGGTGGTCGATCGCCTCGAACAGTGCGGGAAACGAGGGACACAGATTGAAGCACAGACGACATCCGTGACAGATGTCGAAGACCCGATTCAATTCAACATTGAGCTTGGCGCGGTCCCAATACCGCGGCTCATTCGGGTTGTAGGATAATGCGTCAGTGGGCTTGGATTCGATACGCGCCATAACGAGCCCGGCGATGGGAGCTCAGAGGAAGGTCATTGCGGCCGCGCGGCGGTTGACCGCCGCGCCATTGGCCGAACGAGCCAGTTAGATCGTCTCAGCCGCTTTTGCGAACTTTCCTGCGTGGGATTTTTCCGCTTTGGCTAAGGTCTCGAACCAATCCGCGATTTCGGGAAAACCCTCCTCGCGCGCGGTTTTGGCCATGCCGGGATACATGTCAGTGTACTCGTAGGTCTCGCCATGGACGGCGGACTTCAGATTGAGCAAGGTCTCACCAATCGGCTGATCGGTCACTGGATCGCCGACCGACTTGAGATAATCGAGGTGACCATGCGCATGGCCGGTTTCACCCTCGGCAGTATCCCGAAACAGGCCCGCAACCTCCGGATAGCCTTCGACATCCGCCATTTTGGCGAAATAGAGATAACGGCGATTCGCCTGGCTCTCTCCGGCGAATGCGTCCTTGAGATTTTGATGCGTCTTGGTGCCTTTTAAGTCCTTCATCTTCCTCATCCTTTCTTTCGATTTTTATAGTCTGCCAAGCAAACCAGCCGGGTCCCGCTGGTTGCGTCTGTCTCCTACTGTTCGGCGCCACGATGCGCAACGCCGAGCTTTTGGGCACTCGCGCGACGCGGTCGTCTGCGCGCCACCGGCGCTCGTGTTGACCGCGACGAAGCTGGGACAAGTCCCTGCTCCATCGCTCGGCACCGCCGGCAGATACCCTCGATCTCAAGCGAGCAGGCCAGCAGCTCGAACTCGCCCAGATGCTCCTTGTCTTTGATCAGCCCATTCAACTCGGGCATCTCGACGTCCCGCACCCGCCGGCACCGCACGCAAAATACGTGATGATGCGGTTCAACATGTCCGTCGTACCGAGCACTGCCATGGAGCGCGGTGACTTTGCGCGCCTCCCCAACCTGGCAAAATTGTTCGAGGATACGGTGCACTGTGGCCAGCGACACGTGTGGATGGGTTCGCCGCACCACCGCGCAGATTTCCTCGGCGCTGGGATGATCTTCGGCGGTCACCAAAGCGCGGATGATGGCCAGCCGCTGAGGAGTAACTGATAGGTGCCGCTCGCGGCAGCGCTGAACGAACTCCTTCAACCGCTGTGCCGAATAATTGGCCCGCCACTGAGGATCCAGTAAGCGCAGTCCTCGCATCACTCCTTTTCTGGAAAACAGGCCGCTTGAGCGGCGACTCGTGCCGGCAGATGGCATTAACGCTCAGCCGATAACGAGCACCGCCTGATAATTATTACTAAATAGATTTGGTATCTGTCAACTACCGGGCGAGTCGAGCTCGATGAGGCTGCTGTTGGCGAAGCCTATGGACCATTCGCCACGCCATACAGATCAAGTTTCCAAAGCCGAAGACATCCTGTCCACCCGCTCGAAAAATGCGCGGATGTTTGGCAGATCGGTCGCGATCGCCAAGTGTGAACCCAGCGCCAAGTAGCTCAGTTGACCGTATAAGGCAAAATCTGCATAACCGATGCGGCCGAGCAGGAATGGTCGATGGCCGAGCGACTCGTCCAACGGGGCCAGCAGTTCACGGGCCCGTGAACAGTTTGCGGAATGCTCCCGGATCATCTGCTCGATAAAACCGGTGCCGTATTTGCGCTCTCGAATCAAGCGCCAAAATGCCACCTGATCGGGACCGCGACGTCGATAATAAGCGAGTATCTCTGGCACTGCGGCCCTGAAGAGCACCTCCCCCAGCTCTGTATCAAAGTATCGGGCCAGCGCCAGGTGCAGGCCACGCCAGGTTGGAGGAAACAGGGTTGGCTCGGGATAAGCCTCTTCCAGTGCGAGCGCGATCCGCTCGGAATCAACCAGCGCTCGGCCATCGTCGAAGGTCAGAACAGGTACTGTGATCTGGCCGGAGACAATTGCCAGTTCCTTGCGCTCGACGTAATCGACTTCGATCGCTTCGTACTCGAGCCCTTTGAACTCGAGAATCTTGCGGATTTTTGCGCAGAAGGGGCTGATCCGGAATTGGTAGAGGCGAATCACGGTCGTGACAGCATCTCTTTCATGGTTGTGGCATTCATAATACCGAAATTGCTGTAGCAATTATTGAATATGGCGAAGGCGCGGCGCACTCCCGAAAGTTGCTTGAGGCGCGCGGCCCATTCGGCCAGTTCTCGCTCTGCGTACAAGTACTTGAAGCGTTCGGCCGGGGTCAGATTTCGCCCGAACCAGGCTCGGCTGTTGCGGCCGTGAAAGCGGACGTAGACATCCGGCGTGGTAGCGACCAATATCGGCGCAAGACCCGATTCTACTGGCGTGTCGATTGAAACGTACGTGAAATTACTCGCGCGCAGAAATTCCAGCGTCTGCGCCCGATGCGAATCATCCATCCAGCTCCGATGCCGAAATTCGATTGCGATCGCTGCACCGGGCAAGCGTTCAGCCAACCCAGCCAGATAGTCGAAATTCGACTTCCGCCAGGTCACGTACGGAGGTAATTGAAATAGCACTTGGCCTAATTTGCCCGCCGCGCGCAACGGCCTCAGTGAGCTCCAGAACATCTCAAAAGCTAAATTCAGTGCTTCCTCCGGCGGATTCCTGATTCGAGCCGCTGACCTCAGCGCGGCCGGCAACGCGTTTTTTATTGCCGCGGGCAGACGCCTGGTCTCGGCTGCATGCTGCGTAAGCCAGGCAAAGGCCTTGACATTAAAGATGAAGCCCGGCGGTGTACGTTCGACCCACAATCTGGTCACCTCCTCCGACAGGATCGCGTAATAGCTAGAATCCACTTCGACCGTCGGAAAGCGGCTGGCATAGAAGGCCAGCCGCGCCTCAGCAGTAGTGGCCTCCGGCGGGTAGAAAAGGTCCGATTTCACCAGCGTCGGATCGGTCCAGGACGCGGTGCCTACCAGGAATTGCGTCACTGAATCCATCCGCCAAATTCAATTCCAACCCGCCGCGGCTGAAAGGCCAAAGGGGTTCAAAAGGTTGGATAGCAGCAAGGGCAGGTCATTTTCGCTCGCGTGTCGCGCTCGACTCAAACCGCTCATCATGCGGCGCTGCCGGCGGCTCGGGATCTCCCGCCTCGAGGATCTCGCGAGCATTTTCCTTCTCAAGCGCGAAATCGCTACAGAGCAAACGGCGGGCAATGGCTGCAGCATAGGGCCCTTCGGCGCCCGCATCGTGGCTCTCTCGTAGCCCCGATAGCACCCGGTGCAGCAGCTTGTTCACAAGGCTTCGCGTGATCAGCTCGATCCGAGCCCGTTCTTCCGGAGCGAGGCTTGCCAGCCATGCGCGATGGCGTTGAAGTTCGCCAGTTCGCAGTTCCTCGATGCTGGAGCGGATATCCTTTATTGCCGGCACCAATTCCAACTCTTCCAGCCATCGCATAAACGAGTCGACTTCAAGCTCAATCAGCGGCTCGGCCCGCCGCGCTTCACGCTCGCGCTCATCACGTGACTCAAGCGCCATCCTGCCGAGATCGTCGACGTCGTAAAGGTACACATTTTCGAGCGAGTTAAGGCGCTCGTCGAAGTTTCTGGGAACCCCAAGATCAATCAAAAAGACGGGCCGATAGCGGCGTTCCTTGATCACCACCTCGAACTCTGCCGGGCCGAACACGGGTTGGCTGACCGCCATCGACCCGATGATTATGTCGGCCATCCGCAGATGGGGCCTGAAATTATCATAGGGCACGGCAGTGCCCCCGAGTTCACGGGCCAAGGCCACAGCATGGTCAAAGGTCCGGCTGCTAATCAACAGCGCTTCAATTCCGATTCGCTTCAGGGCTCGCGCTGTTAGTTCCGCCATCCTGCCGGCGCCCAACAGCAAGACTGTTTTATCGGCAAGCGAGTCAAAGATCTTGCCGGCCAGGCTGACAGCCGTCGAACTGAGCGAGACTGCTCCGTGTCCTATCAGGGTTGCTCTGCGGACCTGCTTGGCTACCGAGAAGGCCTTGTGAAAGGCGCGATGGAGCACTAAACCGGCGGTGCCGGCCTCGGCAGCATACGCATAGGCCGCCTTGACCTGTCCTAGAATCTGCGCCTCGCCGACCACCATCGAATCGAGGCTGGCACTGACTCGAAAAAGATGGCTGGCAGCGGCCCGCTCCTCCAGATGGTAGAGCGCTGTTTTAAAGGCCGCAGCCTGGACTCCGCGGTCCGTGGCGAGAAAGGCCGCGCTCTCTTCAGCAGCCCGGCGGCTATCCGTGCCGACTCCGATTATCTCCACGCGGTTGCAGGTTGACAGCAGAGCAACCTCCGTCAGCGATCGGGCCTGCTGCTTTAGCCTGATCAGTGCTGGTACGATTTCGTTTTCCGCGTAGGCGAGGCGTTCCCGCACCGCGACTGGGGCAGTCTGATGATTAAGTCCGAAAATGAGGAGCTTCTGCCGCTTCATTCGGTAATCGGCCGCTCGCCTGCTCGAAGCGTGACGCCAAGGAGCGTTCGAGCTCAGCGTAGTCAAAGCATCCAGTCTTCCTGATCCAACCTTACATTAACCGAAGTTGCCACCGTGTTTGCCGGGTGTCACCAGACTAACCCCGACGAATGAGCCAACCAGCACCGAAAATAGAATTATGGTCAGCGCCGCGGCCCGTCTGCCCCGCCATCCGATGGTTAGTCGCGACTCCAAAAGCGCAGCATACAGGAGCCAAATCAACAGCGACCATGACTCCTGTGGCTCCCAGGACCAGAAGTGGCCCCAAGTCGCATCCGCCCAGATCGCCCCGGTTGCAATCGCCAGGGTCAGCATCAGGAAACCCCAGCCCAGCAGGTGGTAATTAACCCGGTCGAGTTTCTCCAGACTCGGGGCGGGTCCTCCATCCTCAAGCGACAATGTTTTGGCCTTCAGCCGCCGTTCGTAAGTCAAGTACACAAGACTTACTCCGGCCGCCAGCACAAACAAGGCATAACCGAGAAACGCGAGAGTTACATGCACCGGTAACCATGCACTGCGCAGGGTCGCCGGCAGAGTGAGCCGTCGCGGTCCCATCATCAGGAGGGCAATGCCCAGCACAACAAAGACAATCGGCGATACCACGGTTCCGACCACGGTCATTCGCAGACGCGTGATTACGAGTAAGCCAGCCAAGGCCGTCAGGCAGGCCAAAAATGACAGCGACTGCGGGAAATTGGTGACGGGCAAATTGCCAGTTTGAAGGGCACCTTTCGCGAATTCGATTACCTGCAACAGTGCGCCGGCAGCCAACAGCAGCTGCGCTACGGTTTTCCAGCGTCGCCACAGCCCCGCACGCTCAGCGGCAAAGCCTGCGGACGAAAGGAAGTAGCAGATTAGTGCCAATGACGCCCAAGCCAGATCCATATCGAGTCTCAGATGTCGTTAGGCAGCGGGCCGCGCTTCGCTGGGAGACTGACTTGAAGCTCGAGCCCAAGCTCTGCCATCCCCACGTTCAGGTGTACTCTGAGCAACCTATCGATTGTCGGCAGATCAAGGGTCTCGACCGAGTCGAGGAGTGCCGCTGCCAATGATCTCAAAGTGCTCCTTCGCTCTTTGCTCTCTGGCTGGTGTTGGCGGAGGAATTCGCGGGCGCGGCGCATGACTTGCAAAATCACAGAATATTGCGAACCGAGCTGGCGTTCCAATCGCTGACGCATCATTGCGGCGACAGAAGGGCTCGAACCGCCGGTCGAAATAGCAATCTGCAGATCTCCGCGACGCACGATCGCGGGCGAGATGAAGCTGGAAGCTTCAGGGTTGTCCGCAACGTTCACCAGGATCCCGAGTTGCCGCGCCTCTGCTACGGCTCGCTGCGCAACCTCATGGCTTGCATTCGCGATGTAAGCTACCAAGTTGCCTCGCAGATCGCCGTCTTGATAATCTCGCGTAACGTACTTCAGTACTCCTTCACCGTCTATTGACTCGAGTATGGATTTGGCGTCCGGGCTAACGACCGTGACGATTGCGCCAGCATCGAGCAAGGCGCGAATTTTTTCTTCGACAGCGTGACCTCTGCCGATGACGATGCACTTCTGGCCACTAACGTCTAGAAACACGGGAATGTAGCCCATTCTCACCGGAATTTTATACAAGCCGGGCACCGCGACATAGACTGCGTGATCTTTCCAAACCTGTGCTGCCAGCAGCCCATCGGGCCTGAGCGGGTGTTGGCTATGGGTCCGTCTTTATCGGCTCGCGCCGCTTAATGATATGGTAACCCGCGGCAATGCTAGCCGGCACTCATATGGAAAACTCGGCAACTGAACTACAAGCTACAATCGCCCAGACTGGCTGGCCTCGTCGCTACACCGTGGTCGCCTTGCTGGCCTGTGCTACCGCGATCTGTTACGTCGACCGCGTCAACATCTCGATCGCCATCATCCCTCTGGCGCGGGATCGTGGCTATGATGCGGCGGCAACCGGTTTGGTGCTTTCCTCGTTCTTCTGGGGCTATATCGGACCGCAGATGCTGGGGGGATGGCTGGCCGATCGGTTTGGGGGCAAGCGGGTATTGGCGGCGGGCGTGCTGCTGTGGTCTATGGGCACGTTGTTAACCCCGGCCGCCTCGGAAATTTCCTTCAGCGCATTGTTGCTGACTCGCGCGGTGTTGGGGCTGGGTGAATCGGTTCATTTTCCGACCGTTCACAGCCTGGCCGCGCGCTGGACAATTGCGGCGGAGCGCTCGCGGGCGATCTCGCTATACGTGAGCAGCGTATCCTTCGGCACTGCGGTAGCCCTTCTGGCAAGTCCTCTCATTGTTTTGACGCTGGGATGGCCGTCAGTTTTCTACATTTCAGGGGTGCTCGGCCTGCTGTGGCTCGCGATCTGGTTTCTCAAGGCCGCGGATGTGCCTGAGAAATGCGCGGGAATGACTACTCATGAACTGGCGATGATTGAGGCCGATCGCTCTGCAGCCCCGCTGGCGGACTCGATACCTTGGGCCGCAATCATGCGGGAACAAAGCGTCTGGGCCATCGTAATTGCGCACGTTTGTAACAATTTTGGCCTATATATCATCCTGTTGTGGCTACCTACCTATCTGCATAAGAGCTTCGACCTTCCGATGCAACGGTTGGGGAGCTACTCGGTAGTCCCCTGGCTGGCCGCTTTCTGCGTCGGCAATCTCAGCGGATGGGTCGCCGATGATCTCCGTAATCGGGGCATGAGCCTGACGACGGTTCGCAAGCTAATGCAGGCGGTGGCGTTTTCCCTGGGTGCGTTGCCAATGTTGCTGCTGCCATTGGCCGGCTCTCCTCTGGTAGCCACGATGCTGGTTACACTTGCCACCGGCGGGGCATCATTCGGGGTCGCCGGCTTCGCCGCCAATCATTTGGATATCGCACCGCGCTACGCCGGCGTGCTCATGGGTCTCAGCAATACGTTTGCTCAACTACCGGGTATTATCGGCGTCGCGCTCACCGGATTCATCGTCAATCTGACGCATTCGTTCGCCGCGGCGTTTTACCTGATCGCCATCATCTATGCGTGCGGAATGGTCTGCTATCTGGTGATGGGGAGCGGCGAGCAGCGTATTTGAACGCTCAGAACGTTGGCCTCAAAAACTCACAAAGCCCGACAGGGAGAGTAAGTTCAGACAACCGTCTTCCCTCTGAGAACGTGAAGCACGAAAAGGAGGATGCCATGGTCGACTACGGCAAATATGAGACTCTCAAGATTGAAAAGGCCGATCGGGTGGCGACGGTTACGCTCAACCGACCCGATTCACTAAATGCGGTTAACCCGGTAATGCATCGCGAGCTGTGCACGATCTGGCTCGACTTGGTGGTCGACGACGGGGTCAACGCCATTATTCTCACCGGTGCCGGCCGCGCTTTCTGCGCGGGCGGCGATGTCAAGGGAATGGCCGGTCGAGGTGATACATCGGAAGGCCGCCGGCGCACCTTGATGACACCCGCTGAAGCACGCCGCATTGTCGAGAATATGCTCGATGTCGAGCAGCCAATTATTGGCGCCATCAACGGGGATGCAGTGGGATTGGGAGCGACGATAGCGCTGCTGACCGACATCACAGTGGTTTCTGAAAAAGCCCGCCTGGCCGATACTCACGTGCGCGTCGGCATCGTAGCGGGCGACGGTGGGGCGGTGATTTGGCCGCTGCTGGTCGGCCCGCATCGCGCGAAAGAATTTCTGATGCGAGGTAACTTCATTAACGGCGCGGAGGCGGCAAGGATCGGGATGGTCAACTACGCGGTGCCGCCCGAACAGGTAATGATTAAGGCACGCGAGCTTGCGCAGGAACTCGCCGACGGTCCCACGTGGGCGATCCGCTGGAGTAAACTGGCTGTCAACAAATGGCTTAAACAACAGGCCAATCTGATCCTGGATGCTTCGCTGGCCTACGAAATGATGACATTTGGCACCGAGGACCAGAAAGAAGCCGCCCGCGCATTTGTCGAAAAGCGCAAGCCTCACTATACGGGCCGTTAGAATTTTGCGGGCGGTTTGGAAACCGCCCATATTTTCGCCTGGCTGAGAAACCCTTAAGCGGCGCCGGCACCAGCACCGGCCGCTGGCTGGCGCCAAAACTCGCTGCGGTCATGCGAGCGGTGGGGCCGCTCAGTGCGTTCTGAGAGCCGTCACAGCGGTCGCTAATTTTCCCCGAAACCCTGGCCTGTTGGAAAAAACCACGGACCCTGCTGACTCAGCCGAATAGTCGCCCAGCGAGCTCGGCAACTAATCTGAGCTTCGCTGCTTGCGTCGCAGGTTGGATGGGGTTGCCCGCCGCCACCGAGGCAAAGCCACACTGAGTGGAGATTGCCAGCTGCTCGCGGGGAAAGTAACGAGAGGCTTGTTCGAAACGGCTCGTCAGCGTTTCAGTGGCTTCGAGCTCATCGGTTTTGGTCGAGATCAAGCCCAAAACCACGATTTTGTCTGACGGAACGTCGGCTAGCGCCGCAAAGCTCCCCGAGCGTTCGTCATCATACTCGAGCATCAGGATCGAGTAGTTGGTAAGGCGACCGAATACCTGTTTTGAGATTACTTCGTAGCCGCCTTCCGACATCCAATGACCCGCATTGTTGCCGCGACAGAGATGAATTGCGAACGTCACCCCTGGAGCATCAGCCAGCTCATTGAGCAAGTCGACCCCTTCCCGAACCAGGCGTTCACTTGAAATTCCCCTGGCCTCGTAAACTTCACACCGCGTCATTGGATCAACCAAGCACGCCACTTCGGGCGCGTCAATTTGGATATACTCACATCCCAGGCTTGCCAGTTCCGCGATCTCATCGCGCAAGATCGTGGCTGCGTCGGTAAACAAGTCGAACGGGTCGGGGTAGGCTTCGACCGAGAAAACGGGCGACCAGGCCAGGCCCAGGACCAGCGGACTGGGCAAGGTCACCTTCAGCGGGAGCTGCGCACGCGCACGCGCGTAGGTGAATTCCTCGGCCGCCAGCGAACGGCGCCTATGCAGTTTGCCGGTGACGGTAAAGGGCACGGGCAGATGAATAAGTTCACGGCCACGTGTATGCCACCGGACCGTTTCGAGCCCGAGCGACTCAAACCCTTCGAAGTAGTCGATGAGCGGTCCGGCAAAACCCGAACGCCGCATTTCGCCATCGGTAACTATATCCAGCCCGCTGGACTGTTGGAGCGCGATTGCCTCGTCGACGGCGCGATCTTCGATTTTCTTGAACTGTTTGATTGAGATCCGGTCGGCGGCCACATCCAAGCGGGCCCGTTTCAGGTAATCCGGGCGCAAGAGCGAACCAACCACTTCAGCCCGATAGCTTTTCATCGTTTCGCGTTATTCGGCTGCCGCTCAGTAAGCAGCCGTCTTCAGGGCACTTGAAATCGAGCAGTGCACACCGGCCAGCGTCCGCCGAGGGACACCAGCCTTATCACCGTCATGGAAGCACAGTCCAAAATTTAACTCTGAGCAATCCATCCTCGATCTTTGAATCTGATCTTGAGTTGGGCTGCGATCTCGTCGGCGGTCGCGTTTGCGCGACCTTCTAAGGTGCTTCTGCCCGTAGTCGCACCTATAATCTTCGCGCCACCAACGACGATGAGGCCAATCGGGCTCCCGCTGGCGATAGCCGCCGCGGCAGGCAGCATCATGCCTGGCGCGCTGTTTCCGGAGGAGGTAAGCGTACCCGAACCCAGCTTTCGCAGCCCCTGCGGCGTTACGGCAAAGCCTTCGACCACAGTATCCATTTCGGTTGCCCCTGCCCCAAAACCGATGACGAAACGTTTGGCGAAACCTTTCGCGTTTCCCCCTTCGGTGGATATTATGTAGCCGCGGATTACAGCATCGCCAACCTGGGGCGCCGACCCCGGCCCAGCCAGGGTCGCGGGCATTCCCATGTTCTGGATATCCGCGACCAATCGCTCGGCGATCATTCCGCCGTATTTGCGGCCGGTCTCAATCTCCTCGGCGGTCAGGGGCGTGCTTGGCGCGCCCAACCGTCCTGCAAGCGAAGAGTCCGTCGGCATGTCCCGCGGCGCAGCGACGAAATCATACACCCAAATCTGATTCGGGCGCGGCAAGTTCGGTTCGGTCATCGCAGTTTGCTGGGTGACCTGGGTGGAGACGCATCCTGCTAGAAATCCCACGCAAAGCAACAAAGCTGGCAAGCTAGCACACGTATTCCTCATGTTAACCTATTGAACGGTTCAGCGACGTTACTGACCGCAATTAACTCTCGCGCGAAAGACTGCCCGTTTTTAGCAGTGCTTGTTCAATCATCCCCAAACGGCCGGCCTCATCACAGGGTTGATTGTTTAGGATCCCTGAGACCTTGTCAGCCCGATTTCGTCCCCGACCGCGGAGGAATGCATCCCAATTAACGGACTGTTTAACTCGAGCCGTATCTATCAGACCAAGCCTCTCAACAAATGAAATTAGCTGGCTAGGGCGTTGGCAATGGTACCCACACTGGAAGGCATGGGTTGCAAGGCAACGAATTGTCCGATGGCCGTGGCTCCTCCTGCTGCTTCAGCAACCGCTAAACTGGGCACCTAAACTGGCTTGGCATCGATCAGGACCGCCGCGAGGATTACAGGCTCTTTGCCCTTGTTCACCCATGCGTGGCTCGTGCCGCGCTGTACCACTACATCGAAGGGTTTCAGATCAACTTGGCCTTTATCAAGCAACATCGTGACCTCACCCGAGAGCACCACGACATAATCGATGGTGCGCGTTTTATGCATTCCCGGATGACGGCTCGTGTCAGTGCGACAGTGGGTAGCATCCATCTGAGCGAAGAGCTGCGCGGTGGTTCTTTCCCGCTCCTCGGCGGTCATATTCGGATTCTCGGGCGGAATTATTGCATAGCGAAAAATACTCCCCCCGAGCGAGGGTTCGAGTTTACGGACCATTTGCGCTGCGTCTTCGGATTTACTGTTGTCGGCAGGACAGTCGGAGGTGGACCAATAGATGCCACCAGCGGCGGCTGGCCCATCAATGAGCACCATCGACTTACCCTCAGCGTCGTGGCCGGTCACGACTCGACGTGTTTGCGTTGGCATCGGGTCCTCCCTGGCAATGAGCTAAATGCCGACAGATGTTCGCATTTCTCGAACAAAAGCGAAACCCGCGGACTATATAGTCCATTCGCAAGTCGTAGTCGCTCACTCCAGCAAAAGGCAGCCGATCTGGCGATCCGTCTTCGTCGTGGAAATCGTCGATCGCCGGCCGAGCGTGTGGCCTTTTCAAGCCAACGCGGAAGGGCAAGGAGAAAAAACAGGCTCGCTCGATGAAGGAGACCCAAATGGTTAAGTGTTGACAAGTCCTTTTCAAGCCAGCTGACCGACGCGGATAACTCTTCCCGAGCATTGCGCCGATCGGCTCGCCGTCACAGAATACCACTTCACCGTTAACAATCGCGTACTTGCAGCCTTCGGCACACTGCACGAAACGGCGTCCCGTTGCCAGATCGTACACGGTCTCGGGTGCACAAACTTTGAGATTTTCGAACTCAATCAGATTGATGTCGGCTTTTTTCTCGGCACCAGTATCCGCGGTCACAGAGGCAGTAAATCTGCGCGGTCTCACTCGTCTGGCGTTTAATCACCAACTCGAGCAGCAACTTCTCGCCGCGGCTGCGGCCACGTACCCAATGAGACAGAATGGAGATGGACATACTGGCATCGCAGATGGTCCCGCAATGAGCCCGGCCATCACTCAGACTCAGAATTGCTGTTCTCATTGGTCAGCATCTCGGAAAAAGACCTCAAGACTGTATCCGGAGTGGGCAAGCGGTCCGTATAAGACCTTACGGCCGTCATTCTCCGGCATTGTGTCGTAGGCCAAATCCTGAGGAGTCATCCCAAGTACATGGACTTGGAAGCGTATGCTCGATTCCGCCGAAAGTTCATAGCCAAGGTGAATCCTTAAGCGTGAAGATCGTATCGAACATCGTGACCATTCGGAGAGTCTCATGGTCGCGGATTGCTATTAGGCCGTCGGCTTGATCTCACGTCGGCCAGCGCCCGCAACGCCCCCAACGCTAACGATTTTGTCGCTCTCGACGGCTATCTCGCCAAGACACGCCGACGCGTCGTGCCATCGACGATGGTCGCCAGGCGAATTACTAGGTCATGAATCAGGACGGTCTCTTTCAGGCAGTAGGGTCGAAAATGCTTGTTAGCGTAGGCTCTCAAGCCGAGGAAACGAAAGTATGGCTATCTAGGCGCGCTTTCAGATATGTATGAGCTGGCGACAAGCTGACAGGTGAGTTGAAGCCTTTTGCAAATCAGCAAGTCTCCGGGCGACGGGCGCAAAGTTGTGTGCAAGATGGGGCGCGTTGGTTGGCAGAAAACTTTCAAAGTAGCCGGGGGACCCTGAGCAACATAAAGTCTTGCCCAGCCCATGATCAAAACAGCCGACATCGTCCGTCACCGTTTCATGGAATTTCAGACCAGCGCTCGACGGTTACCGGCTGCGACACCGCTGCAACCGATTGTCAATTGGCATAGCGAGGCCCTTCGATGACACAGTCGACGACTGATTACACTGCCAAGCTCGCTCCATTCGACGCAGCTTTTTTCAATTTCCTGCGGACCTCGGAATCAATCCAGGAGAATCTACGCATCCGCGAGGTAAGGCCCGCACAGGCGCACCTGCTCGAAAGTACGGGAGACCTGTTTCGGCGCTTCGACGCCGAATTCGCTTCACTTGATCCTCCGGAGGAACTGAAAGAATTTCATCAGCGGCTTGTCGAAACTGCCGGTGAGATGCAGCGATCATTTAATCTTTTTATGACGGAGCCAGGACCTAACTGGACCGTTTCATTTCTCTATAGCCGCCGTTCGCTCTGTCGGGCTCTATACTTGCTTTACGAACTTCAAGAGCATCTGCCGGAAGTGAGCCGCTACTTCAGAGCCGAGGATGGCGCTCAGCCGCCGGTGCCGGCATCGAAAGGTAACGTGCCGGTGGGCTTCGTGCATCACGAGCGCAACGACGAGCGCTCTGATTACACCCTGTATGTTCCCGAAGCCTATGTTCCAGAGCACCGATGGCCGATGATTATCTGTCTGCATGGCGGGTACGGCGAAGGGTATGAATATATCTGGACGTGGCTACGTCCGGCGCGAGCTCGAGGCTACATCCTACTTTCTCCCAAGTCGCTTGACGTAACCTGGACAATGACGCCGAATAGCGTCGACACGCGTTCCATCCTGACGATGCTACAGGAGGTTGGCGCTCAGTACTCGGTGGACCGCTCGCGCCTTTTTCTCACCGGACTCTCGGACGGCGGTATCATGACCTACCTGCTCGGGATAGAGCACCACGAGCTATTTGCCGGTATCGCACCTATCGCTGGCGCATTGCATCCGATGGTCGACCCGCTGTTGCGCGCCAGGATCGGCCGGGAACTTCCGATCTTCGTGGTTCATGGGGTCCATGATTTTATCTTCCCGGTAACCTTCACTCGCCAGACTAACGAGCTGCTCAAGCGTCTGGGGTACAACGTCAAGTATGAGGAATTGCCCGATTGGGGTCATGCCTTAACGTATTCAATTAATGAACGGCTGGTGATGCCGTGGTTCGAGTCGTTGCCGCCGAGGGCTACGGAAGGGCCATAACAGAGCCGCGCCCGAACGTTCGGCGCTAGGCTGTACTATCACAGCAGCGTTTATCGCACTAAGCTAACTTCGAACTCTATCCGAAAAAATGCAACGGGTGGCCTTGCCGCTCCCGCGCGGGCTAGTCAAACGCGCTTTCGCCTGTGATATCGCGACCAAGGATAAGCGTTTGCACGTCGTAGGTCCCCTCGTAGGTGTTGACGGTTTCAAGATTCAACATATGCCGAATTACCGGATACTCGTTGACAATACCGTTAGCACCGAGCATGTCGCGCGCCATTCGCGCGATTTCGAGCGCTGCATTTACGTTGTTTCGCTTGGCCAATGAGACCTGCTCGGGACGCATCGTGCCGGCATCCTTCAATTGTCCGAGCCGGAAACAGATGAGCTGTGCCTTCGTGATCTCCGTCAGCATGTCGACCAGTTTTCGCTGAACAAGCTGGTAACCGGCTAGCCGGCGCGAAAACTGTTTGCGGGATTTGGCATATTCGAGTGCGCATTGGAAACAGGTTCGGGCTGCACCGACAGCTCCCCAGGCGATCCCATATCGTGCCTGAGTCAGACATGAGAGTGGCGCACGGAGGCCGCGCGCGTTAGCCAAGTGATGGCTTTCGCCGAGCCGCACCTCGTCCAAAACCAATTCGGAGGTGATCGACGCGCGCATCGAAAACTTCCCATGGATGTCAGCGGCTGAGAAACCCGGAGTACCTTTTTCGACTATAAAGCCGGTGATGCCTTCGTCGACCCTTGCCCACACGATAGCCAGATCGGCGATCGAGCCATTTGTGATCCAGCGTTTGGTTCCATTCAGAACCCAATGAGAGCCGTCTTTTCGGGCTCGCGTCTCCATACCCCCTGGATCGGAGCCGTGATCAGGTTCAGTCAGGCCGAAACAGCCCAACAGTTTGCCTTTCGCCATTTCGGGCAAATAGCGCTTTTTTTGCTCTTCCGTTCCAGATGAATAGATTGCGTACATCGCGAGCGCACTCTGCACCGAGGCGAACGAACGCAAACCCGAATCGCAGGCTTCCAATTCCTGCATGATCAAGCCATAGGCGATGTTGTTCATGCCGGCGCAGCCGTAGCCCTTGAGGTTGGCGCCAAAAATTCCGAGCCGCGCCATCTCGGGAACGAGCTCAAGCGGAAAGGTCTCGTTGGCGAAGTGGCGTTCGATGGAGGGCAGCGCCTCGCGCTGAACAAAACGCCGGACCGCATCACGCGTCATTTTTTCTTCGGAACTGAGCCAGTCATCGAGCTGGTAGAAATCGAGGTCACGAATAAAATCCGTCATATAGATCCTTGGACAGATTAAACGTCTATAAGCTTAAGAACCAGATTCCGCTAAGAGATTCACGGCACTTCGGCTGAGGCGTACTACCTAGCGCATCGCATTCACTTACTGGGGCCGCGAACCGCCCGTTGCGTCATTTGTTTGTATCAAATACGCTTATATCAGAACAAAGTATTATGCACATCGAAACGCTAAAGGTCTTCTGCGACATTATCGAGAGCGGCAGCGTTTCTTATGCCGCTTCGCAAAATTTCGTGACGCAATCCGCCGTCAGCCAGCAAGTGCGGAGCCTTGAAGACAAATATGAATGTCGTCTGCTGGAAAGAGCGCGCGCCGGCGTAAAGCCGACTGCGGCCGGTCAGATTCTTTATAATTCCAGCAAGGAGATCGTGCGCCGATTTGTTGAACTCGAAAACAAACTGCGCGAGATCGGCTCGGTAATTGCCGGCTCCATTCGGGTCGGCACTGTCTATAGCGTCGGCCTGCACGAATTGCCACCCTATCTCAGCGAGTTTCTGCGGGCCTATCCGCAAGTCAATGTGCATCTGGAATATCTTCGTTCGAATAGGATCTACGAAGATCTGCTGGAGGGCAAAATCGACTTAGGCGTGGTAGCGTACCCGGCCAAACGTAGTCAAATTGTGACCATCGCCTTCCGTCACGACGAATTGGTTCTGGTCGTTCCACCCGAAGATCCCTTGGCGAACCGCGATACGGTCAGCGTCGCCGAACTCGCCGGTCAACGGTTCGTCGGCTACGAGCGCGATATCGCAACCCGCAAAGCCTCGGACCGCATCCTGCGGGAGTACGGGGTCAAGCCCCGTTACACGATGGAGTTTGATAATATCGAGACCATCAAACGTGCCGTCGAGATCGGTCAGGGCATTGCGATGGTTCCGCGTTCCACCGTGGAACTGGAAACCTCCCGCGGCTCGCTGAAGATGTTGGAATTTAATGAGGGTCCGTTTACCCGTCCGCTTGCAATCATTTATAAGCGCGGGCGTGAGTTGTCGCCGGCTGTTAGGAAATTCATCGAAGTCCTGACCACCAGCAAGCTCCCAATTCCCGGTCACCAAGGGGCCACTTCAGACGGGCGAGCTGCGCAGGAAAATGTTCGAGCTATGCGCGCTGATCGCATGGACAGCCCAGGGCGCAGCGAACGCGTCGAACGCACGGAGAAGACGGAGAAGATCGAAAAGGCTGCTCAGAGCCATTGAGCTCGGGCTGCCATGGGCAATATGATTCGTTCGGTTGACCAATTCGTAGGGTCGCCGCCGATGCAGCCTCTTCCAACTACGATCACTGTGATTTAGGGGGACATCATGCCGGTCCAAAAATTCCCGCCGATGACCAAGGCCTTTCCCACCTTTGACTGCGATGCACATGTGACCGAACCACCATGGTTGTGGGAGCGGGCACAAGATTATCTAACAAAAGACGAATTCGAGGCCCTAAAGGCGAGCATGTGGTTCGATCAGGAAAGCAAACAGCTCGTTGTTAACGGGCATCCTGAAACAGGCCTCGGCTCGCAGCGGATTCATGGTACCCCGGGCATGGTAAATGTGCTGTCGCTGGCGGGCCCTGGCGTCAAACACGACGTGCAACGAGCCCTCAACGTGCGCAATCTCAATCCCTCCACAGCTCTCACGGCCGAGCAGGCGGATTATCTCGATCACAAAGGTTCGTATCTGCCCAAGCCGCGCCTGCAGGACATGGACGTACAGGGGATTGACCAGGTGATGATCATTCCCACCGACAT
>JAJPKA010000022.1 GCA_021323945.1 Pseudomonadota bacterium | reverse complement strand
CGGAAAGACGTCAACCGGCATCCGCAAGTATGCCGTCACGCCCAAAATCACGATCACCAGCGCCCCAACGATTATCGTGTAAGGATTACGCAGCGAAAAACTCGGCACTGAACAAACCCTTCTCGAGTACGCGACATCGGTCGCGGATTCCTGGAAGCTTGACCCACCCGCATGGCGACCTCAGTATGCCAAGCTGCTCGGGTCAGGGACTGAATGGCTGTTCAGATAAGCGAATCTTCACCGTCAGCGTTACCGAGACGGCGCTTGTGAGGGCGGATAAGCTGCGTTTGTGGAGGAACCACAATCGCCAGGCTGCGACACCGATGAAAATCGCAGCCGACCGCCGCCGGCAGCACCGGCTCAAAATGCAACACTAGGTGGGGATCACTTGGGGTCGCTTCTTCAACGGCGAAGGAGTCGTCGACGAAATGATAAGGGCCGCTCCAGACATTCTGCTGAAGCTGCCGGTAGCTGAGCGTGATGTGGGGAGCCCGCAGCCTCGGCGCGAAGATCAGGGTTGCCGTTATGATTAAGCTAACGACTCCCAGCTCAGCCAGTATACCACGTCGAGTCGTACGACCCACAGGCTTTTATCTATCCTCTGGTCGCCAGAAATGCAAGGTGATGAGTTCCGCCCAAGCGCTCGCTGGCAGAAACTTGAGCACTTTGCCTTCAACCAGGAGCTACCCGACCACGACATTATTTGATCCAATTGACGCACTGGATGCCCTGGTTATTCAGCAGAGCGCGCCGGGAGAATAGCGCTTGAGCAAAGAACACTTTTGGCAAGGGAGTTCGGGTGCAATAGTTCGCGCGAGCTGTCGGCGATGGCGCTCTGCTTTTGATTCGGGATAGCCCATCGCAATATTTACGCAAACCGCACATATAGAGCCAATTTGGGATCAGAAACAAGAGAAAAGCGCGAGCTATAGAGCGCGTGCGGGCCGCGGTCGCCCTCGGTTCCGGGGTCCGGCTGTGATTTTTGTGCGCGCTTTCGCACGGGCGGACGAGTTTCGGGCTTGCGGCTTCCCACGCTCATGGGATTTTGCCGCTCCGCAACACGTCAACCAGATCATGCTTAACCTGCTCGGGCAATCTCAGCGAAAGAATCTTGCGGACCGTGGTTTCGACCGGATAGTTATACGCCTTAAGCTCGAGGTGGTCGTCCTGCCACAGCATGTACCGGGCGCGCGCGTCACCTGCCTTTGATTGTCCCAGACTTCCGGGATTGGCCACGACGCATCGCCCAACGGTTCGAATGAAAGGCCGATGGGTGTGACCTCCGAGGATCACGTCAGCGTGGCCGCTCGCTTCCTCTTCGCCCTCCCATAACGGTGAATCCGGCGGGCGATATTCGAAGAGCAGATCAGATGGCGTTGCGTGACAGAGAAAAAATTTGCGGCCATCTACAAGGCGCCACGCGCACGTCGGCAATTCGCCCAGAAACTGCCGATCGCGACCCTGCAACACCGAACTCGTATACTCACCGGTGGCCTCGGCCATCGCGCGGAACCGTGCCGAGCAGCGGCAATCCACACCAAATGCCACGGCATGGTCATGATTACCTCGAACCGCGACCGTCGCGTGCGAGCGCACAAAGTCGATCGTCGCCCAAGGATCCGGTCCGTAATTTACGAGATCGCCGAGCACCCAAAGCTCGTCATAATCGGTCGGCAATGCCGCAAGCGCCTCCAGATTGGCGTGCAGGTCGGAAATGATGCAGATGCGCATGATAACATGTCGTCCTTTTCAGTGTGGCTTCGTGTTGGCGGTTAATCGGCCGGCCGCAACGAGAAGTTGATCGGAGTTCACCCGCTCGGACGTGCAGGACTGCCTGATGCGCCTTGTTGGCCAGCCTGACTCGCCGATACTCGGACAGCGGGCCGCCCCGTATCTCAGGCCTGTCAGGCTGCTTTCGAGCGCCTGCCAAATACCGAACAACCGCTTCTCCCTCTTCACTGTTTGAAGTCGTCCGTCTCCGTGGCTACGCGGCGAGCCGTCTGCCTATCTGCCCTTCGCGTGCCCGTGTCGGCTTCGTAAGCCGGGCCGGAGAAGTGGAGCGGGACGTCAGCATCAGATCCAGCTGCCGAGCGCAAGACCCGCCGTTACCGCCACACCGCCAGACACGACGCTTCCGAGCAGGTACACCGTACCTAAGAGTAGCTCGCCATCCTGCAAAAGCCGAATCAACTCGTATTCGAACGTGGAAAATGTCGTGTAGGCACCGACAAAGCCGACCGCGAACAGCAATCGGGCCGGCGGCGCCACCCAGGGCCGGTCCTGCGCGAAGGCCAAGAAGAAGCCGAGGATGAAGCTTCCCGTCACGTTGATGAGGTAGGTTCCATACGGAAAGGCCACCCCCAGGCGGCTGGCCACCCATCCGCCCAGCAGGTAACGCGCATTGGCGCCGAGGAATCCGCCCAAGCCGACCCACAGCAATGCTCCCAACGTCCTATTCCTCTGCCAATTCGCTGTGTGCCAGCAGCGCTCGCATCATCGCTGTCCTGCCGACAATCCCCAGCAATCGACCCTCGTTGTCCACCACCGGGAGCCGTTTGACGCGCCGTTCAGCAGAAAGCGCCAGGGCGCTGGCAACCGGCATCCTTTCGTGCACAGTGATTACTTGACGCGTCATCAACTCGCTGACCGATTTCGCCCGCAATTTCTGCAGATGCGCCCGTGCTTCGCCGCTTATCCTGGCGATGGGTATCCTGGCTCGCAGTAGTTCGACCACGCTCCGCCAACTCTCACGGCTTACGCGCGAAATCAAGTCAGAATCCGCGATGATTCCAACCACATGGCGCTGGTCATCGACCACCACCACCCGCTTATGCAGTGATGAGACCAGAAGCTCGAAGATTTCTTCGACGGTGGCGGATTCGTGCACTGTCGGCACCTCGCGCGTCATCACCTCCGCGACGGTAACCTGTTCGCCCACCGGATGGGCCCCCGGATGCCACTCGGGCAAGTGGACGGCTGCGATCGTATTGAGCACGTCGAGGCGGCCCAGGATTCCGACCAGCTTCCCTTCCTGATCGACGACCGGCAGGCGCTTCAAATGCCGATCGACCATCAGCCTTGCAGCCTGCCCGAGGAGCGCCTCGGGACGGGTCGTCACCACCTGGCGCGTCATCACCTCAGAGACCTTGCGATTGGGATTTTCCAACGCTTCGTGCAATTCGCGGACGAATCCGGGATCGGTCGCCCGCTTGAGGCTGAGCGCGACGTTCATGCCGCCGCGCGTCAGCAGGTCGCTGTCACTCACCATCCCCACCACCCTGCCCTGCGCATCAACCACTGGCACCGCGGTGAAGTCTTTATCCAGCAGCAAATCGATAACCTGAGTTATCGGACTGTCGGGACGCACCGTGGCGACTTCGCGGCGCATCACTTCGGAGACTTTGACCTCGGGCAGCCCGTCCTTGAGCGGAACTCCACACTGCATCACTTCCACATCCTGAGCGATAATCAGCGCGTGCGGCGCCAACTCGCGCAGCGGCTTAATAAGCCGCTCCACTCGATCCGGCCGATCCACCAGCGTGATGATGATGGGCAGATCCATCGACAGCCTTAGGATCGCCGCCGTATGAATCACCGAAGAAGCTCCAAAGCCTGCCACTCCGCGGATCGCCGTCGCGCCGCTGCATCCTTCGCGGCGCAGCATCTCGATAATCGCCGTGTATAGTGCCTTGTGGTGATATTGGTCCGTCTCACCAATGAAGATGGTCAATTGCTTGCCCCTGCCAGTGAACATCATAGGCGCCCTCCCGGATAACGGGTCGATGTCGGATCCGCTGCGGCGAGTCTATGGTCGACCTGAAGAATCGGGCCCTGTCCTTTCTCGGCAGAGGCCCTTAAAACAGAAAAGACCCCTACCCGTGTTCACCACCAGTAGGAGTCATCAGCTCACGCCGGTGAGCGGTTTCGGTGGAACCCCATCACCGTCGACAACAACATCAAATAATGAAACCCGCGAGTCAAGTCACAACCTATGCGGCCCTTCTCGGAGTGCATCTGCCGGATACGGTTCGGCGTGGGGCGCTCGGCAAAAGCCATCGGCTCACGGATACGGGTAGGACGGATCGTCAGTGCGTGGCACGTCGTAGTCAGCGCGAAAATGGCGCTTCAGCGGCGCTCTGAGCGCCGCCAGCGCGCGAGCGCCTGCGCGCACGCACGAAGCGCGGCACGTCCGATCAGTTCGCCGAGTCGCGTATGTTTTCCGCAATAGCCATGAATCGGCGGAGCCTCAGGAGCTGCGACGACGATGCAATCGGTGCCGGTACCCGTCGCGATGCGCCGAGACCGGGTGCTTCTGACCCGTGCTGCGCTTAGCGCGGCCGCGCGCGCCTCGGTCGCGATTTGGATCGCCTCGATCAGGGCGGACTCGGTCAGCGACTGATTGATAGCAACAATGAGGTTGATCGTTCCCATCTGCGGACCGTCAACCGTCGCCCGATCACCAACTCGCAGTGCATTCGAGCATCCCGCAGTGCACCATGCACTCACGATCAGATCTCCGTGCCACAGCGACACGGCGGCGGCGCGGCGCATCGGCACGCCGGTCATCATCGCGACCGTGTGACGTGGATCGAAACCCATCGAGCGCACCACGGCGCTCAAGTAACGGCGCGGCGGGCAGTTCGTAGAGCGATCGTTAGCATCGATCTGGTGGTTGATGATCACTTCGGCCCGTTTGACGCCTCCGTTGAGCGGAGCCCATCCGAGCACGCGATACCGATGTGGTAAGCGCAGAACGAGCGAGCGCTCACGGATTTCAGCACGCCACAGAGGATTGGGTTTCAAGCGCCCCGTGTTATGGCATAAAGCAGGCTTTATGCCTGTCGTGAAAAGCAAAGAGCTCGAACCGCAGGGCAGCAACTCGCAGTAGAGGGCGGGTCGGTCCGCTGGCCACGAGGTCCGGGGCGGCAGTGGACAGCAACAACACGTTCGCCCCCAATGACCCGGCATCGGCGTTTAACATCTCGCCGAAGGGCAGCAACGCTAGGAGAGGACCGATTACGACCGGTATCTCGCGAGTTGGCACGTTACAATTGCGACTCGTGGATACACGCGTTGAAGCGATTGACGATACCGCCAGACGCATTCGAGTTGGTTCGATCGCTTGGACCCACGACCTGCTCCCCAACAACCCGCTACCGCAATGGCGCGCAGGCGGCAAGGGCTCGCAACATTCCCATGATAAAAAACTTCGATCAGGTCGCTGGGTTGCCCTTCTACCCGCAAGCTGATTACGAATACGCCTCAGCATCCGAACACCGCCGAGGAGCCTGGGGAAGGCTCAACAAAAATTAAGGAAAACCGGCTGCTTGATCTTGGGGGTACTTCTGACTTTTTCATACGGTTACGGCACCTGATAGGCACCCATGCGAGGTGAGGCTCTTCGATGATACGCTGGCATCGGCCGTGCTTCCGCCATCTTGCCGGAGGCCTTTACTCCGCCAGCGCCTTGAACGCCGCTTGCGATGGCTCACTGTAAAATTCGATCCTAAGCTTGTCGAGAATTTCTGGCGGGAGCGACGCGAAATCCCGGCTATTCTCCGTAGGAATAAGGACCCGGCGCGCGCCCGCATCCATCGCAACTCGCAACTTGTCGCCTAGTCCATCGACTCTTGAGAGCACGCCGTGAATGCTCATCTGCCCGAGGACGACCAGTTGAGCGCCGATGGACCTGCCCAGGATGGCGGAGAGCAAGGCTATGTATAAGGCCATCCCGAGATCCGGTGCATCGCCGGATGGCCCGTGACTCATGAGCTGGATGTTAATGTCGTATTCTCCCAAGTCGCGATCGATTCCGATTTTTCTGCCCGTAGTCCTTAAATAGTCATACGCCATTCGTCCCGATTCTCTGATCCGCTTCGCCACGGCGCCAACCATGGAAAATCGGCCGCCTCCGGGCGTGACGGAGCATTGGATCCGAAACAGCGAGTACCGAGCATCATCCGCGTCGTAGCCCACTGTGAAAACATCGCCGGGCGGCAATGGCGCGTCCGGTATCACAACGCGATCCGCGATCGCTTTGTCGACGTCTTTCGCGGCGAGCACCTCGGCGGCGAGCAGGCCGGCCTTTTGCAGCGGCGCAATGTTGACGCGCACGCCGTCGTTGATGTCGGGGTCGTAGCGCCTTTCCTGAGCCAGAAAGGCGCCGCGCTCGCGCGGATGTTCGCGCTCGCCGTCGCGCGAGGTCCACTTGTCGAGCGGCTCCTTGTTGGCGATTTTCGCCAGGGCCTCGGACTCAAAGCCAGCCTGCTCGACGCGCTCCAACCGCGCCTCGAAATCCTTCAGTTCTTCAATTCTGACGATCAGATCAGCGCGGCGCTGTTCCTGTGCCACCGTCCGCGTCTTCGCGTCGATTCGCTCAAGCTCACGAAGTTCGGTCTCCAACCGAAGCCGCATCGGATGGGCATATTGGGTTCGGATCGTGCCGAGTAGCTGGTCATCGAGGCGATGATAGTAAACAAGGCAGCAGAAGATCGGCGTGCGATCGGCGCGGATTTTCCGTCTGGCCCGCTTTCCGCGGCCATTGCCTGACGCGCCAGAGGTTTCCGGCGTGCTCTGGATCTGCCATGCGATCGGCCGCTTGCGGAATTGCGAAATGTGATTGCGGAAGAAGTCGCGCGCAAGCCAGACGCCGAGCGGCACGCCCATGATCTCCTCGAACTCGCGCTCGATCGCCGAGACCCGTTCGGCGCCGAAGTCGACGCCGATTCGCTGGCGCACCCGCGAGAGCAGGCTGTCGGCTCCCGCGCCTTCGGTTATCGGGATTATTCCCGACGGTTCGGCCCAATCCGGAACTGGTTCGTTGGCTTCGATTTGCCGGGGCCATCGATGGCCCAGCATCCGGAGCACCATCACGGTGAAATGGTCGCTGACGAAGCGGCGAAGCTCGGGAAGGCAGACGACGCCGTCTTTCTCACGCAGCTCGCGAAGCAACCAGTAGATTGAGATGGGATGGATTTCGAGCTTCTGCGAAAGCTCTTCAAGGAAGGTTTCGGGCGGAATTGGGATGCGCGCGCCGGAGACGACGGCTTCTTCCGATTCGTCATCATCGCTGTCGGCGGCTTCCGCTTCTTCGGCGTCCGGCGATGCGCCGGGACCGGCTTCGTAGAGCGCGCGCAGGCGGCGCTTCAGGTCGGCGAGTTCGTCGGGTGTGGGGTTGATTCGCGGATCGTCCTTCAGCGGCGCGAGCAGCTTCGGATCGATGTTTACATCTTCGGGGAGCGGCGGGATTTCGTCGTAGCCGGCGATTAGCGGATGCCAACCGGCGGGCGTGCCAGTGTCACTCAGAACATCAGAAAGGTTGTCGCCCTCTATCCGGTACGCGGCAAGAAGGACCTTCTCGCAAATCCCTTCAAGGGCGTGGAGAACTGCTATCTTCGCTTCCAGTTGGCTCGTATTGCCCTTGCAGCTCTCCGAAAGCGATGTATCCGGTCGAGCAGCCTCATTGAAGCTCCGCTCCGTTGGATCGCGAGACACGTAGCCCAACTTCAAGCTAACTGCCACGCGACTGATGTGCTCGTGTCCAAAGCCATGCGGAACGGGCCCTTTGAGAACTGAGTCGATCTCGAAGGCTAGCGTCGGCGAATTCGAGCGCACCGAAAAGCTGAAAGCCCGCGAGTTCATCGCAAGCGCGTGAGCTTCGCTCGAAAGGTAGATCCCTGGCCCCTTGTGGCCGATCACGCCAAGGGAACCTTGCCACCGTGCACCCATCGCTCCTCTCGCGATCAAGCTGTACGTCCAGCCTGGCTTGAAATAGTACTGCTCGTTGCGAACAACGCTGCCAGGGAACGCCTTGATTCGCGCGCCGCTGTGCTCCCAATCCACGGCCCAGAAATGATGCCCGAACCATTTGCCGTAGCCCCCGCCCTTCTCGAATGGCGCCCAGCGCCGTGCGCGTACTTCGCGGCCCCATTCCAGCGGCGGCACTTCCCAGACGAAGCGCACAAAACGCGGGTCGTTCGCCGTCGCGAGGCCTTGCACTACGTCCGCCACGTCGCCGAGCGTTGGCCCGGCAAGCAGATCGAAGAATCGCTCGCGCAGCCAATACGAAAGCGGCGACTGCGGAATCGTCAAAAATCGCGCCTGCTTCGGGCGGAAGACGACACCTCCGACGCTGGCGCTCTCGCCACTCACACCGTCACCTCCTTTTCATCCGCACTTCGCGCGGGGTCATGCGGCATCGAGCAAACTTCCCTCGCGAAGAACAGTTCCGGGGAGCGACGCCTTCAGATGCCGGCGGGCGTCCAAGTAAGACCGCGTGCAGACCACAACATCAACCGCGGTTCCCGTACCCCTGAGCATCTGGTAAGCAAGCCGGCTGCGCCGCTGTTCGGGCGGCGCATCGTCGAGAACGACCACAAGCGAGTCATAGTCGCTATCGCGACCGGCATCGCCGCGGGCCTTGGAGCCGAACAGATAGATGCGAAGCGGATGGTAGGCATCAGCCAAACGGCGCACGATCTCCCGCAGCGCCGGGTCCTCGTTGAGAACCTCTGTTTGAACCTGTGCACTCATTTTTCCACTACCCTTCAACGCTCGGCTGCTTGTTGCGTCATTTGCTTGAACAACCCTTTTCTGCCTCAGGGTTGCCCGGCACGGTCGAGCCTTCAGCTCCAGCTGTCCACTCCTTTTCAAATCGCGGATCATCCGAGCGTGGTTTGGGGACGGCATCGGGTAATCGAAGATGCACGGGGACGGAAAACGCGGAGCCGAATGCGATGGCTTCCTGACGAGGCAACGCGGCTATCCGTTGAATCGTAGTTTGATCGGCCCATTCGGAGGCGTGGCGAACCCGCTCTAGGTCACTTTGGGCGGTTAGTCGAAGACAGAACCATGTGCCACACTGTGCAAGCACGGTTTGCGACAGCTCAGATGGACGCTGAGTGCTCAGCCACAAAGAGACGCCAAACTTCCGCCCCTCTTTGGCCAGTCGTTCATACGCCAGCAGCTCGCGGAGCGATGCGTCACCCTCGTCCGAATACAATCGGCGTAGATAATGGTGAGCTTCTTCCAGAATCAACAGGAGCGGGGCGGT
>JAJPKA010000008.1 GCA_021323945.1 Pseudomonadota bacterium | reverse complement strand
CGGACGGTGCAATCTTCCCGCAAGGCTATGATATGCCGCTAGGCTTTCCCAAGCCTTCGTGGGGTAAATGGGAATTGCGGCCGATGGTTATCGACGATGTACATCGTATTCCCAGCGAAGCTGCCGGGTACTGCTACTCGAGCCGCATCATGTATGTCGACAAGGAGTTCTGGCAGGGAGACTGGGTAGACCTGTATGATTCGAATCATAAGCTGTGGAAGTCAATCGCCTACTTCAACGATATCGGTGATGTGCCTGGCCTCGGACGCACGTGGGATGGAGTCGCGTCAATGGCCTGGGATCTTCAGAATACTCATATGACGGTATGGTCCGGCTTCGGAAATCCGGCGAAGCGAAAGCCTTACTTGGATTTCAACGCGCCCAAAGAGTATTTCAATGGGGTGAAGTACGGCAGCCCTGCCGGGCTTATGCAAATCATGCGTTAAGCCAGTCTGGCTCGCAATAATCGAAAAGCCCCGAGGCTTGATTGCTCTCGGGGCTTTTTACTTCCGTGTGCATTTCTCCACTGTCAAGCCATCAGTGCGACAAAACGCCAATCAAGCACTTCTTCTGAACCGCTTTCGCGATCTGCGCGCACGCGCGCACGAAGATGCACCAGACCGCCGCTCGCGAGCGCCTCGGTCCGCTCTAGTTCAATTGAACTATGCAATGTATCACCTTCGCGAACAGGCGCCAGATGGTCGCAGCTGTGCCACGCTACGATCGTGACTAGATTCGGCAAAGCCCTGACGACCTGCCCCGCAGCTATCCCTATTGTGTGACCTCCATATACCAGACGGTGGCCACCGGCCGCTTTAGCATCATGATGCACCATCGCTAGGTTCAATATTAGCCGAGCGAGCTCAGGAGCTGACGAGACCACATCACCGGCCACCACTTCCCAAGTCGTACCCGGAACCATATCTGCGAAATGCGGACCCGGAACTGCCTGACGGAAATGGTCGAGTCGCCACTCGGCAAAGGCCTCGGTCATTCTGGCGGTGTTCAGTTCTGACGGGATCTGGGCGAGGTCAGCTTGGTGGGACGTCAACCCGGGAGCGCGCATTGGCAGCATCGCGCAACGGTAAAAATCCAAAACTTCCTCATCATGCTGGTTACGAGTGCGGATCCGCAACACAACCAAGCCGGTAGGCGCGCGGCCCTGGCGCACACGGTTCTGACGAAGGGCGACGACTTCAGTTACGGTATAGATAGTATCGCCGATATTGGGGAAGCGGCGAAAAACAAATCCACGGTAAAAAAGGTTCGCGATTGCTCGCCGAGTGAACACTGTGGATTGACCAATCGCTACGTTCCAGACCAATGCCGGAGGCGCCATCCGCCCTCCGGTTACACGACGACTAAGCTCTGCGTCCAGCGCCAGACGCAACCGATCACCAACTATCGCCGTATGTAGGGCCGCGAGTCCGTCGGTGAGCGTTTGCCCCGGAGCGTCAAGAACGGTCTGGCCAACTTCGAGATCGTCGAAGTACGGTCCATCCACGATCAGGTTGCGCATTGACGTACTTTAATCCTAGGGCGTCAAAACAAGCTTGCCGATGACTCTTCCTGCCAATAAATCCTCTAATGCCGCTGGCGCCTGCATGAGCTGGTAGGACTTACTGACAACTGCCTTGATTTTACCCTCACTGAAGAAGCCCGAGAGGATTCGAGCCATTTCAGGAATCGCAGAACCAGCGTTGATCAGACTCATACCCAAGATTGTCACATCCTTCATCAGTGCAGGAAACACCGGAAAAGCAGCTTCCGCGGCTTTGCCCGTACCCGTTCCAACCACGACAATTCGGCCGGCCGCTCCGATCGCCAGAAAATCCTTAGCCAGGTTATCTGCGGCGACATTCTCGATAATGACATCAAGGCCCTTATTGTCCGTGAAGTTTTGAGCTTCGCGCACGAAATCCTGCACTTTATAGTTCACGACAAGATGAGCCCCTAACTCGGCGACACGTTCCGCCTTCTCGTGTGAGCCAACCGTCGTCATGACTCGCGCGCCCGCAATACGCGCAAGCTGTATTGCAGCCACGCCAACGCCGCCAGCTCCGGCCGAAACCAATACAGTCTCACCCGAACTAACCTTCGCCTTGTTATGCAGAGCGTGATACGCGGTATAGAAGGGAATCGGGATCGCGGCACCTTCTTCGAACGAGAGATTGTCCGGCAACGGGATAGCTTCTTCAGCGGGGAGACAAGCCAACTCCGCGTAACCGCCGGTGACCGCACGCCCGAAGATGCGCTGTCCCTTTTCCAGACCACGAACTCCAGCGCCCAACCTTTCGATCTCGCCGGCGACATCCGTACCTGGAATGTAAGGGAGCGGCGGCGTACCCAGCCGCCCAGACAACCGGACCAGATCGGCGGGATTGATACCCGCGGCACGAACCCGAATCATGACCTGGCCTGCTTCTAGTTGTGGCTCTGGAGCGTCTTCCAGCCTCAATTGCTCGGGTCCCCCGAATTGATGCGCGCGCATGGCCCTCATAAGCGGCCCTCCCGGAAATCTGCCGTTTGCTGAAACTCACTTGGAGCCCACTTTAGACCAGGCAGCAACGAAACCAAAAGGCGTGTCTATTGACTCCTCCTTTAGCGTGTTCCAGCTTCGCTCCTTCACTTGCCGAGAACGTTGACTGCCGAATCTCCGCGAATCTTAGATCCAGCGCGGCATCATATCAGGCGGAATGTCAAAGGCCAGCTTTCCCAACCATCCCAGGCCCTCGTACCCGGCAAACGGTTGATGAATTATCGCGGCGCGCACGTCGCGATACATTTGTTCGAGCGGAGCAGAGCGGGAAAGCCCCGCCCCGCCGACCAAGCGCATCGCCTGATCCACGATGGTGACCGCACTCTCCATCACAAACTGATGGCAGGTGATTATATCCATCATCGGCGGATCGATCCGCAGCGGCAATTCACTGAGTAAGTTGGCGGTGTGCAACAGAACCGCCCGGGCGGAACGCAGTCCGATCTCCATTTTTGCCGCAAGGAATTGATTGCCGGGATAATGGCTCATTGGGCGATCAAAGGGAGCCTGCACCCGTTCGCGAGCCCAATCTATCGCCCAATCGCGCGCTGCCTGAGCCAGACCAAGGTAGCAAGCGTTCATTGACGGGACCCAACTGGAGAAAATTTTGAGCGTGGTGTCCCACGTCCGCGCTGGACGCGGACGAGCGTTCTCCTCGGGGACGAACACATTGTCCCATATAATGTCGTGGCTGGCGGACGCCCTGATGCTCAAGCTATCCCAATTGTTTTGAATTTTTATACCCGGAGTATCTCTGGGCAGGTAAAAACCAATAATCAAGGGGCCTCTTGTGGGGTCATCATAGTGAGCAGTCTCGAACAAAAGATCCGCGCAAGCGCAAAGTGTGCTGAACTTACCCAGTCCATTGACTATGTAGCCGCCCTCAACCCTTTCGGCGCGCCTGGTGGTGTCACTCAAACCACCGAATCCGATCGCACTGTGCATTGTGGGATCACTCACACCGCCACCTATGATGATTCTGCGATCGACCACCGACTTGAGAAGCGACCGCACAGTACCATCTTTGCACTCGCTTGAACGCCACAAGTCAGCCAACCATCCGACGCCGAAGTGATGCATATTGATCGAGATGGCGGTGGGCAGATCTCCGCGGGCCAGGCGTTCCTGAGCAAGTACCAAGTCGAGGATATCACCCCCTCCCCCACCGAGCTCTTCAGGCACCATGATCGCGGTGTAGCCGGAGGCCTTCATGCTCTTCACATTCTCGAACGGAAAGCTGCTCTCGCGATCATGCTGGGCTACGCGCGCCTTGAAGTCCTCGGCGTGATTGGCAGCCATTTCAATGAATCTGCGCTGTCGCTCAGCACGACTTGTTTCCATCGCTTTTCTCGTCACATTAATTTTGCGTGAAACCTTTAGACTTATAATCCATGAATTGAAAGTTCACTGCCTGTCGCAGACGAATGCTGGGTCGGCATAGCGTTCTTTTTGGGACCGTGCTCCGACGAAACAAACCAATTCTATTGTTGTTTTTGCAACTGTCTGTGCCACAAGGCGCTGGTCGAGCCAATCCGACCATCACAGTCCTCCCTGGCTCGTCGCGAGACCGTACGGACGCGTGGTTGTTTGCACAAATTTGCGGATCTGGAAATCACGTGTGAAGTGGTCACGCCAAAGATGCGCCAACCGACCTAGCCGACACCAAGCAATCCATGAAAGAAAGTTATCAAAGAAGCGAAAGCCGAGTCACACCAGCGTGACTGTCGCGCGTCGATCTGCGTTAAGAATGCCAATGACTGGTATGACACGGCCGTGCCGGGTAGCGCTCTTCCGAGGTTACGCTCGAGGACAAGATTAAGGTCAAAGGTTAAAGAATTATGTTGCACATCCGATTCATGAAACTTCGAAGCACTGCTTAACTGCACTTAGTGACTATGGGACGAAAGCCAATTCCCGCCGTGGCGATTTGGTACGACTCGCGTTATTAGTAAATGGAGCCAGGAGGTCGAAAAAAGATGCCGTTCGAAGAACTACTAATTGACGCAGACGGGCACATTCTCGAGCCACCGGACCTTTGGGAAAGGTACCTCGAACCCAAGTATCGGGAACGCGCCGTGCGCATCCGGGTCGGCGACGACGGTTTCGAATTTCTGGAAATTGACAGGCGGCGAGCACAGCTTACCAGCTCCGCGCTGCTTGCATCGTTGGGAGGAATGAAAAAGCTGCGCGAGATGGGTGATCAAGTAGAAGCGTTCAATGCGAGCCGTCGCGATATTCTGAAACGGAATGCCGAACAGAGGCACGCGATTTTCGACAGCCTGAGCACTGGGCGCCCAGAGGATACGTATCTTTCGGGCTGCGCACCCGGAGCGATGGACCTTAAAGAGCGGCTGGAGATTCTCGACCGAGAAGGCATTGCCAAAGCAGTGATTTATCCGACCCTGGGATTGCTTTGGGAAGCAGAAATGTTTGATGCGGAACTGGCCGCGGCCCACTGCCGCGCCTACAACCGATGGATCGTGGATTTCTGCGGCGATTCAAACGGCAGACTCGTGCCGATTGCCCATGTTTCACTCGCTGACCCACAAGAGGCAGCGCGCGAATTGACTCGAGCCGTGAAGGCCGGCTGCAAAGGTGCGTTTGTCGCCCCGTTTACTCTTACTCGCAAACCCCACGGCCATCCCGATCACGACGTTTTCTTCGCCGCCGCGCAGGAGCTGGATGTTCCCGTGGCCATTCATCCTGGCCTCGAACCGCCGGCCTGGAGCGTTCACCAGAGGTTTGACGGCATGTCGTGGGCCGATTGGTATTTCGATCTGTTTGCGGCCCAAGGCGTCGGACACGCATTCGCTACATTGTTCCAGTACGGGGTTTTCGACCGTTTCCCGCGCCTGCGGGCGGTTGTGCTCGAATCAGGGGCAGGATGGATCGGTTACTGGTTGGACCGGGGCGATGCAATCTATCGACGCACGCAGCTCGGGGGCACTGTTCAGCTCAAAGAACGGCCGTCGTTTTATTTCCGGCGTCAGTGCTACATCTCCGCCGATCCGGATGAACGCTCCATTGCCGCAATGACGCGTTTGGTCGGCGAGGATCGGTTCTTCTGGGCAAGTGATTACCCTCATCCGGACCACCCGGGGGATTATCTCACCGAGTTGCGTGGAATGGTTGAAGGTATGACCCCGACTGCGCGCCGGGGCGTGCTTGGAGAAAACGTCGCGCGTGCCTATAGACTGATGTGAGCTCACAGCGAGTTTCCAAGGGTCATGAAGCGTGCTAGTGAGTGGCCGATCGGCACTTGCGATCCCGACTATCGACAGAGCATTAGTAGCTCGGCTTCGTGGTGAAAGGTGTCAGCTGAAGCTCATGCGTCCAACACGAGCGGTCCTGGGTGTGCAGATAATAGAAAGCTTCCGCGATTTTTACCGGGTTCATCACAATCTCGGGCCGTTTTTGCGCGATCGGCAAGGCCCTTGTCCCAGGTGAGTCGATCAGACCATCGATAATCACATTGGCAACGTGGACACCATGCTCCGAATATTCTTCGGTGAGCACCTGAGCCAGCGTGCGCATCATGACCCGCGGATAATAGAGTGACTGTCCGGTGAGCCGTTTGCGCCCGCGCAGCGAGCTCGCATTGTTGCTGAAGAAGAACGATCCGTGGCCCTTTCTCCGCATCGCGGGTAAAACCTCTTTCGCGACCAAGAAAGGTCCTCGACTGGAGATGTGCTGCGCGAGGTCAAATATTTCCAGAGGTACATATTCCAATAATTCCTTGTCTGGCGGAAGTTCGCGGCCTTCCATATACCCGGCGTTGTAGATCAACACGTCCGGATCACCCGCCTCGCGGCGAATGGTCGAAAACGCGTTGGCGATGGAATCCTGGGAGACGAGATCGAGCTCGACGATCATACATTCGCCGCGCTGCTGCCGAATCGCCTCGGCGAGGGGAGATGCATTCGCTTCGTTGCGAGTCGTCAACACGACGAAGAAACCCTCTTGGGCAAATTTCTGGGCAATTGCTCCTCCCACCCCCCAGCGAACCCCAACGGGAAAAGTGCTATCGTCGATTGGATGGCCGTGCGCCAGTAATGTATTACGACCGTTCGATTGCCACTTGGATGTAGCACCAATGACGACAGCGACCTCTTTGCCGTTCACATTCTGACCCATCGCAGAACCTTTCTCTCCTGTTTCCCGTGTTCAACGAAAAATTGTTTGCGTGGCATCAGTCACAGGTTCAATTGGTGGAAGCACCAAACACACTATTTGGTCGCCGAACAACACGAAGGGGGCACCTGCCAGATGAGGCACGTCACACTATTGGTTCTGAAAGAGCCGGTGGGTCGATCATTGCAATTGCCGGCGCCTACCGATGTTCTGGCAAGTAATGAGAGCCATTAATTTCCGGCCGATTTCGAGAGACGTACGCCACTAGGAGCGGGTGCTCCGAATGCGTCGCGACCCGACGTCATTCAGACGTTGAACCCAGGCGTCGGGTGAGCATCATTGTGCAAGGAACCAACTGCTACCTGGGCACTACTTCTGTAGCTTACCCGCTCGGTATACCATCTTGTGGCTGACGAGCCCGCTGGGATCCCATTGGATCCAAACTCCCTCGCGCTTGCCGTCTCGATACTCGCCCTCCAGCGCCTTTTGACCATTGGCGTACCAACTGGTGTGCAGGCCGTTTTGCAAGCCGTTGCTGTAATGGTCGACTGAGGCCAGCGAGCCGTTCTCATACCAGAGCTTCCATTCGCCGTCCTGGATGCCATTGCGGTAGCTCCCTTGAATCATTCTGTCACCGCTAACGCCGTAGGCGACGAAAAACCCGTCCTTAACGCGCTTGCCATCCACGATCCGCTCGCACCAAACTTCAAGACCTTTCGGTGGGGGGGCGCCCATCAGCTTCGCTCCCGGCGGGCACGGCGGCATTGTTTGCACGTGCCGGCAGGCGAACACCCCAATCGCGGTGGAACCCGCAAGAATGTACACGAGGGCGCGGGCGAATCTCCCCGAAGGCTTTCGCCCGCGCCAGACGCTCAACCCCTTGGGGCTGCGGTCGATGTGGAGCGACATGCCCCAGCAAAACGACTAGTCGCTACAGTCAGGCGGCTCACTCGGATCAACCGCTCAGCTTTGACCGGTGGAGCCTAATAAGTTTCCTCCGAGAGTGGGGTGCCCGACGCTCTTATCGCCGATGACGTTGATGAGAGCTGGTTTACCGGATTTGAATGCTCGTTCGAGCGCCGGGATTATGTCGTCCGGGTTTTGGACATGCTCGCCGTGACAACCCATCTCGGCGAACATCTTGTCGTAACGGATATCCTGAAGCATATTGAAGGGATCCGTGCGATCCTTTAAGAGCGGCATCGACTCGAAACTCGGACCCCACGAGCTGTTATTCCACAAGACACAGATAACTGGCAGTTTGTAGCGTGCCGCGGTTTCCATATCGAAGCCCCCGATACCGAGCCCGCCGTCACCCATAATCAGCACGACCTGCGCTCCCGGACGAGCCAGCTGGACGCCTATCCCCATGCCGAAACCGTGACCGACGGGCGCCAGGGGACCGGCGTCGATGACCTGGCCTGGAAAACGGCAGACGAAATTCTGAGACATCCAGCCCGAGAGAGTGAAGCTGTCGATGACGACCGTGGCATTCCTGTCAAGCACCGAAATTAGGTCACGGGTCAGGCGAGAGGGATGGATCGGGCGGTTACTCGCGAACTTTTTGGCGTTTTCACTGACCTGCCGTTCAAAATTCGCTCGAACCTCAGCCAACTCCTTAATCCAAGTCGATGAGCGGTTTTTCGAAAAATCGAGTTTCAGCTCTCGAATGCGGTTGATCATTTGCCGCAAGACGAGCTTCGGGTCCCCCACCACCGGTACCTCCGCTGGCACCTGCCATCCGATACGGTCGGGCGTTGGATCGACCTGAATGTATTTGGCTTTATCGTTCCATGTGGGAGGGCGACCGAAGTGCTCGCCACTCCAGAAGCGAAAGCCGAGTGTCAGCACTACGTCGGCGCGACCAGTAAATGGTTTTTTAAAAGCTCCGCGAATCGCCAGCGGGTGCTCCTCCGAGACAGAGCCTTGGCCAGCCCGACGCGCGTAAACCGGAATGTTGGTGAGCTCGACAAATTCCTTCAATTCCGGAGCTGCCTGGGACCAAAACAGCCCGTCACCCCCCGCGATCAGCGGACGGTCGGCTGCGTGCAAGAGTTCGAGAGCGCGATCGATCTTCGCAGGGTCACCCGCTGAGCGGGTGTCGTCGATGGTAAAGCGCATGCCGCCACGCCGTTGCTTGGTGTCATCCCCAGAGGCATACAAAATGTTCTGTGGAATTTCGACCAGCGCCACACCCTGCGGTGGGGTTAACGCTTCGCGGAACGCCAACCGCATATCGAATTCAATGGTGCTCCAATCGGTCACACGTTTGGTGTACTTTGCAAAACTGCGCACCACATCAGAGCCATAAGCTTCCTGGAACGAGCCTTGATGGTCTTCCGTATTCGGATGCTGGCCGGAGACACATACCACAGCACTGTTGGTCATTGCTGCCAGGCAAAGGCCGGTTACCGCATTGGTCAGACCACAGCCGGCGGTAACCATGCAGACGCCAACTTCGCCAGTCATCCGCGCGTACCCGTCGGCCGCATAGGCTGTCGCCTGTTCATGGCGCATGTGAATGAGTTTGATTTCGTGATTTCGCAGTTGAGCGAGAATCGGGAACAGATGTCCACCGTTGATTGCGAAACAATAGCGAGTGCGATTTTCGCGCATAATTCGCGCGACCAACTCGCCGCCATCCGCTTTGGCCATCAGGAGATCCTCCTTGGAAACTTTGCGCCTCGCGGTGGCCCCGACCAGAATTCGGTCGGGAGCCATCGCCTCATGGAGGCGCTGCCCTGTGGTCCGAATCCTTACACATTTTTTTCCAGCGCCCAAGGTGCCTCGGGTCTGTGGATATGCGGGACCAAATTTCATTAACCCGCGCCAAGGCGCCGAACGGACCTATGAGGCAAGCCAGCAGAGAATTGATCCCCTCGGCTGGCTCTGTAAACTTGTGAGCTTCAAAGCTACAACACATGCGACTGAGGTACCTACGATCACCTAACGCGTCTGGCGAGAATAAAATGAAGCAGCTTTTTATCGTAATCGCGTTGGTCTACGCGATGCTGTTTCGGGGCGGTACAGCCCTGGCTTTTTCGTTACTTGACCCCAACAGCTGGCCGCCTGCGCTCAATCCGCACAATTGGCCGTTCGATTTGTTCCCGGTACCCGAGGTCGCTACCAACCCTAACGGCGGCGTAACCTATGGCATGTTGCTGGCATTTTTGTTCAAAGACCAGCAGAACCAAATCACCAGCATTTTGGCACCTGACGTCAACAATGATACCGTCCTGGGATTTGGCGGTACGATGCGCTATTTCGCCTATCCATCTGAGGACACCCAGTGGTACGCATTGGCCGGCGCCCAGGAAAAGATTGCACGAATAGTCGACCTCAATTACGCGACCGGGCGGACACGCGAGACCTGGTATTCACTGGAAGGTCGGCTTTATTTTGAACGTGACCCAACTGATCGTTTCTTTGGCTTTGGCAATGATTCGCCGGAAAGTGGTGACAGCAACTACACGACCGAGCAGGTCTACGTCAGGGGCAAGCTGGGCTGGAACCTCACCAACGCCTTTCAGCTCGCTCTCGTTGCCCGACCGCGCTATCTCCGCGTGCTGAAGGGAGCCTTTACGAATATCCCGCAAACCACTGAGCTCTACCCAAACGCAAAGGGCATCGGCGGGGGCAGTGAGATTTATGGAGAAGCCCGCGCCACCTACGACACTCGCGACTCGGTCGATATTCCGCGTCAGGGTAGCCTGGCGATGCTCTACTGGGGTACGGCGCAGCGAGTTTTGTTCAGTTCATTTTCGTACAACCGGTTCGGGCTGGATGTGCATCACTATTGGACGCTCAGCCCGCGGCTGACGTTCGCGGCCCACGGGTATTTGCAATACATGCCGTCTGGCAATGAGGCGCCTTTCTGGGCCAGAGGACGGCTCGGAGGCGAGCCAAGTTTTCTCTATGACCAGGAGACGTTGCGGGGGTTCGGTGCCGGCCGCTTCAACGATAATAACTTATCCGTGGCTAATTTTGAGCTACGCACCCGCGTGCTGGAGTTGACCCTTATGAACACTCCAGGGATTCTTGAACTCGCGCCCTTCTTTGAAGCGGGCCGAGTTTTTCACTCGATGTCGGCGAATCCCCTGGAATCCCTCCACCCGGTAGGGGGAATCGGCTTTCGCGGCATCGCCGAACCGTTTGTGGTCGGTTTCGTCGACGTCGGATGGGGCGGAGAGGGTGCGGCGGTTTTCGCCGGCATCAATTATCCGTTTTAGCGTCCTATCCTTCCCGTATTCCGCCAAAATGCGGCATGCAATCACGCAGTAACGTTTGGACTCGCGCAGCTACTCGGCCTCGCAAGATCTTTGTGCAGCCGAGGCTTTTTATTTGACCGCTGCGCGAATTGCCCCAGTGCCAGTGCATGTCCCTGTCTGGTGCAACGAGGTTACGTCAACCGCGCGCGGTCCGGAGCTAGAACCAGTAATTCAATCTTATTGTTAAATCTACCCTTGGCCGGTCAACAAGGACTTTGGCCTCGTCGAAAACCGGTTTCTTCAAAGCCCCGGGATTATCCGAAAAGCCGAAACCCTCTTCGGGCATTCCCAACCAGTTTTGGTTGAAATTGCCATCGTGGTTTTCGTCGTGAAAGGCTACCACCGCGTAATAACCATAAGGCAAATTTTTGAAGCTGCACGTTGCGTGACGGCCTTTAATTGGAACCTCAAATGTCATGCCCTTGTGGCTTTGGTCAGGAAACCGGTCTGCTGGCGTGAACAAGGTACAGACGACCTGGCCCCGGTCATTCCGCAAGTTCGCGACTTGCACAATAAGCGTTCCCGTCGGACGACTATCTCGGGCTAAGACCTGGCTCGGCAAAGTGGGACCAGCACTCAATACGAAGGCCAATAGCAGAATCAGCTTTTGACAGGGCCGCGGCTTGCGATTCTCCCACGCTCGGGTGGAGCCCCGACGATTTACGATCTCGTTCACGCTTTGCAGGGGGATGAGCTCAGGCCAGTTCAGTCACAATCGCGGCGTAGCGGTTTTGAGTTGATTAAATCAAGCTGATCGGCCGCAGTGACTAATCGAGAATGGTTCGGCGCCATGCGTCTGGGGGTATATCTTCAGTGGGAGTTGCCGTTCAAATTAAACAGTCGACGCGCGTTATCGCCCAACACTTTGCGCGCGCTTTCACGGTCTAGTGACCTGACCAGCGCCAAGAGGCCATCATTATAAGTCTCAAAACCTTCAACGTTGGGCGGATGGCGATGGTAATGGGAAGGGCCATCGACCGAGGCATCCGAGCCGAACAGAACACGATCCGGTCCCAAGCCCTTGATTAGCCGCCGCACCACCTGCCATCGGCACCAGGAAGTTTCCAAATAAAGATTGGGCTGCTCGAGCGCGTGCTCCAGTGCGCGCAAACGGCCTTCCTCGGGACCGAGGTAAGTGTGATAGAGAATGACGGGAATCTCTGGAAACCGCTCTGCCAAACGTCGGATATGATCCGGATCGGCATCGCCTGGGGCACTATGACAAGCGACCGGGCAGCCAATGTCAGCCGCAATCTCCAGGTAACGATCCAGACGCGGGTCGTCGGCACGATAATCATCGACAGTTGGATGCAGCTTCAAGCCGACGGCGCCGGCAGCGAGTCGGCTTTTGACTTCCTTCACTGACGTTTCGCCCGGCCTTATCCAGACCAACGGAAAAAGCTTCGCAGCATTAAGATCGATGCGATCCAAGGCCCGATTATCGATCCACGAACTGATCCCGGCGACAACGCCAGCCGAGGCCATTGCCACACCCAAGCTGCGAATCCCCATTGCGCCAGCACCAGCACCACTCACGTGCAAATGGGAATCAAGCGGGTCGAAATCTATCCAGAGGCGATAGTCAAATCCTTGATTATTATCCCATTCGTCACCGCACCTTACGGCGCAGTCAAGAGCTATATGACCCTCGAGTCCTCCGATCTCGGCGACCGCCAGACCGGGCTCGACGGTCTCGAGCCTGATTTCCTGAATCGGCTCTTGCCATCCGTCAAAAGCGTAATGAAGTCTGAGAGCCGGTCCTTGAAGAGTGCCGCGATATGCCAGCCAACGCTGAGAACGGTCCACACCCCCAACGAGCCAGCCGATTCGTCCAGGGTTCACGTGTTTGTCTCCTCCGACCCGCAAGAGAAGGGCAAGACTCATGCCGTGACGGCTGACGTGGCTAGTGCCCCTCTACCTCATCGCCCCCATCCGATGACCGAGCTGAGTTGCGTTGTGGCTCGGGCATTACCTGCTCAGAATACAGTGGTGAGTAGTGGCGGTCACCACTCTGACAGATTTCGAAATAGTAGTGCAGTGTGTAACGATTGCAGGGCCGCCCGCTGGTATCGAGGATCGAGAACGGCAGCCTGAGTTCTTTCATTCGAACCATCTCGCCGACCAGCGGCATATAGCGCGTAACCCGCATTTTGTTCCAGTCAGGGGTTTGGCCAGGTGGCGTCAAAACGTAATGGATATTAACCGCTTCTATATCGTCAGCGTAGTCGCGAAACCACTTCACCACTCGGTAACAGCTCATTTCGGTTGTCCGCGTATACTAAAGGGACAATTCGGAGATGTGGCACTTAAAGGTTATGAACAACGTACCCCCAGTAATCCTCCCATCGGTCTGCGCGATTGGGCGTCCACATCCCACCTACATGCCATCGCTGATGAACGACAGCTCCTTTAGGCCCACGGATGCGGCCGACGAAGCGTCGGGGCAAAGGTAGTGCTTTTAGCATTTCGGATCTGATTCGCGAAAATTCCTCCATGTCGGCACAGCCGTAGAATTTATAGGAGCGATAGGGACTATCTTCACCATAGCGAGCGATGAAATTCGGTTCTTCGGTTGGCTGATACTGCGGGGCGTCCCAATCGTAGATACTCCAGTAGATGCACATACCGCCCAAATCCCCGCGGTAATCGACGTACTCCACCTCCTTACTGACAATTTCTTCGGTAAAGAGCGGGCTCAACTCGCGCCTACCGTCGCGGAAAATCTCAAAATAGTGATGAAAGGCGTAATTGTCGGTATAGCGGCCCGTTTCCGGATCCTGAATCTCGTTTGGCAGCTTGATAATCTTGCGGCGCACCCCATCATCCGGTAATTCGATGACCTCTTGCTGGGTCTGCCGTACTTCACCGCTCTCGTCTATCGTCGTGCCGCCCATGCCTCTGACGAGCGTGCCCCCGCGCGGCATCGCGCGCGTTTCGCGATGAGCTTCCCAGTTGGGCATCTGGCCCAGCGGGGTCCATGTGTAGTGAATGTTCACCAGTTCAATGCCCGGAACGGTATCGACAAAACTCTTCTTCATGTAGAACGAGAACATAAGGATGCTCCCTCTCGCCGCCGATTGCTGCTGCCGCCTCACCTGCTAAGTTAATCGATGTGTTAGCATGAAGCCGGGCCTGGCCGCTAACGAAAAAAAACCGCGAGAAATCGCAGCGAATCTCCGGCGGAACCGCCGTCGCGAATGCTGGCCTGCGAGCTGAGACTCATGCCGCCCAGATCACATGAAAGGCTGAAGGTTTGACAAAGGCGTGTTGGAAATCCGTACTGTGCGGTAAACTGCCGTCGGGCGATAGATCTTCAACCTGACTCGTCCCCGTGAGACATTGGATCAAGGGTTGTAACCGGAAGGATTGCGGGGCGAGCCGATCTTTGTTGATCACTACTACTGCACGCTCGCCGCGCCCGGGCGCCCATTTGACAAAGGCAAAAACTTGCGAATTGTCGACCGCAATCTCGTCGATTGGGCCTTCCGTGTTGAAGAGATGACGTGACTTTTTGAGCCGATTGACGCGCTCAATGTAGTCGGTGATATCCCACGCCGGCTGCTCCCAGTCATCGGGCCGTGTCTCGACAACATCGAGGCGCCGTTTGAAGCCATACTCGAAGCCGATCGGCACCATCACGCCGGTCGAAAAGACCGCGGCAAAGCCATAGCGCATCTTGACCGCTTCTCGGTCACCGTCCAGGTCGGCCGCAAGACGTGTGGTGTCATGGGATTCAGGAAAGCTGACCGACGGAACGAGGTCAGCGGTTTGCCGATACTGCTCAAGGCACCAGGGCGCGACGAAGTCCCACCATTTCGAGCTATTGAAGACGAAGTCGAAGCCGCACTTGGCGAGCCGCACCGTCTCTGAAAATGGACAGCCAAGTGACTCGGCCAAAAATATCGAGTCAGGGTGCCTTTCTTTTACTCGTCCGATCAATCTCCGCCAAAGTTCCGACGGTATCTTGTAGGCAGCATCGCAGCGAAATCCCCGGATCCCTGTGGAGGCATAATGCTCTGCGAGCTCGATCCAATAGCTCCAGAGACCGTCGTGGTCGTGGCTATTATCAATCTCAAAAAGGTCGCCCCACGTTATTATCCGTCCATCCTCGCGAGCACTGGGATGGACTGGTTTGCCATCGTGTCCGCGTTTGTACCAGAAAGGATGTTGCACGAGCAGTGGTGAATCGAAAGCGGTGTGATTGATCACGAGGTCCATCATGAGATTGAGGTCTAGACCTCGCACGTCATCGATCATCTGACGAAATTGCGTTTGTGGCGCCCCAGCTGAAGTGTCGATGAACCGAGGGTCAAACTGATAGTAATCCGCGATTGAGTAAAGACTGCCCGAATAGCCAGACTTATGAAACGGGTTGACAAAAACCCAATCGAACTCCATTCGCCGCGCACGCTGGACGTGCTCCTTCCAGCGGAGAAACGGACCCGCCAAAAGCGGAAACAGATTGTAGATTCGCGGCCCAACCCATGACTCAGAATTGTTCATCAGACCAGACCCTTATCTGTTTTGGGCTTTTTAGTTCTCCCAACCTATGGCCGACTCAGCTTCGAAAGCAGTTTCCTTTGCTTCTCGATGCGCTAAGTAGGTTGGCTATTTTGCGAAAGGCCCGGCCCGACCTTCGGTCAATTACGAGCGTGCCCGGTTGTTCTCTTTGCCGCGCGTCGCACTATCGGCCGCGCTTGCGGAGCCCGCCGCGATGGCTGCCAGAGAAACATCAATAAATCCCGGAGATGTGCTCGCCAGCTAGTCCAGTTATGACCACCGGCCAGCTCCTGGTAGAAAACGGGCCAGCGTCGTTTCCTTAACAAGGATACCAGCGTTTGGTGGGCCGGAATAAAGCTCGGTTCGTATTTGCCCACGTCGAAATAGAATCGGAAGCTGGCGCGTCTGACGTTCGCCACCAGCTCCGACAACTTTTGTTGCTCGAGCATCAGGGCGCTGGATTGGCCACCAACCAGTGAAAATAAATCTGGACATGACAAAGCAGCATAGGTTGAGATCAGGCCCCCCAGCGAGGCACCCATTACTGCTCGCTGCTTGCGATCTGTTAGTGTCCGATAACGTCTTTCGATTTCCGGTACGAGTTCATCGCACAGAAATGTGAGATACCGATCACTGGCCCAATACTCGGTCATTCGATTTACGGGGTCGACCATTACTGCAACCAGAGGCGGTATATCTCCACTGGCGATGAGGTTGTCGAGCACGGTCGCTATCTTCGCCCGCTCCAGGTATTCGCCGCCGTCATGCACGTAAAGTGCCGCGAAGCGGCCGCCTTCGGTGTCGTAAACAGCAGGAAGATAAACGTAAACGCGTCGGGTATTTTCCAAGAGCTTACTGGCAAACTCAAACTGCTCCACTCGCCCATGCTCAATCGTGTCGACCCATTGCAGCTCGGCTGGTTCATGAAAATCACCCACAAAGAAAGACGAGTTGTGATCACCGAGACCGTTTTCGACCTGATTCAGGCAAAACGGGTCGAGCTGCCATTCGCCATCGACGATGAACTTGTACTCCAGGCGCGCGGGTTCGTTCAGCTCCATGGTGTGATAAAAGAAACCACTCTTGGCCAGTGGCTTCATTTGAATGGCATGACCACGAGAGGCCCATTGATTGAACTCGCCGCTAAGCTCGACGTCACTAGCATTCGGCCCATAGTAAATGAAATTGACCTGCGCCCCTTCGATCATCGGAGTTCCCAAAGTCTCGAGGATGCGCAAAAAAAGTGGGACCTCCCGCTCGAGCTGAACTCGATCGGCAGTTTCCAGCCGACGTTTCCAGTTAGCGAAACTTGGGGCAGCCTCTTCTCGAGAGCTTGACATCTTTATGGGCCCACTGTCGGGGAGCGCGCCGCTGCCGGTAAACGCTGAACTCGCAGCCCCGTTTGGCATTTACCGCGGCGCTAAACTCGCCGACGGCATCTCCGCCGATGGTCTTACCACAAGCAGGGAATAAGACGGTACCTGACACGTTGTCTATAAGCTTGGTAGCCGCCGAGTGCCTCGCTTAAAACTCGCTCTTCGATTTCTATCCTTACGGCCAGCAGGATGATCGGAACGACCACTAAAAAAGTCGCAGCATAGGAACCCAGCCAAAGACACGTTCCGATCAAGAACGCAAGTCCGCCTGCATAAATCGGATGGCGCACCTTTGAATAGACGCCATAGTCAACGAGATAATGGTGACGCTCTGGCTGGTATCTGACGACGCCTACTGCGAAGGCGTTGTCATGCATCGCGGCGGCGGCAACCGTCCAGCCGCCAACGATCAAACCCGCACCCAGGAAAGAGGCGATGACTCCCGGCTGAACCATAAAATGCCAACGAAACACATCGAGTGGGATGAACCCGATGACTGCGCCTATCGCCAACACCAAAAGAATTGACACGATCTTGTCAGAAATCGGTTGTCCCCGCTGAAGCGGCAGCCTAAGTCGCTCCTCAATCAGATCCTGTTGGGCACGCAAATAAACCAGCGTTGCTGCTGTTCCTACAACAATCCCGGAGAGCAAAATCCACGCTCGAGGCCAGTCGAGCGTCGGGGCGGGGCCGAACAGTGGAAGACCGACCAGGGCAATCTGAAGCGCCACGCCACCAACCATTTTGAGTATCGCGCGGCTGTTGACTGATGATGTTGCAGTTATTTTGACCGGGCTAACCGTCATCGGGATGAATTAAAAACGCGACCTTGCTGTCGGCCAGTGTTGCGCAGCGCCCAGACCCTCCAGTGCGAGTCCATAGCCGAGATTATCCAGCATTAGGCGCTTAATCACCTGCGTAACCGCGACCCGAGCATATCTTATTGTAAGTGATGGACGCGCGGCGATCTCTTCCGCCAATGCCCAGGCGCGAGGCAACAGCTGCTCCGGCGCCATGACTTCATTTACTACTCCCAGCTTGAGCGCCTCCTGCGCTGAGAGCTTCTGGCCGGTCAAGAGAAAATAGCGGCCGCGATTCGGCCCCAGCACCATCGGCCACACCACATGCACACCGTCTCCGGGTACAGTGCCGTTCGGAAAGTGGGCCGAGTCCTGGAAAGTTGCGTGGCTCGCGGCAAGAACAACATCACAGAGGATGGCGATCTCTGCGTGACGATGGGCAGGTCCATTGACCGCCGCGATCATCGGGACTTCGATGCTGAGATGATTCATCAACAGATGCTTACCCTCGTTGTACACCCTGTCCCAGGCTGCGGGCTCGAGATTGCCCGACCCTTGGGGCGGAGGATTGGCGCAGAAGCAATTTCCAGTGCCGGTAAGAATGACCACCCGGTTTTCAGCATCGCGGGCGATATCCGCAAACAGGAACGATAAATCCTCGTGCGGGCCCGCGCCCCACTGCAGCTCACCGCCGTTGCTGTGAAAAGTCACCTGCAAAATGCCATTGCGCCGCTGCAACCTCGCGTGCCGGTATTTGTTCTGATAGTCGTGGAGCTCAATAGCCATTTTCAGCCCCTTCGGTCTTTGGCCGCGCAGCCACAGCTTTCACGGGTCCACGCAAAACAATGCTCCGTTGACCGGTTATGCCATTTACTCACCGGTCTCAAGCAATTCGCTCTCAGGTCTCAGAGCCCGCGAGCCGGCACTCGATATTCACCTTCGTGTATCAAGCCGCTTTGCGGGAGCGGCGCACATGCGGGCCGACCAACAGGTCGTGCCATCGGCGCCAAAACGTTCTGATTTGTAGCTCGTCGGAGATGGATGGATGCTCGCGTGTCATTCCCCGCGAAATGTCCGACCATTCCACCTCGCGATTGGCGAAGCCTCGCTGACAAGATTCCAGCATCTCGACGTCGTCTGGAGTTGCGAATCCACCTGGACCCAGGAATGTCAGGAAATTGTCGAGTCGCAGCGTGGAATCCTCTATATCTTCCTCTGCCGGCCCCAGGTTCCAAGCATTCACCTCCATGTAGTCGGGCGTGACCGGGAAAAAAGTCCGGACGGTGACAGCCATGATGTCATTTATAATCAGGTTGGGAAAAATCAGCAGATTGCGGGCTGTCTGCGAGATGCGAAAGGCGCGCTCGGGACCGAAGCGTTCTTCCAGGCGCCTGTGCTTTTCTTCGATGCGCGCCTTCGCCAACTCACCGAACGTTGGCACCCAGCGGGCGATCGGCCGACCAAATGGGGAAAGATATTCGATCACGGCGTGGCCATTGCCCAGGTCGAGCGCCTTCTGGTGAGACGTTTCCAGCCCTCCGCGCAGATCAACCCCGCTGTCCGCAAGAAAAGCAAAATATCGCTGATGAGTGGGTAATCCGTGATAACCGTCGATGCTGTTCTCAACCAATAACTTCCAATTGGCGCGAACACTATAAGCCTGCGAACCTTCGGAAATCCGCATGCCGGTCTCTGACTGATCGCAAACCAAATCCAGGTACTCGACCGCACCAGCCAGGTACTCGCTCAGCTCCGGTGCCGTGCGATCAAGACACATGAAGACGAACCCGCGATAGCTGTCAGTTCGAGCTGGACGCCCGAGGGCAAACTGCTTGCGGTCGAATGCGGGACTGTAGGAACTCTCACCGGGGACACCAATCAACTCACCTTGGGAATTGAACGTCCAGGCGTGGTACGGACACTGAAAAGTGCGTGCGTTGCCCTTCGGCTGCCTGCAGACGAGCGCCCCCCGATGGGTACAAGTATTGAGCAGAACTCGGACCTCGCCGTCGTCGCCCCGTACTAAAATAATGGGCCGGCCGGCGACACGGCGAGAGCGGAAGTCTCCGGGCGCGGGGACTTCAGACTCATGGCCGACGTAGATCCAGCACCTGGAAAAGACCCGAGCTTTTTCGAGTTCAAGATATTCCGGTTCGGTGAAAGCCCGCCGATTAACCCGAAAGATGCCGGCTTTGGGATCATCAATAACGACCCGCTCCAGCACTGCGTCCTTCATCTGTGCCCTCCTAATCGGATTACAACGAGGAACCCTCGCGAGGCCTTATCTCGCCCGGTCCCAGCAGCGAGCACCGAACGCTTCTAATCCGAATCCGCCGGATCCCAGGCCCAATATCGAGCGACCGTGCCGGCGTCGACCCGCAGATCCACACCTGTCATCATCTCCGAGTCATCAGAGGCGAGGAAAACGGCGGCACGTCCATAGTGCTGTGGGCTCGGCAACTTCCGCATCGGCGCTCGCTTGCGAAACGGCTCGAATCCCCGCTTGATGCGTTCGGCGTCAATCACGTTTCTGCCCCATCGCCGCGCTCGCTCTAGCCCCTCGGCGGGATCGGTCGCGGTGGGGGTCAAGCTGTTTACCCTGATGCCATAAGACACCAGTTCCATGGCCACGGAGCGGGTGAAGTTTAGGAGTCCGCATTTGCTCGTGCAGTAGGCGACATTGTTGGGCTGGCCCTGATGACCCGCGGTTGAGATGATATTGATTATCGACCCTCTGCGCTTCTGCTCGATTAGCGATTGCGCAACATACTTGGTAAAGAGAAAGCTCCCGGTAAGAATAACGGCGATTTGGCGCTCCCATTCGGCCAACGGCATTTCAAGAACGCCCTTTTGATTGAAAATAGCCGCGCCATTAACCAGGATATCAATCGCTCCGTAGACCTGGCGGGCCTGGCTAACCGCGGACTTGACCTGGGCTTCATCAGTGACGTCGCACTGCACAGGCAGCGCGCGACCGCCAGCTCTCTGGATAGCAGTGGCGCAGTCCAAGGCGTTGTCACGATTGGCGTCTACCGCCACAATCGCGCATCCTTCGGCGGCCATCACTTCCGCGATACCTCCGCCAATGTTGGAACTGGTGCCTGTGATGATCGCGACTTTTCCGTCAAGTTTCACGTTTTGAACTCCCGCCTAAAGGCGTAAGCAGAGCCTGAAACTTATATGTTCACACGGCCCGCGACCGGGCAGATCGGCAAGGTTCACTACGCAATCAGAAAGCACTTGTTCGAGTTGAGTACCCAGGTGGTTATGAAACCTGTCTCTGCTGGTCGACGATTGAGGCAGGCGAGCGCACCGACAAGACACATCCAATTGAGAACTTCCTGCTGACCACAATCTTCGATGGCCGCCAGCGGGTAACTCCGCCAAAAGCTGTAATCACCGACGCGCAACGCTTCGTAGAGCCGACGATCGGCATCGATATCGGGATATAGGAAATTGTTCTTGGCAGTCAGGAACGCATGAGACCAGCTCGATGACGCCATCAGGACGACACGCCAATGGCTGTCAGACAGTGTTGCCGCCACAGCGGCGCCGAGATCGAACAGCCGTTGTGGAGTCGGCGAGGGCGGATCCAGCTGCGATTCAGCCGGCGGATTCTCGAAAACCGGCAGTCCACCTTTTTGCGCAACTACACGCCGTCCGTAGCAATTGATCGCAAACGGTATAATTGGGTACGGAAAGCCGCGGCGATCGTAATCAAGATAAAGAATGGCGTTGCCGAAAGCGTGACCGAGGGGGTGATGAAGAGGACGGTAAGCATAGGCCGCGTCGAAACCTGCTTCGAGCAACCTCGCCGTTAGATACTTGGCACCGGTCGGATGGCCCTCGACATGATATTTTTGCCCTGGACTCTCGTTCCAGACATTGTCTGGTGGCGGACTGAAATCGATGCTCTCGTAGGCGCAGATGCAATAGGGCGGGATCACGTCCTCCTTGAAGTTTTCGTATTGATCGTCTCCCCAGATCAGAACGAAGTCGGGTTTGAACTCGTCGATGGCTGCACGTTGACGGCGAAACCATCTGAGCAAATCGGCACGATGACGCGCCGCCGCGGTCGTGGCATGGTCGCTTCCCCATTCATCACGCATAGGGGGCGGCCAACCCTCAGGCGTTCGCAGTTCCCGAGGCAGCCGCGGGTTTTCGAGCATGCGGTCCATGATGATTGCCATCTTGTCGTCGTGCCAGGCGAGCGGCGGATAGTGAGTGAGACCGATCGTCAGTATTTCGCCCATCTCGCTTCCTCCCGCGGGAAAGCTTATACCGTCAATTCATTCATAGCAGAACGAGCTGAAAATAGGTCGGTCGCGCCGCCGCCCTTGTCTTTCAATCCGAGCTGATTTGCCGGTCACCTGATGGCCTGAGCACCCAGGAGCAGCTCGAGAGCTTTGGCAGCGAACGCATGCATGTTCGCCACTCGATCAGAATGGCCCGTGCGGATTATCTGCGCACGTTCGACAGGACCGCTGATGGCGATGCAACTGGTGCCGGGGGGGTCACCATAGCGGCTGCCGGTGGGACCTGCTGCGCCAATTTCGGAAATGGCCCAAGTCGAGGCAAAACGCTGTCGGGCCCCGCGTGCAAGTACCAGCGCAAGTTCCTCGCTGAGCCCACGCAGCCCCGCAAACGCCGAATCCGGCAGACCGAGGAGTGCACGGCGGGCCTGTAGTGTGTACACGACGGCGCCACCGAGATAAAAAGACGAAGCTCCCGGTATGGCCAATAAGGCGCAGGAGATGAGCCCACCCGCCGAGGATTCTGCAATGGCGATGGTCTGGCCTCGGGTTCTCAACGCGTCAGCAATCTTTTCGGCTAACGCTATTAATTCCTGCATTACGATGCACTCCTCGGTGCGCCAAGTGTAGACGAGGCGTTAAGTCAATCCGTAGGCTCGGGCGACGTTTTCGCCCAGGATTCCCCGCCGGCCCGTGTCGGTCATCGGTTTGACCATCTCACTGAGTTCTTCAAGATAGTTGCCGGGATGGTCGGGGTGGGGATAATCACTTGCCCAGAAAAATCTATCTTCGCCGACATGGGCCATCATTGCTGCAATCGTCCGCTCATCAGGGTCGGCCGAAATGTAACAACGTTCTTTAAAATAGAAAGAAGGCTTCTCCTTGAGTCGTACGGTTTGCGCAATAGTAGTGCCGGTGAAAATCGCATCAGCGCGATCGAGGAAATATCCAATCCAGCCGGCGCCCGATTCCAGCACTACAACTTTCAACCGGGGGAAACGATCGAAAACTCCCAACTGAAAGAAGGTCGCGAAAGCATGCTGGACGCCTTGTCCGGCAAAAAGATCGAAATACCAGGCCGCCCATCCGAAATTGTCATAGCGATGAAATACTCCCCAGACCGGCGGCTCGATGGTCGGATGGATAGCGAATGGCAGGCCATGGTCCTGTGCCGCGGCAAACACTCGGTCATGGGCGGAATCACCGTGAGGCCGGCGCGTAATAGTAAAGGGCGCAACAAACACACCCTTGCAGCCATCCTTGGCTGCCCGTTCAACTTCGCGGGCTGCCTCTTCGGGGTCACCCAGCGAAATGTGCGCAATCGGAACCAGGCGTCCACGCGAGTCGCGGCAAAAATCCGCAATCCACCGGTTATAGGCACGACAATATGCGGCAGACAATTCCGGATCCGTGGTCTCGCATTCCCAGAGCAGGCCGAGCGTAGGGTATAAAATGGCCTTTGCCATGCCTTCGCGGTCGAGCAGTTGGAGCCGTTCGCGCATGTCCATTGTGCCGAAGGCCGCTCCTCTTAAATAGGTTTCGTCCGGCGCCGGCTTGCGGAATCGTAACTGATCAGCTTTACCGGCGGCGACGAATTCCTCACGGCGGCGACGGGCTTCTTCTATCTCACGCTGTTTGCCCATGCCGCCCAGCATGCCGAGAGCACCGGGGCGGGTCATCGCGGCTCGTTTACCAGCGACCTCCAGGTACTCGTATCCGTCGTCGCCGACTCGTATACGAATCGCCTGCGGACGGTATTTCGGCTCGAGGTATTTTTCCCAAAGGTCAGGTGGTTCAAGGATGTGCCCGTCGGCATCGATTACTAAGGCTTCAGTTCTCATAACTGGTCAGGCCCTTCAAGGATCTTGCAGATCAACAACCACGCCTGGGGCGTTGGGTTAAAACAGTGCCAGTGGGTTGACCGGCGAGGCCGTGCCCTGGGTCAAAACCAAGGGTGCCATGACGAATTGAAACTCGTAACGGCCACTACGCGCACAGGCCTCCGATAACGCATCCAGGTCCGCGTTGTCGATCAGGTGAACACCCATGTAAACGAGCGTACAGGTATGTATCGGCAGGGCCAACTGCTGATAGCCACTGGGCACCGCGTCACTTACGCCATCGGAGCCGAGAACCGCGATTTTGCGCTGATGCAGCCAGGGCAGACAGTCGGCCGCGAGCCCCGCCAAGCCAGCCTGAAACGCATCCCAGGCGCCTTTGGATTTGCGTCGGCGCGCGCGTCCGGTGCGGACGAACAAGACGTCACCTTCTCCGACTGTTACTCGATGGTCTTTTTCGGCCGCGTCGAGATCATCCGCCGTGATCTTAACATCATTCTCCAACCACTGAACCCCTTTCAGCTTGGGGATATCGAGCAGAACGCCGCGACTAATCACGCCTTCGCGAGCCACGTCAATTGCGCATTTTTTGGCCCCATGCGAGCCTACTTCAGTGGCATCGAATCCGTTGTACATCTTGCCTCGATGGAAAACGTGACATAACGCATCGAGATGGGTATTGGCCAATCCATGGGGAGCGATTGCAAAGTAGTCACCCACATAAGGCAACAACTCGACCTCATGGGCATCAAAACCGGTCTGCTGCATCAGGTGCATCACCGGAGTGGGATTGTCGGGTGCCGGGACGGTCGCAAGCGGAAGCGCCAGGGAAACGGCTTGACCGGTCCGGACCAGTTTGGCAGCTGCAGCACGCTTTTCGTCAGCGATGTAATTCAACGCGCCGCGCTGATCGTCCTTGCCCCATCGGCCCCAGTTGCTGCACTTTTCCAGCAGATTGTTCACTTCCTGCTCTGTAAGCTTGCTTGCCATATCTCCGACCTCAGGCTCTGAAAAGAAATGGTTGCGTTTTGATTGGATTCATCCAGCGCTCAATCAGAATAGCGCCAGCGGGTTGACCGGTGAGGCGGTTCCTCGCTCAAGGATAAGAGGTGCCATGGAAAAAAGGAATTCGTAGCGTCCGTGCTTTGCACAGGCGTTCGAAAGCGCCTCAAGGTCAGCGTTATCGATTAGGTGGATACCCTGGATCACGAGGGTTCCAACGTGAATCGGTAAACCCATCTCGGCGCCATACGGGCTCGGGGCAATATCACTAACGGCGTCGCATCCCAATACCGCGATTCTCCGTTCGTGCAGCCACTCAAGGCATGAAGCGTCGAGACCGGGCAGACCCTCCCGCCGCGGATCCCAAGGTCCTTTAGCCGCGCGGCGCTTATGGCGACCGGTCCGAATCAGTAGTACATCTCCCTCGCTGACTCGTAGGTTGCCTAGTTTGTCGGCCGCGTCAAGGTCCTCAGGATAAATCGGTTCGCGCGGCTCAAGCCATTCCACGTTCCTGACACGAGGAATATCGAGCAGTACTCCGCGGCTCATTATGCCGTCACGGGTAACATCGATTGCGCAGCGGCGCGCGCCAAAGCGGCCGACTTCGCGCTCGCTAAAACCATTGTACATCTGGCCCTGCCAGAACACGTGGCACAAGGCATCAAGATGGGTAAATGCCATCCCATGCGGTGCGATGGCAAAAAAATCGAGCGAAGCGTAGCCCGGAGGTCCGGCATGGAGCATCATGTGCTGGACCGGTTGGGGATTCTCGGGTCCGGATTCGGTCGACAAGGGCAGCGATAGAGAAACTATTTGACCAGTTTCAACCAGTCGCGCTGCGGCTGCCCGCTTTTGCGGGGTGATGAAATTCAGAGCGCCGCGTTGGTCTTCTTTGCCCCAGCGACCCCAATTATTGATCTTTTCGTAAAGGCTCTTCACCTCGTTCACAGTGAGCCGAGTGGCCATGAAATCAACCTCCGATCGGACCAGCTTCTATAGCACGCGAAGCGAGTTCCTGCCCATCATTGCACAAGCCGTTGAGTGGGCGGGGTGCGGCGGTTCACCCGCTGGGTGTTATATAATCGGCATGCTTGCGATCGTCTCAGGAAGGCTCTCATGCAGCGACCGAGCAACCGCGATATAGGTGTGGCCCTCACCTATCATGAAGCGACCAAACATTCGTACACCAGCGTGCGAACCGGGGGACATTCGCTCGATTGGCGCAACCGCCCCCTACCCTACAAGATCTATCCCAGCGCGGGCACGCTGGCTCTTCCACGCGAGTTGAGCTTGCCCACAACGTCGACTCTGGAGGCCTTGCGCAGGCCGCCGGAATCGTCCGAGAGAGCGATGGATCTCAGCGGGATTACCCGGCTTTTATTCTGCGCCGATGGGCTGACCAGGAAAGCTAACGTTGGGGGTGAGGATTATCATTTTCGTGCCGCCGCTTCGGCTGGAGCCTTATATCCTGTTGAGCTCTATTTGGTGAGTGGCGCGATTGACGGCCTCGAAGACGGTCTCTACCATTTTACGCCCGCCGACCTGAAACTACACGGTCTTCGGCGCGGAGATTGGCGGCCATATCTGGCTGATTGTGTAGGTTCAGCGTCCGTGCGCAGAGCACGAGCAGTATTTATTCTGACCAGCATCTTCTGGCGCAGCACCTGGAAATACCGCGCGCGTGCCTACCGTTACTGCTTCTGGGACGCGGGCACAATCCTGTCGAACTTACTGGCCGCACTCAATGCTGAATCGGCGCACGCAGAGGTGGTGGCCTTCTTCGATGATCGGGCGATTGAACAGCTCCTCGACATCGACGGTGATCGGGAAGGAGTCTGTTGCTTAGTGATTGTCGGCGACGGACTTTCTCCCAGTGGAACAGAACGATCGGCGATCGGATCGAATGTTCATTCCGAATCCCCGAGCATCCGTGCTACCGAGCTGGAATCCATACCCTTATCGGAAAAAGAGGTTGTCTATGAAGAGCTGGTGCAGCTTCATAGGGCCTCACGACTGTCCAGCTCTGAAATTTGGGAACTGAGGCGTGCCAGGTTTGAACCCAAATCTCTCGGCTGTGCCTCTGATGTGATCAGCATTGAAACGCTTCCCGACCCGGAAGCAAGGGGGCTCGGTGAAACGATCCTTCGCCGTGGCTCGACCCGGGTTTTTGCCAGACGACCGATCGAGTCAGCGGATTTGGCGACCATCATGGCGACCGCGACTTTCCCGATTCGAGGAGACCTCACGCCAGTGGTTGAGAGTTTTCTGGTGGTTAACGCAGTCAGGGGTTTGGCACCAGGCATTTATCATTATCAGCGCGAAAGGAGAGCCTTTGAGTTGCTCAGGACCGGCGATTTTCGCGCCGAAGCCGGCTATCTATGCCTGGAGCAACCATTGGGAGCAGACTGCAGCGCCTTAATCATATACATGTGTGACCTTCAGCAGACATTGCAGGTTTTTGGCAATCGCGGATACCGTAACGCTCATCTCGAAGCCGGATTGCTGGGCGGGCGTGCGTACCTCGCATCGTACAGCCTTGGCCGCGGAGCCAGCGGGTTGACCTTCTATGATAACGATACCACCGCCTTTCTACAGCCCCATTGCGGTCCGATGAGCCCACTTTTGATGGTGGCTGTGGGCCAGCCCCGCTTTCGGTCGATTCGGTCTTAATCTCTCGCGCCAGGCCGTGACTCATTGATTAGCGGATATGCGGATGCCCGTCTAACGAGCATCCGCGTCATCCTAGGAGCGCTTGGCTGGCCGTTAACTCAATGGCACCCTCCTTGCTGCGGCCAAGGCAGTTACGTTTCCGGCTTTGGTTCGAGCACCCGGCACAGAGGCGCAAAACGGCGCCAGAGCGGGCTCGAACTGAAACTGCGAAACTGACGGTGGTCGACGACCCCATCTGCGCGGTATGACCACGCGCGGAAGTTTGGTTGCGCGGCGAATTGGGCTCTACAACGCCTGCTTGTGTCAACGAAGGAGTTTCGAGTGACTGCTGGTGTCGAAGCTAGAAGGGGAACAAATCCAATCTCTGGTTATGTCCGGGCATTTGTGCTGCTACTGCTTGCCCCGAGCCTGAGCTGGGCGCAGGCGCCATCACCACCGTCGGCTTCGTGCCCGACCGCTGCAGCCAGCGCGGTTGCGACTTTGCGGGCGGTGTGGCCAGAGGCTCTATCCTCAGCTGCTGCATCCTGTCCGCAGAGCGTGGTGGCTCCGCCGGCGCCACCCTCACCAGCTGCCGCGGCCACACCGCTTCCGCCGCTAACAACTCCGAGCGTCACCGGACCGCTCCACTGGCAGAGTCCGACGCCAATCGACCTGAGCGGGATGCTTGGTCTTGGCGAAGTTGCCCGACCAATCGGTGATTTGATGAAGTTCGACCTCAATGGGGTGGTCAGCGGTCTCGGCATTGTTCAGGACCACGCCGTCAGCGGGGATCGTTCGGCACGGGTCGACGCCAGCAACGCCATGGTGATGATTCAAAAGCCTGACGGCTTGGTACAATATTATTTGCAAGTTGGCGCTTACAGCATTCCGGCACTCGGAGCCCCGTACATTTCCTCCGGCAAGGCGGTTGACAAGCTCTTTAGTCCGTTGCCCGTCGCGTATATAAAGTTGGCACCGACAAGCAACTTCTCGCTCCTCGCTGGTAACCTGCCAACACTGCTGGGCGCTGAATACACATTTACATTCCAAAATATAAATATCGAGCGTGGCCTTCTTTGGAATCAGGAAAACTTGGTCAACCGTGGAGTACAAGCCAACTACACAATTGGTCCAGTCAGTGCTTCGTTGAGTTGGAACAACGGGTTTTATTCCAACAGCTACACGTGGATCACCGGCTCGCTGGCGTATGCAATCAACTCGGCCAACACGTTGAGCTTTGCCGGGGGCGGGCAGGTCGGGTTTTCGAAATTTTCCAATTTCGCCACGCCGCCGCTGCTGAACAACAGCCAGATATATAACCTAATCTATACCTACAGTAATTCGCCCTGGATTATACAGCCTTACTTCCAGTGGACTATAGTGCCGCACAATCCGCAGCTCGGAGTTTCCAAAACTACCTCGACCCTCGGTGGGGCAATCCTAACAAGTTATGCACTGACGGATAATTTTTCTCTAGGAGCCAGACTCGAAGGTATAGGAAGCACCGGGAACGCCACCGACGGTTCGGCTAATCTCCTCTACGGCCCAGGCAGTGACGCATGGTCGATAACCTTGACTCCGACTTATCAGTACAAGAACTTTTTTGCCCGTGGCGAGGCGTCGTTTGTGCAAGCAGTCGGCTATACACCTGGTGACGTTTTCGGCAACAAGAATCGCAACCCCGCACAGGTTCGAGGTGTGCTGGAGACTGGAATTCTCTTCTAGTCAGACGGATCACCATCAGGGAGCGACGGGCCACGTAAGTCGGCTGACGATATCATCATCTCCACTTAATCATAGCTACCCTACTTGCATAATAGCGTACGGGATGGCGAACTATATGCTGAGTGGCCCTGGGAAAAGGTCCGGGGGACGTAGGAGGAGGTTTGGGATGGCTACTCGCAAACCGGGCAGGGCGCGAACCGCGCACAAATCGGCTGTAAAGCACGAAGCCGTAAAGCCCGACGCACAGTTGAACGGCGAAACGGTAGGTAGCACGACGGCGGGAGATAATAGTTGCGCGCCCACCTTCGAGCAGATTCAGCAGCGCGCATACGAGCTTTTTCTCGCCCGGGGTGGAACCCATGGTTGCGACTGGGCTGACTGGTTCGCGGCTGAGAGGGAATTGACTTCGAGTTTAGTCGCGAACTCACCCGCTACGAGGTCGTAAGGGTGTCTTTAGTCGTTCATTCCTGCCGGCTCTGGCCAGCCATCTGTTGCGCCCAGGCTGCTAAACGCTCCTAGCTGCGAGTGATCTTAAGATAAGACCGACAGCAGCTCGTACGGTCAGTCATTGGAGCGTAGGCAGCGCAGTTCCGGCCTGAGCAATATTGGAATTGCTGTCACTTGGATGATTGTCGAAAAGGCGACAAGCACCGGCAGCGAGACGCGATAGAGAATTCCCATCAAAGCGCTTCCGACAAACCAGCTGATGCCATAGCAAGCAGTGAACAGGCCATAGGCTGAGCCGCGCCTGTTGGACGGAACGATCAGCGCCACCGCCGCGGGAATAATCGATTCGTGTACCCCTACACCGATACCCCACGCGACGATGCCCAGTAGGGCGGACCAGAAATTCCCGAGAAAAAGCAGCGGGGCAGAGAGCGCTGAAATTGCCGTCGCCGGGAGTAAGACCCCAGTGCCTACGCGGTCGAAAAAGCGACCGAAAATCAGAGCCCCGGTGCCGCTGACCGCCATCGAAACGGAATAGAAGATTGGCACCCAAACCTGTGCAACGGCCGCAGTCTTTTCGAAGTGGTAAGCAATAAGCGAGAAGTCGGCTAAACCTGCAGCCACCAGCGCGGCGGCGACGAGATAGATCCAATATCTTCGTGGCATCCCTCTCGTCCGTAATTCGACTCGAGCCATGCCCTCGAAGTCTCCCGGTCGCGGATACAGCCATCTGGCAAGGATCAGCATCGTGAGTGCGGCGAGCGCTGGCACGACCAGGCTGGCAAACGCCATCGCGTACCCATGGTGCTTTAGCAGGATGGTCGCAACCAGCAGAGGCCCAAACAAGGCGCCCGCCTGGTCCAAAGCCTCATGGAGACCGAACCCCCACCCATAGCCCATCTCACTGACAGCATGTGAGAGCATCACGTCTCGTGGCGGGTTACGAATCGCTTTGCCAATACGCTCGAGGAGGATCAGCACCGCCGCGCTCGGCCAACTTTGGGCGAATGCCAAGGTAGGGACCGACAACATCTGTATGAAGTATCCAACCAGCGCAACCTGCCAGAATCTTCCCGTCAGTTCGCTCAGTGGCCCCGATAGGAGCCGAAGCCCATAACCGAGCAGTTCGCCCAATCCAGCGACGATTCCGACGACCGTCGAATCAGCACCCAGAATGGCCAAGTAGGGACCGGTGATGCTGCGTGATCCCTCGTAGGTAAAATCGGCGAAGAAGCTCACCGCTCCCATGACTAGCACGAACTTCAGAGCGGAGCGGCTGCTTGATTGCAGCAACTCGATACTTACAATACCCTTTCTTCGTGTGCTCACGGATAAACCTGCTTCAACCTCTGGCGCGGAATCGCCGGTTCGCCTTTGTCTGTATGCTCACTGGTAAACCATTTCTGCCGGCTTGACGTGTATCTCGCAATTAAGTTTCGCTGCGACCGCAATTATTAGCCAGTGGCGGCAACGGTGCATGCCTGCGGCTGAACGGTCATGGTGTTGGCCCAAACCTACTGAAGCAAATTTGTTATGCTTGGTGCACGTAAGAGGGTTCAGCAAACTCATGGTGTCAGCTGCGGCTACTGGCTCTCATTTTCAAGACAGTCTGGCCCAAATTGTCTTTTTAGGATATCCCGATTTGCCAAGTCACCTGCGGTAAGGTTTGGAAAGGCTTGCGCCGCCCTGTCTGCCTGGCCCGCGACCATTCTCCGCAGCACGACCTCTGGTTCGTAAGATAGGCGTTGGACCTAAGGATAAAAACAGGAGTAGCGCGGTGTTCCAGGCCCCCTCTAGCCTAATTGGGCAAAGTTCGGCTAGAGTTCAGCCTCGCTCCCATCCCTCGAGCCTTTGACGCCGTGGATAGCCAGCTTGGAACGCCCAACCTGATACAACTATGGTCTCCAACTCAGTCATGGGCAAAGGCTGATGCGGTCACTTTTAGTAATCGGAATCATCGTTTTGCCTTGCTACAATAGGGCCACCGGTGTTCGGTCTACCCATACTGCCGAGGCACTAACGATTTCGATTGGCACTCGACGGCGGTCACTATCACTGCCCGCTCCAATATGACGCGAAATGACTTTCGCCATCAGTCCTTGTCATCCAAGAGGTAATCATGTTGCATCGTTTTTTTTGTGCTAACGATGGTAAATGTCGGCGCTGGATGTACACGGGCGCAGCATCCGCTGCCCGGGCTGTCGACGACGCCGCTAGTGACGATCAGGTCTCTGATTACTTGCAGCCCAAGAGCACTGCCGCAGGCACCGTCTACTTGCGTAGCAAATGGGAGAGCAAACTGAACCAGGAAGCCACGAAGGTGCACAAAGTCGATGAGCAGATTAACGAAGCGCTCGCCTGGGACGGGCCGCCTATGGTCGTTTCGCCCTGGGACCGAGCGATAAACGGCGTCGCTCTCCATTAAATCACCCAGATGCCGTTAGCCTCGTGGTCACCCTGAGGGCGACCGGCGCAGCAAAAACTACGATGATCTATAAGCGGATCCTAAGTGCCGTCGCCGGAACGATCGCGCTTATCATAGTAATCAACGTGGCACTACATTTTGGCCAAAAGCTCCACGATCGTCTCGATTATAATATTGACCAGGCTTTCCCGACCGACAAGCCATTCGTTCCCGGCGAAGTATACGCCTCGATGCTCGCTGCCATCGTTGACCATGAACTTCATAGCGGGTTCGGATGGCGCCCTAACGATTTTTTCCTCTGGGGACCGCGTCTAATGGCAGACAACAACGCGAATCGGCAACTTGGCATCATTATGGCCGTCCGCGAGACGATGCGGGTCTTCAAGGACCATCTTACGAAGATCTCGTCCAATGAGTACGACAGCAATCTGGTGATCGCTGATACTGACTTCCGCAACGACGCAACAAAATGGATCCTGCCCTCGGCCGAGCGAAAATACGAGGATGGCGTCTGGCACCTCAGGCTGTATGTCGCTGGCCTCCATCAGACGCCGCCACGGTCAAGCCCGCTGAACCAGCGCAACATTGAATTGCAGCGCCTCTTCCAGGCATGGACAGATTTACTGGGTGATGCGCATGCGATGCTTTATCAGGCCCACAAACCGGATGGCAGTCCGATCTATCCCTGGGATGATGACGATTATTTCTACCATGCCCAGGGATATGCTCATGTCATGTATTACATGATGCTCGCGATCAAGCGGGAATATACACAGACGCAAAAGACCAAGCCGGTGCTCGCAACCCTGTTCGACGAGACGATCGACCCGTTGGGTAAGGCTGCAGTGATGAAGCCTTTGGTCGTCCTTAACGGTTCACCCACCGGATTGTTTGCCAATCATCGTCGCAATCTTGACGCTTACATCGCCGAGGCGCGCCAGAAGATGTACTCGATACGCGAAGAGCTGCAGCAGTGAGAGTTGACCGCAACGGCCAGCGGCCGTACATTCTCCTGCGTGATGCAACGCAGGGCGATCAAATTTGCAACCGTCCTGACTGCCGTTGCAGTCCTCGGTACAGCGTTGACCAGGTCCCTCTCCCACATACCTTGCAAACTGCTGGGCGGGACCGAGACCTTAACGATAAACCTGGATAGGCTAGCGCCACGAGCGGTATGGGCATTTTGCTACCGCGAAGATAGCGGCCAGCTAATAAGATTCCTGCCAGCGCGGGACAGCAAGGGCAACGCTCACGCAATCTTCGATGCGTGTGGACAGTGCTACAAGTTTCATCAGGGCTATACCTATTCGGGTCATTATCTCATCTGTCGGCTGTGTGGGAACCGTTACCGGCTGACACAGATGGATACTGGCAAGGCCTCCTGCATCCCCGTTCGGCTTCCCAGCAAAATCCAAGGCAACCAGGCCAAAATTAGCGTGGTCGACGTCAAAGCCGGACACTGGCTGTTTTGAAAAAATCGACTAACGCTATCTCTGGGACCGTTGATTCTGCTGCTACGCGCGAGGAGAAGCGTGGATCGGGAGGAGTGTCGTTTGACAAATCGCTCTTCGAGGGGGGCTCGCCATCTCCAGCTTGGGCCGCAGATTTTTACTCCCCGCCACTCTACCATGGCAACGGGTAAGCGCTTCCCGCGATGGCAAAGCAGCCATCAACTCGGATGTTCGTTGAATTTATTGTTTAATTGTGGACTATGTAAACCTCGCGTTTGGGGGATTGTGTTAATAAACTGGACATGCGTTGAGTCCAGCTCTGGAATTCCTGACTCGCGGTTAACTGCCGAATTTGTCGCTCGAGCGTCTCAAGGTCTGGGGCTTCCTGCTCGAACACCGCGTCCGCTGCGCCAAGCGAAGCAAAGTGAGTATGCAGGATACGAACAGCGGTGCCGCCTGCCGCCTTGACCATTTCGCGCAACTTCTGCAGTTCTCGTTCCACTTCACTAGTTTTTCCGGGAACAGTATGGAAAAGACGGCGTGAGACGTACATTTGACTCTCCTGCTTTTGGCGGCTTACCCTGAACTTAACTCTATATATTTAACAGGCAAGGGCGACTCTAATGAAGCTGTCGCTGACTGGGTTCGCCCATCAGAAGGTATCGTCTTCCTCCGGATCTTCACTTTTAGCGCTGGACCCAAGTTCGCCCTGATAGGGCGAACGTTTTAATTCGCCGCGAGAATCGCGAATCAAGACTTCGACCCGACGCTCGATCTCGTCGAGCTTTTGATTGAGCGAGCGAACCAGCGCTACACCCCGTTCAAACGCGGCGATCGATTCTTCCAGCGAAAGTTCCCCTGAATCGATCTTAGTGACGATGGCTTCGAGATCGGCCATTTCATCTTCAAATTTTTTTGGATTTGAATCTGCCATAGTGCACTAGATTTACTGAGCCGAAGATTGCTGGCGTCCACGTAACCGCCCGGGTCGGCGATGCGCTCCCGCAACGCGCGCAGCAGGGAGGTGTTTCATCACCTGCGGTGGCCACAGGCAGCGGCCCAGGCTGGCTTTGCTTTCACTTTCGAGCCAAAGCAAAACTCCATACAAAATCATAGCGGTATCTAGGAAAGATTGCGGCCTAGAGTGCGCGCATACAGCCTACCGCGACCGAGCCGAATATCGAGTTCATCCCCCAACTCAACCTGTGCCGCATCCACAACTGTCTCACCGTCACGCGTTTTCGTTACAAGAGCGTAACCTCGGTGGAGCACTCGCAAAGGCGAGACTGCATCTAGACGGCCGGCTTGTCCCGCCAGCGTCAGGCGTTGCTGGTGGAGGCGCGAACGCCAGGCGGTTTCGAGCTGATTAAACAACCGACTCAAACGCGAGCGCGCCTGGCTGACAGGTGCCCGTAAATTTGTCTCGTTCAACCAAGCGATATTTCGCTCGAGCGTAACACGACAGCTACCTGCTCGCGCGCTCATTGCCTGTGCGAGGCGGGTAGCGCTGTGAGCAACGCGAAGCCGGCCCGCAGCGACAATGCCCGGAGAGATCCTGGTACGTGTTGCAAATTCACGAAGAAGGACGCGATGCCTGCTGACCCTTGAATTAGCCGCCTCGACTAATTCTTCCCACGCCGTGTCCAGCCGCTGCCGCAGCTGCCGGAGCAGAATGCGCGGTTCGGGTAAACGACTTTCGAGTCGTACAAGCTGATGGCGTAGCGCCGACGTTTGTCGCTCAACACCGTTGACCAGGGCGGATTGTTTCTCGAACAGCCGGCCGCGCAGGTCCGCCTTGTTGGGCACTGCTATTTGGGCAGCTGCCGTCGGCGTAGGCGCGCGGACATCAGCTACAAAGTCAGCGATGCTGTAATCAATTTCATGGCCTACCGCGGAAATTACGGGGATTCGTGAACGGCAAATGGCACGGGCAACCGTCTCATCGTTAAAAGCCCAAAGGTCCTCAAGTGAACCGCCGCCGCGTCCCACGATTATTACCTCGGCATTGCCATCAGCATTCAGGTCGTCGAGCGCCGAGGCGATTTCCAGCGGTGCGCTCGGACCTTGAACCAAGGCCGGCCTGATAATGATATGAAGGTTGGGATAGCGATCGAGCAGCACGCGGAGCAAGTCGCGCAGTGCTGCCCCCCCAAGGGCCGTAACAATCCCAATCCGGCGTGGCAGTATCGGCAGGGTCCGCTTGCGCGCGGCGTCAAATAATCCTTCGCGCGCCAACCGCTGCTTAAGCTGCTCATACGCTAACTGTAGAGCGCCAAACCCTCGCGGCTCGACTTCCTCGGCATAAAATTGCAGCGTGCCCCGATGCTCGTAGAGATTGACCCGCCCCCGCACGACGACCTGTATCCCATCGTCGAGCCGGAAGCGCATTCGACGCACTGCCGAACTAAACATCACGACGTTGATCGCGGCGCGGGCGTCTTTGAGCGTAAAGTAAAGATGGCCCGAGGGAGCCAGACGCGTATTTGAGACTTCGCCAACTACCCAGCACTGGTCAAGGTGGAGTTCGAGCGTCTCGCGGACAAGGCGCACCAGTTGGCTTACGCTCAGCGCAACGCGACGCTCGGCAGTTTTGAGTTGGAACTCGAGCTGGCCCGCCATTGTTTAGCAAACTAGCACAGATGAATGTGGTGCAAAGACGTTCCCAAAGTCCGTCTGCCGGCAAAGCGATCCAACGTCGCCAGCCGGGTCTAGCCGGGAGAAAAGCCCCCGCGCTCCCACAGATATGCTGGCAACCACCGGCATGTTAGCCTAGGCATAACACAAAGCGGATTAGAGCTGGCGATGACACAAGAAAACTTGGAATCAATCGATATTGTCGATCCTGATCTGTATGTCCAGCGCGGGTATCCGCACGAAGAGTGGGCCTTACTTAGGTCCAAGGCGCCCGTCTTTTACTATCAGCGACCTGGCGTCCGGCCCTTCTGGGCAATAACCAAACACGCCGACATTATTACAATTTCACGTCAGCCAGAACTATTTCGCAGTAGTCAATACCTGTTCGTGACAGTCGAGCAGGAGGGCGCCCCACCCGACGATATGGTCTTCCTGCGCCAGTTGCTCAATATGAATCCACCTGAACACGCTCTATATCGGGGAGTGGTTAATCGCCGATTCACTCCACGAGCGGTGCAACGGCTGTCCACGCAAGTCGAGCAGGTTACAACAGAAGTGATTCAAAAGATCGTGGACCGAACTGAATGCGACTTCGTTACCGAGGTGGCGGCAAAATTGCCACTGGCGGTGATCGCCGAGATGTTTGGGATCCCGCGGTCAGACTGGGAATTGATGTTTCGGCTGAGCAACTCGATGATTGCTCCCTCCGATCCTGAGTTTGCCGGCAGTGAGACAATCGAGGAGACTCTCGAACGGGCGCGAATGGAATTTTTTCAATATTTTTCCCAATTGGTCGAGGACAGACGCAGGGAGCCGCGCGATGATATTGCCAGTACCCTGGCTAACGGAACAATTAACGGGGATCCGCTGCCACAGTTCGAGTTGTTATCATATTTTGCGCTGCTAATAATTGCCGGCAATGAAACGACGCGCAACGCGATAAGTGGCGGCCTTTACGCCCTGATCGAGCACCAGGACCAGTTCGCCTTGCTCAAAGCCAACCCTCAGCTAATGGTGAAATCGGCGGTCGAGGAAATCCTGCGATGGACCTCGCCTGTGGTGCAATTCACCCGTATAGCGACAGCCGACACTGAGCTCCGGGGTCAAACCATACGCGAAGGCGATGTTGTCGCGATGTTCTACCCATCCGCCAATCGCGACGAAGAGGTCTTCGACGATCCTGATCGCTTTGATATTCGCCGCGACCCCAATCCCCATCTGGCTTTCGGGATGGGCGAACACTATTGCCTTGGCGCCAATCTGGCCCGTCTGGAATTGCAGGCGATGTTTCGATTATTGGCTGAACGACTCGATAGCGTCGAGCTGGCAGCACCGATCCAACGAATGCGCTCCAACTTCGTGGGCGGCATCAAGCATATGCCGATCCGCTACCGGATTAAATGAGTATGCGGCAGCCGGCCGTGTGGAGACCTCGAGTCGCGCTTTCCCGAATTCCAGCCCAAGAGCCGCTATCTGCGGGTCACGCTCCTAAGCTTCGTGCGTCGCTAAAGTAAGCGAGCGACTCCGTCTGTCGAGAAAGCGACCGCGCGAGAGCCTATAGGAAACACCCCCGGGTGGAAAATGACTTTTTTCATCTCACTTGCCGAGTGAGAGCGAAGATCCGCAGAACTCGCAAAGGACTTTTTGCTCGCGGCGCCAGTTTCATCGGCGCGCCACCTCGATGGCGCAAGACTTCGATGCGCCACCGAGGTGCGGATTCGCTAGGCCGAAGGCTGTTGGGCTGTTTGGCTGGCTTGTGCCGGCGCGTTCAAGGCCGCGCAAGCGTACTGCAGCCATTTGGTGCTTGAGAGCTCGTCCTCATAGAAGAGCTTGAGCATCTCTTTGGTTTCGAGGTCATCTTTGATCATCTCGGCGAATTCGCAGATTGGCTTGACGGCTGCCTCGGGATCTGGGACCAGCTTGTTGAAGCGCAGTAACTTTTCGTTGTCTGACAAACTCTGATCGGAGATCGCCTCGGCGAATTTCCGGGTGTCATCAGAGAGGGTCGCGCGGCATTCAGCCCCGAGTTCTCGCAAGCGCCGCTCAAACATCCGCCCGTGATAGCTTTCCCGCTCGGAAATCATGCGAAGGCCGCTGCGGATGCAGTCTGTCTTGCATAGATTTGCCCAGTTGTTGAACGCTATGCCGGCGTTAGCCTCGGCCACGCGAGCGCGGTCCAGGAAAGCAACAATCGCCTCGCGTTCATTGGCGTACGTCTTGCCAAACGCCCGAAAACCCCCTGCACCGTTAGTGCCGCTCGTTGTCTCAGCGCCGGCTTCCAGATTGGCCATCTCCTGCTCGAAGGTCTGTTCCGTAATCAGCCCGGAGCGATAGGCCCTTAGAAGCTGCTTGAACTCGAAATCGCGGTTCATAGTAGTAACTCTCCTTATGAGGCCCAAGGCCATCTTGGGCAGACGTGGATCAACGATGACTTAAAATAAGGCGGCCTGCGCGAAACTGTCAATGCGCGCTCATAACCGCTAACCTCTAAGTCAGTTCGACTCCGGCAACTTTTAAACGCAGTCTCATGAACGCAAGGCCAGGGCACTTATGAATGAGTTCAAACATCAGTTCGTGAACACGAACGGAATCCGTATGCACGTCGTGGTAGCGGGTGAGGGGTATCCGATTGTGATGTGTCACGGTTTTCCGGAGCTTTGGTATTCGTGGCGTCATCAAATGCGGGCGCTTGCCAACGCCGGCTTTCGCGCAATCGCGCCCGATCAGCGCGGTTATGGCGAAACCGATGTGCCCTTGCCGATCGAGGCTTACACTCAGAGACAACTTGTGGCCGACATCATCGGCCTACTGGATGCCCTTGGTCTGACCAAGTGCGTGATCGTCGGCCACGATTGGGGCGGAGTGGTGGCTTGGAACGCAGCATTGATGGCCCCTGAACGAGTCGAACGAGTCATCGGTATCAACACGCCCTTTTTGCCACGCCCGCCGGTGAAACCAACTGAGTTGATGAAGGCGATGGCTCAAGGTAAGTTCCATTACATCCTCTATTTCCAGGAACCTGGCGTAGCGGAAGCCGAGCTCGAGCGCGATGTCCGGCGCTCTTTGCGCGGTTTCTACCAGGGCGGCGAGGACCTGGCAGGGACACTTGAGACCGGGGCGCCGCCCGGAGTTTTCGGTTCCGCCGGAGGTGGGATTCTCGATCGTCTGCCTGACCGTCCTCATGGTAATTTTCTAACCGCCGAAGATTTCGAAGTGTTCGTTCGGGCCTTCGAACGCACAGGTTTTCGCGGTGGCTTGAACTGGTACCGGTGTATCGATCGAAACTGGGAAGAAAGTGCTCAGATTGAACAACGGGTCAAACAGGCAGCGCTCATGATTACAGCGGAATATGACCCGGTTTTGCGGCCATCGCTTTGTGATGGCATGGAAGCTTTTGTTCCGAACCTGCGAAAAACTGTCCTGATTAAAGGTGCAGGCCATTGGACGCAGCAGGAGAAGCCAGCAGAAGTAAATGCCGCTCTCCTGGAATTCCTGGTCGAACTGAAGGCTTAAACCCCTCAGCGGATTAAGCCGCAAAGGGACTATCATGCACCGATCATTCGGCGAGCATCGAATAATTTGGTCCGCGACTGCTAACAGATCTTGCCGCCGATGAAATCTCGCACAGTGCAGTCCGGACGCCGTGCTGCAACCTTCAGCGGTTGGCCGCAGCTCGATTGCGGTGACCGTTTCGAGCCCCCTCGCCCGCCGCCTTAGCGGGCAAGGGCACCGAAGTTTGTCTGCTACTATGCCTGACCGGCTTTGCGGCGTCGATACTTTTCAACCATGTAGGCGCCCGCCGCTACCGAGCCGCCATCGACCACCAGAGTCGCGCCGGAGATGAACCCTGAATCGGGGGACGCTAGAAACATCGCAGCGTGCGCAATCTCACTGGTTTGTCCAAGACGGCGGATCGGCAGATGACTTGCGCGTTCCTCGAGTGCTTCTTTGCTCCACGCCGCGCGAATCATCTCGGTGTCGATCGGACCCGGCGCAATCGCGTTGGCGGTAATGCCGTAATCGGCCAGCTCCAACGCCATAGCGCGCGTCAGCCCGATTATCCCCGACTTGGCGACACCATAGGGGGCAAGGTCGATGGGACCCATAAGCCCCGCTACCGAAGCGATGGAAACAATCCGGCCGTACTTGCGCTTGGCCATCTCCCGTGCCGCTGCCTGCGAGCAGTAGAAAGTGCCAAAGAGATGGATCCGTAGATGGTTTTCCCAGTTTTCGGGTGTGATTTCCAGGAACGGCTGCGGCTGGGCGATTCCAGCGTTGTTCACCAGCACGTCAATCCGGCCCAGCTGGCGCATCGCGCCCGAGACGAATTGTTGCACCTGACCATAATCGCTCACGTCTGCCCGGGTGAAGAACGCTTTGCGTCCAAGCTTTTCGATTTCGTTCGCAGTCGCCTGCGCCGTGTCTTCGTTGACGTCGGCGACGCCGATATCCGCGCCCTGGCGAGCAAAGCTGAGCGCTATTTCCTTGCCGATACCGCGTCCCGCGCCAGTCACCAATACGACTTGATTCTCAAACTGCATGGTATAACCTCCGCGCCGAGGTGTGCCGCTGTCTGGGAGAAACTGGCAGGAGTTGGCGGAAATCGGAATTTCCCTTCGATTCTCCCATTAGCAGACTTTATAGGGCCCTCAAATGCGGCAACGCAACTTTGTGCGCAATCCGCTGGTTGCGGCGGCTGGGCTGGCCGGCGACGAAGTGATGTTTGGCGCTTCATGGGGATGGAATCTCGCTTTGGGTCGACGGCAACTTCGAGGGAACTGAACTTTCTCTGTTTGGCCGCTCGTTTTGAAGTTGTCAAAATGCCTGATGGGAACTGACGCGCTGGACCTTTGAAAGTAGACCGCGGTGCATTCAAGGGAGCTGCAAGGCTTCCTTAGGCTGCTCAACGCCATCTAACCTTGGGACCGGTTGAGTTCACCAAAGCCGTTGATCTGCAACTTTTGACATTCCATCAAAGCGATAGTTCAGTTGGAGGGGGAAATCAGGATCGATGTTTACCAGATCGATGCCTCTATTCCTCTGGAGTCGTACGTCTATCAAGTCGTACTTCGAACCTGGTCGCTCGCGAAACTGTAACATTTATCGTGCATCCATGAAGGATCGACTGATTGCTTCAGCGAGTGTGTCCGGAGGTTAAACTGGTGCCGGAGCTGCCCGAAGTAGTTGTCTATCTCGAAGCGCTTCACCAGCGGATAAGTGGTCAAATTCTCGAACGCATCGTTTTGCGCAGCCCCTTTCTGCTGCGCAGCGTCAACCCGCCACTTTCGGATGCTCAAGGCCGGCGGGTTCGTGAATTGCGCCGAGCCGGTAAGCGTGTTGCCATTGGGCTGGAGGATGATTTGTGGCTGGTGCTTCACCTGATGATCGTCGGTCGCCTTCACTGGAAGGAGCGCGGCGCTGCAGTTTCGCCTCGAGCGCTGGCGGTATTCGATTTCTCCAACGGTTCGCTGTGGCTGAGTGAGGCCGGCACGCAGCGGCGTGCCTCGCTCTATTTGGTCGCCGGCGAAAACGGATTGCGTGCACTGGATCCGGGTGGCCTTGAGGTGCTTGATGCGAGCCTTGAAGAATTCACTGCTGCGCTCAGATTGGAAAATCACACACTTAAGCGTGCACTTACCGATCCCCGTCTGTTCAGCGGGATCGGCAACGCTTACTCGGACGAAATCCTGTTTGAAGCGCGATTATCACCAGCCGCGACCACGCATAAGCTTACGTCTGAGGAGATTACGCGACTGTTCAACGCAACCCGCGTCGTACTCGAAGGCTGGATCGCGCGCTTGAGGAGCCGCGCCGCTGGAGCTTTTCCCGAAAAGGTGACCGCGTTCCAGGAAGGGATGGCCGTGCATGGCCGGTATCGCAAACCGTGTCCACGCTGCCGCGCCCCGATTCAGCGCATCCGCTATGCAGCCAATGAATGCAACTACTGCGCACGCTGTCAGACCGGCGGAAAGCTGCTGGCCGATCGCGCAATGTCACGTCTGTTGCGTCAGGACTGGCCCCGTACGCTTGATGCACTGGAGACGCTAACTAACCGAAAGCGATAGGTCGCGAACGATCAGGATAAGGGTATAACCGCCGTTATCACCGGTCCCGGCTTCAAGAAACCGAGTCGTATGGCCTTGTCCGGTGGTGTCCTCGACCAAGCGTGCGTCACCCGGTCCGAAGCGGCGCACGGTACCATCGCCGAATCCAATCTCCAGCTCGCCGGAAATCGAATGGCATATTGGTGCCGGGGCGCAGGGTGCTAATCAATAAACTTCCCCTCAGGTTGTTCAGAGAATACGATGTGGTCGGCGGCCTGCGGTTGCCGCAGCAACGGAGGCTCACTCAGAGTTCTTCCAAATGAGACTTCCCGTCCGCACCCATATACATCCGAAAAATAGCCATGGCTATTGATTAGCACGAAACATCCACCCATGTTAGCGATACTGCCAGTGGGTTGCAGATTTGAGATTTCCGCTTTGATTTTGATGTTTGGTACGATTGCGCATCCAGATTAAAGGCTCGGCAGCCATGATTGTCCAAGTCTACAGCATGACCAGTATCCAAGACGCCATAGCGACCGCCGAAGCCGGTGCTCATCTGATCGGGGTCGTTGTCGGAGAACCAGGCGTACTGGCAGAAGCGGTCGACAATGAGCGAGCGCGTGCAATCCTTGCGGCGGTGCGGCCCAGGGCAAGCGGCGTGGCGCTGTCCCTATCGGACAATCGCGAAGAGATTTGTGCGATGGTCGATGCCGTGCGACCCGACGTCGTCCATGTGGCAGCACGGGAGATCGAGCCAGAGGATTGCGCCTGGATACGTGATCGTATCGCACCTGTTCGCCTGTTGCGCGCGATTGCAGTACGAGCCGGCGAGACGGTTGCTGAAGCCGAAGCTCACCAGAATACCGTCGATTATCTAATGCTCGAATCAGGCGCCAAAGGACTTCCTTTTGCCGGCGGTGAAACCCATGATTGGCTCGTCAGCCGTATTATCGTGGAGCGCTCGCGCGTGCCGGTAATTCTGGCGGGCGGGCTCTCAGCAGACAATGTTGAACAGGCCATCGCCGCGGTTCGGCCGTGGGGCGTCGATTCTTTCACCCACACAGACATTCCTGGTCAGCGTGGCAAGAAAGACCCGGCACGGGTACGTGCATTCGTAGCCCATGCCCTGCGCGGCTTTGCTGCTTCGATAGAATCTGACCCACCCCCGGCAGTCTGAGATCATCGCCCAGCGGCGCCTTCGACGCAGCTCAGGCTTCGAGCGCATAGGCATTTTCGTCATGCTCGCTCAGATCCAAGCCCATACGCTCGGCGTCCTGATCAACCCGGAGGCCGACGATGACGTCGGTAATTTTCAAGAGAATTAGACTGCCGACGAATGCAAACGAGATACTGGCCGCGGCAGCTATGGCCTGGATGACCAATTGATGGGGATTGCCGAAAAATAATCCGTTGGCTCCAGCCGCGTTGACGGCAACATTGGCGAACAGACCAGTCGCCAGTGCGCCCCAAGTACCTCCAACGCCATGCACGCCGACGACGTCGAGCGCGTCGTCATAACCGAACTTCACTTTTCCTCGCACCGCCGCATAGCAAAGGGCTCCTGCAACAAGACCGATAACGATCGCAGCCATCGGCCCAACGAAACCCGAGGCCGGTGTAATCGCCACCAACCCGGCCACGGCTCCACTGGCCGCGCCGAGAACGGTAGGCTTGCCCACCCACAGCCATTCAGCGACCACCCATGAAAGGGTTGCGGCGGCGGCACCAAGATTAGTGGCCACGAACGCTGAAACCGCCAGTGCGTTCGCTGCCAATGCACTGCCGGCATTGAAGCCAAACCACCCCACCCATAGCAATCCCGCACCGGTTATGGTTAACGTCAAGTTGTTCGGCAGCATCGGCTCGCGCAAATAGCCTTGACGTCGGCCGATAATCAAGGCGGCAGCTAACGCTGACACCCCGGACGAAATGTGAACAACGGTCCCGCCGGCAAAATCGAGTGCGCCAAGGCGATGCAACCAACCGCCCACTCCCCAAACCCAGTGCGCCAGCGGATCGTAGATCGCAGTCGCCCACAGGATACTGAAGACGAGAAAGCCCTTGAAAGAAATCCGCTCTGCAAAGGAGCCGGTGATCAGTGCCGGCGTGATTACCGCGAACATGCATTGGAAGACCATGTAGGCTTGATGCGGAATCGTCGCCGAATAATCCGGGTACGCTGCGCTCGCACTAACCCCGGCAAGACCTACCCACTGCAAGCCCCCAATGATTGCGTGCCACGGCGAAAATGCAAGACTGTAACCCCATAAAGCCCACTGCACAGAGATTAGTGCCGCAAGAATAAAGCTCTGCATCAGCGTAGCCAGCACGTTCTTGCGCCTCACCATACCCGCATAGAAAAGTGCCAGTCCGGGCACGGTCATGAGCAGAACCAAGGCAGATGAAGTCAATACCCACGCGGTATCGCCCGCACTGACTGTGGTCGCATCAGCTGCCAGTGCCGGAGCTCCCGAGAACAACAACGCCATCACGATGGTGGCGCATGCCTCAAATCGCCTTGATAAGCTCATACGCTTTCCTGAGATCACCAGCTGGTCGCGAATTCAGGAACATATAGTTCCAGAGTAACCACAGAATCAAGTAGCCACAGACACTTCCAGCGCCACCATATTCTCCAATAAAAAGTTTTTGTTGATCTCTCTGCGTTGAAGCCTCGGAATCTCTGGCTCTCAGACGCAAGTCGCGCCGAAACTGAGCATAAATTTTGAGCGGCACCAAATGTACCCGAGCTCCAACTGCCCGCCTTCGCAATAGCAGCGATCGACCTCTGCGATTAATCAACATGCAGAACTACATGTCGCATCTTTCCACGATTTAGGATCTCGAGTTTTCCGCAACTGTACAGTAATCGTGCGTAGTCCTCACTGCGCTGATCGCGTCAAGATTCTCTGAACTTGCGGCAAAGCGCAAATCCATCTACACGAAACCAGCTCGTCGCCGGTTCAAAGCCGGACCAGAACGGTTCGCCACCACTGAGGTAGACGGTGACAGTTATCGAGGTCGATGACAGCTGCTAGCGCGACTGCAGGGGACCTGGCTGCGGCGGATCCGCAGCGAATTATCTTATGTGCACATAGAGACGCTGCTAGCCAATTTCGTATGAACGCGCAATGAAAAACTCGAAAATCGAATTGAGCTTTGCGAAATGTAGAAATTACTTACTCGAAGCGTTGAACCCACCAGCTAGTTACGTCGCCTTGCTGACCTCTAAAAAACAGTCGAGGCCGACAACCTTTAGCCAAGAGCTGTTATAATCCTGATCGACCTCGTCATTATAATACTTCTTCTGATCGGATTGGCACCGTCGTCTGTAAACGCCTATATATCGATGGCTGCGACTAAAAAACTCCTTACCATAATCGTCTTTGTAGCCGTCTTTGTTGTTTGAGCGCTACAGACCTTCGGACTGATCAGTCACATTCCAATCCGGATGCCTCCGCTCTAGTGTAGTTTCCTAAAGTATCGTCGTATCCAGCAACCAGTTCGCCAATCGACGTAGCCACTAGTTTCGCATATGTTAGCGCCCCCGGCGCTAAATATTAAGCGAGCCGCGTCACTAGGCGAGATTGTTATACGAGTAAGCTCGCTCTTACAGGACTCTTACCGACCGCTAACTCAGCTCGGCCAACCGTTGGGCCAATTCATTATCGGGAAGCTGGGTTAAATCTTTATCCTCCTCGACCAACACGCGCTTTTTCACCTCTTCGCTGAGCGCAGTCCGTATGTTGCCGAGCATCTCGGGCGGAGCAATCAGGATCAAGTGCTCGAATCGGCGTTCGTTCAAAGCTTTCTCGAGTACGCGGGCAAGTTCAAGCGCGAACTCCGCTTTTGCGTGCTTGTGCGGATCAGCCGGTATCGCGGGATGACCTGGGGTGCGCTGACCTCCGCGATCGGCGAGGACCTCGCGCGACTTCAGATTGTGGCCGATGAATTGTTCGTTGAGAACGGCAACGATCGTTGGCTCGACTTTGCCAGTTGATCGAACCGGACCATCATCCAATTTGACTATGCGCGCTTTAGTCGCGTCCGCAACAACGTACCAGGTATTTTGACGGGCTTTTAGCATTGCAGCCTCTAAGTATAATGTTACAATATATTCGTTGGAAGCTATCGCCGGGTTTCAGAGGCTTAGCCAAGGTTCCGTCTGCCTAATTATAGTCATTGCGACTAACTGCGTTTGGGATTGTACTACTAAGGCTTGGTGTACAGTATGCTGTCGGGACCCAAATATAGTTTGTACACGCTGAGCCGTAATTGAACTGCTAACAACGAAAAGCCCGAGCATGGTGTAGAATCCGCGCTGATTCGTGAGCTTATTTCACCTTCGCTCCTATTGTTTCAATGAGATTCGAGCCGCGTTGATCGCCTTGTTAGGGTGTTGCCCGGGAGCTGATTTTGGGCGACGGCGGGCAACTATTTAGTTTTCTCTATGGTTGCAAATTCATTTTCGAAGCGCTGATGTTGCGGTGCTTTTGTCGGGACACGTGCTCTGAGGGCTTTTTCGCATCCTCCATATCAAGCTCGCCGGCGCAGCGGCCGAAAGTCGTGAATGTTGGCGACGAGTTACCGTGTAAATGTCCGAATAAACCATTCAAAATTCATCCAAGCCAAAGTTTGGTGTTCAGCCCTTGGTCAAATCGCAATCATCCCCTGGCTCAGCAAATTCCGTGCTGCCGCACGAGCGAGCAATGCCCGTGCCTGACGATCGCTTCTCGCAGCAAGGGCCCTGGCGTCTGTGATGGTTGTCAATGGCTGTCATGACTAACGGTCGATGGATGGGAGGTGGGCGAACTCCCGTAGTTGCTCAAACCACACAAGCTTGTCCTTGAAGCCGGGGAAGTTGGCATTGAGGCCGCTAGGGTTGGGTAGGACGAAGATCCGTGCCCCTTTGATTATTTGACGCTTCGGACCCACGCCGTACTCGGCCGGACTGTCCGCAAAATAACGATAAATTGTCGCTCCGACGAATGCCACTACCATCGGTCGCACACGGGCGATCTTTCGAAGCAGCTTAGCTTTGCCGCGTTGGATCTCGTCGCGCTGCAGCTCCGAAGCTGAGCGCGTTGCGCGACTGCATAAATTGGTCAATGCCAACCCGTAACGTACCAGTTTCTGGTCGTCCTCGTAGGTCAAGGGCTCTGGCACAATGCGCGCGGCAGACAAGAGACGCCAAAACGGGTTGCCGCGACCCGCAAAGTGATGGCCCAGCTGAGCTGACCGCAAACTTGGATTGATCCCGACGAACAACACGCGGGGCCGATCGATCAGGACGTCGCGCAACTGCGGCATAATGGGCAGACCTCGATCGTACTCGCTATCAGACGAGAGCGCATTTGGTGGTTGCCGCCAGTGTGTAGTATGAACAGCTACCCGAGAAACCATGGCGCATGAGGCAATCTGAGATGATTGGGATTACGAGAGCGCTTTGCTGTCGTGGAAGTGAACCAAGGGGTTGAAAAGACTTTTCGACGGTTCTCCGTATCCTACAGCTAACCTCAAGCCACTATTCGCGAGCACCTTGCAGACTGAAGCCGAATTGAGCAGTGCGGCATCTCAACAGCTAGGCGACACCGGAAAGGGTCCGTTCGCATTCGATAGACAGCCGCGACGAATCTTTTACGGATGGCTGATTGTCGCGAGCGCATTTAGCATTTTATGCATCGCTTATGGAGTTCAGTTCAGCTATGGCGTGTTTATGCCATATATTTCAGCTGATACAGGCTGGAATCGCGGAAGCCTGTCACTTCCTTACTCGATCTACGTATTTGTCTACAGCGCTCTCGGTCTGGTCAGTGGAAGACTGACCGATCGATGGGGACCTCGCATCGTGCTGCTGACCGGCGGCTGCCTGTTAGGGGCCGGAGTCATGCTGATGAGCCGGGTTCACCTTTTGTGGCACATCTACCTGGCTCTCGGTCTAATTGCTGCGTTAGGGATGAGCGCGGCCTACGTTCCATGTAATGCGACGGTCGTGCGATGGTTCGCCCGCCGGCGGGGTCTGGCTTTGAGCATTGCCTCGGCTGGAGCGAGCTTCGGGATGTTTGTCTTTCCCCCGCTGGCCAATGCACTCATACTTAAGGATGGATGGAGAGATGCATACCTGATTCTTGGTCTTCTCGCCCTATGCACAATAGCTGGCTGTTCATGTTTAATGGTGCAGCAGCCGGAAGCTGTCGGATTACGCCCGGACGGCCTCGACGAAGATCCAGTTGCGCAACAATTATCGGCTGATCTTGCGGAAGAACGCAGTTACACATTGGCAGAAGCCCGACACACAGGGGCATTCTGGCTGCTGAACATCATCTTCACTCTGACCTGGCTGGTCGTCTTTATGCCGATGGTGCATATCGTTCCGTTTGCGACCGACATGGGGGTCTCGGCGTTCGCGGCAGCAATGACGATAAGTGTGATCGGCTTCGCGGGGTTTGCGGGGCGCCTGGCGATTGGACCACTTTCTGATCGGTTTGGTCGCATTGTCAGTCTTGGTGCCTGCCTGCTGTTCCAAGGGCTTTCGTTTGCCGGCTTCACCGCGAGCTCGGGCATCGTTCTCTTATATATTTCCGCGGCCTTATTCGGGTTTTCTTATGGAGGCGTGACCGCCCTGTTTCCGGCAGTGGTGGGCGATTTTTTTGGCCGCGCCGAGATTGGCGCTATCGTCGGGTTCATTTTCGCACTGGCCGGCGCGCCAGCGGCGTTTGGCCCATTGATCGCCGGCCTCATCTATGACGCGGCACATAGCTACAGGCTAGCCTTTAATCTGAGCGCTGCCTTGAATCTGACGGCGATGGTGTTGTTGTTGTTCCTGAAAAAGCCGCAGCAACTCCCCGCATCAACACCCTGAGGCGGTCGCTTTGCTGTGGATAGGTCGCCATGAGCCCTTTTGGTTGACACTGCGTCAAGCTGGCCTTATTGTCGATTGTCAATTCGCGTGGACCGTACGGAGGTTTATGGAGATTAGGGTTGAAGGCTCTTTGGACCAGGCTATGCGCGTGCTCAAGCGCAAACTGGCCAAAGAGGGAGTTTTCAAGGAAATGAAGAAGCGGGCATTCTACGAGAAGCCGAGTGTCCGCCGAAAACGCAAGCGTTCCGAGGCACAGCGCCGTCGTCGAAAAGAGCAACGCCGTCGGCGAGCGTCAGCTATCTGACTCCGCTAACCTAGCTGCTGCGCTCGGGCATCGGCCCCAGCAGAAGCGCAGTTCTCAGTTACAACATTATCGGCACGCACACCAACAGCATTCAGAGCAGGCGAAAGCGAGAGCTTGGGTCAGATTTGTCCGACTCCCAAGCCTCACCGCATCCGGGTGGGTTTATCCGAGCGGCCGCCACATCAGAATCAGGTGTGAGCCGCGCAGGTAACAATCGAGATCGAAGTGGCATAACCCAAATGCGCTGCGCAATGCCCGGAACTCCTCGACCAGACGTTGGACCCGTTCCGGAACATCTGCGACGGGATCCTTCGTCGTCGAGGCGTGTGTTTGGCAGGTTTCTTTTCTGCACAGGGTGATAGGTACGCACCCATTACTCTGATGATCGTTCAGCGCCCCGTCGCCAAAATCAACTCTGGCACAGCGCAGGCAAAGAACCACTGCGCAACCGCGTTGATGGGCCTCGGCAAAACTGATTACCGGCACACTGCATTGCACCCATGCCTCGTGAGCTAGGGCGGTGGAGTAACGGCGGATCGCTCGCGCCAGTTTATTCAATGTGAACTGGTCGGCGTGCGCAGCATATTTAAGGATGGTGTCGTCGCTGGCATCCGATTCACATCCCAACTGTTGGGCAAGGAAGCTACGAAGGTTAATCGGCAGGCGACAGCTTGAGGCAATTCCGCTCGCGGGGGCAGCAGGCGGCAGGGAGAAAGCTTGTAACTGGAGATTTTGCTTACTGAAGAGCCGCGGGTGACGTGGTGTTGCTGCCGTAGGCTGAGCGGCCCGCATTGAGTGGGCTCCTCGTCGCACTAAAGGTCCTGTTCGCAAAGTCCAGCCTCCTCACTGTGACTACCTGGAACGATGTTCAGATTCTGGCGACGCATTTCGGTCTTTGTAGAGGGGGAACGATTAAGTCGCGCCTTGATAGTATTGCAGGTTGCGCTCGACGTCGGTAACGCGCAGACTCATCGGGGTCATCTGTCCGTCATCCGACCATCTTATGTCGACCATCATGCGGGATTGGCCTAGCAGTCGTTGCGCGTCTTTGGCTGCACGATGCAGCACTTGTCAGTGGTCATCCCCGTCAAGCTTCTCTTTCATTTAGCGCTTGCGCACTTGCCCGGCAATGGTCTACGAGAAAAATCCGCCACATCAGGCCGCAAGGTGTCACCTCATCCGTCAAAGCCACAACTCAAATGCGCCGCTGGAGTCTTCTCTCGGCCCGCCCAGGATTTGTAAAACCAGCATCCAAGCAACACCCGCGCTTCCGTCACGCTCAGACGCGGCGGAAGCAAGCGGGTCTCTTTCGCCCTTATCATGATGAAGACGCGACAGTTATGCTAAGCTCGGAAGAGCGTGACACGGAAGAACTCTGTCAGCAGGGCGGTTTCTTGCGTGTCAGAGGCAGCTACCCAAGACATAATACAGGAGGTCAAGTACGCCGAAGTGGCTTTCGGCGTAGAGCTGGACGTGCCAGCAAAGGATTACAAAGCGACCCTTCAGCTTCCCAAAACCGATTTCCCCATGAAGGCAAATCTACCCAAGCGCGAGCCTGAGATGCTGCGGCGCTGGGATGAACTGAACCTTTATGGACGATTGCTCGAGGCGCGCAAGCATGGGCCCAAATGGGTGCTCCACGACGGACCGCCTTACGCCAATGGCCGCGTTCATTTGGGCACCGCCCTCAACAAGATTTTGAAGGATTTCGTCGTGCGGTCACGTTCGATGATGGGGTTTTCAACTCCCTATGTGCCCGGATGGGACTGCCATGGAATGCCGATCGAGTACAAGGTTTCCCGCGATTTGGGCGACCGCGCGCGAACCATTTCGAAACTGGAACTGCGACGTTTGTGCCGAGCGGAAGCAGAAAAATGGATCGAGCTTCAGAGAAGTGATTTCCGCCGCCTCGGAGTGATTGGCGACTGGTTTGCACCCTACCTGACCATGAGCCCGGAGTATGACGCCGCGGAGGTAACTGTACTGCGGCACATGGTCGAGGGCGGTTACGTCTACCGCGGGCTAAGACCGGTATATTGGTGTTTCAGTGATCGGACCGCCCTGGCTGAGGCAGAGGTTGAGTACGACCTACACGTTTCGCCATCGATTTATGTCGCTTTTGCGCTTAATTCAAATCTGACCGACGCAGGCTCGCTCGCGGCCGACCCGGCAGATCGGGCGGAGCTGGCCGCCGCGCACAAAGCAGCCAACCTATACGCGTTGATCTGGACCACCACACCATGGACCTTGCCCGCCAATCTTGGTATTTGCCTCAACGCCGCCTTTGATTATGTGGCGCTCAAGATCAGCGGCCGGTATTACATTGTCGCCGAGAAACTCGTCCAGTCCATAGCGAGCGAATGCGCTTTGCCGGTAGAGGGGACAATCCCGCTCGACCGCGAAGTACTGCATCGATTCGACGGCCAGAACATCTTTCGTCATCCTTTCACCGGGCGCGATGTCAAGCTGATGTACGGCGACCACGTTACTGCTGAAACGGGTACAGGCTTGGTTCACACGGCCCCTGGCCACGGCTACGAAGACTTCGTGGTGGGCTCGCAATATGGCCTTACTCCATTTACGCCGGTTGATGACCAAGGTCGGTTTACGGCGGATGCCGGCCAGTGGGCGGGACAGAACGTATTCGATGCTAACGACAGTATCGTCGAGCATCTCCGCAAGATTGGCGCTCTGTTGGCAGCTCATCAATATAGCCATAGCTACCCGCACTGCTGGCGATGCAAGAATCCGCTGATCTTTCGGGCAACCGAGCAATGGTTCCTCAATATTGACCATCGTCAGTTGCGCGCTCGGATTCTCGAAGCGATAGATCAGGTTAATTGGGTCCCGTCATGGTCGCGCGAACGAATCCGCAACATGACCGAAACGCGTCCGGACTGGTGTCTTTCGCGACAGCGTGCGTGGGGTGTTCCGATCCCCGCTCTGCGGTGCACCAGCTGCCGTGAAATTATGCTCGACATCGAAACGATGCGTCGCGTCGAACAGCTCTTCGCTCAAGAGGGTTCTGACGCCTGGTTTGCGCGCCCAACCGCCGATTTCGTCCCGGACAAGGTCAAGTGCAGCAAGTGTGGAGGGACTGATTTCGCAAAAGAAGAAGATGTTTTGGACGTCTGGTTTGACTCGGGCTCGTCTCAGAATGCAGTGCTGGGGCTACGATCTGAACTGACGTGGCCGGCCGACGCCTATCTTGAAGCGGTCGAGCAGGCGCGCGGCTGGTTCGGCTCATCTTTGGTCTGCGCGGTAGCCGAACGGGGCAGCGCACCCTTCCGCAATGTTATTAATCATGGCCTGACCGTTGACGAACAGGGGCGTAAGATGTCCAAGTCGCTGGGCAACTCCCCTGACGCGATTGAAATCGTTGAGCGGTTAGGAGCCGATGTTCTGCGCCTGGTCTATGCGTCGCTGGATTATACGGCGGAAATCGCACTCGGCGAGACCATCTATTCGGCTGTTTCAGAGTCGTATCGCAAACTCCGCAACACTTGCCGTTATATGCTGGGTAATCTTTACGATTTCGACCCCGAGCGCGACGCGGTGACGATCGAGCGCTTGCCGGAGTTGGACCGCTTTATACTGGCGCGGCTCGAACGGTTGAAGTCCACGGTCTTGAAGGCTTTCGAGAATTATGACTTTCAGGCCGCCTTTCATGCCATCTTGAATTTTGTCGTGGTGGACTTGAGTTCGCTGTACATAGATGTCGCCCGTGACCGGCTCTATTGTTCCGGAGCCCATTCGTTCGAGCGGCGTTCGGCCCAAACTGCGCTTTATGTCGTGCTGGATGCTCTAGTACGAATGCTGGCGCCATTAATCCCATTCACTGCCGACGAGGTATATCTTCGAATTCCGCGAAGAACCGCGGAGAGTGTCCATCTGTTGACCCTACCCGCGGCCCGACCTGAGTTGCTGGATCCGGCGCTCGAAGCGCGATGGCAGCGGTTATTACAGCTGCGCGACCAAACCCTGAAGCTCCTCGAGCAAATGCGCCAGTCGGGTACTATCGGCGCGCCACTCGAAGCTCAGATAGCGGTCGGCACTACCGGCGACGGCACTACCGGCGACGGATGGGCAGACCTTCAGGCCGATCGTGACCTCCTCAAAGAGCTATTCATAGTTTCAGAGGTCAAGATTCTGGCCGAGCCCGAGGTAAGGCAACTTCTCGCCCGAGCGGGCGGGGCACGTGAATTTCACAGTGACGGCCATTTCGCGAGGATCAGCGATAATCCACCAGCGATTCTCGTCGGTCAGCGAGCGCCCGGCCAAAAATGCCAAAGATGCTGGTGCTACTATGCTGATGGCGGGCATCCGGAACTCTGTGTACGATGCCGTGCCATAGTGCAGACCTGATACCAATGGATCCAGCACCGGTGACTGGCGCGGCGGCAAGTGAGATGATCGCGTGGTCGGCCAGAAATTTATGCGCCGCGCTAGCTACTATAACGTTTCCGGTAGTTGCATTGGATCAACTGTCCAAGTTCTACGTCGCTGGTCGATTACCTTTCCACGAGACGTGGACGGTGATTCCGAACTGGCTCGACCTTACCTACACGCTGAATCCGGGAGCAGCCTTCAGCCTCTTCTCGACAATGCCCAGCGCGATTCGCGATATCTTCTTTCTGGCGCTCTCGTCGATCGCGACGGTCGTGCTGATGATCCTGATCGCCCGGGAAGGTACTTCGGTTAGCTCGCGGAATGGATTAGCTCTGATCCTGGGAGGCACGCTCGGCAATTTCATCGACCGGCTGGTACGAGGTCGTGTGATTGACTTTATTTATTTCCATCACGGTGCATTCAGTTACCCTGTATTCAACCTGGCGGACAGCGCGATAACCGTTGGTGTAGCGACCATTATGGTTGTCAGCCTCCTCGAAAGTCGGACACGAGATGCTTTGACCGCGAAGCACTGAAGCCGAAGGCGCAGCAAAATTCGATCATCCCGCTATATGCGGCCAAGCCGTCGCGATCAATCGTTATCCGGGGTGTGCTCCCTAAGCCACGGAACCGGGTTCCGTGACGACAACGGACCTACGGGCTCCTACATAATGGTCCTAAGACCATAGAAAGCTAGAAATAATCGAGATAAAGAACCGCCGTCCAGCGCAGCCGACGAAACACGCAGGAAGCATTCGGGTTGGGACGCACGTCCGTCTCGTGCATCGCGCATAAAAGCACTTTCGAGCGGAGCCAACGACATGACTTAGGTCGCCGCTTCGTGGTTCACCGAGAACACGGTGAACCACGAGCAGCACTCAATCGAAGGCAAACGCGCCTGCCGAAAGCCGCCAGGGACGCCGAAAATCTGGCAAATCCCCCCGTTCCTCCCTTCCTCCGGCTTTTTAACCGAAAGTTAACCTCGAATGCACCATCTAAAGCAGCACGAATGCTAGGGTTTGAACAAGTCAACCAAGGAGGGAGAGCATGCTGAGCTTGATTCTGCGAGTTGTCGTCGAACAGCTAATCGCGCAGATTTTAGCGCTCGTGATCCGGGCAATCCTTTAGCTCGCGTAGAGACGGCCATTCGTCGAACTCCTCTTCGCATCAACAATATTTTAAGTTTCTGACCATTCTGATCCGTCTAATTGGCTGCCCCAGCCGCCTCTGCCGCAGCCGCCGTGTGGCGGCACTGCTTTCGGCGAGTTAGTATCACAAAGAGTGGAATCGATTTGGATCTGAGCTGACAGGCGACGCGGGGGGAACACCATGCGACTTTGCGTGGGAACGGCCAAAGGCATTGTCTTACTCGATCTCACACGGGGCGGGACACCCTTGCTGGCGCTGGCCGACCCAGCTTCGGTCTGGTGCATGGCTCAGGACTGCACTCAGCCTGAGGTCATCTACGCGGGGTCTATTAATAACCTGCAAGCGGGCAGCGCGCGCGGAAAGTCGTCACTGGCACGGTCCAGCGACGGGGGTCGGAGCTGGCATGATATTACCCCAAGGAACGCTCGTGATGAGGAAGTTTGGGCGGTCGCCGCTGCTCCGGACGTTCCTGGTCAGCTTTTTGTCGGCACCTCCCATGCCCGACTCTTCAGAAGCGATGACGGTGGCCACAGCTTCTATGAGTGCACATCGTTCCTGAAAATGCCGGGACGAGAGCGATGGGGGTTTGCCCAATCTCCACATATTCCCCATATCCGAACGATCGCGTTCGATCCGGTTCAACCTGACACCATCTATGTTGGGGTCGAGGAGGGCGGCGTGTACCGCTCACGGGATCGTGGCGCGAGCTTTGAGCCAGCCAACCACAGCATCCCTTCCGATGTTCATTGTCTGTTGGTCGATCCGAACGACTCGCAGCGAATATATGCAACAACCGGCCGGGGCCTGTACGTCACTGGCGACGGAGGAATGTCATGGAGACTGGCCAAGGGATTGAGCCGCACATATGCGATCCCGCTCATGGTCGGCCGCGGTCAACAGGGAGCAGTCTACACCGCGGCAGCGGCTGGGCCACCACCTACCTGGGCGGTAGGTGCGGCCGGAGCCGACGCCCGTGTGTTCTGCAGTTGCGATAGTGGCGAAAGTTTCCGAACCTTGCTGGCCGACGGCTCCTTCTCGCATACGACTCGCGGCATGGTTATGCGCATGCGCGAGGATCTTGCAGGGGCCGTGCTGGGTGCCCTAAGTGATGGGGGTCTCATCCGAATCGAAGGTGATGAGCGGACTCTAAGCAGAATTGGCGACAAGCTTCCTCCCACCTATGACTTTGTTGCGCTACCGGACCCTTAGCCTAGTGGCGACGATGCCGTGGACCGACATCGCTGTCGGTTTTTCAGGCTAATCCACTTGGAGTTTCACTCGTAGCCGATTCATTACCCCGTCCGGAACGAGTTCGGGCAGGCGTTTACCGTAACCCGCAACCTCCTTGATTAGACGTGAAGCCGAGAAAAACAGCTTCGGGTTGGCAAATAGAAAAACCGTCTCGATATTAGGCTTCATCTGACGGTTCATATGTGCCATCTGGAGTTCATAATCGAAATCCGTAACCGCACGCAGGCTGCGGATGATTACGCTAGCGCCAATCCTTTCCGCGTAGTCCACTGACAGGCCGCTGAACTTGTCGACTCGGGCACGGGGTTCGAGATCACGGATGCTTTCGCGGATCATTTCAACCCGTTCGTCGGGCGTAAATAGGGCCGAGTCCTTGTGTGGGTTATAGGCGACCGCGACGATCACCTCGTCAAAAATAACCACACTGCGTCGAATAATGTCGATATGGCCGAAATGAATGGGATCGAAACTACCCGGATAAATTGCTGTGAGAGCTTTATTCTTGTTTACCATCGAATCTTCCACTATGCGGATGCGGCAGATCTAACGGCCCCCAGGCGCTGGCGATTTGGCGGGCCTGGTCGTCAGTCATCGCGCCGGAGATTCCGGTACAGAGCGACCCGATGATCGCCGATTCTTGCCAGGCTGATGCGCTCAAGTCCCGTCACCGCCGGTTCAGGGGTCCGATGAAACTGCCGTGTAACCACTAATCCATCTGGGGCTAATAGACCGAGAGTGGCAATCAGCGCAAGGATTTCAGCGGTCGAATCTGCATTAAATGGTGGATCTACAGATATCAGCCTGAAACACTGAGCCCCGGCACTCAGTTCCTTTAAAGCTGCGCGATAATCGGCGTTGATGATGAGGGCCCGGTCTAAAAGGTTGAGTTGGCGCAAATTCTGTCGTATCGCGTTTGCGGACATTCGTGCACGATCGACAAAAACCACCCGACGGGCGCCGCGAGACAAGGCTTCCAATCCGAAAGCGCCACTGCCGGCGAATAGGTCCAGCACGCTTGCGTCGGTTATGATGTCGCGCGAGGTCAGGCGCGAAAAAATTGATTCGCGGACTCTTGCGGTTAGCGGTCTGGTGCGCACACCGCGCGGGGCGATGAGCTTGCGCCCCCGATGTTCGCCGCCGATTAACCGCATCGCAGCCAAAGGGAATCCACCTCCTGCGACCCCCAACCGGCAAAGATTTCCGTTATGATCACCAGCTCTATAAAACCATTTTGAACAGCTCGTTTCCCACTTTGACCATACTCAGCGAGTACTCTTTTTCCAAACCAGGGTTTCGGGTCTAGCGTGCGTGGCGAATTTGGGTTAGCTGTAATGTGAGTTTGTCAACCCCCACCTGGCCTCCCCCTGACCAGGGGGAGGTGCAGCCCGGAAGTGATGGTTTTGGAGCATGAGGCGAAGAGTGTGCGCGGGCGAGGAGGGCTCCGCCCAACAGTGTCATGTTAATTGAATTGGTCATTGGTGCGATCAAGGCGATTGTGATTGTCCTGCTGGTTCTTGGCTTGTCGGGCGTGTTGCTGTGGTTTGAACGCAAGGGAGCGGCCTTGATTCAGGACCGGATAGGCGCCAATCGGGCCGCGGTATTCGGTTGGGGCCGCCGCCTCGGGCTGCCGAATCTGGGCCTAGTCAACACGCTGCTGGCGGATCCGTTGAAACTGTTTACCAAGGAGGATTTCGTTCCGGACGGCGCAGATCATTTCCTGCATGGCCTGGCTCCTTTTCTAGCGCTGTTCCCGATTTTAATTGCCTTTGCCGTCGTCCCGGTAGGCGACACCCTGAGGGTGGCGCAGCGCAACGTTAACCTTCAAGCCGCACACGTTGACGTGGCCGCTCTTTATCTGCTCGCGGTCATCGGGATCGGTGTCTACGGACTCGCGCTGGGGGGTTGGGCTTCGAACAACCGCTGGTCTTTGCTCGGTGGTATTCGCGCCAGTGCGCAAATGATTTCCTACGAGCTGGCGCTTGGTCTCGCTTTCCTGGCGGTCGTCGTGACCTATGGCACCCTGGATTTGCAAGAGATCTGCCGCCTCCAAGGCGGAGTTTGGTTTGGATGGTTGCCGCGATGGGGAATTCTTGTTCAGCCCGTCTCTTTTCTGCTGCTGCTGACGGCAGGGATGGCCGAATCGAAGCGTGTGCCGTTTGATGTACCAGAGGCTGAATCGGAGTTAGTAGCTGGCTACTTCACTGAATATTCCGGGGGAAAGCAAGCGGTTTTCATGATAACCGACTTTGCTGAGGTGGTGCTGGTGGCGGTGCTGGTTACATTGTTCTTTTTTGGCGGATGGCAGGTACCATGGCTTTACGCCGACGGCTTCCATTTTCCCGGCCCGCATGGCGTTTTCCTCCCTCTGCCAAACTACGTTGTTGCAATTTTGCAGATCGTGGCCTTCTGGCTAAAGACTGTATTCTTTTGTTGCTTCCAGATACTGGTCCGATGGACCTTGCCACGTTTTCGCTACGATCAGTTGATGCAGTTCGGTTGGAAGGGTTTGCTACCGGTAGGCGTGCTGAATTTGATCCTAACCGCTTTTGTTGTAGTTATTGCAGGAGCCCACTACTAATGTCGCTGGGTCTCTTCTTTTTCCTAGCCGTGCTCGCCGCGCTCTCCGCATTGGGCGTCATCGCTCAGCGCAATCCGGTTCATTGCCTATTGGCACTGGCTGTGAATCTGCTTGACATAGGTGTGATGTTCGTTGGGCTCGGGGCGGTAACGGTAGGGTTCCTCCAGATTATTATTTATGTTGGCGCCATAATGGTGCTGTTTCTGTTCGTGATCTGGCTCTTGAATCTCCAAGCTGAAGGGTTCAGCGGATATCTGGGCTTGAAATTATTTGGTGCAATCGGCGCGGCTGCTCTGGCCGCGGAATTCGCCACCTTGTTCCTGCACACATCGAGGATTTCCACTCCGGGAGCTAGCGCTCTCACCCAGGGCACCATCACGACTTTGGGTCGGCACCTGTTTTCGGACTACCTCGTCGCGTTCGAAATAACCTCTTTGCTTCTCCTGGCTGCCGTGGTTGGCGCAATCGGTCTGGCCCGTCGTCCACCGCTCTCGGCTGGGCTGTCCGCAGCAGCCGGCTCTGACTTGGCAACGGCCGAGTCGCCAAGACAAATGTCGAGGTCAATGTCAGTGTCGGCTGAGCAGCAAACGACAACACCACGTGCAGGCAGCGCTTAACCGTTACGGCAATGACTCCCATAAGCTACTTCCTGGTACTAAGTGCTTTACTGTTCGCGATTGGCGTGCTCGGAGTCCTGATTCGCCGCAATGTCATCGTAATGTTGATGTCGATCGAACTGATGCTAAACGCCGTTAATCTCGCGTTCATTGCGCTCGGCCGGCAAGTCGGGTCTATTGATGGACAAGTGATCGTGTTTTTCGTGATTACGGTCGCTGCGGCAGAGGCTGCAGTGGGCTTGGGCATTGTTATCGCGGTTTTTCGCAATCGAGCGACCGTAAACGCCGATGAACTGAATTTGCTGCGCTGGTAGCGCTTTTCGCACCAGGCAGTGGCAAGCAGCTTGACCAACATGCAGGTATGACACACGACTTTCCGGCTTTGGGTTTAATCCTGTTGTTCCCCCTGCTCGGGGTAATCTTCAATATTTTCTTTGGTCAGCGCTGCGGCCGCAGAGTAGTTAATTTCATCGCACCCGCCGCGATCTTCCTGGCCTTCGCCGCCGCCCTGGCGGCATTCGCAACCCTGCTTGGCATGCCGCGCGGTGCCGCGTTGGGCTTTGATTTGTGGCCCTGGATCGAGGCAGGTCGCTTTCATTTCGACATAGCATTCCGATTTGACGCCCTCAGCGGGGTCATGGTGCTGGTAGTGACTGGCGTAGGGGCGTTAATCCACCTTTACTCGGATGGCTATATGGGCGAAGACGAGGACTACGCTCGCTTCTTTGCCTACATGAACCTTTTTGCCTTCGCGATGCTGATCCTGGTGCTGGCCAATAACCTTTTGTTGATGTTCGTGGGATGGGAGGGCGTCGGGCTTTGCTCATACCTGCTGATCGCCTTTTGGTATGACAATGCCGAGTTTGCCTATAACGGGCGCAAGGCTTTTATTGTCAATCGTGTGGGTGACGCCGGATTTGTTCTCGGAATTTTGACGCTCATCTCAGCCCTGGCCAGTAGCGGCATTTGGACGCTGACTTTTACCGAGATGGCAAAGCACCGGGAGACACTGGCACCCGTGGCAACGCTCGCCGGATCGCTACTCTTCCTGGGGGCCACAGGGAAATCAGCGCAGATCCCGCTGTATGTATGGTTGCCGGATGCTATGGTCGGCCCGACGCCTGTCAGCGCGCTGATCCATGCCGCTACGATGGTGACGGCCGGCGTTTATATGGTTGCACGACTTAACTTTCTTTACGCACTTTCGTCCCAGGCGATGACAATTGTCGCGACGGTCGGTGCTGTGACCGCGATATTTTCGGCAACTATTGCGATTGTTCAACCCGATATCAAACGCGTGCTCGCCTATTCGACGATCAGCCAAATAGGTTACATGATGTTGGGAGTGGGCGTAGGAGCTTTCGCGAGCGGCATTTTTCACTTGATGACACACGCTTTCTTTAAGAGCCTGCTCTTTTTAGGTGCCGGTTCGGTCATCCACGCTCTGGATGGTGAACAGGATATGAACCATATGGGTGGGCTAAAGCGGACTATGCCAGTTACCTGGGTCACAATGCTGGTCGCCGGACTCGCGATTAGTGGCATCCCACCCTTCGCCGGATTTTTCTCAAAGGACGCGATCCTCGCTAGCACCTACGCGAGTGGCCACATCTGGCTATGGGCAGTTGGCGTCGTCACCGCGGGGCTAACGGCCTTCTACATGTTCCGACTGCTTTTTCTGACGTTCCATGGTGCCTCACGAATCGACGCCTCAAAGAGAGGCCATGTTCATGAATCTCCTGCGGTTATGACCGTACCGCTAGTTATTCTGGCGCTGTGTTGTCTCATTGGCGGTTGGATCGGACTGCCGGATGGGATTTTGTGGGGCGACGCCTTTGGCCGCTTCCTGATGCCGATCTGCCCTACCCTGAAACTCACGCCGGCTGCAACGCTCGCCCGCGGTAGCTTGTCGCCTGCGGTTCTAAGCGCGATTGCGTTTGGATTGGCCGTCAGCGGCATTGCGCTGGCCTGGAGCTTCTATGTGATGACGCCGGGGTTACCGGCACGATTGGCGCGCAACCTGTCGCCGCTATATCGCATGCTGTTGCGCAAATACTATATCGACGAGATCTATAACACGCTGGTGAGCCGCCCCTTATTTTGGCTGTCGCAGGTCGTCCTTTTCCGTGGTGTCGATTCAGCAATCATCGATGGCGCGGTCGACGGCACGGGATTAGGAGTCGAGGCCAGCGGAGAAGGCTTGCGCCGGATTGCTACTGGCAACGTCCAACATTACGCGTTGGCATATTTGGCCGGCGTGCTGGCGATAGCGGGTTACTACGTGTACCTGGTCCATCGCCACTAAGTAAGTCCTCGAATCGGATCTTATGCCGCTCACGTTATTGATCTTCGTGCCATTGCTCGGCGCCGCGGCGGTCCTGCTGCAAAGCGAAGAGCGCAGCGTCTGGATTTCCGCGTTCATTTTCTCATTGATTCCGCTCGGTTGGAGTTTGTACCTGTTGGCCGTTTTCGATCCGCATGCGAGTGGCTATCAATTCGTTGAGCACTTCCCGTGGATTCCCCAATTCGGCATCTCCTATCACCTGGGAATCGACGGGATCAGTCTGTTTCTGATCCTGCTTACCACGATTCTTATCAGTCTCTCGCTACTCTACTCGGGTGGTGGCGACATAGAGAGTCGCCCGCGCGAATTCTGTTTCCTGATGCTGCTGTTGGAAAGCGCACTGCTCGGGACCTTTCTCGCGCTTGACCTGTTTCTGTTCTATGTCTTCTGGGAAGCGATGCTGGTGCCGATGTACTTCCTCATCGGCATTTGGGGACACGGGCGTAAGATCTACGCAACCTTCAAATTCGTCCTGTTCACAATGTTGGGCTCGCTGCTGATGCTGATTGCGATCATCTATGTGGCCCGTGCCGCGCGCGGCTCACTCGGTTACGTCACCTTTGATCTGCCGGAGCTCTACAAAATCCGGCTCTCAGCAACAGAGGCGCGATGGCTATTCGCCGGATTTGCAATCGCATTTGCCATCAAAGTGCCACTTTGGCCACTGCACACCTGGTTGCCAGACGCGCATACGGAGGCTCCGACAGCCGGCTCAGTGCTTTTGGCCGGCGTGATGCTCAAAGCAGGAGCGTATGGATTTATCCGCTTCGCGATTCCGCTGTTTCCCGCGGTGGCGGTCGAGGCCATTCCGGTCTTCATGGCGCTCGGGGTGATCGGCATCATTTACGGAGCGCTGGTAGCGATGGTACAGCCGGACTTGAAAAGGCTGATAGCCTATTCATCGGTGAGCCATCTCGGCTTCGTCACCCTTGGGATTTTTGCCTTCGATACGCAGGGACTGGAGGGAGCGATTTACCAAATGCTGAATCATGGAGTGTCCACCGGGGCGCTGTTCCTGCTGGTCGGTATGCTCTATCTGCGGCGCCATACCCGCGAAATCATTGAATTTGGTGGTCTCTGGAGCAGCGTTCCCATCTACGCCTCGGTCTTCATGGTGATGATGTTGTCGTCAATTGGCTTGCCAGGCCTCAACGGTTTTGTGGGTGAATTCTTAATTTTGCTTGGTACCTATTTCAGCCGCAAAGTTGCGGTCTACGGCGCAGTGACCGGCCTTATTCTCGGGGCGTTGTACATGATGTGGGCCTACGAGCGCGTGATGTGGGGTCCGCTGACCAAAGCAGCAAACGTTACCATTGCAGATCTCGATAAGCGAGAAATCGCCGTGATGCTGCCGTTGGTTGGCCTGGTGCTTTTTATGGGGCTTTATCCCCGACCGCTGCTGAATCGCATGCAACCCTCAATAGATGCTCTGCTCGTGCGCGTAAAAGACGCGCAGGCCGAAGTTCAGCGCGAGCAGGTGGTGGCATCTTCGGGTTTCTTACCCGAATCAGCAGGCGCGACCGTAACTGCAGACGTTCGTGGCTCGAAATGACGCCCCTTAATCTCACCACCATAGATTTCTCCTGGTTAGCTATCCTGCCGCTAATCGCACTTTCGGTCGGTGCAATTGTAGTAATGTTGGCCGGCACTCGCGTTGATGACGAGGACAGCGCAGCTCTGGGCTTTATCGTGTTGGTCGCGCTGCTGGCGGCGTTCCTGCTGACCATGTTCGAGCTGGGCCAAAACACTGCCGCGTTCCGCGGTTCATTGGCGGTCGATGATTACGCAGTCTTCTTCGAAGTTATCATTATCATCGCAACCGCCTTAACCGTCGCGATGTCCTTGGAGTATGCAGCAGATGCGGGCCTGGCTGGTGCCGAATACTATGCATTGGTGGCCTTCGCCGCGCTTGGCATGCTATTGATGGCAGCGGCGGGCGATCTGATCATCATCTTCCTCGGCCTCGAAACCATGTCGATCGCAGTCTACGCGTTGGCTGGTTTTATCCGGCGCGATGCAAAATCAAACGAGGCCGCGATCAAATATTTTCTTCTGGGAGCCTTCTCCACGGGCTTTCTTCTTTATGGAATTGCGCTGTTGTATGGCGCGACAGGGAGTGTGCGCTTGACAGCGATTCACGCATCGATTGCGGCCAGGACGGCGGTCAATCCACTGCTGTTGTTAGGGCTGGGGATGTTGTTAATCGGCTTCGGCTTCAAAGTCGCCGCCGTTCCGTTCCATATGTGGACCCCGGACGCTTACGAGGGGGCGCCCACCCCGATTACCGCGTTCATGGCGGTTGCCGTCAAGCTCGCCGCATTTGCTGGCTTCCTGCGCATTTTCTTCACCAGCCTGGATCCGCTTGCCACCGAATGGAGCCCTGTGCTGTGGGCCCTTGCAGTACTAAGCATGACCGCTGGGAACGTTATCGCCCTGGTACAAAGCAACATCAAACGGATGCTGGCGTATTCGGCCATCGCCCATGCGGGTTACGCGCTAGTCGGAATGGCTGCGGCAAATGGTCGCGAGGCAGGGGGTGCGGTCTTGTATTACCTTTTGGCTTACGCCTTCACAAGCCTGGGGGCATTCGGAGTCGTGGTGGCCCTCGATCGCGGTGCTGAAAGCCATGCCCAGATCGACGACTATCGCGGCCTGGCACGTGATCATCCTGGGCTGGCCGCGGCGATGGCTGTCTGCCTGCTTTCGCTCACCGGTGTACCACCGCTTGCCGGTTTCGTCGCCAAGTTTTACGTCTTTGCCGCCGCGCTGAATGCCGGCTTCACCGGATTAGTAATCATCGCCGTGCTCAACAGTGTCGTGTCAGCCTACTACTATGTCGGTGTAATCGTCGCAATGTATATGCGTGAAGGTGGCGTGGCCGTTGAATCAATGAGTCGGCGGCCCGGTCTCCTTATCAGTATTGCAGTTGGCGTGGCGGGTGTTATTGCTTTGGGTATTTACCCGCAACCTTACATGGGTGCGGCGGTGAACGCTTTCGCTTCAGCGCTGGGACGTCCAGCATTACATGCAGTTTCGATGCTGCCGTGAAGGGATCCGCATCTGGCGGCCGTTTGTCACACCCCGTTAACTTCCAGCGATGTCGCGATGGCGGATCGACCTGAGCATGATTGCAACGGCGCGCACTATGCTGAGTTTCCTCGAGGCTTTTTCTTTCGAGGGCTTACCGATCGGTTGATACTGAAAGTCGCATCATGCGATGGTCATCATGGGTGAGCTAACCCGAGCAAGGTCGACGAATGGCAGACGAAGTTAAAATCGAACGTAATCACAATTATGTGACCCTCTCGCTCAACCGCCCTGAGAAGCGCAATGCAATAAACGGCGCGGTCATAGCGGCGCTCGACCAGATGTTGGAATCGGTCGAACGTGACCCCGACGTTCGGGCTGTGGTGATTCGCGGCGAGGGTCGAAGTTTCTGCTCCGGCCTCGATCTCCGCGACATCGAACAGATGGGCCCGGGCGGACTGAGTTTCGAAAAGATCATCGCGCGGCTGCAGAAGCTACCGGTACCAACCATCGCTGCGGTTCATGGTGATGCGCTTACTGGCGGTCTAGTACTGGCTTTGACCTGTGACCTGCGAATCGCCGCTGAAGGCGCACGGCTGGGAATGACTCCGGCGCGCATTGGTTACTTGCCAACATACTGGATCTTTCGCAAGTTCGTCGAAACGGTCGGCCCGGCCAATACCGCGGAAATCATGTTTTTGGCTGAACCGGTTGGAGCCAACCGAGCGCGCGAAATGGGCTTGGTTCACAAGGTCGTCCCCGACGAATCACTTTCGGCAGCTGCGGTCCAATGGGCAGAAACAATTGCCGGGAATGCGCCGCTCTCGGTGCGGGCGATGAAGCAGATGATTGCTCGGGTGATGAGCAAGGCCTTCGAGGTCGAACATTCAGACCTTGATGAGCTAGGTAATCGGGTGCGGAACAGTCAGGATGCCCGGGAAGGGGTGCGCGCGTTTCTCGAAAAACGCAAGCCCGTCTGGCGTGGACAATAAGTCGGGAATTCCCGACGATCAATTGACCCACATCAGAAAGCTCTGAACCGAACAGCGGGAGTTGCGGCGTCACATCCGTAGCTGCCACGCACGTAGCCTTGGTTTAACACAGGAGTAACCGAAATGCCGGAGACAGTGCTGAAGGTTGAGCGCCATAACCACTTCGTCACTTTAACGCTGAATCGTGCCGAAAAGCGCAACGCCCTTAACGTCGCACTTATGCAGGCACTGGACGACGCCATCACCTCAATCGAAGGCGACCAGGAAATTCGCGCGGTGATAGTTCGTGGTGCGGGTTCAAGCTTCTGTTCCGGTCTGGACCTAGCCGAGGCCGACAGGCTGGAAGGCGGACAAGGTGCCGTGAACATCGAGCGAGTGTTTCATCGCCTTGCTCATCTTCCTGTCCCGACCATCGCCGCAGTGCAGGGAGCTGCGCTGGCGGGCGGCTGCGAGCTGGCACTTCACTGCGATCTGCGGATAGCTGCCCAAGATCTTCGGATTGGTATGACCGTCGCCCGGGTTGGCCTACTGGTACCGTACGACTTTATCCGCAAACTCATCGAGATTATCGGAGCTGCCAACACCGCGCAGATTCTCTATACAGCTGAGCCGGTTAATGCGGAACGCGCGCTGCGCATGGGCATGGTTCACGAAGTCGTGCCGAACGCAGACCTCGATGCGACGGTAAATTCATGGGCGGAACGCATCTCAGCAAACGCGCCCCTGAGTCTGCGGGTGATGAAACAGAGCATGCGCCGAGCTTTGAGCAATTCGAATAATGCCTGGCACGATGATCTGCTGGCAATGGCAAGGGTCGTCCGAAACAGTCAGGATGCCAAGGAAGGCATTCGCGCCTTTCTGGAGAAGCGCCAGCCCCGTTGGACAGGCCGTTAAGAGAATTGACTATCCACCTCTTCAGATCTCAAGTGTGTTGGTCCGATGGAGCTCCAGCTCCGGCAGCGTCTGCGCGATTGAGTCACCTAACTAATCGCCAGACCTGGTGGAGACTTCAGCCGATCGCAGCGAGCCTGGCGCTTTCCGCAAGCTGTTGTTCGTAATCGCGCTGCAAGTTTAGCCAGAAGCTCGGCGTGGTGTGAAAGAATCTGCCTAGTCTGAAAGCGATGTCAGCGCTGATCTCTAGCTGTCCACTAATGACTGCTGTGAGCTGAGCTTTCGGTAAGCCCGTGGCATACGCCAGCTCAGTCACACCAATCAAAGACGGTCTCATGAAATCCTGCAGGATCTCACCGGGATAAATCGCCGGCAGTAAGCCGTTTTCCCTTTTGCCGCGAACCAGCACTGGGTTACGGCTGCGACGGACCAAATCGACGTCGTAAGCATCACGTCGCCATAGGAAACGGAGCTCCCAGCAATAACTCACGCGGATCCGGTGCCCCTGATCGCCCGCGAAGGATGTCGATTCAAGGCAGTTTGACGAAGGCACGGCGAGGTCGCCCAGTTCCTCGGCAGCGTTCAACTGAGCCAGTTTTCTCCGCGTTACCTGCTCCATAGCTTGAGCGATTTCAACCGCATGGAAGATCGGAACTGACTTCCGCGCGGCCAAAAGCTCGGCGTCGCGAGATCGGAACGTTTTGATCATACGGTTCCCCAAAGAGTCTCGATGGGTTCCTCATACGCCTTTATCATTTAGATGTCACGGAGCGACGTGACGGCTTTGCGCGTATTTGTCAGTAACAATTCGCAACTGGTTGACAATTCTGTCTGAAGTGCTAAGGGATTTAGTAATTAGTTGCAGGTGAGAGCAGGTATCGGCTGAGCCTGCAGATTACCCATCCTGTCGGCCCTCATCTTCCTCCCTTCGGCGTTGGTCGTTCGTCGTCTTTCGGCCTTGATGGCTTGCCAGGATCAAATATGCGAGAGCTTCGCTTGGTCGACCGACGGTGGCGCGAGACATACTCAGTTCGACGGCTCGATGAGTTTGTCGCGCGATGCCGCAAGCGGGGGATTGCTGTCACGCCGCAGAGGCTGGCGGTTATAAAGGCTCTGCTCGCCTCCGAAAATCATCCGAGTACAGATGAGGTATGTGCAATAGTACGACGCGATCATCCGCACGTGTCACTGGCCACCGTGCACAGAATTTTGGAGCAATTTTGTGAGGTCGGGGAGGCGCGCAAAGTCACCTTGCTGCATGACGTCGCCCGTTATGACGGCAACGTCGAGCCTCATCACCACGTCCTTTGCGTCCGCTGCCGACGCGTGCACGACATCGAGATCCCGGAGATAGACAAGCTGCTGGAAGGTAGACCTAATCTTGGGGAATTCGCGTTGCTGCGCTGTTCGCTGGAAATCGATGCGCTTTGCGGACGTTGCCAGATGGCCGAAAAGCGAACGCGCTCAGCCCCGACCTCGGATGAACCCGATGGAGTTGGCTGAGAACGAGACCTCAGCTAGCAGATAAGTCAGCAAGAGAGTCAAATCTCTGAGCGAAAATCAGGAGAACAAGATATGGCAGAAGTTGTGAATCAAGAACAAAGCTTGTCAACTGAAAGCCAATGCCCGGTAGCCAACGGTGCGCGGAGAGAAACACTCAGCAGAGGTCCGAAAAACAGGGACTGGTGGCCGAACCAGCTCGACCTGAGCATCCTGCATCGGAATTCGCCTCTTTCTGATCCCATGGGCGACGCATTCAACTATGCCGAAGAGTTCAAGAGTCTCGACTTGAATGCGGTCATCAAGGATCTCCACGCCCTGATGACGAAGTCAGAGCCGTGGTGGCCTGCGGACTACGGCCATTACGGACCATTGTTCATCCGTATGGCTTGGCACGCGGCCGGTACCTACCGGATCGGCGACGGCCGCGGCGGTGCCGGCTCCGGCTACCAACGTTACGCCCCTCTCAATAGCTGGCCCGACAATGCGAGCCTGGATAAGGCGCGCCGGCTATTGTGGCCAATTAAGAAGAAATACGGCCGCAAGCTTTCCTGGGCCGACCTCATGATCCTCGCGGGCAACGTCGCTTTGGAATCGATGGGGTTCAAAACCTTCGGCTTCGGCGGCGGCCGCGAGGACGTATGGGAGCCCGACGAAACATATTGGGGTCCTGAGCGAGTGTGGCTCGCGGACTCGCGCTACCAAGGTCCTGGTCAATGGGAGCACCCGTTTGGTGCGGTGCAGATGGGATTGATTTACGTCAATCCCGAAGGCCCCCAGGGAAAGCCGGATCCGCTCGCCGCGGCAAAGGATATTCGGGAGACCTTCCGCCGTATGGCGATGAATGACTACGAGACCGTGGCGCTCATTGCCGGTGGACACACCTTTGGCAAAACGCACGGCGCTGCGCCAGACTCGTACCTCGGTCCCGAACCGGAGGGCGCGGACATTGTCGAGCAGGGGCTGGGCTGGAGAAACAGCTACGGTACTGGAGCTGGCCCGGATACTATCACTAGCGGCTTGGAGGGGGCATGGACCACCAATCCGGTGAAATGGGATAACAACTATCTCGAGAATCTGTTCGGTTATGAGTGGGAGCTAACCAAGAGCCCCGCCGGCAAATACCAATGGGTTCCCAAGAACGGGGCGGGAGCGAACACGGTTCCCGATGCGCATGACCCGTCCAAGCGTCATCCGCCGACCATGCTCACGACTGACCTCTCACTAAGGATGGATCCGATTTACGAGCCGATCTCGCGGCGCTTTTTGGAGAATCCGCAGGAATTTGCCGAGGCCTTCGCTAAGGCTTGGTTTAAGCTGACCCACCGCGACATGGGTCCGATCACACGATACCTTGGGCCGCTGGTTCCGAAAGAGCCGCAGCTATGGCAAGACCCGGTGCCTCCGGTTGACCACGAATTGGTCGGTGAACAGGACATCGAGAATCTCAAGGCCAAGATCCTCGCATCAGGCTTGTCAATTTCGCAACTGGTCAAGACCGCGTGGGCTTCGGCGGCGACCTTCCGCGGCTCCGACAAGCGGGGCGGAGCGAACGGGGCGAGGATCCGCCTTGCGCCGCAAAAGGATTGGGAGGTAAACGAGCCCACACTGCTCGCCAAGGTGCTGCAGACTCTGGAGGGAATTCGGAACGAATTTAACGCTGCGCAATCCGGCCGCAAGAGAGTGTCACTTGCTGACCTGATCGTGCTGGGAGGCTGCGCGGCTGTCGAGGAGGCTGCCAAGCGGGCCGGCTTCAAGATCAAGGTTCCTTTTTACCCCGGGCGGACCGACGCTTCACAGGAGTGGACGGATGTCGAATCCTTCGCGGTACTGGAGCCGATCGGAGATGCTTTCCGAAACTATCTGCGAGGCGGTCACAAAATCCCACCGGAGGAAATAATGCTAGATAGGGCCGACTTGCTCACGTTGACCGCCCCCGAACTGACGGTTCTGATTGGCGGGATGCGCGCCCTGAATGCCAACTTCCAGCAGTCCAAACATGGCGTCTTTACCGACCGGCCCGAGACTCTCACCAACGACTTCTTCGTCAATCTGCTCGACATGAATATCAAGTGGCAGCCCTCCAGCTCCGAAGGTGTGTACGAGGGTCACGAGCGCGCGACGGGTCGAACCAAGTGGACTGCTACACGTGTCGATTTGATTTTCGGCTCAAACTCTCAACTGCGAGCACTCGCCGAAGTCTATGCGTGTGAAGATTCGAAGGAGAAATTCGTAAACGACTTCGTCGCTGCATGGGTTAAGGTGATGAACCTCGACCGCTACGATATCGGTCTGGGTGCACCCACGATACGCACCCGATCGTTCGCGACCCGAGCCGGTAACAGTGCAGCGGTCTCCGCACGGTAGCGGAACTGAACGCGGGAGCCGAGATCGCTGATTCCGAGGAGGCTTCAGGGAAGGGCAACCGGGACAGCGGACTAATCCTTCAATGAGTGCGCGACGATCCGAGTATGGCTCAGCTGCTTCGGGTCGTCGCGCGTTTTTGGCTGCTTCCAAGGAGAAACATTCGCAGCTGTCTTTGGTTGAACGCGGTCACCACTGGGGCTCAGAAGACTATTAGTTATGTCAGATTCGCTCTCATAAGCGACCAACCGCAAAGGTCGAAGAAGCTTCTGACAGCGCCGGCAGGGTTTGGGATGACGCGCAAGCCACGTCGAAGAACTAGCGGCCGTAAAATTTCGGTTCGCGTTTTTCGAGGAACGCCTTCACTGCTTCTCTGTGATCTTCGGTGAGAGCCGTGAGTGACTGCCCGATTGCTTCGCGCTCGAGCAGATCGCGAGCAGTGGAAGAAACTGCCGCGTTCAGATTGGCCTTCATGTAGGAATAGGCAATGCGCGGTCCGGACGCGATGCGCCGCGCAAAAGCGTGGACTTCTTCAGCAAACGACTCGGCTGGTATGACGCGATTTACGATACCCTCGCGCAACGCCTGCTCCGCCGTCAGCATTTCCGCAGTGAAATATAATTCGCGGGCCTTTGCAGTCCCGACGATTTTGGTGAGGAAATAGCTGCCCCCGAAATCGCCCGAATAACCGACTCTGGCGAACGCTGTTCCGAGCCGCGCCCGATCAGAAGCCAGGCGAATGTCACACGCCAGGCAGAGGCTAAACCCGGCACCGGCGGCCGGACCATTGACGGCTGCAATCGTGACCTTCGGAATCTCATGCAGCAGGAGGCTGACCTCCTCGGAGCGCCGAAGCACGGCAATTCGGCGCTCCAGTGACAAAGTCTGGCTCTGGTCGGCCGCTGCTCTGTCGTTGCGTTCGCGCATCCGACCAATGTCGCCGCCCGCACAGAAGCCTCGGCCAGCGCCGGTCAGGACAACCGCGCCGACCTTGTCGTCGACCGCGGCCTCGTGAAGGCTATTGAGCAGGCCATTGATAATGCCGTCGCTGAGAGCATTTAGTTTGTCTGGCCGGTTGAGTGTCAGGTACAGGACGCCATCGCGATTGCTTACCAGTAATTCCTGATCGTCCGCCACGGGCTGCTCCCTCCTATTCTACGGTGGCTAGCTTCAGCAGCGCTTCGGCCAAGGCCTGAGTACCGTCGAGGTCATGACCTAGCGCTGCAGTCGCATTAAACATCGACGTCATAAGGTTTAATCCGGGGAGCGCTATTCCATGCTGGTTTGCCGCCTCGGTAACCAGCCGTAGGTCCTTACGGATTAATTTGACAAAAAAGCCGGGGCGATAATCCTTGGCGATGATTTTGGGCCCCAAATTGTTCAATTGCCACGACGAAGCGGCTCCGGCACCGATCGCCTCCAGCACTCGACCTGGGTCAAGACCGCCCTTTGAAGCAAATAACAACGCTTCCGCGGCCGCCTCGAGAGTGAGCGCCACGGCTATTTGATTCGCCAGTTTGGTTGTCTGGCCTGCACCAGAAGCGCCCATATGAGTGATGCGTTTGCCGAGAAGTTCGAGTAGCGGGCGGGCCCGATTAAATGCCGCCTCGTCGCCCCCAACCATAATGGTGAGCGTACCCTCGATTGCGCCTGTTTCACCACCCGAAACCGGTGCATCGAGATAATCAACGCCGAGTTGTGCCAGTTGCTCGGCTGTCCTTCGCTCGAACTCTGGGGCAACAGTGCTCATATCTACAACCAGTTGCCCGCGTGTCAAAGAGGGCTGAATTTTGCCGATCACAGCTTCAACATCGGCAGTGTCAGGGACCATAATGAAAATCGTCCGTGCGTCATTTGCGGCGCTCGCTGCGTCGGACGCGAGTACCGCTCCATCATTGACCAAGGCGCGCGCCTTTTCGGGCGTACGATTAAAGACCCGCAGGCGATGGCCCGCCCGGATGAGGCGGCGCGCCATCGGCGCACCCATGATTCCGGTTCCGATCCATGCGATTTCCATTTTAGCTTCCTAGCTCTCGCGATCCCCCAGCAGTGAACTACGGGCGTATTTTCCGCGCCGCGTCACCGCCGATTAGTACAGAGTAGCGAACTGCCGCATTGATTTTCGAAATCGATTGACCTGGTTTCGCTGACTTCAGGCTCGTAGCTTTGTTCAGTTTACTCCGCATGCCGCTCAGCGCCGCCGTTGCCAGAATACGATGGACTGGCCGTGGAGAGAAGCGACTGTCCTGGGTCTGTAGCGAGCTTTCGGCCAATCGTCATCCGTATGGTGCTTCGGCGCATCAGTGATAGCGCGCTACCATCGTCGACGAAAGGCTGTTCCTAACTGGCAACAGAGCATCGTCCTTGATCGACTGGCGAAATCCACCTTATCTAGGAAACAAGTAGCGCGGCGATCAGCCGAGGTTAAAGACGGACCGTCGATGAATTCCGGCGAATTTAAATTCGATGGCTCTGCCAGCGCGCCCCTGACTTTGGTGCTTGCCCACGGTGCAAGGGCACCAATGGATTCGCCCTTTATGGAAGAAATCGTGCGCGGGCTCGCCGGTACCGAATGCCGGGTCGTACGCTTTGAATTCCCTTATATGCGCGCTCGGCGTGAGCATGGTAGACCCAAAGCACCGGACAGGGAGCCCGTCTTGGTCGACTGTTGGCGGGCGGTTGTTGAGTCATTAGGTGGGGGTCAAAGGCTCGTCATCGGCGGAAAATCGCTTGGCGGCCGGATTGCCAGCATGATTGCCGACGAGTGTGGAGTACGAGGCCTGATCTGCCTCGGCTACCCTTTTCATCCGCCGGGCAGAGTATCGTCCGATAGTCGAATTAGACACCTCAAGTCAATAGAAACACCAACCTTGATCGTACAGGGCAGCCGTGATCGCTTTGGCGGCCGCGCTGAAGTCGAAAAATATGTCCTTTCGTCGCGGGTGCAAATCGCATGGATTGAGGGAGGCGATCACTCGTTCAGAGCTCACGCTGGTTCGGGCCGAACAGATCAACAGAATCTTGCCGCGGTGATCGAAGTCGTGCGCCTCTTCCTCGCGACTTTGCCTCACTAGAGGTGGCTTGCCGTTAGCAGGAGGAGGCGGTAGAAGAAACCAGCGCACTTGCAGAGCTGATCGTCAGTCGCCGCATGACTCTACAGCTTCCCAATGCGCTGTAAGTGGCGAAAGCTGGCTTGACGCGGAGGTCATCCATGGAAAAGGCATTAGCTGGCATGAAGATCCTCGACCTTACACAATTTGAAGCTGGCACCTCGTGTACTGAGATGCTGGCCTGGCTGGGCGCTGAAGTGATTAAAGTCGAACCGCCAAGAATGGGCGAGCAGGGACGCTGGATGGTCACAGAGCAGCCCGGAGTCGATTCACATTACTTCATCCTGCTCAATGCCAACAAGCGCAGCATCACGCTAAACCTCAAGTCGGATCGCGGCAAGCAGATGTTTCTTGAGCTGGTCAAACAGGTTGACGTGCTTGCCGAGAACTATTCGCTGGGCACGCTCGAAAGCTTTGGCCTGGGTTACGATTATCTGCGCGAAGTCAATCCTCGTCTGATCTATCTAACTATCAAAGGATTCGGCACTTACGGACCGTATAGCAAGTTCAAGAGTTTCGACATGATTGCACAAGCCGCCGGCGGGGCGATGTCGTTAACCGGCTTCCCGGGTTCGCCGCCCCTCAAGCCCGGACCAACTATCGGTGACACCGGGACCGGCATTCATGCAGCCTGCGGTGTCCTTGCCGCGTATATCCAGCGGCAGCGAACCGGCCGGGGACAGAAAGTTGAGGTCGCCATGCAGGAGGCGGTGTTCAACTTCGTCCGTGTGCCCATGATGGACACTTACATCACGCATCAACCAACGCCGCGGCGGGGCAATCGCCTCGGGGGAGGAGCCGTGGGTGACATTTTCAGGTGCGCTCCGGGCGGTCCGAACGACTATGTTTACATGCTCTGCACCACACCCGAGATGTGGCAGTCGTTATGCAACATAATCGGACATCCGGAAGTTCCTGAGGATCCGCGCTTTAAAGATCGTAAGGAAAGGGAAAAATACATCGAGGAACTGACCAAGCTCATCGAGAGCTGGACCATGCAGCATTCAAAGCACGAAGTCATGAAGATCATGGGTGAGGCGGGAGTTCCATGCGGCGCTGTGCTCGACAGCGTTGAACTGCTGAACGACCCGCACCTTAAAGCGCGTGGCATGGTGGTTACGGTCGATCACCCGGTTCGCGGAAGGTTCACGATGCCGGGATGTCCGGTAAAACTCGAAGATTCACCGGCCGAGGTGCGGAGCGCCCCGTTGCTAGGCCAGCACAATGCCGAAGTATACAGCGAAATGCTGGGATTGACGAACTCCGACCTGGAGGAACTAAAGCAACAAGGAGTTATCTGAAAGTCGAAAGCGCAATGAGACCGCTTTCGCGGACTGATTGATCGGCAATCGCTGAGGAAACAAACCGAGGCGTCGAAGGTTGTTGGTCACTGGTTGTCCCCATCCGCACTCTGCCGTGACTGAGATTTTTGATGCATTGAATTTCTTGCGGGAAGCTGCAGAGCCCACTCTGCGGCGCTTTGTTCAAACCCATCGTGGCGCCGCTCGGGCGGAAATGCGTTTCGAAGCGGTCTTTAGCCGTTACGCGGTCGCCAACGATGGGACGCCGCGCGACGGCACTGCGAACGAGACGGCAGCATTAGGCATTACGGTTGATTGTGAAGGGATCGGTGGTTTTATCGGCCGCGGTCAGACAGGGCTCGAGATCGGGCGGCTCGCGCTCAACAATAACAAGTTGTCAGCGGCTTTAAGCAAAGCTTTGGAAAACGCCTTCGATCGAGCCAAAGCCAACGTCCGCGAGCATGCTCGCGTGGCCAAGCTGTTCGGACTTTCAGGTTGCGATGCGCTACCAATCGAACCGTCAACCGCGCGCGACGAGATCGAAGCAACTTTCGGTCGCGATCCGCGGACGGTTGGTGCCAGCGAGCTTATGAATTTATGCACCGAAGCATCCTCGACCGTCAGTGCTTTGGGCAAAGATATAGCGTACAACGCGATCGCAGCAACTTTAGAGTTGCGTCAGGAGCTTTTCGTAAATAGTGCAGGTGCGATGATTTCGCAGGCATTTGCGTTCGCGCAGGGCGACTGCTACGTCGTCGCACAATCGAACTCGGGACATCAGGAAATTTACGATACAATTGGTCAGCAGCGAGGCTTCGAAGCACTCACAGAGGGATGGCGTGACAATTTGATGCCGTCCGCCGACCTGCGGAGCTTCGCGCTGCAGCTCGCCGAGGAGGCGCGCGAACTTGCTCGTGCTCCAGTTCTACAGCCGCCAGACCGGGAAGTGGTTGTCGTTACCGATCCTCATTTCAATGCGCTGGTAGTCCACGAAATTGTCGGGCATCCGTGCGAGGCTGACCGCGCGCTCAAAATGGAAGCGGCGTATGCGGGGCGCAGCTGGCTATTTCGAACGTTGGAACAGAACGAAATCGGACGCCCCATCGGCTCTCCACTCTTATGGGCGTGCTCGGATCCCACTATAAACGGCTATGGTCATTATCGCTATGACCACGAAGGCACTCCTGGACGACGGGTCATTCATATCGAAGGCGGCGTCTTCCGAGACTTTCTGAACTCGCGTGCAACAGCCGCGGTGCTGCGCGCCGAACCCAACGGTTCCGCGCGCGCGAGTGAGGCATGGCATGTTCCCCTGGTGCGAATGTCAAACACCTTCTTTATGGCGGGCGAAAGCGATCCTGCACAGATAATCTCGGAGGTGGAGCGCGGCTACTACGTCTGCGGTAACTCCATCCCATCTATCGCGGAGTCGCGCGAAAACTTTCGCATCTCCGCCCGGCGCATCTACGAGATCGAGCGTGGCCAGCTCGGCCGGCTTTATCGCTCGGGCAGTGTGGTCGCCGATTCCAAGCGGTTCTTCATGTTGATCGATGCTGTGGGCAACGACTTGCGGCTCATCGCAATCCCCAATTGTGGTAAGGGACAGCCGATGCAGGTCAAGCGTATGTCCAACGGGGGTCCGACGATGCGATCACGCGCCAGGCTTGGCGGCGCTATTCAATGATCATTCATATGCGCGGCTGAAATGATGCGAACCGTCAACGAGCTAAAAAAATTTGTGCGCGAAGCGCAGCGGATACTCGCTCGAGAAGAACAGCTGGCCGCCTACGAGCTTTACTGCTCGTCAAGTGAGCACAAGGTGGTGCGTTTCAATTACACCTCGGATATTCCGTCGCGAGGAATCGAGGAGTTTAAGTCACTCGAGGCTGATGGGTTTGCCTTGCGCATCGTCACCAAGCGCGACCGCCATGAAATCGGACATGCTTCAATCGCCGGTGAGTTGGGCTCTGCTGCATTGCACGAGGCCCTCAGCCGGGCACGCCTGGCCTTGATGGTGGATCCGCATTTTCCCGGTTTTCCCAGTATTCCTCCCAGTGTTGAAGAATTGGGCTCTGCTCGTCCGAATTCTGATTTGTTTATTTCGAGCGAAGGCGTTCTCGCGGCCTCAGCCTGGGAGATAGTCTGCAGCGCCGTCAAGGAGTTTAAACAGCAAGCCCCTCTTAAATTGGCTCATCCCGGCTTCGTTCTGGGCGGAGACCTCTCACTGATTCGCGAACGGGTGGCCATTACCAATTCCACTTCTGGAGCAATTCTCGTCGACGAGGGGGCTCATTTTGTCTCCGGGGTTACAATTTTAATTGAGGCCTTTGAGGCCAAGGGCACGGCCACCGCAATCGGTGGGTCACGGGCCGACCTGCAAGAAGCGGCGGCTTCGCTCGGGCGAGACGCGGTGAGACGGGCGCTCGAGCTTCGCCACGGCGAGCGGCCCGACGGAGGTCAATATAGCGTGGTGTTGGGGCCGCAACCGGTGGCCGAGATCCTCAACTATATAGCTTTGCCCTCGCTTACTACAGCTGCGTTCCAGACGTCGAGCTCCGTGTACCAGGGACGCTTCGGCAGCGAAGTAATGGATCCGCGCATCACGCTCTGCGACGATCCCCATGCGAGCGAGAGTCCCCTGATTCGGCATCTAACTTGTGAGGGGCTTCCGTCGCGCAAAACCGAACTGATTCGCGACGGACGGCTGGTAGGTTTGCTGTCGTCGTTTTATGATAGCAATCGCTTGATGAACGACGAAGAGCGCGATAAAAAGCTGGGACCCGGCTTCCAGCATTTTGGCAGCGAATTTCCTCCTTACAGCGCCTACCGCCTGGGAGAGGGAGCCGCCAGGCGCTTCGACGCTCTGCCGCGAGCGACTCCCACTAACGTGGTAATGAGCACGCGCGGCGGAGTCGACGACGAAGATTTGCTGGCTGCAGTGGGTGATGGTCTTTACATTGGCCGAGTATGGTACACGTATCCAATTAACGGCCAACGTGCGGGCGATGTCACCTGCACCGTCAGCGGGGATTCGTATTTGATTCGGTGCGGCAAGTTCACAGCTCCACTGGCGCCAAACTGCCTGCGGCTCAACGCGAATATCGACCAGGTTTTCCGCAACCCACTGGCCATCAGCTCTAAATCTCAGCCCGCCGTCATCTGGGGTTCGCCCGAACTCTATTTTGTGCCAGCAATAGCAGTGAAAGGACTGAGCCTGGCTCCAATCGGGATTGCCGAAGCGATGGGCCGGGGATAGCAGACGGCCGGCAGCAGCAACCTATACAAGCAGATCCGGCAGTAGCTGGCCCAGCTGATTGAGCAGCCTTGACACACCAACTCGACTACTCGGATTTGAGGCAAGTCTTCAGCCCGATCGCCGGTTACGAAAGTGTGCGTCCCCCCCGGGAGCACGAGCTTCGCATCGCCCGGGTGATTATCGAGCCCTCAAACGCGCAACAGATTGCGGAGATTGTTCGCAAATGCGAGAGTGACGCATTCACCTTGGCACCGATGGGTGCAGGCCGCACCCTGACGATTATTCGGCGTCAGCCCGCCACCGTGGGTATTTCGCTGGTGCGGATGAATCGTATCATCGACTACGAACCGGATGACATGACTGTAGTTGCGCAAGCTGGTTTGACCCTTGGCGCATTAAACGCGGTAACCGCAAACCGGTCTCAGCGATTGCCATGTGATCCGCCGAACCCGGAACTAACCACACTTGGCGCATTGATCGGCGCAGCCAAGTGCGGCCCTCTTCGGCTAAGTGAAGGCCGTCCGCGCGATCTTTTGATCGGAATCCGTTTCGTCGGCCATGACGGACGGCTCGTCCGGGGCGGGGGCCGGGTGGTCAAGAATGTTGCAGGTTTTGATTTGATGAAAGTGATGACCGGGGCATTTGGCACTTTGGGAATCATCACCGAAACTACTTTCAAGGTACGACCCACGCCGGACAATTATTCGCTCGCCATTGCCTCATTCGAGCGGACCGACGAAGCCCTGGCCGCCGCTCAGCGGACCCAAAAGGCCGCAAGCCTCATTCACCTGGAAGTACTCAGTCCCTGGTTCGGCGAAAAATTTGATCGGCCCAATCGCAGCCTGGTGCTCGCAGGCTTTGGTGGAAACAACGCGGAAGTCGACTACTACCGTGCACACATAAGTAATGCTCTGCGACGCAATACCCAGATATTGAGCGATCAGCAGGCCATCTTTTATTACAACCGCTTGCGAGATGTTGATTTTGCCGACGCCGCGCTGGTTGCGCAGATCGCGGTACTTCCGGCTGAGCTGCCGCGATGTTTGCAAGCCCTTGCTGCCGAGTTCCGTTCGCACGTTGCGGCTGGAGTTGCCCAAGTGTTTCTTCCTTCGAATCGGAGCGATGATGAAGTTCTGGAGTCCGTGGAACGTTGGCGCAACGTAGTTCACTCCGCGCAGGGCAATCTGCGAGTGCTGCAGGTCCGCGAGGGGGCCGGTTCCCGCGTCGAAATGTTTGACGTACCAACGCAAGGGGCTCTCGGCTTGATGCGTCGCCTGAAGGCGACGTTCGATCCGAAGAATATCTTTAACCCAGGCTGTTTCGTCGCTGGAATATGAGAGAGGCCACGCTTTAGCCGAGCTCAAAAATGGCCGACATATCCGAATACCAAGGCCAGCTTCGGGTCAGCGCAAAGGTGTCGACACCACCTTCCAAACCGGCGGTGCGCGACCTCATTGACTATGACCTGATACTTGACTGCGTACACTGTGGGTTGTGCCTCGAATCGTGCCCAACCTACGTCATCACGCGAGCCGAAATGGACTCGCCCCGTGGCCGCATCTACCTGATGAAAGGACTGGTAGAAGGCCGTCTGGACCTTGATCGCGACGCAGTGCGTCATCTCGACCTATGTCTCGAATGCCGGGCATGTGAGACCGCTTGCCCATCGGGAGTTCGATACGGACGGCTGATCGAAAGTGCGCGCAGTCACATCGAACGGAATTGGCATCGCGGTCTGTTCGAGCGACTTCGCAATCGACTCATCGGTTGGGTGTTTCCGTACCCTGGACGGCTTCGGGCGGTACTGGCACCTCTGAGAATCGCCGAACGTATCGGCGCGCGCCGGGTTCTTCGTGCTCTGCTGCCATCCGCAGCTCGAGATTGGCTCGATTTAGTGCCGACCTTGAAGGCGCAACAGAGCCTGCTCGCGATGAATCGCAAAGTGCAGCGAAGTTTCTTTCGTCAAACCGACGCGGAAGCGGAAACAGGGCTCGGAAGCGTCGTGATTCATCACGGTTGTGTCGCGCAAGTGCTCACCCCGTGGGCCAACTTGAATTGCGAACGATTGCTCGCGGCAGCCGGTTATCAGGTGAGACAACTGGCCAAGACCGTGTGTTGTGGTGCCTTGGACATCCACCACGGCAATCTTGTTCGCGCTCGCCAATTTGCGCGGGCAAACGTGGACGCAATGAGCTCCAGCGGCGCTGACTCGATCATTTCAGCAGCGTCGGGCTGTTCTGCAGTGATTGCCCAATACGGCGAACTGCTTAAAGATGACCCGCGGTTTTCTACCGCTGCGCGCGAGATAGCCGCGCGCGTCACTGACCTGAGCTCACTTCTGCTGGCCGCCCGCCCTACCCTGTCCTCTTCTGACGACGCGAAGACGGCGAATTTAACTTCTGAAAAGGAGCAAAAAGACCGCCTGAGCGTTTCCGGCTTGGCAGGCTGCCGCCAGGCGCACGCTATGAAAGCGGATTCACGAAGCCTCAGACCAAACACGCCTAAACAGTCGGCCATCCGTGTCACCTACCACGACTCTTGTCATCTGGCGCATGGACTTGGTGTACGTGATCAACCTCGAGAATTGCTGCGGTCACTGCCCGGGGTCCAGCTTGTGGAATTGGCCGAGCCGGATCTCTGCTGTGGCTCAGCCGGCAGCTATAACCTGACTGAGAGAGCGATGGCGCGAGAGCTGGTGCGTCGCAAGGTTGACAACATACTGGCCACTGGCGCCCAATATGTCGTGCTCTCGAATCCCGGCTGTGAGTTTCAAATAGCCGCGGAGCTCAATCGACGCATGTCCGCGGTTCGAGTCATGCATTTGGCGGACTTTCTAGCATTGACACTGGGCTCAGATTCAACGTGAATTCCCATCAAGTTGACACAAGCCCGGCATGGACCAGGTATTCCGCGAGTAGCACGGCCCCTCGACCAGCCCCCATCGCCGCGTTATGGCTCACCAGCAGGTACTTGATTCCGTTGGGCATCACCTCGTCCGGACGAATCCGTCCCACGGAGGTAGTCATTCCGTTCTCCGTGTCGCGGTCCAGCCGTGGTTGAGGACGCATCGGATTGCGATGAACCGTGATCATGTGACGAGGAGAGGTAGGTAGGCCCAGTGAAGTGAAGTCGCGTCCATACGCCTCAAGAGCTTCGATCGCTTGCTCGATTGTTGCAGGTTGCTTCAGGCTGACGGCCACCGACTCGGTATGGCCGGCTAGAACCGAGGCTCGCGTGCAGGTTGCACTAATCTTGATCGGCAGGTCGGCGATCGCGCCTTCACCGATCCGCCCGAGAATCTTGCGTGTTTCGATAGCAACGCGCTCTTCCTCGCGCGGAATGTAGGGAATGATATTCTCGACGATGTCGAGTGCAGGCAGATCGCGACCGGCCCCGGAAATACCCTGCATGGTAGTGACGACAACCGCATCAACCCCAAATGATTGCTCGAGCGCCTTCAGGGTGATTGCCAAACCAGTGGCCGTGCAGTTGGGCAATGTCGCAATGTACCCCTTCCATCCCCGTCGCTTACGCTGTTCCCCGATGATCGCGAGATGGTCAAGGTTAACTCCCGGTATCACCAAGGGCACATCCGGTTCCATCCGATAGGGCCTGGCTGTACTGACTGTGGGCAGATGTCTGGCGTAAAGCGGTTCCAGTTCGCGAGCAGCCTCTGACTCAACTGCGGCGAAGACAAGCTTGACTCCGTCAAGCCGCAGGGATCTTGCATCCTGTATCTCGAGTGCCAAGGCTTCAGTCGGGGGCTCTCCTCCGACGTACCAGCGCAGCATGCCGCTTTGCGAGTCGGTAATCGCTTGTTCGAAATTGCGGCCCGCCGACCTTTCAGAAGCGGCAAGCGCCGCTACCTCAAACATCGGGTGATCAGCAAGGGCCGACAACACTTGCTGACCGGCAATTCCGGTCGCTCCCACAATTGCAACTGGAATTTTCGTCACTGATGGCTTATCTCCTGGATTTGCCGCCAACTCGCGTTTGATGCCAAGTATAGTTATTGGATCGACGGGAGACCGTACCGCGCGAAGAGCGTCCTCTAGCCTCTCAGTAGGATTTTACTTGGCGGTCGACGTCAAACATCCAATGCTTCGACAGACGTAAGCCAACCGTGGCTTCAGGTTGGAACGCAGGGTTCTCGTAACGCCACCATGGCTTACGACTGTCAAGGGACTGGGCGTGCAGGCTTCACAACACTGTGGGCTTCGGTAACGAAGTGCCGATACCTGAATAACAGGCGCCGGCACTTTTGTTCACTCCAATTCATCTTGAGTCATGCGCTACCGCACGGCATCGTGATCGCTCAAGCTTAGCGTCGGGCAGCTGTCATTTACCTATCGCTGAACGTAACTCCGCGCATGAGTCGTCAACCGCCTGACGGCCTTTGTCGATCACCGAGGCCATGCTGAAGAAGCCATGACAAACGCCATTGTATCGTTTCAATTTGGTATTGACACCTGCTCTGCGAAGCGCTTCTGCATATGCTTCTCCCTCATCGCGTAATGGGTCGACTTCGGCAGTAATGATGAACGCTGGGGGAAGGTTGGCGAAGCTTGAAGCTCGGGCCGGACAGGCGACTGGATTGGTTTTGTCATTGGGCCCCAGATAATGACCCCAAAACCACTCCATATCAGCTCGCGACAAGAGATAGTCACGCGAGACTTGTGCAAATTCCCGCTGCGACGGAGTGTCGTTGGCGCAATCAGTTGCTGGATAAATGAGGAGTTGAAAGGCTAACCTGGGACCTCCCCGATCGCGCGCCATCAGAGCGACGGCAGCAGCCAGATTACCACCGGCGCTGTCGCCACCCACGGCAAGCCGATTTGGGTCAACGTTCAGAGAACCGGCATTTTCAGCAACCCATTTAGTTGCCGCGTAGCAGTCTTCCGGACCGGCGGGGAACTTATGCTCCGGTGCAAGGCGATAGTCGACTGAGACGGTAACGCATCCGGCACCTGCTGTGAGCTGGCGGCAGGTCGCGTCGTGCGTTTCGATATTTCCGATAACCCATCCACCGCCGTGAAAGTAAACCAGGGCTCCAAACGGTCCATTACCCTTGGGAGTATAGATCCGGATCGGTATTTGGCCCGCTGGCCCCGGGATCTTGCGATCTTCGACCTTGCCGATATCTACTGGCGTCCCGCGAAACGCGGCAAACATGGCGTCGATTGCCTGGCGCGCCTCGCTGGGTGTCATTTGATAGAACGGCTTGCCGCCGGCTGCGGCGGCCTGGTCGAGCACTGCCCTCATCTGCGGATCAAGTTGAACCATCGCTCACCTCTGTTAAAGCTCTCGCAAGGTTGTCTACTGATATGCCAGTACGTGGTGTTGCACGTTAACGGCCTAGGAACCTGCCAGGGCGGCGTTCGGCGACCGCTTTAATACCCTCTCGATGGTCCTCGGTGCGCATCAGCCAGTCCTGCTCGACAAACTCGATGTCGGTCTGCGCCTTAACCGCCTCGGCCAGACCGCGGCGCATGGTGGCTCGAGTTGACATAACCGCCAAAGGGGCATTCTCGGCTATCTCGGCCGCCAACTGCACGGCTGTGGGACGCAGCAGGTGCTCTTCAACCAGTACGTCCGCCAATCCCCATTCAAGAGCGTCCTTGCCTGTTATGCGACGACCGGTCAAAAACATCAAATTCGCACGCTGGTAGCCGATTAGGCGCGGCAGCGTATAGGTGAGTCCGAATCCCGGATGGATGCCGATTTTCACGAAGTTGGCTGAAAACCGCGCCTGTGGCGAAACTACGCGGAAATCAGCCACAAGCGCCAATCCGAGACCCCCGCCAATTGCAGGACCCTGCACCGCGGCGACGAGCGGCTTTTTGCAGCTAAACAGGCGCACCGCCTCGGAGTAGAGAGGATTACTTCTGGCCGTACCGGGTTCTACCCCGGTTGCTGCGGGGTTGGCGAAGTTGGCCCCGGCGCAGAACGATTTGCCCTCGGCAGCCAACACGACGGCGCGGCACCGCGGATCGTCATCCAACGCGCTGAGAGCCTCGGCGAGATCGCGAATCAACTGTACATCGAAGAAATTGTGAGGGGGCCGATGAATTTCGACCTGCGCGACATAATCCTTAAGCTCGACTGAAACGTCGCCATATTTTGCCTGGGTCATCTTGTAATACCATGCGTGCAGCCCGGCCAGCTTCTGGTAGCGGTCTCGCCGCTCCAGGCAGGTGCGACCCCGATGTATGCGTGAGTCGTCACCGTTAGGACATCAACTCGTTCGCTTTCTGGGTATCAACGTATTCGCGTACGCGGCGAATTTTGCCGCTTTCGATTTCGAACACGAAGCAATATTCGTTCTCGTAGTCTTTGCCGTTGGCTAATTTGCCACGATTGGTCAACTCCATGATCACCGTGTCACCATCGCCATAGACACGGTTAATCTGCGTCTGTAAGCCGTTCGGAAAGATCTTGGCGGCATTGCGCGCAAATTCGAGGATGGCAGTTTTGCCTTTGCGTAGCCCGGAAAGGTTTTTCAGATTGCCCGGAATTAGCCAACTGACTTCGTCGGACATGTTGGCGAAGGCGCTTTTGAGATCTCCTCTGACAAATGCTTGCCAGGTACTTTTGACCATTTCCTTATTGGTTTCCACGCTCATTGCTCGACCCTCCTTTATCGCCGTCGAGGATGCTTGATGACGGATTCCTGATACCATGGGCGTTTGCGGAAATTCGAAGACAGGAACAGTTTGGTTATTGGTTGTTCGGTAAATGCCAGCTGGCAGAAATTCCGGTGACTTCGTTCTCTCGGAAAAAAACGATTCGTCCCTGGGGTCGAATGATCCACTTGTCGTCACCTCAAGCTTGCAAAAACTCGGTCGGCAACCCATTATCAGCTCGTCTTGTTGAGATGCTTGATTGACTGGACGCCTTAGCGTTTTGGTGGCCCGCGCTAAGCGCCAAGCCTTGACACAGCTCTTTCAGGTGCACGGCTGAATCCCAAACCGCCTGACAGTCTGCGTCTGCGTGGCAAACCATCCATTTCATTCATTTGCTCTTTATATGCTTCCAGGCGCGCCAGGAAGAGCAAAGCTCCGTGACCGCGGGCCGAAACCGAGTATATTTAGCATCTCGCTCAAAGGGAAATGCCACATAAGGACTGCAACCACCAGCTCCCCGGGCCCTTCGTCGAGATGTCAGAGAGAAACCGAAGCCGGTTGGCGCCGCCAGCCTCGTTTTAATTAAGCTAACTGACCAATTTTGGGACCGGATTCTCTTTGCCTTCAAGCAAAAAACACCGATCCTTGAAGAACAGCGAGGTGACCCCAACGCTAATCCAGGAGGGGTAGAATCCATAAAAGTCCAACCGATAGAATCCAGCGTTGCGGAATAGATCGATGATCGGATATGTTCCCGGCTTGCCCCAATATCCATCGGAGTTATCGAGCAAGAGAGCTCCATCACTTGAGAGCCAATTGATCGACTTCTCGGCAGCCATTTGGCGGTTCAAACCGTCAATTACTATCACGTCAAAGGTATTTTCTATCCATCGCTCGCAGCCCTCGGTGCTGGTTGGTACGTAATAAAGCTTTACGCGTTCTGAGAGGCCTTGCGAGCACAGGCGTTCGTACCATTCGAGCTCATCCTCAAAGGACACAATCTCAGCCGCGCGACCAGCCCACCAGAGCGTCGATTGCCCCGCACCCCATTCCAGGACGCGCCGGTTGTGAAAATCCTTACTCGCCAGGAACTCAATCATCGGGTACGAATACCAAGGCAGGGGATTTCCGTGGCGATCGACCGCCCGACCGCAGAGCGCGCTACGAAAATGCCCCGTCGCGATGCTGAACACGAACGGGGTCAAAACCGCCGTGCCGAGCCGCTTCACGAGCGTAAATGCTTTATCTGGGAGGTACAATCTGGCCCGGTTTGAAAAGCGGTGGACCCACATTTGCTGACCTTCCCTCCAATGTGCCATGGCGTCTCAGGCCACAGTGGACCAGTTGACGTTAAGTCGGCCGTGGACAGCTAGCGTGCTCTCAGCGCAACACGGTTTCGATTTTTACCCTGCGCAGGACGGCCAAGAGTTACTTCGACGCACCCAGAGCAGGCCCGCGATAATTGATAATTATTGATAGGCCGCCTCGAGAAGGCTGATGATGTCCTCGCGAGTCACTGGCCGATCCACTACCTTGGAATGTTCGACTTCGTCCAAGACGGTTCCCGCAATCTGATGGATCTCGTCACGCGGAACGCCCGCATCTTTCAAGGTATGAGGGACATCAAATTGGGCGATGAACGCGGCAACTCGATCCGCGCATTCCAAGGCGGCAGGGCGCGGGTTCGCGCGATCGAATTGGACGCCGAGACCTTCGGCAATTGGGCCAAACCTCTCGGGAGCGATGCCCGCCATAAACCGCATCACATGCGGCATGGTGATGCAGGAGGTAACCCCGTGTGGCACGTCCCACCTGGGGCCGATCTGATGTCCGAGCGCGTGGGAAACACCGAAACGCGTATTCAAGCCGCCGAAGATTGAGAACCAGGCCGCCATCTGGCAATAGCCGCGATGGACGAGCGATTCGTCCCCTGAGGTTTTGATCGAAGCCGGCAAGTGCTCGATCAGGAGCGAAATCGCCTTAACCGCCAACGTATCGCTAATAAGTTGATGCCGCATCGAATAGATTCCCTCGACCGCATGGTCAAGGGCTCGCATTCCGGTGGCGACCCACAGCCAATTGGGCGTTTCCACGGTAAGGGCGGGATCGTTAATTATGGTTCGGGGCTGCAGCCGAGCGTCGATGACACCACCTTTGATTCGGGTCGCTTCGTTGGTAACACCACCGGCCGGGGTGTATTCACCCGCGGACAGGGTGGTCGGAATCGCGATTTCCACCAAATCGCGAGCATCGTCGATAGTGCCATCAGTGCGACCAAAGTCGATTCGAGCTGCCCCTGGGTCTCGGCCGGTCAATATCGCGGCGGCGGCCACTTTGGCCGTATCAATCGGACTGCCACCGCCGAAGCTGACCAGGCAATCAGCCTCAGCACGTTTGATTTCATCAATCAGCTCACGAACCGTTTTCAAGGGCACATGCTGCTGAGCACCCTTGTAGACTGCAGCACAGCGTGCGCCGAGTGCTGCCGTAACCTGATCCAGCAGGCGAGAACGGCCAAGACTCTTGCCGGTCACAACCACTGCCCGCTTGAGCCCTCGGCGTTCCATCTCGTTACCCAGTGCGCTGACTTTGCCTGGGCCGAATATTACCCGTTCCAACCGTGTGAAGTTGAACTCACCATTCGGAGCTTCCACGGATTTGTCCTCCCTTTGCGCGGCAGCAGGCCGACCGAGGCCCGGCCGCGCGCTCTGAGCGTCCCGAACTTATGACGAACGTGTGAGAGCCCAGCTTCCTTGACAGCTTAATCGTGACGTCGGCCTCTCACGTTTATGGGTTAATTACCACGAGCGTGCCGATCGGCAGAAGATGCGCCAGTTCGCTGATAGCAGCATTATCGACGGAAATGCAGCCGGTGGTCCAGTCAACTTCGGCGACATTTAGATAAGGCGAGTCGGTCCCGTGAATCCCAATCTCGCCCCCTTCATGCGCGCTTGCCGGGATCAAATGTGCCGCCCGGCTCTGCTCGAATCGTTCGCGGTCCCGCTCATTCGGATAGTTCAGATGCAAAAACCATCCGAATCTTAAGCTGCGGTGCTTGCCAACGATGAGGTAATTGCCCTCGGGAGTGCGGCGGTCGCCTTCCCACAACTTGGCGCCGCCAAACGGGTTTCGGCCAAAGACCGCGTGATAGGTCTTGTAGAGATGGCCCTTATAGTAGACCTCGAGCCGATGCCGCGACTTATAAGCGTGCACGGACCAGTCAAGTGGATCGTCACTCACATCTTCGTTCGCGGTGTTAATTGGCCGGGGTTCCTGGGCAGAACTCGTGCGATTTATCGGGCTCAGCCCGGAAGCTTTAGCGGAAGGATATTGCGCGCCATCGGTGGCTTTGCTGGCCTCAGAGACAGGCGCCTTCACGGATGTTGTGGCATGCAAACCCATAACCATGGATGGCGGTTGGGCGGGAGCGCAGACTTTTCCCGAGGAATCGCAGATAAGCCGGGTGTCAATCACCTTTGGGCTGCGCGATTGGTTTGATTGGGCGGACACATCCGACACTGCCGGTGAATCAGCCGGCACGGAATGGGTAGTGCCGTGCAGCAAGGATGGGCTCAGTTGTCCGCGCACCTGGGTTGCAGAATTGATGGGAATACAGATGTTGCCCGAGCCATCGCAGATCATCGAAGTTGCGGAATCCGAGCTTGCCCGGACTCGCGTTGGTAAGCCCGTCTGATTTACGTGCGAAGGAGCCATTGATTGCGCTTTCGCGACGCTTACGCACCATAGGAACAATCCGGCAGCTGTCACCCCGAACAGATGAGAGCTACGCATCCTCGCCATTCCTCCCCACCTCATTCTAAATGTGTTAGCCTCACGGTCAATTCGGTTTTCGGGCGAGGAAAGTGATTTTTGGGTGTAAGCGGCTAGTCCGAGCCGCTAATCACATCTGCAACGAGCCGGCGTCTCCTGAGCAGGAGTTGACGGGAGAGATCAGCATCGCCTTCAACATGCTAACTTAGTGACGGAATGCCCAAAATGGAAAAAGACCTGGCCGAAGCCATGGCGGCGCTAACGACCGGAATCTACGTCCTGACCGTTGCCGAGGCGGGTCAACATCACGGAATGTCATCTTCCTGGGTTACCCAGGTCTCCGGCGAGCCGGTTCTCTTTTCCGCGGCGGTCGATAACGATCATTTCTCGCGTTCCATCGTCGCACGTACCGGGGTGTTTGGCTTGAACATCGTCGGGACGCGTGGCAGGCAGTTGGAAGACTATTTCTTTTCGGCACGCGCGAAACACCCCGATAACCTGGCTGAGATCGAGTACGACCTTTCTCCCAAGCTGCGGGTCCCATGGCTGAAAATGGCCGCCATATCGATTGAGGCGAAAGTTGTGAATTCATTTGCTGTAGGGGACCATACGCTTTTCATCGCCGAGCCTGTCGGTGTCTGCCTTCGCCATTCTGAGCGTCCGCTGACCTCGCTCGAACTCGATTATGTCTATCTCGGCGGCAATGGAGTCTGGCCGCGTGACCGCCGAGGTTGGTGAATTCATTTCGACCGATCACAGCCAATAACTCTGAAACTCGAAGCCCCGAACCAGATTCAACCGCTAGCGCGAATTGTGATCGGGCTTGCCTAAAGGAGTCGCCAAAAATGCTGACTGTCAGGGGAATCGCTGGCGCGATTGCTCTCTACTTGGCGAGCGCGGCTATCGCAACTGCAGCTGCCGCACAAGCAGCTATCTCACCGGGAACTGTGATAACAACCTCGAACTGGCAAAACTATCGCGCCTTTATGCCCGATGGAATGATCGCTTTGTTTGAAGGCAGGTATTTTTGGAAGATGCCCTCCGATGTGCGCATCGAGATCGGGCCTACTACGATCCGTCCGTTGCCAAAAAATTATTTGGCCGCAACCGAGAAATACGCATCTGGCGTGCGCCTTATCGAGCTTCCCGACGGTGGTCTTACCTTGACCAACTATCGTGGCGGCATACCATTCCCCAACCCAACCGAACCACACAAAGGGTGGAAGACGCTCGCGAATGTCTGGTATCGCTATATTCCTCATCTAGCCGTAGAAACCTATGGCTTGGGATGTGCGATCGATGCCACGCTCAACTATAACTGCCAGGCATACTCCTGGGTGAAGCGGCAGTTGAGCTACAACACCGACCCGAACGCTCCGGTCGAGCCGTCGGGCCCTAATGCGCGATACTTCACGGAATGGTTCATGGAACTGGAACCGGAGCAGTTACGGTATACGGCCTATCTGACGGTGAATTACGCGGACCTGATGCGGCCCGAAGAACAGTATGTCTTCCTACCTGCGCTGCGGCGCTATCAACCTATTTCCAGGCTGGCACGCTGTGCCGAAAGCGCCGGAATGGATGCGACGACGGAGGATTTTCACAACGGCTTTGATTCAAATTTGACGGAACTCGAGGTCGAATACCTCGCTCGACGCAAAATGATCGCCTTGATTGATCCGCAATTGCCCACCGCGGCATTTCCGGCCGATATCGAGATGCCGCTCGGCTGGCCGTCGCCCAAGTGGGGGAAATGGCAAGTTCGTGATGTTGACGTCCTAAGCATTAAAAAAATCCCAAGTCGAGCCGCCCATTATTGTTATGGCCGCAGGGTCATGTACGCGGACAGCCACTTTGCCTCGCCGCTCTGGGAGGACATGGACGACATGAGCATGAAGCCCCTGAAAATGATAGCCCTCTTTCCGGTGAAGATCGAAGTTCCCGGAGTGGGAGTGGTCAACACGGCGCCGTTCGAAACCGAAGTTTTCTGGGATATTCAGCGCAATCACGCGTCAGTTTCGCTCGATCCCGCGCTTGGCCGTCCCTATTACATCAACGAGCAGGCACCACCCGAATATCACGATGACGCGCGTTACGCGACTCCCGCGGGACTTAACCTGATTATGCGATAGGCGGCGTCAGCTCGGGAATGACGAACGAGATGACGATGACACCTGTTCAAGCGCAGCCGTCGCACGACTTACGCTCGAACCGTGACGAACAATTCGGAGCTGAATTCTTCTCAGCCGCCTCTGAAGCACGATTCCAGCCGACATAGAGCTCGGCGGATCCAGCCACGGTCATCCGCCCAAAGACAGAACAAAGCTACGCTGTTTGACAGCGGGCAGCGGCGGGCGACTGACTCGGTCACGCTCGAGCGAATCAGAAGACTGAGCGAGACGACCGGCTACTCCTGGCGGGGGGATCGCTCGCTGCACGCCACGGCGCCGCGTGATCCCGATCCAACCAATTCTCCTGCCTTACCAGCGGCGCTGGATCGCTGACCGTTCCGCGGTCAAGGTCTACGAGAAGTCCCGCCGCATCGGCATCACCTGGGCGGAGTCGGCGGATGCGGCACTCGACGCCGCGGCACAGAACGGTTCTGACTGGTGGTACATTGGCTACAACAGAGAGATGGCGCTCGAGTTTGTCGAGGCGGCCGCGGGATGGGTGAAGCGCTTTCAGCGCGCAGCCGCGGCAATCGAGCAGACTGTGATCGAGGACGAGACCAGGGATATTCTCGCCTACCGGATCCGCTTCAGTTCCAGCCACAAGATCGTCGCGCTGTCATCACGCCCCGCTAATCTGAGGGGCAAGCAGGGCGTGGCGGTGATCGACGAAGCGGCCTTCCATGATGACCTGGCTGAGTTGCTCAAGGCTGCCCTGGCATTCACCATTTGGGGCGGACGGGTCCACGTCATCTCGACTCATAATGGCGCTGACAATCCGTTCAACGAGCTCGTCACCGAGATCCGCGCTGGCCGCAAACCCTATTCGCTCCACCGGACGACGTTTGACGATGCCCTCGCGGAGGGTCTCTACCGCGCAATTTGCCGGCATCGGAACCTGACGTGGACGGCCGAGGGGGAAAGCGCCTGGCGCGCCCAGCTGATGGCCGAGTATGGCGACGATGCGGACGAGGAGTTGCATTGCATACCGAGCGCGAGCAGCGGCATTTTCCTCCCCTCCACGCTGGTCGAGGCTCGAATGAGAGACGACATTCCGGTGTTGCGCTGGCACTGTCGTTCGTCGGCGCTTGAACGGGGCAGTGAATCACTGGCCAAAGATGCCGAGGATTGGATCGCCGCTGAGTTGGCTCCGGTGATGAAGCGCCTCGATACCCGATTAATGAGTTGCTTTGGCGAGGATTTCGGCCGCTCGGGCGATCTCACCGTGATCTGGCCGATGCAAATCGCCTCGGACCTGGTGCGCCGGACGCCATTCCTGGTCGAGCTGCGCAATGTGCCTTTCGCACAGCAGGCACAGGTCCTGTTTTATATTGTCGATCACCTGCCGCGCTTTGTCGGCGGCGCGATGGACGCGCGTGGCAACGGCCAATATCTCGCCGAGCAAGCCGCGCTCCGGTATGGAAGCCGGATTGAACAGGTGATGCTGTCCGTCGAGTGGTATCGCAACAACATGCCCCGTTACAAAGCCGCTTTCGAGGACGGCAAAATCGAGCTGCCGCGTGACGCGGATATCCTGGCGGATCACAAGATGTTACGAATGCAGCAGGGTGTGGCCCGCCTGATTGAACGCCGCCTGCGTGACTCCGATGGCAACCCTCGTCATGGCGACTCCGCGATAGCCGGCGCACTCGCCTACTACGCAAGTTACTCAAACCACGCGGAATACTCCTACACGCCCGTCCCCACCAAGCCCTCGCCGCGCGAACCAAGCGGCCCCAACGACGAACACGTGCCATTTCAGCTCCGAAGTTTCGGTGGCCGCGTGAATTTTCGACAGGGTAGCTGGTAGCAGGTTTATCAGCTGGCGCTTGAAGTGAAAGGGCTCGACCACGAGGCTTTGGATTGGCGCCGTGTCGGGACTTTGTTAGTAGGCTGCGACCCCCAGTAAAGCGGAGCCAAGCCAGTAGCACTACCTTTGGTTTACGGTTTTAGGTAGCAATTCAATACTCGGGGATTCCGGATATTTTCGAATTGCGTTACGATGCCCGGCGTGAGTGCAACAGCAAACATCAGTCGTGGGAGCCGTCCGCTCCTCGGCGGACATGTCTCGATAGCCGGAGGTGTGAGCCAATCATTTGGACGTGGCAAGCAGATCGGATGCGAGTGCATTCAGATCTTCACCCGCTCCTCCAGGCAGTGGGCGGCCAAGCCCTACCCGCCCGAGGAGATCGAGGCCTTCACGCGGGCCCGCGAGGAAAGCGGAATCCGGATGGTAGTTGCACATGACTCCTATCTTATCAACCTGGGTGCGCCCGATGGGAAGTTGCGCCAGAAGTCGATAGAAGCTTTTATTGATGAGCTCAATCGGTGCGAGGTCCTGGGTGTACCATTTCTGATCTCCCATCCCGGCGCACACATGGGGGCGGGCGAGCAAGCCGGCATCAAGACCATCGCCCAATCGATCGATGAGGCTCATCGCGCCTGCGCGGGCTACAGGGTGAGAATTGCCCTCGAAATCACGGCCGGCCAGGGTAGTGTGCTAGGCTCGCGGTTCGAGCAGATGGCTCGCATCTTCGACGCGGTCACTGAAAACGAGCGACTGTGCCTCTGCTTTGATACCGAGCACGCTTTCGCCGCTGGTTACGATCTTCGCACCGTCGAAGGGTACGAGCAGGCGTTTGCTGAACTCGACCGATACATAGGGCTCAAGCGGCTGGTCGCCTTTCATGTTAACGATTCAATGAAGCCGCTCAATTCACATGTTGATCGCCATGAGCACATCGGCAAAGGGCACCTGGGACTCGCGACCTTCCGCCGGCTGGTCAACGACCCTCGTTTTGCGGGAATTCCGATGTGCCTGGAGACGGAGCCCGGTCCCGACATGAGGGACATGGCAGCAGACCTCGAGCAGTTGAAAAGGCTGCTCGACTGAGCGGCTGATTGCGCGGACTTGACTTCGGTGTCTTGCACTATGCGCCTCAAATTCCAGGAACGCTGCAAGCAAAGAGCACGAACTTACGATCTCTAGATGAAAAAACGGATACTAACTGGCGATCGCCCCACCGGACCGCTGCATCTTGGGCACTACGTGGGCTCGTTACAGAACCGCGTGCGGCTGCAGGATGAGTACGAAACCTATATTCTGATTGCAGATATCCAGGCACTCACTGACAACTTCGAGCATCCTGAAACTCTGGGTGCGAACGTTCTCGAAGTCGCACTGGACTATCTGGCGGTCGGTTTGGATCCGGAAAAGGTTAATTTCGTGATCCAATCCAAGGTCCCGGAATTATGCGAGCTCACGGTCTATTTCATGAATTTGGTTACGGTTGCGACACTGGAGCGCAATCCGACAGTTAAGGAAGAGATTAAGCAGCGCAACTTCGTCCGAGGCGTGCCGGTCGGCTTTTGGTCTTACCCGATCTCGCAGGCTGCTGACATCACGATTTTCAAGGCCGATCTGGTCCCGGTCGGCGAGGACCAGCTGCCCATGATCGAGCAGGCGCGTGAGATTGTCCGCCGCTTCAATCGGCTCTACGGAAAGGTGCTCATCGAGCCGCATGCGATGCTGGGTTCGGTTCCGCGCCTGCCGGGCACCGATGGCGGGGCCAAGATGTCGAAATCCCTGGGCAACTGTATTTACCTTGGTGATCCTTCCGAGACCGTACGCAAGCGCGTGATGTCGATGTTCACGGACCCGACGCGCATTCACCCGACCGACCCGGGTCACGTCGAAGGTAACCCCGTATTTACCTATCACGACGCCTTCAATGCAAATAAACAGGAAGTTGAGGAGCTGAAAGAGCGCTATCGGAAGGGTAAGGTCGGCGACGTCGAGGTTAAACAGCGCCTTTTTGCCGCGCTGGAAGAGTTTTTGGCGCCGATTCGCGACCGCCGCAATCGCTATCGGCAGAACCCGAAGCAGGTGTACGAGATCCTGGCGGAAGGCACGCGCAGAGGCAGGGCGGTCGCGCAAGCTACGATGGAAGAAGTGCGGGAGGCGATGAAGCTCGCCTACCGCTTCGAATAGCCTTTAAAGCCGTGACTGTCGAGGATTTAGCCGGCAACTTCGAGGCATTGGGGAGGCGTTGATGCGTTCGAGTTCACTGCTAGGGCGCGGAAGCAGCTCCCCCGCGCTGTTACATCATTTAGGATCGAACGACTTCGTCAGCCACCTCTTGACGAAATGAGTTTATTCTTGCCGAAATTCCCGATCGAATCGCTATCCCCGCCTGTCCACAGCTATCGGCCAACAGAATCGCCGGCACCGATTTGCGTTTTGTAGACCACCAGCCAGCAGACCAAACGCACCTCATCCTCTTCTATTGGCGGCAGGGGCGTTGGCGGTTTGAACGGCTCCAGCCCGAGTTCCCTGACCTTTGCCGCAATCGCAAGCGAGGCGTCGATACCTTTGCCGCCATTGAGGCACTGCCTTATCTGCCGCTCAATTCGGACACCCCAGGGCGCCTCGATACATTCAATCAACCGATCGATTTCTTCTTGAGTGAAATCCGGCGGCGGATATTTTCGTATGTGGTCCGCAGCCACCTTCATCCCTGCCCTGACCCGAGGCTGCAAGTTCGCTGGGTCAGTCGCGAACTTCCACTCCTCAAAGATGTCGCGCTGCGCGCGCCGCCAGGCCGCGTATGCCGCTTCTCGCGCGTGCTCCGGGACGTAACGCGCAGTGTCATCCCTGCATGCGATTAGCTTGAGGCATCCCAGCGTGTCTCTCACAATCGCGTCGCCTTCGGCCGGAACGAACCTCAGAAAGACACGGTCTCCCACCTTGGCGCAGAAGAAGTGGCCGGACGCATGACCATTGACGAAACCCGACCCGGCCCCCAGGGAAGCCCGATGATCGCCTTCTCTCCGTAACGTTCGAGCCCCTTGCGAAGTTCTTGCCGATATTCCTCCCCAGAATGGGCTGATGGATCTTCACCGGCATTCTCGAGAATGCTCGCGTCTTCACGCCTGAGCTTTTCGATCTCCTGGCGGGTCTCGGCAAACACCTGGTCCCCGGTCGCAGCGCCCGGAATTACTTCGTGCTCTACCCCGATGCTCGCCGCCGCCTGCTTGAGCTTCCTACGGATTCGCGATTCCAAGTCGAGCAAATCATTCAGCCGCCTGTCTGGGAAGAAGCACCGGACGTACACGTCGCGATGCGGGCTGCCAATGCGGTCGATGCGTCCATGGCGCTGCACCAGTCGCATCGGGTTTCACGGCAAATCGTAGTTGATAATGTTCCGCGCCTGTTGAAGGTTGACACCTTCAGCCAGGACATCGGTGGTTACCAGAATGTCGTAGAGGTCCTTGTCGGCTCCGGGCGGCGCCTCGCTCGACTCTGGAGCGAAACCGAAGACCGCCTTTTCGCGCGTGATGCCGCCAAGTGACTCGTCGCCGACCACCGAGACCATGCGGCCTCGATACGGCGCGAGCCGATGATCGGTTTCGAGCGCCTTCTTTAGATGCTCGGTAATCCATTCGACGGTATCCCCAAAGTAGGAGAAGATGATGACCTTGCGCTTGTTCCCAATATCGTGTTCGTCGAGGCCATCTCTGCGCGCCTGCTTTTCGATTTCAACCAGCGCTTCGATCAGGCAGGCGAGCTTGGGGTCATTTTCAGCCTTCACGGCCTCAGCTCGGCTGGCGAAGCCGCGTAGCAAGTCGCGATCGCGCTGAACGTCGGCTCGCAGCTTCTCGACCTCGTAGCCCTTGGTACTCAGGGAACCAGACGTGCGAATCAAATCGTCTAGAGCTTCATCATTATCGGTCTGTTCCCACTCTTCGATCGCTTCGGCGGTCAGGATCACGCCCCGGTCCAACCCTTCGAGAAAGGCATCATGTGCCCGCACCATTTTCTCGGCTGTCGCTGCGAAAGCGTGACCGGAAGACTCGAAGCGCTTCAACAACGCCGACCGCAGCAACCCTATGAGGGCGGCTTCGCCGGGATCCGAAGCGGCGCCGCGGCGGTACTGACTTGGAGCGTACCGGGCCAAAGTCAGTAATGGCTCGCCCTCCTCCGGCGCCAAGGCGAGCTTGAAGTCTTCGAAAAAGCCCGGAAGCTCATCGTCCAGCGAATAATTGATCGCCTGGACGTGCGGCGTCGGAAACTGGACCGGTATCTCGCGCCCTCGCGAATCGCGCACTCGATCGTTTGGATAATAGCGGCGTACAAAATGGCGCGTGCGGCGCACCGTGGTCGCATCGAGTACGTCGAACAGGGCATCCGGCGACAAGTCGTCCGGATCCTGCTTGACCGCATCAGCAAACTTTTCTCGCAACGAGCG
>JAJPKA010000013.1 GCA_021323945.1 Pseudomonadota bacterium | reverse complement strand
GGTCTTTGCTCAGGGTTCCAATGTTGTTGCCTTGTCCGCGGGTCGCCCAGCACCTGATAACTCGGGCGCTGGCGATGGCCCGAGTGTCGCTATCGCGCTCAACAACAGCGCGTCTTTCTCTTCGGGGGATTTCGGGCCTATGAGACGGAACGCCGTCAGCCGATGATCAGCCGACGGTGCCGCCGCCGCCAGAACGAACGCGGTCGCGAATGCGCCCGCAGCCGCCGGGTCATTGAACGCGTGCTCGCCTAGATGGGCCAACGTCTCGATCGTCGTGTCGCGCAGGATACCTCCGAAGGCGCGCGGCATCTTCTTGCGCTTGTCGTCGTCGAGCGCGCGCAGGTCCGCGAACGACCGCAAAAACATCCACGATTGCTGCGTCACCATCGCCACGCGCCCCGTGCCGGGAGCAGCAAGCCTGAGACACTTCAAGATGAACGCCGCGTAGAGGTCGCGCTTGCCGGCTGCGAAGTGGCGCTCGACGTGCTTCTTCAGCACCGGCCCCATGTTCTTGGAACCCATGTAAGGAGGATTGGCCGCAACCACGTCGTAGCGGCGCGACAGCAGGTCGAGCAGCGACAATCCTTTCTCGCCCGCCTCGCCAAAGAATCGCTCGGACAGATCGTCGCCCGCGGCTTCGGCGTTGAAATGATCGCGCAGGCGCGCGATCACCGCGAGCTTCCATTTCTCCGGCTTGGCCAGGCCCTGATGGCCGTCGAGGCTCAGTTGCGCGCCGTGCTTTTCGCGCAGTTCAGCCAGCCGCTTATCCAGCGGTTCATCGATTTCCAGCAGCGAGCCGATCTCGTCCGCATGGTCGAGGGCGCCCACGATTGTTTCCAGAGCCGGGCGAATCGCATGATCCTCGGGGTGGTTCTGCAGGAATTTCTCCAGATGATTGGTTCCCTTCGGCAGCCGGATATTGGCCGCGACCAGGTTGATCCGCCAAGGAACGAAATCCCGCGCCTTTTCCCATGCCTTCATCAGCAAAGCGAGCGCGGCGATCTGAATCGCGCGCTCGTCAATATCGATGCCGAAGAGGTTGTTCTCGAAAATCGAGGCACAGATCTCCGCCTGGGAGGAAAGCTCGCCCTCCTCCTGGTACATATCCCAGAGAAGGTCGAAGGCTTCGATTAGAAAATGCCCGCTGCCGACGGCCGGATCGATGAAGGTGATTTGCGAGACACGCTTTTTCTTCACCGGCGCGCGATCTGCCTCGCGAACGTAGTAGCGCCACTTCTCGAGAAGCCGAGAGGTAGGATGCATTGCCGCCCAAATCGCGCCGAGCGAATTCTGGACCAGGAACTTGACGATGTAGTCCTCAGTATAGATGCAAGTCGCCAGAATGATATCCGAACCGGCGATCTTGAAGCCCTTCTCGGTGCGGACGCGGTCGAAGACCCGATTCTTCTCCTCCGTGTTCCAATACTGATAGGCCCATCCGAGGGCGTCGGGCGCCATGAAAATTTCCTCGCCGGCAGCGGATTGACCCTTCGACGCGATCTTGCCCGAGAGCAGTTCGATACACCGGCGAAGAGCGGCAACTGACGGTCTAAGCGAGATTTCGGGCGCATCAGGACGAAAGACGATTGGCAGCTCGGCCGCGCGGCGTTGGAACTCGTCGTACAAAGTCGCGAACAGTCCTTCGTCCTCGCCCGAGCAGCGGACGGGCTCTTTTCGTGCCAGCCGGTGATGCTGGAGCGAACGACCCCCGTAGGCATCCTTTTGAATGATAATTTCGTCGATCAGGCCGCGCGCCTCCATGCATCGAAGCGCCAGCAACCTGTTCGCCCAGGAGTAAGCGCTGTTCCGGACGAACTCGCGGAAGGCGTCTTCGCGCTTTTGACCGGCTTCAATGCGGCTCACGATGAATGCGTCAATGACGCGACGCGCGTCGGCGTCTTCCGGTGTCATTTTCAATTCATTCGCCGGAACGGAACGATCAGGGCGAACGCCGATGGCCGCGAGCCGACGTTCCAGGTCGCCGGCCTGCCATTTGCCCTGAGCGTCGTGCCGCCCCTCAAGCTCGTGTCGGAGGTCGAGGACGAGCGCTTTCAGCGTGGAGCGAAGGCTGGCGTCCATTCATTCAAGCTCCACGTCGAAGTCCCGGAGGAGAGCCAGTACACGCTCATCCAGCTCGCGCGATACCCGCTGCCAGTCTTCGGCGGAGTGAACCGTGCGCGTCGAGGGTATGTCGGAGAGCCGTAGCCGCTTGATCTCGCGCCGCGGCCCCTGCGCCTTGCTATCGCCACCGGCCTTCCCCCTCAACATCTGAGCGAGTTTCCCTTCGCATTCGCGTTCGCGTGTCCGCACGAGATCTGGAAGGGTTATCAGACGTCCCGGCTCCATCTCCTGCTCGAGGGATGATCGGACTGATTCAAGCGGCTTAAGAACCGCGGCTCGCTGTTCGGAATCGAGTCCATTCGCGCTTGCCGCATCGGCAACTCGCTTCAGGGCTAAGTCGAAAACCGCCCGCGCCTCTTCGCGGCGCGCTTGATGCAGCGAGTCGAGCTCAAGCTTCGCAGCAGAGTAAGCAGAATGAACGCTCTTCCACACGCCGGGATCGGCAAAACGCGCGCCATTTCGCGCCTGCTCATAGGTTTCAAGAAATGCGGAAATCGCCGGCACAGGCGGAAGGAATGCCTCGACAGCGCGCAGGTCGTCGGCGAGCTCACGAACCTGAACGAACACGGATTTGGACGAGTTGTAGAAGTCCCACAGGAGCTCAATTGCAGCGAGACCTCTATCCAGCGCCTCGCGGCGTGCGTCGATCTCGGGAATTCGGTGATGCGGATTCGTCAGAGCGAGGATCTCCCTCAAGGCGGCGCAACCAGTATTGAAGTCCTCAGGGATCGGAAAGTGAGCCGGTTCCGCCCATTCAGTGACCTTTGTCGCATCCCCGAGCTTTTCGGTCGCGAATTTCTCAAAGGCCTGGTGAGCGGCCGCCGGCGTTTCCTCGATGTGCCGATCATTGGTGAGCTTCACGAGCACGTTGCGGGCGCGCTCCAGGATCTCCTGCGGAATCTCGGTGTCTTCCAGTACAAGCTCTGAGCGATTGAACTCAAGGCTGTTTGCCAGGATTCGCTGGAGTTCGGGATCGGCTGGATTGGTGTATGTGGCCTTCCCCTGCCGAAGCTTCATCCGCCCCGCTCGAACGCAGGCCGCGACGCCGACACGTACGGCGTTGGGGTCCCATCCGTAGGGCGGCCCGCTGAACTCCTCAAGCAGATCCTTGCCAAGGGTGCGCTCGCCCCGACCCTGGCGAGTCGCGAGCGCGATGCGAATCGCTTCGATGAGCGGCGCGTTGATATCGAGCGTCCGGCTCTTATCGAAAATCCGGAGTTCATCCACCTCATGTGGAAGGTTCTTGTCGCCGGTGAGGACCGCGCGGATGGCGCGTTGCTCTTCCGAGATGCGAACGGGAACTTTCTTGTAGTTCGGATAGATCGTCGGGAAGTAAGCTGCCAGTTCCCCGCGCAGCATCTCGCCCGCCGGGATTCCTGGTTTCGGCGAAAGTGCGCGGCTCGCGCCCCGAAAGACTATGTGACCACGTTCCAGACTTTGCCGAAGACTTTTGTGCAGTCCCTGCTCAAGCTTCGCGAGGTCATTGGATTCTCGGTCTATCGCTAGCTTCCGTGCAGCGTCCGGCTTGTATTGGTCGCCCTTCCAGCGATCAATGACTTCGCGCATCGCGAGAAATCGGTTGAGGTCCTGATCGAATAAGGGAACTCGATCGCAAAGCACAAATACGGTGTTTCGCTCGTCCTCGCGGAGACTTCGGTTCTCGAGGTCTGAGAGCTTCACTCCCCGGAATACCGACATGGGCGAGTGAATTGAGATTTTTACGTGGCCAGCTTTCACGGCCACGGTCTCATCCATCGCTAGTTGTACGGGGAACTCCTTTCCTTGAAAGGGAACCGTGGAAAATCCCAGGATTTCCGTCAGAGGCGCAGAGCGAGTCGAGGAGTCGTAAACAAACCAGCGCGCAAATCCCGCCTCGCGATCGTGCTGGCGAAGATCGCCCGCAGCAGCGTCGACTTCCTCTTCGAAGGACCGTCTCTCGCCGGTGAGAAATTCATACTCCTCGCCGACTTTGGCGACCAATCGTGCTTTGATAAGACGATCCAGCTCGGGTTCGATCTTTCCACGCAGCGCCGCCAGGTCATCGGTTGTTGATTCAACCAAAAATCGCGCAAGGTTGTCGGCCGTGCGAGGAATGTAGCGCAACTCGTCGATGAGAAAGAGAATTTCGGCGACGCGGCGCGTGAGCGGGTT
>JAJPKA010000021.1 GCA_021323945.1 Pseudomonadota bacterium | reverse complement strand
TTCAAGTTCCTGTTCTGGAGCGGGAAAACCAGGCGCGATCTGGCCCAAAGCCTGCCGCACGTCGCCACTGCTTCAGACAATCTACCCCGCTATCTCAAGTCCGAAGACATTCAGCGGTTGATCGAATCGCTGCAAACTGCGAAACCGTCGGGTGACGTACCTATGGGTTTATACTGCTGATGGCGCGTCTGGGGCTTCGTGCTCCGTAGGTTATCGCCATACAGCTTGACGACACCGACCGGCGTGCCGGCGAGATCCTCATCCGGGGCAAGCGCAAGCTGCACGATCGCATGCCCGTCTTGCTTCTCCTTGTCATTCTCGACCTTTCAGAACGCGACAATCTCGCCATGCTCGCCTTCCTCGATACGAGGTTGCCTGGCGCTCAGCCAGCGTTCCAAGGAGCCGTCTCGACGAAATCACGCCCTGCGCGAGCATTTGAGCATCCGCTCGGTGACGATTTCGCAGATGTTCGTGGTCGTTCAAGGCCGCCGTGACAAGCGCCTGCGGTCCCGCTGAGGGATGGCGCGGCGGCCTTGAGTGCAACCGCGCATCGGCGGGGTGGGGTGGTGACTGGTTGACTTGCCTGGTAGGTGCCTGCGATAGACACTTGATGCGTGAATTGGGGCGGAGCGGCTGGCGGAATGCGAAGACTTCCAATGAGATGCCGGCAATTGGGCAAAGATTTGGGTCGCCACTGGTGACGCCGGGCGAGTGCGAGGAGCTTTTCAACCGGCCGCTTATCGTTGGCAGCGACGAGCAGAACTCGGCGGATGAGAGGCGATTTTACACGCTGGGCCGGAGTGACAGCGGCAGACTGATATTCGTGTTATCTACCATTTGCGGCTGTCTGATTGGGATGTTTCAGCCCGCGACATGAGCCGAAAGGAGCGGAAGGTTTTAAAAGAATCATGAAAAAGCCGATACCGCGATTCAAGAACGAGGACGCGGAACGCGAGTTTTGGACCAGTCACGACTCGACCGAATTCATCGACTGGCGGCGGGCCGGGCGCGCTACGCTGCCGAACCTGAAGCCGTCGTCGCAAACAATCTCACTCCGGCTGCCCAAGCCCATGCTTGCTCGACTGAAGCAGCTGGCGAACAAGCGCGACGTGCCGTACCAATCGCTGCTCAAGATGTTGGTGGCCGACCGGGTGAAGGCCGAACTCGGCAAGGAAGTTGAAAACGCTTCTTAAGGCGCCAGCTATATAGATGCGATCTCTAACGCGAAGGATTAGGCGACGATTTTGAGCGCATCGTTTAAACGCTTCCAACCGGCAGGACACTTGCGAGGGATTCTGGGGCGCGATGTTGGTCCGCCGAGCGCCCGGACGAGTTCGAAGGGCGCGCTGCTTGCTGAGACCCATGCCGTGTTCCGTTTATTGGGACAGGGCATGACACTGGCGACGGTTAAAGAAGCATGCCTGCGGGGTAACATTCTCAAAAACTCGGCTCGCAACACCCGCGGGCGAATCTGGGACGCGATCAACTGGCGATTTTTCTCGTGGCAGCCGCCAAGTTGGGTGTTGGAAGATTTGCAGACAGCCGCGCTGGATTCTCCGCACCGCAGTGAACGATTCAAAGAATTAGCCTATCTGCATTACGCGCGGAGGGATCGGCTCACTTTTGCGTTCGTCACTGAACGGCTATTCGAGAGCTGGCACGCTCGCGTCCATGCCGTGCGTCGCGACGAGGTCTGGCGTTTCGCCGTTGAAACGTTCGGATTCGAAGCAGTTGGCAGATTTCGGGAAAGCACCCGCAAGAAAATCGCAAGCAACCTGCTTTCCGCATTACGAGATTTTGGAATCCTGAGCGGTGCCCGACATAAGACGATTCAACCGCCTCACCTCGACCCGGCGGTCGCGCTTCACCTCTGCCGGCTCTTGTATGAGGAGGGGTATCGGGGAAGACCGCTCATCGAGGCCTTTGACTGGCGGCTCTTCCTATTGATGCCGCATGACGTGACGAGTGTTTTAGGTGCGCTGGCGAAGCGCGGATCCCTCCGCTTCGAGCAAGCGGGGCGCACGGTCATATTGGAACTGGAGGAGGGCGGCGCATAGCTGCATGAGCAGCTCGGTCGATTGGCAGTGGAAGATTGACGAGGCGATCGAGATCATTCGTCATCGTTATGACCACATAGGCAGTAAAACCGGGGCACCATTCCTCGCTGTCATCTATGAGCCGGAAGCGCATGTCGCTGCGTTGGCGCGCTGGCGTGATCGCACTCAGGCATTACGGCCTGACTTTGCGTTGGAGAGTCTCGACGTTGCCGAAATCACGTCGAAGTCATTACAGGAAATTGGAACCGAGACTGTTGTCGAACTGCTGAATAATCCAATGCCTGGCTCAGATCCAACAGCGGAATTGGCCCGAGTGTGGCTCCAGGCAATTGCGCGGGCCGTGCGCGAGGCTCTACGCAACGCGCGTCCGGGCCGGCCGGTCGCGGTGCTAGAGCGGCTCGCGGCGCTGCATCCGGTGACGACGCCTCGCGCCCTTGATGCAGGCTCTGTGGGACGACGATCATGCCGGTCTCATCGGTCCCGTTGTCCTCCTGATACCCGGCAGAGTGGTGCACGCCAAGAACTACCTCTACCTGGGTGAGGTTGAGGAATTCATGTACCGAGGCGACATGCTCTAAACGCAAATGGCGCAGGCACACAGCGGAGAGACATGAAGATAGCTGAGGTCTTCGAGACCGCGGTTGAAGAAAAAATCGATCCAGTCATCAAGGTAGGCGACCTGCAGGACGAGGAGAAGCTTGCCGACGAGATCGGCTGCTATGTGGTTACACCGTTCATAGAAAAGTGCCTCGACGACTTTTTCGAACACTACACCGACTCGTTTCACAAGGACACCGAGGGGATCGGTGTCTGGATATCGGGCTACTTCGGCTCCGGTAAATCGCATCTGTCGAAGATTCTGGCGCTGCTGGTTGAGAACCGCGCTCTTAAAGGTCAGACCGCCGCCAAGCGCTTCGAAGCCCGGATTCCGGCGGATGCGCCGCGGCGCGGCTCCATTTTGCGCAATCTCGCCAATTGCCCTGGTGTGAAAGCAAAGTTCTTGCCTTCAACCTCAATACTCTGGTCGACCGGGCCGATACGCCCCTGGCTCGCCTCCTGCTGAGCCAGTACTACCAATACAGAGGCTATTCCCAGAACGTACTATACGCCGGCGTAATCGAGCGCGAGCTTGATCGCAGGGGCAAGCTTGCGGCGCTGCATGAGGAAGCGGAGAAGGCCGCCGGCCGCCCGTGGGCTGATATCCAGCGAAACCCCGCCTTTTATGCAAAAGCTTTGTATTCAGCGGCAAGTGCCGTAGCGCCGGAGAGTTTTCCCACGGCGCAGGATGTTGCTGGGGCATTGGAAAGCGCGCAAAAGGGCGAGCTGATCAACGTCGACCGTTTCGTTGCTTCGGTGCTCGAAGACCTTGAGACGCGAATTCGCGAGCTGAAGAAGCCGTGCCGTTTGGTCCTTGTGCTTGACGAGTCGGGACAATGGATCGGAGATAACGAGGGCCGTTTAGCTCAGCTCCAGGCGTTGGTCGAAACCGCCGCCATTAAAGGGCAGGGAAAGATTTGGCTTGTCGTAACGACGCATGAGGATATGGGCACGGTGCTTCAGTCGGCGCGCCGTCTCAGGCCCGACATGAAGAAAATTGAAGACCGTTTCCGCTTCAGGTTTTCGCTCACCACCGAAAATATCGAACACGTCCTTGAGGACCGAATACTGAAGAAGAAGATAGCGGGCGCGGATGCGGTGCGGGCGGCGTATGACGCCGCCCGCGGCGTTGTCAGGTCCCTCGGTGAGCTGTCCGGGGTTGAGCGGACTTTCCCCGAATGCGACGAAAAACGTTTCGTGCAGTTCTACCCGTTTTTTCCATACCAGGTGGAGCTGATCCCGGAGATCGTCAAGAGCCTGCGAGCGAAGGGCGGCAGGGCCGAACAGTTATCGGGATCGACTCGAACCCTCCTGGCGATCACCCAGGACATCCTCCGTGCCGGGCGCAGACCCTATCTGAACCTGCCGGTCGGGGAAATGGTCTCCTTCGACGAGGTCTACTACAATCTCTCAGGCGAAGGCGAGATCAGCCCGGACATTCGCAAGGAGCTTTCCCAAATCGAGAAGGTTGTGGCCGGCGCGAACCCGCTCACGCGCCGCGTCGCCGAAATTCTCTTTCTCATCGACGAGTTGCGCTACATTCCTCGCACGGCCGACAACCTTGCGCGATTTT
>JAJPKA010000017.1 GCA_021323945.1 Pseudomonadota bacterium | reverse complement strand
CCACGATAATCGCGCCGTTCTGGTCGGTGAGAACGCCGACCCTCTCCAGGCCCAGGTTTTCCGTGTTTGGCACCCGGCCTGTAGCGACCAACAGATGCGAGGAGCGAATCGTTCGATTCACACTTCCGTCGACATCGACCAGGACCCCGGTCCCATCGCGGCGAACCGAGAGAACCTTGCTTGACGTGAGCAGGGTGATGCCCTCCTCGCAGAGAATCTCCGTGAGCGTTTGGCCGACCTCAGGTTCGTAACTTGGAAGGATCTGCTTGCGAGGTTCGAGAATCGTAACCCGGGTACCGAGCCGGCTGAAGAATTGCCCAAGTTCGAGCGCGATATAGCCGCCGCCCACAATCGTGAGCGACTCCGGCTGCTCCTTGAGCTCCATGGGCTCGTGACTCGTGAGAAGATCGCTAGTCATGAAGGGAACTTGTTCGAGTCCCTTGAGAGGCGCGATGAACGGCCGCGATCCTGTCGCGACCAGAAAGCGTTCGGCCTCCAGGCGAACATCGCCCACCTCAACGGCGTTGCGCTCGACGAAGCGCGCGGTCCCTTCGAATACGCTGATGCGATCGCCGACAATGCTCTGGTATTTCTTCTCGCGGTAATAGGCGATCACTTCGTCCTTTTGGCGAACCAGCTCCGCGAAGTTGACCCTAAGTCGCGCAGGTTCGATTCCGGGATAGCGGGGATGCGCCGCTTCGTGAACGATGCCCGCCGCCGCGATCAGGTTCTTCGAGGGAAGGCATCCGCGATTAACGCAGGTGCCGCCGAGCGTGCGGTTCTCCGTCATCGCCGCGGTCTTGCCGAGTTCCGCGGCGCGGATCGCCGCGGCGAAGGCGGTGGACCCGGATCCCAGGATGACCAAATCGAAGTGTCGTCTTTCCATACGTCAAATCCTTTTTTCAGCTGCGTATCTATTGATGAAGAGCGCATCTTCAGTAGGGGCCTCCGAACGCGCAGTCGCGCCCGCCCGATCGCGCCCACTCCCGTTTCATTTAAAAGCCAAGTCAGGCAGGGGCGCGGCTATCGGCAGTAAGCTTCCTGGTTCGCGAGAAATCGAAGATCGCCACGTTGCGGCCGATGTCCTCGAGATGAACGGCGAGCAAATCAATGTGGCCGCGATAGTGGCCAACGTCGTCCGACTATTTCTAGAGAAGTATATCGACGGTTTGCGAAAGGATGGCCTCGAAACGGTGCAGCGGTACCGACGGCGCGGGCAACCTTCACTGTGTGCATAGTTACCGAGTCTTCGAAATCAGACTTAGACGTTGTCAGTTCTGTCAGGCGCGGCGCTGTCATCAACTCGATCGCGCCGGCGATATAACCACACGCCCAGAATAACAGCGTCCGCTACGAGCACGCCTAGAATGCCACCCCTCCCCAAAGAAGAACCGGCGTGACCGGCAAGCGAGCAGATCGCGTCGCTGCACGGATCGGCCCGTGCGTTTGACGCCAGCAGCATTGGAACAGAAGTCAGCGCCGTTGGAATCACGTATTTCATGATCATCACCGCACGATCTGAGAATTCGTTATCTCATGCCGTACCCGCTGCCCCGGTATGAACCGGGCGGAAGTGTCGATACAGCACGGCCCAGGCCAGCGAGCCGACGGGGCCGCCGGCCAGCGAGCCGACCACCGAGCCGAATATCCAACTCAGGCTCACGCCCACGGAGAATGCCCCACACTGGAGGATAATTGCCGGCAGCGCGAGGAGTACGAACACCCCGCCCGCCATCAGGCCGAGCACGACGGGATGCCTTGGCGCCTTGATACCAACAATCGCGGAGGCAATCAGAAGCGGAACCAGCGAATAAAGGCTCCCGAGCAAAAAAAACAGGGTCTGGCTCTGCACACCCGCGAAAAGGTGGCGCACGCCCGGACTCATCTTGCAGTAATCGAGCGCCTGGCCGATCGAGCAGGACCCGGTCAACGCGAGCGAAAGCCCCATCGCCACGAGTCCCGCGATACCAACCCATCGCGCGGCGATGCCATAGCGCGGCTCGCCATCGCCGCGGATCGCCAAAAGGACCGCAGCGGCATACAGGGCGGCCCACGCCGCGCCCATGCTCAGCAGCACCTGGGGTGAAAAGGCCGTCAAGTCGCTCTTTTGCCCCAGCACCCAGACCGAGGCGACCGAAAACACCACGCCCAGCGTTACGCTGACCAGGGCCGATTTTCCCATCCGCGCGCTTTCGGCATTCGCCTGCTCACGTTCAAGTTCTCGCAAAACGCGCGCACGAGTCGTTTGTGAAAGGCCGGCGGGCAGTTCCTGTTCGGGAAGCGCGCCCAAGGCCCGCCAGGTGAGCCTCATCTCCTGCCATGCCTGGCGGCAAGTCGCGCACCTGCGCAGATGGGCCTGGAGTTCGGCTGGCGTGTGCAGGTTGCCTTCGGCCAAAGCATTGGTGAGTTCGAGCTGAGTCTCTTCGCATCTATTCATTGCCAGATTCATCCGCAGCCTTATCCGGCGCGCGGAGCGCCGCGCGGAGTTGCGCCAGCGCGCGGAATAGTCGCACCTTAACTGCGCCTTCGGAAATCCCGAGCGCCGCGGCGATCTCACGCCCGCCCAATCCCTGGTAGCGGCTGAGCAGTAACGTCTCGCGCAGGCCGAGCGGCAACTGCGCAATCGCGGCTTCGATTATCTCGCTCGCCTCACGCGCCTCGCTAAGGGATTCCGGATCGCTGTCTGCGATCCGGTTGCCCCCAGGGATCGCTTCGATGGTTTCCTCACCCGTAATCGATCGCCGCCGGTGTTCGGCGCGGCTCAGTTCGTCCCTCAGCAGATTGGCGGCGATGGTGAACAGGAAAGCCTTGAACGTGCCGGCCTCGTAGTTTTTTCGCGCCTGATGAAGATGCAGGAAGGTGGCCTGAAAAAGGTCCTCTGCCATCGTACGATCGCCGCATGCGCGGAGCAGAAAGTTGAAGAGCTTTGTGCCATACCGCTTGTATAATTCATCGAAAGCGCCGACGTCGCCGCCCGCATAAGCGAGCATCAAATCTTCGTCGTTCCGCGCGCTTCCTGCGCTCATGCATCCCTTATAACGGGCAGGGGCCGAGAAAGTTACCTCGGTGAGCGATTGGTAACCTTTCCGCCGAACACCCGTTCCATAGAACGTCTGCGGACAAAAAGCCGTGACAGGTGCGCATCGTGACAATGCGAACATCGCTCTAATAATGACGGGTAACCGAGCGGCATGGCGTGGCGGCTTTACCCCCACTAATGGCGTTGACCAAAGCGAGGTCGTTTCCGCCCGTCGCCACACCACCCTTCGAGGGTCTCGTCGCGAATCGCGGGCGGAACGCGTGGGTCTTGTGCCAGCGCGAATTTCGCAACCTTAACATGACCTTTGAGCAGCTCCTTGCGACGATTGCGGTCATTCGAGCGGGGCACTCGGTTTCTAACCGCGAAGGCTGAATACCAGTCGAGCAACGGCGCGTTTGTAACTTTCGGCGCTTTGCCCCGTTCTAAGCGGTGAATTCGAACTTCGACAGTCGCGGTAGAGATCGCAAGCTCAGGCGAGGAGAACTTAACGTGAGGTCTGAAAAACTTGGGTGGTTGTCAGTGGTTTTGGCATCGGCGTGTTGTGTGCTCCCGCTGGCTGCGGTGCTGGTGGGCTTGGGCAGCGTTGGTTTGGGCTCGATCCTTGGCGGTTTGGGCATCTATTTCGATCTGGGCGGGCTCGTTGTGCTGGCGGTCGCCTGGTTCTACTTCTTGCGCGAAAGGCGTAGGGCCTACGCCCTGAATTCAAGCGTCCGCGGTGAGCGCCGGACGATGGCCGCGCTTTCGATTGCAACCGTGCTGGTCGTTATTTTCGCGGGCTCGGGGCTCGCACCGACGTTTACGAGGATTTTTTCTCCTCCCTCCACGAACGCCCAAGCGTCACAGAACACCATGACGGAGAACGCATCGAGCAACCCGGCCGAATACCTGCGCAAGGTTCTCGCGGTCAAGGGCATGGACTGCGCCGCCTGTATCCCCGAAATCAAGAGCAGCCTGGCGAAAGTCCAAGGTGTCCATTCTGTCGACGTGAGCCTTCGAGACCAGACCGTCATCGTCGAATATAACCCGGCCAAGGCTTCTCCGGAGCAACTGGTCGAGGCAGTTAAATCGGCGGGATACGACGCTCGCGTCGCCAACTGATTCGATTCGGTACCCTATTATGTTGTTCAACAAAACGATCAAGACAGACTTCGATCTGTTTGTGTTGGGTGGCGGTTCGGCGGCATTCGCCGCAGCGATACGCGCCGCCGAACTCGGCGCGCGCGTCGGCGTCGCCGAAGAGGGTGTCATTGGCGGCACGTGCGTCAATCGCGGATGCGTGCCGAGCAAGAACCTGCTCTATGCCGCTGAGCGCTACCACGACTATCGCCGAAACGGATTCGCCGGTCTGCCGCAGGGTAAGGAAGCGGCAAACTTCGCCGAAGTGATCGCCCAGAAAGACGATCTCGTTGAGGGACTGCGTAAAGCCAAGTATTGGGACATCCTGGAAGCCTTTCCGCAGATCAAGTTCCTGCCTCACCGCGCGGCTTTCGTCTCTCCCAACGAAGTGAGCGTCGGCGATCAGAAGCTCACGGCCGAGCATTTTATTATCGCGACCGGCGCCTCAGCCGCTCGACTTCCAGTGCCAGGAATGGAACGGACGCCCCACCTCACGTACAAGGAAGCGCTTGATCTCAAGCAGCTTCCCAAGTCGCTGGTTGTCATCGGCGGCGGGCCGATCGGTCTGGAACTCGGTCAGGTTTACGCGCGCTTCGGAAGCAAGGTCACAATTCTGGAGGCCCTGCCGCGCATCGCGCCGCTGGAGGACGAGGACATTTCGGAGACGCTCAAGACCTACCTGACAGAAGAAGGGATTCAGATCCTCACTGCGGTCAAGGTCACGCGCGTTGAGCCGGTCGAGGGCGGCGTGCGAGTCGAAGCTCTGGTTGACGGCAAGTCCACGGAGTTCTTCGCCGAGCGACTGCTAGTGGCCACAGGCCTCAGGCCGAACACTCGCGACCTTGGGCTGGACAAGGCCGGCGTCAAGCACGATGAGCGCGGCGCGATCGTCGTGGACGACCAGCTCCGGACCAGCGCCAAAAATATCTGGGCCGCGGGCGATGTCACCGGCCAGATGATGCTGGTCACGGTGTCGGCAATGGAAGGCGGCATCGCGGCGGAGAACGCGCTGGCCAATGCGCGCAAACGTATCAACTTAATGCACGTGCCGCACGCGATCTTTACCTCACCGCAGGTCGCCTCGATCGGCCTTCGCGAGCGCGACGCAGGCGCCGGCGGGCGCAAAGTTCTGACGGCGAAGCTTCCGTTCGAGCACGTTCCCAAGGCCGCCGCGATTCGTGACACTCGCGGCCTCCTGAAGCTCGTGGTTGACGCGCGGAACTACCAGGTCCTTGGCGCGCACCTGGTCTCCGACGAGGCCGCGGATTTGATCCATATAGGCGCGCTCGCGGTCCAGCATGGCCTGACGGTCGGTGATCTCCTGCGCACCACTTTCGTCTATCCAACGCTGGCGGAGGCGTTTAAGATCGCGGCGCTCTCCTTCAAAAAAGACGTTACCAAACTTAGCTGCTGCGCCACGTAAACCAATGGGTTTCTCTGGACCGGTAATGACACAGGCGAGGCTTTGCGCGCCCGTCCCCCAGGCGCGACGCTCGCCCTGCATTGCCGGCCCTGTCTTATGTGGACCATTGACTGATGAATTCCCACGACCGGAGAAGGTCTAATGACGAAACGGCTGATAAACAGGTCATTGGCGATACTGCTGGTCGGCGTGCTCGCACTCGCTATAGTTCAAAGCGCGGCTTTCGCGGGCGAGAAAACCTGCCCGCTGCGAATCAAAGGGATGCATTGTGAAATGTGCCCCGGCCAGGTCGAAACGGCGCTCAAGTCGGTGCCTGGCGTCAAGAGCGCCAAGGTTGATTACAAATCCGCAACGGCGAAGGTAGTCGTCGACAACTCGGTCAAACCCGCCCAACTGATGAGCGCGGTGCAGAAGGCGGGTTTCCAGGCCGAGCCGCTTAAACCGGAGGCGGCTTCAGCAGCGGCGTCCGACCCATGCCGCCACTGAGCGAAGCGTGCGGTCCGTCCGATAATGAAAGTGCGCGCCCGTAATTTAACGGCCCAAGAAAGCCGAGTCGTCGAAATTCTTTACGACGACTGGCGTGATCTCTTGCGCTGCTCAACGATCGACCAGGCAATGGAGCGGGCGGGCGTGTCGTTCTCTCAGCAGAGCAGGCTGCGCATCGCTGAGTTTCTGCGGCGCGATCCGGCAGCCGTCAAACTGATGCGCTGGGACCTTGCGGCTTACGTGCTCACCAACGAGGAGAAGCTTTTCGCACGCCTGATCCTGCGCACCGCGCCGTCTCTCGGTCTAATCCCGAATCCAGACGACCTTTCTCCGCCCAGCGCGGACTGGTCTTCCGCCGGCGTTCCTCGGTGGCTTGAGACTCTCGAATGGATGGGATTCCTTCGGCAAAGCTTGGGCGGCTACGAGCTCGCACCCGATCATACGCGCTTTCTTTATGGAATCGGGTTTCACTTTCACGAGGTTGACCTTCCGGACCGTAGCGAACGCTTCAACACGAATTGCGCGACCGACTTCTTCATCATGACTCACCGTCCAACGCGGGAACACGCGCTGGCTCAAATCAAGGCTGGCAGGTTCCCGGACACTGCCGGAGAGGGGATGAGCCAGAAGATGATCGATGCTATTCGTGCTAACTACCACCGCGGGAATTCAACACTTGCCCAGAGCGCCGATTACACGAGCGAACGCGCGATCCTGAATGACGCTTGCGCCTGGACCCACGAACCTATCAGGATCGCGATGGACGGCGGCAAGATCACCCAGGTTAAGCCGGACGGCGCATGGTACCTGCGCGGTGGCGGCTGAGGGGTAAACCTTCTCTTCCGGTCGGAAGAGGCAGCACGATCGTGGCTGACGCAACATCCAGGCGTGGGCGCCGGTGAGAGCGGGTTGGTCAAACAAGTGTTCGGCAGTTAAGGACGGGATTCCAAAATTAACAACGTTGATTCGACAAATTCGAAAGACTCTCAAGGAGGACAAAGATGAACAAAACGGGAACGACGGGGATGATGCTCGCCACAGCCGTCGGGCTGATGTTCCTGGCTCAGCCGGTTTTGGCCGCCGACTCGGGCGCTGCGCAGGCCCAAGCCAAGGTCAAGTGTCTCGGCGCGAATAGCTGCAAGGGACAAAGCGCGTGCAAAACCGCCACCAGCGCCGGGCCGGGACAGAATTCCTGTGCGGGCAGGGGCTTCATCCTGACTTCGACCACCAAAGAGTGCCAGAACAAGGGCGGACATCCCGAGCCGATGAAACCGATGAAGATGTAGCCTCCATGCTCGACTGCGCGCTTCCATCGCTCGGCTTTGGCGTCGGATTGCGACGTGATCACTATCGATCGGTGCTCGAAACCCGTCCTCCGGTCGGCTGGTTCGAGATCATCTCCGAGAACTTTATGGTTCCCGGTGGGCGGCCGGTCCGCGTACTTGAACAAGTGCGCGCTAATTATCCAATCGTGATGCACGGAGTGTCGCTCTCGATCGGATCCGCCGATGCCCTCGACCGCACCTATCTAACGGCTCTGCGCGAAATGGCGCGGCGCTTCGAGCCGGCGTGGATTTCCGATCATCTCTGCTGGACTGGAGTCGGAGGGCATAACTTGCATGACCTCCTGCCGCTGCCCTATACGGACGAAGTTGTGCGATATGTCGCCGCACGCATCCGGCAGGTCCAGGATTTTTTGGGCCGGCCGCTTCTGATCGAGAACATTTCCAGTTACTTGGCCTTTCGCGTCTCGGAGATGGAGGAATGGGAGTTTTTGCGGGCGGTGGCCGACGAGGTCGACTGTGGGATTTTGCTCGATATCAACAACGTTTACGTCAACGCCTTCAACCATCGCTTCGATCCGAAGCGATACGTCGATGCCATACCGCCAGAGCGTGTGATCCAGTTCCACCTTGCCGGCCATAGCGATCACGGAACCTACCTGCTCGACACACACGACCACCCGATTTGCCCGGAAGTCTGGCAGCTTTACGAATACGCGGTGCGCCGTATAGGTCAGCGCGCAACGCTAATCGAATGGGACGACAACATCCCCGCGTTCGAGGTTTTGTCTGAGGCTGCCGAACAAGCGCGGCGGCGCGCAGCCGCCGCCCTTGATGGCAGGCCGGAAAGCGATCATGGAGTTGAGTCTTAGAGAGTTGCAGGGCCTCCTCAAGCGGCTGATAATCGCGCCTGACGGAGTTGACGCCGCGCTCATGCGCGTGCATCGAGACGGCATCGACCGACTAATAGTTGGCGGGCCGGCACTCGAGGTGCGCCAACGACTGGAAATCTACGCGAACGGGTACTTTCGTCGTCTCTTGGACTGCCTCAAGGAGGACTATCCGGCCACACTAGCCGTGATCGGCGAGGACGCCTTCCGCACCCTGGTTAGCGCCTATCTCGCCGAACATCCCTCGGACAGTCCGTCGGTCCTTGGCGTCGGCCGCTTGCTGCCGGAGTTTATCATCCGGCACCCCATAGCTTCGCATCTCCCATTCCTCGGCGAGCTTGCGCGGCTCGAACGAACACTAATCGAGGTTTTTCACGCCGCAGATGCCCCGGCTCTTGGCGCGATGGACTTGCAGCGTGTACCTGCCGAAGCCTGGCCCACGCTGCGCCTGTCGCTGCATCCGGCCGCAGCGATGCTTGATTGCGAGTGGCCCGTCGATGAGCTGCTTGAACCGGCAGACCGCGGGCGTGACTGTGCGCCCCTCGAACCGCGCGCGGTTACGATAGTGGTTTGGCGGCAGAACGATGAGGTTTATCGTCGGCGTGTTGACCGTGCTGAACGAACCGCGCTCGCCCTTATCCGGCAAACTGCAACCTTCGGAGCCGTCTGTGAAGCCGTCGCGCCTTTGCTGGGCGCGAGCGCCGCGGATGAAATCAAGAGCATGCTATTGCGCTGGCTCCACGCAGGTCTCCTCTGGTCTGGCAACAATCAGAAGTGCTAAGCACTGACCGACGCTATCACCGTACCTGGCATGCGTCATTCGCCCGTTAGAAAAAGGCCCGTTCGGTGTAAATCGCTTCATTCCAACGTCTAGTGACGAGTGTCGCCGGAAATCGATTTGAAGGAGCATGGCTTTTCGTAGGATTTTTTTCATTAAGGGCGGGCTATATCTGGGGCCTCGGCCACCTGGACGCCGTGGTCCTCGACAAGGCCGGCTCTCTCGCTCTTTGCCGCGCGAGAGGTGCAAGCCACACTCGCGGCAACCTCAGGCAACCTGGTACACAAACTGCCTGGCAGCGCCGCGTCAGCGGAAGTCGGCTTGACAGGAGGCTCGTCGCGCATCGCGGCAAACGTACTTGTGCGGGGGTCACACTCAGCACAAGACCTCCGCGCATCGTTCAGACCGGCACTGAAGAGAGAAAGACGGAGGAAGTCTGATGCACAAGAATGGCGCTTTGCTTCGCAATCCCGTAACGGACGACCGCCAGCTGTGGGATGTGGTCTTCGGCATCTGGGGATACCCAGCGGTGTTCGTTGCGCACGAGTTGCAGTTCTTCGACCTGTTAGCAGACAAACCGCTGACGCTCGAGGAGATCTGCGAGCGCAAGCATCTCAAGCCACGCCCGGCGCACATGCTCCTGGCCGTCTGCACCTCGCTCGGCCTGATGCATTTCCGCAATGGCCGCTATTCGCTCACGCCCACAGCGCGCGAATATATGCTGCCATCCAGTCCGTTTTTCTTCGGGTGGTTCTACGAAGCATGGCGGAAGATTTTCTCGGTGTGGGCACCGGACTCCCTACGCGATGCGGTTCTGACCGACAAGCCCCAGGGCGTGTTCTCGGACCCCACCGGCGTGTTCGCAGCGTGGCATGCCGAACATGCTCGCGACTTCACGCTCGCCATGCACAGCGCGAGTATGGCACCCGCGATGGTTTGGCCGCGCAAGCTCGCGCTTGCGCGCCATCGAGTGATGCTCGATGTCGGCGGCGGCTCGGGCGCTCATTCGATTGGTGCAGTCAGCGTGCGGCCGAAGCTGCGCGCGATCGTGCTCGATCGGCCCCCCATTTGCGCGATCGCAAACGAGATGGCAAAAAAATACGGCGTCGCAGATCGCGTGTCGACCCACAGCGCCGACTTCTTCACCGATCCCTATCCGGATGCCGACCTGCACTTCTATGGAATGATCTTTCACGACTGGCCGCCGGAGCGCGATCGCTTCCTCGCGCGCAAGAGCTTCGACAGTCTTCCCAATGGCGGGCGGATCGTGGTCCACGAAATGCTGTTCAACCAGGATCGAACCGGACCATTTCCGGTCGCGGCCTTTAACGCGGACATGATCGTCGCGATGCCGGGGCAGCAGTACTCAGGAGCCGAGATCTCCGCGATGCTCAAGGAGGCGGGATTCCGCCAGATTCAGGTCAAGCCGACCTTCGGCTACTGGAGCGTCGTGACGGGGGTCAAGCCGTAGACCACTCAGATTGCGAATGCGGAGGATACATCGGTGAGGAATCAACCAAGCGCGGATCGAATCGAAGAGGTAGCTTTTGGTTTCAAGGCCTCGCAGGTCTTATTTGCCGCACTTGACTTCGGGCTTTTCAGCGAGCTCGCAAATGGACCCCTCGATGCTGAGGCGATCAGAGAGCGTCTCAGACTTCATCCCCGCAGCATCCGGGATTTCCTCGACGCGCTCGTGGCGTTACGTCTGCTCGAACGCAAGGATGGGCTTTACAGCAATACCCCCGAAGCCGACTTCTACCTGAACCACACCAAGCCCACCTACATCGGAAATTTCTTCACGATGTGGGCCGCGCGACTTTATGGCTTCTACGGTTCACTCGCAGAAGCCCTGCGGACCGGCAAACCTCAGAACGAGATCAAGCGCGGCGAGGATTTGTTCAGCGCGCTCTACTCGAATCCGGAGAAGTTGCGTCTTTTCCTCCGCTCAATGACGGGTCACAGCCTGCCAGCCGCGATGGCGATCGCTGACAGATTCCCATGGCAAAAGTACAAGACGTTCCTCGACGTTGGCACGGCCGAGGGCTGTCTGCCGGTGCGAATCGCGCTGTCGCATCTGCATCTCACCGGCGAGGGCTTCGACTTACCGGCAGTGCAGCCGTTCTTCGAGCAATACGTGGGATCTTTCGGGCTTCGCGACCGCATCCGCTTCAGCCCGTGCGATTTTTTCAAAGATCCGCTGCCCAGCGCCGATGTAATCGTGATGGGCATGATCCTGCACGACTGGAGCGCTGAGGAGAAGCTGCAGCTGCTCCGAAAGGCATACGCTGCCCTGCACAGTGGCGGAGCCCTCATCGTCTATGAGCATCTGATCGACGACGGACGGAGAAAGAACATTGCCGGTCTGCTGATGAGCCTCACCATGCTGATCGAGACGCAAGGCGGCTCCGATTATACAGGAGCCGATTGTCGTCGATGGATGAGCGAGGTGGGCTTTCGCGAAAGCTACGTCGAGCAACTTACCGGTATCGAGTCGATGGTAGTGGGGATCAAGTAGCAGCGAAACATCGTGGTTTACGAGGCGCTGCACAACAGGCACAAGAAGGTCCTTTTGCAGCCGCCGCCTACAGCATGATCATGCTCGGGCGGACTACCGGCCGGCAGTACTCGGGCAGGGAGATCAGTGCGATGCTCACTCATGCGGGCTTCGCCGGAATCAAAATCAAGCCGACCTTCGGCTTCATGAGCATTGTCACCGGGCGCAAGCGGCAAATGCGATGCCTTCAAAAAGGTTCGGCGGCCAGAGGAGTCGCAGATGAGTAGTTCCAAAAAAAATAAGAGTCCAAGTGCAGCGAACGCAACAAGCAATGCGCTGACGGTTTATGGCGAGATGATCAGACACTGCTTCACCGGCCTCGCGGTTCATCACGCACTGTACACCGCGTGCGAATTGCGTATACCGGACCTGCTCGCGAGTGGTGCGACAAAACCCGAGGCGCTCGCCCGCCGCGCGGGTGCCGACCCCGATGGTCTCGCCCGGCTGATGCGCGTGCTCGCCCGCGCGGGAATTTTCAAGGAGACGGAGGACGGCGGCTTTTCGCTCACTCCGACCAGCGCAGCACTGCGCAGCGATGTTCCCGGCTCGATGCGTGGATGGGTGATGTTCGCGGGATCGGGCTTTTACACGCGAGCGTGGGCGCGCCTTTCGGACAGCGTGCGTACAGGCCGCCCGGCGTTTGAGGCGGCGAACGGAGCGTCTTTCTTTGATTATCTTGGGGCACATTCCGATGCCCAAACGATCTTCGACGAGGCGATGACCAGCATTAGCGGACCGGAAGCGGAGGCAGTGACAAGTGCCTACGACTTTTCTCGGTTCGGCAAAATAATTGACGTCGGGGGAGGCCATGGCCACCTGATCGCGACGATTCTCAGCAAATGGTCTAACGTGCGCGGCGCGGTCTTTGATCAGCCGCAGGTGGTGGCTGAGGCGCGTTCGCAGTTGAAACGGCGCGGTCTCGAGCAGCGCTGCGAGTTGGTCGCTGGCAGCTTCTTCGACTCGATCCCGGGTGGCTACGACGCCTACGTGCTCAAGTACATCGTCCATGACTGGAGCGACGAAAAGGCAGCAGTGATTTTGCGCAACTGCCGCAGCGCGATGAAGAGCGAGGCGCGACTCCTTCTCGTAGAGACCGTTAACAGTCCGCGCGCGGCTAGTGACGCGGCAATCTTGAGCGACCTTGAGATGCTGGTGATACTCGGGGGCAAAGAGCGCAGCGAAGAGGGCTTTTCAGCCCTGCTCGCGGAGGCGGGTTTCCGGCTCGGCCGCATCATCCCGACCGCGTGCCCGCTCAGTGTCATCGAAGGAGTTCCCGAATAGGCGGCTCGGAAGGCAGCTAAACTTGTCGGAAGACTGACGGGCAAAGTCGCTCTGGTCGCGGGGGGGAAGCTCCGGCATCGGGCGAAGCGCCACGCTAGCATTCGCACGGGCGAGCGCTCGGGTGGCGGTGTGTGTGCGGCAAGGACCAACGAGGAAACTGCGTGATATTCGTGATGTAAAACCCTAGCGGATTGCTCACGATGCCGTCGCTGGAGTCCGGTGGTTTGATCTCGGTCTGCGGCGCAGCCTCGCTTCGTAGAGTTGGGAACCCCGCCGAGCGCAACAGATACGGGGGCACAAGTCTTGGCTTGGTTCCGAGAACATCGGGACGGTGCCCGATGGTCGGTATGGGCAGTCACTGTAAGTGTCCCGCCATTTGCAGTTATGTTCGCAGTGTTGCGCCGTTTGCTACCGGCGCCGCACCGCGACGTGTTTTTCGTCGGTGCAGTTACGTTCGTGTGACATATGCCAAACAGGCTTGGAGGTGGGCCGGGCTGACGCTGCCCGCTCACCAACTGGAACCTGCAACCGCTCGCACGGTTCTCGATGTGGCTTTGTTCTGGGGTCCGGTACTGACTGGCGCGACAACGATTATGATCGCGTCGGTTACCTTGTTGGCTCTCCGTGGTCGTGCGGGGTTGCCGTGGTGGCTCGGCGTATTGGGTGTCGTCGCGTTCGTCGAGCAGGCTGCCGAAACGATCACGATCTTTGGCTCAGCAGGCCTTGCCGAACCGGGCGGCGCGATGAATTTGCTGCTCGGAGCCGCGCTGGATGCTTGCCTTCGCGGTATGGGGAGGTATCCGCGGACGTGAGCGGTTCGCTGCTGCCGAGATGCCAGGCCTGACTAAACGCAGCAGCCGGCTTGGAGCACCTTCGGCGACGGCTCGCCTGTGAACATCACTCTTCGGTTTGTGGACACAGAACCAAAAACCAGTGACCAATACAACAGGCTATCGTTAAAATCACTTGAAGTTAGTTGATTTTTGGAGCCACCCGTCGGATTCGAACCGACGACCTGCTGATTACGAATCAGCTGCTCTACCGGCTGAGCTAGGGTGGCATCCACTCACCAGCGGCGGAATATCTATAGCTAGCACGGCAGCAATTCGCACAAAAGATGACCGACAACCTTCCGTCGATCAATTCGCCGAACGGTGCGCTGAATCAAGTCCGCCCAAAGCGCCATGGGGGGCCGCCCTCGCCTCCTACGGGGCGAACCTTGCCCTCGTCCATTCGGTTAGTAATTTCATCAGTCGCGGGCGCGGATCGTCGGTAGCTTTGCGACCGCCGGCACGCATGAAATGGTCGGCCCCTTCAATGAATTCCAACCGTTTGTCGGAAGCTGCGGACAATTCAAATTGACGTCTCACGTCCGCAGGAAAGATGTCCTGGTCGGCATCCGCTCCGACCACCAGCGTGGGGACTGTGACCTGTGGCAAATTGCGCTCGAGGTTTGCATAAGAGCTCAGCCCCGACCAGGTCGACAGCCATGCATCCGGTGTCACCACGTGGCCCAGGCCGAAAGCATGATAATTGAACAAATCAGGACGCGCCGCGAAGATCGAGCCCAGCATCCGCTCTGACGGTTCAAGGCTGAGATCGAAGTAATTGGGATTGGCCAGCGTTCGGTAAACCACCATTATCCGCGGCGCCATCATCCTGCGCTGCACAAAATTGCGGTAATCAGCGGACTGCCGGCTGAAATCATCGGCCTGCGCCAAAAGCCGAGCGTTGCGTGCCTCCTCAATATGCCGGCGCGCAATCGCATCGATGCGCGCGACGCGTGCGCGTTGGGCGGCACGATACTCCCGCAACCATCCGCGGTCATAACGGCTTTCGGCCGGCGGGGTTCGGAAGCCGTTGCGCTCATCGTACATGTCCAGGGAAGGATCGGAGGCAAACGGGTCATGTTCGTCGACCACCGCCGGGTCGAGCGACCCCATTAACACTTTGCCCTGCCCCAGATGCGCCGCCAGCAGAATGAACCCGTCGGCAGTCGGCAGCTCGAATTGGTTAAGGTCAGGCGGCCCGCCCCCCGGAGGTGCCGCAACTCGCGTACCCTTGGGCTTGCAAGCCTCAGCATCGTAGTAAGCGAACAGCGAGCCGCCGCCTGAATTGCCGAGCATCACAATATGTTCGAACCCCTGTTCCTCCCGCAGAAAGCGAATCCCGGCAGCCAGATCGATAAGCAGGTTTTCATGGAGCATCATCGAGTCATTATTGAGATAGCGCGTGTTGTGCGCGAATGCCGCGAATCCAGCCTGGAGCCAGAACGGGATTGAATAATGCTGGGCGAAGTCGGCGCGCGGATGGGCCATTATAATGACGGTGCGCGGAGTGCGGTACGGCGGCAGATAAAGAAGGCCCCGTGACTTGGCACTGTCCTGTGCATAGAGTTGCACCACGATCTGCCGAACAGCCGGGTCGATAGCAGCGAAATCCACCGGGTAACGGATTTGATAATCGGACGGCGCCTGAGGCATTTCCAAGCTCTCCTTTAGCGTTTAGCAATCCTGCAAAGGCTCTTTCTGACACGAAACCAGAAGCCAGAGGTAGCGCAAAATATAAGGTGGCCTTACGTTCGCATGACTCATATGTCAGCCTTAAACGTGTGAAGACCGGAATTATCGGACCGCGACGCGCGGGCAAGTCCACCGTTTTTCAAGCCCTCACTGGGCTCGAGCCCGCCAACCCAGCAGATATTCGCAATCGCGCGCGATTTGGCCAGATCCGAATCCCTGACCCGAGACTCGACTTTCTGGCCCAAGCCTATGGCTCCCGCAAGAAGGTCCCGGTCGAGCTGACGCTGCTGGATTTTGCGCCGAACCCGAAGGATCAAAAAGAAGGCGCCGCGCTCGATGCAAGCCTGCTTCCACTCATTCGCGACTTGGACGCTTTGTTGCTGGTGGTTCCCGAGTTTCTGGGTGAGAACGTGCCGGTGCGCGCGATGGTGGAAAATCTCGAAAGTGAGCTTGTGTTCGCTGACTTCGATCAGGCCGAACGGCGTTTGGAGCGGCTCAAAAAGGAAAAGGGCCAGGTCGACTTCGAACGCGAGGCGCTTACCAAGTGTGTGCGATGGTTGGAGCAAGGTAAGCCGTTGCGCACCTTGGATCTGACGCCGCAGGAGCTTCAGATCTTCTCCAGCTTCGGCTTCCTGTCGCGCAAGCCCGCTCTGGTGATAGTCAATTGTGAGGCTGATCAGGTGAATCTGATCGACGAGGGCCTCGACAAACTGCGCGAACGAGGACTCGAAACTTTCAGGCTGGCGGCCGCCTTCGAGGCGGAATTGTGGGAGCTCGAAAGTGACGGTCGCCGCGAACTCCTGGCCGAGGCCGGGATCGAAGCGCCCGCTCGCGATCGGCTGGTCGCCGCGCTCTATCGACGCCTCGGATTGATCACTTTCTACACCGCGGGCGAGCCGGAGGCACACGCCTGGCAGCTCAGAAAGGGAGCCTCGGCGTTGGAAGCTGCCCAGCGCATCCACAGCGATATCGCGCGCGGCTTTATTCGTGCCGAGGTCGTGAGTTACGAGGATTTCGCCCAATTACGTTCTGATGCGCGCGTCCGTCAGGCAGGGAAACTGCGGCTCGAAGGCCGCGATTACGTCGTACGCGACGGCGACATTATTCACATCCGCTTCAAGGTCTGACCAAGCTAACCGCTGGTTGAAGGATAGCCTAGTTTGCCGATCGGGCCGATGCTCGCCCTGTGGACATCGGGAGGCGGCGCGACTTGCACGCGAGAGTTGTGCCTGAAACAATGGCGGCCAAGGGCGGGATGGAAATCGACTAGATAACTGTTCAGAATGCGTCGGCTCGAAACTCTGATCATCCTGCTCGCTGTCGGCTTTTATGCCTGGTTCCTCAGTCGGTTTGGCCTGGCCAACGTCGCTCAGTACGTGCGGTATGCCGGGTGGGGACTCGCCTTCGCTGTTTTGCTTGAAGCAGTTGCGCGCGTCGCGAATACCGTCGGCTGGCGGGTGACTATCACCGACTATCCTTCGCGGCTAAGTTTCCGCGAACTTTTCATCGCCCGCGTTTCCGGCGAAGCGATCGACTACATAACTCCCTCTGCCCAATTGGGCGGCCAGTTCGTCATGGCAATGATGGTGCGCGCCAAAGTCGCAATGGCAGCCGGGTTGGCGACCGTCGTAATTGCCTCATTGGCCGAAGCACTCGGGCAAATCGGCTTCATCATCGGTGGCTTGTTAGCCGGATGGCCGCTCGAAGCGCGGATGGATCATCTTCTGATACCGGCGACTGCTGGTCTGCTCGTCGCGATTGGCTTGGCCGCGGGTTTCTTTGCGGTCCAGATGAAAAGACCTTTTTCTCAACTATGGCGGCTGGCGGCCAAATTGGAAATTCCACAGATAGCCGACCCTGAAATCAGAGCCGCCGCGGGCGCCGCTGATACCCGTTTGAGGCTGTTCTACGAAAATCATCCATGGCGGCTGTTGGCCTCATCCTGCTGTTACCTGCTCGCATGGTCGCTCGGACCGGTTGAAATCTTCATTTACCTACGACTCCTGCGACAGCCTGCGAACTGGAGAACCGCGGCGCTGGTCGAAGCGCTCGGCCTGCTGATCGAACGCGCCACCTTTCTGATCCCTGCCAAACTCGTAAGTCAGGAAGGGGGCAAAGCCCTGATCTTGTCGATGCTCGGGTATCCCCCAGACGCGGGCTTTGCTATTGGTTTGATCAGGCGTATCAAAGAAATGGTGTGGGTTGGGCTCGGATTGGCGGGCCTAACCGCTCATCGCATTACCGAGCGCGTCCGCGGCGCGGATCGTGCCGAGGGAATCCTGCAAATGGCAGAACCACAACGAGGCGAATCACTATGAAGAAGTTCGCGCCCGCTCTGGGCTTTATTGCGATCCTGTCCTTCGCCGCCACAGCTCATGCCGGCGTTGTGGTTGACGAACAGCAGACGGTCGACGAGATCAACGGACAGCGTGTGAATCGAACCCGCACCGTCATGATCGAAGGCGACAAGCAAAAATCCGTCATCGATAACGGTATTCGGACGATCATAACTGATCTCGATAAAGGAACGATGACGATGGTCGATGGCCGCCGCAAGACCTATGTGGTCATCCCGTTTCCGCCGAAGAGCGCCGCGGCAATGAGTCAAACGGGAGTCTCACCCACCATCAGTTTTAAAAAAACCGGGGCCCACGAAACTATTATTGGCTACTCCTGCGACGAATACTCGGGAACCGGAACGGTCGGCGGTAACTCGGTGAGTATGTCCGGATGTTTCTCGGACTCGGCCCCAGGAGCCGCAGACTATAGTAATTTTCAGCGCGTCATGGCGGAAAAAGTCAAAGGCACAACCATGGCCAATATGGGGCAGATCCCGCCCGGGGTTCCGCTGCGACTGAAGATCACCACCACGATGGGTGATCCGCCACCAGGCACACCACCCGAACAGGCCAAGGCCATCCGCGAAATGCTTGACCATCGCAAGTTTGTCAACGACACAACGGTCCAGAAAATAAGCGTCAAGAGCCTTTCTGCCGATACCTTCGAAGTACCCAAGGGTTATCAGCAGACTACGTCAATTTTCGGCTCGCCTGCAGCCGCATCATCGGCCCCAGCTCCCCATAAAATCCCCGAATAAGCACGCCGGCTCCCCACGGGTCTGCTTTTGCCCACAGGGCGGCAAGGGACCTTGCTTTTGCTTGATCGTCGATAAAGCCCGATGCAAGACCGCTCGATAGCTCGCGCGGCATCACAAGCCCTAGCCAAAGCCAGAGCTTTCGAAGGCCTGAGCCGCCGTCGGATCGTCAATTGGGCGGAATATTTTGGTTAACGCGAAAAAAGTTCGTCGGGTCGTATTTGCGCTTAAGCGCTCGCAATCGCTCATACTTGTCGCCATACGCAGCACGTACCCGTTCCTGGCCCTCATTCTGGAGGTCGTTGACGTAGACAGCGCCGCTGGAATATGGCGCTAAAGTGTCAAAAAAGCCCTTGACCCACCGCTGCGCTGGCAAAGCCTCGTTGGCCCGCTGCCAATACGAGTGAATCCAATAATGATAGCCCGTCTGTCGAAAGCCGAAAGCGTCGTCTCGAGGCTCTGACGACCACGGCCCATGCCAGTAAATCATAGTAATGCCGCTGGCCTCGGTCGGGGCCCTCGTAGCGTGTTCGACGATTGCGTCGATCGTTTCGGCGCCAAGATCTTCCAGATGTCCGGCGCGGCGGTAGGTGGAATAGTCACCGTCACCAGGGTTGTCGGAACCGGCGCGCTGCTCCTCAAGATAGCTGCGAATTTGAATGGTATCTTCAGTAGGCTTCAGATATTGGCGCAGCGGAGCGAGCACCTTTGCACCGCGCTTGGGATCCCCGGGCCAGACCACGCTGACGTTCAGCATTCGGTCCCCCGGATGGGGTAGCACCGCCAGCAGCAGAAATAACTCGTCCGGAATCGCCTGCGCATACTGCTCAATGAAGGCCAATACTTTCGTAGCCTGGCCGATAGGGTATTTGAGGTGGCCGGAAAGAACCTGATCAACGTGATCCAATTGCAGCTCCAAAGCGGTGACAATCCCGAAGTTCGAGCCGGCTCCCCGTAATGCCCAGAAAAGATCTTTATGCTCACCTTGGCTAGCTGTTATCTCGCGCGCATCAGCGGTTATCAGTTGACATCGAGCAATATGATCGCATGCGTAACCAAACTTGGGCGTTAATGAGCCTGCGCCGCCGCCCAATGCATAACCCACTACGCCGGTGGACGGGCAAGAACCGAGCGGCACCGCGAGCTTGAAAGCCTGCGTAACGCAGTCCAGCTCATTTCCCAGCACTCCGGGACTGATTCGAACCATTCGGCGGACTGGATCGATAATCGTCTGCTTCAGGGCCGACAGGTCGATCACGATTCCACCATCGCAGACCCCATGACCGGCAAAGCTGTGGCCACCGCCGCGTACTGCAGGGAGCAGATTGTAATCGCGAGCCAATTGGACCGCACGAATGATGTCGTCACTGTTGCGACATCGTGCGATAAGTTGCGGGTATTGGTCGATCGCATGATTCCAAACGCGTCGCGCACGTGAATAGAGGCGATTTTCGGGAAGTATGAGGTCGCCTTCGAAGTGGGCGGCGAAACGGCTCAGGATCGTTTTGGTCAACTTCTTGCGGCTATGCGGCATGCCTTCGAGTGCTCGGTTTCCGGGGCTCTGCTTACAAGGATACGAGCTAATTTCTCGCAGGCCAGCAATTGCTGGCGGCTTTGATTCAAGCCCACACCCTTCATTGGACGAATACGGCGGTGAGCCATCAAGCTGTGACCGCTGCTCGCACTGCACGACTGATCGTTCGAATCAAAGGAGATGGTTTGCCCGGGGCGCTGAGAGTGATTAAATAAGTCGTCCTGACGAGCATGGAGAGGTGGCCGAGTGGTCGAAGGCACCAGATTGCTAATCTGGCGTACTCTTACCGGGTACCGAGGGTTCGAATCCCTCCCTCTCCGCCATTAGTTGCTGAATTCCACGGATCACCGGATAATCAACAGTCTAGCGCCAGCGCATGGAAATTCCGTCTTTCATGCCATGCCCTGGCAGCCGAAAGCAGAGTTCGACTGACCACCAAGCCGCGATTCGCTGTGAGCCAGGGCAATGGGGGGTCCGCAGCCCGCTACTCCGTCAGGATTCATGGCCATGGCAAAATGCGGACCGCCACCCCGTTCTCCTTGACCATAGGCAACCAGGTTCTGAATCTCGCTTCCAAAGCCCGACGGTACACGAATCTTCAGCACGCGCCGCCATTGTGCTGCATTGCGAGCAAAGCCTTGCGCGATGCCCTGTTGCAGTTCTTGCTTGGACTTACCAAATTTTGTCAGCGCTGGCGAGGTCGCCGATATGCTTTTGCAAAGTCCGTTCTGCCGCCTGCCATCCAGCCTGGTTTGAGCGAAAAACGATTTTGAGGCTGACGATTTCGACTCGTTAACATAATAGATCAGGCGGAACTTTTCCCGGTTCAGGACGCCGACCCATCGATAGCCTCTGGCGGGAGTACAGAACAGAACCGCCAGCACCTTTTCAATGACCACCTCACGGATGAACGGATTGACCTTCCAGACGATTTGAGAGTTGGCAACCATCCAGCGCGCAGCGTCGGCAGCGATGGTATTGCTGCAAGGGTCCGCCTGATCATGTGATCTGCCGGACGGGCGGGACCGATATCAACGAGTTGCTTAAAAAGCTGCCGCCGAACCAACCTTCACCCGGCAAGCCGCCACCCGTCTGGGCCAATGGTACGCTGCCGCCCGCGGATTGCGGCAAAGTTTGTCCGGTTGAGATGGGTCGAGAGCTGAAGGCCGCGGCTGCTGCGAGGTGCCGCTGGCTCGGCTCCGTGCTTGGCACCGACATTTACGCCTATCAATCTTTCCCGAGTTGTTATACCTCCTCGGTTGTCATCACGACGCTATCAGGGGGGATCTGGCTGGGGAGCAGCCAGGGGGCCCTCGCAGACGCAGGCGGAAACCGGTTCTCGCGAAGCGCTGCCGAAACTATCACCCGGAGGAGGCTGCGGCGCGTGAGTCGGCGCGGCCAGAAGTTAGCGCCAGCAGCATCGCCCCCAAGCGCATCTGTCCTGGCATAGAACCTACCCGGCGAGGATGGAGCTGGCCTGATTCCAGTGGACGGCGCGTGCCCACCAGGCGGCGGGCACAACGCGGGCTGCCTCGCTCCCGTTTCAATAGCAATAACCTCCCGCGCCATGGGAAGTGCCGGGCGGACAAATGGGCATTACACTTCCACTTACAGCATGCTTACCATTATAGGTCGGACCGTATGACGAAGGGATAGGCCGGAAACCGCTTGGCAAGATCACGGGCGGGGGCAGATAATATCTGTCCGGAATGCTCAATGCCAATTTCCAAGTCTCCGCGCTGCACGGCCACTGAGCTTGAGGCTGCGTATCCAGCGGCACGGTGATATTGGTCTGAAAATCGACATTGCCGCCCACGGGGAACCAGCCGGTGCCGCTGGTAATCGCTACGACACGGGGCGCTTCGACGCTATAGATCGTTAGCCGCAGATCACGCGGATCGACCCTGTAGCTGTATTTGGAGTAGAAGTTGCTGCCCAAAATTTCCACGTCGGGGTTGTCAATCTTGGTATAGTAGGATTTCCAAACGATGCAGACGCCGGTTTGAATCTGCTTGCCCGTGCCCGGGTCGATCACAGGATTTCCGTGCACATCGCGCGCGCCGAAGGCTGCGTACGTATAATAGATCTGGTACTTCGGTTGAGCGTAAGCAGGACCGCTAAATAGCAACAAAACAACGATCAGAACCGCCTTCCGCATGTCCGCTCTCCTACTGTAAAAATTTGAGCTTTCCGTAGCGTTGGTCGGGAACGTTCGCGATCGGCACCTGATCATTTGCCAACAGTTGAGCCCAGTTGTGGAGTGAGCAAGGCCAGCCGCGCTGGGGTACATCGTAGATCTTGAAGTCCTTGTCGATCTTGCGCTCGACGCCTTGTTGGGTCCACGCGCTCGTTAGCGTCAATCGTCGGTCGGGCAAGTGCACTTGATAGTTCAAGTAGTCATAAGCAGGCAACTGTCCCCACGGATCATTGTCGGCGTGAAGTGGCACCATGTAGTTGCCCGATTCCAGGTAGTTGGACTTCGTGATCGCGAGGCAAACGGGCTCATCCTGTTTATCTGCAAGAGGCAATTGTAACAGCGCAAAAAGCGGATGCTCGATGCTGGCCGAGCTGTTAGGATTGTTCGCGTCGGCGCAGCGTAGCGGCCCTCCTCCGCCTTCCAATCCGTATTTGCATTTGGGCAGCAATTGTTCCCAATGGCATACCGATAGTGGTGTACCAGGCGGGCAGGCCGCGGCCGTCGCCGTCGCATCACCGGCGTCAGCCCCTATGCTCGCGCTGAAATGGGAACGCAAAAAGAGAACAATTAGCAAGCCGAGCAGCGCCAGCACCGCGCGTATTTCCATCTTCCGCCAGGTGGGACTCGCCTTCCATGCCGACCAGCGCTGCGAGCGTTGGTTACGAAGCCTGGCGATGGCAGAATCAATCCCGGCCGTGGGTTGGCACGCATCATGTCGAGCTCTTTGTAGCAGTAAAAGCCGCGCGGCAAAGATTACATCCAGAGCGGCCTGCCCGAGCAGCTGCCCGACATCCGTCAGCAGATGTCCACAGTGCGAGCCGACCAACCAGGCTATCCGCCCGCTTCTCTCGACAGCCATGTGGAGCTCAGACTTTCTGGTCGTCAGGCGCGGCCCGGTAGGCGCTGACGACGCTTTTGGTGCCGGCACCACTGGGGGCGCTTTTTGTGCCGAATGCAGCGCTGGCGGCGTCTTTGCTGCGTGGTTTGACTTAGGGCGCTCCTCCGGCTTTTGTCTGGAGAGCGGCCTTCCACACTTGGTGCACCATCTCGCTTCAGAGCTGTGATACGATGCCCCACAGTTGCTGCAAAAATATGGCGCGCTACTCAAGGGTGGCCTCGCCCTGCGGCTCCCGAGCACAGCTGCGTAAACTGAAGGTGATAGCTGCGTCGCGTAGAAAAGCCCGAGACCGGCGCTGTAGCAGCAACTCGGTTGCCATCCCTGTCAGTCCCATCCGGCAGTTCGTACAAACCCTACGTACGTCAGAGCGAAACGTCAGGCTGTAAGCCATGAACAGCCCCGATGGAAGCTTTGCGATTTCATCCGCCAAAGGGTTCGAGCTTTCTCAACCAGGGTCAACGTTTGGCGGGTCGTGTTGATGTCGCTCTCCTAGCGAATTTCATCTCAGTATGTCAAGGTCCGTCGCGACTGCACTGAAACCGGGGCAGTCTGGGTGGATTTTCGCGTCGAGACGGCCCGTCAGTGTGAACTGCGTCGCCGAGGCAGGCGCGCGATTATCGCGATTATTAGGTGGCGGAGCTTCGGTTTTGGATTAGACCACGAGTGCCTCTCGGAAGTCATCTCGCGCATGGCCTTGGACGCCGTAGTTGTCGGCGGAACCAAACTCGAAAGGCCATCGCCCATCGGACGTAAGGATTCAAATCCCTTCAACTCGAACCGTGCACACATCGCTCCGGTTGAAACGTCGCGCGGCGACCTAACAGTCCTTGACGAATGCAAAAACAATTTCGTCTTTGAAAATCCTTTGGCGGAGCCATCCGGACGCGAACAAGGGCCTCTTGCATCGCGGCTTGTGAAGCCGACCTAAGCGAAGCATACCGTTTGTTCGATTTCCGGTGCGCGAACCCTAGATCCGATCTAGAACAAACCGGCTTCGCTGGCGGGGAATCAGGGTAATCCAGTTGGATTGCAAGACCTCACGAAACTCCTTGTGACACAAAGACTCGCTTCCCTTCCAGTCGTATTTGTCCTCACCGCGTGAAACCGTCCGGTCGGATTGCTAATCTGGCGTACTCTTACCGGATACCGAGGGTTTGAATCCCTCCCTCTCCGCCATTAGTTGCTGAATTCTCGGCTCACCGGATAATCAACAGTCTAGCGCCAGCGCATGGAAATTCCGTCTTTCACGCCATGCCCTGGCATGGCGGCTAGGCGAACCGCTGCAGCGGTTTGTTACACAGCAGGGCTGTGGTCGTGTGAAGCGGACGCCACTGGGCGAAGCGCGATATCAACACCACGAACCGCGCGGCCGCCCCAAAAATGCACAGAACGTCTTCTTCACAATATGTCACTCGGATCGGTCATCCATGGTGTGATGTTCTGTGGGTGACGGCACGGCGCAATACTTCTCGTCCCGCCACAACTTGACCAGCGGTGACAAGCCGTCTGCGGAAGGCCACTAAGTTACGAGCAGTCATTTCATAATTTTCGAAGAATGAAAAAGTCCGCGGTAACTGCGGCACTCGGCGTGCTGGCGTAGGAAACCCACCAATTTTCGAGCAGTGACTGAACTCCTGAGCTACCTGACAGAAAAACTGCTGCGGCGGCTGGCCGAAACTCTGCCCGCCCTCGATTGGCGACTTCGTCCCGAAGCGCAGCCGCTGAGCTCCAGTTGTCGCTCAAAAAGCCAGAGCCGCGAGGTTGCGCGGTAAAGCGCGTTCCCTCGCTCGGCTCGATGCTGGCGAATTCGGTTGGGGTGCCTCGGCGCCGCCCATCGATGATTCTAGCTTTTGAACTCGACTTCGACGCCAACCTACTCGAGCGCTGCCTAGCCACGATCAAGCCGCACTCCGTCGCGCCCACTTGCGCACGGCTACAGCGGCCCAGACCGCCTCGACAATGCCAAAGGGCCACGCACCCTGTAAGAAACCGTACATCGACCCCGACAGACACGCAGCCGCAAAAGCCAGGGTGAACCATCGGCTGCGCTCTTCGAGCCAATAGAACACCAGCATCGCGGACACCGACACCATCCCAAACACATCAAGCAGGTCTAACCGCACTGTCCCAATCCTTCAGCGGAGTCTCGCACAGGACCCGGTTTGGTCAGGGCTCGGGCGGGAACCGAGTCGCCCGATCCGAAAAACGTCGGCAGGGCGCTCCCGCATAGCATGGAATAGCGCGTACATTGTACAGAGCCGTTCGGCGATCGCACCTGAGCGCTACCTGCACGCTCGTTGGTTTCGTCTGAACGCTTCAGGGTAGCGCCTTCTGCGGCTTATCAATCGGGGGTCGCTGTTTTTTCGAGCGCGAGACGCACTTCCTCGGTGAGTGGATGCACCCAAGCCAGGCCCAGAATTGGGCTGCTCCAAATCGTCGCAATCTTACGTTTCCCTTGAGATAACTGGTTCCTGAGCGAACGGACATTGCAGGAATTAACCCAGGCCAGCGTTTGGCGATAACCCACAGCGGAGAGGTGCTGCAGAACGGCGGCTGTTAGCCTATATTGCAAACCTTTTCCGCGCCACCAGGGCATAACCAGCGTGTCGTACTGCACCGCCTGGTCTTGAAGTAGCCGTAGAGACCTTCGCGCTTCGGCGATCCGCGCGCGCGAAAACGTCGCCCATGTGTACGCCGCCAACTCCTCGTCCGCCACCGCAATGCCGAGCACGTCACCACGCGCAAGCCTTTCTTGGACGACCCATCGGGGCATCCCGGCCTCGCTCAGCAGCGCGCAGATTTCAGGCAACTCAGCGGCGGCGGGATTGCAGACGATTCTGAGACGGACACCCGGCGGCAACTGACGGGCTGACGAGTCGAGCATCTTTGCTGAAGCCAGGTCGAACGCGAAAATGTACTGCACATTGAAAAAGGGCTCCAGCAACTTCCAGGCGGTTAGTTTGAGACGCTTGTTGCGTATAGCCGAAAAGAATCGCATCGCTGGACTCAGGCGAGAAGCATAGGGCAGGTAGACTCGTGGCACGGCGCTGATTACGCTGCGCCCGAATCGGCGCTCCAAACGAACCCAACCTGCTCGCCTTACTCCAGCTTATTGCGCCACATCAGTGCCCGTTAGCGCAAGTTGCAGAAGTCTTGACTGCAGTAAAGAGTGAATGAGCGGATGCGCGTTTATTGCGCCACCGCGACGGGAATGTAACCTTCCAGACCGCTCCTCATTCGGATTTTGATGTAATTCATCGAGGTACCGATCACATGAACGTCATGACCCTGATGCACTTCGGAAAGCTTTTTGCCATACCGATTCGGTTGCGAAAGCACCGCTGCGTCGGCCGTTAATCGCATGATCTTGTCTTCGGGATGAGTTAACTCGACGGCTGAAAGCGGAACATAACCGATCGTTCCATTCTTTAATTTAATCTGGACATAATGATGGGTTGAACCGGTCACGTTGAGTAACTTCCCCGCCGGAATCCGTTCGATCGTCCCACTCGAGGCATCCGGCCCCGAGTATGCCCAACTGTCCTTAAGCAACTTCAGCGTTGCATGGGTGGGTTCGACCGCGGCCGAATAAGTCTGCAAGGCGCTGCTGACATGACGGTGCCTGGTGGAGTGGACCTTCGGCGTACTGGTCCCACTCGGGGCGGACGGACCGATCGCGGATTCGGGCCCACGGCCGGTGTCGGTTTCATCGGAAATAATCGTCGCGTTCGGGAACTTATCCGGAAACTGGCCGGTCGTCTGCGCAATGGCACTGTGCACCGCAGCCAGAATGACCAACCAGCCGACGAGCAATACAGCTAACCCGGCAAGAGTATGAAGGCCGTCCACGTGAGACTTCATTTCTTCCCCTCCCGTTATCCCCTCAGCATGCCCCACATACAGTGCATCGCGTCACATCACAGGGTTTGGTCTGGTGGGCATAGTGCGCCTTTTTCCGCTCCGACAGTAGAAACCACTTGTGAATGTGATGGTCGATAAAGTCCCACGGCAAAACTTCATCCGGGGCGTAGCGCCGGGTGACGAAGAAATCGGGATCCGGCAGAGTGCCACCGGCTGCCACCTCGCGCTTGATAGTGCGCAACTGCTGCCAGATCGGTCCAATTTCATCGCATTCCGCAGCGCTCAAGCGCTCCAGAATTGCGCCCACCCGGCGATCGCCACGCGAGACCAGAGTCTGAAAGTAGGCGTCCCGGGGTGATTCAGCATCGAGTTCGACACCACCGCCGGCTCGGCGTGCAAGTTCAGCTCGCAGCAAGCTTATCTTTCGCTTGAGCGCCTGGGTGTCTTCCATAGGATCCCATTGAAAGGGCGTCCACGGTTTGGGCACGAAGGGGTTGAGCGAAACAGTAATGTGAGGCGCGGAATTGTCGCGCGTCCGGACTCGCTCACGGATTTTGCCGGTCAGCTGCGCAATCTCAAGCACATCGTCGTCCCGCTCCTCGGGCAAGCCGATCATGAAGTAAAGCTTGAGATTTTCGATGCCTTCGGCAGACAGTAGAGAGGCCGCCTCGAGTATCTGCGACTCGCTTAGGTTTTTGTTAATCACCTTGCGCATCCGCTCACTCCCGGCCTCAGGGGCGATCGTAATACTTCGGTTGCCGTTGCGTCTGAGCGCCGCCGCCAACTGGGGAGAGATACAGTCGGCTTTCAGCGACGAGGGCGACACACGCCCGCCGTCGTCCGCGACCGCATTGGCGACCTGCTCGATCCCCGGCACGCTGGCCATCTCCGCTCCAACCAGGCCGATTACGCTCCTCTCTCTTAGGCCGCGCCGGGCTTCGGCGATCAACTTGTCGGCGCTCCTGAACCTGATTGGGCGGTACATGAAGCCCGCAGCGCAAAACCTGCAGCCCCATTGACATCCCCGGCTGGCTTCAACCAGATACATGTCGCCGAAGACTGATTCCGGAGTCAGGATCAGCGAGGCGGTCGTGACCTGATTGAGGTTTTTGATCAAACGACGCTTTACCCGAGGATAACCGGGACCCGAATAGGCGATCGTGCGAATCTTGCCAGAGCTGTCAAATTCAGGCTGAAAATGATCCGGCAGATAGGCTCCCTCAACCTGCGCCAGTCTCGGAAGCCATTCGGCATCGCCACAGGCGCGATGACGGGCGCCTTGGTAGATTTCGAGAAATTCCGGAACCATCTCCTCACCTTCGCCGATCAAAAAAAGATCAATGAATTCGGCGATCGGCTCAGGATTAAGAAAGACCGCGGAACCACCGGCGATAACCAAGGGGTACGGCTGTGCCCTCCGTTCCGAGCGCCGCAATGGTATCCCGGCCATCCGCAACAGCGTAAGCACGTTGAGGTAGTCGCTCTCGAACGCGATCGAGAACGCAATGATTTCGAAATCGGAGAGCGCCCTTCCCTGCTCGAACGAGGTCAGCCGCGCCTGGCCCGCACGAATCAGCGCCCGCTCATCCAGGTCTGGGAGAAATGCGCGGTCGGCCGCCACGCCGCGGGCGGTCGCGAAAATGTGATAGACGGCCTGGAAACCAAGGTTGGCCATCCCCACACGGTAGACATTGGGATAAACCACACAGACGGACAGATCACCGCACCGAGGGCGTTCGTAGAGCGCCTTTTCAGCGGCCAGGCGCGTGAGTGCACGTTTGCGCGGCAGCATGGTTCGAACTCAGGTTACAGCTCGGTGGAGGCAGGGCTCAAGAGGGGTTTGTCCGTAACGCAGCGAACCCGGTGCACTTGGCGCCTTTGACCGGCCACGCCGATGGAGTGCGCTCCCAAATGGATCTCGCCGCGGAGCTGCCGGATGCGATCGCCTTAGCCCTTGCGGAGTTTGCGAAGCTGGCGCTGAGTCAACATCCAGCGCAGCACGGCTCCACCGGGTTCGAGCTTCTGGGGAATTTCCAGAGCCACGCATGCGCCCTTCTTCAAGCGAATAGCGACTTTGCCGTTGGTGGTCAGCAATAAGGCAATCACCCCGCTCAGTTGCGGCTCATGCCCGACCAGGAGGACATCCTTGTGATCCGAATAAGGCCCAATCGCGCTTATCAACTCGCCCGGTGGTACACCTGTTGAGAGTGCAGGCAAGACCTCCGGCGGTGGATTCCTGGCGTCGGCATCGGCGACTATCTCAGCAGTTTCCACGGCTCTCAGTAGTGGGCTCGTCAAAATCAGATCAAAGCGGAGCTTCAAGGCCCGCAAGCCGCTCGCGGCGGCACGCGTGCGTTGACGTCCCCTGACAGTCAGAGGGCGCGTCTCATCGGCGCCCGATTGGGACATCTCTTCGGCTTCGGCATGTCGCATGATGTACAGGTTCACGTCTTCTGCGCCCCGAGGTGATTTCCAGGCAGACCGCGGCGACCAAGCGCGCGCAGCACGTCATCGAGCATATCACCCGTACGCAGCGCTTCCGATACCTTCCAGCACACGCGCAAAGCTTTGCAAGAGCGTCGACGGATAACCTGGTAGAGTGCACCTGCGCCGAACAACGTCGCGGCAGGAAACGTCCTCAACTCGGCCATCGTTCGCAGCCAATTCAGGGCGGTTACCAGGTCGTGTTGACAACCCAGTGCGTCCTGCACCTTCTTCAACTTTTTGGCTACCTTCTTTGCGCGTCGACTTCCGCCATTGCACATCTCCAGCGCATAGCGCAGACGCCTGATTCTGATGCGTAGACGATGAAGATCGCCAGGCGGCGACTTGCGGCTGAGTTTATGAACCGCGCGCTGCGCACTTTCAGCAACGGCTCAATCAAGTCCGATGCTGCGGCATGCTCGCGGGACGTCAGCGCCGACTCGAGTTTGGCTCCAGACAAATTCTCAACCAACGCTTCGAAGCGAGCAGCGTTGAGCAGGCCAGCCGCTTTTTGGCTCTGCTCGCGACGGCGCTTGGCCAACATATCGAACAGTGGCTTCAGTGCCTTGCTCAAAGATTCATCGAGCTCCGCCGCAGCATCAACCAGCCGTTGCTCGAGCACGTCGCTGTCGCGGAGCTCGCCGAGCGATCGGCCAAGCAGCCGGAGCTCCTGACCCTGATGCTTCGACCAGGCCCGAGGCAAAAGCGGCCGATAAACTTCAAGTAACGCTCTTAATTTGCGGACACTGATACGAAATTCATGTATTGCTTGAGGGTCGAGAGCCAGCACGCCCGGCCGGTTGCGCCTGATGGCTTCGACTTCTTGGTTGAACAGCCAGCGAGGATCGGTGCGCGCCTGCCCAGCGAGGGTGGTAGCCGATGAGGCCTGGCAGAATCCGGAGTGCGCCGATTGGGCTCCGGTAACCAAGCGTTAACTCCCTGACCCCGAAGAGCCGAGCCTGCTGCGGCTCGCGTCCGCACTGCTCAAATAGTTCGAAATGTGCCTGCGGAGGTCATTCTGGACCTCGTCAATGGAACGCCGGGCGTCGACGGTGATGAAGCCAAACTCCTGGGCCAGTCGCCGGTACTCCTCGATAAGATTGGTCTGATAACGGTGAAAGGAGTCGAACAGGTCCGTACCGAGGGCAAGGTGCATTCCTGATTCCCAATAATCCATGCCTTTGCCCTGGACCACTCGCGGAATCAGGTTGTCGACGTCAATATCGAGATAAAGCACGAGGTCGGGGACCAGAGCCATGCCGAACAGGTCGCGCGTCCAGGCAGGATCGGCTCCCATCGCCGTGTTGCGAGCGAACGCCGTATACATATAGCGATCGGCTATTACAATAAAACCGGCCTGAAGTGCTGGTAAAATCTCGTGTTCCAGGCGGTCGGCAAAATCCGCCGCATATAGCAAGCTGAAAGTGGTAACAGTCAGTTGATGACCGGCTTTCGCCTCGTTGATCGTTTCATGCAGCAGTGGCGAGCGGGTCCATCCAGTGCTGCTGACCGCATAGCCCTCAAGCTCTAACCACGGGCTGAGCAGACTGACTTGGGTCGAGCGCCCTACCCCGTCAGTGCCTTCAATTACGATCAGATGGCCGGGCAACGGCTTCTTGGTCAGGTAAGGCAGACCGCGCCCGTACCAGCTCTTAGGAGGCTTGGATTGCGGCGCCATGATGTCCCTGTGCCCGCTCGCGATCGTAATCAACCAGGATCTCCTGGACCATCTTCCGGACCAGGCGCTGTTGGGCGGGAATTTCTTGAGTTGCGTCAATGGGCTTCAGGGCAAATTCCTGGCCCAATTCGTCGTAAATTGCCAAAACGCGGCTTTGAAAACGCCGGAAGCTTTCCACCGGATCAGCCGCGTGCGTAACATCCATGCCTGCCTCATGATACTTGAGCTTCGCCCGTCCAGCGAGCAGCCGCTCGAGCGAAACCTCAATTGGCACTCGGAAATAGAGCGTCAAATCGGGACGGGGCGCGAAACTGTAGACCTGACGCACCCACTGCGAGTCCACGCCGCGCGCGACATCCCGCGCAAAGGCCGTGTAGACATAGCGGTCGGCCAGCACGATCATGCCCGCTTTAAGTGGAGGCAGAATCTGGTAGGTCAGACGATCAGCAAAGTCCACCGCATGCAGCAGGCTGAAAGTCGTCGGCGTCAGCAGATTCTTCTTCTTCCCCCGGCTCATGGCCCGTCGCACCAGACGCGACGAGTTCCATTCAGTAAAATGCACCGGATAGCCACGCGTACGAAGCCATCGATCAAGCAGCAGGAGCTGGGTTGATTTGCCTGAACCGTCGATTCCCTCAACCGCGATTAATCTACCGGGATAAGGGTGCGGATGATAAAGCAGACCTGTGCGTCGAGCATTGCTGACAGGCGCCGGCTGACCGCGCTGCACGGTGACGGAAGTCGCTTTCGCTGATGGTGCGTCGGACCCTGCCTGCGATGAACAACTGACCGACGCCGGAGACTCTTTATGCGGTACAGAAGACTGACCAGCCGGTCGCCTCGTATCTCGCGCGTCCATGCTTTCCGGCCCACCTTTCAGTAGCCCTGGTAATTGGGTTCGACCAGGGCGTCGGCCGGAGAGACCATCTTAATAATACGTTTCGAAGGGATCCCGGTACACATTCTCATATCTCTCACTTCGGTTATAGCGATCGAGACCGAAGGTTCGGCAGCTTCCGCCCAGATATTAAGGATGCCGCTTGTGCGCCGTGCGGTCAATTCAGCTACAGACGCCATGCGATGCAACAGCACATCCCAGCGACTCAGAGATATTTTGAAGCGGTTTTAGAGTACAGTTCAGAGAGTAGGACGTAGCGAAGCGGCCGCGCTCAGTGCCTTAACGAAAGGCGCCCCCGCCTTGGTATATTTTGAGCTGGCGACCACAGCCGCAAACGAACGCCACTATGTCACCAACCGATATCCAGAAGATCGAACGGCCCTGCAGAGCCGGAACTTGTTTTGCTGCCCCGGGGTCAGTTCGGCAGGTCGGCCGGTCGCCAACCCGTGCCCGCATGTCCAAAATTGAACAGCTCGGGGTGAAGAATTTCGGCCAAAATCTCCAGTGAGTCGACGATGCGCGGTCCGGGTCGGTTGAAATATTGATTACCGTCAGTCAAGTAAATCCGGCCCTTGCGGACCGCCTTAAGCCGATCCCATCCCGGCTGGCGCACGAGCGTTTGTAGCTCGCTGGCAGTTCGATCCATGTTGAATCCGCAGGGCATAAGTACGATGACGTCGGGGTCCGCCCGTTGCAGCTGAGCGAAATCGAGCCTCGATGAGTGTTGTCCAGGTTCGCCGAACAGCATCCTTCCGCCGGCCATTTCCACAAGCTCAGGAATCCAGTTCGCGGCAATCATCAATGGCTCGAGCCACTCAATGCAAGCAACGGTCGGTTGGCTACTCGCCGAAGCCGCGAGTCTGCGAGTTGCATGCATGCGCTGACGCAGTGCATCGACCAGCCGAGTGGAACGGTCAGGGGCGCCGAGCTCACGCCCAACTCGTTCCATGTCAGCCAACACATCATCCACGAGGTACGGCGCCAGCGATATGATTTTGGGTGGCGAGGCGCCCAGCCAGACAGCGGCCGCCTCTTCGACGTCGCGCATGCTGACCGCGCATACTTCGCATTGTGATTGGGTGACGATAAAGTCAGGTTGCAGCTGGCGCAAAAGGTCAACTTCGACGCGATACACAGAGAGCGCGTCAGTTAGAATTTTTCGCACTCGTTGGTCGACATCCGCGCTACTGCCCTCGGGATTAAATTTGGGTCGCGTCAGCACGGGCAAGCGGGCCACCGACGGCGGATAATCGCATTCATGGGAGCGACCCACGAGCTGCTGCTCGAAGCCGAGCGCACAGACAATCTCGGTTGCACTGGGAAGCAGGCTAACGATTCGCGGCACGCATCCTCTCCCGCAAAATTGTGATGGTTAAATCCTGCTGGCCGGCTCCACCCATTCGCGCGCAATTTCCTCAAGATGCGCGAGCAATTCCTTCTCCTCCCGTGGCGGGCGCAATCTAGTCAGTATGACCTCGTCAGCGCCCGCGTCACGGTAGCGCTTGAGGTCGTCCGGGTTGATCGGCTTGGTGTAGGGTGACACCGCCAAAACGACGTCTGAACGCCTGCGGCCATTAGCTTTGAGTAAATCCTCGATGCGTTTGATCTTGGCGGCGGCCTCGTTGGGCGCCAGATTAAACCCACACCATCCATCGCCATAATCGGCAACACGGCGCAGGGCAGGTCCGCTCTCGCCGCCGAAGAAGACTGGCAGTCTACCACCGTGGATCGGCTTAGGGTTGCTGCGCACCCCATCGAAGTTAACAAATTCGCCGTGATAGGAGCTGACTTCTTCGCTCCAGAGTTTACGCATCGCCTCGATATATTCCCGAGTACGCTTGGCACGTCGCTCCCACGGCACGCCAAGCGCGCGAAACTCCTCTTCGAGCCATCCGATGCCCACGCCAAGCACCACGCGTCCGCCGCTCAGAAAATCCAGGGTGGCCACGACTTTCGCGAGCACCAGGGGATTGTGCTCCGGCACAAGGCAAATCCCGGTTGCCAGCTGGATCCTTGAGGTAACGGCGGCCATTGTCGCGAGCGAAATGAACGGATCAAAAATCGGGGCATTGGTCGGCGCAGGCAATTGACCATCCTGGCTATAGGGATAGCGGGAAGCATATCTATCGACCAAAACGACGTGCTCCGGAACCCACAAGGTCGAAAAGCCCAGGCGCTCTGCGTTAATCGCCAATGTGCGAAGCAACGCTCCACCCGCCATCCTGGGAGTACCGACTGCGAATAAACCGATCCTCATTGACGCAATCCTCTGATAATGTCTGGGCGCTTATCTGCTGGCTTTGTTGTCACTCAACAGCATTCTGGTCACCACCTTGGGCCGATCCGACCGACTAAATATGCTGTGCGCGGTCGAGAGTCGGAGCAATTCGACGAATTATCTCCAAGGCCTGTCCGTTGGCTGAGGCGATGGCGTCCCGTTGGGAGAAGAGCACGAGCCGATTAGCGCCTGCCTCATGGTAGAATTTGAGTTCGTCGACTGAAAGTCCGTCCTGATGGGGCGCCACAAACGCTGTCACCTGCACGCTATCCGGCCGGCGTCCGAATTCGGCGGCCATTCGCCTGAGCTCAGCCACGTCACGTTTGAAAGTTTCGGGCTTGCCCACCACCGGGCACCAGCCGTCGTAGGTGCGCAGAACCCGCTCGCGGCCCTTGGGCCCATGGGCGCCGAGAAGGATCGGTGGTCCGCCTTGTTGCACCGGTTTTGGCTCACAACGCACTGGGGGGAAATGAACGAGTTCCCCGCTATAACTGGGCTCGGGCTGTGTCCAGAGAATGCGCAACGCTTCCACCGTTTCCCGCAAGCGCTTCCAACGCAGGCGGAATGGCGTGCCCATCGCCTCAGTCTCTTCCTTGAGCCATCCACCACCGACCCCGAGTACTACCCGCCCGCCTGAAATGACATCGAGAGTGGCGATGACCTTGGCTGTAATCAGGGGCTCCCGCTCAGGAAGGAGGCAAATACCCGTGCCTAGCTTAATCCGTTTGGTCACAGCGGCCGCTACCGACAAGGTAACAAAAGGATCGAGCCACCGCCCATAATGCTCGGGCAACTGCCCACCACCTGGCGGCACGGTTTTAAAACCGATAGGGATTACCGGGTGCTCGGGAATGAACAGCGATTCATAGCCGAGGCGCTCGACTTCGCGGGCGATCGCGCCAATATCTCCGGTTTGCGAAGTCGCGACAATCATCACACCTATCTCCATCGCCGCCTCCTGCGTAAGCGCATTGAATTGCCTGACCACTCCTAGCAATCCTGATTGGTAACCGCAAATCGCGACCTACCTCGCTGGGCTGACTTGCAAAGAACGCTCGAGCAAGGAAACATCTTGAACAAAACCAGGTCGTCAACGATATGCAGATAGGATACTTCACTGAGCGACCCTATCGCTGGCTCCCGGAAGAAGAGATTCTCAAACACCGAGCATTTTTCGGGATTTCCAACCGCTTTTTTGATCGTGAAAAGGCGGCCGACGATTATAACTACTATATCGACGAATATTGCTTCGCCGAGGAACTGGGTTTTGACGCGCTCGCTCTCAACGAGCATCACGGCAATCCGATCTGTATGGGCGCAGTGGTCAACGTTGAGGCTGCGGTGCTGGCTCATCGCACCAAACGGGCGCGACTGGTTCTTATCGGCAACCCCTTGCCGGTCATTAAGCACCCCTTGCGGCTGGCCGAAGAACTGGCCGAGATCGATCTGATTTCGCGCGGCCGCCTGGTCACCGGATGGGTTCGGGGAGCAGGTTCGGAGCAGTTTTTCAATAACGCGAACCCAGCCTATAACCGCGAGCTTTTCAACGAAGCACACGATTTTATCGTGCAGGCCTGGACTCGGCCCGGTCCGTGGCGCTACGAGGGCAAACATTTTCATTATCGGCACGTCAACCCGTGGGCGCGGCCCTACCAGAAGCCGCATCCACCGATGTGGATTCCGGGCACCCTCAGTCCGGAAACCGTGCAATGGTGTGCCGAGCATCGTTACCCGTATATCGCTCTCGGGACTCCGCTGGCTCCGACCTGCGACCTGTGGGACTTTTACGCCGACGAAGCGGCCAGGCTCGGCTATCAAGCTGGCCCGGAGAACTTCGGCTATATGATTGCAACCGCAGTTGCTGAAACCGAGGAAAAAGCTCAGGAAGTGGCCAAAGGATTTGTTTATGGCGGAGGTCAAAACGCCTTTTCCGGACCCGAGTTCACCAGTCCGCCGGGCTACAATTCCAAGGCTGCGATTCGAATCATGGCCAAACAGCAGGCGAGCGCCTGGCTGGGGTTGACCGGAGAAAAAGTCAAACAGCAGATGCACGGTGAGAGCGGCGAGATCGATTTCGACGAAATTCGCCGAAAGCTGCATGCGGCACTGGTACGAGCCGAACAAAATCTGCAGGTTATCGTCGGCACCCCACAGAGCGTCGTTCCAAAACTTAAAAAAATTTTGACGATTCTTCGGACCGGGATCTTCATTATCCTGAGTATTCAGGGCCCTATCGGTAACGAGGAACGCCGAACCAGCATGCGCTTGTTCGCGCACGAAGTAATTCCCGAACTCAAGGCACATGCGCGGCAAATCGGCCTTTTCGATCCGTTCGAGCGCAGCCCTGGCTCGGTTCCGCTAGCGGTCGGGGTCAAACGCGCGCCGGTTGTGGACCGGACCGCACTCTCCGCTTGAGCTGAGAGACTTCCGACGGCAATCGCTTGCTCCGGGCCTGGGCGCTCATGAGTGCCCCGTCCAGGGCCGCCGGCGGCCGCATTCGTCGTAGAACTGCTCGGTGATTTCCTTTCCTTTTAGCGTGAGGATCATGTAGCCATTCAAGGCGCGTCGCGGGTCGCCGGTGGTTGCCTTTTCCTGCTCCGCCCATTCGATGGCGTAGTCGCCGCTGCCGTAGCTGGGGAGCTCGCCAAAGGGGGCATAGGGGACGCCGCCATGACCAACGCATCGAGCCCGCAGAAAAACGTTGTCCGCCAGCCGAATCGGTTTGTACGCGATGCCCGCATGGACGTGACCCCAATACCATAAACAATCCCGCGTCTTCCCGATCAACTGGGTTATCTCTCGCAACAGATTTTTCTCTTTAACTCTGCCAATATCCACGTCGAACCCGTCGTGATGCGTGAGGATCATTAGCCGCTTGTGCTGATGCTCGGCCCGACCGAGTAAATCGACCAGCCAATCTTTTTGGGCCGTGCCTTTGGGCTTTATTTTGTCATCCGAGATATACCCGTCCTCATAGAGAAAGCTTTGCTTGTGACCCCAGTACGCGGTATCGAGTCCGATGATCAGCCAATTGTCGTTGTGCAAGGCAAAATAGCTGAAACCCTGGTTCATGAATTTCTGTTTTCTAATCACCTGGAAGTATCCGGTGCCACCGCAATACATTTCGTGATTGGAGTTCAACGCGAAGGTGCCGAAGCGTCCAGTCGGCCATAGCTCGCCCAGATTGGCAACTTCGTCTTTGGGGTCTCCGGCGTAGTAGACATCCCCAAGATGGATCGTGTAGTCGGGATTGGCAGCCCTTATATAACCAGCAATAGCGACCGCTGGCGCATTATTGGTCCCCCAGTCACCGGCCAATGCGATCTTTATTTCGTCTCCGCCCTGCAGGGGGTAGACAGCGGCACCTGGTCCGGCGATGGGGAAGTCGACCGGGTGGCAAGTTGCATACTCCAGCAGGCATTTGATCCAGCCGGGATCTTCATTCTCGTATTTCTCGAATCCGTCAAGTTCCCGTGCCCCGACTGCCTTGGCCACAGTGCGTCCTGAGTTCAGTCCAATAAGGCTGTGCGCGATCGCGTCGAGTTCGAGGTTGGGCGCGACGACATCGAGCCGCGCGACATCATCGCGCAATTCGCTCATTGCCTGACGAACCATTTGACGGCGCGGAGGGCCGGAAATCGAGTCGAACTCATCAAGTTTGCTCAACACAGCATTAAGGCGATCCATAATGAAAACATGGCCGTCAGACATGATTTACCTCGAAATAAGATTGACGAACTTAAAGTTACCGTGGTTAACTGGGTGGCTCCCTTTTATACATCGGGATAAAAGTTGTCCAGCAGTTAAAGCAGGTTAACCGTCGGCGATAGCAAACGAACAGCTCAAGCTCTGAGAGCAAAAGCTTGCGCAGCAACCGCAGTCGTCGTACCAAACGACCGCTGAGAATCGCAGGTGATTGATGAATCAGACCAACAGCCAAGGCCATAGACGTTCGCTGATTCTTGCCGGAGGTGGAATAAAGGTAGCGTTTCAGGCCGGTGTGCTGCAGGTCTGGCTCGACGAGGCAGGCCTCGAATTTCATCACGTGGATGGCGCCAGCGGCGGTGTGTTCAACCTGGCGATGATGTGTCAGGGGATGAGCGGGACCCAGATTGCCGACAACTGGCGCAATCTCGACCCGCTTGCCGGTATCAGCTTCAATCCCGCGCAACTAGCCAGGCTGGCCTATGCCGAATCTCTGTTCACCCTCGACGCCTATCGCAGCCGCGTATTCCCAAAATGGGGGCTGGACTGGAACAGGATTAGAACCACCGCTCTCAATGCAACCTTCAACGTTTTCAACTTCAGCCGCAAAGAATTAGAGGTCATCGAACCTCGTAACATGAGCGAAGACCTGCTCGTTGCGTGTGTCTCGCTTCCAATGTGGTTTCCGCCGGTCCGTATCGGGGGCGAAACATTTATCGACGCCGTTTTCCTGACCGATGCCAACCTCGAGGAGGCGATAAACCGCGGAGCGGATGAACTCTGGGTTATTTGGACGGTCAGTGAAAAGGATGAATGGCATCCCGGTTTTGTCGCTAATTACTTCCAGATAATCGAGACTAGCGCGGATGGTCATTACAAGGCGATGCGCAGGCGCATCGAGGCAAACAATACAGCCGTAGCAAACGGGCGGGCGGGCGAATTTGGTCGATTCATAGCGGTCAAGGAGCTCAAAGCGGATGTTGCGCTCCATTACCTGGTCGATTTCAGTCAGGATCGACTGATCGAAACCGTAAACCTCGGTGTTCAACGCGCCAGGGAATGGTGTCGGGCAAACAATATTTCGTTTTCGCGCAAAGGTCCCGAATACCCCATCTACGTCAATGAAATTCCAACCGCGCTCTCTTTCACCGAAGAAATGAAAGGATTCTGGTCGCTCGGCGAGACTGATTTCGCCGCTGGCGCAGATAAGGGCAAGGCGGCCGGCACTGACCTGATGTTTCATCTCACAATCACAATCAACGGCGTCCACTCCTTTGTCGTTCGCCCCGAGCACGACACCAGTGATGTCGCCGGCTACGTCGCGAGTCGTGCTTTTGGGGGGCAATGCGCAATCCAGCGCGGACAGTTCAATCTTTTCGTCGATAGCACTGACCCAGCCGTCAAATACATGCTGTACCGGCTTTTCTTCACAGATCAGAACGGGCTGGACTTAACCCTCAGTGGTGCCAAGCACATCAAAGAGGAAGCGGGCTCGGATGTATGGCGCGCGACCACCACCCTTTACACTCGTATCCTTAACGGGCACGTTACCAAGGAGGCTGAGGATGCCGCGGCCAGCGATCCTCAAGCATTGGCCGCGCTAAGTGTCGGCGCCGGCATTATTATAATAAATATGCTTGATTTCCAGAGGCAGCTCACGACCTTTCGCGTTCAAGCGCCTACGATGGCCGAACGGTTGACGGCTCTCAATGAGTTCGCTCGGCTGTTTTTCGGTAAACTCTGGGACGTGTATGCACGCGACGTTTTGACGTCTAGTCCATTCTGAGGAATACAAGAGTACAGGAGGCTGGTTTGTTAGGCGCGCCCAGGCTTCAATCAAGTCAACCCCCGTTGCTTGGTTTTGGCGGTGCAATGCTCTTTTTGCTGATCGGTATCAATGCGGTGCTTGCTTCGAAGGCATTCGCTGTCCAGCCTCGACCCTGGCTGTGCCGAGACAAACCCGTATTCTCGTCGGACCGGCCAATGAGCTACGAAGCGGTCAACCGCGGCGCCGGGCGCTGGCTGCTGACTTTCATGCGTTTCGATCCCTCGGGTCTCGGCCACGACGGCTTTACCGTTTACTCGATTCAAGAGATAAGCGGCACAGCCGAGGGTAATTTGGCACCCGGACAGTGGTACGCGGTTGCGCTCTATCGGGCCGCCGGCCATTGGATATGCCCCGCGAATGCTGCCGAGAGTGAGGCTCGCTCTCCCGGAGCAATAAGCACCGTGTGCTATGGCCAGGAGCCGGGTCAATGCGTCGTCAGATTAAGTGTCCGTTCCCAATCGCCTCGAGGCGTTCGCCCGTGAAGCCATATAGCTTTCGGTGACGGGTCGTAGTGAATAATGTAGTAAGCCGTCCCTTGGCTATCATTGCCCGGGACCGGTTCGGACGCCTCTTCCCAGGCCTGCTGCTCGGAGCATGGACGGCGCTGGCGGTCTGTGCTTGTGCAAATTTAAGTAAACTCCCTTCGCTCTCGAGCCTGCGCCGCCTGACCGAAAATTTCCCGCCGGTCCCCTCCTCGGCAAATAATCCTCGGCCAGAGGCTAAAATCTCAAAGCGAATGACCCCGTTTGCAATCGCAGTCGGACCGGACGGCAATCTCTGGTTCAGCGAGCTCCGCGCCTCGGCTATCGGGCGCGTCACGCCCGCCGCAGAGATTTCTTCCTTCGACCTGGGGAAGGGCGCCTTGGCTGAACGACTCACCGCAGGGCCTGACGGTGCAATTTGGTTTACTGATCCGGCTGGAAACCGCATTGGCCGGCTAGGGCTCGACGGAACCACCGCATATGTGCCCTTGCCAACACCCGATAGCGGGCCTGCCGGAATCATAAGTGGGAGCGACGGAAACCTCTGGATCACGGAACACGCTGCCAATCGGGTTGCCCGCCTGACGCCGCTGGGGACTTTGACAGAATTTCTCCTCCCGCACGGCGGAGGGCCAGCGGGCATCGCAGAAGGAAGGGACCATCGTCTGTACATAGCCGAAAACACGGGCAATCGGATCGACCGACTGTCGATGGATGGCAGAGTTGAGGAATTTCCCTTACCGACCAGAGATGCCCGACCCGACGGTGTAATCACCGCCAGCGACGGCGATATCTGGTTCACGGAGTTCGCCGCTGAAAAAGTGGGACGCTTCACTGTTTCCGGCCACATCTATGAGTATGCACTGGCGGTCCACGGACCCCCGGTCGGCATCACCGCCAGTGAAGCTTACGTTTGGGTCACGGTGCCAGTTGCTCATGCTCTCTGCAGGCTGGCCGATGATGGGAGTCAACGAGTCTATGTGCTCGGCGACGATCTCATGCCCGGCATGATCACTTGGAACCGCGATGGCTACCTTTGGTTCACACAACCCAACGGAATGCTGGGCCGGTTTTCACCAGACGGTATTGTTGACCAGTTTCCTGCAGTGGTGGCGAGCCAAGCTCGTCCCCGACCTCAGCATCTGCTCATCAGCTCGCCTTGAGCGCTTCAGGACAGGAGGCGCAGCATTCTCAATCCTTTGAACAGGACCGCGTCCGTGTAAACTATTGCCCACGTTGACGTTTGCGGTATAAGCGGTTCAACCAAAGACTCGAGCGACAGACGCAAAGAACTGCCGCTCCAACAGACTGGGAGAAGGATCATGGCTCGTCATCTGGAAGGAAAAGTTGCAGCCGTCACTGGTGGGGGGCGTGGCATTGGCCGCGAGGTCGCCAAGGCCCTGGCTCGCCAAGGAGCGGCTGTGGTGGTGAATGACCTCGGCGTCACGGTGGCCGGGGAGCGGGAAACAACTTCGCCGGCCGACGATGTCGTGCGCGAGATCAAGGCCGAGGGAGGTACCGCCAGCTCCAATCATCTCGATATCTCAACTCCGGAAGGCGGCGAGGGTCTGGTCAATCAGGCGATTAAGGAGTTTGGCAAGCTCGACATCCTGGTCAATGTGGCCGGCATTCTGCGCGACCGCATGATCTTCAACATGACGATCGAGGAATGGGACGCGGTCATCAAGGTCCATCTGCGGGGCCACTTCTGCACGATGCGGCCGGCGACAGCCCACATGCGTGAACGCAAATTTGGCCGCATCATCAATTTTTCCTCCAATGCGGCTCAGGGATCCCCCGGCCAGCCCAACTATGCGGCGGCCAAAGCGGGCATCCTCGGCCTAACCTACAGCACTGCCAACGCTATGCAAAAGTACGGAGTGACCTGCAATGCAATCTGGCCGGGGGCGGCCACTCGGATGACTGATTCGATTCCGGCCGGGCGAATGCCTGGCGCCGGTCTTATTAGGAGCACTGATGCAGCAGGGACGCCAATGGATCCAGTTAACGTCCCACCGATCATTGTATACCTCTGCAGCGACGAGGCCGGCGAGGTCACCGGCCAATGTTTCGGTGCATCCGGCTATCGAATTACCCGTTACACTCACATGAAACCGGACCGCATACTCATAAACAACGGCCCGTGGGATGTCGAGGATGTCTTCAAGCTGTTCAAGCAGACGCTTGGCGTGGGGCTCGAACCCCCGCGAATGTTCTGATGCTCGAATAACCGGGAAGGGCGTCACGAGCACCGCACGCAATCCCGACCGGGCGAAACCCTGTAGGATATAGCGCATGTCAATGGCTTTACGGATCGGTGCGCGGCCGAGCGCCCTCGCCCTGGCACAGGCGGCAACAATTGCCCAAGCGTTGCGCGCACGCCTGGGCAAAGTCGCCGTGGAGATTGTCCCCATCAGGACTAGCGGCGACAAGATTGCCTCAGCGTCGCTCGTGCGGCTCGGCGGCAAAGGCCTGTTTGTGCGCGAACTGGAAGAGGCCCTGAGCGAAGGCCGGATCGACGTCGCGGTTCATTCTATGAAGGACCTGCCGGCGACCCTGCCGCCGCAGTATCGCCTCGTCGCGGTGCCGCGTCGCGAATCCCCTTGTGACGTGTTGTTGGCACATGGAGATGGTGGCTGGCAGGCACTCCCCCGAGGTGCCCGTCTCGGCACATCGTCTCTCAGGAGACGCTTGCAGGCTCTGCGCATCCGACACGATCTCGAAGTGCTGGCGTTGCGTGGCAATGTCGACACGCGCCTGCGCAGGCTACGCAATCGGGATTTCGACGCGATCATTCTTGCGGCAGCGGGACTGAGGCGCCTTGGTCTTTGGAGCACGACTGATGCCGGGCTACTCTGCACCGAACTGGTACTGGCTGCACCAGGTGCTGGTGAGCTTCGCCAGACGCTTGCGAGGGCAGGACGCGAGGAGGGTTCAGAGGTCGCGGGATCAGAGCCAATCCACCTAACCGAGTTGCAGCCGCCCGACTTCGTCCCGCCGGGCGGCCAGGGTGCCCTGGCGGTTGAAGCTTTGTGCGAATCTTACGTCGGCGGTTCAATGGAAATCGAAGCTGCCGTGCGCGATCTCACCCACGTTCCCAGTTTGGCGGAGATTACGGCCGAACGCTCATTCCTAGCTACAATAGGGGCTTCCTGCGCGTCACCTGTAGGTGTGAACTGTAAAGTCGTCAGCCAGAGTCTCACACTGCGGGCCCAATTGTTCAGCCCCGATGGTTCGCGGAGTCTGGAGGCGGAATTAACGGATGAAGGGCCGTCGCGTAACGGCGAGCCGCTCGAGCGCGCTGCTGTTCACCTGGGTGAAAGGCTCGGGCACCTGATGTTGGAGCGAGATGCCGGCGAGCTCCTCGGCGGTCAATAACATGACAGGCAAGGTTTATCTGGTCGGCGCTGGACCTGGAGCTCCCGATCTGATCACCGTTCGCGGCGCCGAAATATTGCGGTTGGCCGATACGGTCGTCTACGACTATTTGGCGAGTGCCGACCTGGTGCAGATGGCTCCGGCCAGGGCCGAACGCATTTTCGTCGGCAAGGTCGGAAGCGGCTCCAAGCAATTTGACCAGCCGATGATAAATCAAATCCTGATTGAGCACGCACGCGCCGGCAAGCAGGTTGTGCGCCTGAAGGGAGGCGACCCGTTTGTTTTTGGTCGCGGCGGTGAGGAAGCAGAGGCCTTGGCGGCAGCCGGCATCGAGTTCGAAGTTGTGCCCGGGGTGAGTTCCGCGATCGCAGTGCCTGCGTACGCCGGTATTCCGCTGACTCATCGTGAGTATGGCTCGTTAGTGGCCTTTGTACCTGGCCACCATGACGACGAAAAAACCTCGGGACCTTTTCAATGGGAGGAGCTGGCACAGATCATCAGCGCACGTGGCACGCTCGTGATTCTGATGGCCAGTGCTCATTTGCGGCGCAATCTCGAGCGCTTAGCTGCAGGAGGCCTGCCAGCCACAACGCCCTGCGCCGCCATTCAATGGGGTACGACCGCTGCTCAAAAAACAGTAATCGGCACCCTGGGGTCCTTGTCGGATGAGGTCGAAAATGCGGGCTTGACCGCGCCTCTCGTCGTTGTGGTAGGTCAGTGCGCTGGTTTGGGCCCAAGGCTGAGTTGGGCGGAGCGCCTCCCTCTCTTCGGCCGACGTATCGTGGTAACACGTGCCGCAAAGGAGGCGGCCGCATTTGCCACTCGGCTGCGCCATTTGGGTGCGGAGGCGATCGAATTTCCGACGATCGCGACCGAACCTCCTGACAGCTATGCACAGCTCGACGCCGCGATAGGCCGCATCCAGTCCTTTGACTGGATTATCTTCACGAGCGCAACCGGCGTCGACGCCTTCGTTGACCGTTTGCGGAACTTGAAAATTGACATCCGTGCGACCAGCGGCGCGCGAATCGCCGCAATCGGTCCCGCGACCGCGGCCAGGCTGGTCGATTATGGGCTGACAGTTGCCGCTCGCCCGGACGAATATCGCGCTGAAGCACTGGCCGCGACTCTAGGCCCGGGCAACATCGCGGGGGCTCGAATCCTGATACCGCGAGCCCAGGTCGCCAGGGAAATCCTGCCCCGCCTACTCTATGCCAACGGGGCAAAAGAAGTATTGGTGGCACCTGCTTACAAGACCGTAATCCCAGGAAATGCTAACTTAGAACGAATGCGACAGCTGGTTCGAAACCGGGCAATAGATCTGGTTACCTTTGCCAGCTCCAGCGCTGTCAGGAATTTCTGCGCGATGGTCGGCGAACGGGTTGAAGGTGTCAAAGCAGCGGCTATTGGTCCAATCACTGCAGCAACCGCACGCGCGCACGGCTTCGACCTGGTCGTTAGTTCTCCCGAGTATACGGTGGACGGCCTGCTGGCTACGATTTTAAAATATTTTCGCTCGCCATCCCCTTAGCCTAACGAGCTTGACGACTGAAAGATGAGTTGATGACCAGCCTTCGGTGAGTTCAAATGGGATTTCCGGCAAATCGGCTACGGCGCCTCCGCCGCACTGAAGCCCTGCGCCGCATGGTGCGCGAAACGATTCTCACGCCCAATGATTTCATCCAACCTTACTTTGTGTGTTCCGGGCGTGGCATCAGCAAGCCCGTGAGCGCAATGCCAGGGGTGGCGCAGATGTCGCCCGATGAAGTGGTGCGAGCTGCCCGGGAAACCTATGCGGTTGGTGTGCCAGCGATCATTCTTTTTGGTATTCCGGAAAAGAAGGACCACCGTGGTTCAAGCGCGTGGGATGCTGAAGGCCCGGTACAGACAGCGATCCGAGAAATCAAAGAACATGTGCCAGGTCTGGTAGTAATCACCGATGTCTGTCTGTGCGAATATACCGACCATGGCCACTGCGGACTGATCACCGGGAATGACGTCGACAATGATGCGACGCTTGAACTACTGGTTCGTGAAGCGCTCTCTCATGTGCGAGCTGGCGCCGATATGGTGGCCCCGTCCGACATGATGGATGGGCGGGTGGCAGCGATCAGAAACGCATTGGACGCTGAAAACTTCAGCCATATCCCCATCCTGGCCTATTCAGCCAAATTCGCCTCGGCATTTTACGGCCCGTTTCGCGAGGCGGCGGAATCCGCACCCCGATTCGGTGATCGGCGCTCGTATCAGATGGACCCGCCGAACGGCGATGAGGCCATGCGCGAAATCGCGCTCGACCTCGAGGAAGGGGCCGATATCGTAATGGTGAAACCGGCGTTGGCCTACCTGGATCTGATCTACCGTGCCAAGCAGGAGTTCAATGTGCCAGTGGCCGCCTACAATGTGTCGGGTGAATACTCGATGATCCGCGCCGCGGGAATCAACGGCTGGTTGGATGAAGAGCGAGCGACGATGGAAGTTCTCACAGCCATAAAGCGCGCTGGCGCCGACCTGATTCTAAGCTACTTCGCGACTCAAGTCGCGCGTCATCTACAGGGAACATAACGCGTCATCTACAGGGAACATAACGCGTCATCTACAGGGAACATAACGCGTCATCTACAGGGAACATAAACCGTAAGCGCTGGTCGGGTGCGTCGGCCCGCGATCTTGACAGGTCTGAATCCGAACGCTTCTACAGCTTCGGCTCGGACTTTCGGACGTTGCCAAAGGTGCTTTCATTGACAGTATTAACGGTGTAGCGCCGCACTGTTGGTCGCGGGTGACCAAAAATTGACGCGCATCTAATTAGCAATGAGCTAATCTATGCTATCTTGTAGCTTACAAATGGCGCGTGTATTGCTCCCCCGCTCCATTAAGCCTTTTCGAAGGAGCGATAGATGAGCAATCAGAACAAGCTGGCAGGATTCGCCGCGATCTTCGGAGCAATGCTGCTCGCGGTCGCCGTCACCATGGCCATCTTCCTGGCCAGAGGTTCTGTTCCACCTTTTCTGGTCGTCGTCTTACCCGCGATCATTGGAGCTGGTTTGCTGACGGCGGGGCTGGTTTATAAACACGACAGCGGTTGGAATCAAAATCGGCCCGGCTGAGCGCGACGAGAGTGTCGTGGTACGCGCCCAGCACTCGTTGCTGATCGAGGGAGAAAACGTGCTTTTCAGGGTGCGCGCCGCCGCCTTGCGTCGACTTTGTCATGCGAGTCTCGCTCCGTGCTGCTGACACTGGATTCCGCCGAGCCTTGATTGAGACTGGCTACGCGCGGCCCAGGCTGCCCCAATGCGATGACCGTTGCTCGGAGATAATCGGCAATCTGGCGATAAGCACCGGCGCCTTCGGTGTTCTGTACGACTGAGCGTAGTGCTGCGTTCGAGATGGGCGCGCCGATGCGGACTTCCACCGGTGCCCGCTGCGGTATCAAACTTCCTTTGCCCAATACCGCGTGGGTTCCACTGAGCCTGACCGGGAGGACGTCGTAACCGCTATTAAGCGCCAGATACCCTACCCCGCTTTTGAATTCCTGAATCGAGCCGTCGACCGACCTGGTTCCCTCCGGAAACATCAGTACGCTGCGTCCCGCTGCAAGCTCGGCCATCGCTTGATCGAGCGACTCCAACTGGGCGCGCTCGCGATCGAACGGGATGAGTCGAGTGAAATTGGTGGCCAGAAAACGGCGGATGGCATTGTTGAAGAAGTAGTCCTTGGCGGCCAGCACTACCAGCTCACGCCCCATCACACCCAGGGCATAGCTAATTAAGCCAAAATCCACGTGACTCGCATGATTGGCCACGACGAGTACGTTGCGATTGGTCGGCACGTTGCCGCGGCCCAAGATCTGCGGTTTCAACATGGTCGCGAACAACGCTTCCATCGAACGATGAGTGGCCAACTGGCCCAGCCGCCTTAATGGGCCCGGCAGTTCGACTACATATGGGCGCGCCAGCTGGGCGTACGATGGCAGGCGGGGCCGATCGCGGCCATCGCTGATCGCACGTTGAAGATCCTGAACGGTACGGAGATTTGACAACTGTTCCGCGCTTAGTTCGCGGCCCGATCGTACCGCGATCTGCTCGCTCAGCTCCGCCAAAGCCAAAGAATCGAGGCCGAGGTCTTCGATTAATCGAGTCCCTGGAGAGATCGACCCAGCATCGCCGGCTACCTGGGCCAGCGCATGCACGAGCCAGGGCTCAACTTCAGTCCCCACCGCGGTGGCCTCAGCCATATGGCTTTCCAGCATACGCTCCAGAATCGCCGCGACCTCAGCCCGCTTAATCTTTCGTGTCCGCGTTCGCGGTAACTCGGAGTCGACGAACCGCAAAATCTTGATTCGCTTATGCGGACTGAGCCCCTTGGCTGTCTGCTCGAAGTGTTCGCGCACCCGGTCTTCGACTGCTCGGCGACTTTCTCCGCGTGCATAGGCTGGCACCACCAAGGCTGCGACTTGTTCTCCCTGCCCAATCTTTAGCCCGACAACCGCGATTTCCTTGACTAACGGCGAACGGCCATAAATCTCCTCCAGCTCGTCGATGTAAATGTTGTTGCCGCCGGAGTCCACGATGACGTCCTTGGCCCGGCCCACGATATAAAGTCGACCATCCTGGTCGAAACGCCCCAGATCTCCTGTGTGAAGCCAGCCCTCCTTCAGCACGGCCTCGGTTGCGGCGGGGTTGCGGAAGTAACCGCTCATGATATTGGGGCCACGCACCACTATCTCGCCAACTTCCTCACCGGGTGCGGTTTCCAGCTTCACTTCGATTCCGGCCAGCGGCTTGCCCACGGAGCCGCACACCAGAGGTTCCTCCGGCCGCGCAACGCTGAGGACCGGCGCTGATTCGGTCAGACCATAACCCTCGAGCAATTTGATCCCGATATCATTAAAGAACTGCGCCACACGCGGGGGCAGCGCCGCTCCGCCGCTGACTGCCAATTTGAGTCGGCCCCCGAGGGCGGCGTGCGCCGGTCGAAAAATGAGATGACCCAGGTTGACATGATAGTCGCTGTCGAGACGCCGGTTTAAATCTCGAAGTCGGTCAAACGCCGCCATATAAAACGGACCCCCGGCTTCGACCTGGTCAAGGATGCGCCGATGAATCGCCTCCCAGAGGGCGGGAACCCCGATGAGCGCAGTCGGTCGCACGTCGGCCAGCGTGCGTGCAAGGTTTGAAGCGTCGACCCCGAGCGGATAAACGATGCGTGCTCCGCTCGCCAACGGTAACAACATCCCGCAGGTAAACTCAAAGGTGTGATGAAGTGGCAACAGCGATAAGACAACGTCGTTGGTGTCGAGCGCAAAAACGCGCCCGAGCATCATTACCTCCGCAGTGAAGTTGCCATGCGTCAGCATTACGCCTTTGGGCGTTCCCGTGGTCCCGGAAGTGAAAACGATTGAGGCGAGCGTTTTGCGCTGGACGTTTACCGCCGCCTGCGCTTTGCCCCGCAGCAGAAATGGCCGGCCGAGTTCACCCAGTTCCAGTCGAAGCAGCTCGGGCCAGTTCGTCTGCAGAATGTGGTCCAGCCGCTGCAGGCAGGCTGTCGACATCAGGGCAGCCCGCGGTTCAGCGATGCGACAAATTGCTGCAAGCTCTTCGCCGGAAATCAGATGGTCGAGGGGAACCGCAACGGCACCGGCATAGATGATGGCAAAGTAGGCCACTACCCAGTCCGGGGAATTCTCGGCTATCAGCAGCACCCGGTCGCCGGCCTCGATGCCCCGGCTGGCAAGTAACAAACCGGCGCGACGCGCTCCGTCGCGCAGTTCCCTGTAGGAGAGCGAACTGCGCTGACCCGAAGGCTTGCGAACCTCGAGTGCCGGTTTGGATTCGAAGCGTTCCGCTGCTCGCTCTATCAGCTCAATTAGGGTCTTGTGCCGCAGCAGCGGCCGTGTTCGTCCGCGCGTATGCAGGTCGAGCTGGGGAAAAACGTGACGCCTAAGGCCGGGCAAATGAACATTAATCCAGTAGTCATTCCAGTCGATCTTCTCAGGCTCGTAGGGATGTTGCGCGACGTCGGCAGGGTTCAGCGCCGAGTATAAGTCCCGAATGTTGCGACCATGGAAGGTATAAGCCAGCTCCTGAATGTACGGTCGATAAACTTCGATCAGCGAGCGCGCCAATTCTGTGCTTTGACAAATGCGCGCAATACTCTGGTCGAGTTTGCGGACCAGGGCCCGATCCGCAGCGACGACCTGCACCAGGGTAGCCAGCCGTTGCAGGAGGGCTGGCAAGATCCGACTTACCAGCTCATAGGTGTTGTGGCCCACCACCACCGCCTCCAGGTGGGGTGCCAATTTTCCCAGCGGACCGTCGTTGCGCCGATGCTCTCGGCGATTACTCAGAGCCGTTAGTTCGACCAGCCGGCGCATTGGCAGCGGATTCACATCAGAAGTACAGAGCTGATAAATCTGCTGGTGACGCCCCAACAGCAATGCCCCCATTATCGGAATGATGGCATTGGCCACGAGATCGACAGGGATAACATCCAGAACCAGATTAGGGCGTGCCGGATAAAACCGGTAACCGCGACCGGATAGGTAAGTCAGCGGCGCGCTGGTGTTGGCCCCCTGGTTCCAGCCTGGGAAAGGATCCTTGAGCGCACTCTCGATGACCGATGGACGGACCACGGTAGCGGTGAGATCACGCGCGCCGAGCACCAATTGTTCGCCCAGGCTTTTGCTATAGCTATATGTATTGGGCCAGCCCCATCGCCGCGCCCGCTCACGACCGCGCTCTTTGAGCTGTTCCTCAATCCATTGTTTGCGGCGGGTATCGTCCGCCAATTCAGCACTATTGTCCTCGACGTCGCTCGCGGATAAGTTTCGCAGGCGGTCGCGAGATTCAGCCTCTACCCGTTCGCAAGTCGCCAAGGCGTCTTTAATCTCACATTGCACACTGAATTTGGATTCGCCGCCGGGGCACCAGTCAACCGGCAGCTCATCTTCGAATCGATGACCATCGGCGGCACCAGCAACGTAGCAGGTCGAAACGTGAATAAGTGCAGCGCCTCGTTTGCGGCAGAAGTCGATTACGTTCTTGACGCCAATTACATTAATGTTAAGCGCCTTTTCCAGCGACGCCTCGAAGTTTACCAGGCCCGCGCAGTGAATAACGACGTCGGGCTTGCTGTGCAGCACGGCGTCCTTACCGATTAGGCCTGGCGTCGTAATGTCGCCCGCCAGTACCGTGACACGTTCTTCCACATAACGTTCGAACCCGCCGTTCAGATACTCGCGCAAAGGGCCCATTACCGGCGAATCAAGAACCTCACGCCTGAAGCGGTTTAAACTCGACTTGCTGTCTCCCCGGATTAGCAGGTAGATGCAGTTGATTTCCGGGTGTCGGCGCAGGAGCAGGTAAAGTATGACCTTGCCCAGAAAACCGGTCGCACCGGTGAGCAGCACGTTTCTTCCGCTTAAAACCTCCGCCAGTGGCGGCAGCGGGCCCGGAGTCGACGCAACAGAAGGATGAGCTGGATGATCATTCGACATCGGCGATGACCAAAGGCGGTAAATGGAGATAAGTTATTGTGGCCGAACGTCCATAGGGCGAGGCTGCCATCGCAATGGCCTCGTCCAACGTATCCGCTGCCTCCCAACCGAGCCGCTTGGCAACCTCGGGCTCTTCGCAACCCGCAGCGATCACTCGGGCGCAATGTTGCCGCCCGGGCTCGCCCCAATACCACATGTAGAACGGATGGACCCCATGGTAGGCATGACCGTAGCGGTACATGTGGATGTAGGTGGGATTGCGTGCGAATTCGGCCTCAAACCTCTTCTCGAGCTCGAGTGAGTCGGTCGTTTCACTTAGACAGCGATGGAAGAATTCGATGTAGCTCGGATGATGCTCGGGATGAAACTCATCGCGTAGTGGGTGGCAGATAATCATCGTGCCACCGGGCTTCACCAGAGGTTTGTTGCGGAACATGTTGAACAGGTAGCCAAGTCCCGTGCACTGCACCAGCACCGGATTCATGATCGAATTAACGTTGTACGGACAGATGTAGGGGACGCCCACAATCAAGATGTCCGACTGTCCTTTGACTGGCACTGCGTATTGCTGAAAGACACGAGCCAGGGCGTGCTGATGGACAGTTTCAGTTTCACCTGCCCATACCCCCGTCATTCCATAGGGTGCCGCATATCGATAAAGCGCCTCGCGGCGTAATTCGCGGGACATTGCGCCGACCGTCCAGCGGAAGCCCTTGAGCCGCCATCGATCCCAGTCAGTGAAGCGGTCTTCATTCTTGTGCAGGAAGTCGAGCATCGGCCCGTACATCCGGGTGTTGATTGCGGTTTCGATGGAAAACACGTTCAACTGTCGGTTAATCAACCTGCCAATGCGATCGGCCGAATGATGCAGGGCCGAGTTGCGCGGATCCATGTAGGAATGAGAGCGGCGTAGCGTGGACGGATTATGGTGGTGACGCAGGCTTTGGTAGGGAGCCAGTCCAACTGCGACCGACTTGTGTCCACCATCCATGGGAACCAGATTGATGTTGAGGTAAATCAAAAGGTCGGATTCGGCCGCACGGCGAGATAACCAGACTTCTTCCCCCATCTCGGTCTTCCCGAGCATCACCAGCTCACTGCGGTTCTCCGCATCAAAGTTGTACAGCCGCTCGGGCCAGAATTGCTTGAACGCACGCTCACCCACCATCCTGCGGATCTCGCTCTCGGTCATGCGCCGGTGCAGTGAAGTGGCAATAATCAGGTGAACGTCGTCAACCCCATAATCTGCCAGTGTCTGCAACACTGCGTTCAGCAGTCGCTCGCGTATATCGGGGCGGCGCATCGGCGGCAATGGCAAGCTGATATCGTCGATTGCAATCGTTACTCGCAGATTGGGGTTCAACTGCGCAAACAGCGGGTCAGCATTCAGCGGGCGCAGCAGCGCGTACCGAATCGCCATGTCGGGGTCGGGCAAGGCCTCGAGCGGGGGTGGCGGGTAGATTACTCGCGTACCCGCGGGCAGTTTTTCGACCAAAAAATCCTCGCCATACGGAATGAGCCGCGGTTGCGAGCGACGGTTGAGGGTCACGACCAGTTCCCGCCGCGCTTCGAGGTCATAGCGTAGTTCCGGCAGTTTGAGTTCACCGAGCCGCGCTTCAGGACGCGCCATTCAGTCTCCTCCCATCCCCCAGCTGGAACGTTGCCGGGCGATTAGCAGCGGCCAGCGTCTTCGCAAACCACATAACGGGCCAGTGCCGAGCGCGCGCTGCGGCTGCGAGTCGCCGGTCCGGATTAACCGCGACCGCATGCCCCATCGCTGCTAAAAAGGGCAGATCGTAATAGGAGTCGGCGTAGCCCCAGCACGAATCGAGAGAAAAGCCGCGAGAGCTCGCATAAGTTTCACACCACTGAGCTTTGTCTTCGCCGGCCATAACTGGTGGATGCAGACGACCCGTCGCCAAACCTCCGCTGAACACGAGACGATTGGCTGCAAAGTCCTCAATCTTGAGCCGTTGGGCCAGCGGCTCAATAATGAAATCGGGCGAGCCGGTCACCAGCACCGGTTCGAAACCAGCCGCGCGATTGGCTTCAATCAGGTCTCTAGCGTGCGGATAGAGATGCGACAGCAAAATTCGGTCGCAAAATTCTTCCCCGAGAGCTCGCAGACGATCGCGCGAGATACCCTTGAAACACTCGAAGAGCGCCTCGTTGAGCACGCGCCGATCATTTCGTTCAGCCAAGTAAAGCCGGGGTAAGCGCGCGGCAAAGCTTAGTGCATATCGGAGCCGCCCGCTCCATTCGCTCAAGTTTGCCAGCACAAACATCGTCGCATGCAGTAGGTTCAAATCGACCAATGTGCCATCAACGTCGTAAAAGGCGAAGCCCTTGACCTGCTGTAGCGTGGCACCCGCCCGCTGCGGTTTCGATCGGCCGGAAAGCCGCCGGGCTGACGCGCCACGCCCCTTTGGCACTCGCGATACTGACATGTCAGTCTACTTTGCGGAAGCCCCGGCCGCGACGGCCTCAGTACGATGGAGACCGGCGAGCAAGTCAGGACGAGCGACGCCGCGCAGACCGAAATCAAGGATTTCCTCCGCTAGCCGGCCGATCTCTCGACGCCGATGACGCGACGCTTGTCCCACGACCTCCTTGATACCGCCGAGGATACAATAAGCGACCGCCCTGGTATCGCACTCACGAACCAGCCCCATCTGAATCCCGAGGTCCAAGGAACGCTGGATTTGGTCAGCGACCCGTTCGTAGAATTCCCGAATCCTGCTATCAAGCTCTGGGTCGAATCCGGTGGAATGGTTGAGCAAAATGTCCGTTAGCTCCCATTCCGTAATGAGAAAGCTGAGCACACGCCTGAGATTGTCACGCAGTTGCTCCACCGGCTCAGGCTCTTCAGGTCCAATTCGCAAGCGTCGAATTCGCAGTCTCAGTTCACCCAGTACCTGCTCCAGTAATTCCTCGAACAGCTCTTTCTTGTTTTCGAAGTAAAGATAAAACGTGCCACGGGCTATGCGGGCCCGTGCAACAATGTCGGAGATATTGGTACGATGGTAACCTTTTCTGGCGAAAATCCGTTTGGCGTGTTGCAGGACCTGCTGACGCCGCGCTTGCCGTTCCATATCAACTCTCGCCGAACACTATAAAGGCCAGTTCGTCACTGTCAAACAATGAGCCTGGCTATTGAACCGATTGTCAACAGCCCAATCGGCTGGCCCCTTGGTCTCCACGCACGGATCACCTCGTTCGGTGTTGTAAGTGATGGCGATCTAGCAGGCGCTGCGCTGGCTGATGAACCTAGCTGGAACCGGAACTACGTTTTGCGAGTTTAGATCGTCAAGGGTGCGGGCCACGCCGAAGGGCGCGGCCCGAGACCGTATTGGTCAACCCGAACCGGTTTAAGGAACTGAATTAGCGTGCACCTTGGCGGCAGTGCTGGAATTGGTATCGATCGAACAGGTCTCCGTTCCGTTGGTCACGACAGCGCACGAGCCCGGAGGCGTGCTGTAGCCGACCCCTGAGATGTCGTTGTTGATGATCTTGTCGTTCACGCCGCTGTCGTAAACTCCGGCTTGGTAGCCTTCGTTCGGAGCGCCGTTGCCGCTAGTATTAGTCACTTCGTCGTTGGTGATGGTGTTGTTGATCACCTTGTTATTAGTCGGTGTCATCGGCTTGGTAGAGCACGTCGGGTCATAGTTGGCCAACGCGACGCCCATATCATTGCCGTCGTCAGGTGTGGAGCTGCCCACGATATTCTTCACAACCTGCACACCGGTGGTAAGTGGGAAATTGCCGAAATACTCTTGGCAACCTCCGAAGATCAGAATGCCGGCAGATGACGCGAGTCCGGGGCCGGTATAGGAGTTGCCCGTAACCTCGTTGCGCATCACTTGACCGGTCGCACCATAACCTATCTGGATCCCATTCTGTGCAATGTAATCCACCGGACCGTTTCCTCTCACGGTGTTGCCGCTGACCGAGACGGCTGATCCGGGGCCGTTCACGACAATTCCGCCTTTCTGATAAGCGGAAATCATATTGCCCGATACCGCACCTGTCGCGCTCGAGCCTGGAGCAAACGCATGGTAGTAGATTGATACTCCGTGCTGATCGCCGTTGAACGGATTCTCGCCGATCTTCGAGATGGTACTGTTGGTGATATCAACCGAGGTCGCGCCGGGATTGCTGAAGCTGCCGCCGGCGTTCTCGATGTCACCGGCGACGAGAATGCCGAAGTAGTTCGCGTTCCTTACTGTGACGCCGTCAACAGTGCCGCTGGTCCCCGGCCCATAGTAGATGCCGATGTTGCAGCCAGTCGCATCGATAATTCCACCGGATATGTCTCCGCTCGCGATTACCGCCGCGGTCATGTTAACCCCATCGCGGTAAAAGCCGGTCGGAGTACACGCCTGCGCCTGAGCAGTAGCGATGTAGAACAGCATTGCCGCGGTTGTAGCGATGATCGAAAGGACCCTTCCAGTTCTCATCTGTTTTCCTCCCAACGTGCGTGGAACCGCCGATCGCCATGATGGGTCTCTCGGCCGGAACTGACGTAGCAAAAGCTGGCGCCAGCTATCGTAATTGCGCGAATCGCCGCGTCAACTAGCTAAATTTGCCAAAAAGAAGAGAAGATCAAGATTCTGAATTAAGACAACCTAGGGAAAATGCCCTCTTCGAATCCCTGCCGTCGGCTTGACGAACTTTGGGCGCAATGACCAATATTCCAATCCCGAATGGAAGGAAAGGCGGGTGTGCTGGAAGGGGGGAGGCTCCCACACACACCCGCCCGTGGTGCCGTCCGTCTGGCATCGGACAGCCATCCGGCCGCAGGGAGGAGCTTACAGCCGGACTTGGATTGTGGGCTTGAGAACCGTTGCTCTCACTTGTAGTGACGATTCAGTCGACCGAATTATTCGAAAGAGAGATCTTGAATTCTCGCCACTGCTAGACGGGGGGCGCGAAAAAACCTCTCGGTCGACGAATTCTGAAACGGCTCGTGGCGGCATTCGGACAGATCAACAGCAAAAGGACGAAACGAGAACACTTTAGGCAGGCTTGTGCTTACCATTTAAGCCTTTCAATGTCACACATGAGCTCGGAGCGCGCCCAGGAATCACAGCCCCAGCAAATTCACTCTGAAAAAAGCTCTGGCGCATCAGGGCATTGGGTCAGCCCCCGGGCAATCAACAATGACCGGAGCGACACGCCTGGCGATGGCATCGTTATGGGTAACGACCCTTTTGCTGCCAAGGTGTCAGCCTTCGAGGATTGATGCGCAAGGCCGAGACCCAGATAGATGACCAGTGGTTCCCTAAGCCACTTAATTGATCCTAAAGACGCGTCTATCGCCCGCCAAAGAAATGGTTCGGTGATGTAGCCAAGGGCCGGGCCTGCGGCAATGAACTTCCCTTTTCGACAGGGCCCCGGCGACAGATTGCGACGCAGTGGCGAAGCTCGATCGATCTTCTGTCGCCCTTTTGTGACTACTGCAGTCAATTGCCGGCGCCTGACAGCTGCACTTTCACAGCACGAGTTGTTATCAGTATCGGGTCGGGTCAAATAGCGTGCTCGCTACTCAAGCAATGCACGGTTTCCTTGAATTTTGATTGTTTTCACCTTTTACCTTGCTCGCGGTGTTCGCCGCGCTGGATGGCGCCCCTGATTGCGGCCGCCCACAGCCCGTAAGTTCGGGCCGCGCGGTTTAGAGCTGAAAATCTTCAAGGTTAGTATGCCCGCGGCTAGATAAAAAATGATAAACGCGCCTTCGATGAGCGGTATGCGCGGATACTTGTCCTTCATCGTGAAGGCCAGAAAAGCCGAGCCCAAAACCAACACGATAGTTAGCCTCGGAACCAACTGACGTACAGGCGATTCGGTATTTTCGGCGTCGCGTGCGGCTAACACGATCCACACCATCGGTACGGCAAACGCGCATCCGAGGAGTGTCAGTGCGAGTTCCGGCTGCAGCCTGTCGTAAAAGTACATGGCGAGGCCGAATAGGGTAAGCGTCAGCGGCCCCAGCACCAGCGGGCGCCACGGAAAGGCACTGGTATCGGAGCTTCGGCTCATTCCTACATAATATCGGGGAGTTGGGCGAGACGAACAAGTTTCGCCATTGCGCACGCGCGGTTGATGGCCCAAATGCTTGTTGCAGGTAAGTAAAGTTCTTTGGTCTGCCCAAGAAGGCATCTTTACATCATCGCCCGACCGCTTTTGTCGCCACGGAGGATCCGCAAAGCCCGACTCGGAATTTCTGAATCAGCACCGTTTAGAGATTGCATGTCTTCGGTCGGAATAATCCGGGTGCTGTGCCTGGAATCTCAGCAGAGGAATCATGGTCAAGCGGGACTGCAGATTGCCGGTTGTGATTGGCGCGGCTGTGGAGCGACTGCTGGATTGAGGGTCAGCGGTCCATTTTGCTTTTCAGCGCGATCGTGAAGGATTTTGGTTTGCAGCCCCAACGATTAGGCGCTAATTAATGAGGTCAACTGCGCAATTTAACTGTCACGACTGAGGCCGCCAGGCCTGGCGTGAACCTCCAAGGAGGCTTTCTATGGCAGAGTTTCGGCTCATCTCGGCGGATTCTCATTTCGTCGAACCGCCCACCATGTGGGCTGAACGAGTAGATCGAAAATTCCGCGACCGTGCTCCACGCACGGTAAAGGGCCTCGGCGGGCGTGAGGGCGAATTTTTTGTCTGCGAGAATATCACCCCGATGGCCGTTGCGGGGTTCTTTGGTGCAGGGGTGCCTTCGAACGAATTGCCGGAACACAACAAAAAGGGATTCGACCAGGCACCCAAGAGCGTCTGGGATGCGGCTTATCGAATCGCTGATCAAGACCGGGACGGGGTGCAAGCCGAGGTGATCTACACCTCGATGGGGATGCCACTCTTTGGTCTGGATGACGCGGAACTTCGCGCTGCACTCTTTCGAGCTTTTAACGACTGGGCGTGCGAATACTGCAGCTATGATTTCAATCGGCTCATCCCCTTGGGCCTCATTACGCTCGAGGATATACCTGCGGCAGTTGAAGAGCTGGAAAGAATCGCGAAAAAAGGGATGCGTGGGGCCATGATTTGGGCCGAGCCGCCCAATGAGCGCCCTTACAGCCATCCCGATTACGAGCCGTTCTGGGCGGCAGCTCAGGACCTGAACATGCCGCTTTCCCTCCATATCCTCACCGCCCGAGGCGGGACTGGCGCAGACCAACGCCAAAGCAATTTCCTCCTGTCGTTGGCCAACTTGCACCATCAGATAGAACGTTCCATTTCAGTGCTGGTCTATGGTGGTGTACTGGAGAAATTTCCGCGCCTGAAAATAGTCTCCGCCGAGAATGACGTTGGCTGGATGCCGTATTTCATGTATCGCCTCGATACCGTCCAGAATCGACTCGGAGCGGTCGGAGGTATGAAGCTCCCGATTCGCGCCAGTGAATACATCAAGCGCCAGGTTTATGCGACGTTCATTTCGGATCCGGTGTTCGTCGACTCACTCCATCGCTACGGTCCGGACAACATCATGTGGTCGTCTGACTATCCCCACACCGCGGCAACCTTCCCGCGCTCGCAGGAGATAGTAGCCAAACGGTTTGGCCACCTGCCCGAAATCGAACGGCGCAAAATCGTCCATGATACTGCCGCCAGGCTCTACGGACTGATGTAGGCGAAAGCGGGGCGAGGGTTTGGGAGAGCACAGGGGTCAGATGACTCCCTGTGCTCTCGCCTTGTTTAGTGTCGTGTTATGGGAGTCAACCAGCATCAAACGCCTGCTACACGAGGAGACTCTGGTTATGGCCGCCAGCGAATTTGTCGATGCCGCGACGATTCAGGGTTACCACGCGCACGTCTATTACGACCCGGAGACACGAGAAATCGCCGCGCGCTTGCGCGAGGCGCTCGAGCGCGGCTTCCATGTAATTATGGGAAGATGGCGCGACGAACCGGTCGGTCCCCATCCCCAGTCCATGTATCAGGTTAAATTCGGGCCCGATGAATTCGCCCGCGTCGTCCCGTGGCTGATGCTCAATCGGCGCGGGCTCAATATCCTGGTGCATCCGGAGACTGGTAATGCCTACCAGGATCACGCCGAAAACGCTCTCTGGCTCGGGCAGAAGCTCAGCCTGCGTCTCGATACACTGCGATAGGCGCCTGGCCCCGACAGTTGCGCAACTGCACTTTTCATCCAGATACGAAAGGCCGCCCGCGGGCTCATGGAATCGGATGCATCCGGCGAAATTCCTCGGCAACTTCCGCCATGGTTTTGAAGGTTACGCCTTCGTGTTCGCGCATGTGTTGCACGAGTCGCTCGAGCATTAATAGCCGATGGCCTCGACCGATGACCTGGGGATGCATGGTGAGGATGAAGGTGCCCTGGCCGAGTCGATTGTACAGATAGTCAAAGTCCCCCACCCAGATTTCATAGACCTGGGAAGGAGCAGCAAGTCCGGGATTAACTCCGTTACGGGTCCACACGTGTTCAAAGACTGGGAAATCATCGAGACCCCAGGTAAACGGCAGTTCAACCAGCGAAGTGGGACGGCCCCATTGAAATGGCCCATCGCTCGGGGCTTGATCGCCGACGCGGCAGTAATACGGCGAGAAATCATGTCCCATCAAGCTGCTGTCATAAAGAAAATTCCGCTCAAGCAGGCAGTTCAGAATATTCGCGCTAAGTCCTGCCGCAGGCGACCGATAGCCTACCGGGCGCCGGCCTGTAATTCGTTCAAGAACTGCCGACGCACGGTCGAAGTCGCGGCGTTCATCTTCGGCACCTTTCGCCCGCTCGTGAAAATAGCCGTGATGAGCGATTTCGTGGCCAGCCTGCGCAATCTTCTGCACAGTTCCCGGAAATGCGTCAGCGGTATGCCCGGGAATGAACCAGGTCGATCGCACGCCCCAATCAGCGAGTAAGGCCAACAGCCGATTCGCGCCGACATTACCAAATTCACCGCGCGATAGCGCGCTGAGTGAACGGGCGTGGAAAGTGCCGATCCACACTGAAAACGCGTCAAAGTCGAAAGTGAGGCAGACGTCAATCTGTTTCATCACCCACCTCGATGCGGAGATGCGGGTCCTCGAACGCGATACGCTTGGTCATTGGCTACCGAGTTCCACCTGCAAGTATCATCAACACTACTTTCGTCAGGAGTCATATATCAGCCCAAGTTGCCAGCATGATCGGCTCGACTACTACCACCGTTCCCTTGACAGCAGCTCGGGCCATATTGTAAGCGGTTCGAGAATTTGACTTTGGTGAGAAGGTGTCCTACTTGAAAAGGGTAGTTATCACATAAAGGCTACGGATGCCTATTCGTGACTGAACGCCAATTAGTATGGTTGCCGGGTAGGCTAGCCAGCGACCACTGCCAAGCATGACCAATTTGAACAAGAAAAGGGCCACAAGACAGATAACCTTTGTTTTAAGCACGTGTGCGCTGTTATTGATGGTGTACGCACCGTGCGGGCACAGTGCGATGGAGGCGCAGGTACGACACGCGGCACCTCCGTGGCTATCGTTGTTTGGTACTGCCGTCAAACCTGACGGCACCATTTACATCGTCGGCTCCAAGGCGCTCTTGCTGACGTCGACCGATCATGGCAAGACCTGGATTCAACAGACGCTTAAAGAGCGACCCGGGTCGGCGCTGTTTCAGGATCGGGATCTGTATTCGATTCGATTTTCAGAGGACGGCAGCGCGGCGTGGATTGTCGGCGAGGAAGGGACCATTCTCTTCAGCAACGACGGCGGAAAGACCTGGACAGTACAACATTCCGGAACCACGAAGAATCTGTTTAAAGTGGCGGTAATCGACCCCCAGACGGCGGTTGCGGTGGGAGCTGACGGTACCATCTTACATACCAATGATGGGGGTGCTCATTGGCAAAGCGCGAAATCCCCCAAGTTGATTACCCTCTTTGACGTCACTTTTACGGACAAGAAAACAGGTTGGGCAGCAGGTGAGTTTTCGACGATTCTAACCACCAAAGATGGCGGCCAGACCTGGACTGTAGCGAGCGGTGGCAATACGGGCGACTTCACAATTGGGCCCTACTTCACCCTCACTTTCACCGATCCTCTACACGCCGTGGCGGCGGGACTTGCCGGGGAACTGGCGGTTACTGAAGATGGCGGAAAGACGTGGAAGCCGGCCAAGCTGCCTGATCAGGTCGGCACCTACGTTGTTGCTACAGATCCTGAGAGCAAGCGGCTTTGGCTGGGTGGAAACGGAGGCAGGATGTTTGTCCTCAGTCCGGGCCATCAGTGGCAGGAAGCACCGCGCACTACATTCCACGACCTGACCGACATGGCGTTTGCGGGTAATCAGGGTGTTGCCGTCGGTTTGAACGGAACCATCCTCCTGACGAGAAATGCGGGCGACCAATGGCAAGCAGTTCAGTAAAACTGACCTCGGTGCGAATCGGTGATTTTGTTCTGCGCTTCCGAGCGATTATCGGGGGCGTGTTGCTCGCCATAAGTGCGGCAGCAGTCTATTACTGCTCGCAAGTCACTATTCGGACCAATTTCGATGACTTCTTCCCCTCCTACCATCCCAACGTCCAGCTCTACGAAAAGTGGCATCGCTACGGGGGCGCGCAAACCCTGTCGGTGATGATCCAAGTAAAACACGGAGACATCTTTAACTACGATACGCTATCAAAGATCCAGGGCATTCAGCGTGACGTAGACAAACTTCCCGGGGTCGACCACAACGAAGTGTTGTCGATCGCTTCGTATCGGGTGAGTTTTTCTGAAACCACACCGGGCTCGCTTACCATCAAACCGTTTATGTTCCCGGAGGTGCCGAAAACACAGGCCGGCATCGAGGCTCTCCGGAATCACGTCATGGCTAACCGCGCCAACATCAGCCAGTACGTCAGCGCCGATAACAAGAGTGCGCTCGTTACGGCATCATTCAATGAACGGGGTTTAGACTACCGCCGGCTCTTCTATCAGGTCCGGGACATTGTCAACAGATACCAGGACGCGAACAACGATATTTTTGTCTCGGGCGAGCCGATGGTGCGGGGCTACGGCTATTACTATACGCCAGTCCTCATCGTACTGTTTGTTGCTGCACTTGGCGTGATGGTTCTGATCCTGTGGGCCACTGGCAGCCAGCGGAGCCGTTGGTGGGCACCAATCGTAACCGGTACCTTGTCTGCAATCTGGGGACTTGGTTTCGTCGGTTTGATGGGTTACGACTTCGACCCTGTAATGCTGGTCATCCCGTTTATCCTGACCGCCCGCGACATGAGTCACGGTATTCAGTGGCAAGGTCGTTATCACGATGAGCTAGATCGATTGGGGGACAAGATGGCCGCATGCGCGGCAACCACCGACTTTATGTTGCCGCCGGGACTGCTTTCGATCCTTGCCGACGTCAGCGGCATCATATTTATCTCTTTCGGTGGAATCCCGGTCCTCCAGCATATCGCCTTGGCAGGTACCGTTTGGTTGCTTGGCAGCCTTACTATGGTTTTTATCTTCCAGCCCATCCTGATGAGCTATCTGGGGGTACCAGAGCTGCGACACCGGAAAACCAGGGCGCGAAGCCAGAGCCAATGGATGGAGCGGATCATTGGTGCGCTCGACTGGTTCGTACACATTCCGACGCGGCCGGGAGCGCTGCGGAAGGTGCTGCTCTGGGGTTCGGCCATATTTCTAATCTATGGAATAGTTTCGGGACTCGACTCAAAGATTGGGTATTCGACGCCTGGCACACCGCTGTATAAACCGAACGCCAAGGTTAACCTGGACATAGCCGCCGTTGGCAAGAAATTTCCTTTGGAAGACGGCTGGGTGATTCTGACGACGCCCTCATACCCAGACCAGCAGTCAGTACTGGGACCTAACGTTCTGCGCATGGTGTCCGACATGCGCTCATACCTCTTCAACGACCCGAAAGTTGGTCAGGTGGTGTCATTCGCATCCACCGTCTCCGAGCCGTTTAACCAGATGTTTCACTACGGCTATCCGAAGTACCTCGCCACGCCGGAATCGCTCGAAATGTCGGGTAATCTTTGGTTTCTGTTTCTCAACGGCTCCGCGCCAGGTGAATTGGAGCGGTTTATTTCCAATCGCTCGAACAATGACACCTGCATAAGGGTGTTGCTGCGTGACCATACCTACGGGACCCTCAACGACATCCGCGCCGAAATCGCGCGGTTCGTCAGGGAGCGAGTGACGCCTGACCCCAATTTGAGCCACGTGCAGGTCCATTATCTGGCTGGTATCGCCGGCTTGTACCTTGCTGCAAACGACGTCCTTAAGCAGTTGGATTTCCTTAACATCTCATTCGTGCTCGCAGTCGTTTGGCTGTTCTGCGTGATCTCGTTCCGCTCATTCGTGGCAGGATTTATGTTCCTGTTTTCGTGCGTGCTTGCCAACTTTGGAGCTTTCATTTACATGAATGCCCGGGGAATCGGCCTAACCATCGATACCATCCCGGTCATTTCACTAGGCATCGGACTAGGCGTCGATTATGGTATCTACATGGTCTCGCGGATTCGGGATGAAGTGATGGGCGGGATGGAGGTAGATGACGCTATTGTGCTCGCACTCAAGAGCACCGGCGTGGCGGTGTTCAACACCTTTCTGGTGATGATCGGCGGTATTATTCCCTGGGTGTTCTCGCCGCTGCTTTTCCACAGCGAGATGAGCACCCTTCTAATCTTCCTCATGGCGACCAACATGGTCGCCGGCGTCATAATCCTGCCGTGTTACCTGTCGTGGGCACGGCCAAAGTTTGTGTTTGGCGGCAAGTCGATGATACGTGAGCGCGAACTGAGGGCCGCAGCGTCCTAGATTCCGATTACTTGAAAAAAGAGGGCTTCCGTCCACGGCGGTTGAGAATGATTCGCTCGACCGCCCCTTTTTTATTGGGAGCTCAAAACTTTTGTGGCGAATTGGAGCGATACGACAACAGGATAACTCGTTTTTTGTCTTGCCAAGAACCGGACAACGCGCGAAGTTTGATTATGACCTGCTGTTTCGCTGGTGGCTTCTCATGGTGTGTGGCTGCTTCCGCTTCGTGCGTCGTTGCCTGAATAGCTGAATCTTTATGGCGGGCGTAAACCAGGAGGAATCAAGCAGATGGTTCGCGAGGTAATTGCGCTTTCGGTGTGCGTGATCTTGTCAGTACCGATGCTCGGTTGCCAAGGGAAGACAGCTCAATTCAATCCGAAGCTGGCTCATGACTTTTTTCCCCTCGCCCCCAACAGCGTATGGACCTATCGTGTCAACAGCAAGAGTCAACACAAGACATACGTAGTGACGGACAAGGCGATTGGCGAGAAGTACGTTCCCTCGCTGAACATTACGGGCCAGGTAGTGGAAGAATACTACAATATGGACCGCGGTGGTATTCGTCCGATTGTTTACATCACCCGGAACGGCTATTGGACTCGCCTCTCGGGGCTTGATTACTCAAAAGACGATATTGAAGCCCCAGCCTGGGGCCGTTCCGAGGAAGGTGCCTTCATGCCTGCCACCTTGATGCCAGGAATCAATTGGAAAAGTCAGATATTTCCTTTTGGTCATTTGCCTGGATCGTTCGATATTCGACAGCTTCATCGGACTTTCTTTGAGCCCGCCGATATCGTTGTTCCCGCTGGTCACTTCAGCGGCTGCATGCGGATCGAAACCGAGGCGCTATACGAAGGCGGCTCATACGCGAAAATTGGCAAACCGCTCCGTCTCGTTTACGAGGATTACTATGCACCGCATGTGGGATTAATCAAAACGCTCGCTCTTGAAGGCACCGCTCACGGGCCTGAACTGGAACGAGTTGAACTTATCCGGTTTTTTAGCCCCCAAGCTTTGGCGGTCTCGGGTGCTGAGTCTGCTCAAGCGCTGCATCCGTAACCTTATGTAATTAGCCACAAGGTTTTCCGAGCTTCAGCACGCCTTACTAAGTTTCCCGAGTGCGATCGGTTGCAACTTCAAGAAACCTGCAAGGCGAGGTCAGGTGTGCCGACTGATGCGGCCGCTAATCGGTTCCAACCCGGGCAGCCTGCGTAGCGTAGACTGCTGGAGCGGTAGCGTAAACTGCTGGATATGTTGTCAGTCGGATTTGCCGCATGCGGCCCTTGGCTTAACTCTGTGGACCCAGTGGTTCGGTTGCGGGCATTGAAACAGCTGCCTTTCCCGTCACCGAGTCTCCATCTGACTTCTTGTAATTAATGGCAATCGCATCAACATACAAACCGTTATGACCCGCTTCTCCTATCCGCCGGGTGTGTTCCATCTCTTGGATGTATTCACCCTGTCCGGCGTAGACATTCTGTTGGGTCGTCTCATTTAACTGCTCATTGGGCGAGGCTTGGTAAAGTAACCGTTTCACATCCTGGTGAGTACTGTTGAGGATGATCAGCGCGTCCGCCCCGGTCTCGCATGCCTTGCGTCTTAGGGCCGGGAGCACATCCTCTTTGGTGTCCTTTAGATCCGCCCAAGCTTCCACGATAGCCACCTGGGTATAAGAACCAACGGGCATTGTTTCGAGGACCGGCATCGGGCAGCTCGGATCTTTTGCTGCATTCACATAAGGGGCTAGCTGGGTAACGGACACCTGCATTGGCGCGCGTTGTTCGCTACATCCATATCCACTAAGAAGCGACCCTGCGAGCAACGCAGTCAAGAACAACGGCGAAAAAAGCTGTTCGGAATGCATTCGTGGTGCGTTTGGCATGGCTAAACCGGCCTGCATCGTAGCCTCACGTCGTGAACTTCACGCGAGCCTCACCGCCTATACTAGCTGAAAGCGGCTTGGCCGTTGAATTCGTGAAGCGTATTTACCCAACTCCTATCTTTTAGGCAATTCGTACTTATATTGAGCTTGGGATAAGTAACCGAGGGACGATTATGTTGGGCTATGTTCCGCCTCCGGCAAAGGAGTAAGATCGCAACATGCGGCGATGGATTCAAATGATTTTCGCTGTTTGGTTCGGCGTTTCAATCACGATGGCCCAAGTTTGGATCTCAGCCGCCGAAACCGTCGGCTCTCGCTACTCTGGCTCTGCCTCAAGCGAACCTGACACTTACTCGACGCCTTCGGATTCTCCAAGCGAAGGCGGTTACACCCTCGAACGCAGCGAGAGTGAAGCCCTAACCCAGTTCCTGAAAGAGAACAAGTTGCCGTTGGTCGGTGCGCAGGTTTTGCACACTCCCGATGGACATCGAATGGTGATCTTGTACGGATTTGTCGGCTCAGATTTCGGAAAATCGGATGCGACAAAGAAAACTCGCCGCTTTTTGCATGATCGAACGGTCGTAGTAGACAATCGGATTAATGTCCGACCGGAGCTGCTGGCAGCGAACCATCCGGCCACTGGCTCTTCAAATAATCCGTATGCATCCTATCCACCGTCTGCCTCGTCGAGCTCGGATGCAGGCTCGGCTCTATCGTCCTCACCCGACGTTTCCGCCTATCCGGGGCCTGATAGCTACAAAGCTCAACAGGCGAATCCCTATGCACAGCAGCTTACTTCGATGTTACCGCTGATTGCGTTACTGGGCGTCCTCGGTATGGGTATCGCGAGTGGCGGAAGCGGTTTTTCCTTTGGCTCAAGCCCTTTTGTGGCTTCACCGTATGGCGGGCCATATGGCGGCCCCTTTTCACCGCCGTTCGGGTCCCCGTACGGTCCATATGGCTCACCTTATGGGGGCTCGCCTTTCGGTCCTGGTCCCGGCCTCGCCCCCTACCCTTATCCGTGAGATTGATTATCGACGACCGGTGAAAAATGCTCGTATATCGTCTGCTAGCAGGCCAGGCTCTTCCATGGCGGCGAAATGTCCACCGCGGGGCATTACTGTCCATCGCTGAATATTGAAGACGGCCTCGGCCCAGCGGCGTGGCGGCCGTAAGATCTCGCCGGGAAAAATCGCCGCGCCGGTTGGTGTCTCAATCCGCTTTCGTGGATCGGGTTGCCACGGATGATGGCGCGCCTCGTAGTAGAGCCGAGTTGATGAGTTGATGGATTCTGTCACCCAGTAAATAGTCACGTTAGTCAACAGTTGGTCCTTGGTAAAGCGCCGTTCGACGTCACCACCGCAATCACTCCACGTCCGAAATTTCTCTACTATCCACGCAGCCAACCCGGCCGGTGAATCATTCAGAGCGTAAGCGAGAGTTTGCGGCTTGGTTCCCTGGATCCATTGATAGCCGGTCTCCTCACGCCGAAAGCGATCCATGTCAGCCAGAAATAGCTTTTCCTCATCGGTCAGCCCTTCACCTTCCTCGTGTGCTCGTCGTCCGACGAAAACTGAGTTAAGGTGAATTCCATAGAGGCTGTCACCATGTACCTCTCCAAGCCGCGACGTAATCGCTGCTCCCCAGTCACCGCCCTGTGCAGCGTAACGCTCGTACCCGAGCACGTCGGTCATCAGTTTGTGAAACAGCTCGGCGATCGCCTGTATGTTAACGCCCCTCGTCCGAGGATGATCACTGAAACCGTAGCCGGGAAGAGATGGCGCCACGACCGTAAAAGCCTGTCCTTCAGGTACACCATGAGCGGCCGGATCGGTCAGCATCGGAATAATTTGTACGAACTCATAAACTGACCCGGGCCATCCATGGGACAGCAACAGGGGCATGGGGTTACGACCACGGCCCGGTTCGTGGATGAAATGAATACCGAGGCCATCGATATCCGCCTTGAACTGGGCGAACCGGTTTAGTTCGGCCTCGTGTTTGCGCCAGTCGTAGCGATCGTGCCAATACTCGATGAGCTGCTTGAGATAGGCGAGATTGGTTCCGTAATCCCACCCTGAGTCGGGAATTTCACCTGGCAGCCGCGTTCGCTCCAAGCGCTCACGCAAGTCACGCAGCACGGCATCGGGAACATTGATGCGGAATGGTTTTACCGCGGCCATCTTGTCTCCTTCAGGTTGCGTCTTCGAGCTGCAAAACTCCGAATCGGGAGTTTTCGTTCAGCCGGCGAGAGCCATGCGAAGTGTTGTCAATTCGCGAATCGACACAAGCTTGAGTGGTGAACCCTTCTCTTCAAGACCTCTTACCGAACAGCTACCCTGAGCCAGCGCCATTGGGGCGGTTCTGACGGGAAGCTATTTTGTGCCGAGTGCCTCCTTGACCAGTTGGCTGGCCATCTTGCCGTCCAGTCTCGCACCAAATTCGTCTCGCAATGCTCTCATGATGGGGCCAATCTGCGAAATACCCGAGGCTATCTGGCTGCGGATTGCGGCTCTGACTTCGTCAGGCTCGAGCAGCGACGGTAGGTACTCGTCGAGGATTTTGGCTTCGTTCTGATTCTGCTCGAGCAAGTCTTGGCGTCCTCCCTTGCGGGCGAATTCTATCGCCTCGTCGCGGCGGGCGCGCTCGCGTTTCAGGAGCTGAACAATCTCCTGCTCGGTCGCAGGTCGACGCACATCCTTTTCCAGGCGGGTTATTTCAGTCAGTACGCCTCTCAGGGTCAGGACCCGGAGTTTGTCCGCTACCTTCATCGCCGCCATGAGATCGTTTTGCAACTTTGCTTTCAAGAGAACTTCTCCCGGATACGGATGTTTTAAGGGCTGTTTCGCATTCCCGCCCAATGGTGATCTGCTGTATTCTAGACTAGAGTAAATCCGTCTCGCTGCGCGCTCCGTTCATCGGACCGGCTGAAGACTGCCGGAAAATGGAGGAAGGGCCGTCATGAAGTTTACCTGGTTCCATCTTATGCCCTATCGCTTTCTTCCTGACGATTTCAAGGACAAATATCGCAGCGTCTGGGTAGATATCCCACGTCATCTTTATGATCCCAGGCTCGGCCACCAGCTCTACAACGAGTATCTCGATCAGCTCGAATTTGCCGACCGAATGGGTTTCGATGGACTCGGGGTCAACGAGCACCACCAGAATGCCTATGGCTTGATGCCATCGCCGAACATTATGGCCGCCGCACTGGCAAGGCGCACTCGTCGCGCCAACCTGGTGGTACTGGGTAATTCCATAGCATTGTATCATCCACCCATTAGAGTGGCCGAGGAATTTGCGATGCTGGACGTGCTCAGTGGCGGCCGCCTGGTTGCGGGATTTCCGGTCGGCACCTCGATGGATACGAACTTTTGTTATGGTGAGGTGCCAGCAACGCTTCGTGAAAAATACCATGAGGCGCACGACTTGATCGTCAAGGCCTGGACCGAAGAGCGAGTTTTCGCCTTTAATGGCAAGTTCACCAAATTGCGGTACGTGAATCTGTGGCCCAAGCCGTTGCAGCGCCCTCACCCACCAATCTGGATTCCCGGGGGCGGGTCACTCGAGACGTGGGATTTCTGCGCCGACCACGGTTATCAATACAGCTTTCTGTCGTATTTCGGTTACAAAGCCGGCAAAAAAGTTGCGGACGGTTACTGGGGGGTGATGGCGAAGAAGAACAAACCGCTCAATCCGTACAGCCTCGGTTTCGCCCAGGTCGTGGCCGTTGCTGAGACCGACCAGCAAGCCGAGCGGGATTATTCGCCCCACATGGACTATTTCTATAACCGCTGCCTTCACGTTTATGACGGCTTTGCCGATGCGCCAGGTTATCGAACTCTCACCACGATCAAGGCCGGTTTTCTTGGACAGGTTGGAGCCCGCGCCGCACTGCGGCGCGAGGGTCTCAAATGGAAAGACTTCCTTGATGGCGGCTATGTCATTGCCGGCTCCCCTAGAACCGTACGTGACCGACTGCGCGATGCACTTACAAGCCTGAACTGTGGCCATCTGATGGTGCTGATACAGCTTGGATCGATGCCTCCGGAGTTGGTGCGTAAGAGTACTGAATTGTTTGCACGCGAGGTGATGCCGTTTTTGCGCGATCTCTGGAACGAATGGGAGGACAAGTGGTCGCCGCACCCCCTGACCGAGAATGAGCGGGCAATTCCGGCTTCGCTGGATGACAGCAGCACGGAGACCAACGGAAGGTACAACTCTGCTTTAGCCGGCGAAAACCGCCCCGCAAAATAGCCGTGGGCTCTTAAGTGTCCACGGCGGCAATTGCAAGCAGGCACGCGCCGGAGGTCGCTTTTGTAGTTCGGCCGGAGCGTCGAGACTCTAATCACGGAGGGGCCGATGAAATTTACCGCCTTCCATCTGATGTCCTATCCGAATCTGCCATCAGACTTTACCGAGCGCTACCGCAGTGTCTGGGTGGACATTCCACGAGCATTGTATGATCCTCAGCTCGGCCATCGCATTTATAATGAGTATCTGGATCAACTTGAACTCGCCGACCGCCTGGGCTTCGACGGCATTGGTGTTAATGAACATCATCAGAATGCCTACGGACTGATGCCCTCTCCCAACATCATGGCGGCGGCGCTCGCGCGCAGGACCAGGCACGCCAGCCTGGTCGTGCTCGGCAACTCGATCGCTCTATACAATCCCCCGATTCGAGTTGCGGAGGAGTTCGCGATGTTGGACGTCATTAGCGGGGGCCGACTGGTCGCGGGGTTCCCTGTCGGAACCGCGATGGATACTAACTATTGCTATGGCGAAATACCTGCGACGCTGCGCGAAAAGTATCGTGAAGCGCACGACCTCATTATTCGCGCGTGGACTGAAAACGACATTTTCAGTTTCAACGGCAAGTATAACAAGCTCCGATACGTGAACCTGTGGCCAAAACCCCTTCAACGGCCGCACCCGCCGGTCTGGATTCCGGGTGGTGGTTCAATCGAAACCTGGGATTTCTGCGCCGAGCACGATTACCAATACAGCTTTTTATCCTTTTTTGGCTATGTGGCGGCAAAGAAGGTCGCCGACGGCTATTGGGAAACAATGGCTAGAAAGGGCAAACCGCTGAACCCCTACAGCATGGCGTTCGCCCAGGGGGTTGTCGTTGCCCCAACCGATCAGGAAGCAGAACGGGACTTCGCTCCGCATGCAGATTATTTCTACAATCGTTGCCTGCATATCCATCCCAACTTTGCGGACGCCCCTGGTTACCGTACGCTGAATTCGATTCGCGCAGCACTCCAGTCAGGCTTACCCGTTAAGTTGAAACAGCACTATTCGTGGAAAGATCTGGTTGACGACGGCATCATAATCGCGGGCTCTCCCCGCACAGTGCGGGAACGCCTGCGCGAAGCAATGAAGAGTCTCAATTGCGGTCACCTCATAACCGGTATTCACATGGGTTCCATGCCTCCCGAACTCGTGCGCCAAAATGCTGAACTGTTCGCCCGTGAGGTGATGCCCTACCTGCGCGATATGTGGAGCGAATGGGAGGACAAATGGTCGCCGCATCCTCTCCCCGAGAGTGAACGGGCCGAACCGGCGCCAGTTGATTTCAGGCGCCCTGGGCTCGAACACAACCGCATCATATCAGCAACTCCCTGGAGGCCGGCGAAATGAGAGCGCAGCATCAAATTGGCGGTGGACGATGGCAGGTGGAACTCGAGCTGTGCGGTAGCGGTGACCCACTCCTCTACTTGCACGGAGCTGGCGGTCTGCTTGGGGTTGATCCATTCCTCGCCGAACTCAGCAAAGATTTCAAAGTGATCGCACCCCATTTGCCCGGCTATGGCGAATCAACCGGCGGGGAACTGGTTGAAGACGTGGTCGACGCTTGTCTCTTCTACCATCAACTCCTGGATGATCTCGGGATCGCCAGTACCAATGTAATCGGCCATTCGATGGGTGGCATGCTCGCTGCTGAATTGGCCGCTCTAGACGTCCATCGGGTTAAGAAGCTCGTACTGGTGAGCCCGGCAGGCTTCTGGCTCGAGCAACACCCGATTCCCGATCCATTCGCCATGGATTTGCCTGAGCTAGCGGCCCATCTGTTCCACGATCCCAAATCTCCCTTGGCACAGATGTTCACAACCATCCCCAGCGATCCGCAACAATTGGCCGACATGTACGTTGAACGCACTAAACGATTGACTCAGGCCAGCCGCTTTTTGTGGCCAATTCCCGATCGCGGCTTGAAAAAACGTGCGTGGCGGATCGCTGCTCCCACTTTACTCGTGTGGGGGGAATCGGACCGGCTGATCCCGCCAGTTTATGCCGGCGAATTTGCTAGCCGAATTCGAAACTGCCGTAGCGTTACAATTAAGCACGCCGGCCATATGGTCATGTATGAGCAGCCGGAGGAATTCGTCCGAATCGTGCGGGACTTTCTAAAGGGCTGAGCTTGCTCGGCCTATGCTCTCAGACGCCAATTTACGCACGGTTTTTCACCGGCATTAATGCGCCCTCTCTGGAGTCTCGTCGCGGCTTCTCTTTGGACCTCACCACCGTTTATCCGATGGCTTGATGCGTTCGAGACAGCGGCTGTGGAATAACCCGGCTTATAAAGCTGGTAACACATCAAGTACACGATGACCCCGGTGATCGAGACATAGATCCAGAGGGGCCAAGTCCATCGTGCGATTCGGCGATGGCGCACGAAGGCACCGTTGAGAGCGCGCCACAATGTCATCACTATCATCGGTACGATTAGGATGGCGAGTATTACGTGGCTACCCAGGACGGCAAAATAAACCGCTCGGACGATTCCGTGCCCTTCAAATCGGACGTCGCCAACGTGATAGTGGTAGACGCTGTAGGAAATGAAGAACGATAGCGAGACGACCACAGCGCTGAGCATGCAGACGCGATGGAGCCGGACCCACTTTCGGCGGATGCAATAATAGCCCGCGAGCAGAAGAACCGCGGCGGTAGCGTTTAGTGCCGAATTGAGCGGTGCAAGGGAATAATACGATATCATTCAATACAGAGCATGCTCAGCGCACTGAGCTTTGAAACAACTCAACCTCAGGCCGCATAACAGGATGATGCGAACTGATTTTCTTTCGTGCAAGTGTAGGTGCGGTTGATCGGGTGGGAATCAATCGAGTTCCATCTGCTCCGGTGTCGCCATCCCACGGCCCGTTGTTTCCTTTTTCTCTTCGCTCGTTTGGCGTGTTGGTAGCAACTTTTGGTTGTCGCGAAATTCCAAATCCTGCTTTCTCCAAACTTTGTAATTTCCCAAGATCCGGCTGTAAGCGTGCCGTCGCCCGCATCATTTAGCAGTGCTCATTCGTCCGCTTAACAACTGACGAGTAGATACGATACGCAAACACTGAAACTCGCCTGTTGCTTTAACCTTGAGGGGTTGTCGCACTCGAAGCTATGACCGGGAGACAGCCTATCCTCGCGGCGTACACAGTCGTTATGCAATCGCCTTGGACGTTTGCTAATAAGGAGGAAGAGCATCTCCTTATCGCAGGGCGAGGTAAACCATGCCACTGCAATTGGATTTTGGGGCACTGGTCGAGGACCAACGCGTCCATCGGCGAATCTATACGGACGCCGAGGTGTTCGAGGCCGAAATGGAGCGCATTTTCGAGCGCACCTGGGTGTTCGTCGGTCATGAAAGTGAAGTGGCCGCCAGCGGTGATTACAAGACCGTAAGTATTGGTACCCAGCCGGCGATCATGACCCGTGATGAAGACGGTGGCATCCACGTCCTGATGAATCGCTGCATGCATCGCGGTGCCACTATCTGTCAGGAGCAGCGCGGCAATTCAAGTTTCTTCAGGTGCTGGTACCACGGTTGGACTTATACCAATCGCGGCGAACTGGTCGGCGTACCGTATCCGGGCGGCTACGGCCGGGGTTTCGAACGGCGCAAGTTCAGCCTTAAACGGGCCAAGGTCGGAGTCTATCGGGGCTTGGTCTTTGCCAGCCTCAATCCCGAAGTACCCGAAATTACTGAACACCTCGCCCGCGCCAGATACTACATAGATCTGTTTATGGATTTGTCGCCCGAGGGTGAAGTAGATGCTCGCTCCGGCACTCATAAATACGGCTACGATGGCAACTGGAAATTCCAGATGGAAAACGGGGTCGACGGTTACCATCCGAATTTCGTGCATCAATCGTTTTTCGAGATTCAGGGCAAAAAGCTGGGCCGCAAAGTGATGAAGCTCTTCACGGAAGCTTCCTCCTACCAAAGCAAAGATCTTGGAAATGGGCACTCAATCCTCGACATGGCGCCTCAACGAAAGTCACACCGTCCGGTCAACAACATCTTACGTGGTTCGACCTCTGACGCCAGCACCAAAATCTACATCGAGCGTTTGGTCCGACGATACGGCGAAGAGCGAACCAGCGAAATCCTCGGCGCTTCGAACGTTAATCTGGCGGTCTTTCCAAACTTGCTGATAATCGGGATCCAGTTTCGCAACGTCATCCCGATTAACGTCAATCGAACCGATGTCTATCTAACACCCACCACACTTAAAGGGGTTCCTGACGAGATCAACACGGCGCGCCTACGGGCGCACGAGGCTTTTTACGGCTCAGCCGGCGGGGGTGCTCCCGACGATGTCGAGATGTTCAACCGTTGCACTACAGGGTTGCGGGTTAAAGGCGCTGAATGGCTTGAACTGTCACGTGGAATCGAGCGGGAACACACAGCCGATGATGGTTCGATCGCGGCCCATATCAGTGATGAACTGCCCCAACGCGCCTTCTACCGCCAATGGCGGCGGATGATGTGCGAGAAGTTTGCGGAGGCTTCAGAGTCGCGACCCCAGTCGGTCGCCGCTCTGGATTAGAAATCTTCCATGGCGACTCTGAGCCGCCAGCAGGCCGAAGAGATCTTGTACGAAGAGGCTCGAATCCTCGATAGCCGCCGCTACGACGAGTGGTTCGCGATGCTGACCGAGGACGTGATCTACTGGGTACCGTGTAACGGCGAGGGTACCGATCCCGATCGGGAAATTTCGCTCGTCTATGACGATCATGCGCGTTTGCGCGATCGCCTCGATCGCCTGAACAGCGGCCTCGCCCATGCCCAGAATCCACCATCAAAGACCTGCCGATTGGTCTCCAACGTCCAGGTCGAGCAAACATCGACCGACTCTGCAGCAGTTACCTCGGCATTCATTCTTTATGAGCTGCGCCAAACCCGCCAGCGAATCTTCGCCGGACGCTATCAGCATCGATTCAGGTACCAGGATGGGCGCTGGAAGATCCAGTGGAAAAAAACCCTGCTTGTAAACAACGATGAGGTGATCGACAATTTGACGTTCATCGTCTAAACAAGAGCAGCTAGCGGCCAATAAGCGGTGACGAAGATGGCAAGTGTCTCTCAATTAGGGTATTTGGGCCTGAACGTGAGCGACCTGGGCGAATGGGAGCGGTTCGCTACAGAATTGCTTGGCCTCGCCGTGGTGGACAAGACGCCCCAAGGTTTTTTCATGCGGATGGATGAGTATCATCATCGTTTCATCGTCCAACAAAACAGCGACGATGATGTCGCGTTTATCGGATGGGAAGTTGCCGACCAACATGCGCTGCAGCAGCTAGAACGTCAGCTCAACGCCGACGGAGTCGAGACTATTCACGGATCTGCCGAAGAGGCCAGAGCACGCGGGGTTATTGAGTTGTTGAAGTTTAAAGACCCAAGCGGCATCCCCACCGAAGCATACTACGGGCCGCTCATGAACTTTCGTGAACCTTTCAAGTCGCCGCGGCCGCTATCCGGCTTCGAAACCGGTGCTATGGGGCTGGGTCACATAGTTATTCGAGTAGACGACGCGCAGCGCAGTTTACACTTCTACCGCGACGTGTTGGGGATGCGAATTAGCGATTTCGTTGAATTGCCGCCGGGTCACCGGCTTGGACGGCAATTATCGCTCGCTTTTATGCATTGCAATCCGCGCCATCATTCGCTCGCCTTCGGCGAGTTACCGGTACCAAAGCGGCTATTACATTTCATGCTGCAGACAAAGACCTTGGACGACGTTTGTTCTACCATGTATCTGGCCCAGGATCGCGGCATTCCCATTACCGGCTCACTCGGGCGCCACACCAACGATCACATGGTATCGTTTTACATGCGCTCACCGTCAGGATTCGAGGTCGAATACGGATTTGGCGCACGAACAGTCGATGACTCAACCTGGAAGGTGCAACAGCACTATTCCGGCAGCATGTGGGGCCATCGCGGCTTGGGTTCAGCACCCCGGCCAAAAGCAATCGAATCCAACTGAATCGGCTTTAGCGCTGCTTTCTTTGGCTAATGCACACGGTGCGTTCGCTGTCGCTTGAGAGGCAGCGAACCTCCGCCAAGGGAATTATTTTTGCTCGTACCACTGGATCGCACCGCGCAGTCCGCGCTCTTTCTGAATCCTGCGGATCTCCTCGTTGCCGGGTCCGAAATGAAAGATCGCGTCAAATTCGCTTCCGGCTTGGACTGAAACCCGGAACCCGCGCAGGTCCATCGCGCGATTGATTGCGAGTTTCTCGAGGCGAAGCTTTTGCGCCGGAACTTTGCTGATTCGCCTCGCGTATTCATAGGTTTCTCTCTCGAGACTAGCGGTCGGAAAGGCTCGCGTGGCGAAACCCATAGCCTCCGCTTCCTTGCCGCTGATTCGGCTGCCGGGCAGAAAGGCTAGATACTTGGTGCGATGAGGCCCGACCATCCAATTCCAGAACAAACTGACGTAGCCGGCGCCAGCGGGGATCGAAGGGAAGCCGAGTTGCGCATCTTCGGCAACGAAGATAACGTCGCAGCTCACGCACAGCTGCGTGGCACCTGCGAGGCAATACCCGTGGACCATTGCGATTACGGGTTTGGGCAGATCCCGCAGCCGCAACCAGTGCGTAATATACCGCTGTAGAAAGCGCTGGTCGTCGTCAATCGTAAATCGATCAGAACCGCTGCCCCATCCGCCCGCCAGGTCGTAACCAGTAGAGAATGCCCGACCAGCTCCCCGAATGACTAGTATTTTGATGTCGGGATCGTCCTCGATCTGAGTCAGTGCTTCTCCGAACTCGCTGATCATTTGAGGAGTCATCGCATTGAGCTTTTCGGGCCGATTAAGGGTTAAGGTTCCAATTAGCTCGGCCTTTTCCAATAGAAGGTTCGCGAATGCCATAGTCATCCTCTTTCGCTTCCAACAATCCGAGAGGCTGCCGGAGCACTTGCAAGTACCGAGCGATGGGGTCGATCCCAGATATGAAGTTACTTACGAATTAACTGGGCTGTTGGTGCTTGCTCGTCTCGGCCGCTGACTGCAACCTACGTTTGGCCGCCACTAGTGCCGGGTCGCTATTAAAACTCAACGTACCGCTTGAACAATCGTCGGGGTAGAGTCGATTCTCCTCACCAGCGGAGCAAGTTGGCACCCCACGTCAGACCACCACCGCAGGCGTTAAGCATCACAAGATCGTTATCGTGGATGCGATTGCTCTCCAGCGCTTCATCCAGAGCGATCGGTACGGAGGCAGCCGAGGTGTTGCCATATCGGTCGACATTCGTGAAGACTTTTTCCGGCGGCAGTCCCAGTCGCTGAGCCACAGCATTAATGATTCGCAGATTGGCCTGATGTGGCACGATAAGCTGGATATCCTGAAGTGACACGCACGCCCGCTGCGCTACCTGCAGGGTGATATCAGCCATGCTTTTGACCGCCAGCTTGAACAGTTCGGAGCCCTTCATTCTAATCGCGTCGGCGCTCTGGCGCCGAGCCTCTGAGTCGATAGTCGTCTGAACACCTCGATTGCGCACTGCCAAGAGTTCCCAGTATTGCCCCGAAGAACGCAATAGGCTGCTGAGCACGCCACGATCACCCGGTTCATTAACCATCACCGCCGCTCCCGCACCGTCGCCGAACAATACTGCGGTTGAGCGATCGTTCCAGTCGACCATCGTTGACAAGGCGTCCGCGCCAATCACCAAAACCCGACCCCAGTCACCCGCCCGCATCGACGCATCCGCCACGCTCAACGCGTAAACAAAGCCAGAACATGCGGCGGCGACATCAAACGCCGGGATCGTATCGAGCCCAAGTTGATACTGCAGCTGGCACCCGAATGACGGGAAACCGTAATCAGACGAGATGGTGCCAACTACGATGGCGTCGATCGCCGTGGGCTTCAGTCCGGCGCGGCTTAACGCAATGCGGCTCGCTTCGGCCGCGAGTTCGACCAAGGATTCACCGCTCGCCATCACGTAACGTTGGACAATCCCGGTGCGTGATCGGACCCATTCATCGGACGTGTCCATATGCCGAGCCAGATCGTGATTGCTCAGGCAAGTCCGAGGTGTGGCACGGCCGGTAGCGACGATTCTCGAACCCATGATGGCACCGCTCAGTTGTCCGCCCGGCGGAAAGCGATGGTGGTGTTAGTACCGCCGAAGCCGAAAGAGTTGTTCAGTGCCAACCGAATGACCGCCGGCCGCGGGTGATTGGGAACATAGTCGAGGTCACATTCGGGATCGGGATAATCATAGTTGGTAGTTGGCGGCAACATCCCTCGCTGGATCGCCAGGATCGTGTAGACTGATTCAATCGCGCCGGCCGCCCCCAAAGTGTGACCAGTCATTGACTTGGTCGAACTGACTGCGATCTTGGCAGCATGTTCGCCAAATACGTGCTTAATCGCCTGGGTTTCGGCCACATCACCTTGAGGAGTCGAGGTCCCGTGAGCGTTGATGTAATCAACTTCGGTCGGGTCAATGTCACCGTCTTCGAGACACATCCGCATGCACTTGGCTGCCCCCTGCCCTTCGGGCGACGGGGAGGTGATGTGATAAGCGTCGGAGTTCGATGCATAACCCGCGATTTCAGCCAGGATCGGCGCGCCCCGCGCAATCGCCGCATCACGTTCCTCCAGGATCAGGGCGCCGGCCCCTTCCGACATTACGAATCCGTCGCGCTCCCGGTCAAACGGTCGGCTGGCGGCGGTAGGATCATCATTCCGCTGGGAGAGTGCCTTCATCACAATAAAGCCACCCAAGCCGAGTGAGGTGAGTGCGGCTTCCGTACCGCCTGTAATCGCCGCGTCGAGATAGCCATGGCGAATCATGCGATAAGCTTCGCCGATAGCGTGGCTACCTGAGGCACAAGCGCTGGTGGTCACAATGTTCTCGCCGCGTGCGCCAAAGCGGATGGAGATTTGCCCCGAAGCGAGATTACCGATGAGCTTCGGGATAAAAAAAGGAGTAATCCGCTTGAGCCGAGTCTGAAGGAAAATCAGGTGATTTTCCTCGATTGTGCAGAGCCCACCGATGCCATTACCAATTAAAACCCCAACCCGATCGGCGTTAGATTCATCAATCTTCAGCCCTGATTGCTGCATAGCCTGCTCGGCGCAGGCGACCGCATACTGGATAAACAAATCCATTTTGCGAATGTCTTTTTTTTCAATGAAGTCGAGCGGATTAAAGTCTCGAACCTCACCTGCGATCCGCGTCGGGTAGTCCGATGCTTCGAAGCGAGTAATCATGCCGATCCCCGAACGACCCGCCATCAGCGCTTCCCAGTTCTTTTCCACGCCGGTTCCAAGCGGGGTAACCAAGCCCAGACCGGTAACCACAACTCGCCGATCAACGTTGCGTCTCATCGCGGAAACCGCAGTCCTCCGTAACTCTGTGTATGGTTCTTAATTATCAGAATAAAAGCGGCAAAAACATCGCCTACCTGTCCTAAGCGGTCTTATTTTTCTTGCTTAACTGGGCTCGTCAATAACCCAAACAGCTTGAGAGCCGTCTTGATGGACTAACGCCGGCAAAACAGGACAGACGCGATCGCCGCATCCAAGGCGCCAGCTGTCCTTCCCTGACGCCGTCTTTTGGGTCGCGCCGCTCAAGGAGCAGCCGACCACAGCTGCGGTACGTGTTCAGACCTGCGAATTTATACTCTACGAAGGTCTCAGCGACCAGCGCCTGTGTCCTCTTTGTCGTGATTCTGCTGCAAACAGCGGAATAAAAAAGTACATTTTTACAAGATGGAACGGGATACTTTGTCGCGAGCGGACCACGACGAAGTGCGCATTGGCGTCTCCGCCTGTCTGCTCGGCAGCAAGGTGCGCTACGATGGCGGCCACAAGAAAAACGATTTCCTTACCAACACGCTAAGCCGGTTCGTTACCTGGGTGCCCATTTGCCCCGAAGTCGAGATCGGGCTCGGGATCCCACGCCCGACGCTGCGCCTGGTCGAAGCGGACGGCGAAGTCCGGCTCGTCGAAGCACCGCAGGGTCGTGCCGGACAAGCCGGTGGTGCCGACCACACTCACACGATGCGCGAATGGGCGCAGCGCAAGATGCGTTGGATCGCGGGGATGAATCTCTCCGGCTACGTGCTCAAGAAAGACTCACCAAGCTGCGGGATGGAGCGCGTGCGCCTCTATGGCAAGAACATGACGCCGCGCCGCAGCGGCCGCGGCTTGTTTGCCGATGCTCTAATCAGTGCCTATCCCAGCCTCCCGGTTGAGGAAGAGGGACGGCTGACCGATCCGCACTTGCGGGAGAATTTCATCGAACGCGTTTTCGCCTATCACGAGCTGCGGCGTCTGTTCGATAACCGATGGAACATCGGCCAGCTCGTCGCCTTTCACAGCAGGCATAAACTGCAACTTCTAGCCCATTCCAACGCCGCGTGTCAGCGTCTGGGTCGGCTCGTCGCCAACGCTCGCCACCTCGGCCAAGCCGAGCTCGCCCGGCGCTACGAGGCTCAATTCATGGACGCGTTGCGCGTTGTTACGACACCGCAGCGCAACGTTAATGTGCTGCAACACATAGCGGGCTATTTCAAGGACCGCCTCGACCCGGCCGAACGCGCCGAGCTCCAGGGAGTGATAGCTGATTTTCGGGCCGGCCTCGTGCCCCTAATCGTCCCTATCACGCTCATTCGCCACTACGTCACAAAGTTCAACATCACTTACTTGCAGGATCAGGTTTACTTGGCGCCGCATCCAAAGGAGCTGATGCTGCGCAATCACGTCTAGCAATCACGGGTTCACGCCGAGGCTCCGCTGGCTCATTAGGGGAGATCCAGATGCCCGAATCGGACCCCGCCTGGAGAGCGGCTCGATGCAAAGAAGTCGTGAATCCTCGCCAATCACCAGCCTTGAGCTTAGCCCGGCGTTTTTTCTGGCCTGGCGCTACGTGTAGCTTTGACCATTCACTTATGTGCATGTCAGCTACCGCCAGCCCCTCTTGATATTCGCCGGAATAATCGTAGTTAGTGAGAGCACAGCAATTTTAGTCTTTAAACTTCCCAGCCACGAACTGAGGCCGATCGCCCTGTCGCAATCGCATCTTTCAGGTAAGGAATATGGATCATCATCGGCCGGCCTCGCGCGTGGCGCCGCGTCGCGACTTGCTTAAGCGCGCAGTTAGATGAAAGAATCTTAAAGTGGTGACGGATTCCGGCAGCGTTGATTCCTTGCTGAGGCTCAGTGAGAGTCTCGCTGAACTCGAAGTCACGGTCGGGCCGTGCGCGCGTCCCGCAATCGCGGAAATTAGAACGCGGCTGGTGGAAGCGGCGGGTCGGAAAAGCAGCGGTGACACGCCCGGAGCGCTCGAGACCATTCGCGCTGCAATGGACCGACTGGCGTCTTTGGCCGGCACCCTCGATCCGATGGAAGCGGCCCTGATGAAGTCGCTGAGTGACCGCTTCACGACGGCGTTGCGGCTCGGCGACAAGTCTGCCGCAAAGAGTGCAATCAATACCATGCGGCATAAGGCAGGCGACCCATCCGACGAGCCAAACAGCGACTGGTAACTTGAGGGGAGGAGGCGGCAACCAAACACAACGCCCGCGTGGTTGGTGTAGTGCGAAATCCGAGACCAAGGCCCAGTCGTAGTGTGCCGGACCCCTTACGACCCGCAACAAAACACAAGTTCGCGACGGCCCTGCGCCTGTCGACGAAGTAGGAACCTATCGCCTTAAGATTAGCCGAAGGACAAGCTATCGTGGCGCTCGCACCCGAGAATCAGCTCTCACGTCTTACGCTCGATCAACTGTGCATTAATTCCATTCGCGTGCTAGCTATGGATGCGGTCCAGAAAGCAAATTCTGGCCATCCCGGAATGCCGATGGGCATGGCACCGGTGGCCTATCTGCTGTTCACTCGCTTCCTGCGCCATAACCCGCGTAATCCGCAGTGGTACGGGCGTGACCGGTTCGTGCTGTCTGCCGGTCACGGATCGATGCTGCTTTATGCAGTCCTCTATCTTAGCGGTTACGACCTGAGTCTCGATGACATCAAGCGTTTTCGTCAAGTCGGCAGCAAGACACCGGGACATCCCGAGAACTATCTAACTCCGGGAGTGGAAACGACTACTGGGCCGCTGGGTCAAGGCTTTGGCAACGGCGTAGGCATGGCGATTGCCTTGAAGCATATCAGCGCCCGCTTTGCGCGTGGCGACACCACACTATTCGAGCCGCGTGTCTTTGCCATTGTCAGCGATGGCGATCTGATGGAAGGTGTGGCGAGCGAGGCAGCCTCGATCGCCGGTCATCTGGGTCTCGGTAATCTTATCTACTTATACGATGACAATCACATCACAATCGATGGTAGTACCGACCTCTCATTCTCAACCGAGGACGTCTGCAAACGCTTCGAGGCATACGGCTGGCACACTCAGGCGGTAGAAGACGCGAATGACCTTGACAGTATTTCGCGCGCAGTCGAAAAGGCAATTGCAGTAACCGATCGTCCTTCATTGATTCGAGTGCGAAGCCATATTGGATACGGAAGCCCACATAAGCAAGACACTGCGGAAGCGCACGGTAAAGCGCTCGGTGCCGAGGAGGTGAAACTAACCAAACAATTCTATGGTTGGCCGACCGAACCCGAGTTTTACGTCCCGGAGCAAGCGCTCACGGAGTTTCGCCGCTGTGTCGAGCGCGGAGCTGAATACGAGAAGGACTGGAACCGCAGGTTCGACGCTTACGCGCGAGAAAATCCGCAAATGGCCGCTGAATTTCGCGCTCTGCTGGCCGGTGACTTACCCGCGGGATGGGACCAGGATTTGCCGCAATTTACCGCTCGTGATTCACTCGCCACGCGCGAATCCGCCTCGCGCGCCGAACAAGCAATCGCGCGGCGCGTTTGGGCCCTGTTTGGGGGCGCAGCGGATCTGAATGAATCCACCTTTACAGATATCACGGATGGCGGAGATTTCGCGCGCGACAATTACGCCGGGCGCAATCTGCATTTCGGCATTCGCGAACACGGAATGTGCGCGATTCTCAATGGTATCGCCCTGACCGGGCTGATACCGATTGGCTCGAGCTTCCTGGTCTTTACCGATTACTGCCGCGCTTCGATTCGCCTGGCGGCGATCATGAAGCTCCACGTTATTTATGTCTTCACCCATGACTCCATCGGTCTGGGCGAAGATGGGCCCACCCACCAACCGATCGAACACCTCACGGCTCTACGCGCTATCCCGGATTTGACGCTGATTCGACCGGCCGACGCTAACGAAGCCGTGGAAGCGTGGCGCGTGGCAATGACCCACAAAGCAGGCCCTGTAATGCTCGCGTTATCGCGCCAGAAATTGCCTACCTTCGATCGCACGCAAGTAGCGCCAGCAAGCGGGCTGGCACGAGGCGCCTATGTACTGACAGAAACAGCCGGGCGTCCACCCGATATAATTCTCATTGCAACCGGTTCGGAGGTTCAACTTGCAGTTGGTGCCAAGCCCGAGCTGGAAAAGCGTGGTTTCGCCGTCCGAGTCGTCAGCATGCCCAGCTTTGAGTTATTCGAGCAGCAGGACGCCAGCTATCGCGATTCTGTGCTTCCGCCCTCCAACCGGCGCCGCCTGGCGATCGAAGCTGGAGCAACCTTGTCGTGGTATCGATGGGTGGGATTGGATGGCGATATTGTGGGGCTTGACCGGTTCGGGATGTCGGGTCCGTACACGGAGGTGCTCAAATACTTCAATTTTACTGTTGACCATGTGGTCGAGCGCGCACTGCAGCTATTGGCTCGTTAAGCTGGCATCCTCCCAACTGGCATGAGGGTCGCGTTGATGGTGAAGGATGAGTCACTTTCGATAGACCGCTAGCGGGACGGTTAGCTCCTCCGGAACAACCATGCTCGGCATAGCTGATAGTAGACATCGATCGACTGGAGATTGACCAAGATGACTACGTCGAATAATCCCCTTCGCCAACTGGAGAACTTTGGCCAGAGTATCTGGCTTGACTATATACGGCGCCATCTCCTTGCCTCTTCTGAATTTCGCCGCCTCATCGAAGAAGATGGCTTGAAAGGTATGACCTCGAATCCGACGATTTTCGAAAAAGCGATCGGCGGCTCCGATGATTACGACGAGCAATTGAGCGAATTAGCGCGGTCCCAAAAGAGCGTCGAGGAACTCTACGAGTCGCTCACGATTGAAGATATTCGAAGGGCCGCTGATGCACTCAGGCCGCTCTATGACCAAAGTGATGGCCTTCATGGCTACGTCAGCTACGAGGTCTCACCACGTCTAGCCAACGATACTGACGGAACTCTCACTGCCGCGCGGCGCTACTTTGAGCTGATCGACCGCCCGAATCTGATGGTAAAGGTGCCAGCGACGCCAGCCGGATTGCCGGCAATCGAACAGCTAATCAGCGAAGGTCGCAACATCAATGTCACGCTTATGTTCTCGCTCAAGCATTATGAGGCAGTCGCCGAGGCGTACATCCGCGGCTTGGAGAGTCGCGCGACTGCAGGTCTCCCGCTGGGGCGGGTCGCCTCTGTTGCCAGCATCTTCGTGAGTCGGGTCGATACCCTCGTTGACAAACGGCTTGAGGAAAAACTCCAAACGGCTCCGGATGAGGCCTTGGCGGCCCTGCGCGGAACGGCAGCTGTCGCCAATGCCAAGCTCATCTATCAAAGATTTCGCCAGATCTTCGGCAGTGATCGGTTCCTGCGACTAAAGGCAAAAGGGGCTCGCGTTCAGCGCCCTTTGTGGGCATCCACTGGCACCAAGAATCCGGCATATAGCGATATCAAGTACGTTGAAGAACTCATCGGCCCGGACACCATTAACACAATGCCGCCGACAACGATGGACGCCTTTCGCGACCATGGTCAGCCTCGGCCTACGCTCGAACAAGGGCTGAGCGAAGCCGCGGAGACGCTGGAGCGGCTCAAGCAGGCAGGGATTGATTTGATCGAAGTTGGTGAAACCTTGCAACAAGAAGGAGTCGAGTTGTTTGACAAGTCTTTTGCCGACCTACTTAAAACGATCGAAGGCCGCCGTGCCGCGCTGATTGCGGGTTCTTCTGACCGGATGATGATCAAGGCGGCCACTTATGAACAGCAGATGCGCGAAGCCTGGCAGCAGCTCGATGACCAACAATTCGCAGCGCGTCTATGGCGTAAGGACCCCACACTGTGGAAGAAGGAGCCAGAGCATCAGGCCATTATCCGTAATGCACTGGGTTGGCTCACAATTCCCGAAGTGATGACTGAACAGGTCGCCGCGCTGCGCGAATTCGCAGACGAGATCCGGCGGCGCTTCATGGATGTGGTTTTGCTCGGGATGGGCGGGTCGAGCCTTTGTCCTGAAGTGTTGGCGCGCACCTTCTACAGCCAAGCCGGGTACCCGCGGCTGCACGTCCTCGACTCTACTGTACCGGCTGACTTGCGCGCGTTAGAAAAGAAAATCGATCTTGGACGGACGCTCTTCATTGTTTCGAGCAAATCCGGAGGTACGGTCGAAACCCTCTCTCATTGCGCCTATTTTTTCGAACGGGTGAAAGAGCGACAAGGAAGCCTCGCAGGTCGCAGCTTTGTGGCCATAACTGACCAGGGGACGGAGCTTGAAAAACTCGCCAAAGAACAGAATTTCCGCCGCATTTTTGTTAACCCGCACGACATCGGCGGTCGCTATTCTGCATTGTCGTACTTTGGACTTGTCCCAGGCGCATTGATCGGCGTGGATATCGGCCGATTGCTCGATTGCGCAATTCGAATGCAGCACAGTTCCGCCGGATGCATTCGGGCCGCAGCTAATGCCGCCGTCAGTCTGGGGGCTGCGCTCGGCGTCTTGTATCGGGCCGGCCATGACAAGGTGACCTTCATCGTCTCACCCCGTATTGCCAGCCTCGGGTCATGGCTGGAGCAACTAATTGCCGAGAGCACCGGCAAAGAAGACAAAGGACTGATTCCGATCTGCGACGAACCGGTTGGCCGCCCGGAGAATTATAGCAGCGACCGAGTCTTTGTGTACCTGAGACTCAGTACCTGCCCGGATCCGGTGCAGGATAGCGCGGTCGAGGCACTAGAGCATGCAGGAGCCCCGGTCATCCGAATCTCGCTCGCAGATCTGATCGACTTGGGCGACGAGTTTATGCGCTGGGAGATTGCGACCGCGACCGTCGGAGCGGCGTTAGGTATTAACCCATTTGATCAGCCCAACGTCCAGGAAAGTAAGGATAACACCGGCCGGGCGTTAAGGGAGTTCGAAAAAAACCACCGACTACCACACCCAGCACCCACCGCCGAGCACGGCATCCTCTCGTTGTACTGTCCTGAGTCAGTAAGAAATGCCGCTGGCAATAGCTCCGACTTCGACGCTTTGCTGCGCGGCTTTTTCCACTTGGCCCGGGCTGGCGACTATTTCGCCATTATGGCTTACACGGCCCGGGATGCGACCGTCGAACGCGAGGTAGCCCGTATGCGGATCGCGGTTCGCGACCATTTAAAGCTCGCAACCACATTTGGTTACGGTCCTCGTTTCCTCCACTCGACCGGCCAGTTACACAAAGGAGGCCCGAACAAGGGTCTGTTTCTGCAGATTACGCAGGACCACGACGAAGATCCCGCAATTCCTGGCGCGTCTTACGGCTTTGCCACGTTGAACCAGGCTCAGTACCTTGGTGACTACCAGTCACTTGAAAATCATCACCGGCGATTGATTCGCGTCCATTTGCACGGCGATACCGACACTGCGATTGGCGTGCTGAGACAGGCGTTGGCGGAAGCTGTAGGACAATAACACAACTGGCCTCAGCCGAAGCAGCAAGTGCCCGGAATGAATCAAATTTGGCCCTACCCGCACTATCTTCCTTCGGATGGCGACGCGGGACGGTTCCAAACCGACCTGAAACATGAATCAAGCACAGCTAGTGGTCTTGGATGACGCGCAAGCGCTTTGTGTGCGCGCCGCTGAGGAGATTGTTCACCTTGCCGGAGAGGCAATCTGTACCAATGGCGAGTTCACACTGTGCCTGACGGGTGGGACCACACCCACTGCAGCGTACGAATTGATGGCGAGTCGGTTCCAACTTAGTGTCGACTGGAAAGAGGTACAGTTCTTCTGGGGAGATGAGCGATGCGTGCCACCCGACGATCCTGCCAGCAACTACGGGATGGCCTACCGTACCATGCTCTCCAAGCTGCCCCTGCGACCCGAGCAAATTCACCGCATTCACGGCGAGGACAACCCAGCCAAGGCCGCCTCTGAGTACGAGAATGAATTGAGACGGTCGTTCGGACTGACCGACTCCAGTGATTTACCGTCATTCAATTTGCTGCTGTTGGGATTAGGTGAAAACGCTCACATCGCGTCGCTGTTCCCGCACGACCCAGCTTTGCGGGAGAAAACGCGTCTGGTGGTTGCAGTGGACGTTGAGGCAACTCCCAGCAAACGGGTCTCGCTTACCTTGCCCGTAATCAACAATGCCGATCGCATCATGTTCATGGTAAGCGGTGAAAAAAAAGCGGAAGCCGTGAAGCAGGTGCTGCAAGGCCCATCGGATCCTGAGCGATACCCAGCTCAACTCGTGAAACCGCGCAACGGCCAGATCGTATGGCTGATTGATAGGGCGGCAGCAAGTCAGCTGACATGAGAACTCGCCTTAATCTTGCACCGGGTAGACGGCGTGAGGCGAAATAATGCCATGCAGTTTGCTCTTCGTCATTGGACCGCCATTCTGTTGATTTTGCTGTTTGCAGGCTGGGCGGTTTTTTACCTGCCCGGAACTCCCTCATACGCAATTTTTGAGTTGAAGCAGGCGGTCGATGCGCGCAACGGTAACGTCGCTGCCTCTTATGTAGACTTCAAAAAGGTCGTGCAGAACGCGGGGTACGAAGCGCTGCAAGGCCACAATAGCTCCGCCGCCGGCACCGATCCGTCAAGCATCATCGCACAATTCGTCGGTAGAGGTGCAGTCGACTTGTTCTCGGGGCCGATGGCCGCTTTGCTGCAGCAATGGTGCGTACAACAAGTCAACGACGGGGCACAGCAGCTCCAGATGCCTACAGCCGCCGTGGTCGGAGCGGTATTGCTGCTCCATCGAAACGACGGTACGGCGTACACTCAATGGACCGACCATAAAGGGCAGGTATGGGAGGTCCGGATGGAACGAGAGGCCGACGGCTGGAAAATCGTGCAGGTGAAGAACGTCGCGGAATTGCTGGAAAAACTCAAACATCAGCGGGAAAATCCCCCCGCCAGCCCCTCTCCTTAAGCCAGCATCGGACTTTGATCGTGCGGTGCCACTTATTTACCGCGTTAGGTCATCCAGTTCCGCCGCGGTCTCAGCGAAAACTTTGGCTGGCTGGTCTACTCGCCAAGCTGGCTTGTTCGTTTACATCCTATCAGGCGGCCGGTAAACTTGATTGAGCGCAGCCGAGACACCAATCGGATTCGGTCGCGTCTTTTGTATCTCGGCATGTTGGATCCAGCTCAGTCATCGGCCCCGCGGGTTGTTCCTGCCTAAGGTGATGCGCAGGCAGGACGTTCGCAATATCGCCATAGTTGCTCACGTCGATCACGGCAAGACGACTCTGGTCGATGCATTGCTGCGGCAGTCGGGTGCCTTCCGGCCTAACGAGCAGATGCTCGAACGTGTCATGGATTCTTTTGCGCTTGAGCGCGAGCGGGGAATAACCATTATCGCCAAAAATGCCTCGATTCTATGGAACGGCGTGCGCATTAACATCGTCGATACTCCGGGCCATTCCGATTTTAGTGGAGAGGTGGAACGCGCGCTTTCGATGGTCGATGGCATTCTGCTGCTGGTCGATGCCTGCGAAGGCCCGCTTCCCCAAACACGTTTCGTGGTGAAAAAAGCGCTGGAAGCTGGACTACCGGCGGTCGTCTGTATCAACAAGATCGACCGGGCCGAAGCGTGTCCGGCGGAAGTCCTGGACAAAATTTACGATCTCTTTATCGACCTGGACGCAAATGAACACCAGCTTGATTTCCCCGTACTCTACACCAATGCCCGGGCTGGAACTGCCGGTCGTCAAGTTGGAAATGATGCTCGGGATCTGACCCCGCTGTTTGAAGCGATCATCCGCCACCTGCCTGGGCCGGAAGTCTCGGATGAAGCCACACCTCAGTTTCAGGTCAATAACCTTGACTATGACGATTATGTAGGTCGTCTCGCGCTCGGACGCGTGGTCGCCGGAACGATCCGCGCGGGCCATAATTACACGAGGTGTCGCCCGCATAACAGCCAGTGCGAGCGAGCGCCGACCGATGGTTCGGCCAGTCACTCTACTCGCTCAGCTTGTAGGGTTACGCGAATCTATGGGTGGGAAGGATTGCGGCGGGTCGAGCGTGAGGCAGCTTATGCCGGAGACATCGTCTTGATTGCAGGCATAGCCGACATCGAGATCGGTGACACGGTTACAGACCTCGAAGATCCGCGCCCGCTCCCTCCGATTTTAATCGACCAGCCGACTGTCGCGATGACCTTTTCGGTCAACAGCTCTCCTTGGGCTGGCCGCGAGGGGACCTTTGTCACTTCACGCAAGCTAGGCGAGCGTCTCCTGGCAGAAGCCCGCCGTAACGTCAGCGTTAGAGTAGAGCAACTCAGCCCCGAGGCATGGCGAGTCATGGCGCGTGGAGAGTTGCAGCTCGCCGTGATTCTCGAGACGATGCGCCGCGAGGGCTTTGAAGTGCAAGTATCTAAGCCGACCGTCATTACACGCCAGGACGGGAACGCGATCCTAGAACCGATGGAGTTCCTGGTAGTGGACCTACCCGAAGAATTCATCGGTAGCGTGACTCAGCTACTTGCGGCGCGACAGGGCAAGATGCGCGCGATGGAGACGAAGGCCAGCGGCGTCGTGCGACTGGAGTACGATGTTCCAGCGCGTGGACTTATCGGGTTGCGCGGACGCTTCCTCACCGAGACCCGTGGCCTGGGAGTGATGCACGCGATCTTCAACGGCTACGCGCCATGGCGTGGCGCTATTCGCTCGCGCCAGAATGGAGCGATGATTTCGGATCGTGAAGGAATCGCCACCCCCTACGCGCTATTTCACTTGCAGGGGCGCGGCCAATTTTTCATTCGACCTGGCGAACCAGTTTACGAAGGCATGATCGTAGGTGAGTATTCGCGCGAAACCAACCTGCCCGTCAATGTCTGTCGCGAGAAGAAATTAACTAACGTGCGTGCCGCTGGTCACGACGAAGCAATACGCCTGAGCCCGCCTCGACTGATGCTGCTGGATAATGCCATAGAATGGATCGATGAGGAAGAACTGGTCGAATTGACGCCCAAATCCGTGAGAATTCGCCATCGAATTTTGCAAACCGCGTCACGGAGCAAACATCGTGCAGCCTGGACCGATAAGACTCCGCTCCAGGCATGACCTTGCTGTGACAATCCGCTACTTGGTCCTCAAACGTTGAGGACACCTCTATTCGGTTTATGAGACCTCTCCGAGTGTTGGCAATTGGATCGCTGCTGATTATCGGGGCGATCGGCCTCGGCATCTGGTACGCCGTTCAACACGAAAATGAGCTCGCCAACCTCATCCTGGCCCAAATTGCCGCGCGCACGGGGTTCGAGGTCCAAACCTCCGGCGTTCGACTGGGATTGGGTACTCGACTAGTGGTCGTGCTCGAGACAACCCGTCTCGCAGTTCACGGTCAAGAGGCCGCTCGGATCCGTGTTCTGCGGGCGGTCTTCAGCTATTGGAACCTGTTGCAACGGCGGGGTCTTCCGCTATACGCCCTGGTTTTCGACGGGGGGACAATCAATCTAAACCTTGCACCGTTCGGCCGTGCGTCACCCGAGTCTCCAATCGCCCAGCTGCAGACCCTGTCGCGCTATCTCAACGCCCTCACCGATTTCTCGCGGAGCTTTGCCCTTATCAATATCACTCTGCTAGGTCCTCATAATCAGCCTCTGGCTGACCATGTCACAGCTGAAGCATATCGTCAGCACTATCGTCACGGTAGCTGGCCCTGGGTCGTTGGCCTTAACGCGCGACTGAGACCTTTTTCAGTCTCAGGGACCCGACTCTCCGCCCGAGTGGAGATTGGACATCTGGACAATCCGACGTTGCTGGCGCAGGGGCAGGTGAGATTTTGGCAGCTTCCTCTGGCTCAGCTGGGGCTTGCATATGTCAATGCTTCGGCGCACCTCACTGGCGAGGTAACCCTGGCGCTTTCTGTGGACGCAGAGCTGAGAGGCAGGTTCACGATTGCGACGCAGGATTTGATTTTGCAGTGGCCCTCCGTCGGCAGATTCGCAGGCCCAGATGACCTTTGGTCACGCGGCGCGTACTTCCTGTCACAAAGCCGAGCTGAGCTGTCGAGTGTCGAGCTCTACCGTGGCAACAGCCCTCTCCTTGAAGGTCGTTCCGCGATTTTCGACCCGTTTGGTTCAACGCCAGCGATTTCATTTTCGGCGAGCGGAATAAATGTTCGCTTGGCCGATGCCAACGGATGGCTTCGTCGGTTGCCCAAATTCCCCGCTCGACTCCTGCAGATGACCGAGGGCATAAGGTCCGGCACCTTTGCGGTAAACGAAATTGCACTGAAGGAGCCTCAACCGCTGGAGGGGCTTAGGCTCGACAAGCTTTGGACGAAATTGCAAGCCGCGGCTTCGGTCAACGGTCTGGCGTACGTGCCCGCACCCGAGACGCACCTTCCGACACTCTACCGGTTCGACGCAAGAATTAATTACTCGAACGGTGTCGCTCGAATTAGTCAGGCCAGTGGCCAGGCAGGTGCCACCTCAATCTCCGATATAGTGGCTGCAGTAGACCTGTCGAGGGCTCCCGCCAAAATCGGTTATCGCATCGATTTGAGGAGTTGGCTCGATGTGGGAGAAGCCTATGAGGCGGCAGTCCCGCTTGTCCGAAAATCTCACCCAGAGCTCTCGAACCATGTGCTGTGGCTGCAGGGGCACTCTTGGATTCGATTGCGCGCAAGCGGCACGGTTGAGCAGCTCAATCTGCAGATTCCGCGAGATTACTTGGTAACTGCCGACCTGGGAGATATAGAATTTGAGTTACAGAAACTACCGACCGCGATTTGGTTAAGCAGCGGCCGCATCGAAGTAGACCCTGCCCGCATCTTATTGAACAGGGTAACGGCGATGCCACTTGACCAGTCTGGCAACCTCGTCTTAAGCGGCGCAGTTCTGTGGCAACCGCCACGTGCGCCTGGCACCTCTGCGGCGCAGAGGTTAGAAACGCGGCAGGGTAGCCTTCAGTTTCGCGATCTTAGGGTGGAACTCCATCAGATCGCTCCGGAGAAATGGGTTCCGCTTTTTGTCAGTCGGGACCAGCTTTCCGTATCCGGATCCCTTGATGGCAGCTTGACACTGAACAGCATGACAGGCCGCAAATTGCCGATCGCGGTGGGAAGGTTGGCTTTGGAGCGCGGCTCGGTGCAGCCCGGCTTCCTGCGCAATCCGATGATAGTCAAACAGTCAGCTACTCTGGTGCTCGACGGAAAGGGCCTCACGTTCGACCTTCCCGCAGCCTTATTGGAAGGTGAACCGCTGCACTTTCGAATGACCATCGCGGACCTGAATCATCCGCGGGTGCGCATCACCGCAGCCGTGGCTCGCATCGACTTTGAGGTGATGCGATTCATCCGTCTGCCTTGGTCGCCGAGCACACCCCCGGTCTCCGTCCCGTTCCCGGTATCGGGCCATATCGAGGCGCAAGCTGGCAGTTTTGATAAGTTGGCGATGACGGCAATCGCGGCTGATTTTTACCATGATAGTCAGATCTGGCATGTCACCAATTTCCACGCCATCGCCTTTAATGGGGTTGTCGCGCTGACTATATCGGGAAGAGCGCGCGACGACTGGGTCAACATAAAAGGTTCGATTGCTCACATGGATGTAGGTCCGCTGTTTTTGCTATCGGGCAGTACCCAGGAGCCGCCGATTATGGGCAAGTTAGCTGCGGTCGGTGATTTATGGGCCGATACCAACAGCGACTTTTTCAACACCCTCGCCGGCACCGTGTCGATCACAATCACTGATGGCAATTTGAACCGGTTCACTCTGATGAAGCGCATCCTTAGCCTGGTGAATCTCAAGAATTACCTGACGGCGCAATTTCCGGATCCACGACAAGCCGGGCTTCCTTTCAAAACCCTTGATGCCGATTTTCGGGCAGTGCATGGGGAATTCTACACCGACAATCTGCGCTTGAATGGCCCAGTGATGGATATCACCGCTCGCGGCAACATCAATCTGGCCAACAATACGATCGACATGGAGATCGACCTCTTGGCCTTACAGACAGTCAACTGGCTGATCAACAATATCCCGTTGATCGGCAAACATCTGGGAGATGCGACGAAGCACCTGGTGGGAGCATACTTCCAGGTCCGCGGGCCAACCGATGATCCGGCCATCTGGCCCAAGCCATTGACGTCGGTAGCAGAATTCGTGTTTCGAACCTTGACTTTGCCAATCAATATCGTGGCTCCCAACACGATCGAGTAACGCTAAATTCGCCAGTGCGCCGTCCGATACATCGTTTTACCCCGTCCCTGATCGTCTTTGCACGCGAGCCAGCTATCGGTAGGACCAAGACACGATTGGCCTGCCGAATCGGCGCGCGCAACGCCGCTGCTTTGACAGAGGCATTTAATTGCGACGCATTGGCCAAAGTTTGCCAGCTTAGACTGCCGATAGTTTTGGCGGGAAGCGCCGCTAGCCCGGTGCACACCAATAGGTACTTTCGCCTGTTAGCGCGGCGGTTCGCGGCGACGCTCGTCGATCAGGGGCAGGGACATCTGGGCCAGCGTATGGCTCGAGTGATGGCCCCCTTCGTCTCGTCTGGTGTCGTGCTCATTGGTACCGACATTCCCTCATTGCCCACATCGGCCATTCAGCAAGCCGTTTCTCTGCTGGACCGCAACTCTGTCGTCCTCGGACCGACCCTTGATGGCGGTTACTACCTCGTGGGTGTTAATGGAAACCTCCCAGACATGTTTCGCGCGGTTCGCTGGGGTGGGCCGCGAGTTCTGCGGGAAACTGTGGCGCGGTTGGCAAGATTCGGGATCCAACCAGCCTATGCGCCGACGTGGTATGACGTCGATACTTGGGACGACTTGCTACTGCTGAGCGAACATCTCCGCCGCATGGACAGGTCCGAGACTGCTCGCTGTCCGGCAACTGCCAAGGTACTGATGCAGCTTGGACTCCTGCCGAGACGGCCGCTAGATTACCGCCAGGGTCAACTTAATGAATCGTCTGGCACGTGATTTCAGCATAATGTTCGTGATGGCGGCCAACGACGTCGAAGCGACCAGCATCGCCCAGTGCCTGGTGCAGGAAAAGCTGGCCGCCTGCGTCAACATTGTCGGTCCCGTGAGCTCGATTTATCGATGGCGAGGAGCGATCGAAAAAGCCAGCGAGTACCTGCTCTTGATCAAGACCTCGTCCCGGCTCGTTGTCCGGGTGGAACGCAGAGTGCGGGAACTTCACAGTTACGAAGTGCCCGAAATTGTAGCCGTAAAGCTCGCTGGTGGTTCGCAGCCGTATCTCGCCTGGATAGCGGAATCCGTTGTTACGCCGCCAAAAACTCCATCGTCACGTCGCGGCCGCCAAAGCGCTCGGGCTTGAGGGATTCGTTCCCAGGCGCTCCGGCAGTATCCGGCGCCACACCGCAGCGCTCCGATCTTGGAGTGCTTCAGCCTGCGAGATTTGTTGGTCGCATTGGCTCGGACGATCGAGCCAGTCTCCTTCCTCATCAAAACAATGGGCGCAAAAATTTCCGAACCGACTTCCTTTTGGTGCCCGCTGCTGCTTCTCGACCAGCGTCAACAGACTGCAGGCATCGATGAACGAAGCACCGCGACTTGTTGCGGAACCGAACGAACGTTGGGCGCGGCGAGGATGAATCCGGGCGACAACGACAAGCCAGCTGCGGAGGAGGATAAGAACAAGACATTTCAATCGCCTTTCGAAGAGATTGCGGACGTCCCTAGCAAATGGACTACCTTAATCATCAGCTCTTTTTCCTGGCGTATTCAGACCGCTAATAGATCGAAGATCCGCCGTCGGCTGTGCTATTTTGCCTCCGCTCGTGGCTGAAAACAAAAGATCAATGAAAAGAATGTTTCGTGAAGCGATTGAACGGATGGTGGCATATACGCCAGGCGAGCAGCCGCGCCCCGGCCAACGCCTGGTGAAGCTTAATACCAACGAAAATCCTTATCCCCCATCGCCACTGGTTCGAAATGCGATCGTGCGGGCAGCCGGAGCCGCGCTGCGGCTTTATCCGCCCCCCCGAGCGGATGATTTAGTAAAGGCGGCAGCTCGTACCTATCGGATCCCAAGCAAGATGATTTTGGCCGGTAATGGCTCGGACGAGTTGCTAGGGATGCTTTTTCGCGCCACTCTCGCGCCTGGCGATAAAGTTGCTTATGCCCTGCCTACCTATTCGCTCTACGACACGCTCGCCGCGATCCAAGAGGCCCGCGTCGCCGCTGTTCCACTTGAACCCGGTTTCATCCAACCTCTTGCCGCGCTGGCGGCTCAACAAGCCGACCTCACCATCGTTTGCAACCCCAACTCGCCTTGCGGATCATTGGCGCCGATCGCCGAACTCAAATCCCTGGCCGACCGCCTGAAACACCGCCTGCTGGTGATTGACGAGGCGTATGTCGATTTCGCCGACACCAATGCTTTGTCACTCGTCAAGCAACATCCAAATGTAGTTGTACTGCGCAGTCTGTCCAAATCGTTCTCCCTTGCCGGCATGCGTATCGGGCTCTGTTTCGCCCAGCCACCCGTAATCCAGGAATTGCTAAAGGTTAAGGATTCGTACAATCTGAGCCGCCTCGCGGTCAGTGCAGGTGCTGCGGCGCTCACCGATATGGATTGGATGCGACGCAACGTCGAGCGGATCAAACGAGAGCGGAGAATTGCCGAGACCAGGCTGCGTCAGATGGGTTTCGAAGTTCCGCGGTCTCACGCAAATTTCGTGCTCGCCCGGATGCCGGGACATGATATGGGCGCGGTCGCAGCGGCCTTGCGTCGGCGAGGGGTATTGGTGCGGCATTTCCCACATTCCGTGTTCCGCGATGCGCTGCGTATCTCGATCGGGACACCGGCCGAGATGGCGACGTTGTTTAAGGCGCTCGAACCGCTCGTCAGGCGGCTCCGTTCAGCGCAAACTGATGGCAAGAACCCAACAATGGCAGCGGGAGCGGCGGGCGCTCTTTTGCGCCCCTTGGGCGCGGCTCAGCTCCGCAATCGGCGCCCCGGATCCTACTCGAGAAGCGCCTCTGATGAGTCGGCTAAGTCATCTGTTTGAACGCTTTCGCCCAGCGCGCCAACACACGCAGGCCCCGGAACGCTCCATTCAATGGGTCGTCATGGGTCTGGGCAATCCAGGAGCGGAATATCGCCGGTCGCGGCATAATCTCGGTTTCATGACGGTACAACTTCTCGCCAGTCGCCTCAACTCTGAGTTAACGCGGCGTAGGTTCAACGGCCTCTATTGCGAGATAACCACCGAGGCAGGTAATGCGATCCTCGTGGCCCCGCAGACATTTTACAATCGCAGCGGCGACTGCGCCGGGGCGATGCTCGGGTATTACCACCTTGGGCCGGAACGGTTGATCGTGGTTCATGACGAAATGGACCTGCCAGAGCACCAGCTCCGCCTCAAACGCGGCGGTGGCGACGCCGGAAATCGAGGTGTTCGGTCAATTTCGCAAGCTCTCGGCACAACCGATTTCGTTCGAGTGCGCATCGGCATTGCTCACCCGGCGACAGGCCAAGAAAGCATCGATTACCTGCTGCAGCCGCTCAGTGACGAACAGCTGCGTTTGCTGCGACCCGTACTCGAGCGTGCTGGCGACGCCGTGCTGGCCATCATGAAGGATGGTATCGAGCGCGCCAGTACTGTCTATAATCAGCGCGTTTGACGACAAGGAGCTTGGCGACCGAGCAGTGTTTGCTCTACCGCCTTCAGCAGAAACATCAGGGTCTTCGTGCAGCGCTTCTCTGAGTCGACGACGACCATCTCGTCCTTCGCTGATGGAGGCTATGCATGTCATGCTCAAGGTATGCCGGCCTCGAGCACACCCGGGTTGAACGACAGTCATCCGTGCTCAACGTTTGACTTCACCTGCGAGCTGGCCTCCGTTATACAATCCAGCCTGGGGCAATAGGGAGCAAGACGATGGAAATTGTTGACGCTCAGGTTCATGCTAATCAGCGTGGGATTGATTCGTCGATCGCGATCATGGATGCGCTCGGCGTCAATGCAGCTATCATCGACGTCTGGCCTCCCGAACGCACCAAACTCCCCAACGGCATAAATCGCTATACGTACAAGTTCGCCGAAGAAGCAGTGAGCCGCTTTCCTCGGCGCTTCGCCTACGTGGTACGGTTTGACCCATACGATGGTGAAGTCGAAGAGCAGGTGGCTCAGCTGCGTCAGGCACCGAACCGCCTTTGTATACGCATTGCCTCAGGTCTGGATATCAAAGCCCTAGCGTCAGCCGCACACAAACATATCTTGTCAGCCGCCGCCAGGTACGACGTGCCGGTGATGATTTTCGCCGGCGACCAGCATGATGCCGTGCGCGGATATGTGGAAAAGTTCGACAGCGTTCAATTTGTTATCGACCACGTTGGAATGACGATTGGCTTGGGCGGCCAGCCTGATCCACTGGAAGCCACCATTGATCGATTGCTGGGGTACGCTCGGTATCCCCACGTCGCGGTCAAGTGGGGACATGCGCCGCGCCTCTCGCGGCAGCCCTTTCCATACCACGATCTGCTAGCTCAGCTGTGCAGGGTGATCGACGCTTTCGGGGTGCGACGGATCATGTGGGCCAGCGACTATACAGTGACCGTCGATAACCATACATATGGTGAATCACTCTTTTGCATTCGAGGCTCGGATCGCCTCTCGGAAACGGACAAGGAATGGCTGCTCGGACGCTCCGCCCGTGAGCTGCTCCGCTGGCCGCGGCAGCCCAACTGACCAGCTGCGGCTTAGGAAATGCAGACGGAAAACCAGCAAGCCCCCGCGCAGGCCGTACGAGCTATGATTGGATCCCTGGCATTTGAGGCAGGCCGGTGCTGGCAGTCACACCGCCATCGACTACGAAGCTTGCGCCCGTGATGAACGAGGCTTCGTCAGAAGCAAGGAACGTCACCATATTCGCGATCTCATCCGCCTCCCCCATTCGGCCAACAGGGTGCGCGGCGCCCATCCTCTGACGAAACTCATCAGGATGTCCTTTACCCAGAATCTCTGCAACGCGAGTATTGATAGCGCCCGGGCAAACGCAGTTGACGCGGATGCCATGCCGGGCATTCTCCAGTGCGGCAGTTCTTGTCAGATTGATCACACCGGCCTTCGCCGCGTTGTACGAGCCCATACCGTAATCGCCGCGAATACCGGAAATCGAGGCCGTGTTGACCACCACTCCGCTGCCCTGCCGGCGCATGACCGGAATGGCGTACTTCATGCCAAGAAAGGTCCCGGTTAGCGTCACGGCCAAAACGCGTTGCCAGCTCTCCAGGCTGGTCTCGTGAATCAGCGATACTTCCGCCATGCCGGCGTTGTTGAAGAGAATATCGAGGCGGCCAAACGAATCAATGGCAAGTTTCACAGTTGCTTCAACCGCCTCTGGATCGGCAACGTCCATTTTGAATGCGACCGCACGCCCACCGGCCGAAACTATGTCGGAGCGCACCCGCTCGGCGCGCGAACCGCTGAGATCAGCGATCACTACCGCGGCGCCTTCACGCGCGAAGCGGCGCGCCGTGGCCGCGCCAATCCCAGACCCGCCGGCGGTAACTATTGCGATCTTGTTTTGGAGCTTTCCTGCCATCTTCGCATGTCCTGTCGATCAGTATCATCCGACTACGACTCCGCTACTGTAGCAGACTTAAGCGGCTGCTGAGAGAGCCGAAGATTGGGCCTAACGCGGCGCTAGTAACCGCATGCTGGGCGCTCAGGTTTGATTGAGAGGGAGAGGGCGGGAGCCGGTTTTGTCGAGCCGGCGCTTGGCCTCGCGCACGACACTCTCAGGCAGCGGCCCCTTCAATGCAGCTGCGACGTTCTCGCGTAGATGGCCCAGATCCTTGGTGCCCACGATGGTGGTGTCGAGGTCCGGATTTGACAAGGTAAACCTCAGCATAAACTCAGCCCGCGTCATTCCGTCAAGCAGTTCGTCAAGACCTGCTTGTTCCCATCGCTCGCGCATCGTATTGCCCGGTAACATGTAGTAACTACGCTGCCAATCAGTCGGTGCTCCACGGGCAACACCTCCTCGTATGATTATGCCGGCCCCTGCGGCTGAGGCCCGTGAAATCGCGGCTTCGTGTTCGCGCTGCAATGCCGAATAAGGAATCTGGAAGGCGTCGAAGACGCCCATCTCAATCTGCTCGATAAGCTGTGGGAGAACTGCTGAGACGCCCACCAACCGCACCTTTCCTGCCTTCTTGAGGGACAGTGCGGCCTCCAGGGCACCGTGCTCTTCGAATTGGCGACGGGTCAAACTCCGATGGAACTGGACGAGATCGAGATAGTCAGTCTTCATCCTCCGCAAGCTCTGTTCGACACCGGCCCGGATGTTTTCCGCCGTATGAACGTGCTCGGCTCCCATTGGAGCGCCTGGCACGCAGCCGCATTTCGAAGCAAGAAAATATTCGCTGCGGCGATGGGCGATGAAACGCCCGATTAGCTCCTCGCTGCGGCCGTAGTCGATTGACGTATCAATGAAATTGATTCCCGCGTCTAGAACGGCATTTAGAACCTGCTCGGCTTGATGGTCGCTGATGGCGGGCCCGCCTGGTTCGCCGCGTAATTCCATCGCGCCGAAGCCAAGTATCGTAACCTCGAGGCCGGTTCGTCCTAGTGCTCGTTTGGCTAACTCAGGCATGACTCATCTCCGTTGGTCGAATGCGTTCAAATCTTCTGCCGCGAGCAAGCGCCTCGGCGCGACAAGTGCTCAAGGAGGCAGCGGTAAGAGAACCGGGATCACAGATATCGTCCTAATCCGCGGCGCTTCAGTTCATCAATCACTTTACGGACATCCTGCGATTGACGACGCTCCGCAATCAAGATGGCGTCACCAGTTTCGACCGCGATTATATCGCGTACACCGAGCAGCACGACCAAATGGTCGCGTGCGCGCGCCAACACTCCGTCGCCACCAATATTCAGCACCTTACCACTTAAAACGTTGCGTCCGTGACCGCGCAAAGCCTCCCACAAGCCATCCCAGCTGCCAACGTCATGCCATGCGAATCGAGCACGGACCCCGAGCACATTTCGGCTCTTCTCGGCTACAACGCGATCAAAGGAGTCGAATTTGAGTTTCCGGTATTCCTGCTTCAGCCGCGTCGACGCCATCGACGGAAATGAGCGCATGACCTCGGCCAGAGCCGGAGCATGCTTGGCCAGTTCGGCCCGGAGAGTCGCTGCTCTCATTACGAACATACCCGCATTCCACAAGTAACTGCCCGATTGAATCATCTTCGCAGCGGTGGCGGCGTTCGGTTTCTCAACGAAACGATCAAGTCGGAAGGCAGCTGTGGACTCGTTAGTTTCTCGATCGTCACTCCGGGCAGTCCAACGGCGGCTGGTTGCGGTCTTATACACCCGTCTTGTAGCGTCTGCTAAGAAACCAACGCCTGAATTCTCACGACCTATCCGTGCCGCGGGGAGCGGATTTCCGACTTTCAGATACCCATAACCCGTCTCTGGCCTATTGGGCTCGACGCCGATAACGACGATTGATGCGTGATTTGCGGCGGTTTCAATAGCCACTTTGAGCGTTCGTCGAAAAGCGGCGGGCGGAGACACGTGATGGTCGGCGGGCATGACAGCGACGACGGTTTGGTGGCTCAGACGTCTGGCGATCACTCCCACACCATAGGCGATAGCCACCGCCGTCCCGCGTCCTTCGGGCTCTACTATCAGGTTGGCCGGCGGTATGAGTCTTTGCAGGATCGGCCGAAAGAAAACTGCCTGCTCAGCCGCGGCAAGCACGAATACGCGCTGGGCCTCAATCAGTGGCTGCAGCCTCGATACCGTGGCCTCCAGCAGCGACGTCTTGCCATCAATCGCGAAAAGTGGCTTCGGATGGTTGATACGACTCTCGGGCCAGAAGCGCGTGCCGCGCCCGCCGGCAATGATTAGCGCCGCTGCGTCGTTGACCGGCGACGCACGCGGTGTGCTACGAGATTGCTCTGGCAAGCAGACAGTCCTCTTCCTATGAATTGATTAGCCAACTTTTTGCAGCTATGCCGCACCGTTGGTCGAGACCGCTCCTGCGAAGCTTTCACAATGCGGCGCCGAACTCTTTGAGTTTACCTTCAAACAGCAACCGGATCTCGTTTAACGTCTGCTCATCACGTGCCTCAAAGCGCATCACCAGTGCCGGTTGGGTATTGGAGGCTCGCACCAACCCCCACCCGCCCGGAAAAGACACACGAGCGCCGTCAATATCGACCGTTTCATAGTGTTGACGGAAGAAATCGGCGGCTCTGCGCACCACCTCGAATTTGCGATCGTCGGGACAATCCAGTCGGATCTCGGGCGTAAACGCGGTTTTGGGCAAGTCTAAGAGTAACTCGGCAAGACCGCGTCCTTCTTTGGCGAGAATTTCCAACAACCGGAATGAGGCATATATCGCATCATCGAAGCCGTAGTAGCGATCATTAAAAAACATGTGACCGCTCATTTCGCCGGCCAAAGCCGCATTTTCCTGCTTGAGTTTGTTCTTGATTAGTGAATGGCCGGTCTTCCACATGATTGGACGACCGCCGTGGCGCGCAACATCGTCGTAAAGCCGGCTGGAGCATTTCACGTCGCCAATAATTGTCGCGCCAGGACGCTGCTTCAAGATGGACCGCGAGAAGACGACCATCAGCTCGTCGCCCCACACGATTCTTTGGTTTTCATCAACCGCTCCGATGCGATCGGCATCACCATCGTAGGCAATGCCGACTCGCGCGCCACTTTCTCTGACCGCGGCTTGCAGGTCGCGCATATTGTCCTCGACGGTCGGGTCGGGATGATGATGCGGGAAGCGGCCGTCCATCTCGACATAAAGTTCGACTGTCTCCACTCCCATCTCGCGCATGAGCGGGACCGCCACCGCACCGCCACAACCATTGCCACCATCAACGGCGACCTTGATCGGGGACAGCTTGATATCACGCTTGATATATTGCTGGTAATCGGGCAGCACTGGCCGGTAACCTAGAGTGCCCTTGCTACCGGTCTGCTTAAAAGCGCGTGATTCCATTATTCGCCTGACGCGCTGGATTTCCTCGCCAAAGATCGTACTGGACCCGACCCCGAGCTTGAAACCGTTGTATTCGGCAGCGTTGTGACTACCGGTTATCATGGCGCCGCCATCCATTCTCCAGTGCAACATCGAAAAATAGAGCAGCGGGGTCGGAACTACACCAATGTCAGTTACGTTGATACCAGCAGGCAGCAGCCCCTCGAGAAGAAGTTCCCGCAGCCGATCAGATGACAGCCGGCAATCTCGCCCAAGCGTGATGTTACGCTTACCTGCCTCTATCAAAAGCGTGGCGTAGGCGCGTCCGAGATTCACCACAAACTCGTCGTCGAAATCGTCCTCGACAATGCCTCGAATGTCATATTCGCGGAAGACTTGTGGGTTCATCGGGATCCAATTCTCTCTGGCAACGTACACCGAATCAACTGAGAGTTCCCACCACTCTCCGGGGGCCGCTATGATGCGATTTGAGCAGCAGTATTCGCCAATCCAAGCACGGATTGATTATTGTGGCCGAACAAAATTTTCAACAGCCTGTCGCATTAGTCACGGGGGCCGGGCGTGGAATCGGCCGGGCGGTAGCCGTTAAGCTGGCACATGCCGGCTATGCGCTATGTCTGGCCGCTCGAAATGAGGCGCAACTCGCCGAGACGAGAGACCTCAGCGGTCTGGAGCCCAGGCTCTCACTTATCGTACTGGTGGACCTAGCCCGACCTGAAGCCCCCGACGATCTTATGACCGCAATCATGGAGCATTTCGGTCGCCTGGACATCCTGATCAACAACGCCGGGTTTGCACCACCACGGACCCCGCTGGTAAGAGTAAGCCCAATAGATCTGGATCGGATGTTGGCGGTAAATCTGCGCGCGCCGATCGCCCTTGCGCGTTTGGCGGCGCGGCAGATGATGCGGCAGGCGCAAGGTGGATTGATCATAAATATTGCTTCCAGTTCGGCCCGCCACAGCCCGGCGGGCGAGAGCATTTATGCTGCCACTAAAGCGGGGCTTGTCGCTTTCACACATTCGTGTGCAGCGGAATTTCGAAGCCATCACCTCCGCACCTCAGTTATTCTGCCCGGTCTGACCGACACTTCGTTGATTCCGCCTAACAGGCGACTGGAACGTAGCCTTATGTTACAACCGACGGACGTCGCTGAGGCGGTGATGAATGTAGTCAACAGCCCACCTCGAGCGTGTCCGGTTGAGATTGTGGTGGAGCCCGCGCGCGATCCAATGCGGCCCTAGCGCAGCTCCCAGGTCGTCATTAACCAAGAGATGTCAGCGATTGATAAGTTGTTTGATCTGGTCGCTCACCTGTTCAGTAAAGGAAAAACCTCGGCTACGCCCCGGCTGATAACCTGCCTAATCGTAGCGTTATGCACGACATTGCTCATAACGGTCGCCGTCGCACCGATTGTCGCAGTCGCGGTGGCGTTGGCGGGTTATCGGTTTCCATTCCCACGCATCTTCGACCGCACCCTGGTCGTGACGTTGTTTGCGATCCTGTTGATGCTGGCGCCACGGTTGGAGCTGTTCGATTTGTTGCGGGAGGGCTTTGATGGGCCGAAGCGCGGCATCTGGCATGTATTCGGTGGCTTCGGACTGTCGTTTGGTGCGGTCGCGGCCCTGTTTGGAATGGCCAGAATTGCCGGAGCAACTCTTGATACTCACATCATCGTCGTCTCGTGCGTTCGCTATCTTCCGGCAGCGATTTTGATTGCACTGATCGAAGAAACCTTCTTTCGCGCGTTTTTGCTCGCTGGGCTTCAGCGGGAAATCGGCGCGTGTGGTGCCCTCCTCCTGAGTTCAGGCATCTACGCGGGCGTGCACGTAATCCGCTCGCCTGCCCGCTTCTATGTCGTAGATTTCGAGCCGCGGGCAGGCGCGGAGACCCTTGCAGCCTGCGCTGGCCGACTGCTGGATGTTCACGCGGTGGTGCCCATGATCGGGTTGTTCCTGCTCGGCATGGTGCTAGGTCAGGCATTTATCGGCGGGCGTGGCGTGTATCTCCCGCTAGGCTTGCATGCTGGATTTGTGATGGGTGCAAAAAGCTGGCGCTCGGCGGTACGCGGTGTAATTCCCCGATGGCTGGCGGGGCCGGGTGCGATTCCGCTCCTCGCTGCCCCAGCGGCCTGGGCCTTGTCGGTCACTATCTTCGCAATACTTTACCTATGGAGCGCACGCAATGAAATTAGCGGAAGGCGCCCGAGCTGAACCATCGACTTCGGCTTGCATTCGCAGCGCCCCATCGCCTTTGAGCGCCGGCACCAGCCAGGAAACCGGGCGCTCACTTTTTAATCATAAATCGGCGGCGCACCTCGCGGTCGGGTCCGGTAACGCCGATGAGTCCATAAAAACTGAGTGGGATATCGCCTGACGAAGTCTTCGATCACGCGGGTAAAACGGCGGGTGTTTTCCTCAATATCCGCGCGGGGGTTACCCGTGCGCTGAACTGGAATTTCATCCAGAATCTCAATGCGATGCTGGCGTCGATTAGGCTGGCGGACCAAAAAGACGGGCACAACCGGAACTTCAGCTATCGCAACCAGCCGCGCAAGACCGCTGGATGTAGCTGCTGTCTCGCCAAAAAAAGGAACGAAAACCGCCTCACTGCGCTTCGCATTTTGGTCAAACGGAATACCGACCAATTCGCCGTCCCGCAGCGCCCTAAGGACAGCACGCGCAGCTGTATGTTTGCGAATCACTTTAATCCCCACCCGTTCGCGCACATAGGTCAGTAATGCGTCTCCAGCCAGAAAGCGCTGGGTGTGATGGACCAGCGTAATTGGATGACCGTGTAAGGCGTGAGCAGCCGGCAGCAATTCAAAATTTCCGAAGTGCGCAGTAAGAATGATGGCCCCTTTTCCAGGGTAACGGCGCTTCATCGCATCCCAATATTCAAAACGGCTGTATGTCACTCGCGCTCGCAGCCGCCGATAAAAGAAGCCGCCGAGCCTTATGTACTCGGCCGCACTGAGCCCCAGATTTATATACGATGCCCTCAGGATGCGCTTTCGTTCTGCAAGACTTTTTTCAGGGAAGGCAAACTCCAGATTTCGAAGTCCGATGCGCACATGCCGTACATCAAATAGATAGCCGAGCAGCCCTCCGATCCGGCCCACGGCAGACAACACAAAATCGGGAAGAAGGCTGAGCAAGTGCAGTACCGCAACCAAGCCATAAAAGACGGCCTTGTCACTGCGCGTTAGAGTCAGCCTGGTGGTTGAACCCTGATGACGGCGGCGCTTGCTTGCCTGCCGGTTTGGCGCCGCCTTAGTCGAGGTTGCCAAGGTCGCCGGAGACGTGCCAGCCGGGGTGGCGACCTTGCGCTCACCGGTAGTGAAAGTCAAAGACGGACTGTTGGCAGGGACTGAATCCCGTTGTTGACCTGATGACGACGCGCCGGTAGTCAACTGCACCTGAACCGCAGCTTAGGAGACAGAGGCTGAAATCAAAAATCTCGCCTAGTTGGGCATCGAACGAGCCACTTTGGGGATCACTACGATGCCGGATTCGGTGACAAAGAACCGCTTTCGGTCGCGCTCGAGGTCATAGCCAATCTCGTCGCCCTCAGCCACGTGGACGTTCTTGTCTATAATCGCTCGTCTGACCTTGGCATAACGACCGATATCGCAATGGTCCATGATTACAGAGTCATCGACCTGACTGTAAGAATGGACAAAGACCGACCTGCCCAAAACTGAATTACGAACGCTGCCCCCCGAGATGATACTACCTTCCGAAACGATCGAATGAAGCGCCTGGCCACGTCGCAGGTCCTCATTAAACACAAATTTTGCTGGTGGCTGGTCAAAATAAGCCGTACGCAGCGGCCAGAACTGGTTGTATAGGTTGAGGCGAGGACGGGCGTCGCGCAGGTCCATATTGGCTTCATAATAAGCGTCGATCGTACCCACATCCCGCCAATAACTGAGGTTCTCCTCGGAATCCCCACGAATGTGATTGGTCATGAAATTGTAAGCATAAACCGGGACGCGTTCGATTAGAGCAGGAATCAGGTCCCTGCCGAAGTCGTGTTGGCTGCGACTGTTCGACGCATCCTCAATGAGCGCGTTTCGCAGAACCTGCGGGTCAAAAAGATAGTTTCCCATCGAGGCGAGACATTTGCCAGGTGCACCCGGCATCGGTCTCGGGTTGGTCGGCTTTTCGTCGAAGCTTAGCACGCGCATCCCGGAGTCGACCTCGAGCACACCAAACTGACTTGCCTCTTCGAGGGGGACAGGCAACGTCGCGACTGACACTGACGCTTTGCGTTCGACATGGAATTCAATCATCTGGCGTATGTCCATGCGGTAGATATGATCGGCGCCGAACACCGCCACCAAATCCGGGGCATAGTCGTCAATCAGATTAAGGTTCTGAAAAATTGCGTCTGCCGTTCCCTGATACCAACTCTCCCCCATCCGCATTTGTGCGGGAACGGGGATGATGAAATGGTCACGAATGATACGGCCCAGCTGCCAACCGTCTTTGAGATGCTCGATCAGAGATTGCGACCGCCACTGGACCAAGACGTAAATCGAGTATATTTGCGAATTGACAAAGTTGGATAGGACGAAGTCCACGATCCGATACTTGCCACCGAATGGTACCGCAGGTTTCGCCCGGTCGCGTGTCAGTGGAAATAACCTGGTTCCCTGACCTCCTGCCATTATCAGTGCCAAGGTTCTCATGGTCGTGCTGCTGAATCCCGTTCATCATTCAGAATATAGAATCTTTAGCGCGAAGAGTAAGCGCAACGCCTAAACCGTGCGGACTCTGCCCAACGAAACTCGTGCCGGGTCGTCTGGCGCCGGGCTCGATTCTTGAGTGTTGCAAATGTCTCTGACTTGATGCGCTTTGGCCAATTTGCAGAGTCGACGCGCCTCCCCTCTCCTGTTCCTGGCTCGAAAGCATCGAGGTTTTCTTGCCTTCGCTATAAGTTGTGTTCGGCACAATCATTGCGTTCGAAACATTAGCCGTATATTTACGTCTAATGTGCAGCTACCTGAAAATGGCGAGCTGACACTTCAGACCCTTTCCGGTTAGGGAGGGAGGTAAAGAAAATGCAGTGCGAACCCGTCACTCACGAAACCCATAGGAACAAGTCCGAGGGTGGCGTTGTTTACCGTACCACTTGCCAGAACCCGGGTTGTGGCCATACGTTCGATTTACGGGTCACTCCCGCTAATGCCAGCCTATTGAGTGGTACCATGGCCTGTCCCAGATGCCGACGCCATGGCGGAATGCTGAAGCCCCAGGGGCGGCTCGGAAATAAGCTATTCTCGGCCAAACTCGTTTTCCGCTTGACGGGGGTCGCGCCTCGTATCGATGAGGACGAGCTCTCAGAGGTTGGCGAGCTGAGGTAAAGGCTCTGACTGAAAGGGACGAGAGCTGAGAAACTCACTTGGCCGCGAATGCGGTTAGAGCTTTCGGTTGAGCGCCGCCGGTACTTCCCCGGCGGCGTCTTAATTTCCTGACCCCCGTTGCAACCCTGCTTTATATTCCGGCTATCGGCTGGACTGTAACACCTTGCAAATTTTGGATGCTGGGCCGCTCAAGCATGCGCTTTATCCAACCATCGATATTGCCTCGATTGGCCGCCGGGTCCAGGCCCAATTCCTTCAAAATGAGCAAACGCGGCACGAAGCCAATGTCTGCCACCGAGAATTGGGAGGCCAAAAAATCCTGACCCTGAAGTTGATGGTTCAAAAACGTGAGCATCTGCTCAATCCATTGCTGCAAGCGTTGGATCCGATTGGCGTCGCGCTCGCCCTCGGGCTTGCTCATTTCAAGCATCAGCTGGCCAACTTGAACCGTAAAGGACGTATCAGCAATATCCTCCCACGTCCTCGCCAAGGCCCGCAGGGCGCTCGAACCGACTGCCGGCAAGAGCGGTGGCTCAGGATATTCGTCTTCGAGATATTCGGCGATAATGGTTGAGTCATAGACTGTCGTGTCTTCATCGACCAGGACGGGAACACGCCCGAAGGGGTTTAGACGCCTGAATTCGGGTCGTCGTTGGTCACCTTGAGTGAGATCAATCTCAACAAGCTCGTAGGAAAGGCCCTTTTCGGCCAGCACAATTCGCACTTTCTGGCCGAACGGGCAAGGTAGGAAGTCATAAAGCTTCATCTTTTTTATCGGCGGTTCAATCGGTCGAGGCAATAACGCTGAACTTTAACTTGGCATCCACTTCGGGCTGCAGCCTAATCGTTACACTATAGTCTCCGAGCTGTTTGATTGGTTCCGTTAATAGAATTCGGCGCCTGTCAACGACAAAGCCATGTTGATGCAGCGCACGTTCAAGGTCGAGGTTGGTGACGGAACCGAATAACTTACCTTCCTCACCTGCATGAGCAGTCAGTTTTAGATGCAGCGCTTCGATCCTTTCCTTTTGGCTCATGGCTTGGGCTCGCAGAGCCTCCCTCTTCGCCATCGCCAGCCGCTTCTGATGTTCAAAGGCCCGAAGATTGCGTGGATTTGCTTCGACAGCGAGCTTGCGCGGCAGCAAATAATTACGAGCATAGCCTGCACGCACTTTGACCACGTCTCCCGGGCGTCCCAAGTTCGGCAAATCCTCATTTAGGATTACTTGGACGTTCATCCCTGCCTCACGGACGCTTTATTCTTACAAGAAATTTCCCACGTTGCGAGTCGCCGCATCAGGACCCTTCAAACGGCGGAAATCGAACCATAGATCAAAAAGACCAACGATCGCAGTCAGACCAACTAAGAGCGGTTGAGCCATTGTGACAAAATAAATCAAGCCTCGCGCAAGCGCCGGCATTCTTAAATGTCTAAAGTAGAACGCCATTATGGCAAACCCTTGACCAAGATAAACCGCCATTATACAAAGAAAGCAATCTAAAGCGACATTAGCAATCCATTGGATTGGAATAAACCACCCGAATCCGCTAACCAATAAGGGCCACACCAACCACTCTGGTGCAGACCATCGTGCTAGGTCGCCGAAGAGAGCGTAGCCAACCCGCTGCTCCTTTCCGGTCAGTCGCCAAAAGACTGCTAAATTGAGCAAAACCATCAGCGCTACCAGCATCACGCTTAGAGCCGGCGCTAACCACTTGGCCGTCTCCAAAATATAGGCGCGGCTTTCGGGGGTAAGTGCGGTCTCGACACCCAAATCCTTGTAGAACCCCTCCGCCCAAGCCATTGCCCCCGCTAGTTCACGACGGATTAGATGCGCCAGCGCATCGAAGGAACCAGCCCAGAGCAACGCCAAAACTACTCCCGCTGCCACCAGCAACATGGTTACCCCGAAGACGATCAATTCGAACGCGAGCCTGCGCTGCAGCATGAAGCACATAGATACGGCGCCAAGGCCGAAGATGACGAGATATCCGAGCGCCGGTGCGAATCCGGCACTCAAGGCCACCAGCGAGGTGGCCACGGCAATTGCTATGCTAATGCGAGAAAGCGCATGGGGAAAACCGGTCGCATAGGTCAGTAGTGGAGCGGGCGCGAAGATCATTATGACGCCGCCCAGGAGGGGCACCGTTGCCCCTGCCAAAAACATCAAAGCTGATGCGAATGATGCCCGAGCGATGGCCACGATGTTCCTTACTCGCACGAGACGCGGCGGATTCGATGTCAGAGTCCCAGTGTCGAGAATGGCAGCAAAGCCAGGATGCGTGCGCGTTTTATCGCGACTGCTAGTTGTCTTTGATGCTTGGCGCAGTTGCCGGAAGTTCTGCTAGGAACGATCTTACCTCCCTCGGTAATAAAGCTTCCCAACGTTCGAACATCCTTGTAGTCAACCGCAAGTGTCTTGTCGGCACAGAACCTGCACACTTTCCGGCGTCCGCCTGGCCGCCGACGTCCCGGTGCACGGCTCTCAGCCTCGCTACGGACACGTTGAGCACGCGATTCGGATATCTCCGTACCTAAGCCAACGGCTTCATCGGATTCTTGATCGGCCATCTTCGTTTTTTGGTTGTTAAAGGACTAGCCAAGGCGTGTTCTAAAGCGAATTTGAGTTAGCTCCTCGCCAATCCAATCGCCAAATTTCAACCTAGCCAGTTCAACACCCGTCAAGACTTCAATTTGCCCTCGTAGCGACCTAAGACTCTCCTTCTCCCGATGTCTCAGTGGTCTCCAAATCACCTGCGAGCTGATCCTCCTCCGCGCCAGGCTGCTCCTCTTCGGGAGTGGCATCGACACCAGCAGCATGGGAGGTTTCGGCCGCGGCGCGAGCGGCTTCAGCCGCCGCGCGAGCCTCGGCACTCCGTCGACGATGTGCTTCCAGATCAGCACGAACTGCCGCAGGGTCGATCTCACGGTCAACCAACACGGAAAGAAAGCGCAGGACACCGTCGGAAAGTTTCAGATTGCGCTCGATCTCGTTCATCGTGGCGCCGTTGCCGCCGTAATCCAGCCGTACGTAATACCCGCGACGTTCGCCTTTAATTGGATAGGCAAGGTCACGGAGTCCCCATTCGTCGGTCTCAATGATCTCACCGCCACTGGCTCGAATGATGTTTTCGAACCGCCGAATGGACTCTTTCTGGACTGATTCGCCGAGATCTGTGCGGAGAATAAAGATTGTCTCGTAACGGCGCAATTGCGCGCACCTCCTTTCGGCTAAAGCCCCCCGAAGGGAGCAAGGAGCACAAGGATGCTACCAAGAGGATCTCAGCCTGACAAGCGGCGTAGTTAGCTATTCCCCTGATGTGGTTCAGCGCAAACGGTCATGGGGTTCGGGCTCGCCAGTCAGCCCTCGGGGCGCATAGTCAAAACAATATAAAGGGGGCTCTTGTATAGTATATCGCGATAGTATTTAGAAGAAAGCATGGTTAGCGGATGTCGAAAATCGCTACGGGGGTAATCGATGGCCAAAACGATGACTAAGACTCGCTCCCCGAAGGCTGCGGCGCGGAGCAGAACAGTGGCTAAGGCAAAGCCAAAGCAGAAGCCCATGCCCAAGGCGAAGGCAATGCCCAGACCCAAGGCCAAAGCCTTAAAGAAAATGGTTTCCAGCAGGACATCGAGGCGACCGCAGGCGCGATCACGCAAACCTGTCAGCCAACCTCAAGTCAGCGCGCCGGAACTTCGGCCGATTCCCGCAGAAGTACCTTCGTACGATCAGTTGCCTATTCGCGAAGGTGCGCCGGCCGGTGCCGCATGGGGAGTATTTGGTAACGACGATCAACTCGGCACGATTAATCTTTTGACCCCCGAGCGGGTCGTGCTGGCATCCAAGTTCATTCGCAAAGGCAGAGTCTTTGCACTCAATTTGCCGATTAACATTCCCGACCCGCCCTTGTTCACGCGAGGCAAACATCGTCACGAGATTAAACGCTTCGCGAGTTACATCCTCGATGACTATCTCGATAACTTTTATCCACAAGCCTCGTCTCAATGGGATGCGCTCTCGCACGTCAAGCACCCCCAATATGGCGCTTACAACGGCATCCCTGACGACCAAGTAACAGGCTACGGGGGCTCCAAGTTAGGCATCGATAATCTGGCGCGGCGCGGAATCGCCGGCCGCGGGATCCTTGCTGATGTCGCTCGATACTACGAGCGGCAGGGTAAACATCTTGACTGTACGACCAATGACGTGATCCCGCTTGAAGATCTGCTGGCCACCCTCGAGGCACAGGGCACGCAGGTATGGCCCGGGGATATCTTGCTCGTGCGAGTAGGCTGGACCAAGGCTTATCTTTCGATGAGCGACGACCAAAGAGCAGAACTCGCTCGCGACACAAAGTCACCAGGACTTGAGGGCTCGCAGCGGACCGCGCGATGGCTGTGGGAACAGCATATCGCAGCGGTTGGTTCCGATTCGCCCGGGCTCGAAGCGATTCCACCACCGCAGGCCGCCGATTTCATGCAGGCTCGAGACCTGCTCCATTTTCATATGTTGTCATTCTTCGGCATGCCTATCGGTGAAATGTGGAATCTCGAGGAATTGGCTGACGACTGTGCCAATGACAACTGCTATGAATTCTTTTTCACCTCCGCCCCATTGAATATTCCGGGAGGGGTCGGTTCACCTCCCAACGCACTGGCGATCAAGTAGTTCAGGCCGCTGAGCCACGCGGAGAGAAGGTCGACGACCTCATCTCTCCGCTGGCCCGGGTCAATCTAGCGCCTGCGGGTCGCAGCGCAAGGTTAAATCGCGGAGTCGCTCTATTCGTCGCTCTTCTTCGACGGCGCACTCACGCAACCGTTCGGCGACTTGGGGGTCTATTCCACTCCATTCGGAGAATAGAGAATGGAGCGCACGTAGAATTTTGCTCTGAAGCGCCAGGTCATTCCGCAGCCGCTCCCAATTATTTGACCCTTCTTTAACCGGTTTCTGATGCATCCCGAGCGAGATACCTTCGTGCAGCAACAATTCGCGAATAGCGTTGGCCTGCTGGGCCTCAGCCGCAGCTAGCTCACTGAGACTCGCTCGAATCCCGGAATAGCTGCACATCTCAGCGTGACGGGTTAAGTTGGAAGCAAGCGTTTCCACGTCGGCAGCCACCTCGGCCAACCGATTCACCATCCGCTTGCGCGGCAAAAACAGGCCCTCGATTTTCTCACTGATTCTCATATCTTCGCTTGCACTTCAGCGTTCCTGGGCCGCCCTAATCGGCTTCCGCCGCCGCCTCCGTCACCGCCTCGGCGACCTCCGTTGTTTCTCTGACCGCAATTTGCTCGTGTCCGCTTAACTCCCAGCCAGCATCGGAGGAGAGTCGAAGAAACAATAATGCTGAAATGAGCGCCAATACTCCGGTCAAAATAAAAGCCGCAATAAAGTCGCGTGTCTCCAACGTACGCGCACCGCGCAGATGGAGGCTGAGATGAAGCATTATTGCGGCAGTCGTAACTCCGAAACTCAGCGACAACTGCTGGGCCATGCTGGCGAGCGTGCTCGCGCTGCTCATCATCGAAGGGGGCACATCCGCATAGGTCAGGGTGCCGAGACAAGTGAATTGCAAAGACCGAAAAAACCCGCCTATGAACAGTGTCAGGATGATCACGATGTAGGGCGTCGATGGCCGGAACAGCGCGTAAGTCATCAAAATTAGTCCACTGATGAGGCCATTACCCACGAGCACTCGCCGAAACCCCCATCGTCGGATTATAGGAGCGGCGGTCGGTTTCATCAGCAGGGCACCAGCGGCGCTTGCGAAGGTTATCATGCCTGAACCGAACGGCGTAAGGCCAAAAACAATCTGCAGCAACATTGCAAGCAGGAAAGGCAGCGCACCTATGCCCATTCGCGCCAGGGAACCACTAACGGTAGCCTCGGCAAAGGTCGGTATACGCATCAGACTTAAATCAACAATTGGATTCGAGACGCGCCTTGAATGAAACACGTACAAGGTCAGACACATCGTCCCGCTCACCAAAGCGCCCGCCACGACCCAAACCGGCAACATGCCGCGGCCGATCGTCTCGATACCGAACATCAAGCCGGCCAGTCCCAACCCGGTCAGCAAAAACCCTTGAAGATCGAGCGGAAAAACTCCTTCCTCGCGAAAGTCACTAATATAAATTGTGACCAGTGCCACACCGAGGATTCCAATTGGCACGTTAATCAGGAAAATCCAACGCCATGAAGCATAAGTTACGATGAAACCACCGACGGGAGGCCCAACGACCGGGCCAAATACGGCCGGCACCGTCAGGTATGACATGGCATCGACCAGATCGGTCTTGGACACGCTTTTGAGGACCAGGATGCGGCCGACCGGCACCATCATCGCGCCCCCGAAACCCTGCACGACGCGAGCGCCAATCAGCTGTGAGAGGCTGGTCGCCAGCGCGCACAATGCCGAACCGAGCGTGAATATAATTATTGCCGCACGAAAGACCGTGCGCGCTCCAAAACGGTCTGCCACCCAACCACTAATCGGAATAAAAACCGCCAGGCTCAAGAGATACGAAGTAATCGCCAGATTGAGCCGAATCGGATCTTGATGCATCGATTTCGCTATCGCAGGCAGCGCTACCGCGATCACGGTGGAATCGAGCGTTTGCATGAACAAGGCGCAACCAACGATTAGTGGTACGGCGAATGAAAACCGGTTCGCCGGCTCAGGCTCTGGATTCATCACTGGTTCAGAAGTACCCCATCCGGACCCACTCATTCAATTTACAGCTCCGGAGGTTGAACAGGTTTATTCGGCTTTTCTATCGCAATTCGCCGGCCAATTCTGCTCAATCGGCACTGTCGTTCCATGCGGCTTTCCGGCTATAAGAACAGATTCGTCGATAATCGCAGGAATCAGGCCACGCTGAGCGCGGCGCAGCCGACGCCCTTCACGATTATAAGAACAGATTCGTCGATAATCGCAGGAATCAGGCCCGCAACTCGGGCCCTCTGGCGGCGTAGACTGTGGCACGCAGCATGAGTTCACCACCAAATCGCGCTCCCGCAGGCGTTGAGCGCATCGATTATCGATCGATCGCGCTCCTGTCTGCGGCACATCTCTGCGATGACATCAATCAGGGCGTACTGCCCGCGATGTTACCCTTTTTTATTTCAACATATCGCCTCAGTTACGCCGCCGCGGCTGGCCTGGTTCTAGCGCAAACCCTGTCGTCTTCCGTCGTGCAGCCCCTGTTCGGTTTTCTGGCGGACCGACGCTCTTCTCCTTGGCTTATCCCAACCGGGATGAGTTTGGCCGGACTGGGTGTCGCCTTGGCAGGCTTCGCGCCGAGCTATGGCTTAATCTTTATCTCCATTGCACTCAGCGGCCTCGGCGTTTCAGCGTTTCATCCGGAGGCTGCGCGTCGTGTTAGATACTTGAGCGGTTCTCGGCAAGCCACCACCATGAGTCTTTTCACGGTCGGTGGGATGCTCGGCTTTGCAATCGGTCCGCTGATAATAACGCCGACGCTGATGATGATGGGCATGCACGGCGCCATCATTTTGAGTGTCCCGGTGTTGGTCATGGCTCTCGTGCTGGTACCTAACCTGCCGCGAATCAGCGCCGTGGAGCCGCCATCCACAGGTGTGACGAAAGGCGGGTTAATCGCAGCGGCCGAGCGCTGGGCTGACTTTGCGCGGCTCACCGCAGTGGTTGTCCTGCGCTCAATCGCATTTTTCGGCCTTAATACTTTTCTTCCCCTGTACTGGACGACCAACCTGCATGGAACCAAGGCAGGTGGCGGCATCGCGCTGGCTACTTTGGCCAGCTCAGTTGCGGTTGGTACTTTGGTCGGTGGCAGGCTGGCTGACCTTTACGGCCGCAAGACTGTCATCGCGGCATCGCTTGGCAGCTTGGTGCCACTCCTGTTGCTCTTCCTCAATTCGCCCATAGCTCTCGCCGCCCTGATGCTCGTGCCGATCGGAATCGCCGTGGCAGCGGCAAACAGCGTGGTGGTGGTAATGGGTCAGGACTATTTGCCGAACCGAGTAGGTCTTGCCGCGGGCGTCACACTCGGCCTATCTATGACGGTGGGTGGAATGTTGACGCCGATCCTAGGGGCCGTTGCTGACCGCTACGGCTTGAGCACCGCAATGTTGCTTGTGGCTTTAATACCCGCGCTGGCATTTGTAATGAGTTTGAGCCTGCACGAAACCGTCGGTGAGATCGCACGCCCGACGATGACCAAGAGTTCACTTCGCTCGCCCTCAACCACCAACGATTGGTAGCCGGGCGCACCATCTGCCTACCGGGAGTCGAACGTGTCACGAGAAAAGATCCTCTTTACTCAGGGTATCGAAATGCCGCCTGAAATCGTCGAACAGGCGCGCCAGATGAAACCGGTTGACTTCGATCTACAAATGCTGCCGCCGCGCGCGACAGCGGAGGAGATCGCTGCTGCGATGCGCGAAGCTGACTATCTGCTTGGCTTCCTGCGCTTTCTGCCTGATGAGGCTTATCTGAACGCTCGGCGTTTGAAACTAATACAGGTTCTGAGCGCAGGCTACGACATGCTGAATATCGAGGGAGCACGCAAGGCCCGCATTCCGATCTGCTCCAACGGGGGCGCCAATTCCGTAGCCGTCGCCGAACATGCGATTATGTTGATGCTGGCAGTTTACCGTAAGCTCGTCGCATTTCATCAAAACGTCGCTGCCGGCCGTTGGCATCGGGGCATTCCCCGGACCGAAGATATCTACGAGATCGAGGGCAAAACCGTGGGAATTATCGGTCTCGGCAACATCGGCCAACAGGTTGCCAAACGGCTTCGTGCATTCGATGCACGCTTGATTTACTACGATCTGTTCCGGCGGAGCCCTACCGAAGAGGCAGCGTTAGGTGTCGAGTACGTGCCGCTGAACGTGCTGCTGGAAACCGCCGACATCGTCACCCTCCATGTCCCGCTGAATGAAACCACGCGCCACTTGATAGGCGAGGCCGAGCTCAGGCGGATGAAGCCCAAGGCAGTTTTGATCAATACTTGCCGAGGCGAGGTAGTGGATGAGGCAGCACTGGTCGCGGCTCTTCAGGAGCGCCGACTAATGGCTGCCGGCCTTGATTGTCAAGAGAAAGAACCCGCCGATCCCCAAAATCCGTTGCTCAAACTGGCCAATGTTACTTTGACGCCGCACAACGCCGGGCCGACCGTCGACAGTTATCGCAAACGGTTCGGTAATGGCTATCTCAATATTCAACGCGTCGCTAACGGACAGTCACCACTGTGGATCATTCCGGAAATGCGTGACCTGTTTGCGACCGCCTGAAGAGTTCAGGGTTGACTCTCGTTCGCTACCGGACAAACCCAAAAAATGGCTGCCGATGGGTCACAACAATGGCGCTCAACGAATTGTCGGATAGGTCTACGGGGCCGTTACGCGGTCTAATCGTGCTGGACTTCGGCCAAGCGGCGGTCGGGCCCATCGCCGCGGAATGGCTCGGAATGTTGGGAGCCACCGTTATTAAAGTAGAGCCGCCCAAAGGCGATTTCGTACGCTGGGCCACGCCCCTCATCGGCGGGATGGGCACTACCTTCATTGGCAACAATCTAACCAAGCTCGGGGCCGTCATCGATCTCAAGAGTGCCAGCGGACTCGCACAAGCTCGCGATTTAATCGCGCACGCCGATGTGCTGATTGAAAACTTCCGCAGCCCCGCGATTATGGCGCGGCTGGGCCTGGGCTATGAAGTGATGGCCAGCCTGAACCCTCGGCTCATCTATGTCCAAGCGTCAGCGTTCGGACGAACGGGACCCTGGGTAGGCATGTTCAGCCATGAATGGGTGGCGCAAACCGTCAGCGGGTTTGTCAGCCTCACGGGTAGCGAAGACGGTGGACCCGAATGGTCGCGCGCTACGGCGAACCAGGACTGGAATGGAGCGATGGTAAACCTGGTCGTTGTCCTGGCCGGCTTGTTGTGGCGCGAGCAGACGGGACGCGGCATGATGATTGAAACCGCTCAGCTGGGCTCATCAATTTTTGCTGGAATCACCCGTTTCGCCGAGCTATTTGCCAATGGCGTCATACCCGGACCGATGGGATCCGCACGCCCAAACATCGTCCCGGATCAAAGCTTCCGAACCGCCGACGGCTACATCAACGTCTGCACGCCCAGCGAGAAGTTCTGGCGCCGATTGCGCGAGGTCTTGAAGGATCCAGCCCTGGAGACACCCCAGTTCAGCGACAACCAATCTCGAATCGTCCATCGTCAAGCGCTGATTTCGATCTTGGCTAATATCTTTCGCTCTCGCAGCAACGCTGACTGGATGAAGCTGCTACGCGAAGCCGGTGTGCCTTGCGGTGTCCATGAATTGCACCAGCGGCAGACCGACTTCCTGGCAGCCCATCCGCAAGTGCGCAGCAATGGGATGCTGGAACGCGTTGAAACGCCCCACGGCGAGATCCGATCCAGCGCGCCGCATTGGAGATTCGATAAAACTCCAGCCACGATAACACGTGGATGCCCCCTGCTCGGTCAGGATACAGAGCGCGTCTTTGCGGCGCTCCGACGCGATGTATCAATGCCCCTCGTTACCCCACCCCTGACAGCCAGCTCGGAGAAGCGCGCGGCTGGCGCCCTTGGCGATCTTCGAGTGCTGGAGATAGCTGAAGGCGTTCCCGGGCCGTTGTGTGGAATGATCCTGCGGCGCCTGGGAGCTCAGGTAAACAAGATCGAACCACCCTGGGGGGATTGGCTGCGTCAACTACCGCCCAAAGTTGGAACCACAAGTTCGCTTTTCATCCAGCTAAATCCGGGTAAGCAGACGAGGGTCATAGATCTACAGACCGTCGCTGGGCGTGCTCAGCTGGCCGATCTCTCCCGTTGGGCAGACGTGGTAATCGTTGGTTATCGACCGGGCAAGCTCGATCGTCTCGGGATCTCATACCGCGATTTGAGGCGCGACAACCCGCGCTTGATCTATTGCCAGATCACCGGCTGGGGCAGCAGCGGTCCTATGGCCGATGAACCCGCAACCGAATTAGCTGTGCAGGCCATGGCGGGTTTGACCCGACATCTTGGAACGAAAGGCAGTCCTCCGGTCCGGCAGGGTTTTGATATGGTATCAGTCGCCACAGGAATCGCAGCGGCACAGGCGATACTCGCTGCGCTTTATTGGCGCTTGCGCTCCGGCGAGGGCCAGCGTGTCGAAGTCTCGATGCTAGCGAGCGCCCTCGCGATCAACCAGTGGGACATCGTCGCGGAGTCTGAAACCGTCGAACAAAATACGGTGTCGCCGGGGATTCAGTTGGAATCCTACGAGTGGTTTCCGGATCACGGTTTCCGATGTGCCGATGGCAGCTGCCTGATTGACTTCCTCGGCCATGAGGAAGGCTGGAGCCTGTTCTTTGCTGAAATCGGCCGGCCTGACCTGCTCGCAGATCCCCGCTTCAATACGGTCCAACTCATTCGCAACAACAAGCGACATTTGCCCCATCTGCTGAACCCAACCCTGGCATGCAAGTCGCTGGCTGAACTGGAGCCAATCGTGCGTAAGTACGGGGGGACGATTCTGCCAGCTCTCGATCTGCAGCAGGTGGTCAATCATCCACAAGTGCAAGGTCTCGGAATAATCGTGCGTGAACCGGGCACGGATATTCCGGTCATCCGTCTACCGTTCAAATGCACAGAGCCGCTACAGGTCGGGTTGTGATGTGCTCCGAGCCTGACCCGCGAGGATAAGCGCGACTGCCACTGAGGACAGGGCTGAAATTCCGTGGCCTCGTTAGGCCGACAATACTGCCAGGGGCAGCTGCAGTCCGTGACTATTTTACGTGACTGGCGGAGTCGGCCCGCTGCTCCTCATCGGTGAAATAGGGCATTACGTACTTTGCGAACAGCTCCATTGAATGGAAGATAGTTCGCTGCGGCATTCCACCCCAGTCGAACATAACCATTAGATGCTTAAGGCCGATCTGCCAGTATTTGCGGATCTTTTCGACACATCGCGGGGGATCCCCGAAAATCGAAAGTGCATCAAGTTGTTCGATCGTAGCGGTGGCCAGAAACTGTCCCAATCGAGCAAAAGCTTCGTAACCGGCAACGCCCGGTTTAACCCATTGTCGGGTTGAGCTACCGAGCTTGCGCTTCATAGCCAAATCGGCCTCGTCTAGCGCCTGGGTTGCGCTGTCAGCCACATGGGTCCAAAACACATGTGGCAGGTCGTCGGGAGGCTCTCCGTGACCCGCTTCAATATAGCTCTGATTGAAGCGCTCGATTTGGCTAGCTACCTCCTGCGGTGTCGGCGCTGCTGCGAATTGCGCACACGCGAATGGATAACCTCGCCGCCCTGCCTCCTCCGCCGAACCTTGAGACGCCGCCGCGACATAGATTGGGGGCGCGGGCTTCTGCACTGGCTGCGGCAACAGTGCGATATTTTCGTAATGATAGTATTTGCCGTGGTAGGAAAACTGTTCCTCGGTCCATGCGCGCCGGATTATCTCCAGGCATTCCCAAAAACGTTCCCGTGCCGAGTCCATGGAGATGTGGAAGCCCGCAAACTCGTGTGGTTGATAGCCGCGTCCGGCACCCAAGCAGGCTCTGCCGTGGCTCAACAAGTCGAGTTCCGCCAAGTCCTCCGCTAATCGAATCGGATCGTTGAGCGGCAGAATGTTGACCCCGGTCCCGAGTCGGATTCTGCGGGTACGCTGCGAAATCGCGGCCAGCATCATCTGCGGGGATGGGAACACTCGATAGCTGGGCTGAAAATGATGCTCACCGACCCAGAAACCGTCAAAGCCGAGCTCTTCTGCATACTCAGCCTCCTCCAGGACCTCCTGGTAAAAGCGTTCATGCGAGCGCAACTCGGCGTAGTTGTCCCCCAGCGTAAGAATCGAAAACCGCATTTTGCGTCTCCTCGACCTCGATGAGCGTTATTACGGATCACCCGTCTCAGTTATTTCATCGGGCGCCGAATTGGCCGGTGTTGTTGCTGCGGCAGCCCAGCCACGAAACGACGGCAACGGTGTAATTTTCCGTCCTCGACAGATGCACGCATGCAACGCAGCTGGTTCTCTCAAAGGTTCTGTCGTGACTGTCGGGATCGGAGTGCCAGGAGTTTGCCTCATCGCCCTGCATACATCATGAGCCCTCAAAGAGCTTACAAATCGAAGTCGGCCTCCTCCAGGATGCGAGCTGTTCGGTATAGAAAACGATTACCCAGTACACCATCGATAACTCGATGGTCGTAAGAAAGCGCCAGATACATCATTGGATGGATCGCGAGCGCCTCCGTACCGCCGACCTCGATGACGACTGGACGCTTTTTGACCTCTCCCATCCGAAGAATTCCGACCTGCGGCTGGTTGATTATGGCAAATCCGTAAAGATTCCCTTCACGCCCCGGATTCGAAAGGGTGAAACTGCCACCGGCCAAATCGTCGGCGTTTAACAAGCGGTTCTGAAGCTTAACTCGAAGTCGCTCAATCTCGCGTGCCAGGCCGATGACGGTGAAGGTGTCGGCAGCTTTGATCACTGGGACAACGAGCCCCTCCTCGGCGTCCATTGCTATCCCTAAATTGATGTCGCGCCGGATCACCAGAGAATCACCTGCGACCGACGCGTTCATGCGGGGAAACTCTTTGAGGGCACGCACTGTCGCCATAGCGACGAACGGCAGCAAGGTTAGCGAAAAGCCCTCCCGCCTCTGAAAGGCTTCTTTGTGAGCCTCCCGTAGCGCCATCAGCCTGGTCAGGTCTACTTCCGCGACCGTCCCCACATGGGGCGAATGAGTTTTGGAATAGACCATATGCTCAGCGATGAGCTTGCGCCGACGTGAGAATGGCTCAACCACGTCCCCTTCGCGCGGTTGATATACGGGAGGGCGATAGGCAGAAGGGGCTGCCGGCGCCGGCTGCGCGGCTACCGTGGTAGCGGCGGCGGCAGCTTGGCTGGCTTCGTGACCACTACGCAAGTTCTCAAGATAGCGCTCAACGTCTCGCTTACTGACGCGCCCCCCGATACCCGTACCGGGCACCAAGCTCAGGTCAATGTTGTGCTCCTCGGCCATGCGCATGACTACCGGCGAGTAACGCCGTGGCCGCGAACTCTGCGCAACGGTACCCGCGGTCGCCGACTGCGCTCCGCTAGCGGTCGCGGTTGTCTCTCCGCGCGGGGGAGGCGGTGGAGCCTGCCGAGGCAGCGGCGCCGGGGATGGGGCTGAATGACGCTGGGGTTCAGCTTGTCGCGCCGGCGTCTCTTGTGCCGCCGGTTCGCTCTCAATCACCGCCAAGGGCGCACCGACCGGCAGGGTTTGCCCTTCGGCAGCAATCAATCGGACGATAATCCCCGAACCCGGCGACGGGATCTCCGTGTCGACTTTATCGGTTGAGATCTCGCAGAGGGGCTGGTCTTCGCTAACGCGGTCACCTTCTTTAACCAACCATTTGGTGACGGTACCCTCAACCACGCTCTCGCCCATCTGGGGCATAGTGACTTCAAGGCTCATCGATTACGCTCAGTAGGCGGCCAAGCTTCGGATGGCTTCGACTATCTTATTGCTATTGGGTAGGATGAACTCCTCCATCGGCGGACTGAAAGCGAGATGGGTGTCGGCGGCGCCGACCCGGCGGATCGGTGCGTCGAGTGAGTCGAACGCATTCTCGGCGATAATCGCAGCGACCTCGCCACCGATGCCCCCTGTTACACGGTCTTCATGCACAATCAGGACCTTGCCGGTCTTGCGTGCGGTCGCCAAAATCGCTTCCCGATCGAGGGGCAGCAGGGTGCGCAAATCGAGCACCTCGACTGACAGACCGTCCTCCTTCTCAACGATCCGGGCCGCGTCAAGACACTGGTTGAGCGTACCACCGTAAGTGATTATCGAAAGGTCCTTACCACTCTGACGGAGTTCCGCGACTCCGATCGGCACCGTAAAATCCCCTTCCGGTAGGTCCTCCTTGATACTGCGATATAGGCGCTTGTGCTCGAAATAAAGTACGGGGTTGCCGTCACGGATGGCGGATTTCAGCAGCCCCTTGGCATCGTAGGGCGTGGCCGGAGCGACCACTTTCAGGCCAGGCACGCGAGTAAACCAGGCCTCGGGATTTTGCGAATGAAACAATGCTCCATGAACGCCGGCGCCGGACGGCGAACGAATCACCAGTGGGCAAGCCGCCCGCCCGCCATGCCGATAACGCAAAGTGGCGGCCGTGTTGACGATTTGATCGAACGCGCAAGCGATGAAATCACTGAATTGCATCTCCACCACCGGGCGCATCCCGAGAATTGCTGCCCCGATCCCAGCACCGACGATGAGCGATTCCGAAATGGGCATGTCGATCACGCGATTTTCGCCAAAGGCGTCGAGCAGTCCCTCGGTCACTTTAAAAGCGCCGCCAAGTTCGGCGACATCCTCGCCCATAATGAAGACACTTTCGTCACGTCGCATCTCCTCGTGGAGAGCCTGGTTGATTGCGGTCAGATAGGTAACTTCCATGAAACTGGCCCTGGTTTGCTCCTCTGTTTCAGCATGTTGGCAGTTTCTCGTTTAAATTCTGCCGCTGCACGATCGGGTCGAAGACCTATACGCGTGCACCTTAAGCGCAATTCATCACTGACTCGTAAGGCTTGATTCCATTGCTATTGGCGCTTTCCGTTTGAGCTGCTCGGCAGCATGGATGGAGCATAGAGATCTTCCATGGCAGATTCCGGCGCCGGCCACGGACTGTTTTCGGCAAAATCGACCGCTTCCTGGACGATTCGTCTGGTACGCTCGTCGATCTGTTCGCGGATGGCGCGAATGTCGTGCCCTCTTTTTTCCAGATAGAATTCATAGCGCGGAATGGGGTCCCTGCTCTCCCACTCGATCAACTCGTCCTTGTCACGATAGAGAGCCGGATCATGCTCGCTATGTCCGCGATAACGATAAGTCTTGCATTCGATTAGCGCTGGGCCACCGCCCTCGCGAACCCGTTCGATAACTCGTTCGCTGAGCTGAACCACGGCGAGCAAATCGTTGCCAGAAACTACATGTCCCCTGAAGCCATAGGCTGCAGCCCGATCGGCAACGTTCTCGATCGCCATTTGTTTTTCCAGCGGCGTTGAATATGCGTAGCGGTTATTTTCGCAAACAAAAATAACCGGCAGCTTGCGGACACCGGCGAAGTTCATTGCTTCGTGGACATCGCCTCGCGACGACGCGCCCTCGCCGAAGAAGGCGACGGCAACATGTTTTTCGCCCCTTATCTGAAACTTTAACGCAGCGCCGACGGCGACCGGCAAAGAGGAGCCAAGCATGGAGGTGGACCCAAAAATTCCATGTTCGAGATCGCCGCCATGCAGGAAAGAATCCTTGCCGCGCGAGAGACCGGTTTCTTTTCCCATCAACTGAGCCATTAGGCGTCCGGGATCCACCCCGCGCATGAGGAAGACGCCCAAATCGCGATGGAGCGGAGCAACGAAATCACCGTCGCGCAATGGCGCACAAATCCCCGTTACTATAGCTTCCTGGCCAGTTCCCGAGTAAACGCCTCCGAGAATCTTATTCTGCCGATGAAGCCGCGAGACGCGCTCTTCAAAGGCACGAATAAGCTTCATCTGGAAATACAAATTCAGCTCGTATTCGATTCGCGCGCTCCCTTCTGCCGGCGATGCGGGAGCGGCGCCGTCCGGCTCACCCATCAGGACCTCCTGCTCTCTCACTGGATACTCAACTTTCGTCAGCCATTGCTGACAGCGAAATGAATCGTTCGTGGTAACCAGCGAAAACGGTTCCAATGAGAAGTAACTTGGTTCAATTTTAACATGCGTAGCAAAGTTATCGCCAAGAACGGTGGTACCAATTGACCGCAAGAGTGGGATCCGGAGCTCGTATCGCTCCGTCCAAGCGGCGTCGGTACTATAGCTGCGGTTCATGATACCGTTGGGCGATAGCGAAGCGGCAAGGCGGCTTTCGCCCGCTAACACCGCTCTGTTCGTCACTAATCTTGCGATTTTCGGCGTGGAACTCTGGGGTGCTGGCTCCATCCCCCTGCTTCGATTCGCGCTCGTGCCCGAGCGAATTTCACATGTCCAATGGACACATCCGGTAGCCGCCAGTTCGGCCCTCCTCACATTGCTTAGCTCGCTCTTTCTTCATGCCGGGGTATTACATATCGCGGGAAATATGCTCTATTTGCTCGTGTTTGGTCCCGCGGTTGAGGAGCACCTCGGTCATTTTCGTTTTATCAAGTTTTACCTTAGTGCCGGCATAGCCGCCGGCCTTGCCACGGTCTCGATGGCACCGCAATCCCGCATACCGGTCATCGGCGCCAGCGGAGCGATAGCAGGAGTGCTCGGAGGATACTTCGTCCTGTATCCGAGAGGTCGAATTCGCACTCTGCTGCCCGGAGTTTTCGGGCTCCGGCCCGTGCAGGTGCCAGCCATCGTTTATCTGCTTCTTTGGTTCGCCGCGCAGCTCTATTTCGGTATCGCATCGGGCTCCGGCGATCCCCACATGGGAGGGGTAGCCTGGTGGTCACACGTCGGCGGATTTCTATTCGGTGTGGCCGCGGTTCCGCTGATGACAGGGAGAACCGGAAGGCGGCGCCGAACCAGGGTGCGAGTTAGCAGGCGACGCTGATTTCCAGAGCGTGTTTTGGACCCTGACGCCCTGCCTTCGGTCACTCGCCACATCGGACTTTGTTGGGCAAATTTAATCCACAGTCTGTGGATAACCCTGTGGACAGTTTGTGAGCCTGCGGTTCATCGAGAGTTCATGGCGGGCACGTAAGAGCAATACCAGTGTCAGTCCTCTTTGGCCTTGTATAAATTCTATGGGCAGGGCGTTGATGCGGCGTCCGCCAGAGCCCGGCGGCAACGGCGCGAAACGTACTGAACGGACCGGAGCACCGATCAGCCGAGTTAAAAACTTACGGTGCTCAGTCTATGTTTTACAGGAGAAGTGGCGAATGGCGGCGGAGGCGGCGGGAGACATCCTCAAGCGAGTCCCTCCACAAAATCTCGAGGCCGAACAATCGGTGTTGGGCGCCGTTTTGTTGGACAACGACGCTATAAACCAAGCTATCGAAATCCTAACGCCAGAAGACTTCTATCGCGATTCTCATCGCGAGATCTTTCGAGCAATGATAGCGCTGAGTGAACGCAACCAGCCGGTCGATGCGATAACTCTGACCGACGCTCTGCGCTCCGCCGGCGTGCTCGAAGCCGTCGGCGGCGCTGGCTACATCGCAGAGCTGGCAGCATGCGTTCCAACCGCCGCTAACGCGGGCTATTACGCTCGCATCGTGCGGGAAAAGGCCCTGCTGCGCAACCTCGCTTCCGTCGCGACTGAAATCGCGTCGGGCGCCTACGACTCACCGGCCAACGTCGACGAATACCTCGACGAATCAGAACATAAGATCTTCGAAATTTCCGAACGGCGCATCCGCCAATCTTTTCACACGATGCCTGAGTTGACCCGTGAATCGATTCGACTGCTTGAGCGGTTGTACGAGAGAAAGGAACTGGTGACTGGCGTACCCACCGGCTTTCTCGATCTCGATCGCCTCACCGCCGGACTCCAGCCCTCAGACCTGATCGTCATCGCCGCCCGCCCGAGTATGGGCAAAACCGCGCTCGCCCTTAATATCGCAGCTCACGCTGCCACGGAATGCGAACCGCGAGTGGGCGTAGCGATCTTTTCCCTGGAGATGTCAAAGGAGCAACTGGTTTTGCGGATGCTGTGCGCCGAGGGTCGCGTTGACAGCTCAAGAGCGCGCGCAGGCTATCTCGGCGAGCGTGATTTCCCCAAACTGGCGCAGGCTGCTGCACGATTGTCAGAGGCACCGATCTTTATCGACGATAGCTCGGATACCTCTCCCATCGTGCTCAAGGCCAAGTGCCGGCGGCTCATGCGCGAACGCGACGTCAATCTCGGCCTCATCATCGTTGATTATCTGCAGTTGATGCGCTCGGCCAGGCCCGGAGAGTCTCGTGAAAAAGAGATCGCTGAGATCTCGCGCTCGCTCAAGGCGTTGGCCAAGGAATTGAAGGTGCCGGTAGTTGCTCTTTCGCAATTAAATCGCCAGGTCGAAACCCGTCCAGACCGCCGGCCATTACTCGCTGACCTGCGTGAGTCGGGAGCAATCGAACAGGATGCCGATGTAATCGCGTTTATTTATCGCGACGAAATGTATCATCGCGAAAGCAAAGAGCCGGGAGTGGCGGAAATTATCGTCGCTAAACAACGTAACGGGCCGACCGGGACGGCCAAACTCACCTACCTGAGCCAGTTCACCCGTTTCGAGAACTACGCTCCTGAGGAAGACCTCTTCAGCGAAGCGGAAGATTGAAGAAAATCACATCATTATCGACAAAGCCAGCAAGCAACATTTCGCCCCATCGGGGCCGGGCTGGTCACCGGTCAACTGGCACTGGCCGGTCGCGCTCCTCGTTGACGCGGCGGCCGCCTGGCGTCGGATAAAATGGGCGGCATCAAAAACGATCAAATGCCGGGCGCTGACGCCGGCGCGAAGACTGTCGCTCGCCTGATCTTCGGAAAGACTCTACCGCTTACTGAAAAGGTAATAGCTTTCCATCCGCGCTCTAACCTCTTCCATGTGGGTGCAATAGCGATTGAAGCCGCCATTATAGTTGCCATCCTGGCGACGCTGAAACTCACCTTCAAAATTATAATAACCGGGCGTGCAGTCCTGGTTGCGGGTTGTTTTACCACGATGTTTGATGACTTCCTGAACCCACCATTCCTCAGCCTCGGGGCGGGCGTCGATCGTCTGGTAACCATGGCGCCGTACGTAGTCGATGCAGGCCGCGATATGGTCGCCTTGGGACTGCAGCATGTCTGTCAGGTTGAACTGAAATGATGCCTGGTAACCGCCCATGATGAACAGATTCGGGTAGCCATACGAGTGGATTCCGAGCAATGTTCGGATGCCATTGCGATATTTGTCGTTGAGATCGAGTCCACCCTGCCCTTTGATTTGATTGTAGATGCCGGTTTTTTGGACCTCGAAACCAGTAGCGTAAATAAGCAGATCCAACTCATACTGTTTGCCCTCGAAGACCGGGCCTTTCTCAGTGATCTCGGTAATGCCTTTGCCGTGGGTATCAACCAGATGAACGTTCGGTCGATTGAAGGTGGGCAAATAATCGTTGTCGAAGCATGGGCGCTTGCACATAAACATGTACCATGGTTTGAGCGCCTCGGCAGTGGCCTTGTCCTTAACGATTTCCTCGATGCGCTTGTGAATTCGCATCATGTAATCAATGTTCGCGTTTTCCTGGCGGCGGATTTTTTCTTCTCGCGAGAGACCGGAGAGCTCGGCCCCCTCCTCGATGCGCCGTGCCTCGAGACGCGCCCGCTCACGCCGCCGCGCCTGCCAGCCTGGTTTGAGCTTGCTGGCCCATTCCGGATCGGTCAGCCAATCATCCTTGATGTCGATCGAAGAAGGCGTGCGCTGAAATACGTACAATTCCTTCGCGGCTTCGGCGAGTCGTGGAATCGCCTGGACAGCGGTGGCACCAGTGCCGATGATCCCAACAACCTTGTCCGACAAACGGGAAAGGTCGGGTCCGCAGTAATCGTAATCCCACCTCGAGGTATGGAACGAATGGCCCCTGAAGGTTTCCATACCCCTGATCTTGGACAGCTTTGGTTTGGCCAGGGTGCCATTGGCACAGATTACAAATTGGGCTCTCAGCTGATCGCCCCGATCTGTCCCCACATGCCACATCTTTTCGTCTTCGTTCCAAACCGTCGAGGTTACCGTGGTCTGGAAGATGGCAAGCTCGTAAAGATTGAACTTGCGCGCCAGCAACTGACAGTAAGCAAAAATTTCGGGCGCCTTGGCATAATGGCGCGAGGGGACATAACCGGTTTCGTCCAGGCAAGGCAAATAATCGTAGGCGACAACGTCGCAGGCCGCCCCGGGATAGCGGTTCCAATACCATGTACCGCCAACATCAGCGCCGCGTTCAACAATCCGGATACTTTCCACGTCGTATTGGCGCAGCCGCGCGGAGGTCAGCAGGGCCGAGAAGCCACCCCCTATGAACAGACACTCGACCGTGTCGCTGATCGCCGGCCGTGGCCGAACTTCACCGCCATAAGGGTCGATTTCGTACTTGGCCATCCAGCCGCTTAGATCCGAGGTGTACTGTTTGGTTCCTTCAGGCCGGTATCTCAATCGCAGGTCGCGCTCTTCGGCAAATTTACGCTTGATTTGCTCGTAGTACTCCTGCGGATGGCGGGGCCTGCCGCTGGGTCTCATGGTTTGAATGAGAGGCTTTTGCTGAGAATTATCCATCTTAGACCTATCTCATTTTCGGCTATGGCTAAGTCCGAAACTCCTGATTAGTGCGGAATGACAAAGAATCGCATTGCGACGGCGCGTTTGCAAATCATAGCGACCACATGACGCTGACCAGCCTCGGCCCAAAAGGTCCTCGATTAACGTTTGGGAGTGAATTCTGCCTGTGATAAAAAAGCTGTCTATCACGCTGGCGAAGCCAGCTGTAAGGCTCAAAGCCGCAGGGATCGCCCGCGCTATGGCAATATGAATTACTTCGAGTACAGAGACGGCCGTTTACTGGCCGAGGGGGTGTCAGTCAGCGAGATCGCTGAACGGGTCGGAACTCCAGTTTATATCTACAGCGCCCGTACCCTGCGGCGCCATCTGCGCGTTGTCCGCGAGGCTTTCGCCGGAACCGACACGATCATCTGCTTCGCGATGAAGGCGCTCTCGAACCTGAGCGTACTTAAGCTCTTCAGTGACCTGGGTGCGGGGTTCGACATCGTCTCTGGCGGTGAGCTCATGCGTTGCCTGACGGCGGGTGCAGACCCAAGCAAGATCGTCTTCTCGGGAGTGGGCAAGACCGACAGTGAAATCGAGATGGCGCTGAGGACCGGCATCTTGATGCTCAATGTTGAGTCGCGTCCGGAACTGTACCGGGTTTCAGAGGTCGCTCAACGCTTGCGCCTCACGGCACCGGTGAGCTTGCGAGTCAACCCGGATTTGAACCCCGCCACCCATCCGCATATTTCGACCGGACACCGTGACAGTAAGTTCGGGATTCCCTTGTCACAGGTGCGCGATTATTATGCCGAAGCGCGTGGCCTGCCCAACCTCAAGTTGATCGGACTAACCACTCACATCGGCTCGCAAATTACCGAGACCTCACCGTTTGTTGAGGCCGCGCAGAAACTTGCCACAATCGTGCGCGACCTTCGTCGCGATGGCATCGCGCTGAAATTTCTCGACCTGGGTGGTGGCCTGGGGATACCTTATCAGGAGCAGTCTCCGCTTCCTGCGGAATATGCAGCCGCGCTCCTCGGTCCTCTGCGCGGCCTGGAGCTGACCATAATCATCGAACCCGGGCGTGTTCTGGTCGGCAACGCGGGGATACTCGTAACCCGTGTGCTTTATGTCAAGGAGACCGACGTAAAACGGTTCGTGGTGGTAGACGGCGCCATGAATGACCTGATTAGGCCGGTTCTGTATGAGGCCTATCATGAAATTCGCCCAGTTGAAGAGCGACAAAGGTCTGCGGTTCAGATCGCCGATGTCGTCGGGCCCATCTGCGAAAGTGGCGATTTCTTTGCTCGGGAGCGAGAGTTACCAGAGGTCCAGGCGGGCGACTTGCTGGCCGTAATGGGCGCGGGCGCTTATGGTTTCGTGATGGCTTCGAACTACAATTCACGGCCTCGCGCTCCCGAAGTGATTGTCGATGGGACGCGTTTCCATGTGGTCCGCGAGCGTGAGAGCTATGAGGACCTGATACGGGGCGAGCGGATCGTGCCCTTGCGGGAGGGGCCCGATGCGTAAGGTCCCCTTCGTCAAGATGCACGGGTGCGGTAACGACTACGTATTTATCATCACCGATCGTTTCCGCTTTGCCGATCCTGCAGGCTTGGCGCGCCGTCTCTCAGACCGCCGCTTCGGTATTGGGGCTGACGGGCTCATTTTGCTCTGCCCGACTAACGAGGCAGATGTTCGAATGGAAATGTACAATGCAGACGGCAGTCGCGGCGAGATGTGTGGGAATGGCATCCGATGCCTGGCGCGATTGCATTACGAAACTGCTGGCAAGAGGACCAATCCGCTGACGGTTGCCACTGACGCGGGGCTCAAAACAGTCGAGCTTAAGCTCGACGGCGAGCACGCGTTAGCCACCGTAGACATGGGCGAGCCAATCCTCGAAGGCCGCCAGATTCCCGCCGACTGGGATGGGCAAGTGGTCGATTTTGCGTTAAGGGTGGGCGAACGCCTTGAGCATATCACGGCGCTCTCCATGGGTAACCCGCATTGTGTGGTATTCGTCGATGACGACCGAATTTTCGCACTTGACTCACAGGAGTTCGCCCGGATCGGCCGCCGCTTCGAGCATCATCCATTTTTTCCGCGTCGCGTTAACACTGAGTTCGTTCGGCCACTGGGCCCGAACCGGCTGCGGATGCGGGTGTGGGAACGAGGTTCTGGCGAGACGCTCGCCTGCGGCACAGGTGCCTGCGCCGCCCTCGTCGCGGGCGTTTTGACTGGGCGCGCTTCACGTCAGGCAACCGTCGAGTTGCGAGGCGGAAACCTGGAGATCGAATGGCGTGAAAGCGGTCCGAGCGCAAATCATGTCTTTATGACCGGTGAGGCGATCGAAGTATTCCGCGGAGAAATCGAGTTGGATGACCGCGAATTGATCGGCGCTCCTCGATAGAATTTCCGAGGATCGGCGCAACAGGATGTCGGCTGCAACCATCGGGCTTGATAAATCACGAGGATGGAACCAATGTTCAGCGGCGCCATTTCTGCGCTAATCACTCCTTTTCGTGATGGCATGGTCGACGAAGCCGCCTTGCGAGAACTGGTCGAATGGCAGATACAGTCAGGCGTCGATGGCCTCGTGCCATGCGGGTCGACCGGTGAGTCGGCAACCTTGTCCCATGCCGAGCATGAACATGTCATCAAGCTGGTCATCGAACAAACTCGGCGACGGGTCCCGGTCATCGCGGGAACTGGCTCCAACAGCACCGCGGAGGCGATTCGGTTGACCATGTTCGCGCGAGAGGCGGGAGCAGATGCCGCATTGCTCCTGTCACCGTACTACAACAAGCCGACCCAGGACGGTATCTACCAGCACTACAAGATGATCGCGGCCAACGTCGACTTACCGCTCATCGTCTACAATATCCCGGGCCGCACTGCATCAAACATCCTGCCAGAGACCTTTGCACGAATGTGCGAGATTGAACGCATAGTCGGCGTCAAAGAGTCTTCCGGCTCTCTCGATCAATGTTCGGATATCCTCCACCTGTGCGGTGATCGTCTGACCTTGCTCTCGGGAGATGACTCGCTCACGTTGCCCCTGATGGCGATCGGCGCCAAAGGAGTGGTCTCGGTCGCGACTAACGTAGTGCCACGCGAAGTTCACGATATGGTCGCAGCTGCCTTGGCGGGTGATTTTGCCAACGCTCGGGCTATGCACTTTAAGCTGTTACCTCTGGTCCGCGCGCTCTTTCAAGAGACCAACCCTATCCCCGTCAAGCAGGCCTGCGCATTCATGGGAAAGTGCACCAACGAGATGCGTATGCCGCTGGTCCCCATGTCACAGGGAGCAGCCGACCGTCTCCACAAGGTCATGAGGCAATTGGGGTTGTTTTAGCGCTTGCGCCCAGCAGCCCGTCGCCGCTGGGGATTCTTTTTGCCGGGCGCGACTTTGAACCTCGGTGAATTCAATTCTTGCGTGTGGCGAAGCCGCATGGCCTGATTACCGCATTCCTCAATCCAGTGCCGGGCGTCATCGCGCATCGCGAACGCGGCAATCAATTCTTTCCGCTCGAAGACAAGGTAGGTAAGCTTGTCCGTCTTACGTCCCAGCACCGCGCACACTTCGTCACGTTCGCGGCAGCAGGTGCCTCATGGTTTCAGTGAGAGCACTAGTCACGACTGCCAGCAGGTTCCAGGCGATGGGAATTCCCGTGTGTGAATCCTGATAGCTGATTGTTTATTCGCTGATGCTGGCAGCTATCATCGCCGCTAATTAGCGCGAACGACCGCGGAAAGCAATGATCAGAAAGGATCAAGGTTTGCTCCCGCGGCTCAGGCGGATAATTGCACCAGCATGAAAAACTGTTGCTTGGTTCGAACATGGACGGTTCGGCCGACGGGCAAAATTTGGCAGAACGACGCGCCATTGGGCGTCCGATGGCCTGTTTCGGCCGAACTGCTGGCCTTGCTATTCTGTAAAATGCTGGATCCTACGATCCAAAGCCTTTTTCGGAGGGAGCAATGATCGAGGAAACCTTAACCGACATAGATGAGCCCAATCGATGGCGGCTCGAAACACCCGGCCATGATGGCTGGCCGCGCACCGCTCGGCCCGGGGATCCCAACAAGTACCTGATGATCTCGGCGGATTGTCATTGTCAGGAGCCAAGCGGCCTGTGGCACAAATACCTGCCCGAAGAATACCAGAAGCGTCTCCCGCGTATCGAAGTCGATGCCAATGGCGTCAAGTGGGTCGTCGCCGAAGGAATGCAGCGCTCGCGCTTGCTCGACAGCCATCTCGAAGGCGAGGACAAGCTCCGTAATACAGCAGGTGCTGATCCGGTCGAGCGAATGAAGGACCATCGCCGCGACGGCGTCGACGCCGAGATAATCTTCCCCAACAAGGGCCTCAGCATGTGGGCCACACAGGATGCCAAATTCGGCGCGATGCAGTGCCGGATATGGAATGACTGGGCGTGGGAAACTTTCGGTAAGTATAACGACTTCATGTCGCCGATCGCGGCTATCATGACGGCCGACGTCGAACTTGCCGTCGAGGAAGTTAAACGCGTTGCCAAACTAGGATTTCGTGGGGTTAACCTGCCATGCAAGCCGATTTTTGGCCCCCACGATGCGCGCCACCCGAACTACAACATGGCGCTTTATGACCCCCTGTGGGCGGTGATCCAAGACTGTGACCTTGCCATAACCTTTCATATCTCGACTGGACGCGACCCCCGTGCGGCGCGCAAGGATGGTGGCGCCGTCATCAACTATGTAGCCCATGCCCTCGCTCCGACAGTTGAACCTATGGCTGCCCTGTGCTCATCGGGCGTGCTGGAGCGGTTCCCCAAGCTTCGATTCGCCCTGATAGAATGCGGCATCGGATGGGTTCCTTGGGCATTGGAAGCCATGGATGAGGCTTACCGCAAACACCACATGTGGGCGCTGCCGAAGCTCAAAAAGCTGCCGAGCGAGTACTTCCGCGAACACGGAGCGGCGTCGTTTCAAGATGATCCAATCGGGCTGGAGCTGGCGGTTAAGCACGACCTGGTCGACAATTTCCTGTGGGCCAACGACTATCCTCATCATGAGGGTTCCTGGCCCCACTCGGCTCAGTCGATCGAACGTCAAATGCAGCATCTGACCGACGATCAACGCGCCCGAATACTGGGTTTGAACGCGGCGCGCATCTTCAAGTTCGACGTTGATCGCCTGCTGCAAAGACGCAACACGGCGATTAATTAGTCTTTGCCTGATATGGGCAGCATGCGTGACATGCTGCCCATTCTTCATTTTCTAGCCGCCCTGCCTGCGATGTCCTCTGCGCAGCCCAGTTACCGCACTTCCTCAACAGGATGAGTACGTCATTCACAGATCTCGCCCCGCGCCATCCATTCCTACGGCGCTGAGAAAACCGCATTGGCTCGCAAACCTCAGGTCGATGTGGACTCGGTGTGACCCTCTGGGCCGGAAACCAATGCGCAGCCTCGGCGTGCACGGCGCCGAGCGGGTGAGAAAGATTGACCAACGCTCCCGGCGGCGCAGGACAACAGTGAAGAAGGTCATCTGTTAAATACGGGCGGTTTGCGTCGCTTGCTCAATTCGCTGTGGATGGCGCCAAGCGGAAAGGCATTTCCGCCCCATAGATTGTCGGGTGACGATCACCTGCCGGCGCTACGGGAGCAGCGAGTTCCACAGCGCGCAATGGTGCGTCGTATCGAAGTCGGATTCATATCGGATCCCATCGGGCGCGAGCGACAGAATCTTCGTGTCTCCCCGCTTCTGCGGCTCCCACTTTGGTGAGGCTGCGCCTGGTTCGCCCGATGCGATGAACCCGGCCCAGTAGCCTGCGATGTCATCCGAAAGTTTCTGCTGGGCGGGCGAGAAGCCCGGCGTCGACCTGCGCTCGGCCGGAAAGCCGGTTTGGAACACGTACTGAATCTCCGATGCGTGATAGGCACCGAGCGGGAACGGTGGATGCACCATGAAAATAAGGGGCGCATCGCGATCGTTGAATTCGTACTCAAACACCGACACGTGCTGCGACAGCAGCTGGCCGGCCCTCTCCACCGGGCAACTGAAGATCGCATCGCCGAGCACCGCAGCCAGACCCTGGGCTGGCGATGCATAATCTTTGAGCGGATATGCGCCAACGACTTTGGCGGCATCCTGCGGATTGCGCCTGGCGGTAGGCGAACGACTCGCAAATCCGGCGATTGCTTTTGAGTAATCTGCTTTGGAGAGCGGGCCACCCATGGCGACGAAAAGCGTCCCCTCATCGCGGTTCGACCCGTTCATCACCGGCACCCTGTTGAACACTCCTGCGCGGAATGCCTCGGCCGGCTGCTGGGGAATCACACGCCCATCGACTACGGGAGCCCACAGCAGCGGACCGGTGATGCTGGCGGGCATCGCAGCCACAATTTGATCGGCCGGCTTTGCACGCATGCAGGCGACCTTGTCCTTGTTCTTGTCGCAGGTGAGCTTGGCGGCGAGTTGATCACCGTGCCGCTCTGCCTCGGCGAGCGTAGGCTCGTAGAGGCAAGGGCCGCTTTCGATGATCGCGCGCTGGAACAGCCCCGAAGCTTGCGGCGACACAAGTTGCATGCACACGCTCATCCCGCCCGCCGACTCTCCCGCGAGCGTGATGTTTTTCGGATCGCCGCCGAATGTGTCGATATTGTGTTTGACCCATTTTATCGCGGCTTGCTGATCGAGCAGTCCATAGTTCCCCGACACGCCCTCTGGGCTTTCCCGATCGAGTTCGCGCCAGGCGAGAAAGCCCAGCGCACCCAGCCGGTAGTTGATCGTAACCACCACCATCCGATGCTTTGACGCGAGCGTACTCGCGTCATAGCTGGATCCGGAACCGATTACGAATGCACCGCCGTGAATCCACACCATCACGGGCAAGAACTTCCCGGGCGGATCGGGGGTGAAGACGTTAAGAAACAGGCAACCCTCGGATATTGAGTAATTGCGCTCCAGCATCGACGGCTGCGGGCAAGAGGCGCCAAAGTGGGTCGCATCGAGCGGCGTGGTCCACGCGGCGTGACGCGCTGGCGGGCGCCAACGGCGATTTGCGGTCGGAGCTGCCGCGTACGGGATACCGAGGAATTCACGCACGCCGCCCTTTGCGATGCCACGCACCGCGCCATCCTGCGTCCTGACAACCGGATACTCGACGGCCAGGATTGGCGAGCCGATGAGCGAGACGTACAGCACGGTGACGATAGCGGTTGCGAAGTCAGTGCGCACCGCGAGGCTCCTCTGGATTCTCTGAAGTAGGAAGTGGACGCCCCAATGACCTTCACGAGTTCTTTGATTCGCGCACAAGCTCTTCCAGTTTGGGCAAAGCCTCTTCAAGCCGCTGCGGATCATCGATAGCGCCCCGAAACGGGTCCGCTCTCAACTGCTCCATGCGCGCTGGCACGGTTTTGATATTAAAGTTGATAGGCTCGAGATGCGGTTGGAGTTCATCCCATCGCAAAGGTGTGGAAACCGGAGCACCTGAAACCGGCCGCACCGCGAACGGCGCCGCAATAGTTTTGCCGTAGCCCAGTTGCATGTAGTCGATGTAAGCGCGCCCTTTCCGAGCGTTATGGTCGCGGATCAACGTCGCGGATTCGGGGACGCGCCCAAGCACTACCCGGGCTACCAGCTCCGAGAACATCCTGGCCTCCTCGTAGGTATAACGCGGCTCGAGGCCGACGACGACGTGAATACCCATCTGCCCTGACGTTTTTACGTAGGGCCGCATGCCTATTTCGCGCAAGACGCTTCCTACCGCGCGAGCAACGATCACGGCTTGCTTGGTAGTAGAAAGCTTGGGGTCAATGTCGAACAAAAGCCAGTCTGGGCGCTCTAGATGAGGCAGACGCGACGACCAAATATGGATCGGAATCGATCCCATATTAGCCACATACATGATCGCCTCGGCACTATCGAGGATGAAATAAGCGATGTCCCGCTGAGAATCGGGTGAATAAATCTTTTCTGTGCGAAGCCATCGGGGGACAAATTGTGGCGCGTCTTTTTGAAAAAAACTTTTGCCCCCAATGCCGTCTGGATAGCGTGTCAACACTACCGGTCTCTGCTTGAGATATGGCAGCATCCATTTTGCGACCGACCAGTAGTATTCGAGCAGGTCACCCTTGGTATAGCCCTGCTCGGGCCAAAACACCTTATCGCGATTCGTAAGCTTGAATTGCCGCTCAACTGCAAGCCGCAGACCGTTGCCGGAGCTTCGACTTGATCCAAGGCTGGTTGGCCTGTGCTCCTTGTCCACTTTTGTTGGCGACGAATGCCCTGTGGCGCTGACTTTTGGCTGAGAAATGCCATGCGAGGCTAAATCGCTCGCAGCACTCGAAGTCTTTTCGGCGCCACCATATAGGCAGGACCGAGCGCCGATACCAGAAACCAATCCCTCAAAGACTGGGTGCCGTATACCACCATCTTCTGTCCATTCGCTGAAACGAACGCTACAAACCAGTTCGGGCTCGCAAAAATGCGAGGCTCTAGGTGGTGCGGCTTCACCGGGGCGCGAAGGCCGGAAGGGAGAAGTCGCACGCTTACGCTCATTCAACAGCTGTGAGATCTCCTTCAGTGTAGTTTCGTCGAAGCCGCTGCCTACCCGAGCGACGAAGCGTAGCTCCCCCGACTGTTCGTACTGCCCTATCAGCAACGCACCAAAGTGAGTTCGCGTTCCGGAAGGCTCGGTCCAGCCACCGATGACAAATTGCTGAGAGATAGGGCACTTTATTTTGAGCCAGTCATTAGTCCGTGTGCCTCGGTACGGAGCGGCTCGACGCTTCGCAACAATACCCTCGAGACGGGCCTCGGCCGCGAGCTTGAAAAATTCACGACCCTGACCGACAACGTGGTCGCAGTAACGGACCGGCCCCTCACCCTGAATCATCCGGGCGAGTACTTGCTTGCGGTCGTCAAGCGGTAAGGGTCGAACGTCATAATTCCCGAAGGCGAGCACATCAAAAACCCAAAAGGTAACTGGCAACGAGAGGCTCAAACGGTCGATTTGTCCGACATCCTCGCAATGCATTCGGCGCTGAAGCAGTTGGAAACTGGGACGGCCCTCGTCGTCAAGCACTACGATTTCACCGTCGATAACAAACCGCTCAAAGGGCAACTTCGATAGCGCCAGAGCGACTTCCGGATACCGGTAGGTGATCTCGCGTCGGTTACGCCCAAACAGGGCTACGCGATTACCGTCGCGGATGGCAAGAGTGCGGACACCATCGTATTTGAGCTCGAATAGCCAATCCTCGCCATCAAACGGCTCCTCTGAAGTCTTTGCAAGACTTAGAGGGAAAGAATCGGCCGTTAGGTCGCAGCTGAGCACCCGAGCGCCTTTCTTGCGTAGTAATTGTTCAGCACTGCGCCCAAAGTGGGCCACCTCCCGCATCTCGTCAATGGTCAAACCCGACAACACAGACCGGGGATGGGCCTCCAGGACGTCGGCATCGTCAGCGTAGCCATCTCGCTTTTTGATGAGCAACCATTGTTCTTTGGAGTCGCGCTGCGCTGAAGGAGCGCCTCGCGTGCGAACCAGCGTGAAGGCGCCGCGGAGCTTAAATCCGCGCATCTCGATATCGAGCTTTCCCTGCCGCACCGCATCGGCGGCATTCCCACCGACGGGGTCTAGAAGCGAGTATTCCCCGCGGTCCCACACGATGACGGTGCCAGCCCCATAGTTTCCGTCAGGAATAACGCCTTCGAAGTCACCGTATTCAATCGGATGGTCTTCGACCATTACGGCTAGCCTTCGCTGACTTGGGTCGAGTGAGGGACCCTTCGGTACTGCCCACGAACGCAGGACGCCTTCCATCTGCAGCCGAAAGTCATAGTGCAGCCGGCGCGCAGCGTGTTTTTGGACGATGAACATACCCGCGCGAGCGGGACCGCTATCGACCTGCGTTCGTCCGAAGGGCTCCGGAGTACGGTCAATTTGTCGTTTTTCCCGATACTTGTCTAAGGGCAAAGTCCATCCCGCCTGGCACCGAAAATAGTGCTAAGTTTAGACTTGTGTCAGGCCAGATCCACCGTGCAGACTCAAGAGTGGAGGATCCTTAGCTTATGGCTTCACGGCCGATCGGCACCGGCAACATCTCGTTCGGGTTAGTTTCTATCCCGGTAAAGCTTTTCTCGGCTACCCGTTCTCGGTCTGTCAGCTTTAATTTGCTTCATAAAAAAGACCAGAGTCGCATTCAGCAAAAAATCTATTGCCCGGTCGACGACGCCATAATCGATCGTAGCGAATTAGTGCGCGGTTTCGAAATCGAGAAGGGACGCTATGTTACGTTTACCGATGAAGAACTTAAGAACTTAGAGGCGCGCAACGAACATGCGATTGAGATAACGGAGTTCCTCCCACTTGAACAGGTCGACCCTGTCTATTTTGAGGAGTCTTTTTACCTCGGGGCCGAACCCAGCGCGGCCAAGGCCTACCGCCTGCTGGCTGATGCTATGCGGCAGAGTGGGCGTGTAGCACTCGGCCGTTATACCATGCGCGGCAAAGAGCATCTCGTTCTAATTCGTCCTTACGGAAAAGGTCTGATGCTGCACACGGTTTACTATGCTGACGAAGTACGGCCGGCTGAAGACGTTAATCAGGCCGAAAATGAAGCCGTTAAGGAAGCGGAACTCACATTAGCGAAGAGACTCATCGACGAACTGACTGGAAAGGAGTTCGATCCCTCGAAGTATCACGACCATTACCGCGAACGAGTCCTCCAACTGGCGCAACAAAAAGTTGCGGGTCAGGAGGTTACCGAACCGGCGCCCGAGCCGCGCCGGGGTCAGGTAATTGATCTCATGTCGGCACTTAAAGCCTCGCTCGAGAAGCGTGGAGCTACTGCCAGCGAAGCCCAATCCACATCTGAATCCAAAGCAGCGCCGGCCCGGTCGCCTCGGTCCTCCCGTCCCTCCTCGGAGCGGCGGCGGGCAGGCGGACGGAAGTAGGCACCGACTAAACAATCAAGGCCGTTTGCGAAATCCTTGAGCTGAGCGACGACGAAACGGCGGCGGGAATGCTCCCGCCGCCGCCTCGCTTTTGGATACGTGAGCGCGTGGGGGGGACCGCGCTGCCGTATCATTTGCAGTTGTCAACTAGAAGTTATCGCAACGGCTGTGCCGTCCGGCTGCCCCAAATTCTCTGTTGGCTAGTTGGCACAAGTAGTGAGTCAATGGCGACCAGTGCAACAATAAGCCCGGAATGCGAACCACTTTCGGCCGGCGTTCTGGCGTCTCGACCGTGTAATAAGGGGTCACTCGGAACTAACTTTCTGTAACATGTACAAAAATGGCGGGGTTCGGCCTGTAATTCGTACAAACTGAGGACGGGATTCCTGACGGCTTAATGGAAGGTTGCCCCCGGCGCTCTCGGCGTTTTAAGTCAGATTCTCGAACTTGCGTGTTATCGCCGTCTTAAGCGCTCGCAGCCATCTAGCTGCTGAGAGGAGAAATCTCTGACCTAGATCAGCTCGATTGAGTAACGCTCTCGCGGGACAACGCGCCCGACGATAGCTGCCTCGGTGTTACCGGAGTTTTGCAGGTCGGCCAGCAAAGCCAGCGCATCTTTCTCCGCGAGCGAAATTAAAAGCCCACCGGAGGTCTGTGGGTCAAACAGGATTGTTGCAATTTCGTCGGCTACCTCCTCAGAGATCCGCACAGCGGGGCCGAAGAACTCTCGATTGCGCTTGCCTCCACCAGGTACATGCTCTTTGGCGAGTTCGAGAGCCCCAGGTAATAAGGGCAAGTCCGATTCGTCAATTATGAAGGAGACGTCGCTGGCATCGGCCATCTTCGCTCCATGCCCAGCCAAGCCGAAGCCTGTGATGTCCGTCGCAGCATGAACCTCATATTTCAGCATGGCCTGCGCCGCGATCGCATTTAGTTGCGTCATCCAGCGCACAGCTGCCGTATAGTAGTCGACTGCAAGCTGATCCCGCTTGAAGGCCGTCATTAAAATGCCCGTACCCAAGGGTTTACTCAGCAGTAATGCGTCGCCGACACGGGCTCCGACGTTGCGGATGATTCGCTGCGGGTCGATGACGCCGGTGACGGCCATCCCGTACTTGACTTCTTCATCGGCAACACTGTGCCCGCCGATGACAAAGACACCGGCCTCGCCGGCTTTTTCACTGCCGCCTCGAAGGATTTGTTCAAGCATTTCGAGCGGCAGTCCGGTCTGCGGCCAACAGAGGATATTGAGCGCAGTTTGCGGGATTCCGCCCATCGCATAAATATCCGAGAGTGCGTTCGCCGCGGCAATCTGGCCAAAGGTGAACGGATCATCGACGACGGGGGTAAAGAAGTCCACCGTATTTACGATCGCGAGATCATCACGCAGTTGGTACACCCCAGCGTCATCGCCGGTCGCCAAGCCGACGAGAACTTGCGGCGAGGTGGCGAAATCAAGCTTGGAGAGAACTGCCTGCAGGTCCGCCGGACCCAGCTTTCCGGCTCAACCCGCCGCCTTGCAGCGCGCCGTCAAGCGAAGTAGCGCGTCGCGGGAGGCGTTAGCATTGCGGTCCTGGGCCATTACGCGTTTAACTCTATAGCCTCAGTCTTTAACGCTCAACTCGACAAAATGGGCTACCTTTCAACCCATCGACTGTACCCGGATCACTCCTTTACCGCTGCCGCCCAAAACTTTTGACTCCGCACGTTCTCAAATGCATTTGCGGCATTGCTGCACCGGCTGGCACAAGTCACTGAGCGAGACCTTCGGCCGGATGAATTCAGGAGCCAGGTCATTTCGTGGTGTGGCCGAGTCGCTGCAATTGGCAGATGCCACTGTAGTCTTTATCCTAAAGATGAGATTGACAGTTAAGCACGCAGGAGTATCCAGAACCGGTCGCAAGCTCCCTCGCGACTTCTACGCGCAGCCTGTTCTTGAGGTTGCTCGCGGATGTATTGGGAAACTGCTCGTCTCACGGACCGCTGAAGGTGAGGCGGCGGGCCGTATTGTCGAGGCCGAGGCATATCGGGGACCAGATGATCAAGCGGCTCATAGCTCGCGTGGGTTGACCAAAAGGACTGCGGCAATGTTCGGCCCGGCCGGACACGCCTACATCTATCTGCTCTATGGCGTGAGCTGGGCGTTGAATCTAGTTGCTGCAGCCGAGGGGGAACCACATGCCGTGTTGATTCGCGCACTTGAGCCAGCGTGGGGATTGGAGTTGATGGCCCGTCGTCGCGGTAAACCGGCTGATTCGCGCGAGCTGACCAACGGACCGGGGAAGTTAACACAGGCATTGGGCATCACCGGTGCCATGTACGGAGCGGACCTATGCGGTGACAGCCTTTTCTTAGAGGAGCCGGCCGAACCACCCGGCCGGATCGGACGCTCGCGCAGAATCAACGTGGATTACGCGGGAGAGTGGGCGCAAAAGCTTTGGCGCTTTTACGAGTGCGGTAATCGCTATGTATCCGTCGCCCCCAGAGAGTAAATTTCGGGCGCTGAAATCCGTCACGGTCGCTCTTGCGACTCGTCACCTGGCCACCAAACATGTCTTGTCCCGCGGGTAGCAATGGTGGCCGCAGCTCTACGCGACCAGGCATATGGAAATATCGGTTAATGTAGCAGGAGCAAACGCGCCGATCAGTCCTGCGGCACAGCCTCACGCTGTCGAAATAGACGCGCTCAGCTTTAGTTATAAAGAAAGGCGAGCGCTCGATAACCTGAGCTTCGTAATCGAGCGCGGTGAAATTTTTGGTCTACTCGGCCCAAACGGGAGCGGCAAAACCACCCTCTTCAAGATTCTATCGACTCTGCTGCCGCTGCAATCGGGTAACGCATCGATCCTGGGCCATAGCCTCAGAAGCGATACCCGCGCCTTGCGGCGACGGATTGGCGTTGTTTTTCAACACCCGAGCATCGATCTGAAGCTAACTGTCGTCGAAAACCTGATGCACCATGGGCACTTGTTTGGAATCAGAGGGGAACAACTGCGCCAACGAAGCACGGCGATGCTCGGCTGGTTCGGACTATCCGAACGCCGCCACGATTTGGTCGAAACCCTATCGGGCGGCTTGCAGAGACGGGTGGAACTCGCCCAAGCATTCCTTCATGAACCGGAACTGATGATTCTGGATGAACCCAGTACGGGCTTGGACCCGGCGGCGCGCCGCGAATTCCTTGATTATATCGACCGACTGCGCAGCGAAGCAGGCGTGACGATGGTGCTCACAACCCATCATATGGAAGAAGCGGAACGATGCGATCGCATAGGAATACTCAATGATGGGAGGCTGGTCGCTCTGGATTCACCAGCACGATTGAAAGCGCAGGTGGGCGGCGATGTCGTGGTGATTAGGGCAAAAAATCTCGCGGCTCTGCGCGACCAGCTCCTGCTCAAGATGCGGGCTTCTCCCGTAACAGTGTCCGGCTGCTTGCGCGTAGAGCGCCCTCGCGGACACGAATTTGTCCGTGACGTAGTTGAAAGGTTTGGCGATCAGATCGAATCGATTACTTTTGGCAAACCTACGCTGGAGGACGTCTTTATTCACCTAACAGGCCACGGCTTCTATGGTACACGGCAGGAGGACCAATGAGGCATTGGAGTGCGCTAGGCGCTTTCACTCTATGGCTGCGTGAGATTACACGCTTTCGTCGCCAGCGCAGCCGCGTGATCGGTTCGTTTCTGCAACCGCTCGTGTTCTGGTTGCTATTGGGAGCCGGATTAAATGCGTCCTTCAGGCCGGCCGGTATGCCCGCGGGAATCAACTATTTTCAGTATCTATACCCCGGTTTCATTGTGTTGGTTTTATTGTTCACCGCTATTTTCTCGACTATTTCAACTGTCGAGGACCGCCGCGAGGGTTTTCTCCAAGGCGTACTGGTAGCACCTATCTCGCGCCAGATGATTGTCATTGGACAAGCGATGGGCGGTACTACCCTAGCTTGGATACCCAGCTGCATTTTTCTGGTCCTTGCACCGTTGGCTGGAATCAAGCTCACTCTTACGGCAGTCGTGGTATCCGCACTGATAATGGCCATCATTGCGTTTTCACTCACTTGCATCGGATTGATAATCGCCTGGCGCATAGAATCGACCCAGGGCTTTCACGCGATCATGAATCTGATACTCATCCCGATCTGGCTGCTATCGGGGGCTTTTTGGCCGCTGAGCGGGGCTCCAGCCGCCGTCGGCTGGCTGATGCGACTTGATCCACTGACCTACGGCGTAGCGGCTCTTCGCGCTGCGCTCTATTTCGGTCACCCCTCCGGAGCCGCTAATTCACTGCCGAGCGTCATTCCCTCGACGCTAATCGCAAGCACTTTTGCGTTAACCATGTACCTGCTAGCCGCGCGGGTCGCCAGTCGCGCAACATCATATTAAACTCCGGCCACCGAGCGGGCTTGGCTGCCAAGCCCTGCGACTCTCATCTGAGGACAGGGCTCACTAACCGTCTATCGATAGGACCTTAGAAGGACTACCAACGTCTGCGCTGCGCATCCAACGCCGCGGTTGCGGGTCAAGAAGCTCAGAGCGGATCGAAATACGGTTCCACTCGACCCTCGAAATGAAACTCACGAGCCAGCGTTATCCAGTGCCGGTTGGGACTATGCAGGGGCTCGGGAATTTGATCCAACGCGAAGAATCCCGCTTCGCTCACCTCGAGGGGATGTGGCCGGATTTCTCCAGCTTCGACCTTGCAGTAGAATAGCGCTGTGTAAACATGGCGCGCCGGAGAACCTAACTTCAGGCTGTCGGTCAAGGCCATCAGCCGGACCGGTTTGACCGACAGGCCGGTTTCTTCAAGAACTTCTCGTGCCACGTTTTCGGCCGGTGAAAAGCCGACGTCGCAGAACCCCCCCGGATAAAACCACCGTCCGTTAGGACGCTTGATCATCAAAACCTTGTCGTTCGCATTGAAGACGATCGCTCCACATCCGACTGCTGTTGTAACGTAGCCGTCATAGTCTGTGCCGACGCTCTCGCGCCAAGTGCGGAATACTTCAGCGGCGGCTGCCTCGGACTCACCCGCCAAGACTGTAGTCAGGCTGGCGGCTTCGCGCAGCATTTCCTCGTAACGTTCCCTGTCAAAGCCATCCTTGGCAAATGCGAGTCCGGTGCGACCGATCGCGACCATGCGCTGAAGAAAACGTGCCAATTCCAGACATAAGCTCGACGTCATTGTTGTCTCCGACTGATCGTAGTCACCATGGAAGACCTTTGAGCGATACGATAACCTCTGTTTTGCGAGAGGCGAGATGACGATGAAGATTTTGATAATGGGCGCTGGGGCGGTCGGAGCCTATTATGGCGCGCGACTCCAGCAAGCGGGCGAACAAGTGGTATTTTGCGCGCGCGGCGAGAACCTCCGAGCTTTGCGCGAGAACGGGCTTGAGATCAAAAGTTTCAAGGGCGACCTGAAACTCCGGGTCAATGCCACCGAAGACCCAAAGGAGTTTGCTCCGTACGATTTAATCCTGTTTGCCGTCAAATCCTATGATACGGAATCAGCTGCCCGCCAACTTCAGGGTTGTCTCGACAGCCGCGGTGTGCTGATGACCATCCAGAACGGAGTTGAGAACGAAGAAGTTCTCTGCCGCTTCTTCCCGCGCGAGATGATAATGGGAGGGAATTCCCGGGTCGGAGCTGAACTGTTTGCCCCGGGCAAGGTGCTCCATACTGCGCTCGGTGAGATCGAATTCGGGGAATTGGATGGCAGGATTACGCCGCGTGCCGAAACAATCGCCGAAGTCTTCCGCCGGGCCGGTATCCTGGGTGAGCTGACCACCGATCTCAAGACCATCCGCTGGTACAAGCTGATGGGTAACAACAGCACCAATAGCGTAAGCGCCCTCAGCCACACCACTCTGGCGCAGATGATCGATGACCCCGACGGATTCCGTCTGGTACGGACACTGATGCTTGAGACTCTCGCGGTCGGCCGCGCCGAGGGCGCGAAAGTGAGCGACGACCGAGCGGACGCCCAGCTCGCAATGATCCGCAAGTCTCTAAATGCTGCGGCGATCAAGACGTCAACTCTTCAGGACCTGGAAAAAGGTAAACCGCTCGAATATGAAGCGATTTCAGGCGCCGTGCTGCGCGCAGCACGGCGGCACGGCATGCAAGTACCGGCAACCGAAACTGTCTACACCCTGTTAAAGCTCTTGGAGAAGACCAGAAAACCTGGTGGCCAAAAGATTGAAACCTAGGGTGAACGTGCATTAAAAAAAAGGCTCGTCCGCGTTGAGTCCCAGCAAAAGCCGACCTGCGGGCCGATACATTTTTGAATGGACCACCCGATGCTGACAGGCGGTCAGAATATCGCGCATGTCGCGGTCAAGCCGGCTCGTGCGGAAAATTGAGCTGGTAGCCGCCAGATCGTACAATGTCGATATCACTTGCTTGGCCGCCTGGTGCGAGTAGGTGATCATCAGCCGATAGTTCGCTCGCTGCTTTGCAGTCAGCCGCTCTCCCGCGTTGAGGCTTCGCCAGAGGTCCTCGATCACGGCATAAACAAAGGACCGCGCAGCCCCGAGATGAGCCTCAGCCCACGCGATCGTCTCTTGGACGTTGCTGTCATCACGCATAAGTCCTCGACCAGGCGAGATTTCCTTACGCGAGCTGAGCTCCAAAACATAATCGATGGCACTACGTGCCAGGCCGAGCGGCACTCCAGCATGCGAAACCAGAAACAGTTGGGGAAAACGATAGAGCGGTCCTGGACAAAAAGGGGGCTCCGCCATACTCGCGCTCTCATCGGCCGGCACGAAGACGTTGTCGACTATATAGTCATTGCTGCCCGTGCCGCGCATACCAGTCGTATGCCACACATCAATGATAGTCACCTTTGTCTTGGGCACGAGCATAACGCGGATATTAGGCTCGCCCCTGGCCGTTACCTCGGGTTTCCCATCGCGGTAAACCACGCAACCGCATGCCATTACGCTGGCGTGATGACAGCCGCTTCCGAACCGAAAATGACCGTTCACCCTGTAGCCACCGTCGATCGCATCAGCGCGCTGAGGTGGCCGAAGGTTACCTGCCAGCACACTTTCAGTTGGGCCAAAGATTTTCTGCGCTACGCTGGGTTGTAAGAAGGCCGCGAGGAAGCTGCCGGCGCTCGAAATCATTGAAAGCCAACCGGCGGACCCGTCGATCCGTGAGAGCTCCTCGACCACGCGGACCTGACCCATCGGGTCGAGTTCCGGTCCACCATAAGCGCGCGGAACCCCCATGCGAAAGACTCCTGCGTGCATCAGACGCAGAGCAAGTTTGTCAGGCAACCGCCGCTCTGCCTCGATTTGCTCGGCTGCCTGCCTGATCTCAGGCTCCAAGGCGCGAACGGCTGCCAGGATTTCTTCAGTTGGACCTGAAAACGAATGAAGCTCCATTAACTATGTCGCCACTTCAGCCTGCATGCCGACAGCGGGCAGTCCAAGCTTCCCATATGATAGGGATTTACGCCCTGCTAGCGCGGACAGCGGGTGACGTAGGCCATCCAGCATCTCGGACCCGGTGGGTGGGCTCCCCGGCGGACTAAATGGCACCTTCCTCGCGCAACCGCGCTACGTCATCCCAGCTATATCCGAGGAGCTCGGTCAGGATAGTCTCGGTATGCTCACCCAGTTCGGGCGCACGGCCGCGAGCATTGCCGGGTGTCTTGCTCAAGCCCACTGGCACTCCCATCAACTGCGTTTTGCCGGCGATGGGATGATCGTAATCGACGATATACTCATTCGCGCGCACCTGAGGGTCATCGGGCAAGTCGTCGATCGAATTGACCACCGTGTAAATGAAGTCTCCCCCCTCGTCGAGGATCTTGAGCCATTCGCTGCGGTCTTTGGTCAAAAAGACATCATCCAGAATCTTGATGAGTTCGCGGCGGTTCTTGCCCCGCAGCTTCATCATGTTAAAGCGCGGGTCATCGATTAAGTGACTGATCCCAAGCGCTTTGCAGAAATCCTTCCAGTACTTATCCTGGATCATTCCCAGGCAGATCCATTGCCCATCCTTGCATTTGTAGTGGTTCCACAAGGGGTTAAAGGAGTCTTCCCTTGAGTTGCGCACAAACTGATGACCCAGTATTGTTCGACTCGAGACGTTGAGCCCCTGTAACGCCATCATAGAGCCCAAATGGGAGGCATTTACCTCCTGGCCGATGCCATAGCGTTCGCGAGCAACCAGTGCCATGGTAATGCCGTAGGCGAGCATGATAGCGCCCATCTGATCAGCGATACCGCCGGTCAGATAAATAGGGTCTTTTATATCGGCGGGTCCTGTAAACATTATCCCCGAGCGCGCGTGACCCATGTAGTCGAACGACGGTTCACCACTATCCGGGCCTAAGGGGCCATAACCAGTAGCACTGGCGTAAATCAATTTCGGATTGCGCGCGCTCAAGTCCTTGTAGCCCAGCCCCAGGCGATCGGCCACGCCCTTGCGAAAGTTCTGAACGAAGACGTCGCTCTTCTCCACCAGCTTGTAGACTATTTCGCGTGCTGAAGGCTTGCGCAGGTCGACCGTCAGGCTATGTTTATGACGGTTGTTGGCTTCGAAGTAAAAGTTCAGCCCCTTTTTGTTCGTGTCAGCACCGCCGATCGCGAAAATTGCTCGGCCTGGATCGCCCTTATCGCGCTCTTCAAGTTTGATGACTTCGGCACCCATATCAGCCAGTAAAGTGGTCGCATAGGGCCCTTGCTGAAAGATCGTCCAGTCAATGACTCTGATGCCTTTTAATGGTGCTTCCATGCCCAGGCTTATACCACAGTTCGCACGACGCGGGTTAGCGCCGTTTGCTGATTAACCACCCAGGCAATAGACGCCGAGTAATCGGTTGTGCGACCATATCAAGCGCACAGTCTCGACATCAGAATAGCGGTCAGGCAGGATGGCGGTTATCGCCATTACTCAGCACCTAGGTCTGCGCGGCACCGAGTTGGCCCGCATCACCGCCGAGCAGCTCGATTATCGGCTGCTAACCTCGGATGAGCTCGTCTCAGCCGCGTCGCGCACGTACAACGTCCCGGCCGACGCTCTTGCTATTGTCGACGAGCGCCGCCCTACCTTCTGGATGCGGTTCAAGACCGATACCAAACGTTTTAGTGCATGCTTCAGGGCGGTCGTCCTTAAGGAAATGGCGCGAGACCGGCTGGTTGTAATCGGACGATCGGTCGCTCAAATTCTTCCAGACATCGGTTGCGGGGTACGGACGCGCCTTTGCGGCGCCATCGAACGACGCACTCAGCTCGTCGCTGCCGAAGAAAAACTCACACCGGCACTGGCTGAGGCAAGGGTGCGAGACTATGACCGCGAAGTTCGCGCGCGCATTCAGACCCTGTTTGGAATCGATATTGATGACCCCTCGAATTACAATCTGGTACTCAACGTTTTTGCTCTACCCCTGGAGTCTTCAGCAAAGCTGCTCGCCGCCTTCGCCGCCGAGGTGGATCGCGCCGCCACCGCCGAACAATGGGTTCAGATGCGCGACGCTGCACTTGCAGCGGAAGTGCGAGCCTCGCTTGTCAATCATCCTAAACTCGGCAATGCTCCATTCAGGGTGCAATCGTTTCGCGGCGCGGTCCAAGTAACTGGCCTGGGGCTGGTGCCACCATGGGACGAGCTGGTCCGCGAGGTGGTGCGCACAGTGCCCGGAGTAAAGTCAGTTCGGGTGACAAATCGAGAAATGACCCCCGATCCGTGGCAATCCTCCTGAGTCCAGGCTGAGGCACAACCCCTATCGACCGTTGGGCGCTATTGCACCGCAGTTGCGCAACTGCTCCAATTCGGCCGAGCTAAAGCCCCAGTCGCGCAAAGCTTCTTCGGTGTGTTCTCCAGGTCTCGCCGGTGGGCGCTGGATCGCGCTCGGGGTGCGGCTGAAGCGTGGGGCGGGCGCGGGTTGCGTCACACCATCGAGGACAACAAAAGTCCCACGAAGCTGGTTATGGGGATGTTGCGGCGCCTCGTCCATGTTTAAAACCGGCGCGAAGCAGACATCTGTTCCTTCCATGATCTTGCACCACTCGTCGCGAGTCTTGGTGCGGAATAGCGCCTTAAGTCTTTCCTTCATCCGCGGCCACGAAGGGCGGTCATTTTGTCGCGGCAACTCTTCGTTCGTCAGCCCGGTGCGCTCCAGCAATTCCTGGTAGAACTTGCCTTCGATCGAGCCGATGGAAATATATTTGCCGTCACGGGTCTCGTAAACGTCATAATAATGTGCGCCGGTATCGAGCACATTCGTGCCCCGCTCATTGGTCCAGATGCCCGCCCCGTGCATGCCGTATATCGCGGTCATTAATGAGGCAACACCGTCGACCATTGCCACGTCGACTACCTGGCCCTTGCCGGATTTCTGCGCCTCAAGAATGCCAGCGACTATCCCCAATGCGAGAAAGAGCGCACCTCCACCGAAATCGCCAACCAGGTTGAGAGGCGGTACTGGGGCCTCGCCCCGGCGCCCAATGCAATGGAGGGCTCCGGCCAGGGCGATATAGTTGATGTCGTGACCTGCAGCCTGTGCCAAGGGTCCCTCCTGCCCCCACCCTGTCATCCTGCCGTAAATCAGCTTAGGATTGCGGGCAAGGCATACATCGGGCCCTAGCCCTAAGCGCTCCATGACACCCGGCCGGAATCCTTCGATCAGGGCGTCGGCTTTTTCGACCATGCGCAAGACTGCGGAGGTCGCTTCAGGCCGTTTCAGATCGAGTGCGACTGACCGCCGGCCGCGATTCAACAAGCTGTACTTGGTCTCGACTTGAACCCCCAATCCGGCATCAGCCAGGCGATCGATGCGAACAACGTCGGCCCCCATGTCTGAAAGCAGCATGGCGCACATTGGCGCGGGACCAATACCAGCCAGCTCGATTACACGATATCCGGACAGCACTCCCATAATGGCTTAACCTCGTTTCTTTGGCTTGTAGATCGTTTACTCCCGCTTTGCAGCTTAGTGTGGACACCAGCCATCGGCCTGGTGGAATCCTCGGCCAAGGACGGCGACCGGGCAAGCGTGGAATAGGGTTTGCCCTTTTGGATGCCAAGCTTCATCGATCCCTGGCTCTGGAAGGTCCTGCTGTTCGCCGACGCTGGCAATCAGCACATAACCCATAAAGTTCGAGCTTATGGCGGGTGAGTACAACGCCCAGTTTCCTAGCCACATCCTGCTGCATCCGTTCGATCGCATCGTCTTCGAATTCGACGATTTTGCCACATTGTTCGCAAATGAAATGGTCGTGGTGATGCTCACCAGCGACTTCGTAGCGCGCCTGGTCTTCATCAAAGTGACGCTCGGTCAGGAGTTCACATTCCTTGAGCAGTTTGAGCGTTCGGTAGATGGTTGCGTAACCGACGTGCGGATTGACTTTCTTTACTTCGGCATAGAGTTCTTCCGCACTCACATGCCTACCCAGTTCGAAAAAGACACGGGCAATATCGTCCCGTGGTGACGTGGATTTCAGACCACGGTCACGCAACCGTGCGTGGAACAATTCCATTCGCTGTTCACGTTTGTCGACAGCAGAATGCTCCCGCACCAAAGGATCTGAATCACCTTGCGCCACACGTGCCACCGTGGATTTTGTGTCTCTGCCTTGCGCGCCTTGTAAGCGGTGAACCCCGCAACTGGAACTCGGCCCGGTTCAAGCAGGATGGTGACGAGGATTGCCGAGTCTAGCGCTCCCGACACGGTCGACGGAAGCCACAGCCTCCGATGCCTTTCCCCCTTTTGGCGCCTGAGGGTGGCGGCCTGTCGAGCTATTCGCCCGGTGCCCAGCCGAAGACTGAACCCTCCGTGACCACTAAATCAGCTTGTCTCGGCCGCAGGTTCGATCAGGCGACGGGCAGCGGGTGATAGATAGAGCGCTTCCAGGTCTGTGCCCCGCAAAGCCTGGGCCAACAGTTGAGCCTGCTCTTCGAGTCCTATTTCCCGATCGAGAATAATCAGCCTGCGCTCGCGGAAACGGCATGCCCCTCCGCGCGCCCGATATCCGACCTCGCGCAGAATCCGTTCGCGCCGAACTTCAATTCCCACCCGTCTGGCTGCCTCGCATAATTCGTCGACCAATCGCGACAATTTCGCGCTTTTACTTTCACTCACTCATCGAACCTCCGCAGCTCAAACATCTCCCAAGGCGCAGTTGGCTTTTTTGCAAAGAACCCGTTCCGGCATGTAATGATGGTCGAGTTTAATTCAGCTGCCGTTTGGCAGCCATACCAGCCGTCGAAATTTGCCGTCTCCTTAACTGGAGCTCTCTTAACCTTGCGGCTCGCCACGACGCTGGGCGAGAAAGCGGGCGAGCACACTTCGCATAGTACCTTTGGATTGAATCCCAATCAGGGGAAATTCTCCCAGCATAAACGTGGGATAGCCGACTGCCGAAAACCGGTCGGCTTCGAGCTTGTTTTTCCGCAACTGCGGTTCCATTACCCGATTTTCCAGCGCTTGGCGAAACGCCGCCTCATCCATTCCAGTCTGGGCGGCCAATTTTGCCAATTGGATTGGGCTGGAAATGTCGAGCCCCAAGTCAAACGTACCGTGAAAAACAGCGTTGTGGAACGAGTCGAAAACCCCCGCCTGGCGCGCCAGCTCCGATGCCATCAGGGCGTTTAATGAGTCTATCCAATGCGCCGGAGGAGTAACCTGAACCCCGGTCTCTGCCACAACGGCGGCGATTTTGGCCTGTTCGACCGCCCCTAGAACCTGGCCGGGCCGGCTAAATGGGCTTCGCCACTGAATTGGCACGCCCTTCCACAATGGCTCGAAAGCGAGCTCGAGCTGCAGCTCCCGTACAATTCGCCATGCAATATAACAAAGCGTCGAAGCGTAATCGAAGTAGATGGGAACGACTATTCTGCCCACGAGAGGCGCGGCTCCATCACCGGGTTGCTACGTACGCGTCAGGATTCTCGGTCGTCACGGTTAGCGATATTCAAGCATCGCCGCGCCGGCGCAACATCTTCTCGATCTCCGCAAGGTGTGTCTCTTCTCCGCGAATCTTCGTGCGAGCGAATTCTTCCAGCGAGACGCTCCAGCCTTCCGCCAGTTTGAGCAATTGTCGGTACAATTCGATTCCGCGACGCTCATGAAGGACGAGTTCCTGCAGGATTTCGTCCACCGTGGCGTGGTGGGTCCCAGCCAACTCCGCGATCCCCAACGAAACTCGTCCACCCAATGCGGTGACTTCTTCGCCGGCTTCGGCCGCGTGAGCTAACGCTTCCGATGCCTGCTGACGCATCCAGTGCATTATGGGGATCCGCGCATGACCAAAAATCATCAGAGAATATTGGGTGTAGCGGACCGCGCCCGCAAGCTCGAGTTCGACCAGCCGATTCAGGATTGCGATAGCTTCTTCTCGATTATTTTCCATGGACATTTCTCCGGTCGGTTCTAGGGACAGCCGTTCAATTAACGACATCGCCCAGCCTCAGCACCGATCCAAGTTCACATGAACTGGGCAAAGACTGAGTCAGCGATCTCCAACCCGCGATCACTCAAAAAGAGCCGGTCCTTATCTCGGACGAGCAGGCCGCCTTGAACCAATGGCGCCGTCACTTCTCCAAAGCGGGCATCGAAAGGTTCGCCGAATCGCCGCTCAAACTCTCGGAACTCAAAGCCAGCGCGCAAACGAAGGTTAAGAAAGACAAATTCCTGTTCCAGCTTGCGCTTCTCGATCAGCTCGCGACCCTCTTCGGCGATTCCGCGCTCAGCTACCGCTGCCAGATAACGGGAGGGGAGCGGCTGGTTCCACCAACGAACACCTTGGCTGAAAGTATCATCCAGCGCGCAGCTATGAGCACCGGCGCCAAGACCAAGGTAACTCTCGGCCCTCCAATAACTCAAATTGTGGCGCGCCTCGTGTCCCGCGGGCGCGTAATTGGAAATCTCGTACATTGGATAACCGCGTCGAGGCAATTCCGTTCGAACCACCTCAAACATTGCAGCTTGCTCATCATCCGACAGCGGAACGATAAGCCCCCGCTTCATTGCGGTGAAAAAAATCGTTTTTTCCTCGAAAGTCAGGTTGTAAGCCGAGATATGGTCGGGCCCCAAGGAAGTTGCCACCGCAATGTCTCGATAGACATCCTCGATTTGTTGGCCAGGTACCGCAAAAATTAAGTCTAGATTGAGACGCTCGAAGCCTGCACGTTGAGCCATCGACGCCGCTTGCCGCGTCTGTTCCGCATCATGAATCCGGCCAAGAACCTTGAGTATAGCTGGGTTGAAGGACTGAGCGCCAAAACTAATCCGGTTCACGCCGGCAGCCCTCAAGTCAACGAGCTTGGACTGGTCGACGGTACCAGGATTCGCTTCCAGGGTAACCTCACAGTCGGGCACCAGACCGAACAATCGGTCGGCCGCCTGGATCACGCCCGCAATCGAAGCTGGCATGAACAGCGAGGGCGTACCGCCACCAAAGAAAATGGTTTTGACCCGTTGGCCAGCCCACGGTGCAGTCCTCGCCCGGGTTTCCATCTCACCAACTAAGGCATCGACATACTCGACCTCCGGCCACTGCGAAACCCCGTAAGAGTTGAAATCGCAATACGGACATTTCGACTCACAATAGGGGATGTGGATGTAGAGCGAAAAACCCACGGCAGCGATGCTCCAGCGGTCTATTGTAATCCCCGACTGACGTAACGACTATCGGTCGTCGTGGTCAGCTATGCTGAGGCCCTGCTGGTCTATATACTTACGAGCCACGGGTTGAAGCATCGCTTCAGTGGAGGATCGTGTGCCAACGCTGAGCGACCCTCGCTGTCGCCCGATTTCGTTACACCTCGGGAGAAGCTCCACCAGCAGTAACTTGGACTCGGATCCCGCTTCGGCTTCGTTATTAGGTGATGGAGACGCCCACCGTTTGCAAACGGTCTCCAATCGGGCGGGTGTAGTGGCGGCTGGAATTCTGCTAAGCCGCATCGCCGGTCTTGTGCGCGAGAGCGTCTTCGCCCATTACCTGGGAAATTCGGCCGCTGCCGACGCGTTCAAAGCCGGCTTTCGTATCCCAAACATCCTTCAAAATCTGTTTGGTGAAGGCGTGCTCTCAGCTTCGTTCATTCCGGTTTACAGCCGGCTGCTGAGCAAGGGCGATCAAGAAGAAGCTGATATTGTCGCGTGGTCCGTTGGGGCGATTCTGGCGACGATCGTTGCCCTCCTCGTCCTAATTGGCGTGATGGCGGCACCCTGGCTGATTGATGTAATCGCACCCGGTTTCAGGGGTGAGACCAGGCAGTTAACGATCCGCATAGTCCAGGTCTTGTTTCCGGGGGCCGGAATTTTGGTGATGTCGGCATGGTGTTTGGGGGTACTCAACAGCCACCATCGGTTCTTTGCCTCATATGCCGCCCCCGTTGCCTGGAACCTGACCATTATTGCCGCACTGCTGTGGTACGGTCCCTGGGCCTCTCAGCCACGGCTGGCGGTCCACATCGCCTGGGCATCGTTGATTGGCGCGATTCTTCAAATGCTGGTGCAGTTGCCGCAGACGTTGCAAATGTTGGGCAGGCTTCGCCTGTGTTGGGCAAGGGCGCAGACGGAGCTTTCTATGGTGTTCAAGAACCTGTTGCCGGTCATTGCCAGCCGAGGTGTCGTTCAGCTAAGCGGCTATATTGACAACCTGCTGGCGAGCCTGTTGCCGAGCGGTGCCGTCGCCGCGCTCAATTACGCACAAATTCTTTACCTGCTGCCGATCAGTCTGTTCGGGATGTCGGTGGCGGCAGCGGAACTGCCTGCGATGTCACAGGCAACCGGATTATCGCTAACAGAGGGGGCGGCTGCGAGCGCCGAGATCCTGCGGAGGCGCCTGGATGCAGGCCTGCGCCAAATCTCCTTTCTGGTCATCCCGTCCGCTGCTGCGTTTCTGTTTATCGGTGACCGCATCGTCGCAGTGCTTTTCCAATCGGGTGTATTCCACCATCGCGATGTAATCTATGTTTGGTCAATTCTGGCCGGGTCGGCCGTCGGAATGCTCGCGGCGACAATGGGTCGGCTATACAATTCGACCTACTACGCACTCTCGGATACTCGCACTCCGCTTCGGTTTGCAATGATACGGGTCGGATTAACGCTCATTTTGGGCTATCTGGCCGCGATTGTCCTGCCTCCTGATTTAGGCCTTGCCCGGCGCTGGGGAGTTGTTGGTCTAAGTGGGTCGGCTGGTATAGCAGCATGGGTCGAATTTTCGCTCTTGCGACGAACGCTCAATCGCAGGCTTGGCCCAACAGGAGTAGGCCGCGCTTATTTAGCCCAGTTATGGGGAATGGCCTTGGCCTCATCGATTGTCGCCCTGACCGCCGAGTGCCTGTTGCCTGTAAACTCGCGAATTAGTGCACTGGTCGTCATCGCGCTGTACTCAACAAGTTACCTGGGGTTGGCTTTCTGGTTGCGAGTACCGGAATTCGACCGGTTGCTGCGTCAGGCTTTCGGCCGCTTGGTATCAACCCGACAAGCTTGAGCTGCAGCGGGGCGTGAGACATGTGCTCCTGCACCAGCTTCTCCGCGCATACGGGAAATTGTCAGAGTAGTACTACGACCATCGAGGAGCGGAGCCAGGAGTACTCGGCCACCGTAGGATTCAACAAATTTCTGTCCGTCGACCGTCCGACCGCGCCAGTCAGCACCTTTGACCAACACATCCGGCCGAACTTCGCGAATGATTTCTTCGGCGCGAACGTCGTCGAACACAACCACATAGTCGACCATTTCGAGGGCTGCAAGAATGCGAGCTCGTTCAGCAGCCGGATAGATCGGTCGTTCCTGCCCCTTAATCAAACGCACAGCCCGATCGCTGTTGATCCCGACAACCAAAACGTCGCCCTGCGCTCGCGCGAAGCCCAAAAGTTGAAGATGGCCGACATGCAACAGGTCGAAGCACCCGTTGGTAAAAACGACCTGCTGACCTGCTCGACGCCTGGACTCAAGCTGAACCTTCAATTCGCTGATCGAGACTATCTTTTGCTCAATCCGGTCGTTAGCGGGGGCCAGAGCGCGAGCCAGATCGTCGCGAGAAATGATCTCCGTGCCCAGCCGACCAACTTCGATCCCAGCGGCGATATTGGCAAGTGCCGCGGCTGAACTAAAGCCGAGACCCGCAATAGCGAGCAATCCGAAGACGGCAAGGACCACATCGCCTGCACCTGTAACGTCGTATACTTCTCGCGGTGTGGTCGAGATAAACGATGCGCGGCCGCCGCGTTCCGCCAGATACATCCCGTCACGGTCCAGAGTAATAAGGCAGGCTTGCAAATGATGCCTGCGTATCAAGCTCTCGGCTGCCGTGCGCCATGCGTCACGGTCAGTGAGCTTAATGCCGGTAGCCATCTCGGTCTCGTAGCGATTAGGGGTTATTGCCGTAGCGCCGTCGTATAGCGAATAGTCAGTGCTTAAGCGCGGATCGATGATAATGGGAATGCGGCGCCGATTAGCGCCGCGGATCAATTCTTTCAGTAAGCGCGGCGTCAATACCCCCTTATTGATGTCCGACACCAGCACGCCATCGGCGCGCTCGAGTACCTGGTCAAGCCGGCGAGTGAGCTCGCGCTCGCGCTCTCCGGACAAAGGTCGGTCATCCTCATCATCCACGCGTAAGAGCTGTTGGATTGCTCGGTTGGCCGACTGCACTGAACCTAGCAGCCGTTCCTTAACGATGGTGGGCCGGTCCGGGTCAACCAACAAGCCGCGCGTATCGATTGCAAGGTCACGAAACATAGCGCGTAACATCCGGCCGCCGTAGTCGTCACCGACGATGCCGAAGGCGAGTGGTCGGGCACCTAGGGCACGCAAGTTCGCCATAACGAACCCCGCATTACCGGGCTTCTCCTCGCGGCGACGAGCTCGAAGAACGGGAATAGGGGCTTCAGGCGAGATCCTCTCCACTTCGCCCCAAACGTACCTATCAAGAATGACTTCACCCGCAACCACTATCCGGAGCGGCTCAGTGTCCGGCAAACGCAGGACTTCCTGCTTCCCTGAACGGGACCGTCTCTGCTCTTGCTTTTTCTTCAACGGGCACCTCGTGATTTGCTAACCGTCATCAGCCAATCATAGGTGACCGAAACAGGTGCTTTAAGTGTGCCATCGGCCGGAGCGGCAAGGCGCGGTTTCGGTTGCAGAGGTCAGCGGCTCAGTTGCCTCCTGCGTCTTGCTAGCCGCCTGTCAATTTGCCCTTTCCGTCGCGAGCTGAATAGACTGCTGATGGACATTCTGCGATAACAGCCAACGATTGTTCGGGGGAACAAAGATTGTGATACATGACGAGGACAGGTCGGCGCTGATTCACGAGCTCGCTAACGCTTTCGCCCAGCGAACCGAGATTGACGAGCTTATCCCGTTCGTCGCTCAGCGTTTGCGCGAGGCGTTGCCGGCGAGCGGCGTTTCATTACTGTTGCTGGATGAGCAACGAAACGAACTTGAATTCGCTTACAACTCCGAAGGCAATACTCAGGCTGGGCACCGCCTGGTCGGTCTGCGGATGCCGGCGGACCGCGGCGTCGCGGGAGCGGTGCTGCGGCAGCGAGCACCTGAACTGATTATCAATGCGCAAGAGGACCGCCGCCATTATCCCGATGTTGATCGCAAAACCGGGATGGACACCGGTTCGATGCTGGCGGTGCCGTTATTTGCCGGCGAGCGCGCACTGGGAGTAATTGAAGCCGTCAGGCGAAGTGGCGAGCCCTGCTTCACCGCAGGGGATATGGCCATGCTTGAGCAGCTCGCCCACTCGGTCGCGATTGCGCTCGAAAATGCTGGCCGGTTCGGTGCGATCAAGGCAGCAGCTGACCAGCTCCGAGCTGAAGTCGACGTCCTGCGTCGCCAACTGGCCCGGCAAGATCACTTCTCGGAGATCGTTGCGAACAGCGCGCCAATGCTCGAGATGTTTAGTCTTATGGAGGCTGCCGCCGCTTCCTCGATCAGCGTCCTAATCGAGGGCGAAACAGGCGCCGGCAAAGAACTAGTTGCGCGGGCCATTTATCGAACAAGCAGCCGTGCCAAGGGACCCTTTATGGCCCTGAACTGTGCCGCAATACCGGACGGTCTGATGGAAACGGAGCTGTTCGGCCATCGGCGTGGCGCTTTCACGGGCGCACTCGAAGACAAACCCGGCCTCTTCCGGGCCGCCTCGGGCGGAGTGCTATTTCTCGATGAAGTCGGCGATATGCCCTTGGCGATGCAGGCCAAGCTGCTGCGCGCGATTGAAGAGCGTGAGGTGACTGCGGTTGGCGATACTCGTCCACACAAGGTCGACGTGCGCCTCCTCGCGGCCACTAACCGGGACTTGCGAGCCGCCATCGCCGAGCGCAGCTTTCGCCAGGATCTCTACTACCGCCTGGCCGCCCTGACGATTAAAGTGCCACCGCTCCGTCAACGACGTGAGGATATCCCATCACTGGCGTCCCTCTTCCTCCGGCGTGCCGCACAGCAGCATCGCAAACGAATCGATGGCCTGACTCCAGAAGCCCTCGATTTGTTGACTCAATTCGACTGGCCGGGCAACGTGCGGCAACTGCAAAATGAAATCGAGCGGGCCGTCGCAGTGGCGCGAGACGGCGACGCGATCTCACCCCGCCATTTGTCACCTGAGCTGGTTGCCTCACAAGTCAAGCGCCCGACAACGGCACCGCAAGCTCGGGCCTACGACGCCACGCCTCCGGTTTCAGTCCTGTCGGGAAGTCAGGTTTCGTTAGCTGCCAGACTTGCCGAGTGTGAACGCAAGATCATCGCGGAAGCGCTGAACCAACATAATCACAACGTCTCACGAACTGCGCTCGCACTTGGCATTTCGCGGATAACGCTGCAGAAGAAGATGAAGGAGTACTCGCTGCGAAGTCTCTGATTCAAGCGATCGGGCGACACCAGGCGCCAGCGCGAACAGATGCATTGGCCGACGCCCTTAATCCTCCGCGATCAGGGGTTAAGTCGCCGCATCCAGCACAATGGACGCGGCGACGATGGTGGGCAGGAAAGATCAGTTGCGACGAGCCAAAGGTCCGCGCAGCAACTGCCCGGGGAAGGCACCGGTGTGCTCATTGTTGCGCAGCAGAACCTGTCCATTTACTACTGTGGCTAGCAGCCCACGTGCCTTCTGTTTGAGACGCCGAGCGCCGGCTGGCAAATCGTATTCCAAGCTGGGTAGTTCCGGAGTAATCCGCGCAGGATCGAACACAATCACATCGGCTGCATACCCTTCGCGCAGTAATCCACGTCCGTGCAGGCCCCAGTACGATGCAGGCACAAACGTCAGCATCCGAATGGCCTGTTCGAGCGTGAATTCCTCCTCCTCACGCACCCAATAGCTCAGGAAGTGAGTTTGCAGCGAAGAATCCATGATCTGCGAGACATGCGCACCCGAGTCCGAAAAGGTGACCACCGAACGTGGATGCCGCATCATTTCCAATACGTGGCTCTGATCTTCGTTGGTGAGCGTCTGAATGAAGAACATCTTCAGATTCTTCTCCAGCGCCAGATCGATCATCACGTCGACCGGATCCTTGGCCAGTTCGTCAGCGATTTGAGCGATGGAACGGTAGGGCGGCAGCGGCCGCTCGAGCGGGAACAGCCACTTGAAGTTGGCGTTGCGCGGCTCCGGGCCCACTGGCCGCTCCTGGCGTCGCTCTCGCGCCGCCTCGACCAGCCTGCGGCGAATCTCAGGATTGCGTAGTCCTGCCTGCTGTTCTGCCAGCGGCAGTTGGCGGAATTCACGCCACACCGGCAGCCGATCGAACGGGGTGACGGTCTCAAACGACAATAATACGTTAAGTGCGCGGCTATGTACCTGGATGAACATCCGTCCGCCAGCGGCCGCGGTCTCTTCGGCGAGTGAAAAGTATTGGCGCCAGTAATCCGGTGCTCTTCGGCTGCTAAACATTCCGAAGGTTACCGGGACACCGGTATCCACAGCGAGGGCCTTTAAGCGGCTAAGGTAATCAGTGACGCGCGGTCCGTCGACGCCCGTGTCCTCGCCCGCGATCTCGAAGATGCCCGCGTTCAATTCGCCCATTACTCCCACCAGTTCGCGGACCTCGGTCCAGTTCGCCAGGCGGCTTGCCACCGGCTGTCCGTCCGGTGTCTGATGATTTCGGGTGCGTGACGTCGTAAAACCGATTGCGCCGGCCGCGATGGCGTTGCGAAGCTCCCGTTTCATCGCCTGCAGGTCATCCTCGTTCGCCTCGCCGGAAAAGGCTCGCTCGCCCATTACAAAAGTGCGCAGCGCTGAATGTCCCATGTAGGCGGCGTAGTTGATACCTTTTGGGGTACGCTCTACGGCATCGAGGTACTCGGGAAACGTAGTCCACGACCATCTTATCCCAGCTTCCATCGCCTCGGGCGCGATGTCCTCGGCTCGCTCAAGGTTGCGCATGACGAGCAATTTATCTTTCTCAGCGCACGGCGCGAGCGAAAACCCGCAGTTGCCCATCACCACAGTCGTGATGCCATGCCAACAGGAGCAGGTTCCGAGGGGATCCCAGAAGACCTGGGCATCCATATGTGTATGAGCGTCGATGATCCCGGGAGCGACTACGTGTCCTTCGGCGTCGATGACCTCGCGAGCTCTATCTCGCAACCTGCCGATGCTGACAATCTTGCCTTCAGCAATTCCCAGGTCGGCACGAAACCGCGGCATCCCCGAACCATCGATAATCGTGCCGTTGCGGATGATTAGATCATATTGCATAAATTTTCCTCCTCGTTCCTGGCGGGCCTCTGAGCGGATCTTTTATAGATGGATCGGGTCATCTACCGCCGGCATGCGCTCAAAAGTAAACCGTTATTCTTTTATTTGAAAGAGATCGATTTGAACAGGACCGTCGTAGCCTATACGAGGCTCTGCCAGGCGCCAGGCCCAGCGCGCAGCGCGAGACGCTCGGCTCGAAACGCTCGTCTCCCTGCCAGCGCCAATCACGGCGAAGTTGGCGATCGAGGCTTTGTGCACACAATCATTGCGGCGCCCCGGGTAAAGACCTTAATATATAAGGAGTCCGTACAAGAAGCCGCAATCACGTTACGCTTGAATCGAAGCCACTGCCACGCGACTGAAAAGCATCATTCCGATCATGACTTACCTAGTCTAACGCTTCCCCTACGGTCGCGCGTGCGCCGCAATATTCGTCGATATAGCCATTTGCCGCGTTCTGACCGTCCAAGTCATCGTAGCTAGCAAACAGGAATTATTGTTCGCGGTCAGCTACAGGTGCACTTCCGCGAGTCGCTCAATTTGCGCCAATGCCAAGATAGTTGAACAGGATCGGTTCCGTAATATAGATTTGACCCACCGGATTGTGGCTCGCGACACATGCCATATATGCGGCCGGGCCGCTACTGAAAGATGGTAATATCTAAACAGGTTATACCGCTTGTCAGTAGTTATTGTGCGCTTAGGTTTCTAGTTGTGCGCGAAAGCCGGCTAAAGAACAATGCAAACAAGTAGTTTTTATACTATGATAAATTGTACGCCTTGATATTCCGCCATACGCGTCCCAGTTATCGTGTTGACTTACTATCTGGCATGGGTCTTTTCCGCGAGAGCAAAGGCTATTCACGTCCTTGCCTCGCGCGAGAGCGCGATATGCGAGGGTAGGCTATCCGCTTGGCTTTTTCGCAGGCTAGAAGACTTCGAAATAGGGGCAGACAGTTGCCTGGCAACTACAGTAAAACATTTCGGTCGCGTCGAAAAGGCTGGTCCTTTCCAAAAAAACATCCGTGTATGTTCGAGACTGCGTTAGCTCGGGACTAGTGCGTAGAGCCCAACGCATGACGTGTTGTGCGAGGCGCATTAGGGAGCGAGCTAGATTGGAGGTGATTGTTAATACGCGTGAGTGACTTTTAATACTATTGTCGGCTATGCCTCGATGGTATCTACATGAGCTGATTTTCCATCGCAGGGAGGAGAAACCGTACGACAATAGTACAACGGAACTTTAGCGGTTTCGCTCAAAGGAGCAGGATGAGATGGGATCACTGGAGGTCATGATTAGTTCACCGGGGGGAGCGAAAGCAGTAATCCGCGCCTTAGCAATTTCAGCGCTAACAGTAACGATTTCAGTCGGATTAGTTCCGATAAAGGACCGCTGCTGGGCGGGAAATGAATTGAGTGTCACCGGCACTGTTCCGCAGTCGTCCCCGGTCCAGATTGCACAAGGCGGAGTGGCTGCACCGGCGGGGGCAGGAGCGGCAGTTGGTGGCGGAGTTCCCGGCCCCACTATGGGCTCTGGCACGGAGGAGCAGGGATGGCTAAGCGGGTTGCACGTCTCTGGTTTCCTTAGCCAAACCTTTGGCATGTGGCAAAACCCAACGGCGTTGCGCGATTTTACCCCGAGCCGCAACAACCTGGCGACGGCTCGGACGCTGTTGCAGGTGGACGAGAACTACAGGCTGAACGAAAACAATACCTTTTTCATGCGCGAATGGTTCGTTTATGAACCGCCCTACTCTTTTAACAGCGCCAATAACTCAGCTTATGCCTCGGGCAGTGCGGCTGCCGGCAATGCGGCCAGCTTCGGCCACTTCATGAATGACTTTTACAATCAGTACACCGTGCGCGACGCCTGGTGGGAGAACAAAACCGGTCCTCTAACCACCTTCATCGGCAATCAAATTGTGGTTTGGGGTCAGTCGATCGCCTTCCGCGTTGGCGACGTCATAAATCCGCAGGACACGACTTGGGCGTTCGGCTTCGCCAACCTCGAGCAATCGCGGATTCCACAATGGATGGTCCACCCGATTTTGAATCTACCGGATCTTGGGCCATTCTCCTCCAATTTCATCGAGGGCGTCATCATTCCCCGCTATCAGCCGCAGTGGTCGTGGGATTATGCAGACGGGCGGTTTTTTGACGAGATGGGCGTAGCAGGAAGCGTCAACCAAGGCTTCCCCTCGGCGATGCACGGACCGAGTGCCCGATTCGACGTTCACTACCCTGACCAGTTCTACGCGGGGCGCACGGCGCTCGCTAACCCAGTAACCGAAACCGTTCTAGGTCCATTCGGGCCCTCGGGAGCCGGCTTGATCTCCGCACCATTCTCCAAGGAATTTTACTGGTGCAGTAATCTCGGCAGCAGTCTGCAACCTTTCAATCCGGTCCCGCGGAGAGCACAACGGTTCTGTACTTTCACTCCTGACAAAACCGTCGGTTTTGGTCCGGTTGCCGGCGACAGTGTGCTCGACATAGGCCAGTGGAAAGTCCCTGCGGCCACCGTCGCCAACTGGGAAGAGGGGGTCCGCTTGCACACGCTATGGGGCCCATTGGAACTGACGGGTTTTTACTTCAACACCTGGGACTATTATCCCTCGTTCTTCTGGCAGGCATTCACGAATCAATGGCGTGCGCGTTATATGCCAGTGCAATATCTTGGGGTGACGGCGGATGCACCTCTGCCCTTGCCCGCCTCTCTGGCAGAGCATATTCCCGCCGTTGGACGTGCTGAGTTTGTATACGCTAATCACCAACCCTATGCTGACTTTGACCCGTTCGATCTGAGCAGCGTCCGTTTCTCTGACACCGTCGACATGATGTACGCTATCGACATATCACAGGCATATGCTCCTTGGCTTACTCGCACGGGCAATCTATCAATGAACCTCGAGGTGCAGGACTATATTACGATGGATGCCAGCCAGAATATGATCACGGCCGGCGCACCTTTCGGCGGAGTCGGAGGTGATTTGAACGAGTCGGTGAACAAGAATGAAGTAAACCTCTTATTCAACGTAGGCACTTCATGGTGGTGGAATGATATCGCTCCGACATGGACGATGATCTTCAATCCGAAAGGGCGTACCTTTCTGCTGTTCCCGTCGCTGGTCCTCAATCCGCCTTGGACCAAAGCGTATTTTCTGAAACTTCAGGCAATCGAGGTGCTGGGCGGTGACGCTCAGAGCATCGGAGGTGGCCTGTTCAAGGGTGAGAGCTTCCTGACCGCGCAATTCCAGTATAATTTCAACGTGCTATAGTCGCATCAACAAGCGTGAAGGCGGCGATACCGACGACCCGCCGCTTTCACGCCTTCATCTCATTTGCCAGTCGGTGGCGACCTGCTCGGGAATATTAAACCACCGGCACCGTGAGCTAAGGGCTCATGTGAATGCCTCCGCACTCGGTCATCGGATACATTAGGCATGGCCGGCAATGACGCCTCTGTCGCTACTCGCCTCGTGAGAGCGAACGTCAGAGAGGAGTCGTATGGGAAAGCGAATCGTTTGTCGATTGCGTTGGTTGCAGCAGGACGGCCGCTACTTGCCGTTAGGGCGCGCAGCGGTATTGCCAATGTATCAGTCTCGGACCGACCCCTTACCCTAACCAGTCCCCACTCTTCTCTGACCCCAGTGTTAAAACGTCCCGCCGGTGGCTCCTTGGCAATATGGGTCCTGGTATACGGGGCGACGGTAGTTGGGATTTATGTCGCGGCGGGTGACCTTGGAGACCGAATTGGCGCGTACTATAGCGGCCTCGCAACCCTGGTATTTTTCGTAATCGCAACTTTGGTTGCACTCTGGCCACGAATTGTCAAGCTACTGCTCTCCGCGCGAAATGCCCTCAGAACCGCGCTTAAGCCGTCGACCCCACACGGCGACAGTCTGACTCCTGTGGTGAATGAACCGTCGCTGGTGAGGCCAGAGAAACGACTGAAAGCTCATATGGCGACTGCGATCGCGGCAATGTTGCCCTTTTGGTGGCATTGCCAGCTCCGCCAGGCAAGCACGCTAGATCAGGTGTTAAAAGGCGCAGCGATACTGCTGGTGACCAGCGGAGTTCTAGGAGTAGCGACACTGGACGCCCTGCAAAGGCATCGCTTCATCCAGGACTTTCTCAAATACTGGTCGGCAACGCATCGCTTGCTCGCGCTGATTGCTTTCTCCTTTATCGTGATTCACGTGCTCGCGGTGCTGTATTTCGGCGGCCTTTGAATCGGGGTCGAAAATTAAGTAAGTGCGCGCGCCGCCTGCTGAATATGATCCATCAGGACGCTCAAATCCGGAGCATACACGCGAGGGACGCAGTCGGCACAAATTTCTTGCGCCAGCGTCGCTACCGTTTTAAGCGCATTCTCCAGGGTCGCGCTCCGCGCAACGCCCGGCGGCAATTCGTTCAACACTTCACGTAACGTACTCAAGGCCGAAAACAGGTTTGCGAGGATGGAATCCAGCAATGGGTCTTCGGGTCCTTGCTGCGGCTCATAAAGCAAGCGATGGATTGCACGTAGTTCTGCCGCCAGAACCAGGGTGGTACTCTCAAGCCGCAAGCCGATTTGTGCCGTTGGCCCGCGCCCGTCGGTGCAGACGGCACCGATCCCGAGTAACTCGGAAACAACCAGGTGAAGATTGGTCTGAACACGGTCGAGCCGTTCTTCGAGGGTCACGCTGTGAATTTGTCGTACCAAGAGGTCCTGCCGATATGAGACGAACTTGGCGATGAGCAGGCCAAAAATCAGGAGCCCGCTGGCAGCCTCGCCTACCGCAAGAATTCGTCCCGCACCCACCGGTAACACATCGCCATAACCGACCGAGGTTGCGGTAACGAAACTGAAATACACCGCTGTCCAGAAACCGCTCACATAGGCTCCAGCACTCGTTGTGTCGCCGGTGAGCACGGGCCGACCGAACAACGCGGCAAACCAGTAGAGCAGAGCGCAGCCCAGGATCAGCGCAAGCCAAATCGCGAACAGTCGGCCGGCCGAAAGCCGATCGACAAGATCGAGCGCAATCTCACTCAGGTCTCGCCGAGGCGCCCGAACAGGCCTGCTTGAGCCTCGCGGGGTCGGATCGCTTGCAGTAAGATTCGATCCTGAGGGCGCAGATCCTGTTTCGATGGGGAATCCCGCTTCCCGCCATTGCGCGATTCCTCCGCGCAAATGGTAAACGTTGAAATAACCACGCTGCTTTAGCAGACTGACCGCCTGCTCGCCAGCTCGTCAGGTGTCCGAAGCGCAGTAGACAACGATCTCGGCGTCACGATCAGGAAGCACTTCGGTTGCACGGCTATCCAGTTCCGCGAGCGGCAGATTGATCGCCCTGGGAATATGACCCTGCGCGTATGATTCCTGGGGCAGCACGTCAACCAGTGTCAGCGAACGATTCCCGAGCTTCTGACGGAGTTCGTAGGGCGATAATTCGTTTAGGGTCCGATTAATGCTCGCCAAAGTCTGTGCCACGTTCAACTCATTTGCCCTTTACAGTGTATTAAGCTAGCCCGCCTCGAAAAGCTCACCCGCTCCCCGGACAACGTGCTAGTTCCGTAGTGCATCAGCCGTTTTCTTTGGCCGGCATGCATCAGGTGTTTACCTTGGCGCGCCAACAATTTCTTGTGTCTCTTCAGTACACACGGTTTGAGCACATATCCCGACTTGCGCGCTAGTTGCAAACTGACCACAGACCAACATCATAACCGACCGCTGGTGCCGGCGATATTACCATTCGGCCAGACGCTTTAGTTATAGATATAGCGGAGATGCCGCCATTTGGTGCCAAGTGCGATAAGGACCCAAGGTCGAAGTCATTTAAATCGTGATACTCTGGTCGATGATTGACCTGGTCTTTATGCCCCCTCGAGTAATATTTCGGCGGTGATGATTGGTCGGTTCACGGCATAAACCTCTGCTGGCGCGTATCGCCCCGCAATCGCTCTCGTGATTCGACTACCTGGCATCAATTGATAATTGGTAGGGTTCTTGTCGACTCAATTCATTCTCGACGGGTTGACGAAGGGCCCCAGCACTATCGCTACTCACGGTAGAAACTTTACTATCCGAAAAATCTACAAAACAGGAATTTAGCTTCGTTCCGTTGTGTTCGATGCTAAACTCTGGCGCTGAGTTTACTGGAAGCCAAGTCCCCTACGATACTTCCCACACTCTTGCCTGATGACTCGGGAGAATCGAGCCTGTCCCATTGGCCACCTAAAGCCTCTTCTCCCACCAAGATTTCGCGGTGATGCGCTCGGCTGCTACAACTACTTCTCTGGGGCTTGCGTCCGACCAGATCCTTGCAGACACAAGAAGCCGAAGGTACGATGCCTCCAGCTGGCGTTAGACACACTCCATCTTCGGAAGCATTAGCGTGTTGGGCGGTGGACCAAAAATTCGATTGGCTACTTGACTCGACACTAAAGCGGAGGCTCGAGAGGGGGAACAATCGCAATTGAGGCTAATAAAGCTCCTGTCAGGTTTAGGGCTGGTCAAGGTTTTCACATTCGAGCCAGCGGCGCATGTCCGCACCGTATAAGGCGAACGCTTTCATTTTGAACCCGGCATCGCCCGAGGCCGCAGCGATTGGTCGGCTGTTCGGTGGAACCCTGATATTCCTTGGGTTGATTCTGGTTCTCGTCATATCTCTCATTGTTTATGCCTTGGTGCGCTATCGTGAGCGGCCCGGTGGACCAGAGGCTGAACAGGTTTTCGGCTCACCAAGGCTTGAGACGATCTGGACTCTGATACCGATTCTGTCGCTTGCAGTTCTTGCACTCTTCACCGCGTGGGCTATGCGCGCCAGCGATCCACCTGCCCGAGACGAGCAGCCCGATCTGCTGATTACTGCTCATCAGTGGTGGTGGGAGCTCAACTATGTCAAGAGCGGCGCACTAGCAGCAAACGAGATCCATATCCCGGTGGGGCAACGGCTGCTGGTTGAGTTGCGCTCGGCCGACGTAATCCACGATTTTTGGGTGCCGCAACTGGCACGCAAAATTGACATTATCCCCGGACATCCCAATCACATCTGGCTTGAGGCTGACCGCCCTAGAACCTACCTCGGAGTCTGCGCTGAATTCTGTGGTAATGAACACGCCTGGATGAGGTTCCAGGTGATCGCACAGCCTGCCCAGCAGTTCACTGCCTGGCTGCAAGAGCAGCTCCACGTGCCAGCCGTGCCGAACTCCGCCCTGGCGCAACGCGGCCGGCAGCTCTTTGTTCAGCGCACCTGTGCCAATTGTCATCGAATTGCTGGAACTCCTGCGAAACAGCATATCGGTCCGGATCTGACTCACGTCGCCAGTCGAGCGTTGCTGGCGGGAGGAGCTCTCGAGAATACGCCTACAAACCTTGGCCTGTGACTTCATGATCCCAACAGTTTTAAACCGGGCAGTCACATGCCTAATCTGCAACTCAGCAAGCGGGAACTGACTGAACTAGTGGCTTACCTGGACACTGGCGGCTGAGATGATAGGGCGAACCCCCTAGGTGGGTAAATATCTCGCCCGCTTTTTGCTCGGAGGTAAAACTCTCGGCGGAGCAACCCTAAGCCGCTTTTTAGCTTTTCATGTCTTCTTCCTGCCCGCAGCTATCTTTACGGTGGTCGGCCTGCATTTCCTCCTGGTTTTCCACGACGGTATTTCAGCTCCTCCGGTGCCTGGCGTACGGGTCGATCCGAAGACCTATCGTGCGCAATACGAGAAATTGCTCACTGACCATGGCGTACCCTTCTGGCCTGATGCGGCCTGGCGCGATGTGGTTGTGGCTTTCGCTGTGGTGTTGACAATAGTTGGGCTAGCCTATTTCGTCGGTCCGCTCGCTCTCAACAACCCTCCTAACCCCAGTGTGCTCGCCAATGATCCGCGTCCCGACTGGTACATGCTCTGGTACTTTGCGGTACTTGCCCTCCTACCACGCGGACTGGAGTCCGCCTTCATGATCCTGGCGCCGCTGAGTGCCTTCGTTTTCCTTCTCCTGGTTCCCGTACTGTGGAACAAGGGCGAACGCCATCCCGCTCGGCGCCCCTGGGCGGTTGCAGTGGTAATTATGGTGGTTGTGACGATTCTCGCCTTTTGGATTGAGGGTTCAATTTCGCCCTGGTCACCCGATTTCAATGCTCCAGCGCTGCCCGCCAGTCTGGTGCGTTCACACGATCCCTCGGTGATAAGCGGTGCGCAACTGTTCCATGACAAAGGATGCGAATTTTGCCACACAATCGAGGGGCATGGCGGCTCGAGAGGACCTAATCTTAGCAGCGTGGCACGTCGCCTTAGCGTCATCGAGATTAAGATCCGAATCCTTAACGGAGGCGGGAATATGCCGTCGTTTGCCGGAATCCTGACCTCGGCCAATGTCGACGATCTGGTCGCATTTCTTGAAACGCGCCTACGAGTGGACGGTTCTTGGCAAGCTGAAAACGCGCCGGTTCTGCGCGAGCGATAAGGACCTGGCTGGTGAGAGGGTTCGGGCAGGGCGCCACATACCGAGGTGGATCGGCCGAACGGTCAAGCTGCCCGTTCAGCTAGCCAGCAGCAGGACGGTGCGGGTTACTTCCCCTGCTTCCATGGCTCGAAACGCCTCGTTGACATCTTCCAGACGGCCGCGACGAGTTACCATGTCGTCCAGATTCAACCGACCTTGCCGATAAAGCTCAAGGTAACGCGGCATGTCAATATGGAAACGGTTGGAACCCATGAAGCAACCGCGAATCTGTTTCTCGACGTAGAAATGACCGGCGATCAACTCAACTTTCTGACCAGTCGGAATGGCACCGACCAGAGTGCAAATACCCCGGGGGGCCAGACAGTAAAAAGCTTGCTCCAGCACTTTGGGGTGGCCAATAGCCTCGAACGAGTAATCGACACCGCCCTCACTGAGGGCCTTGATTTGCTTTACCGGGTCAACTTTGGACGCGTTAACAACGTGTGTTGCGCCAAAGTGACGAGCATTGTCGAGCTTATTGTCCAGTAAATCAACGGCTATTATCTGACGCGCTCCAGCGATCCGGGCCCCCTGTATAATTGAGGTACCAACCCCACCCGCTCCGAACACCGCCACAGACGAGCCCGCGCGCACATCGGCCGTGTTTAAAGCCGCACCGACGCCGGTCGTAACGGCGCACCCGAGAAGCGCCGCGCGGTCGAGCGGTATGTCTTCTCCGATTTTGATTACCGCCCGCTCGTGCACCAGCATCTTTTCCGCAAACGCAGCCAGATCGGCGAACTGGTCAATTGGCAGACCATTCTGTGACAATCTTGGTGAGGCCCCTTTTGGACGTCGGCAGGCGGCACGATTAACACATAGATGCGGACGTCCGGAGAGGCATTGCACACAATCACCGCAGTAAATCGAAGTGCAGGCGATTACGTGATCGCCCGGCTTGACCGTGCTCACCTCGCTGCCGACCGCTTCGACGATGCCGGCTGGTTCATGACCTAGGACAGCGGGAACGCGCGTCGGCAGGTTTCCCCGAACACAGTGGAGATCGCTGTGACAGACGCCACTCGCGACGGTTCTTACCAGCACCTCGTGAGCGGCAGGTTGATCGATCTCGATTTCTTCGATGCTAAGCGGCTGATTCATCTCACGCAAAACTGCTGCTTTGATCTGCACGAGGCTACTCCTACTAGTCAGAGTTATCTTCTATCCAGGTCTGATCGCGCTTTGTTAACTTTAATCAATAAATCGATTTTTATGCGCTTACAAACAAACTCTCACCTGCTGTTCATCTGATTTCAAGCAAAGGACCTTGGCTCCAGGCACCCGCTGCCCGGATAATCAACGACAGGGCGCAAAACGCCGGAGGGCACTGCATCCGACCAGCTAAAGCTGCAAATCGATCTTTGGCGCGGCCCGATGAGCGGGAGCGGAAGCGTATAGCTCGCCGTTATTCGCGTTAGCACGAAAGATCTTCCGGGACTGGGTGTGGATAATGCTAAGGCTTCGGTTGCGGGAGCGAAGATTAAAGGGGGCGACATGGAAATGCCAAACTAGGTCATTTGACGCGGCCATAGTCCATCGGCGGTGTCGGAAGTCTCCTCAATGGAGGTCAATCGTTTTTCCCTGACTTCGGCGTTCTTCGCCGCCACAGGATTTCGAATTTGCTGAAACGCCTTAAAAGCGAACCGCGGCCAACGAAATCTCTCGAGCGCCCCCATGCCAAACCGTCAGCCAGCCGGAATTCCCCTGATTACATTCGACGACAGCCCGCCAATATGAGCGGCGCGAGCAAGCGGTCGATACGATCGAAAGAAGACCGAAGCGTCGCACCCGATGCGGTCGCTCTGAGGCAGTTGTTCCGCGTGAACATCCTGCTCACCCGGCGCGAAGAGTGGGTCATCGCCGCTCACGCTCTCAGTGTGTCTACACTCAGCTCTTGTGCGCTGACTGGAAGTATGGTTTAAGGCAGCCCCGAGACAGATACTCTCTGCAAACACGCCGATCGAACGCCTTGCAAGAGCCCCTCGCCCTTGGGGGTCAATCGCGTATCGAGGCGAGCTTTGTGATCCGCAGGGAACGATGCTCTGCCAAAGTTGGCCTGCGGACTTACCTGTGTTCACCGAATGTCAATGTCGGGATGGGAGGGTCAGCAATGATTGCGATCGATCCTGTTAATCTTCGCGACTTCCTTACCGCCCTCATCATTGTTGCATTTGTACTAGCCGCTCGCTGGCTGTTCGGTTAATGCACTGGGCTAACCCGATGGGACAAACTCCACGGAAAAGGCTCTATCGATAGCAGTTAACGCCGAGACGATAATATCGACGGCGCCAAGCAGATCTTACCAATGTCTTTTGAATCCGACCGGTGAAGCGAGCTTGGAACTAATCATGGAGCCACGCGCCCTGCAGCTTCATGCTTCGGACAATAGCTACGGACTCGTTTCCCGTCTCAGTTATGTACGGCGGGCTATCATTAACTTGCTCCTCAGCACGCTGGCCGCGGAAACGCGCTTGCAATAGCGTGCCAAAAACCAAGGGGATTGCGACAGGCGCCCGTAGATGAGTACGAGAAAGACTCCCCGGGGTCTGCACTGGTCCTGAATAGAGGCCAGTTTACCCAAAACCGGCGCATGGCGGCGCGGGGCTCCTCGTCAGAAAGCACTAGTCTGTTCGGTCAAAGAACTCATCGTCCTCAACCATGCGAAGCAGGTATGGAGCGGTCGTTCCCGGTGCGATGAGGTTCCCTGGCGGTTGAGCTCCCTGTCGGATTTCTCAGTTTTCAGAATAAACCACCATGCAATTGGTTAAATCAGCAGCTTCTGCTGGTCGATAAGACAGGCTGCAATGTCCGGCTCCTGCGCGGTCACGCGGTTGCCATCTGAATATGAGTCCGGGCTGCGCCTACAACAGGCACGGATATTGTTGCATGAGAGGACGTTGAAAGATGGGCAAAAACTTCAAGCTTTCACGGTCCCGAGGCCTTTCAAAATGCAAATCGCTTCGCGCTTTCCGCGGTCTCGCTCGCCAACATTCGCCTGACGCACAGTCGAGGAGGGCCTTATATGTCGCTTGATCTTCGTAACTATCGCGTAGAAAGCACTCTGAAAAGCGGTAACAAAGTAATCGTCCGCGCAGTCCGTTCCGAGGACGCGCAACGGCTCGCCAAGTATTTTCAAGAAATGACTCCTGAGTCTCGTTACTTGCGGTTTCTTGGTTTCCGCAATTCATTTACTGCACGGGAGTTGGAGTACATTACGCATCCGAATTTCCTCGAACATGCTACCATCGTTGCAACCTTGGCCGACGGGAGACTTGACGAAGAAATCGTTGGAGAAGCGAGCTATATCTCGGCAGCCGATGGACGCAACGCGGATTGCGCGCTCAGCGTTCTCGATGGACAACGCCACCAGGGGGTCGGGGCCCTGTTACTCGAACATGTTGTGCGATTGGCTGAACACTGGGGGGTGAAGCAATTGTCAGCCGATGTTTTGGGGTCAAATCGTGTGGCGCTCGAGTTCCTGGTGCGACGAGGTTTCAGGCCGCTTTTGGTTTCCTGCGGTATTCATCGTTTGTTTCGCCCTTTGTCGCGAGTCGGCGGTCGCCATGGCGCGCAGCACTCGCCGGCTCCTGACGCCAGCAGCTGGCCTGAACTGCAACGAACTGAGGATGAGTTTTCGATCGCATCCGCGAGTGTTTGAAGGCCATTGCACGCGGCAATGAAGGTGATAAGCGAACAGTTTTTCGTTTAAATTCAACTCGTCGAATTTTAAGCTGAGTGTTCAAGTCTCGGGTGTTGCCCTCAGGCGGAGCATCACCAAACCATACCTCTTCGGTTGGTCTCCGACCTCGCCGAAGCTGCGAAAATCATCAACACGCGGCAATAAACAATGGTAGCGGTAGCGCCGCATAAATGCGGAGACCTCGTCAGCAAGAAGGATTGATCAGAGCCTGCGTTCGTCCCCAAATGCTCTATCGGGGGAGGAAGTTTTCGTCGGCTTCACCTTAGTTTGGGTTGTTCAGCGATCTTCTTGTTCAGAACGCATTACAGGTCAGAAGGAAGCTTACTCAGCTATTGCTCGAATCGGGTCCTAAATTAGCGGCGGGCCATCTTGCTCTCCTGCGCACTGGTATGACTGGGAAGGTAATGCCTATGATGGATTATACGGGTGGAATTGCGCTCGCTGTGCCTAAAGCACACGCGGGCCAGTAACGGCGCTGTTGCTAGCGGGTCGGTAGCCAGTTGTGCATTATTTTCGCCAGTTTCGAGTTTGGCCGTGGCTCGCCACTTTAGCCTTCATAATCGGCTCGGTTAGTCGCGGGTACTGCTCCAACGATGACTTCAATCCACATCTGCGTTCGTTGCATGACTACCTGGCCCGAGCCACATTGGAGGATTACTTATTGGGCGTTACGCTCCGTCCGGACGAGCGACCGTTGAAATCCGGCGCGCCAGCTGCTGGACTGCTCGTCGTTGACGTAAAAAAAGGCAGCCCGGCGGCTAAGGCGGGCTTGCTTGCTGCTCGAAAGATGCCGAAAGAAATGCTATCGGGGATGATAGTGGTCGGGGCGATGGCGTTTCCGCCGGCGATGCTGCTGTTGCCCCTCACCAACTCGCTCCCCGACGGAATCGGCGGTGACCTGATCATCGCTGCAGACGGCGATCGTGTCAGGAATTACCTGGACTACGAAAACAAAATACGTCAGGCCCAACCGGGCGAGATTGTATACCTTACCGTCGTACGCCGCGGCGTCCGGAGACAGATACTTGTCCCAATTCCAGCAAGGGGCAGCTAATAGCCTTAGGTCAACCCTGGTGCCCGGTAGTCTGCTTTCGTGGCCGGATCTGACGCGTTTGTGACTGTGCGTCGGCGGGGGTCGCCGCTGACCGATTATGCGCATCGACTCGAGCCGATGCCATGAATCGGAGATGGTCGTTTCACATTTGTAAACCTGGACGCAAAGGTGGTATAGGCGGCTTGGTTCAGCTAAGGAGATAGCCATGCACACGCGTCTTTTTTTTGGAGAAATTCAACAAGGCAAGTATGACGAGGCCTGGGCGATTCTGTCCGACTTTGCCCAACGCGTGAAGCAGCAAAAAGGTTGTATCCTCCAGCAGGTTTTACGTCATGGCAACGAAATAGTGGGCATCACCACTTGGGAAAATCAGGAAGACCTTGCCGCTTATGCCAACGGTGAAATCGCACGGGAGCTATTTAGTCGAATTACGCCCCTGTTGATGGGAGTGCCGAGGGTGCAGACGTTCGAGGTTAAAATGAATCTGTGTGACCCGGCGGCGCTCAAGCCCGTTTAAAAGAGCGCAAAGCTTGACCTCATATCGCGATCATAAGTATGCGTAGCGCAGTCGGCCTGAAGAACGAACACGGGGAACAGCAACACCTTCACTGAGGAGCAGTGCCATGTTCCAGATGGCAAAAGTTTGGGTCGATCCAAACGATCGTATCGATAGCGTCGAGATTAGGTACACCTGGTCTCCGATTGGTACTGCGGCCGACTTCAGTAATGCCAAAGATGAAGCCGAAGTGATGCAGGTGGTGTCGGGGACGCACCCGCGTGTCCGGCAGGCGATAATCGAAATTCCCCGTTATCTCGACGGCAAGCCCAATTATCTGCTGCATTATCATTTCGGCGGCGGCGGCGAGCATCACGAAGGTTTTACGCAGATCTATACCGAAGAGATCGTTTCGAACGAAGTCGAATATCTCGATCACGAGGGCCAGATAACCGAGGTCCGGGTCCTCTGGAGCGTAGGTGGATGGGCAGCTCCGAATTGGACGCAGGCACACCTCGAGGGGCTGCCGTTACAGGTACCGGCCAATGCGCCCGGTCATGATATCGAGGGAGAGGGCTTGGCCGACGAAGCGATTTACGAACTCGTGCAGACCGTGCCGCTGCCCCGCCGTTTTGTCGGACGCGTATGGGGTCCTCGCGGTGCAACCGTCGAATATTGTTTTCAGCTTCTGCGGAGCAATACGCCGATTGAGGGCGACGAGTTTGTTCGCTGGGACAATAACCAAGGCAAGAATTTCTCTATCGTTCTGGGCTGACCAGCGATAGAATCCACGGGTGGCCGTTTAAATTTATACGGAGCCACCTGCAAAGAATGCCCAGATCACTCACCAATCGAAAGCTACTGGCGTGTGGCGCCTGTGGATGGGTCCATTACGCCATGACTGAGCAGGAAAAGGCGGAGCTCGACGGCGCCCTGATTCGTTATCAGCTGAGTGAAGGTGAGCGTCAGATCTACGAGGCCGAATTCCGCCAATGTCTTAAATGCGAATCTCCGACCGACCTATTTCGTCAGGCCACCGAAGCTGACATCGACCGCGCAATAGGGCATATTGTAACGCCGGTTCTGCTCTGATGTCCTCCCTTGCCAGGCGCCCGCTTGTGCACATCTGATTAGTTCAACGCGCTCTTTGAGCGCGCGACCCCGGCGGGTTCTAATCCGAACGTTATTCCGAACGAATCTGTGCTTTTGTCGCTCGCCTGTTGAGTTGTGCCCGATACGACCACGGGCACCCCTGATATTTTCTTCTCTGAAAGTCTCAAAGGCACCCGGCACGGTCGAAGCCAATAATCCGTTCACCGTCTTGCAGACCTTCGTGGGCGGTGCGACGAGCGCGTTGCATAAGGCGGACGCAATTTCACACAAAGCCGCCGCGCGCTACTGCTTATGACTCGCGCGAGAGTTCGAGCGTACACGCTGACGATAGCCGCCACTCCCGGCTCAGAAGAACACGAACGCGCGGACCACCACGTTCTTGCGGCAAGGTGCGTCAGCAGGCGCGCTCGGATCGATGCATGCACTGTGGAAAGACCATCGTGAGACAGAACCGTCCGTTATGGAGTCGTAGCACTTGAGCATCGAAACCTCAGTCGGCTTCTGCAGCGGAAACCAGTACCATTCGTGGCTGGGGCGGTAAGTGAAACGAGCAGTTTCACCGACCCGGTCATCATAGATCCGATAATGCGTAATGTAAGGCTGATCCGCGAAGGAGGGCCAGGCACACAGCACAAAGGGGTTCTGCCGGACGGTCTCAATGGGCTTCGCGAGATTGATTGACATAAAACGGCGCGACATCTTGGCGTCCGCTTCTTCCTCGGTGTAGTGCTGCTCGCGCCCGAAGTTTCGTAGATTGCGGGTGAGCAGCTCGCGGCAACGCACACGGCCGCTGTTGTCAGTCAGATCGTTGTGGACCAGATAGGCATAGTTGGCGTTTACGCCTGGGTTTTTGTTGTCCTGATCCTCAGTGCGGTCACCCGTATAGTCCTTGTCAAACACGTCGTGATTATAGACGAGCGCGTCGGTCGCGTCGGGGAAAAACTCCAACAGAAGTTTTTCCATCTCAGGGTAAAAGACGCGTTCGACTTCCGCTGCGTCATAAAAGTTCTTGCACTTGGACTCGCAGTACGCCAAGGCAAGGCCGAGCTTGTCCATGCATTGCGGCGTATTTAGCGAAAGCTCCGGGTAGTACTCGCGAATTCGCCGAGCGTCTCGCAAGATTTGCGGGAAATACAGCGAACGCCGACCCATATCCTGTTCTTCCTTGCGCAACGCTTTCGCCTCAGCCTGACGTGTCGGATCCCGCCAAAGAGCATTTGAGGGTACCACCGAGTAAGAGGGCTCCTCGTAAATGGTGTAACGCAGCGGAAGCGCTATGCCGCCTTCGGGCGCCTTAATGTTGTTGGCGCCTATATACTCCAGGCATTCTGAGTAACTACGAAACCCGAGACCCCACTTTGTCCTAATGGGGCCTGGAGGGGCTTTGTCCAGCAGGTCGATGACGGCTTGCCCTCTTCCCTCTGCAATCTGGCGGAGAGCGGCCTCAGTCGCTGCAGCCGTTCCAGCATCGCCGTTGCGATCGAGCGCCATATAGGACAAACCACCGTTCGCCGCGATCGGGGCGGGCTGGCCTTTGGTACGTTGGATGGGTGGAACGTAGACTGAAGAAGCCTTTCCGGTACTTCCCGCAGCACGGTCTTCGATAGAATTGAGCTGGTCCATAAAGTCCCTCTAGCTGGTTAAATTAACCCACCCTTCCAAGGGCTTATATTCCTAAGGTTTGCGTCGGCTGATCAATCCCACCACGACGCTTCCTAACGTAGTGAATCGACACTAGCAAAACTCGATCTTGCCAACGTGACGTGTCATGCACGAGCTTAAGCTAGCCAATCTGGAAGGTTATGCTCAAGGCCAGCAGCTGGCGCGAGACATCTCTGCAGGGTGTTTCAGGCTGGCGCTCATCCTTTGCGAATGGAACCCATCGAGATTCCATTGCGCGTGCCCCTGCCGCGCAACGGTGCCGGAGGTGCCGGTGAGCTCAGGCAGTGAGCTCCGTTTTCTTGAAACGCACTGGCATATGTTTAATGCCGGCGAGGAAGTTGGAACGCAATCGTTCGATCTTGCCGATGACTTCGATCTGCTTTATCCGGGGCATGAGTGCCTGCAACGTCAGCCGCAGTTCGAGGCGCGCCAGATGTGCGCCCGCACAGAAGTGCTCACCTCGGCTGAACGCCAGGTGCTCATTGGGTGTTCGCGCAACATCAAAGGTATAGGGATTCTCGAACACCGCCTCATCACGATTGGCCGAAGGGAACCACAGAGCCAGCCGCTCGCCAGCACGGATCCGCCGGCCACCTAATTCCGTGTCCGCAGTCGCGACTCGCGCAAAGTGGGTTACCGGGCTAGTCCATCGCAGAATTTCTTCCACCGCCGTTGGCATGATCTGGGGATGTTCGAGCAAACGATCGAGCTGCTCGGGATGCTGCAGGAGGGCCAGGAGACCTGCTGATATCGCATTTCGCGTTGTCTCCAGTCCTGCGCCTACATAAAGAAGCCCGTTGTGAGCAAGCTCGGAATTGGTCAGCAACCGACCATTGATAGTCGCATTGCCGAGCACCGTCAGCAAGTCCTCACCTTCGCGGCCACGACGTTCAAGCGCGGCAGCTACACAGTAATTTCCGATGCGGCGCGATCCCTCCTGACGCGTATCCAAAGGCGAGCCTGATTCGACTTGATACTCAGGGTCGTCGTTACCCGCCACCATATTGCCCCATCTGAACATGTCCGGCCAATCCGAGCGCGGGATTCCCATGATCTGACAGATAAAAGCCATCGGCAGCCGCGCCGCAACATCGACCACAAAATCACATTCGCCCCGTGAGGCTGCTTCTGCCAAAATCTCCTGGACCAGTAAATGCCCCGGGGTTTCGTAGCGGCCTACCGCGCGCGGCAACATCAGCCGATTGAACGCCCGGCGCATGACAGCATGCAGAGGCGGGTCCGTCATCAGCATCATTTCTCCTGAGCCCAGCATGACCGGTGTCAGTCGCTCCATTTCAGCCGATGAGGGAATGGAGATGAGAAACGCCGAACTGAACAGCGTGGGCTCGCTTACCACAGTGACGATGTCCTCATAGCGTGTTACGGACCAAAATCCGTGGCGAGCATCGTCGGTCCAATGAATCGGGTCATTTTCGCGCAAAACCTTCCATAATGGGTGAGGATCGTGATCAACGAAGAACCCAGGATCAGTTAAGGCTGCATCGATTTCGCGGTAATCCATTGGTGCCCCCGAGAAGAGTTAAACTCGGACCATGCACGGAGAAGATGGTTGCAATGTTAAATTATTTCTTCATGCAACAGTATTCTCGAGGAAATTAACCTTCTGATTCCCGGTCGTCAAGCTCTTTCGCACCGGCGCGGTAAAGGCCCAACAATTGATAAGAGCGGTTGGAAAAAACTCCTGGGATTTCCCAATGGCTGGCTTTTTGAACGGCTTAAATTGCGGCGCCGCCCACCCTGAATTGAGTTGGCGATAAGCGGCGCCAAAGTCAGTAGGTCGCTTGACGACGCGGAAAGCAGACAACGCTCGTCCGATACTCAGCGAGGGCCACGCCTGAGAACGCCCATTGCCTCCAGCTGCTCGACCTGCGCCGGCGAATAGCCAAGATACTCAGTCAGGATCGGCATGTTGTGTTCGCCAAGTGTCGGTGCTTGCAGTTCGAGTTCACCGTACCCGGAAAAGCGGAGCGGAAAACCCGGAATCTCGAATTCCCCCAGAAACCGATCGCGGATGCTTCTAACCGTGCGACGCTGCCGCAGATGCGGATGATTCATCGCCTGCTCGACGGTCAATGCTGGAGCAAAGGGCACCCGATACTTTTCCAATGCCCGCTCGACCTCTTCGTCTTCATGCGTGTCAACCCAGTCCTGCACGATCTGAATCACTTCCTCTCTATTTTTCGCGCGGGCTGCGAGCGTGTTGAAACGCGGATCCTCGATCAGATCTGGTCGCTCCATCGCATGACACATCGACGGCCACTGGCGATCGAGACCCCCGATAATCAGCAGGTAAGTGTGCTTGCCTTTGAACATCCCAGCGGGTGCAACCATGTAATGGTGCTCACCGGTCCGGCGCGGCTTCATGGTCCCCCCGCTGGCGCTTAGCATCTGCACGTTCAGTTCGTGATAGCCAAAATAGCAGTCAAGCAGTGATGTCTGGACATATTGCCCCTCACCAGAACGCTCGCGTCCGAGAAGGGCCGCGGTAATCGCGGCCAGAGCATGGACGCCGGTGCTGACATCGCCAATGCCGAGTGCCGGAAAAACCGGTGCGCGATCGGGATAACCACACATATCGAGCACCCCGGCATAAGCCGCCCCGATGGTGTCGTAGCCCGGTCGATTAGCCAATGGCCCATCCTGGCCAAGACTCGAGATCGAGCACATGACGATTCTGGGATTCAACGCCTTGACGGTTTGATAATCGAGTCCTGTCCGCGCGATGACCCCCGGGGCGTAGTTTTCGATCATTACGTCCATTTTGGGGATGAGCGCCTTAATGATCTCCAGACCGACCGGGTTTTTGATATCGACACACAGGCTCTTCTTGCCGCGATTCTGCTGGACATAGTAGGCACTGCGGCCATCTCTGAGAAACGGCAAAGCACGGCTAGGGTCACCGTTGGGCGCGAGTTCGACCTTGATAATCTCGGCTCCCATCTCCGCCATCATTCGTGTCGTAGTTGGGCCGGCCAAAACCTGGGTAAAGTCGAGAACTTTATACCCGTCCAACACATGCTTGAGTTGCGCCATATGGCAACCTCCGTCGCGCTGAAATCCTATTGAGCTTAATAGGCTAGCGCCAGAGCTGGTCAAAAAGACTTCCTGGTGAGGTTCTTACCCTCAGAAGTGGGGAGAGAGGTTGAGATTGTAATCGGAGAGATGCGTCGTTGCCTCGCACGCTTCAGGCGTTAGTCCGGCCACTGTCTCTAAGGGCCGGCAACCATCCGTGAGAGGAATGTTGCCCGTTAACTATCTCAGGTTGCAAGCTCGCCGAGCCGTGCTAGCCAAATGTTGCCCGCAAGGGGATCAGCAGGGCCGTCAGGCTTCAGCGATCGCTTAGAAGTCTCGAGCCGGTCACAACCCGCTGTTTGCCACCTTATCTTGCCTTGAGCACATCCCGCCCAACTCAACGACATTTCAAAGCGGCAGCCGCGATGCGGTCTCGTCATCAAATCCGGCGCGCCAAAGCCGTCATCCCTTGAGCAAAGGATCGTGTCCTCCTGACGCGACGCCTCCCGAAGCTCATAGCGCGACCAGACAGTTGCCGGCGGGTTCAGTATGGCTGGCTGCTAATCGGTCCGCTTAGCGGATAAGCCTTGTCGTGCCCGGTATAGCCCCCGCTTGTCGAAGCCGAGCAATGGGGGACGACCGCCTACAGCATTGGAATAGATCCCACGTGTTCATCCAGGCGGCCCAGCAACTGGACGATCGGCCTCGCCCCCGCAGCAGTCCTCGTTCTTATGCCTTTCAATGGCGCCGCCGTGCTTTTCAGCCAAGTCGTAGTTGACATGGTATACTTCCCACTCGACGCCATCGGGATCGATCACCCAAAACTTTGATTGGTTCGCGTAGCAGCAATTCACATTAAGTTGTTCTCGGACCTTGACGCCTCGTTGCTTGACCCGGGTCAAATGCTCCTCAACTGCCGCGCTGGACGCGAGTTCGATTCCCAAATGATTGACAGCAGCGCTCCGCTGGGCTGCCAGATCAGAACGTGCTGGAGAAATGACCAGATTCAGCGGGGCGAATGGTACAAGAAACTTAACATGATCCGGCTTATCCTTAACCGGCTCGATACCGAGAAATCGGCGATAAAACTCGCGCGCCGCCTCTAGGTCAACCGACTTCAAATGCACATGAACACGTGGCAACATAGAATCCTCCGTGCTGACTCGTTTCCCCCTTCCTGCAGGCTGGCTCCCAGTCCATAGGTACGTCGCTCAGACGGACCGCAGCGTCGCTGCCCAGCGACTGAAGATTTTGGCACCGATTTCGGCGAGCGCTGGCATATGCTCGGGTGTTTGGGCAACATATTGGTGGCCATCAACGCCAACACGTCTTAGATCCTCGGCAAACTCGTCAACCAACCTGCGAATCCTGTCCTCGGTTATCTCGGCGTGAAACAGCAGGCCATGAGCCTTATCGCCGAAACGAAAAGCCTGGACTGCGGTCTTTTCCGAGGACGCGAGTGCGGTAGCTCCATTGGGCAAATCAAAGATGTCACTATGCCAGTGAGCTGCAACAAACTCGCGAGGCAACCCTCGCATCAAGCGGTCGTGGCCCGCCGCATCGGTCAGCCGCACAAGGTACCAGCCGATTTCGCGAGTTTCGGCACGCCTGACCTTCCCGCCCAAGACCGCGGCCAACAGCTGGGCGCCCAGACAAACACCAAGAATCGGCTTGTCGTCGCGCAGGGCACACTCGATAAGGTGCATTTCGTCGCGCAGGTGAGGGTAACGGTCGAGCTGGTAAACGCTCTCCGGCCCGCCCATAACGATTAGACCATCAGCCGCCTCCATCTGGCGAGGAATCCGCTCGTTAGCGAAGACTCTCACGTATTGCCACTCAAGCCCGGCCTCCTGGAGCGACTCAGCGATCCTTCCGAGGTCCTCGACCGGATGATGCTGCAGGACCCAAATTTTACCCACGGCATAACTTCCTTTCCGTCGTTTGGTGAAGGGGCAATCCTTATTCCCGCATTCCGCGCTTTAACACTACCCGCGCTGTAAGGTAAACATCAAAGAAGGTGGAGGACTCTGATCATGGCTCCAATCGGTCTGCGCGAACAGACTGTCAAAGATGCCAAAAGCATCGCTGATGCCCGCGTTAGGCATCGTTGGCAGATTCCGGCGGATTACAATATCGCGGTCGACTGTATCGACCGTCATACCGAGCTGTGGGATAAGCCGGCGCTGTTTTATGAAGACGACGAAGGCCGGATGGAGAAATACACGTTCGGTCAAGTCGCGGCGCTGAGCCGCCGTTTGGCCAACGCACTCTCTGCCTTGGGCGTGCAGCGTGGCGACGTGGTCGCGATTCACCTGCCGCAGCGACCCGAAACAGCACTCGCACACATCGCGTGCTATCGTTTGGGTGCGATAGCACTTCCAATCTCCAAGCTCTTTGGTTCCGATGCACTACTTTATCGCCTCAACAACAGCGGGGCAAAGGTTCTGATGCTCGAGCCTGAAAGTCTCGAGAAAATCTTTCCAATCCGGGACCAACTTCCTGCCCTAAAACATCTCATCGTTGCCGGCAACAATCGCGGGGAAGACCTGCGACCATTGCAGCGGAGTAGCTTCGACGAACTTCTGGCCAAAGCTTCCGAGCACTTCGCGATGTCTAGCACAAGCGCCGAAGATCCAGCCCTCCTGATGTACACCTCTGGCACAACCGGAGATCCAAAGGGGGTGCTGCACGCCGCGCGCTATGTCCTGGGCCACAACGGTATTGATTATTCTTACAATTTTTTACGTTCCGGCGATCTTTATTATAGTCCTGCGGATTGGGCTTGGGCTGGCGGATTGTTGGATGGCCTTTTGGCGATCTGGCCCTACGGCGTGCCGGTGCTCGCCTATCGGAGCAAAGCCCGCTTTGATCCGGACGCAATGCTTCATCTTGTTCAGAAATACGGCGCCACCATCGGCCTCTATCCGCCAACGGTGCTCAAAGGCCTTCGCGAAATTAGAAATCCACGAGAGAAGTATCCCAACCTCCGATTGCGATGCGTGGTGAGTGGCGCCGAACCAGTCAGTCCTGAATTAGCTCGATGGGTCGATGAGCAGCTGCGCGTCGAATTCAACCAGGCTTTCGGCCAAACCGAGGCCAATTATTTTATTGGTAATTGTTCCGCCTTGGAAAAGCCGCTACTGGAACCGCTGGGAAAGGCTTATCCAGGTCATGAGGTGGCAATTCTGGTTGACGGCCAACCAGTTAGGGCCGGCGAAACCGGTGAGATCGCCATCCGACGCGATAGTCCCGTCGTGATGAAAGAATACTGGAGAAATCCTGGCGCGATGAGTGAGAAGTTTGCCGGCGAATGGTGTCTGACCGGCGATATGGGTCATATGGATGACCAAGGCTATGTCTACTTTCAGGGACGGAATGACGATGTGATTAAGACCTCGGGTTACCGGGTCGGCCCGGCTGAAGTCGAAGCCAAAATCATTGAACATCCTGCGGTCGCGTCATGTGCCGTTATTGGCGTTCCTGACGAACGCCGCGGCCAGAGCATCAAGGCATTCCTTAAATTGCTTCCGGGTCACGAACCGTCGCAGAAGCTTATCGAGGAGATTCAGCAACACGTCAAACAAAAGCTGGCTGCGCATGAGTACCCGCGTGAGTTCGAGTTTATCGACGAGTTCCCAATGACCGTCACCGGGAAGATAAGGCGACGCGATCTCCGCGAACGCGAACTGCAGAAGAGGTCATAGCGTGGCAAGCAGCACATCGTCACCATTTGCAGCACTTAAGATCGTCGAATGCGGTCAAGGAGTGTCGGCCGCATTCGGAGCTAAATTGCTGGCTGATCTTGGCGCCCAGGTCATAAAAGTTGAACCACCTGAGGGAGACTTGACGCGCGGCCGCGGTCCTTTCCCCGCCGGCTCAGAGGACCCTGAAAAAAGTGGCACCTTCATCTATCTTAACACCAACAAGCGCGGCGTAACGATCGACCTCACACAAGCGGCAGGACAACAGTTGTTGTCCGAACTGCTGAATCGCGCTGACGTCCTGATACACAATGTGCCTCCGGCGGAGCGCAGCGTATGGGGACTTGAAAATTCGGCTCTTCAGACGCGCCATCCGCGCCTGGTCATAGCAGCCATTTCAGTTTTCGGCGGAAGCGGCCGGTACGCTTCTTACAAAGCTTACGAGCTGACCGCCTCGAATGCCTCAGGATGGGCGTTCCTGAGTCCCGGAGCGTCGCCCTACCCTGACCTACCGCCATTGAAATGCTTTGGCAGCCAATGTGATTTTCAGGGTGGCGTTCATGCGGCGTTGACCGTTCTGGCCGCATATTTTCATCGGCTGAAATCGAGCGACACTGGCCAGGTGATCGAGATCTCAGAGCAGGAGGCAGTGGCCGCGATGCTCGAGATGAACCTGATGCACTACACTTATGCAGGCCGGGAGACTTCACGCCTGGGGAGTCGGGCCCTCGGCCCGTGGTTTATCGCGGACTGCGCAGATGGACAGATCTTCGTGCTGGCGGTCGAAGAAGACCAATGGCAGCGCTTGGTGGATTTGATGGGCAATCCAGAGTGGGCCCGTGAAGAGCTGTTTAAGGACCGATTATCCCGCGCACAGAACATGGATGCGTTAAAAGCTCTGATGGCGGAATGGCTCGCGGGATGGAAGGTTCAGGATTTATATCGCGTCGCGCAGGAGCATCGTGTGCCGTTTGCGCCCATCAACACCATGCGCAGCCTTTATGAGAGCGAACATCTGCGTCAACGAAATTTCTTCGTCGACGTCCATCAACCTGGTGTCGGCAAGATGCGTGTCCCGGGGATGCCATCGCAATATGGCAAATCATTCTGGGCTATACGCCGACCCGCTCCTCGCTTGGGCGAACACAATGAAGAGATTTTCTGCGCTGAGCTAGGGCTCAGTCAGCAGCGATTCCGCGAACTGCGCAACGCCGGGGTTATCTAACTCGAGTGAGGGGAGCTTTGATTGAAATAAAGCAGCCAGAGAATCGTTTTTGCGCCGAGTCTCATGGACATGAGGCTCGGCTACGAAGGAACCGTCGGCAGGCGTTTTTCACTTTCCGCCGCCTTAAGATTACTGACTCGGAAACGGAGACTAACAATGGCTGAGGGACCGCTGTCGGGGATTCGCGTACTGGATTTTACTTGGGCGTGGGCCGGGCCCTTTTGCACACTTCAACTCGCCCATCTCGGGGCTGAGGTTATCCGGATTGAGACCACTGCTCGGCCGGCCTGCGTGACCAGGCTCATTCCGCCCTTTGCCGACGATATTCCCGGACCGAACCGGGCTGGTTACTTCAATCAATATAATCTCGGCAAGAAAAGCATTCTAATGAACCTCGCTCGCCCGGAAGCTGTGGAAATCGCCTGCGAGATGGTGCGGCATTGTGATGTTGTCGCCGATAACTTCGCCGCCGGCGTCATGGACAAACTAGGCCTTGGCTATGACAAGCTGCGCCGCTTCAAACCCGATCTCATCATGATCTCGATGTCCGGCTACGGGCAAACCGGACCTTTTAAAGGCTTTATTGGCTACGGTCCGCCGGCTTCTGCCGCTGCCGGGATGTTTTTCACGACTGGATACCGCGGGATGGGGCCGAGCGAGATAGGAATTTCCTATCCCGATCCCAACGCAGGCATCTTCGGTGCCTTTGCCATCCTGGCGGCTCTGACGCAGCGAGAACTGACAGGTGAAGGACAATATATTGACCAATCACAATGGGAGGCCGCCCTGGTACTGATGCCCGAAGCTTTACTGCACTATGAAATGACTGGACGCGAGCCTGAGCGGCAAGGTAATCGGGACTGGGTAATGGCGCCGCACGAGTGCTACCCGGCAGCCGGTGAAGATCGCTGGGTATCCATTGCGGTGGGATCCGAAGCTGAATGGCGGGCACTCTGTAAGGTGATGGGGAGTCCGGGTTTGGCTGATGATCCTCGCTTTAAAACAGCTCAGCTGCGAAAGCAAAATGAAGACGCCTTGGATGAAATCGTGGCGGCGTGGACTCGACAACACGATCGTTGGGAGCTTACGCGGATGCTGCAAGCGGCTGGGGTCGCAGCTTTCCCGGCGATGAGCAACAAGGACCTTGCAGAGGATCCCCATCTGCTCGAGCGGGGTTTTCTGGTTGAACCAGAGCATCCGGAAGTGGGCAAGCGGAAACACGCAGGCATTCCTTGGAAGATGTCAGGGACGCCTTGCTCGGTTCGCTCCGCGGCGCCCATCCGCGGGGCTGATACCGAAGAAGTACTCAAGTCTTTGCTTGGTTACAGCAGCGACAAGATCGAGCAATTGCGCAAGGCGGGCATTTTAGCCTGACTTTCACTCCCTTTCATAAGCGTGCCGCTCACGGGCCAGCTCGGAGCGAGGCCAACTGATAACCCCCCTGCCATGGGCTGTGCTATAAGAATCCGGCTGAACAGTGATCACCCGCGCATTGCGCATTGGAGGACTTATGGCGGAGCTGCGATTAATCTCGGCCGACTCGCACGTAATGGAACCCCTGGGCTTCTGGGAAGAGCGGTTAGACCACAAGTTTCGCGACCGAGCTCCGAAAGTGGTTCCACGTCCGGATGGCAATGGCTTGGTTTTTACGGCTCCCGATATCAACCCATTCCCGGTCGCCGGCGGTTTCGGTATAGGCAAGAGTGGGGCCGAACTTAAAGAGCATTTGAAAAAAGGCTATGAAGCCGCTCGGCCGAGCGGTTGGGACCCCGCGGAGCGAATCAAAGACCAGGAGATCGACGGGGTCGAGGCGGAGGTTCTTTACACCACGCTGGGGATGCCACTATTCGGTCTCAAGGATGCGGAGCTCCAGCGGGCCTGCTTCCATGTTTACAATGAGTGGCTCGCCGAATTCTGCTCCTATAACCCCAAGCGGCTGATCGGAACAGCGCTTATCTCGCTTGAAGACGTGTCGGCGGGGGTCAAGGAACTCGAATACTGCGCGAAAAAGGGTTTGAGAGGAGCCATGATATGGGGCTCCCCGCCGGAGGATCGACCTTATTCAAGTCGGCTGTACGATCCGCTTTGGCAGGCCGCATCCGAGTTACACATGCCGCTCTCATTGCACGTGATTACGGGCAAGGGCAAAGAGAGTAACGTCGGTGATGCCTTCTCGGGCGAGAGCCGGCCCAAAGCGTCGGTTGGCGAGATTTACGCCAACCTGATTCACGAGGTGCAACGCTCGCTCAGCTCGATCATTTTTGGCGGGGTGCTGGAGCGTTTCCCGCAACTGATCATCATTTCAGCCGAGAATGACGTCGGCTGGATTCCCCATTACATGTATCGATTGGACCACGCTTACGAAAAATTCAACTCATTGCTGAGCGAACCGCTGCCGATGAAGCCCTCTGAATACATTCGACGGCAGATGTTCGCTACTTTCCAGGACGATCCAGTGGGACCTTCGGCCTACAAGTTATTCGGTCCCGCGAACTACATGTGGGCGTCGGATTTCCCGCATACTGACTCGACCTGGCCAGAATCGCGAAAAGTGGTCGAACGCGACTTCGCCGGTGTGCCCGAGGAAGTCAGGCACAAAATCGTCTTCGCAAACGCGGCTCAGTTGTACAACATCAACTAACGATGAGAGAGGTGCGGCCTCGACGAGGCCGCACCCGGCCGTGCCAGGGCGCGAACTGCGTTTTGATGCCTCGGGGCCGGTTTCTTGCTCATGTTAGTTAACCCAGTGTGTAGCTCTGAACGGCCACTAGTTGGGCCCAAGGTCCCTTGCTCAGTTGGCAATTGACGTCGCTTATTGCTCTTGTCTTGGAGCAACCACACGCACTGTTGAAGCCTTCTGCGGGTGAGGTACTTTTCATTACCACGCTTCACGGCTGAACGCTGAAGCGAAGCGAATCCCAGCCACTGATCGCTCAACGGTTAGCATTTGCAACGCTCGAGGCACTACAGAAAATGGTTGAGCCTCAGGTCCGAGTTGTCGGTAATCGAACGTGAAAAAGTTTGCCGCGTTTCTTTCCAAGTTCGAGATTATCCCGCTACCACGTGGAACATAATGGAAAAAATACCCTTTTCGATTGTCGCAGCGGCAGTTTTCCTGGCTTCAGCCGCGCACGCAGAGTCATGGTACTTGATGGCTCCCGACGAAAAGCTCATAAGTGAGCCTAGAGTGGCGATCCGAATGGAGCACGGGCCGGTCTTCGGGCCCATTGAATTTATGCCCCGTGAGAAATTTGCCTCACGCGCCGAATGTGAACCCCGTCGCCAGCAACTTATCGCCAAATGGTGGCGGCTCAGTGTAATCAAGCGCGGGAACTGGGATCGCTATGGCTTCACTAACCCGAGCGCCTTCATACATTGTATTCCGGCAAGTGACCCACAATTGAAGAGGCGCGGCGGTCCTGACGCAGCACCGTCGCTCGAGACGTTCATCAATCGCCCCCAACACCGATAAAGGCCGCCGAATCGCGGTCGCTCACGGCCATCGCGGTCGGGCAGCTTCGCTCGCGCTAATCCCACTGATGGTCAATCGGGGCCGTTGGTCAACGTTTCCGGAGCTTTGAGCCCTCTGCTGTCATCCTCGGCGCACTCCACAACTTCGCGTGGTACCACCGAGGTCAATGAATTAATCCAGCACTGGCCCAGAATCGAGCAATAACAAATTTCCAAATTGATGCGAGATTGAGCCGCGCGCATCCGATTGGCCCAAGCCGCGCCGCGGACGAGAAAAATGTTCGCAGCGTTGCCGGCTCGAATCACCGAGCCCCGCACAAGTACATCGATCCGAACCTCCGCACCGTCGGTTTTGATCGTCGGCTTTCGGATTATCTGCTCCAGAGCCGAAACAGCATCGTGCTGATTCTTCTGGTCGACAGTCAGCAGTACATCGCGGATAAGCGCGGGACCAAGCCCGTCGTTATTGATCACAATACCAATTTCATCGTTTGCGTGGCGCCATCCGATGGTCACGTAGGGCCAGGTTTGGGCGGACATTGAAGATGAGGCCATTCGCAGCTGGTACAGGGAGGCGGCACAAGCTACCGCGCTGATCAACAACGCGCAGATCGGAAGGATGCGGCTTGTCCGCGATCCATCTTTTTGAATACCGCGCGATTCAGTGCCGCTCATAACATCGGGTCAGCTATACGGAAAGCATTAAGGTCACCGGCTTTCAATCCCTACTGGAACGAAACCGCCGCATTGGCGGCCGGATAGTCATTGTTAAAAGGTTTTAGGCTTCCGATATTCCTGAACCGCATTTGGTCGTGTGGCCCAGATATCAAGTCCGTCGGACCGCTGGCCTGAAAGTGTTCAAACTCATAAGGTACGCCCTGTCCCGCAAGAAATGACGATCTATTAACAATATGTTCATGAAGATGCGGTTCAGTCGAATTGCCGCTGTTACCAACCAGGCCGAGGAGCTGACCGGTCGCCACATGCTCTCCCATCTTGACCTTAATTGTGCCTGGCTGCATATGAGCATAGAAGGCGTATAGTCCATAGCCAATATATATAACAACGTGGTTACCACCTGCATTTTTAAAATTCACGTCGATTGCAACCTTGCCGGAATGAGGCACATTGTCGGGTACGCCATCCAATACTTCGGTCACTCTACCACTGGTCATGCTGTAGACCGGGGCACCATAGCAGAAATAACTGGAGTTGCGATTTTCAGGACCTGACCATGTGACGGCAACCCCATTACTTAGCCGGTACCGTACCCAGTCGATCGCGTAGCGCTGGGCCAGGTAAGGCTTTCCTGCTTCGAACAGGATCGTTCGCCGATGCGTCGCAGTCGGTCCGTTGTGCACCGAGTCGCCAGCAATCCAATGCGAACCGCGCAAAGGCGCCTCAACCCCTATTGGCACCCGTCGCTCTACAGGCAAGGGCGGCGGACTAAGAGAGTGATCAATACCGTCATTGGAGCGAAAATGAAGAGTGTGAAAGATCGAATCAGGGACCTCAGAGACGTCTTCTAACTTCAACATGAAGAACACAACCGCCGTTTTGCCGGCGTTCAGTTCAACCGTCCGCGAGGTCGAAGTGGACTCTCCCGCCCATCGAACCATTTGGTTCAGCGCCTCGCCCGAGAACTCGAATTTGTGACTGCCGCAATCGACGCTTATTGATTCCAAGCGGTAGGTCACGGGCACGTAGTTCGTCAGCACCATTTCGTAAACAAGTCGCGGGGTGCTTGCCTGAATCAGCGGACTTGGTGGAAAAATGAAACTTACTCCAACCTGAGGCGGCTTGAGATCAAAGCTTGCACCGCATACCGGAATAGCAAGCAAACTTACCGCAAGCAAAGTTAGCAAATGCAATTTCATAGCGAGTGGACCCTTATCGCCGACACACAAGTTGAGATGCCCTTATATGGCAAATGAACCTCGCGGATCAAATAAGTTGCGCTCGGCTTAACGACTGCTGCGGTGAGACTATTAATCTGAGCGCTGCCGATAAATGAACGGACAAGATCGCCCGCCTCGGGCGAAAGCGCTCTGTCTTATAGTGCTATTGGAGGGCAAGCGCGCACTTTCAAAAACATCCGTGGCTATCGCTATTTCTTCACTCTGCGCTGGTGCTTCGCCCGAAGCGCGGACCAGGGAAAGAACGTTTTGAGGAAAAATCCCTGTTCCCGGTCAAATGGAATGAAACCACCGTCTGCTAGCGGATACGCTGAAATGCCGTTCTCGCCTGAAAGCTCGGAATTAACTGCTGCTGGAGAGCGCAGTATCTCAGGTAGCAAAAGGTTGGGCTTTGAGGGCCCAGCTTCATTTCCGCAGGCAAAAGATCTGGTGTACCGGGTTCTTGATCGGCAGGCGCTCGAAATGAGAGAAGCCAGCCTCTTGCGCCATCGCGCGCGCCAAGCTTTCCCCAATTACCGAACCTAGGCCCTCGCCCCCTTGAGCTAACGAGACCGTCATGCAATGCATCGTACTCGCAGCGTACATGGTTCGCCCCTGCAATGTCAGATTCTCCTCGAGTCGATCCGAGGCTCGCGCCTCCGACCACAGAAAAGCACCAGCCGGCTTTAGCATACGCTTTACTGAAGCAAGCACTGCCCGTGGACGTGCCATGTCGTGAATGCAATTGAAGGCCATCACAAGGTCGAACTGGTCCGCCAATGGTAGCTCCTCAGCGGCAACACGTTCGAACGAAAGCCGCTCACCTAGTCCGGCTGCTGCGGCTTTTCGGCGCGCCCGTTCAATCGAGGTGGGGTCAACGTCGTAGCCGTAAAAGCGAGAATTGGGAAAAGCGCGCGCAACCGGGATGATGCACTGTCCCGCGCCACAACCGATTTCGGCGACTATACCGCCCTCTCGAAGTTTTTCGTGAATGTCGCTAACTGCTGGAATCCATTCCTGAGCGACCCATGCTTCGTAACCAGCGTGAAACAGGCGCTCGATCGCTTCTACAATATCGGGACCGAAATCGGCAAAAGGCACTCCACCACCACTTTCAAAGCATTGAATGAGTTTGGGAATCTGCCGGTAACATGCGACCGCATACTCGAAGGCTCCACCCATGAAGAAGGTATTGTCTTCGTGCGCCAGCACAGTGGCTTGTTCAGGGCTCAAGCCGAATGATGCCGTAGCGGGGTCATACTGCAAATATCCGGAGGCTGCCATCGTATGAGCCCATTCACGCAGATAGCGTTCGTTGAGGCCGGTCCTCTGCGCCAGTTGCTGTATTGTGGCGCGACCGGTCTCGGCCAATTTCTTAAAGATGCCGAGGCGGTCGCCAATAAAAGCGAGAGCGACGCACAAGGCTGCGCCGAAATCAATCCCGACCTGGCGAGTAAGAGCAGCAGTTTTTTTGCGATCAGCAGCTTGTTCCATCAAGAACCAACCTCAATTGTCTCCGCGTCGCACGTCAAAAAATCGAGCGAGCAATGCAAAATGTGCCGCGCTTGCCGACTGCGCCTCGATCACTGTCCTACCAACCTGTTCATATCCTCGAGCGCAGCAGCGAAATCTTCCATAAATTCCTGCACCACGGTGCGGGCCGACTTAACAGTATCGATCAACCCCACACACTGGCCGACCCAGTAGGTTATCAGCTCACGGGCTTTTTCATTGCCGTGTTCCGCAGAGTATAAGGCTGCGCGAAGGGCCGGCTCACTTAAAACTGTTTGAAACGGCATCGGTAGAGGACCGGGGCTCTCAGCCGATTCCCAGGCTTCGGTCCAGGCGGATTTGAGCTGCCGTGAGAACTTCCCCGTCCGACATTTCGACCTAACCGTATCACGCGCGGTGGCCGCCAGCATCTTCTCGCGCAGAAGCTGCGGCACATCCGATTCGGAGGTCGTCAACCACACCGAGCCAGTCCATACACCTGCGGCACCCATTGCCATACAGGCCGCCATTTGCCGCCCATTGGCGATGCCGCCAGCCGCGAGAACCGGAACGTCGCGGATTGGCTTAATCGCCCGTATGACGTCCGGAACCAAAACGAGGGTAGAGACTTCACCGCAGTGACCGCCCGCTTCCCATCCTTCGGCGATGATGATGTCGACCCCTGCCTGGACCTGACGGACGGCGTGTTCTTTGGCGCCGATCAATGCGGCTACCGGAACGTTGTGGCGCCGTCCGAGCTCGAGCATCGATTGTGGTGGTACACCCAAAGCATTGGCGATAAGTTTAATCGGATGACTAAAGGCCACCTCGAGGAGCGGCATCACGGTATCTTCCTGTAGATTGATCCTGCCATGATGCTGTTCAGGACCACCGTGCAGCGTTCGATCGGGAAGTTCTACGTCATACTTTTTCAAGAGTTCGCGGACGAAATCGCGATGGCGCTGCGGAATACGCTCTGCCACCGTGCTGACACTCACGTTGCGTTCATCCTTGGTGGCAATATGCTCTGGAATCAGGACATCAACCCCATATCCCCTTCCGCCACAATGTTCATCGAGCCAGGCAAGTTCGCGATCGAGTTGATGCGGACTGAAAGCCGTTGCGCCCAGCACCCCGAAGCCTCCAGCCCTGCTCACGGCAGCGACCACGTCGCGGCAATGGCTAAAAGCCACCAACGGAAAATCGATCCCCAGCATCTCGCATATTGGTGATCTCATTCGGTTTCCCATCCAGCTTCGATTAAGGCGCACCTGCCAGGATAGCCGTGAGTCGCTTGATACGTGGTTATTCTCGTCGACTATCAGTCAGTACCGCTCCGACGAAACGGCGATGAGCCGGTGCTCAAGGCCAATGAGAAAGTATAACCCAATTGATTCGTCGAGCGTAAATTGGGCTTGAGGCGATCGTGCAATTCGATGGGCCAACTTTGCATATTTATAAACGGATGATGAATTTTTCGATTACTGCTCAACGCGAGCTCGCCCTCCGCTTATCTTACCTGTTAGTCTGAAAACCAAGCCGAGTGTGAGGAATGTGCACTTTTCAGTGGTTTTGCAAATGACTCGACGATCTCCAAGAGGACTCAGCGTAATCCAATGGCAAGGATACTGGTGATGCCAGCCAACGGCTCGCTCCTGAGGACGGGAGCGCTGCTGGTAATGTTGTCACTGACGCCCGCGTACGCCTCAGGAGGAACCGAACAACCTAATTTACCAGCGACCATTCAACCCGGCACACCGCAGGCCGCACGAGTGCTTAAATTGCTAGACCACGCCGCTCGGCATGATCGAGAGGATTCACATGCATTCACCGCGGAAGATTCGGAAGCAGGCATCTACTATTACCAGAAGGCGAAGGAAGCCAAAGCGCTGGCTGATCAACTGAGGGGCGGCCGCGCAGTGCATTCGCAGGATGTCGAGCGTGCGCTCGACAACTCGGGTGCGATCCGATTCAGGAATTAGATGGAGTAGCGCGGTGAGGTGTGAGTGCCGCGCTCAACATGACATATGAATCGCAGCCGCTTGCGCCAACCGGCAACACCTGCAGCAACCTGAGCAAGCGAACTCGCGCCATTCTCGGTCACGACGGTGTGAATGCCGGCGCGCTCAATAGTGAGCCGCAGCAGTCACGATTTGGCACTTCCAGCCCTCACATCAGAATTTCGGGCTGGGTGTCGTCACAACATCGCCGCCGACGAGGGTGATGAAGTTGGCGGCACCTGCTCGAAGACGCGGATGAAGAGCCCGGATTCCCCTACAATCCTCAGCCGATCCAAAGATCGGCCGCGAGGTCGCAAATATTCGCGATTAGAAGCTGCCCGCTATCGTTCAGTACACCACTGGTCTCACTTTTGTCGCTGAAGTAGGCCCTAGCTAAATCCGACAGCTGCCACCGAATTTAGCCAGGGCGTTCAATAGCGACAGGATTCCAATTAGCACGCTTGGCCTGCGCGTAAAATAGGCAAGATATATTTTAAGCAGCCGTAGCCCACAAATAGGATCTAACAATTATGCTTGGTTGCTTAACTCAGCTTCGATCGCCGTGGTCAGTATAGGATCCTTGGGGGTAATATCCGGAGCGAACCGGCCGACTACCTGTCCCTGCCGATTCACCAGGAACTTTTCGAAATTCCACAGGATATCACTTTCATTGATAGGTCCAAGGCCATGTTGCTCGAGCGTCTTGCGCAAGCTGCTGTTAGGCTTGTGTTGAGCAACGGGACATCGGGCGATCAGCTCTCGGTAGAGCGGGTGTTGTCCGGCACCCTTGACCACAATCTTTTCGAACATCGGAAACTTGACGCCGTATTTGGTTTGGCAGAACTGTTGGATCTCTTCATTGCTCCCGGGCTCCTGTCCAGCGAATTCGTTCGCCGGGAAGCCAAGCACGACAAATCCCCGGTCACGATACGTTTCGTAGATCTCTTCCAACTCCGCATATTGTGGGGTCAAACCACATTTCGAGGCGACGTTCACGACCAGCAGCACCTTTCCCCTATGCTCGCCCAATTTTGCAGGCACACCGTCAATGCGACGAACCGGGATATCATAGATTGAAGCCAACATGTAGTTCGTTCCTCCCTAATCTTTCCGGTATAGTTAAGTTCCACCTTATCGTTCATTCAATCCGGCTAACACAAGTGGCCTGATCATGTCGGCGTATCTTGGGTATTGGAATGGCTAATCGCAAACCACGCTATGAGTACCGTGTCTGGGGTGAATGGCTCGAGAGTTTGAAAGACAAGCTTGAGCGGCTAGCCAACAAAGTTATCGCCGCCACCGTGAGCGAAGAATTCTATCTGATCTCCAGCAGGACCGACGAATGCAATGCCAAAGTCCGAGCTGGATTACTTAATCTCAAAGTCCTGCTCGCAACTGACCGGGAGCTTGAATTGTGGCAACCCGTCCTCGATGCTGGCTTTCCACTTGCGCGGTCCGTCATACAGGAACGGCTTTTTCCCGCGCTGCGGCTTGATCGGCCCTCTCTCCAACGACCGCAATATCCGCTGGACGATTTTTTTGCCCAGGTGGTTCGACCTCACCGTGAGCTCAAGTCAGCAAAGACATTAAAAACCCGTACGCTGTTCCAAATGGATCAATGCCGGGCGGAATTCACCTCAGTGACTATTGGTAACTCCGCTTACCAGACCATCGCCGTCGAGTCAGCACAACCCGACCGGGTCTTTGGACTGGTCCGGGAGTTGAAACTCTTGTCGCTGCCGAATACGAGCTACGTTCGCCAGCTTAAAAAAATACTGCGGGACAATCCGAACCTGTCGAGTTATGCAGTGGACCTTTGACGACCTTTTCACTCTTGGGTCTTAAGCGCGCCTTTTTTTGTTCGGCGTTCCTCATAGCTCTCTGTAGGATAGGAGCTGGGTACTAGCGGAAATGATCCTCGGCTGACACACCGACCTCCAATTCAGAATCCTGGTGGCCTCGGACATCCTCCGAGTAGGGTCAGCAGGTGTTTGGCGAGATGCAAAGTGGTCCGATCTTCGAGGAAAGGTCCAACAATCTGAATTCCGACGGGTAGTCGATTCGCCACACAGCCGACCGGAATGACGGTCGCCGGCAGATAGCAGGCACCTGCTGGTGCCATCCAGGTATTGAGGTCCCAATAAGATCTCCGTTCACCGCCAACCATCACGCTCCTGCTGGCGATGGGTTCCGAATGGTCATGAGGAATAGCGGGGCACGGCATCACTGGCATCAGCATCGCATCCCAGGTTTTGAAAAACTCTTCCCATTTCCGGCGCATCTGCAGCCGCCGCTCATTGTGACTCAGCCATTCCCGATGACGCATGGCTTGAAGTCGTTTAAGCCGGGCAGCCGGCGTATCGCCGGTTGCCGTCGCATATTTTTCAATCTTCTCTGCCGGGACAGCACCCGACAGCGCGGCTTGCAGCAAAGCAGCGAAGGTTGTGAACACCTTCTCCAACGAGAAGCCGGGGCGCGCTTCGTAATCTACTACAGCTCCGGCCGATGCCAGCGTGCGTGCCGCGTGCTCGAGCAAGGCAAGGACCTCGGGTTCGAGTCGGCAGATTGGATCATCGAGCCAGACCGCGACTCGATATTCCCTCAGCTCTACATGCCGAGGCGGGGGTAACTCCAAGCGCCAGGCGGGTAAATCCCAGCGGTTCGGCCCGGCAAGTATTGAGAGCCCGAGTTCGAGGTCTTCGACGGTGCGGGCCATCGGGCCGGCAACAGCGAGATCGGCCAGGGTCAACGTGCCTGGCGGCCCCGGAATCTGCCCATGGGCCGGAACGATCCCGAAGCTCGGCTTGTGACCGGCCACTCCGGACATGTGCGCGGGCAATCGGATCGAACCCCCAATGTCGCTACCGAGCTCGAGCGGCGTGAATCCACAAGCCAAGGCCGCGGCCGCACCACCGGACGACCCTCCGGGCGTGCGAGTCAAATCATACGGAATGTTGGTTGTACCGAACACCTGGTTATAACTCTGCATATCTCCGGCGTAGATTGGCAGGTTCGTTTTACCGAAAATGATTGCTCCCGCGCTGCGCAGTCGAGCAACTGGCCAGGCGTCTTCGTCCGGAATGAAGTCTGATAATTCGGGGGCGCCCGACGTGGTTCGCATTCCGGCGGTTTGGAATGAGTCCTTGACCGTCATGGGCACGCCGTGGAGTGGCCCGCGAATCTCGCCGCGCGCCAGCGCAGCATCAGCCGCATCGGCCTCCCTGCGTGCTCGGGCTGCATCGACCGTCACGACACTATTGATCGGTCGGTCGAGCGCCTCGACGCGTGCCAGGAAGTAATCTACCGCCTCCCGGCTGGAAATCCTGCGCTCCCGGATATCCCTGGCGAGCGCGTTCGCACCAACAAAGGCAAGTTCAGTCATGGGCGCATCCTTTGGCCATTAACGGTTCTCATCAGTCCATCTACAAAATGTTAACTAGAATTTTTCTTCGCCACGCCGCCTGACGGGATCGGGAAAATCACGGTAGAGGGCAAATTGCGCATTGCGGACCAGAGAATTGACTTGGAAATGCAGGCTTTCAGTCAGCCCGGCGCGACTGGCCACTCGTGCGAAAGCGCTGTCGAGCTGAGCAAGTCCGGTTACATCTATCATTATGTGAAACTCGCCGAGGGCAGAAACTCCCAGTCCGAGCTTGCGCCGGGTAAGGCGCCAGCTCTGAATAAGTCCTTCCGCTCGGAGATGCTCCAAATATGCGGCGACCCGATCGGCGAATTCTGTATCCGCGATCTCCGGCTTAAGATCGCACCATACATGATAAATGTCCATTCGGCACCTGCAACTTCCTGGCGCTTCGGCGGCGCGCTCTACCAAACTGCGAATTTTCGGGCCCGGCGGCGAGCGGCCGTAAACAGCATTCAGGCAGACAAAGGGCTGGGCGCCGCGCGAGTGTCTTCGGTTTGAAATTACAGCTTGTTAAACTCCGCGACATGTACGGTCATCCGGAATTTGACTTGTTTGAAGCGATTTATACCACACGTGCGATGCGACGGCTGAAACCGGACCCGGTGCCGCAAGAGATCATCATGAAGATCATCGAAGCGGCCACTATGGCGCCCTCCAACAGCAACCGTCAGCCCTGGATTTTTCTGTTGGTGAGCTCGCCGGAAAACCGCCAGTTTATTGCAGAGCGCTACAAGGAAGCTTGGGAGAAGTATTATTTCACGGCTGAGAAAAAGCTCTTCCTTGAAAATCATCCAGCGACACCCGAAGCTAAAAATCTCAGGTCCGCAATTTATCTTGCCAATCACATTGGCGAAGCCCCGTTGCTCATTTTTGCCTGTGTCAAACGCTATTCCGACCCCACTCGTGCCGGACAGCCAATGGTTGGGTCGATATATCCAGCGATTCAGAATCTCTGCCTCGCCGCGCGTGCTTATGGCCTGGGCACTGCGATTACCAGCCTACACAAGCATTTTGTGAATGAGATAAATCAGCGACTTGGGGTTCCTCCAGAATACGCAAACGAGATTTTGATTCCGCTCGGCTATCCCAGGGGTCGATGGGGTCGTCCGGCACGCAAGCCAGCGACCGATGTAACCTTCGTGGAGCGATGGGGTGCGCGGCCTCACCCCCGATCCCATGACGGCTGAGAACCGCCGGCGCGAATGCGACCCTGCCACTGAATGGTCGTACTGAGCAATTTGTCTTGAAAGCCCTCGGTCCGGACAACCATTCTCGATGTGCTCATCACCAATACCAGCTCGTCCGGCCCTTGACCGCACCGGTCGCGACCCAAATATTAATTGTGCCAGGTTACGAAACTGTCGAATCGAGGCTAAGCCAAATGTCCCGAATGGAAGAACAAATTCAGCGACTTAAGTATCCGGGTGGGGTAGATGCGGATGGCCACATACTCGAAGATCCCACTTTGTGGGAAAGATATTGCGAGGCCAAGTACAAACCGATTGCCCTTCGCATCAAGGACGACGGTGACGGACTCCAATATTTCGAGATCGCGGGTAGACCGTCGAAAGTAAATCGCAAGGGCTCCTTCGGCGCTCTTGCTGCAATGGGGGAAGTTACCCGCGACAAAGGATCAGTCGATCCTTATCGCAAGTATGGTGAAAACGCTCCGTTCGGGGCCATGGATGCAAAGGAGCGCCTCGAACGCCTCAACCGCGAGAATTTGCGAGCAGCGATCATCTATCCCAGCCTTGACTTGTCCTGGGAGACGGAGTGCGAGGACGCAGACTATGCCCAAGCAATGACGCGTGCGTACAACCGCTGGATTCTCGACTGGTGCTCCGATAGCGGCGGTCGGCTTATCCCAGTAGCGCACTTGTCGCTTGGCGACCCCGTTGCCGCGGCGGCTGAGTTGGAGCGTGCGGTTAAGGCGGGACATAAGGGCGGATGGGTTGTTCAGTTTACGATGACGCGCAAGCCTCATGCTCATCCCGACCACGATGTTCTGTTTGCCAAGGCACAGGAACTGGATGTTCCACTCGGATTGCACGTGTCACTTGAACCTCAATGGTGTTGGCCGGGCCGCTACGATCGTGAGTACGTGCGCAAGCAAACCTTTTTCCTGAACGTGACCGCCTCCGACGCGTTGCGCCACGCACTGACCAGCTTTATGCAATATGGCACGTTTGACAAATTCCCTCGATTAAAAATCGTGCTGCTTGAAGTTGGAGCCGGTTGGATCGGTTATTGGCTCGACCGGATGGACGCGGTTTACGACAGCGTTATGGGACGGGGAGTGCCGCTCAAAGAGAAGCCAAGTTACTACTTCAAACGCAATGTCTGGATCTCGGCTGATCCGGACGAGAATTCGCTGCCCGCGATGATCAAGCTGTGCGGCGAAGACCGCTTCTTCTGGGCTTCCGACTTCCCCCATCCCGATCATCCGGGCAACTACATCGAAGAGCTCGAAGAGTGTGCCGACAAACTTGACCCTGTCGCTCGACAAAAGTTCCTGGGCGACAACGTGTTACGAGTATACAACTGTCTTTGATCAGAGTTTGGTGAGCGGGCAGAGCGTCGGATGTCAGCGCACGACAGCCGACGCCCTGCTGCCCCTCAATCATTGACGCAAGGCGTTGTAGCACGGCCAAATCCACTACGTGTTTGTGACAAATCGACTGTCGGGGCACGCCCCGTCGGTCCTAGAGTCGCGACCATATGGGTGCTTCGCCGCCAGCTCAGCAAGGTGCGCTCGCGCGCTGCCTGCGTTCTCCCTCCCACGAGTCAAGGCAGTCGTGAGAAGAATCAAAAAATTGATGAGGCGTCGTGCGTGAGAATTTGGTCGCTGTCAGCCGAAGTCAACCCTTAAACGATCCCACGATACCGTAGAACGGCACTTGCAGATCCTGCTGATGCGGATCATCGGTTTTGATCGCCAGCATGCCCCTGAGCACACCATCCGGAGTGTTGGGTGCCAATTGGACTGAAATCTTGTACTCCCTGCCGACCTTTATCGGCTCTACCGCCGCCTGGACGCTCGGGTTATTGGTAGAAATACCCGTCACCCTAACCGGTCGCTCACCGGAATTGGTCAAGCGCAAGTATCGCAGCGCACTAGCGTGATGAGCGACGATGCCGAAACTTACTTGCGGTGGATTGACATTGATCTCCCCCAGCACCGTACCAGAGACTGGAATCTCGACCGGGGCGCGACTGGTGCTGACTTTCACGACGTCGTTAACCGGTCCGGACGGTGCCGTCTGCAGCAAGGTGATGGTGAGAAGCGCGGCAGGTTTGGTGCCCTCAACGGCCTTGGACGTTACCCTGATGTAGGGATTGGAATTTACGATCCTGTTTACTGAAAAGCTGCGATCGCCCATCTCGTCGATGAGCATGACCTGCTGAGAGCGTTCGGTCCCGCGCTTAACTCGCTCGAATATCACAAGCGGCGGCGTCGGCTCAACTTGAAGCTTGACGTTTCCCCGCATGCTGAGCTCGAGTTGGGGATGACTGGGATCGTTCGTAAAAACCGTGATAATGCGCGTTGCGGGACCGTGTTCGGCATGAGTGTCGAAGGTCACCGCAATCTCCGATTCCTCCCCGGGCAGAAGGCGGCTGCGAGTGGGCTTTGCGGCGGTGCATCCGCAGGAAGTACGCACCCCGGTGATCGCGAGTGGCGCCGTGCCCGCGTTTCTCAGTCTATAGGTATGCTTTATTGTGGTACCGCTGTAAACGGTCCCAAAGTTATAGACAGGGTCGATGGCTTCGAGCTGCGAGCGTCCATTCGCAGCGTTGGGGACCATCAAATGGTCACCATCGCTCGCGCCGGAGGAGAGGTCGCCGCCTGTTAAAGCGTTGAGGGGCGCAGAGGATTGGGCATACGTGACGTTAGACGGCACGGTTGCCGCCGCCATTACCGTTAGAAGACGAGCTAGCAGGGCGACAGTAAACTTCCGCATCAATTTCAACTGCTTTACGACGCTTTTGCTCGGCGTCCTGACACGACTTCCAGGTGCGGCTCAAAGCGGCTCAAGAAATCAGTGCCATATCGGCCCGCGCCGAAATCCGAATCTTCGAGAATCTTTAAATGAAGCGGAATGTTGGTCTTGATGCCGTCGATGAGATACTCGCGTAAGGCGGCCTGGGCCCGCCGAATAGCCAGACTGCGATCGTCTGAATGGACGATGACCTTGGCGATCAAAGGGTCATAATGCACCGGCACCCGGTAACCGTCGTACAGCGCTGTCTCAACCCGCACACCGAGACCTCCTGGTGGATGATGATTGGTAACGACACCGGGTGATGGCAAGTGCGTACTGGGATCCTCCGCGTATATCCGGCATTCGATCGCGGCGCCGTCGATCTCGATTTGTCGATGTCGAGCACTCAGGCTCTCACCCGCGGCCAGCCTGATGCTTTCTTTGATCAGGTCGATGCCCGTCACCATCTCAGTCACGCCATGTTCGACCTGGATTCGGGTATTCATTTCGATGAAGTAAAATTCGCCGTCAGGCGTGAGCAGAAACTCGACTGTGCCGACGTTCGAATAGCCTACGACTTGGGCGGCACGCACAGCCGCTTTGCCCATCTTCTCCCGCAAGCGCCGGGTCATCACCGGACACGGAGCTTCTTCTAGCACTTTTTGATGACGGCGCTGAATCGAGCAATCGCGTTCGCCCAGGTGTGCGGCCCTGCGTTGATTATCGGCGACGATTTGAAACTCGACGTGGCGTGCATGCTCGAGAAACTTCTCGAGGTACATCGTACGCGAGTTGAATGCGGCTTCGCTTTCTGCCTGTGCAAGTGGAAAGAGCCGAGCGAGTTCTGCCGCATCTCGCGCAATCCGCATGCCTTTACCGCCACCCCCAGCGGCGGCCTTGATCAATACCGGGAAGCCCAGTCGTTTGGCGTCCGCTTGTGCCTGCTTGAGCTCGCTTACTCCGGTGCCTTCGCTCCCGGGAAGAATCGGAACTCCCGCGCGCTTCATGATGCGCCGTGCCCGCGGCTTATCTCCCATTAGGCGGATATGACGTGCGCGTGGCCCGACAAAGGCTAAACCCGAGCGATAGCAAGCTTCAGCGAAGTCCCCATTCTCCGAGAGAAATCCATAACCCGGATGGACGGCATCGGCCCCATAAGTCAGGGCCGCACTGACGATCGCCGGAATGTTCAGGTAACTCTGTTCGGCAGCGGGTGGCCCGATGCAGACCGCTTCGTCGGCCATTCGCACGTGAAGCGCATCTTTGTCCGCAGTCGAGTAGACGGCGAGGGTTTTCAGTCCAAGTTCGTGGCAGGCGCGAATGATTCGGATAGCGATTGTTCCGCGATTGGCTACCAAGAGCTTTTTGAACATAAGCCGCGCCTCCGCCTCCTTACCTCGCTTTTTCCGGGACGAAGTGACGGTCGATCGCTGCGTGTTCCTCCATATACGTTATTCGACCTCGATAATCATCAGCGGTTGACCGTATTCGACGGCCTGGGCATTCTCGCAAAGAATTTTCACGATTCGGCCCGCAATCTCGGCATCAATCTCGTTCATCATTTTCATTGCTTCGATGATACAAAGAGTCTGTCCTTTCCGCACCGTAGTCCCTTCTTCCACATAAGGCGCTGCATCGGGTGAGGGCGAACGATAAAAGGTGCCTACCATCGGGCTTGTGACTAACCGTTGATTCTCAGCAATGCTCGGAGCTGCCGCCTCGTTCGCCTTGGCGGCTCGTGCGGAGATGTGACGCGGAGCTTTCGCCGGAGGCGTCGCAGTGACGCGCGTTGCGTCGGCAACAGGCTGTGCTCGGACCAGCCTCAGGCGGCCCTTGCGCTTATCATCAAGCTCGAGTTCGCTGAGGTTATATTCATGCATCAATGCGAGCAGAACTTTGATTTCACGAATTTCCATGCTTAGAAGCGCAGGCGCCAAGAGTTGATTGTCATTCGTAAAACCGCCCGAGTCTGATTAAAACTCGCGTTACAAGTTTTAACAGGTCTCCAGCGCTGGAAATTGGCGCAGCAAATTTGCGAGCTCGCCGCGTTCTTGGAAACCGTCACGACTGAGAATCCCGTACCGATTCCCTTTCGAGCAGCTTGGCGGCTGCCCGCAAAGCCAAAAGATACCCATCGGCGCCAAATCCCATAAGCCGCCCCTCCACCACATCGGCTATAGTTGAATGATGCCGGAACGACTCGCGCTTGTAGACATTGGACAGATGAACTTCGATCACCGGAGCCCCGACCGTGAGCAGCGCATCGCGAATCGCGATACTTGTGTGGGTGTAGGCAGCTGGATTGATAATAATCAGGTCAACAAGGCCGCGTGCCTGTTGGATGCGATCAACCAAAGCACCCTCGCTGTTGGACTGGAAGGTCTCGACCCGAAGGCCCAGCTCAACGCCAAGCGCAATTAGCTGCCGGTTAATCTCATCGAGCGTGACGGACCCGTAGAGGTGAGGCTCACGCGTGCCGAGCAAGTTAAGGTTGGGTCCGTGAATCACAAGAACCGTGGGCCCACGACTGCTTTGAGCAGCATCCGGTTTCGGATCTGTCACCATCCGTCAATTGCCTTGGGGCATTCAATCCTACTGCTTAAGGGGTTTCAAGCATCCGCCCTTGGAGAAGCGCAAGCCATTGAAATATAACGCGTCGTTTCGTCGTTATATAGTCGTTCGGTCTGTCTGTGGCCGAGCCTGAGAAGATTGGTGGCAAATTGCGACGATGCGCATCCTGATGTTGGTCGAGGGTTACAACGCTCTAGGAGGTATCGCCGAGATTGTCCAGAGCCTGGCGCTCCAGCTTAAGCATGCCGGCCATACGGTCGCTGTTGTCTCAACCCACGATCCCCGTGCTGGGGCATCCGGGTATGAACGCTCGCCCGATCCCGGAGTCGAATGTATCTACCACGAGATCTGGAACCGCAAGCCCATCGGCCTGCGCCATCTCGAAACACTTGTGCGAATCCCCTGGTATGCACGGTTCGGCGGATTGGCGCATGTCTTGCGCGCTTGGCAACCGGACGTCGTGAACAGTCACCTTTGGGCATGGGATCGTTACCCGACGGTCGTAAGCGCCTGCCGGGGCGCCCGCGTTCCGCTGGTCCAGAGCTTCCATGTGACTGACGAACGGGGCCGTGGCCGCCTGGGGGAGCGAGGATTGCTTGCCCTCGAACGGTCTGCCGCGATCATTACCGGCTCAGCGGCTACGCGCGATTTCTTTTCAAACCGATTGGCGGCGGCACGGCGCGCCCATGTGATTATCGGCGGAGTCGATGCTATCAGCGCAGTGAACACAGCACCATACAGAGCTGCGCGCCCTTACTTGTTCTGCGCCTGTCGTTTCAACCTTGAACACAAGGCCCTCGATCTGCTGATCAAGGCATTCCAGGTGGTTGCAAAAGATTTCACTGAGATCGATCTTTTGATTGCGGGTGGCGGCCCCGACCTGAGTCGTGTCGAGCAATTGGCCAAAAGTTCCGGGTGTGAGGAGCGCATCCATCTACTCGGGGTCAAGTCCCGTGATGAGCTGCGGGCACTGCACCGCGGGGCCACAATGTTTGTCCTGCCCAGCCGGCCGGGCGAATGCATGCCGCTGGTCTACCTTGAAGCGATGGCGGCTGGGACACCGGTAATCGGAACTGACACCGGGGGGGCGCGCGAGGTAATTCATAGCGGCGTCAATGGTTACCTGCTGCCCCCGGAAGACGTCGATGGCACCATCGGGGCTATTCGAAGACTGCTCGCCAATGAGCGGATGCGGACAGAGATGGGCGCAGCCGGTCAGCGGCTAGTCGCCGCGAATTATACTTGGGAAAAATGTGCTGCCGGTTACCTGGATGTGTATCAAGCGTGTCTTCGCTCCGGCAGGTCCCGCTAACCAACTGCCCCAAACCGAGCCAAGATCGATGGAACGTGCAGCAGGAGTTGAGACTAATCGCGCTTTGCCCGACTGCAAACTGTGCGGCGGCTTGACCAAGCCGCTGATGGCAAACAATGGCTTCCAGATCGTCCGCTGCGCTGGCTGCGAGTTTATGTTCGCGCTGCTACCGGAGAATTATGATCTGCGCACCGTCTACATGGATGACGCCTATTGGAACGGTGGTCGTGCCTACGGATATCCGGATTACGAGCAAGCGTCGCGAGACGCTCGACGGCTCGTGTTGGAGCGACTGAACCGGCTCGACCAAATCACATCACCGGGCAGAATGCTTGAGATTGGGTGTGCGGCCGGGGACTTTTTGCGCGAGGCGCGATCTCATGCGTGGCAGATCTATGGAGTGGAATTGTCACCGACGATGCGAAGGCGTTGCGAACGGCAGCTTGGTTGCCACGTTTTCGCCTCTCTGCAAGAGGCAGCCGCCGCTGAGCTAAGATTTGATTGTGTGGCTTTGTTCGAGGTGATCGAGCATCTAGACGATCCGTTAACTTTCATGAGCGACGTGCGAGGTTTGATGAATCCGCAGGCCGTACTGTTGCTCAGCACCCCCAACTTCGGTGCGCCGGAAGCTTTACGCAACCCCCACAGCCATCATTGGTTCTGCCCACCCGCACACATTTCCTACTTCACGCCGGCCACACTACACGCTTGCATTGCACGAGCGGGTTTCGAAGCCATTCAAATCAGAGGCGTGCTCGAAGCAGACGAGATGCCGCTGCCGCGCCTCCTGGTCAAGGCTCTTGAACCATTTCGACGGGGCCGCAGGCTACGGCCAGGTGGTCTGATAGGAAAGTTGATCAAGGGCTGGCAGCGTCACCACCCGCATCTACTCAACTGGGCAAATAGCATGGAACTTTATGCCCGCAATCCTCGCGTTGGTCATTAGAGAGCGATCACCGGCGTCGTCACTCCAGTTGGTAGCGGCCGATAATTTCATTCGGTTCTTTTCTATTCTTGCGGGGCTCCGAGTGACGCTGGAGTACCCGATTCGTCCAAGCCAGGCTGAAACAATCCTGGTTCGGCCGCCAAGCCTGACCGTCCCTGCTGCTCGGGGTTCCTGCCCGACACCATTTTGCCCGGCTCGTATTGCTGATACTGACCTTCGCCAAGATTAGATTCGCTTTGGGAGACTGGCTGACTCGACGTGCCCTTACTTGCCAGCTCGCCATATTTCTTCTCCAAGTCGCGCATATAGAGCACGATTTGCCAGCGCTCCGTCGCCGACATCGCGTCGTCGTACGACGGCATCCAGATACCGCCGTTACGGATATAACCGAAGACGTAGCCATCGGGCAGATTGGTACTAACACCCGTCAAGAGGTTGGCGGGTTTGTGGGCGAGCAAATGGACCACCGAGCCGTCACCCTTACCGATTCGGCCATGGCAAGGAGCGCAGACCGTTTCAAATAACACTCTACCGTGGGCCAGATTTTCAGGGGTCGGCTGTAAAGGGTTGCGTTCTCGCACCGTCATCAATTCGAGCTTCATCGGCAAAATCGCGGCGGTAGTGGGCATTCCCTGAGGTTGACCATAATGGATATTGTAGTGGATGCCCGGAACTGGCAGCGTCCCATTCGGCATTACACGTGGAGCGATCTCCAGCGGCTGCACCGCGGCTCCTTGATACATATCCGTGCTCCACGGAAAGCCATAGGCTTTGGGTACGGTTCCCAATGTGAACAATAAGGCGAGAGCCAGCCCGAGCCAGGTTACGTTGGTTCTCGACCATATCGTGCTTGCCCGCATCGCAAGTTGACGCCTCATTTCATCCCTTTGCATTCGACCAATGAAATCGCCCGCCAGATTAACGCGCAGCCTGCAATTGATCCAGCTTGTCGTTCCACCGAGTCCTCGTTACTTGACAATTACTTCTCCATTCATCCCGTCTTTCTCATGGGGAACGCAGGTATACTTGTAAGTGCCCCGGATTTTAAAGGTGTATTGCCAAGTCATCTCGGGCTTCATGAAGCCCGAATCAAAAGGGGTCGCCCCTTTCGGCAGCGAAACGTCGGAAGGCTTCAGCGCCATCGACGGATCGCCATCGACCGAGTGCAGTGTTTTTGCGTTATTGATCCACTCGACAGTCTGCCCAGCCTTTATCGTCACCTTGTCGGGGATAAACTTCGGCGGTTTATCACTCATCTTAACGACCACACTAGGAGCGTCGGCCGCATGCGCGGAAGGCGCTGGGAAAAATGCTGGGACCGTAGTGAGAGCTAGCATTGTCGCCAAAAGGCGTGTCTTGGTAGGTTGGCGTGCTGCATTGCGGACCGCGGCTGCCACCGCGCCGCCGGCATGGAAATGCATATTGTTCGCTCCTCGAGTCATCTCGCAAACTAACGCCCATGGGCGCCCGAGAGTCTCACGCGCAATCGGCGTCGTTTAGCAAAGTTTATTTTTAACTGGTAGCTACTTTAGCGTAGCTTCTTTCGCTGCTGCAACGATCAGGTCGCTACCCGAAGGCGCCCCTGGGTGGCAGTCCAGCTGCTCGGTAAACATCATCAATCAACTGCATATTGACGATGCTATCGGCTAAGGGCGTCGCGATCGGCTGGTTATCGCGGATGGCGGCGACAAAAGCCTGCAACTGGTAGAAGTAGGTGGCCTTGCCCTCGACCACTTCGCGCTTCTCACCGCGAGGCGTGCGTAGCCTAATCAAATGACCGATCTGGGGAGCAACAGGATTGGTCACCACGATTTCGCCGCCGTCGCCCGTTGCCCGAAACCAGGCGCCAGCCTGCGCCTCCGGTGCCATTGAACAGCTGATGTGCGCTTTGACGCCGTCGCCGAACTCCAGTTCGGCTGTCATTTCGAGATCGACGTTCGGCGGGCCGACCCGGGCTCGCGCTCGACGAACCACGGGCGTTTGCCCCGAAAAGTAGCGGACCATGTCAAGCGTATAGCATCCCAGGTCCATCTGCGCACCGCCGGAGAGCTTCCAATCGAAGCGGATGTCGCCGGGGATACCAGGTGCCGCAAAATGTGCCTGGAGTTCCCGCAACCGGCCAATGCATCCGCTCCGGAGCAGATCGCGGATGCGAACCGCCAGGGGATGATATCGATAGTGGAGAGCCTCGGCCAGAATTCGGCCAGTTTCGCCGGCGGTTCGAGCCATTTGGCTCGCCTCTACCGCGTTCGACGCCAATGGCTTTTCACACAGCACGTGTTTGCCGGCTCGCAAGGCGGCGATCGTCCAATACGCGTGGAGCGAATTTGGAAGCGCAATATAGACAGCCTCTATCTCGGGCGCCTCGATGAGGTCGCGGTACGAGGGCACAACATGGGGAATTCCGTTGAGCATCGCAAAGTTCCGCGCTCGCCCCGGATCGCGCGCGGCGATCGCCACAACTTTCGCCTTGTCGAGCTGTTGTGCTGGCTGGATTAACGCCTTGGGGACGATCCGTGCAGCACCAAGGACTCCGAACCGGATAGGATCTTCAGCCACGGCTTGGTAAGCTTTTGAAGTCGCGCCTTTGCATCTCATTCGCTCGGCATCAATCGGTCAGGCGCGGTTTATTTCACGATGCACCACTCGTTGCCTCGTTAAGGAACCGGCTGAACAGGGCTCCGCTGGAATCGACCGCGACGTCGAAGAGAGAAGGGGTTCGGCCGGGCACCAGAATCTGATGTGCTTCGTCGAAGAAGGCATAGCAGATGCACAGCATCAGAGCTGCATAGGGACGCCCCGCCATCGGACCCCGAATTAAGATCCAAAACAGAACACCATAATTGGCAAAATGCGCGGCCTTTCGAATCAAGCCGTGCAGGATCATGATGGTTGGGTCAGCCGCGCCAGGTAGTAAGAACCGAAGTATGGGGACTATCACTCTGGAAGTGTTCGCTGCCGAGAACAGCGACGTCGAAAGCACGAATAACGTGATTAGCCACGCTATCGTGGGCAGCCAGAGCTTTAGTCTGCTCTGCTGCCGGAGCGCCGCAGAATTATCGCTCATGCTGGTATCTTGGTTCATTCCTGTCTTTGAGTTGCCGGTTTGCGTCTGATGGACCTCGGCGGCAGCAGACATGATATCCTAGTATCAATCATTGATCGATTGAGATTCATTGAGCGGACCCCGGCGCTCTTCGCCTTAGGTCTGTGGCCCGCACACCGATAATCTGGTCGACAGCGACAACCTTAGCGTAATGCTGGAGCATTGAGTGGAACAGACGTATCAGGTTGCCCAGGCCTCACCTGCCCCGCCCTGTACAATCGTGATTTTTGGCGCATCCGGAGATTTGGCCCGGCGGAAGCTGGTGCCAGCCTTGTACAACTTGCGGAGCTGCGGGGGCGGGATGGCTCCTCATGATTATGCAATCCTCGGGTTCGCCCGCCGGCCAATCGCGCCGGATGCCTTTCGTGCACAGATGCGGGACGCGGTGATCAAGTTCTCGCGGCTGGACCTGGACGACGCGTGCTGGGCAGATTTCGCCGCTCGGCTCGATTACCTGGGAGGCCTGGATCAGCCGGAGGCATTCGACCGGCTGCGAGTAAAACTGGAAGACTTGGAAGCAGCCTTTCACCTGCCACCCAATCGCATCTACTATCTCTCCATTCCGCCAGAGGCAGTTAATGAAACTGTCGCTCGCCTGGACCGCGCCGGTCTTATCGCCAAGCCCGAAGCGCCCCACTTCACTCGGGTGGTGGTCGAGAAGCCTATCGGGCATGATTTGGAAAGCGCTCGTCTGACCAATCGCGCCATTCTGCAGCATTTCGCTGAGTCGCAGGTCTTCCGTATTGACCATTATCTGGGCAAGGAGACGGTGCAGAACCTGCTCGTGCTGCGATTTGCCAATACGATCTTCGAGCGGATGTGGGGTGCGCGAAATGTCGACCACGTCCAGATCACCGTGGCAGAAAGCGAAGGCGTGGGCTCGCGCGCCATGTACTATGAGCCGGCTGGGGCCCTGCGCGACATGGTGCAGAATCATATGCTCCAGTTGCTCGCGCTGCTGGCCATGGAACCTCCGGTTTCGCTCGAAGCTGAGGCAGTCGGCGAAGCTAAACTTAACCTGCTGCGCGCACTACGGCCTATCGGGCCTGGTGATGCTGCTACCCGGGTCGTACGAGGGCGCTATAGCCGCGGTAAGGTCGGCGGCGTCGAAGTCCCTGGTTATTTGAACGAGAAAGATATACCCAGCAACTCACGCACGGAGACCTTCGTTGCGCTCAAGGCATTTGTCGATAATTGGCGATGGGCCGGGGTACCGTTCTACCTCCGCACCGGCAAACGGATGCATGCGCGGGAAAGCCTGATTCACATTCAATTCAAAGAGGTCCCCCGCATTTTGTTCAATCGAGCCGGATTCCTGCCGGCCAACGCGTTAACCTTGCGGATCCAGCCCGATGAAGGATTTTCTTTCGGGGTACTAGCCAAGCATCCTGGACCAGGTGTGACTATTAGCCCGGTACAAATGAATCTGCGGTATCAGAGTGAGTTTGAAGGGCCGGTCCCGGATGCCTATGAGCGTCTCTTACTCGATGTGATGGCTGGTGATCATACGCTGTTCGTGACTGACTCGTTCGTCGAGCAGGCCTGGGCCTTCGTCCAGTCGATTCTCGACCAGTGGGCGACCAACCCCGATCTGCCCTTGTACGAGTACCCGGCCGGCGCCATGGGACCGCCAGCAGCAGACCACCTGATTGAAGCAGATGGCCGGCGATGGCTGATTTTGTAAAAATCGAATTTCCCTGAAGACTGGCGAGGGCCATCAACATAATGGACTCCAGCGTAGCCTCGCCGATTAACAGCGTGAGGCAGCTGATAGGGTCAGCGGACAAGCAAGCTGAAGTGGAGGCTGCAAAATGAATCGGACATCTGTCTTTATCCTGGGCGGGGCTCAGAGTGATTTCGCCCGCAACTGGCAAAAAGAAGGCAAGCATTTTTCCGAAGTTATGCGAGAAACCGTGATGGCCGCGCTGGAGAATTCAAAGCTTGAGCCCAGTGCAATTCAGAGCGCCCACGTCGGCAATTTCGCAGGCGAGCTCTACGCCCATCAAGGTCAGCTCGGTGCGTTTTTTCTCGAGGCCGCGCCGGATTTCCGCGGTTTGCCCACCAGCCGCCACGAGGCTGCTTGCGCTTCGGGCTCAATCGCAATCATGGCGGCAGCGGCAGAGATTGAAGCTGGTCGCTACGACGTTGCTGCGGTGATTGGATTGGAGCAGATGAAGACCGTGGATACTGCGACGGGGGGCGATTTCCTCGGGACAGCGGCGTGGTATGAACGCGAGTGCAAGGGAAAGGATTACCCATTTCCCCGGCTGTTCGGCCGGCTCGGTGACGAATACGATCGGCGCTTCGGTCTTAGGGCCGAATATTTGACCCGCATCTCGCAAATCAATTACGCCAATGCGCGGCGCAATCCCCTCGCCCAGACACGCACTTGGCCGTCGGTCGAAGCTGACCCCCGGCAGCGCAGCAAATTCGACCAGGTGCTTGCCGGACGGATCAGGGTCGGCGACTGCTCCCAAGTGACTGATGGTTGTGCCGTGCTGTTGCTCGCTTCGGAGAAATACGCCGCTAGCTACGCCCAATTGCGGGGCTTAAAGCTGGAGCGCGTACCGCGCATCCTTGGCTGGGGCCATCGCACAGCTTATATCGAATTCGACAAAAAGATCGCCGAAAGCCAAAATGATCTTTACGTTTTGCCGCAAACTCGGCGCGCCATTCTTGACGCGTTTGAACGCGCCCGGATCAACTCCGTGTGGGACCTCGACGGGATCGAAACACATGACTGTTTCACGACCTCGGAGTACATGGCGATCGACCATTTCGGCATAACCAAGCCGGGCGAGTCATGGCGGGCTATCGAAGAGGGCGTGATCGAAATTGGCGGTAAGATGCCGATTAATCCTAGCGGCGGACTCATCGGGGTCGGTCATCCTGTAGGTGCTACTGGGGTGCGCCAGATGCTCGACTGCTACAGACAGGTGACGGATTCGGCGGGTGATTACCAGGTACGGGGCGCGAAGCGCTTCGCGATGCTTAACCTGGGCGGCAGCGCTACCACGAGTTGCGTTTTTGTGATTGGTGTTTAAATCAGTGCGGTCCTGAGGCACGGCGCGGCCCGCAAGCACTCAGAGGTCTTCTCGCTGCTCTGGAGGATAATCCCGACAACGGCACGTCAACAGCAGCTAGCCTAGCTCGCCCTCTTCTTGTCCGAGGACGATTTTCGGAAGCCTCATCCGGCGGCCATCATGCTCAATCAGCACAATACCGCAATTTGGTGGGAGATGTGCGCCGTGCCACTGCCCAGTGATATGCGCCCAGACTGAAAGCATTACGCCGCCGTGGCTGACAATAACAATCTCTTCGCGAGGATAGCGGTGCAGTAGCTGCTCGATGGCAGCGATGACTCTTACACGCACGTCCTCATAACTTTCCCCACCAGCGGGTTTCCAGCACCAGCCGCGCGCGGGATCGTACGAGGGATCCTTGGAAACGAGAGCACGTAGGTCATCGTACGAATGCCCCTTCAAGCACCCGAGGTCACGCTCGTGCAAATCGTATACCGTTTCGATTGGGAGATTGAGGTAGCGTGCGATAATTTCGCTGGTCTGACGAGCCCGGCGAAAGGGACTAGAGATAACCACTGTAGGACTGAAAAGTTGTCCGATTCGTTGGGCCACCTGGTGTGCCTGGCGCACACCTAGCTCGGTGAGGCCCACTTCGGACGAAATGGTGAAACGGCGATCGCGATTGCCTTCGCTCTCACCATGCCGCACCATAATGAACTTGCCGCTAGCGGCTGAATCCAGGCCGCCACCTTCGATGTCGCTAATCATTGTCCTGCTTTAGTTGCAAGTACATTGTGAGCACATCTGCAATTCCTGTGGAGTCGAAAAACTCAGCGTGCCCGGCAGCACTTGAGCCGCTGCTGCATCGGCGGGCAAAGTAGCCCCTGGCAGAACCGCCGTTCCGTTCTGGGCAATGGCGGCTCCGCCGACCAGGCTGGGCGAAATGAATGGCGACGGAACGTGCTTTAGTTGATTTGCAGAAAGACAAGCTCTGGTAGCCGCCTGACGTGCCGTGAAATATCCTGATGCGCTCACCGATCCTATCCAACTCGTCCCACTTGCTCGCCCGAAGCACGAGCAACTGAAGGCTCGTGCGGTGGGAGATGGAGTCGGCACAGCCGGGGTTGGAATTGTCGCCAAGGGGGGAATGCCGATAGTCGCGGCGGGTTGCGACAACTGCGGAGGGGCGCTGGGAGTCGCAGCCGGACCAAGGTTCGGGTTACTCGGTGGCAGTTGTGCCCACAGTGGCCAGAGCGTAACCGCAGCGATCAAATCCGCCGCCAGCAGCAGTAGGAAAAAGATGGTAATCGTTTTTGTTACACGCATTCAGCTACCTGCTCGGCCGTTGCGCGATTCGGCGCTTGCGAGTAGAAGCCAAGCGGAATCATTGGCTATAATCCCCCGGTTGCTACGTTTCAAGTGTAACGCTCGGTGTGTGGCACAGGTATTAAGCCTGTGACTTCCCGAAAACGACTTGGGGCCGATTTCCAAAACCGTGGTACGGCTGCCGAGCCGAAGCGGGAAGCGGTGGTATTTGCGAGTTGCTCAACCTCTGCCGACGACAAGCCCGTTGTGCTTGTAACCCCGCCACGACATCGCTCGACAATCCGGGACGAATCCTACCTCACGAAGAGGTCGGAGAGAAGGAGGTCGTTCAATGATCTGGAGCGTTTGGCTATTACTTGCGTTGGTGATCGGAACCCCATCGGCGTGGGCTCAGTACAGATCCTCGAGTCAGTACGGAACTAGCGGCATTCAGGCGCCGTCACTAAGCAATCAGACTGCGCCCACGGTGTTGCCGCCAGCCCTGCGCCCGCAAGTGAATATTTCCGCTCAAGCCACCTCGCGTTTCGAACAGAACCCTGTGCTTTCGCTGCCTGAGGTCTTCGCCCGGCAATGGTCACTCACTCATGAGATCCCGCCGGAATCTCTCATCAGCGAGCGTTACCTACGCACCCAGGACAATTTGGCACGGAAGTTGACTCTGAAAGAGGCGATTTATATCGCCATCCGCAATAATCCCGGGCTGATTGCAGTCCAACTCGACCCGATTGCCGCCGAGGAGAGCGTCAAACTCGCCAACGCCGCTTTCGATCCGGACTTGACCTCACAGTTGGATGTCACCAAGTCGGTGGTGCCAGTGTCATCGCCGTTTCAGGTGGTGAACAGCGAGGCTTTTACCCAAAAAATGTACGATTGGAATTTCGCCATCAACAAGGTCTCGGCGTATACAAACGGCACTCTTGGAATCACTTTTGACAACAATCGGACGCTGAGCAATTCAACTTTCTCTTCGGTCAATCCCGTCTATACTCCGCTCCTCGAAGCCTCGATTGCCCAGCCATTGCTGCGTAATTTTGGGTGGAAGTTTGCGACCCTCAACGTAACTCTTGCCGAATCGGCGCAGAGAAGTGCGCAATGGAACTACGGCGCTTCGCTGAATGACTTTATTCAACGCATCGGCAATGACTATTGGGCGGTGGTCCAGGCGCAGGAGAATCTGCGGGTGGCGGAAGCAGCGCTGAAATTCAACAACGACTTGGTGCGTGTCAATCGGGTCAGTTTGCAAGTCGGCACGTTGGCACCGATCGATTTGCAGGAAGCGCAGTCAGCCGCAGCAACCGCCGAGGCGAATGTCTATGCGGCGGAAGCAGCACTTAAAACGGCGCGGGCGCAACTGCGACAGGACGTCATGCTCAATCCGGCGGGTACCTTCGTGCCGGAGGACGTCGAGCCTGCGGAGGCTCCCAACCCTAACTTCGTCATCAACGATACCGAAGAAACGGCGCTCGAAAAGATGGTCGAGTATAGCCCGGCTTTGGGTGGATTGCGCGAGGCGATTCGCACGGCGTTGCTACAGGTTAAGTACGCCGAGAACCAGACCTTGCCAGAGTTGAATCTTGGCACTCAATTTGGCGTTACGGCAGTCGCCGGCACCAGCCATTGCATCGCCAACTTTCGACCCGGGCCAAGTAACTGCACAATCGCCGAGCAGCCGGGTATCAAGCTGCCGTTCGGGGGGATTTATGGAGACGCGCTAAACCGTCTGCTCGACGCACGCTTCTATAACTACGCCGCAGTGCTGTCGTTTGAGATGCCGTTGGACAACGCGGCGGCAAAGGCCGCGCTGGCTCAGGCAAGAATTGCCTACGAACAGGCTCGAATGCAGTATCGCGAAGCCTTGTCACAAGCGGTCGTACAAGTCGAGAGCGCAATTGCCAATCTCCATGCCTTTGAAAAACAGGTGGAAGCTACCCGAAATGCGACCTACTACGCGGAGCAGTCACTCCACGATGAGGAGCTCGAATTTCGCGTCGGCATGGCGACTACGCACGACCTGCTGCAATACCAGGCGGAGTTGGTGACAGCCCAAGGAAACGAGGTGCAGGCCGATGTCGGACTGGAAAACGCCCGGCTCGCTCTTTGGCACGCGGAAGGGACGCTGATGAATGTCTTCAACATCAATTTTCAGGTGCAGAACCCGCACGTCGAGCCCTGGTACACTAAATTCTGAACAGGTCCAATGCAGGGGTAAGTAAGCGGAACAATCTTCGAGCCAATGCGTTTTCGTTTGGGCACTCGGCCGGCTACCTGCGCAATGGAGTACGCTGCGCGGGGCTTAGTGAGAGGGAGGGAAGGAGGCTGTCTCGACGCCGGACAACCGTTAGCAACTTTTGCGAACCTTAGTCTGGGAGACCGCCTTTGGCCTGTTCCGTCACTCGTATTTGATTTCGACCGAATCGAGATAGGCCGAGAGTTCGTTCGCGTAGCCGCGAATCGCTTCCACATCGTGCTGGCGGGCGGCAGCCTCGATCGCGGCGCCGTAGAGACTAACGACATCGAGGCCGTAGCTGCCCCCTTCGCCCTTGAGATTGTGGGCGATTCTCGACACCGTCTCAAAATCGATTGGTTCGACCGTAACGCCGGATAGGATTGCTCGGGCGTCCCTTCGTTTTCGCTCAAGGAAGGTCGGGATCAGGTCAGACAGGTCGGGATCTACACGGGCAATGAACGTTTTCATATTGGCGCTCTAATGACCGGCTGTCAGCAAGCGCGGTGCCGCGCGAACGTCAGCTTTCGATGACTAATTCGTCGGCGATGTCGCAACCTGGGACAGCGCCGTGCCATTGTGGCCGATCTCGCTCGGTTGTGCTGCGCCGTTAAACGGCTCAGCCCTGCTCAAGCGCTCTGTCGAGATCTTCGATGAGATCATCAGCGGATTCGAGTCCGACGGAGAGTCGAATGAGGCGGTCGGCGATTCGTGCGCGCAGTCGTTCGGCCGCGCTCAGGCCCGCGTGCGAGGTGGCCGCCGGCCTGGTAATGAGGCTTTCGACACCCCCCAGGCTCGGAGCTGAAATTGGTAATGACAGGCGCGCAATAAACTCCTCCGCCTCTTTGACACCCCCACGGAGCTCGAAGCTCAGCATTCCGCCAAAGCCATCAAAGAGCTCTCGGGCGCGTGCGTGGTTAGGGTGCCTTTCGAGCCCCAGATAGTTAATGGCCTCGATCGCGGGGTGCGCTTCGAGAAAGCGAGCGATCTTGAGCGCCGTCTGGTTTTGATGGCGCACGCGAACCGCGAGGGTTTTCAAGCCGCGCTGCAGCAGGAAACAGGCGTGTGGATCGAGTGCGCCGCCCAGATGAGCCAGCTTGCGATTAATCTTTTCGATCAGGGAAGCACGCCCGATCACAGCCCCCGCAACAATGTCCGAGTGGCCGTTAAGATACTTGGTACAGCTATGCAAAGACAGGTCGAACCCCCATTCGCTCGGGCGGAAATTCACCGGGCTCGCAAAGGTGTTGTCGATAACGCTAATCAGATGATGGGTTTTGGCGAATTCGACCACCGCCTTCAGATCAGCGATTTCAATTAGCGGGTTTGCGATCGTTTCGACATAGATGACTCTCGTTCGAGGCTTTAACCTCGGTTGCCAGTCTGAGGGTCTATTGCCGTCGATGAAATCGACCCCGATGCCGAGCAGAGGGAAGTCATTTACTAGCAAGCCGTATGTCCCGCCATAGAGGCAGTTCTGTGCCAACAAATGATCCCCGGCTCCGAGCAGCGCTAGCAATGTGGTGGCAATTGCGGCCATACCGCTCGAGGTCACCAAAGCGGCCTCGGCATTCTCGATCGCAGCGAGCTTTTGGTGCAATGCATCATGGTTTGGCGTGTTGTTGAGGCGAATGTAGCGAAGGCTGTGATAGTCCTGCTCCCCGCGGTATTCGAAAGTGGCCGACTGGAAAATCGGCATGCTCACTGCGCCTTCGATCAGTGGGGACGGTTCACCGGCGTGAATCAATTTTGTCTCGAGCTGGCGCCCGGTCCTTTCCATCATCTTCGCCTTGGCCCGAAGATCCTTCAGGATGAGCTGATGAAGAAACGCAAAGAGTTTGACGCGAAACTGATAATAGGCGGCGGATACAATCCCAGAAAGATGGTTGCCAGCGCCAGCACCCCCATCAGTCCATAGTTCCAATATTCGACTGTGACCGCACTGACAGAGTCGACCGGCTGTTCCAAAAACATCGCCTTAACCGGCCGCATGTAATAGTAGAGGGAAACTACGGAATTGAGTATTCCAATGACGGCAAGAATGTAAAATCGCTCACGGATTGCCGCCGCAAAGACGTAGAACTTGCCAATAAACCCTATTGTCGCCGGTATGCCGGTCAATGACAAAAGAAAAATAGTCAAGCTGATCGCCAATAGCGCACCGCCACGACGCCAGGCCAGCCCTCTGTAGGCACTGATATCTTCACTGCCAGTCAGATTAGCCACAATCATTACTACGAGAAAGGCGCCGGCGTCCATCACGTAGTAGGCGAACAAATAGACTAGCATTGCGATGAGCCCGTCGTTGGAAAGCAGAACAAACCCCATCAACGCGTACCCAGCCTGCGCAATGCTCGAATAGGCAAGCATTCGCTTCATATTTTGCTGTTGCAACGCAGCCAGATTGCCCAAGGTCATCGTTATAATGCAGACGACCAGCAGCAGCTGTGGCCAGGCGACTTGGTTAAGTGGCTGCCAGTTCCCATCGGGGCCCAGATGTGAAATTGCCGGATAGAAAAAACGCGTCATCAAGGCGAATCCGGCAGCTTTTGAACCGACCGCGAGAAACGTCGTTATCGGAATAGGTGCACCTTCGTAGACGTCAGGGGCCCACATATGGAAGGGAACAGAGGCCACCTTGTAGCCCAATCCGCTCAGGATTAGGACCAGCGCAATAAATACGGCCAGCACCGGTATATGCGATGTCGCAAACAAAGCGCGATTGATGGCCATGAAATCCAGCGAGCCTGCCATCCCGAAGATCCAACTCATTCCATAGATCATCGTTCCGGAAGCAACTCCGCCGTAAATCAAATACTTGAGCGCAGCCTCCTGTGACCGGCGGTTATGCCGCAGTATTCCGGTCAGCACGTAAGACGTTAGACTGACAAATTCAAGCGATAAATACGCCATTAAGAGGTTGGCCGACTCGGTCATCAGGAGCATCCCCAGGGCGCTAGCGAGAAGAATAGAATAGTATTCACCCTGCTCGCACCGACGCACCTCCTGCGAACCAATTGACATCCACACCGCCACCAGGGCTGCCAGCGCGATCAAGGCTCGGAAGAAGATGCTGAAGGAGTCGTAGACCAGCATGCGCCTGAAGAGCCATGCGCCCCCATCGAGCGGTCCGACACCAATTAAAAGCAGTGCACCGCTGGTCGAGATGAGCGCTACCTCGCCCAGCCATGACTTGTCAGAGGTCAAAAGATCGATGAGTACGATGACCAGGGTCGCTGCTGTCAACAGTAACTCGGGATAAAAGGCTTGGAGGCTCGCCAGATTTCCTAGTTCCATAGGCATCCCGAGAATTGCTCGCCCGGCAGTGAATTGACCGCAGACATTTACGGCATCGGGCTAGTGCAAGGCAACCGCTTGGGCAGGCGTGGCAGCGAGCACTACTCGGTTAAGATGGTTTAATGAAGTCTGCAGCAAACCCAAAATCGCATGGGGATACCAACCAAGCACGATCACTATGACTGCGAGCGGCACCAGCGTAAAACCTTCGCGCAAGCTGAGATCGGGCAAGCTTGCATACTTTTCGTCCAAACGTCCCAGATAGATTCGCTGGAAACACCAAAGCAGGTAGGCCGCCGTCAGGATCGCGGTTCCGGCGCCGAATACTGTCATCACCGGATGGCGCTGCCACGCACCAATCAAGACCAGCACTTCCGAGATAAACGCCGAAAGCCCCGGCAACCCTAAAGCGGCAAAGAAAGCGAGGCCGGTTATCCCGGTGTAGAGCGGCATCTGCTGTGCGAGTCCACCAAAACCGTTAATCTCGCGATGGTGGGCGCGGTCATAGATCACCCCGACCAGAATAAACAGCATCGCCGTAATCGTGCCATGATTGAACATTTGCAGCACCGCGCCGTTAATTCCGGCTGCTGTGAACGACGCCATGCCGAGCATCACGTAGCCCATATGACTAATCGACGAATAGGCCACAAGCTTCTTATAGTCGGTCTGCGCCATCGCCACCATTGCGCCATAGACAATGTTGACGGTTCCGATGACGCCTAAAAAAAACCACGCCAGCTCGTGACTGGCGGCAGGCAGAATCGCGTAGTTCACCCGCAGTATTCCATAGGTCCCCATCTTCAACAAAACGCCGGCGAGAATCACGCTGATAGCGGTCGGGGCCTCGACGTGAGCGTCAGGCAACCAAGTATGAAATGGGAAAGCCGGGATTTTGATAGCGAAGCCGATGAAAAGAGCGACCCAGCAGATCCGCTGGAATGTCATCGAGTAGCTACTCGACTGGGCCGCTAGTTGCGTCATGTCGAAGGTAGGGGTTACCCCGTAATAGTACAGGCCCAGCATCACTAACAGGATCAGCACCGAGCCGAGTAGTGTATAAAGAAAGAACTTTATGGCCGCATACTCCCGACGGGGTCCGCCCCAGATCCCAATCAGAAAATACATCGGCAGCAGCATCACTTCCCAAAAGATGTAAAACAAGAAGAAATCCAGGGCGACAAACACCCCCATCATTCCGGTATCGAGCAGCATCAGCAGCGCGTAATAACCTTTTTCGCCGTGTTCAATACTGAAACTGGCGAAGACCGAAATGAAGCAAATTATCGCAGTTAGCAGCACCATCGAGATGCTGATGCCGTCGACACCCATGAAGTAAAAGATGTGATAAGCACGTATCCACGGATAGCGCTCGACAAATTGAATACCAGCAGTGTTGGTACTGAAGTTATGGACCAACCAGCCAGCAATAATTAACTGCGGCAAAGTAGTGGCCGCGGCGATCCATTTGTAGCCAGCTTTGAACGCCGGTGGACATACCAGGATCAGCGCCATTCCGATCAGGGGTATAAACGTGATCAGGGTCAGAGGATGGTTCATGAGTCTGCAGCCAACCGCTTGTGCTCCGCGTCACCAACCACTCCACCGAACGCATTACGACGCAATTGACCATTCAGCGAGCATTCAGGACGCGCTTTCGATTTAGGCGCTCTTGCCACGATCATGTGTGCAACACAGCTCGCACGAGCAGAATTACCATCACCGCCGCCAAGAGGCCGTACAAATAACCATTGATTGAACCGGTCTGGAGCCGGCGCAGACGGCCACCCGCGGCCAGCGTGGCATCTGCCGCCAGGTTGACAAGTCCATCGACGACATAGTTATCGAACAATCCCGAGAGCCAAGAACCCAATACAGTAGTTGCCGCCGCAAGGTTGACCAGCCCGTCAATTATATGCAAATCAAACCAGCCAGCCGCTCGGGTCGCCATCATATAAGGGCGAACCACTGCATAATCATACAGTTCGTCAACATAATACTTGTGGAAAGAGAGTGTGTAAGGCACCCCCGCAAGAAACCGACTCATGCGGTCGGCACTGAGTATTTTGCGACGATATGTCAGGTCCGCAAGGAGCCATCCAGCTGCCACCAGCAGCAGAGAGAGTGCCGCAAAATATCCCTCCAAGCCCTGATGGTGAGTTTGGGCAGTGACCGCCAAAGTTTGGGGTGAATCGAATACGGGAGCCAGGAAAACCTCAAAGGGCGAAAAAGTCGCGATGAACCGCGGTAGCATTACGGCTCCCCCAGCGAACGATAGCAGACCCAAAACTACCAGGACCGCCGACATCGATGGCGGGGCCTCGTGCAGATGATGCGCCTGCTCATCAGTACCACGAAACTCACCGAAGAAGGTCATGTAAACTTGGCGAAACATGTAAAATGCGGTGAGCCCCGCAGCGATCCAGAGCAACGACCAGATCCACGGATGGCCAGTGTCGAAGGCGCTCCAGATTATTTCGTCCTTGGACATAAAACCGGCGAACGGTGGAATTCCGCAAATCGCCAGTGTTGCCACAAGGAAGGTCCAGAAGGTGACGGGCAACTTGTGCCACAAGCCTCCCATCCTGCGCATGTCCTGCTCGCCCCCCAATGCATGAATCACCGAGCCTGAACCTAAAAACAGGCAGGCCTTGAAGAAGGCGTGCGTCATCAGGTGAAAGACGCCAGCGGTATAAGCCCCGACACCGACGCCGACAAACATGTAGCCAAGTTGGCTGATAGTCGAATAGGCAAGCACCCGTTTAATGTCGTTCTGGGTAATGCCTATGGTGGCCGCGAACAGTGCGGTGACAGCGCCGATGGTGGCCACCACGAGCATGGTGAGCGGCGCCATCGAAAAAAGAAAGTTCAGCCTCGCTATCATATAGACGCCAGCCGTAACCATGGTTGCCGCGTGGATCAGCGCGCTGACGGGCGTGGGTCCCGCCATTGCATCCGGCAGCCAGGCGAAGAGCGGAATCTGGGCAGACTTCCCGGTCGCGCCGAGAAACAGTAGCAGAGTCACGAAGGTCGCCACTGAGATGCCGGCATAGGCGTGTTGCGTCCCCAATAACGGCGCATAGCGTGCGATCTCGCGGATGATCAAGGTCGGATGACCAACCTTACTGAGACCGCTAAACAACGAATAGAGCGCGACGACGAACGCCCAGTCGCCCACCCGGTTGAAGATAAACGCTTTGTTACCAGCCGACGTATTTACCTGGTCCGTATACCAGAAGCCGATCAAAGCGAACGAGCACAGCCCAACTCCTTCCCATCCGACGAACATCAGCCACAGATTATCGGCCAGCACCAGCGTGAGCATCGCAAACGTGAACAGGTTCAGCCAGGCAAAAAATCGCCAGTACGAGGGGTCTTCGTGCATGTAACCGGTTGAGTACAAATGGATCAATCCGCCGACGCCAGTCACGATCAGCGTCATCACTATTGAGAGCGGGTCGAGCCAAAAAGCGATGTCCAGTCTGAGCCCGCCGATATCAAACCATCTCCAGAGATCATCCAGCAGGAAACGCTGGCTGGGCACGAGCTCGAGCATCCGCAAGAAAGCAGCCACCGCGAGGGCGAAGCTGGCGATAACCACGCCGCATCCGGTGATGCTTACCGCAAAGCGCCCGAGCTTTTTTTGAAGAGTAGCTCCAAGAAGAAAGTTAAATGCTGCTCCGAGGAGCGGCAGCACCACTATCCAGCGGATGAAATCGACCGTCTGCGGATTGTTCATTCCTCACCCGCACCCGTCACCCGCTCAGGCTCTCAGTTGCACTAACGTCAATAGTACGAAGGTTCTGGTAAATCGCCAAAACGATTGCGAGACCGATCACGGCCTCGGCTGCCGCTAGCATGATCACAAAGATCGCGAACACCTGGCCGTCATATTTGGCCGCCTGGCCACCATAGAAAGAAAATGCGACATAATTGATGTTGGCAGCATTCAGAATCAACTCGATTCCCAACAGGATGCCAATTGCATTCCGGCGCGCCAGTACGCAATAGCCCCCCAGCAGAAAGAGAATCAAGCCCAAAACCAGGAAATGATTCAAAGTCAGCCCTGCCATAGCTCTACTCCCGTACCTCTTGCCGCGAAATGACTATCGCGCCAATCAAGGCTGCCAAAAGTACAAGTGAAGCGACCTCAAAGGGCAGAACGTATGGACCCAAAAACGCGTCTCCAATCCAGTACGTGGTTGGTGTCGCGGAGCCCGGACGGGCATGATACCAGGAACTGTGGATTATCGCGTAGAACATGACACCTCCCGCAACTCCGGCGGTCACGAGTGCTGGCAGCACGCCAACCGCGCGATTAGACACGTTTACATCGGCAATTCCCTGCGTCAGCATCACGGCGAAAATCGTTACCACCAGGATACCGCCGATGTAGATGAAGATTTGGATGATAAAGAGAAAATCCGCCCCGAGTAGCACGTAGATTCCGGCCACCCCAGCCAGGGCACCGAACAGGGCGAACGCCGAATGGACTATATTGCGGGAGAAAGCGGTGATGGCGGCGGATACTATGGCGAGCAGTGCGAGCGCGTAGAAAGTTATTAGCGGTCCCATCTCGAGTGATCACGAAGCAGGGGTTTTGTCGCGCTGGCGAACTCCCGCGGTATCAATTGCTGGATTCGCGGCCTCCCCGGTAGCCTCCCGATTATCGACGCTCGCCTCAGCGGGAGGAGATTGGGTCACCGCTTGGCCGTCGGCTCCTTTCCGCGCCGGCGCGGCCGAGGGTTTCGGCGCCGCCGCGGCGGCGCCTTTGGCGGGCATCCGCGCCGGGTTCGCCGCGGGTTTCGCAGGCTGTGGAGTGGCCGTTTGAGCGCTGGATGCGGCCTTGGGCGTTGGCGGTTTATCGCTCCCAGGCTGAGCCCATTGGTCGACGTACTTCATACCCCGCTCTAGCAGACTGGCGACCGCTGGATCCGGCTCAGGCCCCTTCTTTGGCTTGTAGGCGACTACAGGTTCAACCACAAAGCGGCGAATCAGGCTTTCCAGCGAATAGTCGGCACCTTCGAACTCGGTGGTGTGATGGATGGCGCCGGTTGGGCAAGGCTCACTACAAAGCCCGCAATACATGCATTTTGCGATATCGATGTCGAACTGTGAGATGATGATTTCGCGGGTCTGTGCGTTTTTTTCGATTGCCATCGCGATGCAATCGATGGGACAGGCCCGATCACACGCCAAACAACCTGTACAGATTTCCAAATCGACGTCCAGAATGCCGCGGTAGCGAAATGGCAGCCTGTCCTGGACCCGAGCCGGGATGCGATCGGGGTACTGAATCGTATAGGGCTTGCGAATTAGGTGCGAGGCAGTAACCGCCATTCCGTCGAAGATAGTGACTACCGCCTCTTTGATGTGCCGAAAGTAAGCTGCTACGCCCATCGGATTTTAGATCGTCGGGTGAAAATATAGTTCCATTCGCGAACGCCGAGTGAAGTAGGCGACACGCCAGGCGAAGGCGGCAACGATCGCGAGCGCCAGGGCGAACATGGCCATTTCCATGAGCCGGCTACCATGCGGGAAGAACGCTACCCAGATTGCAGTGCCGATCATGTTGATAAAGCCGATCGGCACGAAATATTTCCAGCAAATCGACATCATCTGATCGATGCGGACGCGCGGCAGTGTACCGCGAATCCACATCGAGACAAACACCAGGACCAAAACCTTGACCAAAAAGCAGATGAACTGAAGTAGATTCATCAGCGCGGGGCTCCAATTGAAGCGCGGAATCTGCCATCCGCCCAGATAGAGTGTCACAAGGATGGCTGCCGCAATGAACATGTTTCCCCATTCAGCCATGAAAAAAAACAGGTAGCGCATGCTCGAATATTCGGTCGCGAACCCCGCGACCAGTTCTGACTCTGCCTCCGGCAGATCGAACGGCGTACGATTGTTCTCAGCAAGAGTCGACACGAACAGAATTATTGCCGCAACGAAACAGAAAGGGTTGGCAAAAATAAACCAGTGATACGGCTCCCACTTTTGGGCCCGAATCAGTCCCTGCATCGAGAGCGTGCCGGTCATCAGCACGGCAGGGAAAATCGAAAGACCGGCCGGAATCTCATAACTGATGATCTGAGCGGCGGAGCGGATGCCGCCAATCAGCGACCATTTGTTGTTCGACGACCAACCCGCCATCAGCACCCCGACTACCGTAAGCGCCGTTATAGCGGTCATATAGAGGATGCCGATGTTGAGGTCGGCCAAGATCAGCATGGATGAAAACGGCATCACGGCCCACGGCAAAATGAAGGCCAACACCACCAAGTACGGCGCTAATTTGAAGAGTGGGGCATCGGCCTCTTCGGGGATGACATCCTCCTTGCAAACGTGTTTGACTCCATCTGCCAGCCACTGCAGAAACCCATTCGGACCCACCCGGTTAGGGCCTACGCGGGACTGAATCCGCGCCCATACGCGGCGTTCCACCCAAGTGACGATTGACGCAAACGGAACCGCAATCGCAAACAACACCACAGCGCAGGCGACTGCGATCGCAGCCGCTTGGTCCGTGTGATCCAAGGGGGCAGGTCCAAACATCGCCCGACCGATTAATGTGACCAACGAATTGTTCATCGCGAGTCACTCCGACTCGTCGCTAACGGTCGATTTCAGGCGCGATCACGTCGAGGCTGGCGATCAAAACCACCAGGTCGGCGATCATTAGTCCTCTGCTCAATTTCTGGATAATGCCCATCGCGGCGAAGGAACCGGTGCGTACGTGCACCCGCCACGGATAGCTGCTCCCGTCACTGACCACATACCATCCCTGATCACCGCGTGCACTTTCGACTCGGACCTGACATTCGCCCGCCGGCGGCTTGAAATTGCGCACGACTTTAGCCAGGACCGGCCCATCGGGGATTTGGGTCAGCGCCTGGCGCAGAATACGTGACGATTGCACCATCTCTCGGATCCGCATCATGTAGCGGTCCATGGCGTCGCCGGTCGTGCCCCATTCGCCCCGACCGATTGGGATCTCGAAATCGAATTCAGGGTAGACGGAATAGGGAATGTCCTTTCGCACATCCCATTTAACACCGGAAGCGCGCAGATTCGGGCCGACGAGATTGTAGTTTATCGCGTCTTCGGCGCTGATCACGGCGACGTTCGCGAGACGTTGGATACAGATCTTGTTGTAGGAGAAGAGCGCGTTGAATTCGTCGAGGATGGGATCGAGATGATCAAGGTAGGCGAGCGCTTTTTCGCGCCAGCCCGGTGGCAGGTCCCATGCCACCCCGCCAATGCGCATGTAATTGAAGGTCAGCCGCGCACCACACAGCTCCTCGATCAGGTCGTTGATCATCTCACGCTCGCGCAAGGCATGCAGAAAAGGCGTCATTGCGCCAATGTCCATGCCCATAAGTCCCACGGTCAGCAGATGCGACGCCAGACGGTTGAACTCGGCGGCGATGACACGGCAATACTCGCCCCGGCGCGGCACTTCTATTCCGGCCAGCTTCTCGCAGGCCATGGCCCAACCCTGGTTGGTGAACATCGCGCAGACATAATCAACCCGATCGGTATACGGCATGAAGCCGTGGTAGCCGACCTTCTCAGCAATCTTTTCGATTGAGCGATGAAGGTAACCGACGTCGGGAATGGCTTCGCGCATCACCTCACCGTCAGCCTTGATTACAAAGCGCAGCACCCCATGGGTCGAGGGATGCTGGGGACCCATGTTGAGCGTCATTTCTTCGGTGCGTAGCGTGGACATCGTGGTTGGCAGCTCTGCTTTGATGCCGAATCGGTTGGTCGGATTGGGGGGAGTGCCGGCCCGATCCCGATCGGCTTGTGATATTTATTGCGGTTTACTAATGCTTCTGATCAAGACGGATTATCGGACTTTCGCGTACAGTCGAGATACCGTGGTACTCCTGTGGTTCCACAAAATCCTTGCGTAACGGATGACCTGGCCAGTCCTCGGGCATAAGTATCCGCCTGAGATCACTGTGACCGAGGAATGTCACGCCGAGCAGGTCAAAAATCTCCCGTTCCATCCAGTTGGCTGAGCGCCAGATAGTCTCAACGGTAGCGACCTGGGGGTTCTCGCGCGGCAGTTTGACCTTCAGCACGCAGCCGTGGCGGTGCCTATAGGAAAACAAATGGTAGACGACCTCGATGCGATCCTTGTAATCGACCCCGGTTTCATTGCTCAGGCAATCGAACCAAAGTTCGGGTTCGTTGCGCAAAAATTCGCAGATCTCAACTATCGCGCCGGGGTCGACCACAGCGAACACGTCGGGCTTCCCGCCAACCTCGAGAATTTGTTCCGGGAAGCGCTGCTTGAGACGCTCGTAGATCTGGACCGGCTCCATCTCAAGCCTGCGCCCTTTCGCTCAGGCGCCGCTCGCGGGCAAGCCACCGCTCGCTCATGATTTTTTCCTGGAGCTTGAGTAATCCTTCGGTCAGCGCCTCCGGACGCGGCGGGCATCCGGGTACGTAAACGTCTACCGGCAAGATTTTGTCGACCCCGTCGCACACTGAATAAGCTAGTTGGAACAGTCCGCCGCAGTTCGAACAACTACCCATCGAGATTATGTACTTCGGGTCAGGCATTTGATCGTAGAGCAGGCGGGTACGCAACGCCATTTTCAAAGTCAAGGTACCGGCAATAATCATCAGGTCTGATTGGCGGGCTGAAGCCCTTGGCGTCGCGCCGAAGCGCTCGATGTCGGCCCGCGGCCCACCTGTATGCATCAACTCGATTGCGCAGCACGCAAGGCCAAAAAGCATATACCACAAGCTCGATTTGCGCATCCAATTGAGCAGCTCGTCGGTCTTGGTGGTGAGCACGTAATCCGGCAATGTATTGAGCAGTGACATTTAATTCACACTATCCTGATCAGGAATTCGCTTTATCCATTCAAGGTCGCGCTTGACCCAAACATAAACAAGCCCCACAAAGAGAATGAACAAAAATATCAGCAGCTCGCTTAGCGCAAACCATCGTTGACCTCTTCTTATCCAGTCCAAATAGACCGTCGCAACTGGATAGATAAATGCGACTTCCACCTCGAAAATAACGAAGACCAGTGCAATCAGGTAAAACCGCACATTAAAGTTAATCCAGGCGCTACCGGTCGGCGGTTCGCCGCATTCATACGGCATCAGTTTACGGCGGAAGGGGTTGGTAGGAGCAAGCAGCTTCTGCAAGCCCATCATGGCCGCCATGAACAACAAGCCAATGATGACCAGTGCTAACGGGACGCCGTAGTCTGCATACATATAATGAGCTCTTGATACGCCGGCCAGAGGCTCGGTCTGAGACTTTTATTTCGCTGGTTCACCGAGTCGTTCGAGTGCATCCGCCTCGAGCCACCCCCCATGACCATTGGGACACGCCATCACGGCGGCACCACCGCGGCTCTGCGCAACCAACCCCGCGGCACAGCGTGGACATTGCAACCCACGTTGACGGGCCCGCATCTTTTCGATTAGCGCCAAATCTTGCTCGCGTGCCCATTGATCCTCGCGCGCCTTTTCCAGGTCGCGAATCTTATCGCCGAACCGGTCTTTTTGATCGTCCATCCTATCCCCGGCGGTTACGATTACTGGAACAGCGAATCAACTCCGTCACATCATATCCTTAATTAACTTGCCACTGCGTGCTTGTTCGACTGTCTCATCGAATTTTGAGCCGAGATCCACCCCCAACTCACGCGCGCGTTTCTTGGCCCAAAGCCCAACATTGCGAGCGTCGCGATAGAAGGATTCGTCCCTAGGCTTGCGTGTGTCGAAATTTTCCAAGCGTGCTGCTTCACTTTCCACGACCGCGAACGAGGACATAATGCGACGCGTCTCGACTGAGCCGCAATCGGGACAATGAGGATGCTCCAGCTGCTCGGAACCGAGTACTACATGTGACGCCGTGAAACCGCACACAGCACATTCGTATTCGTAGATGGGCATCACTCACAAGGATAGTCGAGTCGCTGAATATGAGCAATTCAAGCCTCACCGGTCATATCTTGCGGGGCAAAAGCGCGAGCTCACAGAAGCGGCGAGGCCCGTTTCGCTGGAGGCAAGAATGGCGACCAACTGCTGCAGCCTAACCAAAACCAATGGCAGAGTTCGGCAATTAGTGTCGAAGATTCTTGCTTGTCAGGTATTTGTTCTCGAGCGTACTGATTTACCGCTAAGTGGGAACAGTGACGACCCCGAAGGTTTAACTAACTGAGGCTGCCCCGGTCATGGCTGCTGGCGTTAACCCTCCACTAAACCTTTTTTGTCGCAGGTACCGCCAGATGCTCAATTTCTCCAGAAGGAGCTAAAAGCGCGATCTCCATCGCCTGGGCGTTATGGGCATATCCCAAACGCCCCCGGGAATCTACAATGATCACCCCTGCCTCCCCGCCCGTTGCTCCATGAAGTTCCTCTATGGCGCGTTGAGCAGCTTCCTGCACCCCAAGCCGCGGCGTCAGACGCACCGCCTCGCGGCACAACCCGGCTTTCATTATTGCTTCACCGGCACCTGTCGCCGATGCCGCTCCGCGCGAGTTGGCAAACAACCCGGCGCCGATGAGCGCAGAATCGCCAACGCGCCCAGGCATCTTCCCCGAAACGCCGCCGGTGGAGGTTGCTGCCGCGAGATTTCCGGCGCGATCCAGCGCCGCGGCACCAACGGTTCCATGTTCTTGCAAGGCGCTTTTAGGGCTTTTGAGCGAAGCGAACCACCTACTGCGGGCACGATCGGTGATGAGTTGCTCTGGTCGACACATTCGTATTCCCGCTTCCCGCGCCAGGCGCTCAGCCGCAGAACCCGCGATCAGGACATGGGGCGTACGCTCCATGACGCAACGCGCAAGCAGGACTGGATTGTAGACTCGACTAACTAACACCACGCCGCCAGCTCGTATCCGAGTTATGGCTCTCTTCTGCGCGTCCGCGCTTCCTTCAGCAATTGAGTCCTGGCATTCCGCAACCATAACTGCTGCGTCCATTTCAACCCTGCCCTCGCGCGTGAGCACGGAGCCAAATCCGGCATTGAAGAGGTGATGATTCTCCAGAGCGGCCACCGTCGCGGTGACAGCATCAAGCGCACTGCCACCTCCGCGCAGGACGACGAGTCCAGTTTCTACAGCCGATATGAGGGCGCGCCGACGTTCTGCACGTTCCGACACTGGTGTGCGTACGCCCGCACCGCCATGCGCAATAAGTACCGGTTTGTGAACAGTATTCCGCACGGCAAGCTCTCGAGGTCAGTCCGATTTGCCGATAGTACGGGGCTGGCGATCGGGTGGTTAAGCGGTCCGCTGCTCTCTTGACTAATATGCGGTTAGACCTCCATCGGCCGGTATGATTGCGCCGGTAATCATCCGCGCCTCATCTGAGGCCAGGAACAAGGCAATGCGGGCAATATCTTCAGGCTCTCCCACCGAAAATGGATAGCGCTGAAATTGATGTTTTATCGCCTGTGCCTGGGGCGATCCCGAGTTGGGGTCATTGGGATCGCCAAAGCGTTGAAGTACACGGTCAGTTTTCACTAATCCCGGACAGATGGCGTTCGCCCGAATCCCATTCTTCGCGTATTGACCCGCCAAGGCACGGGTCAATGAAATGATGCCCCCTTTGGCCGCAACGTAGACATGCGCGGGAAATCCGCGTAGCGCGGCGACCGAGGACATGTTCACGATGGCGCCGCCGCCCGCTTTTATCAGCTCTGGAATGCCGTGCCGGCAGCAATGGAAGGTGCCGAGTAAATCAAGCGAGATCGTATGCTGCCACACAAACATGTCGACCTCGGTCACTGGCGCATCCTGAACGATGGAGCCGCCCGCACAGTTATACAGGATGTCCAATTTGCCGAATTGACTGACCGTTTCCTGAATCGAGTTTTTGACGCTGTCTTCCTTGGTGACGTCGGTTTCGACAAATTTGGCTTCGCCGCCGGTGTCACGCACCCACTGCTCAGTCAAACGTCCTAACTCTGGCTTTAATTCCGCTACCACGACACGAGCGCCTTCTTGCGCAAACAGACGTGCAGCGGCCCGAGCAATGCCGGAACCCGCGCCCGTAATAAAAGCGACCTTTCCCTCCAGGCGTCCCATGTTGAATCTCCTTTATGCTGGCCTTGTTGCCGACGACAGCTTCGACTTCACAAGCTCTCGTAACATAGCGCGCCTGATTCAGGGCTCATAGCTATAACATCCGCCCATCGCAGCCCGCTGGCGCCTGACTTGTTTGCGTTCATCAGGCGGCCCTCGACGTGTTCTGCCGCCCAGTCGTCGATTTGAAGTCGGGCCAGATGAGTCTCGCGGATATAAACGACTTATTCAGAGGAGCCAGCTAAGGGGCGTGCTCTCGAGGCAGCTGTCAAGCCTATGGTTGGCTTCTGAGAAAGGTTGCTCACCGGCTCGGCCTGAATAGAGAGCCAAAGCGGACCTGCCCTAATTGCCGATGGCCCCCGGACCACGTCGGCGCATCGACCGATGCCAGAGCGATGTTGGGTGGAATCTTTTAAGAAGGAAACGGCAGATGGGTCAATGCCAAAGTTGAATTATCGCGTAGGCCAACACGCCATAAACACTTCCCGAGACAGCCAGCATTAACCACGCCAGCGGGTTCCTCAACCACGTCACGCCGACCACAACGTCCTGCGAGTTCGCGCTTTCGCCGAAGCCCGAGCCCGCGGCACAGTCGGGGCCCGTCAGAGGAGCGAAATCTGAGTCCAGTGAACACCCAGGTCTTGCGACTGCCAGCCAATCGATTTGCGACTTTGCAGGCCTTCGGAGGGAGGAAAGAGGGTCTGTTCCGGCCGCTCTCGCTCCCATCCGAAGTCCCCCCTCTCGAAAAGTCCCCCCCAATTCTTCGGCAGAGCTCAGTATTGTCCCCTCGAGAGGCATTGGTCGTGGCTGCTCGAAATCCGGCCCGATCTTTTTCTGGTCCAGTCGTTTAGGCTCGGGACGCAGAATCCATGCCGAGTAGAAACTTCACTTCTTGGGTCTTTAAAGTACGGATCGGGTGCATACTCTGTGACACAGTGGCCTGAATGGGGACACTCATCTTGGAAACAAAACCGTCCATCGCCTAAGTCCACGCTCGTTAGAGAGGTCCGCAGCGATTCGGAGTCGCATTGAACAGTGCCCTAAGCGGCATTTTATTGGCGCTTGGGCAATGACTGACGATCCAATCAAGCGATCCGGTGATCCGCGTGGTCAAAATTCGGGCTCGCTTCGTCGCACCGCTGCACCGGATGACTAAAGCTGGGCGTGAATGGACGAGCCCAAAGCATCCCAGCTAAAGATGCTGACGACTTAATCTTGACAAGGCAGAATGCGACCGCGTCCTGATGCCGGTCACCTAGCCCCGCCACCATCTCTCGAAAGTCAACTGTGCGACCTCGCAGCCTGGGACTACCGTCGTTCTAGCAGTATCAAATGTTAAAAGACCGGGCACAGCAGTGGTTTCATTATGTATATGGTTATGGGTTGTAATTTCCTTCCTGCAAATCCGTCCACCAGAGACTCCCCAACGTCCTTCAGATCGCATTATGATTCAGCCGCGGAGGCAAAGATGGCAGTCGGTTCATACTCGCAGGGTCCCGTGGACGTCGCGATAATCGGCGCCGGCGAAATGGGTAGCGCAGTTGGTCGGCGCCTGCGCCAGATGGGTGCGCACGTGATGACTGAGCTCAAGGGGCGAAGCGGCCAGAGTGTCCGCCGAGCCTTGGATGCAGGACTTGAAGTTATTAACGACGACGCTTCCTTGGTCCAACGAGCCGAATTCATCCTCTCGATCGTGCCGCCGGCTGTCGCGCGCGCTGTCGCCGAGCGTTTTCATGCACCCTTGACTAGAGCGACTCGCAAGCCCGTTTTCGTCGACTGCAATGCGATCGCGCCCTCGAGCGTGCGCGTTATCGACGCGCTGCTGAAAGATACCGGGTGTATCTTCGTCGACGCAGGGATAATCGGAGGCCCTCCGTCGCTCGACGATCTCACGAAGGGTCCCCGCTTCTATGCCTCTGGCCCACAGGCCAATAAGTTTGCCAGCCTGGGCGCGTACGGCCTCGACATTTGGGTCCTCGACGGTCCGATCGGAGCCGCATCAGGTTTGAAGCTCGCCTATGCTGGCCTCACGAAAGGCTTTACCGCCCTGGGGGCCGCCATGATGCGTGTGGCTGCCAGTCAGCGTCTTGACGGCCCCTTGCGGGCCGAACTGGCGCGGTCGCAACCGGATCTTCTGGCGCGCCTTGAGCGCTTTCTACCGGGCATGCTGCACAAGGCCTACCGATGGGTGGCCGAGATGGAAGAGATCGCCGATTTCGTCGGGGACGATGCGAGAGGAGGTGATATCTATCGAGGAGCTGCCCGGCTGTACGAGCAGATCGCCGCAGAATTCCAGGACAATTCTACCAGCGAATGGGTCGCGACTCTGCAAACTTTTGCCAAACCCTCCGGTGGCAAACCCTGATGGAAGACGCATCTTACGAAAGCCAAATCGAACAGCGGCGCCTTGGCCGGACAGGACTCATGGTGAGCGCGCTTGGCTTCGGTGCCTCCGAGTTGGGCCAGAAACGCGTTGGGCTCAAACTGGCCGAGTCAATTCTCGGCAGAGCACTCGATGCCGGCCTCAACGTCATCGACACTGCCGAGTGCTACGGCAACAGTGAGGAGCTTATCGGCCGCGCCGTCGGACATCGCCGCAACGACTTCTATATCCTGACCAAATGTGGGCATGCCGCAGGGCTCCCTATGCGGGATTGGACCCCCGCTCTCATCGAAGCCAGCATCGACCGCAGTCTGCAACGGCTGCGTACCACTTATGTTGATGTGATCCAGCTGCACTCGTGCGATGAACGGTATCTGCGCCGAGGCGAGCTGATAGAGGCGCTGCAGCGCGCTCGCGACAAAGGCAAGGTACGGTACCTGGGTTATAGTGGCGACGGGGCAGCGGCTCTGTTCGCAATCACCTGTGGCGTATTCGATACTCTGCAGATTTCGATAAGTATCGCTGACCAGGCGGCCCTCGACGGGGTATTACCAGCAGCGCGTTCTCACGATATCGGGGTCATCGCCAAGCGACCGATAGCGAATGCGGTTTGGCTAAGCGGGAGCTGGTGGTCGCGCGCCTTGTATTCCCGGTCTTATCGGCTGCGGCTGCGGAGGTTGAACTACGATTTCCTCAACCGCGATCCGAAGGCTGCAGTAGGAATTGCGCTGCGCTTCACGCTAAGCGTTCCGGGGGTGCATACGGCCATCGTCGGCACCACGCAGGCGTCGAGGTGGCAGCAGAACGCCGCACTGCTGAAAGCTGGCCCCCTGCCCCAGGCGGAGTTCGATGCGATTCGACAACGCTGGCGTGCAGTTGCGCAACCCGACTGGATGGGCTTGCCCTAAGCGCTATGAGAAAAAAGCCAGACCGTTGCTTGCAAGAGTCACCGGGCGCGCGGCGCGCCCGCGCCCGGCGTGTTTGCGCCGCTCTCGCCCGACTTTATCCGCAAGCCCGAATCACGCTGGACTTCACCACTCCTTGGCAGTGCCTGGTCGCCACTGTCTTGTCCGCTCAGTGCACGGACGAGCGCGTCAATCGCACAACGCCAGAACTATTCCGCCGTTTTCCGGACGCTGACGCGATGAGTCACGTACCACTCGAAGAAATTCAGTCCCTGATTCGACCGACTGGCTTCTTTCGACAAAAGGCCAAAGCGCTCAAGGCGGCCGCTTCCGCGATTCAGCAACGCTTCAAGGGCCAGGTGCCTGACAGCATGGAGGACCTGTTGACACTGCCAGGGGTGGGCCGCAAAACCGCCAACGTGCTACTGGGCCACGTGTTCGGCCAGCCAGCCTTGGTGGTTGACACGCACGTCCGGCGATTAGCGCTGCGTCTGGGTTTCACGGTCCAGCGTGAGGCCGACGCGATCGAGCAGGACTTGCAACAGCTTGTGCCGGCCAGTGATTGGACACCCTTCTCCATGCGGCTCATCCTGCACGGACGGCGCGTCTGTCATGCGCGCTCTCCGCGCTGTGCGGAATGTTCGCTCAGGTCGGATTGCCCACGCATAACTGTTAGTAGGCCAAGCACCGTATTTGACCGTGTCTGAGGTCATGACATAATGATGAACTATATCTTACCTGAGACGGTGCATTCCCGTGAAACTCCGCATCGATGATATCACCGCCGAGGGGCGGGAAATCTCCTTTGCCGAGCCGGAGCAGGAACTCAATCGGACCCTGACCCGGGGTAACCTGCGTGAATACTTCGTCACAGCGCCGCTCCAGGTCTCGCTTTCCTACTATCGAGCAGGAACCGACATTTTCGTCAGCGGGACGCTCGAGGCGGAGGCAACCGCTGCCTGTGCCCGCTGCGCTGAGGAGTTTAGTCGACCCAGTTACCGCCGGTTTCGCTATGTCCTGGCACCGAAGGCCATGAGCGATAACCGCGACCTCGAGCTAACCGCCGAGGACCTCGAACTGTCATTCTATCAAGGTGACGAGATTGACCTCAGCCCGCTTATCCGCGAGCAGGCACTTTTGGCCATGGCGGAGCGGCCGCTGTGCCGCGAAGAATGTCGTGGGCTCTGTCCACAATGCGGGGCAAATCTCAACGAGATTAGCTGCCGATGTACCAGCGGAGGCCTGGACCCACGACTCGCCGTGTTGCGGACTTTAAAAGTCGCTCGCTGACTGCCATCATCCGTTGCGGCTCAATCAGAGAGGAAAAATCCAGCATGCAAGCACCCAAGCGCCGTACATCGAGCTCCAAGCGCGATAAGCGCCGTGCCCACGACGCCTTACGCCCGGTGAATCCGGTCGCGTGCCCGAATTGTGGTGAGCCTACCCTCCCCCACCGCGTCTGTCGTCATTGTGGCACCTACCGGGGCCGCGAGCTGGCCACGCCCGCAGAAGCCTAAGCCGGTTGAAACTACCTTTGACAGCGTGTTGAGGATTGCTCCTTGAAAATCGCACTCGATGCGATGGGAGGAGATCTCGCGCCCAAGGCTACCCTTGAAGGCGCCATCGCAGCGGCCCGAGATTTCGGCATCGAGGTAGTGCTGGTCGGCGATCGCGAGCTGCTCGCTCGGGAACTGTCGGACTACGACGCCCGCGGACTGCCGATCACGATAGAGCACGCCGCTGAGAGTGTGGCGATGGACGAGTCGCCAGTCGAATCGGTCCTCGCCAAGCCGGAGTCATCGATCCACGTTGGCCTCGACCTCGTTAAGCACGGCAAGGTCGATGGATTCGTGAGCGCCGGCAATTCCGGAGCCGTGATGGCGGCCGCAATGGCGACGTTAGGCAATCTACCCGGGGTCGACCGGCCAGCAATCGCCTCAACAGTGCCGACCACGAGCGGGTTGAGCCTGTTGATTGACGCCGGGGCCAATACCGAGGTCAAGCCGCTTAATCTCGTCCAGTTCGCCGTAATGGGCTGTGTTTACTGGCGCCAAGTGCACGGGGTTGCTCACCCGCGCGTCGGTATCTTATCCAATGGCGAAGAGGCCTCTAAAGGCACCGAGCTGACTCGTGCGGCCGCTACAGCCCTGCTGCAGATGGGCGTGCATGTAAACTACATTGGCTACGTCGAGGGTCGCGATATCAATCGTGCCAAGGCCGACGTGGTGGTCACTGACGGCTTTACCGGCAACGTGACACTGAAGACGATGGAGGGCTTTGCCGCGTTCCTGCTTGGAAACTTACGCGAGCTCTTCGACAACGGCCTGCTACGGCGTATTCTCTATTTTCTCTTCTTTCGACGGCGCATCAACTCAATCCGCCAGCGACTCGATCCTGCCGAGTATGGCGGCGCGCCCCTGCTCGGCGTCAACGGAGTCGCGATCATCGCTCACGGCTCGTCAACCGCACGTGCAATCCGAAACGCTATTCGAACGGCGGCCAACGAGTCATTAGTTCGTCAAGTTAACGCGCAAATTGTGGATGTGTTAGCCGCCAACCCGCTTGGCGTGATGGCCAAGCCCAGTTCGGGACGTGGTCTTCGGGGCGTGCTCGAGCGAATGCGCGAACGTCTTCATGGTAGCCGCGACACACACACCCCTAGACGGTCGGAACCTCACCTCGAAACTGCTTTGCAGCGGGGATCAGGAAGCGGCCGACGCGAGAGCACGGCTCTAATGGCTAGTGTGAGAACCGATCCCAAAGGGGCTGACTCGCCCCGCTCAGAGGCCGCCAATAGCTTCAAGCCTCCTACGACACGGCCAGGACTCTCCAACGGCGCCCCGCGAGACGGGGAATCAGATGTCACCGACGCCAGCGACCAGCCCGAAAAGAACGGCAAGCCTAAGCCGGCTTAAGCGCGTTTAGCCTGAAAACCGCTTTAAGTCAGGATGTACAGGAGCAACGAGACTAAGCTTTGTAACCGATTAAGCCGAACGGGGACTGTTTGCTCATCAGCCTCGGGCAGGGCATGTGCCCTACAGAGTTGAAGGGAACTCTGTGACAAACTAAAGGTCTTACCGAACCGGGATTTGTGAGGACCATGAAGCTTGCTTTCTTATTCCCTGGGCAGGGAGCTCAGAGAGTTGGGATGGGGGCTGAATTGGTGCGCGAGTTCGCGCCAGCTCGGCGAGTGTTTGAGGAAGCAGATGCGGTTTTAGGCTTCCCGCTTTCCTCTCTTTGTTTCGAAGGGCCCGAGGAAAAACTTCGGCTTACTGAGAACACACAGCCCGCGACTCTGGCCACTTCGATAGCGGCGTTGCGGGTGTTTGAAGCCGAGTGTGGGCTGTCTCCCGCCGTCGCAGCAGGTCACAGTCTGGGCGAGTACAGTGCGCTGGTAGCGGCGGGGGCCCTAAATTTTGCGGACGCTATTGCAGCCGTACGAGAGCGAGGACGTCTCATGCAGCAGGCGTGCCCCGCTGGTGAAGGCACCATGGCAGCACTTGTCGGTCTCGATATGCCCGCTGTCGAGGCAGTGTGCGCCGAGGTCTCGACCGACAAAGAGTTGGCTGTTCCCGCAAACCTCAATGCACCGGGCCAGGTGGTGATCTCAGGACATACTTCAGCAGTTCGTCGCGCGGTGGAACTGGCCAAGAGCCGGGGCGGGGCCGGGTCGATGGAGCTTAAAGTAAGCGCCCCATTTCACTGTCCCTTGATGCGCCCGGCACGTGAAGGTTTGATGGCGGTCCTAGAGCGAATTGCAATCAATCCTCTGCGCTTCGGAGTGATCGCGAATGTAACCGCAGAAGTGAATCTTGAGTCGGAGCGTGTTAAGCCGCTCTTGCTTGAGCAAGTAACCGCTCCAGTACGATGGGAAGAATCTATGACGCGAATGGCCCAACTCGGCGTCACTGATGCCATCGAATTCGGCGAAGGTCGCGTGCTCGGCGGCCTGATGAGGCGGATTAACCGCTCTATCAAAGTTCACTCCGCGAGCGATCCAAAATCCGTCCGAGCCACCATCCAGGCATTGTCCGCGCTGGCGTGATCCCTCCAGCTGGTTGAGGAAGTCTCGACTCTTAATGGCCAGCCACGTTTTGGCGATTGATCAGGGCACCACGGGTACCACAGTCCTATTGATCGATTCACGAGGGAGGGTTCGCGCCCGGACCTACGGCGAGATCCGCCAGTACTACCCGAGGCCTGGCTGGGTGGAACATAACCCCGATGAGATCTATCGCTCGGTTATCAGTTTAGGTCGGCAAGCCATCGCCGAGGCCAGACTTGACTCGCGGGAGATCGCCGCGATTGGTATCGCAAATCAGCGTGAGACTTTCGTCGTCTGGGAACGAAAAGGCGGGCGGCCTCTTACCCCAGCGATCGTCTGGCAATGCAGGCGCAGTGCTGAAATTTGCGACCGGCTCCGGGCGAAGGAACCGGAAATAACTCAGCGAACCGGACTGCTGGTTGACCCTTACTTCTCCGGCACGAAGCTGAAATGGCTCCTGGATCAGCACCCTGACCTGCGCCGCCAATGCGAACGAGGCCAAGCCTGCTTCGGCACGATTGAAAGCTGGCTCATTTACAAACTCTCAAGGGGCGAGGCTTTCGTGAGTGATTTCACGAATGCGTCACGTACCCTTTTGTTCAATCTGGAATCGCGCACCTGGGATGAGTTCATGTGCCGTGAGTTAACAGTGCCACCCCGGCTGCTGCCACGAGCAATTGCCTCCCGCGGCCCCATCTGTGAGACTGCGCCCGGCACGATTGCATCGCGGTCGATTCCAATTGGTGGAGCGATAGGCGACCAACAAGCTGCCATGTTCGGGCAGCGTTGCTTCAACTCCGGCGATCTCAAGGCGACCTACGGTACCGGCGCTTTCCTGCTGATGCATACTGGAGATCGACGGGTATATTCCCGCAACCGCTTGTTGAGCACGATTGCCCTCACGAAGACGGGTGAACCGGGATTCGCGCTTGAAGGGTCCGTTTTTATAGCTGGCGCTGCCGTGCAGTGGCTGCGCGACCGGCTCGGGCTGATCGACAGATCCTCCGAGACCGCCGCACTAGCCCGCAGGAGCAAGCGGCAGTCTCAGCTTTATGTGATACCGGCGTTCGTGGGTTTAGGCGCGCCGTATTGGGATAGTCGGGCGCGCGGCGCCATAGTCGGCATAACGCCCGATACAAACAAAACCGATATAGTGCGCGCCACGCTTGATAGTATTGCCTATCAAGTCTGCGATGTCATTGCGGCGCTTGGCACTGATACCGGCCGTCCAGTCACGGAACTCAGGGTCGATGGAGGCGCATCCGCCAACGATTACCTGATGCAGTTCCAGGCTGATTTGCTCCAATGCCCAGTGCGGCGGCCGCGAATGGTCGAGACCACAGCCCTCGGCGCTGCTATGTTGGCGGGAATTAGTGCCGGGGTCTGGCGCGATGCCGATGCTCCAATTATGGCAGCGCAGGGCGCGCGATTGTTTGAACCGAGGATGCCGGTGAGCGAGCGCGACGAACTTATTGCCGGATGGCATTCGGCAGTGAATCGAGTGCGCTCGTAAACTGCTCAGTCACCTTGGCCCGAGGGCCAGTGCAATCCCGTGGGCACCAAAAGAGTCGGTTAAAGTCGACCACTTCTCAGAGCGTTCTCGGCTTGATCTTGGTAATCCGAAGACCTCTCGAGGTCCATCCGACGTCGAATCCAACGGTATCGCCCTGATGCAGCAAGTCGATGCCTGGAAAGCGTCCGCCGATCGGCGCCCCGACAACGCTCACAAAAGGAAACTCGAAGCGGATTTCGCGTCCTCCGCGGGAGCGGATCACACCGCGGCCGCGCACGCGGTCGAACGACACGATAACTCCCAAGTAGAAGCCGTCCGGGAACTGAGCACGGTCGAATGCTTCCGTCTGGCTATCGGGCCTTGGCGACTTCTGGTCAGAGGGCTGACCCTCAGTCAGTCCAGCAGGCTGGCGCTCCGCGGTCGATCGAGCACCGCCCGATGAGCCCGTGTCTGATCGCGATTCACTCATCCTGGTTCAGCCAACAAGAGATCCAGTTCTCCGTTGCGCTCAAGCATGTACAGTTCGTCCCAGCCGCCGATGATACGGCCGTTTATAAAGATTTCTGGAACGGTTCGTCGACCTCCAGCTAATTCAACCATTTTGGCTCGCAGCGCTGGATCATTAGTGACGTCAATCTCGTCGAACTTCACCCCTTTGCTGCGTAGCAGGGTTTTGGCCCGCGTACAGTAAGGACAATAGCTGGTCGTATAAATCTCCACCCTGGCCACTGATACTTGCCTCAGTCTAATCTTCGGCGCTTGAGAGTGATGTTTCAATCACACTTCTGTGCAACGTTGCGCAGTCAGGCTAAACACCGAGGCCGTCAAATGAGCGCTTCAGCGAACGTCGGCATAGTGGCGCCTCAGTTTTGAGGGAGAAACTCCACTGAGAAAAAGCAGCTTAATTAGCCACATCCTAAGAACTGTCCTCAGCGTTCCCTCTTGGCGCCATCGCCGCGCAGAGGTAATGACCCGAGAACGCAGGCAGGCAACACGCCCGCTACGCTTGAGACGGCGCGCAAAATCGACGTCTTCACACAAATCAATCTCAGCGAACCCCCCCATTGTGTCGAAAACCTGCCGGCGGACAAAAATCGCCTGATCACCCGTCGCACTGCGCATCAAGCGCGAGCGAAGACTGATTAACCTGCCTAGCAGGCGAAGGGCGGTCGAAGACCCATCAAGCGCCACGTCGAAACGCCCTCCAACCACTAAAGGGTCGCTGAGCGCCGCAGCCAGGTCCCACTCAAAGGTCCGAGGAACCTTGGTATCGGCATGAACGAATACTAGGACATCGCCATGCGCGGCGGCGGCGCCTGCGTTCATCTGGCGGGCACGGCCCCGCTGAACTCTGAGAAGCCGTGCTCCACGGCTCATCGCGAGTTCGGCGGTACGATCGGAGCTGCCACCATCGGCGACGATTATCTCGGCATTCGGCGCGCCGGCGCGAATCGCATCGATCGTAGCCTCGATCTCATGCTCCTCGTTCAGGGTGGGAATGACTACGGAGAGTCTCATTCCAGGGGCGGATTGATAAGCATCTGATTCTCGACCGGGGACACGCCGTCAATCCACACCTTACGACCGCGGACCTCGAGCCGGCCCTCCTGAAACAGTCGAATCGCGTACGGATAAATCAGGTGCTCAGCAGCTTGAATTCGCGCGGCCAGTGTCTGCTCACTATCGGTCTGCATCACCGGGACCACCGCCTGCACGATGATCGGGCCGTCATCCACCCCCTCGGTGACGAAGAAAACGGAGCACCCGCTGAACCGCACACCATAGTCACACGCTGCGCGCTGGGCGTTGAGCCCAGGGAAAGCCGGACACAATGCGGGGTGAATGTTCATGATGCGGTTGGGAAAGGCCCGGAGCATCACGGGCGAAAGCAGCCGCATAAATCCAGCACAGGCGACCAGTTCAACCTGATGTGCAAGCAGCGCCTCAACCAAATGGCGATCAAACTCCTCGCGAGAACGGTAAGTCCTATGGTCGATAAAACAGGTGGGGATACCAGCCTGGCGCGCGCGCTCAAGGCCTCGCGCCTCCTTTCGATTCGAGATCACGACGCGAATCTCTGCGCAAAGTGCACCCTTTCGGACTGCATCAATAATCGCCTGAAGGTTGGTCCCTTCACCAGAGATCAGAACACCCAGCCTCACCGGCGGGCGCGATTGGGAGTTGAAACTCATAAAGACGCCGTGTTCACAACGTTGACCAATTGGCAGCAATGAAGAAGCTAAGCCGCGCGCCGCGCCAGCGCAGTCGCCCGCCACGCGCGCTTGCCGTCACCATAATCGACGATGCCCTCTCTGTAACGAAGCAGTTCCATGTCGGACAACCAATTGCGGAGCTCGTAGTGCCCCAGCAGGAAGTTCGGGTTGCGCGGATGTCCCAACGTCGCCTGATCGATCAGAAAAGTGTCAAACAGCAACATCCCTCCAATGCGCAGGACGCTTTTCAGCGACGGAAACAGCGCACGCACCAGAAAGTTTACATTCAATACCACGTCGAACGTACCCGCTCGAAAAGGCAGAGACTGCTCGAGATCGGCAACTACCACCTCGATTGGCAGTCTCTCCTTTCGAGCGGCAACCGCCAACGCCTCCAGGCCTAAGCGTGACCAATCCACCGCGACCACGCGCATTTGGTGCCGCGCCAGCAATATACTGTGGCGTCCCTTGCCGGCGGCTATATCCAGCGTGGAGCCTCGAGGTAACAGCGGCAGGAACTCGAGGACGGAAGGCTCGGGTCGTCCGATATCGCCACTGTCATGCCTCTCGTCCCAAATGGCTCGGGCTCGCTGGTTCATATCGCGCGTGCCAAAGTTAGAACTTCGACCCGTCTCGCACCAGCGGCCAGCAGCGCACGGGCACATTCATCGAGCGTCGCACCTGTCGTCATCACGTCATCCACCAGCAGAAGCCTACGGTGGGCAATCCGATCAGGTCGGGTTACAATAAAAGCCCCGCGAACATTTTGACGCCGCTCGTGGCGATTTTGGGAAGTTTGTGGCGGTGTGTCGCGAACTCGTTTCAACGCTGTTACGTCAATCTTGCATCCTATCTTGCGTGCGATCGCCAGGGCCAGCAACGCCGCTTGGTTGAAACCACGCCACCGCAAGCGCCGCCGATGCAGTGGGACCGGGATCACCAGATCATAGTCAACACCATTTATTGGCAGCATACTGCCCAGGCATTCGACCAGAGCGCGTGACAACGACAGATTGCGTCCATACTTGTGCCGTCGAAGGATCGAAGGCACAACTTGATTGTCCTCCCCAAGGTCACGACGATAAACAGTCAGTGCTCGTGCCCGGCTGAAATAAGGAGGAGAATCCGTACACGCTGGGCACCTGGCACTTTCGCGCGGCACGCCCGGCGTGATGGTAGCCGCTATCGAGGACGGGACCTGTAGGGGAGTTCCGCAGAGTTCGCAAATCGGCTCCGGCACGCGCTCGATGAGCTTTAAACAAGCTCCGCAAAGCCTGGCGTCGGTATCAATGCTCAGCCGAGCATTACATCCACCACATCGCGGCGGATAAATGAAATTTAGAAAACAATGGAGCATCCCGAAGAAAGAAATAATCAGATATTGCGCGATTGAGGGCAAATGCCGAAGCGCGCACTCGAGTTACTGCGCAAATCAAAACCATCAAGCGCCACCCTCGCGGTCGCTCAACGAATACGCGGGATTTGTGCTATAGGCAACTTCATGAACGGACCACTACACGGGATCAGAATTATCGATTGGACCATTTGGCAGCAGGGACCAGTGGCCACTGCCATGTTAGCCGACATGGGTGCCGAGGTTATCAAGATCGAGGAACGCGGCAAAGGCGACCCAGGGCGTGCAGTCATGTCGATGGGTGGTGCATCGGCCACGGCCAAAAGCGGCACAAATTACTATTTCGAGGCCAATAACCGGCACAAACAGAGCATTACGTTGGATTTGCGCAAGCCTGAGGCGCGCGAGATCGTTTACAAACTCGCGGCCAAAAGCGATGTCTTTGTGCAGAATTTTCGCAAAGGGGTCGCCGAACGACTGGGCCTCGGCTATCAGGACCTCCGGGCGCACAACCCCAAGATTATCTACGCTAACTCGACTGGCTACGGGCCTTACGGCCCGGATAGTAACGAACCCTCCTTTGACTACATGGCTCAGGCGCGGTCCGGTCTGATGAACATCGCGTGTCTGCGGACTGAAGAACCGATCTATTTGACCGGTGGAATCGCCGACCAAATGGGGGCGATCATGCTGGCGTATGGGGTGATGACCGCACTGGTCGCGCGCGAGCGCACAGGAATTGGCCAGGAGATCCACGCTTCGCATTTGGGCTCCATGATTGCGCTCCAAGGCCTCAACGTCTCGATGCGAACGATTCTGGGCAAGGAGATGCCGCGTGCCCCGAGCGATGACGCTTACAATCCTCTCTGGAACCACTACCGTTGCGCCGACGGTTCCTGGATCTGTCTGGGAATGTTACAAACCGATCGTTATTGGAAAGATTTCTGCCACGCCCTGGGCATCCCCGAATTGATCGATGATGAACGGTTCCGAGACATGCGAGCCCGGACCAGAAACCATCGGGAGCTGGTTGCAATTCTTGACCGGGTTTTTGCCACCAAGTCCCGGGCAGAATGGCTGAAGATTTTGAAAGAAGGCGGGGACTTCATCTACACAATAGTCAACACGATCTCCGACTTGCCTGACGACCCGCAGGTAATCGCAAACCAATATATTGTCGACTATGACCATCCCACGATTGGCCCCACCCGTCTGGTAGGAGTGCCGGTGATCTTGACAGAAACTCCCGGCAACCCGCGCGGGCGCGCACCGGAGTTAGGGGAACACACGGAGACCGTTCTCACTCAATTGCTCGGTTATAGTTGGGATGAGGTCGCGAGGTTACACGAAGCCGAAGTCATTTAGTTTATTGTCGGAGAGTTAAGTTGAATGGGGCGAACTGAATCCTGCCCGAACGCACAACGCGAAGGGAGTTTGTGGCATGTCGTTCACAGGAAGCTTGGAGGATCGCGAACAGATCCGCGAGCTATACGCTCGCTACGCTTATACCATTGACCATGGTCCCTACGAGGATTGGGTTAAATGTTTCACCGAGGATGGTGTCTTTGAGAGCCCACGCTTCGGACGCCATGCCGGGCATCGGGCGCTGATGAACTTTACTGCCATTTATCGGGGCGCGAACGGGGATGCAGCGGTGCGCCACATGATGAGCAATGTCAGCTTTCGCATCAACGGCGACGAGGCCACCGGCGGATGTTACCTGACTTACTATCACTGCAAGAACGGCAAGGCGATACTCGAGGCGATCGGCCGCTACGAGGATGAGTTGCGCAAGGTCGAGGGTAAGTGGCTGTTCGCCCGTAGGCGCGTGTTCATCGATGGCCATGCCTGAGGGCCGGTTGCGCCGGTCTGTGCTTTTTCGCTCCGCTGCTGCCCTCAGAGCACAGTTTAGGCCGCTTCAGGATTTGTCGCTTTAGTCGCCCCTTTGCCCGGTGCCTCGCGCCCCAACCTTACCGCTGGTGTTGTCAACACTGCAATTACCAGTGAGCATAAGGCGCCGAAAGTCAGACATGCGTTGACGGCATGTGAATATTCCCATTGTCGTCGCAGCTGCCGCCAATTGTCCGGAACCACACTCCAGTTACCGGTTGCCTGGTTTGCCGGATAGGTCCAGATGAAAAAAATTGCAAGAGTCGCTGTCATAAGGACAAAAGCGCCGAACGCGAACCACATCGCCGCCCCCTGCTCCCGTGACATGATCGCCAAAGCGAGATCGATGATAATGCTGGCGATGAGCGGTATCCCAAAGTAGGCCCATCCAAGATAGATCCGCTGAACTATGAAATATTGTTCGCGGGGCAGGCCTATTTTGTTCGATAGCTCAAAGAAGTGGGCGCCTGTCGGGATGAGCATCACGGCGGTCATTACGATCGCGGCAAACTGCAGGACTTTCATTCGGTTACACCACAGTTGACGAGCAGCAAGAGCGACTCTTACTCAGAAACGATTCGCGTGAGGCTGGCCTCAAGCTCCGGAAAAAGCGGGGCCTCTGCTTTAATCTCACTGCCGGCTGGTGAAATAAAGGCGAGCTCGCTCAGATGCAACCAGAAGCGCCCAGGAGCCAGTTCAGCTAGCTGCGGCCCCCCATAGAGCGCGTCGCCCAGCAGCGGATGGCCCAGAGCTGAAAGATGCACACGCACCTGATGCCGACAACCTGTACGAGGCTGTATTTCTACGAGCGAGAACCCGCGAAAATTCGAAAGCGGCCTAACTTCGGTCGCTGCCGGTCTCGCTTTTAGCATTGGAGCTGCCGGGGCAGGCACGGTAATCATTTTGCGCCGATTTTTTGGATGGTGCGCAATCGGACTCGCTATTTCGACCGGCTTGTCAATGGTCCCCAAGCATATCGCAAGATAGCGTCTGAAAACCTCGCCGCGACGAATCGCGAGACGCGCCGCTGCAAATGCTCGAGCGTTGCGCGCGACAATCAGAGCGCCGGATGTCCCGTTGTCAAGGCGGTGAACGAGGCCGCCCTCCAGCGGCTGGAGTCCCGCTAGTGCCACCTCGGGGTATTTTGCCACCACTGCATTCATAACGGTCCCGACCTCGTCCGCGCGAAGAGGATGGCAGGGAATCAAGCCGGGCTTGTTGACGATCAGCACCGACTCATCCTCGTAAACGGTTTCGATGCAGAGTGCAGGATCGGGCCGGAGAACTAAGGCCTGCTTGGGCTCGCTGATGCGGATATCATCTTCAGCGAGTACCATTGCGCTTTTACGCAGATGCCTGCCGTTGACCAGGACTTTGTGGTTCTCGATAAGCCGGCGGGCATGGCGACGCGAACGCGCAAGTCCGCGCTCTACCAGCAGGAGATCGAGCCGTTTGATTGTACGCGAATCGGGCGTTGCGCTAATTCTGTGAGATTCCGTGCCGCACCCAGCCCTCGATCTGCTTAAAGAAACCGGCAAACGGATCCTCGTGTGGCGCCGGCACGAAGTAGCACTTACGCATGAAGTCGAGGGCCCCAGAGTAATGTTCGAATCGCTTACTCAATTCCTCGAAGACCAGGAATCCCGGGTTATACAAGGAGACGTCCAGTTCAGAGACGGTTCGATAGGAACGAGCTCCTTCTTCCAGGTAATAGCCGAGGTAACCTCCACGCTCGACATAGCGCCGAAACAGCCCCGACATAAAAAGAGTGTAATCGCCTACATACTTGCGCAATTCTCGCTCTCCCTGGATTCGCGCCAGTTCGTCAGTGTTGAGGCCGGCCTGGGAGAGCATCATCTCCACCACACTGGTAAGCCGTCGGCCGTCGAGGCCACGCAGCCTCAGCCATCTCGCCGAATGGCTAAAATCGGCCAGCACGCTGGCAACATATTCAGCAATCTGCTGGTCACCAATCCCAAGCTGACTGAAACTCTTGCGGACTAGCTGAAGAAAGAAGCCTTTGAGCTTCTCCGAAGAAGATTGCTGCACGGGCATAAAGGATCCGAACCTCCTCTCCGGAAACTACCTGCATGCAGTTGGTCTCGCGCCAATATTAGTAGTAGCAAAGTTGCTCAGCTAATAAATCCTTGATTGTCGCGACGTAGCGGATGAGAGGGTTGAGCCTGCCGACGAACGGTCTTCGTAGACTGAAGATTGCATCCACGACGCCCATAACAGAATTGCGAGCAAAATTAATGCCGTCAGGATATCGAGCAATCCCGGCCGCACTGCGCCGGGCTCCAACCGCCGGATCAATCCATTAACACCCATTTACGCTGCCTAGGGGACCGCGCTTCCTAAGGGATCTCATGAAAGTACCCGGATGCCGCTTTGGGCCACGGGCCTTGTCCACTTTCGGGCAGTCCGAACATCGCTCTCAGTTCGCGACCAGTGGCAGACCTTTCACATGCAGCGACTTCCAAGGGGTCGCCAGCCACCACAACCCGCCCGCCCTCATCACCACCACCGGGCCCCAGGTCAATTATATAGTCGGCATGCGCTATGAATTCGAGGTTATGCTCGATCACAACCAAAGTATTGCCTTCCGCAACTAACCTTAACAAAACTCTCAGCAGACGTTGAATATCGCTGGAAGCCAGCCCGGTAGTTGGTTCATCGAGCAGGAACATCCGCGGTAGCCGCTTGCCGCTCTGATTTTCCGGCGCCGGCTCCAGGTCAGCGAGGAGAAAGCGCGCCAATTTCAGCCGCTGCGCCTCTCCACCTGAGAGGGTCGAAGTCGGCTGTCCCAGTTGAAGGTATCCGAGCCCTACCGCCGATAACGGCTCCAAGCGGCGAGTAATTGCGCGATGCTTCTCGAAAAAGCGCATCGCCTCGTCGACTGTGAGGTCAAGGATCTCGTTGATATTGCGGCCGCCCAGTCGGATCCCGAGAACGTGCGCTTGGAAGCGGCGCCCTTCGCACGCGTCGCATTTCACCTCGAGGTCAGCCATGAAATGCATCTCAATGGTAATCGTTCCGGTTCCGTGGCACTTTTCGCAGCGGCCGCCCTCAACGTTGAAGGAAAGATCCCGGGGCTTGATGCGAAGGCGCCGTCCTTCGGCACTGGCCGCCAATAGCTTGCGTATCTCATCGTAGATCTTCAAATAGGTCGCCGGGTTAGAGCGCAGGGAACGCGCCGGGAGTTCCTGCCCCAAATGGACCATGTCACTGATCTGCCCCAGCCCGTCGATGGTTTCGCAGGCACCCGGCTCGCTAACCAGCTCGCCGCGGTAGCGCAAATAATTGTTGTAAAGGACATTTTCGACGAGCGTGGACTTGCCCGAGCCCGACACGCCCGTTACGCATACGAAACGACCCAGCGGTATCGAAACGTCAATATTGCGCAAATTGTGTTCGCGGGCCTTGATGATGCGCACGGCCTGACGCGACCCGGTGCTACGCTTTTGACGCGAAAGTGCCCGCATCAATAAAAGGCGCCCGGCTTTAGGATCGGGCTGAGCGGACCGCTTCTGACCAGGTTCGCCTGCCGTCAGCACCTGGCCTCCGTCTCGGCCTCCACCAGGACCAAGCTCTATAATCCAATCGGCACCTGCCGTCATCGCAGGATCGTGCTCGACCACGACCACGGTATTTCCTAAATCACGCAGGTGACGCAGGACCCTGAGCAGTCGGCGCGAGTCGGCGGGATGGAGTCCAACGGTCGGTTCATCCAAGGCATAAAGGGTACCTGAAAGGAAACTGCCAAGTGCGCCCGCGAGGTGAATGCGCTGCGCCTCTCCGCCTGAAAGCGTACGTGCCTGCCGCTCGAGTGTCAGATACCCCAGTCCCACCTCGTTGAGATATTCCAGCCTATCGAGCAAGCCGCGGAGCACGGTCTTAGAACGGCGCGCCAAATTGCCGTCATTGCCCAGTCGGTTCAGCCATGCCGGGATGTCCCGCACGGGCATCTGCCCTATTTCTGCGATCGACTTGCCATCGATTTTAATATTGAGTGCCTCAGGTTTAAGCTTGGTACCTCGACACGTTGGACAAGTTACGAATCGGCGATACCGAGCGAGCAGGATTCGAACGTGAGTCTTGTAGCGCTTACGCTCGAGCCAGCGAAAGAAACCCCTTATTCCGGGCCAGCGTTCGTCACCACTTGCGCCCTCCCTCGGTGCTTCCCCGTCGAGCAACCAGCTGTACTCCTCAGCCGTCATATCGCGCAGCGCGACAGCGGTTCGGACGCGCGCTCGCCGCGCGCATTGCAACATCCAGTCCTGCATCTCGCGGTACGCAGGCGTGCGCCACGGTACTACCGCACCCTGCCGCAGAGACAGTAAGGGGTCGGGAAGCACCTTTTCCAAGTCAATTTCAACCGTACGACCAAACCCCTCACATTGGGGACATGCGCCAATCGGACTGTTGGGGGAGAACAAGGCCGGAACAGGCGTGGGGAAACTTCGACCGCAGCGAGCGCAATTAAAGCCGCGGTCGAACCAAAACGCGGCGACTTCTCGCAAGCTACCGCCTTGTCGCTCTACCCGAACTGCACGCGCACGGTCGCCGCCGATCTGGAAGGTTTTCTCCAGGGCTTCGCGAACTCGTTCGGCTTGAGCCGGGCCGGAGACCACCGCCCGGTCGACCACAACCTCGAGCCGGCCGCTCACAGGCCTGCCGCTTTGGAGGTCGGAGGCTTCGACAATTTCGCCGTCCAGATAAAGACGATGATATCCATGCTGCGCCAGGGAAGTGGTTGTCTCGCGTAGAGAACGGCTAGCTGGGTCCAGGGGCGCCAGGAACAAGTAAATGCCTGGCGCATTCAGAACCTGGGCTCCGGCCGTCTCGACCGAATCGCGGTTAACCTCAATGTCGCACTGGGGGCAGATTGTTTTACCAACCGTGGCGAACAGCAACCGTAAATAATCGCTGATCTCGGTGACACTGCCTACGGTGGAGCGCGCATTTTTTATTGTGTTCTTTTGGCGCAGCGCCAGGGCTGGCGGGATGTCAGCGATCGAGTCCACGTCGGGCCGATCAATCCGCTCGAGAAACAAGCGAGCGTAAGTGGACAAGCTCTGCACGTACCGGCGCTGCCCCTCAGCATAAATTGTGTCGAATACCAGGCTCGATTTACCGGAGCCAGAGACCCCGGTTACGACGATCAGTTTGCAATGGGGAATATCCAGCGAGATATTGCGAAGGTTATGAGTGCGCGCCCCGTGGATGCGAATCGCACGCCCCAAGCGTTGCGGTTCTGGCGTCGGCACATCGCCTGCGCGGAGCTCCTCAGCCTCGGGCGCACGCGACTGTGAGTCACTCTCCGTCTGCCTCGATGATCCCCTGCGTGGCACCCTTTCTAACCATCGATCAGCGATCCGAGCCGCAGGCCGGGCGTCTCCTTAAATCGTCGCGTTCCATGACCGCGAGCGGGGTAGCTATGCTACCGCGCGCCAGCTAACGCGGGTCGTTCAGCGGTCGCGCTCTAATCTTGCGTTCCCCTGGATATTCTGACGCCACTTGGGCGTAAAGCTCGCGGAGTTTTATGTCAAACTGGGCCTCCAGCCGCTGAGTCGCAGCGAGTCGTTCGTCCTGGGGCAGATGTTCGATCTTCTTGAGCTCGTCCTCGAGTTGCCACATCAAACGGTTTCGCTGCACGAGGTACTGATAGCCGTTCATACCCTAGAATCCACGCAGACAAGATTAGCGCAGTAGATTATACTTTGGATGGCAAGTATTAAGAAATGGCCTTGGCCCAGAAACCCAGCAGCGACGCCACGAACACCCATCCCCCGCTTCCTATTCTCCGCGCCTGGGACTTTCGTGACCTCGTACACGGGTTCATGACTCGCCAAGGTGGAGTCAGTACAGGAGCCTACAGCTCATTCAATCTCGCCGAGCATGTCGGCGACGATCCTGCGGCTGTCAGGGCGAATTGGTCCCGCTGGCACTCGGCTTATCCCGGGGTACAGGTTGCTCGAGTGCAGCAAGTTCACGGAAACCAGGTGCACCAGATCGCGAGCTCGAATCAGGCTGAGCGCAGCACGGGCGATGGAATGGTGACAAAGGCCTTGGGGATCGTGCTCGCTGTCTTCACCGCCGACTGCGTGCCGATTCTGATGGTCGATCCGAAAGCCGCGGTGGTCGGCGCACTTCACGCGGGTTGGCGGGGTGTGCTGGCCGGCATCGCGACTCGGGGCCTGGCAGCGATGGTCGCGCTGGGCGCGAGCGTTGAGCGAACTCATGTCGCTCTGGGGCCAGCGATCGGGGCCTGCTGTTTCGAGGTAGATAGGACGCTCGCCGACACGTTTGTTGCGCAGCTACCAGCCGCGAAGAGATTTCGCCGCTCGGGAGCCACAGGCAAAGATTACCTGAACTTACGTGCAATAATCCGCTCGCAACTGGCAGACGCAGGAATCCCCTCGCACTTAATCATAGACGTAGGCCCCTGTACGCGGTGCAACTCGGATCGCTTCTTTTCCCGACGCGCGGCTGCCGGGGCAGCTACCGGTCTGCAAATGAGTTTTATCGGCTGGCGGAAGCAAACCAACTCATGGCTCGCGGAAAACTAAACGCTATCTCCATTTCAAAGGGTGCCCTTGTTCGGAAGCTTCGCAAGCCTCTACCACCACCCATTAAAGTCCGTGAGGACAAGCGGAGGTACAAGCGCGCTCGCGAACATCAGCTTTTGCGCAGAAGCGAGTTCTGAGGTAGCCATCTTCAAGCATAAGGCTGGTTTGCATGATTAGCTTCGAACTCAGTGACGAACAGAAAATGGTGCGCGACACGGTCGCCGGGTTCGCCGGGAACGAAGTCCGACCAGCGGCGCGCGCCAGCGATGAAACGGGCGTAATCCCTTTCGAGCTCCTGAGTAAGGCCTGGGATCTAGGCCTGGTACGCGGTTGCCTGCCCGAGAACGTGGGAGGCTACGGAGATCCCCGAATCGCCGTGACCGGAGCTATAGTCGCCGAGGAACTGGCCTATGGCGATCTCTCTTTCGCAGTGCACGCGCTCGCTCCCCGGCTGCTTGCTTTTCCAGTGCTTGAAATGGGGACCGAGGAACAGCAGCATCGCTGCCTATCACCCCTGGCCGGTGACCAATTCGTCGCCGCCACAGCGGCGCTGATGGAACCCTACTTTGATTTTGACCCGGTTGAAATGAGAACCACCGTTCTTCGATCCGGCGGAGATTATGTCATAACCGGGGTGAAGTGCTGCGTGCCGCTAGCGATGGAGTCGGAAACCCTCCTAACGTATGTGTCGGCCAGCACAAAGGATGGGTTATCTCCTGTCGAGGCTTTTCTGGTCCCGCGCAACGCCGAAGGCGTAAGGATTTCGGAGCGTGAGAAGCACATGGGTCTCAAGGCTGTCGCCACCTATGAAGTATTGTTCGAGCACTGCCGAGTGACGAGCGAAAACCGACTCGGTGGCGAACGCGGGATTAACTTTGCCCGACTCCTCAGCGAGTCACGCGTCGCGATGTCGGCGATGGCCGTCGGGGTTGCGCGTGCCGCCTTCGAATATGCACGTGATTATGCAAAAGAGCGAAAGGCCTTCGGGGTGCCTATAGCTACCAAGCAGGCAATCGCTTTCATGTTGGCTGACATGGCAATCGAGATCGACGCGATGCGGCTTCTGACATGGGAGGCAGCCTCGTGGCTCGACAAAGGCCTCGATGCCCTCAAGGAGAGTTCCCAGGCCCGCAACTACGCTGCCTCCGCCGCATTAACGGTCGCCGATAACGCCGTCCAGGTTCTGGGCGGTCATGGTTACATTCGGGAACATCCGGTCGAGATGTGGTTGCGCAATGCGCGCTTATTTGGGGTGATCGAGGGGGTGGCCATAGTCTGACCCCTGAGGATCTTGAGGGGAAACAGTGATTGACTTCGAATTAGAGCCTCAAATCGTGAAGTTACTGAGCGTCTATCACGCTACGGCCGAAAACCTGATGCGCCCGATCTCGAGGCGATATGATGAGCATGAACACGAGGAACCGTGGGAGTTCTGGAATGCGATTTGGTCGGCCTCGCGCAATCGAAGCGCGCAGGGGGTTGAACCGCCACCGGCCAGCGCGCGAAATCTCTTTACTTGCCTGACGACCGAAGAATTATGCTGGGGCGACGCCGGCCTGTTTCTCTCGATCCCCAATCCGGGTTTAGGCGGAGCCGCGGTCGCCGCGGCTGGCACCCCCGAGCAGAGGGCCCGATTCCTCAGCCGCTTTCGTGACGGAAAGCCGAAATGGGCCGCAATGGCTATTACCGAGCCCGGATGTGGTTCGGATTCGGCAGCCATATCGACTACTGCAAGGCGTGAGGGCGACCACTGGGTGATTAACGGGACCAAGATTTTCTGTACCGCGGGTCTGATGTCAGCGGAAAAATCGGAAGGTTTCGTCGTTGTTTGGGCCTCGGTGGATCGGAATGCGGGACGAGCCGGTATCAAGCCCTTTGTGGTTGAGCACAACACCCCGGGAATGACCGTCGTCCGAGTTGAAAACAAGCTCGGTATTCGGGCTTCGGATACCGCAATGTTGTCCTTCGAGGATTGCCGAGTGCCGTTGGATCATCTGCTTGGCAGCCCGGAAGTCACCCCTGAAGGTGGTTTCAAGGACGTTATGGCGACGTTTGACGCCACGCGTCCCATCGTTGCCGCAATGGCGATTGGAGTCGGCCGCGCGGCTTTGGATTTCGTGCGCGAATTCTTTCAGCGAAATAATGTCCCCGTGCGTTACGGCATTTCGACTCGTCGGCAGACTGCCATCGAGCGCGATTTCATTGAGATGGAGACCCAGCTGAAGGCGGCCCGCCTGCTCACCTGGCGGGCGGCCTGGATGCTCGACGCCGGCCTGCGCAACAGTCTTGAAGCTTCGATGGCCAAAGCCAAAGCTGGCCGTGTAGTCACTCTGATTACCCAAAAAGCGGTCGAGCTACTTGGACCGTTGGGTTATTCGCGCAAGGAACTGGTCGAGAAATGGATGCGAGACGCAAAGATTAACGACATCTTTGAGGGTACTCAGCAGATCAATCTGCTCATAATCGCTCGTCGCATCCTCGGATACAGCAGTAAGGAACTCAACTGAACCAGGAGATCGGAGATTAGCCCATCGCTTCCTGCATTCGACAAGTTAAAGGCCAAATCTCCGATCATCCGGTCTCTTCTCGTATCGAGCCTTGCACTGAGAACTAATTACTTCGCGCAAAACTGACTGGAGGGAATTCGTCAGGCGGCTTCGTTCTGCCTCGGCTCGTCGACCTCGCCCACTGACGGCTACTTTCTGGGCTCGGTCACTTCGCGCAATGTACGAATAGCCTCTACTGCAGTCGGTACACCACTATACTGCGAGAGATGGATTATCAATTCCTTAATCTCATCTTTGCTAATGCCGAGGTTCAGTGCACCGCGCATATGAATTTTTAATTCGGGAGTCCGCCCCAACGCCATCAGCGCCGCCATCGTAATGAACGAGCGGGTCCTGGTCTCCAATCCCGGTCGAGTCCAGATCGAGCCAAACACCTGTTCATTAAGAAAATTGGCGAAATCTTCGTCGAATTCTTTCAAATACTGGTGGCCAGCTTGAGCGGCTTTCTCACCGAAAAGTCGGCTTCGCAGTTCCATTCCCTTGCGTTGTAGATCGTCGGCCATCTGCTGTCCTCCGCTTCCATTTTGATGGTACTTGGCGGCGCCAATTCCGCACGCAACATTAGCGCTTGACGTTGTCCCGAACCTGGACACCAGCTCGCTGCTCTTGAACGGTGAACGCCACGGTCGAATCCTTCTCTGCCAAGCCATGGACAAGGGCTTCTAGCAAATCTTGCTCGACCAGATTGGCGATCGGCAATGGCACGCCAATCTCACGTCCCAGTTCGGTGGCCAGACCGACATCTTTGCGTGCCAGCTTAAGGGCGAAGGTCACGTGATCGAAGTTCCCTCTGAAGATCATCCGTGGCATCGTTGCCTTGAGAAACAGCCCTTGCCCATAAGCGCCATTCTGGACGCCAGTAAGTAAAGCCTGGGGTGATACACCCGCTTTGACGCCCAAAGTAAATCCTTCAGCGAGCAGTTGGAGCGTACAGATGCCGATCATGTTGTGGACTAATTTGACCACCGTCCCTGCACCGATCGGGCCATAATAAGCCACCTTGTCGCCAAGATTATCGAGGGCAGGTTTGATCCGGTTGTAGGTGGCCTCATCGCCTCCGACCATTATCGAAAGCGTACCGGCTCGCGCGCCCGGAGTACCGCCGCTGACCGGGGTATCAAGCATTGCGATTCCCTTTTCAGCAAAGATCGCGTGTAACCGGCGGACCACCGTAGGTGAATTGGTTGAAAGATCAGCATAAACAGCCCCTTTGCGGATGCCATGAATGATGCCGTTTTCACCTCCCAAGCAAACTTGCTCAACCTCTTTGGGGCCAGGGAGCGAGGTCAGCACTAATTCAGCGTCGCGCGCCACGTCAGCTGGCGTGTCGCCCCATTGTGCACCGGCGGCGAGATGGGGCTCGGCCATTTCGCGGCGAATATCGTTAACTACCAGTGAATGGCCGGCCTTGATGAGGTTGAGAGCCATTGGCCCGCCCATGTTGCCCAATCCAATGAATCCGATACGCATTTCGCCCTCCATCGAGCAAAGTCATGCGGGCAGTGCCCGAATACCGAAGTGTTCAGCCCTTTAAAGCACCCTCGCCCCAGCGACCGCAAGCAACCAAATAGTGCAAATCTGGCGAAGGTTCCTCGAGCCCGAATGTTCAAGACGAGCCAATTGCAGTCTCGCAAGAACCTCATTTCACTATTGGAGTTCGAATCGCCTCCTAAGGCTGACCGAATGGTCGGCTTGACACGCGGCACGGCCTGTATCAGTGTGAGTGTTCAGAACTTTACGACCTTATCCAGAGCGGCGGAGGGACTGGCCCGGTGATGCCGCAGCAACCGGCCTGCGCAAGGTGCTGGTGCTAACTCCTGCGGGGCCCCTTTACGGAGACCCTGAAAGATAAGGCGAGTGTAAACGTAAAACCCTCGCCATATCGACGGCGAGGGTTTTTTAATTTTGGTTTTATTTTAATGAGAGCCAAAAAGTGACGACCCATGTGCCGAGACCGATTAATCAGGTTCGAGCCGGCATTCTAATCGTAGGACTCGGGGGACTTGGTGTGCCCGCCGCGGTCGCCGCGGTTCGTGCCGGGGTCGGTCGCCTTGGTCTGATCGATCCTGACCCCATAGAACTCTCCAACCTTCATCGGCAGGTGCTCTACACGGTTGCCGATTTGGAGCAGCCGAAGGTCAGCGCGGCCAAGCGTCATCTTCGAAGGATCAGCGATCAGGTAGAAATCCAGTCTTACCATTCTGGGCTGAACCTGACGAACGCAGAGTCGATAATCGACCAGTACGATTTCACAATCGATGCGACGGACAATCCGCTTACGAAGTTTCTGATAAATGATATCTGCGTAGCGCTGGGGCGCCCCTTCTGTTATGGCGGTGTACTCGGCATGACCGGACAAGCGATGACGGTGTTGCCGGGATACAGTGCATGCCTGCGATGCCTTTTCGAGGAACCACCCGAGGACGATGAAATCGCTTCGTGCCGCGACGCCGGCATTATCGGGCCAGTCGCTGGAGCGATTGGTGAAGTCGAGGCGGCCGAGGCTCTCTGCTGCCTCGCGGGCAAAATGCCAGCACTCGCCGGCAGGATGCTAACTTATGATGCCAGCGCAACAGGAGGCATTAGGCTGACACCGATAGCCGCGCGACCGGGATGCAGATGTGGTGCCGCAGACAAGGTAATGACCAAGGCGCCGCTTGATTAGCCGCAGAGGAAACAGGTTGGGCAAACGATGAGTTACGTTACGGGTTTGAAGTGCCGCGAGTGCGGGCAGGATTATCCGATAAGTCCGTTACACGTCTGCGAGACTTGCTTCGGGCCACTAGAGGTGGCCTATGACTATGCTGCCATCAGGAAGGCGGTTTCTCCTGCGGCGATCGAGCAGAGGCCGCATAATCTTTGGCGCTATCTCGAATTGTTGCCGGTCGATGCACCACCCCAAATCGGGCCTAACTCGGGCTTTACACCGCTTCTGAAGGTCGAGCGGCTTGGTGCCGAACTTGGAATCAGAAATCTCTACATCAAAGATGATACCGTTAACCATCCGACTCTGTCCTATAAAGACCGCGTCGTTTCAGTCGCAATCAGCAAAGCACGCGAATTTGGTTTTAAGACCGTGTCGTGCGCCTCGACTGGCAACCTGGCCACAGCGGTGGCGGCTCATGCGGCGCGCGCCGGCCTCCAATGCGTGATTTTTATGCCGGAAGGGGTTGAAGCCGGCAAAATAGTGGGTTCGACGATCTATGGCGCGCAGGTCGTTATAATCCGGGGTAATTACGATGACGTCAACCGGCTATGCAGCGAAATTGCGGACAAGTACGGCTGGGCGTTCGTCAACATCAACCTGCGCCCCTATTATACGGAGGGGGCCAAGACCTTTGGCTTCGAAGTGGCGGAACAGCTCGGTTGGCGGCTACCGCAACATATCGTACTGCCGACAGCGGGCGGAACGATCCTGCCCAAAGTCGCAAAGGCTTTTCGTGAATTGAAGGAAGTCGGGCTGATTAGTGAGGGCGAGTGCCGGGTGCATTGTGCTCAGGCCGCCGGCGCTGCACCCGTCATTCAGGCCCTGCATAAGGGCGCGGACCTGATCACACCGGTCAAACCCAACACTATCGCCAAGTCGATCGCCATCGGAAACCCGGCCGATGGCTTCTATGTGCTGCGCGCCGTACGTGAATCACGGGGATGGGGAGAGGTCGCCTCGGATTCGGAGATCATTGAAGCGATAAAATTGCTGGCACGCACCGAAGGGGTCTTCGCTGAACCGGCCGGAGGTACTACCCTGGCTGTCACCATCAAACTGCTCGCCCAGAAGCGCATAAATGGTGACGAAACCGTGGTAGTATCGATAACTGGCAATGGATACAAGACGCTGGAGGCGGTCGGTAATGCGATAACCCAGCCCTACGTAATCGAAGCGCGGCTTAGGGAATTCGATGCCCTATTCGAGCAGCTTAACGGCCGCAGGTCGCTGGCTGGTGCCGCATAGACAGAGGAGGTTAAGTTTAAGGTATGCCAATCAGAGTTCGTGTTCCCACACCGCTTAGGCGTTTCACTGGTGGCAACGATGAAATTACGGCTGAGGGTGACTCGATTCTGGCCGTGATCGAGGATATGGAACGCCGCCACCCCGGAATGCGCGAACGACTGCTTGACGACAAAGGCGAGTTGCGCCGGTTCGTTAATATCTACTTGAACGGTGACGACATCCGCTTCCTCGACCAGCTCACCTCCAAGGTGAAGGATGGCGACGACATTTCAATCGTTCCGGCGATCGCCGGCGGCAACTAGCAGCGAGGCGGTCCCCACCTTACGAGCCGCTAGCGTGCTAGAACTTATCGGCAATACGCCTCTCCTGGAGATCACGCGCTTGACGGCCGGTCTACTCCGACCGGGCGTGCGTCTGTACGCGAAGCTCGAAGGCTTTAATCCGGGAGGATCAGTCAAGGATCGTGCGGTCCGCAAGATGATCGAAGTCGCCTTGGCGCGCGGTGATCTGAGACCGGGCAAAACCATCATTGACTCGAGTTCCGGCAATACCGGCATTGCGTTGGCGATGATCGGGAGCGTACTTGGCTATCCGGTCGAAATCGTAATTCCCGCAAACGTTAGCCGCGAACGTAAAAGAATTATTCAGGCTTTCGGCGCCAAGGTAATCTATTCCGATCCGATGGAAGGCTCCGATGGCGCTATTTTGTTGGCGCGTAAAATAGTTGCCAGCGATCCGCAGCGCTACTTCAAGCCCGATCAATACAATAACGAAGCCAATCCACTGGCCCACTTCGAATCGACGGGCCCTGAGATTTGGCGCCAGACCGAGGGCCGAATAACTCACTTCCTCGCTGCGATTGGTACTGGCGGTACCATCATGGGAACAGGTCGTTATCTCAAGTCGCGAAATCCCGAGATCAGGGTTATCGCAATCGAGCCCGACGACGCCATGCACGGCTTGGAAGGACTCAAGCACATGGCCAGCTCCATCGTTCCCGGGATCTATCACGAGGATGAGATCGATGAGAAGATTCAGGTCAGCACCGACGACGCTTACGAAATGGTTTACGGTCTAGGCCAAGTGGAAGGTCTCTTGGTCGGCCAATCCTCGGGCGCAGCAATGGTCGCCGCGCTAAGCCTTGCGCGCAAATTGAAGGAAGGATGCGTGGTCACGGTTTTTCCAGACTTCGGTGACAAGTACCTCTCGACGAATTTATGGATCGGATGGCAAGATTGGCGCCGCGAACGGATGCAGCGGTTCATGGACAAATGGAACGTACCCGCGAGCGCTATTACCTGAGTTATCCCAAGGTTCTGATTAAAGAGCCTATTCTCTACCAGCTGGTCAAAAAGTTCGACCTCATGTTCAACATCCGGGGTGCAAGCGTCTCCGAAGATATGGGCTTGGTGGCCGTCGAATTCGAAGGGACACAGGAGCAGATCGAACGCGCTTTGGCGTGGCTCAGACAAATCGGGGTAACCGTCGAGCCCATCGAGAAAAATATTATCGAATAATCCTTGATCCGTTGTCTCGGCGACCGGCTCACCATCGCGTTGCATTAACGTCGAGCCCGATTAAGGGGTGACCGGACAACATTCAGCCTCGCCGGGAACGGGGGGACATATCGATATCAGGTTCGGTCTGAACAACAATCGGATGGTCCTGAACAACGAACAGATAGATCGCTACGCACGCCAGATTATCGTCCCAGGTGTCGGCGGAACTGCACAGGAGCGCCTTCTATCATCGCGACTTCTACTGGTTGGCAGGGCCGCTGACGTAGCGCCGGTTCTCTCATACATGGTCGGCGCCGGTGTCGGTGAAATCCGCTTGCAGCTTCCACCTGGTGAGGAATCTAAACTGGACGATCTGGCCACGGGCGCATCTCAGCTCAACCCTGAAACAACCGTCAAGCCCGCCTTGGAAAGCTTCAGTGGTTTAGACCTGGCGGTTCTAGTCGGCCGGAGCCCGGAGCCCGCGCTGCTTGTGCCGGGGCTCTTTCGTGCGAAAATTCCAGTCCTCTTCTGCCGTCGCGACCAGCCTGGGCGCATCGCGATGATGACAGCGCTTCCGCCCTGTCCCGCTTGTGCCGACGTCGATCTCTTAGGGTCGGCGGCTCCCGAGGAAAGCAATAGCGGTTTCGTCACCATGGTCGCAGCAACTGAGGCGTTCAAAATACTTTCAAAGGTACGCCCGCTTCCCTCTCCGACCCTGCTGGAGTTCGATGGTTTCGCTTGTGTCGCGCGTCAATTGCGTCGGAGGCAGGTTGACATCCCATGCGACTGCAGCGGCACGACCGCCGATTAATATTCACTGCCTGGCTGTTATTGTAGCCTACCGGACGTTCAATCTTGTCTTATGAAGAAGCTGCACACTGTCTCGCATCCAACTCCGCCTGTCCCAGCTGATGTCACGAACAGCAGCATTTGCTCAGCCATCCACGTGCATGAGATGCTAGGTTCTAGATTATGCGTCGAAGACCGACAGACTCTCTCCGGGAAGCAGACAGGAGCGCGCGGGTTAGGCGCTTTGCCGCGATTTGCTCAGGTATCGTGATGTTACTGCTGGGAGGCTGCGCAACCAGCAACCCGCTTAGCAGCAATCCGCTCATAGGTGTCAGCCCAACGGAGACCCCTCAAGAGGTGGCCCAAGAAATTGAGCCGATGCTCGAGACCGCGGGTTTTGAGTCTCTTCCCGCTTCCACCCCAGAGCAGAAGAGTCGGTTGGAAACACTGCCCGCAATGAAGCTAGGTTATTATGTCGACCAACATGGGGTAACGAATTATTGGTTGGCGGACCCTGCTTATTGTGGTTGCCTTTTTCATGGCGATCAGGCCGCGTACGATCGGTTTGAGCTGCTGAAAAAGGATAACCAGACTGCAAAAAATGACCGGCAGGCATTGGAGGCCCGACGCTACCAACAGGCGTTTGGGCCCTGGGGACCTCCAGGTGGAGGATTTGGTCCAGGTGTGGGTTTCGGCTTTGGTCCCGGCATTGGGTTTGTTGGTGGCGGTTTTGGATTCTCGCTCTGATCTTTCCGAGCTCAACAACAATTCAGCATGTCTGAGGGTCGATCGCCGCGAACAGTAGTGGTAACGGGCGGGGCCGGTTTTATAGGCTCCCACCTGGTCGAAGCACTGATCGCCAAAGGCCTGCGCGTGCGTGTAGTCGACAATCTGGCAACCGGTCGACGGGAGTATCTGCATCCTGCAGCGGAACTGGTGGTCGCCGATATCCGCGATCCCAAATCCTTGCTCCCGGCATTCAATAATGCGGAGTGCGTTTTCCACACAGCGGCGATGCCGCGCGTGATGCTCTCGATTGAGCGTCCGGTGGAAACACACATTGTAAATGTGGTGGGAACCCTCAATGTGCTGGTCGCGGCGCGCGACTGCAGAGTGCGCCGCGTGATCTACTCCGGTTCGTCCTCAGTTTATGGCAATCAGCCGGTCTTGCCGTTGACAGAAGCCATGGCGCCGAATCCGCTTAATCCGTACGCGCTGCAAAAGCTGACGGGCGAACACTACATGCGTATTTTTCATAGACTGTTCGGCCTCGAGACCCTTGTTCTGCGCTATTTCAACGTCTTCGGTCCGCGAATGGCCACTGAGGGTGCGTACGTTACGGTAATTAGTGTATTTCTTCGCCAGAAGCGCGCCGGCGAGCCACTGACGATCCACGGCGACGGTACGCAGACGCGCGACTTCACACACGTAAGCGACGTTGTGCGGGCTAATATTCTCGCCATGGATAGTAAAGTGGCCGACGGCCGCGCGATTAACATCGGCCGAGGCCGCAATCTCAGCGTGAACCGGGTCGCAGAGTTAGTCGGCGGTTCCACGATCCACGTGGCGCCGCGGCCCGGCGACGCACGAGATACTCTGGCAGATCTTACTCAGGCACGTGAGATTCTAGGGTGGGAACCTCAAATTGAGACTGAGGAAGCTATCCGAGCAATGGCCCGAGAGTGAGTCTGGCACCACTGCCCGAATAACCTTTCCTGAGGCGGCAAGCTAACCGCCCGAGAGCGAGCCCATGACCAGAGATAACCCGGTTATCACGGCGCTGCCGCCAGACCACGATACGTCCGGTGGCGCCGGCGACGCAGGGTCCTCAGGCTGCTTCGGCTTGAGTCCCATTGAGCTTTTTGAGTTCAGGCATTACTTCTTGAGCAAATAGCCGGAGACTCGCCTCAGCTTGCTCGTATGGCATTCCGGCGTAACTGAATACGCCGGTAAAATGGTCTGCATTAACCCGCTTTCGGATGTCGTTAATCTTGTTGAAGCACATCTCAGGCGTGCCCCAGACCTGCAAGTTCAGAAAATACTCAACTGAAGCGTCCTTGCCGGCACCTTGGAGGTTTTTGGCCATCTGCTCGTAATACTCATAGCCTTTGGCCTTGCCGAAGTGTTCGCTCGTCATCTCATAATGGCGCAAAGCGCTGTTCCAATAGCCCCCGATGTACTTGAACGCCATTTCGCGAGCCTTCTCGGCATTCCTGTCACAGAAAACCCAACCAGCCGCGATGGTTGGCAGGGCTTCCCCGCCGTTTACCTGCTTGTAGATTGTCCGATACTCGGATAGTTCCTGCGCCACCGCCTCCCACGGCTTCTGAGGAATAAGCAGGATGCCGATTCCTAGCTTCGCCATAATGCGCGCTGATTCGGGCGATACTGCTGCTGCGTATGTCCGGCCCCTAAACGACTTGAATGGCTTGGGGCGAATATCGCGTCGGACCTGCTTGAGGTACTTACCATCGAACTCGCAGTATCCTCTTTCGAGCCCCTCGATAATCATCGTGGCATACTCGATAAAGCGCTCGCGCGACTCCGACAGACTCACACCGAAACCCTCAAACTCGATCCGCGCGAGCCCGCGACCCAAACCGAGTATCACTCGGCCGTTAGAGTAATGATCGACGACTGAAACCTGCTCCGCCACCCGCATTGGATTGTTCCATGGCAAGACCACCACCATCGAACCGAGCTGAATGTTTTTCGTGCGACCAGCGTAGTAGCTCAAAAACTGAAGCACGTCCGGACACATCGTGTAGTCATCGAAATGATGTTCGACACTCCAGAGCGAGTCAAAGCCAAGCGGCTCGTAAAGGTCACCGATCCTGAGCTCGTTTCGGTATACGTCGTAATCAGAGAGCTGATCATACGGGTTTTGGAAAATGACTGCGCCACCAACTTTCAATGAAGTATCTCCCCTCAAACCTAGTTATTAAAAGTAAGATTCGTCCATCGACTGCCCTGCGCGACGATAGTTACCAGAGTTACCAGCGCTGAAATTCAACCTATCCCATAAGATCCCGGAGTCAGCAGATTCCCCAATGTTGGCAACAGCCACATTTGGAGAAACCAAATTACCACGATCACTACCATCGGTGACAGGTCAATACCGCCAAACACGACAGGCAGATGCTCACGGACGAAGTCAAAGACCGGGTCAGTTACCGCATAGACAAAGTTTACCAATGGGTAAATCGGGCTGTACGGACTGGGTTGAATCCAGGACAGGATCGCCGAGATTATCACAAGCCAAAGATATAGCTGAAGTAAGCTCGACAATATATAGACTATGGTTTGAGCCAAGCTTGGATGAAGCACGACTGCGACATCTCCATCATCTTCTGCTATTTGCTATCGGCCGAGCTCGCGCGACCGTTCAGCGGCCGCATGTAATGCGTCTGCTACAATATCAGAAAAGCGGGCTTCGACGAACTTACGCAAGGCGGCTTCGGTGGTCCCGCCCGGCGACGCAACGAGTCGGATCAGTTCGGTTGCATCCAGTTTCGACTGGCGCATGTTACTCTCTGCACCGCGAATAGTCTTCAATGCCATGCGCAGCGCCAATTCCGGCGGTAATCCTTCGGCCACAGCCGCATCGGCCAACGCCTTGGCGAACAGATAAACATACGCCGGTCCGCTTCCGCTGAGCGCGGTAACCGCATCCAGCATCCTTTCGTCCCTAACAACGACGGCATCGCCTACCGCCTTGAAGATTTTTAGGGTGAATGCTTCGTCAGCGCGGGTTGCGGCGGCCCCTCGCACGATGGCAGCCATCCCCTCACCGACCATCGCGGGCGCGTTCGGCATCACCCGGATGATGCGGACGCGCGGCCCAAGTGCGTCGCTTAGGCGTGCGATGGTCACGCCGGCCACGATCGAGATGAACAGCCGTTGCTGGAGGAGAGTTCCCGGCGACTGCCGCTTGGTGTGCCGTCGGGAGACGCGCTCGCTTTTGTTGGTCCGGTCAGCAACCTGCTGTTCCGCCGCGGCCCGAATTTGGGTCAATGCCTCGGCGATGTTCTGCGGTTTGACGGCTAGCACCAGAGCGCGGGCCTCGCGTACCAGCCTGTCATTGGTATCCGTAACCTCCAACTTGAAGAGTCGTTTAAGGCGCTGTCGGCGGCTAGGGTCGACATCCGAAGCGATCAAATCAGAAGCCGCAAACACGCGATTGTTGATGAGGCCTCGGATTAAAGCTTCGGCCATATTCCCACCACCGACGAAGCCCAGCTTCTTCATTCGGTCTTCTCCCACTTGAAGGACATCGCCTTGATTGAACAGATTGAACGATGGGCGGCGTCAACCCTCTTTGCGTTCACCAAAAACAGCTCGGCCGACTCGCACTATTGTAGCCCCCTCAAGGATCGCCGCTTCGAAATCATCAGTCATACCCATTGATAGTTCGGGCAGGGTCAGACCGGTTCGAGCGGCGAGGCGGTCGCGAAGCTCTCGCAGTTGCCTGAAAAACTGGCGCGCTCTATCCTCAGCCACAGGCGGGGGAATCGCCATCAGCCCTTGGATATCAACCTGCTGACGAACCGAATTAATAAATGCCTCAGCTCGTTCCGGAGAGATCCCGGCTTTCGAGCTTTCACCCGCCAAATTGATCTCGATTAACACGGGCATTAGGGGCGTCGGATGTAAGCGGAACAGCGCAGCTGCTAACCGTTCACTGTCGAGCGTCTGGATAAGGCTGAAGGTTCGTACTGCAGCGCGGGCCTTGTTGGTCTGCAGATGCCCGATCAGGTGCCAGCGAATGTCCAATTCGCTCAGCGCGGCGCGTTTAATTACCCCCTCTTGCACGTAATTTTCCCCGAACTCGCGCGCACCAGCAGCGAAAGCAGCCGCTAGCGCTTCTGGTGGCTGGGTCTTGCTCGCGAGCACCAGCCGCACTGAGCTCGGCTCGCGGCCCGCCCGCCTCGCCGCATCAACCATTCTGACCTGCACCGCGGCGAGGCGCTCGGCGATCTGATTTTTCGGTAGCATCGCAAGTTTGCTATTTATGTTTCCGGCACCACACCAAAACGGGCGAGGGCCGAGACGACCTCGCGAACCGGCAGGCCCATCACGTTTTCCCGCGATCCTTTAAGTTTCGCAATAAAGTGCGCTCCTTTACCCTGAATGCCGTAGGCGCCAGCCTTGTCGAAAGGTTCGCCAGTCGCGATATATTCTGCGATCTGCTGGTCGCTGAGCGGCTGGAATGTAACCTCACTGACAACCGCGTTAGCCTCGAGAATAGTTTCCGCCGAGGCTAAAGCGTAGGCCGTGATAACTTCATGAGTGCGGCCCGAAAGTCGGGCGAGCATTTGATGCGCCTCGTGCTCGTCGACCGGCTTGAGCAGGATTTCATCTCCACACACGACAACCGTATCCGCGCCGAGGACGAGCGCCTGCGGGGCCCGCTTCGAAACCGCGAGCGCCTTGGCGCGAGCCATGCGCAGAGCATAATGGCGCGCGGGTTCGCCCGGGACGACTTGCTCGTCTATGCCGCTCTCGATTGTCTCAAATGCGAGTCGGGCGCCGCTGAGGAGCGCCTTGCGCCGGGGCGATGCCGAAGCCAGAATCAAACTAGTAACTGACATCGCACCTTAGTCTACAGTTAGGATCTTAGAAGGAAAACTTCAGTTGGGGTAGGAAACGACGGCGTAGCCAGCTTAGTTGAAACTTCCTGAGCAGAAAACTAACCAATTGACGGCGCGAGTTTTCCATTGGACATGGCTGTTGATCTGGTGCTCGATCTTTACAGCCGTACCCGGAGGAAGTCCTGCGGCTATCGCTTATCCATCGGAAGCGACTCCACCGCGGCAACTGCCAGTCGAATTCACGCCGGTGCGGGCGTCGGACTGCGCAGCGGCTGAATCAGCAGCTGCAAGGATTTTTGTGGAGGGTTATCATGCCTATCAGCAGCGCGACCCGCGAATTACGATCCAACGCATGCGCATCGCCGTCCGGCAATGCCCCACCCTCGCCGATTATGCGCTTTTCTACCTGGCATCCGCCGAGCGCGATAGCGGTGACAGCAACGACGCGGCTAATGATTTTCGCCGCTTGACGCTGAATTACCCGCAGAGTGTCTGGCGCGATCAGGCCGGTCTGGAATATGCGCGCTTGCAACTTAAGCTTGGACGCCCAGACTACGCGTTGGCAGCGGCGACCGAGGTCGTCAGGATCACCAAAGACGACGCCATCGAACAGGATGCACGCCTAGTCCTCGCCTCTGCTCTGCTTGCCGCCGGTGATTGGCGTGCCGCGTACACCGAGGCTCAGAGCATTCGTCAGAAATTTCCGACCGGGCCCGTCGACGCAGCTGCCAGGAAGCTTGCTCACGCTATTGTTGGCTCACACCCGGAAATTATTGTAGTCGCGCCCCTTGAGTATCATCGAGGCGAGGCAGCGTTACTGTTGCGCGAGGGTCAAAATCGAGGCTCTTTGGACGAGATTAGAAGAGCGTTGGCATTGGCTCCGCCGCGCTCGGTTCAACGGGAACTGATCTGGCTTGCAGCCCAGGCATCGCGTGCGTATCCCGACAAAATGAAACGGGAATTGCTCCTCTATCTTGAACTTGCGCCGAGAGGGATTCAGGCACCAAACGCGCTTAATCTGCTAGCTCATTTGTACTGGCGTGAAAACGACACGCGCGCGGCCCGCTTATACTTTCGCCGGTTGGTTCGGGAATTTCCCGACAGCCAACTTGCTCCAAAGGCAATGTTCGACATCGGCCGAACTTATGAAGACGATGGAGATTTGCAAGCTGCGCGGCTGACTTATTTGGACTTGACCAGGCGTTATGCGGTGACCGAAAGCGCCGAAGACGCTCGCTTCCGAGCACCATTCATGCTGTTCATGCTGCGGCGCTATAAGCAGGCCGCAGCAGAGTTCGCCAGCTCCAGCGAGCGCGTGACCAGGTCGTCGGTTCGCGATGGCCTTGTCTACTGGCAAGCGCGCGCCCTAGAGAGTTGCGGCAGAGTCGGCGAAGCGCGGCAAATTTTTCAGACGCTTGCACTCAGCACAGCCAGTAACTATTACCCGGCCATGGCGGCGATGCGGGTAGGAGAACACCTGATGGCCCTGCCGGCAACATCCTCGGCTCGAGCGGAGACGACCATGACGGTGCGCGCGCCAGGTCCAGTTCAGTTCCATCTTAGCCGCATCGCCGCGCTGCGCGAGCTCGGCCTGCGCGAGCTGGAGCCGCCTGAATTGCGCGCGGTCGAGAATTACTCGGGTAGCGACAACGCACTGCGAAAGTTCGTGCTTTGGGAATTCCAAAATGCCGGAGCGTGGTTTGATGCCATTCGTCTGGCGATGCAAATGGCGGCGCGTGGCGAACTCGAGCCGGAAGCTGCGGAGAGAATCCGCTATCCTCGGGGCTTTTGGGATTGGGTGACCTCCGCTGCCCGCCGCAATCAGCTCGACCCCTATCTAGTGGTTGCGTTAATTCGCCAGGAGAGCCTGTTCAATCCACGGGCTCGCTCAACCTCTGACGCGCGCGGCCTGATGCAGCTCTTACCATCGACCGCTGAGCGATACGCTAGCGCCGCTGAGATGTCGCTATCACCAATCGACCTGTACGACCCTTTTACCAATATTCAGCTCGGCACCAGGTACTTGCACGATTTAATGAAAATGTTCGGGGGCAATATCTTCAAGGTAGTTGCCGCTTATAATGCCGGCGAAAACTCAGTAGCCAGATGGAATGCGCGCTATCCGGGAGACGATGACCAATGGGTCGAGAACATCGGCTTTCGCGAGACTCGCGAGTATGTGAAGAAGGTCATCGGCGGTATGCGCGAGTATCATCTGTTGTACGGCTCTACCTCGGAACCGAGTTTGACCGCTCCAAGGCAGTTATCGGAATAGACGTAGGAGAAAACTTCCTGGATTTCGCCGTCTACTCCCCTGAAGGGCGTTATTTAAAGTTTTCGCGCCTCGATCTTCGCCAACTCACCGCCTCATCCGATGGCTCCTCATCGGACAACTCGCGGACAAGTTCGGTGGTCGGGCTACGCGGATTGTTGGCACGCGAAGTGCCCGAACTTTGCCAGGCAATTATCTTGGTTGACTCGCCAAGATGGCCGCGAGACCTCCGAAACCGGAACCCCCTTCCGAATGCTCTTCGGCACGAATGCTGCTTCTCGCTCGAGCGATCTTTAAGTAAGAGGGTGCCAGCGAGACATCAGAGTCTCAGCGATGCCAACTCGACATCAGCTAAAGCGCGAAAGATCGATGTCGCATTGCGGCTGATAGTAGCCACGCTGCGCGAGCAGAATCATCAATCGAGACTCGGGCCCTTGCAAATGTTCCCTACGCCAGTGATGAGCTATTTTCTTCGACACTTAACTACCACAACCTGTAAAACACACTTGCGTTTGCTCGGTAAGGGGCTATTCGGCGAAGCTCTGAATCGCACGTATGGCTCCCCCAACGGCGGGATATTCACCCGCTTTATGATTTGCGGTTTCGCGACCTATCAAGCCTTGGCGGCAATTTCTTCTAACGTTTATGAGTCCTACCCTGACTTGCAATTTAAGTTGTGGCGCGGCAATCAAGTGATCTTTTCAAAAAAGGGCAGGGCTGGACGGACTGCCGCATTGACTTCTCGCAGCCAAGTGCTCGGTGCATTGGCCTATCAATTGCGCGTCCAAGAGCTTCCCCCAATCAACCACCTCGACGCAGCTGATGCCGCGATTCTCGCATTGAGCGGCGCAGCCGCGATTCGCGAACGGTCTACGCTTATCATCGAGCATCCCGAGGAGGGTAGCTTCCTGCTAGCGCTCACCAATAAACAGCTCCGTTGTTTGAGAGAGACGTGGTGCAGCTAATGACTATCGCGCTCGCAGTTGAGCTCCGATAAGATTCGTTCAAAAGCGTTGCAGCATCTCGCCAGATCTTCGGCGTCGGGGCCCGGCGCTGGAGCAACTAGACGGTGAAAGGAGGCTTCTGAAACATGTTCAATCCCCGTAACTTGTTTTACGCCGCGCTCGTGGCGGCAGGTGGATTTGCCGGCGGACTAGCCGCAGCGCAATTCGCTCCACGAGAGGCTCTGGCGGCGCATCGTCACACTGCGACGGTTGTTAGCGCCGAGCGATTCGATCTGGTAGATAGAAGCGGCAGCCGACGCGCCAGCCTGCAAGTCACACCGACCGGTATGACTGACCTAATCATGTTCGATGGTCGAGGTAACGATCGGGCTGAGTTGCGTGTCGCACGCGACGGCGGTTCTTCGCTCAATTTCTACGACGCCGCGGGAAACCAGCGAGTGCTAGTCGGCGAGACACGCTCGGGTCGGAATGGACTGGCGATCTACAGCACCGCCGGACGCCAACTTGCGACTTTGTCAGCAGCCACTGACAATCAAGTGAGCCTGACGCTCTACGACCCAAGTAGCGGCCGAGCGCGCACTGGCCTCGGAGTGGCTCAGAATGGTGAGCCGGCTTTGGTCCTGTTCGACGAACAGGGTCGAGACCGTCTAGAGGTGCATGTTAACCACGCTGGAAATCCTGGCATCGCCCTGGCCGATGCGAACGGAAAATCGATCGCAGGACTGCCGATTCGTGAGACGTCTACCGGAAGTCAGCCGTAGTGCAACTTCCGCCGGCAATTTGGCAGGACATTAAATCGTAGGAAGGAGTCCACAATGAGGGTCATCTCATCGAGGCTAATCGCAGTGGCCACAGCATTGGTCATGGGGTTTGTCGTCGCGGGGTGTTCCGGTCAACCGTTAACCACACGCGAGAAGGCCACGGGCATTGGCACAGCAGCCGGCGCAGCAACTGGTGCAATCATTGGTGCAGCAGTAGGTGCTCCAGGCGCCGGCGCGGCTATTGGTGGTGCCCTGGGCGCGGGCGGCGGTTTCCTGCTGGGCAACGCCCTACAAAATCAGGAGGTCCGTGAACGGCAAACTCAGACCCAGATCGAGAGTCAACAACGGGAGATTGAGCGACAGCGCCGAGAGATCGAGAGCTTAAAGCAGCAGCAGGAAACTGAATAGCGAAATGGTTGTTTGCAGGCGTCCGACACGCGAAGGAAGAAAGGGCCCTCTCTCATTCGAGGTGTTCAACCGCCGGTGGATTTAGGTTCGATTTGCCGAGTTGACTAACCCGCGAGGAGGTACTGTGCCTGGCGTGCTATAGCGCCAGGTTAAAATGAAATCGGCGGATGGCCCAAAGGTCATCCGCCGATTTTTCTCGTACTGGCCTTAAGCCAGTGGGCTGGCCGTTACATCATGCCGCCCGGAGGCGCGGCTGGCGTCGCCGGTTTCTCTTCCGGTTTCTCGGCGACCATGCACTCCGTGGTGAGCAGCAGGCTTGCGACCGACGCAGCATTCTGCAGCGCGGTGCGCACCACTTTGGTTGGGTCAATGATACCCGCTTTCATCAGGTCCTCGAATTGTTCGGTCGCGGCGTTAAACCCGTACGGCCCCTTGTTGTTTTTGATCTTGTCGACTACGACCGAACCTTCCCAACCGGCGTTAGCGGCAATCCACCGGCACGGATCCTCGAGCGCCTTGCGGACTATGCTGACGCCCACTCGTTCCTCCTCGCCGTCACGGAGATTTTCTAGCGCACTGAGACAACGGATCAGCGCAACACCGCCGCCCGGCACCACACCTTCTTCGACTGCGGCCCGGGTAGCATGGAGAGCGTCTTCAACGCGCGCCTTCTTTTCCTTCATCTCGATTTCAGTCGCGGCGCCGACACGAATGACAGCTACACCACCAACGAGTTTTGCCAACCGCTCTTGTAGTTTCTCACGGTCGTAATCCGAGGTGGTCTCCTCGATTTGAGTGCGAATCTGCTTGATACGCGCTTCAATGTCGGATTTTTTGCCAGCACCATCGATGATCGTGGTGTTGTCCTTGTCAACAACGATCCGCTTTGCGCGGCCGAGGTCATTCAAAGTCACATTTTCGAGTTTGATCCCGAGCTCTTCGGCAATCACCCGGCCGCCGGTGAGAATGGCAATATCCTCGAGCATTGCCTTGCGACGATCGCCGAAACCAGGAGCTTTAACCGCAGCGCACTGCAATGTCCCGCGGATCTTGTTGACGACCAAGGTGGCCAGGGCTTCACCTTCGACGTCTTCGGCAACAAGCAGGAAAGGCTTGCCCGTTTTGGCGATCGCCTCGAGGATTGGAAGCAAATCCTTCATCGAGGAGATTTTCTTCTCGTGAATGAGGACATAAGCGTCCTCCAGCTTCGCCTCCATCCGCTCCGGATCAGTGACGAAGTACGGCGATAGGTAGCCGCGGTCAAACTGCATTCCTTCGACGACTTCAAGCGTCGTATCCAGACCTTTGGCCTCTTCGACTGTGATTACGCCCTCTTTTCCGACCTTCTCCATCGCCTCGGCAATTATGTCGCCGATCGTGGAGTCATTGTTTGCCGAGATTGTCCCGACTTGCGCAATCTCCTTGCGGTCCTTGGTGGGCTTGGAAAGGTTCTTCAACTCGCCGACAACAGCCTCGACCGCCCGATCAATGCCGCGTTTCAACGACATCGGGTCATGGCCTGCCGCAACCATCTTGATACCTTCTGTAAAGATTGAGCGGGCGAGCACTGTGGCCGTGGTCGTTCCGTCGCCGGCAACATCGGAAGTCTTGGAAGCGACCTCCTTTACCATCTGGGCGCCCATGTTTTCGAACTTGTCCTCGAGTTCGATCTCCTTGGCCACAGTCACACCGTCCTTGGTGACCGTAGGAGCGCCGAAGCTTTTCTCGAGCACGACGTTACGCCCTTTGGGGCCGAGGGTCACGGTGACGGCATCCGCCAATATGTTTACACCCTTGAGGATCTTCTCCCGAGCCTCCTGAGAGAATCTAACTAATTTAGCTGGCATGCCTCTTAGCTCTCCTATGTAATTCTAACGGTTGATGTGAAATAAGCGATTGAGACGTGTCTTAGCCTTCAACGACTCCGAGGATATCGTCCTCTCGAAGGATCAAATGCTCCTCGCCTTCCAATTTGATCTCACTGCCAGCGTACTTGCCGAAAAGAATTCGGTCGCCGGGCTTCACGTCCGGAGGGAGTAGCTTTCCGTCTTCAGTCGTCTTTCCCTTACCGACTGCAACCACCCTACCTTCCTGGGGTTTTTCTTTAGCGGTATCGGGGATAATGATGCCGCCTTTGGTCTTCTCCTCTTCCTGAATGCGTTTGACGAGGATCCTGTCTCCTAGGGGTCTAATGTTCATAAACCAGCGCCCTCCTTCGCTTTTGCTGGATAGTATTCGGGTGGATTTCCCGTCGCTAAGCTAACCACGATTGCTCTGCTGTCAATTGGCACTCGCAAAATTTGAGTGCTAATCGCAGATTACGCGGGCCAATCGCCTAAAACAAGCCGAGTCTCGGCTTACCCGAGGGCAGGCTATTTCATATTAAAATGAGCTAATTAACTTCGAATAGTTTAGTTAAACGTTAATTTATATTAAATCACGTGCGTCGGTCCCTGATTTCGACGACTAGTCCAAGCTTTGTTTTTGGCTCACGCCAAGAAGATCTTATCGATGGTCTTTGAGGCCACAGTTTGACTAAATCTTCTACTAGCTCTAACCGTAAACCGTGTAACGGCTTTAAACCGGTACAAAATTTTGCTTCGACAACCTTGGCGCAAGTGACACTCCTAGCGCAGTAACGGCTTCGGTTCCTCTCGCCAAGGCACCAACACGTTCTAAAGGCCCAAAAAGACAGCTAACTGGTGGTGCGATACCAGTAGCCAAGGTCAAAGCCTGATGCCCATTGCGCCAAACGCGCGTTTCTTGCACCTTTAAGAAGTATCCTATTTCACGTACAGAAAAATTCCTTCGTAGATCACTGCAGGCCGGTCCGAGCCGACCACTTGGATCTGACTTTCGGTAGTTATCTGAGTGCCTTGAGGGCGCTGCTCAACACCAACGATTCGCTGGCGGGCTTGGACCTTGGCGCCGGCCGGGACGGGGGAGATGAAGCGCAGCTTATTTGCGCCGTAATTTACCACATTGCGGTAGCCGACAACCTTCCAGCCAGCGTCGATTTCAAAAGCCGGAAGAAGGCTGAGCGTTAAAAATCCGTGGGCAACAGGCCCACCAAATGGGCTTTCCCGCTTGCAGCGCTCGACGTCGATGTGAATCCATTGATGGTCACCCGTAACGTCAGCAAACTGATTGATTTTTTCCTGCGTAATCTCAATCGGTTTGCTCCACGGCCCGAACTCGGTGCTAATCTTGGTTTTTAAGCGGTCAATTTCGTCAAACCGAATCGTTTCCATCAAACACCTCGTGATTCAGACTATCTCTCGCCCCAGGCATGAGCCCGGGACGCGCGAGCGGGACCGATTAGCTCCTCAAGAGCAGCCTGCAGATTGTGGCTTGGATTCCCCTTGCCACCGAGTTTAACCAAAGCGTATCGCTCGTCTTCATCGAGCTTTTCCCACTGAGCTCGACTAATCTGTATTCCTAATGCTCGCGCATTGTCGATCAAAACAGCTGGGGGCTCGCTTGGGGGCTCCGCATCCTTGCGAGCGTCTTCCGATAAAGCCCGTGGCGGGTTACCGGTCTTGGCGATAGAGAGCTCTTCGATGAATTGCTTCAACACATCACATTCTTCGGGAGTACCAGCAGGGGCGTGACAGATCATCAGGCGTTCAGCACGGCTGAGAAACTGCCACTGCTCCAGGCTGATTTTTATTCCGAGCCGGTCAAGCTTGCGCCGTGCCGCCATCGGAAGGCAATTGAGCGAATTATAGATATCGGCTTCGAACTTAAATCGCCGCATCATGACTAATCACCTCGAAGCGAAACTCGTTGTTCGGGTAAGTCCAAGGACGCAAGGATGACCGGATACGGGGCAAGTTACACAAGGCGAACCCTCACACCACACGCCGCATCAGCTCGAGAATATCGTAGCCGGTGATGGATTTACTTTTCTCGGCCCATTCACGAAGCTCGGCTAGAGATACCATTCCCGCTTGCGCGCCTTTAGCAAGATCCATCAGGGCGATCTTGATCGTGGCTTCGTCAATCATCTCACCCGTCTTAGGGTCGGCCATTGAGCCACCTCCGCGTTCGTGGTAGAGGCGGATAACCCTTTGTGCCTCGGCTACTTGCGCGGGGCTGGGAGTGTAACATTCGTTACAAATGGGCGCCTGCTGGGGATGGATAACCCAAGTGCCATCCATTCCGAGATTTGCTGCGCCAATATTTTTTTCTCGCAGTTCCCGCTGGAGCTGCTCGACTCGCTCGGGCGGGTCTTCTTTGCGCCATAGCCGCAGGAAAACGTTATCGATTGCGTGCAAACCGGCAGCCTTGGCCGCCACTACCATGGCCTGCTTGGCATAGTGAAAATTCTGATTCTGGTTGTCGACGATCTCGCGAACACCAAGGTTTGCGGCAAAATCCGCGATACCAAAAATTAGTCCGCACATCCGATCTGAGGCGGTGGCGATTTCATAGGATTTGATCAAGGCCTGCGGCGTCTCGATGAGGGATTCGATCTGGAGTTTGTAGTGCCATCCTGCGCGCCGTTCGAGATCGTCCAGCAATCGGGCCGTAGTTTGAATATCCTCGGGTCCGCGCGTTTTGGGAAGAATAATGCCGTGAAAACGATTCGGCGCGCCGAGGACGACCGCTTCAAGATCGCCTTGGAAAAATTTTGAATGGATGTTATTCGGGCGCACAGTAACCACCTTTTTTCCAAAGTCGAGTGTGTTCAGTGCCTCGACCATCACCCGTCGGCTCTTGTCGCCTTTAAACTCATACGGACATGCATCCTCGAAATCGGCCATCACGTGATCGACCGGGCATTTTTCGGGGTCTGCCGCATTCTGATGCAGCTTCATTGAATGAGCCGGATAGGTCATCTCTGTGCGTGGAATTACAAATCGGGCCCCTTTTTCAAGAATGAACATAGCTTAGTCTCCTCCGCAGCTCGCCCTCTGAATCAGCGAGAATCTCGGCTTTCTGCAGCAACGTGCAGCTTAATAGTAAACGTGACAATGTCTGAGAGCCAGCAATAAGAACGGCGCAATACTTGCTTACAGCTGGGCGCGCCGGGGATGACTGGCTCGCAAATTCATAAGATAGGATTTTAAGAGCATTTATTAGCTCGCTGCAGACCAAAATATTGCTAGACGACGATAAAACAGATACCTATACCTGAATTACCAGTCTAGTGACTAACCGTGACTAGCGGAGTTTTGGAGAAAGGGGATTGATGAAGGCTATCGTTTTCGAACGCAATGGAGGACCTGAAGTACTGCAATACAAAGATGTGCCGGTTCCAACGCCAGGCCCCAACGATGTTCTCATCCAAGTAAAGGCTTCGGCGTGCAATTTTAACGATATCTGGGCTCGCCGCGGGTTGCCGGGAATGCAGATTATTCTGCCTCACATTTCCGGCTCAGATGCCGCCGGAATTGTCGTCGAAACCGGCAGCGAGGTACGCAATGTCAAAGTTGGAGATGAAGTCATAGTCCATTGTGGAATTTCGTGCCGTCAATGCGACTATTGTACCCGTGGTGAGGAGTTCTTCTGCCGCGACTTCAAGATCTGGGGCTTCCAAACAGGACCGCTGGACGGCGCCCACGGCGAATATTGCAAGGTGCCAGCCGCGAATATTCTGCCGAAACCCAAGAATTTAAGCTTCGAAGAAGCCGCGACCATGCCGCTCGTATTGGTCACGGTCTGGCGGATGCTGGTCACTCGAGCTCAAATCCGAGCGGGTGATTTTGTCCTTATCTGGGGCGCGGCTGGCGGCCTCGGAGTAATGGCGATCCAGGTTGCCCGGCTTTACAACGCCAACGTGATCGCTGTCGCCTCCAGCGACGACAAGCTCGAGCTGTGTCATCAACTCGGCGCGAACTACGTCTTAAATCGCAAAAAGCAGGACGTTTTCGCAGAGGTTCGCAAGATCACCGCAGGCAAACGCGCTGACATCGTCTTCGAACATACCGGCGCCGACACTTGGCCAATCTCGATGCAATGCCTTAAATGGGGCGGCACCATCGTCACCTGCGGCGCCACTTCGGGCTTCGATGCCCAGATGGACATCCGGTTACTTTGGAATAAGCAACAAAACTACTTGGGCTCGCATCTGGGGAACAAAGGCGAGCTCGTCGATGCCATGCGCTTTGTGGAAAGTGGCCAGATCCGCCCGGTCGTAGGAGAAATTCTACCCTTGAAGCAAATGACCCGAGCTCATGATCTTATTGAAAACGGTAAGATCGCCGGAAAGATTGCGATCGTGCCTAACAGCGCTTGATTGGCGGTAGGAGCACGCGTGATGAAGGCGGCGCAAGTCAGTCCTCTGGCAAGCCTGCTAGACTAACTCGCCAAGGACTGACAATCTGTCCAATCTCGGCGCGCACTTGTGGACCGGCCGCGGGCAGCATTTGTGCGTGCAACTGGCGCAATTCCTCACATCGTGATAGTCAGGAAACGATCCTGAAAAATCTGGAGCGACGAGTTCACCGATGGCTTCTAACGACAGAGTCAAGGTCGCAGTGTTGGGTGCGTCTGGCTACTCCGGTATCGAGGCCGTTCGCCTGCTCGCGGGTCACCCTTTCGTTGAAATTAGCGTCCTTACCTCAGAACACTACGCCGGCCGCGAGGTGGCCGAGGTCTATCCGCATCTGGCTGCCATTGATCTCCCGCCGTTCGAAGAGCTTCGTGCAGATGTGCTCGAGCAACGGGCGGATATTGTTATCTCGTGTTTGCCCGAGCGGGTTGGCGTGAAAACCGTCGCCCAGTTGGTGAATTCCGGGACCAAAGTCATCGATGTTTCGGCAGATTTTCGGCTCAAGGACAGCGCGACCTATCATCAAACGTACGGCGCTGAACACCCAGCGCCCCACCTGCTCGGAGTCGCGGTTTATGGCTTGAGCGAATTTAATCGCCGCGAATTGCGAGAGGCACGTCTCGTCGCAAATCCAGGTTGTTATCCGACGGGAGCCTTGCTCGGTATTCTTCCCCTGATACGGCGCGACCTGATTGATCCATCATCGATAATCATTGACGCCAAGTCGGGGACCACTGGTGCACGTCGGCAAGCTGCTATCGAACAGTTGTTTGCCGAAGTCAACGAGAACTTCCGTGCCTATAAGGTCGGCACGCACCGTCACACGCCGGAAATCGAACAGGAAATCGGCGCGATATTAGGTCGCGAGGTGCCGGTCATGTTCGTCCCTCACCTGCTGCCGGTTACCCGCGGCATTCTGACGTCAATTTTTATGCGGCCACGCAATGGCACGACCGAGCTCGACGTGCGCGCCGCCTTCGAGACCAGCTTCGCCAAGTCGCGATTTGTCCGCCTGCTCAAGCCCGGAATGGTGCCGGAACTGAAAAACGTCCGCGCGACCAACTTTTGTGAGATTGCGTTTGTGCTCGAGCGCCGATCACAGACTCTTTGTGTGATTACCGCGATCGACAACTTGGGCAAGGGTGCCGCCGGACAGGCAATTCAGAACCTGAACTTGATGCTGGGCTTCGATGAGGCGGCAGGCCTGCTCGCGCCCGCACCAGTTCCGTAGTTCGCGCTTCGAGCCCCGTTCGCCCAACTTCAATGTAATTGCACGGCTACCGGCAAAACCGGTAGCCATGCGGGAGCTGCCGGAACGGTTCAGTCTGCGGCCGCTGCCACCTGTTCCCGCGGAACGACGTGACGAAAGTGTGGAATCACGTATTTGCCGAAGAGCTCGATTGCGTGCATCGTTTTTTCGTGGGGAATTGCCCAGAACTGCATCATTGCAAGAAATTGATCCAGCTGGGCGGCTTCCTGCAAACGCTCAAGCTGCTTTATCGCCGTATCGGGACTCCCGCAAATACACATCCCGTGCTCGATCAGGGAATCGATAGTGACCTTGCTCGGGTCCAGTCCCTCATACTGAGCGGGGAGATCAGGCAGCGTACCGCGCTCAGGATCCTTGGGGTCGACGCCGGTCTTCTTTGCTTCGATTACCGCAGAGTTAACCCGCAAGGTCGTGTTCACATATGACATGAACGAGCGTTCGGCTTCGTCACGAGCCTGCTTGTCCGTGTCGGCCAGGTGAACCATGGCAAACGCACCCGCCTTATTATTAACAAAGGCACCATAGGGTTTCGCATTCTTGATCGCATTGCGATAGGCCTGAACACGCCGGCCCAACTTTTCAGGGCTGACCAGTAGGGTGAAGGAAAGCAAGCCGAGACCAAGACGACCAGCCAGTTCGTGGGTATCTTCGCCCGTACACGCCACCCACAGTGGGGGATGCGGCTTCTGAATCGGCATCGGAACCACATTCCGCTCCGGGATGTCGAAGTACTTGCCCTTGTACGAAAAGGTGCCGTCTTTGCTCTTCCAGATGGTGGTGATGATATCGAGAGCCTCTTCCCACCGGGCTCGCGTCTCCTTATACGGAATGCCAAAGCCGCCGAGCTCCACTTGTGTGGCGGAACGCCCGGTACCAACCTCTACGCGCCCGTTACTCAGGATGTCCAAGGTGGCTATGCGCTCGGCCACTCGAACGGGGTGATTGTAAGGGAACGGCAGCAATACCACGGCGTGACCGATTCGGATGACACTGGTGCGCTGGGACACTGCGCCGTACAGCACTTCCGGCGCGGACGAATGGGCAAAGCCGGTCTGGAAATGATGCTCGACTGTCCAAAAATGGGTGAAACCGACTTGCTCAGCCAGCTCCACCTGCTTGAGCACGTCGTGGAAGACCTGGTATTCACGCTCGCGGTGCTTTAACGGGCTATTGACCTGGATCTCGTAAAAAATGCCGAAATCCATCGTTCACCTCCTGTCTCAGAATTTTCCTGCAGCTCTTTGCGGTTGCTTGCACTTGCGTCCACAATTAGCAAATCGACCTTGAGCGTGAACAGTCGCGAAATTCGACACTTGCCCAGCACGAACCAATCTTGTAGCAATGATTTTATCGCGATCAGCGATTTCGGATGCGGGCAACAGCAAGGCTCGGCGTTGTACCAAATGACCCAAACTCCGCGAAGGATTGATTGATAGCATCCAAGTCCCTTTTTCCGAGGTCCCTCTTGACCGAATCACGACCCGCTCCGCTTCATGAACTCAACCAATTAATCAAGGAAAATCGCATCTCTGAGTACACCTCTCCTAACCTGCTTCTCGGCATGCGCCCAACTGAGTTTGCCCGCGGACTCTCACGGTGGTTATGGGCAGAACAACCAGCTTCAGTGCTCAACCCATTCGGGATTATCCAGGGTGGTTATCTGGCAGTCCTCGTCGATGAGATGTTAGCGACGGCCATTGCCTCAGTGCTGGAGCCGGATGAGTGGGCGGTGACGGCGGAATTCAAGGTCAACTTCCTGCGCCCCTTGAATCGGCAAATTCTAAGGGGGGAAGCACAGGTGATTCGGCGCAGCCGCGGTATCGCCTTCCTGGAAGCTCGGATCACAGACCAGCGCGGTGCCGTCTCGGTAACCGCCAGCTCTACCTGGAAAATCTCTCGGCAATGAGCGACGCCGCCACGAGCGACGCGCAGGACGGCTTGAGTAGGACACTCAACCAGAGTGGCTTATCGGACCGAATTGCGAAGACTATGGCACGGCCCACAACGCCACGATCGTAGCTATGGAGCCAGCCAGAGCAAACGCGAAGCACGCCGCAGCCACGATTGTGTCGACTTGTCGCATTGCAAATGCGTCACACACAGTGTCGCGCAAGCGGTAAGCGGCATGCCAAAAAGCCATCACCAGCAAGATTCCGAGGTAAATTCGCGTAATCGGATAATGAACCAGTTCAAGCGTGCTTCGATAACTCGGGGTAGGCAACCACCCAAGTGGCAATGCAATCCCGTAAATGAAGATATGCACGGGGAAGAAGAAGGCGACCAGGAAGCCACCGACCCCAAACACCATCCAGGGTAAGGGACGATTGGAACGGTTTAGGGTAGCCACTTAAATAACCCTCAGGGCAAACAAGGCTACAACGACCGACGCGACGAGCCAAATGCCGAAATTGGGGGCAGCTGACAAAACGTCCGGGCTTGGTCGTTGCAGGACTTGGCGCGCGACGACGCGCGGCACCAGCATGAACCATGTGATTGCATGGAAACAAATAAAAACGAAGCTAAGTATGTTCACAATGAAGACTGGCGGCGTCGCCATCCAGTGCTGGAAATTTGCGTATGCGGTCGGACCGGACACTAATGCGTTGAGCTGCAGCAGAATTACCACCGCAAACCAGCCAACAAAGATGCTGCTCATCTCACGCAGCATGAATTTCAGATACGGCCAACGGTCGAAATACCAATATGGGCTCATTACCGGCTGATAGGCTTTGTACTGAAACTGCCGATACTGTGGCATAGACGTCCTCGATTCTTTCGGCACTCTGATGGTTAGAGTCTGTGATGCGTGTGAATCTGGCCGTGCGGGAACACCGACCGCTCGAGCTCACGCTACATTTCAAGACCCGGTTGCCGGCCTGAGCGAGGTTTGCGCTGCATCGAAGTGATGCTCCAGACGCTGGCTCGCGCCATGCTCTTATTCGTCATTTGTTACCCCAGGGCAACAGCCAGGTCTTAAACCATTCCTTGGTCGCTGTTAGCTTGTACTGTTGGATGGCGAGTGATGGATCGACGCCTTTGGGGCAGACGGTTGAACACTCCCCTACTACCGTGCAATCCCAAATCCCGTCGTGCTGGGAGAGCACATCAGTTCGTTCAGGCGCACCCTGGTCGCGTGAATCCAGATTATACCGCTCGGCCAAGGCAAGGGCCGCGGGACCGACAAAGTCCTGGTCGAGTCCAAACACGGGGCAGGCAGCATAGCAAAGCATGCAGTTTATACAGAGGCTATATTGGTGGAAGGCTTCGAGCTGCGCTGGGGTCTGCAAGAATTCGCGTGCCGGCAGACGATCATCCTTGCGCACGATCCACGGCCGTACTTTCTGAAGCTTTTCCAAGAACACATCCATGTCAATGACGAGGTCCTTGACAACCGGAAAATGTTCCAGAGGCTCGATGCGGACCGGTCCGGGAGCAAACTGGGCGATGAGCGTCTCGCAAGTGAGTTTCGGCACCCCGTTGACCATCATGCCGCAACTTCCGCAAATACCCATGCGGCAAGACCATCGAAAGGTAAGCGAGCCGTCGATGTTGTCTTTGATATAATTGAGCGCGTCCAGAACCATCCAGTCGCTGCGCAGCGGCACTTCAAAGGTCTGGTAACCAATCTGTGAGTCCCGCTCAGGGGAGAAGCGCGCTACTTCAAGGATAATGGTATCCGCCATTGCTTTTTATCGACTTTATCGACCCTGTGTCGCCGCCACCGTGCGATCGCAACGCCACCTTCCTGCGCCGCCAAGTTACGGCTTACAGCCTGTCCGGAGTTTTTTAATGATCCCTACCGTAAATTCGTTCGCCCGGAGGCCAACGTGTAATTACGACGGGAAGATAATCAATCCGTGGGGGCCCCTCGCCTGTACGAGACACCAACGAATGGGCCAGGTACTTCGTATCGTCCCGCTTAGGAAAATCGCGGCGCTGATGAGCCCCGCGTGATTCCTCGCGATTAAGCGCGCAGTGGACAATGGTTTCGGCTACATCCAGCATGAAACCCAGTTCCAGTGCAGCGGTCAGCTGGGTGTTAAAGCTGCGGCCATGATCGTCAAGCCGCAGTCTCGCAGCCCTTTCTTTAAGCTCGCTCAATTTGTTGGCCGATTCCACCAGGGTTGCGCGATCCCGGTAAATGCCACACCCTCGCTCCATCGTGCGCTGCATCTCTTCGCGCACTTTGGCAATACGTTCGGTTCCGTCACTGCTCGTGTACTGATGCTCCAGTCGGCGCTCCTCGTCGAGCGCAATTGCGAGCAGATGATTCGGGTGGCGTCGCTCCACACCATTGGCGACGTATTCGACCGCGGCCTTTCCCGCTCGTGCACCAAATACGAGGAGCTCCCCGAGCGAATTCGAACCGAGACGGTTGGAGCCGTTGATACTGACGCAGGCAGCTTCTCCTGCAGCATATAGCCCCTTGAGGGGTGTCGCACCGTGGACGTCAGTATGAATCCCGCCCATCATGTAGTGCTGGACCGGGCGCACTGGAATCGGCTGACGCACCGGGTCAATGTTTTCATACTTTAGGCAGAGCTCGCGGACCATCGGGAGTCGGGTCTCGATCTTGTGCTCGCCAAGATGACGCAAGTCCAGATGAAGGTAGTCACCGTATGGGCCCTTAAAGCCCCGCCCCTTCTGAAATTCATGCCACATCGCTTGGGAAACACGGTCGCGCGGACCCAGCTCCATACTGCGAAGTACAGGAGTTGGTGTTGGTTTACCGAGGTCGTAATCTTGAAGGAAGCGGTAGTTGTCCTTGTTGAGCAACCAGCCGCCCTCGGCCCGCGCAGCTTCGGTTATGAGGATTCCCGTAAACGGCAATCCAGTGGGATGATATTGCACCATCTCCATGTCCTTGAGCGGTGCGCCCGCGCGGTAGGCCAAAGCCATTCCGTCGCCCGTGCAGATATTGGCGTTGGTAGTAAAGGGAAAAATGCGACCACACCCACCGGTGCAGATGATCACAGCTTTGGCCAGAATCGCCCGGATGCGACCGGTACGTAGTTCGATCGCAACCACTCCATGCACTGTACCGTCGTCAACCAGCAGGCGTGTCGCAAAGGTCTCGTCGTAGCGGGTGATCGAGGTATATTTTAGTGAAGTCTGAAATAAGGTGTGGAGCAGGTGGAAGCCAGTCTTGTCAGCGGCAAACCACGTCCGCATTTTCTTCATGCCACCGAACGGTCGGACCGCGATGCGCCCGTCGGGCTGGCGACTCCAAGGGCATCCCCAATGCTCTAATCTAAGCAGTTCCTTCGGTACTTCGTTGCAGAAGATCTCAATTGCGTCCTGATCGCCCAGCCAATCACTGCCCGAAACCGTGTCGTAGCAATGCTCGTCGATGCTATCATCGTCAGCCGCAACGCCCGCCGCACCCCCCTCGGCGGAGACAGTGTGGCTACGCATCGGGTAGACTTTGGAGACCATTGCAATGTCAGTGCGCGGGTTCGCTTCAGCTATCGCGATAGCAGCTCGGAGCCCGGCACCTCCACCACCAATCAGCACGATATCATGTGACGACGTTTCCACGGTGCTCTCCGAATCTAGCCTAGTAAATGGTGCGGGCTACGTGTTAGCAGTTTTGTTCGGGCCATGATGATATTAATTGCGCTTCGCCTTGTACCTTCACAATATGAGCAAACCTTGAGCTATAAGCGGGCGAAGTATAGCGCGAGCTTGTGCGAAAAAAAACTCATCCATGTCGCTTAAGTCGCGATTCGCGCTATCCGCCTCTTGCCGACTTCAAGAATTCTGTGCTGTCCGGGGACAAAGCGAAAATTCACATCAGTGACAGTGTGCCCATCGACGCGCACAGCCCCTTGCCCCAGAAGTCGCCGGGCTTCGCTGGTCGAAGAAGCGAATCGCAATTGCTTCATCAACTCGCAAACCCACACGCTTTGATCCAGCTTAAAGACCGGAATGTCATCGGGCACCTCGCGCCGCTGGAATTTGCGCTCGAAGTAAGTACGTGCAGCGTCGGCGGCTGCTTCGCCATGGTACTGCGTGACTATGAGATGGGCCAGAAGCTTTTTAGCCTCCATCGGGTGCTGGGCAGAGTTGATCGCAGCGATTTGCTCTGGCGTCTGATCGGTCAACAACTCGTAATAGCGCTGAGTAAGCTTGTCAGGAATTGACATGATCTTACCGAACATGTCCCTGGGCGAATCAGTTAAACTGACGTAATTCCCGTACGATTTTGACATTTTGCGAATGCCATCGAGCCCCTCGAGCAGCGGCATCGTGATCACGACCTGAGGTGCCATGCCGTAAGCACGCTGCAGATCGCGCCCAACCAGCATGTTGAATTTCTGGTCGGTACCTCCCAGTTCGACGTCCGCATTGAGAGCCACCGAGTCATAACCTTGGATAACTGGATAGAGGAGTTCATGCAAAAAAAGCGGTTCCTGCTCGGCAAAGCGCTTTTCAAAATCGTCGCGCTCTAGTATACGAGCGACACTCAGTTTGGCTGCGATCTCGATCAGTTTGCGGGTGTCGACCTGGTTCATCCATTCGCTGTTGAAACGAATCTCGGTCCGCGACAGGTCCAGGACTTTAGCGACCTGTTGCTGATAGGTTTGCGCATTGATTCTTATTTCCTCCGCTGAGAGCGGCTTGCGCACCGCCGACCGTCCCGTGGGATCACCAATCATCGCCGTAAAATCACCGACGAGAAAGATTACGGTATGACCCATTTGCTGAAAGTCGCGCAGCTTTCGGAGTGTCACCGTATGGCCGAGATGGAGATCGGGCGCGGTGGGGTCAGCTCCAAACTTGATTCGCAGCGGTCGCTGCTCTGCCAACTTCGCCGCCAATTCGGCGGTAGAAATCACCTCGACCGAGTTGCGGGCGATCTCACCAACCGCCTTCATGAACGGCGTTTGGTTGAGCTTATCAGTCATAGGCTGACGACTCTGCAACGAGCCTCATAGCGGTAGCACAATCGACGATTGCGGGGATCCGGCTAAAGGTCGTCATCGACCCCATCCCCGAGGTCATCTTGATCACCGAGGTCGCCACCGCTTTCCAGTTCATCGACGGCCTCGTCGAATTCGGGTCCGGCGAACTCGTCACCCATTTCGCTGCCCATTCGGCGCATCATGCGTGCGAGGCTCTTGGGGTCGTTCTCATCGAAATCGCCCAGTTTGGACGGATCGGTCAGAGCGTTCAGGCGAGCCTCTTCACTGCGCGGCATCGCGAACCGCGACATAAGACGATTCATTTCAGTACTGCCACAATTGCCGCACACAGGGTCGACGCGTTCGCTTACACGCATGGTGAGGATGCTGGTTTTGCGCCGGCATTTGGGGCATTCGTACTCATAAATCGGCATTACCGGTACCTCCCCGACGAGCAAAGGTTACCGCGACGATCTTGCGCGTTGAAGGCCGAGCGGGCAATAGAAAGCTGCCCAGGCATTGACGGATGGGTGGAGATAACGATGCTGGTCATTCCGCTCTCCGTGCCGCCGGTTACTCGGGACAACCCGCGGTCGGCACGGATGACAGGATTCGGTCGCGCAGCCGCGCGACCGAATGACGAAGCCTCAGCCTAAAAGCAACCTCCAACCATGTCTATGCAGCAGCTTTGGCTGTACCGGTGGCAGGCTGCTCTTCGGCAATTGAACCTCGTTTAGAGAGTGCTACGGCAACGGCCAGAAGGACGATCGCAACGATGACTACCCAGACGCGTGTCGCCGACATACCTGCCATCGACAGCGTGGTAAATGGCGCGGCCAAGATGCCAACCAGGTTCATGACCTTGATCATCGGGTTCAGCGCCGGTCCGGCAGTATCTTTGAAGGGATCGCCGACGGTATCACCCACGACAGTCGCTTTATGAACCTCCGTGCCCTTTCCGCCCAGATAACCATCTTCGATTTTCTTCTTAGCGTTATCCCAGTTCGCTCCCGAGTTAGCCATAAAGACGGCGAGCAGCTGCCCGGTTAGAATCGTGCCGCCAAGAAAACCGCCCAAAGCACCTGCCCCAAGACCGAAACCGACCAGCAATGGCGCAAACACGGCCAGGATCGCTGGACTAAGTAACTCTTTTTGGGCGGTCGCAGTTACGATATCGACGCAGGTACCGTAATCGGGAAGTTCTTTACCCTCCATGATACCAGGATGCTCACGGAACTGGCGCCGAACTTCGAAGACCACCTGATATGCCGCCCGGCCCACCGCCTTGATCGCGAACGAACTGAACAAGAACGGCACCGCTCCGCCAATCAGCAATCCGACGAAAACGGTAGGCGAATTAACCTGTACCCCGAGGCTACCCAGCCGGGCCTCGTCGATAAACGAGCGAAATAGTGAAACAGCCGCGATAACCGCAGTCGCGATCGCCAGTCCCTTGGTCAGCGCTTTGGTGGTATTGCCGATCGCATCCATCCATGAGAGGGTTCTCGACGCCTCCTCCTGGTGAATTCCGCCCATTTCAAAAATCCCATGAGCGTTGTCGGTAATCGGCCCATAGGTATCCATTGCGAGGATGAAGCCTGTGGTGGTTAACAGTCCGAGTCCGGTCAGGGCTATTCCGTAAAATTGCAGTGCTTCGGATTCGCGAAAGATGAGCATCGCGCCAACGATGGCAGCGGCGATGACGACCAGCGCCCAGACCGAGGACTCCATGCCCTCTCCTAGACCCGAGAGAATAAGCGTGGCGGGCCCGGTTCGGGCAGAATGTGCCGTTTCAATTACCGGCCCGCGATCGGGATGAGTAAAGTAATTGGTCAACCACAACGTAACAACTGCTAAGACAATGCCCAGGGTCGCTGTGATGGCGAAACGCCAATCTGGCTGCCCGGTGCGCGGATCCGTCATATAGAAGTAGTTGACGATGAAAAACCCGACGATTGAGGCTGCCGCCGAGCTCATGTAGCCGATGTTGATCGGTCGCATCGGATCCCGCATGGTGCTGCCCGCCGGCACCCGCACCGCGAGAATGCCGATAATCGACGAGAACACGCCGACGGCACGCAACATCAGCGCGAAAATAATGAGCTTCATAGCAAAGGCGCCTGCGCCTGCCGGTCCGCCATATAGCGCCCTGAAATCGCTTTCGCCAACGGCGTAGGCAGCAAGGATAATGGCGGCAACCAGGGTCACTTCGTATGACTCAAAGACGTCAGCCGCCATTCCGGCGCAATCGCCCACATTATCACCAACATTGTCCGCTATGGTTGCCGCATTACGCGGATCGTCCTCCGGGATACCAGCCTCCACCTTGCCGACCAGGTCGCCGCCGACGTCTGCCGCTTTGGTGTAGATGCCGCCACCGACGCGCATGAACAAGGCCGCCAACGAGCCACCGAAGCCAAAGCCAACCAGGACCTTCATCGCGTCCTGCTGAAAGATAAGGAATATGATAGTTGCCCCAAGCAGGCCCAGACCGACGGTGAACATCCCTGACACCCCGCCTGCCTTAAAGGCTAGCTCCATCGCGTCTTTGAAACTGGTTAATGCCGCGTTGGCGCTGCGCACGTTACCCTTAACGGCCAGCCACATGCCCACGAAACCCGCGCCATAAGACGCGCTTACACCGAGGATAAATGCCAGCGCAATTCCAAAGGACAGGTCGAGCCGATCAGGGTAGACTCCGCGGTACATCAAGAAAAGTGCGATTGCGATGGCGACCACGAAGAAAATCATTGTCTTCACCTGACGCCGCAGATACGCCATCGAGCCTTCAAAGACCGCGTCGGCTACGTCGGTTAACGACTTGGCGCCAGGATCCGCTTTCAGAACAAGGCGCACGAGCCATAAACCGAAAATCAAAGAGATCAGCGCTGAGGCGAGAACCGCCCAGAGAATCACCTGCTGCAGGCTGGTAAGGGGCGGCAGAACGATTTTTGCTTCGCTCATCTAACTTTAAATCTCCATGAAATGGTCGCTCGGCGCTTCACAATGGCAGCCCGCCGCGCCGCGCGTCTATGCTGTGGCCAAGAAAGACACTCGTCCAAAGAAAGACTCTGGGCCGCAGTTTAAGTTTTCCGGTAAATCATGTCCAGTACGAGAGGCCTCTTACGGAAGCGTGCCTCGGTCGCCAGATCGCCATCCGACCACTGGCTTTTCGTACGCAACTGCATAGTCGCTCAAGAATCGCGTAGCAATTCTATTTCGCAGTCAAAGAACCTGGCGCTTTACGAACTCGCGGCCAATCAAAGCCATGATTTGCAACCGCGGCCGGCAGCGTGGAGCCGCGACGAACTGCCCAAATGTTGTTGCCTGTCGCGCTTGGCTTATGTTTACTTGGGTGATTAGCCATGAACGTCAACATCGAAACCCCTTCTGCCCTGCGGCGCAAAGTCACGATTGAACTTGAGCCTCATGAAATTAAGCGGGAGCTTGACCGCGCTTACAACCAACTTAAGCGTTCGGTCCAGCTTAAAGGCTTTCGCCCGGGCCGTGCTCCGCGCAATCTGTTGGAGCGGTTCTTTGGGGATCAGGTGCGAGGCGATGTTCTGCATCGGCTTCAAAAAGAGTACACCGAGAAGGCGCTTCAGGAGAACGCGCTCGAACCGGTGGTTGAACCGGAGGTCGTGACCGAAGAGAGTGACCTCAAAAAACCGCAGGTCCGCTTCACTGCTACGTTCGATCTCAGGCCGCAATTCGAGGTTAAAGGTTACAAAGACCTCAAAGTTCCCAAACCGGTGATCGAGGTTAGCGAAGCCGACGTGGATGAAGCGCTCGAGCGTTTGCGCCAGCGCAGCGGCAGTTTGCGCAAGATCGACAGGCGCGTCGTTCAGCCGGGCGACTTCGTGCTTGCTTCGTTTGAAGCCTTCGCCGGGGGTCAGCCGATACCCAATAGCAAGTTCGAACCGCGGGTCGTCCGGGTCGCGAGCGAGGAACTACGCCATGGGCTAGACGAATTGCTTAGCGGCGTCGAGCTCGGCACCGAAGTGCACAAACAGCGCGCTTACCCGGCGGATTATTACGAGCCGGAGCTGGCAGGAAAAACCGTCGAATGGCACATCAAGGCCAGTGACATCTACGAACGCGTGTTGCCTGACCTCGACGATGAGTTCGCCAAGGATCAGGGTGACTATCAAAATTTGGCAGAGTTGCGTGCGGCGATGCGGCGCCAGCTAGAGCGACGCGCTAGCGAAGAAGCGGATGCACGCGCGCGGCAAGGATTACTTGATCTGATAATTGAACGTAACCCAATCGAAGTGCCGGAATCACTGGTTGCGCGGGAGGTCCGCAATCTTGAGCTTGAAGCGGCCGCCTCGCTTGAAACACTCGGAATGCCGCGCGAAGCGGCAATCGAGCGTGTACGGCAAGACCAGGACGATTTGAAAGCTCGGGCGGAAAAGCGCGCTCGAAGTGCACTGATTGTCGACGCCATTGCGGCGCAGGAAGGAATCGAAATCACCGACGACGAGGTTGCGGATCGAGTCGCCACTCTGGTTAGCCAGGGGGGGGGACACCAGCGCGAACGGCTGGCGGAGTTTTATTCACATCCCGAAAACCGCGAAGCTCTGCGCCAGGTGATGCGCCGCGAGAAGACGCTCGACCGGTTACTCGAACGCGCCCAGGCGGCGGATGACACCCATACTGCCGATAATGTCAGCAGTAGCGAGTTGCCCGGCGGGGCAACCACGTCCGAAGCAGCTGATACGACGGCAAGCGGCAAAACCGAAGAGTGAAACAGAGATGGGGATCGCGACCTCGTGCTGCGCTTTTAGCTCGACCAGGCTTCAGTAAAAAAGGAGGCGGTAATTCCGCGTGCAAAGTACGTCGGTCGTCGGGATGCCGATTTTGCGCCGAAGTTCCACCCGGGTTGCAAAGAGGTTACAGTAATGTGTAGGGGTCGTAATCAGTCGAGAGGCGACCTCGGGCGTCTATGAGTAACCTCGTGCCGATTGTCGTCGAGCAGACCGGTCGTGGCGAGCGCTCGTACGACATTTTTTCGAGACTGCTCAAGGATCGAATCATCTTTATCGGTTATCCGATTTCGGACGAGCTTGCGAACCTGGTCACGGCGCAATTATTGTTTCTCGAATCGGAAGATCCGGACAAGGAAATCAGCTTGTACATCAACTCGCCCGGCGGATCTGTCACAGCGGGATTGGCGATCTACGATACGATGCAGTTCGTAAAGCCGCCCGTATCAACCTTATGTTTAGGACAGGCAGCCAGCATGGCGGCGATTTTGCTGTTAGCCGGCGCCAAGGGGCGGCGCTACGGGTTACCTCATTCACGCATCATGATGCACCAGCCGCTGGGTGGTGCGCAGGGGCAGGCAGTCGACCTCGATATCCAGGCCCGCGAGATCCTGCGAATTCGTGAGCTGATTAATCAGATCGTAGTTCGGCATACCGGCCAGAATTTACGTCGGGTTGAGAAAGACACTGACCGCGATCTGTTTCTGACTGCGTATCAAGCAGTTGAATACGGCGTGATCGATGAGGTAATCGTAAGTCGGAGGCCCCTCCAGGTGAACAGTGGGAGGCTGTAATGGCCAAGCATGACGACCGCACAGGCAACTTGGTGTGCTCTTTCTGTGGCAAGAGTCAGGACGAGGTACGCAAACTCATCGCCGGTCCGACGGTTTATATTTGCGACGAATGCATTGACCTGTGTAACGACATAATCGCTGAAGAGAACGACAACGAGGAAGCGTTCAGCCAAAGCTCGGCAGTGCCCAAGCCGGCTGAGATCAAGCGTGTGCTGGACCAGTACGTAATTGGTCAGGAGCGCGCCAAAAAAATCCTGTCGGTCGCGGTCCACAATCACTATAAGCGGATCGACTCGCAGATGGTCACCGGCGATGTCGAGCTGCAGAAATCCAACATTCTTCTGATTGGTCCCACTGGGGTGGGCAAGACGCTCCTCGCTCAAACGCTGGCGCGTTTCCTTCAAGTGCCGTTCACCATCGCTGACGCGACGTCGCTGACCGAAGCGGGATACGTCGGCGAGGATGTGGAAAATATCATCTTGTCATTGCTGCAGAACGCCGATTATGACATCGAACGTTGCCAGCGCGGCATCGTATACATTGACGAGATCGACAAGATCGCGCGTAAGGGAGACAACCCCTCGATAACGCGCGACGTTTCGGGCGAAGGGGTGCAACAGGCGCTTCTCAAGATTGTCGAAGGTACCATGGCGAGCGTGCCACCCAAAGGTGGCCGCAAGCATCCTCAGCAGGAGTTTCTCCAGGTCGATACCACTAATATCCTGTTTATCTGCGGCGGCGCCTTCGTTGGGCTCGAAGAGCTGGTTCGCCGGCGGATAGCCGGCAAGACCATGGGATTCCGCGCCGACCTGGCCCATCGTGACCCGCGGACTGTCTCAGAACTGCTCAACGAGGTTCAACCCGAGGATTTGTTGAAGTTCGGCTTGATCCCAGAGTTTGTTGGACGCCTCCCGGTCATCGCCACGCTGGGCGAACTGGACGAAGAGGCGCTGGTGCGCATCCTGACCGAACCCAAAAACGCACTGGTGCGTCAATATCAAAAGCTGTTCGACATGGAGAACGTGCATCTGAAGTTTACGCCGGGGGCGCTGCGGGCAATTGCGCGCGAAGCGCTTAAGCGCAAGTCAGGAGCCCGGGGCCTGCGTGCTATAATGGAAGGCATCATGGTGGATCTGATGTACGATATCCCATCGCAGCCGAATATAAAGGAGGTAATGATCTCAGAAGAGGTTGTGACTCAAAAAGAGCAACCCCTGTTGGTCTATCAGAAGACCGCTGAAACCGCTTAAGCAGCAGGAGACCGGATTCACGGAAATGCTTTTCCGCAATGATAAAAAAGACAATCGCGACACCTCACAGGAAGCTGTCCCGCTGTTGCCCTTGCGCGAACTGATTGTTTTCCCGCATGAGGTCTACCCGATATTCGTTGGACGGCACAAGTCAATCAAGGCATTGGAGGCGGCCGAAACCAGCAAAAAACCTATCCTGCTCGCTGCTCAGAAAGATGCCCGCGTGTCCGACCCCGGACCGGACGACATCTATGGCGTGGGGACACTGGGCGTAGTTGTCCAATTGCTGCGCTTGCCCGACGGCACCGTCAAGGCGCTGCTCGAAGGCAAAAAGCGCGCGCGGATCGTGCGCTATCTGAACCAGGAAGACTACTTCCAAGTGGAAGTGGAAGAAATCGAAGAGACCTGCGAGCGCACGACCGAGGTCGAGGCGCTGATGCGCTCGGTGAATACCACGTTCGACAACTATGTGAGATTGAACAAGAAGATCCCTCCCGAGATGGTTACGTCGATCGCCGCGGTCGACGATCCCGCCTATTTGTCGGACAAATTAGTGGGACATCTCGGAATAAAGCTCGAGGACAAGCAATCGTTGCTTGAATGCGCCAATCCAGCCGAGCGACTGGAACGCATTCTCGGTTACATGCGTTCCGAACTGGAAATTCTGGAAGTCGAAAAACGCATCCGCTCTCGGGTCAAAAAACAAATGGAAAAGACCCAGAAGGAGTACTACCTCAACGAGCAGATGCGGGCGATTCAGAAGGAGCTCGGCGAGAAGGACGAATTCAAGAACGAGATCCAGGAGTTGGAAGACAAGCTCAGGCAGAAAAAGATGCCTGCCGAGGCTCGCGAAAAATGCGAGCGCGAAATAAAGAAACTCAAAATGATGTCGCCGATGTCGGCTGAGGCAACAGTCGTGCGCAATTACCTGGATTGGTTCCTCGCCCTACCCTGGTTCGAATACACTGAAGACAAACTCGACATCCAGGAAGCCGAGCGTATCCTGGAGGAAGACCATTACGGACTCGAGAAGGTCAAACAGCGTATTCTGGAATATTTGGCTGTTCAAACGCTCGTCGGTCAGCTTAAAGGTCCAATCCTGTGCCTCGTTGGTCCTCCCGGCGTTGGCAAGACTTCACTCGGCAAATCCGTGGCGCGGGCCACGGGGCGCAAATTTGTGCGAGTTTCGCTTGGTGGCGTGCGCGACGAAGCTGAGATCCGAGGCCACCGACGCACCTATATTGGCGCCTTGCCCGGTAAAGTGATTCAGAGTATGCGCAAGGCCGGTTCGGGAAACCCGGTGATGCTGCTCGACGAGGTCGACAAAATGTCGACCGACTTCCGCGGTGACCCATCTTCCGCGCTGCTCGAAGTCCTGGATCCGGAGCAGAATTGCACGTTCAACGACCATTACCTCGACTGCGACTACGACCTTTCCAAGGTGATGTTCATCACCACCGCGAACACCTTGGAGCGGATTCCCCGCCCGCTACAGGATCGGATGGAGATAATCCGCATCCCGGGTTACACAGAAGCCGAGAAGCTGCAAATTGCCAAGAAATATCTAATCCGCAAGCAGCGCGAGGCTAATGGACTGAAAGAGGAGAACATCGAGTTCTCCGACAAGGCGATCCTCTCCATCATCCGCCACTATACGCGGGAGGCAGGCGTTCGCAATGTCGAGCGCGAAATCGCCTCGATCTGTCGCAAGGTAGCGGTCGAAGTGGTCAAGAGCGATCGCAATGCCCACGTTAGAATCTCGGCCTCGAGCCTCGGTAAGTACCTTGGTCCGCCTAAGTTCCGGTATGGGATTGCTGAAACCGAGCCGCAAGTCGGTGTCGCAACAGGTCTTGCCTGGACGGAGCTCGGTGGTGAACTGCTTGCTGTTGAAGTGACGATCGTTCCCGGACGGGGCAAATTGACCATCACTGGCCAGCTCGGGGAGGTGATGCAGGAGAGTGCCCATGCCGCGCTTTCATACGTGCGTTCGCGCTCCGAGCAGCTGGGACTCCAACCGAACTTCTACCAGAAGATTGATATACACATCCACATTCCAGAGGGCGCTACCCCGAAGGATGGTCCGTCGGCTGGAATAACCTTGGCCACCGCGTTGGTGTCGGCGCTATGCCGCAAGCGTGTGAAAAATGACCTGGCGATGACCGGTGAGATTACGCTGCGCGGACGTGTCCTTCCAATCGGGGGCTTGAAGGAAAAGGTGCTGGCTGCTCATCGCGGCGGTATCAAGTCAGTTCTGCTGCCCAAAGATAACGAGAAAGACATCGAAGAGATTCCGGCGCAGATTCTCAAGGGCATTACGCTAATCAAAGTCGGGCACATGGACGAGGTTCTTAAGCAGTCACTGGTGCTCGATGACCCTGAGTCATTTCTGAAACCGCAGCGGCCTGTAGATGAGCCTCTGTTTGTTGCCGACGATGACAAGCCAATCATCGTCGACGACGACGAGGAAGCCGCCAGGGTTTCGCGAACCAACCTGTCGTGAAGTTCTAACGCGAATCTCAACAGCGGGGGCGGCGCGAGCGTGAACGCCGCCCTTCGCGTCATTTTACTAGCAAGGGGGAGGCGCCGAGCGACGACTTTATGACCAAAGCGGATTTAATTGATGGCTTGGCCAACAAGCTGGGTATGGGCAAGGGTGAAGCGGAAAGGGCAGTTAATATAGTGCTCGACGATATCATCAACGCGCTCAAGCAGGGCGAGCGGGTTAATATCTCCGGCTTTGGAACCTTTTCGGTTTCAGCGCGCCAGGCGCGGACAGGCAGGAATCCCAAGACCGGGGAGTCGATTGCCATCTCGGCCAGCCGGTCGGCCAAGTTCAAACCCGGCAAGCAATTGAAAGATTCCCTCAACACCTCCGAATCTATCCCTCAACCCAGTTCGCCGAGCCCGTCGGAATAGGCGGACAGCGACTGTTTTAAGAAAATTCCCGGGAGCCACACTCTCACCGTTCGTGACAAGGATAAGGGTTGCCGGCATCGCCCGGGCTTCCGTTTCGAGTCGTTGCGAAGGTGGGCGAGAAAGAGGATTTAAGCCGGATTCGGTTGTGATACCTGGCGGATTCACGGGCGGTTAGCTCAGCGGTAGAGCATCGGCCTTACAAGCCGGGGGTCGCAGGTTCGAAACCTGCACCGCCCACCAATGTTAAAACTGACGACTATTCAGGTTAATTGCGACCTGCACTAGTCTGTTCCATGTTTCTACATCCCACCCCCCGGCGACTCGGATCGCGGGGTTCATATCTCCGCAGCCAACGGAGCTAGCTAGTCAGCGGCTGCCATATTCTCTCCGGAGCGCGTAGACGAGTTCGCTGTAGCGGTCGAGTAGGCGGAGCGTCTTATCGGCAGGAGCGGGCTGGATGCTGAACAGGAGATGCCTGAAGCCCGCGTCGAGGAGCCGCCTCGCCCGATCTGCATCCTCAACCACGCCTAATTGTATCGATAGGTGGACATCCTCCAACTGCCGTCCCGTGCGCGAAGCCCAGCGATGGAGCTCACCAATTACGCGCGCATAGTAACCCGGATCGCTGACCAGGTCGGCGGCGTACCAACCGTCGCAAAAGCTCATGAGACGTTCGAGTGCCTTCGGGCTTGTAGAGCCGAGCAACACTGGTGGGCCGCCAGCCTGTAAGGGTTTGGGCCAACTCCAGATGGGGTCAAAATTGACAAATCTTCCGTGATACTCCGCATCGGTTTTGTTCCAGATCTCTTTCATAGCCAGAACCCGCTCACGAGTAATGGGCCATCGAGCCTTTAAATGGCTGCCATGGTTTTCCATTTCCTCAGCATTCCATCCCGCACCGACTCCGAGGAAAAGCCGACCGCGCGAAACGACGTCGAGTGAAGCTATCTGCTTGGCGAGTCCAATAGGATCGTGTTCGGGAACGAGACAGACGCCGGTGCCCAAGAGTATACGCTGGGTAGCGGCCGCCGCCGCTGCCATCACGATGAACGGATCATGTAGCTCCGCATAATGTTTGGGCAATTCACCGCCATACGGAAAAGGTGTCCTTCGACTAACGGGAATGTGCGTATGTTCCGGGTAGCTCACCGAGTCCAGGCCGCGTTCTTCTGCTGCCTTGACCGCTTCGATTGGATCCATCGAGTCCGCCGTCGGGTACAGATGTATACCGAATATCGGCATGCCAGCACCTCCACGCTGATCTCTCAATGGGCCTGACTACGCCGGCCAGGTCGAAAGGTCAACCTGACAGAGCTCGAAGCTAATCGCGCAAGAACTTAAAGAAACCGGCCGGCCGGTGTAAGGTGCTTGCCATGGCTGCTCCATCCGCTCGCGGTCACCATTCTCACTCGGAATCCTTGCCGGATGCTGCGCGCAACGAGTTGGCCGAGTCGCACGCAACCGATCAAACAACAGCGCCGGCTCACAAATGGTTGATTGCTGGTTCTCTGATTCTGGGTCAGATACTAACCGGCCTCGATATGTCGATCGTTAACGTGGCACTGCCCTACATGGAGGAGAGTTTTCGGGTCGGAATTGATCGCATCAGTTGGGTCGTGACCAGCTATTTCGCTGCGATAGGGATAATTCTGCCTCTCACGGGCTGGATCGCCGTGCAGGTCGGACGCAAGCGGTATTTGCTCGTCTCAGTGTTGACTTTCGTGATTGCTTCAGCGTTCTGCGGCTTGGCGGGCGGAATCCTGCAGATGGTGCTGTTCCGAGTCCTGCAGGGTGCAGCAGGTGCGGCGATGATGCCCCTATCGCAGGCTATCCTGCTCGAGACCTTTCCACCTGAGGAACACACGCTCGCAATGACTACTGCCGGTATCGGTATGATGCTCGCACCCGTACTCGGACCAACTATTGGCGGGTGGATAACTTTGAATTGGAACTGGCGTTGGAATTTCTATATTAATCTGCCGATGGGCGTGCTGGCTGCCCTGATGATCTCGCTTTTCGTATACGATCCCCCTTATTTGAAACGACAGCGCGGCGCGGGGCGCATTGACTATCTCGGCATAGTCTGCGTCGCGCTGTCTCTCGGCCTGTTTCAGATTGTGCTCGGACGGGGAGCGCTCTCAGGATGGTTCGCGGCATCGTGGGTACGTTATGCGAGTGGGGCTTCGGCTGCCGCAATGCTGATTCTGGTCTTTCATGAACTTCGTTTTCCAGAGCCTGTAATCGATTTTCGCATATTGAAGACCTTCGGATTCACATTGGCAGTTGCAATCGTCTGCCTACAGTCATTGGCGTTGTTCAGCGTCAATCTGCTCAACCCGATGTTCTTGGAAAATGTGCTGGGCTACACATCCTGGCGGGCGGGGTTATCAGTGGCACCTCGCGGAATTGGCGTGATTATCGCCCTAATCACGGTGGGCCAACTCTCGCGGCGCGATATTGATATGCGGCGGGTGATCAGTTGCGGCTTCATCCTGGCCGGCTGGGAGATATGGCAAATGGCGCACTGGAATCTTGACGCGAGTACTCGCCAGGTGTTAGTTCCGATTTTCTTGTTTGGCCTGGGGCTTGGTGGTGTCTTCCCGACGATCACGGCGCTCGGACTCGGCGAGATAGCACGCGAACGAATGGGTTTCGCGACTAGTCTGTTCGGTATGATCATCAATAGCGGCGCTGCGACTGGAATCGCAATTGTCAGCAACGCACTAACAGCGCGTCACGCTTTTCATCAAGCGCAGTTAGCGGTCAATTGCGCGTTTCTGGAAGGTTGTGAAAAGGCTGGCCTGATATATGCGATGATGCTAAAGTCGGTGCCTTTCCACGACAATTCTAGTGGGCAAGCCTGGTTGCTTGCCTACCATGATGTATACAGAGTGCTGGCGGTTATCGTTGCCTCACTCGCACCATGGTGCTTATTGCTCAAGCGAGCGCCGCGCGCAGAAAAGATGCTAATTGATTAGCAGCAAAACGGATCTTGCCAGTCCCCTAAGCCTCGACCAGGCCGATACATCCGCAAACCGATTTATCTCGACGGCATTTTACTGATGCTTCGCGGTCTCTAATGGGATTTAGGATTCGCTCGCGAGCACTCACTTGCGCTCAAAACAATCACGTTTTGCACATGGGGTGGGACGATTGTTCGGGAACTTTTCCGTAGGGTGAATTGTTCAATGGGTATGGACGTGACATTATCTTCGGACTGGACTGGCTAAGACTGGATCCGCGGTGAAGGTTGTTGGGCGAGTTTGTTTCTCCCCGAAGCTCGAAAACTTCAAAGTAGATCACAGAGGACTTAGCTGTGGGCCCTTGTTAGGAGGAAAATGGCTGTGAACAGGTTCATTTGTAGTCTCGCATTCATCTCAGGGCTCGTGCTGTTGCCCGTGCTGGCACTGGCGCAAAGCACCGATCGCAGCGAGATGAATGAATGGCTCAAGGCAACCGAGCACCAGAAGGACATCCCGGTCGGCACGACCATCAATATGTCGAACTGGCAGCAGTACCAGGATGTCATGCCATTAGGGATGATCAAACTATTTCAGGGTCAATACGGTTGGAAAATGCCGCCGGACGTACAAATAACGGTCGGACCTAGTCACGTCGGCGGCAACCTGCCCAAGACATGGGTCGAAGCTACCGAGAAGTATGGTCCGCAGACCCAGGTTGAAGTCCTGCCGAATGGCCATTACGCGATCCGAAATTACCAGGGAGGCACACCCTTCCCCAACCCTCAGGAACCTCATAAAGGCTGGAAGATTCTCGCCAACGTATTCTGGTCCTTTGTGCCGGCGCTGTACGTCAACAGCCCCTCAAACTACGGGACGGTATGGGCCGTTGACCGTTTCGGCGATATTGCGCCGTCGAGCCTCGATGTCGTTTATCGTTGGACCGCCTTCATCACTGACCCTGGCTTTCCACGAACTGAGACCTACGCACCCGGGACCTGGTATACCGAATGGGGAATGCAGGAAACGCCGGAGCAGGCCCGCTACACAGCATCGCTTTCGCTTTTTTATATAAACCAGGAATCCAACCCCTATCCCGACACCTATGTCTTCGTTCCTGCCTTGCGGCGCTCACTACGGTTATCGGCGACTTCGCGGTGCTCGCCGGTTTTTGGCTTTGACTGGACGTACGACGACGCGAAAACCAACGGTTTTAACGGCAGCACGTCAGTTTACACGGGCGACTACTTGGGCGATCGCAAGATCTTAACCTTGGCCGTGTTCAACACGGACGGTGCAATCTTCCCGCAAGGCTATGATATGCCGCTAGGCTTTCCCAAGCCTTCGTGGGGTAAATGGGAATTGCGGCCGATGGTTATCGACGATGTACATCGT